>NZ_CDPK01000005.1:187616-403109 GCF_900068895.1 Erwinia sp. ErVv1 | reverse complement strand
CCCGTAGGCGACCAGGCCCTGCCCTTACAGCTATGGGCTCAATACGCAGGCGACATTCGCCAGATCTCCCGCATACCAGATACGACCAGCTGGCGACGGCACTGAGTCTTTAGCAGAGGAGTTTTCTTGTTTTTTTGCAGACTTTTTTCCGTTTTCAAACCTGCCAAAAGAGTTTATGTAACCCCCGGAACCGCTCTTACCCCGCAGCCAGCACAATGCAATAAGCCGGCGGGTGGGGCCCGGTGACAGGCATTCCGCAGCGCTGAGTGCAGAGAGGAAAACCCGGATGGGCCAGCAGGGATGCTGGCACAAGGGCATGCCGGGACAGGGATGTCACGTCATGCCCGGTCCGATAGGTCGACGAGCGGAGCGAAGGCACCGCGCCACGCGCGGCGCGAGGACCGCCAGGCACCGGGCCCCACCCGTAAGCAACACCCCTGGCCTGTGCAGCACCGGGCACCACCCGTTGGCGACCACACCCCTACCCCCTGGCGACCACAAGGGCCTCTGTCACACCGGACCCCACACGTTGGCGACTACCCCAGCCTTACCGCACCAGGCACCGGGCACCACCCGTTGGCGACCACCCCAGCCTTTGCACCCCCATTGGCGACATCCCAGCCCTTACAGCACCAGGTACCAGCCACAGACGACACTCCCGGTCTTATCTCGCCCAACGTCGTGCCATCTAAAAACAGAACAACATCCCCCGCTGATTTTTTTTGGAACCCCCAACCCAATTGCCCCACATAACCTCCTGTGTCCACAACGGTTTCAGCAAGCACACGTTGGCACGATGATTGCAAAATATTACGCAGAAATTGTATCCGGCCTGCATCATTCTTCTTAAAACAGAGTGTCCGCACTGTAACGGTTCATTTCCCGCCCCACGGCGGCGCAGCGCAAAAAAGATGCCCCTCTTTGGTGCGGCACAGTTCGCAAAAAGGAAACTTTTTTGTTTCATTACGTTAACATTCGGCTATGTTAGGGCTGTCCACCGTGCGGCTATGCCCTGGGATATAAAGAAAAGCAGCAAGCAGTCAAAAACCATAACATCATAATCGGCGCGCTTTATTGAGCGCACTAAATGAAGGAGTTGGAGATGAAATTTCGGAAGCTTGGGCTATGCCTTGCACTTTCTGGCCTTGCAGTTGGGATGACCCACGCAGCAGATGCACCTCAAACCACCACCCTGGACAAAATTGCCAAAAATGGCGTGGTAGTTGTCGGCCACCGCGAATCGTCGGTTCCTTTCTCTTATTACGATAACCAGCAGAAAGTTATCGGTTATTCACAGGACTACTCTGACGCCATCGTCGCGGCGATCAAAGCCAAACTGAATAAACCGGATTTACAGGTGAAAATGTTACCCATCACCTCACAAAACCGTATCCCCCTGCTGCAAAACGGCACCTACGATTTTGAGTGTGGATCGACCACCAACAACGCAGAACGCCAACAGCAGGCCGCTTTCTCCGATACCATCTTTGTGATCGGCACCCGTCTGCTGGTGAAAAAAGGCAGCCCGATTAAAGACTTCCCCGATCTTAAAGGCAAAACCGTGGTGGTCACCTCCGGCACCACCTCCGAAATTCTGCTGAATAAGCTCAATGATGACAAAAAAATGGGCATGCGCATCATCAGCGCCAAAGACCACGGCGACTCTTTCCGTACGCTCGAAAGCGGCCGTGCGGTGGCCTTTATGATGGATGATGCCCTGCTGGCCGGTGAGCGAGCTAAAGCGAAAAAACCGGATAACTGGGAAATCGTGGGTACGCCTCAGTCGAAAGAGGCCTATGGCTGCATGCTGCGCAAGGGTGACAGCGATTTCAAAAAGCTGATGGATGCCACCATTGCGAAAGCCCAGACGTCCGGCGAGGCAGAAAAATGGTTTGGTAAGTGGTTCAGCCAGCCCATTCCTCCTAAAAACCTCAATATGAACTTTAGCCTGTCGGATGATATGAAAGCGACATTCAAAACGCCAAACGACAAGGTTCTGAACTAATAATGAAAATAAGGGCGTTCATCTTCGCCCTCTGATTGTTGAACACAGGCCCGGACAGACAACAGCCTGACCGGTCGTGACCGTAACGGCCGTACCAGGCGAAGAGTGTAACGTGGTCGTTCCCCACGGCGCACTGAAAGAGCCTCTCATCAATCTTCAGGGTAGCCTCGCTACCCTTTTTTTAACGGAGCCATTTATGTCAATCGACTGGAACTGGGGAATTTTTCTGCAACAGGCCCCATTCGGTAATACCACCTATCTGGGATGGCTGTGGTCCGGCTTTCAGGTCACCATTGCCGTCTCAATCTGCGCATGGATAATTGCTTTCCTGGTCGGCTCGCTGTTTGGCATTTTGCGAACCGTGCCCAATCGCCTGCTTTCCTCCCTCGGCACCTGCTACGTCGAGCTGTTTCGTAACGTTCCGCTGATCGTACAGTTCTTCATCTGGTATCTGGTGGTACCGGAACTGCTGCCTGAAAGTATCGGCATGTGGTTTAAATCGGAGCTCAATCCCAATATTCAGTTTTTTAGCTGCTCGGTCATCTGCCTGGGGCTGTTTACCGCCGCCCGCGTTTGCGAACAGGTGCGGGCCGCTATCCAGTCACTCCCGAGCGGTCAGAAAAATGCCGGGCTGGCGATGGGGCTAACGCTCCCGCAGACCTATCGCTACGTTCTGCTGCCTAATGCCTATCGGGTTATTGTGCCGCCGATGACCTCAGAAATGCTTAATCTGGTCAAGAACTCCGCTATCGCCTCAACTATCGGGCTGGTCGATATGGCCGCGCAGGCGGGCAAGCTGCTGGATTACTCCGCACATGCCTATGAATCTTTTACCGCTATCACCGTCGCCTATATCGCGATCAACGTGGTGGTGATGCTGCTGATGAGCCTGGTTGAGCGCAAAGTGCGGCTCCCCGGCGGCATGGGAGGCAAATAATGTACGAATTTGACTGGAGCACCATCGTTCCTAACCTGCCTTATCTGGCAAAAGGTCTGGTCATCACGCTGAAAATCACCGTGACGGCCATTGTTTTTGGCATTATCTGGGGGACGCTGCTGGCGATTATGCGTCTGTCCAGCATCAAAGCCGTCAGCTGGTTTGCGAAACTTTATGTCAATCTGTTCCGTTCGGTGCCGCTGGTTATGGTGCTGCTATGGTTCTATTTGGTGGTCCCCAGCTTTCTGCAACAGGTACTGGGCATCTCGCCAAAAACCGATATCCGTCTGATCTCGGCGATGGTGGCCTTCTCGCTGTTTGAGGCGGCCTACTATTCGGAAATTATTCGCGCCGGGATTATCAGTATCGCGGGCGGACAGGGGAAAGCCGCGCTGGCGCTGGGGATGACCCCGTGGCAGTCAATGAAACTGATTATACTGCCGCAGGCCTTTCGCGCCATGATCCCCCTGCTGCTTACTCAGGGGATTGTACTGTTCCAGGATACCTCCCTGGTCTACGTGCTTAGCCTGGCAGACTTCTTCAGAACCGCAGATACCATCGGCATTAATAACGGCACGGAGATTGAAATGGTGCTGTTTGCCGGTGCGGTCTATTTCGTTATCAGCCTTAGCGCTTCACTGCTGGTCAGCTACTTAAAGAAAAAAAGGACAGTTTAAATGATTACCCTGAAAAACGTTTCTAAGTGGTACGGTCACTTTCAGGTGCTGACCGACTGCTCTACCGAAGTCAAAAAAGGCGAAGTGGTGGTGGTGTGCGGCCCGTCAGGTTCAGGTAAGTCCACGCTGATCAAAACGGTCAACGGGCTGGAGCCGGTGCAGAAAGGCAATATTGAAGTCAACGGCACCGCCGTTAACGACAAGCGTACCAATCTGG
This sequence comes from Erwinia sp. ErVv1, assembly GCF_900068895.1. Lineage (GTDB taxonomy): Bacteria > Pseudomonadota > Gammaproteobacteria > Enterobacterales > Enterobacteriaceae > Erwinia. The sequence continues at coordinate 399,273 of NZ_CDPK01000005.1, read as the reverse complement.
CCCAGCTGCGTTCTCATGTCGGCATGGTATTCCAGCATTTCGAGCTGTTTCCTCATCTGACGATTGTCGAAAACCTGACCATTGCGCAGGTAAAGGTGCTGAAACGCAACAAAGACGAAGCGCGGGAGAAAGGACTGAAGCTGCTGGCCCGGGTTGGCCTTTCAGCTCATGCCAACAAGCACCCAGGCCAGCTTTCGGGCGGGCAGCAGCAGCGCGTAGCCATTGCCCGGGCGCTTTGTATGGATCCGATCGCCATGCTGTTCGATGAGCCAACGTCGGCGCTGGACCCCGAGATGATCAACGAAGTGCTGGACGTGATGGTGGAGCTGGCTAATGAGGGGATGACCATGATGGTGGTCACGCACGAAATGGGCTTTGCACGTAAGGTGGCTAACCGGGTTATCTTTATGGATGAGGGAAAAATCGTGGAAGACTCGCCAAAAGATGATTTCTTCAATAACCCGCAGTCCGATCGCGCCAGAGATTTCCTGGCGAAAATACTGCACTAATGTGGCTTTGGCTAAAGCCTGAGCTTGCGTGGCTTTGGTTAAAACTAAGCTCGCTGTCTGGTGGAAACCTAAAAGGCGACTCGCGTCGCCCTTTAAGGGATCACGGCTCAAAGGGTTGGCGATTAAACCGGTCATGGCCGCATTCCGGGCAGCGGGTAAGCGCTTCTGGCGTATAGATTGCGCGGGTAAAGTGGCACTGTTCACAAACCAGATTTCCCAGTCCGACAACCTCACCACTTTGATAAACCCCATGATGGTTGAGATCCTGAAAGACCTCGCGCCACTCGAGCTGGCTTTTATCCGTGATGTCTGCCAGCTCCTTCCAGACGCTTTCACGTATTACCCGCATAAAAACGCTGTCGCTGCTGTCGCGCGTGTTTTCGGTATAGCTACGGGCGAACTCCTGTAAATCGCGGCGAACCGCCCGGGTTACGTCGTCAATCTGTGCGTGAGTCAGCTCCCCCCGGTTGATCATCCGCTGCCTGCCGCTTTCGACCAGCGCATCAATATTATGCTCGCCCTGATTTATTCTTTCGGTCAGCGAAGCGACCAGTTCATGGTAATACTGAGCAACCTTGTTCATTTTCTCTCCTGAACGTTCCAACGCGTTTCGCTTTAAAGTCTAGCCTGAAACCAGAAATTGCGCGTAGAAGTCCTCCACCGACAGCAAAATTTGCCTGCCGTCTTCCAGCTTGCAGAGAAATGCCACCCGGGTGGCCAGTTACTATTGTTGCGCTGGTTGCTTATCAGCTATGCTATGCCGATCTAAACGAAATCATAAAGTTTACAAAGGACCACTGGCTGCCATGCAAGAGCAATACCGCCCGGAAGAGATAGAATCCCATGTTCAACAGCACTGGGATGAGAAGCAAACGTTCAGCGTTACCGAAGATACAGGTAAAGAGAAGTACTACTGCCTCTCCATGCTGCCCTATCCTTCTGGTCGCCTACATATGGGCCATGTGCGCAACTACACCATCGGTGACGTGATTTCGCGTTACCAGCGCATGTTGGGTAAAAACGTATTACAGCCTATCGGTTGGGACGCTTTCGGCCTGCCCGCTGAAGGCGCGGCGGTCAAAAACAAGACTGCTCCCGCCCCCTGGACCTACGAAAATATCGACTATATGAAGAAGCAGCTGAAGCTGCTGGGCTTTGGCTATGACTGGAATCGCGAACTGGCGACCTGTCAGCCGGAGTACTATCGCTGGGAGCAGTGGTTCTTTACCAGGCTCTATGAGAAGGGCCTGGTTTATAAAAAAACCTCGGCGGTTAACTGGTGTCCGAACGACCAGACCGTGCTGGCTAACGAACAGGTTATTGATGGCTGCTGCTGGCGCTGCGACAGCAAGGTTGAGCGCAAAGAGATCCCGCAGTGGTTCGTGAAAATCACTGCGTATGCCGATGAGCTGCTGAACGATCTGGATACGCTGGAGAGCTGGCCTGAGCAGGTCAAAACCATGCAGCGTAACTGGATTGGTCGCTCAGAAGGCGTCGAGATCGCTTTTAAGGTCGAAAACAGCAGCGAAACGCTGCGCGTTTATACCACGCGCCCGGACACCTTTATGGGTGTGACCTACCTGGCCGTTGCCGCGGGTCACCCGCTGGCAGCCCAGGCGGCTGCCTCTAACCCTGCCCTGGCAGACTTCATCGCTGAATGCCGCAACACCAAAGTTGCCGAGGCCGAAATGGCCACGATGGAGAAAAAAGGCATGCCGACCGGCCTGTACGCCCAGCATCCGCTGACCGGTGAAACAGTACCGGTATGGGCGGCTAACTTCGTGCTGATGGAGTACGGTACCGGCGCGGTGATGGCTGTTCCAGCCCACGATCAGCGTGACTGGGAGTTTGCTACCAAATATGCCCTGTCGATCAAACCGGTTATCCTGAACGCCGACGGCAATGAACCAGACGTAAGTTCTGCGGCCATGACCGAGAAAGGCACCCTGTTCAATTCTGGTGAATTCAATGGATTATCCTTTGAAGAGGGCTTTAACGCCATTGCCAACAATCTGGTGGCGAAAGGCGTTGGCGAGCGCAAGGTAAACTATCGCCTGCGCGACTGGGGTGTATCACGCCAGCGCTACTGGGGTGCGCCAATCCCGATGGTCACGCTGGAAGACGGCACCGTTATGCCAACGCCTGNAGCCCGCGCTGCGTGAGACCGATACTTTCGACACCTTTATGGAGTCGTCATGGTACTACGCCCGCTACACCTGCCCGGATTACGATAAAGGCATGCTGGACCCGGCGGCGGCAAACTACTGGCTTCCGGTGGACCAGTACGTTGGCGGCATCGAGCACGCGATTATGCACCTGCTCTACTTCCGCTTTTTCCACAAGCTGCTGCGCGACGCGGGCCTGGTCACGTCCGATGAGCCAGCTAAGCGCCTGCTGTGCCAGGGCATGGTCCTGGCCGATGCTTTCTATTACACCGGCGAGAATGGTGAACGCAACTGGGTTTCACCGGTTGAGGTCACCCTCCAGCGCGATGAGAAAGGCCGCATCACCGAGGCAACCGACAGCACTGGCCGCGAGCTGACTTACGCGGGCATGAGTAAAATGTCCAAGTCGAAGAATAACGGTATCGATCCGCAGGTGATGGTTGAGCGCTACGGCGCAGATACCGTCCGTCTGTTTATGATGTTTGCTTCTCCGGCCGACATGACGCTGGAATGGCAGGAGTCCGGCGTGGAAGGTGCCAACCGCTTTATGAAGCGCGTGTGGAAGCTGGTCTTTGAGCATACGGAAAAAGGCGCATGCGCGAGTCTGGATATCGCCACCCTCAATGATGAGCAGAAAGCACTGCGTCGCGATCTTCACAAGACCATTGCTAAAGTCTCCGACGATATTGGTCGCCGTCAGACCTTCAATACCGCGATTGCGGCGGTGATGGAGCTGATGAACAAGCTGCTGCGCGCTCCGCAGGAGAGCGAGCAGGACCGCGCCCTGATGCAGGAAGCGCTGATGGCGGTTGTGCGGATGCTCTATCCTTTCACCCCGCACGCCAGCTTCGTGCTGTGGCAGGCGCTGGGTGGCGCTGGCGAGGTGGATAACGCCCCGTGGCCGCAGGCGGATGAAGAGGCGATGGTCGAAGATTCTCTGCTGGTGGTCGTCCAGGTTAATGGTAAAGTACGTGGCAAAATTACCGTTCCGGCTGATGCCACGCAGGAACAGGTTCAGGCGCGGGCCGCGCAGGAGCATCTGGTCGCCAAATATCTTGATGGCGTCTCCATTCGTAAAGTGATTTACGTACCGGGCAAGCTGCTTAACCTGGTCGTGGGTTGATGTCAGGAGGAATTGTGCGAAATCCAGTAATGTCATTGTTAGTTGGCCTGGCGGTGTTGATCACCGCGGGCTGCGGCTATCATCTGCGCGGGACCACCTCGGTCCCACCGGAGATGAAAACCATGATCGTCGACACCGAAGACCCCTACGGTCCGCTGGCCCGCGCCGTGCGCGAACAGCTCCGTCTGAATAACGTGACCATCCTTGAAAAACCCGGCCTGCGTAAAGACGTTCCGTCGCTGCGCCTGCAGGGTGAAACGCAGGGACGGGATACCGCCTCAATCTTCCAGGACGGTAAAACCGCCGAGTACTCACTGATGATGACGGTCAATGCCCAGGTGCTGATCCCGAACAAGGGGATCTACCCGATCAGCGCAACGGTCTATCGCTCCTTCTTCGATAACCCGCTGGCGGCTCTGGCAAAAGACTCAGAGCAGAACATAATCATCACCGAAATGCGGACCCAGGCGGCCCAGCAGCTGGTGCGTAAGCTGTTGACCGTGCACGCGGCGGAAAACGACAGCGCGATTGATACGCTGAACGCCTCCCCGTCCGCGATCGATCAGATGTCCCCACGTTCTGTCCTGCCTGACAGTTCTCTGGCGAAATGATCAGGATTTATCCTGAACAGCTCAGCGCGCAGCTCCATGAGGGGCTGCGCGCCTGCTATATCCTTACCGGTAATGAACCCCTGCTGCTTCAGGAGTCTCAGGACGCCATACGTGCAGCGGCTCAGCAGCAGGATTTCACCGAACATTTCAGCGTTGTCATTGATGCCCATACCGAATGGGACACTATTTTCTCTACCTGCCAGGCGCTGAGTCTGTTTGCCAGCCGCCAGACACTGCTTCTTACCCTGCCGGAAAACGGCCCGAACGCGGCGATCGGCGAGCAGCTGGTCACGCTGTCCACGCTTCTACATGCCGATATCCTGCTGATCCTGCGTGCCACAAAGCTGACTAAAGCCCAGGAGAATAGCGCCTGGTATAAAGCCCTTAGCGCCCATGCCGTTGTAGTGCCCTGCCAGACCCCAGAGCAGGCGCAGCTCCCCCGCTGGGTATCCGCCCGGGCAAAAAGTCTTAAGCTAACGCTGGATGACGCGGCAACGCAGCTGCTTTGCTACTGCTACGAAGGTAATCTGCTGGCGCTGGTTCAGGCACTGGAGCGACTGTCGCTGCTGTGGCCGGACGGCAAGCTAACGCTGCCCAGGGTTGAGGAAGCAGTCAATGATTCTGCACACTTTACCCCTTTCCACTGGGTGGATGCGCTACTGGCGGGCAAGAACAAGCGCGCCCGGCACATTCTCAGGCAGATGCAGGCGGAAGACAGCGAGCCGGTTATTCTGCTGCGTACCGTCCAGCGGGAGCTGATGATGCTGCTGAATTTGCAGCGTCAGATGGCAGGCACGCCGCTGCGTACGCTATTCGATCAGCATCGCGTCTGGCAAAACCGGCGGGCGCTGTACGGCGAAGCGCTACAGAGACTTTCCGCCCGGCAGCTCGCCCAGGCTTTCAGCCTGCTAACGCGTATTGAGCTGACGCTTAAACAGGATTACGGTCAGGATATCTGGCCCGATCTGGAAACGCTGTCGCTGCTGCTGTGCAGCAGTACCTTCCCCGAGCATTTTTGCGATGTCTGATAACCCGGGGCTGCATGCTCTTTTTGGCGGGACCTTCGATCCCATCCATTACGGCCATCTGAAACCGGTTGAGGCACTGGCGGCGCTGACCGGCCTGAGTAAAATTACGCTGCTCCCTAATAACGTACCGCCGCACCGCCCTCAGCCTGAAGCCACACCGGCCCAGCGGGTCGCGATGGTCAGGCTGGCGATTGCCGGTAATCCGCTTTTTGATGTTGACCTGCGCGAAATGCAGCGTGAAACGCCCTCCTGGACGTTTGAAACGCTCACCGCGCTGCGCCAGGAGCGCGGTGAACAACAATCTCTGGCGTTTATCATTGGCCAGGATTCACTGCTAAGTTTACACAAGTGGCATCGCTGGCAGGATTTGCTCTCTCTGACGCATCTGCTGGTGCTTAAGCGTCCGGGCTACGATAGCCAGTTGGAAACGCCTGAGCTGCAACAGTGGCTCTCAAAACACCTGACCACCGATCCCCGGCAGCTGCATGCATCTCCGGCAGGGCTTATTTATCTGGCCGCCACCCCGCTGCTGGCAATTTCAGCAACGGAAATACGCGAACGGCGCCATCATAATCAATCCTGCGACGGGCTTCTTCCCGCCGCCGTGCTGGCATTCATCAATGATGCGGGTTTATATCGCAACCCATAAGCTCATGGTATACTTCGCCGCTAAATTTTCCGGATCCACCGGAAAAAATCACTGTCAGGCTTAAAACCCAAGGGGGAACCTTTTGCAAGGTCAAGCACTCCAAGACTTCGTCATTGATAAGATCGACGATTTAAAAGGCCAGGATATTGTTTCTGTTAACGTTCAGGGCAAATCCAGCATCACCGACTGCATGATTATCTGCACCGGTACCTCAACGCGTCACGTCGCCTCCATTGCCGATCATGTGGTACAGGAAAGCCGTGCCGCAGGCCTGAAGCCGCTCGGCGTCGATGGCAAAGCGACCGCCGACTGGGTCGTTGTCGATCTCGGTGACGTTATTGTGCATGTTATGCAGGAAGAGAGCCGCCTCCTCTACGAACTTGAAAAGCTCTGGAGTTAAGACGTGAAGCTGCAGCTTGTCGCCGTCGGCACGAAAATGCCGGACTGGGTGCAAAGCGGATTTATGGAATATCTCCGTCGCTTTCCGAAAGATATGCCGCTGGAGCTGGTTGAGGTTCCGGCAGGCAAGCGCGGCAAAAATGCTGATATCAGGCGCATCCTCGATAAAGAGGGTGAGCTGATGCTGGCAGCGATGGGGAAAGGAAATCGTATCGTTACGCTGGATATTCCCGGTCAGCCGTGGGAAACCCCACACCTGGCTACCCAGCTGGAGCGCTGGAAGCAGGATGGCCGGGACGTCAGCCTGTTGATCGGTGGACCGGAAGGGCTGTCTCCCGCCTGCAAAGCGGCGGCAGAACAGAGCTGGTCACTCTCCGCGCTTACCCTGCCCCATCCGCTGGTTCGCGTGCTGGTGGCTGAGAGCCTGTATCGTGCATGGAGCATTACTGCGAATCATCCTTATCACCGCGAATAGGCGATAGGATCAACCGGATACACTAAAACAGCGGATGAAACTACAACGCAACTCTTTTCGTGACTACACCGCCGAACAGACGCTGTTTGTCCGCCGGGCGCTGACCGCTTTTTTAGGCATTTTACTGCTCTCCGGCGTACTGGTGGTCAACCTGTATCACCTGCAAATTATTCGCTACGGTGACTACAGTACCCGTTCTAACAATAACCGCATCAAGCTGGTGCCGGTCGCTCCCAGCCGCGGGATTATTTTCGATCGCAACGGCGTTCCTCTGGCACTCAACCGAACCATTTATCAGATTGAGCTGGTGCCGGAAAAGGTGGAAGACCTTGAAAAAACCCTTCAGGCCCTCCGACCCATTGTCGATCTGAGTGATGAAGATCTGATTGCCTTTCAAGCGGAGCGTAAACGCTCCCGCCGCTTTACCTCTATTCCGGTAAAAACCGCCCTGAACGACGTTCAGGTTGCCCGGTTTGCCGTCAATCAGTACGCTTTTCCCGGTGTGGAAGTCAAAGGCTATCAGCGCCGCTACTACCCCTATAATTCCGCACTCACTCACGTGTTAGGCTATGTGTCCAAAATCAACGATCGCGACGTTGACCGGCTGGATAAAGAAGGGAAATGGCCTAACTACGCTGCCACCCACGATATCGGCAAGCTGGGGATTGAGCGCTTTTACGAAGAGATGCTGCACGGTAAAACCGGTTATGAAGAGGTGGAAGTTAACAACCGCGGCCGGGTTATTCGCCAGCTTCATGAGCAGCCACCTCAGGCGGGACAGGACATTTACCTGACCATCGACCTCAAGCTCCAGCAGTATATCGAAACCCTGCTGGCGGGCAGTCGCGCGGCGGTGGTCGTCACCGATCCCCGCAGCGGAGACATTCTCGCGCTGGTCTCCATGCCCAGCTACGATCCTAATCTGTTTGTGGATGGCATCAGCAGTAAGGATTACAACATGCTGCTCAACGATCCCAACCGTCCGCTGATTAACCGCACCACGCAGGGAGCCTATCCTCCTGCCTCGACGGTGAAACCCTATATTGCCGTTTCCGCGCTAACCAGCGGAGTGATTAACAGAAATACCAGCCTGTTCGATCCGGGATGGTGGCAGCTTCCCGGCTCTGAGAAACGCTTTCGCGACTGGAAACACTGGGGGCATGGACGTTTGAATGTCACCAAGTCCCTTGAGGAATCGGCAGATACCTTTTTCTATCAGGTTGCCTACGATATGGGCATTGACCGCCTGTCGGAATGGATGAACAAATTTGGCTACGGACACCTGACCGGTATTGACCTGGTGGAAGAGACGCCGGGCAATATGCCTACCCGCGAGTGGAAAATGAAGCGGTTTAAAAAACCCTGGTATCAGGGCGATACCATTCCGGTCGGCATTGGTCAGGGCTACTGGACCGCGACCCCGGTACAAATGAATAAAGCGATGATGACGCTGATTAACGACGGCGTGGTAAAAACGCCTCATCTGATGATGGCGAACGTCGTCGACAACGTCAAAGTCCCTTACCGTCAGCCCGAGACGCCTCCCATTGCGGATATTCATTCCGGTTACTGGGAGATTGCGAAAGATGGGATGTACGGCGTGGCTAACCGCCCCAACGGTACCGCGCGTAAAAGCTTTCAGGATGCGCCTTATAAAATTGCCGCGAAGTCAGGTACCGCCCAGGTCTATGGCCTGAAGGCGAATGAAACCTATAATGCGCACCGGATCGCCGAGCATCTGCGCGATCATAAGCTGATGACCGCCTTTGCCCCTTATGATAATCCTCGCGTGGCGGTGACGATGATTCTGGAAAACGGCGGTGCTGGCCCTGCGGTTGGTACCATCATGCGACAGATTCTGGACCACATCATGCTTGGCGACAACAATACCAATCTGCCCGATGCGGCACCCGTTCCGTCGGGCTATGAAGGTGAGTGACATGAACGATCGTCATCAGAAGCGTACTTTCTGGACCAGAATACACGTCGATCCGACATTCTTTATTCTGATTTCGGCCCTGCTGGTTTACAGCGCTCTGGTTATCTGGAGCGCCAGCGGCCAGGATCCCGGCATGATGGAGCGAAAAATTGGCCAAATCGCCATGGGCTTTGTCATGATGATGGTTATGGCGCAAATCCCGCCCCGGGTGTACGAGGGGTGGGCACCCTATCTCTATATTCTCTGCGTGGTGCTGCTGATTGCCGTTGACGCTTTTGGTCATATCAGTAAAGGTGCCCAGCGCTGGCTTGACCTGGGGATCGTGCGTTTCCAACCCTCGGAGATAGCAAAAATTGCCGTGCCGCTGATGGTGGCCCGCTTTATTAATCGCGATGTTTGCCCCCCCACGCTTAAAAACACCGCCATCGCGCTGGTGCTGATCTTTATGCCCACGCTGCTGGTGGCCGCACAGCCGGACCTGGGAACCGCGATTCTGATCGCCGCCTCCGGCCTGTTTGTCCTGTTTCTGTCTGGCATGAGCTGGAAGCTGATCCTTGTGGCGCTCCTGTTAGTGGCGGCCTTTGTGCCTATCCTGTGGTTCTTTCTGATGCATGACTATCAGCGGGACCGGGTAATGATGCTGCTGGACCCGGAAAGCGATCCGCTGGGCGCGGGCTATCATATTATTCAGTCCAAGATTGCCATCGGCTCCGGTGGCCTGCGCGGCAAAGGCTGGCTGCACGGCACCCAGTCGCAGCTGGAGTTTTTGCCCGAACGGCATACCGACTTTATTTTTGCCGTGCTGGCTGAAGAGTTAGGATTAGTCGGCGTGCTGGTATTGCTGGTACTCTACGTGCTGCTGATTATGCGCGGCCTGGTCATGGCCGCCCGCGCGCAAACGACCTTTGGACGGGTGATGGCGGGCGGGCTGATGCTAATCTTCTTTGTCTATGTTTTTGTTAATATTGGCATGGTAAGTGGCATTTTACCTGTGGTTGGCGTTCCGCTTCCGCTGGTGAGCTACGGCGGCTCGGCACTGATCGTCCTGATGGCCGGGTTTGGGATTATTATGTCAATCCACACTCATCGAAAACTGTTGTCGAAAAGCGTTTAAAGAGGCTTGGAAAATGCGTAAGGATTGGCTTTGGATTGGCCTGGCGTCGGCTCTGCTGGCAGCCTGTACCACCACCGACCAGCAGGCACCGGTGCAGCAACACGCGCCAGCCTACAACGGCCCGGTGGTCGAAATTAGCGGCGCAGACCCGCATTACGAACCGATCAATCCTGCAACCAGTCAGGATTATACGGTCAATGGAAAAACCTGGCACATTATAAAGGACCCGTCGAATTTCAGTGAAACCGGGCTTGCCAGCGCATATGGCAGTGAGGCCAGCGGTAACCGTACCGCAACGGGTGAGGAGTTTGATGCTAACGCGCTGACCGCCGCCCACCCTACTCTGCCGCTCCCGAGCTATGTTCGCGTCACTAACCTGGCGAATGGCCGGATGATTGTGGTGCGCGTTAACGATCGTGGTCCCTATATACCTGGCCGCATTATTGACCTGTCGCAGGCGGCGGGCGATCGTCTGAATATTTCCAACAATACCCGCGTCAAGGTGGACTACATTGCCGTGGCACCGGACGGCTCGCTTTCCGGCCCTGGCACCATCGGGACCACCGTGGCGAAACAGAGTTACGCGCTGCCACCGCGTCCGGATATTGCCGGCGGCATGACGGTAATGGGCGCAGGCGCAGCGGCCAGCGCGGCGTCACCGCAGACCGCAACGCAGCAGCCAGATGCCCAGCAGTCCGGTTATCAGCAGACCGCAATGCAGCAGCCAGATACCCAGCAGTCGGGTTATCAGCAGCCCGCCGCACAGCAGACTGAATCCCACCCGGTTGATAACAGCAGTCTGAATAGTGATGATAACCTGGGTGCGCCGGTGCGCAGCAACGGCTTCCTGGGTGCGCCGCAGCCGCTGCGCAACGGCGTACTGGAAGGCAGTGAAGCGTCCACGGTTGCGGGATCGACCGCTTCCTCCGGCGCCTCCTCCGCCACAGTTTCAACGGCACCTTCTCCGGTCGCCTCGCAGGCCGCCGCTGCACCGGTCACTTCACCAGCCGCCGCCGCTTCGACACCCGCCGCTGCAAGCGGTGGCAACTGGGCTGTGCAGGTCGGTGCACTAAGCGACAGCGCCCGGGCTCAACAGTTGAAAAATGCCCTGAGCAGAAAGTTCGGCGTTCCCGGTACCGTCAGTAACCAGGGCAAGGTTTACCGGGTTCAGCTGGGGCACTTCAGCTCACGCCAGCAGGCCAGCGAACTGCAACGCAGATTGTTAAGCGAAGCGCAGCAGCAATCATTTATAACCGTCGCCCACTAACGAAACCTGAGGCTGTTTGGCAGGCGTATGACGGCTAGCGGACCGATTAAATCCGTTAGCCGTCAGCAGGTAAAGACGGATGCCGGGCAGGACTGATTTTGCTATAGTGAGTCACTTTTTCTAACTTAGCCCATGGATGTTGTAGTCCTTAATATGAACAATCTTACCTCCTACCACCTGATTAAGCGCCTGACGGCGGGTTCGCTGATTGCACTCAGCCTGACCTCCTTTGCTCACGCAGACGACGTAAATATTAAGACCATGATCCCCGGCGTACCCGATATCGACGCTGAAGCTTATGTGCTTATCGACTACAACTCGGGCAAAGTACTGGCAGAAAAAAATGCCGATGCGCGTCGCGATCCAGCCAGCCTGACAAAAATGATGACCAGCTATGTGATTGGTCAGGCAGTTAAAGCCGGGAAAATCCATCAGGATGACATCGTTACCGTCGGTAAAGATGCCTGGGCAACCGGTAACCCGGTGTTTAAAGGGTCGTCCCTGATGTTCCTTAAACCGGGTGACCGCGTACCTGTCTCACAGCTTACCCGCGGTATTGTGCTCCAGTCAGGTAACGACGCCTGTGTGGCCATGGCAGACTACGTTGCCGGCAGTCAGGATGCCTTTGTTGGCCTGATGAACAACTATGTTAAAGCCATCGGTCTGCAAAATACCCATTTTCAGACCGTACACGGCCTGGATGCTGACGGACAATACAGCTCGGCTCGCGACATGGCGCTGATCGGCCAGGCGCTGATCCGTGACGTCCCGGATGAATACGCGGTTTATAAAGAGAAAGAGTTTACCTTTAACAATATTCGTCAGACCAACCGCAACGGTCTGCTGTGGGATACCAGCCTCCAGGTCGATGGGATTAAAACCGGACACACTGAGGCGGCGGGCTACAATCTGGTTGCTTCCGCTACCGAAGGTCAGATGCGTCTGATCTCTGCGGTAATGGGCGGTCACACCTATAAAGGGCGTGAAACCGAAAGTAAAAAGCTGCTGACCTGGGGTTTCCGCTTCTTTGAAACCGTCGCGCCGCTGAAGGCAGGTAAAGAGTTTGCTTCTGAGCCGGTGTGGTTTGGTAACAGCGATCGCGTCCAGCTGGGCGTGGAAAAAGACGTTTATCTGACCATCCCACGCGGACGCATGAAGGATCTTAAGGCGAGCTACACGCTTAGCAATACTGAGCTACATGCCCCGCTGACCAAAAACCAGGTCGTTGGCACGATCAACTTCCAGCTGGATGGCAAAACCGTTGAGCAGCATCCCCTGGTGGTGCTGAATGATATGCCGGAAGGTGGCTTCCTGGGTCGCATCGTCGATTATATTAAGCTAATGTTCCATCACTGGTTTGGCTAATCGCTCCGGGCAGGCCACCCCGGCCTGCCTTATACACTGTCATATTGCCTCTTGATTTCGACCCGAAAGCCCCCCATATTTGAAGGATGTTCAGGTTCCCGCTCAGGCGGGAACCTTTGATTTTGCGTTACCGGAGCCCCCCAATGAAAACCAATCTTAAAGAACTGCTCGAATTCCCCACGCCCTTTACCTATAAAGTTATGGGCCTGGCACAGCCAGAGCTGGTTGATCAGGTCGTGGAAGTGGTTCAGCGTCATGCGCCAGGCGACTACTCCCCGGACGTTAAGCCGAGCAGCAAAGGCAATTACCACTCCGTCTCTATCACCATTAATGCGACCCACATTGAGCAGGTAGAAACGCTTTATGATGAACTGGGCCAGATTGAAATTGTTCGCATGGTGCTGTAATCCCGCCAAACTGCGGTGGGTAACTGGTTGTTGCCCGCCGCAAACGCTATACTCCCCTGCCGAATATTGAACGGACCACTCGTTTTGTCACCAGATACGCTGCTTATTCGCCAGCTGGGTCTCCAGCCCTGGGAGCCTGTTTCACAGGCCATGCATACTTTTACCGATCGACGCGACGACGCGACGCCCGATGAAATCTGGCTGGTTGAGCATCCGCCGGTATTTACTCAGGGACAGGCGGGTAAGGCAGAACATCTGCTTATGACCGGGAATATCCCTGTCGTTCAGAGCGATCGCGGCGGTCAGGTAACCTATCACGGCCCCGGACAGCAGGTGATGTACGTAATGGTTAACCTCAAGCGCAGAAAAATCGGCGTGCGACAGCTGGTGACGGCTATTGAGCAAACGGTTATCGACACCCTCGCCTACTTTTCTCTCTCCGCTTGTGCAAGACCCGATGCACCGGGCGTGTACGTGGATGACAAAAAGATCTGCTCGCTGGGACTGCGTATCCGTAAAGGCTGTTCGTTCCACGGTCTGGCGTTAAATGTCGCGATGGATCTCTCGCCTTTCCTGCGCATCAACCCCTGCGGCTATGCCGGTCTGGAAATGACGCAGCTTAGCGCGCTGAAGCCGGACGTTCAGCCCGCTGAGGTTGGCCCGCTGCTGATTGAAAACTTCGCCCGGCAGCTGGGCTGCTCCGAGGTTATCTGGCTGGAAGGCAACAGTCTGCCGCTCGTATAAGCGCGAGTTGATTTACAATTCCGTCACATTTAATGCGGCGGCCTGGCTGAAAAGCGGCTGCCGGGATGATATAATTTTCGCGCTTTTATCAAAAAAAGTTGAGCCTCACCCCTGGCCTTCAGGAAACAGCCCCGCTGATTATCTGAAGGATGATGGTTAAACAACTCATTAAGTGTTATGCGCACCCGGCGCATGCCAACCTGGAACCTGCTAGATTATGAGTAAACCCATTCAGATGGAACGCGGCGTAAAATACCGCGACGCAGACAAAATGGCGCTGATCCCGGTAAAAACCGTCGTCACCGAGCGCACGGAAATTTTACGCAAGCCGGAATGGATGAAGATCAAGCTCCCCGCGGATTCCAGCCGCATCCAGGGTATTAAAGCGGCCATGCGGAAAAATGGCCTGCACTCCGTCTGCGAAGAGGCTTCCTGCCCTAACCTGGCAGAATGCTTTAACCACGGCACCGCCACTTTTATGATCCTCGGCGCCATCTGTACCCGCCGCTGCCCCTTCTGTGATGTCGCCCACGGCCGTCCCGTCGCTCCTGATATGAATGAGCCGGAAAAGCTGGCACAGACCATCGCGGATATGGCGTTACGCTACGTGGTCATCACCTCCGTAGACCGCGACGATCTGCGCGACGGCGGCGCTCAGCACTTTGCCGACTGCATTAGCGCTATCCGCGCTAAAAACCCGACCATCAAAATTGAAACGCTGGTGCCTGATTTCAGGGGTCGTATGGATCGTGCGCTGGAGATCCTCAACGCCACGCCGCCGGACGTCTTTAATCACAATCTGGAAAACGTGCCGCGCGTTTACCGGCAGGTTCGCCCCGGTGCAAACTACGACTGGTCGCTTAAGCTGCTGGAGCGTTTTAAAGAGGCCCACCCCGAACTGCCGACCAAATCAGGTCTGATGGTCGGGCTGGGTGAAACCAATGCGGAAATTATTGAGGTGATGCGCGACCTGCGACGTCACGGCGTGACCATGTTGACGCTCGGCCAGTATCTCCAGCCCAGCCGCCATCATCTGCCGGTTCAGCGCTACGTCAGCCCGGCGGAATTTGATGAAATGAAAGAAGCCGCAATGGAAATGGGCTTTACCCATGCCGCCTGCGGTCCCTTTGTGCGCTCGTCGTATCATGCGGATATGCAGGCAAAAGGGCTGGAAGTGAAATAATGTGACGGGCGTGCGGCAGCCCGCCCATTTGTCATATTTATTTACATACATGCAACACAAACAAAAAACGGATGACTGTGTCATCCGTTTTTTTATTCACCCAACGGCGATTAATCTTTGTGAATAACCTGCTCTGCGGGCTTTTCTTCGGCAACCGGCGCTTTTTTAGCGGAAGAATCGTCGTCACTCATGGCTTTTTTGAAGCCTTTGATCGCCGACCCCAGATCGCCACCGAGAGAACGCAACTTATTGGTTCCGAACAATAATACGATCAGAGCACCGATAATCAGCAGCTTCGCAATACTGATACCTTCCATACACACCTTCTTTTCTAATCTGACCCGTGTTACGGCCAATAACGATAACGTGTATTAACGCGCAGAACGCCGGTCAATACAACCGCAATCTGTAACAGAGTAATATCTGCACAGATTGACCGCTAAATGATATCAGATAAAACGGCTGAGAAAAGTCTGGAAACGGGGATGTCGCGGATTAACCAAAACGTCTTCTGGCGGCCCCTGCTCAACCACCACCCCGCCATCCATAAATACCACCCGATCTGCGGCTTCACGGGCAAAGCCTATCTCATGCGTCACCACAATCATTGTCAGTCCCTGGTCAGCCAGATTGCGCATGATTGCCAGCACTTCGCCCACCAGCTCAGGATCCAGCGCCGAAGTAGGCTCATCGAAAAGCATCAGCTCGGGACGAATCGCCAGCGCTCTGGCAATGGCAACGCGCTGCTGCTGACCGCCGGAGAGATTCCCCGGCCAGGCATCCGCCTTGTCACTCAGTCCCACCGTGGCCAGTAGCTCTCTGGCATAGCGCGTAGCCTCGTCACGCGGCACCTTGTGTACCCCAATGGGTGCCTCGATGATATTTTGCAAAACGGTCATATGCGGGTAAAGATTGAACTGCTGAAACACCATGCCAATTTTCTGCCGCTGCCGGGCGATTTTACGCGGCGGCAGGCGCTGTAGCCGTCCTTTTTTCAGGATATAGCCGGGCTGGCTACCGCTCACCATAATCGAACCCGCATTTAGCTCTTCAAGGTGGTTAATGCAGCGTAGAAAGGTCGATTTTCCCGAGCCGGACGGCCCGAGGATCACCACCACCTCACCCGACATAACATCCAGATCCACCCCTTTGAGCACTTCATTATCGCCATAGCTTTTCTGCACGTTTCGCGCCCGCACCAGCGGCTGAGTCTCGTTCACAGATCCTCCTTATGCATAAAAGGACGGTTAACCATCGGAGTGGCTTTGCTGTCCGCTGCGGGTAATCGCCGACGGGTTGCCGACAGCGTGCGTCGGACGCTGCGTGAGTAGTAGCGCTCAATCGCCGACTGTCCGACGTTCAATACAGAGGTGATGAGCAGATACCAGATAACGGCCACCAGCAGCATCGGAATAACTTCAAAGGTGCGGTTATAGATCGACTGAACGGAATAGAGCAGATCGCCCATCGCAATCACGCTCACCAGCGAGGTCGCCTTGATCATACCGATCAGCTGATTGCCGGTAGGGGGAATAATTGACCGCATGGCCTGGGGGATAATGATACGGCGCAGCGCACGCGCGCGGCTCATGCCAAAAGCCTGGGTGGTTTCCACCTGCCCGCTGTCGACTGATTGCAGACCTGCGCGAATAATTTCTGCCATATAGGCCGCTTCATTCAGCGCCAGGCCTGCAATAGCCGCCGTCAGGGGAGTGATCAGATCGTTGGTATTCCAGCTGGCCAGTACTGGCCCACCAAAGGGAATACCCAGGGTAACCGTCGGGAAGAGCGTCGACATGTTGTACCAGAAAATTAGCTGTACCAGCAGCGGCGTCCCGCGAAAAAACCAGATATACAATCCGGCCAGTCCGCTCAGCAGGCGGTTATCCGCCAGCCGCGCTACCGCCAGCAGCAGCCCCAGCAGGGTGCCCAGGATCATGGAGACAACAGTCAGCCCCAGCGTGACCTGCAAGCCCTTGAGCACCGAGCCTTCGGTAAACCATTTGCCCACCACGCCCCATTCAAAATTGGGGTTAGTAGCCACCAGCCACAGGACGTTGGCGGCGATCGCCAGTACCAGGACCCAGCTGACCAGCCGTCCGTAGCGCGGGGCGCTGCGGGCACAGGCCACATCGCGCAGCTGCACGTCAGCCCATTCGCCAGCGCTCGCACTGCCCCCAGCGCGCGGATCGCTGCCGCCTGGGGTTACAGCATTCTGCCCTGCCTCAGCGCGCGGATCGCTGCCGCCTGGGGTCACAGCATTCTGCCCTGCCTCAGCGCGCGGATCGCTGCCGCCTGGNCTGCCCTGCCTCAGCGCGCGGATCGCTGCCGCCTGGGGTCACAGCATTCTGCCCTGCCTCAGCGCGCGGATCGCTGCCGCCTGGGGTCATTTTGCTGCCCCTTTCGCCAGGTTAATCCCCGGGGCAGTCAGTGCGTTCCCCTCAAGCTTCCACTTCTTCATAATGGCGGCATAGGTGCCGTTAGCGAAAAGCTTCTGATACCCCGCAAGCACCACTTTGCCAAGCGCGGCGTCTTTCGGCACCACGGTGCCCTGGAAAATATCGCCGAAGCCATTTTTCTTGCCCTGCCCGGTCAGCTCAAGCTGTCCGTTCGCCTGGTCAACAAACCACACCAGCGGTGCCTGAGAAGAGAAAAAGGCATCCGAACGCTTAGAGCGCACCGCCAGAATCGACGAGGGCTGATCGGCGAATGACTGGATAACCACCGCTGGTTTACCCGCCCCGGTACAGACGTCAGACTGCCTGCGAATGACCTGTTCCGCCCAGCCTCCCGCCATTACCGCAATTCGCTTACCGCAGGTACTCTCCAGATCGTTAATCTGCAACGGATTGCCCTTCTGTACGGCAAACACCACGAACTCCTGCACAAAGTCGATGAAATCATTTTTCTGCTGGCGCTCCGGATAATCCCCAATGGGGCCAATCGCCAGCTGATAGCGGCCAGATTTGATGCCGGCCAGCACGCCCGACAGCCCGCTGACGGTAGCGTGCTCGATTTTGATACCCAGCAGCTGTGCCAGCGCCTCGGTGAGGTCGGCTGATGCACCGCTCATCGAAGAGGGCCCTTCTACAATTTCATAGGGCGGAAAGGAGCCATTATTCACCGAAATCATCCTGCCCGCCTTTTGGATATCAGGCGGCAGACGGTCATGCAGTGCCTGGTCGACCTTTTGTACAGGAATGGCCTCTGCGGCCTGTGCCAGGCTAACGGATAAGCCCAGAGCCAGTGCCAGCGCAATTTTTTTCATTGTTCGTTTCCCCGGTGTCTTAATGGTGGATAGCCTGCCACGCCCTTTATCTCAGGGTTGGGTCAGTTCAGGACGATCAAAACGACGATTTTCAAGAACCGGCAATACGCTGCGCGCGTGGGCGATACGGGCCGGATCCAGCTCGGCAAAAACCAGCGCCGGCGCTTCTGCGGCTTTCGCTATCGACACGCCAAGCGGATCCACGACCAGGCTGTTACCGATATTGCGCGGGCCACACTCACCCACAGCCACCAGATAGCAGGTATTTTCCAGCGCACGGGCGGTTACCAGCACCTCCCAGTGCATTTCTTTCAGCGGGCCTTTGACCCAGGCGGCGGGCAAGACCAGAACATCGGCTCCATCGAGCACCAGGCGGCGGGCCAGCTCGGGGAAACGCACGTCATAACAGGTCATCAGGCCGACTTTCATTCCGGCCACGTCCACCAGCGGGGGCACGGTCAGACCCGCAGAAACATTGCGCGACTCCTGCATCGCGAAGGCATCATAAAGATGGAGCTTGTCATAACGGGCGATAATTTCCCCATTGCGAATAGCGATCAAAACATTCAGTGCCTTACCCGCGTCCGCAGGCACATGTACGGTCATCATGGTGGTGAGCGTATTTCCACGACTGGCGGCATATATTTCGCTAAGGAAGGGGCCATCCAACGGCTGGGCGGCCTTTAGCACCAGATCCGGGTCAGCAATATCCCGCGCCAGTACGCCCTCGGGCAGCACCAACAAATCGGCACTCCCTGCTTCAGCCTTCGTCATCAGATCGGTGCAAATCGCGGCGTTTTCCTGCCATTCGCGGCTGACCGCAAACTGTCCTAATGCAACTTTCATTTCAGTGCTCCTCAGGTTACTGCCGGAAATAGCATGGCGGGCGTCAGGCAGGTGGTGGTAATGCCCTGTTCGAAAAGTTCTTTGCCAAACGCAGCAATCATCTCTTTGTTAGCGTCAAAACCGTTGTCATTCCAGCTGGCCGGCAAATCCTGCGCGGTACGTCGCAAATCATCCAGCAGCCAGGGGGTGGTATCCGCATATTTCTCACGTTTTGCCTGCCACAGTCTGGCCGATTGATCGATCAGCTCACTCAGCTCCTTCACGATGTCAGGGTGGGCGTTAGCGATCTCGTGTTTGTAGGCCAGCAGGTGATGACCGGGGATATAACCCACCCGATCAAAATATTCGCGTTCGGCCTGACGAAAATCAGTCTGCAACTGCCGCAGGCCCGACCCTTTCAGGAAGAAGCCCTGCGGCATAAAAGGGGTAAATACCGCATCCAGTTCACCTGCCCTCAGCAGCTCAATCAGCGGGCGCTCTCCCGGAGCGGCTTCAATCCGTCCCGGACGACCAAACCCGGCGAGCCGATCCTCTACAGGATGGTCTGCCGTTAAGCGGCCGGCAAACCAGTAAGCCCTCCCGATATCAACGCCGGCCTCACGCAGCAGCGCCCGGGTCCAGGTATTGCCTGAATCCTGCCAGCCGGTAACGCCTATTTTTTTCCCCTCGAGCTGATCCAGTGATACCAGCGGGCTGCGTTCAGTCGTAATGATGCAGCGCTGACGAAAGCCGCGCATCAGAAAATGGGGCAGCGCCAGCACCGGGTCTTCTCCCCTGGCCCTGCTCTGAGCATAGCGGCTGAAAGATATCTCAGCCGCATCATAGTCGCGGCTGTTCGCCAGATCGCCCACCAGCGTTCCCACGCGGTGAACTTCCAGCCTAAAGCCCTGCGGCTTAATATCGCCCAGGGCCAGCGGGGTAAAGTAGTCCCAGTCGCGTACTGCCACTCTGATGGTAATCATGACATTCTCTCTGTATCAGGGATCGGCCGCTAAACCGTGTAAAAAGCGTTCACTTTTTGCTTGAATTCGATACTAGATCGAGAGTAATAGCTGTACAATATTTACTTTGTTACTGAACAAAGGGAATTCTTATGACCGGATCGCTTGACGTTAACTGGCTGGCAGAACGGATTACCGACGCCAGCGTAAAGGGCATTGCGGCAGTGACGTCAGCGCTGATCCGCGATGGAGAGATCCCGATGGGTACCCACCTGCCTTCGGTACGCGGGCTGGCGGAAGCGTTGGCAGTCAGCCCGGCTACCGTTTCTGCCGCCTGGGGGCAGCTTCGGAAGCAAAAGGTCATTGCGGGAAAAGGACGAAGCGGCGTCTGGGTATGTGGCGACAACATCTCGCCGCGTCCGGTGCGTTTTGAGAAAATCGGCAACTATGGCGATGCCATCCGTGCCGATCTCGCCATGGCCTCGCCCGATCCCGCTCTGCTACCCAATCTGCAGGAAGCGATGATGCAGGGTATTGCATGCCCGCAGCTCAATAGCTACCAGCGTGAACCTATCGCGCCTGCGCTGCTGGCTGCGGTAAAACCCCGCTGGCCCTTCCCTGCCCAGGCATGGCTGGCGACGGATGGCGGCTTCGATGCCATGAACTGCATTATGCAGACGCTTATCGCCCCAGGAGAGAAAGTGATCATAGAAGATCCCAGTGCGGCCCGGCTGCTGGATATGCTGGACAATGTCGGTGCCGATGTCTTGCCGCTTGCCTGTGATGAGCATGGACCGCTGCCTGGGGCACTGGCAAAGCTGCTGACTAAGGGTGCGACGGCGATGATTTATCAGCCGGGAACGCATTCCGCCACCGGTATCAGAGTCAGTGAAGCCCGAAACGAGGCGCTGGCAAAAGTGCTGCTGGGAACGCGGACGCTGATTATTGAGGATGATGGGATTGGGGAACTCTCTGCCCACCCCGTATGGAGCCTGGGGCGCTACTATCCGGAGAGGACGCTGCATGTACGCTCATTTTCTAAAGCCTATGGCCCGGACCTGAGGCTTGCAGTGTTATCAGGGCCAGAACCGCTGATTAAACGCATCCACTCGTGGCGTAATTTTGGTGCCAGCTGGACCAGCAGGATCCTCCAGCATGCTGTCGCGTGGATGCTCGATGACCGCAACACCCAGCAGCTGATCCAGCAGGCGAAAGTCGTCTACGCCACGCGGCGGCGTCTGCTGCTGAACGCGCTGGAAAAACGCGGGCTGTCGCTGCCGGACAGGGATGGCTTGAGCCTTTTTGTGCCGGTGCAGTCAGAGCAGTTTGCGATGATTACCCTCGCGGCACGGGGGATTGCCGTCCTGCCAGGCGATCGCTGCCGCAGCGGCGGCGTACAGTTTATTCGCGTCGCCACGTCCAGGCTAGCCGATGAAGATATTGCTCCCATCGCTGATGCCTTGATCCTGGCCAGTGGTACGGATCTCAGCCCCTTATCAGCAGAGGTTTAACCCTACGGATCTCAGCCCGCTATCAGCAGAGGTTTAACCAGATAGCAGGGTGATTCGGTGTAGCCTTCGCGGGCATAAAACGCATTGGCTTTAATACGGTGTTCATGGCAGTGCACTTCCATCCGGTCGCAGCCGCGCGCCTGAGCCAGGTTTTCAGCATATTGCAGCAGCTGCTGACCGGCGCCTTTACTGCGTTCGCCATCGGCGATGCAAAAGTAACTGACCCGGGCAAAATCACCCTCCAGTGCCAGCTGAGGAATAAAATGCAGCGAAAGAAAGCCCAGCACGCTGTTATCCTGTTCAGCCACCAGAAGGCGTTCGGTATCATCGTTAATTAACTGCGCCAGCCGCCGCTCAATAAAGCGATGGGTACCTTCATAACCTAATTCGGTTAACAGGGCGCTAAGGGCAAAACTGTCTTTTTCTGCGGCGAGTCGAATTATCATACTTTTGCTCCACGTTAAGCCTGCAATACTGGGTGGGATGTCAGTCGGGGCGTTTTAATGTTTCCTTCATAATCCTTCGTCACACTCTTGCTTAAGAATAAAGACAGAAGGAAGCAGAATGAGCGCATTACCTAAATCTGTAAGTGAAGCCGTTGCTGTGATGATAAGCGTCCTGATTGCCGTACTGTGGCTTCAGCAGTTCTTTGCCCGATAAGCCATCGCGGTTATCGCAACGCGTCTTAATTAAGGGTGAATGGGACAAAAAAAAACCCGCCGATCGGCGGGTTTTAAAAATTCTGTCTGATAACTTAAATAGCGGCAACGTTAGCAGCAGATGGGCCTTTGGCACCGTTGGTGATTTCGAACTCTACGCGCTGACCTTCAGCGAGAGTTTTGAAACCATTGCTCTGGATGGCAGAGAAGTGAACGAACACGTCTTTGCTACCATCTTCAGGAGTAATGAAACCGAATCCTTTGGACTCATTAAACCACTTAACGCTACCTTTGATCTTAGACATCTATATTACCTTTACATGAAAAATGGACACAAAACTGTGTCGACGGTTAGTACAGCAATTGCCGAGCCTTTTGTCCAGTAGCGAAACGCGAAAAAGTGATAAATATCGCCTTTTTTGCTGACACATTATTATTCACGCCGCGGTTTCAGATCCAGGTACACGCCTGAAACTCCCCATCGTGCCACTCCCAGGGCGAGTCAGAAAAATGATAAGCACAGCACACCGATATTGTCTTTATTTCCTGCGTCTTAACTAAAATTTGATCTCAATCAATTTAAAATTATTTTACGCCTTTCAGACTCTATTAAAGCATTTTCAGTAACCTACACCTTAAGTTTCCTGAAAATTAATTTCATTAAAAAACAATGCTCAGCAAGAATCAATTAACATATCTTATGGATATCCTGGTAATTTTTGATAATATCACCTTAAGTAAATAGGATAAGTCCTGAAATTCGAGAGAAGCATGATGGTATTAAAATGCGCGAAATGTGGCTGCGGGAAGTTTATCTTTACCAGTGGGCAGAAGCGTTACGGGGGGCATTATGGTGCGGTTTGCGCGGACTGCATCAGGCCTCTTACGCTGTCAGATACCCCTTACTATAAGATTTTAGCAGGTGGAGACGTAACGCAGGAGGGACGCTTAACCTCACTTCATCAGGTAAATAATGAGTGCTGGACGTCATCCGGGGAGCGGTTAATTGAGTCGAAGCGAAAAGGATGACAGCCGCGTTTGCGCAGCCGTCATCCCTTTACCATCAGAACAGTATTTTAAACACGCCAGTAAGCGTTAGCAGACCCACGATAAAAATGATGGCAATAATCCAGAGAATAATCTTCATTCCATTTCCCTCAAACAAAATTAAAAGTCACTACGATGTAGTGGCTTGAGTATAGATGAAGATTTCAGGGTGTGCTTTTGCCGTCTCGCTTTATTGCCTGAGGGAACCCTGGCCTGCTCTTTACCACCTAGCCTTATTCGTCTGTATCGATAAGGTAAACCCATGGTCACACCTGCTCTCCCTTCATCCGGCAACAGCATAACACCTGACATTCATGATGCCCTTCCGGAACATCCCCACGCATCCCCATCATCAACACACAGCGATGCCAGCCAGACCCACGCCGCAACCCAGCGCGGCGTCTATCATATTCAGGGCACTGAGTATCACTCTGCTAACGAAGCGGCCATTCATTACAAGCTGGCTGCGCTGTTTGAGAATCACACTGACGGCGATAATCAGGCTGATTTTCACCAGCTGATCGAAGATCGCACCCGCCAGCTTCATGCAATGAATGAAACACCCGAATCAATTGAAGCGGTACTCACAAAAGGTAGCCGGCTTGACCGCGTGGCACAGGTTAGCCGAGGCGCTGTTCGCGCCATCCCGTTTGCTGTGGCATCGGTTGCCTTTGACCGCATCCCTCAGCTCAGCGCCTTTGCCCATGGCGCTGCTCAGCTTGGTATGCATGCAGGATTACAGTCGGGGATTGCCGACACCTTCGGCTGCGCGTTACTTGATAAAGCCACGGCGGATACGCAGTGGCTGGCCGCTGAACACAACGAGCTTGAACCGGTAATGCAGCAGGCGGCTGAGGCCAAACAACCGACAACCGGGCGACTGGCAGCGGAATATGCCGCCGCTATCCAGGCCTACAGCGTGCGAAATGTGGTGCGTCTGGGAACCGCTGCCGCCGTAACGGCAACCGCAGGGGCTAAGACGGCAGCAGCGGTAGACAGCTGGCTTACTGCGGGAGGCGGCCTGGCGGCCGGTGGAGCGATGTCCGCCGTGACCCATGCGGTAAACAGCAAATATAGCCGCGAGGGCGCTGAATACCTTTTTGGCCGGATGGACTGGAAGCAACGCTACAGCGCACTGAAAAATAGCCACGGCCTGACTGCGCCATTACAGGGCGCGGGTAAACGCCTGGCTAAATTCCCCGTTGATGTGGCAACGGAATCGCTTAGTGCGGGTCGTGAAGTATTAACGGCCAGCGGGATGACCAAGAATGCCCTGCTGGCAGGCGGATTTGCGGCTACGCTTTCGGCGCGTACGGCCGTCAGTCAGGCAATGTCGAGCAAAGGATTCAATGCGGCTTCTACGGCAGCGATGAATCACCTGACCAACCTGGCTCTCTCGATGCCCGTTTTTGCCTCCGTGCCGGCCGCTGAAATTCTTGCCCCCCTGGCGGCAGAACGCGCCAGTAAAGCGCTGCAGAAAGCACTGCCAAAAGCCGTTGACTGGGGCGCCAGACAAATTGAAGCGCGGTTGACTTCGCGCCTGTCCGATACATCAGGTAGCTGAATAAGCCGGGGAATAAGCGTTACGGGCCATATTCCCCCATTTGAAATAAGGGAGCGGCCCCCCTTTTCTCAGTTAAAGCACACATTCACTTGCTGACATCACCACTGCCCTGCTCGCTGGCTCCGCTGCCCTGAAGAGCCGAAAGGATAGCCCCCAGACCCAACATCTGCAGGGCGGCGCCCAGTTTACCGGCAATACCGTTACTCTCCGAGCCGCTATCCTGAGTGCCATTGCTGCTCTGTGCCGAGGCGGGTGCGGCAGCGCTGTCGCCATTCGCTGACTGGCCTGCGCTATCGCTGCCTTCAGAGGACTGGCCCAGCATCTTCTTAATCATGTCCATTAGCTGAGTCAGCATATCGCTACTGCCCTGCTCATTCTGGGTAGCCGTTGGTCCGTTAGCGCTGGCGTTACTGCCGTCGCTGGCCTCACTGGGGCTTTTACCGCTATCACCCGTTTTTCCCTGCCCCTGTAGCAGTTGAATGATCGCGTTTAGCAGTTGAGTAATCGCGTTAGTGCTATCCTGATCCTCACTCACTTCCTGACCGCTCTGGCTATTTTTTAGCGGTATGGCCAGCGCACTGTTCGCCGTACCGTTGCCCCCCTGCGTGCCAAAGTTAACGCCCTGCCCTGCGCGCTCAGATTTAGCCTGATTAATCGCCTCCATCTGACTTAAAAAAGGGCTGTTATTTGCTGTGCTGCTACCGCCTAACTGACTACCAATATTTACGCTATTCATGGGATTCATGAGTACCTCCAGTGAATGAGATAAGTGCCACTGTGAAACAGCGCACCCTAATAGCCCGGAAATTTTCCGGCTTCTTCGCGTTTTTTTGGTGGGGAACTAACCAGAAAGGTTCCAGCAAAAGAAATTTAAGACACAAATCTCGCAATTATAATTACGAAATCCTAACGATTAATAACAATAATAATGCAATTACTTACATGAACTTATCATCAGACACGGCCCGTCAGGTAAGGATTTCCTTACTTTATGGCACGGAGATCCCCACAACAAGTTCAGAGGAAACTGATAGCCGCCTGCATCGGGCTGGTAAATAGTGAACGAAAGTTAAGGATCATTACGGAACAATCTGATGCTGAAAGCGTGCCTCGCAGCAGATGCCGTTCCATCTCTTATTTCGTATCAGGGTGCTAACAGAATTTTTCAAATTCGTCTGAGGGAATCCAGGAGAAATTATGATTACAGATAGTGATAAGCAGCCAATTAAAAGGATTATCTGTCACGATGTTGCCGGGCGGTGTAAGGAGATATTTCCCTTAACGGGGGATAACACAGCGTCAACCAGCGTTATTGGACCCGCGATGGCGGATATTCATGCCAATCTGTATCCCATGGTTAATACGCTCGCTCCGCTGAAGGTCGATCTGCTGCTGGAAGGCGAGACCGGGACAGGTAAAGACACGTTAACCCGCCGCATCTATCAGCTCTCTGGCGTGACGGGGCCGCTGGTGCCGGTAAACTGCGCGGCTATTCCTGAAAATCTGGCAGAAAGCGAACTGTTTGGCGTGATGGCCGGTGCCTATACCGGGGCCAGTCATTCGCGTGCAGGTTATATTGAGGTGTCGGATAAGGGCATCCTGTTTCTGGATGAAATAGACAGCATGCCGCTGACTCTGCAGGCGAAGCTGCTGAGGGTACTCGAAACCCGTTCAATTCAGCGGCTGGGGTCGACTCAGCCCGTGCCCCTCGACCTGCGGGTGATCGCCGCTTCGCAGACGCCGCTGGCGGAGCTGGTTGAGCAGGGGCGTTTTCGACGGGATCTTTACTTTCGCCTTTCGACCATCAAAATTGAGACGCCAACGGTGCGTTCTCACGCCGAGCTGATTATTCCGCTGTTTCGCCGCTTTACGCTGGAGGCGGCCATGCGGTTGAAGCAGTCCGTGCCTCCCTCATCGTTAACGCTGGACGAAGCGCTGCTTCTGCATAGCTGGCCGGGAAATATCCGTGAACTGAAAGCGGCCGCCGAGCGTCACGTATTACGCCTGCCGCCGCTGTGCAATATTTCAGCGGGCGATGGCGAGGCGACCCTGTTAAAAGATCGTCTGCGCCGCATCGAACGCAGCCTGATTAAAGACTGTCTGAACCGACACGGCCATAAAATTGATGATGTGGTGCATGAACTGGGTATCCCCCGTCGTACGCTTTATCATCGCATCAAGTCCCTGAATATCGTTGCCTGAGAACATTTTTCATTCAGTTATTTTGGGATTAACTCTCTGCAGAAAAAATTAAAATTAATTTGGAACCCTTTACCTCGCGCTCCCACTTAACAAATGAAGACGCTGATGTTAATTATCCCTATCCATTTAAATCAGGAGTTAAATTATGGCAGGTCTCAAAGTTGGTGGTGGCGCTACTAGCCTGATCTCAGACTTATTAGGCAAAGTTTCAAGTGATGGCAGCCAGTTAAATACTGAACTGGGTTCGTCAGCAACCAAACTCCAAAGCTCAGCTGATGGCAACGATTTTATGTCCCAGATGCAGGCGATCCAGGGACAGATGCAGCAGGACTCCGTTGATAAAGCTAAACTTGATGCACAGAATAGTAAGATCAAAGGTATTGCGGACAGTGCAGCCCAGGCCGGCTCTGCGGCTTCCCAGGTTAAAATCCAGTATTAGTGATACGCTATGGCATGGGCATCTTTGATGCCTGTGCCACCTTCACCGCACTATTTTACCCTTCAACGATGAGCCAACAGCCATGAAAATATCACAATTGCCATCAGGGCCAGGCCATACCGAGCTTAATGACAAGTCCCTGCTGCCTCAGCCTGAACAAAATGACGTTGATTTTTTTTCTGCCCAGCTAAAAGAAGACCCACAGGTTGAAAAAGTTTCCGCACCTAATGGCGTGAGTCACTTTATGAATGGCCTTGCCAGCTCCTTTAGTAATAGCGAGCGGCAAAGAAAAGAGACCTTTCAGGATTTACAGAAAGCATCACGCTCATCCAATTTACTGGAATTTAGCCAGGCTAATTCGACTTTATCGAACTATTATATTGAAAATTTAATGAACGCGAAAATTGTCGCCAAAGGCGTACAAAGCATCGATAAACTGACCAACCTACAGTAGCGACGTAATGAAAACACTTTTGCTGAAATGGCTGGCGTGCCTGGCGCTGGTGCTGCTGCTTGCGGGCTGCGGTGATAAAACCGTGCTGTTTAGCGGGCTGGCAGAAAATGACGCAAATGACATTATTGCCGAGCTGAATCAGCACCAGATTGCCGCGCAAAAGCTGATTGAGAAATCGGGCATCTCCGTCGCGGTGGATGCAGAGAATATTGAACGCAGCGTGAAGATCCTCGACTCTGCCGGGCTGCCGCGTAAGGCGCGAACCAACCTGGGTGAGGTATTTCAGAAAAGCGGGGTGATTTCCAGCCCGATGGAAGAACGCGCCCGTTATATTTATGCGCTTTCTCAGGAAGTGGAATCCACCCTGGCGCAGATTGATGGCGTTGTTGTTGCCCGCGTACACGTCGTTCTGCCTGAGCGCCTGGCACCCGGCGAGCCTGTCCAGCCGGCTTCCGCCTCGGTATTTATCAAGTATCACAACAATCTCGATCCCGACAGCATTGAGCCACGAATTCGTCAGATGGTCGCCACCAGTATTCCGGGGCTGGCCGGAAAAAGCGATAAAGACCTCGCGATTGTCTTTGTTCCGGCACAAACCTATGAAGATCGCGTTGAGGTGGTGCAGATGGGGCCTTTCCAGCTCTCACCGGGAAGCTATTCGACCGTCAAGTGGATTTTTTCACTGTTGGCCATTGTGGTGCTGGCAGCCGTTGGCCTGACGCTGTTCAGACCTGGCAAAAAGCTCAGGCTCGGTAAAGCGAAAAATGCTGCTGCCGCAGCGGGGAAATAGCCGATGGAGGTGAGCGAACAGCAGGCTGAGCGCTGGCTGCAGTGGTGGCATCAGGGATACTGGCAGCAGGCGGATGAAAGCTGGCATATTAACGGCTTCTTTGCGCTGCCTGCCGCGCAGCAGCAGGCACTGGCATGGCAGCATCCCCTGGCGGTCGCCGCCGGATTTGATATTCGCCCTGCCCTGCCCCCGGCCCCTCAGGAGCGGTTACTCGCGCTGGTAAGTCTGCCCGATGCCTGCTGGGCGCGTCTCCTGACGCTGCTGGCGGGCGTTTGCGCACCGCACCTGGCCCCTGATGAACTGAGCCCCGCCAACCGTATCTGGTGCAGACGCCTGACTAAGGCCCTGCGCTGTGAAAGCTGGCTGGGTGATGACTGTTTTTACCCTTATACCACCGGTAGCCTGCTGTTACTGCATACGCTGTCGCCCGCCTGCTGGCCCCGGCTGCGACTGCGGTTTCCGCGGGAATGGGTCAAACAGGTCAGCGAGTATCCTGTGCCTGACCTGCCTGAGTCCCGGCTGGCCGCCCTGTGGGATGCCGTAATCTGGCAAAGCCAGCAACCGGAGAAGATGATACATGTGGATCCGCAAGAAAATCCCCTTACTGAGTGACCCACGGCTGTTATCGGGTGGCATCATCACCCGGGAGGCTATTGCTGAACATCAGCAGGCGCTGTCGATCCTTGAGGCCGCTGAGCAACAGGCGCAGCAGCGGCTTAACGGCGCCAGTCATCAGGCGGATCGGCTCAAGAGACAGATGCGTGAGCAGCACGAACAAGTGCTGGCTGAACAACTCGCTCAGCATCAGCAGGATTTTCTGCATCAGGCTGAACAATTTTTCGCTGAATGGCAGCAGCAGCAGGCGCAGTGGCAGGCAAACCTGTTGCCCAATGCGGAAGCCCTGCTGAGTCAGGCGCTGGCGCAGCTGATCGCCGAACTTCCCCCATCAGAGCGCGTCCAGGCCCTGTTGCAGCAGCTACTGAAAGCGCAGGGGCGCCCCGCTCCCGCCACCCTGCTGTGCGCCAGTGAACAACACCCGGCGGTTGAACGCTGGCTGGCGACCCGTCCCCAGCTTGAATGGCAGGTTAGCAGCGACGGCTCGCTGGCAGCGGACAGCATGATCCTTACCACGCCGCAGGGCGAACTCCACCTCAGCTGGGCGCAGATCTGCCCGGCCCTGATACCTGATATCTGATTCCTGATACCAATACCCGGGCAACCTCTCCTGACCCTGGTATCCTGCCACTATTTTTTCGCCTCAGCGGAACCCTAAGCCGTTGCGCGCCACATAATCCAGGCACCCTTACAGGAGATCCCTATCATGAGCAGTAATGACCCAATCCAGCGCCGCTTAACCAGTCAGGTGGTTCACGCGCAAAAGGATATGTACCAGTCTGCAAAGGAGAGTCAGGACCAGCCCTATAATGCCGCCGATATGTATGCCTTCCAGAATGAAATGCAGGATGTTTCTAATGCTAACTGGGCCAGTTCACAGTATACCCAGTACAAGCACGGCATCCGTAAGGCAATTATTGATGCCATCAACTGATGTTGCGGCACTGATTGAACACCGTTTTGAACAGACGAACGGTGAACTGGCGCTGTGGATTGATGATATGTCGGTCAGGCTACAGCGCCGTCCCGGTGGCTGGTTTTATCTTGCAGAGATCCCCCTGGCTCTTGAGGTTAATCAGCAGGTCCTTGACGTGGCACTTCGGCTTACCCGCCCCGCGCTCGAGCATTTTGGCGAACGCACGGCAGCCTTGTGCCTTAACCCACAGAATGCGTCACTGAATTTACTTGTCCGTCTTAAAAACGATCGGACCGAAGATGCCGTCATCCTGCTGGAAAGCCTTTGTAACCAGTGTGAAGTCTGGCAGGAAACCCTGCTGAGTCTGTTAACGCGGCAGCGCACTGCAATGCCCGTATAATAAGGAGAGAAGCGTGCCCCGACCGCTGACGACTTTTTTGCCGTTTCGCCCGTTACTGTTAACGCTGGCGCTCGGCTTATCCGTAACACACAGCTATGCCAGTACGCCCGACGAATGGAAAGAGGGGGCCTACGCCTACTCTGCCGACAATACGCCGCTCAGCGTGATACTCCAGGATTTCGCCAGCAGTCATGGCGTGGATGCCAACGTGACCGGCCTGCCGGATACCTTTGTTACCGCACGCCTGCGTTCCGATAACGCCGAGGCCTTTCTGAACCGGCTGGCGCTGGAGTATCGCTTCCAGTGGTTTGTTTATAACAACACACTTTACGTCAGCCCGCAGTCTGAGCAAACCTCACGCCGTCTTAAAATCAGCCCCGATGCCGCGCCAGACCTGAAACAGGCGCTGGAGGGCGTAGGCCTGCTTGAATCCCGCTTTGGCTGGGGCGAGCTGCCCGACGAGGGCGTGGTGCTGGTCACCGGTCCGCCGAAATATGTCGATATGATTGCCGAGTTCAGTAAAAAATCCGAGCCGGAAACCAGCGAAGATAAACAGATGATGGCATTCCCGCTGAAGTATGCCGACGTGGCTGACCGCACCATTAAATTTCGCGATCAGACGCTGGTGGTGCCCGGCGTGGCCACCATGCTGAATGAACTCCTTGGGCAAAACCGCGGCGGTACGGCCAGCGGCACCACCACCTCGCAGGATGGACGCGGCGGGAGCGATCCTTATCAGGCCATGCAGGAGCAAAGCCGTGGGATTATGGAGCAGATGATTGGCCGCAATACCCGCCTGGGCCGCAGCAACGCGCAGGACCAAAGCCAGGGTAAAGATCTACAGGGCAAAGTCTCCGCCGACGTGCGGAATAATACCCTGCTGGTGCGCGACAATAAAAAGCTGCACAGCGAGTATGCCGCCCTGGTGAAGATGATTGATGTGCCACAAAAGCTGGTTGAGATTGACGCGGTCATTGTCGATATCGATCGTAACGAGCTGGCGCGTCTCTCCTCAAGCTGGGGAGGACAGGCTGGCAACGTGGCCGGTGGGTCAAACATGCTTAATGGTTCGAGCACCCTGTTCGTCACCGATTTTAACCGCTTCTACGCGGATATTCAGGCACTGGAAGGAGAAGGCACCGCATCGATTATTGCTAACCCCTCGGTTCTGACGCTGGAAAATCAGCCTGCGGTCATTGATTTTAGCAACACCGCATTTATCACCGCGATTGGTGAGCGGGTAGCGGATATCCGCGAAGTGACCGCCGGGACCAGCCTGCGCGTTACGCCTCGTTCAATTGGCAATAATCCCGGTAAAGCGGCGGTACAGCTGGTGGTGGACGTTGAGGATGGCCGGCTGGACAAAAATCAGGACGGCAGCGCCCAGGGGACGGAAAATGGCGTCATCAGCACGCAGGCGCTGGTACAGGAAAAGCGTTCGCTGGTGATGGGCGGCTTTCATACCCGGCAGAGCGGGGATGATGAGCAGCGGATACCGATTTTGGGCCGGATCCCCTTTATCGGCAAACTGTTTACCTCAAATAATCACACCACCTCCCAGCGTGAGCGACTGTTTATTATTACGCCGCATCTGATTGGTGACCAGGTGGATCCTTCACGCTATGTGGACGCGGAAAACCGCGATCAGGTGAACGATACGCTACGGGATATCAATCGCCGTCATCAGTTTGGCGATATGAAACACACCATTGAGAGCGCGATGCAGGATCTGGCTGAAGACCGGCTGCCCGGCGGCTTACAGGCTAATCAAACCGGCCTGACGCTGAGTTCGCTGTGTAATATTCCGCTGACCTTTCGCAGCAGCGCGCGTCATCAGTGGTACGGCAATAGCTCAATGCAGATTGCCGTCGGCGTATTAACCAATACCAGCAGCGCGGAAGCGCGTTTCGACGAGTCGTCCTGCCGCAGCGATCGCACGCTTGCCGTGTCGGCATGGCCACACAGTAAGCTGAAACCTGGTGAGTCGACCGAGGTGTATGTCGCCTACGATACACAGATACCCGCCCGTCCGGCCCGGGTATCACTGCTCAAATCCAGCGACGGCTATATGCCTGCCGTCTCCGCGCCTGTCCGTTCATCGGATCGCTTACTGTCGCGGTAAAAGAGAGGGAGAGAAAAGTATGAAAAAGCCGCTGGGGATTCTGGCGCTGGTCACCTTATTATCGGCCTGCGCCCACCCGAAATTTGCTGGCTGTAACGATGTCTCCTGCAGGCCGGTCTCTGACGATCATGCCATGACCATCTGGTGGCAGCCGGATATGCGCAACGGGCCATTCGATTACTCCCGGGCATCGGTGAATGAATGACGCAGGTTGATAGCATAGCGGCCTTTATGCATGCCTGGCAGCAGGGTGAGGCCTGCTGCTGGGCCTTACAGCCCGGGAACGCGTTAATTTTTGCCCCCCTGCCCGCCCCCGTGCTGACGCTACGCATCCTGCCGGGTTCACGCCGTGACGACCTCGTGCGTCAGGTGTTAACCTGGCGCTTCCAGCATTCCGACCGCTACGAAGGGTGCTATATCAGTATGGATGCCGGGGGTGCCCTTAGCCTGATCTGTTTCCCCACTGACGATGATGACCCGCACGATCTCATTACCACACTCTGTTCGCTGGGGGATTTACGCTAGGCAGTAAGAAAATTAAACGTCATCCATCTCCAGCACCTCATCAAGCTCCTGATCCTCCAGCTCCCTGAGCAGCCGGTAAACCTGCGCCACGGCCTTCAGCGTTTCGCGAGGAATGTATTCGCCCTCTTTAACCGTGCGGAACAGCGTACGGGTCAGCCAGACAAAGCGGATAACCGGCATATTTCGCTGCTGCGCGTAAGCGATAATATCCTGCGCTTCGTAGCCCTCTGCCTTATAGAGCAGTCTCGGCAAGGGGGTTTCACCGGGGCGATAATAGAGTCCTACCGCGAAATGCGTCGGATTAATTAACACCATATCCGCCTCCTCGACCGCCACTTCTCGCCGTGCCGGTTTCGGCGCTTCATTAAGGATCTGCTGCGACATGGATTTTCGGTGCCCCTTCATATGCGGGTCGCCTTCGCTCTGCTTAAACTCGTTGCGGATATCCTCATGACTCATGCGCTGCTGCTTAAGAAAGAAGTACTTTTGCAGGCCGAAATCCAGCGAGCTCATCACCAGCAGCAGGGCCAGCGTTTCCCGGACAATTTTCATAAACAGCGCCAGAATGGACTGCCAGAAACCGTTGAGGTCGTCACTGTAGGCAAGCTGCGCCAGCGGGCCGAGATCGGGTTCGATCGCCAGATAGAACACCACGCCGATAGCCACTGACTTCAGCACGCTGGTGAGCAGCGAGGTGAATTTTTTGGCAGAAAACATGTTCTTCAGCTGGCCCACCGGATTGATGGCGTCAAACTTAGGCTTAATGGCCTCGGTCGCGAACAGCGGGCCAAACTGGATCCAGCCGCCAATAATACGCAGCAGGAAAATCAGCGCGCAGACAATGCCGCAGAAATAGAGCAGCACCATTAACCCGTCGGTGGCCACCTCCTCCATTGCATGACCAAAAGGATCGTTTAGCCGGGCAAGAGGCAGCATAATCATCGACTCCAGCCGCGCCATGCCGCCCTGTACCAGCGCAAAAATCGTCTCCATAACGCCGATGCAGATCAGCAGCTTAGGGATATCCGGCGTCTGACCGACCTGGCCCTTTTTACGCGACTCCTTTAGCTTTTGCGGCGTTGCATTTTCGGTTTTTTCGGCCATTACCGCGTCACCCCGCGCAAAATCTGGCTCATCTGTGGAATGAGATCTTTGAGTTCAAACAGGCGTTCGCCTGCAACGTAGTTCAGGATCGGCAGATAAAGCACGAAAAACAGCATCCCCAGCAGGCATTTTGCCGGCATGGCCAGCACCGTCGCCTGGAGCTGAGGGCTGTAGATACTGAGGATGCCAATGCTAAAATCAACCAGCAGCAGCAGGGCCACCAGCGGACCCGCGTAGAGAACGATGTGCGTAAACACGCCTGCCAGCAGCGTCTGATACACCTTGAAACCCGCTTCACCGGGAAAGGGGAGCCACTGCATCGCCGGCCACAGGCGGTAGCTGTCCCAGATAATTTGCGTCAGCGTTGACAGCCCTAAACCCAGCACCAGCAGCAGGATAACCGACTGCTGCATCAGTACCCCCAGCGGGGTGGCATCCGGGCCAAGCTGCGGATTAAGCTGTCCGCCCATTAACGCGCCGCGCTGGTTATCAAACAGCGCGCCGACCGATTCAAACAGCCAGAACGGCATTGCCATCAGCAGGCCGATCACCACGCCGATCGCTATCTCTTTCAGCGCCAGCGCGGCCAGCAGGAACAGGGAAGGATCCTCCAGCGCCAGCTGCTGTTGAATCATCGGCGAAGGGAACAGCGCCAGTGCCAGCACGATGGCCGATCGCAGGCCGCCCTTTATGACATTAAACGAGAAAACCGGCGACAGCAGCAGGCAGGGGAATATGCGGGCCATGGCGAGCGTGATCGCAAGAATAAAGTGGTAGCCATCGTAGAGGACACTGTTCCACATATCAGTACTTCACGTAGGGCATCATGGCGAACGCGTTCTGCGTCAGCTCAATCAGCTGAATACCAATCCATCGCCCGCTCAGCGCCAGCGCCAGCCCCACCGCCACCAGTTTGATGGCGAAGGGCAGGGTCTGATCCTGAAGCTGCATCACGGCCTGGAGCAGCGAGACGATCACGCCAACAATGACTGCCACAATCAGCGGCGGCGCGGAGAGCACCACCACCAGCAGCATCGCCTGGCGAAACAGCGTTAGAATATCCATCTGTTCCTCACATATAGCTGTAGAACAGGCCGTCAAGCAGCCGTGTCCAGCCACTGACCAGCACGAACAACAGGATTTTTAGCGGCAGGGAGATGGTCATGGGTGACACCATCTGCATCCCCAGTGCCAGCAGGACGTTGGAGACAATCAGATCGACGACGATAAAGGGGATATAGATCAGAAAGCCAATCTTGAAGCCGTTCTGTAGCTCCGAAAGCACAAAGGAGGGAATTAACAATAGCGGGCTGTCGTGCTGCACGCTTTGTGCCATCTCTTTTGGCCACATGCGCTGCGCATTTTCCTGCAGATGCGTCAGAATATCGGCATCGGTGTTCTTCACCATAAATCGCTTCAACGGCTCCACGCCGTTGCTCACCGTATAATCCAGCCGTTCGGTCGACTGCGTATCAATCGGCAGTGACTTAACCCGCTGACTCATCTCATTAAATACCGGTGCCATGACAAAGAGCGAGGCCGCCAGCGCAATGCCATAGATAGCCATATTTGGCGGTACCTGCTGGACCCCCATCGCGTTGCGGGTGAGCATCAGCACCATGGATATTTTTAAAAAACAGGTGCAGACAATCATCAGAATCGGTATCAGCGACAGTGCCCCAAGAAACAGGGCAAGCGTCATCGGGTTGAGCGAAAGTGAATCCATTGATTATCAAACGCTCCCGCACAGAGGGTCTTTGCTGGCGGGCAGCAGATGGGTGATTTGCAGGCCCAGCCTGCCCTCTACGTCGACCAGCTCCCCCCTGGCCAGCGGATAGTCACCGTGGCAGAGCAGCGCCTCGCCGGGCTTTACGTTATCAATCATCACCATCGCGCCGGGGCTGAGACGAGTCAGTTCACCCAGCGTCAGTTTCAGCTGGCCGCAGCGAACCGACAGAGCGAGTGGCAGAGGGGCAAAGTCTGTTGCCCCGCCGGTCGGTTCGGCGTCCCGGCTGGGATCCGCTGGGTTAAGATTCTCTTGCTCATACTCGTCATGGGTAAGGGTCACGTTACTTCTCTCCATCTCGGTAAGATAAAAATGGGCCATCGTGCCGGGCTGCAGCTGCAATTCGCCCTGCAGCTGCCAGCCAGCGCTGCGAATCGTTCCCCGCCCCTCTGGGGTGAAGTGGAGCGTCTCAGGCAGCAATACATCCCCGCAGCGCAGGGACTGTAGCCCGGCAGGCGACAGCACTAATTCGCCGACGGTAATCGGCAGGCTAAGCATCATGCTATCCGGTAAAGGTTGCGCGTCCTGCTGCCATCCGGTTTTATTAATAAGGTGTTCCAGGCTCGCGGTGCTGAGCGCCAGCAGGCTTTCAGCCTGCTGTTCCCCCCGCACCAGCGTTAACGTCAGCAGCATGTCAGCGGGTTCGGCAACAGACTGCGTAAGAGATAAGTGGCCGAACAGCGCAAGAAGTTCGGCAGAAAGTTGCTGTTGCCACCACGGCCAGTACCAGGCCTGCTCGGGCGCTTCCGGCTCAAGGGCAAATAGCGGACAGGTGGACATCAGCGAACAGACCGCCTCCGCGTCGGAAAACTGTAGCGAACCCGCGTCACAGACCCAGTGGCTCATCCCTTCGGGACAAGGCATATTCGCCAGCGTCAGCCGCATTACGCCGGGCTGGCCTGCCAGCGTAAAAGGCCATGAACAGCCCGCACCGATGCGCTGCCGCAGACGGGCATGTTGCGCAGAGACCTGCCGTAATGTCAGGGCCGTCATGCTTCAATCGCCTGATAGTCATCGGGCTGACGACGCTCAACGCGCAGTCGCACCCGGCAGGCCATGCGCTGGCGAAGCGAGAGGCGACACCGTTCCTGATGAGGCAGCAGCGCCTGCCAGGCCCCGGACTCGAGGCGCAGCGCGATATCCCAGCCGCCACCGGGCAGCGCGACCATCTGCGCGTCAACGTTGCCAAGCTTCGGCAGCATCAGGGTCAGCATCATCTCACCCGGCGGGATCCCGGTTAGCGACGAAGCCAGCGCCGGTTCAATCTCCTGCCACAGGGCCATCGCAGGCGGAGCAGACGGCGTTGCCGTCTCCGCCATCGGGGTAAAATTCTGCTGCGGATCCGAACCGCCCCCGTTGAGCGTCAGTAAAGGCATCATCACATCGTCACCCTTTTCCAGCAGGGCGCTAAACAGATCGTCTTCCTCCTCTGAAGGCCGCCTGAACTCGCTACGCGAGGCAGGCCGACCGGATGCGGCACGCTCCTGACTACGGCTGGCAGGCGACGGGGCGCCGCGCTTCTGCCCAGCGGCAGGCTCCGGCAGTCGCGCGGCTCGCGCATCCGGCCGCGCGGTTCTTCCCGCCGGGGCCGGATGCACCTGTGCCCGCCGCTGATTTTCACGCTGCTGTTGCGCCTGGCGCTCAGAGGCCTGACGAAGCTGATGCGCAATGGCCGATTGTGAAAGAGTACGGATCATGCAAACCTCTCCTGCTGTAGCAAATATTCCAGCTTTTCTGCTTCCCGCAGGCGACGCCGCGTCTCCTGCTGGGCCTGCTCCACCTTTACCTGCTGCTCGCCGTGCTGCTGCGCCAGCTGGTCAATATTCATCCGCTCCCTACCCACCCGCTCTGCCGCCTGCTGCTCCTGCTGTAGCGCACGTTCCAGCCGAAATTTTTCCTGGCGTACACCGCAGTTCTGCCCGTCAAATGCCCGACGCACCTGCTGGTAATCCTGCTGCCGCCCGGCCAACCGCTCGTCGGCCTCGGCCTTTTTATCGATCAGGGTACGAAGCGCCCTCTCCTGCTCACGCTGCTGACGCTCGCTGCGGCTCAGGCGCTGCCGCCGGATGGGCAGCAGCAGATTAAGGGTATGCTGTAGCTCGACCGCCGAGGGGTCGGTGGTCAGTTCGGGTTCGGGATTAGCGTGGCGGCGCATGACGGCTTACCTCGGCAAGTTGAGAACAGGTGAGATCGAAGCTGGAGGGATCGCGCATCGGCTGCTGGAGATAACCGTTTATCGCATCCTGAGCCTGCACTGCCGCATCGGTCAGGCTGTCGTTACCCGGCTGGTATTCGCCGAGGCGGATCAGCATTTCTACCTGCTGCCAGGCGGCCATCAGACGACGCACGTCGGTCGCCTCGCTCACCTGCTGCCGCGCCACCACGCTGCTCATGGTTCGACTCAGGCTGGCCAGCACGTCAATCGCAGGATAGTGGCCGCGCTCCGCCAGCTTACGGGTGAGCACGATATGCCCGTCAATCAGCGATCGCACCTCGTCGGCCACCGGATCGTTCATTGAGTCCTGTTCGATCAGCACCGAATAAAGGGCCGTAATTGCACCGGTGGCGGTCTGCCCGGCGCGCTCAAGCAGCGTTGGCAGCAGGGTATAGACCGAAGGCGGCAGGCCACCGCGACCGGGCGGTTCGCCCAGCGCCAGACCGATTTCTCGCTGGGCGCGGGCAAAACGCGTCAGGGAATCGAGGATCAGCAACACACTTTTCCCCTCGTCACGAAAGGCTTCCGCAATGGCGGTGGCGGTAAAGGCCGCCCGTGCGCGCTCCATGCTGCTGCGGTCTGAGGTGGCGCACAGCAGCACGGTGCGGCTGCGCAGTTCGCTGTCCAGCTCGTGGTCAAGAAACTCGCGCAGTTCACGACCGCGTTCACCAATCAGGCCAAAAACAATCACATCACAGGGCGTATTACGCGCCAGCTCCGCCAGCAATGTGGTTTTACCACAGCCTGCGCCGGCGAAAATCCCCACGCGCTGCCCGACCCCCAGCGTCAGCAGGCCATCAATGGCCCGCATACCGGTCGGCAGCGGCGTATCAATGCGGGGGCGTTCGGTGGGCGGAGGCGCATCCCCCAGTACGGGTTTGATCCCGTCACGGTAGCCCTCTTCCGGCTCGGCAAAGGCGCTGATGCCGCCCTGCTCGACGGCACGACCGAAACCATCCAGCACGCTGCCTAACAGCTGCGTTGAGACGCGAATACTGTGGGGCTGATAGAGCGGCGTCACTCTCGCGCCCTGGGCGATGCCATCCAGCTGACCCAGCGCGGAAAGCAGGGTGTGCTGCGGGTTAAAGCCGACCACCTCGGCCAGTACGCGACGGTTATTTTTGCCCTCAATGCGGCACAGGTCGCCAATCCGTGCGCCGGGCAGGCTGCTTTCAAGCAGAATGCCGCTGATGCCCGTAATGCGACCAAAGACGCTAACTGGCGCAAAGTTTGCCAGCCGCTGCTGATGTCGCTGCGTCCAGTCGCGGATGAGCCCATTGACGTCCAGCCTCACCAGTTCACCTTGATATGCTCACTGCCGGCGAATTCAACTTCACTGGAGGTAATGGCCACCAGTCGCAGATCCTTGACCTGATCGCCAATAAACAGGCGCTGTCCGGCGTCGGTCACCACGTTCGCCCGTTTGCCGGTGGTTATCTGCACAATGCGGAATGGCAGTTTGGCGCTGCGCAGGCGGGTGGTATTGACCAGTTTTGGCACCACGTTGTACTGCGCCTCAAAGCGCACCAGCATTCTTTCCAGGATCTGCAGCTGCTCTTTGTTTAACTCTCCCTTCAGAATCATCGTGCCTTTGCCCATATCGATTTTAACGCCGGGCGTCAGTCCACGATCGCGCAGCATCGCCACCAGCGGCGGGCGAACTTCCTGCAATGTCTCCAGCACCTTACGGTTTGAGCCGCCGGTAGAGGTTTGCGCCACGGTGGGCTGTAGGATCCAGCTAATAATGGTAAAGCTCAGCAGCAGGATCAGGCTGATGGAGAGCACCTGAACCCCGCGCGAGAAGGTCGGTGACGGTACGGGTGGCGCCTCTGGGGGGGCAGGTTGTGCTACCGATTGTGCTACCGGCTGAGGCGCCGCGGTCATGGCTTCCCACGGGCTGTTCGCGGGTGAGAGGCTGAGCCAGACCTCCCCCAGTGCGAACGGCTGGTCAACAGGAAGAGGATCCAGCAGGTCGATATTCTCTCCGGCTGCGGTACGCACCTTGCCTTCCACTGCCTGCAGCAGCCAGCGATCCTCCGCAAAAATCAGCGTCGCATGTCGTGCGGCCACCCCCGCATCCGTCAGTTGCAGACCGGCGTCCTCACTCTGTCCCAGGGTCCATTCTCCCCCGGTGACGGGAAGTGCCGCCCCCTGGTGACGGCCTGTTAACACGCGTAGCTCAAACATTTTTCAGCTCCTAAGCATCAAAGGACTCGGCTGAATCGTCCAAGTCCAGGCGACCCACCACATTAATCGACAGGTTTGATTGCAGCTCGGCGAAAGACAGCACCGGCACCTGATGAAATTCATCCTGAATCAGACCGCGTAGCGGACTGCGCAAATCCTGTGCGACCAGCAGCACGGCGGAGGCGGCATTTCCCGGCGCAAAAGCGTTATGCATCTGGGCGAGAATGGCCATATTCTGCTCCTGCGTCAGGGCGAAAAAGACTTCGCTCTGGGTCTGGCGCAGCGCGTCACGCAGCTGCTCCTCCATTTCCGGCGTAAGCAGCCAGACGTGCAGGCCATCCTCCTGGCTATACTGGTAGCAGATGTGCTCTTTTAATGAGATGCGGACCAGATCGGTAAGCAGGCTGATATCACGCTCATGCTGACCATGTTCGATCAGCGCCTCCGCAATCGCCCGCACCGAGCGCAGCGGAATACGTTCAGAAACCAGGTTTTGCAGCACGTTAGAGAAACGGGCGATGGGCATAACACGCTGTAGCTCCTGTGCCAGCTCTGGCTGCTCCGTCTCCAGCCAGCCCATCAGCGCCCGCGTCTCCTGTAGTCCAATAAAATGCGGTGCGCTGGCGTGGATGGCATTCTCCATCCGCTTCATCAGCAGATCGTGAAAGCCCCAACGGGCCGGTTCGTCGCTCTGCAACAGGGGATGGTCGGGCGGCAGCCACAGCAGGTCGCCCTCCCGCCGGGCATCGCTGCCGGGGACTACCCCCTCCTCCTCTGCCAGCCTCTCATGCTCTTTACGGCTCACCGCCAGCAGGGGCACCCGAAACGTGCCGATCACCCGGGGAATTTCATACACGGAATAGCGGAATTCATCGGCAGGCAGCTGATCCTGAAATTCAATATCAAACGCAGGCAGCGTAAAGCCGTAGTTATAAACAATGCTGTTGCGCATCCGGCGAATGGCCTGGACCAGCTCCAGCGTCTCTGCCGTCCCGCGCGCGGCGCTGGGGAACTGCAGAAGATAGGGCCGGGTGGGATTAAACTGGCGCAGATCCTCGGTGCCGTTAAGTTCGGGCGGCACCACCTCGTTCTCCATCTGCGGCTGGTTTGAAACCAGCTCGCGCCGCGCCCGCCACACCTGAAAGCTGCCGGTCGCCAGCGTCAATACCGACAGCACCACGAATACGCCGGTGGGCATACCCGGCAGCAGCGCAAAACCGAACATGCCGATGGAGGAGAGGATCCAGGCTTTCGGCTGGCTGGTAAGCTGCTCGGCTATCTCACGGCCAATATTGTTATCGACGCTGTTATCACTGTCCGATGAGACACGCGTGATAATCATCCCGGCGGTCAGCGAGATAAGCAGCGCCGGGATCTGCGCGATCAGGCCGTCACCCACGGTCAGTACGGAGTAGGTCTGCATGGCATCGCCCGCTGGCATTCCCAGCTGCATTACGCCAATGCTGAAGCCACCAATCAGGTTGATAAACAGAATAACCAGCCCGGCAATCGCATCCCCTTTAACAAACTTCATTGCCCCGTCCATTGCGCCAAACAGCTGGCTCTCCTTGGCCAGATCCACCCTGCGGCGTTTAGCGGTACCGACGTCAATCAGACCGGCACGCAGATCGCTGTCGATCGACATCTGCTTGCCCGGCATCGCATCCAGGGTAAAACGCGCGGCAACCTCGGCCACCCTCTCTGACCCCTTGGTGATAACCAGAAAGTTCACCACGGTGAGGATTAAAAACATCACCATGCCCACGGCCAGGTTACCGCCGACCACAAAGGTTCCGAACGCCGCCACGATATGACCCGCATCCTGCTGTACCAGGATCTGACGGGTGGTGGAGATCGACAGCGCCAGGCGGAACATGGTGGTCAGCAGCAGCACAGCCGGAAAACTTGAAAAGGCCAGCGGTCGGGGCAGGTACATCGCTAGCACCACCAGCAGAGAAGAAATACAGATATTGACGGCAATCAGGGTATCAATCAGCCCCAGCGGCAGCGGAATGATCAGCATGAAAACAATGGCCATCGCAAACATGGCGCCAATGATTTCAGAACGCTGCATCGCGGCCAGGGCAATGCGATTTAATATTAAAAAGATGCCGTTCATCGCTTTCCCCTGCTAGCCTTTCGCCGCTGCATTATTTTCGTTGTTCACCAGAACCCTGATCGTATCGCGCAGCATATTCATCGCGGGCGAGCGTTGTTTACGGTCCTGCCACAGCATGACGGGCATCTCGTGCATCAGTGGCAGCAGGCCGTTGAAGAACAGCATCTGGGCCGCCGGATGCGTGCCTGCATAGTCCTTACCTATTTTTTGGATATCCCGCCCCGTCAGTCCGTTATGAGCAAACCCGAGCAGGCTGCGGGTCAAATCAATGGCGCCCA
Source organism: Erwinia sp. ErVv1 (assembly GCF_900068895.1). Taxonomy (GTDB): domain Bacteria; phylum Pseudomonadota; class Gammaproteobacteria; order Enterobacterales; family Enterobacteriaceae; genus Erwinia. The sequence goes on along the minus strand of NZ_CDPK01000005.1, from coordinate 356,307 downwards.
GCGACGCGGAAGGGATTTTCCCCCCCGCGCGCAGCCGTTCGAGGAGCTTACCGCTGCCCGCGAGGACATGGCTTATCTGTCCGGCCTCGCTGAGGCCCGTGTGGATTTTGTGCAGCGACTGGGAGGAAAGTGAGGGCGTCAGCGAGGCGATATCCTCGGACAGCGCCCGCTGAAGCGTACGGAGCCCCGGCATAAACTGCTCGTGGCCAAAACGTTCCAGCAGGCTGTCGAGGATCACCGAAGCCGACTGGTGTTTCACAATGCCGCGATAATAGAGGTTACGCATCGACTGCTTTTCGGTGGGGTCGGTAGTAAAGCTGGCGATGGCGGACGCGGTATTCAGACCGGCTCTGACCTCATCGCCGTAGCGGGCATGCAGCTTATCCAGACTGCTGCTGGCGGCGGCGGCGGTCTGATGGTCACCGGCCCGATCGGCCTCGCGCAGGGTCATCCGCAGCAGCAGGTCACAGCGGGCCGGATCCCCTTCCGCTGCCTCGACCAGCGCACTCGCTTCCGGCTCCCCTTCGCCGCGTAACACGCTGCTCAGCGCGCTCAGGCGCGTCTCCAGCCGATCCTGCTGCTGGCCATCGAGCATTTGATAAAGCTCACCCAGCCGCTCAATACGCTCTACGGCACCGCGATTACTGCGCAGGTGCGCCGTATTAATCTGACGGCGCGCCAGTCCTTTGCTCCTTTTCTCCATCTTCTCGCTGAACAACATACCAATCTCTTCCAGCGAGTCTGACAGGGAATCCGCTGCCGACCGGGTATTCACCGCTCGCGTCTGCGTATTCGCCCCAGCCACGGCACTCGTAGCCGCGGACGGGGTATCCTGTTTCAGCAGCATTTTAGACAGTGCCTGCTGAGAATGAAAAGTGGACTGGATTTTGATCATGGCAAACTCAATGTGGTGAACACGATGCCATTACGTGGTCGAAAATGACCATAAGTTCCCAACCGCGTTAACCCTTCCCTGCAAAAAAAATAAGTCTTTTCGGGGGAAACTTTACCCGCGCGTTATTAGTGAAAATTATGGCACAGGTATTTTCCCCGAAAGTAAGACTTTTGTCTCAGATAATTCTTAAGCAAAGAGCCCCGTGTAGCAATAATAAGGCCTGAGCAAAATCTACCGGTCTGGCACACTCCTTGCAGTGTCTATTGAAACCCGTATTCATTATTTAAGGAGTGATGCAATGTTAGCGACCTCAATAGCCGAAGTGTCATATATGTCTGAAGCACCCATGCCCGTTTTATGGCAGGATATTCTTTGCCAGCAGAATCGCAAGCTGATTAACTTTATTCGCAAGCGCGTATCCAACCGCGAAGACGTTGAGGATATTGCCCAGATGACCTGCGTGGAAGTGCTGCGCAACAGCCATAAGTTTCTCGGCGCATCGCGCCCTGAGACGTGGTTGTTTGGTATTGCCGCCAACCTCATCCGCAACTACTATAAAACGCATCAGAATCGTTTTTTGTTCGACAGCCTGAATGAAGATAATGTGATTGAGCTGGTCCAGGAGTGCGACCCAAGTGATATTATTGCCAACGATCAGCTACTTAGCGTAATGGCGACCTCCATTGATAAACTCCCTGCGGATACCCGTGAAATGCTCTCGATCCTGGTCGAGCGCAATGGCAGCTACCAGGATGTCGCCACGTCGCTCGATATCCCGCTCGGCACGGTGAAATCGCGTCTGTCACGCGTTCGTGAGACGCTTAAAAGCACAATAAGCTGACTAAAGCTAACTTTTTAGCGGCAATATGGGAGGGAAGTTTTATATTTGGCGCTGGGTCAATATTCAGATCATTTCAGGTAGTCACTGTAGTAAATATTTGTTGTAATTAGTCTCTCAGGTGTAGAATCTTAGTTAATGTAACTGAGTGGTAATAGTTATGCCTGAATTTTCTTTTCTATTTGTCATACAGAGAGAGCCATGCTTTCATCTGAAATATTCAGTCTCAACGTGAGCAAAATTTCGCTTGATGCGCGGGCTATCCTGCCCGACTTTGCGCTTGACAAAGTGAATGACGCTATTTATTTAGTCGGCCAGGACTCCAGGCTGGTATATATCAATAATAAAGCCTGCGAAATGTTAGGTTATAAATATCAGGAGCTGATACGTTTAAGCTATTCCGACGTTGAGGGCGAACTCCAGGATCCCGATGTCGCCGCGCTATGGTGGAAACTGAGTTTGCGTCCTGAAGGTATCCGCTTCACGTCTCAACACCGGATGAAAAACGGTGAGATTATCCCGGTTGAGGTCAGCTCCAGCGTGTATGAGCATCAGGGGCAAAACCTGGTACTCTGCGTGGTACGCGATGTTCGTGAACTCAGGCAGCGGACCGAGCGCTATTTGCAACAGGAGCAGCAGTTTCGCTCGCTGGTGGAAAACTCACCGGATCTGATTGCGCGTTTTGATACCCAGATGCGCTGTCAGTATGCCAACCCGCTGGTGCTTGAACTGACCGGCTGTAGTGAAGAGCGTGCGCGCGGGTGGCGTCTGACAGATTCCATTCCCTTCGATGAGGTGGGAATGCGCCTGTTCCGTCTGGTATCGAACACGCTGGCCAGCGGAGAAAAGAGCGAGGCCGAGCTGGAAGCCCACTACGGTAAACGCTCGATGGTCCTTCACGTTCGCTGCGTGCCGGAATACGATCTTAAGGGCGATATCGTGTCAGTTTTAGCTGTGGGTCGCGACATCAGCCGCCTGCGCGAAGTCGAAAATGAAGTGCGGGCCGCGCACTATCAGCTGCGACTGCTGGCCAGTAAGCAGCAGCAGCAGTCCGAGGATGAGCGTAAACATCTGGCACGCGAAATCCATGATGAGCTGGGTCAGCACCTGACCAGCCTGCGGGCTGGCCTGTCGCTGATTGGCATGCAGGCCAGCAGCCCGTCACAGGTGACGCAGCAGGTAGACTATCTGATGACGCTCATCGACAGCACTATTCAGGTGGTACGCGACGTCTCCACACGCCTGCGGCCAAATATGCTGAACATGGGGCTGGTGCCCGCGCTGGAGTGGCTGCGCGACGAGTTTGTAAAAACCAGCGGCTGTAGCTGCATGCTGCTCGTTCCGGAAACGAAACCGGTCACGCTGTGCGATCGCGCAGTAACGACAATATTTCGCGTTGTCCAGGAGTCGCTAACCAATATATCCCGACATGCCCAGGCCAGTAAGGTATCCATTATTGTGCAGGCTTCGCGCGACGCGCTCCTTATTCAGATCCGCGATAATGGTCGGGGTTTCCAGATGCAATCCGTGCGTAGGGATGCTTTTGGCCTGCTGGGCATTCAGGAACGGATGGATATGCTTGATGGTCAGGTCACTATCAATAGCCAGCCCGGTGAAGGCACCCAGCTGGAATTGACCCTCCCTCTGCCGGCAAAAAAGCCGTGATCGCCGGCTGCGCCGGGCTTAATAAGGCAGTATCGACGAGGGAAACCGAATGAATGACGTGATACGACTGGTCATTGCCGATGACCACGCGCTGATGCGTGAAGGATTGAAGCAAATTTTTGCTCTGGATAAGCGTCTTTCCGTAGTGGGTGAAGCGGGAGATGGCGGTCAGGTACTTGAGCGGCTGCGCCTCGGCGGGCTGGATCTACTGCTGCTGGATATTTCTATGCCCGGCATCAGCGGTGAGGAACTGATCAAACGCATTCACCTGCAATACGAAAACCTGCCGATCCTGGTGCTCAGTATGTTTAATGAGCCGCAGATCGCCCGCCGGGTTTTGAACTGTGGCGCACTGGGCTATATCACTAAGGATAAAAATCCCGATGCGCTGCTGACCGCGATCCGCAGCGTGGCGGGAGGATCGCGTTATATCGATCACGACCTCGCACAGGAGATCGTTTTTGCTGAATACCAGAACGGTAACCGGGCGCTACACGAGACGCTGACCACCCGCGAACGGCAAATTCTGATGCTGCTGGCACACGGTGAGACGATCAATGCCATCGCCCAGACGCTTTCAATCAGCAATAAAACGGTCAGTACCTATAAGTCACGCATGATGGACAAAATGCAGTTCAGCAGCAACGCCGATATTGTGAAGTACGCGATAAGCCATCATCTTGTGCAGTAAATTCAGTCTGGCGGCTCGCTGCCGCAATGCATACTCTCCCCTTGCCCCGTGCGTGATCCTCAGGATGGCGGTAGCCTGTCGTCCTGCTCTCGCTTTTCATCGGTGGGGCTGGCTGGCGCGACCGGGGCTATTGCATCATAGCGGCGGCGCATCCGCTTACTGACCAGGAATACCGGCGTTGCCATAAACAGTAAAAGGCTACCGGCCATCCCGCAGACCAGCAGGCTGATACTGCCCGTCCAGCCCTTGCCAGCCGTGACGCCCGCCACAACCAGCGATAAAATAAAGCAGAAGGAGAGCGTCAGGCTGACCGGCCAGATATTGGTGATATCCATATCGCTCAGCGCCATTTTCACCGGTTTAATCGCCTGTCTTGCCGCTTCCTGCTCGGCGCGCATCCGCTCTTTTACGGCAAGCAGATCAACACAGGGCGCAATAAAATCCTCAGCCGCCACCGGCGTGTACAGCTCGTCAAACACTCTGCTGACCGGCGGGAATAGCAGCGACCAGCTGCCGGTATGCACACCGTAGGCGGTCAGTGCAGGAAGCGTTATCCGCGGCCATATTACGGGCTGCAAATAGCGATCGTTTAGCACGATCCAGCTTTGGCGCGTTTCCCCCCGCGTGACATGGTACAGGCGGAACCGGTCGGCCGGGGGGTAGTTCAGGTTACTGACGCGGGCAGTAATAAAGGGAATATTATGCTGGCGACAGTAGTTTACCCGTCCCTGCCCCTGCGCCGCCAGCAGGACGCCTAACGCAGGTAAAAAGTAGAACGAGGTACCGCTGGCGGCAAAAGGGCTCTCCAGATGCTCTTTCAGGCGCGCTTCGCTGTTGGCGCTAAGATGTTCAGGCCACCAGCGCCAGCTGCGGCCGATAACGCGCTCGGTTGGCACCTGGAATATTCCAAGGGATTCTGTTTCCGCAGGCAGGCGCGCAAAGGGGAATATTTTGCTAAAAAAGGTCAGCGCATCATCCGGTCCGTTCCATTCGCCGCTTGCCTCAAGACCGTGCAGATTCGCGGTCAAATCCCCCCAGCCGTTTTTACCCAACATATCTATCTGATATTTGGTATCAGCCAGACGTTTACCCAACCGGAGGATGGCCTGCGGAATACCGTCCAGCGCCAGTTCCGGCACCGGCGCTGCATTATTTTCTTCATGTTCCATACTGCGTATCCCCAAAGGCAACGGCCCAAACAAGATTCAAGCGACAAAGGGTTATACCGCTAAGGTAATACAGCGATAAATAAGTAACTGGGTGTTGGATGGCGTACGCCTAAATGTGGCAAGTATTCAATATAAGACAATGATTTCAAACGGCAGTGAATTTGACTTTAGTCAAAAAAATCAAAGCTTTTCAAGGTGATAGTATACTTATGAAGTGTTATTCAGTGCAATAGCGCCTGCGGTTTTCCTGCCTGACGATCCACTTCTCCCTGCCTGTAGTTCGCTGTTTTTTGCCCTGGCCGAGCGTATTAATTCGTTTAAATTTAAGCGTTAAATCTCCTTCATCGGGGCGACGCCGCAGGATTACCCTGCCGCTAAAATTCGGATTTTAGCCGCTAAAAAAATTATCCCTAAGTCGGATGCGCCAAAGAATAACGCCAGTCGGCTCGACCATTGCTTTCACTCATTTGCATCAGGTCATCTCGTTCCCGCTGGGATAGAGGCAATTGACGACGCACTCACAGTAAAGTGGCAATAACTTTGACCTTCGACATAAAATCGCGATAAATTACGAGCGTAAATGTAACTAATTAATTCTATCAGAATCAAAATATGTCATTATGGTTTAACATTTACATGCGCTTACTGCGGCTGGGTTATACACCAGGGTGACGAAATCATTGATAACATTAAATCTAATTTTAATTAAACGCTTGCGACCCTTAATGCAACAATTAAACAACAACACGCCTGCCCATGACACCATTAGGCGTAATAATTTCCAATTTGTGCCTTAATCGACAGCTAAAACAACCAAATAGTTATAGCCGCCCGCCGCGATATAAATAATTCTTACATCGGATAATGGGGATCGGTATGACTGAAGGAGTCGTCCACGGCGCGAAAAAAACCTTTAGGGCTATGCGGATACATTATTTTTACATAACAGCATCATTCCCAGATCCCATTTTAACAGTATGGACAACCGATTTAACGCAGCGGTGAAACAATTCATCGCAAAGAACCCCGTTATTATTGCCGTAATCGCTATTACTGTTGTCACTCCTTCTAATGATTTGGTCTCTGGATCAATCCTTCGATGAAATACTCGCCTGACGATCGCCCCATCACATCAAATGTGGCCTTGTTGTCAGGTGCGAGTTAATTAATAAGAAAAGGCAGTCTATGTTAGATCGAGGTAAGCAATGTTCGGATTAGATGCATTCCACCTGGCAAGGATACAGTTCGGCTTTACCGTCTCCTTCCATATCATTTTCCCGGCTATCACCATCGGGCTTGCCAGTTTTCTGGCAGTGCTGGAAGGGATGTGGCTGAAAACCAGAAATGAGGACTATCGCGACCTCTACCATTTCTGGTCGAAAATTTTTGCCGTTAACTTCGGCATGGGCGTGGTATCAGGCCTGGTGATGGCCTATCAGTTCGGCACCAACTGGAGCGGCTTCTCCCAGTTCGCCGGCAGTATAACGGGCCCGCTGCTGACCTATGAAGTGCTTACCGCCTTCTTTCTTGAGGCTGGCTTCCTTGGCGTTATGTTGTTTGGCTGGCATCGTGTGGGCCGTGGCCTGCACTTCTTTGCGACCTGCATGGTTGCGCTGGGCACCATCATTTCAACCTTCTGGATCCTCGCCTCTAACAGCTGGATGCAGACCCCACAGGGCTACGCGATTCAGAATGGCCTGGTGGTCCCGGTTGACTGGTTTAAGATTGTTTTCAACCCCTCTTTCCCATTCCGACTGCTGCACATGTCCACCGCCGCTTTCCTGGCGAGCGCCTTCTTTGTTGGCGCTTCTGCGGCCTGGCATCTGCTGCGCGGCAATGACACCCCAGCGATTCGCAAAATGCTGTCGATGGCACTGTGGATGGCGCTGATCGTATCGCCGATTCAGGCGGGACTGGGCGATGCACACGGTCTGAATACGCTGGAACACCAGCCTGCCAAAATCGCGGCAATTGAAGGCCACTGGGAGAATAAGCCGGGCGAAGCCACGCCGCTTATTCTCTTTGGTCTGCCGGATATGGAACAGGAAAAAACCCGCTACGCGGTGGAGATCCCATATCTGGGCAGCCTGATCCTGACCCATAGTCTGCATAAGCAGGTTCCGGCGCTGAAAACCTTTCCAAAAGAAGATCGTCCCGATTCCACTATCGTATTCTGGTCGTTCCGCGTAATGGCAGGCCTGGGCATGCTGATGGTGCTGCTGGGCGTGGTCAGCCTGTGGCTGCGCATACGCAATCGCCTTTATACCTGTCGTCCCTTCCTGTGGTTCGCACTGCTGATGGGTCCGTCGGGTCTGATTGCCATTCTGGCCGGTTGGTTTACCACTGAAATAGGGCGTCAACCCTGGGTGGTGTATGGCCTGCTGCGAACGAAGGATGCGGTATCCGCTCACGGCGATTTGCACATGAGCCTGAGCCTGATCGCCTTTATTCTGGTTTACACGTCAGTGTTCGGCGTCGGCTACATCTATCTGTTTAACCTGATCAAGAAGGGTCCGAAACAGGGTGAAGGTAATGACGATCCGGATGGTGGCCCTGGCACCAAACATACCCCTTCACGTCCGCTGTCTGCCGTGCAGGAAAAGTTAAACGCGCAGAAGGGGGAGAAATAACGTGGTCATTGATACTTCTGTCATCTGGTTTGGCATCATTGTTTTTTCAACGCTGATGTATATCGTGATGGACGGCTTCGACCTGGGTATTGGTCTGCTGTTTCCATTTAATAAAGATGCAGCCGAGCGCGATATGATGGTGAATACCGTTGCGCCGGTGTGGGACGGTAATGAAACCTGGCTGGTGCTGGGCGGTGCGGCGCTGTACGGCGCTTTCCCGCTGGCCTATGCGGTGATCCTCGACGCCCTGTCGGTGCCGCTGACGCTGATGCTCATTGGCCTGATTTTCCGCGGCGTCGCCTTTGAGTTTCGCTTTAAGGCGACCGAGGAGCATCGTCCGTTCTGGGATAAGTCTTTTATCGTGGGCTCTATTCTGGCGACGTTTAGCCAGGGTGTAGTGCTGGGCGCCTTTATCAACGGTTTCCAGGTAACGAATCGTGCCTATAGTGGCCCGGAACTGCTGTGGCTGACGCCGTTTTCGATGTTTTGTGGTCTGGGTCTGGTGGTGGCATATGCGCTGCTGGGTAGTACCTGGCTGATTATGAAAACCGAGAACGAGCTGCATCGCAAAATGACCGCGCTGGCGAAGCCTCTGCTGCTGGTGCTGCTGGTGTTTATTGCCATCGTCAGCGTCTGGACGCCGCTGGCCCACGCGGACATTATGCATCGCTGGTTTACCCTGCCAAATCTGTTCTGGTTCCTGCCAGTACCGGTGCTGGTTCTGCTGGCTGCATGGAGTTTGCTGCGCGCCCTCAAGCGCCATGCGAATTACTCCCCGTTCCTGCTGACGCTGGCGCTGGTTTTCCTGGGCTTTACCGGCCTTGGGATCAGCATTTGGCCGAATATTATTCCACCGTCCATCACTATCTGGCAGGCTGCCTCACCGCCGCAGAGTCAGGGCTTTATGCTGGTCGGCGGGCTGTTGATTATTCCGGTTATCCTGGTTTATACCTTCTGGAGCTACTACGTGTTCCGAGGGAAAATCAATCCGGATGAAGGCTACCACTGATTGAGTGAACGGGAGATGAGTATGATTGAAACACAGCAGGCGACACCTTCACCGGTGTGGAAACGCATTTTGTGGATGGCGGTCATTTATGCAGGCAGCGTTATGGCGCTGGGCGTGGTGGCAACGCTGTTCCGTATGATGATGACCGCGGCCGGTATGAAATCACACTAATCGCACGTTGTCCGGAGGGCTGCCCGGTCGTTAAAAGGCTGTCGATATGCCGCCCGCTGGACAGTTTCTGACGCTAATAAATTTACATCGAAGCCCGGTAGACATAAGTGTCTGCCGGGCTTTTTTCGTTGTGGGTTGGTGGATAATCCCTGCGGGTGGCGGTTGGCCCAAAGCGCAGGTTTGTTGCGCAGGCTGCGATATCTTCGGTGCTGGTGGACAGTTCCGACGTGTGTCGGCTGCAATGCCGGCTTGCCGGTGGATAATCCCAGCGTTTGCCGGGCGTCCTCGCGCCAGGCTTTGCCTGGTGCCTTTGGCTCCGACTCCGGGCCGGACGGCCCGGTCGCGAGCGGGCATCCCTGCCCGCCGCTCCCTGAGTGCAGCATCCCTGCTGCCCTCGCCTGGCCCTCCGTCTGCGCCGCAGCGCTGCGGAATGCCCGTCACCCGCTGGGATTATCCACCTCTCAGGCTTCTGAGCCGCTTTGAGTAAAACCGTTTGTCTGTCCGCGGGCTGCTGAGCTGCTTTCAGTAAAACCGTTTGTCTATCCGCAGGCATCATCAGCACGACTTCAAGTTAAGCCCTGATAACACTCAGGCTTTGTAGCCCGCCCGGCCCATTAGCAGGTAATTCGGTAATGTGCATTTGACAGCGCCTGCCCAGCCGATGGCTCTGAGTCTTTAACGCAAAGATTTTCTTAATTGCAGAGTTCTTCCTCTTCCAAACCTGCCGAAAGAGTTTATGTAACCCCCCGGAACCGCCCTTACCCGCACCAGCACAATGCAATAAGCAGACGGGTGGGCCCGGTGACAGGCATTCCGCAGCGCTGAGCGTAGAGAGGAAGACCCGGATGGGCCAGCAGGGATGCTGGCACAAGGGCATGTCGGGACAGGGATGTCACGTCATGCCCGGTCCGAAAGGTCGACGAGCGGAGCGAAGGCACCGCGCCACGCGCGGCGTGAGGACCGCCAGGCACCGGGCCCCAACGGTAGGCGACCACCCCTGCCCTTACAGCAATGGGCTCAATACACAGGCGATATTCGCCAGATCCCCCGCAGACCAGATACGATCAGCTGACGACGGCACTGAGTCTTTAGCAGAGCAGTTTTCTTATTTGTAGAGTTCTTTCTTCAATAAAACCCGGCCACAGAGTTTCCTGAAACCCCCGGAACCGCCCTTACCCGCAGCCAGCACAATGCAATAAGCAGACGGGTGGGGCCCGGTGACAGGCAATCCGCAGCGCTGAGCGCAGTGAGGAAGACCCGGATGGGCCAGCAGGGAGGCTGGCACAAGGGCATGCCGGGACAGGGATGTGCCGTCATGCCCGCTCCGAAAGGTCGACGAGCGGAGCGAAGGCACCGCGCAACGCGCGGCGCGAGGACCGCCTGGCACCGGGCCCCACCCGTTGGCGACCACCCCAGGCCTGTGCAGCACCGGGCCCCAACGGTAGGCGACCACCCCTGCCCTTACAGCTATGGGCTCAATACACAGGCGATATTCGCCAGGTCCCCCGCAGACCAGATACGACCAGCTGGCGACGGCACTGAATCTTTAGCACAGCGGTTTTCATATTTGCAGAGTTCTTACTCTTCCAAACCTGCCAAAAGAGTTTATGTAACCCCCGCAACCGCTCTTACCCGCAGCCAGCACAATGCAATAAGCAGGCGGGTGGGGCCCGGTGACAGGCAATCCGCAGCGCTGAGCGCAGGGAGGAAGACCCGGATGGGCCAGCAGGGATGCTGGCACAAGGGCATGTCGGGACAGGGATGTCACGTCATGCCCGGTCCGAAAGGTCGACGAGCGGAGCGAAGGCACCGCGCCACGCGCGGCGCGAGGACCGCCTGGCACCGGGCACCACCCGTTGGCGACACCCCAGGCCTGTGCAGCACCGGGCACCACCCATTGGCGAACACACGGACCTCTGTCACATCGAACCCCACCCGTATGCGACACCCCAGGCCTGTGCAGCACCGGGCACCACCCGTTGGCGACCACACGGACCTCTGTCACACCGGGCCCCACCCGTAGCCGACACCCCAGGCCTGTGCAGTACCAAACACCCATCAATTCACGAGGTAGACATTCCGAGGCTAAAAAAACACCCCAACTGCCAAATTCTTTACCTTCGTCATATTTTTTCACACAACCGCAACGGCAACTCGTACGGGATGGTCTACTCTTAATGTTCCCTATGAGGAAATCATGCCACTAAGAAGGAGATATTATGAGTCTGTTAGATAAAGCGAGTGACAAAGCTGACGAAGCACTGGGTAAAGGCCAGGAGCAGCTCGGTAAAGCGACTGATTCTCCCGAGCATGAGTTAAAAGGTAAAGTGCGTCAGGGCGCGGCCAAAGCATCTTACGCTGTTGATGATGCGCTGGACTGTGTGAAAACCAAAACGCAGGATGCCCCATTTGTTTCGCTGGCGATTGCCGCTGGCGTTGGCTTCCTGGCGGCGAAGATTTTCGGCCGTCGCTAAGCCCGAGGCGCTAAGTTAATCGCTAGCGCCCCCCCTGAAAGGCCGACATCGTCGGCCTTTTTTATCGCCTTTATCGCCTTTATCGTCGCATTAGTACCGATCGGTTACCTCGCCATTCCCCTCTTTTTTTGCTAAATCTCTGTCTGCTGCACCCCCTTACTCACTTCGGCTTCCGTGCCCCGGTTAATACCCTCAATTCGACCCGCCCTGCTCCCAACACACCTCGTTTTTGAAATAAACCGAATTAATTGACGCCCCCTCCTGTGCCTGCGCACTTAAATATGTGATCGACATTTCAAATCCAGCAATTTCAATTAGCAGCCAAATCATTTCAGCACTATTTATAACAACTATCTCCGCTAATGGTGGTTTCATGCCGTCCGTACGGACCGTAAAACCCGCTCATGTCAGGCATTTTCCCTTTTCCGCGCCTGATAAGCCGGAGAAAAAACTGACCTCAGGCGCAACGGCCCAGACCCTCCTGCCTGACAGGCAACAGAAAAAAATTATTCCAATAACAAGAAGGTGTTCCAAAATGAAAAGCAAGCTCCCTAAAACCACATTAAAAAGATCGGTGGCGTTCTGTGGTTTGGGATTAATGCTGGCATCAGGATCTGCACTGGCAGATTATGCCCCGCTCAGCATTGATTCCCCCTATGCTTTTGGCGACTGGGGCGGCTCCCGCACCCAGTTAAAAAATGACGGTGTGGATTTCCAGGTTAACTACACCATGGAATCCGCCAGCAACTTCTCCGGTGGATATAACCATTCAACTACCGCCCGCTACACGGACCAGTGGGCATTCGGCACCACGCTGGATTTGGAAAAACTCCTCAACTGGAATGACACGCAGTTTCAGACCACTATCACCAGCCGTAATGGGCAAAACCTGTCGGATTATATTAATGACCCGCGATCCGGTGGGCTCTCATCCGTGCAGGAAGTCTGGGGACGTGGACAAACCTGGCGCCTGACTCAGTTCTGGCTGAATAAAGGCTTTTTTGACCATGCGGTTGAAGTGAAGGCAGGACGGGTTACCGTTGGCGAAGACTTCGATGCGTTTCAGAGTAACTTCCAGAACCTCGCGTTCGGTAGCGGTCAGGCGGGAAACTGGCGGGGCGATCGCTGGTATAACTGGCCGGTATCTCAGTGGGGCGGCAGGGTAAAATTCAGCTTCACGCCTGAAGTGTTCTTACAGGTTGGCTTCTATAACCAAACTGCCTCGAACTACGATACCGGTAACGGCTTCCGCCTGGATACCAGCCACACCGAAGGGAATATGGTCCCGGTTGAATTGGGCTGGCAGCCAGCCTTTGGCGCCGACAAACTGCCGGGTAACTACCGCGTAGGGATGTATTACTCGTCGGTGAAAGGCGATAACTACAGCTCATACCGTGACGGACAGTACGGCGAACAGAATCACGCCTACGGTGGTTACCTGCTGCTGCAACAACAGCTGACCTCAATGGACGGCGACAATCAGCGGGGTCTGGGCGTTATCGTACAGGCGGTGATGAACGATCACAAAACCTCTAAAACGGACAACTACCAGTCGGTCTCTTTTGTCTGGAAAAGCCCGTTTGCTTCCCGTGCTAAAGATGAAATTGGCATCGGCGCGGCGCGCATTCACGTCAACGATGACTACGGCAATATGCTGCGTCAGACTAACCGGGATAATGGGGTAAATGACTACAATAACCCGACTTATCTGCCGATCCAGAGCGGATCGGAGTACGACTATGAGATTTACTACAATGCCCATCTTACCAGCTGGCTGAACCTGCGGCCGAACCTGCAATATGTCGCTTCTCCGGGTGCGGTAGGCGAAGTGAAAGATGCCTTTATCGGCGGCATTAGCGCCAACATCAACTTCTGATCCTCAGTCCGGGCCGCAATGCGGCCCGGCCCTGTTCAAATTCCCGCTTTTAACTGCGCCCGCGCGTTATAAAAACGCCGATAGGCGAGGTATCCGGCAATAATGGTCGAGAAGCTGGCGGTACCGAGCAGCATAAACGTCACCATAATCTGGTATTTAATCGCCTTAACCGGATCGATCCCGGCAAAAATCAGCCCGGACATCATGCCCGGCAGACTCACCAGACCCACGGTTTTCGCTGCATCGACGGTAGGGATCATCGCGGCGCGAATGCTGTCGCGGATTAGCGAGCCGGAAGCCACTTTAATTGACGCGCCGAGGCTAAGCCTTTCAAGTATTTTCTGGCGGTTGTCGGCAAAACGCTGATTCAGGTTGCTGTAGCACAGCCCCACGGCCACCATCGCATTGCCCGCGATCATGCCTGATATCGGAATAACCTGCATCGGCAGGAACTCAATGGAGCCGGACAGCACCAGAATTGTCAGCGTCAGGGTGGTACTCAGGGTGATGGCGACAAAAGAGATAGCCAGCGCCCGGTCGATATTGCGGCTACGCTTACGGGCGTTCAGCGCCGCATTGGTACAGATAAACAGCACCATCAACACGGTCAGCCAGCCGTTGTTGAGCATAAAGATATACTTCAGCACGTAGCCGACGATAATCAGCTGAACGATGGCCCGCGATACGCTCCAGATAATATCTTTTTCCAGCCCCAGCTTCTCTTTCCTGCTCACCAGCAGGGCAATCAGCACCAGGATCAGCGCCAGCCCCAGGGATTCGTTTGTAATGTTATGCTGGTTCATCTGCACTCCCGGCTGAGGATGGGCTGAGCGTCAATACCCGCTGCGCCCGATGAATTTCGGCGCTATCGTGACTGATCCATATGGCGGCCATGCCCTTTTCAGCCATCAGCTCGTTGATCAGCCCATTGATGGCCTGCTTGTTTTCATCATCCAGCGCGCTGGTGACTTCGTCCAGCAGCAGCACGTCAGGTAAGAACTGCAGATTACGCAGTAGCCCCACCCGCTGCTTTTCCCCGCCGGAAAGCGTCTCAATCTCTTTGTCCAGCGTCTCTGCCGGGAGATTGACCCGTTGCAGCCAGCGTTGCAGTCCCTCTCTTTCAGCTTTTTTGTGGCGGATTTCCCACGGCAGCGCCAGGTTATCCCATACCGTTTTGCCAAACAGCGCGGGCGTCTGACAGCACCAGGAGACCTGCTGACGGTAGGTTTCGGGTCTCAGTTCACTGACGGGCTGACCTTTAAACAGCACGCTGCCGTGCGTGGGATCGAGTAGCGAAGCGATAATTTTTAATAGCGTGCTTTTCCCGCAGCCGGACGGTCCGGTCAGAAGGAGAAAATCACCCGCGTTAAGCGTAAGCGATACGGGAGCCAGCAGCGTGTTTCCGGCCAGTGCATAGCTCACACCCTGTACGTCCAGCAGGGGAGGATGGGTCGACATAGTGGCGTCCTGCAAATTATTTATGCCGCCGATCATAACGCGAAAAGGCAACAAAATGTCGCCTTTTCAGGGATGAAATCTATTTGGTATGGCTTTAGTTTACGGCTTGTCTGAGGGATAGCTCAGGGTGACAGGTCCATCCGGAATTTTTGTGAAGCGGGTGAGGATTTGATGGAAGTCTGCCGTTGGATTCAGATCGCTGAACTGCGCCGGGTAGAGGTCCTTCGCCAGGATTTCCATGCCGATAATATTGTACGGATGGTTATAAAAATGGTGATAAACCCCGTAGACACGCCCCGCTTTGACCGGCGCTATCTGCTGGAGACCATTGCGTTCGATCAGTTTCTTAAAGGGGGCCGTCACCTCCTGCGGTGCCACGCCGAAGCCAAACGGCAGCACGTTTTTATCCGGGCGCTTTGATCCGGTCATAATATAGACGTCAGGCTTCATCGCAATAATCTTCTCAAGCGCAACAAACCCTGAAGCACCGGGCAGCAGGCTGGAGCCAATATTCTTCCCGCCTACCGCCTCAACCAGACCGCCCCAGCCGTTGTGTCCGTGGGTAAAGCAGCAGCCATCTGAGTTCCCGGCAATAGGTTCGATAAAGACCGTGGGCTTAGGCTTAATCGGTTCAATTTTCTGCTGTAAATTGTTCCAATGTGCCTGGTAGAAGTCGGTGTACGCCTTTGCCCTGGATTCCTGATTCAGAATGGTTCCCAGCAGGGTGATGCTGTTTGCCGTGTTCTGCGCCGGGTGCAGTTCATAGTCGATGAACACCACCGGGATATGCAGCTTTTGCAGCTGGTCCAGCACGCCCGTCTGCTTAAGAGCAGGCTTCGCGCGCAGCTGGGCAATCATCAGGTCGGGCTTTTCAGCAATGACGCTTTCAAGATTGACCTCTCCGCGATCGCTGAAGCCCATATCGATAATTTTCGTCGCTTCCGGCCAGGTTTTCTTCAGCAAATCCCAGGTCTGGGTATCCTGTTTTTTCGGCAGGTTATTCCATGCGACCACCCGCCGAAAGGGATCTTCCCTGTCCAGCAGGGCCAGAGAAAGTACATCCCGTCCGTCCTGCAGGATCACATGCTGTGGCTCCTTACTCAGGGTGATTTTTTGATTGTCCATATCGGTGATCTGCACCGGATAGGTGGTGGCGGCACAGCCTGCGCTGGCCAGCATAGTGCCCAATAACAGCCACGAACGAGTTTTCACTAATTGTCTCCTGAGAATAAGAATCAGAGCAAGAATCATTTATGATGATACCATCCATCCCACGCCCCGAATGTTCTTAATGGCGCCACTGCCCATTTTTTTTCGCAGCGAATGGATAAAAAATTCAACCGCATTGCTCTCAATCCCCTCTCCCCAGCCGTAGAGTTTAGACTCAAGCTCACGCCGTGAAAGCGGCCTGCCCGGCTGGGATATCAGTGCCTGCATTAACGCGAACTCGCGAATAGACAGGCGGTGCACCTCACCGCTGAGCAGATTAACGGCCTGATAGCTGGCAGGATCCAGCACGATTTCACCATTGCTGATCAGCGGTGCGCCCTGCCCCTCCCGCCGTCGCCGGGCATTATGCAGGCAGGCAAGCAGTGATTCGGCATCGAAGGGCGTGGCAATGTAGCCGTCAATGTCGGTATCTGTGCAGCCTGAACGTTCGCCTGCCGTCTCCGAACACGTCATCATAATCAGCAGGGGTAACTCACGGCCCGTCACGCGCAGCAGATCCTTCAGACTCTCCCTCTCGCCTGGCGGCAGTCCGGCACTGAGAATGACAATATCAAAATGGCCATCCGCCAGCAGCTCCCCCGTCGGGTGTTTTATGCACTCCATGGCGTAGCCTGCCTCTCTGAGCGGGGGGAGAATTGCTTCACTTTGCAGGCAATTCTCTTCAGTCAGCAGAATTCTCATCCCACCCTCCGAATAACAGGTGTTAACTGCGTGAACCTGACGTTTTTGCGGCTTGCCGCCGCTAGCCTAATGGCGTAATGCATCGTTCCCCTCCAGGAAAACAGAGATGAACCCAGTTTGCCGGGGGAAACTTAGCATTACATTAGGCTGGACCGATAACGGCTCAGAAAGGAATAAAGAAGGTGGAGAAGAAGGAGGCGTTCAGCCTTTTACCCGCGAGGGCCAGCAGATCAGCAACAGGCCGCCAAAAATCAGTACTACCCCGGCCAGCTTACTCCAGACGAAGATTTCATTAAGCGCGGGCAGGCAGAGCGCTGCCCCCCACACCAGCACATAGCTCAGGCTTAACAGCGGATACGCCTTGCTGAGCGGTATTCTCCGCAGCGCCAGAAACCAGCACAGCATTGATAACGTATAGGCAAACAGGCCGCCGACCAGCGCCAGAGCAGCCGGCGGCAGGCTGAGCAGCGCGTTAAACAGCCGGGCCGGATCGCTGGCCGACGGCAGGTTCATCATCGCCCAGCGCATCAGCAGCTGTGCGCCGCTGACCAGCAGGACGCTACAAAGTGCCAGTACAATACCCATCAGACGCTACCTCTGGTCATTCTGCTGCCTGCAAACATCGGTACATATCCATTATGCCCGTACGCCCATTATCACTACGCCAGCCACAATCAGCACAATGCCCAGCCAGTGACGGAGGGTAACCGGCTCTTTCCACAGCCAGCGGGCCGCCAGCACGATAAAAATAAAGTTCAGGCTGAGCATGGGATACGCCACGCCTACCGGCACCTTTTGCAGCACCATCAGCCATACCAGCATGGCGCAGCCAAGCAGTATGGCGCTAAGTCCCAGCCAGAACAGTAAATGCCATCGCCCCTTCAGCAGGCCATGCTGTGCGGCCTGCTTCTGGCAGAGCTGGCCGGCACAGCTTAACAGGCTGGCAAAGGCGATAAACAGGATGTTCATGGCAGCTGTCTGTACTGGAACATCACCAGCCGTCCTCGGCGGAGTACCCGGTCCGCTTCGGGCAGATCGCCTGGAGTAAGCTTCTCATCGTGCGACAGCAGCATTATCAGTGAGACCTCCCCCTCATGGCGATGCGCAGCCAGCCAGCCGGCGAAATCAGCCCCGGAAATAAATGTCCCTTTTGCGTCGGGATAGCTTAATCCGTACTGCACCTCACCCGGCTGATCGTAAAGCTTGATATCGCTGCGCTTAAGCTCCCAGGCCAGCCCGGAGGCGATCCCCGGGTTATTTGCCAGTACAAACCGGCTCGGCGCGATATCGCTTTTAATGGCACGGATAAACTGCTGCGGCTGCTTGGAGTCAATGACCCGATTGGGGATCACCATTCCTACCACCAGAGCCAGTGCCAGCGGACAGCAGGCTGCCCAGCTCCAGCGCTTCGCGGGTGATGCCAGCGTCAGCCAGCCTGTAATGCCCCACAGCAGAAAGGCGCCCCCGCCCAATATGACCTTGAGCAGCTCGCTATGGCCATATACAGGATGTCGTGCCAGCCCCCAGGGGGCCAGAAATCCAATAATCGCCAGGGTACACAGCAGCCCAAAAGCAAAGTTTATCCAGCCATTCACTTTAAGGGCTTTGCCGCTGACCAACATCAGATCGGTGGCCCGTTTCGCCATTAAAATAGCCAGCGGGGCAAAGCAGGGAAGGATGTAGGTCGGTAATTTGCCTTTAGCAATGCTGAAAAACAGCAGGGGGATTACCGTCCAGCTTAGCAGGTAGAGGCTTCCAACGTTCTCTTTGCGCTTTTGCCAGCCGGTACTCAGTGCGCCGGGTAACAGCCCCAGCCAGGGCAGGCAGCCAATTGCCATAATCGGCAGGTAATACCAGAAAGGCGCTTTATGCTGTGCACTCTCATCGGCGAAGCGCTGAATATGTTCCACCCAGAAAAAGTAGTGCCAGAAGTCGGGTTCGCGTTTGGCAATCGCTATCGCCCAGGGCGCGCTAATTGCCGCTGCACCGATCACCGCCAGCGGGCCGAAGAGCAGCAACTCTTTGAAGCGCCGTTGATGAATCGCCCAGGGCACAATGGCGATCACCGGTACGGCAAGCGCGAGGAAGCCTTTGGTCATAAAGCCCATACCGCAGGCCAGCCCCATCACCAGCCAGGCCAGCACCTTTTCCTTACGGCTGGACGCGGCAATGGTCAACCAGTAGCTACACATGGCCGCCACCAGCCACAGAGTAATCATCGGGTCGAGCACCGCATAGGTGCCAATGCTAAACACCAGCAGGCTGGTCAGGAAAATAACGCTGGCCATTATCGCCGTGTAGCGTTCGCGCCAGATGCGTAGCGCCAGCCAGTAGACCATCAGCGCGGTCAGCGTGACGGAAAAAACGGAGCCAAAGCGCACGGCAAAGTTGTTATGGCCCAGCAGTAGCTGGCTGAGGTTGTTTATCCAGTAACCGGCGATGGGTTTTTCAAAATAGCGCAGGTTAAAAAAGTGTGGCACCACCCAGTCGCCATTGGCGAGCATCTCCCGGCTGACTTCGGCATAGCGGGTTTCATCAGGTTGCCACAGGTCGCGGAACTCAAGAGGAACGAGGTAGTACAGGGCAAACAGTGCCAGCAGCAGGGCACCGTTTCTCATTATTTTCATACTGGCTTACTCAGATAGTTGCTGGTATCCCAGCCATCCCTCACGCCCGGGAAGGGTTCCCCGGACAACTTTTCCCGTCGGCAGGCCAGACAGGTCCTCAGGCAACAGGTCACCAAGCGGGCAGAACTGAATGCCCTGCTCTGCGGCCAGCCGCAGCAGTTCGTCAAACTGGCTGCTCATGGCGATACCTTCAACTTCAGCGTGGATGGTGTAAACGGGCGTACCTTTATCCTGGTGAATTTTCTCCAGGATAAAGGCGTTGTACGCCTCTTTACTGACAACCGAACCGACGACCTCATCCCAGGTGGGCAGCGTAACGGGGATCTGCACCGTACCCAGTGCGCCATTCGGCAATAGGGGCAGGAAAGGCGTCGTCCCCCGGCAGTCGCTGTTATAGTGAAAGCCGAAAGACTCCTTTGCGTGAATCACCCGACCATCTGCCCGCCAGCCCGCGGCCGCTGAGCAGGTCACCGGCTGCCCGGTCACGTTTTGCAGCGCATCGCGCCCCCGGCGGATCTGCTTTGTTAGCGTCTCCTCAGGCCATACGCCTGCCCAGGTCTGCCAGGCGAAGTGATCCCATGCATGCAGACCGACTTCATGATGTTCGGTTGCGGCGGCGATCGTTTCTGACAGGCCCTTAGCAATGTTGCGCCCGGGCCAGGCCGTACCGGCCAGCAAAATATCCCAGCCATACAGCGAGGCCGCGCCCGAGCGCAGCATCTTCCACAGGAATTTCGGCTTCATCAGGCGCCACAGGTGGCGCCCCATGTTATCCGGCCCTACGCTGAAGAAAAAGGTGGCCTGAGTGCGATGTAAACTGAGCGTTTCCAGCAGCCGGGGGACGCCGTCACGCGTTCCCCGCCAGGTATCGACATCTATACGGAGGCCGACTTTTTTCATTTCTCCGTATCCACGCCGTCAACCGTGCGCAGGAAGAAATCGAGCGTAGCATCGATGGTTTTTTCCATCTTCACTTCCGGCGTCCAGTTAATCAGGCGGCGGGCGTTGCGGATGGCGGGCTTACGATGCACCACGTCCTGATAGCCCTTGCCGTAATAGCTGCTGCTTTCAACGTCGCGGAAGCCGGCAAAAGGAGGGAAATGGCTGCGGAGCGGATGGCGATCAAAGCTCTCCAGCAGCTGCTGTGCCAGCTCTTTGATGCTCGCCTCGTTGTCCGGGTTACCGATATTAATAATTTGGCCGTCGCAGTTATTGTTTTTGTTTTCAATAATACGGAACAGCGCCTCTACCCCGTCGCTGATATCGGTAAAGCAGCGCTTCTGCCGCCCGCCGTCCATCAGTTTAATGGGCGACCCTTCAACCAGATTCAGGATTAGCTGGGTAATCGCACGGGAGCTGCCAATACGCGCGGCGTTAAGGTTATCGAGACGCGGCCCCATCCAGTTGAACGGGCGGAACAGCGTAAACCGCAGGCCTTCTTTATCGCCGTAGGCCCAGATCACCCGGTCAAGCAGCTGTTTGGAGACCGAGTAAATCCAGCGCTGTTTGTTGATCGGACCGACCACCAGATTTGAGCTGTCTTCATCGAAATTAGGATCGGTACACATGCCGTACACTTCGGAAGTCGACGGGAAAATAATACGCTTTTTATATTTCACGCAGTCGCGGATAATTTTCAGGTTTTCTTCAAAGTCCAGCTCAAACACCCGCAGTGGATTGCGCGTGTACTCAATTGGCGTGGCAATGGCCACCAGCGGCAGAATGACGTCACATTTTTTAATGTGATATTCAATCCACTCCGAGTGGATGCTGATATCCCCTTCAACAAACTGAAAGCGCGGATGGCCAACAAAGCGGCTGATAGCGTCTGAACCGATATCCAGACCGAAGATATCGAAGTTATCATCCTGTAGCAGTCGCTCGGTCAGGTGGTTACCGATAAATCCGTTAACGCCCAGGATCAGTACCCGGGTACGGCGCTTAACTGCCGATACCGGCTGGTTGTGCAGTAGCGCACCGCTAACCAGGCCCAGCGTTTGCGCGAGCTGTGAACCCTGCATATACACGCCGTTTTCGCTCTGCCCCGTCATCACTTCCAGCGCACCCTCACCGCAGGCAATGATTAATGGTGCGACCGACAGTACCGTACCGGCTTTGGCCGCAGGCAGGTCATGATGAACCTTCCCTTTCCAGACGATGAATTTTGCCGAGCCAACGTAGCCATACGCGCCAGGCCAGGGATCGGTAACCGCACGCACCAGGTTGTTGACCTTCTCTGCGGGCAGCGACCAGTCGATACAGCCATCCTCCGGCGACCGGCGTCTAACCGTTGTTGCCTGGCTTTCATCCTGCGCCCATCCCTGAAGTTTGCCCAGTTTGAGCGCGGGCAGCGCGTCGGTAAGCAGCTCAGTGGCCGCGCTGGTCAGCTTACGGTGCAGGGTTAACGCGTTATCTTCTGGCGCGATCGCCACTTTCTGCTGCGCCATAATCTCACCGGCATCCGCGCGGGCGACCATACGGTGCAGGGTAACGCCGGTTTCGGTTTCGCCATTGACCAGCGCCCAGTTCAGCGGCGCGCGGCCACGATATTTCGGCAGCAGAGAACCATGCAGGTTAAATGCGCCATGCTGAGCACAGTCCAGAATCTTGTCACTCAGCAGATTACGGTAATAAAACGAGAAGATAGCGTCCGGTGCCATCAGTTGAATGCGGTCAACCCATAATGGGTGATTAACGTCTTCCGGCGCAAAAACCGGGATACCCAGCTCCGCTGCCGCACGCGCGACCGAACCGAAAAAGTGGTTTTCATTGGCGGAATCAGGATGGGTAAAGATGGCTTCAATCTGATAGCCGGCCTCAACCAGCGCATTGATGCCGACGCATCCCATATCGTGGTAGGCAAAAACAACAGCTTTCATTCTTTGTTATCCTCTGAGGATTCGGAAACAGAAACGGATGAGTTGACAACGCGCTGGATGAAGTAGCGCGGGCGGGCACGGACGTCGTTATAAATGCGGCCAATATACTCTCCGAGCAGACCCATTCCGACAAACTGTGCGCCGATGAAAATAAACAGCACGGCGAACAGGACAAACATGCCGTCGCCAGCCCAGTGCGAACCGAAAAACAGGCGCGCGACGATCAAAAACAGTGAGAAGGCGAACCCGGCCAGGGCAATCAGGCTACCGACCACGCTGAGCATACGCAGCGGCGTGGTGGTCAGGCAGGTCACCAGGTCATACATCAGATTGATCAGGCGCATCAGGCTGTATTTGGAATCACCAAATTCGCGCTCGGCGTGATGAACCGGGATCTCAATGGCCCGGCGGGCAAAGGTATTGGCCAGAATAGGGATAAAGGTGCTGCGCTCATGGCAGTGCAGCATGGCGTCAATAATATGGCGGCGATAGGCGCGCAGCATACAACCATAATCGCCCATCGCTTTACCGGTGGTGCGCTGGATCAGATGATTGATCAGGAGCGAGGCGCGCTTGCGGAACCAGCTATCCTGGCGATTTTGCCGCACGGTCCCCACCACGTCATACCCCTCGGCAGCCACCGCAACCAGTCTCGGGATCTCTTCAGGTGGGTTCTGTAAATCCGCATCAAGGGTGATGATAAGGTCGCCGCTGACGTGGCTGAAGCCAGCCATAATGGCCGAATGCTGGCCATAATTACGATTAAGCAATACCGCAACGATATGACTGCCCTCTTCGGACGCGGCACTCGCCAGCATCTCGGCAGAGTTATCGCTGCTGCCATCATCGACCAGCAGGATTTCATAGTCCATCGGCAGCTGGTCGCAGGCCGCTGTCGTGCGGCGGAGCAGTTCGGGCAGGCTCTCCTGCTCGTTATAAACGGGAATGACAATAGAAACTTTATTGATAGGTTGTTCGGGCGTCATGTTATCTCTCGGCAATATCGCGCAGGGCGGTAATGACGCGGCTGACATCGCCGTCGGTCATACCTGGAAACAGCGGTATCGAACAGATGCGATCGGAGTTCCATTCGGTTTCAGGCAGGGTTAAGTCGGGAAAGCGTTCACGGTAATATTTCTGCGTGTGCGCCGCACGGAAATGCAGGCCGCTGCCAATATTACGATCCTTCAGGGCCTGCATCAGTTCGTCACGGGACAGCCCGCAGCGCTCAGGATCAACGCGGATAATAAACAGGTGCCAGGCGTGCTGATGGGCCCACTCCGGCACGGACAGCGGTAAAAACGGCGTATCCGCCAGCTCCTTCAGGTAGCGGGCGGCAATCTCCGCACGCCGGGCGTTCAGTTCGGGAAGTTTATCCAGCTGCACCAGCGCAATAGCGGCGCTGATGTCGGGCAGATTATATTTATAGCCGGGCGCAATAACTTCAGCCTGGGGCGCGCGGCCGTGGGTCTGACGATCAAAGGCATCGACACCCAGACCGTGGAACTTCAGGCTGCGGATACGGCTCGCCAGGGTTTCATCATCGGTTACCACCAGGCCGCCTTCCGCACAGCTCATGTTTTTAATGGCGTGGAAGGAGAAAATAGCCGTGCCGGTTGCCCCCACGTGGCGGCCTTTGTATCCGGTTCCGGCCGCATGCGCGGCGTCGTCAATGACCGGAATGCCGTAGCGCTTACCCAATGCGTGAATGGCATCAATATCCGCCGGAGCGCCTGCATAGTGTACGGGCACAATGGCTTTAGTACGCGGCGTAATCGCGGCTTCAATAAGCTCAGGGGTCACCATCAGCGTGTCACGATCGACATCAATCATGACCGGCTCTGCGCCCAGTAGCGCAATCATATTCAGGGTGGAAACCCAGGTCAGTGAAGGGGTGATAACTTCGTCCCCGGGACCGATGCCCAGCGCCATCAGCGTCACATGCATGCCTGCCGTTGCCGAACTGACGGCAATCGCATGCTGGTTACCCGTTAACTGGCAAAAAGCCTCTTCGAGCAGCTGATTTTTAGGCCCGGTAGTGATCCAGCCGGAATTCATCACGTCCCTGACCGCTGCCAGCTCAGCTTCCCCCATTGCGGGGCGCGAAAAAGGAAGAAAATCCGACATCATTAAAATTTCCTTAATTGTAACCAAAATAAACTTTAGCAGAGTGTGCTATTTCCAGTCCACTGGCAACTGTTATGCGTTGAAATTTAACCATCACATATAATTTGCTGTGAATTTTCTCATCGGTAACTCTCTTTCTCCGCGCAGGTCATAAATGGCTAACTTTTCAGCGGCGGCATTATCGCATGAGCAAAAAGGCCAAATTTCAATGCTTAATGAACGATAAACAACAATTCTTAGTTGAAAATTAAGAACTCCCGATAAATGCGGTCGAACCGGAAATTATCTAAAGATGATTTAGAATCGGTTTACTCTTAGAGGATGTTTGCGAGGGGGTGGAACTGAAAAATGGGGGGAAGATTGAAACTTAAGCAAAGTTTCATATTTATGACAGTGTCCAAAACGACTCAGGCGCGCTCAGCGCGGCGTTTTGCCCTGCCCGGGACAAGAACCCAATAAAAAAGGCTGCCTGATGGCAGCCTGTTCTGATTTGCTACGGTACGTCCCGGGTTTATTTATAGATTTCGGCGGTCATATAGACGCCATCTTCGGCACGGGCGCTGGTGATTTTATAGCTGGAGGCACCGGCCGCTTTAGCCTGGGCGGCGATGTGCGCCTGAGCGCTGTCCAGCGTACTGCCGTGAGCCGAAATGCTCTGGGCAGCAAAGCTACCGAAAGAGATCATAGAGAGCGCGGCAACGGCGGCAATACTCAGTGTTTTGATGGTTTTCATGGTCAAATTCCTTCTTTGAGATGTTTGGGACAAGGCAGCTCGCCTTGGATGTGTTTATAATAAGCCTGCTAACTATTAGCATCTTAACCATTTGTGCGATCCAGATCACATTTTGTCCACCAACGGTCCGATGGACAGTAGTACCCGATTCCCGGGCGGCTGCTCGCCAGGCTATAGTGGCCCGCTGCACTCTCTCTTCCGGGAAGAATATGAACGCATTAGGCCCGCGGATTTGCATTCTCGGTCCTTCAAATAGCGGGAAATCCACACTTGCAACGGCCATCGCCCGAAAGTGCGAACTACCGATTATTCATCTCGACCGGCTTTATCACCACTACCCACAGTCCAGCTGGTATCCCCGCCCTGCTGACGAATTCCTGGCCCTTCATGAGAAAGCCATTGCACAAGAAAGCTGGATAATGGAAGGAAACTATTCACGCTGTCTTCCACAGCGCCTTGAGCGGGCAACCGGCGTGATTCTGCTCGATATTTCAACGGCTTCCAGCCTGCTGCGCTATATCCGAAGAACGTTATGGCAGCCCGGGCGCTATGGCGGAATGGATGGGCAGGATCGGTTGAGCTGGGAAATGCTCCACCACATTCTCTTTGTCACCCCCGGGGGACGGAAACGTAATGCCGCCCTGTTTGAACAGTTGAGATTACCCAGGGTACGGGCAGGATCGGTCAAAGAGATCGAGCGGCTGTATATGGAATGGGGTCTTAATACCGGATAAAAAAACAAAAAGGGCAGCCCATGGGCTGCCCTTTTTTTATCGTTTGACGCCGGGCAGGAGCCGGCGCCAGGCGTTACTTCTTAGCGTCGTCCGGCAGTGCATAGGCCACAATATAGTCGCCCAGCTTAGTGCCGAATGAGCCATGGCCACCGGCAGCGATCAGCACATACTGTTTGCCATTCACTTCATAAGTCATTGGCGTGGCCTGACCGCCCGCTGGCAGGCGAGCTTCCCACAGCGGCTTACCGTTGGTGACGTTAAACGCACGCAGGTAGTTATCTGCCGTTGCCCCGATAAACATCACGTTACCGGCAGTCGAGATTGGCGCACCCAACATTGGCATACCCATCTTAAACGGCAGAGGAACCGGCGAGCTGTCACGCACGGTACCGATGCGTTTTTTCCACACGATATCATTTGTTTTCAGATCAACGGCGGAGATATAGCCCCATGCCGGCTGCTTGCAGGGGAAGCCAAGCGGTGACAGGAACGGATTCAGCGTCACGCCAAACGGTACGCCGTACTGAGGCTGTACGCCCGTTTCAGTGCCGCTACCGCCTTTATCTTTCTCGCCTGGCCACAGTGGGTTATTTGGCCCACGCGGGATCAGACGGGAAACAAACGGCAGCGCCATTGGGTTAGTCACGGCGATCTGACGGTCGGTATCAACAGAAATACCGCCCCATTCAAACATGCCCAGGTTACCCGGAAATACCAGGGTGCCCTGCTCGGATGGCGGAGTGAACGGGCCGTCATAACGCAGCTGGTGGAACATCACGCGGCAGATCAGCTGGTCATAAATTGTTGCCCCCCACATATCCGCACCGGTCAGGTTTTTCTTCGGACGGTAGGTCAGCTCTGAATAAGGCTGAGTTGGGGAAACATGGTCACCTTTAGCGGCGCCCTGTGGAACCGGCGTTTCTGGCGCAGGCACAACCAGCTTACCGTTACGGCGATCCAGCACGAAGATATTACCGGTTTTGGCCGGAACATAAACGACTGGGACTTTATTGCCGTCTTTGTCATTGATATCGGCCAGAGTTGGCTGTGCCGGTACATCCATATCCCACAGATCGTGGTGAACGGTCTGGTAGAACCAGGCCAGTTTGCCGGTGGTGGCATTCAGTGCCAGCAGGCCGCTGGCAAAGCGTTCCATTTCTGGCGTACGGTTGCCGCCCCAGATATCTGGCGTAGCAACGCCGATAGGCAGATACACCAGATCCAGCTTCGCGTCATAGGCGGCAGGTGCCCAGGAGTTAGGCGAGTTGGCAACGTAGTTCTGCTCGCCCTGCGGCAGGATGTTAGGGTCTTTCGCGCCGGTATCAAATGCCCACAGCAGCTTACCGCTGTTCACATCAAAACCACGGATGACCCCGGATGGCTCTTTGGTCGAGTAGTTATCGGTTACCGCACCGGCAATAACGATAGTTTTATCGGTAATGACGGGAGGTGAAGTCGGCTCATAGGCCCCCGCGCGTGCAAAAGGCATATTCTGCTGCAGGTTCAGTTTACCGTTGTCGCCGAAGCCCGGGCAGAGCGCACCGGTTTCAGCATCCAGCGCATACAGATGTCCATCGTTCACCGGCAGGATAATGCGGCGTGAGCACAGAGCAGGCTTACCGCCCGCAGGCGTTGCAGCAGCGTCAGGCGTCTCATGATAAGAGACACCACGGCAGGTCACGTGCTGGAAAGAGGGATCGGTTTTCAGCTGTGGATCAAATTTCCATTTCTCTTTACCGGTAGCCGCATCCAGTGCAAACAGGATCTGGTGCGGGGTACAGAGATAGAGCGAATCACCAATTTTGATTGGCGTCACTTCATCCGTCAGCTCACCCGGATCGGTTGGGCGCTTCATATCACCGGTACGGAAAGTCCAGGCTTCTTTGAGCTGACCCACGTTCTTATCGTTAATCTGCGTTAACGGTGAGTAGCGCGTTCCCGCCTGGGTACGGCCATAGGCTGGCCAGTCACCGGCTGCAACGCCGTCAGCGGATTTCTCCACGTTCGCCGCCTGTGCCGGGCTAAGCGAACCGTTAATTTCCTGCGGGTCGTTAAAGACCGACCAGCCCAGGGCAATCACCGTGACCAACAGCACTACGCCCAGCGCACCGCGTGCAAACCGCCCCGTGCTCAGGCCGCGGTAAATGAATGGCAGAACCATCCACAGGCCGAGGAAGAAGGTGACGTCCAGACGTGGCGTCAGGGCCCAGAAGTCGGTCCCGACTTCCCAGAGCGACCAGACAAGGGTCGCGAGCAGGAACACCGCATACAGCAACAGTGCTGATGAGCGGCGACGGAACAGCAGCCAGGCGACAGCCAGTTCTACCACACCAGCGATGATGTAATAGACTGAACCACCCAGCTTAGCCAGCCAGATACCGCCAATCAGCAGGTATAACCCGCTGAGGGCGGCAAACACAGCCGTGAGGATCACGAGGTTCCGTGATAACGGTGCTTTAGTTTGCATAGTATGAACCTTACCAATATTTAACGTCTTCGATTTAGATCGGGATCTTAACCGCTTAAAACACCCGGTTTCTTACTGCTTATCCATGCCGGTGTTTTTACCCTGCCCGCTGGCCTACGCCAGAGTGGCAGACTGTTGTGGATATCTGATTAAAAAGCATAGGTGAGGGTTGCTCCTCCACCATAATTTCGGCCCGGTGCGGGTTCGTAAAAGCGGCCATTGCCCTCATTGACAATAACCGAGCCCACGTACGCCCTGTCGAAGAGGTTATCGACGCGGCTAAACAGATCGAGCGACCACTTGTCCCAGTTGAAGCGATAGCCGGTATTCAGGCTGACCACCGTCCAGGAGGGCGCCTTAGCATCATTTTCATCATCGGCCTGAATGCTGCTGAGATAGCGGATATCCGCGCCCGCGTGCCAGCCCTGCTCCGGTGCCCAGGCCAGCGAGGCGTATCCCATATTACGCGCAATACCCGGCAGGCGATTACCAGCGGGTGTGCAATTACCACTGTCGTCGCAGGACTCATTGCGGTAGGTGGCATCAAGATACGTCCAGGCCGCTTTCATCTGCCAGTTTTCAGCGAACTGCTGATCAAACGAGGTTTCAATACCCCGCCGACGCGTCTTACCGGCATTTTTATAGACCGAACGCCCGTTGCTGCTGTCCGCCACCACCAGCTCATTGTCGGTGTTGGTCTGGAAAATCGCGGCGGTCAGGAGTCCATAGCCGAGGCGGGTTTTGCTTCCCAGCTCGAACGTGTCGCTGGTCGCAGGTTTTAGCCCCAGATTAAGTCCGGTTTGACTGCCATCAACGGAGCGGTAGGAGAGCTCATTAATGGTGGGCGTTTCAAAGCCGCGTCCGGCGGAGAAGTAGAGGTTCCATGCGTCTGTCAGCGCATAGTTCAGCGATCCCATCGGCAACAATTTATGGTAGCGTTTGCTGCCGCTGTCATCGCCGTTCCCGGTGGTCACGTAATAATCTTGTGAGTCAAAGCTCACCGTACTGTAGCGCACGCCCGCGTCCAGTGCCCACTTCTGCGTTAGCGCCCAGTGCGTTTGCAGATAGGGGTCCAGATTCCACATCTGGTTCCTTTCATTGCGCCGCTGG
This sequence comes from Erwinia sp. ErVv1, assembly GCF_900068895.1. Taxonomy (GTDB): domain Bacteria; phylum Pseudomonadota; class Gammaproteobacteria; order Enterobacterales; family Enterobacteriaceae; genus Erwinia. The sequence continues at coordinate 326,843 of NZ_CDPK01000005.1, read as the reverse complement.
CGGCCCTTCTCGCCAAACGCCGGCACGCCGTTAACAAGCTGATAGTTTTCAAAACCCTGGCGGCGTTCGGTCATGGTTTCATAGTCCAGACCGCCAGTAAGCGAGAACGGCACGGTACCTATCTGGTCGTCATGCCTGATACGGGTATCAATGCCGGAATATTTCCGCTCCAGCACAATCACGCCGCCGGGATAGGCGGGCTTTAGCTGAGGTGCCAGCGGGATAGATTGATACTGGGTGGTGTGCCGCTCACCGTGCCAGGTGGTCAGGGTTAACTGGTCATTATCCGTCAGTTCACGCTGGTAGCGCAGGCCCACCTGGGTCTGATCGAGACTTTTGCGCGTATTAAAACTATCGCCGCGAGGAGACTGACGGGGATTATTTTGCCATTCCGCTTTCGTCAGTCCACCGGGGTCGTTGGCGTCCACGGAGACGGTGTTAAACATCAGCGTCAGCGTGCTGGCTTCATCCAGGCGCACGCCAAATTTACCGTTACCGAGACTTTTTTGCGTTCCGCTATGATCGCGATAGCCGTGAGTAGTAAAGCGCGAAGCTGAAAGGGTGTAGTTCACGTCGCCGACGTGCGTGCCATCCCCCGTTGCGCCGCTGGCTTTGACGCTGTTTCGCCAGCTGCCGTAGCTGCCAAAGTATGTCCCGGCGGTAAGGGTGGCTGGCTGGCTGCCGGTTTCGGTATCGATGTTGACCACGCCTCCGGAAGCGTTGCCATAGAGCGCTGACCAGGGGCCTCGCAGCACTTCTACACGCTCAATTGAATTGATATCAATATTCGAGGTTTGCCCCTGCCCATCGGGCATCGTGGCTGGAATACCATCGACGTAAACCCGCACGCCCCGTACGCCATACATGGAGCGGCTGCCAAAGCCACGTATCGACAGCTGTAAATCCTGCGCATAATTCTGGCGGTTCTGGATTTGCAGACCGGGTACGCTCCCCAGACCTTCGGAAAGGTTGACCTGAGCATTATTGCTACGCAGATCCTGGCCGTTCAACACGCTGACCGCAGCCGGCGTATCCAGTTCGGATACCCCACTGCGCTGACGAATGACGATAAGGGATCCCTCCGCCGCAGCCGATGCCTGAGCGGATGAGTTCGGCGCAGAGCTGGCTGCAAAAGCGGGCAGGCAGAGTAGCGGCGTTAGCAGAAAAGCAGAGGTTTTGTTTTTCACTGGGTCGATTCAATATCTAAAGAGTCATCCGTCATTTAGCCCTTTCAGCCTGAAGCCCGGCAGCAGAAATCCTTCTCCTGCCCGGTCGCCAGCGCGAAAAGCCCGTGCGCATCATTGCAGCGAAAGTATACAAGCAGTTTGAAAACTTGCCCGCCTGCCCCGCTTTGCTGATAAAAAAAGAGCAAAAAAGCGCCTGTCCAGTGGGCCATGCGGTACGCATTTCAGGCCACCAAAGTGTGGGGCAGCGGCGTGCATATCAGGCCACCGAATAAGAGACGGGGGTATTAAAGGCGGCAAAAGTGTAGCACTCAATAATGACTTTGCGAATCGTTGTTATGATTTTCGCCCATTTGATTTACTAAAAGCCACAAAATGGTAAAAAGGGTGTGAAAGTTAATATATAAGGTGTGTTTAACCATGATTTATAAGCGGTTTTTTTCAGACTCATCCGTACAGGAGTAGCGACTATAATCAACTTACACCTACAAAAAAGGACCGGCTATGCGCAGGAATGCCACCAACAGGCTTATGCAGTTATGCTCACCCGCTCGTATCATTGGCGGGGGGATTCTCCTTACGCTGATGCTGCTGAGCGGCTGCTCTTCAGATAACCACAGCATGGCCTGCCACGGGAAAATGGAAACGCTGGCCGGTGCGCCGTTAGGCAACGTTGAAGGAAGGGTTACCGATCGCTTCACCTCGTTCAGACTCACCCTGTCGCAGCCTGAACTCGCGCTGGAAAGCGGGCCGCTTAAGAGCAGCGATCCACGCCAGTATATTCCCTCGGCGGTAACCAAAGAGGGCTGGCTGGCGCAGAGGCTTTCCGACACCCGCTTTAGCGTTATCGGCGCGCCACAGGACAGGATGATAATTTTGTCCTGCCCTGCCCGCGCGCTCTGACCTTTACCCTTTTAACTCTTCCTCTGAGGATAATGCCCATGTTCGCCAGCCAGATGATCAACAACCGACAAACCTTTTTTGGTCGTGGCAGCCTGCAGCAGCTGCTGCCGATACTGCGCGCGGCACCGATGCCCACGCTACTCTTCTGCGGACGCTCTTTTCTGAATGGCACAGCGTGGCAGACACTGAAATCTGAGCTGGAACCGCTCCTTATCGGACATGAAATTGTCAGCCATGAGGCATCTCCGGATGAGATTGACGCCTGGGTAAGCCGCTGGCGCGGCGATGCCCGGCGCGTGGTGGCGATAGGCGGAGGAAGCGTACTGGATGCGGCAAAAGCCTTTGCTGCGCTGAGCCAGCATCCGCTTAACACGCTGCGCTATCTGGAGAAGGTGGGCGATACGCCGGTGAGCGGTGACACGCTGCCGCTGATCGCCATTCCTACCACGGCGGGAACCGGTAGCGAAGTGACGCAGAATGCCGTCGTCACGGATAAGGCGGAGATTAAGGTAAAGGCCTCGCTGCGCCACGCTAATTTTGTGCCACAAATAGCCATCCTCGATGCTGACCTGCTGCGCGGTGCGCCCGACCACGTGCTTGCCTGCTGCGCCATTGATGCATTTACCCATCTGTTTGAGGCTTACTTCTCCAACAAGGGGAACATGCTTACCCGCCTGACGGCGCTGAACGGCATGCGTGCATTTATTAGCGCCTGGCCCCATCTCAACCGCACTGATGCGCTGGGCGACAGCGCGCGTGAGCAGATCCTGTTTGCGTCATGGCAGGGAGGATTAAGTCTCAGCATGTCGGGCCTGGGCGTTATCCACGGCATTGCCGGCGAGCTGGGCGCGATCAAAGACTACCACCACGGTGAAGTCTGTGGCCGTCTGCTGCTACCCTTCCTGACCATACTGGAACGGAGTGAAAACACCCAGCAGCAGGAACTGATGAGCGCGCTGGGCGACGCGCTGTTCCCCGGATTTACGCTCCCGCCTGCACGGCAGCTGGCCCAGTGGTTGAAGGACAATGCCATTATGCCCTTCTGGCAGGAGCCACCGACGCTGACGGAGGATGAGATGCAGTGGATCCTGGCCCGTTCGGGCAGCAAAAACTCGCTGGTGAATTACAGCGTGGAGCAGCAGCGCCAGATGCTCGAGGCGGCATTTACCCTGGTGTAAATACTGATGGCGTAACCCTTTGGCTGCACAGGGATAGTGGGCGGTTTTCGCAAGCTAAGCGTAAATTTTACGTTAAGGCCGCCCGGCTTAGGATTATTGACATTGTTATACGCCGGCTTCGCCCGCAGATTGTGCCTGTCCGTCAGCAAATGAATCACACCAGAAGGGAACCATGATGAAAAAATCAGGCATTATTGCCCTTAGCGCACTGCTGTTTGCGACAGCCAGCACCGGCGCGTTTGCCGATGGCCCCCAGCCGGGACAGGGTAACACGCAGCAGTCACCGCTAAAGCGTCCGCCTCAGGGCGAACAGAATGGCAACGCACGCCAGCAGGGTGGCGGTGAACACAATGCGCAAGCGCAGCATGGCGGGCAGGCGCAGCAAAATTCACAACCCGGGCGCGGAGATCGGGCACAGCAGAACTCACAGCCCGGGCGCGGTGGGCAGGCTCAGCATTCTCAGCCTCAGCGTGGCGAACGCCAGCAGCCGCAGCATATGGCTCAGGCAGATCGCGCACCGGGGCAGCGTCACCACCAGCAACCCCGTCATTCACAGCCCGACTTCCGTCAGGGTCGACCGCTACCGGAGAAATACCGGGGTGAAGGTTACCAGGTCAATGACTGGCATCAGCGCGGCCTGAAGGCACCTCCTGCCGGTCATCGCTGGCAGAATATCGATGGTAACTACGTGCTGATAGCCGTCGCAACGGGCGTTATCACCTCCGTTATCACCCACCACTAATGTCACTCACCTGGTGAAAGCCTCTTTTCGCCAGGTGCTTCATACGACGATGTACCCTCTGGCATTATTCAGCCACGGGTACCCTCAGTTCAGCCACCGGGCCAGACCCAGCCAGACACCCGGTACAATCAGTAATACCCCTACCAGCCATTTAGTCAGCGTAGAGAGCGAGGAGTGGAGCGCTATTCTGACGCTTTCGACATCTTCCCGTGTGGCGTAGTTGGCCTTGATAACGGCAACGTCAATCAACAGCCTTTCCACCTTACTTTCCAGCAGCGTAACGCGTTCAATCATCGTTTTCTCCTTTTAACGACATGTTCAAATTCTCAACAAAACGATACCCGATCAACAAACACGAGTCAGCTAAAAGGCGACGTATTCCTGCGAGGCCACCTCCAGAAACTGCATGAAAAATATGCAACCTGGCCTGATAATGAATTATGCATGGCGCATCCGGGGGGAGTAACACGCTGAAGTGGTATAAGGTGCAGTGATTTCGGGCTAAATGGAATAACGCAGGAGGATTAAGGAGCGAGGCCGAATACACAAGAATGAATGACCGAGGATAATGGGTTTTAGCTCAGACTTGATCTGACAGATTTTGTAGGTAGAACATTATCAAATCTGACAGTCTGGTTTGAGCGAGGGACGGACATTGGCTTTTCGTGCCTATAAGAGATACCCACCGGCTGGGTAGGCTTTTTCACTATGTCATTGCCAAACTTATACCGCACCTGCCTCTGGTGTTCCCTGATGGAATGCCAGCTCCCATCGCTCCCTGTCAGAATACATCCAGCAGGAAGAACGCAGGGATGCTCGGCTGCCGTCCGAATTGTACGTCTTGTAGTGCAGAATGGCGCAGTACTCTCCCATGCTGATCAGCCGGAAATCACTGCTAAGAATGATCGTAGGACTTAATTCGCCAGTCAGAGATGCTATCGTCTCCGCGCGGTCAACTATTACGCCTGACCGTGTAATTTCCCGAAATTCCGGATGCAAAATCTGTTCAAGCCATTTCCGATCATTCCTCCGGGCACCGTGAAGACTGCATTCAAGTGCTTTTAGCTTTTCCAGGAGCATTCTGCTCACCCTAATTGAACCCTGACAGTTGAAGGAATTTATCATAACATCCCAAGGCTAATCTTTAATGGCCCCGAGGGGTAACCTACGCTTTTGGCACAGGACTACCCACGACAATACCAAAGGGCATCTATGAGCGAAAAGCGGACGTCAAAATGATAGCGGCAGGGACGTTCTGCCATAATAAATATAACAACCCGCTCGCGAACCCTTTTTGGTGTTGATTTTTCAGACGGAAGTGCAGGGCAGCATAAAACCCCCGGTTTTTACTGCAACCAGTCTATCCACGTTTTACTTTTTTAATTGCCATTTTTACTAACCAATACATGGCTAAAGCGTAAAACGCGATAACGGTCACAAGGGAAAAGAACGTAACCGGATCCGTACCGGCTTCGTATACGTCATCCTGATAACTGCTGAAAATTTGGTGAGAATGTTCAACGAGCCACGCCGTCAGCGGATAGAGTGGCATCCCGTAACGCGACACCATAAAGGCCACAATAAAGCAGACGAAAAAACCCGCTGCTTTTCTAGCGAATTTTGCAGTTTGCAAAGTTACTTTCTCCCTGAACGTCAACGTAGCCGTATGCCATCAAGCTGTTTCGCGAACCCGGCACGCGAATTGTTTTTCTCCGGAGCAGCGCCTGTCTTACCGTATAGAAATCAGTACGCCGCACGAAGGTGATACACCCTTCACTTTCTCCGGAGCCGTCTGGCCGAAGAGGATGCAGGCGGAAACCGCCGCGGGCAACGCCATTGATGAAGATGGAATCACTCATCGTTTTCGAATTAAAGAGCGCAAACCACTCTGAATGATTTGAGTTGTTCCAGGTATCGACGGCCCATCCTCTGATCCGGTTAGCGATACTGCCTTCAGGACGCGGAACAATCCAGTAGCGCCCGACCGGAATGGCACTGTTAGGCTTGTAGGTACAGTTTGGATCATTGGTATAAGGCTTTTGGCCGGAAAAGACCGGGAAGGTACCCACGCCGTAAACGTGCAGCTTTGCCTCGCCGCCGCCCTTTGTCAGATCGTCGTAGGTCATTCTCATTAACTGCATTAAACGCTCCCTGTAGGTTATAAGGCATGCCAGTGAACCGGGCAATGCTACCATTCATTCATAGAGAAGTTAACGGGCAGGCGGGCGCTTGTCCGCGTGTGGCTGTGAGTTCAACAGGTCGATGCAACGCTATCCTTAAACGAGGGGGACGTTGCCATGAAACGAAGAACGCGCATTTACTACACGCCAGAACAGAAAGCGATTATCTGGGACAGATATAAGCAAGGTGATTCCCTGCATGATATCGCCAGAATGTTCGACAGATATCATTCTTCTATCATGCCCACTATCCACCAGAGTGGTGGATACCGTCCCCCTGTCCGAAAGCGGCACCGGTTAGCGCTTTCGCTTGATGAAAGAGAGGAGATATCCAGAGGGCTGGTAGCAAAACGCAGCATCAGGGACATCGCTGCCAAATTATCAAGAGCTCCCTCAACGGTTAGCCGCGAGATCAAGAGGCACGGAGGTGCAAAACAATATCGTGCAGAAAAAGCGGATGCTACTGCATGGGAAAGTGCCCTGAGACCAAAACCTTGCAAGCTAATTGAAAGCCCCACATTGTGTAAAATCATTGCAGAGAAGATGCATCAGGACTGGTCGCCGGAACAAATCGCCGGTTGGCTAAAACGCTGTTATCCCGATAATCAGGAAATGCATGTGTCACACGAAACAATTTATAAAACGCTTTTTATACAAACCCGGGGAGCATTAAAAAAAGAGCTGCAGCAATGCCTCAGAAGCGGAAGAGCAGTGCGTAGATCCAGAACCTCATCGCTTAAAGGGAAAGGATTAGGGTCAATCCCGGATGCGATACCTATCAGCGAAAGACCATCTGAAGCCGCAGACAGAGCCATACCGGGTCACTGGGAAGGAGACCTGATCCAGGGTTCGAAAAACTCCTATATCGTCACTCTGGTAGAGCGCCATTCCCGCTTTGTTATGCTCGCCAAAATCAGGGACAACAAGACCATAACGGTTATATCAGCGCTCATCAAACAAGCACGGGAATTGCCTGTTGAGCTTTATAAAACATTAACATGGGATCGTGGCGCTGAAATGACCAGCCACACCCGATTTACTGTAGCGACAGACATTCAGATTTATTTCTGTGATCCTCAATCTCCCTGGCAACGTGGCTCAAATGAAAATACGAACAGATTGCTCAGACAATATTTTCCAAAAGGAACTGACTTATCGGTTCACAGCCAGCAAAGACTTAACAGTGTTGCCAGACAGCTCAACGAAAGGCCGAGAAAAACGCCAGACTATGAATCACCCGCAGAGCGGTTCAATAAGTGTGTTGCGTCCATTGGTTGAACTCACAGCGAGAAGCGGACGTTTAAGGCTTGAAAATGCATTCCTGACAGCATTGATTCGGATTTGTCGAAATCGAAGTCAGCAGTGCAATGTAAAATCCCAACAGCCATGGCTGCGAGCCACGGTCTTGGAAATTAAATACGTCTATTTTCGCCATTAGCAAAGGAAACAAAAGAGCATTATTCTTCCGCAAAGATGATCCCTTGCTGCTGGCGAATTCCAAAGTGTTGCTCTAAGGCTATCCAACCCAATGCGGTGACTTTCAACGCTCTTGATTTACTCGAGCAGCTCAGCCACTTCCACGCGATAAAAGCCTCCAGCAGCGCGGAACCAAGAGGTCCTGCGAGGTGATACTGTCGCTCGGTCCAGTCGAGGCACATTCGGTTATTTCCTGCGCGATCTGCACTGATTTCCACGCCTTGCTGTTTAAGCCAGAGATGCCCCTGAACCGTCAGTACGTACTGTTGATCTTCTTGCATGGCAATCAATCGGCGGTAGAGCATCCCCTGCGAAATGACCACGCCGATTTGCCCGGCTAAATGATCGTAACAACAGCGCGCAAAACGCAGCTCCTTCGCTGAAAGATTCGGTGTCGTTTGCCACTGAGAAGTGACTTGCCCTACCGAGGCCAGACTTTCTAAGAGCTGGGAAACATGTGGCCCGGCTAAGCGGTAATAACGATAGCGCCCCACAGACTCTACGGTGATCAGGCCGCCATCACGCAGTTTTGCGAGATGAAAACTGGCGGTCTGCGCTGTAATGCTGGCGGCCTCAGCCAGAGCGCTGGCAGAAAGCGCTTCGCCTCCAGACAGGTTAATTAGCATTATCGAACGCACCGGCTCGGCGATGAGATGTGCCACGACTGAAATATGAAATTGATTCATTCTGCGCGCCATTGAAAGTGAAGTCAGTGTTTACCAGGGAGTTAATAGTTCGATACAGCTCGAACCATTATTTAGCGCGCTCAAGGTATAGTCAATGAATCCCATATTTGGACAATTGCTTCTACCAATGAACAACACTTCTTCGGCTAAAAAATGGTTGTTAGCTGCAACCAGTATCAGTTACATCATCGTGATTCTTGATACCTCGATTGTGAACGTTGCACTTGCACCGCTGGCAGCAGCTCTGCACTCGACCATTAGCGGACTACAATGGGTCGTCAGTTCCTACACCGTCACTTTCGCCAGTTTGCTGCTCAGTGGTGGTGCTTTGGGCGACAAACTGGGGGCAAAAAACGTTTATCTCACTGGCCTGTTGCTGTTTGGATTTGCTTCGGCGGGATGCGGCTTTTCATCAACATTGTCCACTATGATCTTCTCGAGAATATTGCAGGGCATCGGTGCAGCCTTGCTGGTCCCCGCCTCTCTTGCTTTGATTAACAGTGAGTTTCCACAGTCTAAGGAGCGCGCTAAAGCCATAGGTATCTGGGCTGGTTGCGGTGGAATTGCGATGGCTGCCGGCCCGTTATTTGGCGGATTGCTGATCCAACTATTAGGCTGGCGAAGTATTTTTCTGGTCAATGTTCCAATCGTGCTGCTCGGGATTGTGCTGGCAACGCGCATTCCTGTGATAAAAATCTCTGCCAACGAGAGAACGATGGATATTGCAGGGCAGTTATTCGCCATTATCGCGCTGGGCTTGTCTATTGCCGTATTGATTGAAGGGGGCCATCGAGGATGGTATGACCCGTGGATTAGCGGTGGAATAGTGGTGGCGGCCATGGCCTGGGGGCTTTTCATCTTTACCGAGTGCACAATCAGCCAGCCGATGTTGCCGATGAAGCTCTTTCGTCTTGCTGATTTTTCGGCCTCGGTTACCGTCTCGCTTATTTCAGGGTTAGTATTTTACGGGCTGTTTTTCCTGCTCAGCCTGTACTTCGAGACCGTGCGCGGCTGGTCATCGCTGGACGCGGGTCTCGCTTTTCTTCCCTTGACCTTGCTGGTTACGTTGGGCAGCTTTAGCGCCGGAAAACTTAACCGCCTGTTTGGCCCCTTTTGGCTGATAGCAGGATGCTGCGGACTCTACGTCGCCGGATTCGCAGGGTTATTGATATTAAGAGAAAATGCATCCTATTGGCGGATCGCGCTTTGCTTTCCGGCTCTCGGTCTTGCCGCAGGAGTCATTACACCGGTCGCCACGGCAGCTGTCATGGGCTCAATAGTCAAAGAGCAGGCGGGAATTGTCGCCGGGGTACTTAACGCTAGCCGACAAACGGGATCTGCGCTGGGAGTCGCCATCTTTGGCGGATTGCTTAGCGCTGTAAAACCTCTCGCTGCGGGTATTTACTTCGCCGTATGCCTCGCCATAGCCCTCTCAATGCTTGGCGGCCTGCTATGGATCATCATCCTAAGCAGGAATTCACCACATAAAAAAAATACGCCGTGAAAGCGTAGTCAGATTACTGACGAACCCCATCTTTCTGGTGAGGTGTATTAAGTGATTTGTGCACGCGATGAGTGGACACGGAAGGAGCTCAGACACACCCGTGGAATTGTCTTCCGACGCGATGTGATCAGCAACATACGTATGCAAACACGGGTGCACAGTAATATACTCAATGTCCACTTATGGCACGGAGCGGACAGAGTGGGTGAGGCAGGAGGTCCGCTTTGAGCGAACAGCAGACCTTTTTCGGCACACTCCTAAATATTTTCATCAGCCCGCGCACTTCAATCTTTCCCGGTTTAGTTTTAATAAATGAAAAATCCGTCATCTTTAGCGGATTGAACAACAGAAAATCGTTCGCAATTTACTGCGCAAAGAGCTGGCTCCAGCATGGGAGCCGAATTAATGCAGTGGATTCGGTCGTCACGTACCAGGTGTGTCACATCATTATTATCGGCATCCGCCGTCCAGGCATAAGCGCACCCAAAAAGAAATATTTAGTGCCTACTAGTTATCACGCTTTTTACATAAAAGTGCTGTTGTAAACCTGAAGGTTTCTGGCTATAAAACAGAAAGATAACTCATAGAATGAATCAAAAACTCAGGAGACACTTTGCAGCTAATTACCTCTCGACTGCATCTTCGGCCTGTAATCAACTCAGACGCAGATGTCCTTTTCATAATTTATGGCGATCCTACCACGAATACGTTTAATCCTGCAGGCCCGTATCCTGATACTGATTATGCCCGCGATGTTTTGGCTCGCTGGCTTAAACACTGGGAAGATTACAGTTTTGGAAACTGGGCTATCTCATTGAGGGATAATCCCGAAAGGATCATCGGTTTTGGTGGGTTAAGTATCCGCAGTTATGCCGATGCCTCCATCAATAACCTGGGATATCGCTTCTCTGCTGAGTCATGGGGAAAAGGCCTGGCGACAGAGTTTGCTAAACATGCGGTCAGCTATGGATTTAGTGAGCTCAAATTGCCTGAGATATCTGCAGTAGTAAGAGCAAATCACCCGGCATCACAGAAAGTCCTGGCGAATGCCGCACTCAGGTATGTACGGGACATTCACGATGTGAAAAATGCGCCCGCCAGCATGCTGTTTACACTGACCCACGCCGAATGGGACAAAAAGTCAGGGTGACATTATCAATATGGATAGACACCGCTTTTGGCACGGCGGACATCAGACAGAACCAGCGGGCCGCTGTGAGCGAACAGCGAACATCACATCCTCAGGACAGACAGGAATCAGAGGTGTCCCATCACCCGTTACAGTATTAAGCTTTTACAGGTAGTATACTTTATACTGGCCATAATCTCTTTGTAGGATATGACCATGATAACAGTAGAGAAATCAGATCCATTTTCTTTAGAATCTCATCGCTTAATCGAAATGCTGTCAGTAGAACTTGCCGCTGTTACTGGTGATGACGGCAAAAGCAATTTCACTATTGATGCATTGAATAGTGATAAAGCGTTATGGGTATTGGCAAAAAATGCCCATGGTGATCCGATAGGATGCGGCGCTATTCGGCCATTAACGCAAAATGTAGCCGAGCTTAAAAGAATGTATTCAGACCGAAGTGTGCCCGGAGTTGGACGCGCTTTACTCACTTTTCTGGAAAACTCCGCCAAAGAAATGGGATATCTCGAGCTGAGGTTAGAAACCCGATATATCAACAATCGGGCCGTATATTTTTACGAGAAAAATGGGTATGCCCGTATTGAGAATTATGGCCCATACATAGGCAGAGAAGAGGCAGTCTGTTTCGCAAAGGCATTGTGTTGATGTGCTACCCATTGTTCAGCACGAACTAATGTTAGCCACGCCCGCTCCTGGCACATACTAACCTGGCAGATTAGATTTGGCCCTGTATCGTGGTTGTGCCCGGTCCAACCGGAGCTAAGAGATAATTGCTGGAAAAGATGCGGGCCCTGACGGACCCGCAGCAGAACAGGGATTAGTGGAAAGCGTTGTTCAACAGGATTGAGGTGATGACGCCGGTAGCGGCTGCAATCAGCACATAGTTACCGTCAATATAAGCCCAGTGTTGACCACGCGGTGGCTCGCGCAGGCCGCGGTCGTTCCAGTCGTTAACCCGGTAGTCGTCCCCGCGGAAATCCGGCGGCAACGGGCGTCCCCTGCGGAAGTCGTGCCCCTGCCAGGCAAAGCGATCGCGCTCTTCAAAGTGGCGATCGGGACCATGACCGTCGTGATAATCGCCACGATCGTGAGGGCCAGGGCCGCGATCGCCAGGCCCACGATCCGGACCACGCCCCGGCCCATCACCGTGGTCGCCATGCCCACCCTGCTGGTGCCACTGCTGATCCGGCGGGCCATCTGCCTGCGAGACGGTGGAAAACAGGGTGCTTGCTGTGAAGACGGTCATTAAAAGTGCCAGAGTCGTTTTTTTCATCGGTACATCCTCTCATTTGCGCACGGCTTATCATCCGCCGCTGAAGGACACTATCGACGAAACCCGACGGTAAAAAAATCTCTAACTATCCTAAAACCCCTTATTTTGCGGTAGCTTAACCAAGACTTTCGCTTTCTTAACAGTGTGAAGGAATTAAGCATCTTCCGCCTGCGCAAAATTTGTGTTAAAGAGCAGAACACAGAGCCTCAGGCCGCCTCGCGCAGTGAGGTGATAAATTCATTGACCTCCCGCGCCTGGGTCATAAAGCCGCTCAGCGCCATCCGAAATCCCGCGGCATCCAGCCCGCTGACGGAGAGCTGACTACAGAGTCTCAGGCTCTCCTCGTTGTCCAGCGCCAGCCAGCAACCGCGCATGGCGTTCATTTCAAAGTTCAGGGACAGCAGCGTTCGCAGGTAACGCTCGCTGCACGGCTCGTGAAGATCCTCTATTTTGCAGTGAAAGATCAGGCTGTCGCTGCCCGGCGGCAGCTCGATAACTGCCGCCTCGCGGTTATCGCGATCAACCAGGGCGCATACGCCATCTTTAAGCGTGAGTGCACTATTATGCTGCCGACCATAGTGCTCAAGCAGGTGATTAAGCTGTTCGGTTGCTGACATCGTGACCCCTTAACTTTTTAACTGATAGTGTGCCTGCTGCCCATGCAAAAGCGCAGCAGCCAGCTCATCGTTTATCTTCGCGATGCGGCCATCCAGGGTATATCCGGTCGGTTTGTCCTCATCTTCACCGTAGCTAAAATTGATTTTCCCCAGATTTCGCTTCATCGCCACCGCTGCGCTGTTTCCGCCGCCCAGAAGGAACGCCGGGGTTGAAAAACCATCGCTTTTTGACTGGCCCTTGCTAAAACCAATCGCTTTAAGCCTGAGATTATTACGATCCGTTAGCTCAGCCGTTAATTCATCAGCCCCGATCCCCTCTTTCAGCCAGCGCTGCTCCAGCCGTTCACGAACATCATTTTTTAGCTCGAGCGTGACGGTAGCATCGGTGCTGACATTATCTTTCAACCGGGCAATCAGCGTTTGCAGCCGGTGATCGTCCGTCATCAGCTGGCGAATTCGGGTGGCATTACTGGCGTTGAGTTCACCATCCAGCCAGTGAGAAAACTGATGCCAGAGCCCGTTGTTATCCACTTTAGAGGTATTCGCATAGGTCGTCTGATATTCACCATTTTGCAGCAGCGTTAGCCCACGCTCAGCGGCATATTGCTGGCGCAGATGCTTATCCAGCTCGCGCAGAGCGGCCTTCTGCCCGTTAGTCCCCTCTTCCCCCCGTCGACTTTCAAAATGCACGTCAAGCGCATTGAGTTTCTGTCGAGCCGTGCGGGCTGTGCTCTGCCGGTCTTCAGCGGCTGACGCCTGCTGAGGCTCACTCTCTTCGTCGTTTTTCAGCGACGCCAGCAGCGCGCTGGTTTCAGGGTCGCTGAAGCTCTTGCCCAGTGACTCCATCAGTTTTGCCATATGCACGGGTTCCAGCAGCTGTGCCCTTTTGGTTTGCAGCGACAGGCTCTGGCGAGTTCGATCATCAATCGAGAGCTGGAAAGTCGCCGCCGGGCCGGCAAATAGCGCAAAACGCCCCTCATCGCTTTTGGTTATCGTCCCTATCGGTAGCGCTACGTTTGCGCCGACGGAGGCTTTATTTAGCCCTCGCAGGCGGTTGTTACTCTGGCTGAGGGTCGTGCTCTCTTCGGTGGTAGCCCGGCCGCGCTCGCGGGTGCCAGACATCAGGTTAACCCCCACGTAAGCGCCACCGCCTATCCGCGAACTGGCTGACGCCTGTCCGGCATTTTTGTCGGTGAGCGGAAACCCCACCGAGGCCAGCGCGGCAGCGTTGACGTCCAGGCTCACGTTCATCACGTTACCCTGTTTGACGCTGTGTTGATTCCCGCGGTTAATCAGCGCCAGCGGGTCAAGTGTCCCCTCGGTCAGCCCGGCAATAAAGTGCGGCAGTTCGGCATCGGTAATATCAAAGCTGACGCCGTTTTGTTTTTTAATGTCGAGTGGGGTGACGGAAACCACCGCGCCGAGGCGCGCGGCAGGCGCAAGATCGCGCCGATCGTCCAGATGAGTTTTATGCGTTTCTAAATAGTCGGTAAGCAGGTTATAACCCATTCCCACAAAGGGTGTGAAGGTTCCGCCCCCGTCGCGGCCAAAGCTAACGTTAACGCCACCCTCTCCCCGGGTGAAGCTCAAATTATAGGTGCGATCCAGACTGCCTCGTCCCCCGACGCCCGCAATCACCTGGGTTCCCGGAATGCCTGACACCGTGGTTGCCGCACCATAAGAGCGGCTGAAAGAGAGACTTTCTCCCTTCTCCATCGACCTGACCGTGTCCTCCAGCTTTTGCGCCAGTACCGACTGATCCTTCGCATGCATCACCGTCCGCGCCGTGACGTTGATACTGTGGTTTTCCTTAGCGAAGGCTTTTGTTAGCGATTTCACCGCATCATAAGACGCCTCAAGGGCACTAATGCTGTTGTAGCCAAAACTGGTCACCTGGCGAAGCGGATTGTTATCCCAATCCTGATAAAGCGTATGAAAATCGGTTTCAATGGCTGCCAGCGCCTGGCGTTTTTCATCCTCCGGGAGTGCCGTCGCTGCGGTTAACCGATCGATAAGGTCATGCATTTTTACGTGGGCTAAGCCATCAATAATAAGACGTGATTTCGCCAGCCCCATCTCATCGTGTTTATCACGGCGATGACCCAGCGGGATCGCTTCACTCGCCTTCTGATGCGAGAGCTTCACGCCGTTCTCTTCCAGCGCCGCAAGCGCCAGCAGCGCGGTATTTCCCTTACCGGTGGGGTAGCGTGAAAAAATATCTTTCAGCTTCGCCGTCAAATCGCCGTCGCGCGTCATGGCCGGGTTGAGGCTTCCGGTCAGATTATTAAGCTGTTTTTTCACTTCTCCCTGCTGTGAATAGTGCTGGTTAAGCTGATCCGCTTTGTGTCCGCTGCTGTCGGCCAGGCGAACGCTAAATTTCTGCATATCCTCAAACCAGGCGGGCAGGTCCCCCTGACCGGCAAGGGTTTTTAGCTTAAGGCTAAGAGGCTCAGCCGGGCCCCGATCGGCAGCGGGCTTCTCCAGATGTTGATTAAGCTGAGTGAGCTGATCGTTCTGAAGTTCATAAATATGCGCCAGCCCGTTTCGCCCGCGATGACCGTGCTGCGCCAGGTAGCTGAGATTTTTCAATGGCCTGGGCGTTTGCAGCGTGGGGCGAAAGACAAAGGTGCTCAGACGGGTGCGAAACGGCGTATGCACTTTGTGACCGTCGTGGCCCGTTTGCCCGAACGTGTTCACCTCCCGCTTATAGGTCATGCCGGTGCGGCCAAGGCGGGAATCTCGGGTGGCGCTCATCAGCCGACCGTAGTGCTTATCGGCCATATTTTTCTTCTCTTTGCCGCCGGGCGGGGTGACCTCATTTGCAGGCGACGTTGGCACCGCCGCCACCGGGTGCCAGAGATCATCCCTGAGCGACAAAAGCTTGCCGTTATCCATTTCCAGCATCAGATGATTATTACGGTCGTTATACAGCTTTGCGGGTTTTGCGGACAGCTGGACCTGGCGCATCTGAGCCATGTTTCCTTTCATCCAGCTCTGCTCCGGTACGCGGTACATTTCGCCCCGGTCGGTAAGTAAAAAGAGATCGCGCCCCGGCCCAATGGCCACGTCCATGACTTTTTGATCCTCAGGTGTGCCACCTGCGGGAGAATGTGACCTGATAGCCTGCTGGATAGCCTGGTTAAGCGACGCGCGACTGAGCGTGACAGGCAGCCTGATATCGCGCCGGGTTTCGCCGTTGACATGGTGAAGATGCAGATCGCCCCCTTCATCCAGAGTGATAAATCGACCATTATCGAGCACGGCGGCCGAGGTGAGCGTCTTGTCTTTGTTGACCCCCGGCAGGGCCAGGTCGTCGCTGACGCTTTTCTTAACCTGCGGCAGGGCGAAGACATTGCGATCGGCGTTAATCTTGTTGCTGGAGACGTTTATCTTCAATCGCTTGAGTTCATTATCCTTTAACACCCAGGCCTGCCGATCCTGCCCGAGCCGGAGCTGGTCGGCCTTAACGTCAGAGGCCTCCCAGCTCTGCGTCGTCCCGTTGAAAAAGTGGACCTTTCCCTCTTTCAGCGCCAGATGACTGTCAGTACCCAGATCGACAATTTCGTGGCGCGAGGGCGTCACCACCGGCAATCCTTTCTGATAGTTCATTACCATGCTGTCACTCAGGTTCCAGTGCGAAGGAGCCTGCCGGGTGCTGCCCGAGGTATTAAGCGCAATGGCATGCTGGCGGTCCGCCCCGTCTTTTACCACCGCGTGCAGCTGGCCATTTTCACCATTCAAAATATCCTCCAGGTGAAAGCGATCGCCCACTACCGCTTTTATCTGGTCGTGCAGATGCTGTTGCAGGCTGCGATTCTCTACCGCAGCAAAGTCCAGATCGCTCTGCTCAGGGCCAGGACGGCTGGCAACCCGAATTTTCCCCTGATAATCGGCGGCAATAATGTGCTGCGCCGTTTGCGCCAGGGCAGCCAGCCGGATGTCAGGAGGGGAAACGCTGAGGGTTCTGTGGCTGTCGACGGCTGCATCGGGCTGCGGCAGGAGTTTGATGCTTTGCTGGTGCGTTTTTTCATTTTTAAGCAACAGCAGCGTCTGACCCTCTTCCGCGACCGAGACCTTACTGATTTTATCCTCCAGCGGCTCGCTATGACCCGACGTGGACACATTGTGCAGCTGCCTGTCGTCATAAACACAGTAAAGCTGATTATCACCCTGTCTGGAGAGCTGCCCGTACGACTTCTCCTCGTCGGATTCGCCCTGCTGTGCCGCATGTTGCCTGCTACCGGGAAGCGAGGCTGGTTGCCAGCCGGTCTGATGATCGTTCAGCCGATAGAGTTTACCTTCATGTACTCGCCATGACTGCTTACCCGCGTCGGTCCGTTCAGGGTATATGCCCGAAATCTGCCCGAGTAGGGTTGCATCGGGTAATTTCATTCTGCCCACTGCCATTGCCGGGGTGTCGGTTCGACTGACGCTGACTTCATTTTCTGCCGCATCCAGCGCCAGCCTGTGCGAGAGAGCCGCCTTACCACTGGTGCCTGACCAGGGACTCTCCTTCACGGCGTTAGTGTGTTTCCATTCAGGCTTAGCGGCGCTGCCCGACACGCCCACCAGGCTTTCAGGCGACGAGTGCAGCGCCAGCAGGCGACCGCTCTCTTCCAGCAGGGCATGTTGCTCTCCGCTGGCACTGGACACCGCGCTCTGGTAGTGCTGTGTAGCCTGTCCGAGGGTTTGTTTCAGCAGCGTGTGGCGCAGCGCGGGTGCCGTGATTTGTGGCTTCCCGTGCGCGTCCAGACTTAGCGTAACGGCGGCTTCCCCCTGGCTCTCCCCTAGCCTGTGCACCGCCGCCCCGCTGACGCTTCCTCCTTCGGCACCCGATGGGTGAGCCTGCCCGGCCGCAAGCGCCTGATTAATGTCCTGCTCCAGAGAGCCGGGTGAGGTATGCGGGATCTCGTGCTCCAGCACGATCTGCGGTGCATGGCGCTGGCCGCTTAACCCGACCATTTCGATTGATTCTGCCGCCTGCCCCGGCGATATGCGGGAGGACGCTGCACCCTGCCCCGGCGATTTACGGGAAGATGCAGCATTGCGGCTAAATAACGGCAACCTGCTGAATGCCCTGAAGCGACTATTCGATGACGTTGGCCGGGCTTCTCCCTGGACCAGGTCCAGCGTCGGTTCCCCCTGCTCCTGCGCGACGGTTTGAAGCGTATCGCTTCCGGTAATTCTGGCTGCTGCCGGACGCTGAGCCAGGGCAGGATGACTCTGCTGAGGACGTTGTACGGCTGCCGATCGCTGGGTGTTGTGCAGGCTGAAAGCCGAGGCAAGTTTTTGGGTTACCGAAGACATGGGCTTTTCTCCTGAAAGGTTCACATCAAAGCTCGGTTATTACGTGGTCCTGGATCCGTCGAGGTTCCCAGCCAGGGGGGATTTATTTCCCCGCCATCGATTAAGAACAATAACTTAGGGTAAGCCGGTGGGCCCGCCGATGCAGCGTGCGCGACAGAGAGGATAAAAGGGATGTGAAGAGGCATAACGGCTGGAAAGGTCAGAGAGGGTGGAAGGGGNGGGCCCGCCGATGCAGCGTGCGCGACAGAGAGGATAAAAGGGATGTGAAGAGGCATAACGGCTGGAAAGGTCAGAGAGGGTGGAAGGGGTGGAAGGGTCAGAAAGAGGGTTTTCACCCCCTTTCTGTGTCCTCTTAGTGTTGGAGGGTTTTTCTTACCTTCTCCACCTGGCTGGCCGTGACGGCATCGGCCTTGTTGCTCCAGCCCTGACGAATAAAGGTTGCGAGCTGCGCAACTTCTTCATCACTAAGACGGTGAGCAAAACCTGGCATCGCCAGCGTAGAAGGCGCTTTCGCCGTTGAGGGCTGCTGTGCGCCAGCCAGAATCGTGTGGATCAAACCCGTTGGATCCGACGCGTTAACAATGGTGGCACCATCAAGCTGTGGAAAAACGCCTGGCGCGCCTTTACCGGTGACAAAGTGGCAGGCACCACAGTTATCCAGATAAAGACGTTCGCCTTCCGACAGGTTTTTCGCTGTGGTCAGCTTCGCTTCCGTCGCGCTGGCGGCTTTGTCATCCGTAGCCGGGACGGCAGGATTACCGCCGAGGAATTTAAGATAAGCGCTAATCGCCTGCAGATCCGCTGGCGTCATCCATGAGGTGCTGTGCTCCACCACGGAGGTCATCTCCCCGCCGGTAGCCGCTTTATCATTACGCCCGGTCTGGAGGTAATCCACGGTTTCCTGCGCGGTCCAGCGCGGCAATCCGCGCAGCGAAGGCACTTCCCATCCGTTGAGGCTACCGCCAGAAAGGAATTTCGCATCGCTGCTGTCCATGGCTTTCTCGTTCATTCCCAGCCCGCGCGGCGTGTGGCAGCTGCCGCAGTGGCCCAGGCTTTCAACCAGATAAGCCCCACGGTTAACCTCGTCAGACGCCCCGTCTAATGGCTTGAAGGGCTTATCAGAGGTAAACGCCCAGTTCCAGAAGCGCATTCCCCAGCGCTGGCTGAACGGGAAGCTCAGATCGGTTTCTGGCGGCTGCTCAGCGCTGGGCTTCACGCCCTGCATAAAGTAGGCGTAAAGGGCATGCATATCAGCATCGCTGATCTTCGCATAATCCGGGTAAGGCATAGCCGGGTAAAGACGCTTACCGTCGGGTAACACGCCTTTACGTACCGCATCAGAGAACTGCTGCTCGCTATAGCGCCCTATTCCGTGCTCTTTGTCCGGGGTGATATTGGTTGAATAGATGGTGCCCAGATTGGATTCAATCGCCAGCCCTCCCGAAAACGCCGGTTTGCCAGGCAGTGAGTGGCAGGCGCCGCAGTCACCCAGGCGGGAGATATACTCCCCCTGCTTGATAAGGGCGGCATCATCGGCCTGCGCCAGCTGCGCATATCCCCCGCTTATCAGCAAAACATTAGCGAGTAACAATCCCTTCAGTGTCATTTTTTTCATATCGCCTATGCCTGTACCAGTGGGCCGGGGTTCTTCAGATACATATCCTTAATGGCCTGCGCAGCCATCAGCGTCAGCGCGCCGATAGTATCGGTCGGGTTCGCCTGGAAATTCTGTGGGAAAGCATTGCCGCCCGGCACAAAGACGTTGTGGACATCCCAGCTTTGCAGGTAGCGGTTCAGCGCAGACGTTTTCGGGTTTGCGCCCATGATTGCGCCGCCCACGTTGTGGGTGGAAACATATTTGGTCAGGTCGAAGTTGGCATCCATTGGCAGGAAACTTTCACTGTAGCTGTCAGGGTTCAGCTCTTTGGTAATGTTACCCACGATCCCTTTCAGGTGCTGTTGCAGCTTCAGTTCGTTCTCTTTCCAGTTAAAGGTCATGCGCAGCAGCGGGTAACCGTGCTCATCCTTATAGTTTGGATCAAGGTCAAGATAGATATCGCGATATGACATACAGGTGGTGGTGATACTGATTTTCATTGAGTGGCCGTACCACTCCTCCATACCCTCTTTCCAGCCCGTACCCCAGGTCGGCGTGCCTTTTGGCAGCGCGGTGCTGATTGGCGTACCGGTCGCCTGCGAGCTGTGAATTTTTGCCCCGCCGATAAAGCCCAGTGAAGGACCGTCGAAGTTGCCCGGAGAGATATCATTAAACATCTGGCCGGTGGCGCCTGCGGTAGCAAACGGGTTGAAGTTTTTATCCTTAAAGAACAGCGTGGCACCGCCGTTGCTCAGGAACGCGTAGTTGCGCCCGATCACCCCTTCGTTGGTAATCGGGTTATACGGCTGGCCAATACCGGATAGCAGCATCAGGCGCACGTTACAGAACTGGAAGCTGCTCAGCACCACGATTTTTGCCGGCTGGAAGCACTCATTGCCCTGGGCATCAATATAGATAACGCCTTTGGCGGTTTTCTTATCGTCGTGCAGCACAACTTTCATTACGTTGGCATGAACTTCGTATGAGAAGTTATCCATACGTTTTAGCGAGTCCATGACGGCGGTTTGTGGCGACGCCTTGGAGTAGTTCAGGCAGGGATATTTACTGCAGTAGCCACAGTAGTTGCAGGGTGCAATCTGGTTGCCGTAAGGGTTGGTCCATGCGCGAGACACACAGGCGGATGGGTTCGGGAACGGGTGGTATCCCAGCTTTTTTGCCGCATCAACAAACATCGTGTTGTTGAGCGTATCCTCCAGCGGGGGCAGTGGGTAAGGATTCGCGCGCGGACCTTCAAAAGGATCGCCGCCGGGCATAATCTGGCCGCGAAGGTTACCCGTCAGGCCAGACTGGCCGCAGATATGTTCAAATTTCTCATAGTACGGCTCAATCTCTTCCCAGGTGAACGGGAAGTCGCCGATAGTCATATCGTCCTGCAGAATACCCGGCTTATAGGCCTGGTCCGCATAGGTTTTCAGCTTCAGATCGGTTGGCGTTGGACGGATCAATACCGCCGTCCAGTGCAGGCCCGAACCCCCGACGCCATTACCCGGGCAGAATGCGCCCCATTTGCGGGTCGGAAGTGCAGTCTGACTCATATTATAGCGTACGGTTACTGCCGCCTCTGCGGGTGTGGCAAACACCTTATTACGCACCGCATAGGCATATTCGTCCGCCGGTTTCGGGTAGGCGAAATCAGCATAATCGCGATCGCCGCCGCGTTCCAGCGCACGCACCTTCAGCCCGGCCATCGCCAGTTCAATACTCATCAGCGAGCCAGCCCAGCCCAGGCCGACGACAACGACGTCGACTTCTTCTTTATTTACCAATGCCATCTTAAATCCTGCCAGTATCAAAAAACGGGAAAGTACTCAGTGAATTCAGGCACGCTGGCCAAGAAGACTGACCGGGCCCAGCGGATAGGGCACGTTATGCTGCTTGACCCACTCGGTGTAACTGGCGCGCGCGCCGGGGAAGCCGATGGCGATCCACGCCTTCATCCCCTTATTGCCGCCGTACATCGGGTCGGAAAGGTAGCCGTGTTTGGTATCCGAAAGCAGTTCGCTAAAGAACTGCGATCCCTTCAGTGAGCCTTCGCCCAGTTCGGCGAAGTTAATATCGTTTTTCTGCACCTGGGTCAGGACCGCGTCTTTATCGGCCGTCGACAGCTCATGGAAAGGCTGCTGATGCTGCTGCTGACACCAGACGTCAATCAGCCGGATGCCCGTTTTATAGATCTGCTGGGGACGGAAAGGGATCTGATAGCCCATAGTTGCGGGTGCGTGAACATCGAACGGCCCCTGCATATAGATTTCGTCGCCGATATCGCCATGCATCTGTTGATCGATGAAGATCGGCACATTGGTTTCCAGCGCGCCTGGGGCTTTACCCTTCCCGCCCGCCGGGATCAGGCGATCGCAGGCGGCCATAATGAACTGCCACTCATCTGCGGAAAAGAAAATCGGCTTATAGTCGACCAGCTCGGGTGCGGCCATTTCTGCAGCCTGCGCTGCGGTTAATCCTTTGAATACCATGTCACTTAATGGCAATGCCAGTAGCGACCCTAGTAAAAACTTACGACGGGTAGTTTCTTTTTGAAGAAGCATAACATTACGACTCTCACATGCTAACGAAATGTAATTTGAGTTAATTAAAATAGTTATCGACGGATCTATTCGTAATGTTATGGAAACAAGAGTTACAGAATGTAATATTTGAAGAGGAAATATATATTTGTTAAGCGTTGCTCATGTTATTGCAGGAGGCAGTCACAGGTATCCCGCATCAAATATGTGGAAAAGCCCCGCTTCCTGCGTTATTAGTGCCCAAAACCCCAAAATTACGGCAGACAGTGCCGGAAATTAATATGGAAATGAAATCATACCCCCAGTAAATAAATGGGAAAAACTCGTCTAAAAAATACCCTTTTTTTTCAACGAGGGGGGGACCGATCAGTGGCGTCCTGAGCGAGTATTGAGAAAGTAGACATTATTGTACTCACCCTCTATGACTATCGCTTCCGGCGCGAAACGGGCGTTATACCGCAGACGAAAGGCCTGCATTTCCTGCGCATCAGGCTCTGTCTCACGAAGATATTCGAGCGCAAGCCTGACCTGCTCATGCGTTATTTCAACCGGAATGTTTGCTTTACGCAGCACACCGTGCCAGAAAGTGAGGCTTTCATCCGATTCATCAAGAATAAATACCTGATAGATAAGCAGCACGCTGGCTGCGTTGACGGTATGAGCCTCATCGTCAGCGGAAAGGTAGTCGACAAACTCCCCTCCTGCGGTTTTACCCATCTGACTTATCAGTGATTCCACATAGACAGGATCGAGATTCAACCGTCGGTTTAATGCCTTAGTGGCACGGCGCACCTTTGAGTTAAGGACGCGAAATCCAATAATAAACACCACCACCAGCGTTACAAGCATCAGCCAGATCATTCATTGTCCTGTAGAGGGTAAGACTTTCGGCGACAGAGTATCAGCGGTACCGCAGGCAGGCAATAAGGAGAACGCGCTGCCTGCGGCCGCTATTTAGCGCTTTTCCTGGCAGCAGAGAGGACAAAGCCCACTGCGACCATAACGCTTTTTCGCTATTAACAACGCATCTGCTGAGGTGTAGAAAGTACCTAAAAACTCTCTCTGCCGTCTGAGGATCCCTAGCTTCTGGCATCCGTTGCGGTGAACTACATTAAGAGTCTGCTGGTGCGGTTTTTGCTCCAGATAATAATAATCGCCCATCATGATCCTATAGCTGTCACGTTATACAACGACGGGATAATACACCTTCAAATAGGGAGGATATAACGAAACATACACTTTCCTATTACATTCAGAATTTTTACCAAAAAAACCCTGTAGTCGTGGTGGTTAAATCTTCACAGGTGGGTAAATAAGTGGAATTCAGGCCTTGCCGCAGGAAAAATGTCGGGGGATTTATACCCGCTGCAAACTGGAAATCTTTAGCATTAATAATCACTCAGAGCAGATCGAGCTGTTGCGGCTGAGGGGATCCCTCTTTTTTCGGGCGGGATTTTTGAGACTTTCGGGGTTTGGTCAGGGGAGCGGGACGCTGCATCTCCTGCCCGATCCAGCGCAAAATAGCCGCTATTGCCCTGGCCTGCTGTTCAGCGGTCATCTCCTGGTGCTGATCAACCCCGTGCCATTTATGCAGACAGCTGCGACAGCAGGTTGCTGTCGCATGCTGAGCAATAAATACCGGGTGACCACGCATCGGTGTCTGCCGGCCATCATTTGGCGGCTCTGCCGGTGCCAGCCGCGCGCTGATAAAGTCCGTCGCATGCTGTCCGATCGCCTCTTCCCCTTTACTGAGGCAGTATTGGTACTCTGCGCTACCGAGCTTAAAGCGCCGGCGAAAGGGGGAGTGCGAAAGCCGCTGAAAGAGATCGTCAAGTGAGTGCATAAAGTGCCGCAGGGTTCGGTATCAAACTATCATCATACCAGCGACAAGGGTGATGTCATCTTTACTCCTGGTCCAGCCACTCCGCTACGCCGCCATGGTGCGAACAGGTTCCCCGATGATGGCGACTAAAACTATAAGAGCCGTCGCGACAGCGTGCGGTGGCCCCTTCGGGCACCTGATTGTTTTTTGTATGGGCAGGCCGATGAATCCTTTCACCGTCAGCATTAACGTAGCTGCCCTGCTCCATCAGCGCGCTGTCAGGTGCTGTTTGATGAGATTTTTTTGCTAAAGCAGGCGTGGTAACAAGCGTTAACGCCAGCAGGATCAGTGCACAATACCTTCTAAGCCCTTTATTCACAGTCAGTTATCTCAATGTTCAGCCGTATTAACATTATCGACCCTTCTGTGGATATATTTACGTTTTTTGAGTAAATTCATGACGTGAATGATATTGTTCTGCTATTAACTCCACTGGATGACGGGAAAATGACGATAAAGCGGCTTTATGTTGTTCTGACGTTGGCAGCATTACTCACCTTAGCGATTGGCATCTCAGACCGGCTGATTGATACCATTATTACCATATGGGCAGAGGGAAGGTAGCAAGGGGCAAGCGCACCGCCCTTTAGCGGGAGATTACGGGCGGGTCTGTGAATAATGAGACATGACGTTTATTGACGACGGCTGTTTGAATCAACAACAACGTTATTTGAACATTATATTTTACTATCAGATTCGCCTTTATTATCCAGCTGGCCGCCGGGCGAGTTGATCAGCTTAGAGAGATCGTCGTGGTTGATTTCAGCATCAGCCGTTTCGATCAGTTTGGCGATCAACAGTAAATCCTGAAATTCTGCAAGCAGCAGTGCCGCGTCGGAGCGCAGGAGTTCATCAGCCTGAGACGTTTCAATCACCGTATTTATGGCCTTATTCGCGCTTTCGATCATGCGTGTCACCCCGCCCTTCTTTCCGACGGCTAACACCAGCGCGCTGATAAGCAGAGACTGTGCTTCCACTCTGGCGGTTAGCCGTTTGGTTTCCGCATCCAGTCGGGATATCTTTGCCAGCATGCTCAGTATGACATTTTTCATAAATTACCCTCTTTCAGTGAAGGGGATTCTACTCAGTAATGACTCAGTCACAATGCTATAAAATCTTAAAAGCGGCCATTTAATTCTGCAAAAAAGCCGATGTGCTCTCGCGGCTACAGCCTGGTTTAGGCCGCAGCGGGATTTAAAAATCGAGATGTGCCGCAAATTTCAGACGCCAGACTGTCGTAAGCGGATTGATTCCTTTACTTTGTAACCTGTTGATATGTCGTTCTGTCCAACGTGAAATCGGATAAACCATAATGAATAACGCCATAAATGAGCATCCGGTGAAGTCCCCTGACACCCGAACTGTCGGCGTGGTCATTAACGGGCTGACCCATCCCTGTACCCTGAACATGCTGGGTGAAGTTACCAGGCAACTTAATAACCGCGGCGCTTTGACGCTGTTGCTGAACGTTGAATCTGATAATCACTGGCAATCGGTGCTGAAGGGGGCACAGCGTTCACTGCCAGACGGGCTGATTATCATCGGGACGGATCACAGCGACGCGCTAATCAGCACCCTCAAAGCGCTGTCGGATATTCCCGTCGTCTGCCCGGGCAGTATCAGCGAAGCCAGCACAACCTGGACGGGCGCTGACTACGCTGCGGCAGGTGCGGAGACGGCACGCCTGCTGCTGTCGCAGGGATTCCAGCGCTTTGGCTACCTGCAGGAACGGGAGAGCAATCCCGCGTCTGCACAGAAAATGACAGGCTTTGCCGATGCCTTAATCCAGCAGGATAAAACGCTGAACAAGGTGCTGACGGCAGGCGGCGCTGACCGTGAGCTGGCGTATCAGGCGATGCTCGGTTACCTGAAAAAGACGCGAGCATCCGAACGCATTAATGCCCTGTTTTGTGAAAACGATCTGCTGGCATTTGGTGCTATGCAGGCGATTCGTGATTTCGGCCAGGGAGTGCACATTGGCGTGGTGGGATTTGCCGACGTGGATGAAGCGCGCGCGTCTACCTGGCACCTGACCAGCTGGGCACCGCCCTGCGACCAGCAGATTGCCGAAGCACTGGATCAGCTGCTGGGCGGCAGTGCCATACAGAGCGATGCACGCCGTAAAAGCGAGCTGCAAATCAGGCATTCACATCTGGGAAAAGAGGTCCATGAGACAATGACAAAATGCGGCTGCGCCAGTCGCCATTAATCCCCGTACGCGCTGACGGGCAAGGGTAGAAATTATTGCCCGAAGGCCTCTGGCAGGTCCGACAGAGGTCTGATATGTTCATTCGTACAGGAATATCAGATAAGGCCATCCAATGAGTCACTACAATGTTCTGTGGGACGTTATCGCTGCCAGAGTTTGCCAGAATAGCGGTACAACGCCTGCGGAGATCAGCGACAGCAATAGTGCAGCGGGAAACGCGGCAAAACAGCGTATTGCGCAGATTTTTATCCTTGAGGTGCTGCTGGCCAAACACCGCAAAACCTATTCAACGCGCTACCTTCCCCTTTCAGGCGAGGATGCCCTGCACCATCTGATTTTCAAACGCACCGGCTGGCTGCCCGTCGAGATCAGATCGCTATCGTTTAACGACAGCCTGTTTGTACTGGCCGAACTTTTCAGGGAAGAGAACCTGCCAGCCGGCGCGAACGATTTTATTTTAAAGTGTGGCCTGAGCGCACGAACCTACCCAACGGATGATTTTTCCGAGAAAGACTGGGCACCAAGAGAGAATGAACCACTTTTGTCAGAGAGCTGATGTCTGCCGTGTGTTTTCACGGGCCATTTCGGCAGTGGACTGGATACCGTGATACCTGACAGTGTGGAACGGGATTACACAGTTATTCAGGCTATACCGCTTCCGTTAGGTTATTACCCGACGGATACCCCGCTGGCAACAACAAACAGAGGTTTTGTAAGCTTCACCCTGCCCCGTCAATAGCAGTCACACTGGGGCTTCATTAGCAGCCCCAGCCTTGCCGTTTTTCACTGCCACGCAGGCAGTGGCGGTAAGTAACCCTGTAATATTACTTGCCGACTGGATCCAGCGAACTAAACCACGCCGGGTTATCCCTTAGCGCGGCATCAAGCTCACTCCAGGTAATATTATCCGCCGTGATGCCTTTCTTTACCTCAACGTTAATGATGATTCTCAGCGCATCAATATTACTTTGCTTCGTTGAGAAACTATTCCGGTATAGCCAGTCCCTTAATTCATACTGCTGCTCTTTGCCAGTGTTGACAAACTTACGATCGGACTTGGGCATAGCAGTTTATCCTTTTTAAGTTGGCTCTGTTACGATGCCATAGTGTTCCCAGTGCGGCTTCATCCGCACGAATACTATGTTTATATTAGTTCCATTTCACAATAGAATTTCTTAGATATAGATCCAAGGGACGTGAGGGGTTTCACAAACTTAAAAAGAAAGGGCAGCGTGAGAATGCCCGGCTGACCTGCTACCCGTTGATTAATACATCGCGATGTAAGTGATGTCTTCATCGCGTCATCGACATATTGATTTTGTTGGAACACAAAAGGCCCACCTGAGTGGGCTGATTACAGCTAGCAAAACCTGCCGGGTAGTGAGTTTATTGTTGCTTTAAGTCGATCACAATCAAGCAGCCTTTGGCCCAAACTTAGTAATGAATTCTTGTTTGACCTGAATGTCAAATTCAGTAAAAAGCGCCACAGGCTTAATGCCTCTACCTTGCTTCTCAAGCCGAACAAAACCGCGAGAGCTAAGGGTCTTTAAAGTAACGGAAAGATTGCTTTTCTGACGGCAAGACATCTCAGCCAGTTCGGTAATAGTTTCTGGCTTTTGCTCTTCCATTAGTCTTAGAAGTTCAATGTTCTCGTTACTAAGGACCTGAGCCAGTGCATTTACTGATGTAAACCAGACTCTTGGCTCCCCCGGCTCAGGGTTGTACTCGCCTTTAACGATCGCAAGCATCCTTTGACGGATGTGCTCTTCAGGCATAATACCAATGAGAGCTTTCATATTGTTAACCTCGGTTTTCTCGTTGCGCGATGACTTCGTCTGATTTTATGAAAAAATCTTCAATAAGCTGCGCTGCTGACACAAACTCGTACGGGTACCCTTTATCATAGGGGGTACGATGCATATGGTCATAAACCAACCTGCCTGAGTAACAGCCTTTTTTAGGCGATTTTATCCCGTGAGCATTGTCTATGCCAAAGACACGAGTGTTGTATTTGTCATGTAGCGTTAAGGTGTAACGTATACCATGCGGAATGAAAGATGTTGGCTTAACTTCCCATACCTCGACTTTCCACCAATACCCATCATCCCGGTACACTGTCGAGCCATGTAGTGAAAGTAAATAGTCTAAACCGTCATCTCTTTCCATAGAGTCATCCGTTAATGTTATGACCTAATCATAACTATAAATGCAGCGATGTCAAACGAAGCCGAATGGATACGAACGAATCAGCACATACTTTGAATCCTGCGATTACATTTTGACTAAACGTTTTGCCTTTTTCGCCATGTAGTCATCGGCCACAGCATCGTACTCATCTGTCGTGAAGCCCTTCTGGTCTGAATATTTTGCGTTAAACATGCGCTGAAACTTAGTTATTGTCAGCTGTACTGTAGTGATGTGATGGACACATGTTGATAGGCAAAGGATGGGCGCCTGGATAAATCCGGAGAGCGCCAAAGCGGGCAAGGCTATTGGCGTGGCTCTAAGTAATACGGCTTGCAGGATAATGAAGGAGCAGATAGGAAAGCATTCACGGTGGGTGTTTGTCCACACCAAACCGGCCACCAGGAACGATGGAACGAAAATGGTCGCAGTAAGGAAATGCGAAGAGATGATAATACATCATGGAGGCTGGCTCTCAGGAGTGCAGGTATTGAGGACTTCCGTTTCCATGGCCTGCGCCATATGTCGGCGAGCTGCCTAATACAATCAGGCGTCCCGCTAACTGCATTGCAGGAAATGGGTGGCTGGGAGTCGATAGAAATGGTGCGCCGGTACGCGCATCTGGCACCGAACCATTTGAACGAACATGCACGTAAAATTGACTCACTTTTGTGGAGTGACGACACAAATACGACACAATGCGGAAATCAGGCAGGATTGAAACTTGCGTAATATATTGATAATTAATGGTACGCCCTACAGGATTCGAACCTGTGACCTACGGCTTAGAAGGCCGGTGCTCTATCCAACTGAGCTAAGGGCGCATAGTGAACTGCGTCGAATTATACGGAGCGGGGCTGCTGAGTCAACGATTTTACCTGATGCGGCGCGCTGTTGCTGCACTATTGCACAGTAGCCGGCAAAACTGTGCCTGACAGCGGCCGCCGCTTCTGACAAAATAGGCGCCATTCCCCGTTTTAACTCAACACAGATGGATCCCCTCTCTGATGGTAGCAAAGATTATTGAAGGTAAAACGATTGCGCAGCAGGTACGACAGGAGGTTGCTGAGAAAGTGCAGCAGCGTCTGGCCGCTGGAAAACGGGCGCCTGGACTGGCCGTGGTTCTGGTGGGTGAGAACCCGGCTTCGCAGATTTACGTAAGCAGCAAGCGTCGCGCCTGCGAAGAGGTGGGCTTTATCTCCCGCTCTTACGACCTGCCCGCGACCACCAGCGAAGCAGAGCTGCTGGAGCTGATTGAGCAGTTGAATAACGACGGTGAAATCGACGGCATCCTGGTGCAGCTGCCGCTGCCGGCAGGCATTGATAACGTTAAGGTGCTGGAGCATATTTCGCCAACCAAGGACGTGGATGGCTTCCACCCTTATAACGTTGGCCGCCTGTGCCAGCGTGCGCCTAAGCTTCGCCCCTGTACGCCTCGCGGCATCGTTACCCTGCTTGAGCGCTATAATATTGATACTTTCGGGCTTAATGCGGTGGTGATTGGTGCATCCAATATCGTGGGCCGTCCGATGAGTATGGAGCTGCTGCTGGCGGGCTGTACCACAACCGTAACTCACCGTTTTACCAAAGATTTGCGCCGTCACGTCGAGCATGCGGATCTGCTGGTCGTTGCCGTCGGCAAGCCCGGCTTTATCCCCGGCGACTGGATTAAGCCCGGTGCGATTGTGATAGATGTGGGCATTAACCGCCTGGAGAGTGGCAAGGTCGTGGGCGATGTGGATTTTGAAGCCGCCTCCGCGCGTGCGTCGTATATTACGCCGGTTCCTGGCGGCGTTGGCCCGATGACGGTCGCCACGCTTATCCAGAATACCCTTCAGGCATGTGAAGAATTTAATGATGGAGCAGCACAGTAATGGCAACGTTCTCTTTAGGTAAGCATCCGCACGTCGATCTCTGCGATCTGCTGAAGCTGGAAGGCTGGGTAGAAAGCGGCGCGGTGGCGAAATCGCTGATAGCCGAAGGCTATGTCACCGTTGATGGCAAGGTTGAAACCCGTAAGCGCTGTAAAATCGTCTCCGGCCAGAAGGTGGAGTTCGACGGTAACAGCATTACGGTGACCGAATAATGTTACCTCTTCCCAGTGCCCCGCCCGCGGGCTGAGCACCGGGAGAAGCGTCAGGAGCGAGCGCCCCTGACGCTGTTTACTACTTCCGACGCCAGCTGGTGCCCTGCGGGCCATCTTCCAGCACAATGCCCAGTTCGTTCAGCTTGTCGCGCGCAACATCCGCCTGCGCCCAGTTTTTCTCTTTACGCGCGTTAATCCGCATCTGCACCAGCGCATCAATTTCCGCCGAGTTATCATTCGCGTCCTGTGCACCGCTCTGCAAAAATAGCTCCGGATCCTGCGCCAGCAGGCCCAGTACGCCAGCAAGCGAACGTAGCGTTGCGGCCAGACCGTCAACGGCGGCAACGTTCTCAGCCTTCATGCGGTTCACTTCGCGCGCCAGATCGAACAGCACCGAATAGGCTTCCGGCGTATTGAAGTCATCATCCATCGCCTCGCGGAAGCGGGCCTCGAATGCCTCCCCCCCCGCGGGTAACGCCGACGCATCCGTATTACGCAGGGCAATATAGAGGCGTTCCAGCGCCGATCGCGCCTGTTTCAGGTTATCTTCGCCGTAGTTTAGCTGGCTGCGATAGTGGCCCGACATCAGGAAGTATCGCACCGTTTCCGCATCATAATGTGCCAGCACGTCGCGCATAGTGAAGAAGTTACCCAGCGACTTCGACATTTTCTCACGGTCTACCATCACCATGCCGGAGTGCATCCAGTAGTTCACATAGGGACCGTCGTGCGCACAGCTGGACTGGGCGATCTCGTTTTCGTGATGCGGGAACATCAGGTCTGATCCGCCGCCGTGGATATCAAAATGGTCGCCCAGCTGCTTGCAGTTCATCGCCGAGCACTCAATGTGCCAGCCCGGACGGCCTTCGCCCCAGGGTGAACCCCAGCCCGGCTCGTTGGCTTTCGACATCTTCCACAGCACAAAGTCCATCGGATTGCGCTTGACGTCTTCCGCCACGTCCACACGGGCACCGGCCTGGAGCTGATCCAGATCCTGACGGGAGAGCTGGCCATAATTCGGATCGCTATCCACCGAGAACATCACGTCGCCGTTGCTGGCAACATAAGCGTGATCGCGCGCGATCAGCTTTTCGACAATTTCAATAATTTCGCCGACATGCCGCGTGGCGCGTGGCTCGCAAT
Organism: Erwinia sp. ErVv1; assembly: GCF_900068895.1. Taxonomy (GTDB): domain Bacteria; phylum Pseudomonadota; class Gammaproteobacteria; order Enterobacterales; family Enterobacteriaceae; genus Erwinia. The sequence goes on along the minus strand of NZ_CDPK01000005.1, from coordinate 294,996 downwards.
CCGGCGGCAGGATGTTGAGAGCAGCAAAATCTGCATGCATCTCGTTAATCATCCGGTTGGTCAGCACTTCTATCGACTCGCCGTTCTCGTTGGCACGTTTGATGATCTTGTCGTCAACATCGGTGATGTTACGCACGTATTTTAGCGAGTAACCCAGATAGCGCAGGTAGCGTGCCACCACGTCAAAGGCAACAAACGTGCGTCCGTGTCCAATGTGACAGAGGTCATAAACGGTAATGCCGCACACGTACATGCCAACAGCACCAGCATGAATGGGTTTAAATTCCTCTTTTTGACGACTCAGGGTGTTGTAAATCTTTAGCATTGAGACATTCCGTTTTTAACGTGTGCGGGATAAACCAGTTTGGTATTCTGCCGTATTGTTAACGTAACCGCCACGCAAAGCAAGGCGCTAGCGCGGTCCCGTTATGCAGCAGGGCTGACTCGACATGACAATTTGTGATATAAAAGCGGTCTGCCAAAAGCGTGCGAATGCCCTGAGGGCACCGGCACTTGCTTACCGATAAATACTTCAATTTCTACAGGATGATAATATGGTTACTTTCCAGACTAATCATGGCGATATCGTTATCAAAACCTTTGATGACAAAGCGCCAGCTACCGTTAAAAACTTCCTGGAATACTGCCGTGAAGGTTTTTATAACAACACCATCTTTCACCGCGTTATCAACGGCTTTATGGTTCAGGGCGGCGGTTTCGAACCGGGCATGAAGCAGAAAGATACCAAAGAAGAGATCCGCAACGAAGCCAGCAACGGTCTGAAGAACACCAAAGGTACGCTGGCCATGGCCCGTACTCAGGCTCCTCACTCCGCGACCGCGCAGTTTTTTATCAACGTGGCGGATAACGACTTCCTGAACTTCCGCGACGAAAGCCTGCAGGGCTGGGGATACTGCGTATTTGCAGAAGTAGTTGAAGGTATGGACGTGGTTGAGAAGATCAAAGCCGTTGCAACCGGCCGCAGCGGTATGCATCAGGACGTGCCAAAAGAAGACGTTATCATTCATAACGTGATCGTTAGCGAATAATGTCCTGCACGCTGTTTATCGCAGATTTGCATCTCTGCACTGAAGAACCGGCAATCACTGCCGGTTTTCTTGCTTTTTTGCGCCGTGAAGCTTTCCACGCCGATGCGTTATATATTCTCGGCGATCTGTTTGAAGCCTGGATCGGCGACGACGACCCTCAGCCGCTGCATGCAGAAATCGCCCTTGCCCTTAATGCGCTAAAGCAGCGTGGCATTCCCTGCTACTTTATTCATGGCAACCGTGATTTCCTGCTGGGTAAGCGCTTTGCCGCCGCCTGCGGCATGACGCTCCTGCCCCAGGAGACGGTGCTGGAACTGTACGGTAAACGCATTCTGATTATGCATGGCGACACGCTCTGCACTGACGATGCAGGCTACCAGCAGTTTCGCCGCCGGGTTCATCAGCGCTGGCTGCAAAAACTGTTCCTTGCCCTACCCCTCTCTCTGCGCCAGCGCATTGCCGCGCGTATGCGATCCGGCAGTAAACAGGCTAACAGCAGTAAAGATGTCGCGATTATGGACGTCAATTCCGCTGCGGTCAGCGAGTCAATGTCGCATCATCAGGTGCAGTGCCTGATACATGGCCATACCCACCGACCCGCCGTTCATCAGCTCGAGGTTAACGGCCAGCCCGCCGAGCGCCTGGTGCTGGGCGCATGGCACACCGAAGGCTCGATGATCCGCGTCAGCCCCGATGAAACGGCATTGATCGCTTTCCCCTTTTAGGCGGTTAAATGCGGTTTTTTTGCGGATGAAGGGCATACGCAACCGTTTTCCTTGCCCTCCAGTCATGTTATTCTCTCAGCCCTTCCCATCCGGCGGCCCGCTCAAGTAAGTGCAGGTCTTCCGATGACGTATGTACAATCACAGGAGTCAGACCCGCATGTCTTCCAACGCCGCATCGGCCCGCATTGCTATTGTTATGGGTTCCAAAAGTGACTGGGCAACCATGCAGTTTGCTGCGGAAATTCTCACCAGCCTGGCCGTCCCCTTTCACTGCGAAGTCGTTTCGGCCCACCGCACGCCGGACAAGCTCTTTAGCTTTGCCGAACAGGCGCAGGAAAATGGCTTTCAGGTGATTATTGCCGGTGCGGGCGGTGCGGCCCATCTTCCGGGTATGCTGGCCGCGAAGACGCTGGTGCCGGTCCTCGGCGTTCCGGTACAGAGTGCAGCCCTGAGCGGCGTCGACAGCCTTTACTCCATTGTGCAGATGCCGCGCGGTATCCCGGTCGGTACGCTGGCCATCGGCAAGGCGGGCGCGGCAAACGCAGCGCTGCTGGCTGCGCAGATCCTGGCGCTGCATGATGCAGGCCTGGCTACACGCCTCGCCGACTGGCGCAAAAGCCAGACCGACGAGGTGCTAAATAATCCAGACCCACAGGTGAACCCATGAAGCCGGTCTGCGTACTGGGTAATGGACAGCTGGGGCGCATGCTGCGTCAGGCCGGTGAGCCGCTGGGCATTGCCGTCTATCCTGTTGGCCTTGACGCCGAGCCAGAAGCGCTGCCCATTCAGCAGAGCGTCATCACCGCTGAGATTGAACGCTGGCCGGAAACGGCGCTGACGCGCGAGCTGGCCAGCCATACTGCTTTTGTTAACCGCGATATTTTTCCGCTGCTGGCAGATCGGCTGACGCAAAAACAGCTCCTCGATCGGCTGGGCCTAGCTACTGCGCCCTGGCAGCTGCTGGCCGATGCCAGCGAGTGGCCGCAAATTTTTGCGACTCTGGGCGAACTGGCGATCGTTAAGCGCCGCACCGGCGGCTACGATGGCCGGGGCCAGTGGCGTTTACGCCAGGGTGAAACCGATGCGCTGCCCGCTGACGGCTACGGTGAATGCATTGTGGAACAGGGCATTAACTTCTCCGGCGAAGTGTCGCTGGTTGGTGCCCGGGCATCTGATGGCAGTACGGTTTTTTATCCCCTGACGCATAACCTTCATCAGGACGGCATTCTGCGCACCAGCGTGGCGTTGCCTGAGCCGGATAAGGCCCGTCAGCAGCAGGCAGAAACGATGCTGTCGGCCATTATGCATGAGCTGAACTATGTCGGCGTGATGGCGATGGAGTGCTTTGTGGTGCCGGAAGGTCTGCTGATCAATGAACTGGCCCCACGCGTGCATAACAGCGGGCACTGGACGCAAAACGGCGCCTCCATCAGCCAGTTCGAGCTGCATCTGCGCGCAATCCTGAACCTCCCTCTGCCGAAGCCGGTGGTCAGCACGCCGTCAGTAATGATCAACCTGATCGGCACCGGGGTTAATGTGCAGTGGTTAGATCTGCCGCTGGTGCATCTCCACTGGTACGAAAAAGAAGTTCGCGCGGGCCGGAAGGTTGGACATCTCAATCTGAACGATGTCAGCGTGAAATCGCTACAGGTGGCACTGCATAACCTGGTGCCGCTGCTGCCGGATGAGTACGCCAGTGGGATAGCCTGGGCGATTGAAAGGTTAGAGGGTTAAGACGGGCAGCCTGAGTTTTCCTCAGAAAAACTCAGGCTGCAGGATGATTACCTACGCTGCGTTATACCCTCTAAACAGCGCTTTCCCTTTCAGCAGCCGCACGCCCAGCCATCCTCCGCACAATGACAGCAGTAGCGCCCCTGCAAGCGGCAGTACAAGCCAAATCAGCAGGTCAGGCTGCCACGGGAAGTCAAATACGTAGCGTTGCAGGCCCCACAGGGCCGCTTCGGCACCGGATGCGGCGGCCAGTCCTGATACGGCACCCAGTAGCGCAAACTCACACCACAGCGTATGCCGCAGGAGTTTTTTGCCGGCTCCCAGCGTACGACAGACCACCAGCTCCTGTCTGCGCTGGCGCATTCCAACCTGAATCTGCGCCAGTAGAAGCAGGATGCCACAGGCGGTCACCAGAATAACCATCACTTCCAGCGCCCTGCTGACCTGGGCAAGAACCTGCCCAATCTGGCGCAATAGCGTACCGATATCCAGCAGGCTGAGAGTAGGAAACGCGCGGTTTAACTGGGCCAGCATCGCCGTGTTGCCCTCAAGCCGAAAACTGGTTAGCCAGGTTTGCGGCTGGGTATCCAGCGCGCCTGGCGGGAAAATAAAGAAAAAGTTAGGTTTCAGGCTCTCCCAGTCCACCTTGCGCAGGCTGGTAATTTTGGCTGAGAAAGCCTGAGTGTCACCGGTGAAGGTCAGCGTGTCACCCAGCCCTACCCCCAGCCGACCGGCAAGCGCCTCCTCCATTGACACCTCTCCCGTTTTTGGTGGCCAGCTACCCGCGACCAGTGGGTTGTGATCGGGGAGCTGCGTTTGCCAGGTTAAGTTAAGCTCGCGGTTAAGAGCATTATCGCGCGTCGGATCGGCAGGCTGGTTGTTGATCCCCGTCAGCCTGACCCGGGCGATAGGATAAAAGGTCTGTGGCTGGACCTGATGCTGTTCCAGGAATGTCCTGACCTGCGGGATCTGATCCTGCGTCAGGTTCAGCAGAAAATAGTTAGGGCTGCCGGGCGGCATCTGCTGTTGCCAGCGATCCAGCAGATCTCCGCGCATAATCAGCAGCAGCGCCAGCAGCATAAATGAAAGTGAGAAGGCCGCCAGCTGGCTGAAGGTCGTCCACGGCTGGCGCAGCAATCGGTTTATCGCCAGACGAAATGGCAGACTCCGTCCGGTCAGTCGACGCAAAACCATCAGCCCGGCCCAGCCGACTGCACCCAGCAGTAGTGAAAGCAGCGCAATACCCGCAACCAGCGCCCAGAGCAGGCCGCTGCCGCCAACCAGTATGGCCAGCAGTGCCACCACCACCAGCCCCATGACGGGCAGATAGAACTTCAGGGGCCAGACGTTGGCGACAGCATCCTGCCGGAGAACCCGCAGCGGCTGCGTAGCCAGCAGCAGACGATAGGGGCGCAGCCCCACCAGCAGTGAAATAATAAACAGCGAACCCAGCGCCCAGAGCCACGGCCAGCCGCTCGCAGGCGGCAGCTGCGCCGGAAGAACCGGCCCGAGCATATGCAGCAGAATGCCCTCAAAGGCCAGCCCCAGCGCGCTGCCGCCTGCTGCCGCCAGCAGCAGTACCGCCAGCCACTGGCCGACAATCAGCTTTCTGAGGGCGGTGCGGCCCGCTCCCAGCGTCTTAAGCACCGCCACCAGATCGTAGCGGTTGCGGCAGTAGTGGCTCATCGCAACGGCGACTGCCGCAATGGCCAGCATCAGCGTTAACAGCGCCGATAGCAGCAGGAACTGCTGCGCACGCTGCATCGATTTGCCCAGGGCATCCTCTGAGTTTTCAACGCTTATCCAGCGCTGGTCGGGTTGGAGATGCGCGGCAATGAAGCTGTCATACCGGCTGAGCTGGGCGGGCGTACCGGCGAACTTATAGCGCCAGGTCACCCGGCTGCCAGGCTGAATTGCGCCGGTCTTCTCCACGTCGGCCAGGTTCATTAACAGCCGTGGCGCAGTCTGGAACGGATTGAAACCCGCATCCGGCTCCTGAACGACCACGCCCGCGACGCGCAGCGTCGCATCCCCGACGTCCAGATGACCGCCTGCGGGCAGGTTAAGCAGCGCCTGCAGGCGCGGTGCCACCAGCACCGTCCCCACAGTGGGTTTAAGTGCCGCAGGTTCGGTAGCCAGCTGTCCTGCCAGCGGGTAGCCGTCGTCTACGGCCTTCACCGAAGCCAGCTGGGGCGTATCACCGGCAAAGGTCATGGTCATAAAGGTGAGCTGCCGCCCCACCCTCAGCCCCAGCTGGTGCGCGTTATCAAGCCATGCCTGAGGTACCTCGCGGGCGCTTTGCAGCGTGCGATCGCCTGCCATGTAGTCGCGACTCTGCTGAGTCAGCCCTTTTTCCATCCGGTCGCTTAGCGATCCGAGCGCCAGTACGCAGGCCACCGCCAGCGTGAGCGCCAGCCAGACAATCAGCAGCGAGGGGGACTTCCACTCTCGCCAAAACCAGCGCCAGATCATGCCTCCTCCCACAGTTTACCGTCACGCACGCGTAGCCGCCGATCGCAGCGGGCGGCCAGCTGTTCATCATGCGTGACCAGAATCAGCGTGGTCGCAAAGTCGCGGTTGAGTCCGAATAGCAGGTCGGCAATGCGATCGCCGGTTTTACGATCGAGGTTACCGGTAGGCTCGTCGGCAAACAGCAGCGCCGGACGTCCGCTGAACGCGCGGGCCAGCGCTACGCGCTGTTGCTCACCGCCTGAAAGCTGTGCGGGCAGGTGCGTCATGCGCGCGGCCAGGCCAAGCTGGGTTAGCAATTCCTGCGCCTGAGCACGACTCTGCCTGTCGCTATCGCCGCGCAGCAGCGCCGGAAGCTGAACGTTCTCCAGTGCGTTGAGCGTGGGAACCAACATAAAAGACTGAAAAACAAAGCCAATACTCTTCGCCCGCAGCGCAGCTCGCTGCTCTTCATCCATCTGGTGAAGCGGCGAACCCAGCAGCGTAACCTCTCCCTCGGTCCCATCATCAAGCCCGGCTAAAATACCCAGCAGGGTTGACTTGCCGGAGCCTGACTCGCCAATCAGTGCGAGGGTTTCAGCTGGTTTGACAACCAGCTCAACTCCGGTAAGGATGGAGAGCTGATGCTCACCCTGACCGACGGACTTACTAAGACGATGAACTTCAAGAATGTTTTCCGCTGGCATTACCCTGTCCTTTTATTACTGGCTTTGATATCGCTACGCGCGGCGGCGGCAGATACGCTGCTGGTGCTCGGGGACAGCCTGAGCGCCGGTTATCGCATGTCCGCCAGCGCCGCATGGCCCGCGCAACTCAATGATAAGTGGCATAGTTCGCCTGCTATCGTTAACGGTAGCATAAGCGGCGACACCGTGGCGCAGGGGCTGGCTCGCCTGCCNCTGCCAGCCCTGCTTAAACAGCATCAGCCGCGGTGGGTATTGATTGAGCTGGGTGGAAATGATGGACTGCGCGGCTTCCCGCCACAGGCTATCGAGAAGGATCTTAGCGCGATTATCAGCCAGGTCAAAGCGGCCAATGCGCAGCCTCTGCTGATGCAAATTCGCCTGCCTGCCAACTATGGCCGACGCTATACCGAATCCTTCGGTGCCATTTACCCCCGGCTGGCGAAAGCGAACGCCATTCCGCTGGTACCTTTTTTTATGGAGCAGGTCTACCTGAAGCCGGAATGGATGCAGCAGGATGGTATTCATCCTAACCCTGATGCCCAGCCCTTTATTACCGGGCTGATGGCCAGCGAGCTGGCTCCGCTGATTAAGCAATAATGACCGGTTGTGATGACCGCTCACAGGTAACTCTATGCAAAAAAATATCGTTATTACCGGCTGTTCCAGTGGAATAGGCTTTATCGCTGCCAACGACCTGCTACGTCGTGGCTACCGAATTCTGGCGGCCTGTCGTAAACCCGAGGATGTACAGCGTATGAACGCGCTGGGTTTTACCGGCATCCAGCTCGATCTCAACGACAGTATCAGCGTGGAGCGGGCTGCCGCGGAAATTATCGCGCTGTGCGATAACCGCCTGGATGGGCTCTTTAATAACGGCGGCTATGGCGTGTACGGGCCGCTGGCCTCCATCTCTCGCCAGCAGCTGGAGCAGCAGTTTGCCACCAATCTGTTTGGTACACATCAGCTCACTACGCTTCTGCTGCCCGCGCTGCGCGCCAGCGGCGATGCGCGCATCATTAATACCAGCTCGGTACTGGGGCTGATTTCCACGCCCGGACGCGGTGCCTACGCGGCCAGCAAGTATGCGCTGGAGGCATGGACTGATGCGCTGCGCATGGAGCTGCACGGTAGCGGTATTCGCGTCAGCCTGATTGAACCCGGGCCAATCAGCACCCGCTTTACCGACAACGTTAGCCAGGCCGAGCGCGATAAGCCGGTAAAAAATCCCGGTATTGCCGCGCGCTTTACCCTGCCGCCGGAAGCAATATTACCCAAGTTGCGCCATGCTTTGGAGAGCAAACATCCACGGCTGCGCTATCCCGTGACGCTCGTCGCGCACGCCATGACGGTATTACGGCGCTTACTTCCGGGCTGGATACTGGATCGCATTTTGCGCGGGAAGTAGCCTTACGGTGATATCAGGCCTTGAAGCGCACGCGGTCGCCCCAATACAATGAGAAACACTGAAAAGAGACGAATTCATGTCACCACAAGCTAGCATTATTACGATTGACGAAACTAACCTGCAGCAGACGCTTGAGCAGTCTATGCAGGTACCCGTACTGTTTTATTTCTGGTCTGCACGCAGTCAGCACTGTCAGGAATTAACGCCGGTGCTGGAGCGCCTCGCGCAGGAGTATGCCGGGCAGTTTGTCCTGGCAGAGCTGGATTGCGATGCACAACCCGCCGTTGCGCAGCAGTTTGGCCTGCGTTCCATCCCGACCGTTTATCTGTTCCAGAATGGTCAGCCGGTGGATGGATTCCAGGGCCCACAGCCGGAAGAAGCTATCCGCGCGCTGTTGCACAAGGTGCTGCCTAAGGAAGAGGAGCTGAAAGCGCAGGAAGGTATGCGCCTGATGGATGAAGGCAAAGTGCTGGATGCCCTTCCCCTGCTTAAGGAAGCCTGGCAGCTGAGTAATCAGAACAGCGAAATGGGCTTTTTGCTGGCCGAAGCGCTGATCGCCCTGAACCGCAGCGAAGAGGCGGAAGAGGTGCTCAAAGTCGTGCCGCTCCAGGATAAGGACACGCGCTATCAGGGGCTTATTGCGCAAATCGATCTGTTAAAACAGGCCGCCGATACGCCGGAAATTCAGCAGCTCCAGCAGCAGATTGCGTCCCAGCCGGACAACGTTGAGCTGGCAACGCAGCTGGCTTTGCAGCTGCATCAGGTAGGACGCAATGAAGAAGCGCTTGAGCTGCTGTTTGGTCATCTGAAAAAAGATCTCGGCGCGGCTAACGGCCAGGTACGTAAAATATTGCAGGACATCCTTGCGGCGTTGGGCACCGGCGACGCGCTGGCAGCCAGGTATCGCCGCCAGCTTTACTCCCTGCTTTACTGATTGCTTCTGTACCATTAAGAAGCAGCTAACCGCCCGACATGCTGTAGAATGACGGGCACGGGCCGAATGATTCGGCCCTGGCAGCAACAATCCGGAGGTTAATTTATGCTTACTGTTATTCCTGTCATTATCATCCTGGCGTTGATCGTCGTCTGGTCAGGCATCAAAATCGTTCCACAGGGCTATCAGTGGACGGTAGAGCGGTTTGGCCGCTATACCAATACGCTCCAGCCCGGCCTTAACCTGATTGTGCCCTTTATGGACAGAGTAGGCCGTAAAATCAATATGATGGAGCAGGTCCTCGATATTCCTTCGCAGGAAATTATCTCCCGCGATAACGCCAGCGTCACCATTGATGCGGTGTGCTTTATTCAGGTGGTCGATTCTCCTCGCGCCGCCTATGAAGTGAGTAATCTGGAACTGGCAATCATCAATCTGACCATGACCAATATGCGTACCGTGCTCGGTTCAATGGAGCTGGATGAAATGCTGTCACAGCGTGACAACATTAATACCCGCCTGTTACGCATTCTCGACGAGGCCACCAACCCCTGGGGCATCAAAATCACCCGTATTGAGATCCGCGATGTTCGTCCCCCTGCCGAGCTGATCGCCTCAATGAATGCCCAGATGAAAGCCGAACGAACCAAACGCGCGGATATCCTGGAAGCTGAGGGGGTTCGGCAGGCAGCGATCCTGCGCGCCGAAGGGGAAAAGCAGTCGCAAATCCTGAAGGCTGAAGGCGAAAGGCAGTCGGCATTTCTACAGGCGGAAGCGCGTGAAAGAAGCGCCGAAGCGGAGGCGCAGGCGACTAAAATGGTGTCGGAGGCTATCGCCGCGGGTGATATTCAGGCCATCAACTATTTCGTCGCGCAAAAATACACTGATGCGCTGCAAAAAATTGGCACGTCCAGTAACAGCAAGATGGTGCTGATGCCGCTGGAAGCCACCAGCCTGATGGGCTCCATCGCCGGTATTTCTGAGCTACTCAATGAGAGCAAGAAGGATCGGAAAATCTGATGATAAGCGATCTGTTAGCAACACCCTGGGTGATGTGGCTGACGCTGGGCGGTGTCCTGCTGGCGGCCGAAATGCTTGGTGCCAGCGGTTACCTGCTGTGGAGCGGCGTTGCCGCCGTGCTGGTCAGCCTGCTGGTGTGGCTGGTACCGCTGCCCTGGGAGTGGCAGGGGATCAGTTTTGCTCTGCTAACAATCCTGTCGGCGCTGTGGTGGAACCACTGGTTGAAAGGTCAGGACCGCAAAAAGCCCATTTCTACCCTCAACCAGCGCGGTAGTCAGCTAATTGGCCGACAGCTGACGCTCGACGAAGCGCTGTCAGATGGTTTTGGGCACGTGCGGATTGGGGACAGTAGCTGGCGCGTTCAGGCTGGGGAAGACTTTCCTGCCGGTACGCCGGTTACCGTGATTGCCGTAGAAGGTATTACCCTGCGCATAATCAGACGCCCAGCCAATGCTGGAGGGTCGGACACCCGGGTTATACGCTAAACTGGCCTGTCGGGATGCTATGCTGCCAATGCTACATTGCTGCGATGCGGCGATGCGGCATGCGGCTGAAGCTAACAGTGCTGCCAATACTGATAATGCTACCCTTGCTGCGATGCTGCCGGTGCTGCTGGATTTGGCCGATGCGGCTTAACGGTGGCAGCAGCCCGCAAGGTTGTTAATAATCGGGCAATCGGCGCTATCATCGCCGGGACAACTCTCTGCCAGGGCCAGCAGGCGCGTACGCATCAGGTTCAGCTCATGGATATGCGACTCAATTTCCGCCACTTTATCCAGCGTACGGGCTTTCACATCCGCACTGTGCCGCTGAGGATTATTGAACAGGCCGATCATTTCACGGCACTCCTCAAGATTAAATCCAACCTGCCGTGCCTGTCGCAGCAGCGTGAGCTCCTCAATGTGCTTAATGCTGTAGCTGCGATAGCCATTTTCACTACGCAGCGGAGGTGTTACCAGCCCCTTCTCTTCATAAAAACGGATCGTTTTGCTGGTTAATCCGGTCTTTTTAGCCACATCGCTGATATTCATGGTGTGCTCCTTGACCTTCCCCTTGATGGAAGGTTTACCCTTCTTATCTACTGGAAATTCGTTTTCCGGTCAAACCGAACTATCAGGAGGCTTTACTATGTCACAAACCACTCTGCTAACGCTGGACGGCCTGACCTGTGGCCACTGCGTGAAGCGCGTGAAAGAGTCGCTCGAAAAGCGCGATGATGTTGAACAGGCGGATGTCTCAATTACCGAAGCCCGCATCAGCGGCAGCGCCCGTGCCGACGATCTGATCGCTACCGTTGAGCAGGCGGGTTATCACGCCAGCCTTAACCAGGGCGACCCGCGCCCAAAGCCTGAACCGCTGACAGTAACAGAGACCCAGCCGGAAGCGCTGACAGCGGCCCCTGCAAAGCTTCCGGCACAGGACATCGACAGCTTTCATCTGCTGATTGATGGCATGAGCTGCGCCAGCTGCGTCAGCCGCGTGCAGAACGCGCTGACGCAGGTACAGGGCGTCAGTCAGGCCCGCGTTAACCTTGCCGAACGCAGTGCGCTGGTGATGGGCTCCGTGCCGCCACAGACGCTAATCGACGCGGTTAAAAACGCGGGCTATGCCGCAGAAATCATCGAAGATGACGGCGCGCGACGTGAGAAACAGCAGCAGAAAGCGGAGCAGGCGACGCGACGCTTTCGCTGGCAGGCCATACTGGCCCTGACGCTGGGCATCCCGCTAATGATCTGGGGGATGATCGGCAATAATATGATGCTGACCGCCAGCAACCGCAGCGGCTGGCTGGTGGTCGGTATACTGACGCTGCTGGTGATGATCGTGGCGGGCGGCCACTTCTACCGCAGCGCGGCAAAAAGCCTGCTTAAGGGCACTGCCACTATGGATACGCTGGTGGCGCTGGGTACGGGTGCCGCCTGGCTCTATTCCGTCAGCGTTAACCTCTGGCCCGACGTTTTCCCCCCGCAGGCCAGACATCTTTACTACGAAGCCAGCGCCACCATTATTGGTCTGATCAATCTCGGCCATATGCTGGAGCAGCGCGCACGCCAGCGTGCTTCCCAGGCGCTGGAACGCCTGCTTGACCTTACCCCGCCCACTGCCCGCGTGGTCACCGATGAGGGCGAACAGACCCTTGCACTCAGTGATGTCATGCCGGGAATGATCCTGCGCCTGACCACCGGCGATCGGGTTCCGGTCGACGGCACCATTACCCGTGGCGAGGCCTGGCTGGACGAGGCAATGCTGACCGGTGAAGCCATCCCGCAGCAGAAAGCCAGCGGTGATGCCGTGCATGCTGGTACGGTGGTGCAGGATGGTAGCGTGCTTTTCACCGCCGAAGCGGTCGGGAAAAATACCACCCTGTCGCGCATCATTAATCGCGTTCGCCAGGCCCAGAGCAGCAAGCCGGAAATCGGCCAGATGGCCGATAAAATTTCCGCCATTTTTGTGCCTGTTGTTGTTGCTATCGCCCTGCTGAGCGCGACGGTGTGGTACGCGGTTGGACCGGCGCCGCAGCTGGTGTATACGCTGGTGATTGCCACCACCGTCCTGATTATCGCCTGCCCCTGCGCGCTGGGCCTGGCCACGCCCATGTCGGTGATTGCGGGTGTGGGTCGGGCGGCTGAGTCTGGCGTGCTGGTCCGCGACGCCGATGCGCTACAGCGGGCCAGTACGCTAACGACGCTGGTATTTGATAAAACCGGAACGCTGACCGAAGGCGCACCGCGCGTGGTCGATATCCAGCTGTTTAACGGCGCTTCGCAGCATCAGGCGTTAAGCTGGGCGGCCGCGCTGGAACAGGGATCGCAGCATCCCCTGGCGAGGGCGGTCCTCGATCGCGCGGGTGATCTGCGTCTGCCCGACATCACCCAGTTCCGTACGCTGCCCGGTTTCGGCGTGAGCGGCAATCTCGACGGCGTGCCGCTGATGCTGGGCAATGGCGCACTGATGGCGCAGCAGGAGATTGATATTTCGGCTGTCGACGATCTGATCTCCACGCAGGCCGCCCAGGGCATCACGCCGATACTGCTGGCCGCAGAGGGCAGGCTAACCGCGATGCTGTCAATTCGCGATCCGCTGCGCGCTGAGACGAGCGCGGTGATGAAACGCCTGCGTCAGGAGGGCTATCAGTTAGTCATGCTGACCGGTGATAATGAGAAAACCGCACGGGCGGTCGCTCGTGAAGCGGGTATCGATCGGGCGATAGCGGGCGTACTGCCCGAGGGAAAAGCGGAGGCTATTCAGCACCTGCAGCAGCAGGGGCATCGGGTGGCGATGATTGGCGATGGGATTAATGATGCCCCGGCGCTGGCCCAGGCTGACGTGGGGATTGCCATGGGCAGCGGCAGCGATGTGGCGATTGAAACAGCGGCCATCACGCTGATGCGCCAGGATTTGAATGCCGTAACGGATGCGCTGGCGATCGCTAAAGCCACGCTGAGAAATATGAAGCAGAATCTGCTGGGTGCCTTTGTTTATAACGCTATTGGTATTCCCATCGCGGCGGGCGTCCTGTATCCGCTTACCGGCACCCTGCTCAGCCCGGTGGTTGCCAGCGTGGCCATGGCGCTCTCGTCCATCACCGTAGTCAGCAACGCAAATCGCCTGATCCGCTATCGGCTGCCCTCCGCGTAATCTCCCTCAGTCCAGTCTGGAAGTGACCCTTTTCTCTGTCGCCCGATACGCTAAACCGTTAGCATAGAATGATAACGGGCAGGAGACAGAGAGCATGGGAAAATTATTGCACCTGATAAGCGCATTCTGGCAGGTGCTGTCGCCGCGCCACTATGCCTATCCGGCACAGGACATCACTCTGGGTGACAGGCAGCTTCACCTGGTGGGCAGTATCCATATGGGAACGCAGGGTATGCTGCCGCTGCCTGCCGTGTTGCAGTCGCGGCTTGCGCAGGCAGACGCGTTAATCGTGGAAGCCGATATTACCGCCGGAGCCTCTCCGTTTACGGAAAGTGAGCGTTGTTCGCCCCTGAGCGAACGATTGACCCGCGAGGAATACGCCCGGTTCTGTCGCCTGTGTGACGAGGTCGCCATCTCCCCGGAGGCAGCAGATAGTCTGCCTGCCTGGCAGGTCGCGCTGATGTTACAGGCCCAGCAGGCGCAGATTCTCGGCCTGCGGGCCGACTACGGCATTGATTTTCAACTACTTAATGCGGCGAAAAAGCAGGAAAAGCGGGTCATTGAGCTGGAAGGTCCGGAAACTCAGCTGGCCCTGCTGCGCGCGCTGCCCGATAATGGCCTGTCCCTGTTACAGGACACGCTAACACACTGGCAGACTAACGCACGTCTGTTGCAGACGATGATCGGCTGGTGGCTTGAATCGCCGCCGCGTACCGGTCAGTCCCAGCTTCCCGGGACGTTTAACAGCGCCCTGAATGACGTTCTGATGCTACAGCGTAATCAGCGCTGGAATGACGCGCTCAGGGCGCTGCCTGCTGGGAAATATGTCGTTGCGGTGGGGGCCCTGCATCTTTATGGTGAGGGAAATCTGCCCGATTTACTGAATCAGAGATAAAAAAAAGGGCCAATATTATTATCGGCCCGTCAATAAGGAAGTTTTTATGATTTTAGTTATTCACTGACAATCAGGTTGTCGGTGAGGGGCGAATTGTCGCTTAAAGCCTGGTTTTTCGCCACCATTATTGTTAATTAATTAGCCGCAACCTGTAGCGACTGGCACGCATTAAGGACGGGATCAATGACGCCTGCAATAAAACTTCTCGAAAAACAAAAGGTCACCTTTTCTCTGCACGCTTACGAGCATGATGCGGGTGAATCGAACTTTGGTGATGAAGCGGTACGTAAACTCAATCTTGATGCTAACCGGGTTTATAAAACGCTGCTGGTTGCGCTGAATGGCGATAACAAAACGCTGGCGGTAGCGGTTACGCCGGTGGCGGGAAAGCTGGACTTGAAGCTGGTCGCCCGGGCATTAGGTGCAAAAAAAGTGGAGATGGCCGATCCTCAGATCGCGCAGCGCACTACCGGTTATCTGCTCGGGGGGATCAGCCCGCTGGGTCAGAAGAAGCGCCTGCCTACCGTTATTGATGCGCCCGCACGGCAGTTTGCCACCATTTTTGTGTCCGGCGGCAAGCGCGGATTAGACATTGAGCTTGCCCCGGCGGATCTGGCTGGGCAGCTGAACGCCAGCTTCGCCGATATTTCCCGACGCGATGAGTAGCCAGGTGCCAGGGAGGGAACCCCGCGGCATCTGCGTTATGCAGGGCACAACCGGGACAGGCAAAATGTCACGGTATTATGCGTTTAGCCCGCCTGCTGGGCCATGAGCTGGTCGAGCATCCAGCGTCCTGCCGGTCCCGGTGGCGTTCGTCGGGACCAGCAGGCATCCACCGAAATCTTCCGTGGCCAGCCTTTAACCGCCAGCTCGCGTAAGAGCTGATGACCAAATTGCTCTACCATCCAGCGCGGCAAAACGCTCCAGCCAAACCCCTGCTCGGCCATCTCCAGCAGCAGCAGGTAAGATGGCGCGGTCCAGACTTTACCAGGCTGATAATGATCCTTCTCAATCCAGGTATTCAGGCTGAGCTGACGCATCTCCCTCAATTCCTCTTCACTGACCAACGACTGTTGTGCCAGCGGGTTGTCCTGATGCAGAAAGATGCCCATTTCTGCTTCCACCTGCAGGCGGGAGGTGGCTATTTCCGGCGGATACTCTGGCTGCACGCGGATCACGCCAATATGTGCCCTGCCCGTTTGCAGCAGATCTATCACATCGTCATCTTCAGCGATCATGCATTCAAATTCGATATTGGGGTAGCGAGCGGCAAAGCGCTTTAGCAGTGACTCATGATAATCCGCCTGCCAGAAATCAGAGATAGCCATACTGAGGCAGGGCTCTACCTCTCCTGCCAGCCTGACGGCCAGCTCATCCAGCTTCCCGCTGGCTGAGAGGATTTCCCGGACCTGTGCCAGCGCCCGCTTACCGTTGTCGGTAAGCACCGGTGAACGGCCCTCCCGACTGAATAACGCAAAACCTAAGTCGGCCTCAAGATTCGCCACGGCGGTGCTAATGGTTGACTGGCTTTTACGCAGGGCGCGCGCGGCGGCCGAAAAAGAGCCGCTCTCGACGGTCTGCACAAAAGCTTCCAATGATTCCGGTGAATAACGCATTAATGTATCGCTTTTATCGATGCTTTCTAACTTCATCTTATCAGATGGACGGCGGAAAATGGCGCTCATATCAAATAAGGAGCAACTATGCGTCACTGGACGTTGAAAGAACGTTTTTTCCATGCCGTAGGTTATGAAGGTCTGGCACTTATGCTGGTCGCCCCGGTGGCGGCGTGGGCGCTGGACAAACCCCTGTTTCAGATGGGCGCGCTGGCGATTGTGCTATCGACCCTGGCGATGGTCTGGAACATGGTTTATAACGCCGTTTTCGACAGGCTGTTCCCGCGAGAGAGCGTTAAAAGGGGCCTGCCGCTGCGCATCGTGCAGGCCGTGGGCTTTGAAGGCGGGTTTATCGCCATTGGCCTGCCGGTTGCCGCCTTTATGCTGGAGACAAGCCTGAAGCAGGCCTTTATGATTGAGATCGCCTTTTTCCTGTTTTATCTGCCCTATACCCTGCTTTACAACTGGCTATACGATACGCTGCGTAAGCGCTGGGTCGGGCGCAGAGCCTGCTATTAAACCCGGGCCTACTCCAGCATCGCCGTCAGAAAGGTCGGCAGTCGCCACTTTTTCGGCTTGTCCGACGGCTTTGCTGGGGGCGCATTTTCTGCCTTATGAACGATCTCTCCCTTTGGTTCATACGCTGCGGCGTCAAGCGGTGAATGGCTCTGGATATACTCTTTTAACACTTCGGCATCGACAAAACCGGTATTCACGTAGCCCGGTAACTTGTCTATGGCCGGGTAGCCATCCCCGCCCGACGCGTTAAAACTCAGGGTGGTCATACGGTAAGTTTTGTCGGCTTCCAGCGGCTGCCCTTTGATTGTGATCTGGCTGACGCCCGTGCCGTCGGCAACCAGGCTAACGTTGGCAAACTGCGCGTAGCCGCCCGAATCCGGTTTGATATTCGCCACCACCGCCAGATATTTTTCAACGTCACGCCCTTTCATCTCCACCCAGGTCAGCGTGTTGCCGAACGGCTGTACCTTCAGCACATCCTTATAGGTCAGGGTGCCCGACTCAATAGAGTCACGTACGCCGCCGCCGCTCATCACTGCAAAATCGGCGCCGGTGCGAGCTATCTGCGAGGCCAGCATCAGCCTGGCCAGGTTTGTCTGTACAAAGCGAACCTTGCTGCGATCCCCCTCGAAGTGCCCGTTTGCACTGCCAATTTTCACCCCAAGCTGCGCCTCGCCCTTTTTCTGGAAGGGGGTAAGCAGCTTCATCATGGCAGGATTTTTCGCAATCTCCGGGGTGTAGTTAATCCAGCTGGTGCTGCCGTCGGCATTGGCGACCTTATGCTTCAGATTGATCGGCACCAGCTCATAGTGTTCAAGCGTCAGCGTGCCGTTAAGAAAGCTAAAGTCTGCACGACCAATGTATTTGCCCCATTCGTGCGCCTGGACAATCCAGGTGCCGTTTTGCTTATCGGGCTGACAGGGCGTACCCGGCACGTAATCGACCTGCCTGACGTTGGGCTTCGCCATACACACCGGATTCTGCGAGTGGCCGCCTACAATCAGGTCCAGATAGCCTGCCGGAAGCGCCCGGGCCATCTCCACATCGCCCGGCGCGTTGGAACCGTGCTGCCCGTTGTCGTAATGCCCCATATGGGTGGCGGCAATAATCACGTCCGGCTTCTCTTTACTTCGCAGCGTCTCAACCACGGCCTTAGCCTCGGTAGCGGGTGGGCGAAATTCCATGTCGGTGAAATACGCCGGGTTACCGATTTTGGCGGTGTCATCGGTGGTCAGCCCGATGACCGCGATTTTAAGCCCCATGCGGTTAAACAGCGCATAGGGCTGGAAAAGGCGTGTTCCGGTACTTTTTTGATAAATATTGGCGGAAAGAAGCGGGAATTTTGCCCACTTTTGCTGCTGGCGCAGGACGGAGAGCGGGTTATCGAATTCATGATTACCAATCGCCATCGCATCATAGCCAATCAGATTCATGCCGCGAAAATCAGGCTCGGCATCCTGAAGATCGGATTCCGGCACGCCGGTGTTGATGTCACCGCCGGAGAGGATCAGTACCTGTCCGCCGTGGGCCTGCACATCGTAGCGGATCTGATCCATCATGGTTTTCTGCGCTGCCAGCCCATACTGATCGTGTTCATCCGGCCAGAAATGTCCATGGTGATCGTTGGTGTGAAGGACGGTGAACTTATAGACGCGATCTTTTACCCAGGCCTGTGCCGGGAGCGATACGCACAGAATCGTTAGCGTTAGCGCTAATGGCGTCAGCGTTGTTCTTAAGAGTGATGGCACAGTGAATTCTCCTTGTTAAATAAGTGATCGGACCCTGCTGATTATTATCCTTTACGACCCATGCATACCGGCCTCTGTCTCACAAAACCTTAAATACGCGAATTTTGGGCGGCTAACTCCCCTCTCTTTCTCTTAACCGGGCGGAATGATTGCCTACTGGGTACAAAATCCCAATGAGAAATCAGCCGCATAAGCATCAAAATAACAGAAAAACGCTTTATGCACTTTTTCAGGCCGGTGAGCGATTTTTTCCCTGATTAAAGCCGATTAAACCGCGATAAAAATGTCATTATATCTTACAATCATTAATTACAACTGGATACATTTGCATACATAAGGAGGAGAGCATGCACCACACTACCCCGCTTATCACCACCCTTGTGGGAGGCCTGGTTCTGGCCTTTATTTTCGGTATGCTGGCCAACCGGCTCAGAATCTCTCCGCTGGTCGGCTATCTGCTGGCGGGCGTGTGCGCCGGTCCCTTTACGCCTGGCTACGTGGCCGACCAGAATCTGGCCCCCGAGCTGGCTGAATTGGGCGTCATACTGCTGATGTTTGGCGTCGGGCTGCACTTCTCTCTGAAAGACCTGATGGCGGTCAAAGCCATCGCCATCCCCGGCGCGATAGCGCAGATCGCCGTTGCCACGCTGCTCGGCATGGGGCTGTCAACGGTGATGGGCTGGCCCTGGCTGACCGGGCTGGTGTTTGGACTCTGCCTCTCCACGGCCAGTACGGTGGTGCTGCTGCGCGCGCTGGAGGACAGGCAGATGATTGACAGCCAGCGCGGGCAAATCGCAATTGGCTGGCTGATTGTTGAGGATCTGGTGATGGTGCTGGCGCTGGTACTGCTGCCCGCCATTGCAGGGATGTTTGAAAAAGGTAGCGCCAGCCTGGGTCTGGTGCTGCTTGATCTGCTGATTGCCATTGGCAAGGTGGCGGCCTTTATGGTGCTGATGATGGTGGTCGGCCGCCGGGTGGTGCCATGGATCCTGGCGCGCAGCGCAGCCACCGGCTCGCGGGAGCTTTTCACCCTCTCAGTGCTGGCGCTGGCGCTGGGAATTGCCTTTGGCGCCGTTGAATTTTTCGACGTCTCATTCGCGCTGGGTGCGTTCTTCGCCGGTATGGTGCTGAATGAGTCTGAACTCAGCCATCGCGCAGCGCACGATACGCTGCCGCTGCGGGACGCTTTTGCCGTGCTGTTCTTTGTCTCCGTCGGCATGCTGTTTGACCCGACTATCCTGCTGAAGGAGCCGCTGGCCGTCCTGGGCGTGCTGGCGATTATTGTGCTGGGTAAATCGGTGGCGGCGCTGGCGCTGGTTCGCCTGTTTGGCCATTCGCTACGCACCGCCCTGACGATCTCCGTCAGCCTGGCGCAGATCGGGGAGTTCGCCTTTATCCTCGCCGGGCTGGGGATTTCACTCAATCTGCTGCCTGAAGAGGGGCGTAATCTGGTGCTGGCCGGCGCGATCCTCTCGATCATGCTCAATCCGATCCTTTTTGCCCTGCTGCAACGTTACCTGGATAAAGCGGATGCCCGCCAGCAGCAGGACGCGACAGTAGAAGAGGAACAGCTACCGCTGGATATCTGCCATCATGCCATTGTGGTGGGCTTTGGCCGGGTTGGCAGCCTGCTGGGTCGGCGGCTGATTGAACAGGGCATTCCCATTGTGGTGGTGGAGAACAGCCGCAGCCGGGTGGAGGCGCTCAGGGAGCAGGGAATTCTGGCGGTATTGGGGAACGCCGCGCGTGCCGAAACGATGGATCTGGCCTCTCTGGCGTGCGCGCGCTGGCTGCTGCTGACCATACCCAATGGCTATGAGGCGGGTGAAATTGTCACGGCGGCGCGGCAGAAGCACCCCAGCATTGAAATTATCGCCCGCGCCCACTATGACGATGAGGTGGATTATATCACCGAGCGCGGGGCGAACGAGGTGGTGATGGGAGAACGGGAAATTGCCAGCAGCATGCTTCATCTGATGCAGATCGCACCCGCCAACCCCCCGTCCTGCCCGGTATAACCGGTTGGGCTCCCCACTGGTGGGGCAGCCCGCGCGTTACCGATCCCAGTAGGACTCTTCCAGACTGTCTTCCCGCTCGGGAAGACCTCGCGTCAGACGCGGTGAATGCTGGTTCAGTACCTGATAGCTGACCCGGTTGGCATATTTGCATACCTGCGCCAGAGAGGAGTAGGTCAGATACTCCCGACCGTGCTTACTGGAGTTAGGTACGTTTGAACGGTGATAGTTATTGGCGGTGATATCGTGCAGCAGCGCCGCAAGCGCGCCATCACCCGCGCCGTTGGTATTCATGATTTTTTCTGGCCCGCCCATATAAGGGGCGATATGAGAAAATATTCTGGCGGGCTGCTGGCAGTCCTGATGCCGCATCGCGCGGCTGAACTCATACTGGTTAAACTCCGGGATCGCCCCCGGCAGAAGAGGATGCTGCGTTTTACGTTTCCCTTCGTCTTCGGTAAAGCCAGCCATATACAGCCCATGCGGCCCGGCGGTGCAGAGAACCAGATCCACCCAGTCCAGCGCCATATTGGCCGCCTGAAGCGGATCGCTGAGACCGGTCAGCGCCTCGGCTTCCTCTTCATTCATCGCCACGATGGAGACATGCTCGCGCAGGAATGCCCGCCAGAACTCAGGATTATCCCCAATCACGTATTTGGTTCCCAGCGTCAGCACCACCGGCACGTTATGCTTTTTCGCAAAGGCGATGGCCTGCATGGTGGCATCCGGCATCGGCTCGCCCGGCTTACAGCGGATCAGATAGGAGGTCAGTACCAGCGCGGATGCCCCGGCAATCACCTCTTCGGGAATACTTTCCCGGTTTAGCTGGTTCATCATCCCCGGGCTGATGGCAAAGGTTCGCTCACCGCGATCGCCAATCAGCGTAAAGCAGCGTCCAATCGCGCCTTCCACGCCCTGGAGATAGTTCAGGTCGGTCCGGCTGGAGGTATTGCACAGATAGCGATAAGCATAGCCGCCAATCTGCACGTTGCTGCACATCACGCCCAGCAGCACCGAGCGGTCGTCTGCCAGCACTGAGTAATTGTGCAGCGTGTTGCCAATGGTTCCCCCGGCAAACTGATGGGTAATCAGATTTTCCTTCATCAGCTCGTGATAAAGCGCTTCGGCTACGTCATCCTCAATCACCAGCGAGTGCCCGCTACTCAGCCCGAAACGACGGATAAAGTCATCATCGACTTTGGCTTCAATATCCACCAGCGTCTGATCTATGCCGACGATCCAGCTGGTGGCAACGTCGCTTTCGGGCAGCGTTTGCTGAAGTAAAGGGTCACGGGCGCTAACGGGAAAATAGTGTTTAGATTTACGCTTGCCGGGAAATTTCATCGTTCAAAATTCAGAAAGGGGTCAGGCGGGGAAGGATAACACAGGGATGCCCGACAGCGCGCGCATCCCCGTTACTCAAACCGGTTACAGGTGTTCGTTAACCAGTTCTACCATCATATCAATATGCAGTGCATCAGCGTTAAGCGCAGGAATATAGTTAAAACTTTTGCCGCCTGCGTGCATAAAGATTTCGCAGTTCTCTTCGCTGATCTCTTCCAGCGTTTCCAGGCAGTCGGAGGAAAAGCCCGGGCTCATTACCTGCACGGATTCAATGCCCTTACCCGGTAGCGACTTCATCGTTTCATCGGTATAAGGCGTCAGCCAGGGTTCACGGCCAAAACGCGACTGAAAGGTCAGCATCGCATTCTTATCGGTCAGTCCCAGCGCGGTCTTCAGCGCCTCGAAGGTGGCGTAACAGCGCTGAGGATAGTCATCGCCCTGATCGGCAAAGCGTTGCGGAATACCGTGGAAAGACGTCACCAGCAGATCCGGCTGGCCGTGGGTGGCAAAGGACTTCTCAACGGAGGCCTTCAGCGCGGCAATATAGGCCGGATGTTCGGCATAATCACGGATAAAGTGTACCGATGGCAGGCTGCGGTAGCCGGCAAAAACCTCAGTAATACCGTCCCACACGGCGGCCACCGTTGAACAGGAGAATTGCGGATAGAGCGGCAGCACAATCAGGCGGGTCACGCCCTGCGCCATCAGGCTGTCGAGCGCAGATTTCAGGCTCGGGCTGCCGTAGCTCATACCCAGTTCTACCGGCATATCCACGCGCGCGGCCAGCGCCTCGCGCTGCCGTTTGCTGTAAACCATCAGCGGCGAGCCCTCATCCATCCACACCGATGCGTAGAGTTTGGCGACGCGTGGCGATCGGATCGGCAAAATAGCGCCGTTTAGGATCGGCCACCACAGCCAGCGTGGGGTATCCACGACGCGTTTATCACTGAGGAATTGTTTCAGATAGCGTTTAACTGCGGGGGTGGTCGGCGCATCGGGTGTGCCAAGGTTCACCAGCAGCACGCCGGGTTTTTCTTGCCTCATTGTTATTCCTTATCAGGGCAGCTGTGGAGAAGAAAACAAGGCTTATTCTAGCGGAAAAATGCGGGGTGAGAACCAATTGCTGTAACAGGGGCCAGGAATGCCTGGCCCGGAAGGGATTAACCGAGAATGTCAGCCAGCTCGTCACGCACTTCAGTCACCTTACGGGTGCCATCAATTTTATGATAAGTGGTGTTGCCCGCTGCGGCCTCTTTGCTGTAATAAGCAATCAGTGGAGCAGTAAGCTGATGGTATTCAACCAGGCGCTTGCGCACGGTCTCTTCCTGATCGTCTTTACGGGTGGTCAGCTCTTCGCCGGTCACATCATCTTTACCTTCGACCTTCGGCGGGTTGAAGTTAACGTGATAAACGCGGCCAGAAGGCGCATGAACGCGGCGGCCCACGATGCGTTCGACGATCAGCTCGTCCGGCACCGCGAATTCCAGCACGTAGTCTACCTTGATCCCGGCATCCTTCATCGCATCCGCCTGAGGAATGGTACGCGGGAAGCCGTCCAGCAGAAAACCATTGCGGCAGTCTTCCTGAGCGATACGCTCTTTGACCAGCGCAATAACCAGCTCGTCGGTCACCAGCTTACCGGCGTCCATGATCGCTTTGGCTTGTTTACCCAGTTCGCTACCTGCTTTAACGGCTGCACGCAGCATGTCGCCCGTAGAGATCTGCGGAATACCGTATTTCTCCATAATAAACTGAGCCTGAGTTCCCTTACCTGCACCCGGTGCACCGAGCAGAATAATACGCATTGCGTAAATCCCCTTGCGAATCGCTTAAATTTTAAATTTGTCCAGCCTGAAACCATACCATTATGGCTCTTTCTCCACAAGGAACGCGGTGGTTAACCTGCGTCTGCATAGCGAGCGGACGAGACCTGTCGCCGCGCGTACAGCGTTTGCGAGATGACCGCGACCACGATAATTGCCCCGCCCGCCACCGCATGGAGGGTTGGCATTTCAGCAAGAAAGATCGCCATCCACAGCGGGGCAAGCGCCGTCTCAAGTAGCAGAAACAGCCCGGCATTGGCCGGTGAGACGTAGCGGGTCGATAATGTGATTAATCCCATCGCCAGCGGCATCACCAGCATCCCCTCGGCCAGCGACCAGCCATACTGCGCCAGACTCAGCTCTCTGAGCGTAGTGAACATATCCTCGCCTGACCAGAGCAGGATTGCCACCGACGCCACGACCGCACCCAGCGATGGCAGCGCGAGCGTCCCTCCCTCCACCCGAGCGGTAAAGATAAACGCCAGCGCCATAGATACCGCCGTAGCCAGCGCATAGAGGTTAGCTACGGCTGAGTCGCCCGCCGAACGCCCCGACATAACGATGACCACTCCGGCAATCCCCGCCAGAGCGGCAACCATGACGCTGCGATCGCACTTAACCTGAAAGAATAAGCGGGAAATCAGCGCGGAAACAAACGGCGTGGAGGAGATAATCACCAGCACCGTCGCCACGTTACCGCGATTCAGCGCGTTCACAAAACAGGCGGAAGCAATGGCAAAAAACAACGTTGGCAGCGCATTCTCCCGGGTCAGCCACGGCTTACCGAGCGTGGAACGACTCCGCCGTCCCAGCGCCCACACCAGCAGACAGACCGCCCACATAAAAAAACCGCGCAGCATGACAATCGTCCATGAGTCCTGGATGCCCATCAGCCGAATGAACACCGAGTCAAAACTCAGGATCACGCCACCCAGAATGCCGATCATGCTGCCGTTAAGCGGTTTGGTCTGTTTCATTGCTGCTCCCATAAGTCAATCAGGTTCTGTTTTATCTGCCCGGTCACATCAATCCCCCTTCTGCCGTCGCCCCTGGCCCAGCCGGAGATACGCAGCGTATTAACATGGGGGAAGTAGCTGGCACCTGCGGCTTTGACCTGCTTTTGCAGCGCCGCACTCAGTGGTGGCACCTCAAAACAGCTGAACGGCAAGCGGGTATCGCTCAATGAGGTGAAATGCCTGCCCGCGACATCCTTCAGGGCAATGCTATTCACCTGTGCCACGTTATAGGGCTGCCAGTCGCTGCTGCGAATGTTATGCAGTGCCTCTTCCAGGGGTTTTGCGGAAGCCGTCGTTCCTTCAAACAGCCGTAGCTCACTGCGCAATAGGGTGCTGAAGTGCTCAGGGCGTAGCGCGATAACCGCCAGCCCGATGGTCAGCGAAGCATGCTTATGCAGCGGCGCGACGAAGATTGAGCTCGACGCAATCAGCTCATCGTGCAGATTCGTTGCGAAGCTGTGTGAAGCATCCACCACTCCCTTTCCTTTACAATCGGTTAGCGGATTGACCTCGCCGGTATAGGGGCTGACATGGGTGATAATCGGCACATTGCCCGGCCCGGTACAGAGCGATGTCGGACGCTGGAAAAGCTCGCTGACCGGCTGATAATGCGCCTGCTTAGCCAGACAGAGCGTCGTCTCCTGCTTATAGAAAAGATGCGACAGAATAACCAGGCCAACCCGCACGGACTGGACGAAGTAAAGCTCATAATCCTGCAGATGGTAGACGCGGGTTAATTCATCCCGTAATTCATCTCGCTGCATAAGCGCTCGCTTATAAAATTGTTCGCCGTGGCGTTTTTGTAGATCGGGAGATAACGAAGAAGCATCCATTAATTGATTAACTCTTGCTGATAAAGCAGTGGCATGACGTTGTCGCGAAAGATGGAACCGACTGCGATTTCACAGGGCGGTCGGCGGTAGTTAACCCATGCAATTTCCTCTATCTCCGCACCCGCGCGGGGCAGGCCAACGATCTCGACGTGATACACGTGATTCTCAATCGCCATGGATTCAAACTCCGCCCTGCCGTGAAACAGACCAAAGGGCCGGAAGGACTTGACCTGCACGCCCAGCTCTTCCTGGAGCTCCCGTTTCAGGCAGCTCAGGTGGTCTTCCCCTCGTTCGGGTTTACCGCCGGGCGAAATAAAGATTCGCGTACCGCGTTTTCGCGTCAGCAGCAGTGAACGCTGATGAATAATCACCGCCGAGCACTTGACGATCACGTTCATATCAGCCTCCCGGGGAGAACGTAGCCCCTC
Source organism: Erwinia sp. ErVv1 (assembly GCF_900068895.1). Taxonomy (GTDB): domain Bacteria; phylum Pseudomonadota; class Gammaproteobacteria; order Enterobacterales; family Enterobacteriaceae; genus Erwinia. Next base: position 269,101 of record NZ_CDPK01000005.1, on the reverse strand, counting down.
AGCTACGTCGGGGGTACATGTGCGATCAGGCTGCGGCACTGGCGGTTTTCTCCACGGGTGTCATCAGCGTTTCTCCGGCCAGGAAGCGCACGATATTCAGGGCCAGCGGCGTTTTATCTTTCAGGTAGGCGAGAATGGTGTCATCACCCGGCGTCGAGAAGCTGTCAGCAAAAATACTGATCCCTTCCAGCGATTTGGTTGAGATCCCCAGTTGTAGCAGGCGATATTTTACGTCATCCGCCGACTGCGCAAATTCATAGATGGGTGACTGATAGTTGATGTCAAACTGCGCCATCATCTCCATCAGGAAGGTTTTGGCGATCGGACGCTGTTCGGGGAACTCCATCTGGTAATGCGTAATGCCATCATTGATGGTGTTGATGTCATTGCGGCGGCAGAAGTCGACAAGATGCGCGTGAATTGCCAGCTTTTCGCCCAGCAAAACCAGATTTTTGCGGTATTTCAGAATGTCAGCTTCAAGGTGTTCGATGGCGATGGAGCGAAATGCACCGCTGATATCAGCCACGGTATGACCGACAACCAGCTCGCCAAAGCGGGATTTCAACTCTTCAACGCGATGCGACAAAATGCCGCGGTGCAGTGAACATCCGCTGTTGCCTGACCAGAGGTGAACGGGGATCCCCTGTAACATTAAATAACATGCTGCCAGCGTGCTGTCCCGGCCACCGGTAAACATGACGAGCTGTGTTTTTGCTGTATGCTGAATGGTCATTTTCCTGTCCTTCACATGGCTGATAGTCGTCATCGCTGACTGAATAAGGAGGATCCGCTCTGTAATGCGTCTTCCCTGAAGGGGCGCTTAGCGTTAACGAGCCTGTGCCGTTTCGCCTCTGAAATCAGATTATGGAAAACGCGCTGGACATTAAAATGATATAAACAGACACTGGCTGTTAGTTTTACTAACAGGGTTTACTTATGACTGGCCTCCCTTCCCTGCGCGCCCTGCGCTATTTTCATTCGGCAGCGCTACATCAAAGCTTCAGCCAGGCTGCGCAGTCGCTCAACGTCACCCACAGCGCGGTAAGCCATCAGATCAAGCTGCTGGAAGAGTGGCTGGGGAAACCGCTGTTTAATCGCGCTAACGGCAGGGTGCATCTCACCTCAGACGGCGAGCGGCTGAAGGTTTGCTGCATGCAAACCTTTCGTGAAATTGAGACCACCTGTGAGAAAATTCGCGCCCGCAATATCAACAGCCTGACCGTCTCCTGCGCCCCCAGCTTTCTGGCCCAGTGGCTTATCCCGCGCATCAGCCGTTTCTCGGCACTTCATAGCGATATAGCCCTGACTTTTCAAACGCATGTTGATATCGAGCGCGTCAGAAGCGAGCAGTCTGACGTGCTGATCCTCAGCCATGAGCAGCCGGTACAGGATGACATCGCCGCCACGCTGATTACCGTTGATTATATTGGCCCGGTTTGTGCGCCCGGGGTCGCCCGGAATCTCACCTATGAAACGGACTTTTCCACCCTTTCCCTGCTGCATGCCGATACCAAGCTGCACGCCTGGGCAGAATGGGCAAAAAAAACCGGCGCAAAGGGGGATTTCTGGGCGGGAAGGCATTTTGATAATCTGACGCTGGCCATTCAGGCCGCGCGAAACGGGCTGGGGATCATCATGACGCCGCAGATTCTGGTGCGTAAAGAGATCCGTGAAGGCACCCTGATAGCGCCATTGGGGTTCGCAGAAGTCGACCGGGCAACCTGGATGATGGTAAAGGCGTCGCGTATTGAGGAGCGGGAGATAAAACTGTTTCGTCGCTGGCTGCTGGAGGAGGCGGCCAGCGTCGGATGATGATAAGGCAGCCCACAAACAATAAGGCCCCGCCAGCGATTGCGGGCGGGGCCTGTGAGCAGGATGCTGTAGCGCTAAGGTTTACGCCAACAGCAGCTGATTCATACGGCGAATAAACTGGTTCGGATCGTCCAGCGTACCGCGCTCGGCAAACATCGCCTGATCCAGCAGCAGCTCAACCCATTCGCCAAAGCGGGCCTCATCCTCGGTATCGGCCGCGCGCTTAACCAGCGCGTGATCCGGGTTCAGCTCAAACAGATACTTCACTTCCGGCACTGCCTGCCCCGCTGCCGCAAACAGTTTCGCCATCTGGGTACTCATGTCATTGGCTTCGGTGGTGACAATGGCTGGCGTATCGGTCAGGCGATGCGTCAGACGCACTTCCTTCACGCGGTCGCCAAGCAGCGTCTTCACGCGTTCAACGAAGGGTTCCAGCGCCTTTTCGGCCTCTTTCTGCTCTTCGCTCTCTTCGTCGGCCAGCTTGCTTAGCTCATCATCTGCCTTACTGACGGACTGGAATGATTTACCATCAAATTCAGTCAGGTAGCTCATCATCCACTCATCAATACGGTCAGAGAGCAGCAGGACTTCGATACCTTTCTTACGGAACAGCTCAAGGTGCGGGCTGCTTTTCGCTGCGGCATAGCTGTCAGCGGTGATGTAGTAAATTTTTTCCTGCCCTTCGACCATGCGGCTAACGTAGTCTTCCAGCGACACGGTCTGCGCCGGGCCTTCGCTGCTGGTAGAGGCAAAACGCAGCAGTTTAGCAATGGTTTCCGCGTTTGCGTTGTCCTCTGCCGGCCCCTCTTTCAGGGCCAGTCCGAACTGCTGCCAGAACTGCTGGTACTTCTCTTCATCATCCTTCGCGACTTTTTCCAGCATCTGCAGCGCACGTTTGCTCAGCGCATTTCGCAGGTTCTGAGTGATGCGGCTATCCTGCAAAATTTCACGGGAGACGTTCAGCGGCAGATCGCTGGAATCTATCAGACCGCGCACGAAGCGCAGATAGTTCGGCATAAACTGCTCAGCGTCGTCCATGATAAACACACGCTGGACGTACAGCTTCAGGCCATGCTTGTGGTCACGATTCCACATATCCCAGGGGGCCTGGGTCGGGATATAGAGCAGGCTGGTGTACTCCTGCTTGCCCTCAACGCGGTTATGGCTCCAGGTCAGCGGGTCGGCGAAGTCATGCGAGACGTGCTTATAGAACTCTTTATACTCTTCGTCGCTGATGTCGGCCTTATTGCGCGTCCACAGCGCCTGCGCCTTGTTGATCTTCTCCCAGGCGGTGGTGTTCTCTTCCTCGTTATGGGTTTCGATCTCAACGGGCAGCGCAATATGATCGGAATACTTGCTGATGATGCTGCGCACGCGCCAGGCATCCAGGAACTCATCTTCACCTTCGCGCAGATGCAGGGTGATCTCCGTTCCCCGATCCTCTTTGGTGATATCAGCAAGGGTATATTCGCCCTCACCCGCTGATTCCCAGAATACGCCCTGGTCGGCGCTGGCGCCGGCGGCACGCGTGCGAACCGTCACCTTGTCGGCAACGATAAAGGCCGAGTAGAACCCAACGCCGAACTGACCGATCAGCTGGCTGTCTTTTGCCTGGTCCGATCCCAACGACTCGAGGAAGGATTTGGTGCCGGATTTGGCAATCGTCCCCAGGTTCTCAATGACTTCGTCCCGGCTCATACCGATGCCGTTGTCACTCAGCGTCAGCGTCCGGTTTTCCTTATCAACCGAAACCCGTACGCGAAGTTCACCGTCGCCTTCATAGAGATCCGGCACGGACAGCGCACGAAAGCGCAGCTTGTCGGCAGCATCGGAGGCGTTGGAAATCAGCTCCCGCAGGAAAATTTCTTTATTTGAATAGAGGGAATGGATCATCAGGTGCAGAAGCTGTTTTACCTCTGACTGGAAGCCACGCGTCTCTTGTCCTTTCATGGTCATTTCTACCTCAACTGATTCAGGTTGATCTACGTTGAGAAGTAAGGTGGGGGCAATGCTGGGGATTTCAAGACGGCACAGGCGATCGTGCCGTTGAGTGGTCAGAATCTAATCTTATGGCGTCCGGCAAGGGAGTGTGACAGCGTGGTGCCATCCACCATTTCCAGTTCGCCACCGACCGGTACGCCGTGGGCGATGCGGCTGGCGTCAACGCCATACTGTCCGCACAGTTCGGCGATGTAGTTAGCGGTCGCCTCACCTTCTACCGTCGGATTGGTGGCCAGAATGACCTCATGTATCGTCTCTTTTTCCAGCCGCTGTTCCAGCCGATCCAGCCCGATATCGTTCGGGCCAATGCCGTCCAGCGGAGAAAGATGGCCCATCAGCACAAAGTAGCGTCCGGCGAACTGCCCGGTTTGCTCAATGGCATGAATGTCGGCCGGGCTTTCAACCACACAGATCAGGCCATTTTGCTGACGACGGGTATTTGCACAGATGGTACACACGTCCTGCTCGGTAAAGGTCCGGCAGTCCGCGCAGTGCCCAATCTCTGACATGGCGCGCGTCAGGGCCTGGGCCAGGCGCATGCCGCCGCTACGGTCCCGCTGTAGCAGCTGGAACGCCATGCGTTGGGCCGACTTTGGCCCAACGCCCGGCAGGCAGCGCAGCGACTCCATCAGGCTTTCGAGGAGCGGGCTGGTCTGCATCAGAACGGCATCTTGAAGCCAGGTGGCAGCTGCATACCACTGGAAACGGCCGCCATTTTTTCTTTCTGCGCTTCGGCAACGCGACGTGCCGCATCGTTGAAGGCGGCTGCCACCAGATCTTCCAGCATATCTTTGTCGTCTTCCAGCAGGCTTGGATCAACCTCAACGCGACGGCAGTTATGCGCACCGTTGATGGTGACTTTCACCAGGCCAGCGCCTGACTCACCGGTTACTTCCATGGCAGCAATCTCTTCCTGCACATGAGCCATTTTGTCCTGCATTTGCTGGGCCTGTTTCATCAGGTTACCCAGTCCGGCTTTTCCAAACATAGTTTTCTCTCTCGGATCGGGCCGCAATCATGCCAGAGCAGTGATGCAGCGTTTCAAAGGGGGCGAATACTCTCTTCATCCACATCGGCGTCAAAAAACTGACGCAGGGTCTGAATATGATTATCCGTGCTAATCGACTGGCGCGCCTGCGCCAGCTTCTCTTCATAAATCGCCTGACGCCACTCCAGCGGCGTTAACACCGCAGGATTATCGTCTTCTACGAGTGTAAGTTCAACCGGCTGACCCGCCGCCTGACTCATCGCTTCACTCAGCACCTGCTGCGCTGCGGGTGAATTCAGATGGCGCTGGCTGGACCGCAGATGCAGGCAGATGCCGCTTTCGCTGACCTCTTTCCAGGCGTTCAGCGCCAGCTGCTGTACCAGCTTTGGCAGGGTCAGGGTCGCCACTTCTGCCGCCCACGCATCGCGCAGCAGCGATTCAGCCGCCAGCCTGGCCATCAGTTCGGGCGTTTTCTCATGCTCCAGCGCGGTACGCAGCGCTTTTGGCGTAGCTACCGGGGCCGGTTTAGCCTCGTCCGGCTTTTGCGTTTTCCAGCGATAGGCCTCTTTTTTTACCGGGGCGGACGGCGCTGCAGCGGCTGACCGCTTCTGACCCCGCTCGGTAACGGAAGCCAGTCGCTCCAGCGCTGAAGCTGCCGGCCGCGCACTTAGCGCCGCCGGCTCACTCTTTTTTAATTTGGTTACTCCCTGCTGACGCATCAGCTGGGTACGCGCCTGTAGCAGCTGACTGGTACTTTCAGGCAGCGAGGCGGGAGGGGCATCCTGCTGCGTCGGCGCAGGTGGGCTGGCCTCAGCGGGTGCCGCCCCCGGCGCAGCATTTTGCTGCGCCGGGGGCGACCCGCCGGAAGCGTTACCCGGCTGCACCGTATGCGGCGGCGCAATACCGCCAGGTGCCCGTACCGGATCGGACTGAACGGCCGCAGGCTGGGCCTGTGGCGTCATCACCGGGCGAGCCACCGGCTCGGCGATCACCTCGCGGGGGTGGAATGCCAGTGCCCTGAGCAGCGTCATCTCGACGCCCATCCGACGATCCGGCGCCAGCGGCAGCTCTTTGCGCCCAACCAGCAGCGTCTGGTAATAAAGCTGAACCTCCGCCGGGGGGATAACGCGGGCCAGCTCCCTCAAGCGCTGTTCGACAGCGGCAAAATCGTCGCCCAGCGCCGAGGGCAGAAGCTGAATCATCGCAACGCGATGCAGAAGCGTCAGCATTTCCACCAGCAGCGCTTCCCACTCCACGCCACGCGAGGCCGCCTGGTTGAGCAGCGACATCAACTGCTCACCCTGCGCATCCACCAGGGCTTCAATCAGCGCCAGCGGCTGCTCGTCGTCCAGCGTACCCAGCATGGCGCTGACGGTAGCGGTGGTCACCTGCCCCTGCCCCATAGCGATAGCCTGGTCGGTCAGACTGAGGGCATCACGCATGCTGCCGTCAGCCGCGCGGGCAATAAGCTGGAGCGAACGCGCCTCCGCGTCAACCTGCTCCTCGTGCAGGACATGCTCTAGCTGCCCACGGATCTGCTCAACATCCAGCGCCTTCAGGTGGAACTGAAGGCAGCGGGAGAGGATGGTCACCGGCAGCTTTTGCGGATCGGTGGTCGCCAGCAGAAATTTTACGTGGCCCGGCGGCTCTTCCAGCGTTTTCAACAGCGCGTTAAAGCTGTGACGGGAGAGCATATGGACTTCGTCAATCAGATAGACTTTAAAACGACCGCGCGCCGGGGCGTACTGCACGTTATCCAGCAGATCGCGCGTATCCTCGACTTTGGTACGCGAGGCGGCATCAATCTCGATCAGATCGACAAAGCGCCCCTGTTCGATTTCACGGCAGTTATCGCACTGCCCGCAGGGGGTGGCGGTGATGCCAGTTTCGCAGTTCAGCCCCTTGGCGAGCAGACGGGCAATCGTGGTCTTTCCGACCCCTCGGGTGCCGGAAAAAAGATAGGCGTGATGGATGCGGCCGAGCGACAGGCCATTCGCCAGCGCTGTCAGGACATGCTCCTGACCGACAACATCAGTAAACGCTTGTGGACGCCACTTGCGGGCCAGTACCTGATAGCTCATTAATTCGCAGAATGTGTTGGGTGGACCGGAGGGTAATGCTATCACAGCCCCACCCTGACGGCGAGGCTGAACGCAGAAGGGATCAGTGTCCCGGGAACTTCACGAGGCTGAACGATTCGATGCCCTGAGCTTTCAGGCGCTCTTCACCGCTCAGGTCAAAAAGATTGATCACAAATGCGGCCTGATTAACCGTGCCGCCCGCGCGGCGGATCAGCTTAACCGTTGCCTCAATGGTGCCGCCGGTTGCCAGCAGATCGTCCACCACCAGCACGGTATCGCCGGGCTGAATCGCATCGCAGTGCAGTTCCAGCCGATCGCTGCCGTACTCCAGCTCGTAGGTTTCAGCGAAGGTTTTACGCGGCAGCTTGCCGGGTTTACGCACCGGAACAAAGCCAACGCCCAGCCCTAAGGCCACCGGCGCGCCAAACAGGAAACCCCGGGCTTCCGTACCCACAACTTTGGTAATACCTGCATCACGATAGCGTTCAACGAACAGTTCAATACTGAGTGCGAACGCTTTAGGATCTTCCAGCAGGCTGGTTACGTCACGAAACAGGATGCCCGGCTTAGGGTAATCCGGGATACTTTTGATACTGTTTTTAAGAAATTCAAGCTGCTGCGCAGTCGCGGTCATAGTGTTATGCCTGGTAAATACAAATCTGACTCGCGCAGCTCCGGCTGCTCTTGCGAAGACCTTCGCAGAGCAAAACGATAACGTCAGGGGGAAGCCGCGCACGAAAACGACCAAATCTATGCAAACTCCCGGACAAATGCAACCATGGTAAGAAAAATCACGGCATTTGTTGCGCGGTATCAACCGCCGCTGCACGTCGCCGCGGGGAGAACACCATGTCATCCTGCGAAGTAACAGCCCTGGACGACAATAATCGGTAGAATAGAAGACTGAAGCGGGAAGCCCCTGAAATGAGGGTATCATAACGATGCGCTCACCGGAGAGAATCAAGATGAAAAGTGCCCTTCTGCTGCAACAGCTGGAAGAAAAACTCGACCTTCTGGCCCAGGCTGTGGCACCCCATGCGAATAAACGCACCCCCAGCGCCCGCTTTGACCACCAGCTGTTTTATTGTCATACCACCCGGCTGGGAGATTATCTGCTGGAAGTCCGGCAAAGCCTCGCGCAGCTGAGGCAGAGCGTCGATGATCGCCGCACCGATAGCGTCGCCTGGATGGCCGAGCGGATCGTACTGCAAATGGGTGCACTCCAGCGCGAGCTGGCTACCCAGCGCCTGCGCAAGGGTGAAGCGCAAAAGGAACCCGTCAGCGTAAACCTTTATGAGAAGCTGGCGGAGCACCAGGACTATGAGCGCCGCCTGCGCGCCATGATAGCGGATCGTGAAAGCCAGCTTGCGACGCGTGAAACCCTGGCCCAGCAGCAAACCCTGCAGCGCGAGATCGCCGCGCTGGAGGGCAGATTGCAGCGCTGCCTGCAGGCACTGAAGCGAATCGAGCGGGCGATTGAGTTTCGGGAACGCTAGGCGGCTACCGGTTCGTCTGTGTCGTATATACTGTGTTAAATTTCTGACTGGAGAGTAAGGATGGGGCTTCTCTGCTGGATTATCATCGGGCTGCTGACCGGCCTTGCCTCACGTATCGTTTTGCATGGCCGCCCCGGCGGCCGGGTCCCCGCCCTGGTGCTTACCGTCGTAGGCGCGCTGATTGGCGGCTATATAAGCGCTTTCTTAAATGATGCGATGCTGGCGGAACTGTCGCCTGAGGGGCTGCTTGCAGCGCTGGCTGGCGCACTTGTCATGCTGCTGGTCGTAAGAAAGCTGCGCATATAACCTGAAGGTTGAGATTAAGGAGATAACGATGTCGCTGGAAACCGCTCCCGAAGAGGTCAGGCTGGCCGTGGATTTAATTATGCTGCTGGAGGAGAACAATATTGCGCCACAAACGGTGCTGGCCGCGCTGGCGATTGTACAGCGGGATTTTGAAAAAAAGCTGGTCCCTGGCGATTAAACGGGTTGCATCTGCGGCACGCGAAGCGTCTGGCCGTGCTGCATCATATCAATCAGGACGTCGATCAACTGTGGCGCATCGGCCGCCATATCGAAGCTGTCAGGCATAAACAGCCAGTTCTCCATGATCCCCGTCATATAACCGCGTAGCACAATCGCGGTGCGGCGGGTATCAAGATTCACCGGCAACTGCCCCGCTGCCATACACTCCCGCAGGACATCTTCAATTTTTTCGTAGCATTCCAGAAACAGCGTCCGTTGTATAAACTGCAAAGTCGCCATTTCGCCGACAAATTCGCATTTGTGGAAAATTATTTCCATAAGCGAACGTCTTCGCCTGTCCCGGGCTGTGGCTTCAAGGACATACGTTAGCATCGCTTTCATAACGGATAGTGGATCAGAAGGATGTTTTAACTGATACTCATGTTCTAAGTCTTTCAGGCCTGATTCGGACTGGGCCCAAATCTCATTCAGCAAATCGCTTTTGTTTTTGAAATGCCAGTAAATTGCACCACGCGTCACCCCTGCTGTATTCGCAATATCGGCCAGTGACGTTTTAGACACACCGTGCTCGGAAAATCTTTCTATAGCCGCATCAAGGATGTGATTTCGCGTTTCTAACGCCTGCTGTTTGGTTTTTCGTGCCATAGGGAGTTTTTTACAAAAAGGTGGACTTACATACATTTGCGAATGTATGTACCATAGCACGACCATAATTTAAACGCAGCAATGGGTTTATGGGTTTGTGATCCATTGAACAATCGATATCGGACACTCGAGGTTTATTTATGAACAAAAACAGAGGGTTAACGCCTCTGGCGGCCGTTCTGATGCTTTCAGGCAGCTTAGTGCTAACAGGATGTGATAACAAAGAGCAGCAGACTGGACAACAGAAACCACCTGAAGTCGGTGTGGTGACGCTGAAAAGTTCCCCGCTCACCATTACTACCGATCTTCCCGGTCGTACCTCGTCGTTCCGTGTTGCTGAAGTTCGCCCACAGGTTTCAGGCATCATTTTGAAGCGCAACTTTGCTGAAGGTACGGATATTAAGGCGGGGGAATCTCTCTACCAGATTGATCCTGCACCTTATAAAGCCGCATGGGACAGTGCAAAAGGCGATTTGGCTCAGGCTCAGGCCAATGCGAATATTGCCGCAGTAACGGTGAAACGCTATAAGCCGTTGCTGGGCACCAAATACATCAGCCAGCAGGATTACGATCAGGCGATGGCCACCCAGGGTCAGACATCGGCAGCCGTTCAGGCGGCACAGGCGAATGTCGAAACCGCACGCATCAATCTGGCGTATACGCGTGTCACCTCTCCTATCAGCGGGCGCATTGGTAAATCTTCCGTAACGGAAGGCGCACTGGTGCAGAGTGGACAAACGACCGCGCTGGCAACGGTGCAGCAGCTCGATCCCATCTATGTTGATGTTACCCAGTCCAGTGAAGACTTTATGCGCCTGCGTAACGAGCTGAGATCGGGCACGTTAAAGCAGGTTGACGGTAAGGCTAAGGTCAAACTGTTAACGCAGGATGGTAAAGAATATCCGCAGAGCGGAACATTAGAATTTTCTGAGGTTACCGTCGATGAGAGCACCGGTTCCATTACGCTGCGCGCGGTTTTCCCGAATCCTGATGAGAGCTTACTGCCAGGAATGTTCGTTCGCGCGCGTCTGGAAGAGGGCACCAATCCTGATGCACTGTTAGTTCCGCAGCAGGCCGTAACCCGTACGCCAACCGGCGAAGCCTCCGCACTGGTCGTTGGGGCAGATAACAAAGTCGAATCCCGTACGATCACAGCCGAGCAGGCGATTGGTGATAAGTGGCTGGTGACTGCCGGACTGAAACCTGGCGATAAGGTCATTACGACTGGCGTTCAGCGTGCGAAACCTGGCGCTCAGGTTACGCCACAGGAAGTCAGTACAGATGATGCCGACAAGGCAAAGTCTGAACAACCTAAGTCTTAAACAGGAGCCGCTGATACATGGCTAAGTTCTTTATCGATCGCCCCATTTTTGCGTGGGTCATCGCCATCATTATTATGTTGGCGGGCGTGCTGTCGATTCTAAAACTGCCGATTGAGCAATATCCCAATGTTGCGCCGCCGTCAGTTCAGATTCGAGCGACTTACCCGGGTGCGGATGCTAAAACGCTACAGGACTCAGTTACCCAGGTAATTGAACAAAATATGAACGGCATTGATGGCCTGATGTATATGTCATCAAACAGCGATTCATCCGGTACGTTGCAGCTTACGCTGACCTTCCAGTCAGGTACCGATCCCGATATCGCACAGGTTCAGGTGCAGAACAAACTGCAGCTGGCTACGCCTCTGCTCCCGCAGGAAGTGCAACAGCAGGGGATTCAGGTTCAAAAATCCTCCAGCAGCTTCCTGATGGTAGCCGGGTTTGTTAGCCAGGACGGCAGTATGACGCAGAACGATATTTCGGACTACGTTGCCTCCAACATCAAAGACCCCATCAGCCGTACGCTGGGCGTGGGTGACACCCAGATATTTGGTGCGCAGTATGCAATGCGTATCTGGATGGACCCGCACAAGCTGAACAACTATCAGCTGACGCCGGTGGACGTGATTAGCGCTATTACCGCGCAAAATGCCCAGGTGGCGGCCGGCCAGTTAGGCGGTTCACCACCGGTACCGGGCCAGCAGCTCAACGCCTCAATCATCGCGCAAACGCGTCTGACCTCAACCGACGAATTCGGCAAAATTCTGCTGAAGGTGAATACGGATGGGTCGCGCGTACTGCTCAGGGACGTGGCGAAAATTGAGCTGGGGGGTGAAAACTACGAGATCATCGCACGCTATAACGGTAAACCGGCCTCCGGTATCGGTATCAAGCTGGCGACCGGCGCTAACGCACTGGATACCGCCGCCGCGGTAAAAGCAGAGCTGGGCAAACTGGAGCCTTTCTTCCCGGCAGGGATGAAGGTGGTTTACCCTTACGATACAACGCCGTTTGTTAAAATCTCCATCAATGAAGTGGTGAAAACCCTGATTGAGGCGATTGTGCTGGTGTTTATCGTGATGTACCTGTTCCTGCAAAATTTCCGCGCAACGCTGATCCCGACGATTGCGGTGCCGGTCGTTCTGCTGGGTACGTTCGCGATTATCAATGCTTTTGGCTATTCCATAAACACGCTAACGATGTTTGGGATGGTGCTGGCGATAGGCCTGCTGGTCGATGATGCCATCGTGGTGGTAGAGAACGTCGAGCGTGTTATGGCCGAAGAGGGCCTGCCGCCGAAGGAAGCGACCCGTAAGTCGATGGAGCAGATCCAGGGCGCGCTGGTCGGTATCGCCATGGTCCTGTCGGCGGTATTTATTCCGATGGCATTCTTTGGCGGTTCAACCGGCGTTATCTATCGTCAGTTCTCTATCACCATCGTATCGGCAATGGTGCTGTCAGTTATTGTTGCACTGGTACTGACGCCAGCACTCTGCGCCACCATGCTAAAACCTATCAAAAAGGGCGATCACGGTATCACGACCGGCTTCTTTGGTTGGTTTAACCGCATGTTTGAAAAGAGCACCGATCACTATACCAACAGCGTAGGCCATATCATCCGCAGCACGGGCCGCTATCTGCTGATCTATCTGGCGATTGTGGCTCTGATGGCGGTGATCTTCGTTAAGCTACCGACCTCCTTCCTGCCGGAAGAAGATCAGGGGCTGCTGCTGGCGCAGGCACAGCTACCTGCTGGCGCAACGCAGGAGCGTACGCAAAAAGTGCTCGATCAGGTGACTGACTACTTCCTGACCAAAGAGAAGGCTAACGTTAATTCGGTCTTTACCGTTAACGGCTTCGGCTTTGCGGGTCGCGGACAGAATACCGGTATTGCCTTCGTCAGTCTCAAACCCTGGGACGATCGTAGCGGTGCGGCAAACAAAGTTGATGGTATCGCGGGCCGTGCGATGCAGGCCTTCGGCGCCATCAAAGATGCCATGGTCATTCCGTTCAACCTGCCAGCGATTATCGAACTGGGTAACGCAACGGGCTTTGACTTTGAGCTTATCGATCAGGCTAACCTTGGACACGATGCACTGACCAAGGCCCGTAATCAGCTGTTAGGCATGGTTGCCCAGCATTCGGATACGCTGGTGGGTGTTCGTCCAAACGGTCTGGAAGATACGCCACAGTACAAGCTGATGATCGATCAGGAGAAAGCCGAAGCCCTTGGCGTATCGATTTCTGATATCAACACCACCATCGGTGCCTCCTGGGGCGGTTCCTACGTCAATGACTTTATTGACCGTGGCCGCGTGAAGAAAGTGTATGTGATGGGCCAGGCCGATTCCCGTATGCTTCCGGATGATATCAATAAGTGGTACGTCCGCGGCTCTAACGGCCAGATGGTGCCATTCTCAGCCTTCGCCAGTGCAAAATGGCAGTATGGTTCACCGCGTCTGGAACGTTACAACGGGCTGCCGTCAATGGAGATCCTTGGTCAGGCAGCGGAAGGCAAAAGTTCGGGTGAAGCGATGAATCTGATGGAACAGCTGGCCTCGAAGCTGCCGCAGGGCATTGGCTTTGACTGGACCGGTATGTCCTATCAGGAACGCTTATCCGGTAACCAGGCACCCGCACTCTACGCTATCTCGCTGATCGTGGTATTCCTCTGCCTCGCGGCGCTGTATGAGAGCTGGTCAATTCCGTTCTCCGTTATGCTGGTAGTGCCATTAGGTGTTATCGGGGCGCTACTCTTCACCGCGCTGCGCGGGCTCAGTAACGACGTTTACTTCGTGGTAGGGCTGTTAACAACCATTGGCCTGTCAGCGAAGAACGCCATACTGATTGTTGAGTTTGCTAAGGATCTGATGGAGAAAGAGGGCAAAGGGCTGGTTGAATCTACGCTTGAGGCGGTACGTATGCGTCTTCGTCCGATTCTTATGACCTCTCTGGCCTTTATTCTCGGCGTACTGCCGCTGGCTATCAGCACCGGTGCAGGTTCCGGTGCGCAGAATGCGGTAGGGACTGGCGTGATGGGCGGGATGGTGACCGCTACTATTCTTGCCATCTTCTTTGTTCCGGTATTCTTTGTGGTGGTCCGCCGCCGCTTCAGTAAAAACAAAGAAGAGCTTGAGCACGGTCATCCCGATGACCAGCATCAGCACTAATCTTTCCTGAACGAAACATAAAAGAGGCCGCCCGCGGCCTCTTTTTTTTGGAATGACTCCCCCGCGACTTCAACTCCCTGCCTCATTCATCCTCGCTGAACATCTCCATCTTTACACCCACTCTGTTCCAGCACCCTGAGCGCTGACGTCCTTTCCTCCGCTGGTCTTCCCTCCGGCTGCACTTGCATTTACGTAAAGGTGGGGGCATAATTGGTGTTATGTTATAACATATCAAAAAGGATGCACTTTATGAAATCGAATATTCATCCGGCCTACCGCACCGTCGCGTTCCATGACACCAGCGCCGATGCCTGGTTTATGGTGGGCTCGACGATTAAAACTGACCGTACCGTGGAGCGGGATGGCAAAACCTGGCCTTATGTGCCGCTGGATACCTCTTCAGCCTCTCATCCGCACTATACCGGCAAGCAGAAAGATTTTGCCAAAGAGGGCAGCGCGCATCGGTTTAATGAGCGTTTTGGCCGTTTTTTTTCTAAAACTCAGTAAGGTCGCATCATGCAGGTTTTAAGCTCACTGGCTTCAGCTAAAAAACGCCACAAGGATTGCCGGGTGGTGCGTCGTAAGGGGCGGATTTACGTCATCTGTAAAAGCAATCCACGCTTTAAGGCAGTACAGGGAAGAAAAAAGAAACGCTAATCTCCGCTTATAAAAAACGGGCCATTAATTGATGGCCCGTTTTTTTTGGCGCTGACGCTTGCTCAGCTCACATCAGCGCCCTTATCTTCGTTATTTCATGCTGGCGACCATGACATTGACATTATGCGTAAACGCCGCGGTATAGGTTGCCGCGTCTCCCCCTTTGCGGGTTAGCGCTTCCGGGTAGAGTTCCCCACCGGGCTGAGCGCCTGAGGAGGCAGCGATCTGCTTAACCAGACGAGGATCCGTCTGATTTTCAATAAAATAGGTGTGGATATGCTCGCTTTTGAGCTGGGTAATAAGCGCCGCGACATCAGATGCGCTGGCCTCAGACTCGGTTGAGAAACCAACAGGGGACATAAAGCTCACGCCGTAGCGCTGGCCGAAGTAGCCAAAGGCATCGTGACTGGTCAGCACCTTGCGTTTTTCCAGAGGAATGGCCGCGAAGCTGGATTGTGCCCAGCGGTCCAGTTTCTTAAGCTGCGCAATATAGGCCGATCCCTGCTGACGAAAATAATCCGCATCAGCCGGATCGGCTTTGATCAGCGCGTTCATTACGTTAGTGGCATAAACCACGCCGTTCTTCATGCTATTCCAGGCATGGGGATCGGTTATGGCTCTCCCCTCCTCCTCCATTGAGCGCGTGGCGATCCCTTCAGAGCTGACGATCACCTCCCCTTTATAGCCTGATGCCTTAACAAGGCGATCCATCCACCCTTCCAGGCCCAGGCCGCTGACAAATACAACATCGGCTTTAGCCAGCGCCTGACTATCCTGGGGCGTGGGTTCAAAACTATGCGGATCGCCATCCGGACCCACCAGACTTTTAACGTTGACGTGAGAGCCTCCCACCTGCTTCACGATATCAGCCAGTACTGAAAAACTGGCTACCGTGTTGACGGTTTTAGCCATAGCCAGGGGCGCGACCAGTAATGATGCCAGCGCCAGCGCGACGGGTAACTTTTTCATGCTTTCTCCTTACCACCAGAAAAACGACCGTGCGAACGGAAGAGGCCGCCGCAGGGTCCCAAAAGAATTGAGATAAAAAACAGCATGGCCGCGCTGAGCACGACCGCCGGCCCCGCGGGCAGAGAGAGGTAAAATGACCCCATCAGGCCGCTAAAACTGGCCGCAACGGCCAGGATCATCGCTGCCAAAATCGTGCCCGGTAGCGTCAGGCTCCAGAAACGGGCGGCAGCAGCAGGGAGCATCATCAGCCCCACGCACATCAGGGTGCCCAGCACCTGGAATCCCGCGACCAGATTGATAACGACCAGTATCAGAAAAATGCCGTGTACCAGCGGAGCGGCCCAGCGGTTTTGAGCGCGCAAAAAAGTGGGATCAAAGGCATCAATGACCAGCGGGCGGTAAATTATTGCGAGTATCAGCAATGACCCGACGGCGATACCGCTCACCAACATAATGGAGGGATTATCTACGGCTAACAGGGAGCCAAAGAGGACATGCAGCAGATCGACGCTGGATCCGCGCAGCGAAACGAGGGTAACGCCCAGCGCCAGCGATCCGAGGTAAAATCCGGCAAAGCTGGCATCCTCCCGCAGCGGGGTGTAGCGGCTCACCGCCCCTGATAGCAGCGCAACGGATAATCCGGCAATCACCCCGCCGGTGCCCATTGCGACCAGAGACAGTCCGGAAATCAGATAGCCAATTGCTGCACCGGGTAAAACGGCATGGGAGAGTGCGTCGCCCACCAGGCTCATTCTGCGTAACAGAAGAAATATTCCCAGTGGCGTGGCACTGAGCGAAAGCGCAATGCAGGCCACCAGCGCGCGACGCATAAAACCAAATTCAATAAAGGGATGCATTACGGACAGGATCATTACGCCCCCAAAGAACGCGGGGAATGCTGCCGGGACAGCACGCTATCGGAAACGGACCATTCGGCATGATGCTCCTGCAGGCGTATACGCTGTGGAAAATAGTTCTCCACCGTTGCCATATCATGGAGAACGACAATCAGCGTACAGCCTGCTTCGTGGCGCTCTTTGAGCAGCGATAGCAGCTGTTGGGTTGTCTGACTATCAATGCCTGTGAAGGGTTCATCAAGCAGCAGCAGGCTGGCCTCCTGCACTAATAAACGCGCGAAAAGCACACGCTGCAGCTGCCCACCGGAGAGCGTGCCTGGCTGAGCGAAGGCAAAGTCGAGCATATCGACCTTTTCCAGCGCTGACATAACGCTTCGCCGCATGGCCTTATCTATACCACCGAACCAACCGCATTTTTTCCAACATCCCATCGCCACCAGATCGAACAGGCTTATGGGAAAACTGCGGTCAATTTCAGACTGCTGCGGCAGCCAGGCGATATTGACGGATGAACGAGGCAGACTGAGTGACCCGCTGACCGGGTGCAATAAACCGGCCAGCGTTTTCAGTAAGGTTGATTTTCCGGAACCATTAGCGCCAACCAGGGCAGTCATTGAGCCCGTCAACAAGGTGCCATCCAACGCCGGGGTGACCGCCCTGCCCTGATAGCCCACGGTAAGCTGTTTGAAGGTAATCATCAGGCCAACGCCCACCCGGTGAGTAGCAGCAGAATAAATGCCAGCCCTGCGGCAAGCATCAGGCGCAGCCCGGACGAGCGGCAAAAAAGTGTCGCATGCTGCGACAGAGTGAAGTTTGAACTCACCATGACACCCTTTAGTTATGTTATAACATAACAATATACCGGATTTTTTATTTAAGAAGATATCGGCAAAATGTATCTAATTATTTCCAAAATAGGGCTGAGGCATGGGCGGTTATATAAAAAAAACTCAACTTCCGACTTTTATCTATCGCAGTAAATGGTTTTATCTACTAAGATAAATAATAGCCAAATCATCAAGATAGTTAACAGCACTGTTTAGGGGCTTGATTAATAGCCTCTTAAGACTAATTATCTCTATAAGCATTAATTAACTCATGGGGAAAAAGTGCGCAAAACCATCTCATGTAATTTAGAAAAAACTGAGGGTAACCCGGCGGCATTGGCTGAGGTTATTCAGCGGATTATTCCCAAAATAGCGGATGAACTTACAGGATCATTGATTTGGTATTCACAAAATGCCCAATATGTTCCCGAGAGTATCAAAATTATTTCTATAGAATATTTAGGTGAATCACGTTATAAGATGGCCTATAGTTTTCGTTGGTCCCTGTTCAACGCCTGCCTCGATATTGATGCTGAGGAAACCCTAAGCGAAACGGTCAATTTTCATCACACAGGCGATGCGCTCGTTTTTGATTTTATTGATACTGAACCAGCAACAGCCGCAGACGAATTTTGATTTACAAAACTGTTATTAAAAAGACATATTATCTACGTTATATTTTAGCAGGGGTTAATAACGAGATAACCCTTATCACTTCCTGGCACACAACTCGCTGAAAAGCCCGCACATGCGGCATCTTTCACTAGCTATGGAGGGGAAAAAGATGGACGAATACTCACCAAAAAGGCATGATATCGCCCAGCTTAAATTCTTGTGTGAAAACTTGTATGATGAAAGCATGGCTACATTAGGTGATAGCCATCATGGATGGGTTAATGATCCTACTTCGGCAATCAATTTGCAGCTTAACGATTTGATCGAGCATATTGCCGGATTCACCATGAATTACAAAATTAAACATATTGAAGATGATGAACTCATAAGTCAGGTAGATGAATACCTGGATGATACGTTCATGCTCTTTAGTAATTACGGAATCAACGTTCAGGATTTACAGCGCTGGCAAAAAACAGCGAAGCGTTTGTTTAATATTTTCATAGAGGAATGTGCTCAGGTCGTCTCGCAGGCAAGCCATTCATTTTAGCAACCCATTATTTTTTCAACGGTTTAACAATGACAGACAAACTTCTAACCAAAACTGATTATTTGATGCGCCTGAGGCGCTGTCGGTCAATCGACACCCTTGAGCGTGTAATAGAAAAGAATAAATACGAATTATCTGAAAACGAGCTGGCCGTATTTTATTCCGCTGCCGATCATCGTCTTGCCGAACTGACAATGAATAAACTCTACGATAAAGTCCCGGTCGCGGTATGGAAATTCGTTCGTTAAATCAAAATTATACGATTAAAAGTAGCGAGTTAAGAAAAGCTGGAGGGGGAATTGGGTGGGGGCCCTGCCAGCTACATCCCGGCACACGCGTCACCTGCTGCGGCTGCTTCCTTCCGGATCTGACCGAGTTCACAAGTTAGCATTGCGGGAGAACCAACCGGGCCCCCATTGACAAGCTCCATGTTATGGAGCGAGGGCATTATCAATGAACCCCTCCTCAATTGCAACCTATCGCGCGGTGACCGTTGTTTTCTTGTTCGATCCCTTCAATTTTTGCCCAATTTTTATTACAGTTCCGCTGAGAGGGCAAAAATATGCATGAGCAAGATTCATTCCCACAGCGCATTTGGCAGATTGTTGCTGCAATACCGACAGGTAAAGTTGCCACCTATGGTGATATCGCCCGTATGGCTGGCTCCCCACGCGCTGCGCGCCAGGTTGGCGGCGTGCTTAAACGCCTGCCGGAAGGGAGCACCCTCCCCTGGTTTCGCGTCATCAATAGCATGGGCGCAATTTCGCAGACGGGTGAGGATCTCACGCGTCAGCGCGATGCACTCTTGCGCGACGGAGTAGAAGTCAGTCGTGAGGGAAAAGTTTCGCTACGGCGTTATCGCTGGATAGAATAACCCGCCCCAAAAGAGGCGGGAAAACGTTACAGTGAGGTCGGTGCGGGTACGGAAGATGAAGGACTAACCTGCGTTGGAGATGTCGACGGCAGGGTTGTCGCCGCCCCGCTCTGTGTTGGCAGAGCCATGGACGGAACCGGAACCAATACCAAATCCTGTTTATGACCACCGGTATTAACCGCCTGCTTGACGCTATCGGTGATAAACATCATCTTGCCATTAACAGTAATGGCGGCGCTGAGCAGGATACGCGCGTCAGGCTTTATATCAGACGGGTTAAACGGCAGGATAAATTTGAACGGTGCCTGTTTTCCATCCGTGCGAACGACGCGCTGTGAAATAACTTTCGAAGGAGCATCAGCCACGGTCGCATCAGAGAGCGTTACCGTTAAAACGGCATCCGGCGGTAATGCAATGCGTTGGCGGATGTAGATGCTACCGCTGACGTTGGGCTGGCGAAGAGTAGCCTGCTGACCGGCTACCTGTGATGCCAGCGTCGCGGTAGGCACATCGTGACCTTTTTGAGCGCATCCGGATAATGCGACAGCCAGTGCGGCGCCCGTTAATATTGGTAAAACTTTCATTGACTTATTCTCCTTATGATCAATGTTAATAGCGTGATCTCGGTGAGTCACCGGGAGTAGTGCAACACTAACCCGTTGAGTTTATTCTGGCACAAGTTACTGATTTTTTCCTGTTACTGCCGTTTAACCGCCTTTTATGTTGATTGTTAGCCTGCATGCTGCGCTGACGACTCCGAATGAAAAACTAAAAAAACACCACAGAGAGGCCATAATGAGCCAGGCATTACAAAATTTATTGAATCTGCTTCATCTCGAGAAGCTCGAAGAAGGGCTGTTTCGGGGTCAGAGCGAAGATTTGGGGCTTCGTCAGGTATTTGGCGGGCAGGTTGTGGGTCAGGCTCTCTGTGCCGCCAAGCAGACGGTACCCGCCGAACGCGTTATCCACTCCTTCCACAGCTATTTTCTCAGACCGGGCGACAGCCAGAAAGCCATCGTCTATGAGGTAGAAACGCTGCGCGATGGGCAGAGTTTTAGCGCTCGCCGCGTCAGCGCCGTGCAAAACGGTCAGCCTATATTTTTTATGACCGCCTCTTTCCAGGCACCTGAAAGCGGATTTGAGCACCAGAAGACCATGCCAGATGTCCCCGGGCCGGAAAATTTAGCCAGTGAGAGTGAAATTGCAGCACAGCTCGCACCTTTTATCCCCGAAAAGTTGAGAGAGAAGTTTCTGGCGGAAAAGCCCTTTGAGTTCCGTCCGGTCAGCTTCCATAACCCCCTTAAGGGGCACGTAGAGGAACCCCGCCGCTACGTCTGGATAAAAGCTAACGGCAACGTGCCGGAAGAGAAGCGGATCCATCAGTATCTGCTAGGGTACGCGTCCGACTTCAACTTTCTGCCGGTTGCTCTTCAGCCGCATGGGAAAGGGTTTCTTGAGCCAGGCATGCAGGTTGCCACCATCGACCATTCAATGTGGTTTCACCGCCCGTTCGATTTAAATCAGTGGCTGTTGTACAGCGTTGAAAGTACCTCGGCATCCGGGGCCAGGGGTTTTGTTCGTGGAGAATTTTATACCCTTGACGGCACGCTGGTGGCATCGACCGTTCAGGAAGGCGTTATGCGTCTTCGCCAGGCCTGAAACTGATTTGTTTTCGTAAAAAAACGGCTCCCACTTACCGGGAGCCGTTGGCTGTTGTCAATCTCGTGCTTTAGGCTTACTGGTTATAAGCGTTTTCACCATGGCTGTTAACGTCCAGACCTTCACGCTCCTGATCTTCTGGTACGCGCAGCCCAACCGTCATATCCGCCACTTTGAAGGCGATAAAGGCGACTACGCCAGTCCAGACGATGGTCACGCCAACGCTGAATAACTGAACGCCAATCTGATGCCCCATGGTCACGCCCTGAGCGTAACCTACGCCACCCAGTGAGGAGGAGGCAAATACGCCGGTCAGGATACAGCCCAGAATCCCGCAAACGCCATGGACGCCGAACACATCACAGGGGTCGTCAACGCGCAGCCATTTCTTCAGGACGGTCACGCCCCAGAGGCCCGCCAGACCACCCGCGATACCAATAATCAGAGCACCGCCGACCCCAACGTAACCACAGGCAGGCGTGATCGCGACCAGACCACCAATGGCACCGGAACAGACGCCCAGTAAAGAAGGTTTGCCGCGAAGGGCCCACTCGCCGAACGTCCAGCTAAGCATCGCACCCGCTGTCGCCATCACGGTGTTCAGGAATGCCAGACCCGCAATTTCGTTTGCCGCGCTGGCCGAGCCCGCATTAAAGCCGAACCAGCCCACATAAAGGATTGCCGTACCGGTGAAAACCATGGGCAGGTTATGCGGTTTGAATGCCTCTTTACCAAAGCCCGCGCGTTTGCCCACGAGGTAAGCGCCTACCAGTCCCGCCACTGCGGCATTGATATGCACCACGGTGCCACCCGCGAAATCCAGTGCTCCATCCTGCGCCAGCAGGCCACCGGACCAGACCATATGGGCGATAGGTAAATAAGAGAAGGTCAGCCAGATAGCGACAAAAATCAGCACGGCAGAGAAGCGGATGCGTTCTGCAATTGAACCGACAATCAGTCCCACGGTGATGCAGGCGAAAGATGCCTGGAAAGAGACGTGGATATACTGATAGAAAGTGCCCACCAGCGACGTGAGCTGAATGTTTTTCAGCATCGCCATGCTGAAACCGCCGAAGAAAGCATTACCGTCGCTAAAGGCGAGAGAGTAGCCGTAAATCATCCACAGTACGCAGACCATGGCGAAAGTGACAGAAACCTGTGTCAGCATGGAGAGCACATTTTTGGCGCGGATCAGACCACCGTAAAACAGTGCAATACCGGGTAAGGTCATAAAAAGCACCAGCGCGGTGCAAATCATCATAAAGGCGTTATCGGCTTTATCCGCGACCGGTGGCGCTGCTGCCATCGCCAGCGACGGTAACATTGCCAGGCCTGCGAGGCCCAATTTAGCAATTTTTTTATTCATTTTATCCCATCCCATCACAATTCTTAGCCCCGGGGTTACAGTGCCGCTTCGTCCGTTTCACCGGTACGGATTCGAATCACACGCTCCAGCTCAGCAACAAAAATTTTGCCGTCACCAATTTTGCCGGTATAAGCGGCTTTACCAATGACATCAACCACTTCGTCGAGCTGATCGTCTGCAATTGCAATATCTATTTTTACTTTTGGCAGGAAGTTCACGCTGTATTCAGCACCGCGATAGAGTTCTGCATGGCCCTTCTGGCGACCAAACCCTTTTACTTCAGTTACGGTAAGCCCCTGAATACCAATAGAGGAGAGTGCTTCTCGCACATCTTCCAGTTTAAACGGTTTGATTACCACGGTAACCAGCTTCATACGATCCCCTCCAGGTATTGAAAATGGCTGATTCGCCCGACACCGGCTAAATAAAGCAAAGCCTGTGCCATAAATCTGAAAGTGGTCCGTTTCAGATGCTAAACCAGGTTGGGCCAGGTATTGTCGGCTTATCAGCATGAAGGGATTTTTAAAGCGGCCCGCCGCGGGCAAAAAAAACGCACCATTAGAGTGCGTAACGCCTCAGGTGAGTGCAGATGGGATTGATACGAGGAACCCGACGCCAGAAAATAGTGCAGCGAAGCGGCAGGTTGATAAGGTGTTAGCTGTCACCAGCTATCTGTTATCTGTTATCTGTTATCTGTTATCTGTTATCAGCTATCTGTTGTCAGTTGTCAGTTGTCAGTTGTCAGTTGTCAGTTGTCAGTTGTCAGCCAGCCAGCCAACAGCCAACAGCCAGCATAGTAGTTAGCTGGCCAACACATTACCGGCCTCAAGATCCTGCCCTACCTGCTGTAGCTGGTACATTTGCCAGTAGCGCCCTTTCTTCTCCTGGAGCTGTCGGTGGGTACCCTGTTCCACGATGCGGCCACGGTGTAACACCAGGATTTCGTCCGCCTCGGTAATAGTGGATAACCGGTGGGCGATCACCACCAGCGTGGTTTGCTGCCGAACGATCTCCAGCGCTTTCTGAACCGCCTGCTCCGTGCCTGAATCGATATTCGCCGTGGCTTCATCGAGGATTAGAATCTGCGGAGAGGCCACCAGAACGCGCGCCATGGCCAGCAGCTGTTTCTGTCCAACCGACAAATTATTACCCTGCTCACCAAGACGGGTATAGATACCGTCGGAGAGACTATGGGCAAGTTCAGCTAGCTGTACCGTTTTCAGCGCCTGCCAGACCTGCTCTTCGCTGATATCACGTCCCAGCGTAACGTTGGCAAAAAAAGTATCAGCCAGCACCACAGGATCCTGCTGAACCATGGCCACGCCCAGCCGCAGTGCATCATGGCTTAAGGAATCAAGCGGCCGCCCATCGAGGCGAATTTCTCCCTGCTTCAGCGGGTAATACCCCATCATCAGGTTAACCAGCGTACTTTTGCCGCTGCCGGTATGCCCCACCAGCGCGATAAAACGTTGGGAGGGAATGGTGATGTTGATGTCATTAAGCACGGGCCGGTGGTCATCGTAGGCGAAGGTCAGATCGGTAATCTCAATGCTGCCCGTCACAAGCGGTCTTGCGTCTGCGCCGTAGTGCTGGCGAGGCGCATCCATCAGTTCAAAAATGCGCTCGCCCGCCACAATGGCCTGCTGCAGCATCGACTGCTGGGTCGTTAGCTCTATCAGCGGTTCGTTAAGCCGGCCGAGATAATTGATAAAGGCATAAAGCACACCGACCTGAACGGAACCCACCGATGAAAAGCCAAACAGCATCATCAGGCCGCAGAGGATAATCGCTGAAAAGAGGCTCAAGAGTGGACGCAGTAGAAAGCCATCCAGCCTCAGCGTTTCCATACGGGCAAGATAGTGCGATCGGCTGGCTTCACCCATCCTCTCACCAAAGCGGGCCTGTTGACGAAACTGCTGGATAACGCTCATGCCGCCAATCACTTCATTGAAGCCATTGTTAATATCGGCCAGATAGCTTCGGACCCGCCGTACAATTGGCGTACTGTAGCGTTGATAGATAAGCATCACCGTCAGCACCGCGGGGAAAATGGTGACAGCAACCAGCGCCATTCGCCAGTCCAGACTGAACATCGCTACCAGCATGGCCCCGATTAAGGCCGCGCTGCGCAGGACGGTGGCAACTACCGTCACATAGAGATCCCGCACGACTTCGGTATCGTTAGTGACCCGCGAGATAATCTGACCAACGGGCTGCGTATCAAAAGCACTCAACGGCTGACGCAGAGCGGCATCCATTACGTCAGTCCGCAGCTGCTGCACAACGCCTACCGCGGCCTGATTGAAAAGCAGTGCCTGCCAGTAATGCAGCGCGGCAGCGAGTCCCTGTAATAACAGAAAGCTGAACGCCAGTCCGGTGACAATCCCCAGTGGCATGTTGTGCTTTGCCAGCAGGTTATCAATAAAATAGCTCACCAGTATGGGACCAATAACCTCTGCACCCGCGGCAATCCATAATAGCAGCACCGCCAGCCCAATTGATTTGCGCCACGGTGAGCCATAAGACAGAAGACGCTTCAGCGTCGGCCAGAGCTGTGCAAGATTATTCATTGCCTGTTTCCTTCACGGTCTCATCTTCATCAAGCGCTGCTTCAAGCTGCTGATAGCGGTACATCTCCTGATACCATCCCGGCGTTGCGGCCAGCGCCTCATGCTGTCCACGCTGGGCGACCGTTCCCTTCTGCATAACCAGTATTTCATTTGCCTCGCTGAGTGCAGAAAGGCGATGGGCAGCGATGATAATGGTTCTTCCCTCACCCCAGCGCCGCAGGTTTTGCAATATCTGATGTTCGGTGCGGCCATCCACTGCGCTAAGCGCATCGTCCAGTATCAGGATTTCAGCATTCAGCAGCAGCGCCCGGGCAATGGAAATACGCTGCTTCTGACCACCGGAAAGCATAACGCCACGCTCACCGACCTCCGTGGAATAGCCCTGGGGCAGGCGAAGAATATCCTCATGAACGTAGGCCAGCTTCGCCGCCTGCTCAATGTCGCTCTGACTGGCACCCGGCCTGCCCAGCGCGATATTGTTGGCGACCGAATCAGAGAAGAGAAACGGCGTCTGGCTGACCACGGCTAATCGGCTGCGCCAGCTATCCAGCCGCAGCTGCGTCAGTGGAATGCCATGAAAGCGAATATCGCCCTGCGCAATATCGAAATGTCGCTGGATAAGACTGAGCAAGGTGCTTTTCCCGGCGCCGGTTGGGCCACACAGCCCTAACATCTGGCCCGGTTTCAGGCTGACGTTAATATGTTTTAGCGAGGGGCGATTTGCACCGGGATAGCTAAATTCCCGCACGGCGATCTGCAACTGACCGCGATCCGTCGGGGGAACTTTGGTGCCATCCTCAACGCCCGGCATCTCTGCCAGCAGGGAGCGTATACGGCTCCACGCCGCGCTTCCGCGCTCGACGATGTTGAACATCCACGCCAGGGCTAGCATTGGCCAGATCATCAGGCCAAGATACATCACAAAGCTGGTTAACTGCCCCAGCGTCAGCTGTTCATGCCAGACCAGCCAGCTGCCTCCGACGAACGTCAACAAATTCGACATGCCAATGGCAATATAGATGGTGGGATCAAAGCGGGCATCCACGCGGGCGACACGCAGATTTTTTTGCCCGGTATCACGCGCGGCCGCGGCAAACTGCCCGGACTGGTTGTCTTCCAGTCCGAACGCCTTAATCATACGAATACTGGTCAGGCTCTGCTGCGTCTGGTCGTTAAGGGAAGAGAATGCCGCCTGCGCCGCCTTAAATCGCTGATGCAGTTGGTCACCGTAGCGCTTAATCACCACCGCCATCACTGGCATGGGCAGAAGTGCCAGCAGCGTAAGCTGCCAGCTAATTTGGGTACTCATGACAATCAGCACCGCCATGCCCATTACCAGCGAATCAACCAGCGTCAGCACGCCTTCGCCAGCCGCAAATACCACCCGGTCAACGTCATTGGTCGCGCGGGCAATCAGATCGCCGGTACGGTGTCGCAAGTAAAATTCTGGCGGCTGACGGCTGAGCTGACGGTAGAAATCCTGCCGAAGCTCCACTGCAAGCTGATAGGAAGCGCCAAACAGCAGTACGCGCCATACGTAGCGGAGAAGATATACCACCACAGCGGTGAGCAGCATCACGCCAACCCACATGATAATTCCAGAAGTATGCATCCGATGCGCTGTGGCACCATCAACAATGATACCGACGATTTTGGGCGGCAGCAGTTGCAGCAGAGCAATGATGATTAGCAGGAACACCGCGCCCAAATAGCGCCGCCATTCACGAATAAAATACCAGCTTAATTGCTTAAACAATCGCACAAAAACCGTCCTGGATAGGGGTAAGCCTCAACATCAATACGTAACCATCAGCTTAGCGGAAGTGCCGTGGTGTATTTTATCTCTTCCATGGCAAAGCTCGAAGTCACATCAAGTAAACCTGGAACACCGTTCACCAAACGTTTATAAAAAGCGTCATAGGTTTTCATATCGGCGACCTGGACCCGCAGCAGGTAGTCATATTCGCCCGCCATACGGTAGCAGCCCATCACTTCCGGCATCGCCTTCACAACCTCAACGAATTGTTGGTACCAGCTGCTGCTGTGCTGCTGCGTTTTAATCAGCATAAAGGCGGTTAATGACAGTGCCAGCTTATCCGCATCAAGCAGCGCTACCCGTCCGCGAATATAGCCTTCATCCTCCAGGCGTTTCAAGCGCTTCCAGCAGGGTGTGGTGGTCAGGTGTACGGCATCCGCCAGCGCCTGCAATGAGAGCGTACAATCCTGTTGAAGCAGTGAAAGGAGCAAAAAATCCTTCTTATCCAGCGCTGAATCAGGCATTTTTTCTCCTCATCCCCAAATTGACGCCATCAGTATAGCAAAAATTGCTCAGGATAATTCGCTAACCTGTGCCAACGGTTACTGAAGGATCATTTATGCAAACGCACTCTTATAGAAAATTGATTATTGTTCTGCTGTTTATCGTCGTTTCATTAACTTGGGGAACAACGTGGATGGCCATGAAAATAGCCGTCGGGTCAGTACCTCCACTTTTCGCCACCGGATTACGTTTTCTTTCGGCTGCCCCTTTTCTGCTATTGCTGTGCTGGATAATGAAGGCACCCTTTCTGTTTCCTCGCGGCAGTCGGCTGTTTCAGGCTGCCGTCACGATCTTCTACTTTGCGATCCCCTTTACCCTGATGATATTTGGGGAGCGATATACTTCATCCAGCCTTGCCGCCATCATTTTTTCAACCATGCCTGCGGCGGTACTGGCCGCCTCCATTATCTTTCTCAAAGAGAGTACCTCGCTGCAGCAGGTCTGTGGGTTAGCGATTAGTCTGACCGCGCTGGCCGCTATTATCTGGCTGGAATCGCACCAGCATGACGGTAGCCTTTTTACAGGCGTGCTGGCACTGATCGCAGCAGTCTGTCTGCATGCGATTATGTACGTGCAGTGTAAAAAGCGCTGCCATCAGGTATCCGTCATGACCTATAACGCCCTGCCCTGCCTGATGGCCGGGATGATGCTTACCGCCACGGGGTGGCTGGTTGAAAAACCCAGCGTGGCGGACTTTACTCAGGGTGCATTAATGGCAATCGTCTATCTTGGCGTGGTGGCAGGCGTAGCCGGTATCCTGTGCTATTTTTTGTTGCAAAAGCTGGCCAGAGCCTTTCAGGCATCACTGGTCTTCCTTGTGTTTCCGCTGATTGCCATTGCGCTGGAAGCCGCAATAAACGGTAACCCCATCTCTCCGCAGTCGCTGTGGCTCATGCTGCCGTTCCTTAGCGGAATACTGCTGACGCTTTTCAAACGTTCGCCCGCAGTGGAAAAAATGGCATGCGGCGCTGAATCCGTCAAAAATTTGCAGAAGATGTAGCCCATTTTTGCCCGGCCTGCGCCGTTTCGCCACCTGGCCTGGCGCTGAGGCTACCCTTCTGCCGCGGCAGGGATTACCATAGGCCGCAATAAATGAATAAGGTTAAAAGTATGAAACGTGCAGTAGTGGTCTTTAGCGGTGGTCAGGATTCAACCACCTGTTTGATACAGGCGTTGAAACAGTATGACGAAGTGCATTGTGTCACCTTTGATTACGGTCAGCGTCACCGGGAAGAAATTGAGGTGGCTGCAGCGCTTTCTCAATCTCTGGGCGCGCGGGCGCATAAGGTGCTGGACGTTACGCTCCTTAATGAGCTGGCAATCAGCAGCCTGACGCGCGACAGCATCCCTGTCCCTGCCTGGAACCCTGATGCCACGGGTCTTCCCAGTACCTTTGTACCGGGTCGCAACATTCTGTTCTTAACTCTGGCAGCAATTTATGCTTATCAGGTAGAAGCAGAAGCCGTGATCACCGGGGTCTGTGAAACTGACTTTTCTGGCTATCCCGACTGCCGGGATGAATTTGTTAAGGCCCTCAATCACGCAGTTACCCTGGGCATGGCTCGCAACGTTCGCTTTGAAACGCCGCTGATGTGGCTGAATAAGGCAGAAACCTGGGCGCTCGCCGACTACTGGCAGCACTTGCCTTTGGTACGCAGCGAAACCTTAACCTGCTATAACGGCATTAAAGGTGCAGGTTGCACAGAGTGCGCTGCCTGCAACCTGAGGGCCCGTGGTTTGCAGGAATATCTCGATCAAAAAGAGGCCATTATGCAGGAGATGAAGCGTAAAACTGGCTTAAGCTGAAAGCCTCTATTTCTGGTCGGCTCGTGATGCTGACATCTCTTTCTGGCCGGCTCGGGATGCAGGCATCTGTTTCGTGTCGACCCGGGCTGTAAGCATTGCTTCCATCCTGCGCTTTAAATCGCCCTCCATCGGCTGCGCTTTTTGCGTGCGCAGATCGATGCAAACGAAGGTCAGCATGGCGTCAGCCACTACCTCGCCGTTCGGTGCCAGCGTCACCGTCTGACCAATGACCCCACTTTTTCCTCCCAGTTGTACAAGCTGACTCTCTATCTGCAGTACGTCACCCATAACGGCGGGCCGCCGATAGTTGATGTTGATGTTCACGACCACAAAAGCCAGATGGTTATCGTTAAGCCAGTGGAACGATTCCAGATTCTCCAGCCATTCCCAGCGCGCTTCCTCCAGAAATTCCAGATAGCGAGCATTGTTGACGTGCTGATAAATATCGAGGTGGTAACCACGTACTTTTATTGTTGTGTGCATAATCACTCAGCCATTAAGAGGGCCATACCCACTGGTATGACCTCCTCAAGATTAGCAGGCAGTCAGAACATCTGACGGGAAAGCGGTGGATCCCGCGAAGCAGATCACAATTTAAGCCGCGACAGATTTCGCTCCACCAGGGCGTTACCCATACCGGGAACCTCTTTTAACTGTTCGATTTGCGTGAAGGCTCCGTAGCGATCGCGGTAGCTGACAATGGCTTCTGCCTTTTTCAGGCCTACCCCGTTAAGCGCCGCGGCAAACTCTTCCGCAGTGGCGTGATTAATACTGATTTGCCCGTCCGTGGTCGTTCGGCCTGATTCCATCTGTAGGCCCGGCTCAGCGCCCCGGCTGGTCGCGGTTTCTGCCTGTGCCACTGAGAGAGCCAGAGGGCTAAGGGCTAAAGCAAAAAATAGTGCAGACAGTGAAAGGTGTTTCATGCTGTTTTCCTCCGTGTATTTGACAGCACGTCCAAACTAGGTCAGAGGCAGTGCGGATACAAACGGCGGATAACAGAAATGGAAAAGGCCGCGAATGCGGCCTTTTCTTTTTCAGTACGTTGCAAAAAAACTGCGGGGCTTACTGAGCCTGTGCCGCTGCACCGTACTTAATTTTACCTTCTTTGCGCAGGTTACTCAGCAATGCTTCAAACGCGATTTGCGCATTATTCTGCGTGACGCCCTGAACCATGGCCTGCTTCTGCGCGTCCGGCATGGTGCCCGTTTTCACGTTGTCGAGCGCGATAAGGACGACATTGCCCTGACCATCTTCGCTTACGCCCCATGACGGTTGATCCTTCGCAGGAGGCGTCATAGCAAAGACCGCCTGAGTGATGGCATCCTGGCCGTTACGGCTAAGCGTTTGCTGCTGACCGAAGCTCAGGTTAGCCGCTTTCATTGCCTGCTCGCCTTTGCCAGCTTTAAGCGCGGCCAGGAGTTTGTCAGCCAGCGCCTTCGCTTCCTGCTGAGCCTTCTCAGTTTTCAGCGTATCAGTAATCTGTGCGGTCACTTCACTCAGCGGTTTCACTGCTTCAGCTTTATGCTCGCTCACGCGCAGGACAAAAGCACGATCGCCATCAACGGTGATGATGTCAGAATTGCTTCCCGGTGCACCGTTATCCCCTACCAGGCCGCCATTGAAGATGGCCTGCTGAACGGGTTTGAAGTTAAGTTCAGCAGGCACGTTGTCATGGCTGAACCAGCCGGTTTCAACAGCCTTAACGCCCGCAACCTCTTCAGCACCCGCCAGGGATTCGTTGTCGTTGCTGGCCGCCTCGCTTACTTTCTGCTGTAACTTGTAGTAAGCATCAATGGCTTTTTCCTGCTTCACCTTCGCCGCGATATCTTCGTGAACGGCAGAGTACGGCTTAATTTGCTGCGGCTGGATATCATCCAGGCGGGCAATAATGAAACCGACGGACGATTTAATGACGCCAGAAAGCTGGCCTTTCTCTTTCAGACCGGCGCTTTTCAGCTCATCTGGCGTGGTGTCCGGCTCAAGCCAACCCATATCCCCGCCGTGACGAGCCGAGATAGGATCGCTGGATTTCGCTTTCGCCAGCGCGGCAAAATCACCGCCCTTTTTAAGCTCGGCCAGCAGTGCCTGTGCTTCAGCATCGGTTTTGGTCTGGATAATGCTGTAGCGGGTGCGCTCAGGCTGGGTGTAGTCAGACTGATGTTGATCGTACCAGCTTCTGATTTCGCTCTCGCTGACGTTTTCGTGCAGCGAGGCCGCATCCAGCTTGATGTAACTCACCCGATACTGCTCAGGAGACATAAAGCTGTTTTTGTTTTGCTCGTAATAGTTTTTAACGTCTTCGTCAGTGACGGCCTGCTTCGCTACAAGCGCACCCACGTTAATTGTCGCCTCGCGAACCTGGCGCTGTTGAGCCACCAGCGCCGCGAGCGCATCCGTTTCGCCATTCAGCATAAAGTCAGTGCCGGTAACGGAGGTGATCAGCTGCTGTGTAGTCAGCTGTTTGCGCAGTGCTTCTGCATACTGATCGGCAGAGAAGCCCATATTATTGATAAGGCCGAGATATTTGGCGTTATCGAATTTACCGTCAGTCTGGAAAGCGGGCTGAGAAAAGATAGCCTGCTTAATCTGATCGTCGCTGATAGCCAGCTTCAACGTTTTCGCGTACTGATCCAGCAGCTTTTCATCAATCAGCTGGGAAAGCGCCTGCTGACGAATCTGCTGCATATAGCCTGGATTGCTGGCCAGGGTTGAGAACTGTTCGCCCAGCATTTGCTGCTGACGTGAACGCTCGCTGGAAAAAGCCCTTTCAAGCTGTGCCCGGCTGATTTCGTCACCGTTAACCTTTGCAGCAAAATCACCGTTACCGCCGATCAGGTAGTTGCCCACCCCGGTCAGGACGAAAGAAAGGATGATCAAACCCAGTATAATTTTGAGCACGACATGGTTCGATGCCGCACGTAAATTGTCCATCATGGTGTGACAACACTCCGCTGTAGTGTGAATATAAACCGTTAGCGCTACGACCCACATTCCCGGGGACGTTTCGCGCCACTGCGTGATTAAGCCCTGCTCCTTCACGCCATGTTGACCAACGCGCTACGCGTTTGTCATTGATAGATAAAAAAAGGCACATCAGAATTGTGATGTGCCCAGTATGGTACATGAGAACGCGATGACAATCCTCACTCCACCAAAGAAAATGCTCTGGTGGTGCATACCGCAGTTAGTTAACCGCGTCTTTCAGCGCTTTACCGGCACGGAAGCCAGGTACTTTACCCGCTGGGATAGTAATCTCTTTACCCGTCTGCGGATTGCGGCCGGTGCGCTCTGCGCGATCGCGCACGGAGAAGGTACCAAAACCAACCAGCGCCACTTCATCGCCAGACTTCAGAGATTCTGATACAGATTCCATAAATGCATCTAATACACGTCCTGCTGCGGCTTTAGAAATGTCAGCACCTGCAGCGATTTTGTCGATCAACTGTGACTTATTCACTCTATCATCCCCTCTATTATTATTTACATCGCGTTCGGGCTTCCCGCCGACAACAAACGCGCGTTAGTTATCAAGATAGCGTTAACCTGTCTCGGGCACGGTCATCCAGTGGATTTTGCCAGCCCGAGTCAGACAGCTATCTAAATTAACGGCACAAAAAAAAGCTGGCAAGCCCCAATTTGCCTGCCAGCCCTTGTTTCGTCCTGTTTTTGTCTTAAATCATCATTTAGCCGTGGCTACCTGCATGCCGTAAGGCGCATTGACAAGGGCCAGCGTTAAGACTTCTTCAATACGCTTAACCGGATGAATGTCGAGATCGGCGATGACGTTATCAGGGATCTCTTCCAAATCACGCTTATTTTCGTCAGGGATCAGGACCGTTTTAATACCACCGCGATGGGCAGCCAGCAGTTTTTCCTTCAGACCGCCTATTGGCAGAACCTGGCCACGCAGGGTAATTTCTCCTGTCATCGCAACGTCCGCACGAACCGGATTACCCGTCAGGCAGGAGACCAGCGCGGTACACATCGCTATACCCGCACTCGGGCCATCCTTCGGCGTGGCACCTTCGGGTACGTGAACGTGAATATCACGTTTTTCGTAGAAGTCCCCGTTGATCCCCAGCTTTTCGGCACGCGCACGGACTACGGTCAGTGCAGCCTGAATCGACTCCTGCATCACCTCGCCCAGCGAACCGGTATAGCTCAGCTTACCTTTCCCCGGTACGCAGGCCGTTTCGATGGTCAGCAGATCGCCACCCACTTCCGTCCATGCCAGACCGGTCACCTGACCTACGCGATTTTCACTGTCGGCGCGACCGTAATCGAAGCGCTGCACCCCAAGGAAATCCTTCAGGTTATCAGCGTTAATTTCGATATGCTTGACGGTTTTGTCCATCAGCAGCGTCTTCACCGCCTTACGGCACAGTTTAGACAGCTCACGCTCAAGGCTACGCACGCCGGCTTCGCGGGTGTAATAACGGATAATGCCCACAATCGCGCTATCATCGACGGTGATTTCGCTGCTTTTCAGCGCGTTACGTTCAATCTGCTTCGACAGCAAATGCTGTTTAGCGATATTGAGCTTTTCATCTTCGGTATAGCCGGACAGACGAATCACTTCCATTCGATCCAGCAGCGGTGCCGGGATATTCATCGAGTTGGACGTTGCCACGAACATCACATCTGACAGATCGTAATCCACTTCCAGATAGTGATCGTTGAAGGCAATGTTCTGTTCCGGATCGAGCACTTCCAGCAGCGCTGATGCAGGATCGCCGCGCATGTCCGAAGACATTTTGTCGATCTCATCCAGCAGGAACAGCGGGTTCTTCACCCCAACCTTGGCCATTTTTTGAATCAGTTTGCCGGGCATAGAGCCAATATAGGTTCGGCGATGACCGCGAATTTCCGCCTCGTCACGCACGCCGCCCAGCGCCATACGGACATATTTGCGTCCGGTGGCTTTAGCAATAGACTGTCCCAGCGAGGTTTTACCCACGCCCGGAGGTCCAACCAGGCACAAAATCGGGCCTTTGATTTTGCTGACGCGACTCTGTACCGCTAAATACTCAAGAATACGATCCTTGACCCGCTCCAGTCCGAAGTGATCGGTATCCAGGGTTTCCTGGGCTTTCAGCAGGTCTTTTTTCACCTTGCTACGAGCGTTCCACGGAACCTGGACCATCCAGTCGATATAGCCGCGAACCACGGTCGCTTCAGCCGACATCGGTGACATCATTTTCAGCTTTTGCAACTCGGCTTCGGTTTTTTCGCGCGCTTCTTTCGGCATTTTAGCCGCGTCGATTTTACGCTTCAGCGCCTCATTTTCATCCGGCGCATCATCCATTTCGCCCAGTTCTTTCTGAATAGCCTTCATCTGCTCATTCAGATAGTACTCGCGCTGGCTTTTTTCCATCTGTTTTTTGACACGATTACGAATGCGCTTTTCAACCTGTAACAGGTCGATTTCCGACTCCATCATCGCCATCAGATATTCCAGACGTTCATTCACGTCGGACATTTCCAACACGGACTGCTTATCCGCAAGCTTAAGCGGCATATGCGCTGCCACCGTATCTGCCAGGCGCGCAGCATCTTCAATGCTGTTTAACGAGGTCAGAACTTCCGGTGGGATTTTCTTATTCAGCTTGATATAGCCTTCAAACTGGCTGATAGCGGTACGCACCAGCACTTCCTGCTCACGCTCATCAATCTCAGGCGAAGCAAGATATTCAGCCTGGGCCGTAAAATGATCGCCATTATCGCCAAGCGTCGTAATGTGCGCACGCTGTAAGCCTTCAACCAGCACTTTAACGGTGCCGTCAGGCAGCTTCAGCATTTGCAGAATGGAGGCGACGGTCCCTACTGAGAAGAGATCGTTAATGTCAGGTTCATCCGTTGAAGCTTCTTTCTGAGCGACCAGCATGATTTTTTTATCATGATCCATAGCGGCTTCAAGGCAGCGAATCGATTTCTCACGACCGACAAACAACGGAATTACCATGTGCGGATAAACCACTACGTCACGCAACGGCAACACAGGGATTTCAATGCGTTCAGAACGCTCAGGATTCATAGAGCTCTCTCTTAGTTTAATTTCCGCCAGGGTGATGGGAACCGCAACAGACCATTAAAGTGCAGTTTTACCCACAGGTAGTTGAGTATATGGGGATGAATACGGGACATTCAATGATATGTGCAAGAGAAAAGCAAAAGGGGGAATAATTCCCCCTTTTTTAAGGTAACTCGCTGGAAAGATGCGGTTATTTATTCACCGGAAGCCTGCTGAGCTTCAGGTTTAACATAGATGAGCATCGGGTCAGTTTGATTTTCAATCACCGAATCATCCACCACGACTTTTTCCACATCATCCAGTGAAGGCAGGTCGTACATGGTATTAAGTAACGCGCCCTCAACAATGGAACGCAGACCACGCGCGCCGGTTTTGCGCGACATCGCTTTTTTAGCGATTGCGGTTAACGCTTCATCCCGGAATTCCAGCTCAACGCCTTCAAGGTTGAACAATGCCTGATACTGTTTAGTCAGCGCATTTTTCGGCTCACGCAGGATCTGAATCAGCGCCTCTTCACTCAGCTCATTCAGCGTTGCCACCACGGGCAGACGACCGATGAACTCCGGGATCAGACCAAACTTGATCAAATCTTCCGGTTCAACCTGCGCCAGCAGTTCCCCTTCGGTCGCTTTCTGCGCCTTGCCTTTCACCGTGGCGCCAAAACCAATACCTGACCCGGTTTCAACACGCTGGGAAATGACCTTATCAAGGCCGGCAAACGCGCCGCCGCAGATAAACAGGATTTTAGAGGTATCAACCTGCAAGAATTCCTGCTGAGGATGCTTACGCCCACCCTGAGGTGGCACGGCCGCAACGGTGCCCTCAATCAGCTTGAGCAGCGCCTGCTGTACACCTTCACCCGACACGTCACGGGTGATAGAAGGGTTATCCGATTTGCGGGAAATTTTATCAATTTCATCGATGTAAACGATCCCGCGCTGCGCCTTCTGCACGTCGTAGTCACATTTTTGCAGCAGCTTCTGGATGATGTTCTCAACGTCTTCACCTACGTAACCCGCTTCGGTTAGCGTGGTGGCATCCGCCATGGTGAAGGGAACATCCAGCAGACGAGCCAGGGTTTCTGCCAGCAGCGTTTTGCCGCTACCGGTTGGGCCAATCAGCAGAATGTTACTTTTACCCAGCTCAATACCGTTGCTGGTGTCGCCATTTCGCAGACGCTTATAGTGGTTGTAGACCGCTACGGCCAACACTTTCTTCGCCCGTTCCTGACCGATAACATAGTCATCAAGGTGATGGCGAATTTCATGCGGCGTGGGGAGCGCACTGCGCTCGCGATGCGGTGATACTTCTTTAATCTCTTCGCGGATGATGTCGTTACACAAATCGACACACTCATCGCAGACATACACTGACGGGCCGGCAATCAGCTTGCGCACTTCATGCTGGCTTTTGCCACAGAAAGAGCAGTACAGCAGCTTTCCTGAACCGTCTTTGCGCTTATCTGTCATCAGTTACCTCTTCTATTATCTTCGCCCGCACTCGGTTGCGGTAAAGGCGCCGCCCGGCGGCACCCTGATATATCACTCATACCCTTACTAACTATAGACGACGCGGGCGCTGAGCTTAAGTACGATGCGTCAGGATGGAATCAACCAGACCATACTCTACAGCTTCGCTCGCGGAGAGGAAACGGTCGCGCTCGGTGTCTCTCTCTATTTCTTCAAGAGTTTTGCCCGTATGCTCGGCCATCAGCTCATTCATACGCTGCTTCACCTTAAGAATTTCACGCGCGTGGATCTCAATGTCCGACGCCTGTCCCTGGTAACCGCCCAGAGGCTGGTGGATCATTACCCGTGAATTAGGCAGACAGTAACGTTTGCCCTTCGCACCGGCGGTAAGCAGGAAAGCCCCCATCGAACACG
This sequence comes from Erwinia sp. ErVv1, assembly GCF_900068895.1. Taxonomy (GTDB): domain Bacteria; phylum Pseudomonadota; class Gammaproteobacteria; order Enterobacterales; family Enterobacteriaceae; genus Erwinia. The sequence continues at coordinate 232,116 of NZ_CDPK01000005.1, read as the reverse complement.
CCTGCCCCATACAGATGGTGCTGACGTCAGGCTTGATGAATTTCATCGTGTCGTAGATAGACATCCCTGCAGTAATCACGCCACCAGGAGAGTTGATATAAAGGTGGATGTCTTTTTCCGGGTTTTCAGCTTCCAGAAAAAGCATCTGTGCGACGATCAGGTTCGCCATATGGTCCTCAACCTGCCCCGTCAGGAAGATAATACGTTCCTTGAGCAGACGAGAAAAAATGTCGTAAGAACGCTCTCCGCGAGAGGTTTGTTCGACCACCATCGGCACCAGAGCCATATGAGGTGCCGTTTGTTCACGTTCGCCACTGTAGGACATTACCGTCTCCTGATAAATTTCGTTTGGCAATACTTTGTACCAATTCTACTTGAGAGTGGTTCGGAACACTACGTTTCCCACCCCTCTCCCGATGTCCTTCGGGACTCACCCTGCCACGCGCAAATATTGCTACAGCTTTCTATTTGGGGATCGTGCCCCGCTGATTCAAGCATAACAACGTTTTTTTCAACTGCTAACCTGGAAAAGTAGCTTAGTCGAAAATTTACCGCTTCAATGGGCGAATAAACACATTAAGGCACATCGGCCCGAGGGATAAAAAGCAAAAAGCCCGCGGTCACAGTGACCGCGGGCTTTGATTAACTCGTCAGAATCAGATCAATCAGGCCGGTTGGGTCTGGTTCATCAGTTCCTGGAAGTTAGTGGCTTTCTCGGTCACTTTGGCTTTTTCCAGCACGGCTTCCACCGCCTGCTCTTCCAGTGCAACGTTGCGCATGTTGTTCATCAGCTCATTGTTTTTGCTGTAGAACTCAACAACTTCAGACGGATCTTCGTAGGCAGAAGCCATCTCTTCGATCAGCGCCTTAACGCGGTCTTCGTCTGCTTTCAGCTCGTGAGTGCGAATGACTTCACCCAGCAGCAGTCCGACGACAACGCGACGTTTTGCCTGCTCTTCAAACAGTTCGCGAGGCAGTTCAAGCGCTTGCTTCTCATCACCGCCAAAACGCTGTGCAGCCTGACGCTTAAGCACATCGATTTCACCGTCGATCAGTGCAGCCGGCACGTCGATGTCGTTCGCGCTCACCAGACCGTCGATAGCCTGAGTTTTAACACGGTTACGCACGGCGCCTTTCAGCTCACGCTCCATGTTTTTACGCACTTCAGCACGCAGGCCATCTACGCTGCCATCTTCCACGCCAAAGCGCTTGATGAATTCTTCGGTGAATTCTGGCAGTTCGCTCTCTTCCACTTTCTTCAACACGATTTCAAACTTCGCTGCTTTCCCTTTCAGGTTTTCAGCATGGTAATCTTCCGGGAAGTTTACGTCGATAGTGAAGGTTTCACCCGCTTTGTGGCCTACAACGCCCTCTTCAAAGCCTGGGATCATACGGCCCTGGCCCATCGCCAGAACGAAGTCAGAGGCTTTACCGCCTTCAAACTCTTCACCGTCAACGGAGCCGCTAAAGTCGATAGTGGCGCGGTCGTTAGCTTCAGCAGCACGATCGGTCTCTTTCCATGTTGCCTGCTGCTTGCGCAGGGTATCCAGCATGGTATCAACGTCTGCGTCAGTGACTTCGACAACCGGTTTTTCAACTTCGATTGCGTCCAGCCCTTTCAGCTCAACTTCCGGATAGACTTCAAACTCTACGGTAAACGTGAAGTCTTCGCCCATTTTGTACTCGCCCGGCACGTAGTTAGGTGCGCCAGCCGGATTGATCTTCTCTTTAATGATGGCGTCAACAAAGTTGCGCTGCATCAGATCGCCCAGAACGTCCTGGCGAACGGAAGCACCGTAACGCTGTGCAACCACCGTCATTGGCACTTTCCCTTTGCGGAAACCGTCAATGCGCACTTTTTTCGCTACGCTCAGCAGTTCGCTTTTTACCGCATTCTCGATCACATCTTTATCTACGGTAATCGTTACGCGACGGCCCAGGCCCTGAGTTGTTTCTACTGAAACTTGCATCTTGTTACCTCAAAAAATCACGTGCTCGGTCAACTTCAGACCTACCCCGCTCCGCAAGAAACGAGGAGAGCTCTAAGAACCGGGACGGCCTCTGATGGCAGAACCGCATTCCCTTTCGCCAGAAGCGTCCCGAAGACATTCAGGAAAAATAGACGCAGCATTATAGCGGTAACATTAAAGCGAGTCGAGGCTACACCGCGTTGCCGCCCCTTAACTTATGTCCTTTTTGCCAGTAATTCGCCAAAAGCGTCGTCAGGTTCACTCTTTTAGGGCATAAACAACAAAGCGGCCCGCAGGCCGCTCAAATAAAACAGGTTACAATCAGGCCAGCGTACCCGCCCCCCGACAGTTAGGAGAGGACGGAACGGCATCCTGTAGCCCTTCCCACTCTTTAATCGTGTAGGTGTGTAACGCCAGGGCATGAACGCTGCCCGCCAGCTCATCGGCCAGTTCGCTGTAGATGGCACGATGACGCGCCAGGAAGCGCTGACTGACAAAGCTGTCGCTGACGATCACAACTTTAAAGTGGCTTTCTGCACCGGCAGGCACGTTATGACGATAGCTTTCGTCATGAACTTCCAGATGTACGGGTGTAAACGCCGCTCTTAATTTTGCTTCTATCTGTTCACGGATCATAACCACGCTCCTCGACCGCCTGTTCGCCCCATCTGTTTAAATATTAGCTGGTTTTTTCCTTTGCCGATAAGGGGAAATAAATTATCACGGCGCCTGCCGGGGCTACTTTGCATTTTCTGCTGGGGGACTGCAACCGCGGGCAATTAAAAAGGTCATAATCGGTAAGCCGAAAAGCGAGACCGTTCGGTAGCATGATAAAACTGCAACACGATGAATTTACGCGCTATCAGGACTTCCTCTTGCCACAGGCGATGTTATGATGAGCGCAGTTTTGTCGGCACTACACACCTCACGTTAACGAGATAATAAGCATGTTAAAAAAATTAATTTTACCTCTCATGGCCGTGTTGATTCTGGCTGGCTGTGCAACGACCAGCACGACGCTTGACGTTTCCCCAAAAATTCAGCTGCCGCAGCAGGATCCCAGCCTGACAGGGATCACCCTCAGTATTAACGGCGCAGACCAGCGTACCGATCAGGCGCTGGCAAAAGTTAACCGTGATGGCCAGCTGGTCACGCTGACCCCGTCCCGCGACCTGCGCTTCCTGCTGCAGGAAGTGCTGGAGAAACAGATGGGCGCCCGGGGCTATATGATTGGTCCAAACGGAGCGGTCGATCTGCAAATTGTCGTGAATAACCTCTATGCCGATGTTACCCAGGGCAGCGTGCGCTACAGCATTACCACCAAAGCAGATATCTCCATTATCGCCACCGCCAAAAATGGCAGCAAGCAGGTGAAAAATTATCGCCAGACCTACAGCGTTGAAGGTGCGTTCAACGCAACCAATGACAAAATTACCAAAGCGGTCAACGCGACGCTAAGTGACGTTATTGGCGATATGGCTCAGGACACCAGCATCCACGAGTTTATTAAGCAGAACGCTCATTAATTTGCCTCAGCCCGTCGGTTAACCGGCGGGCGTCGTTTTAGGGTTTGTATGTCCAGCCAATATCTGCAAATTTTCACTCAGCGTAATGCGGCGCTTCTGCTGCTGCTGGGGTTTTCATCCGGCCTGCCGCTGGCGCTCACCTCAGGTACGCTTCAGGCCTGGATGGCCGTTGAGAACGTCGATATTAAAACCATCGGTTTCTTTTCGCTGGTAGGTCAGGCTTACGTTTTTAAATTCCTCTGGTCCCCGCTGATGGACCGCTATACCCCCTCTTTTCTGGGCCGCCGTCGCGGCTGGCTGCTGCTCACGCAGCTGCTGTTAATCCTCGGCATTGCGCTAATGGGGTTTATGCAGCCGTCGCGCGACCTCACCCTGCTTGCCGCCCTGGCAGTGGTGGTGGCTTTTTGCTCCGCGTCCCAGGATATCGTGTTTGATGCGTGGAAAACGGACGTGCTGCCGCCCGCCGAGCGCGGCAGTGGCGCGGCCATTAGCGTTCTGGGCTATCGGCTGGCAATGTTGGTTTCGGGCGGGCTGGCGCTATGGCTGGCAGACAGGTTTCTGGGGTGGCAGGCGATCTGGTGGCTGATGGCGGCAATGATGATCCCCGGGGTTATCGCCACGCTGTTAGCAAAGGAGCCAACGGATATTATTGCCCGGCCGCATACGCTTGAGGAGGCGGTAGTGGCCCCGCTGCGCGACTTTTTTAACCGGAATAACGCCTGGCTTATCCTCTCACTGATCGTACTTTATAAGCTTGGCGATGCCTTTGCCGCCAGCCTGACCACCATTTTCCTCATCCGCGGCGTTGGATTCGATGCGGGCGACGTTGGGCTGGTAAATAAAACGCTCGGTCTGCTCGCCACCATTATCGGCGCACTCTATGGCGGCATGCTGATGCAGCGACTGAGCCTTTTCCGTGCTCTGATGCTGTTTGGCATCCTTCAGGCCGTTTCCAACCTCGCATACTGGGCGCTGTCGGTAACCGATAAACACCTCTATAGCATGGCCGCCGCCGTCTTTGTTGAGAACATCTGTGGGGGAATGGGCACCGCTGCTTTCGTGGCGCTGCTGATGACGCTGTGCAATAAATCGTTTTCAGCCACCCAGTTTGCCCTGCTTTCGGCGCTGTCTGCCGTGGGTCGGGTCTACGTCGGCCCGGTCGCGGGATGGTTTGTCGAAGCCTGGGGATGGCCCACGTTTTACGCATTCTCCGTCGTTGCTGGCTTGCCGGGGCTGCTGCTGCTGGCGGGCTGCCGTAAAACGCTGGAACATGCGCAAAATTATCAGACGTTTTTGCCACGCGTAAGCTTTAAACAAGGATACCGCTGGGCGCTAAGGGGATTGATGATGGGCGCGGTGCTTATTGCCACCTGGCTGCTGCTGCTGGCGTTAAGGTCAACGGGCCTCGCTGACGCGGGTACCGTCATCAATACGCTGTTTATCGCCGGGCTGACCTTCGCTCTGCTGGGCGTGGTGGCTGGAAGCCTGCTGGACTTCATCGCCATGCGTAAAAGTTACCCGCTGGGATAATTATTGCCCGGGACGTGGCCGCTGCCTTTAGCGGTGAGAAGTGTTAAAATTCGCGGGATATGTGGTGCCGATTTATCCTGAAGGCTTCTTCAGAAGCCTCCTTTTTTTTAACATCCTTGCGGCTACGCTTCCGGCAGATTTTAATAAGTTTCATAAAATATTCTCATCGTTAAGCGCCTTTATTGACCGGTATTAAAAAACGGTGCGTAATTATTATCGCCCTAATAACATCAATAAAATGATGCCGGAATGTTAAATACTTGAGTCATAAACTCGCTATTTATAGCAATGCGCTTTCCCCTTACAAATTTTCCACCTATTTTTGTTATATTAGCGGCAAACCCCTGCTATCCTTAATATTTTGTCACCCTTGGCAACATATGTGACAGTCTTTGCAAATGGTGTCAACACGGCGCTGACACAACATGTTGCTGGTTTACAGTACTGAAACCTTCCCGTAAAATGCCGCCACACTTAAACGACAATAGAGCCCTTGTCATTGAGGTCGTTAAATGAGACTCAGGAAATACAATAAAAGTTTGGGGATTTTGTCACTGTTTGCAGGCACTTTATTGTTAAGTGGCTGTGATAGTGCATTGTTGAATCCCAAAGGACAGATTGCAATGGACCAGCGTTCGCTGATTCTGACAGCTTTCGGCTTGATGATGATCGTCGTTATCCCAGCAGTCTTAATGGCCGTGGTGTTCGCCTGGAAATATCGGGCATCCAATACCAATGCAAAATACAGCCCTAACTGGTCACACTCGAATAAAGTGGAAGCCGTGGTTTGGACTATTCCCATTTTGATTATCGTCTTCCTTGGCGTGCTGACGTGGAAATCCACCCATGCACTTGACCCAAGTAAGCCGCTGGTTTCTAACGTGAAGCCTGTGGAGATCGATGTGGTTGCATTGGACTGGAAATGGCTGTTTATCTACCCGGAACAGGGTATTGCAACAGTTAACCAGATTGCCTTCCCGGCAAACACCCCTGTGAGCTTTAAGATTACATCTAACTCCGTTATGAACTCCTTCTTCATTCCTACCCTCGGTAGCCAGATTTACGCTATGGCGGGCATGCAGACTAAATTACATCTGATTGCGAATGAACCCGGCACGTTTGACGGTATCTCCTCTAACTTCAGTGGTCGTGGCTTCTCTGGTATGAAGTTCAAAGCGATCGCCACCCCTGACAATGCAACATTTGATCAGTGGGTAGCGAAAGCCAAACAGTCACCAAACACCCTGATGACGATGGACGATTTCGACAAACTGGCTGCGCCAAGCGAAAATCATCCGGTTGAGTTCTTCTCGACGGCAAATCCTGAATTGTTCAAGCAGGTTATTGGCAAATTCAAGATGAACCACGGGAAAATGGCCATGCCTGAACACGAAGGTATGGACATGAGCGAAGCCTCACACGCGGGAGCCGAGGAATAATACGATGTTGGGAAAATTAACCCTTGATGCAGTACCGTATCACGAGCCGATTATCGTGATTACGGTGGCCGCCATCATTCTTGGTGGTCTGGCCGTTGCAGGTGCAATCACTTACTTCGGTAAGTGGCAGTACCTGTGGTCCGAATGGTTAACTTCTGTTGACCATAAAAAACTCGGTATCATGTACATCATCGTGGCATTCGTTATGCTGCTGCGCGGCTTTGCCGATGCGGTGATGATGCGTAGCCAGCAGGTGCTGGCCTCGGCAGGTGAAGCCGGATTCCTGCCACCCCATCACTACGATCAGATCTTCACCGCCCACGGCGTGATCATGATCTTCTTCGTAGCGATGCCGTTTGTTATCGGTCTGATGAACATTGCTGTTCCGCTTCAGATTGGTGCACGCGACGTGGCCTTCCCTTTCCTGAACAACCTGAGCTTCTGGTTCACGGCTGTGGGTGTGGTACTGGTTAACCTGTCACTGGGTGTGGGCGAATTTGCCCAGACCGGCTGGCTGGCTTATCCGCCGCTCTCTGGCGCGGAATACAGTCCGGGGGTCGGCGTTGACTACTGGATATGGAGTCTACAGCTGTCGGGGATTGGTACGACATTAACCGGGATTAACTTCTTCGTTACTATCCTGAAAATGCGTGCCCCTGGCATGACCATGTTCAAGATGCCGGTTTTCACCTGGGCGTCGCTTTGTACTAACGTTCTGATCATCGTCTCCTTCCCGGTTCTTACCGTGACGCTGGCGCTGCTGACGCTGGATCGCTACCTGGGCTTCCATTTCTTTACCAATGAAATGGGCGGCAACATGATGATGTACGTCAACCTGATTTGGGTTTGGGGTCATCCGGAAGTGTACATCCTGGTTCTGCCGGTCTTCGGTGTGTTCTCCGAAGTGGTCGCAACCTTCTCTAAAAAGCGTCTGTTTGGTTACACCTCACTGGTTTGGGCGACGATTGTTATCACCATCCTCTCCTTTGTCGTGTGGCTGCACCACTTCTTCACCATGGGTGCCGGTGCGAACGTTAACGCCTTCTTCGGTATTATGACGATGATTATCGCCATTCCGACCGGTGTTAAAATCTTTAACTGGCTATTCACCATGTACCAGGGCCGCATTCAGATGCACTCTGCTATGTTGTGGACCGTTGGCTTCCTGGTCACCTTCTCCGTAGGCGGTATGACCGGTGTTCTGCTGGCGGTGCCGGGCGCAGACTTCGTGCTGCACAACAGCCTGTTCCTGATTGCTCACTTCCATAACGTGATTATCGGTGGTGTGGTATTTGGTTGCTTCGCAGGTGTGACCTACTGGTTCCCGAAAGCCTTCGGCTTTACCCTGAACGAAAAATGGGGTATCCGTGCATTCTGGTTCTGGATTATCGGTTTCTTCGTTGCCTTTATGCCGCTGTACGCACTGGGCTTCATGGGTATGACGCGTCGTCTGTCTCAGGACATTGATCCACGCTTCCACTCACTGCTGGTCGTTGCTGCCTTCGGTGCTGCCCTGATTGCCTGTGGCGTGATCTGCCAGGTAACTCAGTTCTGGGTATCGGTCCGTGACCGTGAACAGAACCGTGACCTGACTGGCGATCCATGGGGTGCGCGTACGCTGGAATGGTCAACGTCTTCACCACCACCGTTCTATAACTTTGCCGAAGTGCCTGTTGTCCATGAGCGTGATGCGTTCTGGGAAATGAAGGAAAAAGGTGAAGCGTATAAACAGCCTGCTCACTACACTGAAATCCACATGCCGAAAAACAGCGGTGCTGGCGTGGTAATCGGTGCATTCAGCCTGGTGTTTGGTTTCTCCGCTATCTGGCACATCTGGTGGCTGGTAGGTTTATCGTTCCTCGGTATGATCTTAACCTGGATCATCAAAAGCTTTGACGAAGACGTGGATTACTACGTTCCCGTTGCCGAGATCGAAAAAATCGAGAATCAGCACTTTGACGAAATTAGCAAAGCAGGTCTGAAAAATGTCGACTGAAACTCTGACTAAACACCACGACGCCCATGCGGAGCATGGGCATCACGATGCAGGAGCCAATAAACTCTTTGGCTTCTGGATCTACCTGATGAGTGACTGCATTATCTTCGCAACGCTGTTTGCGACCTATGCAGTTATGGTCAACAGCACGGCTGGTGGCCCGGCAGGGAAAGATATCTTTGAGTTACCCTTCGTACTGGGCGAGACAGCACTGCTGCTGTTCAGCTCCATTACCTACGGGTTTGCCGTTATCAGCATGGAAAAAGGCACCAAAGCCACCGTTTTAGGTTGGCTGGCGCTGACCTTCCTGCTGGGTGCGGGCTTTATCTCAATGGAAATCTATGAGTTCCACCATCTGATCACCGAAGGTTTCGGTCCGCAGCGCAGTGGCTTCCTGTCAGCATTCTTTACGCTGGTCGGGACTCACGGTCTGCACGTGACGTCTGGTTTGATCTGGATGCTGGTGCTGATGTATCAGGTTGCCACCAAGGGCCTGACATCCACTAACCATACCCGTGTGATGTGCCTGAGCATGTTCTGGCACTTCCTTGACGTGGTCTGGATTTGTGTATTCACCATCGTTTATCTGCTGGGGGCCATGTAATGAGTAAGACATTAACCGATCATGGTACCTCCCACGGTAGCGTGAAGACCTACATGATCGGCTTTGTTCTGTCGATCATCCTGACTGCCATTCCATTCTGGATGGTGATGCACGGCGGCGCGGCTAAATCGACTATTCTCGCCGTTGTGATTGTCACCGCAGTCATTCAGGTGCTGGTGCATCTCTATTACTTCCTGCACCTCAGCACCTCTACCGATCAGCGTTGGAATCTGGTGGCGATTATCTTTTCCGCCGTCATCATTCTAATTGTTGTAGTGGGCTCTATATGGATTATGTGGAACCTCAATTACAACATGATGGTCCACTAAAGAGCTGCCTGTGATGATTAAGCAATACCTGCAAGTAACGAAACCAGGAATTATTTTCGGGAATTTAATTTCTGTCATCGGGGGATTCCTGCTGGCCTCTAAAGGCAGCATCGACTATGCCCTGTTTCTCTCCACCTTAGTCGGCGTCTCGCTGGTGGTCGCATCGGGTTGTGTTTACAACAACTTTATCGACCGTGACATCGACGTAAAAATGGAGAGAACCAGAAATCGAGTGCTGGTTAAAGGCCTCATTTCTCCGACTGTCTCTCTGGTTTATGCAACCGTTCTGGGTATTGCTGGATTCGCGTTGCTGTATTTCGGAGCAAACCCGCTGGCCATGTGGCTGGCGGTGATGGGCTTTGTGGTTTATGTCGGCGTCTATAGCCTGTATATGAAGCGCAAATCCGTCTATGGCACCTTAATTGGCAGTCTCTCTGGCGCCGCGCCACCGGTCATTGGCTACTGCGCGGTAACCAGCCATTTTGATGCAGGCGCGCTGATCCTACTGGCTATCTTTAGCCTGTGGCAGATGCCGCACTCCTATGCGATTGCCATCTTCCGCTTTAAAGATTACCAGGCAGCGAATATCCCGGTTCTGCCGGTGGTAAAAGGTATCTCTGTGGCAAAAAACCATATTACGGTGTACATCATCGCCTTTATGGTTGCCACGCTGATGCTGACGCTGGTGGGCTATGCAGGCTACAAATATCTGGTTGTGGCTGCTGCCGTAAGCGTGTGGTGGTTGGGGATGGCACTTTCGGGCTACAAGACGCAGAACGATCGCGTCTGGGCGCGTAAGCTGTTTGTCTTCTCCATCGTGGCGATTACAGCACTTAGCGTGATGATGTCGGTCGACTTCATGACGCCGGCTTCAAAGGATCTGCTGACATACGTCTGGTAACACTACTCCGATCGTCAGGGGCGTGACGATACCTGAAGTAACTGGCGCTGTAGCAGCTACAGCGCTAACTACCCAGGGTATCGCACGCCCTTTCTTTTTGTTACGACTTCGCATGAAGTATCGTTTTACCCGCCCTGCCCCGCCGCCTAAAATATGTCGACCAGATAAACTGAGGTAGTAATGAACGATAATAAAATGACTCCAGTCGAGCTGCGCGCGACATGGGGTTTAGGCACGGTATTTTCCCTGCGAATGCTGGGAATGTTTATGGTGTTACCCGTTCTGACCACGTACGGGATGGCACTCCAGGGAGCAAGCGAGGCACTGATTGGACTCGCTATCGGTATCTACGGTCTGGCGCAGGCCATTTTTCAAATCCCCTTCGGACTGCTGTCCGATCGCATCGGCCGCAAACCGTTAATTGTCGGCGGATTGCTGATATTTGTCCTCGGTAGCGTGATTGCCGCCTGCACCACGTCCATCTGGGGCGTTATCCTGGGGCGTGCGCTACAGGGTTCGGGGGCGATTGCCGCAGCGGTGATGGCGTTACTCTCTGACCTCACCCGTGAACAAAACCGGACCAAGGCGATGGCGTTTATTGGCATCAGCTTCGGTGTGACCTTCGCCATTGCGATGGTGCTGGGACCCATTATTACGCACGCGCTGGGTCTGCATGCGCTGTTCTGGATGATTGCCCTGCTGGCTACGGGCGGCATTATCATCACCCTGCTGGTGGTCCCTTCCACCCCGGTGCATATTCTCAACCGTGAGTCGGGGATGGTTAAGGGGAGCTTTCGTGATGTGTTATCCAACGGTCGGCTGGTCAAGCTTAACTTTGGCATTTTGTGTCTGCATATCCTGCTGATGTCGAGCTTTGTCGCGCTGCCGGGCGAGTTTGAGCAGGCAGGATTCCCTGCTGAACAGCATTGGAAAGTCTACCTGGTGACAATGTTGATCGCCTTTTGCAGCGTTATTCCTTTTATTATTTATGCCGAAGTGAAGCGCCGTATGAAGCGGGTATTTATCTGCTGTGTCGCGCTGATGCTGATTGCCGAAATTGTGCTGTGGGGTGCCGGTGCGCATTTCTGGACCCTGGTGGTCGGCGTACAGCTGTTCTTTATCGGATTCAATCTGATGGAAGCTATCCTCCCCTCGCTGGTCAGCAAAGAGTCCCCCCCTGGCTATAAAGGCACGGCGATGGGGCTGTATTCAACCAGCCAGTTTATCGGCGTTGCCATCGGCGGTAGCCTGGGTGGCTGGCTGTTTGGCCATTTTGATGCCCAGACGGTGTTTCTTGTCGGCGCGATGGTGGCGGCAGTCTGGCTGTTAGTCAGCTGTACGATGAAAGAGCCACCTTATGTCAGTAGCCTGCGCATTATGCTGGGCGATCATCATCAGGACAGCGCAAAGCTGGAAAAACGCTTAAAGGCCCAGCCCGGCGTCGCGGCGGTGTTTATTGTTCCGGAGGAGAAAAGTGCCTACGTGAAAATTGACAGTAAAGTGACCAGCCGCGTGGAGCTTGAAGCCCTGGTCGCCTCGGCCTGAAGGGTTTGCTGCTGTAAAATGAATATCCTATGCGGAGAGCGATTCTCCGCATAGGCGCTCCACGAAGGTTTAATCGCGGAAGTTTTTAAACTGGAAGGGCTGACCTAAATTCCCCCCACGAACCAACGCCATCGCACTTTGCAGATCGTCGCGAGATTTGCCGTTAACCCGCACTTCTTCTCCCTGAATCTGCGACTGCACCTTTATCTTGCTGTCTTTAATCAGCTTAACAAGCTTCTTAGCCACGTCTGTCGGAATACCCTGCTTCATTTTGGCCTCGACGGTCCAGCTTTTGCCGCTGTGCTCAATTTCTTCTGGCACCTCCAGCGCTGCACCTTCAATACCGCGCTTTAATAATTTCTCGCGCAGGATATCCACCAGCTGTTTAACCTGAAAGTCAGATTCGCTCAGCACCTTAATGGACTCGTTTTTCTCGTTAAGCTCGTAGCTGGCCGTGACATTGCGAAAATCAAAGCGCGTTGAGATCTCACGGTTAGCATTCTCAACGGCATTTCGGACTTCCTGCATGTCAATTTCTGAAACGATATCGAAAGATGGCATGATGTATTCTCCTGAATCTAAAGTGACGTGCATAATACCCACTTCGCCACGGTAAAAAAACCACCGCTGTCGAAAGCTATACCAGGGGGAGTTACACGCAGTGTGCCTGGTGGTAATTTTTGGCCTGGCTGGCTGACTACCATAACCCAGCATCACTGAATACCATCCGCAGGCGGGGAGGATTAATGAAAATAACCGTATTGGGGTGCGGCGCGTTAGGGCAGATCTGGCTTGCAGCCCTCGACCAGCAGGGACATGAGGTGCAGGGATGGCTGCGTGTGCCGCAGTCTCACTGTTCTGTTGACGTTGTTACGCTTGCAGGGGAGACGATCGGTAAACGCTACCTTGCTAACGACGCCGCGTTTCTGTCAGAAAGCAGTCTGCTGCTGGTTACGCTTAAAGCCTGGCAGGTTTCAGAAGCGGTTAAAAATTTACAGCCTGCGCTACGGGGATCGTGCCCAATCCTGCTGCTGCACAATGGCATGGGCACGCTGGAAGAGCTCAGTGCGCTACGACAACCGCTCCTGCGGGGAGTAACGACTCACGCAGCCAAACGTGACGGCAGCAGAGTGATTCACGTGGCTTCCGGGGTGACACATATTGGCCCCACGTCTCCCGAAGCGGCAGAGTTTAGCGGCCTTGCCGAGACGCTACATCATGCCCTGCCCGACGTTGCCTGGCACAATAACGTGGCCTCTGCCGCCTGGCAAAAGCTGGCGGTCAACTGCGTGATCAACCCGCTGGCTGTACTGTACGACTGTACCAACGGTGAGCTGGTAAACTATGGTGACGAAATTACCGTCCTCTGCGATGAATTAGCCATGGTCATGGCGCGTGAAGGCCAGCACACCTCGACAGCGTCGCTGCTCGCCGTGGTGATGGATGTGATTCACAGCACGGCAGCAAATACCTGTTCCATGCTACAGGATATCCGGGCCGAACGCCGTACTGAGATTGAATACATTACCGGTTACATTATCCGTCGCGCACGTGCACAGGGCCTGTCTACGCCACAAAACAGCCGACTTTATGAAATAGTGAAACGAAAGGAGCAAAATTATGACCGCGAACGTATCGGTACTGGTCTGCCTGGCACCTGGCAGTGAGGAAACTGAAGCTGTTACCACCATTGATTTACTGGTCCGCGGCGGGATTAGCGTCACCACTGCCAGCGTCACGGATGAGGGGAGCAAAGAAATCGTCTGCTCCCGCGGAGTGCGACTACTGGCCGATGCCCCCTTAGTAGAGGTTGCTGACAACGATTTTGCCGCTGTCGTTCTGCCGGGCGGCCTGCGGGGTGCTGAAGCGTTTCGCGACAGTCCCCTGGTGGTCGAAACCGTTCGTCAGTTTCATCTTTCCGGGCGCATTGTTGCCGCCATTTGCGCGGCGCCCGGCACCGTACTGATTCCCCACAATCTGTTTCCGGTGGGTAATATGACCGGCTCGCCGGGTCTGAAGGCAGCTATCCCTGAAGAGAAATGGGTGGATAAACGCGTTGTCTGGGACCCGCGAGTTAATTTACTGACCAGCCAGGGGCCGGGTACCACGATAGATTTTGCGTTGAAGCTTATTGACCTGCTGGTCGGTAAGGATAAGGCACAGGAGGTGGCTGGACAACTGGTGCTGGCCGCTGGCATTTACGACTACCGCGACTGGGAAGCCTAAGCTTTGAGGTGAAGTCACGCTGTCAGAGTAAGGCCAGGGTTAGCTGGCCAGGAAACAGGCAAGGTGAAAAAGGCGTAATAAGCGTCCTGAAAATAACAGCCTCGCCCTGAGGCATTGCCAACCTGAATCGCCCCAAATGACATCAACCGCTAAGCTGCGGTTGATAAAAAGGTCGAGTAATACTCCATTTCGCGGTGCTTAACCTGGTCTTTTCATTTTTATCACTCTGTAGTTTCTTTAAGAAATAACCATTGATAAACCTTAAAGCCCTACGATCTCATGGGATAGGTAATCCAGCATAAGTTCCGAACTGGGCATTTTTCTGGCCTGATTGATATAAATATAAAGCGAGAGTGAAAAGTTAAACGGCAGGATGGTTTCTGCATCGGGATGCGTGGCATTTACGTTCAGCATAATGCACTCACCCTGTTTGAACTGCAGGAGCTGAAGATCCGCATTATCAATCTGTTTTATTTTACCTTCAAATCCCTCATTGCGCAGAACAAGAACGATGTTCTGAAACTCGTCGGTATCCAGCAAACTATGATCCACCACTAAATCCAGCTGCTTCCACCCTTCCCGCACGGAAGGCGTACAGCAGACGACGCAGGGAAGAATAAAATGATGCAGTAAAAAATCATCTGAACTCTGCATCTGGCAGAAAGAAACATAAACATCATCCTCGTGATAAATACGACTGGAAAATTTCACCCTGGGCATAGTGGACAGTTTTTTTATAAAGGGCTGCATGACATAGCTGAAGAAGGAGGAATGTGTCAGCGATGATGAAATGGTAAACTGATGATTTTTGTTATCATTCAGTATCTCATTAAGCAGCGAATAGTGTGGCATCAGTTTTTTATAAAGCGCTTCTGCCGCAGGCGTAGGGATGGCTTTATTACGTTCGATTATAAATAACTTAACCCCAAGCCACTCCTCGGTGTTTTTTAACATACGCGAGACAGGCGGCACGGTGAGGCAGAGCTGGTCGGCCGCCTGCTTAAGGTTTTTCTGCCTGTATAATGTGATAAAAACCTGCATAGATTTACTTATAAACATGCGCCTGTCCTTTTATTCAGGGAGAAATGCCATTCAGATAAAGTCCTGATCGTTAGAGCCATTAATTCTAAACTAAAACATTCTTCACGTGTCCAAAAAGGTAAAGATAATAAGATCCAATGCGGAAAAAATTTCGAAACCTATGGCACTGATGAGTTTTATTTACATTAATTAAAAATTAAATAAAAACTCACCCTAAATTCAGAGAAGAAAATCATTTACTTCGCCAATTAAAAATAAGGAATAATTAAGTAACTTTCAGCTTTTTTACGAATCAATTTCTATTTCCTAAAAATCAATTTTTAAAAAGCATGTTCACTTCTTAACCACATTAAGTGTCGGAAGGTGATTATTAGTTCCAGTTAATGGTGAAATAATCACTTAAAATCAAAGCATTAAATGTATATGGCTTATGCGAACATGATGAGAGTTGGCCGCATGCCGACCTGTAGAAATCAGGGCCATGGCGCAGCCAAAAAAAAGCATAATAAAAGGCCATCCATTATTATTCTTTAGTCAACATCCTATTAAAAAAACACGCGTTGTTTTTAAAAAATTACACAGTGTGCTTTTTACATTAAAAAATAATTATTCCAGAGGCCCCTGGTTCGACAACAAATCGTTATAATAAAAGTGTCTTCATGCCAGCAAACCTTCATCAACGGAGTGGCGCACGCTGTCAGGAAATTGTGAATGACGGCATCGCTAAGCCAGGGGATTTAAAATGGCAATAATGAAAGCAATCAACCTGGCCATTAATTACTGGAAACCTGTATCTATTATTTTATTATTCCTTGGCGTTGGCGCGGGCATTTATTACTCAGGGTTTCGTGCCTCAGAGAGGGAGTGGACGGGTAAATGGCACGAGAGGGATCTGGCAGAGTTGCGTGCCAGGGCACAACAAGAGGCGGCAGAGCGCAGTAAAGAATTTGCCCGTCAGACTATCATCGGCCAGGTAAACGATAATGCCAGCAAACAGCTTGAACAGGCGCATGCTGAGACCGTTAATGCTAAGTCTTCTGCTGAGCAGTTGCAGCACACCATCGGTAAACTACATAAGCAGCTTATCGCCGGTCATGCCCGCCAGAATGCCCCCGCTGCCGGAAAATGCCAGACAGAGACCCGCTCCTCCCTTTTGCTTGCCCAGCTGCTCGAAGAATCTGTCGAGCGCAATAGAGCGCTGGCAAACTATGCTGACCAGTCAGCTATACGAGGCGCAGCCTGTGAAAGAATCTGGGACAAAACAGTAGAACAGGCGCCCTGAGGCGGTGAGAACTATGTCGTATGGCCATTGAAGGGCAGCCAGGCTTCAGGCGCAGGATGGCTGCATAATGCAGCCATCCGCGTTTTGTGGTTAAGGTCTGTAAACCTTCACATTAGTAAACCCCTGCTCGTGCAGATAGAGCGCCTGCAGGCGGCTCATCACGCCACGATCGCAGTAGAGAAGCCAGGTTTTGTTCTGATCCAGATCGCCAAACTGCGTGCTGAGTTTGTAGAACGGCAGGCATTTAACCTCCGCGCCTTCCAGCATAAGGGGATGGCTGTCCTGCTCGTCGGGAGAGCGGATATCCAGCACCACATCATTGTTGCTAAAGGAGATCACGGTTTCAACGTCTACCACTTCCTGCTGGGTCTCTTCCGCAATTTGCCGGATATCAACGTTGGTTGCTTCAGCCACCACCCTGTCAAGGAGGGCGAAGTCAAAATTTTGCTCTTCGGCTTCAATTTTTGCTTTCACCGCTTTTACCGTCGGGCTTTTTGAAATGACGCCACAATACTCCGGCATGGTCCGGGCAAAATCCTCGGTACCAATTTCACGGGCCAGATTGATGATGTGTTCCTTATCATGGGAAATCAGCGGCCGCAGGATCAGCGTGTCTGAAGCATTATCAATCAGCCGCAGATTAGTCAGGGTTTGGCTGGACACCTGGCCCAGTGCTTCACCCGTGACCAGCGCCTGAACGTCATAACGCTCCGCTATCTTAGAGGCCGCACGAACCATCATGCGCTTAAGCACCACGCCCATCTGACCATCCTCAACTTTTTCGAGGATTTCACCCACCACCGGCTCAAAGTTGATGGCGACAAAGCGCACCTTATGCGATCGACCATAGCGGTTCCACAGATAGTGCGCCACCTGACGGACACCAATTTCATGCGCTGCACCGCCCAGATTAAAGAAGCAGTAATGTACGCGGCATCCGCGACGCATCAGCATATAGCTGGATACGCCGGAATCGAATCCACCGGAGATCAGCGACAGTACATCTTCCTGCGTACCAATCGGGAAGCCACCGATACCTTCATGCCGGGCGGTAATCAGCATCAGGCGATCGTCTTCGATCTCAAGATTGACCGTTACCTGCGGATGGTTAAGCTTCACCTGCGCAGAGGCAACGTGCTGATTCAGACCGCCGCCCACATAACGCTCAACGTCCTGGGAGCTGAAATCATGCTTGCCACGACGCTTAACGCGTACGGCAAAGGTCTTACCCTCCACCCGCTCACGGTTCAGCTCGAGCGTCTGCTCGAAAATATGGTGCATATCGGTCCAGGGACGATCTTCAACCGACAGAACATGATGAATACCGGGGATACGCGTCAGCTCATCAATAATGACGGCGCGCTTGCTCTCATCCTTGGAGCGAACCTCGATATGGTCCCAGTGGCGAACGACGGCAAGCGTCTCATCGCTCTGTTTCAGCACGTTACGGATGTTCGTGGTCAAAATTTTGATAAATCGCAGGCGAACAGACTGACTTTTGATGGTAATTTCGGGGAACAGCTTAATGATAAACTTCATGGCGGCATGGGTTCGTTGGGCAATTAAGTGCTGAAAGCGTACGCACTTAGCTGATAAAATCATCGTATTGCAAAGCAGCTTGCGCCCTTTACATCCAGGACGGCAGTCTACCACATCCGTTAACCGACCGCTTCTTCATCCGTTAACAGGATCATTATTTTGCTAATCATTTCCAGTCGGCTAACATGAGCGACTTCCACGTCAACAAAACGACCGGGTCGAAAGCCATTATGCCAAAAAAAGCCGAACAGCCAGCCAGCTTTGAAACCTCGCTTACGCAGCTGGAACACATTGTCTCACGCCTTGAAAGCGGTGAGCTTCCACTGGAAGAGGCGCTGACCGAATTCGAGCGTGGCGTCCAGCTGGCGCGCGCGGGGCAGCAAACGCTGCAACAGGCCGAACAGCGCGTGCAGATCCTGCTCAGTGATGATAAGGACGCCGAATTAACGCCTTTCACACCGGAAAATGACTGATGGATTTCGCTGCTCTCCTGACGGCGCATCACGCACGCGTAAACCAGGCGCTACAGCGCTTTATTTCGCCGCTGCCCTTTCAGAGTTCTCCTCTGGTGAATGCCATGGAATATGGTGCATTATTAGGCGGCAAGCGCATACGTCCTTTCCTGGTGTATGCCACCGGTGAAATGCTGCTGGCCAACGGTGAGGCGCTGGACGCACCTGCCGCGGCGATAGAGTGCATCCACGCCTATTCGCTGATTCACGATGACTTACCCGCTATGGATGACGACAGCCTGCGCCGTGGGCAGCCAACCTGCCATATTAAATTTGGTGAAGACACGGCTATTTTAGCGGGCGATGCCCTGCAAACGCTGGCCTTTACTATACTTGCCGATACGCCAATGCCGGGCGTCCCTGACGCAAACAGGATTGCGATGATTTCAGAACTTGCCCACGCCAGTGGCGTAGCCGGTATGTGCGGCGGCCAGGCGCTGGATTTAGCGGCTGAAGGTCAGCAGACAGATCTGGCAGCGCTGGAGCAAATACACCGTCATAAGACGGGCGCACTTATTCGCTCAGCCGTACGTCTCGGCGCACTGGCGGCCGGTGAACGCGGCCGCCAGGCGCTGCCAGCGCTCGACCGCTATGCCAGCGCTATTGGCCTGGCGTTTCAGGTGCAGGACGATATTCTGGATGTGGTCGGTGATACGGCCATCATTGGGAAACGTCAGGGGGCCGATCAGGACCTGGGAAAAAGTACCTACCCTGCTCTGCTGGGGCTTGACGGCGCGCGGCAGAAGGCGCGGGATCTCTATCAGGAATCCCTCAGCGCATTAGACGTTCTGGCGGCGCAATCCTGTAACACAACCTCACTCCAGGCGCTGGCAAGTTACATAATTGAACGCGACAAATAACCTCTACAATGAGTCTCTGATGAGTTTTGATACTGCAAAATACCCGACGCTGGCGCTGGCCAGCTCGGTACAAGAATTACGTTCTCTGCCTAAGGAGAGCCTGCCAAAACTCTGTGACGAGCTGCGCCAGTATTTACTCAGCAGCGTCAGTCGTTCCAGCGGTCATTTTGCCTCCGGGCTGGGCGTGGTGGAACTCACCGTTGCATTGCATTACGTTTATAATACGCCTTTCGATCACCTTGTCTGGGACGTCGGTCATCAGGCCTATCCGCACAAAATTCTGACCGGCCGCCGCGATCGCATCGGGACTATCCGCCAGAAGAATGGCCTGCACCCTTTCCCGTGGCGCGACGAAAGTGAATATGACGTGCTTAACGTGGGTCACTCGTCTACATCAATCAGCGCCGGGCTGGGGATGGCCGTTGCCGCTGAGAAGGAAGGCAAAGGCCGTCGTACCGCCTGTATCATTGGCGATGGTGCGATTACTGCGGGCATGGCGTTTGAGGCGATGAACCACGCCGGAGATATCAAATCCGACCTGCTGGTGATCCTTAACGACAATGAGATGTCCATTTCGGAGAACGTGGGTGCGCTTAACAACCGCCTGGCGCAAATCCTTTCCGGCAAGACCTATTCGCGCCTGCGCGAAGGCGGCAAGAAAGTGCTGGATGGCCTGCCGCCCATCAAAGAGCTGGTGAAGCGTACTGAGGAACATCTGAAAGGTATGGTGGTGCCTGGCACCCTGTTTGAGGAGCTGGGCTTCAACTATATTGGCCCGGTTGACGGGCATGACGTGCTGACGCTGGTGCAGACGCTAAAAAACATGCGCGGCCTGAAGGGCCCGCAGTTTCTGCACATCATGACCAAAAAGGGGAAAGGCTACGCCCCGGCGGAAAAAGATCCGATCTCCTGGCATGCGGTGCCAAAGTTTGATCCCGCCAGCGGCCTGCTGCCAAAAGTCGCAGAGGGCTTACCGTCCTACTCTAAAATTTTCGGTCAGTGGCTGAACGAAACGGCAGCCGATGACGCTAAGCTCATGGCCGTGACGCCCGCGATGCGCGAAGGATCCGGCATGGTAAGCTTCTCGCGCGACTATCCCGCGCAGTATTTCGACGTCGCGATTGCCGAACAGCACGCCGTGACCTTTGCTGCGGGCCTGGCTATTGGCGGCTATAAGCCGGTTGTCGCGATCTACTCTACTTTCCTGCAGCGTGCCTACGACCAGCTGATCCATGACGTGGCGATCCAGAAGCTGCCCGTGCTATTCGCGATTGACCGTGGCGGTATTGTCGGCGCGGACGGCCAGACTCATCAGGGTGCGTTCGATATCGCCTTTATGCGCTGCATTCCGAATATGGTGATCATGACGCCAAGCGATGAGAACGAATGTCGGCAGATGCTTTATACCGGCTATCACTACTCCCACGGGCCGAGCGCGGTGCGCTATCCGAGAGGGACCGGCACCGGGGCCGAGCTTAAGCCGCTCGCCTCGCTGCCGCTGGGTAAAGGCATTGTGAAGCGTGAAGGTGAAAAGCTGGCGATCCTCAATTTCGGGACGCTGCTGCCCGAAGCGGCGGCGGTCGCTGATAAGCTGAACGCCACGCTGGTAGATATGCGCTTTGTTAAGCCGCTGGATGAGTCGCTTATTGCAGAGCTGGCCGCCAGCCATGAGGCGCTTATCACCCTGGAAGAAGGCGCAATCAAGGGAGGAGCGGGCAGCGGGGTGATCGAAACCCTGATGGCACGCCGACTGCTGGTGCCGGTTCTGACGCTGGGTCTTCCCGATGAATTCATTCCCCAGGGAACGCAGGATGAGATCCGTCATGATTATCAGCTGGATGCAGAGGGCATTGAGCAGCAAATCAGCCGCTGGCTGGCACAGTAAACCGCACGATGCTCCCCATCCGGGGAGCATCTGAACTGCTATGCTTAACGGAATAAACGGCTACCCGCCATTTCCGCTATGCAGGAGCACGAATGAAGACTATTCAATTAGGCAGCACCGACCTGACCGTTTCCCGCCTCTGCCTGGGCTGTATGACCTATGGTGAACCTGATCGTGGCCGCCACGCCTGGACTCTGCCAGAAGAGAGCAGCAGGCCGCTGATCAAGCAGGCGCTGGACGCGGGGATCAACTTTTTCGATACCGCGAACAGCTATTCCGACGGCAGCAGCGAGGAGATTGTGGGCCGCGCGCTGAAAGAGTATGCCCACCGTGACGACATCGTGGTGGCGACCAAAGTCTACTTCCCGATGAGCAATCTCTCAGGCGGCCTGTCCCGCAAAAATATTCTGCAATCCATTGATGACAGCCTGGGTCGCCTTGGCATGGACCACGTTGACCTGCTGCAAATCCATCGCTGGGACTACGAAACGCCGCTGGAAGAGACGCTGGAAGCGCTTCACGACGTCGTGAAGTCAGGCAAAGCCCGCTATATTGGCGCGTCATCCATGTACGCCTGGCAATTCGCGAAAGCGTTGTACACGGCTGACCTTCACGGCTGGACGCGCTTTGTCAGCATGCAGGACCAGTACAACCTGATCCAGCGTGAGGAAGAACGCGAAATGCATCCGCTCTGTCAGGCTGAAGGTATTTCTGTGCTGCCGTGGAGCCCGCTGGCGCGTGGACGCCTGACCCGGCCGTGGGGCGAAGCCACTGCGCGCTCGGTATCGGACGAATATGGCAGCACCCTGTATGATAAAACCGAAGAGAACGACGGCGCGATTGCGCAGCGCGTCGCCGCGCTTGCCGAAGATAAAGGCGTCAGCCGGGCGCAGATCGCGCTGGCATGGATGCTGGCCAAACCCGCCGTTACCGCACCTATTATCGGCGCATCGCGGGCTGAGCAATTAAGCGATCTGGTTAAGGCCGTTGACGTTGCGCTAACGCCTTCCGATATCGCCGAGTTAGAGAGCGCCTATCAGCCGCATAATCTCGTAGGGTTTGAATAATCTCAGGGCGTGCTGAAAACCCGGACGAATAAGCCTGCCGCACAGTAGACGAAAAAGCCTGTCGTTATTTAACGTCAGGCTTTTTTATTCTTACGCTATCTGGTGCCAGACAGCGTGATCGGTCGTGTAAGCTGGCTTGTGTACGGCCGCTCACCCTAACGGCTACAGCGCCAGATAATGCCCGGCATAGTAAAGGATCCCCGCCGAAATAATCCCGGCAACAATATCATCTACCATAATGCCCATACCGCCCTGCACGTTGCGGTCAAACCAGCGTATCGGCCAGGGCTTCCACATATCCAGAATGCGGAAAATAATGAAGCCTGCCAGCACCCACTGCCAGCTGTTCACCGGAATCGCCATCAGCGTTATCCACATACCGATAAACTCATCCCAGACGATGCTGCCGTGATCGTGCACGCCCATATCTTTCGCCGTGCGGTGGCAGAGATAAACGCCAATACAGATACCGAACATCACTACCAGCGAGTAGATATCCGGCGGCAAAAAGGTCATCAAATACCAGAAGGGCAGCGCGGCAACAGAGCCAACCGTGCCGGGTACGTAGGGGCTAAGCCCGCTACCGAAGCCCGTTGCCAGCAGATGCCAGGGGTTACTCATTTTCAAACGGCCTTTGGCCGCGTATTTATCTGCGATCAAAATGGTCAAATCCTTTCCAGTGACTCTCTACCGGTTTGCCGTTTTGCAGCAGGACCAGCCCTTCTGAGAGCGGCGCAATCTGTCCGATGCAGGTAACGGGAATGCCATAATGACTGAGGGCAACATCCAGCGCACCGCGATTAATCTCAGGCACGGTAAAGCAGAGTTCATAATCCTCTCCGCCGCCCAGCGCCCAGCGCAGGGCCTGCCCGGGGTCAATATTCTGCTTCATCACCTCCGACAGCGGTAGCGCATCCAGATTAAGTCGGGCGCCGCAGCCGCTGGCTTTCAGAATGTGCTGCACGTCGGAGATCAGGCCGTCAGAGAGATCGATGGCAGCGCTGGCAAGATTACGCAGCGCCTGCCCCTGCAGGATACGCGGCATCGGACGCAGATGACGCTTGATCAGCGCCTCATGGGCGACCGGGTCGCCAATCTTCACCCGGTGCTGGAGCAGCGCCAGACCCGCGGCGCTGTCGCCCAGCGTACCGGTGACAAAAATCCAGTCGCCGGGCCGTGCGCCCGACCGTTTCAACGCCCTGCCCTGCGGCACCAGGCCGTGAATGCCCAGCGTCAGGCTCAGCGGTCCGCGCGTGGTATCGCCACCGATGAGCTGCATATTGTAGTAGTCCAGCAGCTCAAACAGGCTGTCGCTGAACGCTTTAAGCCAGGGTTCATTCACTTCCGGCAGCGTCAGCGCCAGCGTCAGCCAGGCGGGGTCAGCACCCATGGCAGCCAGATCGCTCAGATTAACCGCCAGGGCCTTATAGCCCAGATCGGCAGGATGAATATCACGAAGGAAATGCACGCCTTCCACCAGCGTATCGGTGCTGATAGCCAGGGTTTGCTTTTCGGGGAGGGTCAGTAATGCGCAGTCATCGCCAATGCCTTTTTCCACATCGCGACGGGAGCTGGTCACACGATCAAAATAACGTGTGATAAGTTCGAATTCGCCACATGCCATACGCTGCGTTCCGGGGTTAAAAAAGAAGAAGGCCGGTAAACCGGCCTGGGAGGATTACTTCTTATTGGGGCGGATAGTGGGAGCGGCTTTATCCAGCACGCCGTTGACAAATTTGTGGCTGTCTTCGGCGCCAAATATTTTCGCCAGCTCAATCCCCTCGTTGATGGCCACCTTGTAGGGAACGTCGGCGCGTTTGCTCAGCTCATACAGTGAGATCCGCAAAATCGCTTTCTCAACCTGACCCAGCTCTTCCAGCTGACGAGACAGCCAGGGCTTCATCAGGCCATCGAGATACGCGCTGTTGGTCGCAACCCCGGTCAGCAGCTCGCGGAAATAGCTGATATCAACGTCCTTGACGTCTTGCTCCGCCAGAAACTGGTATTCGACATCAGAGATGTCGTTCTTAGACAACTGCCAGGAGTAAAGCGCCTGGACAGCACATTCACGGGCGCGGCGACGAGCAGCAGGTTTCACGAAATTCCCCTTTAAATCAGGCTTTGATGGCTTTCAATACGTTAATCATTTCAAGTGCGGTCAGGGCAGCTTCCGCCCCTTTATTACCCGCTTTTGTTCCGGCGCGCTCAATGGCCTGCTCGATGTTTTCAGTCGTCAGGACGCCGAAAGCAACCGGAATATCACTGTTCATTGCCACACTGGCCAGGCCAGAGCTGGCTTCACCCGCGACGTATTCAAAGTGGGCAGTGCCACCACGAATAACCGTTCCCAGGGCGACCACGGCATCATGCTTGCCGGCATTGGCCAGCGCGCGCGCGGTCATCGGCATTTCATAGGCGCCCGGCACCCAGACCACGGTGATGTTTTCATCTTTGACCTGGCCAATACGCTTCAGCGCATCGAGGGCACCGCTTAGCAGGCTGTCGTTGATAAAGTTGTTGAAACGCGCGATAACAATCGCCACGCGCGCGTCAGGAGTAGCAACAGCAGCTTCAATTACGTTCATAATCTTCCTTTAAGGGTTCTGTTGAGGCCCCGCAGGGGGGCGGATTCTATCACACTCTTCACCGGTCTGCTTCCGCTTTCGCGCAGACGGCGGGTCGCATCATCAATAATGCTAACTAAGATGCATTCGGCGTGAGCGTAAGACGTAAATCAGGCCCGACCTGACGAATATCGCTGAATGAGAACGCTGGCGCTTCAGCAAGATGTGCGATGCCGGGCAAATGGCACAGACCACGGGCGGCATCGCCTAGCAGCCTGGGCGCAAGATAAATAATAAGCTCATCAACCACGCCCGCGCTAAGCAGCGCGCCGGCAAGGCCCGCACCCGCTTCCACCCAGACGCTGTTGATCTGACGGCGGCCTAACAGCAGCAGCAGCGACACTAAATCCGTCTGGTTACGATGCAGCGGCAGGGTAAATTGCTCTACATTTGCGGGCCAGCGCTGCGTATCAGCCTGCTCGCGCACCAGCCAGGTGGCACCGGGCTGATTAATCAGGCGGTGCTCGGGCGTGACGCGATTCTTACTGTCGACGATCACGCGTATCGGCTGCCGCAGATCCGTTTCCGGGAACAGCGCCTGACTCTCGCCGGACAGTTCGTCCCAGCGTACATTCAGGGAGGGATTATCCGCCAGCACCGTTGCACTGCTGCTGAGAATAGCGGAACTTTGCGCGCGCAGCCGCTGCACGTCGCGCCGGGCTTCCGGTGAGGTAATCCACTGGCTTTCGCCGTTGGCCATCGCCGTTCTGCCATCCACCGACGCGCCCATTTTAAGCTGCACCCAGGGGAAGCCGGTACGCATCCGTTTCAGAAATCCGCGGTTTAGCGCTTCCGCTTCCTGCATCATCAGCCCGTGGCTGACCTCAATACCTGCCTGCCTGAGCCTGTAAAGTCCGCGCCCCGCCACTTCCGGGTTAGGGTCCTGCATCGCTACCACCACGCGGCTGACACCCGCGGCAATCAGTGCATCGCAGCAGGGCGGCGTTCGCCCATGATGGCTACAGGGTTCCAGGGTGACGTAAGCCGTCGCCCCGCGCGCTTTGTCACCCGCCATGCGTAATGCGTGAACTTCGGCGTGCGGCTCACCCGCACGGTAGTGATAGCCTTCCCCTACCACCTGGCCTGCACGTACGATAACGCAGCCTACGTTAGGATTGGGCGTCGTGGTGAAGCGTCCCCGGCGGGCCAGCTCCAGGGCGCGCGCCATATAGATTTCATCACGCATGAGTTAGTCCTGTAAGCGGGCAATCTCTTCGCCAAATTCGCGAATATCTTCGAAACTGCGATAAACCGAAGCAAAGCGAATGTAGGCCACTTTATCCAGCTTCTTCAGTTCGTCCATGACCAGGTTACCGATCATTTTACTGGGAACTTCACGCTCACCGGTCGAGCGCAGCTGGCTTTTGATATGGCTGACGGCGTTTTCCACGTCATCGGAGTTAACCGGGCGTTTCTCCAGCGCTTTCATGATACCGCTGCTGAGCTTATCTTCATTAAACGGCTCGCGAATATCATTGCTTTTCACCACCCGCGGCATTACCAGCTCGGCCACCTCAAAGGTAGTAAACCGCTCATGGCACACCAGGCATTGACGACGTCGACGCACTGAGGTTCCCTCCCCCACCAGGCGGGAGTCGATCACTTTGGTATCCACAGCAGAACAGAACGGGCAGTGCATGATGCTTCCTGATAGTCTGGAAATAGACATACAGTGTAGCGCGAAGTCAAAGTGAACAAAATAACGTACCGACCTTTTGACCGCGATTATCCCTTAGCCTTCAGGCCTCTTTCAGACCTCCCCTGAAAGCAGCTCCCGTTTTTCCCGCTATAATTATCCCCTGACGTGAAATAAATCATTCAGTGAGCAACAATTAACCGGAGGATATATGGGACTTTTCAACTTTGTAAAAGAAGCGGGTGAAAAACTGTGGGATTCCGTTTCAGGCACCGATGAGGACCAGAGTAAAAAGCTGCACGACTATATCAACAAACTGGGCCTGCCGGGCAGTGATAAGGTCGATGTGAAGGTTAATGATGGCAAAGCCAGCATCAGCGGTGACGCTATTTCTCAGGAACTGAAAGAGAAAATCCTCGTTGCAGCAGGGAACGTAGCGGGCATTACCGCAGTTGATGACAACGTGAAAGTGGCTGAACCTGCCACAGAAGCGAAATTTTATACCGTTAAGTCGGGCGATACCCTGAGCGCCATCTCTAAACAGGTTTATGGCGACGCGAACAAGTACAACAAAATATTTGAAGCGAACAAGCCAATGCTCTCTCATCCGGACAAGATCTATCCCGGACAGACGCTGCGTATCCCTGAGTAAGCTGGCTGCAAGGAGCCCGGAACAGAATGGTAAAGGACAGAGTAAAAGCCCCTCTGCTGGTAACAGCAGCCCTGCTGTTAGCCGGCTGTGCCACCCCCGCGCAGCAGCCGCAGCTGAACAAATTGCACCATGAAGTGGGTAAGCTGAACAATCAGATGCAGCAGCTTACCGCTCAGGCCTCGCTGTTGGAGCAGCAAAATAGCCTTAACGGCGGTGCCGCACAGGGTGCGTGGCTATTGCCATCCACCCACACGGCAGTGGTGTTGCAAAGTCAGGCGGGGGATCTTCGACTGTCGCTTGGTTCGCTACAAAGCGAAGCCGACGGCACGCGGGTGATGTTGCATATCCATGCGGTGTCAGATAAGCCAATTCCGGCGTTGAGCGCGCAGGTTGAATGGGGTGAAACAGATAGCGCAACGGGTAAACCACTGGAGGCCAGCAGTCAGAGTCAGACCCTTCACCTGACGGACGCGCTGTTGCCGAGACGTGATGCAGCCGTTTCGCTAAGCCTGAAAAATGTGTCACCCGAGCAGTTAGGCTACGTACGTATCCATGATATCCAGCTGGCTCCTTCCGAACAGCTGGCAACACCCGCCCAATAATTCCGGGCAGCCTTCCACACCAGCCAAATAAAAAGCGCCGCATTAGCGGCGCTTCTGACGGTCAATCAACCCCACCTTAGCGTGGGGTTGTTTTTTTCAACTGCCGCTCAGACTTGAGAACGGCAATTCTCCCGCTTACGGCATGATTGAAGGTTGATCGGCACCCTCTTTCTCAACCTTCTGCTGAAGCATATGCTCACGCTTCATTCCCAGCTTCAGCGCCAGGGCCGAGGCAACATAGATTGAAGAGATGGTCCCGATGGACACACCAATCAGCATGGTCAATGAGAAGCCTTCCAGCAGCGCACCGCCAAAGATAAACAGCATCAGCACCACCATCAGCGTGGTCGCAGAGGTCATGATGGTACGGCTCAGCGTCTGCGTCAGCGAGACGTTGAAGATCTCGTAAGGCGTTCCGCGACGAATTTTGCGGAAGTTCTCACGAATACGGTCCGATACCACGATACTGTCGTTCAGCGAGTAGCCGATAACCGACATCAGCGACGCGATAATGGTCAAATCTATCTCAATATGGAACAGAGACAGCACGCCCATAGTAATGATCACGTCGTGCGCCAGCGCCAGTACGGCCCCTAACGCCAGTCGCCATTCGAAGCGAAAACCAACGTAGATAAGGATGGCGATCAGCGCCACCAGCAGCGCCATACCGCCGGTCTGCGCCAGATCGCTGCCCACGCTGGGACCGACGAACTCAATACGCTTCACGGTAGCCTGCTGCTGGCTGGCCTGATTAATGGTGGTGACCACCTTGTTACCCAGCTCCTGGCCCGCATTCCCCTCATGAGGAGAGAGACGGACCAGGACGTCACGGCTGCTGCCGAAGTTCTGGATTTGTGGGTCCACAAAGCCAGACTTCTCAAGCGCACCGCGCAGGCTGTCGAGATCGGCTGGTTTTTCCAGGGTAATTTCAATCACCGTACCACCGGTGAAATCCAGACCCCAGTTAAACCCTTTCACGCCCATTATTGCAAAAGAGGCGATCAGCAACAGGCCGGAAAGGGTAAAGGCCAATTTATCCCAGCGCATAAAGTCATAGACTTTACGGCCGTAGTTCAGTTGTTCAACGCTATAGTCCTGTGCCACAACGCACTCCTCAGATAGACAGCTTGTTGATGCGTTTGCCGCCGTACAACAGGTTGACGATGGCGCGGGTACCGACAATGGCGGTAAACATAGACGTCACCACACCGATTGCCGTGGTGATAGCAAAGCCTTTAATCGAACCCGTACCGACCGCGTACAGGATAATCGCGGTGATCAGCGTCGTCACGTTGGCGTCGATAATACTGGAGAACGCACCGCTGTAGCCTTCATGAATCGCCTGCTGAACGGAGCGACCGTTCTTCAGCTCTTCCTTAATACGCTCATTGATCAGTACGTTTGCATCCACCGCAACCGCCAGCGTCAGTACGATCCCGGCGATGCCCGGCATGGTAAGGGTAGCGCCCGGCAGCAGGGACATAATCCCCACGATCAGCACCAGGTTAGCGACCAGCGCCGTGGTAGCAATCACCCCGAATTTACGGTAGTAAACCACCATAAACACGATAGAGGCGATCAGGCCCCACAGACAGGCTTCCAGACCCTGAGTGATGTTCTGCTGGCCCATGGTTGGACCGATAGTACGCTCTTCAACAATCTGAATAGGCGCAATCAGCGCACCCGCACGCAGCAGCAGCGAGAGCTGACGGGCTTCGTTAGGATTACTGATACCGGTAATACGGAAGCTGTTACCCAGTCGGGACTGGATATTCGCCACGTTAATGACCTCTTCCTGCTTCGCCAGAATCGCCCGACCGTTGGCATCTTTCTTACCGCTGTCTTTATACTCAACAAACAGCGTTGCCATCGGCTTACCGATATTATCCTTGGTGAAGTTGGACATGATGTTACCGCCCGCGCTATCCAGTGAAATGTTCACCTGCGCCTGGTTGTACTCATCCTGGCTGGACGTGGAATCGGTAATATGATCGCCGGTCAGAATCACGCGCTTGTAGAGCGTTACCGGCTCGCCTTCACGGGTTTTTTTGACTTCAGAATCACCCGGTACGCGGCCATTCGCGGCGGCGGTAGGGTCAACAGAGGTGTTCACCAGGCGGAATTCCAGCGTCGCCGTCGCGCCCAGAATCTCTTTCGCCCGCGCCGTATCCTGAATACCCGGCAGCTCGACCACGATACGATCGGAGCCCTGACGCTGCACCAGCGGTTCGGCCACGCCGAGCTGGTTAACGCGGTTACGCAGGATGGTAATGTTTTGCTGTACGGCGTATTCGCGAGCCTCACGCAGACGATCGTCGGTCATGACCGCGCGCAGCGCATTGCTGCCGCTGCTGTTGATCACCAGATCGCGATGGCGGCCAGAGAGATAGCTGACGGCATCATCACGCGCCGCAGCATCGCGGAAGCGGATTTCCAGACCGTAGTTATCCGTTTTGCGCACGTTGGTGTAGGGGATGTTTTTATCGCGAAGGTCGCTGCGGAGGTTATCAATATTTTGCTCCTGGAGCTTGCCCAGGGCGGTATCCATATCAACTTCCATCAGGAAGTGCACGCCACCGCGCAGATCCAGACCGAGCTTCATCGGTTCAGCAGCCAGCAGGGATAACCATTCAGGCGTCGCCGGTGCCAGGTTGAGCGCAACGACATAGTCTTCGCCCAGTACCTTGATCATCGCATCACGCGCGCGCAGCTGGGCATCACCGTTGGCAAAACGTGCCAGGATAGCGCCATTTTCCAGCGCGATGGATTTGCTCTGAATATTGTCTTGTTTTAATACGTTCTGGATCTGGACCAGCGTTTGCTCACTGGCGGCGCTTCCGCGCGCACCAGTGACCTGAACAGCCGGATCCTCACCATAAAGGTTAGGAAGCGCATACAGCAGGCCGACGATAAGCACGACGACCAGCATGATGTACTTCCACAAAGGATAACGGTTTAACACGGCATTTCCCTTAGGGAAGACAAAAAATTAAAGCGCTTTCATCGTACCTTTCGGCAGGACGGCAGCCACGAAATCACGTTTAACCACTACTTCCGTGGTCTCGTTCAGCGCGATGGCCACGTAGCCCGTGTCAGCCACTTTGGTTACGCGACCTACCAGACCACCGGTGGTCAGCACTTCGTCACCTTTAGAGATGGAGTCCATCAGCTTTTTATGTTCTTTCGCACGTTTCTGCTGCGGACGCAGGATCATGAAAAAGAAGATCAGGCCAAATACCACCAGCATAATAACCAGTGAATAAGGACTTGACTGAGACGGCGCGCCTGCGGCAGCCACTGCGTCAGATATGAACAAACTCATTTAATTTCCCTCTTTGTTTAATTATCAGACGTTCAACGGCGGAACCGCTTTACCCGTCAGTTCATAGAATTCGGTAACGAAGCGCTCTAATTTACCCTCTTCGATAGCCTGCCGCAAACCTGCCATCAGGCGCTGATAGTAGCGCAGGTTATGGATCGTATTCAGACGCGCACCCAGGATTTCATTGCAGCGATCGAGATGATGCAGATAGGCGCGGCTGTAGTGACGACAGGTATAGCAATCACAGTCAGCATCGAGTGGCGAGACGTCATCTTTGTACTTCGCATTGCGGATTTTTACCACGCCGCGGGTCACAAAAAGATGTCCGTTACGGGCATTGCGGGTCGGCATCACGCAGTCAAACATATCGACCCCACGACGCACGCCCTCAACCAGATCTTCCGGCTTGCCCACGCCCATCAGATAGCGGGGTTTGTCCTCGGGGATCTGCGGACAGACATGCTCCAGAATGCGGTGCATATCCTCTTTTGGCTCACCTACCGCCAGGCCGCCCACAGCGTAACCATCAAAGCCTATCTCCACCAGCCCTTTTACCGAGACATCTCGTAAATCTTCGTAAACCCCGCCCTGAATAATGCCAAAGAGCGCATTTTTATTCCCCAGAGAATCAAAGCGGTCGCGGCTACGCTGGGCCCAGCGCAGGGACATCTCCATTGAGCGCTTAGCATAATCCCAGTCGGCAGGGTAAGGAGTACATTCGTCAAAAATCATCACCACGTCGGAGCCGAGATCGAACTGGATCTCCATTGATTTTTCCGGGTCGAGGAAAATCGCATCGCCGTTAATCGGGTTACGGAAATGCACGCCCGCTTCGGTGATTTTGCGGATGTCACCCAGGCTGAAGACCTGAAAACCGCCGGAGTCGGTAAGAATGGGGCCTTTCCACTGCATAAAATCGTGAAGATCGCCGTGCAGCTTCATGATCTCCTGGCCAGGGCGCAGCCATAAATGGAAGGTGTTGCCGAGAATAATCTGCGCACCGGTATCCTGCACTTCTTCCGGCGTCATGCCTTTTACCGTGCCATAGGTGCCCACCGGCATAAATGCAGGGGTTTCAACCACGCCGCGATCGAAGACCAGACGGCCACGCCGTGCGCGCCCGTCGGTAGTATCTAATTCAAACTTCACATTGCCTCCACCAGATATACAGTCTGATGATCAGTAAAAAGGAGCGCATTCTACCAACCCAGGCAGCTGCGATACAAGCGAGCGCGTTAACCGCCCACCTGTTCATCTGCGGCCTGCGGATTTTGGGTGATAAACATGGCGTCGCCGTAGCTAAAGAAACGGTACTGTTCAGCAACCGCCTGCTGATAGGCATGCAGGGTATTGCGGTAACCGGCAAAGGCGGAGACCAGCATAATCAGCGTTGATTCAGGCAGATGGAAGTTGGTTACCAGCGCGTCAATAACCTGGTAATGGTAGCCGGGATAGATAAAGATTTTCGTGTCATCGAAAAAGGGTGCAATCAGCTGGCCCTGTGCCGCCTTCGCCGCGCTCTCCAGAGAACGAACGGAGGTTGTGCCTACCGCGACCACGCGGTTGCCGCGTGCCTTGCAGGCCAGTACCGCGTCCACCACCTCCTGTGGCACCTCGGCATATTCGGCATGCATGATGTGGTCTTCAATGCTCTCTACCCGCACCGGCTGGAAGGTACCCGCGCCAACGTGCAGGGTCACAAAAGCGGTTTCAATACCTTTCTCACGCAGCGCATCCAGCAGCGGCTGGTCGAAATGCAACCCAGCGGTCGGCGCGGCTACCGCACCAGGACGCTCACTGTATACGGTCTGATAAAGCTCGCGGTCCGCTTCTTCATCCGGGCGATCAATATAAGGCGGCAGCGGCATATGCCCCACGGCATTCAGGATGTCCAGTACCGCACGCTCATCCTCAAAGCGCAGCTCAAACAGCGTATCGTGCCGCGCGACCATGGTGGCTTTGACGCTTTCGTCATCACCCAGCAGAAGTTCAGCGCCCGGCTTAGGTGCCTTAGAGGAGCGGACATGCGCCAGTACGCGATGGTCGTCAAGCATACGCTCGACCAGCACTTCAATTTTACCGCCGCTGGCTTTGCGACCAAAGACGCGCGCGGGGATCACCCGCGTATTGTTGAACACCAGCAGGTCGCCGGGGTTGAGCATATCCAGCAAATCGGTGAAGACCCCGTGCGTCAGCGTGCCGTCAGCCCCATTCAGGGTCAACAGACGACATCCGCTGCGCTGGGCCTGCGGATAGTGGGCAATCAGGGACTCGGGCAACTCAAAGGAAAAATCGGCAACGCGCATGGTCATTCACTGTCAGGGAAATCAGGGCGCACAGTCTAGCTGAAAACCGACCATTTCTAAACAGGGAGTGAATCCGACGCGCTTACTCAAGTAAGTGATTCGGGTGAGCGAACGCCGCAAACGCCGCTACAGCGTCAAGGGCGAAGGCGGTATACTGTGGGGATGAACTATCTCGCCCACCTCCACCTCGCCACGCTGGCTGACAGCTCCCTGCTGGGTAACCTTATGGCTGACTATGTTCGCGGTAATCCGCGTAACGACTGGCCGGATGCCGTTGCTGAGGGCATTTTGCTGCACCGCCGTGTTGATGCGATGACCGATGCTTTACCTGAAGTTCGCGCGGCAAAGGCATTTTTTCGCGATGAAACGCGCCGGGTGGCACCCATTACGCTTGATGTTATCTGGGATCACTTCTTATCCCTTAACTGGGGCCGGTTGCATCCCGACAGGCCGCTTAGCGAATTTTTAACCCTTGCTGAGGATGAAATTACGCCTCACCTGGCTGGGACGCCGGAACGCTTTCAGAGCCTTAATCGCTATCTATGGCGCGAGCGCTGGATGGAGAGGTATGCCGATCCGGCCTGGCTTGAGAGAGTGCTGAACGGCATGGCCAGCAGCAGGCCCCGGCTGGCCGCGCTGGCGCCGTCCTATTATGATTTCATTGATAACTATCAAACGTTTAGCGACTATTTTTGGCAGTTATATCCGCGAATGATGGAACTTGCCTCGCAAAAAGCCCTCTGAATAATGAAAAGCGTTGCCCTTTTGCAGAAATAGACTACTGTGGTGGACTGCCTGAAGGAATAACACCTTTTGATAGCTTTAGCCTATCTCATTAATCGGCCTGTTGCGCTGGTTCACGCGCGGAAGCCACCTTTATACTGCGTCTAATTAACGTTAATTCACTCACTTTTTACAGGAGTACATATGGTCCTGGTAACTCGTCAAGCCCCTGATTTTACTGCTGCTGCCGTGCTGGGCAACGGTGAAATCGTTGAAAACTTCAACTTCAAAAAACACACCGCTGGCAAGGCCACCGTGGTGTTCTTTTGGCCAATGGACTTCACTTTCGTGTGTCCTTCTGAACTGATTGCCTTCGACAAGCGTTACGAAGAGTTCCAGAAGCGCGGCGTGGAAGTTGTGGGCGTTTCTTTTGACTCCGAGTTCGTTCATAACGCCTGGCGTAAAACCCCAATTGATAAAGGCGGCATCGGCGAAGTGAAATATGCGATGGTTGCTGATATCAAACGCGAAGTGCAGAAAGCGTTTGGTATTGAACACCCGGATGCTGGCGTTGCGCTGCGTGGCTCATTCCTGATCGACAAAGCCGGTGTGGTTCGCCACCAGGTTGTTAACGATCTGCCGCTGGGCCGCAACGTTGACGAAATGCTGCGTATGGTAGACGCGCTGCAGTTCCACGAAGAGCACGGTGAAGTGTGCCCGGCTCAGTGGGAAAAAGGCAAAGAAGGTATGGGCGCGTCTCCAGACGGCGTAGCTAAATACCTGTCCGCAAACGCAAATAACCTGTAATTCCCGCGTTTTGCAATGGCTCGCTTCGGCGAGCCTTTTTTTTTAGCTGTGCTGATACGGCAGTCCGTCACCGGCATAACTCTCCCCCTCCTTAATCGCCACCTTAGCCAGCTTCAATCCCCTCTCCTTAATCGCCACCTTAGGCAGCAGCATCTTTCCCTTAACCTCTGCTGATCCAGCGCTGAATGGCTTCACTCCGCGCATCGTACGTAATTCCAATGTGTTAAGCCCTTACACCTCGGGTCTTAAGGTTTCATTAGTGCTGCAATCAGGCTATTGTTTCGCACACTGGAGCCAGTCTGCTCTTCCCCCAATGATGACAACGCACAGGGATCCGATGTTGGTGAAAACGCCCGTTCTGTCTGCGCTTATCAGCGCTATTCTGCCCGCCCTGTTCACGCTTAATGCCTGTGCGGAGAGCACGCAATACCAGCTGGAAAAAGTGGTTGAGGTCAGCCGCCACGGCGTGCGACCACCTACCCCCGGTAACCGGAAGCAGATTGAAGCCGTTACCCAGCGTTCATGGCCCGTATGGCAGACAGCCGACGGAGAGTTAACCGGGCACGGCTATACCGGGGCCTGGCTTAAGGGCCAGTTTGAAAGCCAGCGCTATCGCCAGCTCGGCCTGCTAAAGGCGGGCTGCCCGTCTGAAGATGAGGTTTATATCCGCGCCAGCACCCTACAGCGTACGCAGGCTACCGCCGCTGCGCTGTCATCGGCTGCTTTTCCCGGCTGCGGTGTGCCCGTCCATGCGCTGTCCGACAGGGACCCTCTGTTTCAGTATCCCAAAGGCAATGCCAGCCCGGCAGAAAAGGAAATAGCGAAGCAAGAAGCACTTAAGGCAATCGGAGGCGACGTTAGCCGCGCGCAGCAGCGCCTGGAGCCACAGATCGCGGCCCTGAAGCGCGCCTTATGTCATCCGGGAAGCGCCTGCCCTGATTTCGATCGCCCCTGGTCACTCCATGTCTGGTCGAACGGCCGCATAGGTATTACCGGTCTGGACAGCCTGGGCGCCATGGCGGAAACCCTTCGGCTGGCGTGGAGTGAAAATCTGCCTGTCGCACGGGTGGCTTTTGGTCAGGTAAGCACCACCGCCGGGGTCGCCAGGCTTCTGCCACTGTTAAGCGCCAAATACACCTACAGCAACGATCTGCCTTATGCGGCGCGTCGCGGCGGATCGATACTGATGGGGCAGATAGCCGCTGCGCTGGATAATAATACGCAGCCCGATGCGCCACCGGACGTTCGCTGGCTGCTGTATGTGGCAAGCGATATTAATCTGGCGTATCTGCGTACGCTGCTTAATTTCAGCTGGCAGCAGGGTGAATATCCGCCTGGCAATATTCCGCCCGGCGGCAGCCTGGTCTTCGAACGCTGGCGTGATAGCCATCAGCAGCGTTATATCCGGGTGACCTTTCAGGCCCAGAGCCTCGATCAGCTACGCCAGCTCACGCCGCTCAGCCAGAGCAATCCGCTGCTTATCACCGAGTGGCAGTTCCCCGGCTGTAAAACTACTGCGGTGGGTACGCTTTGCCCTTACGATGCAGCGCTCACGCGCATAAAGCAGAATATCGATCCGGCGGTGATGGTCCCGGTGAGCTACCCGAAATCCTGATGTGTTGGATGTCAAAACACGTTCGCCTGGCGGCTTAAGTCGGCACAGGCTAAAAGCGTACAAAGTCGGGTGAATTATTTTCGCCAGGTATCAGTAACAAAAAAAGGGCCGGAAATTATCCGGCCCTTTTTTTTATCGGCTGTTGGGTTCTTCCCCACCCTGCGGGGAGTGACAACCGGGCGACGCATTGCTGTCGTCGATGGCTGAGATTAATGAGCGCTGACTTTTTTCTTCACAAACAGCCAGCTCACCAGCAGCAGCGCGATCCAGCCTACCCCAACATATAGCGAAACGCGCGTATCGGGAAAGTAGCCAATCAGGCCGATAATAAAGGCCAGCGACAGCACGCCTACCATCGCAGTGAACGTACCGCCAGGCATGGCAAACTTCAGCGCCCGCGCCTGCTCTTTGCTCAGCGTCCGGCGGAAGCCAATTTGAGCGAAGAGGATCATAATCCACACCCAGACGGTGGCGAACGTCGCCAGTGAAGCGATCACCAGAAACACCTTGCCCGGCATCAGATAGTTAAGATAGACCGCGATCAGCATAGCTAACATCATCACCAACACGGTTACCCAGGGGATGCCGCGCCGCGAAACCGTGGCGAACATTTTTGGCGCATGCCCCTGTTCAGCCATACCATGCAGCATGCGGCCCACGCCGAATACATCACTGTTGATGGCCGACAGCGAAGCGGTGATCACCACAAAATTCAAAATAGCCGCAGCGGCAGCGATACCCATATGCTGGAAGGTCAGCACAAAGGGGCTACCATCAGTGCCGACCTGATTCCAGGGGAAGATCGACATAATCACGAACAGCGTACCCACGTAGAACACCAGAATACGCAGCGGGACGGTGTTTATCGCACGGGGAATAGAGGCTTCAGGGTCTTTCGCTTCACCGGCGGTGATACCAATTATTTCTATCCCGCCATAGGCAAACATCACAATTTGCAACGACAGCACCATACCGATCACGCCGTGCGCAAAGAAGCCGCCGTTAGTCCATAAATTATGGATGCCGGTCGCCTGACCGCCGTTACCAATACCCCAGAAGATGATACCGATACCCGCCACGATCATGATAATAATGGTGGCGACCTTAAACAGCGACAGCCAGAACTCCACCTCGCCAAATACCTTTACGGTCGCCATATTGATGGCGCCGATAATCAGCACCACGCTCAGTACCCAGATCCAGTGCGGGACGTCCGGAAACCACACGCCCATATAAATGCCGAAGGCGGTCACGTCGGCAATAGCGACAATCAGGATTTCAAAGCAGTAGGTCCAGCCGGTAATATAGCCAGCCAGCGGCCCCAGATAGTCCTGCGCGTAACGTGAAAAAGAGCTGGCCTGGGGGTTATTCACCGACATCTCGCCCAGCGCGCGCATAATAATATAGGCGATAGCCC
This sequence comes from Erwinia sp. ErVv1, assembly GCF_900068895.1. Classification (GTDB taxonomy): domain Bacteria; phylum Pseudomonadota; class Gammaproteobacteria; order Enterobacterales; family Enterobacteriaceae; genus Erwinia. The sequence goes on along the minus strand of NZ_CDPK01000005.1, from coordinate 194,160 downwards.
CGCCGATGATGTAGGCGAGGATAACGCTCGGACCGGCCATTTTCATTGCATCAGCCGAGCCGTAAAAAAGCCCGGTACCAATTGCCGATCCCAGCGCCATAAAGCGAATGTGTCGGGTACTCAGTCCCTTTTTGAGCGTATTTTTTGTCATTTCTCTGCTTCCGATCCTGCTACATTTGCCTCCCCGACGCATTGACGACGGGGAAGACGGATGATCGATTACTGTTGCGACACGTGAGCGGGTTGGCCACCGCGTACGCGGTCATAGATAGCGGCCACGACCAGCATAGCCAGTGAAGGCGGCAGCCATGCCAGCCCTTGCTCTGCCAGCGGAAGATGCTGGGCAAAAGCGGGCAGCATGGACGTCAGCTCACCAGCCTTGATCGCATCAATAATGCCGAACAGCAGGCTGATAAGCATCGTTGGCGCGATAATGCGGCTGCTTTTGTTCCACCAGTTCAGGGTAAAACTCAGCAGGATCAGCACGATACAGGGTGGATAGATACCGGTCAGCACGGGGACAGAGATGCGGATCAGATGGCTCAGGCCAAGGTTAGATACCAGCATGGAGAACAGGCCGAGAATAAATACCAGCTGACGGTAGGTCAGCGGCAGATACTGCTCAAAGAACTCCGCGCAGGCGCAGGTCAGGCCCACTGCCGTTACCATACAGGCAACAAAGATCAGCGCCGCCAGGAAGGTGCTTCCCATGCCGCCAAAGGTCTGCTGCACGTAGGCGTGAAGGATAGCTGCACCGTTAGCGCTTTGCTCAACCAGTCCCGCGCTGTTGGAACCCAGCTTGAACAGCGTCAGATAGACCAGCGTCAGGCCCACGCCGGCAATAAGACCGGCCATAACGGTATAGCGCGTTAGCAGCTTAGCTTCACTGACGCCGCGCGAGCGGGCCGCATTGACAATCACAATGCCGAACACCAGCGCACCGAGGGTATCCATGGTCAGATAGCCATTGACGAAGCCGGTAGAAAAGGCCGCCTGTTGGTAAGCGTCCGTCGCCGGTGCCACCCCCCCGGCAGGCCAGATCAGCGCTGCAATTCCCAGAATGGCCAGCGCCACAATTTTCAGCGGCGCGAGGACATGACCGACGGTATCGAGCAGCTTACCGGGATAGAGAGAAATACCGATAACCAGCGCAAAGTAGATCAGGCTGTAGATAAAAAGCGGTAGCGGGCCGTCACCGGTCAGCGGGGCAATACCCACCTCGAAAGAGACCGTAGCGGTGCGCGGTGTGGCAAACAGCGGGCCGACGGCCAGGTAGCACACGGTCGCCAGTACCAAACCGGCGGCTTTGCCAATCGGCGTACTGAGTGCGTCGATGCCGCCGCCCACGCGCGCCAGCGCAATGACCGTAATCACCGGCAGGCCGACGGCGGTAATCAGAAAGCCTATTGCTGCGATCCAGACGTGTGCGCCCGACTGAATACCCACCATAGGTGGAAAAATAATATTACCTGCCCCCACAAACAGGGCAAAGGTCATAAAGCCCAGCGCGAGGATGTCTTTAGAAGATAATCGATTTGTCATAATCAGCGAAGCTGCCTGTACTGGTGTTAAGTGGAATCGTGATGTCAGAAATATCGCCCCGTGTGCGCTGAAAACACCGCCTTATCAAACCGATACAGGGAAATATATTGACCCAACGTCGCTCTGGCAGCGAATGTACGCTGATTTTGGTTTTCTAACGGGGGATAATGTAAAAACGGCGCTAAGTAAACCGTTTATAGCGGAGAAAGGCAATACGGGATCGGGAATGCAGAGTGATATAGCGTAAAAAAAAGCTTATCCAGTGAATCAGTTCAGTTTATCGGCTGGTTGCCTTACATGATTTGTATGATTTGCATGCAGTCCAGGGGGGTTTCCTGCATTACCGCCCGCTTAAATGCACAAAAGGCGCGCCCGGGCGCGCCTTTATGACCCTTTGCGGTGTTTTACCAGACGTCTTTAGCGATATCGACCACCAGTCGCAGCTTTTCCCACTGTTGCGCTTCGCTCAGGCTGTTCCCCTCTTCCGTAGAGGCAAAGCCGCACTGCGGGCTGAGGCAAATCTGGTCGAGGCTGACGAACTGCGCGGCTTCCGCAATACGTTTTTTTACCGTCTGCGGATCTTCCAGCTCACCCGTTTTGGTGGTGATCAGCCCCAGCACTACCTGCTGCCTGCCCGGTTTGATAAAGCGCAGCGGTTCAAAGCCACCGGAGCGTTCGTTATCGTATTCCAGGAAGAACGCATCAATATTTACGCTGCCAAACAGAATTTCAGCCACTGGCTCATAGCCGCCTTCCGAAATCCAGGTCGATCGGAAGTTACCCCGGCAGACATGCAGACCGATGGTGAGATCCTCAGGCTTGCCTTCGAGAGCCTTATTCAGCACCTGCGCATAGATGTGCGCCAGCTCTTCAGGGTCTTCGCCGCGCTCGCGGATTTGTGCCTTTTGGTCTTCGGAGCAGAGGTATGCCCAGACGGTGTCGTCCAGCTGCAGGTAGCGGCAGCCCGCGTTATAAAAAGCCTGAATCGCATCGCGATAGGTTTGCGCCAGATCGTCAAAATAGGCATTCAGATCGGGATAAACGGTGGCGTCTATCGCCTTACGGCCGCCGCGGAAGTGCAGCACGCTTGGGCTGGGAATGGTCATTTTCGCGATGGCATCGCCGCTGATGCTGTTCAGATAGCGGAAATCTTCCAGCATAGGATGCTGACCAAAGCCCAGCTTGCCCGTGACGCGTACGCTGTGTGCTTTGGTCTGCACGCCGTTAAACTGAATACCCTGCTCTGATTCATAAAGCTCCACGCCCTCCAGGCCATCAAAGAAATCGAAGTGCCACCAGGCGCGGCGGAATTCGCCGTCGGTCACCACCTTCAGGCCGCTGGCGCGCTGATGTTCCACGACGTCACGGATCGCCTCATCCTCAATACGACGCAGCTCTTCGGCGTTGATTTCACCGTTCTGGAACTGCTCACGTGCTTTTTTGATTGCGGCGGGACGCAGGAAACTGCCGACCACTTCGGCACGGTACTGAGCGGAATCTCTTTGCATGTTAGGTTACTCCTGGCCTGCGCGCACGGCGCATAATTTACCGGTGAAATAGTTACAATGGGTTATTTTTAGACTTCTGGATGTCTATATGTCCAGACGCAAGAATGTCATGAGAAAGTTTCAGGCGCAAACGAGGAAAATTCATCACAGGTGAAAAAAATTCACGTTGGGGAGGGTCGGGTAAAGCTGCTGGCTTACAACCGGACCCGTTGCCTGAAGTCGGGGATAACCTTTACTTCGTGGCCAGCCCGGCCAGCCTTAGCGCTTCCAGACGCTGTGCGTCAGAAAGCGGCAGGTAGCCAGCCCGACTTACCTGCGCCTGCCCCTGCGGTGAAAGAATATGCCGCAGAAAGGCGGCAGTCAGCGGTGCCAGCGGCTGGTTTGGCGCCTTATTGATGTAGATATAGAGCGGTCTGGCCCAGGGGTAGCGCCCACTGCGAATATTCTCTGCGTCAGGCGGGATCCAGTCATTCCCCTCACGCGCAATGGGCAGCGTTTTAACCCCGCTGATATGGCTACCCATGCTGGCATAGCCGATACCATTCAGCGTGGCGGCAACGGCCTGCGCGACCGCCGCCGCACCGGGATACTCCCCGACGTCATTGCGAAAATCACCGTGGCAGAGCGCCTGCTGCTTGAAAAAACCCCAAGTTCCCGAGGCGGAGTTGCGGCCAAAACGCTGTAGTGCCCGCGTTTGCCAGCCGGGCTGGGTCAACCCGAGATCACCCCACTGACGGATGATTGCAGTATCGCCACAGCGGCGGGTAATGGAAAAAATTGCATCGAGCTGGCGGGTATTTAGCCCGGCCAGCGGATTATCCTGATTCACCATCACTACCAGCGCATCCATGGCAACCGGCACGGCGAGGGGCGGATAGCCGTAGCGGGTTTCAAACAGCTGACGCTCCCCCTGCTGCATTGGGCGACTCATTGCCCCCAGCTGAGCCGCCCCGGCTGCCAGCGCGGTAGGCGCAGTTGAGGAACCGGCTGCCTGAATCTGCACGTTCACGCCGGGATACTGACGATTAAAACTCTCTCCCCACAGCGCCATCAAATTACCCAGCGTATCCGAACCTACGCTGCTCAAATTACCCGCCAGCATTCCTTCGTTTGCCCGGGCCAGCAGGCTAAACAGCAGCAGCCCGGCAATAATAAGCTTTTTCATTATTGTTATCCGCATCAGTGATGAAGCGCATTCTGTGATGATTCAGCGCTGACAAGCAACTCCGGCGGCAGGACAAAACTGAAGCAGGTCTCTTCTCCCGGCTGGCTGCGTATTTCCAGACGACTGTGATGATGACTCAGCGCATGTTTTACAATAGCCAGGCCCAGACCGCTGCCGCCCGTTTGTCGCGATCGGGCTTTATCCACCCGATAGAAGCGCTCCGTCAGGCGCGGAATATGCTCTGCCGCAATGCCCGGGCCGTTATCCTTCACCCTGAACTCAGCCCCTTTCGCAGTTTTCAGCCATGCAATGTCAATCCGTGTGCCGTCCGGCGTGTGGTTTACCGCATTGTAAACCAGATTAGAAAATGCGCTGTGCAGCTGCTCCTCATTACCGTGAACCCACAGATGAGAATCGGTGGAGAACTGCAACAGGTGACGTCCCTGACTGAGCGTGGCGGCTTCCCCCTCCAGCCGCCGCAGCATCGCGGGTATATCAACCTGCTCGTCCCTTCCCTGCGCCGGTGCGGCTTCAATACGGGCCAGCGTCAGCAGCTGCTTCACCAGCCCATCCATACGGCGGGTTTGGTCCTGCATAGTCTGTAATGCTTTCTGCCGCCGCACGCCTTCCATCTCTGACGTTTCCATCATCTCCAGATAGCCCCCCAGCACCGTTAACGGCGTACGCAGTTCGTGACTGACGTTGGCAAAAAAGTTGCGCCGCGCGCCTTCAAGCTGGTGCATCTGCGTGACGTCCCGAGCCACCAGGAGCCACTGCCCTTCGCTGTAGGACATTACGCGAAATTCAAGGTGACGCTGACTGTTAAGCACCAGCATCAGCGGGCGGGTAAATTCGCGCTGGCGCAGATAGCGGGTGAACTCAGGATAGCGCAGCAGGTTGAGGATATTTTGTCCGTTATCTTCGGGCCAGCGCAGACCGAGCATCTGCTGAGCGAGGCCGTTGCACCAGAAGATGCTGCCCTCTTCGGTGGTCAGCACCAGCGCATCAGGCAGTGATTCGGCGCCGCTGCGAAAGCGTTTGATCAGATGGCCCAGTTCGCGACGTCGACGGCGGTTTCGCGCCTGCATCTGGTAAATACCGTAAAAAAGGGGTTCCCAGCTGCCGCGCCCACCTGGCGGCGTCATGCTGCGGTCGATCCACAACCAGTGCGAAAGACGAAGGATGTTGGCAAAATGCCAGCCCAGCAGGGCCAGCACGGAGAGCAGCAGCAGCCACGGCAGATAGCCGATCAGCAGGCTGAGAGCCAGCGCGGGCAGGCACGCCAGCAGCAGTTCAAGCAGTAATCTCTTCCAGGAGAGGCGTTCCAGCACGGTGGATACTCCGTTGCGAGATCAGTAGCGTGAGGAAAAACGGTAACCTGTGCCGCGCACCGTTTGCACCATGCGATCGTGCCCGGTAAGTTCGAGCGCTTTGCGCAGTCGGCGAATATGCACATCAACGGTACGATCTTCGACGTAAACGTTAGTGCCCCATACGTGATTAAGCAACTGTTCACGGCTGTAAACCCGCTCGGGATGGGTCATAAAGAAGTGCAGCAGCTTATATTCCGTCGGCCCCATTTCAACGGGCTGGGTATCGGACATCACCCGGTGGGAGGAGGGATCCAGTGTCAGTCCCTGCATTTCGATCGCTTCTTCCACCGCCATCGGTGAAATGCGGCGCATGACCGCTTTGATGCGGGCGATAAGCTCTTTTGGTGAGAATGGCTTGGTGATGTAGTCATCGGCTCCCACCTCAAGGCCCCGAACGCGATCTTCTTCTTCGCCGCGCGCCGTGAGCATCATGACCGGGATATGTCGGGTCATGGCTTCGCGCTTCAAGTGCCGGATGAGCTGAATGCCCGATCCGCCGGGAAGCATCCAGTCCAGCAGTATCAGGTTGGGCCAGGGTTCAATGAGCAGGTTGATGGCGCTGTCATAGTCTTCTGCTTCAATCGGTTGATAATCATTTTGTTCCAGAACGAAACAGAGCATTTCACGGATGGGGGTTTCATCTTCAACCACCAGAATGCGCTTAGCCATTATTACTCCTGCTGCGGTAACGGGATGTCATTGAGACTCGCGGCGTTATTATGCGTCACTTTTATGACATATTTATGAAAAAAGCCCCAGCCCCAGACGCAATTATGCTGCATGGGATGGATATCTGCGCCGCCGGTGGATAATCCCTGCGGGTGACGGGCTGCACTATTTGCTGTGTCGGTGGATAATCCCTGCGTTTGCCGGGCTGCACTATTTGCTGTGCCGGTGGATAATCCCTGCGGGTGCCGGGCTGCACTATTTGCTGTGCCGGTGGATAATCCCTGCGG
>NZ_CDPK01000005.1:187158-187547 GCF_900068895.1 Erwinia sp. ErVv1 | reverse complement strand
TGGCCTTCCGTCTTCGCCGCAGCGCTGCGGATTACCCGTCACCCGCAGGGATTGTCCACCTCTCGGGCTTCTGCGCCGCTTTGAGTAAACCCGTTTATCTGTCCGCGGGCTGCTGAGCTGCTTCCAGTAAAACCGTTTATCTGTCCGCCGACTGCTAAGCTGCTCCGGTAAAACCGTTTATCTGTCCGCAGGTTTCCGAGCCTATCCCCGTTAAGGTTTGCTCTCGCGCAGGATTCGGATCACTTTTCGATTTAGTTTTTGGTGCCGCTATTTAGGTCATTTATCTGCACCACGAAAAAACCAGTCACAATAAACTGTGCATTCCCAGTCTTCTGATTTTCTTCATATTCCAACTATTTTGGTCATTGCATATTTCCTGTACGCATTCA
>NZ_CDPK01000005.1:121744-187093 GCF_900068895.1 Erwinia sp. ErVv1 | reverse complement strand
GGAAGACCCGGATGGGCCAGCAGGGAGGCTGGCACAAGGGCATGTCGGGACAGGGATGTCACGTCATGCCCGGTCCGAAAGGTCGACGAGCGGAGCGAAGGAACCGTGCGAAGCGCGGCGTGAGGACCGCCAGGCACCGGGCCCCACCCGTTGGCGACCACCCCTGGCCTGTGCAGCATCGGGCCCCACCCGTAGGCGACCACCCCAGGCCTGTGCAGCACCGGGCCCCACCCGTAGGCGACCACCCCAGGCCTGTGCAGCACCGGACACCCCCCGTAGGCGACAGCACTGAGTCTTTGCAGCCCGGCACCACCCGTAAGCAATAGCACTGAGCCTTTGCTGCACTGGGCACGTAACACAATGCATTGCGCCCCCGGCGCGATAAATTACCGCTTTATCAACCGGGTTAACCCTTTCAGGCTGGGGTTTTGCCGCGCGACGTTTATAATCGGCGCATCGGGTTTGCTGACCAAAGGATTTTCATGCGCATTATTCATACCTCCGACTGGCATCTGGGACAGTTTTTCTATACGAAAAGCCGTGCGCCGGAACATCAGGCTTTCCTCGACTGGCTGCTTGTACAGGCCGTTGAACAGCAGGCTGATGCTATTATTGTCGCTGGCGACATCTTCGACACCGGATCGCCGCCGAGCTATGCGCGTGAGCTCTACAACCGCTTCGTCGTGAAGCTGCAACAGGCGGGTTGCCAACTGGTGGTGGTGGGCGGAAACCACGACTCCGTTGCCACCCTGAATGAGTCCCGCGAACTGCTCGCCTGCCTGAACACCACCGTTATCGCAGCAGCCAGCGACACCCCAGGCGAGCAGGTTCTGCTATTGAAAACCCGTGACGGCCAGCCAGGCGCCCTGCTCTGCGCCATCCCTTTTTTACGCCCGCGTGATATCACCCTCAGCCAGGCCGGGCAGTCGGGCCATGAAAAACAGCACTCCCTGCTGGAGGCCATCACTCAGCACTATCAGCAATGCTGGCAAGAGGCGCAGGCACAGCGCGAAGCCCTCGGCCTGTCGCTGCCGATTATTGCCACCGGACACCTCACGACCGTCGGCGTGACTAAAAGCGACGCGGTACGCGACATCTATATCGGATCGCTGGATGCGTTTCCGGCGCAGGCGTTCCCCCCCGCTGACTATATCGCGCTGGGCCATATCCACCGCGCGCAACGCATCGCCAACACCGAACACATTCGCTATAGCGGCTCACCTATCCCACTGAGCTTTGATGAGCTGGGTAAGGAAAAAAGCGTCTTTATCGTCGATTTCGCCGACGGGAAACTGAGCCGCGTCGAACCGCTGACCATTCCCCTGTGTCAACCTATGCAGATGATCAAAGGCACGCTGGAAGAGATTGAGCACCAGCTGGCGGCAATTGAACCTCGCGAGGATGGCAAAAAGGTGTGGCTGGATATTGAGATTGTTACCCAGGACTGGCTGAATGACCTGCAGCGCCGTATCCAGGCGCTGACCGAGCAGCTGCCGGTTGAGGTCGTGCTGCTTCGCCGCAGCCGCGAGCAGCGCGAGCAGACCCTCGCCCGCCAGGATAACGAAACGCTCAGCGAACTCAGCGTGCAGGAGGTTTTCGCCCGCCGACTGGCGTCAGAGGAAGGGAGAGACCCCGGGCAGCTGGCCCGCGCCAGCCTGTTGTTTAGCCAGACGCTGGCAGAAATGGAAAATGAGGAGCCTTCATGCAAACTCTGAGGCTGGCTGAACTCCGTCACCAGGAACCGTCATGAAAACGCCAACGCTGGCCAAAATAAGTCACCGGGAATCGCTATGAAAATCCTGACGCTGCGCTTTAAGAATCTGAACTCGCTAAAGGGCGAGTGGAAAATCGATTTCACCGCCGAGCCGTTCGCCAGCAACGGTTTATTTGCCATCACCGGCCCGACAGGTGCCGGAAAAACCACCCTGCTGGATGCCATCTGCCTGGCGCTGTATCACGAAACGCCCCGGCTGGGTAAGTTATCTAACGCGCAAAACGACCTGATGACCCGCGATACGGCGGAGTGTCTTGCCGAAGTGGAGTTTGAAGTCAAAGGTGTGGCGTGGCGTGCGTTCTGGAGCCAGACCCGCGCGCGCGGCTCAGCAGAGGGAAACCTGCAGGTGCCCCGGGTCGAGCTGGCCCGCTGCGACGATAACACCATCGTTGCCGATAAGGTGAAGGATAAGCTTGAGATGCTCACCGCCCTCACCGGGCTGGACTTCGAACGTTTTACCCGCTCAATGATGCTCTCGCAGGGGGAGTTTGCCGCATTCCTCAACGCCCCTGCCAACAAACGCGCAGAGCTGCTGGAAGAACTGACTGGCACGGAGATCTATGGCCGGGTTTCGGTCAGCGTCTTTGAGCACCATAAGCGCGCCCGCGCCGCGCTTGATACTCTTCACGCCAGAGCCAGCGGCCTGTCCCTGCTGACGGAAGATGAGGTTACGCAGCTAACCGGGCAGCTCCAGCAGCTTGAAGCAGAGGAGCAGGCGCTTACTTCACTTTCGCACCAGCAGCAGCATCTGCTTAACTGGCACCGCCAGCAGATGGCGCTAACGGATGCCGTTACCGCCGCCCGTACTGAGCACCAGCTCTCTGAAGATCGCTGGCTGGCGGCCCAGGCCGAGATGGGTAAACTCACACTCGCGGAGCCAGCGGAAAAGCTACGGCCCCTCTGGCAGCAGCGTAACCAGCTCGGTCAGGATACTGACAGCCTGCAACAGCAGTTGCAGGTGCTGTCCACCCGACAGCAGCAGGCTCGCGAACAGCTGGAAAGCAGCACTCAGGCGCTGCAAAAAGCCGAAGAAGCTCAGCGACAGCACGAAGTGCAGCGTCAGCAGCAGGAAACGCTGATTACAGATACGGTCGTGCCGCTGGATAACCGCTTAGCGACGCTGGGTCAGCAAAAGGAAGAACTGACAAAAGAAGTCAGTGAGTACCAACACGCGCTGACGCAGCGTCGCGCAGCCCTGCAAACCAATCATCAGGCGCAGCAGGATAAACTCGCCCGGCAGGCACAGTATCAGCAGTGGCGGACGGATCATGTACGACTGGCCGACTGGGGGGAATCCCTGCAACCCTGGCGGATGCACTTTGAGCAGCAGCACCAAAGTGAGCAGGCGCTTACTGCGTTACAGCAGAGTTGGGTTGAACAGCAGCATAGCGTTGCCGCCCTACAGCAGCAGCTTGATCGGCTGGACCTCACACTTCGCCCGCTGCAACAGCAAAGCGAACTCGCCCAGCGCAAAGTCAGCGAAGCTGAGCAGCACTGCGCCACTCTTCAGCAGCAGTTTCCCGAAACGGCACTCCAGGCCAAACTGACTACGCTCCATCAGCAGCGCCCACTTCGACAAACCCTGGCGCTGCTGGTGCAGCAGTGGCAGCAGCACGCCGCGCGTCGTCAGCGAACGGATGACGCGCAGCAGACTCTGCGGCAGCAGCTGGAGCAGGCAGAACAGCAGCTACAGCGCTTACGCCGCGACTGGAAAGAGAAGCATCAGCACCAGCAGGATCTGGATACCCGCTACAGGCTTGAACAACGTATCGTTAGCCTGGAACAGCACCGCGCGCAGCTGACTGCCGGGCAGCCCTGTCCGCTGTGCGGGGCCTGCGAGCATCCCGCCATTGCCGATTATCAGGCCCTGCAGCCCTCAGAAACACAGCAGCGCCTGGCGCAGCTCAGCGCTGACGTGCAACTGTTGCACGACCAGGGGACGGCGAAAGGCGTGGAAGTCAAAAACCTGACGCAGCAGGCCGAACGGCTTAAACAGGAACGGGAAGAGGCAGAGGCCGAAGCCATCCGACTGCACAGCCAGTGGCAGACTACCGCTGACGCGCTTTCGCTGTCACTGGCACCGGAACAGCAGCCGTCGGTAACGGCGTGGCTGGACGAGGAGGAGCAGCAGGAAATCACGCTTCAGGCGCAGCTCACCCAGCTTCAGCAGGCTGCCCGAACGCTGCAGCAGCATAAGGATGCGCTGATTCAGCAGCAGAACCAGCTTAACGCTCTCCAGCAGCAGCGGCAGCTTACCGAACAGCAGCAGCTTACTGCGACCCAGACGCTGAATGAGCGCGAGCAGCGCCTGACGCAGGCGCAGCAACAGCTTGACCATCAGCGTGCTACGCTGGCCGCCTCGCTCAGTAAATGTGGGCTAACGCCGCCAGAAAACGGCGAGCATCAACGCTGGTTAACACGCCGCGAAGAGGAATGGCAGCAGTGGCAACAGGCGGAGCAGGCGCTAACTCACCTTGGCCCTGAGCTGGCCGCGCTGGCTACCCAGCAGCAGGCGCTGACCGAAGCCATCGATGACAGGCAGGCCAGCCTGGAGGGGCTGGAAAAGCGCCTTCAGGCAAAAACTGCCGAGCTGACTGAAGTCAAACAGCAGCGTCACCGTGCCTTCGGCGAGCAGCAGACGGCGGAGGTGCAACAGCAGCTCAGACTAACGTCAACGCTGCGAGCGGAAGCCTGTCAGGTTCTGCAACAACAGTGGCAGCAGCAGCAGAACCAGTTAAATACCCTGACCGGACAGCATAATTCACTGACTGAGCAGTTATCTACGCTGGCCGAACGCCTGGCACAGCGGGAGCAGGCCTTTAATACGGCGCTGGCGGCCAGCCCTTTTAGCGACGAAGCTGAGTTTACTGCCGCCCTGCTGGACGAAGAGCATATCCAGCGGTTGCAGATCCAGCATAAACAGCATCAGGCACGGCTACAACAGACCGCCACCCTGCTGCAACAGGCAGAGAAAAACCTGGCGCTGTGGCTGGAGACCCGGCCGGAGGCGTTTCCAGAGGATGCCAGCAGCCTGCCGGGCGCGGTCGACGACACGGCGCGGGCGCTGCGGGAAAATGCCCAGCGCCAGGGTGAAGCGCGTCAGCAGCTCAACAGCGACGCGGCCCGCCGACAGCAGCAGCAGGCGATGCTGAATGAAATCGCCGTCAGCGAACGCCAGGTTGAAGACTGGGGCTGCCTCAATGACCTTATTGGCTCCAGCGGCGGCGACAAATTCCGCCGCTTCGCCCAGGGGCTGACGTTGGATCACCTGGTATGGCTGGCAAATAACCAGCTTAACCGTCTGCACGGACGCTACATGCTACAACGCAAGGCAGGTGAAGCGCTGGAGCTACAGGTGGTGGATACCTGGCAGGCCGACGCCCTGCGCGACACCCGCACCCTTTCCGGCGGAGAGAGCTTCCTGGTGAGCCTGGCCCTGGCGCTGGCGCTCTCCGATCTGGTCAGCCACAAAACGCGCATTGAGTCGCTGTTTCTCGACGAAGGCTTTGGCACCCTGGATGCGCAAACCCTCGACACGGCGCTGGATGCGCTGGATGCGCTAAATGCCAGCGGCAAGACCATTGGCGTGATAAGCCACGTCGAGGCGATGAAAGAACGTATTCCCGTTCAGATAAAAGTACGTAAAATGAACGGGCTGGGCTACAGTAAGCTGGAAACCCCCTCGCATTAATATTGCGGAGGCGGGTCAGAAAGCGTTCACTTAAGGAGAAGTAAACCATGGAAACCATCAGTCATCAGCTCGACAACGGCATTGCCCTGACGCTCAGGAAACCCCTCTCTACGCTGGGTAATCTGCCGGTCATTATCCTCTGCCACGGCTTTTGCGGCATTCAGGAGATCCTGTTACCGCCCTTTGCTGAAGCTTTTACCCGGGCAGGATTTTGCACCGTAACCTTTGACTACCGGGGCTTTGGGGCCAGTGCAGGCGAGCGTGGGCGTCTTGAGCCCACCATGCAGATCGAAGATATTCTTACGGTTACCGACTGGGTGAAACAACATCCTTTCTTTAACAATCAGCGTATCGGCCTGTGGGGCACCTCCTTCGGCGGCTGCCACGTATTTGGCGCGGCGGCGGATAACGCCGATATCCGCTGTATTGTCAGCCAGCTGGCTTTTGCCGACGGCGAGGATATCGTTACCGGGCACATGTCGGCGGAGGAGAAGGAAGGGTTTATCGCCACGCTAACGAAAATGGCAGATAAAAAGCGCGCTACGGATAAAGAGATGTTCGTTAACATCACGCGCGTGCTAAGCGATGAGGAATCAAAGGCATTTTTCGAGCAGAATAAGACGCGCTATCCGGCGATGGATATCAAGATCCCCTTTCTCACCGTCCGGGAAACGCTTCAGTATAAACCCGCGGAAAACGCCGCGCGCGTCACCTGCCCGACGCTGGTCGTGGTGGCCGGCAAGGATAACGTTAATCCTGCCGCTCAGGGGCAGGGCTTGTATAACGCGGTAAAAGCGACCGATAAGCAGTTTTATTGTGAAGAAAACGCCCGCCATTATGACATCTACAGCGGCGCGCATTTTGACAGCGTTATCCAGGTCCAGCTCGACTGGTTCAATAAGCACCTGTAACTGACGGCGCATGTCCGGTAAAGGATCGCTCCTCGCGCGATCCTTCTTTTCATCAGGATCGCAATCATGCCGGGCGATCCTGCATCCTGTTCATCGTGCATCCTCCCGGTGCGACCCGCGAATAATCTGTAAATCCCCCGACAGCCGCGGATTCCCCTGTCAGCCCCTCGCTAACGCGGTAAACTGATCGGTAACATCGAAATTTTGCTATCAGGGTGAAAAATGGCATCAAACGGGAACCGGTCCGCACTTATCGCGGCGGGAATGGCGGGTATGTTGCTGCTGCTGGCGGGATGTCAGTCAGCGCCAAAAGACAGATCGTCGCTGGCAGACTGGCAGGCTCAGGGAAAGAAAATCTGTGCAACCCGCAGCAGCATTCCACAGGATGCATGCGTGTACAGCTACATTATGCGTGAAGGGATCCAGTCTGAGTTTCCCGAAGCCGCCCGCTATAAAGGCCGTCAATGCACGCTGGAAGTAGAGTATGGCAAAAACCACCGTTATAGCGTGCTAAGCACCGCTGGCGACGAAGCGCTCTGCCTGAAAGCCTGGAGCCTGGTCAGCAGTAACGGCAACCTGCCGCCACCGCCGCCCGCCCTGTCAGGCAAAAACATCGTCACAATCGCGCCGCGCTGATGAATACGACCGCCGGGATGGCTGACCGCGCAGGTATCATACGTTGTCGCGTGCTCGCCTGGCTGGCTGCGCGAATGCTGCGGCTCCTGGATCCTGTCTCGCTAAGCTGTGCGTAATACCGCTCCACGTTGCTACGTACGCGGATTGCACTGCCCGAGAGCGCTATTTAGCTGGCCAGCTCATCCTGACGCCACTGGCGGGGGCTGATGCCAAACCAGCGGCGAAAGGCACGGGAGAAGGCGCTGACTTCGGAGTACCCCAGCAGCAGCGCCATTTCAGAAATCGGTAGCTGCCGCTGCTGAAGATAATGCGTCGCCATTTCACACCGCACTTTGTCCACCAGCGCGCTAAAGGTTAAACCCTCTTCACGCAGCCGCCGCTGTAGCGACCAGCTGGACATGCCCAGCTTCCCGGCGACGTCCTCCAGTACCGGTTCTCCCTTCAGCAGCAGCAGATGAACCTGGGTACGGGCGCGATCGGCAAGGCTCTGCTGCGGTGTGGCACGGTTCAGACGGCGAATCGCATCCTGCATCACCGTTAGCAGCATCGGATCGCTGTCCGGCATCGACCGGGTGAGATCTTGTTTGGCGATCAGCAGCGAGTTATAGGGTTGATCAAACCAGACGGGTGCATCAAACACTTTGCAGTGTTCATGCCACTGCCCCGGACGGGGATGCTCAAAATGCACTTCACGCGGTGCCCAGTGCTTACCGGCAACGTGGCGGATAAGATTCAGGAACATGCCCAGCGTCAGCTCGGCATCCTGACGGCGGCAGAGTATCGCGCCGTGGCGTACCTGATAGTCCAGACGCCAGCAGTCGCCCTTATCCACCAGACGGGTCAGCGTGTTATGCTGATGATAGGGAAAGGCATTCACCACATTATGCAGCGCCTGCTCCAGGGTCGCGGAGCAGAGTCCCACGTAGCCTATCAGCCCCAGCGACTGTGGCTTAAACTGTTTGCCATAGTGCAGACCAAAGTTGTCAAACCCCGAGGCGCGCGCGGCCTCTTCCATCACCCGACAGTAGTTAACTAAGCCCAGGCTAAGCGTCGGGCTGGCCAGCTGTTCAGGGTCAATGCCGCTCATGCCAAAGATACGGTCGGCGTCGCCCCCCTTCTCGCTGATAAATTCGCTCAGGCCGCTGGCGGCGGCGGCCAGCACGCCCCGGTTGCATACCTCGCTGGCGTTAAGCGCTTTCATCACGGCGGGCTGTTTAATCAGGCCACTTTCCATCATCATCGCCTCAGCGTTGGAAACATACTGAGGGTACAGCAATTATCGTACCAATGCGCAAACTACGGGAAAACAGTCGTTTACGCCGCTCCCCATCGGGGGCGGCACTGCCCTGGCGCGGCTGCTGCTCACCAGCAGTGCATCAGCAACGCAGGCAGCAGCGTTTCACTCAGCAACCAGCTACTCAGCGCAGCATCAGCAGCGTTTCACTTAGCAATCAGCTACTCAGCGCAGCATCAGCAGCGTTTCACTCAGCAATCAGCTACTCAGCGCAGCGCCAGCAGCGTTTCACTCAGCAACCAGCTACTCAGCGCAGCGCCAGCAGCGTTTCACTCAGCAATCAGCTATACGGCAGCATTAGCTGCACTTTCCCCGGCTGTCAGCCTCTGCCCTCGCCCAGCCAGGGCCTGCCCTCATGCGCCAACGGGCAGTGCATCGGTTTCCAGATAGCGTCGGCACAGGCGCACGCTGTGATCTGCCCACTGCGGCCCCAGGCTTAGGGCCATTTCGGTCTCCGCATGGGATCCTACCCAGGCCAGCAGCTGGATCCGTCGCTGGATCAGCAGCGTCGGCACCAGCGACATCTCTTCATCGCTGATGTGCCCTGCCCGCTCATAGCCGGTTATCCAGTGATCCACCCACTGGGCCGCGCGGGGATGATGCTCAACAAAGCTGATCGCCGCCGCCAGATCGTGGAGATACCAGCCAAAGCCGCAGTCGTCAAAATCGATCACCCGCGTTTCACCCTTATGGAGCAGCAGATTAGTCAGGCGCAGATCGGCGTGGATCAGTCCGTAGCGCGATCCCGCCTTACCGAAACGCTCCAGCGCGTTTCCCGCCTGCGTGATGGCCTGCTGTACCGTTTGATGATCGGTCACGCGCAGGCCGGGCGCGTCTTTCCAGTCACCCCAGTGGCTTTGTGGGCTGACCATCGTCTGGTGATCCCAGATAATGCGCTGGAAGCCGGCTGGCTTTTGCCAGCGCCTGCTGTGCTGATGCAGTCGGGCCGTAATCTCTCCCAGCTGCTGGAAGGCTCGGGGATCGACATCGGTCCCGGGCATCTCGCCGTCGATCCAGTGAAATAACACCGCATGGCGTTCGCCTCCGTCAGCAAGCGGCAACGACTGCACGCGCTGCCCTGTTTCATCCGGCACGGCCTGGGGTACAACAATCCCGGTTTCGCGCAGGGCATCCAGCCAGTTCAGCTCGCTCTCAATATCGCCACGCTGGTGATAGTCGCCGCGATGCAGACGCAGGGCGTAGCGCGTCCCGGCGACCTCCAGCAAAAAGGTGGCATTTTCAGAGCGGCACAGCAGGCTCAGCTTCCCCTCTCTGGCAAAGGGATAAAGGCTAATCGCCCGTCGGGCCAGCGCCATCAGCGCGCTGTTATCAAGATGTTCAGATTGCCTGGCTGTCATAATGTGGCTCCCCTGTAGATGGGTGTGGGTTATCCGGCGTGGTGAGACCAGCATGGCAACCTGAAATCGGACAGGCTTGACGACGGACGACACTCTTTTGACTTTAGCGTGCATCCGGCGTTTTAGGCGGCAGGGAGTTGACCTCAGAGCACAAAATTGATCACGGCAGCGTCAAGTTTATTCACCGCTCCCGACGGCATTATCGACAGACACGCTTCTGACGGGGATATCGGTATGACAAGCACGTTAAAGCCCACCCTGGGCACCATACATCTGTGGGGGATTGCGGTAGGTCTGGTTATCTCCGGCGAGTATTTTGGCTGGAGCTATGGCTGGGGCGTAGCGGGGACGCTGGGCTTCCTGGTCACGACTCTGCTGGTCGCCACCCTCTATACCTGCTTTATATTCAGTTTTACTGAGCTTTCCACGGCTATTCCTCATGCTGGCGGCCCCTTTGCCTACAGTCGCCGCGCCTTTGGTGAAACCGGCGGGCTGATTGCAGGTATGGCGACGCTGGTAGAGTTTGTTTTCGCACCCCCGGCCATTGCCATGGCGATCGGGGCTTACCTTAACGTGCAGTATCCGCACCTTAATCCCAAATATGCCGCCGTGGGTGCCTATATTCTGTTTATGCTGCTGAATATTCTGGGCGTCAAGCTGGCAGCGATGTTTGAACTGGTGGTGACCGTGCTGGCGGTGATGGAGCTGCTGGTCTTTATGGGCGTGGTGGCTCCCGGTTTCAGCATGGCGAATTTCGTCGCCCACGGCTGGGCGGGCAGCGATCATCCCGGTATGACCGCCGTGTCCGGAATTTTTGCCGCCATTCCGTTCGCGATCTGGTTTTTCCTGGCGATTGAAGGCGCCGCGATGGCCGCCGAAGAGGCCAGAGATCCGAAGCGGACAATCCCGCGCGCTTATATCGGCGGGATCCTGACGCTGGTGGTACTGGCCGTGGGCGTGATGCTGATGGCAGGCGGCGCGGGTGACTGGCGCAGGCTTTCAGACATTAACGATCCGCTGCCGCAGGCGATGAAAATGGTGGTGGGCGAGCATTCGGGCTGGATGCATATGCTGGTGTGGATTGGCCTGTTTGGGCTGATTGCCAGCTTCCACGGCATTATTCTGGGCTACTCGCGTCAGTTTTTCGCCCTGGCGCGCGCGGGCTACCTTCCCGCTGGCCTTGCGAAGCTGTCCCGCTTCCAGACGCCGCATCGGGCCATCATCGCGGGCGGGCTGATTGGCATCGCCGCCATTTTCAGCGACGGCTGGATCAATTTGCAGGGCATGACGCTGACGGCGGCGATGATCACCATGGCGGTGTTCGGCGCAATTGTCATGTATGTAATGAGCATGCTGAGTCTGTTTCGCCTGCGCCGTACCGCTCCCGAGCTGGAGCGTAGCTTTCGCGCGCCGGGATATCCGATTGTACCGGGGATTGCACTGGTGCTGGCGCTGGTTTGTCTGGTCGCGATGCTGTGGTTTAACCCGGTTATAGGTGGGCTGTTTGTCGCCTTTATGGCGGTCGGTTATCTCTATTTCCTGATGACCAAAAAACAGCGTGACCGCGCCCCGCGCGACGCCATGCTGTTTGGTGAATAACGCCTGGACCGTCCTGGTAATGCGCGTAAAAAGGCTTTACGCGCAGTTATTTACTCAGCTGGCCAGAGCCACGCCGCGCCACGTACGCCGCTGGAGTCTCCGTGTCGGGCTTTGAGAATGGGCGTTTCGCATTCGCCGCCAAACACCCACTTTTTGATAAGCGGCGGCAGGGTCTGATAGAGACGATCGACGTTGCTCATCCCGCCCCCCATCACGATCACATCCGGGTCGAGAATATTCACCACCTGCGCCAGCGATTTAGCCAGCCGCAATTCATAGCGGCTTATCGCCAGTTCGGCCACCGGGTCCTGCTGCTCCAGCAGGCTGATAATATCAGCGCCCTTGCGTTTGATGCCGCTCAGGCGATGATAGTCGGTGCCAAAACCGGTGCCGGAAATATAGGTTTCGATACAGCCAGATTTGCCGCAGTAGCACGGGACTTCATCACGAAAGCGCTGCTCATCTTCATCCATCCAGGGCAGCGGATTATGCCCCCACTCCCCGGCATTGCCGTTGCCGCCCGCATGTGCCTGCGCGTTGAGCGCCACACCCGCCCCGCAGCCCGTGCCAATAATCACGGCGAAGACGGTCTGCTGGCCCTTAGCCGCACCGTCCACCGCCTCGGAAACCGCCAGGCAGTTAGCATCATTGGCAATACGCACCTCGCGCTGCAACATCCTGTGCAGATCCTTGTCCAGCGGCTGCCCGTTAAGCCAGGTAGAGTTGGCATTCTTGACCCGATGAGTATAGGGAGAAAGAGTGCCTGGAATACCTAACCCCACGCTGCCACGCTGTCCGGTTTTTTCCTCGGCCAGGTTCACCAGCCCGGTAATGGCCTCCAGCGTTTTGGTGTAGTCATTCCTCGGGGTGTCCACCCGATGGCGAAACAGCGTTTCTCCCTGTTCGGATAGGGCAATCACTTCGATTTTCGTTCCACCTAAATCAATTCCAATACGCACTGTTATTCCTCATTTTTTAGCGCCCGCCCCTTAACCTTAGAGAGGCATTAACCTAAAGGCAATGAAACGCTGCCGCCGATTCGCTATCATGCGCGCTGTCGTTGAATTCGCGCGCCTGATGCGCGCATGGAGAGGGAAAGCATAATGCTGTGGTTTAAAAATTTAATGGTATATCGTCTGAATCGTGAGATCCCGCTGGCGGTTGACGAGATGGAAAAACAGCTTGAGGCCTTCACCTTTACTCCCTGCGGCAGTCAGGATATGGCGAAAACCGGCTGGGTATCGCCAATGGGACCGCGCGGCGACGCGCTGACCCACGTTAATAAAGGCCAAATCCTGATCTGTGCCCGTAAAGAAGAAAAAATACTGCCTTCGCCAGTGATTAAACAGGCACTGGAAGCCAAAATTGGCAAGCTCGAAGCCGAGCAGCAGCGTAAGCTGAAAAAAACCGAGAAGGACTCGCTAAAGGATGAAGTGCTGCACAGCCTGCTGCCCCGCGCCTTCAGCCGCTTTAGCCAGACCTTCGTGTGGATCGACACCGTCAACAATCTGATTATGGTTGACTGCGCCAGCGCAAAAAAGGCCGAAGACACGCTGGCGCTGCTGCGCAAATGTCTGGGTTCGCTGCCGGTGGTCCCGCTGACGATGGAAAGTCCGATTGAACTGACCATGACCGAATGGGTGCGCTCAGGTGAAACGCCAGCCGGATTCGCCCTGATGGATGAAGCCGAACTCAAAGCCCTGCTGGAAGATGGCGGCGTTATCCGCTGTAAGAAACAGGACCTGGTCTGCGATGAAATCGCTAACCATATTGAGGCCGGCAAGCTGGTGACCAAACTGGCGCTCGACTGGCAGGAGCGCGTACAGCTGCTGCTCTCTGACGACGGATCGCTGAAGCGCCTGAAGTTTTCAGATACGCTGCGCGAGCAGAATGATGATATTGATCGTGAAGATGTCGCAGCGCGCTTTGATGCAGATTTTATCCTGATGACCAGCGAACTGGCGGCTCTGATCGTGAATACCGTCGAGGCGTTAGGCGGGGAAGCTCAGCGTTAAATCGTGAGGGGAACAGGGGCGGTGACACCGCCCCTGATAAGCTTAATCTTTCAGATAGCGACACAGGTAAGAAGAGGGTTCAGCCACCTGTAAGTGAAATTCGCTGTGGCCCGGAACGTTAAAGACCTGGCCTGGCTCAAACAGCTTCCATTCCGTTTCACCCGGCAGTAAAGCTTTCAGCGAACCGCTTACCACGGTCATCTCTTCCGGCTGGCCGGTGCCAAAAGTATATTCTCCCTCTGCCATTACACCGACGCTGGCACGGCCCGTACTGGCGCTGTCAAAACCAATTGATTTCACCTTTCCGTCGAAGTACTCACTGACGTTGAGCATATCACTATCCTTACATTATATTGAAAGACACAGGTATTGTGGCGGGCAAAAAAGCCAGGCTTCCTTGCTTACTCCATGAGTTCCACCGCCAGTTTTGCAATAAGCATATTTGACAGTACTACGGGGATCCCAAGTAGTTTCTGTAAAAAATCTCGATGCCGCTGATGATAACCAAGACAGTCCAGTACCACGACGTCTGCCCCTTTCTCCTGGAGCAACAGCGCCGCATCGATCAGCTCCTCGTCGCTCAGCGCCCACGGGCTGGCGACGGCAAAGTGAGGCCGCTGACTCAGGCTACGCCATTTACGCGCCTGTTCCGTAAGAAACTCTTCCCGCGCGACGACAATGCCTACCTGATGTCCGGCAGTAATCGCCTCCACCAGCGGAGGGAGCAGGCTGTAAGGCTCAAGCAGGGCGGCGCTGCGGGTAACGAGGTTTTTATATTCTCCGCTACAGAGCAGGAGCAGGGTTTCATATCCCTGCTGCTCAAGCCCATCAATGCGCTTTTGCAGTTCAGCCTCAACGCGCGCAGCGGACAGTATCAGGTGACTGCCATCTTCCAGACGCGCCATAACGATGCTCTCACCGTCGATGGGAGCATACAGGCTTTCGATTTCCTCAGCGGTGAGATTATCCACCAGGCCGACGTGAACGATGTGATCCTCGGGCATCAGTTCGGTCAGTAGCGGTCGCAAATCGCTGCTCGATGCCGGGCCAAGGGTCAGGGCGACCAGTCGTTTCGTCGTCGCAGCCGCCTCAGTGGGGGCCGCCTGCTTCACCGCTGGCTGCTGGAACCGGTCATCTTCGGGGGGCGTCGTCGATACAGTGAGCGTCTCCTGCCCGGTCGTGGACAAGGTCTCTGGTGATGAAAGGGGATCGGTCAAATAATCAATCAATGCTCTGTCCAGTAGAATTTCGGTCATACGCGTTCGCGTAGCCGGTAAATAACGCGGGTGTCACTCAGCCGAAAATAAGGGGATGCCGCTGCCGGGTCAAGCGAGTATCCGATTAAACAGCCCAGAGTAGCCAGCAGAATATGTTAGAAACATCGCCTGCGCCCCAATTTAGATCCAGTTATTTTCGTTAACTTTGCACATTAAGCGGCATAAGCGCGAATTATCAGCCAGATAAGCTAAATGCCGGGGGATATTCCGAAGTTGAACATGCCCGGGCTGACGGAATTAAAAAAACGCAGTGCATTACGGCATCCCTGCCGGTGGCGTCACTCTTTCTCTTTATCTTCGTAGCGCGCCTTGGCATCCTGCGCTTCCTGCTCTGATTCATGTTCGCTAATAAGCGTACCCGCCTTAGGATGATCAGCACGCAGTTCATACCAGGTTACCGTGCTGCCTGATACACCCTTTTCTACCGGGACAATCGTTGCGACACGAGGATACGGTGGTCTTGTTGGCATATAACTCCCCTTCCTTTATCAATAAGATTCTGTCCGCCGGTGAAGCCGGACACCATCAGGTCTGAATTAAGTATAGACAATTATTGACATTTTTCGGGAAGAATCAAACCGCGCGCGCCAGTGAGAGTGAGTGAATAATCGCTTCCACCACGCTCTCTGGCGTTTGCATCGCGTTGATTATCCCATGGGCCGCATCATGGTAAAGGCCATCGCGAGCCGCCAGTACCTCGATCATTTCATCAGCAATAGGACGCCCCGTAAGCGTCGGGCGCTGGTCCTTTTCTGGATAGGCCTCAAGACGTGCGGCAAGCACGCCCGCGTCAGCGTGCAGATAAAGCACCCTTCCCTGTTCGCGCATATACCGACGGTTTTCCGCCGCCAGTACCATGCCGCCGCCGGTGGCGATCACCGTAAAGGGTGCGGTGACATCTTTAAGGGCCTGGGTTTCACGCTGTCGAAAGCCACTCCATCCCTCTTCCGCCACGATCTCCGCGACGGTACGCTGCGTGATAAGCTGGAGATGACTGTCGGTATCACGAAAGGTGTAGCCCAGCGCAGAGGCTAATGCCTGACCGACGGTGGTTTTTCCGCATCCGCGTGCGCCGATCAGATATAGGGGTAACGACATAACTGGCACTTCCTCACCCGTTTGCGGCACGCACCGCAACATCAGGCCGATAATGATTAACTTTGCACCGCATGATACCGATAAAATTCCTGCACCACCAGCAGTAACGTTTTCCTTACACCACCAGTGCGGTATAAAGCTCAAAAGCCGATATTTTACATAAGGTTAATAGCTGTAAATTTTTATTTACATAAACACCCTTTCACCCCATTTTGCTGGCAACATTTCCTTACCCGAAGGTCATTTACTTTCCTTACGGGTGGCTCAAAATAGCGTTATCGCCCGTTTCGGAGGATTACCTGTGCAGATCGAAGAACAAAAGTTAATAGAAAGTCTGTTTGGCCGTTTAAAGCAGGCTGAAACTCAGTCGGGCCCGCGAGACGCGTCAGCTGAAAAGCTGATTCAGCAGCAGCTGCAATCGCAGCCGGGCGCGCCTTATTATATGGCTCAGGCTATCCTGATTCAGGAAGCGGCCATGAAACAGCTGAACAATCGCGTCAGCGAACTGGAAGCGAAGCTGGCGCAACAGCAGCCTCAGCAGAGCAGCGGCGGATTTCTTTCCGGCCTGTTCGGCGGCGGCCAGCGTCAGCAACAACCGACGCAGCAGGCACCTCAGCAGTCAGCCTGGAGCAGTGCACCTGCGCCTCAGCAGCAGCCGCCGGCATACGCGCCTCAGCCCGCCGCGGCCCCTACCGCTTCGCGCGGATTTCTGGGCGGCGCGCTGCAAACCGCAGTTGGCGTGGCCGGTGGCGTGGTGATGGCTGATATGCTGACCAGCATGTTCCATAAATCACAGCCGGAAGAGATTGTGAATATTATCAATGAGCCTGCCTTGCCGCAGGAGAGCTTCGATAATAACCTTGATACCTTTAACGGTAACGACGGTCAGTTTCTGAATCAGGACGCCGGGCTACAGCAGGATAACGGTAGCAGCGATTTTGCTGGCTTCGGCAATGACGGCTATGACGATGACGACTTCGGAGACGACGACAGCTTCCTCTGATCCTGCCAGCGGGTGGCGATATGCCACCCGCTACGCTTCCCCTCAGCCGTTATTTTTTTGCGACCGCAGCCATTTATCCAGTTCATTCGCAAACTGCTGCCGGTCGCGCTGATTGAGCACCGCTGGCCCGCCCGTTTGTACGCCGCTGGCGCGCATCGTATCCATAAAATCACGCATGGTCAGCCGTTCACGAATCGTGGCGTCACTGTAGCGCTCCCCACGAGGATTCAGCGCCACGGCGCCCTTCTCCATTACCTCCGCCGCCAGCGGAATATCGGCCGTTACCACCAAATCGCCCGGCTCAGCACGCCGTACGATTTCGTTATCCGCGACGTCAAACCCCGCAGCAACCCGCAGGGTACGCAGGAAGCGCGACGGCGGCACGCTTAGCGACTGATTAGCAACCAGCGTCACCATCATCTGCTCGCGTTCGGCGGCACGGTAAAGTACCTCTTTGATCACTTTTGGACACGCATCGGCATCTACCCAGATTGGCATCGCCCTTTCCTTTTACATAATGAAATTAAGCACGATCTTGCCGTTCTTTTCAGAAATGGCAAATGTAATCTGCTGGCGTTGCCCCCTCTTTTTACTGACTCGCGATCCACGCTGAATTAAGGTAGTGAATGCAGTAAGCTGTTTACAGCGTAAACCAGATAAATAAGGGAGCAGGATGATGGATAAGAAAATCGGCTTTATCGGCTGTGGCAATATGTCGCAGGCCATTATCGGCGGACTGGTCTCGTCCGGTCAGATAAAAGCTGAGGACATTTGGGTTTTCGACCATAAGCCCGCAACCAATCAGGCCATGCAGCAGAAGTATGGCATCACGCCCGCCGACAGCGCTGAGCAGGTAGCAAAACAGGTCGATATCCTCTTTGGCGCCGTCAAACCTAACGTTATCCTTAACGTGCTGAACGACGTGGCGGGCAGCCTGAACAAGGATACCGTCGTCGTGTCCATTGCTGCGGGTATCACGCTGGATGCCCTGGCTGGCGTGCTGGGTCACGATCGCAAATTGATCCGCGTGATGCCAAATACGCCTGCGCTGGTCAATGAAGGAATGACCTCTGTTACGCCGAACGTACTGGTGACGAAAGAGGAAGCGGACGAGATCGTGGCCATTTTCCGCGGCTTTGGTAAAGCCGCGCTGGTGCCGGAGTATATGATCCACGCCGTCGTGGGCGTGAGCGGATCAGCGCCGGCCTATGTCTTTATGTTTATTGAAGCGATGGCCGATGCAGCCGTATTGGGCGGCATGCCCCGCGCGCAGGCGTATGAGTTTGCAGCGCAGGCGGTGAAGGGCGCCGCCCAGATGGTACTGGAAACCGGTAAGCATCCTGCCGAACTGAAAGATATGGTTTGCTCACCGGGTGGCACCACCATTGAAGCGGTCAGAGTGCTGGAGGAGAAAGGCTTTCGCACGGCAGTGATAGAGGCAATGCAGAGCTGCATGGCGAAATCGGACAGCATGAGTAAATAAACGCGATTCCGTCAGGAAGGGGGAAGGTTCTCTTCCCCCTGCGCATAACTTCCCGATTATCAGCATAAATGGCCTGTCGCGGCATCGGCCAGACTGGCCGTATTTACTCGCTTAGCGCCTTTTCTGCCAGCGCTGCGGTTTCCTGTATGCTCATCGGCTTCTCCATTCTTTTGATCAGTTCGGCGGTAAAGGTGTACATTCCGCAGGACGCCGCGGCCACCAGCCTGCCCTCCTGACCATAGAGCGCAATAAACTTATCCTCTAACGATCCCACCAGCTGATAACTATCCCACTCGCTGGCGTGCCCAAGGTACTCATAGCGCGTCCCAAACTGTGCGGTCCAGAAAAAAGGCACCCGATCAAAGGTTTCACCCCGTTGCAGCATATTCTTAGCCGCCGTCCTGCCCTGCTGCTGAGCCACGCGCCAGTGCTCAATACGCTGGTAGCCCTCAGAGACCGGATAGCTGACGATATCCCCCGCAGCCCAGACGTTTGGCGCGACTTCCAGCGTATCGTTGGCAGTCAGGCTGCCGTCGTCACGCAGGGGGATATCGTGAATAAACTGCGTGCCCGGCGCGACGCCCGTTGCCAGTAGTACCACGTCGGCCACTATCCGCTGACCGTTCGTTAGCATCACGGCACTGACTTTGCCATTGTCTCCCTCCAGGCCCGCGACGTCGCCGTCGATAAACCGGACGCCCTTGCTTTCATGCAGTTGGCGAAACCAGGCTGCCAGCTGTTCGCCAAAGGGCTTCCTGAACGGCAGCGGATCGCGGGCGATAACCTGAACATCCACCTGCTGGCTACGCAGCGCGGAGGCCAGTTCCATACCAATAAAGCTGTTACCGACGATCACCAGTTTCTTCGTGCTATCCACGTCCTGCAGCAGTGTGTCCGCCTGTTCAATACTGCGCAGGACATGCACCCCGGCGAGCGCCTTGCCTTCGAGATCCGGGCGCTGGGGAATGCCCCCGCTGGCAATCAGCAGTTTGTCATAGCGGAGCTGGCTGCCGTCCGCAAAACGCAGGATCTGCTGGCGGCTGTCAAGCTGCTCGACATCGCCCTTTTTTTGCTCAGCGAAGGCGAAGAAGTCCTCATCCAGCGGGGACGGAACCTCATCTATAGCCATATTGCCGGAGGGAACAAATTTAGTCAGTACGGTGCGGTCATAGGGCGCTTCCGGCTCACGATCGACGACTACCAGCGTGCCCTTGAAACCCTCCCGACGTAGCGTCCAGGCGGCGGCGCTTCCCGCGGCCCCCGTGCCCAACACCACATAAACCGGCGCGTCCTTCTCTGCCGATGCCGCCAGGGGATAAAGCGGGGGCAGAGGCTCGGGATCAATCTGCACCATACCGTTTTCAATTTTTACCGGATAACGCTGCAAATCGCTTAACGCCAGGGGTTCACACAGGCTGCCGTCCTCCAGGCTGAAGTTAGCCTTATGCCAGGGGCAAACCAGTCTGCCATTATAAATTGCCCCCTGCTCCAGCGGCGCGCCTGAATGCGGACATTTTGCCTGAAAGGCCTTAACCGCTTCGCCATCGCGGATCAGAAGTATGTCGGTATCACCGATCGGTACCCTCACCGGCTCCAGTTCGGGAAGATCCTGTAATACGATTGCATTTTGATAGCTCACGACAATGCTCCTTATTATTTTCGCGCGAAATTTTTTGCGCTGTAATTTTATGACATGCAGGTTAAGCCTGGCATTGACGAGGGTATTTTTACTGAAACTGGCGGGATCAAAGCGTAAATTAAGGGCTAAATAGCTGTATTTCGGGGAGTTTAAAAGTTTAAGGAAATATGAATGTTAAGCGCGGGCGATCAATGGGCCTCGTGAGGCCCATCGCTGTTAACTCTTTTTCAGGCAGCTGCTCATAAAGGTTTTACGCTCGGCTCCCTTGAGTGATTTCTCACCGGCCTGTGCATTACAGGTTTTCATTTTTGCCTGCTGTGGCGTGATGTTACTCGCCGTACTGTCCTTTTTCAGACACTGGCTCATAAAGGTTTTACGGGCATCCCCCTTCAGCGATTTTTCACCCGCCTGCTGGTTACAAAGGGTCATTTTTTGCTGCTGGACGGTTTTTTCTGCCGCGTTAGCGTATCCGCTGGCTAATAGTGCAAGCCCCAGGGTGGCGGCAAGGCAGGTTGTCTTGATCATTTGCTACCTCTTAACGATTAATTTCGTATTAATTCTGGCAGGGATTTCTTCTCACGCAAAAAAATTCAGGCATAAATACGCTGCGGCGATCGCAAAACTGTCTGTAAGGGACACATTGCCCGGGAGCACAATGGGCGGGATGCTCCCGGACGACAGAGGTGCTTAGTGACGAGGGTGGATAAGCAGTCGCTGAATATAATTTTCCAGCAGGGAAGCATCGCTGCCAGGGGTGGCATGCTCATCCGAAGCGAGTTTCAACGCCGTACTGACGCTGTCGGTAATTTGCTGAAGATGATCGCCATCCAGTTTACGCAGCAGGGCAGTAACCACAATTTCCAGTGCTTCTACCTGGGCCACTAACTCTTTGGACTCTTCTTCCTTTTCCGCCAGTCTGACTAAAAGTTCTGAAATAAGGATTTTCATGCGAATGTCTCAGCGGTTAAAGGCGGAACGTTACCACCACCACCGGCAAAAGAGAATAAGCCATAATAGGTATTTTTATACCCTATAAGATAATCTATTCAACAACCTGGAGATGACGGTACGGTAAAACGGATGTTAACAGGCGAAGGGGTTAAATAGCGGGATACCGGGTACTGACGGGGGCGATAAACCAGAGGCATAGCGCCTCTGGTTTAGTCGTGCTTAGCGGCCAGCGCCCATATCAAAGCCACCGCGTGGACCGCCGCCGCCGCCGCCGCCCCCCCAACCGCCGCCACCGCCGCCGCCGCCGCCCGGAGGTGGGAACAGGCAACCGCTCAGAGCGGTAACCAGTGCAATCACACTTACTGCTTTAATTAAACGACTCATTATTATCACCTCATGGTAGCGTTGGCGGTGATAGTAAGCGGCCGCGTCACTCCCCACAATGCAGAATCATCCGGTTAAGGGCCATTTTTACCCAGAGTAACGACGCTTAACGCTTTGCTGTCAATAAGCCGCGTAAAACCTGCCTGTTCGCGCAAACCGGCCTTTGTCATCAGACAGGAATGTCGCTTAACGGACAGTCTGGCCGCGTTTTACTCTGCGCCAGTGCCAGAGTAGCTGTATGGTATTCGCCAGTACCGCGACGGCGGTGGCCGCAAAAACCCAGCGAAATCCTCCCACGGCGGAAACGCCAGCGCCAATGAGCGGCCCCACCACGTTGCCGAGGTACATAAATGACTGGTTATATCCGAAGATGCGCCCTGTTACCCTGTCGCTGGAGTAGCGGAGTAACAGGGTCTGCACCGCAGGCATCATCGCCCCTTCGGCAAAGCCCATCAGAAAACGCAGTATGCCCAGCTGAACGACACCATTTACCCATGACATCCCTATAAACAGTATGATGGTCAGCGCCAGAGCGGCAAAAAGAATGCGCTCGGCACCGATTCTGTCGCCAAGCTTACCCAGCCGGGGAGCCGATAACAGCGCAGATACGCCCGGAATTGCCGCCACCATCCCACTGATAAAGGCAATATTCTGCGCGTCAGGCGCGAGCTGCCTGACAAAGAGCGTCAATATTGGACTAATGGATCCGTTGCAGAGCTGGATAACCATCGTGGTGACAAACAGGCTAATAATCAGGGCGGGGTGCGACAGCGATCGAAACACCCCGCTCCCGCTGAGCTTCTCCTCACGGCTCACCCGTTTAACCCCACCCTCTTTAATCAGAAAGAGGGTGATCAGAAAGCTGGTAAGCAACAATGCCGACGTGACAAAAAAGACCGCGCGCAGCCCTACCCAGTCGGCAAGAAAACCGCCCATCAGCGGCCCCATGATCACCCCACAGATTTGCGCCGTTGACACCATGCTCAGCGCCCATCCGCTTCGATCGCGTGGCACCTGGGTTGCCACCAGCGCCAGCGCGTTGGGAATATAGCCGGAAGTCAGCCCCATCAGCGCCCGCAGCAAAAATAGCTGCCAGACGTTGGTGACAAAAGCCTGTAAGAAAATCACCAGGCCCATGCCCAGCGAGGCGCGCAGCAGCATCAGCTTTCGCCCCTTTCTGTCAGCCAGGCTGCCCCACATCGGCGAGACAATAGCGGAAATCAGGAAGGTAATACTAAAAATCAGCCCTGACCACAGGGTAAGCGCCCTGGGATCGGTCACGCCAAGCTGTTCTACGTAAAGGGGGAGGAAAGGAATGATCTGACTGATAGCCAGTCCGGTAAACAGACAGCCAAACCAGACTGAGATGAGGTTAACTTTCCAGGATTCCATTGGCGGGTAAACATAACCTTATGGCAACAGCGTAGGGTTTCCTATTAAACCGCGTTTATGCTGAATGATAAACGCAAAAAACCCGCCATAAGGCGGGTTTTTATTCACTTTCAGCATGAGCAATATCGGGAAACCCTTACTGCTCGCTGCAAGTGGGAGTCTCTAAAAACTTACAGCGCAGTTACGTTAGCTGCAGCTGGGCCTTTCTGGCCGTTTTCGATAGAGAACTCAACTTTCTGGCCTTCTTCCAGCGTCTTGAAGCCGCCGTTCTGAATTGCAGAGAAGTGTACGAACACATCTTTGCTGCCGTCGGTTGGAGAGATAAAGCCGAAACCTTTCTCAGCGTTGAACCATTTTACTAAACCAGTCATTTTGTTAGACATTTGTCTTTCCTTCAAAAAATGTAATAAGCCGCAAGGGCACGGGGTTTGTCAACAGGGCGGACTTATGAGGCACTTAAGAAGGAAGTCAGGAAGAAGAGATATCTGAGATAGCGCTTTAACTGATAACTGCTTTAATAAATTTGCTCGCATACGTTGTCTGTTTCAAAACCGACGGTGCATTTACTCACAATGAAGAAGTCAGCACAAGCACTCAGTGATAAAAAAAAAGGATTCGTACATAACACTCTGAAATATAATGTTTTTATTTTTGTTTGTTTTTTAACCCCTCATTCTGTTATCCCTAAATACACACGCCATTAACTTCACCATCACTAAAATACGCATTTTTTAACCTTACTGCCGGAACCTTTATTAGGATAATTTCCCTTTAACGCTTCGCAGGAAAAGGATGCCAGGGCATCATAACGGCATCACTCTGTCTGTCTGATATCTCAAGGAAAGAAAGCATGTTTGAACTGATGAAGGCCGTGGGCCTCGGATTAGTTGTGATTCTGCCCCTCGCCAACCCTTTAACCACCGTGGCCCTGTTCCTGGGGCTGGCGGGAGATATGAATTTTAGCGAACGGAACCGGCAGTCGCTGCAGGCATCCATTTACGTTTTTATCATCATGACCGTGGCCTTTTATGCGGGTAACGCCGTTATGGATACCTTCGGTATCTCTATTCCGGGATTACGCATCGCAGGTGGTTTGATAGTGGCCTTTATTGGCTTCCGTATGCTGTTTCCACAGCAGCAGGCGGGCCACTCGGTTGAGGCGGAACATAAGCTGGATGAGCTGAGCGAAAGTAAGACGGTCAATATCGCCTTCGTGCCACTGGCCATGCCCAGCACCGCCGGGCCAGGCACCATTGCGATGATTATTAGTGCGGCCTCTACCGTTCATCACAACAGTGAATTTACCCCCTGGGTGCTGGCCGTTGCTCCCGTTCTGACCTTCTTTATGGTGAGCCTGATTTTGTGGATTTGCCTGCGAAGCTCAGGTGCGATTATGCGCCTGGTCGGTAAAGGCGGCATTGAAGCCATATCCAGGCTGATGGGCTTCCTGCTGGTGTGCATGGGCGTTCAGTTTATTATTAACGGTACGCTGGAGGTGATCAGAACCTATCCCGCCAGTTGAGGAGCATAAAAGCGGAGAGGAAATATTTCTGATTGTTACTGGACTTCCTGCCGCCCCCATCCAAAATATTAATATCCTTTATGATAATTAATCATAGAGAGGGGGCCTGCGTCGTGAGCTAAGCGGAGCGCGCGTGGGAATGATCACCCGAACCTACCGGTACGCCGCCGGGGGTTCGGTGCCGTTTATCCGGAGCAGGCTATGAGCCACCAATCAGCGGGTGCAGGACGCGCCATCACCGATTACTTTAACAGTCCGGCCTTCCATGCACCGGCCGAAGGTGAACTGCTGGCGGTGATTATGAACGAACTGCTACGCAGCGGCAGGCCAGCCACCCGAAAAGCGATCATTAGCAGCGTGATCGCCAGGCTGGAGGGCGAAGCGGATGAGGCGTTACTCCAGGGATATCGCAATCTGCTGTACCGCCTGCTGGATGAGAGCAGGTAATCGCATTATCAGACCCGCCCCATCGCGGTTAATCCACTTCACTCCACCCACCCGCAACCTATCCTTAACCTGCTGCCTGCCGCTGGCCGCACGTCGGGCTTACCCAAATTTACAGTAGTAATAGTTACGAGAGGAAATTATCGGGTTATCATAGCCTTGCCTTTCCGAAAACAGCGCAGGCAGCTCTGTCGGAAATAGGGATAAAATTCAAGGGAAATGAATATGAAAACACCACCTCTCCTCTTCTATGCTGCCCCACCTCAACCCTGCTACTGGCCTCTGCGAGGTAAGTATGTTTCGGGATGAACCCTACCGACCAGTTTGGCTGCTGCCGCTGATGATAATCGTGGTTATCGGTCTTTATCTGTTAGCGGCACAGCGTGCGCCGCATCCCCCGGCGGGTTTTGCTGGGGTGTTGATGCACACCATCGACGGCAGAAGCGTCACCCTGGCTACTCTGAGCGAAAAAAAGCCCCTGCTGCTGTTCATTTGGGGTACGGGGTGTGGCGCCTGTCCCTTTACCCTGCCCGCCGTCTTGTCGCTTGGCGATAAGGGAAGGAATGTCGTTATCCTGGTACGGCAATCGGGGGATGATATTCACGTTATTCGCCAGTTGCAGAGTAAAAACCTGGCGCTGCCGGTAGTGAACGATCCTGGCGGCACGCTAACGGCAGACTGGGAGATCGACACCCTGCCCGCCATCCTTATTCTCTCGAAGGGGAAAATAGTCTCTTCCACGACGGGCTGGACCAGCGAATGGGGCATACGCCTGCGCCTGTGGTGGGCAAAAAAATCACATCGTTAGGCTCAGGCCGGCCATCTGCCGGCCTGGAGGTTAGCCGCAGTAGGCGCGGGCAATATTGCCCTGGGCATCACCCATAAAGTTAAGTCGATTGAGGTTAAAGTCCATCGTTACCGCAGAGTTATAGGGGATGGCCCGCACGGGATGCTCAAACCTGAGCGCGTCGACTGACGACAGGGGCTTACCCACGAACTGCTGATACTCAGACGCGCCGCAGCGGTCCATCTCCGGATCAACCTGCGTATCCTTTGCGCCCTGTTTTCCAGACGACTGGCAACCCACCAGCCCAGCCAGCATGATACCCATCGCGATTTTTCCATAACGGTTCATTTATCCACTCCTGTTTTGCAATTAACTGTGGCGATTAAGCGGCAGGTTAGCAGAGTTTCGCAACAATTGAGAAAGGCTTTTGAATTTGACCCTGGCCCTGTTCGCGTACACGACAACGTGACGTTCTGGCGCGCAGCAACAGGATAAATCAGTTACCCTTAGCAGAATTTGGCCTGGGGCGTACCTGATGAACAATCCTGATGAGAGAATAACCCGCACGCTGCTTTGCGCAGGCGTATGTCTGGTGTGGTACACCCTTACCCTGGTGGTAAGCGTACTGCCCGACCTCACCGCCCTGCGCCAAAACGGGATGCTGGTGCCGGTACTCTGTGGGCTGGAGTTTGCCGTGCTGGTGCCGCTCTATTTTTGGACTTCACGCCGCTACCCCCTCATTCCGCAGAGCAAACTCAACCTTCGCCAGCTTCTTATCTTCATCGCGCTACTGCTGATGCTTATTCTTTCGCAGTCGTTTTACCTGTCTCACGAAAGCTGGACCGGTAGCCAGCTTGGCGACGGGAATCGCCGGGTGGTGATTTTTGCGCTGGCGGTCGTCCTGCTGGCCCCGGTTTTTGAGGAGATGGTGTTTCGCGGCTTTCTGCTTCAGGGGCTACTACTATGGGCACCGCAGCAGCGGCTGGTCTGCGCCCTGATCGCCTCGCTAATCTTTGCCGCTTGCCATATGCAGTACACCCATCCCCAGACGCTTATTGCCCTGACCGCGCTTTCACTGCTGCTTTGCTACGCCCGCCTCGTTTCAAATGGACTTAAGCTGCCCATCCTGCTCCATATGCTGAACAATCTGATTGGCGTCTCTCCCTGGCTGTGGATTGCCGCTACCCGCTAACCGTTAGACAAAGGTTAAGCTTTTATAACCTGTACGATTTTCTTATAACCAAAACACATATCTATAGCGAATAATCTACTATTTATCTGACACAAGGGTCATCTACACTCGCGCAAAACATTAAAAGGTAAAAAAAGCCATGAAGATT
Source organism: Erwinia sp. ErVv1 (assembly GCF_900068895.1). GTDB lineage: Bacteria > Pseudomonadota > Gammaproteobacteria > Enterobacterales > Enterobacteriaceae > Erwinia. Next base: position 160,495 of record NZ_CDPK01000005.1, on the reverse strand, counting down.
GCGGTTCCATCAATTCTCGCCGTGGCGCTGGCCGCCTCATTTAACGCCTCTGCCGCCACGCCACCGGATACGCTGGTTATTGCCCAGTCTATTGATGACGCCAGCAGTTTTGACCCGGCTGAAGGGTTCGAGCTCACGTCGGTGCAGGCTTTTACTAACCTTTATCAGCGTCTGATCCAGTCTAATCCCGAGAACCCGACCGAGCTGAGGCCTACGCTGGCCAGCGCCTGGCAGCCCGGCAGTGACAATCGCAGCCTGACGTTTACCCTGCGCGCGGGGGCAAAATTCGCCTCTGGCAATCCGGTTCGCCCGGAAGATGTGATCTTCTCCCTCAGCCGCGTGGTGAAGCTGAACCTCGATCCCTCCTTTATTCTTACCCAGCTTGGCTGGAACAAAGAGAATATCGACGCGCAGCTGAAAAAAGTGGATGACCAACACGTACAGGTTAGCTGGACGGCAAATGTCAGCCCCACCTATGTGCTCAGCCTGCTCGCCGCGCCGGTCGCCTCGGTTATTGATGAAAAAACCGCCATGGCCAACGCGCAGAAGGGCGATTTCGGCAATAAATGGCTGGCCATGCACTCGGCGGGTAGCGGTCCGTTCCAGATCCGCAAATATATTCCGCACGAGGTGCTACTGCTCTCTGCCAACGCCAGCTCACCGGGCGGCGCGCCAAAGCTGAAAAACGTCCTGATTAAAAACGTGCCTGAGCCAGCAGCCCGCCGCCTGCTGCTTGAGCAGGGCGATGCGGATATTGCCCGCAACCTGGGTGCCGATCAGATGGCCGCGCTGAAGAATAAACCCGGCGTGAAGCCGCTGGCGATCCCTATGGCTTCGCTTTACTACATGCAGTTCAATACCGAAGCCAATCCGGTACTGAAAAATCCGGCGCTGTGGGAAGCCTCGCGCTACCTCTTCGATTATCACGGCATTGCTGACCAGCTGCTGAAAGGTCAGTTCCAGGTGCATCAGGCGTTTCTGCCGGAAGGATTCCTCGGTGCGCTGAATGACAATCCGTATACCTATGACCCGGACAAAGCCAAAGCCATTCTGAGCAAGGCTGGGCTGAAAAATGTCAGCTTTAAGCTGATCGTCAGCAATCAGCCGCCCTACCTTGATATCGCTCAGGCGCTCCAGGCCAGCTTTGCCAAAGGCGGCGTGAAGGTTGAGCTGATCCCGGGGATCAGCAGCGAAGTCTCCACCACCGTTAAGGCGCATCACTATGACGCCACGCTGAATGCCTGGGGAGCCGATTATTTCGATCCCAATACCAACGCATCGGCTTTTGCCTACAACCCGGAAAACGGCAGCACCACGCTGGCCTGGCGTTCGAACTGGCATATTCCTGAGCTGAACAAACAGACGCTGGCCGCCACCGCAGAAAGCGACAAGACCAAACGCATCGCGCTTTATCAGAATATGCAGCGTGAAGTGCAGAAGAACTCGCCCTACGTGATTGGCTTGCAGGCGCGCAACCTGATTGCCGTTCGTGACAATCTGCAAGGCTACGTGCAGGGTATCAACCCGGATATGGTCTACTACGGCCAGGTCAGTAAATAATGGCAGACGCTGCGGTGACCCGCGCATCTGCGCGGGTGTTTTGGCTCCGGGGCGGACGGCTACTGACCGGTATCGCCTCGCTGGCGGTGACGCTGCTTGGCCTGCTGGCCTTTACCTTTATGCTGTCGCACCTGTCGCCGGTCGACCCGGTGCTGCAAATTGCGGGCGACCACGCCAGCGAATCGACCTATGCCCAGGTGCGGCGCGATCTGGGCCTGGACCAGCCGGTGCTGATGCAGTTCTGGCACTACCTGACGCATCTGGTGCACGGCGACCTGGGGATTTCCCGCCTCACCAGCCAGCCCGTGGCAGCCGATCTGCTACGCACCTTTCCCGCCACCCTCGAGCTGGCGACCTGTGCGATGATCCTCGGTGCGACACTGGGGATTATGCTGGCGCTGCTGGCAGCGTGGAAGCCGGGTAGCCTGCTGGATAACCTGGCGCGACTGGTTTCACTCCTGGGCTACTCGGTGCCGGTGTTCTGGCTCGGTCTGCTCGGGCTGCTGCTGTTCTATGCAGTCCTTCACTGGTCCGCCGGGCCGGGGCAGCTGGATGACGTCTGGATTTATACGCTGGAGCCTAAAACCGGCCTGGTGCTGATTGATAGCTGGTTTTCAGGCGACCCGGAGATGTTCCGCAATGCCATCGCCCATCTCTGGCTACCGGTGGTGGTGCTGGCGCTGCTGGCAATGGCGGGCATAACCCGACTACTGCGCGCGGCGCTGCTGGAAGAGAGCAGTAAAGAGTACGTCACTCTCGCACGCGCCAAAGGTGCCAGCCGGGGTCGTATCCTGCTGCTGCACGTTTTTCCTAACGTCCGCGGTACGCTGATAACCGTGCTGGCGCTCTCCTATGCCACGCTGCTGGAAGGCTCGGTCCTGACGGAAACGGTGTTTGCCTGGCCGGGCGTGGGGCGCTATATGACTAACGCGCTATTTGCCTCCGATACGCCAGCGATCCTGGGTTCAACGCTGCTGATTGGCGGCTGCTTTATCACGCTGAATGCCCTGGCGGACGCGCTGACTTATCTTACCGATCCGAGAACCCGATGACGCAGAACCTGACTGAACTTGAAAGCGTCCCGCCTCGCGGACGCCGACGCCCCCGCGTCACCTCACTGGCCATCGGCGGTACGCTGGTTGCAGTGCTGGTGCTGGCCGCGCTGCTGGCGCCGCTGCTGGCCCCCTTCGACCCCAACGCACAGCTGATGACGGCCCGTCTGCTACCGCCCTCTTCCGCTCACTGGCTGGGAACCGACGGCTTTGGCCGCGATCTGCTCTCCAGAGTGATCTACGGTGCCCGTCCGACGCTACTGCTGGTCGCGCTGATCCTGGTGCTGACCATTCCGGTGGGCATGCTGATCGGCATCTGTGCGGGCTATTTAGGCGGCTGGACCGAACGGGTGCTGATGCGCATTACCGATATTTTCCTGTCGCTGCCGAATCTGGTTATCGCACTGGCGCTGGTGGCGATGCTGGGTCCGGGACTGATGAACGGCGCACTGGCGCTGGCGTTAACCAGCTGGCCACCGTTCGCCCGACAGGCGCGCGCGGAAACTTTGGCGCTGCGCCGTAGTGACTATCTGGCCGCCGCCCGCATGCAGGGCATCAACGGCCTGCGCCTGATGTTTGGCCATATTCTGCCGCTCTGTATGCCCGGTGCGGTGGTTCGCGCCGCGCTCAGCCTGGGCGGTATCATTCTCTCCGCCGCCGGACTGGGCTTTTTGGGCATGGGCGTACAGCCGCCGACCGCCGAATGGGGCTCGATGGTGGCCGAGGGCAGCAAAGTGATTTTCGATCAGTGGTGGGTGGCTGCCGCGCCCGGCGGCGCGATCCTTCTCGCCAGCCTCGCCTTTAACCTGACGGGCGACGGCCTGCGTGACCGACTGGATACCCGACATGCCAACTGAAAACTCTTCTCTGATCGTGGCGGACCGCCTGCACATTGCCAGCGCCAGCGGTGCCACGCTGGTCAACGATATCAGCTTCACGCTGGGCCGCGAACGCGTGGCGCTGGTGGGCGAATCCGGCTCCGGGAAATCGTTAACCGCGCGCAGCCTGATGGGGCTGCTTTCCCCCTCGCTGCGGCTGAATGCGCAGACGCTCAACGTGGTGGGTGAAGATGCCCTGACGCTAAGCGAACGCCAGTGGGCACCGCTGCGTGGTGGCCAGCTCGCTATGGTGATGCAGGACCCGAAATATGCGCTTAATCCAATGCGCACCATCGGCTGGCAGGTGGCGGAGCCGCTAAAGCTCCACGCGAGGCTCAGCCGGGCGGAGATAAAAGAGAAGGTCTGCGAGATGCTCGACGCGGTCGGCCTGCCTCAGCCGCGCCAGCTCATGAGCCGCTATCCCCACCAGCTGTCAGGCGGAATGGGTCAGCGGGTGATGCTGGCCATTGCGCTGATCGCCGATCCCCAGCTGCTGATCGCGGATGAACCGACCTCGGCGCTGGATCACGCCATGCGCGATCAGGTGCTGGCGCTGATCCGCCGGATGGTGGAACAGCGAAATATGGGGCTGCTGCTGATCAGTCACGATCTTCAGCAGGTTGCCGAACACTGCGAACGGGTGATGGTGATGTATCAGGGTGAAATTCTTGACCGGCTACCCGCGGCCGATCTGCCGCGCGCGACCCATCCCTATACCCGCACGCTCTGGTCATGCCGCCCCAGCCTGGCAACCAAAGGACAACCGCTGCCGGTGCTTGACCGCGCGGCACTGGAGGCACACCGTGAACATCATTGAGCTGAGCGACCTGAGCGTTTCTCACCGACTGGGCTATGAAACCCGTACCGTCGTTCACGACGTGTCGCTGACGGTTGAGGCCGGTTCCTGCTTTGGTCTGGTCGGCCCGTCGGGCTGCGGCAAATCCTCGCTGCTGTGGGCGCTGGCCGGATTAAATCCCCACTGGCAGGGAAAGATGATGCTGGCAGGCCATCAGGCCAGGCCGGGGAGCGCGTTTACCGGCCAGCTTCGTCAGGACGTGCAGATGGTCTTTCAGGATCCCTATGCCTCACTGCATCCACGCCATCGCCTGCGGCGCACCCTGGCAGAGCCGCTGAAGCTGCTGAAGAAAAAGGATATCAATCTGCGCATCGACGCCGGTTTTCGCCACGCCGGTCTGGATCCTGAACTGGCCGACCGCTATCCGCACCAGCTTTCGGGCGGCCAGCGCCAGCGCGTGGCTATCGTGCGAGCGCTGCTGCTGGAGCCGAAGATCCTGCTGCTGGACGAGCCCACTTCGGCACTGGATATGTCGGTGCAGGCAGAGATCCTTAACCTGCTGAACCGCCTGAAGCAGGAGGATAAGCTGACCATGGTGCTGGTCAGTCACGATCCGCAGGTGATCGATCATATGTGCGATCGCGCGGTGCATATGGATAGAGGCTACATCGTGCCCTGAGGGAAACGCTTAATCTGTTAATCAGCTAACCCTTGCCGGAATCAGCATTTCCCCCCGCTGCGTTTCCCCCTATAGTCCTGATAACGCTACCATTCCAGGACTCCACAATGCGAAAAATTCTTACGCTTACCGCAGCGGTCACGCTGGGCTTAGCCCAGCTGGCTCATGCCGCTACGCCAGCCGATACGCTGGTGGTTGCCATACCGCTGGACGGCATTATCAGCTTCGACCCCGCTGAAAGTTTTGAAACGGTGAGCACCAGCAGCCTGATTAACGTTTATCAGGGACTGGTCGCCACCGATCGCACCGATCCGCGCAGACTGGATCCCGCACTCGCCAGCGCCTGGCAGCCGGGCGCAACCGATCGCAGCCTGCTCTTCACCCTGCGCCCTGACGCCACGTTCGCCAGCGGAAATCCCGTTACCGCGCAGGACGTGGTCTATTCGCTGAGCCGGGGCGTAAAGCTCAACAAGACGCCGGCGTTTATTCTCGGTGAATTTGGCTGGACGCCGGAAAATATCGACGGCCAGCTGATCGCACAGGGTGACCATCAGATAGAGATCCGCTGGACCTCGGCGATTGGCCGCGATCTGGCGCTGCGGCTGCTCAGCGCGCCGGTGGCCTCGGTGGTGGACAGCAAGCTGGCGCAGCAGCATGCCAGCAACGGTGATTTTGGCAACGGCTGGCTGCGCAACCATTCGGCGGGCAGCGCGGCCTACGCCATTCGCAACTTTGTCCCTCAGCAGGCGCTGGTTCTGGAGGAGAACCCTCACGCGGTGCCGCTGCCGAAGCTGAAGCGGGTCATTCTTAAGGGGGTGTCCGATCCCGGCTCCCGCCGCCTGCTGTTGCAGCAGGGGGATGCCGATGTCGCCTATGAGCTGGGTGCCGATCAGTTTGATGCGCTCAAAAAGGTGTCCGGGGTGAAAGTTGCCAGCTTTCCGTCCAGCCTGATTTATTATCTGGGCTTCAACACACAGAACAAACAGCAGAGTGCGCTGGGTAACCCGGCGCTGTGGCAGGCCGCCCGCTGGCTGGTTGATTACGATGGGATTTCAAAGGATCTGCTGAAGGGCCAGTTTCAGGTGCATCAGACATTTTTGCCTGAGGGTTTCGACGGGGCCCTTACCAGTCAGCCTTTCCACTACGATCTGAACAAGGCAAAAGCGATTTTGCAGCAGGGAGGGATCAGGCCCGGCACGCGCTTCTCACTGACCATCGTAAACCAGCCACCCTACACCGATATCGCACAGGCTCTCCAGGCCAGCTTTGCCAAAGCCGATATCCAAATTGATATCCAGCCGGTGGCGGAAGCGGAGCTGTGGGCAAAAATGCGCGGACGTGACTTTCAGTCGATCTTTATTTATTGGGGGGCGGACTATGTTGACCCCAATACCAACGCCAGCACCTTTGCTTACAACGTGCCGAATGGCCCGAAAACCCTGGCATGGCGGCTGGGCTGGACCATTCCAAAGCTCAGTGAGCAGACGCGTGCCGCGGCGGCTGAGAGCAATGTGAAAACCCGCAATGCGCTCTATCAGCAGCTACAGACGGAGATTCAGCAAAACTCTCCCTATGTCGTCACGCTACAGGGGCAAAAGCTGGTGGGCCTGCGCAGTAATATTCAGGGGGCGCAGCAGGGGATCGGCACCAGCATGCTCTACTACGATCGGGTGAGTAAAAATTGACGCCGGGCGATAAGCACGGGCGGCGAAACGCCGCCCGACACTTATGAGATGGCAGATTCCGAACTTTTTTTCTGCTTATCCGCTTCAAAGTGGGCTTTGAACTGCTCATAAATAGAGATCATATTGGAGGCGTCGCCCTGTAATGGGCTGAGCTTGCCCGCACGGACCAGTTCAATAACCAGCTGAAGTGCAGCCTGCTTTGGGCTGGTAGAGGGATGTGCAATTTCCGATGACATAATGTATTCCATGAGTTTGAGAGAGAAGTTAATTTTAACAACTTTCGCCTCAGCGGGTGAGTTTTTTCCTTCGCCCACGTTAATATCCTCTCACGCCTGCCCTATCGCCTTATTAAGCAGCATCAGCCTCACTGAAAGGCTATTTTTTCTGCTTTTTCAGCCACGCCTGCATCTGGTCAATTTCTGGCTGCTGCGCGTTAATAATCGCCTCTGCCAGCCTGCGCATTTCAGGATCTTTGCCATATTTCAGCTCGGTCTTCGCCATATCAATGGCGCCCTGATGATGGGCCGTCATACCGTTAGCGAAGGCGACGTCCGGATCGTGCGAGGTCATGCCTTTTTGCATGCTGTGATGCATTTTATCCATCCCGCTCTGATAGCTATGCTGAGCAGCCGTTCCCTGAGCCTGGCGGTCAGGCATAGACATCGTGTCATCCGCCATGGCGGCAGCGGACAGCAGAAGCGTGGATATCACTGCGGTTTTTACAATATTCATCAACTATTCCCTTTCAACGTTGAGCAAATGGTAGGTCATATCCTCTACCTTCCAGCAGGGGGAAGGTCAAGGAGAAATAACCGAATTGCCGCTCCTATTCGACCAGAAAACCCGCACTTAATTGAGTAATAACAAAAAACTTGTGTGGTAGTAAAAAACCGACTATTTTTCATCAGGTAACGAATTATGCATTTGCACGGCCTCGGGAAGTGCTGCTGGGTTTCCCACTTCCCGAGGCACTTTTTTGCGGCGTATGTTGAATTCCTCAGGTCACCTCTCAGAAATACCGCGTAAAATCGAAGAAGGTTTTCAGCATCGCGATAAAATCAATCCGCGATCGCAATCCCCGAACAGATCCACAATAAATAAGAAAACTCTGGTGGCAGTAATGTCGGCTTCATCCGATATTTCAGCAACGTTAGCACTCTGTTAGCATGAGCAATGGCGGTATACAAACTAAACGATCTGATGTTCCGATCGGAATTGCCTGCTGCTGGCATATCATTTTCTCCTTTTGGCCATGTTTACTATGAATAAATTATGCAGTGTCGCTGTGCTGAAAATTATGATGGTGTCTGCCCTCGCCTTCATTCCCCTGGTGAACGCCGCCGGGGCGGAACAAATTACCCTAAGACTCTCTCAGGAGCAGGACGGCGGAGAGGCGGGTCGCGCCTGCATGTATATCCATCAGGGAAAAGCGGAGTATCGCGTGGTTCAGGCCAATGAAGTCTGCCCGGCCACCCTTATCGTTGAACGCGCTTCCCAGCCCGGCTGAACAGCCAGGGTTATTTTTGCGCCCCGCGATTCGTCAGCGCGACGGAGTATGATACCTTTAGCGTATTGGCGATCGTCTGGCTTTTGGCCAGATGAGGCTTCTTAACGGGGAGTTAGGCGTTGAAAATAATGAATATTAAGCTGCTGTCTTTGGTAGCTACCTTTCTGGTTATTTTGCTGCATACGGCAGCGATACCTTTTAGCTACTTCCATTTAGCCTGGTCCGTGTCGGTTATGTATGAAGCCCTGGGGCGTATCGCGTTTCCGCTGTTTTTGCTCATTACCGGCTATATTTCTCTGAATAAAAATGAATCCCTGCTCAGTACGCTAAAAACACGCGTACTCAACCTGGTTATTCCGCTGGTCGCCTGGTCAGTAATCTACATTATCTACAGCCATTCCTTTAAGGGAGATACCACACCGGTCAGCCTGCTGGAACTGCTCAGTACGCCTGCGTATCCGCATCTGTGGTTTATCTATACCCTGATCCTGCTGTACCTGGTTACCCCCCTGCTGAATACCTTTATTCAAAATGGCAGCCAGCCGCGGGTAAATTACACGCTCACCGTGTGGTTTGTGCTGGCCTCGGTCTATATGCTGTTTGATAATGTAAAAGCGAATTTACTGGAGGGGCAAGCCATTCCCACGCCGAGTAATATCGACATGGTGGTGTACCTTTCAGGGTTTTATATTATCGGCGGCGTTGCGCGACGTTTTGACATCAACCCCAAGGTAATAATTTCAGCGATTATCTTTATTCTCTCTGCCGTATTGACGGCGGTCATGACCTATTCTCTCTCAATCAGCACCTTTAAGCCGAATGAAGTGTTCCTGTTTTATTCTGCGCCGACCCTTGTCGTGGTGTCGCTTGCCTGCTTCTTTATGTTACTCAACGCGCCAATAAACTATAGCCGACGGAGCATTACCCTTATTAAAACGCTATCGCGTTTAAGCCTGGGAATATTCTTTGTCCACCTGATGGTGCTGGAATTATTACTGCGCCTGTTTGATATTAACTTTGAGGGTTACTATTCGGCGCTGACGATCCCGGCGGTCGCGCTGATCTGCTATATTATTTCTGCCGCTATTTGCTGGCTACTGCGTCTTGTACCCTGGCTGCGCAGAATCATCTGAGCAACCAACAAAAACGGCCGCTGGCATAAGCGGCCGCTCGTCCGGCAATCCTGGCCGGGCATCGCCACCGTCAGTAAAGAGCCGAAGCAAATCTGTGGGGCTGATTGATTGCTTTACGCGCAATCCAGTAAAGCAAAATTCGTTCTTCGTCATTGTCCTGATCCGCCATCGCCAGCAGCTTCAATGCCAGCGTAGCTTTGTTGACGGGCTGGCCGGTAATGCTGAGATCCACTACCGCTTTGCCAATGATGTTACAGACTTCCTCATCACTTGAATCGGGTATATCGATTGCATTACTCATCTTCTCCTCCTGTCATGGGTGAAATTTAAGCCTGGCAGAGAATGCGGAGATTGCCATCTCATATTCTCCCTCCGGCCACGCCGGCTCAGCCATTCGCATCACGCGCAGCAGAATAAGCGCCCCGGGAATGACAGCGATAGACCCACGCGGGCGGCAGATTGCACAGTACTCGCGTACGGTGCCAGGCAAAATGGTCCGATATCAGCGGCTCAGAGAGGGAGGTATACTGGAACTGAACGAATACGCCGTGGGGACTGAGCAGTGAGGCCGCACGCGCCAGAATGGTGTCACGGACCTTCTGGGGCAGGGAGAGCAGCGGCAGGCCAGAAAAGATAGCATCGTACTCGTGGCTCAGCGTCTCTGCCGATGCCGTGGTGATGGTCAGCCGCGGATCGTCAATAGCCTGAAGCTTGGGAATAAACCGGGGGTTCGTTTCAAAGGCCAGCAGCTCTGCATCGGGCCGCATCCGGGAGAGCAGGTGTCGGGTCAGTACGCCATCACCCGCCCCCAGTTCGGCAATGCGCTGACAGCTTCCCCACTCAACGGCATCGGACATGGTTCTGCACAGGAAACCGGATGAGGGCGCAATGGTGCCTGTTTTGCGCGGATCGGTGAGAAACTCCTGCAAATAACCGGTCTTATCTTTGATATAGGAAAATGCAGACAACAGCATACTAACTCCCTGAATGAAATAAGTTCGTTCAGTAGGCCACAGTAAGCTTAATGAGTTCTTAAAAGTCAGGGAATTATCCAGAAAACTCGGATTAGTCGCATTAAGTATGTCAGTGCAGCGGTGAAAGTTCACATCCTGTAACGCGCTTACATATCAGCATACAACGCACGTTGGCGATGACGGGATTTGAGTTAAGTAAAACCCACCTGGAAACAGACTAAAATTGTGACCGGTTTTATTCCTAAAATAGAAGCCCGATTCTTTATTGCTCTGGCTCTTATTTATAGCCAGCCGGATGTGTTGGCCCTGAGACTATTACCCTGCACCTTCTCTGAGGGTAATCCGATAAATAAACCGGGATAACGAAGCGGCAGGCTTCCCTGGCGTGACAGAGAGGCTTTATTCACGGATCGACCGCGTAGAAACTCCAGCTATTAACCGGATCTGTTTATTTCACCCCTCCACCAGCAAAGCATCAAAAAGCGATTTCCCCCCCTGTTTCAAACATCTGCATTTGAATTTATGCTTCAGCCGCTCTTACCCCCACCACTGCCTGAGGATAAATAAAAAATGAAAAAAATAACCGCCCTTGTCCTGTTTGTGACGCTTACCGGCAGCAGCAGCGTATTTGCTGCACCTGAAACCGGGGTAGCAGCAGGTAGCGAGGCCACTACGATGGCTCAGGGTAACTCAAACGCCATGGGCGTTGGGGCCATTGCCGCCCTGCTCGGCGTGGCGCTGGCCACGATGGGCGGCGGCGGTGAAGGTTCCAGTACCGGCACGGCGACCACCACTACCGCGACCATGGCGCATTAATTCCGCCCGCCTGCGGGTAACGGGGAATTTTCCCGCCCGCAGGCAGCGGATAATATTATTGACCGGGTGAGCGTCGCAGGCGGCATGCATCCTGCTATCCTCCGCGACGCGTTTTACCTGCTGGCAGGCTTTGAAGTCCGCATTATCAGCCACGCTGTTCTGTCTGCCGGCTGCCTCTTCAGCAAAAGCGCCCTGATAGCTGTCCCCTGGTGTGCCGAACAGCGCGATGGCCGTTACCCGCCTTCACCTCGCCGCCCCGCAACGCCACAGTGTTGCTCGCTTCGGCTATACTCAACGCTGAATGACCATCTTTAAAAGAGTGAGCTATGTTGATTGGCTTTGTTTTACTTGTGAGCGCCTGCGGGCATGATGCCTGTGACGCCCTGCCCGTTTCCGAGCATATTTTCCCTGACAAAAAAGCCTGTGAGCAGATGGCGGATCGCATTCATCAGCGTCGGCCCAATGCGGTGCTGCTGTGTGGGGAAGTGTACCGGGATCGCCAGACGTCCGAAGCCGCCAGGCAACGTTAACGCACCAAACTTTCAGGTGTGGCGCCAGCCATGGCTAAAGCGCAAAGCCTTATAAAGATAATGGCGGGCGTTTTTCACGCTGTGCCAACATGTACTATGCCAAATCCCGTTCACTGAGGAATGGCATCGGGTCAGTGTGCTACTCCTGTTCGGTGCTCTTCGCCACTTCATCAACCCAGCTGGTAACGGCCAGCAGGCGGTTTACATGCGTTAACAGCAGATCAACATCCGACTGCATCACCTGCTCGCCAGCAGAAGATGCGGTAGCGATAGCATTGTGAATATTTTCCGAAATGGATGAGCTTCCCTCTTTACCGACGGTGATCATCAGCGCCGCCAACAGCAGCGACTGGGCCTCAACCTGTGCCGTCAGTTCTTTAGCACCGACTTCGATATTGGCCATTTTTAACAAAATATCGATCACTAACTGCTTCATGTTACGCCCCCAAATTATTTTGGTATGAAATTACCATCTCGCAGCGCGTTGAGTAAATATAAACTGACAAAAATAAGCACTCCTGCGATTGGCGCTAAAACCCATTAAAATCATTAAAATCAAACATTTGTTTTAAATACAGGAATTTTCAGCCCAGGAAATTTTCCTAAAAATATCCTGCTGCTGGCGAAGCGGGGGATTTCGTCTAGATTTAACCAGCCGGCCCCAACGGGCAGGGCGCTGGCTCACTTCCTCTACTTGATTAACGTGTCACAACGTTATGCCGCCCTGAGAGGCCCCGGGCGCTGTATTTTTAGTGGAACGCCCAAATTATGACTAGAAAAACGGAGAGGTTAATCCGTCATGGATAAAACACATTTTTATCAACGACTCATGCGCTGGCAGCATCTGCGCTTTAACGACGTTATTGTACGTGAACGACCAGAAACACCAGCATGGGATAAAAAGTACGAAATTTACATACAGGACAAATCACGCACCTGCGCGCAGCTCTATATTCGTACCACTCAGGGTGGCGAAAATATCACGCAGGTCAGGGAAGAATATCTGCGCTGGCTGAATGAGTACCATGAACACTCTGCCCCCGATCGGCGTTTAGGGTCGCAGGAAAACGCACCGCTTCAGCGTGCACGCCCCGGTGTCACGCCTCACCGGGGGGCGCGCCTCGCTGCCGCCAGCTGGCCGCATGCCGTAGCCAAATCTGTTCATAACGTTCAGCACTAGTTACCCCTGCCGGAGTGCGCTCCGGCAGTCCTTACCTCCCCCGCCCCCCTCTGCTGACAAATAAAAAAATTATATTTCGTACTTTTCCTACCAAATTTGTCAACGTAGAGTAAATTTAGGGTGCGTGTGATCTTAGTCACATGAAAATCACAAAATAGCACTATTCGGGGAGTAGCAAGTGACAGACAAATCATACGGCGGTACCACCGGCGAGGCGTCCAAAACGCCGCAGTCGACGGAACCGCTGGTCAAAGTAATTGCCTTTATTGCCACTCTGGGTGGTTTGCTATTTGGTTATGACACCGGTGTTATTGCCGGTGCGCTGCTGTTTATGAAGCACGATCTGCATCTGACCTCACTGACCACCGGTATGGTCACCAGCTTCCTGATTCTGGGATCGGCTATTGGTGCCATTGCCGCCGGACGGGTTGCAGACCGCTTTGGCCGTAAAAAAATCATTCTGGCCATGGCGCTCATTTTTATCCTTGGTACGCTTGGCTGTGCCATGGCACCGAACGTCGTGATGATGATTACCTTCCGCTTTATTCTTGGACTGGCGGTAGGCGGCGCAGCGGCCATCGTTCCCATTTATATCGCCGAAATCGTCCCGGCAAATCGGCGCTGGCAGTTTGTTACCCTTCAGGAACTGATGATCGTCTCCGGTCAGCTGATCGCCTATACCAGTAACGCAGCCATCAATGAAGTCTGGGGGGGCGAAACGACCTGGCGCTGGATGCTGGGCGTAGCCTGTATTCCGGCGGTTATTTTGTGGGTCGGCATGCTGTTTCTGCCCGATACGCCGCGCTGGTACGCGATGCATGGTCGCTACAGTGAAGCGCGTGACGTGCTTGAGCGCACCCGCAAATCACGCATGGTCGAAAGAGAGCTGGGCGAAATTCGCAAATCGATGTCATCGAAAAGTGAAAAGCACGCTCGCCGTCAAAAAACCATTTCCGTATGGATGAAGCGGCTGGTGGCGCTGGGGATCGGTATTGCCATGCTGCAACAGCTTTCCGGCGTGAATACCATCATGTTCTATGCGCCGACCATGTTGCAGTCAACCGGGCTTGGCACTAACGCCTCGCTGCTGGCAACTATCGCCAACGGGGTGATTTCCGTCATCATGACCTTTGTCGGCATTATGCTGCTGAGCCGCTTTGGCCGCCGTCCGCTGCTGCTGACCGGGCAAATCGGCTGTACCTGTACGGTGTTGGCCATTGGGCTTATCACCTGGCTAATGCCGGAAACGGTCAACGGCCATCCGGATACGTTGCGCAGCTATATGGTCCTGGCAGGTATGCTGGTATTCCTGTGCTTTCAGCAGGCTGCGCTGTCGCCGGTCACCTGGCTGCTGCTGTCCGAAATGTTCCCGATGCGCATTCGTGGCATGGCTAACGGTATCTCGGTATTTGCCATGCAGATGACAAACTTCTCGATTGCCTTTATGTTCCCGATCCTGCTGGAGCATGTTGGCCTGACCTTCACCTTCTTTGCCTTTGCGGCGATAGGCGTGGCCGGAGGGATATTTGCTATCTTCTTCGCCCCCGAAACCCAGGGCAAGACGCTGGAGCAGATTGAGAAGCACTTCAAAAAGCATTTACAGGACGATCCGGCACCGCAGAGCGGCAGCTAATCGCTCGTGCGCAGGGACGCGCACCCTTCACTTTCCCCCTTTCATACTCGTCTCATGGCGAAGTCGCTATTATAGTGCCAGAATTATCCTATCTTATTGATGGAGAAAGCCATGTTCAAATTTTTACGCGCTCTTTTTTCCAGTCCGGAACTGTTACTTCAGGTGATGAGTCAGCGCGATATCGAAGAGTCGATTGAAGACGGCGAACGCATCCTGATCGACGAAGACGGCACCGCTGCGGTCAATCTGTGCAGCAAAGAAGTCAAAGATGATTTTGCCCGTCACGTCAATGCGTTGAAGAGGGCATAAGATGGGTACGGCAATATTTATGGTGCTGATGGTGTGTGGGTACTGGTATACCAGCCGCGACCTCTCAACCCGTTTCAAAATCAAACGCTCGTTTGGCTGGGACGTCTATTTCCTGGTGGCGCTGTATGGCTGCATTTTTGTTCTCCAGGGCGTCATTGCCACCGGCATCGTCTGGCTGATTCTGCTGGCCGCATCAGGCATTATGAACGCCATTCCGCAGCTCGGTGATGGCCTGCACCACCACTGGCAGGTCGAATTTATGACCTGGAGTTTCCTCGGCATCCAGGCACCGGTCGTTATCATGCTGACCTTCGCCGTCGTTTTCTGTATTTATCGCTCAAGCTGGTCAGGCAGCGCGCGGCTCGACAGCAGCGGACGAAAAAAACTCTACAAAAAATTGTCCCGCTCCAATGGGGTTGAAGGGCTGCTGTTTCAGTGTATGGAAGAGGGAGAGCTGGCGTGGATCACGCTGAAGTCTCGCCGTATCTATATCGGAATGGTCCATACCGCCTCTTTTGAGAATGCCTCCGTCTGCAACATTGTGATGATCCCAATGCTAAGCGGCTACCGCGAGGGCACCGCGTTGGATCTGCGCATCGAGCATAACTACAGCAAATGGTACGCCGATCACGGCATTACGCTGGATTCCGAGCCTAAGTCAGCCATGGCCTTCCGTAAGGTCATCATGGTTGATCAGATTGAGAGTCTGTCGCTATTTGATGCAGCCAGTGCCAGCGCGATCGATCTGATGAAGGGTGGCACCCCGCACTAAAAACACCGCTTTGCCGCCTGGCGCATGGATGCGCGAGTCGGCGCCGTAGAGCGAGTGAATCAGAGAACCAGCGAAACCAGCCAGAATCCGGCAAAGGTCATCAGTAGCGAGCCCAGCACATGGGTCAGCACCGAGGTCATCGCCCAGGCATAGTTACCCGCCTGTAGCAGCGTAACGATCTCCAGCGAGAAGGTTGAGAAGGTGGTCATGCCTCCGCAGAGACCGGTGGTAATCAACAGTTTCCAGGCCGGGTCGAGATGCGGATTGCGCATAAACCAGGCCATCGCCCCGCCGATAATAAAGCCCCCGACCAGGTTCACGACCAGCGTGCCGGGCGGCAGGTTGGGGAAAAGTGCATTCAAACGAACCGCCAGCAGCCAGCGAATGATGCAGCCGATGGAGCCGCCAACGGCCACGGCGACCAGTGATTTGATCATAACGCCCTCAAAGAGAAAACGTGCGGTATACGCAGCAGGAAAGTGGTTTCAGCCTAATCATCGCCGTCGTTCAATGCAAGAATAAGCTACCCTGTTAACAACAATATATTATTGAAAGCTATCATTAATCTTTGCGAATGACAGGAGAAGCTGTAAACCGATGCGCCTTTCTGACGAACTGCAACACGACATGCTGCTGGGTCTGTGCTGCCTGCCCGCTATCATCGCTATCTATCTGGCCGGCTTCACCTTTGATCGCGTGCCGGTGGCCAGCGTAATTGCCGGTGGCGCCCTGACGCTGGCCTTTGGCGCGAATAAAACCTGGGGCGACTCTTCCTTTTCTCTGCTGCTCACCACCACGCTCGGGCTGGCTTTCTCCTCCTGGCTTGGCTGCCTGACCGGCAACGTGCTGCCGATCTATATTGCAGGTGCCATGCTCTACGCCGGGGTTTATGTTGCGCTGGCTGACGTCGACAGCAGCGCCTGGTGGATGGTGCTCCAGTGGTCAATTGCCTATCTGGTGTCGGGTTACTATGCGGGCAACCTGGAACATGCGCTGGATCGCGCGGCGCTCACCGGCTGCGGCGGTCTGTTACAGATGCTATTTCTGTATGGCGTTTTCCGTCGCTACCCCTTTCATTTAAAAGATATTAACCCCCGCTCGTGGCTCACTTTTTTCAACACCACCCGGCAGCTTTATAAACGCAAAATCCACCTGCGCTGGTCAATTTTCTGGGCGCTGCTTTCGATGGGACTGGCGCTGAGTACGGTCCAGCTGCTGCACCTGAAAAACGGCTACTGGGCGGGAATGACCCTGCTGCTCTGTCTGCGCAATAACTACCGCGATACGCTGTCGCGGGTTCAGGCCAGAGTGTTGGGAACGCTGATGGGCAGCATCCTGGCCGCTTCGCTGATCTCAACCTGGCATAATCCGCTGTTCCTGGTGTGCGGCTTTATCACCGCCGGCTATATCGCGTTTACCTTTTCTTATTCGCTGATCTCAAAATCGTATTTTGTGTTTACTTTTTTCGTCACGCTGATGGTGGTGTTTATGATCTCAAGCCTGGGCATTTCTCAGGCGGGCGTAGCCACTCACCGACTGGAGGCCACCGCGCTGGGTGGGATTTTCGCGCTGGTTGCCATCGTCTTTACCCGCCTCTTTACCCGGCGGCAGGTGATAAAACGTTAACGCGGTGGCAGGCGCTGGCCACGCTGAGCGGGCGCTGCAGGTAGAAACGGTAGCAAAAGAAGCACAAGGTGGAAAAAGTTAGGGTCGCTGCCCGTTTCAGCGGGGGACAGCGCCGGATGATGGCAGCGGATCAGCAGCCGCTGTCATCATCCGGCAGGAGTGATTCAATAAAAGCGGTTTGCGCGGCACTCAATTCCCAGCCTTCCAGTATTTTCTTATTATTAAGCGGCTTACCGTCGTCATTCACGCCGGGATTGTTCCTGTTTTCTGCGGCCGCCTCGCTAATCAGGGAGCCATTTTCATTCACAATCTCTTCAGCTTTATTCATGACCACACTCCCCAGGCCACTACCCCCCAAAAAATAAAACAACAGGCAATGATGACCAGCCAGGTTTTCCCTCTGCGGGATAAACGACACTTCATACGGATTCCTTACCTGTTTTTAATGTCACGACAGTATAAACAATCAAAAATATCGATCAACTTTCAGACTATCCCTAGGGACAACGGCAGCCATTTAAGAATTTTATTCTGTTTCTTTGGGATAGCGCGACGGGTGGCGCTGTGCGTACGCCCAGCGCCCGGTGGGGAAAAAAACGGTTTACCTGGGTGTTAATCCAGTTTCGTTTCAGGTTTCAGAAGGGTTACAGAGGGTAAGACAGGCATCAGGATGCCTGCTGTTCGCTCTCTTCAGCGCTGTCGTCCCCGGCAGCATGTTCGTCGGTATTGACCATTACCGCCTGGATCTCTTCTTCGGTATTGGTCGGGTTAAGTGCGGCAGCCAGCGGCGAGCTGGCCATCGTATCCGGCATCGGCACATGAGGAACCGGCGGTTCGCTGCTCTCCTGATGCGTGGTGCTGCGATACCAGCTCATTCCTGCAATCACCACCCCGCACAGGCAGAAAAAGAGGTAGAGCATATTGCCGCCCAGCGGCTGCATTATGGCCCCAATTGCCAGCGGCCCAATACAGGCTCCCACGCCAAAGGCCATCAGCAGGCAGGCGGTGAGCGATACCCGGCGCTCGGGCACGATGCTGTCATTCGCCATCGCCACCACCAGCGGATAAAGTGAAAACTGCATCATGCTGGCGATAAAGGCGGCGCAGACCACGGTAAGGTAGTGAAAATGCAACGGCAGCGTCAGCGGCAGTGCGGCAAGGGCATAAAGCAGGCCGGTGAAAAACAGCAGGCGGTGACGATCTACGCGGTCAGAAAGCCAGCTGAGAGGAAACTGCGAAATCAGCCCGGCGAAAATGGTAATACCCATAAACAGCCCGGATTGCTGCGTACTGAATCCCAGCAGGCTGGTGTAAACCGGAGCCATCCCGTAGAAAGCCCCGACCGCCATCCCAATGACCAGTGTCATAAACAGAATTTTCGGAATGGCTTTAAAAAAATAGCCAAGCTCCATCGGCGCCGGTGACATGGGCTGTACGTTGGTGCGGGTGGTCAGAGCGATGGGCACAAGGCACAGTGCAAAGCAGAGGGCGACTATCAGCAGGCTGCTGCTGCCCGAGCCAATCTGCGTCATCAGGATAATCTGTCCCGCAGAAAGCCCCAGATAGGTTGCCACCATATAGAAGCCAAATATCATGCCGCGCTGTCCCGGCTCGGCCTGATCGTTAAGCCAGCTCTCCAGCACCATATACTGGCACATCATGCACAGGCCAATAATCAGCCGCAGAAAGATCCACATCGGCAAAAAGTCGGTGAGCCCGTGCCCCAGTACCGAGGCGGTAATGATCCCGGCGCAGGATACGTAAGCGCGAATATGCCCGACGCGGGCAATCAGGTTATGTCCAACCTTGCCGCCGATGACCAGGCCAATATAGTTCGCGGCGATAATCGCCCCAATCACCGCGCCACTCACCTGCTGATGGGCCAGCCGCAGCGAGACATAGGTGGTCAGCAGGCCAGAGCCCAGCAGCATTAACAGCGTGGTGGTATATAACGGTAAAAAAGCACCCAGCACTTTCTTCATGACGGCTCCCTGTCGCGCGTATTCCGGGAAAACTACTCTTAGCCGTTAACAATAGACGTAATCTGGCAACGCAGGCAAGCTTGCAGAGAAATCCCACCTGCATGCGTTCTCAATTCAGATCGAATCGCTGTCCGATAAACGCCGCCGCTCGCTGAACGCCATTCGTACTAAGCGTATGGGGCACGCCCGGCTCAAAAAGGGTACTGACCGCCACGCCAGCATCGGCCAGCGAGGCGGCAGCCCGCTCGCTCTCCTCCCACGGGATAACCGGATCGGCCTTGCCGTGGATCAGCAGCGCGGCCGCGCGGGCCGCGGGATGGTAAGGCCCGGGAGACGCCAGGCGCCCGGAGAAGGCCACTACGCCGCAAAGCGGCAGGCGATGGGATACCAGCGCGTCCAGCGCCATAATCGCCCCCTGGGAAAAGCCCGCCAGCATAATGCGGTCGGTCTCAGCGTGGATGTCGTGCTGCTGCAGGATGCCGTGCAGGACGCCATCGAAATCCTGCCGGGCGGCGAGAATACGCGCCGGACGCGACTGCTCAGTGATGCCCGCCAGGCTGAACCACTGATAGCCTGCCCCGCCACCGTCAAAGTGCGACGGACCGTCCGGTGTGGCAATCACTACCCCCGGTAGCGCAGGTTCAAGATGCCGGGCCAGCATTTGCATATCCTGCCCCGAGCTGCCCACGCCATGCAGCAAAATAAGGAGTTTTTTCACGGTTACAGACTCTCCTGCAGGCCGTAGTCACTCAGGTCTGGCCCAACGGGCACAATGCCGGTGGGGTTCAGCGCCCTGATAGAGTAATAGCCCTGTTTAATGTGATCGATACTGACCGTCTCGCGCACGCCCGCGACCGCCAGCACGCTTTGGGTATAGGCATGCAGCCAGGCATACTCCCGGAGTTGACGGATATTGCATTTGAACAGGCCATGATAAGCCGCATCAAAGCGAATCAGCGTCACGAACAGGCGAATATCCGCCTCGGTGAATCGCTCGCCGGTAAGAAAGCGGCGTCCGTCGCTCAAACGCTGCTCCAGCTTATCCAGCATGCTGAATACATCGCGACAGGCTTCCTGATAGCTTATCTGCGTGGTGGCGAAGCCCGCACGGTAAACGCCGTTGTTCAGCAGCGGATAAATCTCCGCGTTCAGGGACTCAATCTCCTGCTGGAGGCCGGCTGGGAAAAGGTCAAACTCCGCACTGGCCAGCTCACCAAAGCCGCTGTTAAACATCCGCACAATATCCGCGGACTCATTGCTCACGATCGTCTGGGTCTTTTTATCCCACAGCACCGGCACGGTGGCCCGGCCCGTATAGTCCGCATCCGCACGGGTGTAGATCTGATGCATCCACTCGGCCTGATTCAGCGTATCCCGGTTAGCGCCGGGATAGTCACCAAAGTGCCAGCCCTGATCCAGCAGCCAGGGCTCGACTACCGATACGCTGACGACCTCATTAAGTCCTTTCAGGCTGCGGGCGATCAGGGTGCGTGAGGCCCAGGGGCAGATCAGCGCAACATAGAGATGATACCGCCCCGCTTCGGCCTGAAAGCCACCCTTGCCGGTCACCCCCGGCGCACCGTCCGGGGTTATCCAGCTGCGAAAGCTGGAGGTCTGGCGGACAAAGCCGCCCTTCTCATCTTTTGCCTGAACGGGATGCCAGTCGGCGGTCCATTGTCCATTTACCAGCATGGGGCTGCTCCTTATCCTCTGACGGCGGTGGGCTTAAGGGCATATTTTCCGTCGCCGGTCAGGGCAAGCGCAATCAGGCCCACTATCCAGAATGCCGGGAATTCCCAGCCGCCGTTAGGGTTAGTAAAGAAGAAGCCCGCCGGACCGTGAACGGTGAAGATGGCACCGAGCAGGATGGGGATCAGCACCACGGCGACGATGCGGCTATAGATGCCTAAAATCAGGGCGATAGCCCCCACCAGCTCCACGGCCATCGTTAGCCAGGCCAGACCGCCCGGCAGTCCGAGCGAGGCAAAGAACTTTGCGGTGCCTGCGGGAGTGAAAACGAAAAATTTCAGGCTGAAGTGAGCCAAAAACAGGATGCCCAGCGCGAGGCGCAGGATCAAAGCAGCCCAGGGTGCAGTACGATTGTCAGTCATGGTCTTTCCTCTCAGTGAGTTGATAAGAGAAAAGTAACTTATTTCCACTGAGATGATTATCCCCTCAAAAAGGGGATGTTTTGTTCCATATTGGAAATAATCACCAGCCTTTCTCCCACTCCGGCTCGCCCGCGAACGCCTCGACCAGGAAATCGATCAGGGTGCGGGAGCGGTGCGCCAGGTATTTTGCCGGCGGGTAGAGGGCGAAAAGGCCCAGCGGCGGGATTTCATAAGATACCAGTACCGGCACAATGGTTTTATTGCGCAGGGTTTCCCCCGCGACAAAGGCGGGCAGACGGGCGATACCCAGTCCAGCGCATGCCGCCTGCAAACACACCTCGGCGTTTGAAAACTTCAGGCGGGCGTTGACCGGCTCCTGAACCGTCTGCTCACCCTGTAAAAAAGGCCAGCGGAAAGGATCGCGGAAGTTGGTATCGATTATACAGTCATGCTGTGAAAGTTCGCCCCAGTGGGAAGGCGTACCCCGCTGCTTAAGATAGTCCGGCGAGGCGACGGCGATAATACGGATATCACACAGCTTTCTGGCCATCAGCGCACTGTCGTTTAGCTTGCCGATGCGCAGCGCCAGGTCAAATCCTTCGTCCACCACGTTAACCACCCGGTCGGCAAAGCTGACGTCCAGTTCAATACCCGGATAGCGCCGGGCAAAGTCGATCAGCGGCTGGGTAAGCTGGGTGGTGCCAAAGGTCACCGGCGCGGAGACGCGCACCCTGCCGGAGGGGGAGTCTGAGGTGGTGCGCACGGAATCATTCAGGGCATCGTACTCAGCCAGCAGGACCCTGACCTTGTCGTAGTACGCTCTGCCGACATCGGTAGCGGTCAGCGCCCGGGTGCTGCGCCGGAAAAGCTGCACGCCCAGCTCCTTTTCCAGACGTGAGATCAGCTTCGACGCCTGGCCGTGGCTGGTGCCCAAACGCTGCGCCGCGGCGGTAAAACTTCCGGTTTCCATCACGCCAATAAACATCCTGTCGCAATCCAGTCTTTCCACTTTGCTTCCTCACCACTCGCTTAGCCGGGAACTAACATAGCCCTATCGGCGCGGTGAGTCATCCGACAGATGCACAATTTGAAATTATGCGCCTGATGTAACAACGGGTTATCAAGAGGATGGAACAGACCTTGCACTTATTTCCGGGATTGCCAGGCTTACATTGATGATTTAATGCACTAATCACGTTAACCGGAGGTGCAGATGGCACGCTTTCAGCAAAAGGTCGTGGTGGTCACCGGGGCGGGTTCAGGTATTGGCGAGGCCACGGCGCAGCGCTTTGCCCTTGAGGGCGCGTCGGTCGTGCTGGCAGGCCGCACGGTTGAAAAACTACACAGCACGCTGGCAACCCTCGCGCCGGGCGACCATCTGGTTGCCCCCTGTGACGTCTCGCAGGCGGACCAGGTGCAGGCGCTGTCGCACAACGTCCAGGCTAAGTATGGCCGGGTCGATGTGTTGGTGAACAATGCGGCCATAGTTGTACAGGGACGCATTCACGACATCGCGCCTGAGGAGTGGAAAAATCTCATGGCCATCAATCTCGATGGCGTTTTTTACTGCGTACACTACTTTATGCCCGCCCTGCTTATCACCAAAGGTAATGTGGTCAATGTCTCCTCTATCTCTGGCCTGCGAGGCGACTGGGGCATAAGCGTATACAATGCGGCAAAGGGGGCCGTCAGCAACTTCACCCGCGCGCTGGCGCTGGACTACGGCGCAGACGGCGTGCGCGTCAACGCTATCTGCCCCGGCCTGACCATGACGGTCCTGACCGAACGGATCATGAACGCGCCACAGCTGTTGGAAAAGTTCACCCAGCGCATCCCATTAAATCGCGCAGGGGAACCCGCGGATATCGCCAGCGCCATTGCTTTTATCGCCAGCGATGATGCGCGCTATATCACCGGCGTCAATCTGCCGGTTGATGGCGGCGTTACCGCCTCTAACGGTCAGCCCGCCCAGGGGTAGTCCTGCCTGTTGCCCGCTGCCCGCTGCCCGCTGCCCGCTGCCCGCTGCCCGCTGCCCGCTGCCCGGCATGATTTATGCAAAAAACCCTGTGCAATTACAACTAATTAGCCCTCCCGCGCCGCGCCTTCACTTGCACTTCGCGCTAAGCCTGCCAGGCTTACACCCATGATTTAATTCGGTAATAATGATGAACAGGAGTTCAAAATGGCACGTTTTCAGCAAAAAGTAGTCGTCATCACCGGGGCAGGTTCAGGTATTGGCGAAGCCGCGGCGCAGCGCTTCGCCCGCGAAGGCGCATCGGTGGTACTGGTAGGCCGTACCGCTGAAAAGCTGGAAAAAACGCTGACCACGATGACCCAGGGCGATCATCTGGTGGCCCCCTGTGACGTCGCCGACGCGGGCCAGGTCCAGGCGCTTGCGCGCAAGGTGCAGGATAAGTATGGCCGGGTGGACGTGCTGGTGAATAACGCCGGCATTATCGTTCAGGGGCGCATTCATGAAATCGCGCTTGAAGACTGGAACAAGCTGATGGGCGTGGATCTGAACGGTGTATTCCACTGCGTCCACTACTTTATGCCCGCGCTGCTGAAAACCAAAGGCAACGTCGTGAATATCTCCTCCGTTTCCGGCCTGGGCGGCGACTGGGGTATGAGCGTCTATAACGCAGCGAAAGGCGCGGTGACCAACCTGTCTCTTATACACATCTGACGCTGCCGACGNGCCGTCTGTCCCGGTCTGACCATGACCGATCTGACGGAAGGGATGAAGGATGACCAGCAGCTGCTGAATAAATTCTATGAGCGTATCCCGCTGAACCGCGCGGGTGAGCCGGAAGATATCGCTAACGCGATTGCCTTTATCGCCAGCGATGACGCCCGTTACATTACCGGGGTCAATCTGCCGGTAGACGGTGGCATCATGGCCTCAAACGGACAGCCTAAGCAGGCATAAGCCCGCCTTCCCTGCGCAGGGCGGCTTAATGGAGAGATGCATGTCGGCTCGTCTACTGGTTGTCGCCCTTGCCCTGTTTCTGCCCTTCTCCGCGCTGGCGAACCTGTTTACGGTTGGCCAGCGCCTTCCTCCTGTAGTCGTATATGATGCAGGCGAAGTGATCGCCAGCGCCGGAGATATGGACTACCGGCCCTGGAACAGCGTCGGGTTAACCGGCAGGGTGCGCGTGGTGATGCATCTGGCCGGACGGCTTTCTGCCAGAGACGAAAATGCGCCGCTGAGTGCGGCGTTAGCGGCGGCTCACCTGCCACCGACGCGCTTCCAGACGTCAATCATTGTTAACGCAGACGATGCCATCCCCGGCAGCGCCGTATTTGTGCGCGCCAGCCTGCGGTCCGCCAAACGCGAGTCGCCCTCGACACAGTTTATTATCGACAATCGCGGCGCGGTTAAGCGCGCCTGGCAACTGACCCCCGGCAGCGCAGCCGTGGTGGTGGTCGATAGCGCTGGCCTCATTCGCTTTGCCAAAGAGGGCGCGCTGACGCCTGCGGAGATCAATCAGGTTTTGGCGCTGCTGCACCAACTGCTGCAATAAGCCGCTGAAACGTAGGCGCGGATTGCTCCATACGGCCCCCATCCTGCATCAGTTAAGCTTTTTTTCATCGTTTATCAGCGCAATTTCTTAATAATACTCTAGCCTTATCAACAGGGACCGTGCATTTATTCCTGTAGCGTCCATTCGCTTTCCGGCCCATTAATTTACTGATTCGATTAAGAGTGACCATGACAGTGTTAGCAGAAAAATCCCCCGATATGGATACCGAATTGCTGGCGCTGCGTGAGGCCCTGGAGCGGCGGCTCGACTCGTTGCTGCCTGCCGGTGGCGAGCGGGACCGCGTAAGGGCTGCTATGCGCGAAGGCACGCTGACGCCTGGAAAGCGCATGCGTCCCCTGCTGCTGCTGCTGGCCGCCTGTGATTTGGGGTGTGATAAAAGCCACCCCGGCCTGCTTGATTTAGCCTGCGCCGTAGAGATGATCCATGCCGCCTCGCTGATCCTTGATGATATTCCCTGCATGGATAACGCCCTGCTGCGCCGTGGCCGGGCCACCATTCACCGTCAGTTTGGCGAGGATGTGGCGGTGCTGGCTGCCGTCGCCCTGCTAAGCAGCGCCTTTGGCACCGTCGCGGCCGCAGAGGGGTTATCAGGAAACTGTCGCGCGCAGGCGGTGGCGGAGCTGTCTGCCGCCGTCGGTTTGCAGGGGCTGGTACAGGGTCAGTTTCAGGATCTTAAGGAAGGCGGTGCATGCCGCAGCAGTGAAGCTATCGCCACCACAAATGATTTGAAAACCAGCATGCTGTTTGACGCCACCATCCAGATGGCGGCGCTGGCCGCCGATGCGCCCCCTGTCGTGCGCCAGAAGCTGCGCGGCTTCGCACAGGATCTGGGGCAGGCGTTCCAGCTCCTTGACGATCTGGCCGACAGCCATAGCGGCTCCGGCAAGGATCTGAATCAGGATGCGGGCAAATCGACCCTGGTGGCCCTGCTGGGTGCCGAAGAGGTACACCGCCGCCTGCAAAATCACCTGCACAGTGCCGATCGGCACTTTGCCTTCGTCTGTCATCAGGGGCTGGCGACCCGGCGCTTTATGCATCGCTGGTTCAACCAGCAGCTGGCCACGTTGCGTTAACGTCTGTTTAAACGGGTGCCTGCGCGGGTGTTGAGCCTGTGGTTTGTCAGAAACCGCCCGCCGTAGTGACGCCTGCAAATGACCGAATAATGGATTCACCGGAGTACCCATGAAGGACGCGGATCTGATTCAGCGTAAAAAAGATCACCTGGATATCGTGCTTAACCCGGCGCGCGCCGTCAGCAGGATCCGTACAGGATTTGACCACTGGCGTTTTGAGCACTGCGCCCTGCCCGAAATTGATTTTGATCGTATCGATCTCAGCACCTCTCTGTTTGGCAGGCCGATGAAAGCGCCGATTATGATCGGGTCAATGACCGGAGGAGCCCGTCGCGCCCAGGAGATTAATCTTCACCTGGCGTCCACGGCGCAGACGCTGGGCCTGGCGATGGGCGTCGGCTCGCAGCGGGTGGCGCTGGAGAGCGACGTCAATTTCGGCCTGAATAAAAATTTACGCGCTATTGCGCCGGACATCCCACTGATGGCTAACCTCGGCGCGGCGCAGATCGTCGGCCCAACCGGGCTGGACTATGCGCGTCGTGCGGTAGAGATGATTGAGGCCGATGCCCTGATCGTGCATCTCAACCCGCTCCAGGAAGCGCTGCAAAACGGCGGGGACCGCGACTGGCGGGGCGTACTGTCCGCCATTGCCGGACTGGTTAAGCAGCTGGCAGTGCCGGTGGTGGTCAAAGAGGTCGGTGCCGGGCTCTCGCCTGACGTGGCCCGTCGGCTGGCAGAGGCGGGCGTGACCCTGCTGGACGTGGCTGGCGCGGGCGGCACCAGCTGGGCGGCGGTGGAGGGCGAGCGCGCCACCAGCGCGCAGCAGCGTGCCGTCGCCATGGCCTTCGCCGACTGGGGCATTCCCACCAGCGAGGCGCTGCGGGGAATACGCGCCGCCCTGCCCGACCTGCCCCTGATCGCCTCTGGCGGAATTGTTGACGGCATTGATATTGCCAAAGCCATTGCCCTGGGCGCGGATGTGGTCGGCCTTGCCGCCGCGATACTCCCCAGCGCCACCGCGTCAGAACAGGCCGTCACGGCGTTTTTCCAGGTACTGATTGCGCAGCTGCAAACCGCCTGCTTCTGCACCGGCAGCACTAACCTGCGCGAGCTGCGCCACGCACCGATGCACTACGCAGGAAGCGGGGCATGAGCCACTACGCCGTGGTTGCGCCGCCGCTTTTCAGCCACGTGCGCGCGCTCCAGGCCCTGGCGCAGGCGCTGATGGCGCGGGGACATCGCATCACCTTTATTCAGCCGCCCGAAGCGCGAAGCCTGCTCAGCGACGCAAACATCGCTTTCGAGCCGGTAGAGAACCTGCCTGCGGGCACGCCCACCCGCGCCTTCAGGCTGACCGTTAACCCGCGAAGCCTCTCCCTCTTCGGCGTGATTGATGATATGGCCCACGCCACCGATCGGCTCTGCTGCGCCCTGCCTGCCATCCTGAACAGACTGGCGGTGGACGGCCTGATCGTCGACCAGATGGAGCCTGCCGGTGGGCTGGTCGCCGACGCGCTGGGGCTCCCTTTTGTCTCGGTTGCCTGCGCCCTGCCGGTTAACCGCGAGGTGGGCCTGCCGCTGCCGGTTATGCCGTTTGCCTGGGGCACCGATCGCCGGGCGCAAAAACTTTATCATTCCAGCCAGCAAATCTACGACTGGATGATGCGCGGACATACCAGGATCATTAATCGCCATGCGCGCGCCTTTGGCCTGACGCCCCGCCAGGGATTGCACGACTGCCTGTCGCCGCTGGCGCAAATCAGCCAGACCCTGCCCGCGCTGGATTTCCCCCGTCGCGCGCTGCCCGCCGGATTTCATGCCGTCGGGCCGCTGCGATCCCCAGGCAAAACGGGCAGGGCAGCCTGGCCGCTGGATCCCTCCCGGCCCTTTATTTTTGCCTCACTCGGCACCCTGCAGGGGCATCGTTTCCGTCTGTTCAACACTATCGCCCGCGCCTGTCGCCGCCTGGACGCCCAGCTGCTTATCGCCCACTGCGGCGGCCTCAATTCGCGCGAAGTCGAAAAATTACGTCACGCCGGTGCCAGCTGGGTCACAGACTTTGCCGATCAGGATGCCGTTTTGCGTCAGGCGCAGGCGGTGGTGACGCACGGCGGTCTGAATACCGTGGCCGACGCGGTGAAAAATATCACGCCAATCCTTGCCATTCCGATCGCCTTTGATCAGCCCGGCGTTGCCGCGCGCGTCGCCTGGAGCGGCACTGGACGGCGCGCCTCTCGTTTCAGCAGCAGCAAAACGCTGGCGCACCATCTCGACGCGCTGTTAAACGACAATCGCTATCGGGAAAACCTGTCAGCCATGCAGGCTCAGCTCAGCAGCGCGGGTGGCGCGTCTGCCGCCGCACTCATCGTCGAGCAGGCGTTAAGCCCGCGTTTTTCCACAGCGGATAAGGTGGCACCGTGAAGAAATCGGATGTGATCCTGCTGGGCGGCGGCCTGGCCAATGGCCTTATCGCCCTGCGCTTAGCGCAGCGTCAGCCCACGCTCCGCGTGTTAATGCTGGAGGAAAGCGCGCGTTGCGGCGGTAACCACACCTGGTCCTTTCATCAAAGCGACCTGACGCCTGAACAGCAGGAGTGGATCGACCCGCTGGTCGCCCACCGCTGGGACGGCTATGACGTGCAGTTTCCACAGCTGACCCGCACCCTGCCCGGCGGCTATATGACGGTAACCGCCGGGCGCTTCGCCGGGGTTGTCGAACAGGCCCTGGGCGACAATCTGCTGACGGGGTGTCCGGCCATCCCGCTCTCCGCGAACAGCGTCCAGCTCGCTGACGGGCAGATCCTGCGGGCAAAAGCGGTAATAGATGGCCGTGGCCATCAGCCCGGTCCCGCGCTGACGGTCGGCAGTCAGGCCTTTTTTGGCCAGCAGTGGCGGCTGGCCCGGCCACATGGCCTGACCCGCCCCATTCTGATGGATGCCACGGTGGATCAGCTGGCGGGCTATCGCTTTGTCTATACCCTGCCACTCACGCCGGATACGCTGCTGATTGAGGATACGCACTATATTGACAGCGCGGCGCTGGACGCCGATCGGGCGCGGCAGCGTATTGCAGACTATGCCGCTGAAAAAGGCTGGCTGTTACAGGAGCTGGAGCGCGAGGAGCAGGGCATTCTGCCCATTACGCTGGCGGGTCAGCCTGGGGCATTCTGGCGACAGCGCGACGGACTGCCGTGCAGCGGCCTGCGCGCCGGGCTTTTTCACCCGACCACCGGCTACTCACTGCCGCTGGCTGTTCAGCTGGCCGATCTGATCGCCAGCCAGCCCTCGCCGGATAGCGCCCAGCTGTTCCGACTCATTCAGGATTTTGCGCTACGCCAGTGGCGGCATCAGCGCTTTTTCCGCCTGCTAAACCGCATGCTTTTCCTGGCCGGTCCTCCGGCCGGGCGCTGGCGCGTCATGCAGCGCTTTTACGGCCTTAGCGACGGGCTGATTGCCCGCTTCTATGCCGGTCACCCTACCCACTTTGACCGGGTACGGATCCTGTCGGGCAAGCCGCCGGTTCCGGTAGGCGAAGCCCTGCGCGCCATCCTTAAACATCACCCCAGGCTGCGAGCCCTTAAATGAAAAGAACTATTGTTGTAGGAGCCGGCTTCGGCGGGCTGGCATTAGCCATCCGGCTACAGTCGGCGGGCATTCCCACGCTGCTGCTTGAAGGGCGAGACAAGCCCGGCGGGCGCGCTTACGTCTACCAGGATCAGGGTTTTACCTTTGACGCCGGGCCAACGGTGATTACCGATCCCACCGCCATTGAGGAGCTGTTTGCCCTGACCGGTAAACGCATGGCAGATTACGTCGAACTGCTGCCGGTTAAACCCTTTTATCGCCTCTGCTGGGAAACGGGCCGGGTGCTGGACTACGATAACGATCAGCCTGCACTGGAGGCGCAGATCGCCCGCTTCAATCCCCGCGATGTAGCGGGCTATCAGCGTTTTCTCGACTATTCGCGCGCGGTGTTCAAAGAGGGCTACCTGAAACTCGGCACCGTCCCCTTCCTCTCTTTCCGCGATATGCTGCGTGCCGGGCCTCAGTTGGCCCGCCTCCAGGCCTGGCGCAGCGTCTACAGCATGGTTGCCTCATTTATTGAGGACGAACACCTGCGTCAGGCTTTCTCTTTTCACTCGCTGCTGGTCGGCGGCAATCCCTTTACCACCTCCTCCATTTACACCCTGATCCACGCCCTGGAGCGGGAATGGGGCGTGTGGTTCCCCCGGGGCGGAACCGGGGCGCTGGTGCAGGGCATGGTGAATCTGTTTGAGGATCTCGGCGGAAAAATTGAGCTGAACGCGGAGGTTGATCGGCTGGAAACCCAGGGCGATAAGATTTCAGCGGTTCACCTGACCGATGGTCGCCGTATTGATACGCCCGCCGTCGCCTCAAATGCAGATGTAGTGCATACCTATGAAAAGCTGCTCGGCCACCACCCCAGAGGTGCGGCGCGCGCGACCTCTCTTAAACGTAAGCGCATGAGCAACTCTCTGTTCGTGCTCTACTTCGGGCTTAATCATCATCACAGCCAGCTGGCGCACCATACGGTGTGCTTCGGCCCGCGCTACGAAGAGCTGATCAGCGATATTTTTACCCGCAACAGCCTGGCCGACGACTTTTCGCTCTATCTGCATGCCCCCTGCGTCACCGACCCGTCGCTGGCCCCGCCGGGCTGCGGCAGCTACTACGTGCTGGCCCCCGTGCCGCACCTGGGTACTGCCGATCTCGACTGGGACGTGGAAGGGCCGCGCCTGCGCGATCGCATCTTCGACTATCTGGAGGAGCGCTATATGCCTGGCCTGCGCCAGCAGCTGGTCACCCACCGGATGTTTACCCCCTTCGATTTTCGCGACGAACTGGGCGCACATCTTGGTTCGGCCTTCTCGGTAGAACCGATTCTGACCCAAAGCGCCTGGTTCCGGCCACATAACCGCGACAGTCACATTACTAACCTCTACCTGGTGGGCGCAGGCACACACCCCGGCGCAGGCGTACCGGGCGTGATCGGCTCCGCCAAGGCCACCGCCGGCCTGATGCTGGAGGATTTAGCCCCTTGAATCAGCCTTTACTTACTCACGCTACCCAGACTATGGCGGTCGGCTCGAAAAGCTTTGCGTCCGCCTCAAAGCTGTTTGACGCAAAGACGCGTCGCAGCGCGCTGATGCTCTATGCCTGGTGCCGTCACTGCGACGACGTTATAGATGGCCAGGAACTGGGTTTCAGCCGTGACGGGGCGGAATACAGTCCTCTCTCTGCGTTTAGCAACCCGCTATCTGACAGCCCGGACGCTGGCGCGGGCTACGTAACCGCTGACAGCAGCCCGGAGCAGCGGCTGGAAAGGCTTAAAGTCCTCACCCATCAGGCGCTTAGCGGCGCCCCTGTGTCGGAACCCGCCTTTGCCGCCTTTCAGGAAGTCGCCCTGGCCAGCGCCATTCCAGAACGGCTGGCTTTCGATCACCTTGAAGGTTACGCCATGGACGTGCGGGGCGAGGCTTATTACACCCTTGATGACACCCTGCGCTACTGCTATCACGTAGCCGGGGTCGTCGGGCTGATGATGGCGCAGGTGATGGGCGTGCGCGATCCCGCCGTGCTGGATCGGGCCTGCGATCTTGGGCTGGCCTTTCAGCTCACCAATATTGCGCGTGATATTGTGGAAGATGCCCACGGCGGGCGCTGCTACCTGCCTACTCGCTGGCTGGCTGAAGAGGGTATGGACAGGGCGAACTATGCCAGCCCAGTCAACCGGGCCGCGCTGGCAAGAGTATCCCGGCGGCTGGTCGACGCCGCCGAGCCTTACTATCAGTCGGCCCGGGCGGGCCTGACCGGATTGCCACTTCGCTCCGCCTGGGCGATTGCTACTGCCCGTGGCGTCTACCGGGAGATCGGCGTCAAGGTCAGCAACGCCGGAGAACAGGCCTGGGACCGGCGTCAGGGCACCAGCAAAGGCGAGAAACTGGGGCTGCTGCTCTCGGGGGCTGGGCTGGCGCTTACTTCTCGTCTTGCGAAGCCGGGCCCGCGTCCCGATTCGCTCTGGCAGCGTCCTCGCTGACCGGCTTACCGTGCCGCTGGCGCAGCGTTTTTTGCAGCTTCGACAGCGGCGGCGCATACAGGAATCCGAAAGAGACGCAGCCCTCGCGGCCCCGGACGGCGTGATGCAGACGATGCGCCATATAGAGACGCTTCAGGTAGCCGCGTCGGGGTATATAGCGAAACGGCCAGCGCTGGTGCACCAGCCCGTCGTGAACGATAAAATAGAGCGCGCCGTAGGCGGTCATGCCCGCACCAATCCACTGGAGTGGCCAGACGCCGGTACTGCCCAGATAGATCAGCACAATGGCAAGCACCGCAAAGACCACCGCATAAAGGTCATTTAACTCCAGCCCGCCCTTATGTGGCCGGTGATGAGAATGATGCCAGCCCCACCCCCAGCTATGCATAATGTACTTATGGGCCAGTGCCGCCACCACTTCCATCACGATGATGGTAAACAGCACGATTAATGCGTTGTACAACAGCTGCATCTTATTCGCTCTTCTCCGGTTCGATGGCAGTAAGCTTAATAGATAAACTGCCCGACGACTGAGTTTTACTGAATTAACGCTTTGTTTCTGAGCCAGGCAGAGCCATACGCTGAATTAACTGCGTGACTTAACGGCGGATGGGGGAATGCTAACCACGAAGGTCAGGGAAAACCTTGAAATTGGGGGCGTTGTGCCAAAGAGGCTACTCGCTTATGGTGAGCAAAGCTGACGTGTGCTGAACGGAAGGTTTAACGGTAAGTGCAAGTGCGAAAAGGTTTTTTTATCGTTTTTTTATTAATTATATTGCGTATTCCCTGGTGGATCTCTTAGCTATCGATGTGGGTAAGGCCAGCTATGATCGACGCCTGTTGCAGAAAAAACGCCTGTTATTATCAGATAGCCCAGCAGGACAACGAACAATAACAATGTTATTTTTTCAAATAATACAAACACATTCGCTAACTTCATGGCGAGCACCTCAACGTTTACAGGGTTAAAGAACATTCTGAAAAGTTAGAATGTTACCGGTAAAATCGCAAGCGCCGAGGCCGTGATAACTCATTAAGTTTGTTAATTGATATTTCTACCCACCCGCTCCTCAAAAGGAACGGGGCTGGCGTAGGTCGTTATGGCGGGATCAGACTTCATCGATCGTAAAGCCGATCTGCTGCCCACAGGAGAGTTCAAGCGTATTACCGTCCGGGTCAGCAAACAGCGCCCAGTAGCCCACTGGCGGGCCGGATTGCTGTGGCGGCTTGCGCAGCACTCCTTCCCGTTCGGCCATGCTCACTTTTATATCAATTTCATCAATGGTTGCGCAGGCCACGCCCAGATGCCCAAACGGACCAAGAGGCGTATCCCTTCCCGCCTGCGTCTGCACCAGCACAATGGCAAAGCGCCGGGTAAGATCGCTGAGCCATGCCACTTTCTCAGCCTCCGGTACGCCCGGCTCACGCTGATGAACGACCTTCATCGCGGCATAGCGCTGATAAAAATCGATACTTTTCGCGATATCTTTCACTTCAAAGGCAACGTGGGTCAAACCAATATCAGTCGCTGTCATCATCTTTATCCTGCGGCGTTTATGTCCTGCAAGAATATGTTATCGCGCGCAGCGCATTTATCCGCCAGTGCGCCCCGGGGTAATGGAGAGCACGGCGGGCGACATTGCTGTGGGGGATATTATCTAAAGCGTTGAGGGTGCGGGGTAAAGGATTGAAAAATCGGCTGTCTTAAGAGAGCTACTCATTGCCCCACTGATTCAGAAACGTCGCAATGTCATCAATACGAAGCGCGTCGATGCCCGCCTCCCTGGCCAGCTCAGTTTGTGTACTCTCGCTGATCTCTTCGTTATTCATTAAGCGGGTGACTAGCAGCTGGAAATAACGCGCCAGAGGGTCACGCTCCAGGTCGCTTACCGGCTTTGCAGATTCCGTCGAATACTCATCTACGATGTCATAAAATTTTAGCGGTACGTCATTGTTCATCATTCATCCCCGGGAGTTAAGGTGGGTGTCAGTTACTGCCTCAGTCGGCTGGTGTGGATAATAGCATTTTAAGGGGTTTTCGTGTCATCCTGGGCATTGATCCCACTGTTCTCCCGACCGGGCCAACAAAAAACTGTATATAAATACAGTTTCCGCTTTTCGTAACGAATTTTAGTCAGTAAGGTAGGGGTTAAGAGCAAACAGCATCCCCCATTAATATCAAAGGAGATTCATTATGTCTTTCACTGAGATAAATATGAAGAGCGGGAATATCTGAGCACACTTTATTGCAGTGGCGCGCTGAGAAAACAAAACCATCATATTCATGTATGAATACCGAACAATGTAAAATTTGCCGTTACGAACAGGTTATTAGCCGCCAGGGTAGCCGGTCAACGGCATAAATTTAAAAAGTCTGTTTTCTAAAGCATAACTAACGTTAGCAGGTGAGCGACTGGCTTTTCCGGTTATAGCACTAATATAAATCAGACATAAATAACCAAACTGCAATGAACAGTGATTTGGAACAGGCCACGTTCATAGTGACCACTATAAATTATATTTAC
The DNA here is from genome assembly GCF_900068895.1 of Erwinia sp. ErVv1. Taxonomy (GTDB): domain Bacteria; phylum Pseudomonadota; class Gammaproteobacteria; order Enterobacterales; family Enterobacteriaceae; genus Erwinia. The sequence continues at coordinate 126,072 of NZ_CDPK01000005.1, read as the reverse complement.
GGCACCAAACATCAATTATAAGTATTGCACTGCCTGCGGCCAGCTGCTCTCGGTTAACGACAGGCTAATCATCTATTATATTCAGGAGGTTCAACATGACAGATCAAAAATCAACAGCGGCTACTTCAACAACTTCTCAGGCAGCAGCGAGCGATACGAGTGTTCCCGCCGCTCTGTCAAATCCAGACGGTTTTAAATATATTGGTCAGGTAACATCTTTCACAAAGCTCGCCAGTACAATCCCGGATCGGGCTGGTCAGGTGATATTACTATTGGGTTGGAATGAAGGGACCATTTACGGCGGTGGCTCATTTATATCCCGTGCCGGCAAAGTTGCTGCCACGGACAATGGTATGGTCATGCCCGTAAACAGCAGCTTTTACTGGGAGCGTATTGTCGAGAATAAATCACAGATAAATGTGACGCATTTTGGCGCACTGCCCGATGGTAAAACGGACTGCATTAAGGCTGTTCAGGCAATGTTTGACTGGACCCAGAAGCAGACTGATGCGGCGATAAATATTGGCATCCAGTTTCCTGCCGGTGATTTTGCGATTTCGTCGATGGATATTTCCAACTCTTATGTATCCCGCTTTCGTGTGAGTGGCGCTCCTAATAGCTTTGGTTATTTCTCATCAACGCAACTTTATCTGATTGGTACCAACGAAAACTTCGCGTTTAAAGTTAACGCGAGACAGGTTGAACTGGCCTATTTGTCTGTTAGTGGGCAATATGATAAGGCGGTGAACACCCGCGCATTTTTCAAAAATATCTGCACCTCCGGCGAGTATATTCACGGTAATAACCTTTTTATCAGCCATCTGGGTGGGGATTTTGTCAACGTACTGGACACGCTTGATACAAAATTCAGTGAGTTCTATACCACCAATACCTACGGCTCGATTATTAAAGGGACATGGTCTAACTCTGAATCCGGCACCTGGTATCATATTACTGCGGTTGAGCTCAGCAACTTTAATATTCAGAACAGCCACAATGTGCAGGCTCTTGACCTGCAGCGCTGTACCCAGTCCTTTATTAAAAACGGTTGGATTGAAAAAACGGACTTCCCCGGCGATTTTTCTAACGGCCAGTGGTTGATTGAGGGATTAAGTCTGGAAGGATGTGCGAATCCGCTCGATCTGACCTTTGCCAGCGTCATTATGCGTCAGATGAGCCTGCAGACCGGCTCGAGAATCACTTACGACAACCCCGATAAAACGCGCTGGCTGCAACGCTATGAATACGGACGTGCTCAGCTCGAAGCCTATGGGATGGACATGCGCGGAAGCATGGCTTATAGCTATCTGCACAGTAATCTGCGCTTCCGTAATGACAGTGATAAACCTGTTTGGATCCACGTAGGCCTTTATACGGTCACAACCGACAGTGATGAGACGAAGATCCGCTTTACCGGTGGACATGCCCTCTCTCCGGTTGCAGCAAATTCTGGCGTCTGGGATTCGAATAATTTTGGTGGGGGTGAGCTGGAGATGATGCTCCGCCGCGGCCCGGGTTCAGGTGTCAGACAGGATGGTTCCGTCACGGTTACTGGCAGCTCACCGTTACAGGATATTCGCGTTTGGCGTCCTTATGAGCCGGATATTGAAATTTATGTGCAGCTTAAACCCAATTGTGGCTGGGTTAACTGCAACATTGAAACGACAGCCCACTCGCATTTTACCGCCGGGGTCAGTTTCCTGTGGACGCCAGATGGTACCGTTGTCGCCGAAACTGACGTTTTAGCAAAAGCAACGTATACGCCGCGGAAAACCACATCGTGGGGAACGCTGGGGGCCGGCATTGTTATTATGGAAGACGGCACGTTTCACTATCAGGGTAAAGCCCCGCTCGATGGCAAGATGCCAGTAAATCTCAATGGCACCAATTATTTAATCCCACTTGAGGCTTATCCTTACTTATCCGATGGCTTCATGCGTCAGGGAGCTATTGGCGGCAGCCGGAACGATAATTATCTCGGCGGTAATTTTCAAAATACCTGGGGCGTGACGGGTGTTACCGAAGGTGGTGCAGTTACCACTAATGGCATGCTGAATATTTCTCAGAAAGCGGCTGCTGTTATTGCAATGGGCATACAGCTCACTGACTATGATGCGCGCTTTAAATTAGTGAGCGGCCCGGCAAATACCGCTAGCGATATACAAACAACCTTTGACTTTCGCCGGCCAACAGGTAATACAGGCGTCGATGGCTACCGTTTAGCTTTTATGGGTAAAGATGCCAATGGCAACAATACCGTTCGCCTTTATAAGCGTGTCAGCTCAGTGTCATCAGTTATCAGCCCGCAGGATGGACAAATTACTGATGGTCAAACATTACGCGTTGTGGTGAAAGGAAACCAGATTACGGTATATGCAGATGCAGCAATCATCTGGCATATTGTTGATAACAGTATCAGCGGTGGACGGGTAGCCGCTTTCAGTACGGGCGCAAACAATGCGGGCATTATAATTTCAGATTTCAAAGTTTATGAGGTGTGATGCAAGGACATGATGTAACTCAAACAGGTATGTACTCATCGCTCCGGTCTCCACAACAATAAAGCCGCCCGTTAAGAACTGATACCGTAAAATTGCACGCTTTATCAGGCAGTTATCACCGCCTGGGTTCGGTAATTTCCTGACCCGGGCTTTTTAGTTTCTATTTTATTTTTAGCTGTCGAAAGGGTTTGTAAGTATCCCGCTAAAACGGCCCATTCACTTTTAGAGATCTTCCCACATACTGATTATGTCCCCTTCTGACCCCACATTTTACGATGAGCATATGCCAGGCATGCAGGACGTTATCGCTGTGCAGGACGGTGTTTCGTTATCAACCGGATACGCGACGTGATGAACCGTTGAACCCGAAACTGACTCACCGACCTTCCCTGTCACGTCGCTTAGCTGTTGACAGCCTGCGGCATAAGGGTGGCAGATATTAATAAAGTAGAAGTCGTTTTTTTTATTTTAAAATAAACTGTACAGGATCATAATAAAGCTCACTAAACTGAGATTTTCGTTTAGAACAGTGAGTGGTGGTGTTTTCCCTTGTGTCGGCAAAGCCGTTAACGCGAAGTCGGACAAACCCGGCTGGAATGCCAACTAACGTACCAACCGCAACCAGCTCCTTCATCGTCTGCTGGCGACGTGGCCTTTTACTCTTTCAGCTCCACAACCTTTACAAACTGACAGATGCTCCTGGATTCCTGTACCGCCAAACGGACATCCTGACATATCCCCCCACCAAATATCATCTAATTAATTGATATAATTGATCTGAAGAAAGAACCTGTCAGAGCGGTTTTATCGATAAAATTCATTACAGTTAGCAGTCATAAAATATCAATGTTAATTTATCGATTGATTTAGACAATTAATTACCAATCGACATGAGATTATCAATCGCCATAACTATCAATTTAACCACATCGATCGATTTCACAGATCAATAACTCAAAGAGATTTTAATCAATTAATGGATTTGTGAGACGGGAAAAGGATGCTTGCTGACCCACTGCTCTCTGGAAGTCAGTCTTTTTATGTCTCGCTTTGGGTTAGTGAAAACCCGATTGCGCATATAGCCAGTGGGCATACCCTGTGGCAAACTTACGTTTTCTCAGGCACAGGGAATCTGCTCAATGTCCGAAAGCCACGCTACCTGTCTGTTCACAGAAGGCCGGATAACGCTTCCTGACCAGTATCAGGACCGCACGGTTAATGTTTTTACTCTACCCGGCGAGAACGCCCCCGCATTTAACATCTCACGAGATACCCTCAGTAATGGAGAGGTGCTGCAAGACTATATCGACCGCCAGACAGCGCTCATGGATAAACATCTTAAAGGATGGAAACTGTCTCTGCGCGTGGCAGCCGTGCTGGGGGAAAATATTGCACACGGTGAATGTCTTCATGCCAGCTACTTTCGTGATAACCAGAAGGTCTTTCAGCAGCAGGCCGTCTTTAATACAGCGGAGAAGCATATTTTGGTGTTCACTATGTCCCGTGTGGAAAAAATCAGGGACATGGACAGCCAGTGCTTTCAGGCACTCCTCGGCAGTTTTCGGTTTAACACCNCGGGGCAATGATGATTGCCGGTCTCGGTGCGTCCTGTCTCGGCATTGGCGTCCTTCTGGTCGGGGCCAGCCTGGCGGTGGGATACCTGACAGGTGAACTGGCGACGGCAGCACGGGACAGTATCGCGGATGCGGGCGCGGCCAGCATGCAGAAGGAAGGCATTATCGCCACCGGCTCTCATAACGTGTTCATTAACGGCAGACCTGCCGCCATTGCGACCAACAGCATGGTGGAATGCGCTAAGGACGGTGG
>NZ_CDPK01000005.1:120816-121714 GCF_900068895.1 Erwinia sp. ErVv1 | reverse complement strand
ATCGCCACCGGCTCTCATAACGTGTTCATTAACGGCAGACCTGCCGCCATTGCGACCAACAGCATGGTGGAATGCGCTAAGGACGGTGGCTCACAGCAGATGGCCGAAGGCTCCTCACGCGTATTTATCAACGGCCTGCCTGCTGCCCGTACAGGTGACCAGACCACCTGTGGCGGCAAAGTGATGACGGGTTCAGATAACGTGCGCATGGGCGGGGAGCCGGAACAGACACTGCCGATACAGTCAGAAGTCCCTGAAAAACTGTATAAAGCCTCTGACCTGACGTTGTTATTTGCAGGACTGCTCGGCGGAGCAGGTGGAGCGGCTGGCAAAGTCGGTGCACTGGGCAGACTGTTCAGTAAAATTCCGGGTATCAACAAACTGGCCCGCATCGCCTGCCGCGCTGGCGTGCTGATGACCGGTGCCGCTGCCGTGGGCATCATCGCGCGTCCGGTGGATATCGTCAGTGGGCAGAAATTCCTCGCCGGTGATGACGAGCTGGATTTCGTATTACCCTCCCGTCTGCCGGTGGTCTGGCAGCGTTACTGGCGCAGTGGCAATCCCGGCGACAGCGTGCTGGGCCGTGGCTGGTCACTTTTCTGGGAAACCCGNGTCTGCCGGTGGTCTGGCAGCGTTACTGGCGCAGTGGCAATCCCGGCGACAGCGTGCTGGGCCGTGGCTGGTCACTTTTCTGGGAAACCCGGCTTGAGCGGTATCAGGACGGGCTGGTGTGGCGTGCGCCTTCGGGAGATTACATTTCCTTCCCGATGGTGCCAAAAGGAGAGCGAACCTTCTGTGAAACCGAGAAGCGCTGGCTGGAACATCATCAGGACGATACATGGTCAGTGTATGATATCAGCGGCGAGCGCTGGCATTATCAGCCATTACGCGAAAATGC
>NZ_CDPK01000005.1:118875-120664 GCF_900068895.1 Erwinia sp. ErVv1 | reverse complement strand
GCGGGGCAAAGTGTAGTCTGCCGCTACAAAACCGTCAGCGGGCAGGTTCGCCTGACCGGGGCCTGGCTGGATAATGAAATCTGCCTGGTCAGCTACGGCTTCGATGATAAGGCCAGGGTGATTAGCGTCACCGGACGCGGCGGTCAGGTACGCCGGCGTTTCAGCTGGTATGACGACGGGCATGGCACGGATTTACTGCGCAGCCATGAGGACAGCAACGGGCTTGTGAATGAATATCTGTGGCAGAACATTGATGGTCTGGCGCGCGTGGTGGCATACCGCAACAGCGCGGGTGAGCAGCTTAATTTTGAATACGATTTTGAAAACGGCACCCGCCGCGCCACCCGCGAGGATGGCGTACAGGCACACTGGCTGGTTGACGACGATAATAACGTCGCCCGTTTTACAGATTATGATGGTCGCCAGACCAGCTTTGTTTACCACAACGGTGAGTTATGCGATGTCATCCTGCCTGACGGAGCCATGCGGCACAGCCAGTGGGACCGCTATGGCCGCCTGACGTCAGAGACTGACCCGGCAGGCCGTACCACGCGTTATCACTGGTTCCGAGGCACCGACCGCATTGCACAGACCCTTTCCCCGGACGGAACGACTACGCAGGCCACTTACGACCTGAACGGTCGCCTGCTGTCGGAAACCGACGCGCTGAATCACACCAGCACGTACCACTATTCTGATGAAGAAGAAACGCTGCCGGACCGCATCACCGATGCCAGTGGCGGTGACGTGCTGCTGGAATGGAACCGCCAGGGACTGCTGACACAACGTACCGACTGCTCCGGCAGCGTGGCCCGCTTTACGTATGACCGCTTCGGGCAGCTCCTGAGCAGTGAGGACGCAGAAGGCAACGTCACCCGGAGGGAATGGAACAACGCCGGACAGCTTACAGCTCTTATCCGCGCCGATGGCAGTCAGGAAACGCTGTTGTGGAACGAGCACGGGCAGCTCAACGCCTGGCGTGACCCGCTGGAAAGCGAAGTGTCCTGGACGTATAACCGCCTGGGCCAGCCGCTCAGTCAGACCGGCCGCAACGGTATCCTCCGCCGCTGGCACTATGATGCACGAGGCAATCTGCTGCGTCTGGAAAACGGCAACGGCGGTGAGTACCGGTTTACGTATGACCCGACAGGCCGACCGTTGAGCGAAGTCCGCCCGGACGATACATCCCGGCAGATGGAATGGAATGAACGGGGACTGCTCACCACCCTGCTGGAAAGCGGCAGACCAGACGATGATGGCGGCATCCCACGACGCGCTCAGAAGTTCAGCTATGACAGCAGCGGACTGCTGACCTCCCGGACAACCCGCGATGCTCAGTACCATTACCAGCGTGACAACAGCGGGCAGCTTACCGGCCTGACGCGCACACCGACTGCTGAAGGCCTGGCGCTGGGTATCGAAGCAGATGACGTTCAGTTTACGTTTGATGCGGCAGGAAAACTGCTCAGTGAGCAGGGGGTGAACGGTGAGCTGCATTCTGCGTATGACGTTCTGGGTAATCTTACCGCACTGACCCTGCCCGGCGGGCAGCNGATAAGCTGGCTGCACTACGGCTCCGGTCACGTCAGCGCCATCCGCTTTAATCAGCAGACGGTCAGCGAATTCACCCGCGACCGCCTGCACCGGGAAGTGTCCCGCACTCAGGGAACCCGTGAACAGACCCGCCAGTATGACAGACTGGGCAGACGTACCCTGCAACGCAGTATCGGCGGCTTAGCACCCAACCTGCCGGAACAGGCAATCTTCGAACGCGCCTTTAACTACACCG
>NZ_CDPK01000005.1:116421-118607 GCF_900068895.1 Erwinia sp. ErVv1 | reverse complement strand
CGCGGAGAGATTCTCTGGTTCAGTACCGATCTGAACGGTGCACCGCTGGAAATTACCGATGAAAGCGGCGAACTGCGCTGGAGTGGGCACTACGGTAGCTTCGGTGACGTCGCCCGGCAGACGGAAGGTTTTCACAAAATCGCGCAGCAAACTGCCCTACACCATCAGCCACTGCGCTATGCCGGGCAGTACGCTGACAACGAGACCGGACTGCACTATAATCTGTTCCGGTATTACGATCCGCAGNTGGAAATTACCGATGAAAGCGGCGAACTGCGCTGGAGTGGGCACTACGGTAGCTTCGGTGACGTCGCCCGGCAGACGGAAGGTTTTCACCGCCTTGCACGGCAGGCAGCCCTTCACCATCAGCCACTGCGCTATGCCGGGCAGTACGCTGACAGCGAAACCGGACTGCACTATAATCTGTTCCGGTATTACGATCCGCATGTCGGACGATTTACCGTGCAGGATCCGATAGGGCTTAAAGGCGGCTGGAATCTTTATCAGTTTGCACCGAATCCGCTGGGGTGGATTGATCCGTGGGGGCTTAATAATGAGAATATTGGTAGTGAAAACAATCCTTTCTCTACTTCAAGAGCTGCGCGAAGAGAAGCAATGAGGCAGAGTGGTATTCCAACTAGCCAGCAGCCCCTTAGCCAGTCAATAAATAACTCTGGCCGAGAGTATTCCTATGAAGCTCAAAAACCGGGGGGAGGCACAGGAATGACATCAGTCCAGGAGCAAACGATGGACATCAGCCACCCTGATAAACCGCACTGGGAAGCGGGAGCAGTAAAAACTGATGATGCTGGCAACCCGCGAATTAATAAATATGGTCGCCCACAACTCCGTAACGGAAAGGGTAAAGCTTATTATGCAAAAGGTACATGTAAATGAATGAACTAAAACAAAAAAAAGATTTTTTATATAGAAAAGCACAAGGCAATTTACTCAAGGATAAGTATTATAAAAAAATTGAGTCTTTAACACTTAACCCCGTAAACACCTCAAACTTCATGAGTCTTGAAGATACTGACTTAATAATAAAAAAACTAAATGAAAAAGAAGAAATATCAAGAAAAAAAATAGAACTGAAAAATATGTACACTCTAATTAATTCAGCGGGAGAAAAAACAACCAAAAAAAAATGTTACATGCTATTAGATGAAGAATGGAAATTTCTTGGAGCTTACAAAATTGATGGTATAATATATATTAACTCTCATTATGATTTTGAAAAAATGGAGTCAGATGAAATAAGACTAATAGCAGAAGACTTTTCATTTTACATTCAAATAGATTATGATTTCAATGAAATAACCTGTGAATTTTTTATTTATAAATAATCCCCACAGCGGCGATTTCAGTCAATATAAAGCTGGTTTGCTTAATCTGGCTGAAGAATCCAGCAATGTATCGAAAACCTGTAAAATCATGGGCGTTTCACGTGATACATTTTATCATTACCGCGAATTGGCCGATTAAGGTGGGATACTTACAGTATAACCGCCTGGGCCAGCCGCTCAGTCAGACCGGCAGCAACGGCGTCAGCCGACGCTGGCACTATGACCCGAGAGGCAATTTGCTGCGTCTGGAAAACGGCAACGGCGGTGAGTACCGGTTTAAGTATGACCCGACAGGCCACCCGTTGAGTGAAGTCCGCTCGGACCACACAACCCGGCAGATGGAATGGAACGACCGGGACTGCTTACCACTCTTATGGAAAGCGGCAGACCGGACAACGATGGCGGCATCCCCCGCCGCATGCAGACGTTCAGCTATGACAACAGTGGCCTGCTGACCACACGAAAAACCCGCGATGCTCAGTACCATTACCAGCGTAACAACAGCGGGCAGCTTACCGGCCTGACGCGCACGCCGACCGCTGATAGCGTGGAAAAAGGAATTGAAGCGGATGATATTCAGTTTACCTTTGACGCGACAGGAAACCTGCTCAGTGAGCAGGGGGTGAACGGTGAGCTGCATTCTGCGTATGACGTTCTGGGTAATTTTACCGCGCTGATCCTGCCCGGCGGGCAGCAGATAAGCTGGCTGCACTACGGTTCCGGTCACGTCAGTGCCATCCGCTTTAATCAGCAGACGGTCAGCGAATTTACCCGCGACCGCCTGCACCGGGAGGTGTCCCGCACTCAGGGAACCCGTGAACAGACCCGCCAGTATGACAG
>NZ_CDPK01000005.1:116109-116412 GCF_900068895.1 Erwinia sp. ErVv1 | reverse complement strand
TCTGACGTCAGCGACACACTGCGTGGCAGCACGATTTATGGCTATGATGAGGAAGGTCGTCTTCTCAGGCACTACGAAGCCCGCCCGGACCACAGCACCAGGACGTTCCGCTACGACGCTGCGGATAATCTGCTGCCGGATAATGACCTGTCTGCCCTGCCGCTGACGGAGAACCGCCTGACGCACTGGCAAAATCTGTTTATGAAATACGACGGGTGGGGAAACCTGGTCAGCCGCCGTAGCGGCCTGTATGAACAGCATTACGAATATGATGCGGAAAACCGGCTGATACACGCAGAAGGC
>NZ_CDPK01000005.1:115725-115935 GCF_900068895.1 Erwinia sp. ErVv1 | reverse complement strand
GTCAGCCGCCGTAGCGGCCTGTATGAACAGCATTACGAATATGATGCGGAAAACCGGCTGATACACGCAGAAGGCACCGGCCCGGAAGGCCGTTTTACCGCGCACTACCATTATGATGCCCTGGGTCGTCGTACCCGTAAAACCGTCACCACCCAGCGCGGAACAGCCGAAACCCGTTTCCTGTGGCAGGGTTACCGCCTGTTACAGGAG
>NZ_CDPK01000005.1:0-115565 GCF_900068895.1 Erwinia sp. ErVv1 | reverse complement strand
TACGACCCGAATGAAGCATACAGCCCGCTGGCACGGGTTGACCATTTGTGTGACGACAGTCGCGGAGAGATTCTCTGGTTCAGTACCGACCTTAACGGTGCACCGCTGGATATCACTGATGAGCAGGGCCAGCTCCGGTGGAGCGGACATTACGGGAGCTTTGGTGAGGTTACCCGACAGACGGAAGGTTTTCACCGACTTGCACGGCAAACTGCCCTGCACCATCAGCCGCTGCGCTATGCCGGGCAGTACGCTGACAGCGAGACCGGACTGCACTATAATCTGTTCCGGTATTACGATCCGCAGATTGGACGCTTTACGGTACAGGATCCGATTGGGCTGGCGGGTGGCNAGACCGGACTGCACTATAATCTGTTCCGGTATTACGATCCGCAGATTGGACGCTTTACGGTACAGGATCCGATTGGGCTGGCGGGTGGCTGGAACCTTTATCAGTATGCTCCGAATCCGCTGGGGTGGATTGATCCGTGGGGGCTATCAAGATATCCCGGGGTGGATTTCTCAGGAAGTGATGCACTTTATCCGCATGGTGAGAATATTGTAAAAATACCAATGACAGGTAGTCGTTATGGCGATTTTAAAGCAGCAAATGAATTGGCAAATTACACAAACTCAGTTGGGAATGTTACAGGTAAATCACATCCAGATGGCTATACCTGGCACCATTTAAATGATTATGATCCCCTAACGAATACTTCTACCATGCAACTTGTAGAGACAAGCGCTCACGAAGCCACGTTCCCTCACTCCGGTTCAGTAAGCCAATACGAACAGTATCATGTTGTAAAATATGAATCACTTGAAGCCAAAAAAATTGCAAAATCATTGAATTGTAAATAGTTAGGAGCATTATGTACTCAGAAGACTTGAAATTTTATGAAGATGATGAAGGCATTGCTGTCGATTTGATCTTAAAAGCATTCGGTTCGGATGAAATACAGTGTGTTAATCTTGAGTCTGAATCACCAGATCAAAAGATGAAAGATGATATTTCTTACTTAATTTCTCACCAAAATGAATTTTTACAAAAGATCCAAAAAGGGGTCAGTGAATATTGCATTAAAACTTACAATCAAGAATTACCAGACCTTAAAATTATAAAACTGTACGTATTCCCAGATAAAGAAAATGAATATGGTTTTATGTTTTCCACAACAATTGATAGAGAACATGGAATTGGCGTGAAATTGAAAGGAGAAAACATAGAGAAAATCGGTAGCAGCGAAACCGCATTTATGTAGATAACATTATTCAAAATAAAATCAGATAATTATACCGATAACCTGGACTGTACCTTTAAAGTTAGATAGTTAACTAATTAAGCTACAGTTCTGGACTCATCTACTTTCTTGCTTATAGGATTATTTCTTATTCTATTAAATTTCTATTCACGAAAAAATAGGGCTTTAGAAATAGTCGGGTTCAGGAGTTTCACGGTCAGTGAAAGGCACGATTTTGCTGCACTGTATGATGTCCCGGAGGTGAAAGAGCCTGCTAACCTGAAAATGTTTAATGTGGTAATCGCTTTCCAGATTATGCTCTCCGATTGCAGGCTTGTTCTCACCTAACGAAGCGGTGAGTATCGGGTGGCCTGAGAATATCTGTTCTTCCTGATTTTGGTTAAGCGTTGCAAAATGCTGTTCAATGGTTGACTCAAAATTTAAATATATTTGCTGGCTGTACCTGAACTTCTGGCAAAGCTCATCTACGTTAAGATCCAGCAAGGCGTCATTGCTATCAGGGTTGAACCGCTTTCTCAGCGCCAGCATTTTTTCTGTTTTTGTCATTATGTTGCCCGGTCTTTATGTCGTTACACCACTATATGCAACATCAACAATTAGCCAATGGTCAAAGGCTAACGCTTTCAGGGGAGGTTATAGTAAGGGGTCTGTACCGTGCTAAATAAGTACGCCAGTAAATATGCGAGAGAAAAAATGGGAAGCCTTATGACAGAGGATTTCGTAACTGATTGATTTTATGGTGCGATACCAGGAATGAATTAAACCATATAACTTATTGATTAATATCATAAAAAACAAAACACAAAAATCCATCTATACACAAAGCTATACACATTGGTGGAAGCGTGCATGGTTGGACACGCCTTGCGCTCCCTCTCCTTATCTACCATTCACTGAACCAAAAACTTTACTCACAGTCATGACCAGTTAATCAGGGAAGTTGAAGTCTGGCACGTAAATGACTTTTTATCTTTTCCAGAAAAGTGCGTACGGTTTCTCCCCAGGGTTCAGGATAGAACTCTCTCTGACTGATGGTTTCAAACTCTTCTGTAAGTGCTTCATCATTTAACAACAGTAAGTTCTCAGCTTCCTGACAGACTTTCTCTGCTGTTTTTTGGTTCTCAGTTTCTAAGTAACTGTCCAGTACTTCTTCTACCGTTTCGCCAAACAGATCGTAATCCTGACCAAAAAACACCCGAATAAGCGTTCCAATATTTTTATAGCTTTTATTCATTGCCAGCCTCAAAAAGAAGGATATGCAGTAAGAAGATAATAGGGTTTGCCGTTAAACACTTTGCGGTGCAGAACAATCCTGACGGCATAAGCATCCAGACGAGTTGTACTACCCTGCCTGAAACCATAACCGACTACGGTTCGGGCCTGCCAGGTTAATTCCAGTATGCTTTCGCTTTTAGCTGTGGCCCAGTAGATTATCTTCCATCGATTGGCTTTCAAACCGGCGCTTATTAATTTCTCTGCCTGCTCAATACTGACAAACGAACTTGCAAGAGGCGTTTTAGGGCTTCGCGCAAGACGCGCCAGCAAATCCGCTTCAGGAATATTTACATGCTTAGCAATAGTATGCCCGCCAGCCTTAATACCTTTGACGGCTTCATGCTCAGCCAGCTTTAGCTTACCAAAGCGAACAGAGGAGACACGTGCCGCTCCGGCAGCAAATGCAAAAGCCACAGGAACAGAAACATCTACGGTCAACCCTATGTTCATTGCGGTCTTATCATCCGCGCCAAGCTTTTTAGCCGCCGCAGCTGCTACCTGAAAAGTTGCTGTACGTGTATTTGTGCCTGTTAGTACCTGATTAGCGGCAGCATGAATGCTATCCAGGCTATGTGCGCCAACTACAACGCATGCCGCCTTAGTCAGTCCGGTTGGATCTGGCGCTATGCATAGCGCGGTTGCTCCAGTTAATTCAAGCGTCCCTAATGCCAGATTCAGCCCACCGTATAAACGGTTACTGAGCGTTTCACCTTCCGTAACGGTTTTATCAGAGAGCGCAGCAGTAAGCTGAACCGGGGACATCACGATTTTTATGCCATCATCCATAATGAAACCTCATATAAATAGTAGATACGCGGCCAGATTGTATCCATATTTCAGGTTTTAGCTCCACTGACAGCTAAAAAAAAGATTTTATGGAAAAGTGTTCACCCTGTTCACCTTTGAGTTTTATCATTTACATTCATACAGTTAAGTGGTGATCACTTTAGTTGGTACTCTTCACCACTCTTCACCCGGGGTGAACACTGTTCACCTTCAGGCATAAAAAAACCGGCCGGGGCCGGTTTGGTGTTTATCGTCTGGCTTATGCATCACAGCGCGGCAGCCAGTCGGCCTCGCAGTCTTCGCTCAGCTCCAGACTGGTCTGGATACCGTTCTTCGTCTTGCGCTTCAACAGCTCAATTTCATACTCCTTCAGCGTCTGCGGCACCGCCTGGCCGAACGCCGTCAGGCTCATGGGGTGCTGATGACCTCTGGCCTCCATAAAGGACAGATAAGCGTGATACAGGTAACGACGCGGGTTCATGGGCCGGATATTGGCGTTGCCGATAAACAGCCCGGTCGGCGTGCTCAGCGGCGTCAGGTAGCCGCAGAAGTCGACCAGCGGGTCGGCGCTGCGCTTGATTTCCAGCGCCTCTTCCGACGACTGCTGCGCCTGCAACAGCTCGCGGGCGTCGGCCGGGCGGGTGAAGCGCTGCATCAGGTGGCGCACGATAACGGCCAGCTCACCGGCAATCTTTTCCAGCAGCTTTGGATCGCGTTCGTTTGCCGGTATCACGTCAGGGAACGGCAGGATAACCCGGCGACGGGAGACGCCGCCGCTGCGGTCGCTGAAGCGCATCGGGTTATTGTTCACCGCCAGTATCACCGCCGGGATGTGCGTTGAATAGGCGTCGCGGTACTTCGGGTCAATCGCCACGGCGTCGCCGCCGGTAATGGCTTTAATGCCCGCGCCGTCGCCGCTCCACTTCTCCTGGTCCGGCAGGATTATTAAGGAGTAGCCCACGACCGAGGCGCGTTCCCGTGACGACTCCAGCGTGTCGATGGTGGCGGCCGTGGTGTTGTCTTCTCCGGCCAGCAGGCGGGCAATGGACGCCATCACGCTTTTCCCGCTGCCGCCGGGGCCGGTGACTTCAAGGAACAGCTGCCAGTCGTAGCGGTTCGCCAGCACCATAAATAGCGCCGCGAGGATACGCTCCTGCTTCGCCTCATTGCGCCCGGCCGCCCGCGTCAGCCACTGCCAGAAGTGCGGCGCATCGTCGGCCAGATTCTCGCCCGCTTTCGGCGTGGTGTAGTCGACGCTGTTGATAGTGCGGAGCCAGTGCTCTTTTTTGTGCGGGCCGAAGGTGCCGGTCGCGGTGTCAAACACGCCGTTGCGAAAGCCAATCAGCCGCCGGGCCGGTGCGCCCATCTGTGGCACCATCAGCTTGAGCGTGTCCACGATGCCGCCGATACCGGTGGCGGAGAACGGCGCGCGCACCTTCTGAAACAGCGCGGCGATTTCCCGGCTTAATACCCGGTACGGCAGCACCTGCCACGCGCCGCCCTCGTAGCGGCAGAGGTCTTCGCCCACCATTGGTACGGCCAGCGTGTTGAGGTAGTGCGCAGCCAGCAGTTCGGCTTTCTGGCTGGCGCTCATCGCCTTCAGGTCGGCCTCGCTCACCGACTCAAACGGGCTGAGCGCTTTCGGCTGGGTAAAAGCGGTCAGCATCGCCTGAGCAGCTGTTTCCCCCTGTGACTGAAAGACGTCGTTCCAGTCACCGCACACCGGCGGCAGGGCCGTTTTGCCGTTACAGCGCTTCGCCGCCGCTTCGGCGCGCAGCTGGCCGGTGCCGTTCTCGTCATTGTCGGCGGCAGTCAGTATCAGCGCCTCCGGGTATTCGGCATGCAGGCGTTCGGCCAGCGCGGGCAGGTTGTTGGCGCTTAAGGCGACATAAACCGCCTGGCCGGTCAGCCGGTGCACCGTCAGGCCGGTGGCGTACCCTTCGGTCAGCCAGAGCGTGTTGCCGTGTTCGCCCAGGCGGTGGAATGCCTCTTTCACCTGGCCGCCCGCCAGGGTGCGTTTGGTGCCGTCCGCGTTTATCAGCTGGGCGTTAATCGTTTCGCCGGAAATGTCGGTCAGCGGCACAATCAGGTCGCCCGGCTGATAGGTGGTATCGCTGATACGCTTTGAAGTGGTCAGCGTCAGAACGGGGGTTTCAGCCAGCCCCTTGCCGGTCAGGTAGGCGTTACCGGTCTGTGTTTTCGCACCGGCAATAAGCCGTGCAGCCTCTTTTGCGGCGTTAAGGCGCGCCCGTGCCTTTTCTTCACCGGTTTTCTCTGCGGATGCCTGTTCCTGCTTAACCGGCAGGGTGCCAATCAGCCCGGCCACCCGGCAGGCGGCCTCCCTGGTGTTGACGTCCAGCGCTTTTTCAACCAGCGCCAGCCCGTCGCCCGCGCCGCACTGGTTGCAGACCCACGTCCCGCGCCCGGCCTGATTGTCAAAGCGGAAGCGGTCTTTCCCGCCGCAGACCGGGCACGGCGAGTGCTGTCCGGCAGCGTTGATGCTGATACCCAACGCGGGCAGCAGCTGAGGCCAGTGACCGGCGGCAGCGCGCACGGTGTCGGTGACGATATGTTTCATGCGGCCTCCTTAATGCAGCGTGGCTTTGGACGCGGCCAGGCAGCCACACAGCAGTTCATCCATCATGGTTTCCCCCATGCGCGTCAGTCGCGGCGCGGCGACCAGCACGTCGGGCTGTACCATTTCGCTGAGCATGGTGCAGGCCATGTCCATGCCGTTTTCCGGGCCGTACCTGCGCACGTAATAACCCTCAAGCTCCAGGGCGATTGTCATCTGCACCTCGTCCAGCGAGGCAGACACGTCGAGCCCGTAGTGCTCGCAGGCAGAAAGATAGCCCTGGGCAACGGCGCGGCGGTAAACGGCGGTGCGAACCTCAACGGGCAGGCAGGACTGATTACTGAAATTGTTAGCTGTCACGGGCGGAGACCTCCATATCGGTGAGCATGACGGATTCACAGGTGCTGACCACTTTACCCAGCTGGTCGGTAAGCAGCGCCACCACGGACGCCAGCGCGTCGCTGTCCGGGCCGCCATGGCGGTTGCCGGAGCATTCGATAACGTCCAGCATGTCGAGCACGGTCACACCCACGCTGTGGGCATGCTGAAGACGCAGGAAATCAGCGTGCGGGATAGGGTAGCTGGCGTGGCCGTTGAGTCGGGCGGAAAGCGTGTTCATGCAGCCACCTCACAGTGCGGCAGGCGACCGGCAAAAGAGAGCACGTAATCGCGGGCCAGCAGACGGCGGGCGGCGGATTCGGTTTCGGCAGTGGTGCGCAGCATGCAGGGACGGGCGGCGGTATCGGCGCGGCGCACGGCGGCAAAAAGAAAGGTGAACTGCATGCGTGCAGGGATAAGGGTTGCGGCCATAGTGGCTGTCTCCATTGAGTGACGGTTAACGCCACCACCGGAGCTGCAAATCTCAATGGTGGTGGCCCGAACGGGGTTTGCAGTACCGGCCTCAATGGATACCGGCCAGCCCGAAGGCTGCCCCGCCCGGGTCACCATTACGCAGACGAGACAACGGTGTAAGAACCGCTGCCCGTAAAATGGGTGCACCAGGGCAATGACACAAAAAAACACGCGTGGCGCGTGCTGTGTCGCCATTGAGTTACACGGGCTGCAAATCCCGGCTGCCGATTTTGCGGCAGCGGGGAAACTGTATACCGGTGGCCCGCCAGAAAAAAGCCTTTTTTTACACATCGGGCCTTTTTCCTTAGCAATCGGTCAGGACGTGATCGGACTGCGGCGGATTTGATCGGAAGTTCTCGCTTTGTGCGCCCCTGCTTCCCTTTGCAGGCTGCGGCTGCTCAGTGAGCACGGAAATATGGCCGTGGCGGCCGCTGGTAAACGCGGGCAGCGTGGCTTTTTTGCCACCGACGGCGGAAAGCAGGCTTTCGGCCACGTACACGGCTTCTTCCTGGCTGAGCGGGTAGCTGCGGCTGCCAAAGTTAAGCTTGATCATGCCGCACCTCCGGCACGCTGGGCGATGCGGGCCTGCATCCAGTCGTCAATCTCCGACGCCAGCCATGCGACGTTCTTGCCGCCGAGGGAAATCTGTGACGGAAACTGCTCGCGGCAAATCAGGTCGTAAATGGTGGAGCGGGACAGGCCGCAGGTGCTGATAACTTCCGGCAGGCGCATAAAGCGGTCACGGGGGTATTGCAGGTCGTTTACGGACGGCGTGGCCGGTGCTGAAGGTATGGCGGTGGAAAGCATGGTGTTACCTCATTCTGAATCCGGGCGGCGCTGGCCGGTTCCGGTCGTGTGTGCTGGTAACCCCCTATTGTGAGAATATTTTTGCCCGTGTAAACAAGCCGCCGTCCGGTGGTAAATGAGCAAAATCGCGTTTTGTTGCATCCTGTTGCTCACTGTTTATCAACGATTGTCAGAGATTGTCATTTATAAAAAACTGACCTGAAATTCAGATTAATTAACAGGTAATAACAATCAAAAAATGCTCGCCAGAAAAAGGCTGTTTTAAAAGCGGGTGAACAGTGGTGAACACCTGGTGAACAGTTCATTCTCAAGTGTTCACCCCTTTACTTACTGTATTTATTATCTTTTTTCTAGAGGTGAAGAGTAGTGAACAGTTTTATATAAAACTAAAACCTCAGTGGGGGTATCCGGTGAAAATACAGCCCTGTTTGGTGAGCGACAGGCAGACAGCAATGAAATGATTTGTCCGGTGGTGAACGACAGAATAGCGACACACTTTACAGACGGAGAGACAACGCTATGAGCACCCCGGAAAAAAGCCCTGCACTGAAGCGCCTGGCAGATGCACGTACCGCCCATACGGCACAGATGATGAAAATCAACGATATTACCGCCGCCATTGCCCGCAGCAAAAAAGAGCGTGAGGCAGCCATTGAAAACGGGAAAGAGGCGGAAACTAACTGGCGTACCCGTTTTCGCGACCTGCGCGGGGCCATCACGCCGGAGCTGCGCGCCGAGCACAGCCAGCGCATCGCCAGCCGCGAGCTGGCTGAAGAGTTCACTGGCCTGATTGAAGAACTGGAGTTTGAGCATGAGGGAGAAACGATAAATGCCGTGCGCACCGGTCGCGCTTATGTTGACGCGCACAGCACGGCCTTTACACAGTACGTGAACGGCCAGTGGGACGCAGCCATGCGCAACGTCAGCCCGACGCTGGTACGCGCCATCCGGCTGAAGCTGCTGTTGCTCAGGCTCAACGACCAGGGCCGCCATACCGACCCGCAACACGAGGAGCCGGAGGTCATACTCGCCCGTGAAGTGGGTAAACTGCTGACCGGCAAAGCGGAAGACGCACGGCTGGATATGGATGCCGAGCCGGTGCTGTCGGAGATGGGGCTTTATCGCCCCGCGCTGACCGGCGTGGATATGCGCCTGTATAACAGCCCGTGCGCTATGCACCTGCTGGTACAGGGGCGTAAAGAGAAGCTTGAAAGAAAACAGCAGAAGGAAAGCCAGGCATGATGCACTGCCCGTACTGCAAAAGCCCGGCGCATGCCAAATCAAGCCGCTATATGTCCGAACAGGTGAAGGAGCGCTATCACCAGTGCACTAACCTCGACTGCTCCTGCTCGTTCAAAACCAGCGAGAGCATCACCAAAGTCATCACCGCGCCGCCGCAGCCCGAACCGGTTCCCGCAATTACCCCGGAGCCGGTAAAAGAACGCCAGACGCTGGGCCGCTACGGCTCGTCCTTCCGCACTCTCCACTGACCACACCGGCCGCTTAAACAGCGGCTTTTTTGTGTCCGCTTTTCGTCCTTTCAGCGCCCTTTTTCTGGCCAGCCGGTTTGTAAAGAGCAATGCATGCATAGGGTGCATGATTTTGCATGCAGAATGCGGGACATCATACACCCATTCAGCCCACGCCCGGCGCGGCTTTGCCCGGTTCATGCAGCTGCATAAAAAACGATGCATAAAGCGGGCAGGCGAGGCGGGGGNGAGCGTGGCTCCAACTTGCCACCTGAATCAAAGGGTTTCTCAAGCTCGACGTTAATTACTTCTTCCTTGCCATAAAGCTCCTCATAAGTGACTTTGAATTGATCACTCTCTCTAAAAAACTTAAATATCGGCCACTCAAGCAAATTTTCTTTTTTTAGATCATCTGAATCACAAGATTTCCTCATCAAATGTGAGGCCGAATCAAAATCATCATTAAGAATCCTCTCAGCCATTCGTAACATTGGAATCCTAGTACTCCAATCACATTCTTTTAACAAGGAAGAACATTTAACTTCGTCCCCGGAATATTTATATGCAATAGCAATATTTATTAAAAGCATTACTTTAACCATCTCTTTAAAACCTTGAAATGGGGGTGTTTGAAATAGAGGTACAACACTTATCACAAGCTGATACTTCTCGCTTTGCAAAAGTTCAAAAGATGTACTCAATGCACTATCCCCAATAATACCACTCTCTTCGCTTGATATTTTACTCCAAAGAACATGGGTGATTTTTATAGCCATTTCTGACAAAACATGAATAGCATTAAATATATATTTATTTGATGCATAAAGCCGAGAGCCAACATTTAATTCTTTTGTTTTTATTGAGTTATCCGAGCAATTCTTTAGATACTGTGATGACACAACACCTTTACAGTGCACAAACAAGTTTCTTCTTTCTGTAATTTCTATAAAATCCTTAAGGACAGGCAATCCACTCCTCAAGCTTATAGAAAATTTTTTTTCCAGTATGGATATCTGCTCAATATGACTTTTA
The DNA here is from genome assembly GCF_900068895.1 of Erwinia sp. ErVv1. Classification (GTDB taxonomy): domain Bacteria; phylum Pseudomonadota; class Gammaproteobacteria; order Enterobacterales; family Enterobacteriaceae; genus Erwinia. The sequence continues at coordinate 105,507 of NZ_CDPK01000005.1, read as the reverse complement.
CGTAATAAACTCTCCACATCCTTTTCAATAACATAATCTTTAATCTTATCAATACTGCCAAATTCTACAACCTCCTTGAAAGAAAACTCTTTTTCAAAATTATTTACTACCTCTGGCTTCTTCTTATAAATCTCTTTTATTAAGCCACCAAGGAAAGCATCATACTCACTTACAATCGACACAAGGAAGTTTTGCGGAACAACCCGCAAAAGCATGGCGGATTTATTAAGGTTCAAATTTAATTTTTTAAAATAGGCTAATTTACTACGCGGTATCGATTGTACTTTTACATCCTTCCCTTCTTTTTTTACAGTAACTTCCCGACCGTATTCACTTACAAAGGTGACATAATCTTTCTGTTTCTTATCGAAATCATCCCTCAAGCTCTCCTTTAATGATGGAAGTATATCCTCTATGCTTTCAAGCATTTGTAAAAATGAATTTAGGTTGTTCTTAATGTTATTATTAGCCATTTGCATTCTCTTTAATTATTGATTTTGAATACCATGACAACATTTCTCTTCTTTGCTCTAAATATTGTGCATGGTTATAAGTGCCACGAATACTATTTTTATCAACGTGTGCTAACTGCATCTCAATCCATGCTGTGTTGTAGCCTTGTTCATGCAAAATGGTTGACATGGTATGCCTGAAACCGTGCCCGGTTACTCTGCCGCCGTAACCAATACGTTTGATCGCCTGATTTATACTTGCTTCGCTCATAGGTTTGCTCGGTTCGTTACGGCCAGGGAAAACGTACCTGTAGTTTCCCGTCATAGTTTGGATTTGCTTAACTAAATCTAACGCTTGTTGAGATAGCGGCACAAGATGTGAGCGCCGTTTTTTCATTCTTTCTGCAGGAATTTCCCATAGTGCTTCATCCAGATTAAACTCTTTCCACTCGGCTGCTCGTAGTTCAATGGTTCTGACGCCTGTTAGTATCAATAACTTAGTAGCCAGAACGACCAAAATGCTCCCGCTATAAGCATTGAGAGCTTTGAGAAAATCAGGAATTTCTTCAGCTGTCAGGAAAGGGAAGTGTTTAGATTGATGAACGCTAAGCGCAGTTGATAGGTCGGCTGCTGCATTGTACTCCGCTCTACCCGTCGCTATAGAATAACGGAATACCTCAGCACACCGTTGGCGAACTTTACGCATCTTTTCCAGCGCGCCACGGGCCTCAATTTTTCGCAGCACATTAAGTAATTCCAGCGGCTTTATCTCAGCGATGGGTCTATCTCCAACATACGGAAAAATATCATTAGTGAAAGCTTCCATAATATCGCTGGCATATCCTGGTGACCATTTTGCACTTTTAAGACCGTGCCATTCACGCGCCAGTGCTTCAAACGTATTCTCAACACCGATTTTTAAGGCACGCTTCTGTTCTTTTCGGGCTTCGCTGGGGTTGATGCCATCGGACACCTGCTTACGCGCTTCTTCCCTACGCTGTCTGGCATCAGCAAGCGTAACCACAGGATAAACACCAAACGAGATCATTTTAGGCTTGTCCGCATAGCGATAGCGGAACCGCCAGCTTTTACTGCCGTTAGGCTCAATAAGGAGGGAAAGGCCGAGGCCGTCGCTAAGCGTATAGGCTTTATCTTCAACCTTGGCGCGACGAATTTGCATATCGTTAAGACGCATGTGTATAGAATTTCCAGACCGAACAGAGTTATACACGATCCTATACACTTTTCTATCTGGATTCTACTGGATGACCTCGGACTAATACGGATGAAAAACTAATAAATTGTTTGTTTTTAAAGGAATTTTTGGACTTTCGGGGATAATTACGGATGAGGATATGGTGCCGATACCAGGAGTCGAACCTGGGACCTTCGCATTACGAATGCGCTGCTCTACCAACTGAGCTATATCGGCTTGGGGAGGTGAACTACGGGGCGTTACGTTAAGAAAAAATGCCCGGGGAGTCAAGGGGGCGCGAATCAGTCGCCGCTTTTTTCATCTGGCGGCAAGGCAAACCTCGGGTGATTCTCCTCCTTTCCTAGCCTGCTGCTCTTTCTCTACCCCCAACTTACTTCCCCCACTCACCTGCTGCTCTTTCTCTGCTCCCAACTTACTTCCCCCACTCACTACCCTACTTCCTTCCCTCCCTAACCATTCTGACCGCCAGGCCTGCCAGCACCGTACCCATTATCCAGCGCTGGAGCTTCTGCCAGCCGGGGCGCTGGGCGAGAAAGGTGGCGATAGTGCCGGCGGCGAAGATAATCATACTGTTGACGATAATGCTGGTCACAATCTGGGTGAAGCCGAGTATAAGCGACTGCATCAGCACCTGCCCCTGTTCGGGACGGATAAACTGCGGCAGCAGGCTGAGGTAGATGACGGCGGTTTTGGGGTTTAACAGGTTGGTCAGCAGGCCCATGGTGAAGAGCTTAGGATCGCTGTCGGGCGGCAGGTTGCGCAGCTGAAAGGGCGATCTGCCGCCGAATACCGCCTGCCAGGCCATATACAGCAGGTAAAGCGCCCCGGCAATGCGCAGCGCGTCGTACGCCAGCGGCACCGCCATAATCAGCGCGGTGATGCCCATTGCGGCACAGAGCATATAAAATATAAAGCCTAGCGCCACGCCGCTTAGCGAGATATAACCCGCGCGGCGGCCCTGGCACAGCGAGCGGGAAATCAGGTAGATCATATTTGGCCCCGGCGTCAGCACCAGCCCAAGGGCGATGGCGGCGAAGGGAAAAAGCTGTGAAAACGTCACCATACTTGACTCTCCCTGCGCACCTGGCGCCGGTGGTTATGATGCTAAAGCGTTAACCGCGCACGGTATCGCTGCCAAAACCTATCCATTTATAGGTCGTGAGCGCCTCCAGACCCATCGGGCCGCGCGCATGCAGCTTCTGCGTGCTGACCGCCACCTCTGCGCCCAGGCCAAACTGGCCGCCGTCGGTGAAGCGGGTGCTGGCGTTAACGTACACCGCCGAGGAGTCGACCTCATTCACAAAGCGGTTTGAGTTGTGCAGGCTGCGGGTGAGGATCGCATCCGAATGCTGGGTGCCATATTCGCGAATGTGCGCGATGCCCTGATCCAGAGAGTCCACCAGCACCACGTTCAGATCCAGCGACAGCCACTCGTCGCGCAGCTGGGCGTCGGTGACCGGGGTAACGTCGGCCGGGCCGTTTTGCAGCAGCGGCAGCGAGCGCGGGTCGGCGTGAAGCCTGATGCCCGCCTCCGCCATGCTGTGGCTCAGCACGGGCAGGAAGCTTTCTGCCACGTCCGCATGAACCAGCAGCGTCTCCAGTGAATTACAGGCGCTGGGGCGCTGTTTTTTGGCGTTGATAATCACCTTCAGCGCCGCCTGCTGCTCGATATCGCTGTCGACAAAGATGTGGCAGACGCCAATGCCGCCGGTGATCACCGGGATGGTCGACTGTTCGCGGCACAGCTTATGTAAATTCGCGCCGCCGCGAGGGATCAGCATATCCACATAGCGATCCAGCTTCAGCAGCTGATTAACCCATTCGCGATCGGGGCTTTCAATCGCCTGGACGGCCCCGGCCGGTAAACCATGCTGACGCAGCGCGTCCTGAATAACGCGAACCGTTGCGCCGTTAGTGCGCCAGGTTTCCTTCCCACCGCGCAGGATAGAGGCGTTGCCGGTCTTCAGGCAGAGCGCGGCGACGTCGATGGTGACGTTGGGGCGCGCTTCATAAATAACCGCCACCACGCCCAGCGGCACGCGGCGACGCTCAATGCGCAGGCCGCTGTCCAGCAGGCCGCCGTCCAGCACCACGCCGACCGGATCGGCCAGGCGGCAGACCTGGCGCACATCGTCGGCGATGGCTTTCAGCCGTGCCGGGTTGAGCATCAGGCGATCCAGCAGCGCTTCGCTCAGGCCGTTCTGGCGCGCGTCGGCCAGATCGCGCTCATTTGCGGTGAGGATTTCAGCGCTCTGTGCTTCCAGGCGGTCGGCGATGGTCATCAGGACCCGGTTTTTCTCTGCGGTGGAGAGCACCGACAGCGCATAAGATGCCGCTTTCGCGGCTTTACCCATTTCTTCCAGCATGCCCTGCTCCTTAGCTGACGATCATATCATCGCGGTGAACGGCAACCGGACCATATTCATAACCTAAAATTTCGCTGATTCGCTGGGAGTGATGCCCGGCAATCATGCGCATCGCATCGCTGTTGTAGCGGCTGACGCCGTGCGCCACATCCCGCCCCTGGAGGCTGCGGATACGGATCACTTCGCCTCGTGAGAAGTTGCCGCCGATATCGCGAATGCCCTTTGGCAGCAGCGAGCTGCCCCGCTCGAGGATCGCCGAAAGCGCACCGTCATCGACGGTGATTTCGCCCGCTGGCGGTGCGCCGAAGATCCAGCGCTTGCGGTTCTCAAGCGGCGTTTCCAGCGCGTGAAAGCGGGTACCGACCGGGTTGCTGGCGATGACGTCACCAATGACGCCTGCACGGCTACCGGCGGCGATAATCGTATCAATGCCCGCCCGGCAGGCGATATCCGCTGCCTGTAGCTTGGTGGTCATGCCGCCGGTGCCCAGACCGGAGACGCTGTCACCCGCCAGCGCACGCAGCGCATCGTCAACGCCGTGCACGTCGCGGATCAGCTCCGCTGACGGGTTGTTACGCGGATCGGCGGTAAACAGCCCCTGCTGATCGGTCAGCAGCAGCAGCTTATCCGCACCGGCCAGAATCGCCGCCAGCGCCGAGAGGTTATCGTTATCGCCCACTTTGATTTCCGCCGTGGCAACCGCGTCGTTTTCATTGATCACCGGCACGATGTGGTTATCCAGCAGCGCCCGCAGCGTATCCCGCGCATTCAGAAAGCGTTCGCGATCTTCAAGGTCGGCGCGGGTCAGCAGCATCTGCCCAATGTGGATGCCGTAAATAGAGAACAGCTGCTCCCACAGCTGAATCAACCTGCTCTGCCCCACCGCAGCCAGCAGCTGCTTTGAGGCGATGGTCGGCGGCAGTTCCGGGTAGCCAAGATGCTCACGTCCGGCGGCCATCGCCCCGGAGGTCACAATCACAATGCGGTGGCCCGCCGCGTGCTGCTGCGCACACTGACGCACCAGTTCGACGATATGTGCCCGGTTCAGCCGACGCGATCCGCCGGTTAATACGCTGGTCCCCAGTTTCACTACCAGGGTCTGGCTGCTGCTCATTATTTCCTGCCGTTACGTGAGAGGTCTGCAAGAAGACGTTTTATCAGGTGTGGTGCTGGAAGCCAACAGGGGAGCGGGAAAAAGGCAAAAAACAGCCTTATTTCAAACCCGTTAAATAATTCATTTTAATTCCAAATGTGTAAATATGTAATAAAAATATCATATTCATCCTGTAGAACGTCTCTGCGTTCAGAGCACTCTGGAAGCCAAAATAATATTCAGACATTCGGGATTGATAGCAAAATGAAGAACACAGCACTGACCTTTTTAATCACAGCACTGGCTTTATCCTCTTCTGCTCAGGCCGCGGAAGTTTATAACAAAGACGGTAATAAATTAGATCTCTACGGGAAAGTCAAAGGCCTGCACTATTTTAGCGACAACGCGGGATACAGCGGGGACAAATCCTACGTGCGCATGGGCTTTAAGGGCCAGACGCAGATTAACGATTTGGTGACCGGTTACGGCCAGTGGGAATACCACTTTAACGCCAGCAACTCTGAAGGTTCTGATGCCAATACGGGGAACAAAACGCGCCTGGGCTTTGCCGGGCTAAAGTTCGGTCCTTTTGGTTCCATCGATTATGGTCGAAACTATGGCGTGCTTTACGACGTTGAAGCCTGGACAGATATGCTGCCGGAGTTCGGCGGCGGCGCAACCATGCGCTCCGACAACTATATGACTCAGCGCACCAGCGGTGTAGCGACCTACCGCAACAGCAACTTCTTCGGGCTGGTTGACGGCCTTAAGTTTGCTTTGCAATACCAGGGTAAAAACGACGCCGGCTCGGCTAATTCTCGCACCGATGTGAGCCGCCAGAACGGTGATGGTTACGGCGCCTCTACCGCGTATGCGCTGGGCAACACGGGCGTGAGTATCAGCGGGGCTTACACCTCTTCTGACCGCACCGACCAGCAGACCGCTCGCCGCTGGGGCAAGGGTGATAAAGCGGATTCGTGGGGAGCGGGCCTGAAATATGATGCTAACAGCGTTTATCTGGCGGCGATCTACACCGAAACGCGGAATATGACGCCCATCAGCGGTACAGCGGTCATCAATAACGTGAAAACCTCTGTTTCTGGCGCAGCGAATAAGGCACAGAATATAGAACTGGTTGCACAGTATCAGTTCGACTCCGGCCTGCGTCCTTCCCTGGGCTGGGTACAGACCAAAGGTAAAGACATCGAAGGCCTGGGCGACGTTGACCTGGTGAAATATGTTGATGTGGGCGCCACCTGGTATTTCAATAAGAACATGAATACCTATGTCGATTACCAAATCAACCAGCTTTCCAGCGACAACAAATTGGGTCTCAAGAATGACGATGTGGTGGCGGTAGGAATTGTCTATCAGTTCTGAATATTACCCTCATGACAGATAAAACAGGGCTGGCAATGTCCAGCCCTCTTTCCTCGTCAGGCGGTCAGCTTAACCGGTTCATCCGCAAAGTCGGCGGCGGGCTTCAGGCCCAGCTCCAGCTCTTCCAGCAGCGCTTTAAGACGCACGTGGAAATTACGCAGCGTCTCTTCCAGTCGCTCGTTGTTTTCCTTACCCTTAATGGCGCTCGGCTTCCAGTTTCCTTCTTTGTCGAACAGACCAAAGTAGTATTCGTAGGTGAAGTGGTCGCTTTCAGCATTCAGCTCCATCCACCAGCCCCAGAACTCACGCAGCTCCGGTGCCGGTTTCACATTGACGCAAACGGCCAGGCAGTCAAAGAAAAAGCGATCGCCTTCGCACTTAGCTTCACGGATATAGGGTCCCAGAGAACCAAAGCGCTTCATTAAGCGGCTCTTAGGATGCCCACTTGGTAACGTCATTGTAAAACCTCCATCATTGAGCCTGTTATCACCCCGCTCAGGAGCAGGAAAGTGCTGAACTATAGCAAATCATCGCAGCAACCGCTTTGCTATCCAGTCAACAATATCACGTAAAGCCTTATCGAAGTTACGCATCGCCGGCGTCAGCGATACCGGCAGCAGCCTGCCGTCGCTGGAGGATTGCACAATCAGCTTCGACTCCTCCTCCGGGCTGAAGAGGTCGTTCGGCCAGAAGGCGGAAAGCAGCGGCGTGGTGGTGCGTCTGCCCAGCAGCCCCTGGGTTTTCAGGGAGTATCGGCCCAGCTCGGCGCGCAGGGCTGAGTCCGCCGCGTTCATCATGCCCAGGCGGCTGGCGAGCACGTCCATCATCATCTCCGGCACATGGTCCTGGAGCACGCTATCGCTGAGGAGATGATGCACCACCGGGCCGACGCAGGCGACCGCGCGCAGACGCTGTGACTCAAGATAGGCCAGCCGTACCGCCACGTTAGCGCCAAAGCGGAAGCCGAAGGCCGCCACGCGGGTGTGATCGACCCAGGGTACATTTTCCAGCTGACGCAGCACCTGCTGGTGCAGAAAGCTGGTGTCCTGGGTGAGCGTCCACTTCGACGAAAACCCCACTGAAGGCATATCGATGGTTAGCATGGCGATCCCGCGCGGGGCAAGGTAGTCATGAAACAGGCGATAGCTGTCGGTTTGCAGCGCGTCCAGCGTGCCGCACAGCAGCACCGTAGGATAAGGCGCACTGACGCCTGCGGGCATATGCAGAAAGCCCTCAATCGGGCTGCCGCCGGGGATAGCGAACGTCAGCGCTCTCAGCTCGCCCGACAGACGCTTTGTGGCCTCTTCGTAGGCGCGGTTAGCCATCAGCTGCGCCTGGTCGGCCAGCTCATCGCCTTTCAGATGCGGGTAGCCCGCCACGCCGAGCAAATTGGCGGCATGCAGCCAGCAGCGCCCCGCCTCTTCGTCGCGGGTGGCGGCGCTGGCCCGTTGCTGCCACTGCGCCGCCTGGGAAGACCACTCGTAAATCCAGTTGCCGCCGCGATAGCCGATCACCGTATCCAGCAGGCTTTCATCGGTGTGCTCCGCGCGGCTGTTGGCGATTCTGGCAAGCACCTCGCCGATCTCAAGCGGCGGCAGGCCGCGCCACGTCCAGAGTACGCGGTTAATCATCCGGTACCAGCCAGCGTGACTCTCCCCCTCCAGCGCCGAATGAACCGGCAGCGGCTTATGCAGATGTCGGCGACGCACTAAGGATGAGGTTTCAGGGTGTTTGAAGCGCGGTTTGAACAGCTCTTCGCTCAGATTTTTCGGTGACATAGCGTGGCGGTCCTCCGGCGCACAGGGCATGGGACCAGTCTACCCCAGGCCCTGCGGCTGCGCTAACCGTAAAAACAGCAACGCCCGGCAGAACCGGGCGTTGCGTTGACCGGGATCAATCAGCCTTTAACAATGGGCGGAATATAGGCCACGCCCATATCCCACGGCTGTTCAATCCAGGTGTTCTGCGGAATATCAACCACATAGTCGTCAACCAGCGGGCGACCGGCAGGCTTGGCGAAAATGGTCACAAAGTGGGCTTTCGGATACATCTCGCGGATCGCCTGCGCGGTACCGCCGGTATCCACCAGATCGTCAATGACGATAAAGCCTTCACCGTCGCCTTCAGCGCGCTTAAGGATTTTCATTTCACGCTGATTGTCGTGATCGTAGCTGGAGATGCACACGGTATCCACATGGCGAATACCCAGCTCACGGGCCAGCAGGGAAGCGGGAACCAGTCCGCCGCGGCTGACCGCGATAATGCCTGTCCACTGCTCAACGGGAAGCAGGCGCTGAGCCAGTTTACGGGCATGGATCTGCAGCATGTCCCAGGTGACGATGTATTTTTCGCTCATAAAGGTGTCCCGACCAGTGGTGTTGGCTTAAAAATGTACTATGGGTGAGGTTGCGCGGAATTATAGAGATCTGAGGCGCTAAAAACCAGCACCGATCGGCCTCCAGCCCGCTTTTTTGCTGTTGCGAAGTAAGCATCCCCGTTGAAACGATGATATTCTTTGCCAACAGCGTCAGATCCGCTGACGCGAGCTGTTTAACCGCTAATCTTGCTCGCCATCCACGGCTCATGCTAAACGATGGTGCTGGCACAGGAGAGTTATCGTGTCTGAATTATCTCAACTGTCACCACAGCCGCTGTGGGATATCTTTGCCAAAGTCTGCTCTATTCCGCACCCCTCTTATCATGAAGAAGCCCTGGCGCAGTACATTCTGGGCTGGGCGAAAGAACAGGGCTTCTGGGCCGAACGCGATGAAGTGGGCAATATTTTGATCCGCAAACCTGCCACCGCCGGGCTGGAAAATCTGAAGCCGGTGGCGCTGCAGGCGCACCTGGATATGGTGCCGCAGAAAAACAACGACACGGTTCACGACTTCACGAAAGATCCCATCCAGCCGTGGATCGACGGCGAATGGGTTAAGGCGCGCGGCACCACCCTGGGCGCGGATAACGGTATTGGCCTGTCCTCTGCGCTGGCGGTGCTGGCGGATAAAAACGTTGAGCACGGCCCGCTGGAAGTGCTGCTGACCATGACCGAAGAGACCGGCATGGCGGGTGCGTTTGGCCTTCAGCCCAACTGGCTGCAGGCAGACATCCTGATTAACACCGATTCGGAAGAAGAGGGTGAAATCTATATGGGCTGCGCGGGCGGCATTGATTTTACCGCGACGCTGCCGATCGACCGTGAAGCGGTACCCGAAGGCTTCGCGCATATTCAGCTCTCCCTTAAGGGCCTGAAGGGCGGCCACTCCGGCTGTGATATTCACGTCGGCCTGGGTAACGCTAACAAGCTGCTGGCCCGCTTTCTGTTCACCCAGGCTAAGGCACTGGATCTGCGCCTGGTCGACTTTACCGGCGGTACGCTGCGTAACGCTATCCCGCGTGAGGCCACGGCGACGCTCGCCGTCCCGGCAGACAGGCTGGACGTACTGAAAAGCCAGGCGCTGCACTATCTGGAGACGCTAAAAAGTGAGCTGGCGCTGAAAGAGAAGAACATTAATCTGGTGGTGGAGAACGTGGCGGCCAGTGGCCCGGCGCTGACCGCAGCCAGCCGCGACGCCTTTATCGCGCTGCTGAACAGTACGCCAAACGGCGTTATCCGCAACTCTGACGTAGTAAAGGGCGTGGTCGAAACCTCGCTAAACGTCGGCGTGGTGGCGATCCGCGAAAACGAAGCGGTAATCAACAGCCTGATCCGTTCGCTGATCGACAGCGGTAAAGAGTACGTGGTGGAAACCCTGACCGCGCTGGCTGAACTGGCCGGCGCCACGGCGCGGGCGAAAGGCAGCTATCCTGGCTGGCAGCCGGACGCAACTTCGCCGGTGATGGCGCTGGTGGGGGAAACCTACAAAAAGCTGTTTGGCAGAACGCCAAACATTCAGGTGATCCACGCGGGTCTGGAGTGCGGTCTGTTTAAAAAGCCCTATCCGGATATGGATATGGTTTCCATCGGGCCAACCATCACCGGGCCACATTCGCCGGATGAGCAGGTCCATATTGCCAGCGTGGGCCTCTACTGGCAGCTGCTGACGGCGCTGCTTAAGGCTATCCCGGCGAAATAAGCCTGACCGGCAGGCGGACCCTGTTCCGCCTGCCGCTTCCCTGCGGGCCGTGCGCCTGCCCCTGTTGCTGCCCGCTCTTACCCGCTATAAACCCAATAGCAGCTGACGTTCAATCTGGGGATTGAGCAGCGTCACGTGCAGCCCGACCAGCCTGACGCCGCGCCCACTTCGCCGCTCCTCCCAGGCCTTCTTCGCCACCGCAATCATGTCGTCTTTATTAAGCTCGGGCCAGACGTGCTCCTGCGTGGTCTGCTGGAAATCATTAAACTTTAGCTTGACGCCCTGGCGGGCAATCAGCCGGTCCGGCTTAATTTTAATCAGGCGGCGCTCCAGCTCCTCATAAAGGAAGTCGATAATTTTCAGGCACTCTTCCCAGCTGTGGATATCCTCCGACAGGGTACGCTCAACGCCGAGGGATTTGCGCAGGCGATCGGTGACCACCTCCCGCTCATCAATGCCGTTACAGCGCTCCCACAGCACCCGGCCAAACTTGCCAAAGCGCCGGAGCAGCGCGGCAAGATCGGTCTTCTGCACGTCGCCGCAGGTCATCAGCCCCATTTCCTCCAGCTTTTTGGCCGTCACCTTGCCGACGCCGGGGATCTTCGCCAGCGGCAGCGTCAGCAGAAACTGCGACATTTCATCAGGGGTTATCACGAACTGCCCGTCGGGTTTATTCAGATCGGAGGCAATTTTGGCGACAAATTTCACCGGCGCTACCCCTGCCGAGGCGGTCAGATTCAGCTCCCGACTGATGGTCTGGCGAATTTCGCGCGCCATCAGCGTGGCCGACCCGTGGCAGTGCAGGCTGTCGGTGACGTCAAGATAGGCTTCATCCAGAGAGAGCGGCTCAATCAGGGAGGTATAGCGCGAGAATATTTCACGAATATGGGCGCTGGCTTCTTTGTAGGCATCGAAACGGCCAGGCACCACCTTAAGATGCGGGCAGAGCTTAAGCGCCATCGCGGTGGACATGGCGCTGTGTACGCCAAACTTGCGCGCCGGGTAGTTGGCGGTGCTGATCACCCCCCGCTTAAGATGGCTGCCGCCGATAGCTATCGGGATATTGCGCAGGCTGGGATCGTCGCGCATCTCTACTGCGGCATAAAAGCAGTCCATATCGACGTGAATGATCTTCCGCATATCCCCCTCCAACTGTACTGGATAAGTATACAGCGAAATAAGCGAATGACAATATTACCCGTTTGGCCAAAGCACACCGGCAAAGGGCTGAGCCACACTTTTATTCAGTATTTTATACTCTGCTCTCTTGATAAAAAAATAGACAATGCTAATGTGACGCAGCAATAGCGGCTATTAACTGATATTGCCTGTAAACGCGTCCCGGACGCCGCATCCACCCCTCCTTTTTCAAGGGAACCAGAATGGGCAAAATCGCACTCCTTTTTGCGATGTTTTTTCTGCCAGCCGTTGTTTTCGCCAGCGTACCCACCACCCCGGTACTGCCGCTGGCACCGGTAAGCAAAGAATTAAAGAAACAGCTAATTGGCACGCCTGTGTATATTCAGATATTCAAAGAAGAACGCACGCTTGAGCTTTATGGCAAAATTGGCAACGATTATCGTTTAATAGACAGCTATCGAATTTGTAATTTCTCTGGTGGCCTGGGGCCTAAGCGCCGTCAGGGAGATTTTAAAAGTCCGGAAGGATTTTACAGCGTCGGGCTTTCCCAGTTAAAACCTGACAGCCGCTTTTATCGGGCGATTAACGTCGGCTTCCCCAACGCCTACGATCGTCAGCAGGGATATGAAGGGAAATATCTGATGATCCACGGCAGCTGCGTGTCTATCGGCTGTTATGCGATGACCGATACCAATATTCAGGATATCTATCGCTTTGTGGAAGCCGCGCTGCGTAACGGTCAGCCACGTATCGAATTAAGCATCTATCCGTTCCGCATGACCGAAAGCAATATGCAGCGTCACCGTAACTCGGTGTACTACAGCTTCTGGCAGCAGCTGCAACCGGGCTACGCCCAGTTTGTGCAGACCCACCTGCCGCCTTCGGTCAGCGTCAGCGACGGTCACTATGTGCTGAATAGCCCGGGGTCACTGCTCAGCGCCCCGGCTACCGGTTCAACGCTGGCGCTCACCCAGACAAAATAGCGCCCAGTCGCCTGGCGCAATTTTGTGCCAGGTTTCATTGCCCGTCAGGGGCTGGGTAGCGATCACCGTGACCACGTCATTCGGCGTGGTCTGCTTCTGAAAATCAATCTCAACGTCCTGATCCAGCAGCGTCGCCTTGCCAAACGGTGCCCGACGGGTTATCCAGAACAGATTCGTCGAGCAGAAAGCCATCAGATAGCGGCCATCCGACAGCAGCATATTGAATACGCCCTTTTTCCGCAGCTCCGTCGCCAGTTCGGCAATATAGCGAAATACCGCAGGCCAGTTGCCCGGCGTGCGCGGATAGCGCGTGGTCAGCTTGTGCAGCAGCCAGCAAAATGCCTGCTCGCTGTCGGTCTCGCCGACCGCCCGAAAGGGACCGGTATCCAGCGTCCGGTAGCCTTTCAGCTGCCCATTATGCGCATAGGTCCAGTTGCGGCCCCACAGCTCGCGGGTAAAGGGATGCGTATTTTCCAGCGCCACCTCACCCCGGTTCGCCTGGCGAATGTGCGCCACCACGGAATGCGATTTAATCGGATACTCCTGCACCAGCCGTGCGACAGGCGAATTAAAGCTGGGTTGGGGATCCTTGAATGTGCGACAGCCTTTTCCTTCATAAAACGTAATCCCCCAGCCATCCTTGTGCGGACCGGTTCCCCCACCGCGCTGGACAAGACCGGTAAAGCTGAAACAGATGTCCGTAGGAACGTTGGCGCTCATCCCGAGCAGTTCACACATAGCGACTACCTCGCAGTAAGGCCCTGCTACCAGGGCCGGGAAAGGGTTACTTCGCCATCTCTTTTTCAATCAGCAGGATCAGGATATGAATAACCTTGATGTGGATCTCCTGAATGCGATCGGCATAGCCGAAGTGCGGCACGCGGATCTCTACGTCAGCCAGGCCATCCATCTTGCCGCCATCTTTGCCGGTCAGGATGATCACCTTCATGCCCTGCGCACGCGCGGCCTCAATCGCCTTCAGGACGTTGGCCGAATTACCCGAGGTTGAGATACCAAACAGCACGTCGCCCGTGCGGCCTACCGCCTCAACGTAGCGTGAGAAGACATAGTCGTAGCCGAAGTCATTGCTGACGCAGGAGATATGGCTGACGTCCGAGATGGCAATGGCCGGATAGCCCGGACGGTTTTCCCGGTAGCGTCCTGTCAGCTCCTCAGCAAAGTGCATCGCATCGCAGTGCGATCCGCCGTTGCCACAGGAAAGGACTTTGCCCCCCGCTTTAAATGCATCTGCCAGCAGCACGGCCGCGCGCTGAATGGCATGGATATTGGCGTCATCGCTCAGGAAATGGGTGAGCGTTTCGGCGGCTTCATTGAGTTCTGCACGAATGATGTCCTGATACATAGAGAGATCCTTTTAAGTGAGGTCGCCGCCAGTTTATCAACTTGCAGGAGGGGGGAACAGCACCCTTCCTGCCGGTCCAGACGTTTCACGCGTGATACACGCGGAGTGTGAGCCAGGTTGTAATTATTATGTAACCAGATTGCTAATAAAAACCATCTCAACTACATATACTCCTAACAGGTCAGACCTCTTACTTCTGGAGAAATTTTATGCTGGCTCTTAGCTGCCTTGCGACGATCGTCCTGATTGCCGCCCTGTTTTATCATCGCGTAAACCTGCCGTTAAGCAGTCTCGCCCTGCTGGTATGGTGCATTGCCTGGGCCGCAGGTGGCGTCTGGACGCCATGGCTGCTAATTCCGCTGGCGGTGATTCTGCTGCCATTAAACCTGCTGCCCGTAAGGCGGGCGATGTTCTCTAAGCCGATGCTGCGCACCTTTCAAAAGGTGATGCCACCGATGTCGCGTACCGAAAAAGAGGCGATTGAGGCGGGCACCACCTGGTGGGAAGGCGAGCTATTTCGCGGCAATCCCAACTGGCAGAAGCTGCACGACTACCCGCAGCCGCGCCTCACCGCCGATGAACAGGCTTTTCTGGCCGGGCCGGTAGAGGAAGCCTGCCGTATGGCAAACGACTTCGCGATTACCCATGAAATGGCCGATTTGCCGCCCGAGCTGTGGGCCTTTCTGAAAGAGCACCGCTTCTTCGCGATGATCATCAGGAAAGAGTACGGCGGCCTGCAATTTTCCGCTTACGCCCAGGCGCTGGTATTGCAGAAGCTGGCGGGCGTCTCCGGCATTCTGGCGATCACCGTGGGCGTGCCCAATTCGCTTGGTCCCGGCGAGCTGCTTCAGCATTACGGCACTGATGCGCAGAAAAATCACTATCTGCCGCGTCTGGCCCGCGGAGAGGAGATCCCCTGTTTTGCCCTGACCAGCCCGGAAGCAGGTTCCGATGCCGGTGCCATTCCCGACACCGGCGTTGTCTGCATGGGTGACTGGCAGGGACAGCAGGTATTGGGTATGCGCCTCAGCTGGAATAAGCGCTACATTACCCTCGCGCCGATTGCGACAGTGCTGGGGCTGGCGTTTAAGCTTTACGATCCCGATCATCTGCTGGGCGATACCGAGTCGCTGGGTATTACCTGCGCGCTGATCCCTACCCATACGCCGGGCGTGGAGATCGGTCAACGTCACTTCCCGCTCAACGTGCCTTTCCAGAACGGCCCGACGCGCGGCAAGGATATTTTTGTTCCCATTGATACCATTATCGGCGGGCCGAAGATGGCCGGGCAGGGCTGGCGGATGCTGGTCGAGTGTCTCTCGGTGGGACGCGGTATCACCCTCCCCTCCAACTCAACGGGCAGCCTGAAAAGCATTGCAATGGCTATCGGGGCCTACGCCCATATTCGCCGCCAGTTCCGCCTGCCGATAGGCAAAATGGAAGGTATTGAAGAGCCGCTGGCGCGTATCGCCGGTAATGCCTGGATGATGGATGCCGCCGCTTCGCTGATTACCTACGGTATTGTGCTGGGTGAAAAACCGGCGGTGCTCTCCGCCATTGTTAAATACCACTGCACCCATCGCGGGCAGCGGGCGATTATTGATGCGATGGATATCGCCGGTGGCAAAGGGATTATGCTCGGCAAGGGCAACTTCATTGCCCGTGCCTATCAGGGTGCGCCGGTGGCCATCACCGTGGAAGGGGCAAATATCCTCACCCGCAGCATGATTATCTTCGGCCAGGGGGCGATTCGCTGCCATCCGTATGTGCTGACCGAAATGGCGGCGGCACAAAATCACGACCTCGCTACTTTTGACCGCGCGCTGTTCAGCCATATCGGTCACGTCGGCAGCTGCGCCGTGCGCAGCCTGTGGCTGGGTATTACCGGCGGACGCACCAGCCGCGCGCCAACCCGCGATGCCACCCGCCGCTACTATCAGCACCTTAACCGCGTGAGTGCCAATATGGCGCTGCTTGCCGATGTCTCGATGTCGGTAATGGGCGGCAGCCTGAAGCGACGTGAGCGCATCTCTGCCCGTCTGGGCGACGTGCTCAGCCAGCTTTATCTCGCCTCTGCGGCACTCAAACGCTTTGAAGATGAAGGCCGCAATAAGGCCGATCTGCCGCTGCTGCACTGGGGCGTGCAGGATGCGTTAAAGCAGGCGGAAGACGCTACGGACGCGCTGTTAAGGAACTTTCCTAACCGCGCCGTCGCGGGTCTGCTTCGCCTGACGATATTCCCGCTGGGCCGCCGCTGCCTGCCGCCGTCAGACCGGCTGGATCACCAGCTGGCGCGCATCCTTCAGGTGCCGTCCGCGACCCGCAGCCGCATTGGTCGCGGCCAGTATCTGACCGCGTCAGAGCATAATCCGGCCGGACAGCTGGAAGAGGCCCTGCTGGACATAATGGCAGCCGAAATCATTCACGACCGCCTGTGCAAAGAGCAGAAAAAAAACCTGCCCTTTACCCGCCTGGACGCGCTGGCGAAGCAGGGGCTGGAGCAGCAGTGGCTGAATGAAGAGGAGGCCGCCATCCTGACCCGCGCCGAAGCCAGCCGCCTGCGCTCGATTAACGTTGATGAGTTTGAGGCCGATGCGCTGGCGACCCAGCCGCTTAGCAGGGCGTCCGGGCCTCAGCCTCCATCTGCGTCTGAGGAGCAGGAGCAGGAGCAGGAGCAGGAGCAGGAGCAGGAGCAGGCTACATTGCAAAAGATACCTGATGATGCAAGAAAAACGGCCATAGCCTGACGTTATTGACTCAACCTCCCTTCCCCTTCAACGCAAATCAGCGGCTGAAGGGGGAGGATAGCGACGAACGAAAGCTGAAAATCCACCGGGCCAATAACCGCCGGTGGGAAGCGTTCAGCGTTAACGGAAACCCATACCCCGCCAAAGAGAAAGCTGTACAGCGTTAACCGTCCTGCCGCACGCCAGTCGTCAGTATCTCAACCGTTCTGCCGCACACGAGCGATCAGCGCGTCGATATTCTCCACATGATCCGCGGCCAGGATCAGCGTTCTGCCCAGCGCGATCGCCTGGCGTACGCACTCCACCTTCATCACCTCATCTTCAATCGTTTTGATGTCAGCCACCTGCGACATCCCTACCGTACGGCGGATAAGCTCGGTACCGCAGTATCCCAGGGTATCGCACCACACCTTACGCAAAAAGGCCGCGCCGTAGCCCGGCCAGGCCAGCGCGCGATCGCGCGATTTCTCAGCGGTCAGCGTCAGGAAGCGATCCGCAAAGCTTTGCCAGGTGACACGTACGTCGTTCAGGCGTTTCTCGCGGGCGTCTGCCGCCTCTCGGGGGGCCAGCAGCCCCGGGAGCGCACAGTAGTTAATCAGCAGATTGCCGAGCGCGCTACCCACGTCAAACCCGATCGGGCCGTAGTAGCCAAACTCTGCATCAATCAGCTTCAGCGTATTGTCACCCACGAAGATTGAACCACTATGGACATCGCCGTGGAGCAGCGCTTCAGCATGAGAGAAAAAGCGGTGCTTAAGCGCCGCCACCTTGAGACGAAGCTCGTCGTCATCCCGCAGCGAGGCGGCCAGCGGCTCCAGGGCGCGCGGATAGCCGTTACGCTCATGCACTTCGTACGGCTCGTTGAAAAACAGCTCTTCGGTAATGTCGCACAGCTCGGGATTGGTAAAGCGAATCACCTCCGCTTTTTTCTGATACGGATGCTGGTAGAAGTCAGAGGTATGAAACAGCGTCTGCGCCAGATATTCACCAAGCTGCGCGGATGCCTGCGGATAGTCCCGCCCCCTAACCTGCTCGCCGCGCCAGATCGCCAGGTGGGAGAGATCTTCCATCACCATCACCGCCAGCTCGGGATCGTGATGCAGGATCTTCACCGTATATTCCGGGCAATACTGACCGTGGATCTGCAATACCTCGGCTTCAATGCGCGCGCGATCGAGCGTCAGCGGCCAGGATTCACCCACGCAGCGCACATAGGGTAGCGCCTGCTTGACAATGACCCGGCTGTTGCCGTCGCGGTCGAATATCTTAAATACCAGATTAAGGTTGCCGTCACCGATCTCCTGCGACTCAACCAGACTGTCCGGATTTTCAACACCGCCATACTGGCGGGCATATTCCACGGCATCCGCTGCAGTGAAAGTACGATATTGCGACATCAACTCACCCTCATTAGCCCATTGCTGTCTGCCCGCTGCCTCACAGAAACGTTCGCGTGACGTTAATTTGTTGCAAACAAGCCGTGCAGACGTCTATACATCCGTCAGGCATGTTGGCACAATATCGCCTGACGACGCAACCAGGATTTTACTTCTCATGCAGACACTGAGCACAACCAGCTTACAAGTTCGTGACAATCAGCTTTGGATCCTCGATCAGCAGGCGCTTCCGCAGCAAAAAAACTGGTGCCCGACGCCTGATGTGGCCTCGCTGGTGGGTCATATCAAAGCCCTGCGGGTGCGTGGTGCGCCGCTCATTGGCCTTTCTGCCAGCCTGCTGCTGGCGCTGCTGGCGGAGAACGGGTTGCCAAAAGCCGAACTGGCGGCGGCGCTGGAGGTGCTGCGGGCCGCCCGCCCCACCGCCGTCAATCTGATGAATAATCTCGACCGCATGAAGCAGGTACTGGCTCAGGCACCGGACAACGTAGCCGCCGCGCTCAGCAGGGAAGCCCTGCGCCTGGTCGGGGAGGATAAGGCGCTGTGCGAGAGTATTGCGACGGCGGGGGCTGCGCTTATCAAACCGGGCAGCCGCCTGCTGACCCACTGCAATACCGGCGGGCTGGCGACTGCCGGTGTGGGCACCGCGCTGGGGGTCATTGCGCGCGGCTGGCAGCAGGGCAATGTCGAAAACGTCTGGGTGGACGAAACCCGCCCGCTACTTCAGGGTGGACGCCTGACGGCCTGGGAGCTGGGCGAACTGGGTGTGCCCTACCAGCTGATTTGCGACAGCATGGCCGCCAGCCTGATGGCGCAGCAGCAGGTTGACGCCATTTGGGTCGGTGCCGATCGCATTGCGGCCAACGGCGACGTTGCCAATAAAATTGGCACCTACAGCCTGGCGGTGCTGGCTCACTATCACCGCATTCCCTTTTACGTTGCCGCCCCGCACACGACGCTCGACAGCAGCTGCCCGGACGGTAACGCTATCCCTATTGAGCAGCGCGCCGCCAGTGAAGTCACCGGCGTGGCGGGCAGCTTTGGTGACGTGCAGTGGGCCCCGGAAAACGCCCGGGTTTATAACCCCGCCTTTGACGTCACGCCAGCCGCCCTGATTAGCGGCTGGGTGCTGGATACCGGCGTGGTCACCCCGGCAGAGGTTGCCGCAGGTGCTTTCTACGGCAGGCGCGGATAAGCATCCGCTATCGCGTCGCCGGTAAAGTTGGCAATCCAGCCTTCCTGATTATCGAAAATGCGGATAGCGGTAAAGTGGGGTGACGAGCCCATATCAAACCAGTGCGGCGTGCCTGCCGGAACGGATATCAGATCGTTCTTCTCGCAGAGGATCTGATAAATATGTCCATCCAGATGCAGGCAGAACAGACCCGCGCCCTCCACAAAGAAACGCACCTCATCTTCACCGTGCGTATGCTCAGACAGGAACTTCGTGCGCAGCACCTCCCTCTGCGGGTTATCGGCACGCATGCTGATAACGTCCCAGCTCTGGTAGCCTTTCTCCGCCACCAGCCGGTCAATCGCATGCTGATACGCGTTAATCACCGTGTCAGCATCGGGGTTTTCACCCAGATCGCGATCCGCTTCCCAGCGCTCAAAGCGCACGCCTTTTGCATTTAGCTGCTGGCGGATTTCGTCAGCATCGGTGCTGTGCCACACCGGCCTGGTGGCTTCGCTGTCGGTAAACAGGGTCAGTGCACTCATAGTGAAAACGACTCCAGGTTAATCTGATCAAAACGGTTTACCTGACGGTGCCGACTCTGTGTGTCTGCCCCGTCACGCACCAGCTGTAGGGTCTGCCAGCCCGCGTCTTGCGCGGCATCCAGCTCCTGATGAATATCGGATAAAAACAGGTGTTCGTGCGGCTGTAAGCCGGTCTCATCGGCGATATTGCGATAGGAGAGCGTATCGCGCTTGGCTCCCACGTGGGTGTCAAAGTAGCCGCTGAACAGTCCAGTAATATCACCCTCGTCGCTGTAGCCAAATAACAATTTTTGCGCAGGGACTGAGCCTGAGGAATATACATAGAGATCAATCGCCTGCTGTCGCCACTTTTCCAGCGCGGGCAGGACATCCGCATAGAGATGACCCGTAAAGCTGCCGTTAACATAGCCGTCGCGCCAGATCATGCCCTGGAGCGCTTTCAGCGCGGTGGACTTGCGATCCTCGTCCATAAATGCGAACAGCACGGTAATCAAATCTTCCGTGGTGGCCTGCGGCTGGGCTATCTCATCGCGCAGATCGTTCAGCGCCTGGGCCACCTCATCACGATGCTGAAAGGCGGCAATAAAGGCCGCGAGGTTTTCCCGCGCGTAGGGGAAAAGCACATCATGAACAAAACGAATATCGCTGGTGGTTCCTTCAATATCGGTAACAATTGCGCGGATCATTTGGCCTCCAATAGCCGACGTTGTAGTTCGCACTGGAAGAGAAACTCCAGCCCTTCAAGATGGCGTCTTGCCTCACTGACGTCCCGTCCCCAGCACGTCAGCCCGTGTCCCCGCAGCAGAAAACCATAGCGCAGCGGCTGATGCTGAGCGTACTGGTCAATACGGCCCGCCAGGGCATCAATATCCTGATCGTTATCGAACAGTGCAACCGACACCCGATCAAGATGCGAGGTCTGTCCGGCCAGCGTTTTCTGCATTTCATAGCCCTGCAATTCTAATGCGGCCCCCTTCGCAATACGTGAGAGGACGGTCGAATTGACGGTGTGGGTATGCAGTACCGCGCCCGCATCGGGAAACAGCCGGTAAATCAGCGTGTGCAGCCCGGTCTCTGCCGACGGCTTTCGGCCAGAGGGGACGAGGTTGCTGGCAATTTCAACCTGAATAAAGTCATCGCGGGTCAGCGCGCCTTTGTCTTTGCCGGACGCGCTTAACAGGCAAAACTCAGCATCCTGACGTATCGACATATTGCCGCCGGTGGCCGGTGCCCAGCCCCTGGCACCGATCCAGTGGCAGGCGGCCACCAGCTGATCTAACTGCGGAGTGAGGGTCATAGGTTTCCTTTTCTCTGCCGGATCGGCGAGCATAACGTTAGCGTTTAGACGTCTAAGCGTCTCGATTGCCAAATATTAACATCGAGGCTATAGTGGCAGCAAGACACCTCCAACACATCATTAATTCCCAACGGATTTCACTCTGCCGCAACAGTCACAGGGTGCCAGTCCGGGATAAGCGTTTCGCAAGGGTTACCGATAATGAGCCAGACGTCACTGACACCGCAGAGCAAACTTCCCGCTCTGGGCACCACTATTTTCTCGCAGATGAGCGCGCTGGCGCAGCAGCACAACGCCATTAACCTTTCTCAGGGCTTTCCCGATTTCGACGGGTCGGACTACCTGAAAGCGCGTCTGGCCCACCACGTCAGCGCGGGCGCAAATCAGTATGCGCCCATGACCGGCGTGCAGCCGCTGCGCGAGGCCATTGCCGCGAAAACAGCGGCGCTTTACGGCCACCAGCCCGACAGTAACAGCGAAATCACGGTCACCGCCGGTGCTACCGAGGCGCTCTTCGCCGCCATTACCGCCCTGGTGCGGCCGGGTGATGAGGTTATCTGCTTCGATCCCAGCTATGACAGCTATGCGCCTGCCGTCACCCTCGCGGGGGGCATCATGCGGCGCGTGACTCTCCAGCCGCCGGGGTTTCACGTCGACTGGTCGGCGTTTGCCGCCCTGCTCTCGCCGCGTACCCGACTGGTTATTCTGAATACGCCGCACAATCCCTCTGCCACCGTCTGGCAGAAAAGCGATTTTGAATCCCTGTGGCAGGCCATTCGCGGGCAGGAAATTTACGTGTTAAGCGATGAAGTGTATGAGCATATCTGCTTCGCGGAGGCGGGCCACGCCAGCGTGCTGGCCCATGCTCCGCTGCGCGAGCGCGCTATCGCCGTCTCTTCGTTCGGGAAAACCTACCATATGACCGGCTGGAAGGTGGGATACTGCATAGCGCCGCCCGCGCTGTCGGCTGAGGTGCGCAAGGTACATCAGTATCTGACCTTTGCGGTAAATACGCCGGCCCAGCTGGCGCTGGCCGATATGCTGAATGCCGAGCCGGAACACTATCGCGAACTGCCCGAATTTTATCGTGCCCGACGCGACCGCTTTATTCAGGCGCTGGAAAAAAGCCGCCTGAAGGTGCTGCCCTGCGAAGGAACCTACTTTCTGCTGGCCGACTACAGCGCGATTTCCGATCTGGATGACGTCGCGTTCTGCCAGTGGCTCACGAAAGAGGTGGGCGTGGCGGCTATTCCGCTGTCGGTATTCTGCGCCGGACCTTTCCCTTATAAACTGATCCGCCTGTGCTTTGCCAAACAGGAAGCCACGCTGGATGCTGCCGCGGAGCGCCTGTGTCAACTTTAAATCTGACCGTTCTCCAGCAGCCGCTGGTCTGGATGGATGGCGAAGCCAATCTGCGCTTTTTCGATACGCTGCTGGCCGACCTGAAGGGGCGCGATCTGATTGTGCTGCCGGAGATGTTTACCACCGGGTTTGCCATGGAGGCGGCGAAAAGCTCCCTGCCGGAAGCGCGGGTGACAGACTGGCTGCATGAGAAAGCGAAGGCCACCGGGGCGCTGGTCGGGGGCAGTGCTGCCATTCAGACCGCAAAAGGCGCGGTTAACCGTTTTCTGCTGGTGGAGCCGGGCGGTAAGGTGCATCGCTATGATAAGCGACATCTGTTCCGCATGGCCGATGAGCATCACCATTACCTGGCGGGCGACCGTCGGGAGATAATCGAGTGGCGCGGCTGGCGGATCCTGCCGCAGGTCTGCTATGACCTGCGTTTCCCGGTGTTCTCACGCAGTCGCAATGATTACGATCTGGCGCTTTACGTGGCTAACTGGCCCGAAGCGCGCGCCGCCCACTGGCAGGCGCTGCTGCTGGCCCGCGCCATTGAGAATCAGGCGTACATCGCCGGGTGCAACCGCGTGGGCAGCGACGGCAACCACCATCACTACAGCGGCGACAGCCGAATTATCAGCCCGCAGGGTGAGATCCTGGCGGCGGGCGAGCCGCATCAGCCCGCCGTGTTAAATGCTGAACTGTCTCTGGAAACGCTGAGCGACTATCGCGAGCGCTTCCCGGCGTGGCGCGATGCGGATACCTTTACCCTCTGAGCGGGTGTTCTGTACGCGCCAGCTGACCGCCAGGCAGGTAAAACGAAGGCGGCTGGCCGGTAACCCGGCGGAACATGGTGGAAAACGACGATCCGCTGTCGTAGCCCAGCGCCAGCGCCACCCCGGATACCGGCGTTCCCTCCACCAGCCTGCTGAGCGCGACAACCACACAGGCCCGCTGCCGCCAGGCCATAAACGACATCCCCGTCTGCTTAAGGAAGTAGCGCCGGAAGGTGCTCTGGCTCATAAACAGCATGGCGGCCCAGTCATCCGCCGCATCGTGGATATCCGGCGCGGCCAGAAAGGCCTGACACCGCTTCAACAGCTTTTCCTCACGTGGCAGGGGGATATCAAACTGGCGGCAGGGCATCAGTGCCAGCTCTTCCAGCAGCAGCGAGATCAGCAGGCGATCGCGCGGCGAGTCGTAGAGTGGATCCAGCATTACCGCCTCAATCAGTAGCTGCCTCAGCAGCGGCGACACGCTGATAATTTTGCACGCCTCCCCGACGTTCAGCCTGCTGGCGCTGGTGGGTTCGATATAGAGGCTGCGCGTTGAAACGCCGGTAAACTTCACGCTGTGCGCCATCTGCGGCGGGATCCATACCGCATGCTGCGGCGGCACGGTCCAGCGCCCCATATCCGTGGTGACTTCCATCAGCCCGGTAGCGCCATATAAAATCTGCGCCCGCCGGTGGCGGTGCGTGGGAAGCCGATACCCCTCCGGATAGTCGTTACCCACCGCCACCACTTCGCGGGCGAGCGCATCATAATCATCAATATGCACGTTACGCATCTACACCGTCACCCCCCAGCCTGACCGATTCGCAAGGGTAAATGAGCGCCGCAGAAATGGGAAGCGCCAGGTTCCCACGTTAGGATCGTCGCTTAACGCATCTGATGGAATAAATGAATGGCGGAGTTAATAACGATTTTACTCGCGGGTTTTGTCACCGGCATCACCACGGTGCTTTTTGGCTTTGGCGGCGGCTTTGTGGTGGTGCCTTTTGTCTATCAGATGCTGGTGCGCCAGCCCGACCTGTCCGACAGCGCCATGCATATTGCCGTCGCGACCTCCACGGCGGTGATGATATTTAACGCCGGCTGGGCAAGCAGGCAGAACTGGCGGGCGGGCAGGCTGTCAGCCGCCATGCTGTTTCCGCTGGCAGGGTACATCGCAATAGGGGCTGTAATGGGATCGCTGCTTGCCGGAGAGATTGCCGATCGGACCATCCGGCTGCTGTTTATGATTTATATGCTGGTTACCCTGGCAGACTGCCTGATGCGCAAAGGCTTTCTACACCGCCCCGCCCGGCGCAGGCTTTCGGCCTTAACCTCTGGCGTCGGCGGGGTGGCGATCGGCCTGGTGGCGGCACTGCTTGGCGTGGGCGGCAGCGTGATGACCGTACCGCTGCTCAGGCGACATGGCTACACAATGCGTGACTGCGTAAGCGCGGCGAATCCGCTCTCCCTGCCCGTTGCCGTTTGCGGCGCGGCTGTCTATATCGCAAGCGGGCTACAGGCGGTCAAGGCCCCCGGCTACCTCGGCTTTATCAATCTGAAAATCCTGGCGCTGCTGACGCTGGCAGGCTGGCTGGGCATTCTGTTTACCCGCCGCGTGGTTCCGGCCGTACCGGATGCCCTGCACGCCCGCGTTTATATTGCCCTGCTGTTGGCGGTGCTGGTCGCGATTGTGCTGTGACGTGGCCAGCGCACGACAGAGAGTGTTATGCCGGAACCGCTGAAATTTCCGGACGGTGATTTTTTCAGTACCCTCTTCTTTAAAGGATGGCCTCTACCGATGCCCGCCGTCGTCAGGCACAGACGCGATCGTTCCATGCGTCGCGGTAGATAATATTTCCTTCCGTAAACGTCCAGGTGATTGCCTCATAACGCACTTCAAGCGTTTCAAGGTGGGTGCTACTTATGCCGTTAGGGGCAAGATAAGGCGAAACCGTGGTAATTTTGACGTTTTCCATGATGATATTGAAATATTCAGACTCAATGCCTGATTCAAAAATTCGGTACATCCTGACCAGGGCTTTTTTCAGTGTGCGACCTTCACATACAGCGCGATAAAGGAGTGGCGTTGTCTGATCGAACTCTTTCACTATTACGACAGGCCGATGAACGCGCGTGCCCGTAAGTTTTCCCCAGCCCGACTCTACAGGAATGGTTACACCATGCGAAAAAGATTTTAATTCGATTGAGCCTAAGCGTTGTGGAATTAAACAACTGCCAACAACAGGAGAGCCATTTTCATCTTCAAGCCACAAATGTGCGGGAGCAGACATGTTATTTCCTTATAAATAAATTTTAAAGGGCGCTAACGTTCAGTAGGTTACCATTTCACGTAGCGGCCAAAAATAAATAGCATGAAAAGGAGAAATATGGGTACCGGCCATATTGGGCCATCAGGGAAAAAACGCACCAGAACGACGGCAAAAATCAGTGTTAGCACTGCGGGGCCGTACATCGAAAACAATGACCTGAACAATCGTCTAAAAAACCTTCGGATAAGATTCATCATGGCTATCTAATCATGTTGATAATGATATCTTTAATGTCATCATCCGACGCCCACCTTGCTTTAAGCGCACCCGCTTTTTCAAACAATGGCTCTGTCAGGAAGTACATCATTTCCAACTCTCGAGCATAGAGCGCAGCGTAGAATGCAGGGTAAGTAAATTGAAGGCGATGTGCGCTTTCTGCTGCTTTCTGAATGATGCCATATATGCCAACAGCCGCGATCCCCCTCGAAGCCCAGTTGCCTAAGAGTGCGCTGATTTCGAGATTTAGGTTCAAACCAACGGCGACGGACGATGCTGCCGCTAAGGCGAATCCGGCGTTGGTGAGTGAGCTGGCGGCTATATGGACATTCACTGCCATAAGCATTTTTTTGATATTCTCAAGTTGTTCTGAGGCCCTGTATCGGAAGAGTTCTTGAAAGTAAATCTTAAGCATTTCATATACAACATCTTCATGTCGCAGAAGATAATATACCCCTTTAGCAAATCGAATATCTTCGATCTTTTGCTGCTGGCAGACGTCCTGATATTCGTCAGTAAAGCAGGATGTGTAATACAGCGCACGTTTTGCACCTGCGCTTATTGTATCCACCTTCTTTGATACCATCTTGCCGACGCCTGTAAAGGCGTGGTCGAGCTTCAGTGCGAGGATTTTATTGGACTGTAAAAAGCCTATAACTTCATTACCGTAATACATTATCGCTCCATGATAATTTTTACTCATCCCTTTCGGAGAGTATATGCCTTCGGTACTGATGAGTAAATGAGCATTTATTTCATAAAATGAGAGGCAAGTCTGAATTATAAAAAATTCCGCTCTTTTATTTTCAGTAATATTCCAGTCATTCCAGTCATTCCAGTCATTGCATCTGTAATAGCTGAGCATCACCCATCATTATTTGAGGGAATTGGCAGGGATGCGCAAGCCGGGGCGGATGAGGTGGATTCACGGCCGGTTTAACTGCCCCGGTAGGTGGACCATGACCAGGGGGAGATCAGAAATGGCAGATGGTAATGGCTGCCCGATTCAGGCAGGACAAAATCAATCTGTGCGCTGACGTAAAGGGCATCGCGCCCGCTGGCTGCGAAGTAGTCACCAATCTCCGCCGTCAGGCGATAGCGCCCCGGCGGCAGCGGGTTCGGGGTTAAAGCCTTCAGTCGCCCGTCACCATCTGTATGGCCCTGAGCGATCGCCCGCCAGCCACGCTGCTCCTGTCGTTCCAGCGCAATAGCTACCCCAGCCGCCGGTTTGCCCAGCGCGGTGTCCAATACATGTGTGCTAATCGTGCTCATTAAACGTCTCCTTCAGGCGCAGCAGGGTGATTTCCCGCAGCTGATCGAGCGCTTCCTGGCGTTCCTGCTGCGGCGTATTAAGCAGGCGGCGATGCAGCTCGGTCAGGATCTCTTCGCCACTGCGGCCCCTGGCGCGGATTAAAAATACCTGTGCGAAACGCTGCTCGTAGGCCATGTTCCCTGCCCGCAGCGCCTGCCGGAGTTCACTATCCTCGCGGCTGACCTGCTGCTGCTCACCTCTGGACAACCTCGCCTCTTTGCTATTCCCCGAGGCATTTTCGCCAATGCGCGGATGCGCAGAGAGCGCAAGGCTTAACGCCTGCTCATCCCAGCGACGGGCCAGCTCGCTTCCGGCCCTGAGTAAATCGTCCAGCGAGGCAAAGGGGCGGGCCGCGACCAGGGCGGCGGCCCACGCTTCCAGCGCCACGCAGTGTGCAATCTGGTTTTTAGCCTCATCAGCCGTCGCCTGATTAAAATATTCCAGCGTCATAAGATTCCTCTAAATCTGCCCATCCCGTTACTCACTTAATGATAGCGCCACATTGCATACGGCCTGCTGATACGCCTGAAGCGCCAGCGCCACGTCGCTTTCCATCACCGATTCCGCCGGATGGTGGCTGATCCCCCGGTCGTTACGCACGAACAGCATTCCCACCGGCCAGCGCTCCGCGATGGCGATTGCATCATGGCCCGCGCCGCTGGGCAGCGACAGGCTGCGACCCTGAACCCGATCCACAGCGAGGCTCAGCGCCGCCTGGAGTTTCTCATCGCAGCCCGTCGCCGGGATGTGATAATACTCATCGGCGCTGAAGGTCAGCCCACGGCGCAGCGCAATCGCTTCACCCTCGTGCAGTAATTCCGCCAGCAGCTCGGCCAGCGCCCGATCGTCCGGCCCGCGTACGTCCAGCGTCAGCTGAACCTCGCCGGGAATAACGTTTACCGCGCCCGGCTGGCACTGTAGCGTACCGACGGTGGCGACCAACTGCGGATGGCGTTTTTGCGTGGCCTGTTCAATAAATACCATCCATCCGGCGGCGGCGGCCAGCGCATCCTTACGGTGCGTCATCGGCACCGTTCCGGCATGGCCCGCCTCGCCGGTAAACCGGCAGTTCAGACGACGGGCACCGTTGATGGCGGTCACGACCCCAAGCGCAAGTCCTGCCTGCTCCAGGCATGGCCCCTGTTCAATATGCAGTTCGAGATAGGCAGCGATATCATCTGCTCTGCGCGCGGCGTTCTGCACCGCGGCCCCGTCCAGGCCGACCTGATCCATCGCCTGCGCCACCGTGACCCCGTTAGCATCAGGATGGTTAACCCAGCTCTCCGGCCAGCGGCCGGTCAGCCCCCGGCTCCCCAGCAGCGTAATGCCAAACCGCGTGCCTTCCTCATCACCAAAGCCTATCACCTCAATCGCCAGCGGCAGACGCTGGTTTTGCTGATGCAGCGCCTGCACAACTTCTATTGCCGTCAGGACGCCCAGCATGCCGTCGTAGCGACCGGCATTACGCACGGTATCAAGATGCGACCCCAGCAGCAGCGCAGGCGCGTCTGCGCTTTGTCCCTCGTAGCGACCGCAGATATTGCCGACGCTGTCCTGCCAGACCCGCATGCCCGCCGCTGCCATCCACGCCCCCACCTGCGCATTGGCGCGCAGATGCTCGGGCGACAGATAGACGCGGGTCAGGGCGCCTGCCGTTTCACTGATTTCAGCCAGTGCGTCACAGCGTGCCATCACCCGTGCAGCGGCCAGCGTGGCGCTGGCTTCGCTCATCTGGCAATCACTCATCAGCCGTTCTCCTGCGCATAGCGATCCCACGCCGACTGCATGGCCGCGCCCTGGGTCGTTTGGTAGCCAAGATGCGTCAGCACCGACTCCAGCGCGCTCAGGGTGGTCATCACGCACGCTTTGCGCGCGTTGTAGCCCATGGTGCCAATACGCCACACCTTGCCGTGCAGCGGGCCAAACGAGGTGCCGATTTCAATGCCAAAATCCTCCAGCATCAGATGGCGCACCTGGTCACCGTTGATCCCCTTTGGAATCACCACCCCCAGCACGTTGCTCATCTTATGTTGCAGATCGCCAAAGACCTCCAGCCCCATACCCTGAATGCCTTTCAGCAGCGCATCGCCGTGCAGCTGGTGGCGGGCAATCCCCTTTTCCAGCCCCTCTTCCAGAATCACCCGGGCGCATTCGCGTGCGCCGAACAGCGCGCTGGTGGCCTCGGTATGGTGATTCAGCCGCTCCGGTCCCCAGTAGTCCATGATCATGCCGAGATCGAAATAGTTCGACCAGATCATCTCCTCTTCACCCTGCTGGTGATCGGCGGTGCGGATCCCCTGCTCCACGCATTTACGCCGGCGGATCGCCGCCTCCATTTGCGGGCTGAGGGTGACAGGCGAGGTGCCTGACGGGCCGCCAAGGCACTTCTGCATCCCGGCGGAGACCGCGTCCAGACCCCAGGCGTCGGTTTCCAGTACGTTACCGGCCAGCGACGCGGTGGCATCGGTGTAGAACAGCACGCCATACTTTTTACAGATGGCACCCAGCTCGTTCAGCGGCTGAAGCATCGTCGTGGAGGTATCGCCCTGCACGGTCAGCAGCAGGCGCGGGCGCACGGCTTTGATCGCGTCCTCGATCCTGTCCGGCGTAAAGACCTCGCCCCAGGGCACCTCGATGGTGTGCACCTCCGCGCGGCAGCGGCGGGCAATTTCACACAGCAGATGACCAAAACGACCGAATACCGGCACCAGCACTTTGTCGCCGGGGCGGATCGCCGACAGTAAAATCGCCTCGATCCCGGCGCGGGAAGTACCGTCAATCAGCAGCGTCCAGCGGTTTTCGGTGCGAAACACGCCGCGATACAGCGCCATCACCTCGTTCATGTAATGGGTCATCGCCGGGTCATACTGGCCGAGCAGCTGGCTGGACATCGCGCGCAGCACGCGGGGGTCGGCATTGATCGGGCCGGGGCCCATCAGCAGGCGCGGAGGCGGGTTAATCTGCGGGTAGTGGCTTAATTCCATCTGTTCTCTCCTTTGTCAGTCGCCCTGCGCCTGGCCGAGGCCGCGCACGGACGAGATAAACTGTTTCAGTTCCTGGGTCTGCGGGTTGGCAAATACCGTCCTGCTGTCTCCCTGCTCCCAGACGCGGCCCTGATGCATAAACACCACGCGATCGCCCACTTCCCGGGCGAAGTTCATTTCGTGAGTGACCAGAATCAGGGTCATGCCCTCGCGGGCCAGCTGCTCAAGCACCTTTAACACCTCGCCGACCAGCTCGGGATCGAGCGCAGAGGTGATTTCGTCGCACAGCAGCACCTTTGGCGACATCGCCAGCGCACGCGCAATCGCCACGCGCTGCTGCTGTCCGCCAGAGAGGTTTGCCGGGTAGTAGTTCATCCGGTCGCCGAGCCCGACCTTTTCCAGCATCTGCGCCGCCAGCGTGCGACACGCGGCTTCGCTCTTTTTCAGCACGCGGCGCGGCGCCAGCATGACGTTTTCCAGCGCGGTCATGTGCGGGAACAGATTGAAGTTCTGGAAAACCATGCCGACCGATCGGCTGATCTCGCGCGCCTGCGAGTCGCGGTGGGTGATGGTCATACCGCCCAGCTTGATGCTGCCCTCCTGATAGGCTTCAAGGCCATTCATACAGCGCAGCAGGGTGCTTTTGCCGGAGCCGCTGCGGCCAATAATCGAGATCACTTCGCCCATATCGACGTCGAGATCCACACCCTTAAGGACGTGGTTATCACCGTAGTATTTCTGTACCTGATTAATGGTGATGAGCGGCATTGAATTTCTTCTCCAGATACTGGCTGTAGCGGGACAGCGGATAACACATCAGGAAGTAGCCCAGCGCCACCAGCCCGAACACTTTAAAAGGTTGATAGGTCACGTTATTCAGGATGGTGCCGGCTTTGGTCAGTTCGACAAAGCCGATAATCGACGCCAGCGCGGTGCCTTTCACCACCTGTACGGCAAAGCCCACGGTGGGGGCAATGCCGATGCGCAGCGCCTGCGGCAGCACCACCCGCCAGAGCGTCTGCCCGGTATTCAGTCCCAGGCAGCGTGAGGCTTCCCACTGCCCTTTCGGCAGCGCGCTGATGCTCCCGTGCCAGATATCCACCAGAAAGGCGCTGGTATAGAGCGTCAGCGCCAGCGAGGCGGCGGTCCAGGGCGAGACGTCAATGCCAAACAGCGCCACGCCGAAAAAGGCCAGAAACAGCTGCATCAGCAGCGGCGTCCCCTGAAAAAGTTCGCTGTAACAGCGCACCAGCCGCGTCGGCCAGCGTCGGCGACTGAGGCGAACCAGTACCAGCGGTAGCGCCACCACCGTGCCGCCGAAAAAAGCGGTCAGCGACAGCAGCAGGGTCCAGCGTGCGGCCAGCAGCAGATTGCGAACAATGTCCCAGTCGGTAAAAGTGGTCATCTCTGCGCTCCTCTCAGCCATTTACGCCCGGCGGCCAGCAGCAGCAGCCGCATCGCCACCGACAGCGCAAGATAAATCAGCGTGGTCACCAGATAGACCTCAAAACTTAAAAAGGTCCGCGACTGGATCAGGCTGGCGGCAAAGGTCAGTTCCTCATACGAAACCTGCGATACCACCGACGACCCCAGCATCACGATAATGCACTGGCTGACCAGCGCCGGATAAATGCGCTGTAGCGCGGGCGGCAGCACCACCCGAAGAAACGTCTGGCTGCGGCTTAGCCCGAGCACGCGCCCGGCTTCCCACTGCCCCTGCGGGGTGACCTGGATCCCGGCGCGAATAATTTCCGTGCTGTAGGCCCCGAGGTTAATCAGCATCGCCAGCAGCGCCGCCTCGCCCGCGGTCATTTTCAGCCCCAGATTCGGCAGGCCAAAAACAATAAAGAACAGCTGAACCACAAACGGCGTGTTGCGGATCAGCTCCACGTAGCCGCCCCACAGGCGGCTGAGCAGCGTGGGCCTGCCGCTACGCAGCGCGGCGCCCAGGATCCCCAGCCCCACCCCGCCCACGGTGGCCAGCACCGTCAGCTGGACGGTAACCCAAAGTCCGGCCAGCAGTTCCGGCCAGAAGGGCCACAGCGCAGGGAAATTAAGTTGTCCCATCATTGCTCCCTCAGGCGCCGAAATCGGCCGGAAGCGGTGCTTTCAGCCACTGCTGCGACAGGCCGTTGAGCGTTTTGTCCGCCAGCGCCTGGGCGATAAGCGCATCCACCTTCGCCTTCAGGGCGGGTTCGTCCTTACGCATACCGATAAAGCACGGCGAATCCTTCAGCATAAATTTGGTGACCGGCGCCTTACCGGGGTTTTGACGCGTGATGGCGGCGACCACCAGGTTGCCGGTCGCCACGTACTGCACCTGGCCCGACAGGTAAGCAGAGAGCGTGGTGTTATTGTCCTCATACCGCTTCAGCTGCGCGTTCTTCGGCGCGATATCGCTCAGCACCATGTCCTCAACCGCCCCGCGCGTCACGCCGATGGATTTACCGGCCAGCCCGGCCGCGCTCTTTAGGTCATCCTCTTTTGGACCAAACACGCCGAGGAAAAATGGCGCATAGGCGCGGCTAAACGCGATAACCTTTTCCCGCTCCGGATTTTTACCCAGGCTGGAGATCACCAGATCGACCTTATCGGTTTGCAGGTAAGGCACGCGGTTGGCACTGGAGACCGGCACCAGCTGCAACTTAAGTTTCATCTGCTTCGCCAGGTACGTGGCCATATCAATGTCGTAACCCTGCGGCTGAAGGTCAGTCCCTACCGAGCCGAACGGCGGGAAGTCCTGCGGCACGGCAATGCGTATAACGCCTCTCTTTTCAATATCCTGTAGCCGATCCGCCCTTGCCTGGGTGACCTGAGTCAACATCAAAGCTGCGCCCAACACTGCCAAAAATGCTCTCTTCATTCTTATCTACCCCGGTTAATAAAACATGAAACGAAAGATTCTTAAAGAATTTATTTGCAACTAATGTGCCATCATCGGGGGCGACAGATAATTACTTTTCGCTACTGCTCCGCCAGAAGAGCGCGGAGCGTAAGTAGCAGAAAAGCGCTATTTATTCGAAATTTAAGAGGTTATGACCGGGTTACGGCCGTAAGAGGCATGTCTTCAGCGCACTCGTCGCAGCTCAGGGAGATAAAGAGTGATACGGGGAATCGCCCCATAAAGGGGCAGAGCACCAAAACAGTGCCCCACTAGCGCCGCTCCAGCTCGTCAAGCTGCCCGTAGAGATCGGCAATATGATGGATCCGCTGCCGTCCTTCGCTGAGTGATTCATGCAGCAGCGCATTGGCAAGCAGGTTGATCAGGCTGTTTGCCGAAGCATAGCTGTCAAAGGCGGAGACGCTGTCCAGCGGGGTGCACAGCTGCCAGCGGGCCAGCGCGATAACCGCCTGTGCCTGCGGCTCGCAGATGACCAGCGTGGGAATATCGCGGCCCTGTAACGCAAGCAGCAGGGGTTTGATAATGCGCGGACGTCGGCGAAACGCCAGTACCACCACCGTATCATCCGGCGTCATCTCCACCAGCTCCTCTGCCAGCGTTTGTCCCGGCTGCGGCAGTACCATCACACCGCCTCTGGCCTGCTGGAGCTGCTGACGAAAGTGCAGCGCGACCGGATAAGCGTTGCGCATCCCAATGATAAATATGCGTTTACAGCGGGCGAGCTGCTGCACCACCTCGCCAAACTGCCCGGGATCAATCGCGCTAACCCACTGCGTCAGATTGGCCATTTCCTGCTTGTAGTGCCGCGAGAGCAGCGTGTTGCCCTGAACCGCATCGCGGTTGTCGGTCAGGGGCATACCGCTCTGGCGCAGAGTACGCAGCTCGTCACGCATATCCTTGTATTTCTCGTAGCCCAGCCGCTTAAACAGGCGGCTGACGGTCGCCTTTGAGACGCCGCTGAGCCGCGCCAGCTCTGCGCTGTTATAGCCGATCAGATCGTCGAAATGATCGAAAACGAAATCCGCGACCCGCTGCTCCTGCGGGGAGAGCTGGGGATAGTGACTTTTCAGGCGCTCATCAAGCTGTTTCATCGCTTACCTTGTAACTTTCGTTTCATTTTTCCCAGCATAACCAAATATTATCGCCCTTGAGGAGAAAAATTTATCGGCAGCGAAACATTACCGACGGCAACCTGGAACATCTCTTGCTTTACTTCACATATGTACCCGATAAAAAGAGACTGAAATGATTCAGAGTCATATCGCCCCGCTCGGCATGGCCGTCGCCCCTCACCACCTCGCCAGCGAAAGTGCGCTGGCCGTATTGCGCGATGGCGGCAACGCCATTGAAGCGATGGTCGCGGCTGCGGCCACCATTGCGGTGGTCTATCCGCATATGAACGGACTGGGGGGCGATGGCTTCTGGCTGATCGTGCCGCCAAAGGGCGACCCGATTGCCATTGATGCCAGCGGCGCGGCCGGATCCCTCGCCAGCCTGGCCTTTTATGAACCGGCGCAGGCTATCCCGCACCGCGGACCCAGGGCGGCGCTGACCGTGGCCGGCACCATCAGCGGCTGGGCCGAAGCGCTAAACGTCTCTGCCGGGATGGGCGGCGCAGCCCTGCCCCTCTCCCGCCTGCTGGCCGATGCTATTCGCTATGCCGCAGACGGCATTCCGGTAACAGGTTCTCAGGCCGATGCCACCCGGTCTAAATATCATGAGCTGGCCGATCAGCCCGGTTTTGCCGCCACCTTTCTGCCCGATGGCGAGGTGCCTGAAGCGGGCAGCCGCTTTACTCAACCGGCGCTGGCGAACACCCTCAGCATACTGACCGAACAGGGGCTGGAGAGCTTCTATCGCGGCCCGCTGGCAAACCATATGGCGGGAGAGATGTCCCGCCTGGGCATGCCGATCACCCTGGAAGACCTGAATAATCATCGGGCGAAGCGGCGCGCCCCGCTGCGTCTCCGCCATCAGTCCGGCGACATTTTCAATATGACGCCCCCCACCCAGGGGCTGGTTTCGCTGGCTATTTTGGGCATCACCGATCGGCTGAATATGCCCGCTGCGAATGAGGCGCAAACCGTTCACCGCATTGTCGAGGCCACCAAGCTGGCGTTTGGCCTGCGTGACCGCTACATCACCGATCCGCTGCATATGCAGGAAGAGATGCAGGCGCTGCTGGATGGCGACGTCCTGGACGGGCTGGCAGACAGCATTGACGATCGCTGCGCTGCGCCATGGGGAGAAGGTAAAGGCCCGGGCGATACGGTGTGGATGGGGGTAATGGACAGCAGCGGCCTGGCCGTCTCCTTTATTCAGAGCATCTATCACGAATTTGGCAGCGGCGTGGTGCTACCCGGCACCGGCATTACCTGGCAGAACCGCGGCGCGGCTTTCAGCCTCGATCCACAGCATCTGCTGGCGCTGGCCCCGGGCAAGCAGCCTTTTCATACCCTTAACCCCGCAGCCGCGCGCCTGAATGATGGCCGCACGTTGGTATACGGATCAATGGGCGGTGACGGTCAGCCGCAGACGCAGGCGGCTATCTTTACCCGCCATGTATTACAGGGCATGCCGCTCCAGCAGGCCGTTAGCGCCCCGCGCTGGCTGCTGGGACGCACCTGGGGCCAGGCGTCGGACTCCCTGAAGCTGGAGGGCCGCTTTTGCCAGGCAACCTTCGATACCCTGCGGGCGCTGGGTCATGAGGTCGAAAAGCTCCCTGACTTCAGCGAGGCCGTCGGCCATGCAGGTGCCATCGTCCGGCATACCAACGGCATGCTGGAAGGTGCCTGCGATCCCCGCAGCGACGGCAGCGCAGCCGGTTTTTAACAGGAGAACATCATGAGTAACGAGCCTGACTGGGCAGTGTGGCTGGAACAGATGGAGCAGGTGCTGGGCGTGACGCTGGACGATGCACGCCGCGACGCGCTGCGGGTGCAGTTTACGCGTATAGCCACCATGGCGCAGCCGCTGATGGCCTTACCGCTCGATGAGCGTCTGGACGTGGCGGGGGTGTATAAAGCATGAGCATGACCTTATCCATTGCCGCCGTGCGGGCGGCGCTAACCCGTGGCGAACTGAGCGCCCGCGATATTGCCCGGCAGACCCTGGCTGATATTGAGCGGCACAATCCGACCCTTAACGCCTGGACGCATATCACCCGCGATCGCATGCTCGGCGAGGCCGACAGGCTTGACGCCCGGCGAAAATCCGGCCTGCCCCTCCCGCCGCTCGCAGCGATACCCTATGCGGTAAAAAACCTGTTTGACGTGGCCGGGCAGACCACCCTGGCGGGAGCCAGCCTGTTTAGCGATCGCCCGGCGGCCACAGAGGATGCCTGGGCGGTGCGCAGGCTGGCTGACGCGGGTGCGCTGCTCTCCGGCATGCTGAATATGGACGCCTATGCCTATGGTTTCACCACCGAGAACAGCCACTACGGCGCCACGAAAAATCCGCACGATCTGCGGCGTATCGCCGGTGGCTCCTCGGGCGGATCGGCAGCGGCAGTCGCCGCCGGGCTGGTTAACTTCTCACTGGGCAGCGATACCAACGGCTCGATCCGCGTGCCCGCCTCGCTGTGCGGCATTTTCGGCCTGAAGCCAACCTTTGGCCGCCTCTCCCGCAGCGGCAGCCAGCCATTTGTTGCCAGCCTCGACCATATTGGTCCCTTTGCCCGCAGCACGGAGGATCTGGCCTGGGTATATGATGCCCTCCAGGGCCGCGATCCGCAGGACGGATTTCAGGCGGAAAAAGCCCTGCATCCGGTCTTTAACCAGCTGGAACGCGGCGCTGATGGGCTGCGCGTGGGAGTACTGGATGGCTACTTTCACACCTGGTGCAGCGAAAACGCGCGTACCGCCGTCGCCACGGTCGCCCGGGCGCTTAACGCGCAGGATAACGTTACCCTGCCGGACGCTGAACTGGCACGTAATGCAGCCTTTCTGATCACCGCCTCCGAAGGGGGTAATCTCTACCTGCCCGCACTGCGCAGCCAACCCGAACGCTTCGAGCCCCTATCGCGCGAGCGGCTGCTGGCCGGGGCGATGATCCCCGCCGCCTGGTACGTGCAGGCACAGCGCTTCCGCCGCCGCTTTCAACAGCAGACGCTGCCGCTGTTTGAGCAGTTTGACGTGCTTATCGCCCCGGCCACGCCGGACAGCGCCACGCTGATTGGTCAGGAAACCCTGCGCATTAACGATACCGACCTGCCCATTCGCGCCAGTATGGGCATGCTCACCCAGCCCATCTCCTTTCTCGGGCTGCCGGTGACCACGGTGCCGCTGCGCACGCCGGAAGGCCTGCCGATTGGCGTACAGCTTATTGCCGCCCCCTTTAAAGAAGACGCCTGCCTGCGCGCCGCCTGGGCGCTGGAGCAGATGGGCATCACCACCGCACTGCCAGCAA
Organism: Erwinia sp. ErVv1; assembly: GCF_900068895.1. Classification (GTDB taxonomy): domain Bacteria; phylum Pseudomonadota; class Gammaproteobacteria; order Enterobacterales; family Enterobacteriaceae; genus Erwinia. The sequence continues at coordinate 68,013 of NZ_CDPK01000005.1, read as the reverse complement.
CTATGGGAGCCACGCTATGAAGAGCGAATATATCGACCGCCCGGTGATTCTGGCGGAGGTCACCGCCGCCTTTTACCGCTATGAAGAGGCGCTAATCAGCAATGATACGGTGGTGCTCGACGAGCTGTTCTGGCACGACGGCCGCACCGTGCGGCTGGGTGCCGGAGAAAATCTGTATGGCATAGACGCGATCCGGGCCTTCCGCGCCTCGCGCCCTGCCGCCGGGCTGGATCGCCAGCTGCGCAATACGGTTATTACCACCTTTGGCGAAGACTTCGCGGTATGCAGCACGGAATTTACCCGTGACAGCAGCGACCGGGTGGGCCGCCAGCAGCAGACCTGGGTCAAACTCCCCTGCGGATGGCGCATTGTCGCCGCCCAGGTGAGTTTAATGAGCTAAGGTGCTTATCTCCAGAGGCCACAGGATTCGGGGATTCGGGGATTCGGGCAGGTAGCCTGTCAAAATTTCGCCGTAGTGCACAGAAAAGTGTCGTTTACCGCCCGCATTGATGGAAAAGAGTGCAATCGGTTCAAATTCCACAATAAAGCCATTGACGGTTTTCCTCCAAAAGGGTTTAATGCGCCCCGTTGCCCGGATAGCTCAGTCGGTAGAGCAGGGGATTGAAAATCCCCGTGTCCTTGGTTCGATTCCGAGTCCGGGCANGGTTTAATGCGCCCCGTTGCCCGGATAGCTCAGTCGGTAGAGCAGGGGATTGAAAATCCCCGTGTCCTTGGTTCGATTCCGAGTCCGGGCACCACTAATTTTGCATCAAAACACGCTGGTTAAGAGATGAGAATCTTAACGGGCGGTTCATACAGGGGCCGGCCATTACGGAATGTCCTCCGGTGTAAGCGTATCGGCACTGGTTAACGTTTCTGAATCAGTCCATCAAGTGAGGGAGCCTGTTACAGCAGGCTCCCTTCTCTCGATAACTGGCAACAAGCCCAGTCAATCAGTTTTGTGTCAATAGTTGTAATTCCCTTTCTACACAGAGATCTGGGTGCAGCGAAAATTCTTCTTCCAGTGTTTTTCCCACAATGTCCATCTTGAGTTCCACATATTCCATTGTTGTGCTTACGCTACGATGACTCAGTAAATCTTTAACCAGCTGAAGATTCCTTTCCGGTGCTTTCATCAGTTCTGTAGCCAAGGTATGTCTGAAACGGTGCGGTGAAACGGCAAAACCACATTCCTTTGACAGACGGCGAAAAATGAGCGGATCTTTTGATGCATCACTGTCACATCATTCCTGTCAAATTTTGCCTTTTTCCCGGCAATGTAAAAACTGATATCGAAGAGGTTATCTTTTGGCCCAGCTCCAGCCTCCGTTGCCCGTGTAAGAAGAAGCTGTAGCCGCAAACGCAGCTGCTTAACAACGGGAACGCGCCATTCCCTATGCGTTTTACTCCCCTCAAGGCGCAGGTCTATATAGCCTTCTGTCAGATTGACGTCCCTGAGTTGAATATGCAGCAGTTGATTTTGCCTCATTCCCGTATATCTGAGCGTATCCAAGACGGTTGCCCCCGGAGGAGGTGAAAGACATCAGCCGTTTCCGCGCGCTCACGCCGGAGCAGGAGTCGGTGCTGCTTCCCGCCAGTAAACTCTCGGGCTGTTATACGGAAGGCGTGGTGCTGGCGAAACGGATTGAAGCGCTGTTTCGTGCCGTGCCCCCAAGTCTCTTCTTGGCACTGGGAATCAGGGAAAAAGAGGAGAAAGCCGAACGCCGGGCGCTAATGAATCAGTTTAACTGCAGCGAACTGGAGGCGGCAAAACGCGTCGCGCTGAACCTGGACCGTCTGCGCGGTCTGACGGAAAAAAACGGGAGCCTGCCACGGTATGATGACACTGAAGTACCCTGAACCGGCTATTAATGAGCACAGTGGCGGCGCGCTTTTTACCCTGTCGCCTCAGGGGGAGCCCGGCGTGCTCCCGGCGACGCATCAGCACCTTGTAAGGCTGCGGGCAAAGATAAGACAGCGCCTGTCCGGGCCGGTGAAAATGACCTGTCACCCGCACCGGGTGGGGCTCAGCAGCAGCGTGGCAATCTATATTGAGGGAAAGCTGAAGCAGGCGGTGAACATCCTTATCACCGTGACGGGGCAGACAAGCTGGCCGCAGGAAGATGAGTATGCGCATCCGCGCTGGTATATCACGGTGCCGGATTCGGCTGACCTGGTGTATCTGATGCTGTGGATAAACGGGCTGATTGTTTAGAACAGAGACTGGCCCTCAGCAAGGGCCTGATAATAAGAGGAAAATGATATTTTTTGATGCCGGCCGGCATGGCCGAGTTTTATTTTATGTAAGGTCTTTTCAGTCAGAAATGAGCGAAATATAGACTTTCATACCCTGAAACTTACGCTATTAGGTGATTCAGGGTATACGCTTGCTGGTTACGAATATTGAGCCTAAAGAAACGTCGCCTTTCATATGATCGGTAAATGCTCAGTGCGTTGATTTCAAATTTCTCCTGACAGAGTAACTGCTCTATCTGAGCTGATTATATCTTCAGCATATACAGTACATATCATTTTCTTCTTCGCTGAATCGTCTAAAGTTAATGCTGCAAATATTAAGCACAGGATTTTATTATGAAATGTTTTCGCATCAACAGCTTTGGTAGTCTGGACGCCCTTAATATGCGTATTGAAGACGAGCCGAAACCATCCCGAAGAGAAGTGCTGGTCAAAGTCAGAGCCTGTAGCCTTAACTACCGCGATCTCTCAATGCTCTTTGGAAAAGGAACCCTTTCTCCACGCAAAGGCCTCATTCCGCTATCTGACGGGGCCGGTGAAATCGTCGAGACAGGTGATGATGTGAGCAGATTCCGTAAGGGAGACAGGGTCGCAGGCATATTTTTCCCTAACTGGCAGGCTGGCGCCTTAACTCAGGATACCGGAAGAGGGGCATGGGGGCTGGAAGACGATGGATGGCTGACTCAGTATAAAGTTATCAGTGAGGAGGCGCTGGTCTCCATTCCGCAACATCTCTCTTTTGAAGAGGCTTCCACCTTGCCTTGTGCGGCAGTGACTGCGTGGAACAGCCTGATGAAACCGCGACAGCTTAAAGCAGGCCAGACGGTTCTTATACAGGGCACCGGCGGAGTATCGTTGTTCGCATTGCAATTTGCAAAGCTGCTGGGCGTAAAAGTGATTGCACTGACCTCAACTCAGGAAAAAGAGCAGCTACTCCGTGAGCAGGGCGCTGACCATATAATTAATTACACACAGCATAGCGACTGGTATCACCAGGTCAGAGAATTGACGGAAGGCAGAGGCGTGGATCGTATTGTAGAAGTTGGGGGGCCAGGAACCATAGCTCACTCCATAAAGTCCTGTACGCAGGGTGGCGAAATTATTCTGCTTGGATTTGCTTCCGAGGGCAACAGCATGCTGAACTTTATGGATATATATGCAAGTGGCGCAGTGCTTATGCCGATGAGTGTGGGCTCGCGTGAAGACTTTGAGGACATGAACAGAGCTATCTCTCAGGCACAACTCCGTCCTTTAATTAGTAGGACTTTTACGTTTGCCGATACGGTAAAAGCCTGGCGCTTTATGCAGGGGAAAAAACACACGGGCAAAATTGTTATTACTCTTCAATAGATTAAAATAGCGGCAGGATTTAAGCGTGCTGTGTATATGATTCAGAGTCGGTATGGTTTGAACAGATCAGTCACTAAGGCCGCAAACGCTGTAAAATAAAGGGGCCTGAATTGGCCCCTGTTAATCTATTTAGTTATTGAAAGAGTTATCTCGAGCCGCAGTCCGTCGTGATGCCAGAATCCCCAGATGGCTCACTAGGGCCAGTGCTGCCACTGTGCCAGCGAAATAAGGCAGGCTGCTGGCGTGGATGCCGTAAGAAATCAGTAACCCACCGCAGATAGTCCCTACCGCACCGCCTAAATAATTGCTGGAACTGTTCAGCGCTACCACAGCTGCGCCGTGCTCAGGCTGCATTCTGAGCAAACTGTGCTGTTGAGGAGCAAGCGATGACCAGCCTGTAGCTCCCCAGAGGATGAAAGAGAGAAAGGCGAACGCCGGCCCATACTGAGAAGTAATCGGTATGCTCAACAGCGACAGGGTCATAATCAGCAAAATGAAGACCAGCAAAATGGCGGGTTTTTTACACCAGTCGATCACATGGCCCACACTGAAGCTTGCTATCATCCCGCCAATGCCCCACGCCCATAAGTAAGGCGTAATAGCATTCACATCAGAGACTTCCTTAAGCACGGGCGCAATGAAGGTATAAAGGCCAAGACTGGCGAGTGCCGTCAGAAAGGTGACACCAACTGTTGCTGCTACCTGACGATTGCCTAACATCCTAAAGCGAGCCGATAATGAAGGCGGTGCTGAAACGGTGATATCAGGAAAGCCCGCCACCACGCCAATCAGCCCAACGACACCAATAACGGTTACCAGCCACAAGGTACTTTGCCATCCAAAGTGTGAGGAGAGGATTAGACCCAAAGGCACGCCAATTACCGTTCCGGTGCTCATACCGCCCAGGATCATGCTCAGCGCGCGGCCCTTACGTTCCGGACTAACCAGGGCTGCTGCTGCCGCCGCTGCAACCGGTGAGAAAAGCCCCGCCCCTGTCCCTGCAATCGCCCGGAAGAATAATAAAGTATGCAGGTCGGGACTTAATGCGCTGCCGATATTCGCAGCGGAAAAAATCACTAACGCGACGCTAAGAATTTTACGAACTGATTTTCCGGCCAGAAGGGCGGAAAACAGAGGGGCGGCAACAGCATAACAAAGCGTAAACGCAGTGACGGTCTGGGCATTTTGAGCTTCACTGGTACCATAGGTGAGCCCGATTGCTGGCAGTATACCGGCGATGACATACGCATCCAGACCTAAAGCGAACATTCCTATGGATAAGAAAATAATTTTTTTCATAGAACCTTCAAACAATGGTGAAACCGCCTAGCCTAATTGCTCAAGGCTGCCATTTTCAGTGAACAATTCCCTTTTATCTTTAAGGACATAGTTTGCCGGGCCAAGTCGGCGCGCTTTATGCTCAATCGTATTAAGCAGACTCTGCAATCTCAGCGAAGTATCGAGATCGGCAAAAGCGTGTTCAGGCGGTAAGTTATTCAGAATATAATGAATGACTTCCCGCACCTGTTTCCTGAGCTTCTGAATAGTTTTTAACTCCTGTTCAGACTCATCGAAAGAGGTGGTAAATGCCTGAATCAATTCGTCACCCTTCTTTGTGTGCTTCCATAGCCTAAGATGGTCATTGTCCCACTCAGGCGTATCAAACGTCAGCCGGGCATACACCAGCTCTTTTTCTGGCGATGAAAAGATAAAATCGAGCGTACGCTGACGAATTATATTGGTGAAGCTGCTATAGCCGGTGATAAGGGCTTCTCCAAGCCGGGCAGTAACCGACACGCTATCAAGGATGTCATCGCCAGATATGGAAAAGTTAGATTCTATCCCAATAGCGGCATCAAGCTCCAGATGCTCATTTATGCCCGCAACCCATTCCACCAGATCAAGGGAATGAATAATTTCACTGGGTACGCCGCAGGTAGTTCTGTGGTCGTGTATCCTGTCTTTTCCCCAAATGAAGTTTACCCGTAGCAGAGTGAGGCTGTTGTCGCGAATATAATTTTTTAAATAGTCGGTGGCTTCAGAATACCTTTCAACCATATCCATACAGAATCCAAGCGTATTGACGAGCGCCTGACGGATGTGATGAAGATCGTCTGCCGAATTAACCAGCGGTTTCTCACAGATAATAAAACCGCTATAGCCCTCCAGCTGGAAAAGGATTTCAGCATGTTTTCCATCTGAGACCGCCACAACAATAACATCCGGGAGATGCTGCTTAAGCGCTTGATCAATACAAGAATAGTAAGTGAACGGCAGATCTTTCTTACTTACTGCGACATAAGCATAGTTAAATTCAGTAGCCTTGAATTCCCCTTCTAAGGACTGAAAAGCGTTGATATACCTTTTCCCGGCATAGCCGGGACCAATAATAAGAACATTTAACGCGGCCATTTTTCCTCACAGTGTTTTGATCAGAAGATCTTCACCTGAATTTTTGAACCCAAGTTTTCTGTACAGCGCATTACCTGCTGGCGTTGTTTGCAGCACTACCTTTCCAGCATCCCTGGCGCTAAACCATGAAAATAAAGCAGAAAGGAGAAGGCTGGCGAGGCCGTTACCTCGCCATTCTGGTGCCACTACCACAGACTGAATCCATCCCTGCACGCCGTTCAAAATGCCAGGCATGGGCGCTCGTTCATCCAGAATGCCCGTTGCGCAGGCAATTATGTTGCCCGCTTCGTCATGTATAACCACAACCCTCACATTACCTGTGGGTTCATTAAGCTTCTGAAGAAGCCACTTTTGGTAGTGCAGCTGCCACGCTAAGTCTTCCTCGGATGAGGTCGCAGAATAGTGGGCGTCGCCGTCGCTGAGGAGCAGCTTCCGAAGACGAATTAATCCTTCAATATCCGCTGTTCCTGCTTTCACGCATGTTGCGCTGAAGGGGGCTCTGGTTTCCAAAACTTTCATGCGACAGTCTTTAACTCCTGAGATGATTTCTGAATAAAAGGCACGTCCATTATGCGGAACACCTCTTCCAGAGCATCTGCCAAAGCGTAGATTTGTGCTTCAGAATGGCCTGGCGTCACGTTTACTCGAAATCTTTCTGTGCCAACCGGTACGCTAGGAAAGTTGATAGGCTGAAGATAAATGCCTTTTTTCTCAAGAAGGTAATGTGCCGATTTTTTACATTTATCCGCACTCCCTATTAGTACCGGCAGGATGTGAGTGGTACTGATCGGCATTACCGGGATGTTTTTTTCCAGAAGGAGTTTCCTGAGCAGTGCTGTTTTCTTATGCAGCTCATCCCGCTCTGCGTTCGAGCTCTTCAGGTATTGAATGCTCGTATAGCAGGCGGCAGTGATTGCCGGCGGTAATGAAGTTGTAAATATAAACCCAGAGGCAAAAGAGCGGATAGCGTCGATAATCAGCGCGCTTGCAGTAATATAACCGCCGATAACGCCGATAGCTTTCGCCATTGTTCCCTGGATAATATCTATCTGGTCGGCTATACCAAGACCGGCAGCAATACCCGCTCCGTTGGGGCCATACATGCCTATGGCATGAACTTCATCAATATAGGTCAGCGCGTTATATTTTTTTGCTAGCGCGACAATTTCTTTAACTGGCGCGATATCACCATCCATTGAGTAAACGGATTCGAATATAACGATTTTAGGACGGTCAACAGGCTGCTCTGAAAGTAGTCTTTCCAGATCTTTAACGTCATTGTGACGGAATATCTTTCGCTCAATAACAGTACTGCGAATACCATTGATTATTGATGCATGATTCGAAGCATCGGAAAAGACAACGCAGTCATCGAAGAGTCTGAGCAAGCACTGAATGGTGGCATCATTTGAGCTGTAGCCAGTGGGAAATACCAGGGCCGCGTCTTTACCATGCCAGTCAGCAATAGCGTTTTCTAATTTTTCAAAATAGGAGTGCGTACCGCCAATGTTTCTGGAACCACCCGATCCCGCGCCATACTGTTCAATTGCTTGATGCATGGACTCAATAACTTGGGGATTTTGTGACATATTTAAATAGTCATTACTGCACCAGACTACCACTTTCTTCTGGTCATCATCGCCGGTATAGGCTTCTGGATACGAACCATTAATCCGATTGATGGTTTGAAACGTGCGATACTGTCCACTAGCCTTAAGATCAGAAATCCTTGATTCAATAAATTCAATATATTTCATTGAGTTAACCATTTTTTTGCGGCCTGCTTTATCATTAAATGTAAAGTTGTGTCTAAGCGGGCGCTAATAATAGCTAAGTTAATCTAATAATCTATTGCTTGTTTGTAACTTAAAGTTGCTTTTTTGTTATAAGGTCGATGCGTTATGCCTAACAGGATTTATATATAACTGAAAGTTATTTAAAAAGGCTATTTTGCGAACGAATTTATTAGGAAACTCACGAGATTGATTAAAAAACACCCTTTCCTCTCATGGGCGACTTCTCTTTTTTTAAGATAAACCTCATGCTTAAAGGATAAGTATAAATGATGAACTATAGAGAGCCGGCCCTGAGCATGGCAGATGCTGTATCCAACGTCGTCGACAGCCATGTACAGAACTGTGATCTTACCCAGCAATAGTGGATACGTGACTAAGTGAGTAAACTCTCAACCAGAGGTGACTCACATGACAAAACCAGCAGTATCCAAAAAGCCCCGTAAAACATACGCCTGAGTTCCGCAGTGAAGCCCTGAAGCTGGCTGAGCGCGTTGGTGTGGCCGCCGCAGCCCGCGAACTCAGCCTTTATGAATCACAGCTCTACAACTGGCGTAGCAAACAGCAGCATCAGGCAACCTCCTCTGAGCGCGAGAGTGAACAGGCGGCAGAGATTGCCCGCCTCAAACGCCAGCTGGCGGAACGGGACGAGGAGCTGGCCATTCTCCAAAAGGTTGCGACATACTTCGCGAAACGCCTGAAATGAAGTATGTCTTCATCGAAAAACATCAGGCTGAATTCAGCATCAAAGCCACGTGCCGGGTATTGCGTGTGTCCTGAAGTGGCTGGCAGGCCTGGTGCAACCGGTGCCGGGTTATCAATGCGCGTCAGCGCTTCAGGCAGGACTGCGACATTGCGGTNTGAAGTGGCTGGCAGGCCTGGTGCAACCGGTGCCGGGTTATCAATGCGCGTCAGCGCTTCAGGCAGGACTGCGACATTGCGGTCAGTGACGCCTTCACCCGGGCGAAACAGCGCTACGGTGCGCCGCGCCTGGCAGATGAACTACGGGAGCAGGGTCTGACGTGTAATGTTAAAACCATCGCTTCCAGCCTGCGGCGGCATGGGTTGCATGCAAAGGCCTCCCGGCGGTTCAGCCAGGTCAGCTACAGTGAGCACGGGCTGCCGGTGTCAGAGAACCTGCTGAAGCAGGACTTCAGCGCCAGCGGTCCGAACCAGAAAGGGTGCGGTGACATCACGTACCTGCGCAGAGAGCTTCTTCCATTCAATGAAAGTGGAATGTGTCCACGGAGAACGTTTTGCCAGCCAGGNCTGCTGAAGCAGGACTTCAGCGCCAGCGGTCCGAACCAGAAAGGGTGCGGTGACATCACGTACCTGCGCAGAGAGCTTCTTCCATTCAATGAAAGTGGAATGTGTCCACGGAGAACGTTTTGCCAGCCAGGAAATAATGCGGACAACGGTGTTTGATTATATCGAGTGTGATTACTATCGCTGGCGTCGCCACTGTGCCTGCGGTGGCCTCAGCCCGGAACAGTTCGAAAACCAGACCCTCGCTTAGTGCTGTGTCCACATTACGCGGTTAAGATCAACACACCGGTTTTTTGGGAGGGTTACCGGGAGCCAGCAACAGGAAAAAAAGACTCCTGCTGCTGTTGTTAGAAATGGTTTCTCAAACAGTTGCTCGTTCATTCTAGGCATCAGTATATTGAATGTTGCCATCTACAATTCGCCAGGTAATTTTTTCATACTGTAAACTGATGCTTTCAACATGATTCATTTTATCATTACCAGCTAACTTAACATTAGGCATACCACAGTTAACACCTGTGATTTTTACGTTTTCCATTAACACGGTATAATAATAAACCTCTTGTCCTGCATCGCTAATGTGATGAAATTTTATTTCTGCACTATTCAGTGTCTGGCCTGTAGCAGCAGATTTATAAAGATAAGGAGTAGAACTATCGACTTCCTTTTCAAGGATCATCGACGAATGTTGACGAGTTCCTGTAATCTTACTATTAACATTATCTACTGGTAAATTAATACCGTGACTTAATCCTATTATCTCTTCCTTATTTTATCGGTTAACTGCATTACAATGAAATAAATTACTGTAGTTATAGAAAAACAGTCATTAGTGATATGTAAAAATAGAGATCATAATAGTTATCAGCACCTATTTCCCCCGGACCATATATGAAATGACCAAGCCAGGAAGAAAAGCGATCACTTATCCAGATCTCAGGGCTTCCCAATGTCCGGCCTATAGCCAAAGAAAGAAAGATGTAGAATGCGACTTTCGCAATTTTACGGACAAGTTTTCGAGCTATAGTCACTAGCCACCACCTCAACCCAACCACGAGCCATAAGTGAACGCATGCAAGGAACCTGAATCGGGGTTGTATTCATAAGCGCATTTCTGATTAATGCATAATCTGAATTATGTGCGATAGTTATACATCCCTCAGACACTCGCCCCGGATGAAGTCGGAATAACCCGCGATAAACGCCATCAATCCAGGTACCATCATCAATACCCCAATCATCCTTGTATAAAGCAAACCATTCATCGCGACCGAATTCAGCACCATAATACATCTTGTTGAATAGGTCTTGAGCTTTAGCTTTTGCCCACGAACCTAATCTTCCAGATCCACTTTCTACAATCCAGTATTTTCCCGGCGGGAATGGGACATCACTCGGGATAGCCCCGCATGCTCCTTTGTTGCGATACATACCTTTACCAGAAAAGGCCATAAACACACCTACACCGTACAGATTGAAAGGTGCGTAATCAGCACTATTCAGCAGCATCTTCCTATTTAACGCCATAAACCACTTATTACCCCTGTATTTTATGTGACTAAATGCTAAGGACGATTTATCGAGCAGTCAAGATCAATTATTTGATAGTTATTTCGCAGCGGGTTCAGGGATTATTTTAGCGCAGGGAATTTAACCTCCCCGACGATTATCATTCTTGCCGTCACACAAAAAGAAAAACCATCATGGTGAGTAAAGCGTTTCGCGTAATTCACAAAGAACCCCGCTTTCAACACTAAAACAAACCACAGAAAGATGTAATTTAGGTTAAGACTAAAATTGAGGGCTAATTCTCAGTTCATCAATGTCGTACCGATTATTTAAGGTCCACTTTAATTTAGAAACGGCCTGGTAATATTCTTATTTTTTTATGAACGCGATCTCCCGCATTAAGTTTATATGGATCTTTTCTCCGGGCAGTGATGATAATGCCATTAATAGTATTAATCTTATGCCGCGCTGCGTGAAGGCCTGCTGAAAAGCGGGCATCGCTCTGGTATTACGGCGGGATTTTTTTAAGGCATGAATTTTTCTCTCTGGAGGATACATCCTTGTTTAAATTACATCCCCTTTTCCTGAGCCTTATTGCGGCGCAGGGAATCCTTATTCCTGTCTCACAAACCTCGGCGGCCACGCTTAAACCTTTCTCGCCTTATCTTAATGACAACAAGGCGGGTGTTTTCTGCGTCTGTAATGGCTCAACGCAAACGCTGAGCGGCGTGCAGCGGTTTGCCTCGGGACTGAGCGGCACGCAGAGCTTCACGCTGGGCGAGCTACAAAACCTTGGCGGCAGCACGGATTACTCTCTGGTGGGTAAACCGCGTCTCGATCCGGGAAATAAGGATTACCCTATTAGCATCCCCGCTGCCAACGGCGACACCGACACCTTCGAGGTCTATAATTCAGCCAATATGATCGATTTGCCACCCGTCGGGCTGGATACGCAAGTGCCCAATTACATTGACGTTAAAGGCGGACAATATATCAATGCCCGCGTGGCGCAGGTCAGTAAAGGGACAATCAACGTTGATATTGGCGCAAAAGGCGCGACAACTACCGCTGAAACCAACGGCTGGAGTATGGCTGCTAAGCAGAGCCGACTGTTTGCCGCCACCGGCAGCGGTAATATGAACTGGAATAGCGACAACCGCATTACCTTCACGTCCATTCTGCAGCCCGACGGCGAGCCTTATCTGACCCTTCCTGCCGACAGCGTGGCGACCTATAAAGGCGAGTTTAGCGTCACCACAAGGGATAACGAGACCACCCGTTTTAACGTCACCCGCTTCAGCGACTTTCAAAATTACAATAACTGGCTGATTAATCAGTTAAGCATTGGCAGGCTCAGCCCGGACAGCTACAGCAGTGAGCTGGATAAGGCGGTTTCGATCACCAGCGGCGAAATTGTCTACAGGAGGGTAGCGCAGGACCCTGGCGATGAGGCCGCACAGGATATTGGCGAACTGGTGGTGCTCAGCGCCGACGGGGCAAAAGCGACCGCGACGGTGAATAAAACGCTGGAGGTGATCAACGGTAGCAGCGCCGTACTGGCCGCTAATGGCGGTAGCGCCGTGATTAACGGTAAAGTCTCGAGCATCAGTACGGGTACCCCTGGCGGCAGCGCGCTTACGCTGCAAAGCGGTGCTACCGGCATTAATAATGGTGTCATTAATGGCAGCTTCCTCAACCTGGCGGATGGCACTGGCGTGGACAGCGCCACGGTAAACAGCTCCGTTTTCAGTTACACCGTGCTGATGGGAGATAACAGCCGTTTTCGCAACAAGGGTGTGATAAACACGGCAGGCAACGGCACCGCGCTGGGCGTTTTTGCTGGCAGCGCCATTAATAATGGCAATATCAACGTCGGCGTAGCGAACTGGTCGACGGCGGATGGTATTTTTGTTAATGGCAAAGAGGCCAGTTTTGCTAATGCCGCGGGCGGCACGCTCTATCTCGGACGTGCACTGCAGAACAGCCTGACGGATGAGGCGGCGGACGTCAGGCTGAACGATTCGCTTGGTATTCGCGTGGGAGGAGACGGCAGCGCCATCAATGACGGTCATATCGTGATTGGCTCACTAACTCAGGGCAGCACCGCAATGCGGGTGGATGCTGGTCCGAACGCCCGTTTGCAAAATAACGGTATCATCGATGTCAATGGCCATGCAGATTTCCGGCCGGATGAGAATATTGCTATGTCGGTAAATGACTCCGGCAGCGGCGGGCTGGTCGGCAACGCGGGCACCATCAATCTGAATGGCGATAACAGCACGGCGATTAAAGTCCTTGCCACCAGCGGCAACCGCGCCAGCGCGTATTCGGACGGCACCATAAACGTTAACGGCAGCGCCGATCCGCTCAACGGCACTTACAACACGGCGGTGTGGGTAAAAGGCGAGGAGGACGGTAGCGCTTATGCCAATATCACCGGCCCGATAAACCTTGGTGGTAAAGGGGCCGTCGGTATCCGCGCGGAAGGCAATGCGACGGTGGATACCGACAGCCTGTTCAATATCCGCGGCGGCGAGTATCAAACCGGCTATCTGGTGATTGGGCCAGAGGCAAAAATCAATCTTCCGGTAAACGGTCGCTATGGCGCTTACGATACCGCCTGGTACTCCACAATTTTCAACTATCAGAACGGCGCGAAGTTTGATGGCGCGGGTATGACCATCACGCCGGACGCCTCTTTTTCAACCGGGATTGCCGGCAGCGGTAGCGGAACCGGGATCAACACCAGGGGCGCGATAATTAACGTTGGGCGGTACTCAACCGGTATCAACCTCAGCGGCGGCGCGCAGGGTACCATTGATGAGGCGACCCGACTTAATCTCACCAGCTTTAATGCCACCGGCGCAGCGGTGGATGGCGACAGCACGCGGTTAACCAACCATGCCGACATCAGCGGTTTTTTCAACGGTGAAGTGGGCCTGACGGCGCAAAATAAAGGCCAGATAACCAACACCGGCAATATCAGCCTGCAGGGAGAAGAGGCATCGGGTATCAGGGCGCTAAGCAGTGCCTCAGTTGATAACAGCGGCACCATTGATGTCAGCAATGGCAGCACGGCACTTTATGCCGAAGGATTCTGGTTTCCCGGCGACGACGCGTCAACCACCATTACCAACAGCGGTACGCTGAACGTAACGGCAGGCAATGCTCCCGATTTTGCCTCGACGCACGGGGCGATCGCCCGGGGAGAACTGGCCCGCGTCAACCAGAACGGCATTGTTAATCTGTATGGTACCAACGCCATCGCCGGGCAGGTCCTTGACGGTGGCACGATTGTTACCGGCGGCTCGGTGGTGTTCCACGATCCGCGCCAGAGGGGGTATGTGGCAGGCGATTGGGAAGCCAGACTGGTCAGCAATGGCGGCAGTACCGATGTCAGCACGGCGAACTCAACGCTTTACTGGCTGAACGACCACGCCTGGCTGCAGCAGATCAATCCGGCGGAGGTCACCCTGAGCGGCGAGAATTCCGTGGGGATTGCCGCCTTCAACGGTGCTTACGTGGAGGGCACCGATCGTTTCATCGTTAACGGCGAGGGCGCAACGGCAATCCGGCTGCAAAACGGCGCCAGCGCGGTGATCAACAACCCCATCACTTTGAACGGCAACAATACGCTTGGCGGATTCAGCGACGCGGCCTTTAGCAACTTTGATAACCGTTCCGTGGTTCAGGGGGCGGGTAATAATGTTACCGGCTTCGATGTGGGCTACAGCATGACTAACAGCGGGACCATCGACCTGACGGGCGTGAACAGCACCGCTGTCCGCCTGCATGGTGGATCGCTTTATAACAGTGGCGTGATAAAAGTGGCATCGGGAATAGGTATAGAGGCCAGCGAGGGTGAGAATACCTACTTCCCTGAAAGTGCGCAGCTTGCTGCCTCAGACGGCATCGCCGCCGTGCGGGTCAACAATAACGCCAGCTTCAGGGTGCTGGGCGACGGCATTTTCCGCAACTCAATCGAGGGTGACGGCAGCGCCGATGCTATTTTGCTGGATAAAGGGGCGACGGGGCTGGCGATTGATGGCACCACCCTGACCTCTATGGGCAGCGGCAGCGCCATTAATAACCTGGCCGAAACCAGCAATATCGCCATGACCAACACCTATATTTACGCCAGAGGCAGCGGTAGCGGCATCCGTTCCGCCACGTCGTTTAATCCGCAGGGTTCCGTCACCATCGAACCGTCAGGAAGCGCCACGGGCTACACCTTTGCTAATGCCGACGGTTCTACCACCCGCAATGATATGGTTATACCGCGCGGCATCGCCATACTGGTGGGATCGGGCGGCACGGGGGTGCGGGCGAACACCAGCGGGCAGGTTATTTCAGAGGGCAATATCTACGTTACTACCGAGAGTGGCGGCTCGGCGATTGTCACCAGCACCGCCAGCGAAGTGATTAACCGGGGGGATATTTACTCCTGGAGTACCGTTGCGCCCGTTATCGATCTGCGCGGGGGCAGCACGCTTTTTATCAACGAAGGGACCCTCGGCACGCAATATCCCGAGACGCCGCTGGTGGTTGGTGGGGCCACTAACGATCGGATCGCGTTAATTGATGGCGCGGTCAATGGTGATGTCGATACCGGTAACGGCACCGATACGCTGGTGCTAACCGGGGGCACCATTAACGGCAGCCTGACCATGGGCAGCGGCGTGAATAATCAGGCTTACGTACAGAATGTCAGCCTGAAGGACGTCAGTCATATCACCACGGCGGGCGGCGAAGGCAGCACGCTGAGCCTGAGCGACATCGCGGCCAGCGGCGGCTCCTTCACCCGCGACGATCTCAGCCGCGGCGTCAATCTGGGCGCGGGCTGGAGCACCATCAACTTTCTTGACACCGACTGGACCCTGACCGACAGCCTTAAGCTGGCGCACAGCACTATCAATATCGACGGTGGCTCGACGCTGTTTGCCGGGAACGGCGTCAATCCGGTACTGGCGGGCGCAACCGGCGATTCGCTGGTGGTGAACAACGCCGGAACGCTGGATCTGACCAACGGCAGCGGATTACCGGGCGATACGCTGACCATTAACGGCACGCTGAATTCGCTTTACGGCCGGCTGCGGCTTAACAGCGTGTTAAACGGCGGCGGCGCGTTAAGCAACCAGAGCAGCGATACCCTGCGCGTGACCGGCGATGCTAACGGCACCGCGCTAATTGAAGTGACGCCAGCGGCGACCAGTACCGGCTTGCTGAGCGATATTAACCATAACGCGGTTATCGAAGCGAATGAAGGCATATCGCTGGCGCAGGTCGCCGGTAACGCCAGTGCCGACAGCTTCGCCTTGCAGGGGGGATATCTGGCAGCCGGGCCATGGAGGTACGCGCTCTACAGCTTTGCGCCGGGCAGCAGCGAGGCCGACCAGCGGCTGGTGGCGGGCAGCGGTAACCAGTTCTGGGACTATCGCCTGGCAAACGACTTCGTCACCCGCGGTGCCTCCTCCCGCGCTGCGGTGGTGCCACAGGTGCCAGCTTACGTTTCCGCACCGGTCGGGCTGATGTATTACACCGCCGCTGTCCTCGGCGATTTGCAACAGCGCCTGGGCGAGCTGCGCCATCAGCAGGATTTGCCTGCCGGAGACGGCGGCGACATGTTCGTGCGCTATACCGGCTCGAACCTGCGCTATAAGACCAGCCAGAGCTTCAATGACTTCGGCTACAATTTCGATCTGGATTACAGCGCGTTACAGGTGGGCGGGAATCTCCTGCGGCTGGACGGCGACAAAGATAGCCTGCGCGGCGGGATTGCTTATACGCGCGGCAATACTCGTCTGCGTCCTGATGCGGCTGACGGCTACAGCAGCACCACTTTCAACAGCGACAGCCTCGCGCTTTACAGCAGCTGGCTACGGGACAGTGGCCTCTATCTGGACGGCACGCTCGCTTATCACTGGCACCGTGGCGAAACGGACATTGGTCGTAAGCAAGACGTGGCGAAGATCAAAGGCAAGGGCTGGAGCGCCTCATTGCAGAGCGGCTATCCCATTGCGCTGGGCAACGGCGTGCGCCTGGAGCCGCAGGTACAGCTGATCTACATGCATCTGGCGATGGACAGTTTTACCGATAAGGAGAACCTTGCTGTCAGCTACAACGATTATAACCAGACCGCTGGACGCATTGGCGCGAAGCTTGATCGTAGCTGGAGCGATGACGGCGGCCGTCAGTACACGCCATATCTGCGTGCTAATTACTTTAAAGGCTGGGGCGGCAATGCGAAAACGACCGTTGGCGCGAAGGATATCGACGGGCTCGATCACACCTTCACCAGCGGCAAGTTCGGGCAGATGTGGGAAGCTGGCATCGGCGGCACCGCTACCTTTAGAAATGATGTGTCGCTCTATGCCGAAGCGGACTACCGCAAAGAGATTGACAGTAACGGCGCTAAGGGCTGGGACTACAACGTTGGCGTAAGGTGGACATTCTGATCGGGAGGGGCCAGGCGAAAGAGACCTGGTCCCCGTTGATTAACACACCGCGATGTTAGTAATGTCTTCATTCCGTCCGGGACGATTATTATGGTGGCAAACTGAATCACTCATAATTTTTAGCACCGTTTTATTTAGGTGTATTCTGTTTTATCTCAGCGTAACGGGCCGTTAATTGCTTCAGATGCATCTCCAGCTGAGCCCTGGCAGCAACAGGTAAAGGTTCTCCTGCAGGGTTTTGTGACAACATCCGCAGTTGCTCTTCAGCCGGTATAGAGTGATTAAATGACTGCATGGTGGAAAATACCACTGATTTCAGCTCACTGACCGTCATGTATTTCCCCTTCTTCTCATCCAGCTTGCTCAGCCGGTCGCTCAGTTGCTGTAGCTTCGTCATCCCCTGATGCCAGCCATTCAGGTTTTCCGACGGTATGCTGACAGCGTTCAACTGGCGCTGCCACTGTTTCACCAGAGGCTTAGCCTGCTCCGGCCACAGTGCGAACGCCTGTTCAACCAGCTGACGACTGTAGTCGATACTCCAGTCAGGGGGTAACTGACCCAGACGGGCTAGCTGCTGCTGTGTTTGCGTGATAAAGGCCTGCGATAAGGGCGATTGCTGGCGCAACGTATCCCGCTGGGCGGGTGTGAGTAGTTGAGGTATCGGTGTGAGGGATGCGGCAAACTGCGTATATAGCGGGTCAGGTCGGTGTAAGGCATGCCAGCCCCATGCTGCTCCCGCGCTCAACACCAGCATGGTACACATCCCGGCGGCGAAGGATTTCCAGGGTTTTATCGGCGCCGGTACCGGCGTCAACACTTCAACATTCGGCTGATGTTCCGGCTGCGCCACATACACCCATTTCACCATGTTAACCGGTTCGTTTTTCCCTACAGCGGGAATACCGGACAAAGTATCCGCAGACGTGCCCGCGCCATTCATTGCCGTTGCAGGCAGCACCATCCCGGGCTCAATGGCAGTCCCTGGACTGGATGTACTGTCACTGTTTTCCAGACGAGCCGCACTGTTGTACATCAGGGTACGCAGCGCATCAAACTGACTAAGATGCTTAAGCTCCAGACGCTGTAGTACCGCGCCCAGGCGGGTCAACTGCTGCTCCGCAAGATAAAGCTGGCTGAGGTCGCTGTAGCTTAGCGGGAGTGTACGCATCCGTTGCTGCAGACGCTGGCTCAGGCTACTGAGGATTTCCATACGCGCATGGACCGGCTGCGGCCAGAGCGCGCCCCACTGAAGGCTAATCAACGCCTCCAGGATGGACAAACCTTCAGTCAGGCCAAACAGCCCAGCCAGTTGCGTACGGGCAAGCGTGTACCAGGCTGCCGTCTGCAGCTCCACGCCATTTTGCTCAAACAGCGAAAGACAGAGTTTTTCAACATACTGCCAGTTCACATCCGGGCGCGCCGGATGTGACAGTTTGCTCAGCTCATCGCGCAGGGCGGTATAATCCGTTAGTGCGCGCGGGTCGCCGCCGGTTTTAAGATAACGTTCAGAAAAATGCGGCATAGGGATAGCTCAAGGAAGTAAAAAATAAAAGTTTTTGCCAGTCAGTATGCTGACGTCAGAGGATCAAGGAATTGTTGTTGCTTTAGATGCCGCAGCAGAATTTTCCCCTGAGGCATAAATTCAGTTCCATAACGCACGAGGCCGAGATCTTTCAGCTCGGCATCAATGGCGTAACGAAGTTCACCGGGCTGCGTCTGCTCCAGTATCACCACATCAATGTTTTTCAGGCGCGGCTCATACTTAAGCAGTACCTCTGAAAGCGTACCCATCATCTGGTGTGCGGTACCCGGCATTCCCTGCAGGATTCTGGTCATATCCGGCAGGCCGTAGTCCGGCAGATGCGCCAGCGTACCGGCGCGGCAGTTAAGGATGCGCTGCATGTTGTCGAGTACCGACAGAATGATCTGGTTTTCTTCGCTGACCTGATGCAGGTGAAGCCCGCCGGTAAAATTGCCAAAGAGGGTCTCATACAGCGACGGATGTGGGATCTCACTCATCTTTCAGTGCCTTCAGCGTCAACCGGTTGTTCCTCGCCTCAATCACCCGGGCGTTATCCGGATCGAGGTCATCACGACTCAACACCATCCGCCAGGTGTTGTTCACCTGATCCGGCGACATAAACATGCCGGCTACCGCGACATACTGCGCATTTTCATCCATCGGCATATCCACCATCACCGCCCCGCCCGGCTGCAGGCGAATATCTTTCTCCGCCACCAGATCTGCTTTGATGGCCTGACTGTCTGCCTTAAACAGTGACGGATAGTCCGTCGTATCGAACGTTTTCCGGTCTTTAAGCTGGTAAATGCGCACCACCGTCGACAGTGCTACGCCGCCGGCATTGCTGTTCACGGCTTCGCGGGCGCGTATATCCAGATGCAGGGTTTTTACCTGCTTATAAAAAATCGATTTGGTCACAGCAACGGTGCCGTCTGTCACTTTTTGAGTCAACCCACAGCCGGCGAGTATCAGTGTGATACCCGCGGCCAGCGCAATCTGAGGAAATTTACCAGCGGTAATCGCCATCTTCATCGGTCTCCCTGCGGTGAATATGTTCCTGTACCCGCTCATAGCGGCCCAGATTAATGGTTATGATTTTCGGATGTGTGGTGGTGTTTGCCACATTCAGCGGTCGCATCATGGCGGTACGACCCAGCTGCACCGCCCCTGCCTGAGGGTTGCTACTCAAGGTCGCGTCAGGCAGCAGGCTACGGTCCACGCACAGCTGCAGCCGCACATCGAGACGTGACCCGAGATACACATGCAGCAGTGCCATTAAATCCGTGTGGAGGTCGCCCCCGGGCAACCAGCCCTGCACTTCTTCCGGGTCGGTGGTGGTCAGCCTCATCAGCACCCGGCTGTTCACATCGGTGGCATAGTTCCCCATCACCGGACGATGGGCCAGGGGGACAGGCTGGCTGACGCTCATGGCCAGGGGCTTCTTCAGCGGCACACGACGTTTGTCGTGGTGCCAGATTTTCGCCCGGGTATTGGGAGCCAGCAGGCGCACCAGGGAAGCCAGACCTTCTGCAGTCCGTCCCGGCAACAGCATCACCGGCAGCAGTGCGAGGAAGCGTGATGCGGGGGCAGCGATGCTGTCCGTACAACCCTTAATTCCGAGCCCCGCCAGTCCCAGCAGATACTGCGATATATTGTCTGTCCCTCCCTCCCGGAAGCTCGCCGGGTAAGAGTATTTACGCCAGATGCGGTAGTACTGGGCAATCAGCCGGTGATTGAAAATATCGAGGAAATCCGCCGTGGCTTCATAGCCTTCCCGCCGCTGGGTGATGTCATCGATATAGTGCGTCGGCAGCGGGGACTCCCCCCCGTAGAGTCCCATAAAGGTGATGCGTACCGTCGGTGGCAGATGAGGATGCTCTGGCGGCTCAATTCCTTTGATTTCGGAGGCCGGGAAACCCATGCCCGGATGGGGTCGGAAGCGTACCGGCTCGTACTTAACCTGCCATCTGCTGCCAATGACCGGTTTATCCGGCTGGCTCTGCTCGAGTATCTGGCAGAAGCGATAAAAGTTCATGTACGGCAGGTATTGCCGCAGCTGCTCCATCAGCCGGGCAGGCGTGGACTGTGATTCTCTTTCCACCGGATGCATTTTCCTTCTGGCTGCACGATGAGGGTGAGCTGGTTGAACTGGTTCATGTCGGCATACAGCGCAAAGAACCGGTTGAGCATTTCGCCAAAGAGATGGATATCGCCCTCCCCGGTAAAACCGTTGCTGTCGAGGGTCACTTCGATATCCAGGCCCCTCAACAGGTAGCCCTGCTCAAAACGCTGAAGACGGTGGTGCTCCACCTGCTGAATCGCCTCCAGACGTCGGGTGTTCAGTTCATCTTCCTGCCAGTTATAGAGCGCCAGGGTTCCGCGCAGTACTTCGGCAGAGCTCATCATATTGAGAAAGCCGGAGCCGAGATGGCTCAGTACCCGCCAGTGAAAGCGGTCCTCGGCAGGCGGGTAGACGGGCAGTGTGGGTTTGACGAGATTTCTGACCGTTAACGGGGCCTGCACCACCTGTTCACAGCGGTCAAGCAGCGTACTCTGCAGCGCCTGGCGCGGCAACTGACCGTTGGTACCGGTAATTTGCAGCGAGACAGCTTCGCGCTCAAACAGGCGGTCATCTTCCCACTGGTGCCCGCCGAGGATAAGCCATGTGTCATACAGCCCGGTGACGCCACGCTTTACACGGGTGTGATAATATCGGGGCGGGGCATGGCGGCGCATCATCCCGCCTTTGTGACGGAAACTGCTGAACGGCACGTACTCCGCATCACCGGCCCGGTTTGAACCGGTGACCGAATCCACGGCATAAATCTCGGTGTGTCCGTCCTGCAGTCGTTTGGGGCGCAGCAGGTACTCACTTTCAAGTCCCGTAATGGTGAGCGGGTCGGCTTCCAGCGTGAACAGGTTAATCACCGGTACGCAATGGAGGCGAACGGCATCATCGGTGACCGGCAGGTCAGACGGCCACGGCGTGCTGAACACGACTTCAATGTCGAAGTACTCTGCCCCGGCAGGTGGCGTAATACCATCCAGGCCGTTGAGGTGGACAAACATAAACTTGTCGCGGAAGGTGAAGTACTCCAGCAGCAGCTGGTAACCGCTGAAGGCGCTATCGCCTTTCGGCCACAGCCCGTCCTCCTCCGCAAACCCGCCCGGCGAAAAATATCCGTCAAGTCGAATACGGTCAGTCTGTCCGGGCAGGCGCATATACAGGGCGGCCTGACGCTTAGTCAGCATCAGGTGCAGCTGGCTGCTGACCGGGGCATCTGTCCCGAGATAAAGGCTCAGGTGACTCAGGTCAGCATGGGACCAGTCCGCCTGCGTGCTGCAGGTAAAGCGCATCCGCAGCAGCGAACGCCCGTCAGGCTCAGTGGTCATGGTCACCCCTGAGATGTTCAGCGGGTTGAGCATCACATCCCGGGAAGTGCGGTATCGGCAGACCGTGTTTTTCGGCCCCACCGGGCGGGAGTAAACTTCCAGACCCGCGGGCACCACTTCCGCCATCTTCACAGCCTGAAGCGCAGGCGTAAACGCCACCACAGAGAGTGATGGAATGGTACGCAGGTAGTGTGGCCAGAGCATGCTGACCAGCCCTTCGGTCAATTCCGGCAGATCGTCGTCAATCTTCTCCCGCAGCCGCCCCATCGAGAAGGCAAAGCCTTCAAACAGGCGTTCAACGTAGGGATCCGGTGTACCAGCTTTATCCAGGTCGAGCATCGCTGCACGATCGGGATGGGTTTGCGCGAACTCTTTCGCGGCTTCACGGAGGTAGCGCATTTCTGCATCGAAATAGCGCAGGGTCTGATCTTCCATTTATTTTTGTTCCTGTGGATTTAACCGCAAAGCACGGCGGCACGGGCAGGAGCGACTGCGATCAGCCCGGCAAGTAACTGGTCCATGACCGGTGTAAGGCGAACCTTATCAGCCTCACTGCGGCCAGCTTTCAGCCGCAGGAGTTTCAGATGGCGGGCCTGTACCTCAAACAACAGCTCCGGCTCCCAGTTGCTGAGGGTCACTTCACGGGCTCGCTCACCAAGCTCGGCAAACAGGTGCACCGCCAGGTCATTTTTACCGTACTGCTCAGCAATCCGTCCCATCAGCAGGCGCAACAACCAGCGCTGACGTATCGTTGTGATCCCGGGACGGCTCTGCAACCAGTTCAGCGCCGCCTCCAGGCCTTCGCTGTCCGCCAGCGCCACGGCTTCCGGCTCCAGCGCCAGAATGTCATCGTTGCCTGCGGTTACCGGAGCGAATGTAGTGTCGTTGCCCAAACCGCCTACGGTGTCCAGCACGCTCTGCTGGATCCAGTTCAGCGTCACTTCGTCCGCAAACGGCGTACCGTCACTGAACGCCAGCGTCTCCAGCCCGGACAGGCGAGACAGCAGCCCTTTCAGGTCAGCCGCGACAATGTCGGCCAGCGTCTCCTGGCCGGATTTTGTCAGGGCCTGGTGGATGTACCACTGCAAATCCAGCCACAGATGATTGGCACCGCGGGAAAAGGTGCTGTCGGCCGTTTCCAGCATCTCAGCCCACTTTTGCTGCAGGTACAGGCGTTTGAGCAACGCACGCTGGTCTGCCCTTGGCGGCTCGATGCGCGTACGCCCCTGCGCATCCGGGGCCGGGATGGCCCGCAGGGTGTCGTGACGCAGGCTTTTCATCAGATGGTGTGCTGACAGCCAGCCGTCCGACTGCTCGCGCAGGTATTCGGTGAGGGTGCGGGCCTGAGCCAGCAAATCCTGACCGGAGGTGATCCGCCCGATGGCTGGAGCATCGCTGTGGCTGACAGACGAAGGGGGTTCGCTGGTACTGGCGTTCTGCGGTACCACCGCATCCACGCCCCCCGCTTTCTGCAGACGACTTTCCAGCGCACCGTATAGCGCATTGAGTTCAGGACGGGTTTCATCCGGCTCATTTTCGGTAAGCCCGGCGATCAGCAGCAGCGCCCCGGTGGTTCGTATCGCCTCTTCCCTCACCACTTCCGGGTACAGGGAAAGGGAGTCGGTCATGCGTGAACCGGCCAGCCATTCCAGTGCCGCCTTACGGCTGCGGTCACGCTGCGGGTGCAGTTGTGTACCAAAACGCTCCAGCAGACCGGCCAGCAGTTCGAGTCCTTCGGCCAGCCCCTGTTCACCTTCGCGGTGCAGCTTCGCCCAGCAGTAGTAGGTTGCCACACGGATATCTTTGGCGGTCGTGGTCAGCAGCTTCTCTGCCAGCCGGCAGATGAGCTCGGTATCCGCGCCGGAGAGCTTGTTGACCTCCTCGCGCATCTGCTGGAAGTCGTCGTCATAACCAGGATCCTCGCCAACAGGCGATGAACCGGACAGCGGCTGCAGCCAGCTGTCCCACTGCGCCACACGCTCACGGGTGGTGACAAGCAGGGCTTCCGGCTCGGCCTGGCAGGCACTGAGTAAGGCATTGAGTGTGCTCATCAGTAAACCTCCTCTGCATCACTGTTCGCGCTGGCGGCCTGCTCTGACGCTACTACGCCAGTAGTGCTGAAAATGGTTTCCGGCAGGCGGAACTTACGCAGCTTCAGCAGCGCCAGCGGCCCCTCTCCCACCTCGGTTCGCAGGGTGTAATTGAGTGTACGGCCGTCCTGAGCCTTCCAGCTCAGGCTGTAACTGCTGCCCACGCCCGGGTAAGACTTGACCACAGCCTTATCGAGCAGGCGTATCCAGCCCCATGCGCCAGGGATATCGGCGTACTGGCGGGTGCCCGCCTGGGTGCTTATCCAGCTCAGATTCGCCCCCTGTGCCTCGGTATCCGCAGGCCAGGTGAAGCGCTTCCACGCCG
This sequence comes from Erwinia sp. ErVv1, assembly GCF_900068895.1. Taxonomy (GTDB): domain Bacteria; phylum Pseudomonadota; class Gammaproteobacteria; order Enterobacterales; family Enterobacteriaceae; genus Erwinia. Next base: position 43,642 of record NZ_CDPK01000005.1, on the reverse strand, counting down.
GGAGCTGATTCACATAGGTGAGTTTCTGGCTGTCGATAATCATGTCAGTCTGCATTACGCCATCGGCGGTGCCCGGTCGCAGTTCGAAGTTCATGCCGGCGTTGCCCTGCGGGAAGGCAACGTCAGATAGCTGGCTCAGGGTGTTAATGGCCTCCAGGAAGGCCGGATTAAACGTGAGCCCCTGTGAATTAATGCTGTCCGGCACCCAGCGACTCCCTTCCCGGCGCAGCACGCCTTTAAGCCGCGTCTGCAGGAATTGGGCAATACGGCCCGAGTCGGTATTCAGGTATTTCGCCAGTAACGGCAGAGAAACCTCACTGCTGGCATCACTGAAGGGATAGCGCCCGCCAAAGGCGCTGTTCCAGTCACTCACCACTGCCTGTTGCCACTGGGCGTTCAGGCTGTCTGCTGCCGGCGTCAGTACCTGCTGCCAGGCCTGCTCCATCGGCTGAACAAACACCGTCTGACCAAAACCGCTCCACTCCTGACCGAAGCCGGCGGCAATCAGGCTGCCGTAGTCGCGGGTTTCGGTCAGGTCCACGGCTTTGCCCTCAAACACCGTTTGAGCCAGGGTCCGGGTCATTGCCTGCGGGTCAGCCGCGTTGGTCACCTGCTGCAGACGCAGGCGCACCTGGGTGACACGGGTCAGATACGACTGGAGGCTCTGGGCCTGCGTACCGGTGCGGGTTTTGTCCATCAATGCAAGCACCGGGCCAAAGGTTGCATCCAGTGGCCCGTGAACACCGGCACTCTGGTCAATCGCATCCTTGTTATCCCCCCCCAGTAGATTCTTCGCCGACTTCACCAGAGAATCCGAAATCGCTTCGCCGGTCTGGCCAGTGCGCCCCTGCACATTCAGGGTGTTCATCAGCGCCACCAGAGGTGACTGACGTACGTCGGCCATCAGTGTGAGCTGGTCAATGGAATCCGACAACGTGATGGCCCGGTTCCAGCGCAGGCTGTTGAGAAACTCCAGCCAGGCCCCGCCAAAGTCTGCGAAGTAGCGTTCCGTCAGGCGCTTTTTCAGGGCTTCCGGCGAGGTCTCGTCCTGTTTATTCACCTGACGCTTACTGTCTGTGAGCACCCAGTCGAGCTCGTCCCGGCGCGCCTTCACCACTTTCTCAATGGCAGGCTGCACGGCCTGTTCCCAGGCCTGGCGGGTGAACATGCCCGGCACGATTTCGGTGGTGCTGAACAGGCGGACGGTGTCGGTATCGCCGGTCATGTCTTCAAGGCGCATATCAGCATACAGATGCGCCACCTGAGAGAGCATCTTCTGGTACAGGGTCGATTCGCTGTTACGTACGCCCATCAGGCGAACCAGCAGGGAGCGCGCCTGGCTGACCATGTTTTCATCTGCCCGCAATTTCCACTCAGGATGTGTCGCCAGCTGTGCGCCATAGAACGACAGCAGTGACGGAGCCACTCCCTGCCAGACGCCGTCTTTAACACCGCCACGCTTTGGCCAGTCGTGCAGCAGCGCAGAACTGAACCACGCTGCGTCCATGTGTTCCGGACGGGCCAGCATCAGGTAGAGCTTAAGCTGCTCCCAGGTGGTTTTTGCCATCTGCTCGCGCAGCGGGCTGCCCGGCGGCAGCGCATTAAAGGCACTGACCTGTTTCTGCAGGTGGTCTGCGGCCGCATCACGCAGCAGCGGCAGTGCGCTGTCCTGATAACGGGGCCAGAGTGCTGCCAGCAGCGCATCATTCTGACTCAGTCCGGCCTTCTCGTACCACGTCACGCCGTGTTCAGACCGGTACTGCAGGCGGGACAGCGTTTTCTGAAGTTCAGACAGCGCGTGCAGGCGCTGCTCCAGCGGCTGATTCTGTCGGGCGGCAAGCGAAGCCTGTGCATTTGCACCAGCAATCTGGCTGCGGTTGGTGACATACGCGATACCCATCCACACAGCCCAGCTCACCATCGCCAGGGCGACAACAGACGCCATCACCTTACGCCATGGGATGCCCGGCTTGCGCGGACGCAGTCCGGCAGGAAGCGTCCTTACTGACTCAGGCAGAACATCCCAGCGCTTATCCATGCCCCAGTGGTACGGCACGGCACGTTCAGCACCGGCAGAAGGCTGGCTGAACACCACGCCAGCCAGCGGCAGCGGGCGGTACGGGTTGAGCATCACCGAAAGCGGTACGGTCACGCTCTGTGGCTCGCGAATGAGCTGGTCAGCCAGCGTTAGCAAGAAGTTATGTTTCACCTCACCGCAGGTTTGCAGCAAACCCTGCGAAGTCAGTTCCGGCGTCAGGGCGGAGAGTTGTTCTGCCAGCCCTGCGGTACGACACCCGGCAGGTAACAGACAGCCGGTCGCCTGAGTAATGCGCCCTTCCGGTTTACCGGCGCGCGGATGCAGGGACCAGATATATAGGGGGAGTTTCCAGCCCAGCGCATCCATACGCGCGCTGATGGCATGAGACAGGGAATCCATGGTGCTTTCAGACGGTACCGGCAGCGGCTTCTCCAGCCCCGGCGCTGAGAGCTGATCAAAGGCTGAAGTGACCCACACCATACCATCCACCGGGCGGCGGCGCAGTTTGCGCAGCGCGCTCAGCCAGGCACTGTCTGCAGGCGTATTGAGGTCACCGCCCCACAGCAGCAACGTGCCGCGGTCTTCCTGCCAGAGCTGAGCTGTAAGACCGGGGGTCAGTTGCTCCACTTCAGTGACGGTACCGGTTACCAGCAGGATGCGGGTTTTACGTCCCCAACGTCGACCGTAGAGGTTACGCATGGCTTCACGGATGGTGTCGACGGTGACATTGCGAGGCGCGGTCCGGGCAACTCTTGATTCATCAGAAGGCAACGCACTGTTCTTCTGTTCTCGCCAGCGGTGATACTTTTCCCGCATGAACCGGAACATGAACGGCATATAGAAAACAATCAGCAAGACTATCCATACGGCAACAAATGCGAGCACTTGCTTCAGTCGGGTATCAAGGCCTTGCGAGGGGCCGAAATGCATGATCAAGGCCACTATAATTGCTGAGATGCAGGCTATTATGCCGGCAAGCCCCCCTTTGCTCCATGAACTACCCGGCATCATTATTTCCACTCCCTGAGGTAACAGTACTGACAAAACGATCAGTACCTGAAGTAAACAACCCTAAAACAGGTTTGTTGCTGACGGACACGATGTCGGCCAGTAATGTGGTTAAAAGCCACGCACTCCCGGCTCCTGGAATACCGTTATATTTTTCCAGTACATCAATTTCCTGCGGCACCCACGGTGTCAGATGTGATTGAGACGCTGTCATTAGATCAGCAAACCAGTCATTCCAGTGCCCGTAATCACAAAACACGTTTGACGTCTGACAGGCGATCGTTTGTGTTTCGAGGAACAATTCCATATCAGCCCTGAAATTTGGCATGTCCAGCGGCATCGGTCGCAATATGCGGGCGGAGTGTGAAAGCTGGTATTTTTCAGCAATATCATCGCTGGTCAGTATCATGGTCGCGAGTGCATCGGAATAATGTTCCCCCCCCTGATTCTGCAATATCAGGATCAAATCAATATCGAAAACGGGATTTTTAAGGCGCTCTTCGATCCAGGCAAAAGAAAGGGCTTCACAACATGAAATCGAACCTGTAATCGCATGCCCTGGATAAATTTTTACCCATGATTCACGAAATCGGGTCTCGAAGTCTGACGAAATCATGTCACTCACAATGGTGACGTTGAACGGCACTGTCGCAGGCAATATCGCGATCGCGCTTTGTACACCTGCCAGACCCAGTTCGAGCAAGGAGGTGGACGTCGCTGATTTCACATCAAAATGGCTGGTCAGTGAAAGAAATTGCGGCGAATCTGCAGCATCTGATTTAGCAATGGCGTCAGAGGTCACTCCGGAAGGTAGCAGTATGCTGCTTCCAAGTACGGCCAGATAGCGTCCAGCCCAGGCTTCCCACTGTTGCTGTCCGTAATCCGCTTCCTTCTGCAAAAACTGATGTTCATTGACTATTCTTCCCCACAGCCACCCCCGCAAACAAAACAGGAAAAACCAGCCAAGAACCGGGCTGGATGCCAGCCACCAGATATTGAATACAGCCAGTGCCTTAACCATGCCTGACGCATGCAGAATAAACAGCAAAATACCCACAACTGCGGCTACGCCTCCTACCAACAGCCACCCCGTAAAAGATGGCTCTGAAGGTAACTCAATCGTTGTTGCTTTCGTCCTTTCCCAACCCATTGATTATCCTACGGTGCTGTTCTGCGCACTTGAAATTACAGTACAACCGCACTGACATTTGCAGCCATTAACGACAACAGCACGACCGTTAAATGTCCGGCGCGGTGATCCTTCCACAATAGGATTCGTTCCATGTCCATCTACCGGACAACTCACCATATCACCCACTAACGCGGCTTTTTTCCCGTCGACAGTAATATTGGAAGAGGCGGAGATCACTTTTCCGCCATGAGAAGTTTTGTCACCAAGCAAAACGATACCATTGGACATAATAAACACCTGTATTTATTAGCAGTAACTTTGCATTGATTTTATTAAAATCAGGATTTTCGGATGGTGGCGATAATGTTCGATCATCTGCACTGACACAACTAACAATAAAAAATATTAGAGTACTGAGGAATAGATTATTAATAACCCTATACATAAATTAATCCTTTAACTTATTTACATCAGGGTGAGTTGTTCCGTCGGACACAACTGAACCATCGGGGTAGATAATTTTATAGTTTACTCCGACTTTTTGTTCAGTTGGGGCGATCATTCGGACTACTTTAGAATCATCAACTGTCGGTTCAAATTTTATCTGAATGCTTTTAGCAGGAGATACTATCTTTTTCAGTAAAAAATCATCCTGACCAAATAAATTCAAAGTATCATTCACATTTATATCTTTATTACTATCAATTAAAGGATAGTACACAGGAGATAAAACAAGTTCAGAACCTTCAAACACCTTAAATCGACCATTTTTGGTTGCATTGTCATCAAATGCAATTGTAGCACCAACGGCAGTTCCTGGAACTAAACCCTTCCCGAGGTGGGTAGTATCAACATATTCAATACCCAAATTGAACTCACTCAGTTTCCAGTTGCACTTACCGCCGCCATCTTTTGCTATTTTTGCAATCCATATACCTGATGAGCTCTTTTCCTGAAGAGGTATTTTTATTGGATTGAGCCCCACTTTCTCATAATGCTGGCCATCTCGCATGCTCATCAATTCACGCTTGCACGTCGTTGATACGTATAACACTTCAAGAGGAAAAGGCTTTGTATACGGTGAAGGATTTTTTATCTCAACATTAATCCAACCGGAGTTCGGTGGTGGTGATAATGTTCTGTCAGTTGCCTGAGCACATCCATTTAGCAAAAAAACAGCCTGAATCAAGATGAATAAATTAAATCTCTTATACATTTTCTATGTCCTCTTCTCCATAATGGCCAAATCTTTTTACAGCATCAGAGCCGGATGCGGTTGAGATGGTTGAGTTAAGCGAGTTTTTTAGTAAATCCTCGAGTGAAAGAAATTTTTTATTCCTGTCAAACTCATTCTTAGGAATCTCACCTGAATAGTGATCCATTTGTAATTCAAAGGAAGCGACTTTATCCGCATGTTCAGTGAAGGTCTTTCCATCGCTCAACTCTTTTTCATAAGCTAACCCTAGTAATTTATTATTTACATAGGGCATATATGATGTCAGGAGATGATTTCCAACATTAGCTGGAATACCTCTATTTGGATTCATACCTTCAGGGAAAAATTCTTTAAGATCTTCCTTGGTAAGCGTAGCTTTAAAATCCTTTTGATCTTGCCCGGACTGTTTAGCTTCCTGAAGAGCCAGGGAAGGTACAAGATAGAGCTTAACTTTTTCAGGAAGTCTTGCCTGAATGGTCATGCAATTTCTTGGGTAAGGAAGCTCTATGCTACATTGTTGCCATTTTCTACTTTGAGTAGTGGTTAAAAATGCAACTGTGTTTCCATGGTGCCAAAAGCAGTCCCCCCACTCTACGATTTGCCAGGCGGTAAGCTCAACGACGGACCATAAAAAACCAAGAGTTGTTCCCAATGGGCCCCATAACTTATATAACTGGTTATCCAGATCAGCTTCAGGTGGAACTGATGGTACTGGATCTTGATCGTTTACATGTCGGTAATGGATAATTGTTGATAATGCATCTACAGCATTTTTAGTGAACGTTCTTGGCATGCCATATGTGTAAAGGAGTGGGTTCCTATTTTTTAACCTTGCAGAGTGAATTAATGCCAGCGCTCCTCCTAAACTATGCCCACAAATAAACAAATCTTTACCCGGTATTTTTCTCGTTAGTTCAGTAAGTTGCTTTTCGAATTTTCGTTCTATTAAGGTATAGCCTTCCCAAAAGCCAGTATGCACCTTCCCAACTGGAACTAATGAAGTACATTCAGATTTAATACTGCAACTATCGGACTCTACTGGCCTGAAAGAAGCATCAGTTATCCCATCGGTCAAGCTGGCAGTTCCGCGCCACGCAATGACTATTTTATTATTATTATAGACATAATAAAGTTGTGTATCCCCTTCAGGATCATCAGCTTTTGTCGAATCAATATCTATCGGAAGAAAATATCTATCAGAATACGGCACATCAACGACTAAAGCATTAATAGTCGATTGACCATTCTTTCTGGATGGTATCGTCGATAGGTCCTGACATTTATTAATAAAATACTTCGTTATAATATTTATATCATCATAAGCTAAATCCGAGGCCAATCCTAAATTAATGGCATTTGCCATAGAGTAATCATTCTGGTGATGGAGGACTAATTCCCAAGATCTGAACGGGCAAATTTCGATCACATGGCGCTTTTCAAGTTCATTTGTTCTGACCTTAATGCCCTTAAATGAACTACTGATTGGAAAATGAAATAAGGGTAACTCTTCCCCGTCTCTTAGCTGTAAATCAGGCTTTTCATGACATAACTCACCCACGACGGCATAGTGCCAAACGTAGCCCTCTCCCTCTGCTTTTGGGCGAACAATAGAGTCGTTTATAGGATCTCTACCAACACGAAGAGAACGTTTCTCCATTTCCTTTACCAGATGATTGCCGCCTAAAGTCAGTTTCAGCTCCAGGCCATGTTGCATATCGATTCTGATCAGTCCTTCTGCACTACTTTGACCTGAATAAGTGAACTCTTCTGCAGGACCAGAATCCGGATGTGAGCTTTCTGCATTCCATGGCATATTTGCCACTGGATCGCCCTGTTCATCAACCAGTTGGATTTCTACCCAGTAGTTTTTTTGCTTCCCAGCCATGACATCGGCGTTACTATGGGTTACGGAAGTGACCAGTGAATTCGTTGTCATAAAACTAAACCTCTATCCTTGCACGTGTTTAGTTTACGCCCCTCATAGTTTGACTATATTAGAGCGTAAAATAACGTGATGTATTTAGTTCATACCTTAATCAGATTTCGCTTGATAAATTTCACAGAAATGGCTGAAATAATACCACCACAGCAGAAGCAAAGAACCATGAGGCGTAAAATGAATGAAAAGACCTGTGGTACCTTTTCTTCCCCCTCAAAATGCACCCCATGATAAAACCAAGAAATGTAGAAATCAAAGAGGTATTTCTGCACCGAAGTTACTTTAATAATTAGCACCAATAATATAGCGCCAATAACGAATGAAATAAGCAACCCCAGCGCCACATCATTGCTCTTTCGCTTAGAGATTACAATATAGTAAAACACTAACACAGCCACACAGAAAAGGAATAAAAGGACACCATAAATATTACCATTTTCAAAACAAAATAAATCCATAGTGCTATTAATCACTCCTACCCGGTCAAATCCACCCACAGCAAAAATCATCAAAAGTATATATAACAAAGCTATCACCGAACCTGAACCAGTTATTATTTTATTTTTAATTTTATTTCCCAAAATAACACTTCAGTAGCTTTTTCAAGCGATGTAATTCTGGTATCCGAACCAAATAAACCAGAAACACTCTCTGTTGCACTAGGGAAGTTCACCTGAAGATAAGAAGCCAATGTACCACTACCAGCTAATTTACTTTTATTCCATAAATCGATATAATCCCCAGTTGGAGTCCGTTCATTCCCTCTCAACCAGTAATCCTTAAAAAAGATAATACCGGTCTTCCCCTCGACATTCTCCTTGAAATTTTTCCCGTTCAATTTCACCGGAACAGGACACCCCGCAAAAGGGCGAGTTTTAAGATATCCACTCAACTCTTCAGCCCTGATAGCGTGTATCCCCTTTTTCGTCGTTGGATCAGGTGTCGGGCAATTCCAACAACGGGTTTTGCTGAAAGTTTTCATAAGGATGCCACATTTATAAAGAGCATCACTGACATTTATTGCACAATGATCGGAAAAAACATCTTTTTTACTTGACTGGTCAATATGTTCAATCGTACTGGAAGGATAAGCCGACCATAATTCATCGAATGTAATAACCTTTAATGACACGTTTTTTTGTGAGTTAGACGTACTATTCGTTTTAGCTACAGTTTTGTCGTTAGGCATTATGTTAACTCCTGCTCATTCTTTCAAGCGCATCTTCCCCCCAGAAAATCTCAACAGAAGACTCATCTTTTGTCTCAATTCGTTGGGTTTCTCCTTTATTATCGGTGTAACCAGATACTGATTCACCACTCTCTGCAATAATAAAGTATGCATAACCGGAGACAGGCGCTCCTGTCGACTTATCGATTGCCCTGAATTGTTCATCACTCAACGCATCAGGGAATTCAATTTTCATCTTGCCGGGAGTTGATGAATAAAGCGGGGCGGTTTTTCCTGATGAATCCGATATCCCTTCAAAAATATCTCCCTCTGGCGAGGTAACTTTATATTTAGTGAAAGGCTTAACTTCGCCAGTCTCCGTATCTTTGATAGTGAAGGAGCCCGAATACCCTTTAGGAAAAGTGACAGGCGGTGTATCCAAACTGGCTGGCCCGGTCTGATTCACATTGGCTGCTTTCAGCAAAATGTTACCCGGGCAACCCAGCTCAATATTTCCCCCGCTGAGTTTGATATAAGCGCCACCACAGTTCAGGATCAGCTCTTTACTGGCGTTGACCCTGACACTGCCTTCGCCGCTGTGAATAGTAATATCCTGTTGTGCCTCCGCATTCAGCGAATCTCCCTGCGCCTGGATATCTACTTTCCCAGATCCCGCGTACAGTTGCATTCCTGCAGACTGGGCAAACAGGCTAACCGTTTCGCCCGCCGCAACAGTGAATGATTTACCTGCGCTGATATCGGTATTTTTACCTGACATCAGACCAATACTCTCCCCTCCGGAAGCAAGCCGAACAGTCTGAGGACTGAGAATACCAATACCGGCAGGAGCATGAGCAACAAGCCCCGGCATTTTGAGATACTTCAACGCATCATTCAGTGTTTTCTGCCCATCGATATCTGACTGTGTGGCTTTGGCACCTTTGACTGCCGTCTGTAGGCTTCTGGCCAGCGTCAGCGCCTGCATCAGTTGTTCGATAACGCCGTCCATTTCCAACATTTTGCTGCCGACATCAGGTTGAGCATCAGCCGTAAGCAAAATTCCTCTGCCACCGCGAACGCTTACCCAATCATTCGTGCGTAACTCAGCACCCTCGCCACGCAGCACCCTGGATGCATTAACGTTGTACCCTAAATTAAGCTGTGTCTTGCCCCCATACTCCGTACTGAGCTTGACGTGCTCTTCGCCGCGCTTGTCCTCCATCCGCAGCTTGTTCAGGCCAGCTGTGCGGATAACGTTACGCGTGCTGTTGGCTTCAGTAACGTGGTCGACGTGGCGGGAGTCGTGCATAGCATGGGCAATATACGGACGATCCGGATCGCCCTCATGAAACGCAATGGCCACTTCAGTGCCCTGGATCAGCGGGAAGTGGAAGCCGTATTTGTCCCCACCGTAAGGCCTGGCAAAGCGCACCGGCATACTTTCCATACCCTGACGTTTGTCATCACGGTCCGCGTCGAATTTCACCCGGTACAAGCCCGATGCATCCTGCCAGGCGTAGATATCGTTATCTTTGGCGCTGGTCACGCGCGCCATCAGCGTACCGCTGACCACCGGGCGCTTTTTAGCGGCAGGACGCCAGCAGCGGTTCTCGTAATATGGCATCCCCTCCCACATCACTGTCAGGGCATCTTTACGACTGGCTATATAGCCTGTGCGGGTAATAACTATGCCGTTGTCCGTTTCTGATGGCAGTGTCGGCGGTACCGCCCGTTCACTGATGGTCAGCACCTGAGCCGGAGAAAGCAGGGCATCATTACTGCAGCCGCTGATAGCCGTCTGCCCGGACAGAAAACGCTCATGCTCAAGGCGAGCCCAGAAGTTGCCGGTTTCCGCTGAGGGTGTGATTTTGTCGCCACGTTCAAGGTGACGCGGCAGGTAGTGATAGACATCACCATAGGTGACACCGTCGCCATCACCACGGGTCATGTCCGCCGGCACAGAGGTCAGGACATTCTGGGCTTCACGGTGATTGTAATCGCTGGCGGTGACAGAACGCTCAACCACGTTCTGTCGGACGTTAACCCCCCACACCGAGTCCGCTGCATTGTCACTCATTCCCGATGGACTGCTGAGCGGCAGAGACTTACCGAACGTCCATGCGCTTTGTTTGTCCGCGAAATGCACCACTTCGGTCTGGGTGTCGGGCTGCAGGGTGAAGAAGTAGAAAATCCCCACTTCGGCCAGCAGACGCTCAATAAAAGCGAGATCACTTTCCTTGTACTGGTTAATCTGCTCGCGCTTCGGATAGTCGGCGTTGAGGGTGAACTCATACTCCCAGCCTTTCAGGCCATGCTCCGTGAGCACCTCTGCCACTACTTCCGGGACCGACTTATTGACGAAAAAGCGGTGGGTGCGGAACTGATTACCCAGCAAAGATAAGAACGGTTCAATAATAATCTGGTAAGTCGCCTGGTCATTTGAGCCGCTGATACGCTTAAAATGTGTCACCACACCGTGAACCACTTTGTGCCCCATCAACCCTGTCAGAGGGCCGGTTCCCATTGTCAACGTTGCCGGTTTGCTCAGTAGTTGGGCTGAACTGATTTTCCTGTCGCCGCTGGTGAACAAAATAGTGTAACAATACAGTTCACTCATAAACTCTTTACCACTGAACTCCTCCACATCCAGCAATGCGGTACAGGACGGAATATCCAGACGGTAGCGGTTCAGCCCCCCTTCGGTTAACACAGACAGGGTATTTTTAAGCGTATCTGTCAGACTCATGATATTGACTCCATGGGATAACCTGCTGTCCATAACTTTCCTGCCTACAGGCAAGTAACAGGTTTAAGTACTCAACGAGTACGAAGAAAGTTATTACAATTCCAGCCCCGACAGCGTAACAAGGGCTTTAATCAGTTATACGGTCATTTCAAAATTGTTCATGCCGTATTTGCCATCACCGCTAATAGGGGTTACGTGCTCAACAGACTTGAATGTAAAGCTATCCAAAAAAAACATAAAGATGGCAATAACGAGCGCAATAAAGAAAATTACTTACATCCGATACTGATATTCATCAATTCTTAATCATTTCATCATACGGCCTTAGGATCTCCATATCGTTGGGTCGTATGCTATGAACCACGCCTTTACTCACCTCCAGCGCTGAAACAATACGTCGAGGACGCTCTGCATGCCTTAAAGAGGCAAAGCTAGCCTGAATGAAATACTGGCCATCAGTATTGAACTTATAAAACGATGGTGGAATACAAAGCAATTCATTACTTATCCGTAACTGTGGGCTGAATATTGTTTTTTCATCTTTGGGTTTTGTTCCCCGGGGATTAATAGATATGTACTTTAATACATAGTCATCGCCACCATTGACAGAGAAGCAAACACTCCCATCATTAACAATGATATACCCTTCCTCATCTGGTTTCAGTCTGTCGCCAGGCCCCGGACATCCTGTTAAGGTTTGCAAACATATAACAGCAAGCAGGCTTGCACGCAGAACCCGAAAAATCATCGGAATTACCATGGAAATCCTCTCAACGCATTTTTATATCCTTGTTTAATCACATGCTCAGAAATATCACCATCCAAAGTTATACTATGGTCAATCCTCAGTTTTAACCAGCCATAATACCCTTCACTTTGCAAAGCAAAATTATCTGCAATGATTTGTGCTTGCTGTTCCATTGGATATTCGCTTAACAGTCGTCCATCGAGCGCATACCGATAGCTCACCAACCAGCTTATCAATCCTCTGGCAATGACGTTCATTCCCCGCTCTCTGTGCCAAACATGACTCATTTCGTGAATAAATAAATGCTGTAAAAACGGCAAGCTTTTTGAGAAGTCATCGCGATACCAATACCGGAAATATATTTCACCATTAGGCGTCATTGCTGTATATGCATCCTGCAACCCAAACGGTAGATAGCTACCATGATGAATTTTCACCTTCTCATAATCGATCCTGTTACCGAATACCGTTCTGGCTAAGGCGATTTCCCCGGCGGTCAGTTTTCTGACTGAATCATCGTCCTGCTTCTTGTCGTTCTTCTTTTCATTCTCACTAGCATCATGGATGGACATTCCCTGCCTCCGGATTAGCGTTCAGCCCGCCTGAAAATTCAAGCCCTATCCCTTCTTCCTCACTCCAGCCGAGCGCCAGCGACTGCGGTTTCTGCTTTGCCGCCATATGGGTCAGCAGTTGCTGACTCAGCACCGGCAGAATTTGTTGATTGAGCAGGCTGTCGACGTTGCGTGCGCCGGTGTCCGGCAGCAGGCAGGCGGCGGTCAGGGCGTCATACAGGCTCTCATCAATGTGCGTGGTCAGGCCGTAGTGACGATGTAAGCGCTTGCTGACCTGTGCGAGCTTCATCTCCACGATGGTGCGCATCGCTGTCTCATTCAGCGGTCGGTAGATGACGGTCTGAAAGCGGGCCAGCAGCGCTGGCTGGAAGTGATCGCGCAGAATGGGGCGCAGCAGTTCGTGCAGGTCGCCTTCGGTGGCTTCCGGCTGTTCATCCAGCAGTTGCATCAGATGATCGCTGCCAAGGTTCGATGTCATTAGAATAACCGTGTTGCGGAAGTCGATTTCGCGTCCTTCGCCGTCACGCATAAAGCCGCGGTCGAACACCTGGTAAAACAGGTTCATCACGTCGCGGTGCGCTTTTTCGACTTCATCGAGCAGCACCACGCTGTACGGACGCTTGCGCACCGCTTCGGTCAGGATGCCGCCCTGGCCGTAACCGACGTAGCCCGGCGGTGAGCCCTTCAGCTGGGAAACGGTATGCGGCTCCTGGTACTCCGACAGATTGATGGTGATAAGGGATTTTTCACCGCCGTACAGCACATCGGCCAGGGTGAGTGCGGTTTCTGTTTTCCCGGTGCCGCTCGGGCCAACCAGCAGAAACACGCCCTGCGGGCCGCTCTCGGACGTGAGTCCGGTTTTGGCGGCACGCAGACGCTGGGCGATGGCGTTGAGCGCAACGTCCTGGCCCACGACGCGCTTGCCAATTTCCCTTTCCAGGTTCAGCAGTTCGGTCTGTTCGTCCTTCATAAGTGAGGAGAGCGGCACCCCGGTCCAGTCAGCAATCACGTTGGCCACGGTGCGGGTGTCCACATCCAGCTGAATCAGCGCATTATCCTGCTGGAGGGTATCCAGCTGCGCCTGCAGATTATGGATGTCGGCCTGATTCCCCTTCTCTGAACGGACAGACTGACGGCAGGCCATCAGCCGTTCACTGAGGCCTTTTTCCTCCGTGAAGCGGGTTTCAAGCTGCTCCAGGGCATCGGTTCTCTCCTGGCGCTGCTGTTCGATGACGGCCAGACGGTCACTGTGTGTATTGCCACCGACCGACATATCCTCCAGTAGCGCCTTCTCTTCCAGCTCCAGCGCCGTTAGCTGCGCTTTCAGATGTACCATCGCTTCTGGTAAGGTATCCAGGCTCATACGTACGCGTGCCGCCGCGGTATCGAGCAGGTCGATCGCTTTGTCAGGCAGCTGACGACCGGTCAGGTAACGGCGGGAGAGCGTGACCGCGGCGCGCACGGCAGCGTCAGTGATATGCACGCCATGGTGTTCGGCATAGCGAGATTTCAGGCCCCGGAGCATCAGGCAGGCTGTCTCGTCGTCCGGCTCATCGACTTTCACCATCTGGAAACGACGCTCCAGCGCCGCATCACGCTCAAAATACTGCTTGTACTCGCTCCAGGTGGTCGCGGCGATGGTTCGCAGTTCGCCCCGTGCCAGCGCCGGTTTTAACAGGTTGGCCGCATCCGCGCCGCCCGCCTGGTTGCCGGCACCGATGATGGTGTGGGCTTCGTCGATAAACAGCAGAACCGGCGTCGGCGACTGCTGCACCGCATCGATGACGTTTTTCAGGCGCTGTTCGAACTCTCCTTTCACGCCGGCGCCCGCCTGCAACAGGCCGAGGTCAAGCGTGCGCAGGCTGACGGTTTTCAGCGATTCCGGAACGTTGCCTTCGGCGATACGCAGGGCCAGACCTTCCACCAGGGCAGTTTTACCCACGCCGGGTTCACCGACAAGAATCGGGTTATTTTTACGGCGGCGGGAGAGAATATCGACCATCTGGCGAATTTCCGTATCGCGGCCAAACACCGGGTCGATGTTGCCCTCTTTCGCTTTGGTGGTAACGTCGAGGGTGAATTTATCCAGCGCATTTTGCAGGGCCGGGTTGAGTTCCCCTTCTTTCAGCTCTGCCCCGGCAGGACGGCCGACAAATTCCACCTCGCTGCCGTGATCCTGGGTCAGTTCGGCTTCCAGTTGCAAATCCGGACGCTCATCAGACTGCGCATCAAGCAGCGGCAGCAGCCGGGAGAGCTGGCTCATCCCGAGCGTCAGCAGTGGCCACAGACCATCACAGTGGGCAAGTTTCTGGTTTTCCGTCAGCGCCATCAGCAGGTGAACACTGCGGATACTCTTCTCTCCGGCAAGCGAGGCCAGCATCCAGGCTTCCTGCATCAGTTTCTGGATATCAGCGGATAACTGCGGGCGCCTGCGTACCGAGCGCGGTTGATTATCCAGCCAGCCGAGCAAATCCTGCCACAGCGCATCCATATCCCACTCGTAGCGACGCGCCAGCACCGTCAGGTCACCTTCGCCCTGCTCCAGCAGTTTCAGCAGCCAGTGCTCTGGCTGGATTTCCGCGTGCGCTCGGGTCTGGCAAAGCGAAGCCGCGCCTTCCATCGCACGGGCACAGTAAGGGTTCAGACGTCGCAGCAGGATGGCTGGATTTTCCATGAAGTTCTCTCTTTGTCGGTTCCTGGACACGCTACCGCCCATCGCTGTTTCCCGTGAAGGGGGACCAGAGCGCATACGGTCGGGCTGGCAGTTTTGGGTTTCTTTGCTCAACGCCCGCCCGGGCAGAGGTTCAGCAAAGAACAGCGGAAAGGTCACCCCCTCCGCTTAAGAACGAGGATTACGCGATATATGACGCACTAAGCGATTACGCTAAATAGTTCGCGTCACAGGAAGGCGGCAAGGTCATGAGTCCCCGGGAGCATAGATAACTATGTGACCGGGGCGAATGAATGCAGCCAACGCACCTGTGGCGCGAAATATGACGCGTAATCAGGCGGTGGCGCGTTCGTTCCACGAATCGGAATGAATGATGTTGCCGTCTTTGTAGGTCCAGGTGATTTTTTCGTAACGCAGTTCGATGGCTTCGAGGTGATTATGCTTCTCGAAGGAAGGATCCTTGACGTCGTGCATTTTCGGCGCGACTTTCACCAGCTTGACGTTTTCCAGTTTGGTATTGAAATACTCCACTTCCTGGCCCGCATCGTTGATCTTGTACCACTTGAATTCGGCAGACTTCAGGGTCTGACCGGTGGTCACCGCCTTGTACAGGTACGGGCTGGAGGAGTCGATTTCCTTAGTGAACAGAAACGGGGTGTGAATACGGGTCCCGGTCAGCTTGCCGGTGTTATTGTCGGTCGGGATGTACAGGCAGTGATCCTGTGCAATCACTTCGATGCTGCCTTCACGATCTTTCACATCGACGGAACCTTTAATGTCCGCACCGCCGTCGTCTTTCAGCCAAAGATAAACAGGAATAGCCATGTGTTATTTCTCCATTTCATGGTCGTGCACGCCATCATCCTGCGATGACGCGTTGGTGTTGCCTGGAATTCGACAGGCGTCGGCCTGTGGAACCAGACTGATTTCGACACGGCGGTTGAGCGCGCGGCCTTCCGCAGTGTCATTGGTCGCTGCCGGGCGGCTGTCGCCATAGCCCTGCACCGCAAAACAGCTTTCCGGCACGTCGCCGGTGTCGCGCATCCAGTTACGCACCGATTCGGCACGCTTCAGGGACAGCGTTTGGTTAATCTGCTGGCTGCCAGTGTTATCGGTATGTCCGGACACCACTATCAGCCAGCCCGGCCTGGCTTTTATGCCTACCAGGGATTTCACCAGCACTTTGGTCGAGTCATCTTTCAGATCCGCTTTGCCGGAATCGAACAGCGACATACTGTCGAGGCGAAGGGTTTTCGGACCCTGAATGATTTTCTTAATAACCGGTGGAAGCGGTGGCGGAGGCGCCCAGTCACTGACGGCGGCCTCAACAATAGGTCCCAGGCGCAGCCCCTGATACAGACCCAGGCGATAACGCAGTGGCTCCCCGCGACGCTGCCAGTCGTCCAGCAATGCGCCATCGGCCCGCAGGCGCTGCTGTGCCCGCAGTTTCGGTGCAACAGGCTTACCCGTCAGCTGGTGATACAGCGCAAGATGATCGCCAACATTACGGATGAGGCGCTGGTTGTTCATCCAGGACGCCAGCATCGCCAGCGCGAGGAAAATCCCGCCCAGTAATCCGGCGTAACGCCAGAACACCATTCTGCGGCTCACACCACGTCGGCGCGGTAACGCCGGCAGCAGCAGTTCAGGCAACGGCAGTGGCCCGGTGGTCACAACGGCATCCGGTGGCAGCGCCGTCACCGAGGTGATGTGCTGTTGCCAGAGATTGCCCGCGATACCGCTCACGGGCACCATGCACATGCCCTGCACGCAGGGCTTCATCACCGGCAGCTCGCCCCGCCGTACCGACAACAGGTCATTCACCGCGCTGTTCTGCCAGGCAAGCAGGCTGTCCAGCCACAGGCCTTGACTCAGACGGGAAAGGCGCCCGTCTGAACCGGTCTCCCGGGTCCACTCCGCCAGTGATACATTGCCCTGAGCGGGCTGATAAACCTGAATACCGCTCCGTTGGCTCACCGTGGTAAACCAGACGGGCTCTGCATCCGCACAGGCCACAGGTGGCGATACCCAGGTCACGGTCCACAGCGGAGGGATCGTGCCAAATGCCGCACGGCACTGGACGACAGCACGCTGCCAGCCCCGCAGATACTGGGTAAAATCTTCACCGGATGTGTGCTGCTCAGGCACCACCGCCAGCATGACGGAGATTTGCGACACCAGGGCCGGGCGCACCAGGCTCAGGTGCTGTGCAAAGAGTGGCAGCTGTTCCGCATCCTTCACCCACAGATACCAGCCCTGTCGGGTTTCCCGGTGACGGGATCCGGACACAAACAGCGGGGTGTTGTCACCACAGACGAGGGTAACCGCCCCCTGAAAATATTCCGGCGGCAGGTTTTCATCCACGATTTCCCGGACAGCGGTCGACCGCGCCTGAGAAGCCTGACGCTGACGCCAGAACATCACCCCGGACACCAGGATAACCAGCAGACTGAGTGCCACACGGCTGGTGACTGACAGCGGCCAGAAGCCCAGGATGAGCCACAGCGCCAGTACGGCACCCAGGGCAGTTAACAGACTTCGATACGCATCCCGCATCGCTTACCCCGGCCTGACGGTCTGGCTTACCAGTTCGGTAAGCGAGGACGAGAGGAAGAACCAGAGAGTCGCCAGGGCGACAGCGGCCATAACCCAGGTCAGCCAGTACCAGCGACGCCCACTGCGCAGGCGTGTTGCCCGGGCAACAATGGGGGCGTCCTGTGCCAGCGTGAAGGCCGGCACCCGTTCCGCAAGCGCGCGAACAACATCCTCACGACGCTCATCATCCTGGGCGCGATACTGACCGACAAAACCCAGTTGCAGGGTCCGGTACATGCAGGTCAGGACGGCGGCGTCAGGGGCGGTTTCTTTCAGCAGGTTTCGGATCCGTTCCCATAACTCCTCACCAGCATTCAGGGTGCCAAAGAAGTGTGCCTGCAGCGGGTCACGGCGCCAGGTCAGGTAACCATCATCGGTGGTTCCCCGATTCATCACGCTCTCATCAAGCAGTGCACACAGGGCATACACCATATGATCGCGGCTGATGTCGCTGTAGCCTGCTTCCGAGAGCGCCGCCCTCGCCTCCTGCACCAGACGGCAGGCCCGGCGATAAAGCCCTTCCCCGTCACGGACTTCCTGACCACCCCGCATCTGGCTGGCCATCAGCCAGCCCGGGTAGAAGAGTCGTTCTATCTGGCTGAGTTCGGATTTATTCATGTGCGCAGCACCGCAAAGAGTTCAAGGTTCACATCCCCCAGTGAGCGCGGGGTATAGAAGGTACAGCTGCCCATCTCAAGCATTGCGCGAGCCGACTCAGTACTCAGATCCAGCGAGAAATACTGGTTCTCAAGGCGTAACGGGATAGCGGCCGGAACATGGGCCAGAGGCTTGATAACCATCCCGCTCAGGGCCACATTCACCACATCCGATACATCATCAAAGCTGCCCGCTTTACACAGCTGCGGGAATTTCGTCTGTAGTTCATGGTTCGGCATGGGGGAGCGTACGGAGAGGTAGAAGTCTGCCCCTTCGCGCAGGCGCGCCTCGTGCAGGGTACCTTTCCAGATCTGATCCTGATGTTCCAGATGGATACTCACCACCCGCGACGGCAGGCTCGCTTCCAGCAGCTTATCGAGCAGTGTGAGCAACTGTGGGAATACCCGCTCCGGTGCATCGTGCTGGTAAGCAGGAATATCGCCTGCATCGTGCTCCAGTGAGAAGGTCAGCAGGCTGCCAGCCAGACGGGTCAGTTCGCGGTACAGCAATTCTGGATGGCGGGACGGCGTCTGTAACAGTTCCACCAGCACCGGTTCGGCGCTGTTCAGGGCATTCAGCAGCCAGAACAGGGAGACATCCGCAACCGCAAAGTCGGCCATCCGCTCATTGCTTTCACGGCGCATGGCCATCAGGCGGCGGCGGCGGGCCTGCAAACGGACCAGCAGGTCACCCAGTTCGGTGGCAAGCCACGGACTGGCAGAAACGGACAGCATCGGCGGAATAAAGGCCGGGTCCCGGCTCCACTGCCCTTGCGCATTACGCACCAGGCGAGCCACCGGACAGGTCAGGTATGCCGTATTTTCCTGGCTGGATAAGCGCAGCGTGATGGCATTACGCAGAATAGCCAGCTCCCCACTTTCATGCCCGGCCAGTTCCTGTACCACCACCCGCTCGGCTTTCCAGCGGCGAGGGCGTTCGCTGTCCTGCCCGTTATCCAGATTGCCGCCACTGGCACTCAACAGCGGCAGTGTGGCGACTACCTCAACGGCATCACTTCCGGCCGCGGAAGACAGGTCACAGACTGGCGGAAGCTGGTCCGCCAGGTCCGTATCCACAATCGTGCCATCCTGAAACCGCAGCACCAGTCGGGTCGTATTCAGGCGGGACAGTGCCAGGGCCGCATCATCAAACTCAGCCACCAGCACGCCCCAGGGATGAGAAATACCCATCCGGGCGACCATGTCGGCAACGTGCTCACTCCAGCGGGCCTGCTGTTGAAACTGCTGCGGGGCCAGAGCGGCCCCATCCTCCCAAAGAGGGCGATAAATCTTCATCCCTGATTACCTCTCGCCTTACGCTTTCGCCTTCGGCATCTGGGAAACCAGCGACAGATTGACGTCCATCCCTTCGACCTGGAAGTGCGGCACCGCATACAGCTTCACGCGGAAGAAGCCCGGGTTATCTTCGATATCTTCCACAATCACTTTCGCATCGCGCAGCGGGTGAGAAGCCTGCAGCTCGTCGCCCGGATCGGTCATTTCGGTCACCAGGCCGCGGACCCAGGTGTTGAGCTCCAGCTCCAGCAGACGACGGTCCTTGGTGGTGCCGATGTTTTCACGCTGAATAAGCTTCAGGTAGTGGGCGATTCGTGACAGCAGGAAGATATACGGCAGACGCGCGTTGATGCGGCTGTTGGCCGTCGCATCGGCGGTGTCATACAGCGCCGGTTTCTGGGTAGAGTTCGCTGAGAAGAAGCAGGCGTAGTCGCGGTTTTTGTAGTACGACAGCGGGATGAAGCCGAGGTTGGCGAATTCAAATTCGCGGGTTTCCGGGATCATCACCTCAGACGGGATCTTTACCTGATTACCGGTACCCAGATCGTACAGATGGATGGGCAGGTCCTGAACGGCACCACCGGCCTGCGGGCCACGGATTTGCACGCACCAGCCGTTGTTGATGAAGCTTTTCACCATGTTGGCCGCAAAGGCAAACGAGGCATGGGTCCAGAGGTATTTGTCGTGATCCGGCCCCTTCACTTCTTCAATGTAATTAAAGCTGCGCACCGGCACGGTATCCGGGCCATACGGCAGGCGACCCAGTACGCGTGGCATGACCAGACCGATATAGCGGGAGTCATCCGTCTCGCGGAAGGATTTCCATTTAATATACTCAGCACGGTCAAAGTAGTTGCCAATATCCTTGATGGCGGCAACCTGTTCCATGTTGTCTTTTAAAAAGAATTTCGGTCCCGCCGAGCCAATAAAGGGCATGTGGGCAGCCGCGGACACTTTTGATATGTTTCGCAGCAGCGCCACGTCCTGCGCAGAGGCATCAAACTCGTAGGCGGAAATGAGTGCGGCAATCGGCTCGCCACCCGGAGAATCGTATTCTGCGGTATACGTGTGCTGATACAATCCGCTTTGAATAATTTCCGGCGCGTCTTCAAAATCCTGACGCAAATCCTCTTTTGACAGGTCGAGCAGCTCGATTTTGACGTTCTGACGGAAGTCTGTTTTGTCGACTAAAGATTTCAGTCCACGCCAGGTGCTTTCTGTTTTCTGAAATTCCTCATGATGCATGACGGCATCCAGCTGGCGGCTAATCTGGTAATCGAGCTCAGCGATATGGTGGTCAATCAGAGACCTGTCCAGCTTCTCGACTTTTGCACCCGATTTAGTCAGGCATTCCAGAAAGACCTGCATACCGGCGGTTAGCCGCTCGTCAGCCGTGGCATCGGACATCGCCTGGCTATCCTGCCAGATATCCAGCGCGCTCAGCGTTGATACCGGGCTCAGGTTAATTTTTTCAAACAGGGAGGCATACACACCCCCGACTTCCGGACGTTCCAGCACGATGCTTTCGCCACCCGCAGCATTCTCATTTTTTACAGACATCAGCATTTCCTTCATTAATCCGTTAAGTATCGTGACCGTTATGGCTGTTTCGGTGCCAGAGCAGACAGCTCGGCTCTGAGTTCAGCGCTGAGCGTCGGATCGAGCAGAATTTTTTCCAGCTCTTTGCGGAATGTCGCGTTGTCCAGCAGGTTAGCCTTCAGGTCGCGCAGCAGATTACGCATGGCGAGCATGGCCTTGAGCTGGGGGATTTGACGGGCAATCTGCTCAGGTTCAAAGTCTTTCATTTCACTGAAGGAAAGGCTGACGTTTTCTTCACTGCCGTCACCCGCCAGGGTGTTTTTTACGGAAAGGTTTACTGAGGGAGAGTATTCAGATAACACGTTATCGAAGTTATTTTTATTGATGCTGACAGTCTCACGCTCAGACACCGGGCGCTGCTCGGCACCATTGCTGTAATCCCCCACCACCATAAGCTTGAGGGGCAATTCGACTTTTTTCTGAGCGCCGCCCGTGTGCAGGCTTAACTGGATATTAACGCGGGCTTTGGGGATCTCGGACTGATAGGAGTTAGACATGACTATCCCTGTTCTATGGAGTTATAGAAACGGTCAATGCCAGTGAGAAATAATAAGAAAGACTTACCCGGCCAGAATACCCTCCACGATCACGTCATCCGACGTGAATCAAAACCCTGGAGTTAAAAGCAAGCACAATCCATTCACCAGCAGGCTGACACTGTATTTTGGGTATTTATCTGAAAGCGAATAATTTCGGATAATAACCTATAGACGCGAGTGTAAGAATGTTAACCAGGGCAGTGGAAATGAAAATATGTAACAAAATATTACACACACTGCGTTTAGCAAGCAAAGATCATCTGTTTGATTTATAAGAATTTTCCTAGCATAAGCCCTTTAATCCTTATGGAATAAGGATGTACGGTAAATGCTCAATTTAACTTAATGTTAAAAGCCGTACAAAAAATCATCGCCTGCATGAATAATCTGATTTTAATTTTTATTAAAAAATCTTGATCAGCTCACTACCGGGCAAGAGGAATGTTCATAAGAGTCTTCAAAGTAAAATTTTTGTTATTCACTTAAATACTGCACCCGTTGATTCCAACCCCAAAGATACGGTTTTTTAGGCTGCTGCGGCTCAACGAGTATCTGTACATCGGGACGGAAAAATGGTGAATTATTGCAAGGCTATCCCAGGTCTCTAACCTGTTCACGTCCTCGCCAATTTTGCCGATCGGCAGATGTGGCGCAGGCGGTCACCTATTTGCTCTCAGCCCAGGCAAAACATATTACGGGCATTACACTACCTGTTGATGGCGGGCGCGCCCCGTAAGCGCCAGGCTAAACACCGCCCGCGCGGCGCGTTGCTTTTTCTGTCAGCCAGAAGAGAGCCAGCCCGGCCATAAGAACTGACTTGAACAGGGGAAAACTGAATGATGAGTTTACAACAGTCGCTGGCTGCGTTGCCCGCCGGAAAGGTCGTTACGGTCGATGTGTTTGCTGCCGGACCTCATGGGGGAAACCCGGCACCAGTCGTCTTAAATGCCAGCGCGATGAGCGACGAGGATATGCAGGCTGTCGCTCGCCAAACCGGTCATGAAAGCGGTTTTGTTAAAGCGGCACCGGCGGGCAGCGATTATGATTTTTCGCTGCATTTCTGGGTTCCCAATCATGAAATGGAGATGTGCGGGCACGTGACCGTCGGAACGGTGTGGCTGATGACCAGTCTGGGGATATTAACGCGGGATAAAGCGACTATTCTTACGCGCAGTGGCAAGGTTTATGCCCGCATCGTGCGCAGTGCCATTGCAGATAAGTTCAGGGTTGAGATCACCCAACCCGCGGGGCAGATTTCAGCTATACCCCGTAGCGAAGAATTACAGCCAGAAATTCTGTCTCTGCTCGGCATCAAACCCGATCAGCTGGCAGATGTACCTGTCATCAACGCCTGCACCAGCCGGATTAAAACGCTTGTGCCACTCAAAGACAGTCAGACTTTACATAATTTACAGCCAAATTTTAGCCTTATTGCCGAACTCTGTCAGCATCTTGATTCAACCGGCCTGTACCCTTACGCCCCCGACAGGGACAATCCGGGCAGGTTCTTTGCTCGTCAGTTTCCCAAATCCTCAGGCTACCAGGAAGATGCCGCGACCGGGATTGCCGCTGCGGCACTGGCATTTGGCCTGCGCCACGGCGGGCAGATAGACCCTCAGCAGCAGCAGGTGATTATCTGTCAGGGACAGGCGATGGGCCGCCCGTCGCAGATAGAGGTGACCTTCCGCTTTAATTCACGGGGCGAAGCCGAAGGCTGCTGGTTAGGTGGAGATGTGCGCTATAGCGAAGAGCATTCAGGGTAAAAAGGATTATGCTTAAGTATTCCCTCAATATCGGAGTCTTCTATGTCTATGGATCCGCAGGTCAAACGGGTACTGGCTGAAATGGCTAAGGCCGACGGCCCTTCAATTGATGAACTGACGCCGGCGGAAATGCGTCTTTTTTATGCCACGGTCGGTGAACAGCTGGGTGGCGAGGCCCGGAATATGGCCGAGGTAAAAAACCTCTCTGCCCCGGGCCCAGCCGGAGCCATTCCGCTTCGTCTTTACAGACCGCTGGGCCTGGATAGCACGCCTCAACCCGGATTAATTTATCTGCACGGCGGGGGTTGGGTTATTGGTAGCCTGGATACTCACGACAAGGTATGCCGCCGACTGGCCGAGACATGCGGCTGCATCATCGTCGCGGTAGATTATCGGTTAGCGCCCGAGCATCCCTTTCCTGCCGGGCCTGAAGACGTCATTGCCTCCAGCCGCTGGATCCTGCAAAACGCCGAAACACTGGGCCTGGACCCCGCCCGTATCGGTATCGCCGGTGACAGCGCTGGCGGTAGCCTCTCTGCCGTAGCCTGTCTGGCCAATCGTGAGATGTCAGGGCCAGGGCTATGCTGTCAGGTGCTGATTTATCCCAGTACCGATAACAGTGCTGAGGGCGAGCAACGTTTATCACGTTTAGAGCAGGCACAAACGCCTCCTTTAAATGCGAACGCGATGCAGAAAATGGTCAAAAGCTATCTGCCTGTCGCCGCCGACGCTAATGACTGGCAGGCTTCCCCGCTGCTGGCTAACGATCACTTGGGCCTTCCGCCTGCCCTGGTGATCACCGGTGGCTTTGACCCACTGCGCGACGAAGGCATTGCCTATGCGCACAGCCTGATTAATGCCGGGGTTGAGGTGCTGCATCGACATTATGCGGGCCAGGTTCATGGTTTTATCGAGATGGGCGGTGCCCTCGATGCGGTAGGGGATGCGATGCAGGTTATCGCCGCCTGGTTTTCCAGATGCCATGGCGATAAACAATCAACACCATCCGGAAAGGGATAGTCTAACTGAAATAATGACAGCCCTGCCGCACCCATAACAACTGTCAGGACAGGGGCCAGCCCTTATACAGACAAGGCCCCTGTCCTGATGCCCGGCTAGCTGACCACCTCCACGACTATAAATTCCTCCACCACCCGTTCCATAGCCACCGCATAATCACCCGACCCTTCAAAAAACGCCTGATGTTCTTTTCTCCACGGCCATTTCCGGGGTATCGCCAAATGCCCATGCGCTGGCTCCCGGGTATTTTTGCCTCAATTTTTCAACGTCCGTCATTATCACGCCTCAACATAGCGAAATCCCCGAGTCAGTCAGGCAGGATTTTAATATTCCAAAGGCTCTCAGAGCCTGTTTTTCATTCACACAGGCATAGCCGAGCAGCAGGCCGCGCTCGTGCTGAAGCTGCATATAGTACTGGGAAAGGGGCCGCACCTTGACGCCCCGCCGCAGGGCCAGCGCCGCGATAGCCACATCGTCGCTGCCCTGGGGTAACCTGATGACCAGGTGCAGCCCGGCGTCATGATCGCATGATGCCAGAAAGCGATCGCCGAGATATTGCCCGATCAGTCGGCAGAGAAAACGGCGGCGCTGCTGATAGAGCAGCCGCACGCGGCGAATATGCGCCGCGTAATGTCCCTCTTCAATGAATTCTGCCAGCGCCCGCTGCACCAGCAGGTGGCCGCCGCGATAAAGCTCCGAGGCCGCTACCCGCAGCGGGGCGATCAGCGCTTTAGGCACCACCATGTAGCCAATGCGCAGTGCCGGATAGAGCGTTTTGCTGAAGGTGCCCATGTAGATCACCGGCGCATCCGCCTTAAGGCCCTGCAACGAAGGATAAGGCTGCCCGGAAAAGCGGAATTCGCTGTCGTAATCATCTTCCACTATCCAGCTATTGTGCCGCTTAGCCAGCGCCAGCAACTGCAGCCTTCTTTCCGGGCTGAGATGCACCCCCAGCGGATACTGGTGAGAAGGGGTAACGAATATCATTCTGGGCGTCGGCGTGCCAGCGGGTAAGTCAACCACCAGCCCCTGATCATCCACCGGCACCGGGTGGATTTTTAAATCGTTTATCCGCAGCAGATTGCGCGTTCCCCAATATCCCGGCTCCTCAATCCATACCCAGTCGCCCCGATCGCACAGTACGCGGGAAACCAGATCGACCGCCTGATGTATGCCCTCCGTTATCAGGATTTGGTCGGCGTCGGCCTTGACTGAACGGGCAATGCGCAGGTAACCGGCCAGCGCCTGCCGCAGATCCGGGCAGCCGCCGTCGCTGCTGTAGATGAGCCGGTCAACGCTGGGCTGGCGGTTTAGCCGCGCCTGGATCTGGCTGAAAAGCTTGTGAGGGAATGCCGTAACGTCCGGCGCGCCGGGGACGAATGCCCCCCACTGATGCGGGGAAGCGGTGGCATGGCCGATAAGGCTGGCACCTCGCTTTGACAGCCTCGAGAGCGGGTTGGCGTTAGCCGTGACAGCGGTAAGGGTCTCGCCACTTTGCAGGCAGCTCTCCGGCAGCGTGGCGGCAATCCACGTCCCGCTGCCCGTGCGGGCTGTGACATACCCCTGAGAGGTCAGACTTTCATAGACGAAAATCACGGTATTACGCGATACCCCCAGTTCCCGCGCCATGTCACGCGTAGCGGGCAGGCGGCTTTCAAGGGGGAAGACCCCTTCCAGAATAGCGGCCTGCAGGCACTTAAGCAGCCGCTGCTGGAGTGTTCCTTCCTGCATAAGCTGCAGGCGTTCAGATATGTGATCCGCGTATAGCGTACGCAATTGGCTCTACTCCTTCGTGCTGAAATGGCTCTGGTATCAGGTGGCAACTCACCCGTAAATAGACCTGTTATTTACGTTTTGTAAACACATTATCGCGAGGACGTACGATGAGCGTTAAAAAAAATAGTATGCAGCAGAGAAAAGAGCAGGCAATCCCGCGTGGTGTCGGCGTCCTCTGTGACTGGTATGTCCAGCGCGCTGAAAACGCCACCCTGTGGGACGATACCGGACGGGCGTGGATCGATTTTGCGGGCGGCATCGCGGTTCTGAATACCGGACATCGTCATCCGCATGTTGAAGACGCGATTGCGCGTCAGCTACAGCTTTTTACCCATACCGCCTTCCAGATCACCCCCTATCAGAGCTACGTTGAGCTGGCCGAGCGCATTAACCGCGCCGTGCCAATCGCGGGGCCAGCCAAAACGGCGTTTTTTACCACCGGCGCTGAGGCCGTGGAAAACGCCGTGAAGATAGCCCGCTCCCACACTAAACGACACGGCATTATCACCTTTGGCGGCGGCTTTCATGGCCGCACCTTTATGACCATGGCGATGACCGGAAAAGTCGCGCCCTATAAGCGCGATTTCGGCCCGATGCCCGCCTCGGTGTGGCATGGCCGCTATCCCAGCGCGGCGCATGGCATTAGCGTGGACGATGCTCTCAACAGCCTGCACGACATTTTTAGTCAGGATATCGCGCCGGAAGACGTGGCGGCTATCGTGCTGGAACCGGTCCAGGGTGAAGGCGGCTTTCGCATCGCCCCTACGGAGTTTTTACTTCGCCTGCGCGAGCTGGCGGACAGGCACGGCATTTTGCTGATTGCCGATGAGGTGCAGAGCGGCTTTGGCCGTACGGGCAGGCTGTTTGCGATGGAGCATCATCCGGTAAAAGCCGATTTGATCACCATGGCGAAAAGCCTGGCGGGCGGGATGCCGCTTTCAGCGGTGTCGGGTCGTGCAGAGGTGATGGACAGCCCCACGCCGGGCGGGCTGGGCGGCACCTATGCCGGTCATCCGCTGGCCGTTGCCGCCGCACACGCGGTACTCGACGTTATCGAAAAGGAGCAGCTCTGTGAGCGGGCACAGGATCTCGGCGCCCGGCTGATGACGTTCCTGCATCAGGCGCAGAAGTCCGACTGTGGAATCAGCGACGTCAGAGGGATCGGTTCGATGGTGGCCGTGGAGTTTTACCATGCGGACGCGGCGAAGGCGGTGCAGCAGCAGGCCATGGATCAGGGCCTGCTGCTGCTGACCTGTGGCCCGGCTGGCAATGTGATCCGCTTCCTTTACCCACTGACCATCCCCGACGAACAGTTTACCCAGGCGCTGGCGATCCTGTCCCAGGTGCTGGGGATGCATACCGCTGACAGCGCAAGCCCTGCCGTCACGGCCTGATACCGGGTCCGCCGTGCGGACCCCCTTACCCATCAAACAGGGTCTGCCGCTGCGGCAGGCTCTGGATGTACCGGAGGAAAAATCATGTCAGCGTTCCCATCTGAAAATGGTGCAATGTCACACGGCCTGAAACCACGCCACGTCCGTATGCTGTCGATTGCCGGTGTTATTGGTGCCGGTCTGTTCGTCGGTTCCGGTCACGCCATTGCCGCTGCGGGGCCTGCCGTCCTGCTTGCCTACCTGGCAGCCGGTGCGCTGGTGGTGGTGATTATGCGTATGCTGGGCGAAATGGCGGTCGACAGCCCCGATACGGGGTCGTTTTCGACCTATGCGGATAAAGCGCTTGGCCGCTGGGCCGGTTTTACCATTGGCTGGCTGTACTGGTGGTTTTGGGTGCTGGTGATCCCGCTTGAGGCAAACGCCGCGGCCACCATTCTTAATGCCTGGTTTCCGCAGATCGCCATCTGGATGTTTACCCTGGCGATCACCCTTGTCCTGACCGGCACCAACCTGCTTAGCGTAAAAAACTATGGCGAATTTGAGTTCTGGTTTGCGCTGATCAAAGTTATTGCCATTGTTGCCTTCCTGGTTGTCACGGCGCTGGCGGTCACGGGGATGCTGCCCCACAGCGGCGTCAGCGGCGTTTCTCATCTGTGGGATACGCACGGTTTTATGCCTAACGGTATGGGTGCGGTCATGGCCGCGATCCTGACCACCATGTTCTCCTTTATGGGAACCGAAATCGTCACTATCGCCGCCGCCGAGTCAAAAAACCCGGGGACCGAGGTCACCAAAGCAACCAATTCCGTTATCTGGCGCATCGCCCTGTTTTATCTTCTGTCGATCTTCTTTGTCGTCGCGCTGGTTCCCTGGAACACGCCCGCGCTGGCTAAGGTTGGCTCGTATCAGACCGTGCTGCAGGCGATGAATATCCCTCACGCCCGGCTAATTGTTGATCTGGTGGTGTTAGTGGCGGTGTGCAGCTGTCTGAATTCCGCGCTCTATACGTCTTCACGCATGCTCTATTCACTGGCCCGCCGTAAGGATGCCCCGCGCGCCGCTGGCCGGACGGACGCAAAAGGCACGCCACGGGTGGCGGTACTGCTCTCCACCGCGGCAGCGTTTATTACCGTGATTGCGAATTACCTCGCCCCCGCTGCCGTATTCGAGTTCCTGCTCGCCAGCTCAGGCGCCGTTGCCCTGCTGGTTTATCTGGTGATAGCCGCATCTCATCTGGTGATGCGCAAACAGCGCGAAGCGAGAGGAGAGAAAATCACCTATCGGGTCTGGCTTTTCCCGGGGCTAACGTGGCTGACCATCGGGTTTATCATTACCATCCTGACGGTGATGATCTTCTCGGTTGAACACCGCTCCGAGATGATTGCCACCGCCGTGCTGGCTCTGACCGTGGTGATTATTGGCCGGATAGTACACAGCAGGCAGACGGTGGCAAAGCGAACCCGGCTTAAGCCTCTGCACTCGTCGGATCATCTCTGACCAATAAAAAAATCCCCGCAGGCGGGGATTTTTTCTTATCGGGGAAGCAGACTGGTTAGCCTGCGCCAGCAGCGATTAATCAGCCTGCGCCAGCAGCGATGCGATGGTCTCCAGCGTCTGTCCATTGTAAGGTGCCCGCATCAGGAGATTCGATTCACCCTGCGGGCTCTGCTCAATAACGGGCTGCGCGTGGCTGAACCGGCGGAAACCTTCAATCCCATGGTAGGCCCCCATACCCGATGCGCCCACGCCGCCAAACGGCACGTCGTGATGTAAGACGTGACTCATCACATCATTAATCACGATGGCACCCGAAAGAATGCTCTGCTGGAAATGATGTATCGCTTCGCGATCCTCACCGAAGTAATAAGCCGCCAGCGGGTTGGGCCGCGCATTGATCAGCTCGACGCATTCGCCAGGCTCTTTGTAGGTCACTACCGGCAGCAGAGGACCAAAAATTTCTTCGGTCATCGCCAGCGTGTCGCGGGGGGGATTTACAATCAGGGTTGGCGGTAGCTTATGATGCTGCTCATCAAAGACCTCACCGGCCGGGTTAATCTCAACGATGTCAGCACCACGCTCCCGCGCCTGGGTGATATAGCCCTGCAAACGCTGATACTCGCGAACGTTGATGACCGCCGTATAGTCCGGGTTATTCAACAGGGTGGGATAGTGCTGGGTCACAAAGTGTTGAGCCTCGCGGATAAAGGCCTCTTTCTTCTCTTCGGGCACCAAAACGTAGTCCGGACAGATACAAATTTGTCCGGCATTGAACATTTTCACCGTCATGATGCGTTCTGCCGCGATACGAATGTCCGCATCCTTACCGATCACGGCTGGTGACTTCCCGCCCAGCTCAAGCGTCACCGGCGTCAGCGTGGCCGAGGCCGCCTGCATGATTTTACGGCCCGTTTCCGTACTGCCGGTGAACATCATATGGTCGAAGGCCTGAGCGGAAAAGGCCGAGCCTGCGCCGCTGCCCTGTAGCGTAGAGAACTCATCCTCATCAAAATAGCGGGCGATCAGCTCACACAGCAGAGCCGAACCGGCAGGCGTGGTACTGGAGGGTTTAAGCATCGCCACGTTACCCGCCGCGAAGATCCCTGCCAGCGGGCCAAACGCCAGCACCAGCGGGAAATTCCACGGACTGATCACGCCAACAACGCCAAGCGGTCGGTAGTCAATACGCGCGTGGACGCCGGGGAAGGGGCTTTCCCGCGTTTCGCTTTGCATCCAGCTTTCCAGATGCTGTTCGGCATGATGCAGGGCATCGACGGACCCAAGGATATCGGAGATAAGCGTCGTTACCTGACTGCGGTGACCGTAATCTGAAGAAAATGCTGCGACCAGCGCGTCCTGATTATCTGTCAGTAACCGGATACCTTTTTTCAGACGTGCGCGGCGGGTGGCGATATCGGGTATTGCTTTACGGTTCTGCAAACGCATGGCGGCGATATTATCCGCAAGCTGCTGTTCCGTCGCGGGTGTATTATTGAGGATTAATGTTGTGTTACTCATGGTATGAACCTTGTGTCTGGCAAAATGGTGTGACAGCCGCAGCGGGTATTTCACTGCATAGCGGGTGAGAATAAAGGCGATCGGGTAGTCGGCAGGCGTGGCCTGGCCGTCAGCGCAAGGAGCGATGAAACAGAGAGCGTGGCAGAGTGAAATATTCATGGAGGCGGCTCTGTATCAACGGGTATTACCCAAAGAAATTCGACGCTTCATTTTGAAGCGTTGTGAATGCCCATAGCGCTGTTACCGCGCATTTTTGATACAGTTTTTAGCCGCGCGCATTTTACCGTCGATAGCCTACTGCGTCCAGATCCCACGCCCTGCGCGGCTATTGATATTCGTCATTGAGCACAAAACGATTACTATTACCTCGGGATTGACCCCGCGGACGTAAACCTGCCGCCAGTAGCCTAAGCCGTGAATGCCTTCGGCTCCGGCACGGTCATAAGCAGGCCTGCCGTTGTACCAGGGTTAATGTATGCCATGTTTTTTTTGATTATCATTCTTCGCTCGCCATCCGGGAGTGTAGCCCTCTTTGCGATCGGCACCGAATTGCAGGGTAGAGTCCGGCTCCCCTTTATCGCTTTGGAATAAGACATAACATCATCAGGAGAGGGAACAGAGATGAAACGCGTACTGATTATCGAGGATGATGCCGATGCTGCGGGCGTACTGGAAGCCTACCTCCTGCGGGAAAACTATCAGGTGTCCATTGCTGGCAACGGGCTGGCCGGGCTTGAGATGTCACATCGCTGGAAGCCGGATCTCATTCTGCTGGATGTGATGCTACCCGGTATGAACGGCACCGAAGTGCTGGCTGCCGTGCGCCGCAGGACCGACATCCCGGTTATTATGGTGACGGCGATGAGCGATCCTTCGGATAAAATCGGTGCGCTACGCTACGGGGCCGACGATTACGTGGTTAAACCCTATAATCCGGGAGAGGTGGTCGCCCGCGTCCAGGCGGTGCTGCGCCGCACAGCGGCCCATGCTCAGAGCGCGATGCGGCTTCGCTGGCTGAATCTTGAGGTCGATCCGCTAGCGCTGACGGCAGTGGTCGGTGATGAGGATCAGGGCCAGCAGTGGCTGGATCTTACGCCAACCGAGTTCGCCTTACTGGCCTTTACCATGCGGGCACAGACTCAGCCTTTCTCCCGCCAGCTGCTGCTGGAGCACTGCCTGCCCGACAGCGAGGCGCTGGAGCGCGTGGTTGACACCCACGTTTATAATCTGCGAAGGAAACTTGAATCTGCGGGGATCACTAACGTGCTACACAACGTTCGCGGCGTCGGCTACCGGTTCCGTCAGCCATGAAGACGCCACATCAGCAAACGCTCTGGCGCTGGATTTGTCTGCGGGTACTGACGCTGGCCATTGGTTCAGTTGTTTTGATTGCCTTTAGTATGTGGCTGCGCTTTGTTATTCAGAATCTCTGGGTGCTCCACCATATGCCACCGGCGAAGCGCAGGGAGTTTGCACTGCTGCTGGAGCATCCGGAACGCGACCTGGCCCGTTTCCACCATCTGATGGATGCCGGCTGGGGGATCAGCTACTCCGCCCCCAACGTTGCGTCGGCAGACTGGCTGATGCTGGGCGTGCTGGTGGTGATTGCCATCCCCTTTATCGTGCTGTTAGGGCTGCGCTCTGCGCGCCCGCTCTCTTTGCAGTTCAGCAGGCTGGCAACGGCGGCGGGTGCGATTGCCCGGGGGGAATTTTCCACCCGGGTGGGAATTGTCGACAACGCCCCGGCGGAACTTGCTCGTTTTACGCGAAATTTCAATACCATGACTCACCAGCTTGAACGATACGATCGGGAGCTTCGCGCCTCCCATGTGGCAATGGCCCATGAGCTACGTTCTCCCCTGACGGCCGCTATCGGGCGGTTACAGGGGATGATTGACGGCGTGTTTAAACCCGAGCCTGCGCAGTTGCAGATGGTTATGAAACAGTTGATCCTGCTTAATACCCTCACCGATGAGCTGCACCTGCTGTCGCTCGCCGATGCCGGGCGCCTGTTATTAACCCACAGTAAACTGGACCTGGTCGAGCTGCTCCAGGAGCGGGCTGCCTGGCTAAAACCGCAGGCCGGGGCGGCTGGCATGGCGATCGCCATCAGCCCCTCATCCCCCGTCCCCTTTATGGGCGATAGCTTTCGCCTTGGGCAGGTCTTTACGATTATTATGGAAAATGCCCTGCGCTACGCCTGTGAAGGCAAGCGGCTGGAGGTTGGCGTAAGCCGTCGCCCGGAAGCCTGTGAAATTACCTTCAGGGACTGGGGGCCGGGCGTGACGGAAGCCTTCTTACTGACCATGTTTGAGCGCTTTACCCGTGCCGAATCTTCACGCGCCAGGCACTCTGGCGGCAGTGGCTTAGGGCTGTCTATTGCGCGAGCCGTGTGTGAGGCCTGTGGCGGCACGGTTTACGCCAGCTTACCGCCCGGTGGAGGCCTGCAAATCACCCTGCTTTTACCGGTTACCGCCGCCGTCGCCGATAAAAAAAGCGAAACTTGACCGTCTCTTGATAATAACTACAGGGAATCTTGACACTCTCTTGATGAAATAGCCGCATCTCAACGGAGGATGCAGGCTATGACCAACACATTCATTCATTATGCGCAGCAGGTTTTTCATCATCTCTTTGTGCCCGCACGCTTTACCGGGCTATTGCCGGTAATTGCATTCGTCATTCCGGCCATATTTGCGCTCACCGGCTGCCATGATAGTCCACATACCCAAACGACACCCGGCTGCCCGGTTTGCTATGTGGATTAAGGAAAAACAAACGCTATCCATACGCCAATTGGCAAAGCGGGCTGGCACTTCAGCCCGCTTTGCTATCGAATGAGCGTATGAAAACGCTTTCCGGCAGATGAATATTCTCATCCGGCAATTCAGCCGTGTCCGCACTATTGAAGGTAAACTGGTGCGGCACCGGTCTGCCCTGACAGGGCTGATGCGTCAGGGGTGCAGACTGGGCCAGTGAAACCGAGGATACGCCAAGCAGAAATAAACCGACAACAAGCCGTGAAATCTTCATTTTTTCTTCCCGAATCAGTGCGATGGAAAGAACTTACGCTTTTAATTCTCAGTTATTGTCAGCCAATGCTAAAGTTTTGGCAGCAGTTGTGATAACCGTTTATTCGCACTCAATATTAGTGAGCGACGGATTTGGAGAAGAGCTGGATAATAATGATGCCGGCAGCAATAAAAGCAATACCTATCAGCGCAGGCAGATCGAGCTTCTGCTTGTAGAGGAAAAATGACATAACTGACACCAGAAAAATGCCCATACCGGCCCAGATGGCATAGGCAATACCGAGGTTCATCGATTTCACGACGTGAGACAGGCCGTATAACGAGACCGAGTAGCCGATAACCACCAGCATACTCGGAAGGGGCCGGGTAAATCCTTCGGAGGCTTTCATCATGGTCGTCGCCAGCGTTTCGGCCACAATAGAAATAAATAAAATTGCGTAAACATTAAACATTGTGCCTTCTTTATCCTGTCTGGGCGCGAGTGAACGCGGATTATTGATACCTTCAACGGCTATTCTACGTTTAAATTGTTCCGGGACCAAATGTACCCGAGAAGGATCACCCCCGCGGTTATCGCGACTACACTCTTTTTTTCCGGACTGAATATAAGAACCCAACTGAAAATGAAATCAGCCATTAAATATTTAATCACGCTCTTTATTATTTTTACTGCCCTGGCCGCGCGGGCCAGCGCCGCTGATTTATCCCTGGGTGTACAGGGAGAGGCTAACGCCCTGCCCTGGCGTAATTATAAAACCACCTGGTCTGCCCTGCCCTATGTCGGCTATGACAACGCCCACTGGTATGTTGATGGGCTGGACGCGGGGGTTTATGCCGTTAATGACGGTGTAAATCAGCTTAAGGCACGGCTTTTTTATCTCGATATGGAATTTGACCCGAA
This sequence comes from Erwinia sp. ErVv1, assembly GCF_900068895.1. Lineage (GTDB taxonomy): Bacteria > Pseudomonadota > Gammaproteobacteria > Enterobacterales > Enterobacteriaceae > Erwinia. The sequence continues at coordinate 8,818 of NZ_CDPK01000005.1, read as the reverse complement.
AAGAAGTCACGCATCCCGCATGCGCGAACTGGACAACCGTCACGCGACGATGATGGGCGGAGTAAGCTACCAGCGTATCACCCCGGTCGGCGCATTCAGGGCAGAGCTTTCAACAGACACGCTGGGAGAAAGTAACGGCCTGCTGGGCACCCTCGCCTGGGCGGGCCAGGTTTCCCTCACCGGAGTGGATATCTACCCTGAGGCCGGGGTCGACTGGCTTAATGCCCAGCAGGCTCGCTATTACTACGGCATCAGCCGGGAAGAAGCATCCCGCTCCGGTATGTCCGCCTATTCACCCGGCCAGGCGTTTTCACCCTGGCTGGCGGTGGCCGCTGACTGGCATGTCACTTCGCACCTGCATTTTTACCTGCAACCACGCATCACCTTCCTGCCCGCTCCCCTGCGCCACAGCCCTATGGTCTCCCAGAGCCACTTCTGGACGCTAAACTCGGGGCTGGTCTGGACGTTCTAAACGCGGCCGCTGGCGGCTATTTGCCAGCGCGGCCCTGCTGGTGGGAGTAGCGCCACTTCCACGGCATCCTCTGCGACCAGGGCAGGGCAACGGGATGGACTACCGCGCTAAGTGCGCGCGCATAGTCCATCACCAGACCGGGCGTCCAGGCCATCATCAGGGCGCGCTTGCGGACCTGGGAAGCGATCCAGAGTTCAGGCATAAAGAATATTTTGAGAGTATGGGTCCAGCTCTTGCTCCGTGATGAGAGAACGCCCTCCAGGGCAGCCTCCAGCGCATAGGCCACGCTGCTGGAGCAGTTACGGTAGGTCAGGTTATAAATTTCATGCCGGGAATAGATCTGCCAGAAAGCCGACAGCGAGGCTACGTTGTAATTGGTGAACATAACCCGCCTGTCCGAGTGACACCAGTCGGCGGCTTCGGTTTCGTAGCTGGGCTGAAACGACCCCTTAACGTCATTGTCGTGGGTGGCCTTCAATACGCGGAAAAACTCTGAAGGGGAGCGGTCAATATCTTCGGCAGGATAGAGGCTGATGTAAAGCAGTGAGGGCACCTCAAGAGCTGCATGCCCCGTGGAGATCACGCCATCCTCATCAACGGCCGCGATATAGCGGTTAATGACCGGCCGGGAAACCGGGGTATGTTCTGCCGATCCCTCTGGCGTCCAGATATGCACGATGAGCGTATTCCCGGATAAGCCGGTTTGTTTTTCAGCCAGTGCCGCAAGCGCAGCACTCTCCTCGAGCGTCCACTCCCTGTGCTCTAAGGTATCCTGAGGCTGTATCAGCTGAAACACCGAGCTGGCATGACGGATACGTCTTGCCCGCACGGCGGTAAATAAGCAGCTCAGGCCGCTACCGGCCATTAAGAAACCGAGAAAAAATGAGACGGCAGCCTGGTTATGGATAAACAGAAAGAAGGCAAAAAACATCTGTACCAGGCCGTAAAAAATATTCAGATGCCAGCGCGGATAGCGAACGACCCAGGCCGAGACGCCAACAAACAGGCCGATAATGAAGAATGAAAAACCGAACATAACCGACAGCAGCAGGTTGCTGTATTTCTGGTTGATAATGATGACCAGCGCACAAAACAGGAACGTCACCCCTTTAAAATAGAGCACCGCTTTTTGCGCCCCTGCCCCGCTGGAGGCGACGCTCAGGGTCACAATGCTCTCGACCATCAATAAAAAGCCGAAGGTTTTCAGTGGGAAGTAGAGCTGACCATCCAGCCCGTCGAAAAAGACCAGCGCGCCCAACGTGCCCCACAGCAGGCCGATAAACCACAGATATTTTGACTTGGTTCTGACAAAGTCAGCACCAAAGAGTAATAAGGCGATCTGAACCATTTTTACTTATCCATCTGGTCAGTTTTGAAAAGCGGCAGGGTTTTAGTTATGCGCCATTTCCCTACTATCATTTGCGGCGTGTTTTGGCTAAAAAAGAGGCTTCCGCTGTCGGTGACTCTGATCCAGGCCCCCTCATCGGTGCTTAGCCGAAACTGGATAATCGGCAGATTGTTCTGGTTGGACGTCCCTGCCCAGTGAGCGGCAAGAAGGTCCCGGTCATCCGGATGGACCCGCTGCATGAGTGTTTCCCGGTGTGAAAAAACGTCCTCATCAATAAGGCCTAACTCCCCCATGAGATTGCCCCAGGCAATCTCACCGGTGGCCAGGTTTAACTGATAAACGGCATACTGCCTGGCCTGAATGCCGTTTGCAGCGTCAAGATGAGAAATATCCCGGGTAATGACCCGGATAAACACCATTAACAGCGTGGTTGCCGTTAAATAGCCCTGAATCAGCATCAGCGGTTCATGCGGATACAGCCCTCTCATGAAGAAAGGACCCAGTTTGTTTTTGGTGAAATACATCGCAATGGCGGACAGCGTCAGCAGCGCCAGCGAGCCGCCCCGATTGCCCCACAGCAGTGACATTAACACGGCAAAAATGACCGGTATGCAGGCCAGTGAAAAAATCAGCGCGTCACTGTAAAGATGAAGATTATTATGGGCAAAAGCTTTAGCCGTATTATTAAAAATCAGCAGGCTGCTCAGGCATAATAGTATCCAGGTCACCAGGCCCGGAATGATATTTTTAACGATCGAGGTGCGGGTGCGCAGGCGGGTGTTCATAAACCCCATGATCACCGTTGTAGCAAATATAATCCCCGTCGCATCGGCGATAAACCCGCTCCAAAAAATTTCTTTGAAATTGGCATTTCTGAAGAAGTTCAGCCCCGCTGAAAAGAGCAGCGCATCTACAAAACTGACCAGAATAGTAGCAAAAAGCCATAAGAGAATAATATGCAGATCGTCGCCGGGGCGGGAAAAGTAGCGTGAAATCCAGGCAATCAGCATACTCGCCGGCATAGCGAGAATAGCGTAGATAATTGAAAGAGTTAACTTATTATCAAATGCATTGTCGAGAATAACGTTAATAATAATAAAAGAGAGTAACAGCACCGGCCATAAACGCCACCTGGCGCAGAGAAAGGCCGCTGTCGCCACCCCTGCCGGAAACCAGACAATGGAAATTTGTGCGTCAATGGCATCGACTTTTAATGAAATAACGCCTGAAATATAGTAAACAATCATCCACAGCGCGATGGAAACTGCATTATGCTGAAAGAAAGAAGCCGCGCGATTCATTTTCATTTCTCTTAATTCTCATGTGACCTGCCCGACAGTATAAACTCAATCTTTTTTTCTTCAACAGAACGGGCGTGGAGAGTAACAGGGACAAAAAAATGAATAACGTCTCGCTTGACCCCGCTGAAACTGTATCAGAGTTCAATGGCGTAAGCCCCGGTAATTGTCAGGAGCTGGCTCTGAGCAATGTGGCATTGTGGCATTGTGGCATTGTGGCATTGTGGCATTGTGGCATTGTGGCATTGTGGCATTGTTACTGAGTATGCCCGTTAATCGGCAGGCAGCACGCCTGCCGATTCCGGGCGTCAGGCTGCGGGGTTATCTGCCAGGCTGGCGGCGATAGCACGGCCCTGCGCACGGCCGGCCATTGCAGCAGGAAGGCGAGTTTCGGGCGACAGCGGATTCTTGCCCATCGCTTCGCGAGAAGCCTCGTCAGGTTCAACAAGGGTAACGTCGGCCCCGCCCTGGCGCAGCGCCTCAGCCTGACTGGTCAGGTTTGCACTGCCGGGTAGCGTCATCCCCTGCGTCCCCAGCGGGGACAAAATCAAAACCTTAGCGCTGCCAGCCGCCAGATAAGCGTTATCCGACGAGTGAATGCCGCCGTCCATATAGCGTTGACCGTTTATGCTCACCGGGGGCCACATGCCCGGTACCGCACAGCTTGCAGCGACGGCATCGACCAGGCTGACGCCGGAATCTTTATCGAAAATCTGCGGCTCGCCGGTAGCGATATTAACCGCAACGATCCTGAGCTGGCGGTCGGGCCAGTGATGCGAGGGCAGCCGGTCGGCGATGACCGCGCGGCGCTGCGCCTCGTCCACGGTTGTGCTATTGGCCGCCAGTTCGCCAATGCGCCGCGTCCTTTCAACCGCATCGGTAAGCCTGAACAGCACCGGCAGCGCATTACCGATCAGCTCAACCAGATGCGGTTTCGGCACCAGCTCTGCTACCTGCCTCTCGGGGAGGGTCTGCCGCTGGAAGAGATCGTCCAGATCGCACCCACACGCAATCTGTGCGGCGACGGTCGATCCTGCCGACGTGCCGATCAGCACGTCAGCTGTGTGCCCAGGCTCAACCCCTTCGTCCCGCAGACCGAGCAGCAACCCTGTCATCCAGGCTATACCTGCCACGCCCCCACCACCTAATACAACTGCTCTGCCCTCACCCGATCCGCTATGACTCATTACCTGCTCCTCGCAACTGAAATTATATCCGCACTTCCCGCATCACAATGGCACCTGTAACAGGCATACATGACAGAAAGGTTCTCCTGCCTGGGCGATTCGGATTGCCCTTAGCGCCTGCACATATCGCCGGACGCAGTTTATCTATAATAGCGTTCGGTGTTTAAACCGAACGCTATTTATTGTTGCAGGGTAAGGATTACCGGTCAGGACTGGAGGCGGTGGCGGACAAACAGGCCGTAGCTGAGTGCGCCAATAACGAGTAAGACGGCACCGAGTAAAAATACGTTGGTGAATTTACCGGTCATATCCAGGATCACGCCGGTGACAATCGGTGCCATTGCCGCGCCGAGGAACCCGCCAAAGTTCTGAATAGCCCCCAGGGATGCCACCTGCTCTTTCGGCGCGATATCACTCGCCAGCGTCCAGAGCGCCCCCTGCGGCATTTGTGAGAAAAAGTAGCCCAGCGCCAGGAGGGTAATCGCCAGCGGCGTACTGTTCACAAAGGGGACAGGAGCAACGAAGCAGGCCGCCAGTGCCGCACCCAATACTATCGGGATCTTGCGCGACGTAATGGATGCCACGCCGCGACGCACCAGACGGTCGGAGAGCATGCCGCCCACCAGCACGCCGAGGATCCCGGCAAAGAACGGGATAGAGGCAATCCAGCCGGTGGCTTTCAGGCTGAAGCCCAGCGATTTCTCCAGATAGCTCGGCAGCCAGGTTAGATAGACCCAGATGGTGAACATAATGGAGAAGTTACCAATGACCATCGCCCAGGTTGCGGGATAGCGAAACAGTGCGCCCCAGCTGGTGCGAACCTGCTCTTCCGGCTGCGCCACGCTGCGCTGCCCGGCGTGCAGCAGGGCATCTTCACGCGCATCGGGATCGCGATAAAATTTCCACCAGGCCAGCAGCAGCGGCAGCCCCATCAGGCCAATCGCCACGAACATGCCGCGCCAGCCCAGAGTAAGCAGCAGTACGGTTAGGATTGGCGGCGCAATGGCGTTGGCGATTTGTGAACCGGTGTTGATAATCGCCGTCGGCAGGCCACGCTCGCGGTCGCCAAACCAGCGATGGGTAATTTTAATGCCGGAGGTAAAGAACGGCGATTCTGAAATGCCCAGCATCATACGCAGGCCATAGAAGAAACTGTAGCTGTTGACGAATGAAGCCAGCACGGTAAAGCTGGACCACAGGCAGAGCGCCCAGGCGAACATGCGCTTTGGTCCGTATCTGTCAACCAGCCAGCCAGCCGGGAGATTAGCCAGCGCATAGGGCCACAGAAAGGCCGACAGCAGCAGGCCCATCTCGGTTTGCGAGAAGCCGAACTCGGCGGCGATGGTGGTATTGGCAATACTGAGGTTAGCGCGATCGAGATAGTTTACGATCGCCGCCAGCAGCAGAATCATCACAATGCCCCAGCGTAAGCGGCTGACGGCGGGCGCCTGCGTCATCGCCGGGGAGGATGCGCGGGCAGCACTGGATGTACTGATAACGGTGGTGGTATCTGCTTTCATCATGCATCTCCCTGTCGAAATGGACAAAGAGGTGCGCGGGTGTTATTTGGATTAAGAGCGAGTCTTTCTTTCGCCCGGTCATTGCGGTTGCAAAGAGTCATGATTGTTCCCCGTATCGTTATTATTGGCGGGCAGCAGGATCAGAGGGATGGCCTTGCGCCATCCCGTACGCGGCTTATTCCGCGATTTTTTTTTGCCAAAGCGAGGTACCCTGCTGGATCTGCTCCAGCAGCACGCCAAGTCCCCAGAATTTTTCCAGTACGTTGTCTTTATTTACCCGGCAGTATTCACTGTCGAAAGTGCCGAGACGCTGATGCCAGATCTTGGCATTTTTCGGGTAGCCCAGGGTTTCCGTCACCGCGCTGAGGGAGAGGAACAGCGACAGCTCATGGGCTTTTTCCGGCTGGCTGGCTCCCTGGTGATAGAGCCAGTGATAAAGTTCAGGATGGAAGTTGGTGAAAACGCCGCTGAAACCTTTCGATCCTGCCTGAATGGCAGGCCAGGCAATGGCCGCATTGGCATTGATCACCGCCAGCGGCGTACCTTCCGCCATCGCCACGCGGCGGGTTACCGTTTCCAGGTCGCAGCTGACGTCTTTCAGTACCACAAAGCGACCGCTTTCGGCACAGAAACGGAACTCCTCATCACTCAACAGGCGACGGTATGGAGCCGGGCATTCATACAGGCCCAGCGGCAGATCGGCGGGCAGCGCGTCCAGCAGGGTATTGATGGTCTGATAAAAAACGTCCCTGCCCTGATTTTGCGGATCAAGGTGGTTGGTCACCAGTACCAGGGCATCTATCCCGGTACGGGACATCGCCAGCAGCTCCTCTTTTTGCCGGGCGATATCATCACTGATATGGCCGGAAGCGATAACCGGCACCCGTCCCTTCACCTGTGCGACGACAAACTGCGCCAGCTCAACCCGCTCGGCCAGCGACAGCGCCTGCATTTCACTCGACTGGCACACGGCAAATAGCGCATCCACCCCCTGGGTCAGGTACCACTCAATCAGTTTTGTCATCCCCGGGTAGTCAATCTGGTTATCCGGGGTAAACGGCGTCAACATCACCGGCACAATGCCTTCAATTTTTTTCATTATTTTCTCCTGCCAGCAGCCTTTGCCGCTGTGATAAATGCCTGGTTTCAGCGTTGATTCAGACGGGCGGCGACCTGCTCCCGGTCTGGCATATTGGAAGCACCTTCCCGCTCCACGGCCAGCGACGCGAAAGCTGATGCCCGCGTGGCGGCCTGGGTGATGCTCTCCCCCGCCGCCAGCGCTGCGGCGAAAGCCCCGTTAAAGGCATCGCCTGCACCGGTGGTATCCACGCTGACCGCCGGGAAAGCGGGAATATGCTGGAACTGCTGATCCTCACAGATCAGCGCGCCGCGCGATCCCATGGTGATGATCACGCGCTTAGCGCCGAGGCGCACGATAGCCAGCGCCGCTTCCCTGGCGCTGTCGACATCCACCACTTCGACGCCGGAGAGCAGCGATGCCTCGGTTTCGTTTGGGGTAATCACGTCGATATATTCCAGGCAGGCCAGCACATCGTTTGAAAAAGGGGCCGGATTCATAATCACCCGCACGCCGAGGGTGTGGGCCAGCTTGATAGCGTTAAGCGTGGCGGAGAAGTTGTTCTCCAGCTGGACCAGCAGCACATCGGACTGCGACAGTTCGGGTGTCATCTCGGCGATCTCACCGTCCGTCAGGGTTTTATTCGCTCCCGAGTAGATGGCAATCATGTTTTCGCCGTTTTCCTGCGAGACGTAAATGATTGCGCTGCCGGTGGGTTCATCGGCGGTCTGATACAGCTTAAAGGAGTGAATATCCGACGCGGAAAGGTGGTCAAAGGCAAACTGGCTGAACTGGTCCGTGCCGACTTTGGAAACAAAATGCACGCGTGCACCGGCCCGGCTGGCCGCCATGGCCTGATTCGCCCCTTTCCCGCCCGGCCCGAGCGTGCTGCCTGATGCCAGCAGCGATTCTCCGCCTTTGGGAAAACGCGCCACCCGGGCAACGATATCCACGTTAAACGATCCTAAAATACACACCTTGCCGCGCATCTTTTTTCCCCTGGGTTGTACTTGTCGCTGCTGCCTGCGCCCTTCCAGGCGCTGGAGCAGCACTTCAAAATCGCCGCCCGTTTCACTGATTAGACGTGCCTGCATGTTGCGTCGGATAATGATTGCGCCGCCGTGACAGCGCTGGATCAGCCCCTGACGGGCCAGCGTATTGAGATCCGTGCGGATGGTTTCTTTTGTCACCCCCAGCGCGCTGGCCAGTCCGTTCACCGTGACGCGCTCCTGCTCATCGAGCCACGCCAGAATTTGATTTCGTCTTTCTTCAGTAAACATGGCCACCTCTGCGTGCACAAAAGAATATGAGACTCTGGTTTAGGGGAACGTGACTGAACTCCCAGTGAAAAGGTTAAAACAAAAGCAAACAAAAATAACTCGTTTCGGGGGGCCGGTGGATAATCCCAGCATTTGCCGGGCTGCACTATTTGCTGTGCCGGTGGATAATCCCTGCGGGTGACGGGCGTCCTCGCGCCACGCGTTGCGTGGTGCCTTTGGCNTGGCCTTCCGTCTTCGCCGCAGCGCTGCGGATTACCCGTCACCCGCAGGGATTGTCCACCTCTCGGGCTTCTGCGCCGCTTTGAGTAAAACCGTTTATCTGTCCGCGGGCTGCTGAGCTGCTCCGGTAAAACCGTTTATCTGTCCGCCGACTGCTAAGCTGCTCCGGTAAAACCGTTTATCTGTCCGCGGACTGCTGAGCTGCTCCGGTAAAACCGTTTATCTGTCCGCAGGTTTCCAAGCCTATCCCCGTTAAGGTTTGCTATCGCGCAGGATTCAGCTCACTTTTCGATTTAGTTTTTGGTGCCGCTATTCAGGTCATTTATCTGCACCACGAAAAAACCAGTCACAATAAACTGTGCACTCTCAGTCTTCTGATTTTCTTCATATCCCAACTATTTTGGTCATTGCATATT
>NZ_CDPK01000004.1:364375-364655 GCF_900068895.1 Erwinia sp. ErVv1 | reverse complement strand
CGGCCTGCCGGGTCAGTCTCTGACGTCAGGCGGCCATAGCGGTCCCACTGGCTGCGCCGCATGGCTCCGTCAGGCAGGATGACATCGCACAACTCACCGTCGCGGTAAACGAAGCTGGTCTGGCGACCATCATAATCTGTGAAACGTGCAACATTCTCATCGTCGTCAACCAGCCAGTGTGCCTGTATGCCATCCTCGCGGGTGGCGCGGCGGGTGCCGTTTTCAAAATCGTATTCAAAATTAAGCTGCTCACCCGCGCTGTTGCGGTATGCCACCACGC
>NZ_CDPK01000004.1:364050-364370 GCF_900068895.1 Erwinia sp. ErVv1 | reverse complement strand
CGTCCGGTGACGCTAATCACCCTGGCCTTATCATCGAAGCCGTAGCTGACCAGGCAGATTTCATTATCCAGCCAGGCCCCGGTCAGGCGAACCTGCCCGCTGACGGTTTTGTAGCGGCAGACTACACTTTGCCCCGCGCTGTCGGTGAGTGAATGCAGCGTGTTGTCGTCGTTCCATGCAAACAGGATATCGTTACCACAGGATTCAGTGAGACGCAGGGGCAGGGAAGGGGCATTTTCGCGTAATGGCTGATAATGCCAGCGCTCGCCGCTGATATCATACACTGACCATGTATCGTCCTGATGATGTTCCAGCCAGCG
>NZ_CDPK01000004.1:363572-363883 GCF_900068895.1 Erwinia sp. ErVv1 | reverse complement strand
GCATTTTCGCGTAATGGCTGATAATGCCAGCGCTCGCCGCTGATATCATACACTGACCATGTATCGTCCTGATGATGTTCCAGCCAGCGTTTTTCAGTTTCGCAGAAGGTTCGCTGACCTTTCGGAACAGGAGGAAATGACACGTAATCGCCGGACGGCGCACGCCATACCAGCCCGTCCTGATACCGTTCAAGCCGGGTTTCCCAGAAAAGTGACCAGCCGCGGCCCAGCACGCTGTCGCCGGGATTGCCACTGCGCCAGTAACGCTGCCAGACCACCGGCAGACGGGAAGGCAATACGAAATCCAGCTC
>NZ_CDPK01000004.1:363112-363491 GCF_900068895.1 Erwinia sp. ErVv1 | reverse complement strand
GGCCCAGCACGCTGTCGCCGGGATTGCCACTGCGCCAGTAACGCTGCCAGACCACCGGCAGACGGGAAGGCAATACGAAATCCAGCTCGTCATCACCTGACAGAAACTTCTGCCCACTGACGATATCCACCGGACGCGCGATGATGCCCACGGCAGCGGCACCGGTCATCAGCACACCAGCGCGGCAGGCGATACGGGCCAGCTTGTTGATACCCGGAATTTTACTGAACAGTCTGCCCAGTGCACCGACTTTGCCAGCCGCCCCACCTGCTCCGCCGAGCAGTCCTGCAAATAACAGCGTCAGGTCAGAGGCTTTATACAGCCCTTCCGGGACTTCTGACTGTATCGGCAGTGTCTGTTCCGGCTCCCCGCCAATGCG
>NZ_CDPK01000004.1:362770-363006 GCF_900068895.1 Erwinia sp. ErVv1 | reverse complement strand
AGCGTCAGGTCAGAGGCTTTATACAGCCCTTCCGGGACTTCTGACTGTATCGGCAGTGTCTGTTCCGGCTCCCCGCCAATGCGGACGTTATCTGAACCCATCATCACTTTGCCGCCACAGGTGGTCTGGTCACCTGTACGGGCAGCTGGCAGGCCGTTGATAAATACGCGTGAGGAGCCTTCGGCCATCTGCTGTGAACCACCGTCCTTAGCGCATTCCACCATGCTGTTGGTCGC
>NZ_CDPK01000004.1:362337-362536 GCF_900068895.1 Erwinia sp. ErVv1 | reverse complement strand
TGCCGTTAATGAACACGTTATGAGAGCCGGTGGCGATAACGCCTTCCTTCTGCATGCTGGCCGCGCCCGCATCCGCGATACTGTCCCGTGCTGCCGTCGCCAGTTCACCGGTCAGGTATCCCACCGCCAGGCTGGCCCCGACCAGAAGGACGCCAATGCCGAGACAGGACGCACCGAGACCGGCAATCATCATTGCCCC
>NZ_CDPK01000004.1:46869-362255 GCF_900068895.1 Erwinia sp. ErVv1 | reverse complement strand
CGGCAATCATCCCTGCCAGCGCATGAGAATGGCCGATATCATCGCCCACGCGTGCCGCTTCAAACATAACAACGTTCCTTATTGTCAGGTGTTAAAACAAAAGCCGGAGAGCAGCGCCTGAAATTGTTGACTGTCCCCGTCCGTCAGTATCGCGGTGCAGGTCATAGTGAACACCAGAACAGGGTTATCTGCTGAATTAAAGACAGCCTGCTGCTGAAAGACCCGTTTACCTTCACGCATGTAGCTGGCATGCACACATTCACCCTGCAACAGGTTATCACCCAGTACAACAGACACCCGTTCCGTCTGCTTCCAGCCTTTCAGATGCTTCTGCATCAGCGTTAACTGCCGGCCAATATAAGCCGACAGCGTTTCGTCATTATTCATCGAATCGCGGGAGATATTAAAGGCAGGCGTGTTCTTACCGGGGAGGGTGAAGACATTAACGGTGCGGTCCTGATACCGATCAGGAAGGGTGATGCGGCCTTCAGTAAAAACGCAGAGAGGGAGATTTTCAGACATTAAGCAGGTTCCGTATGCTTCAGAAAGGGTTAAGTGTGCCACAGGGNGATGCGGCCTTCAGTAAAAACGCAGAGAGGGAGATTTTCAGACATTAAGCAGGTTCCGTATGCTTCAGAAAGGGTTAAGTGTGCCACAGGGAATGCCCACTGGCTATATACGCTATCGGGTTTCATTAAGTGAGTAGGAACAATGACCATTAATATCGTGAATAACAACGTCGGCAATAATGCCTTGCCTGGTAAAGTGCTGAAGAACAAAAGCTGTAGTGAGTTCAATATTCTGTTTTGGTATTAGCCCGGCAGAAAGGCAATTTTAAGCTCTTTAGCAAGACGAGCATCTTTTATCTTCTCTGAAGCTTGAACAGCATTCCAGAGTGTTTCACTGTCAACAATCAGGTCAGTGGAATATTTTCAGGTGCAAAAATCTGCGCAAAGGCAAGGTCCTTTTTATGCGCAATTTTGCTACCACAAACTTCACCCGTTCTGTTATCGAAGAAAACTTTACGGTGACGATATGCAGCAGAGTTAACCGAAGACTGACCTTCGCCTCTGCTGATGTTCTCCATTTTAGAACTGTATATCGCCATCCAAACATTCCTCAATGCTAAATGCTGCTTTTCATTTTACGCAAGGAAAACGTTGGTGTTGACGTTGACCGTGATTTTGTTTCCGAAGGAAAAGGTTTTAGCCTGAGGCAGGCAACCGTCGCCAGACCCCACGGCAATGCAGCGAAGCGCAATGCGTAAGTGGGTATTGCTTTATTTTTTATTGCCATGAATGGCTCAAAAATAAAGGGATTGTAAAAACCATTACTACTTGATTAATAAGAAATATATTAATGTCTGTAAAAGAATGCCGAATTAAGCGGTGCAGTCTGGATAGGTGGGAGAAGAATTCCTCGATATTATACGGGTAGGTTATTGATGACGTCCGAAGGACGAAAATGCTCTTAGTTTATCCCGCCGTAAGGCGGGATAAACTAAGCACATAAAAGGGCGGGCGGGGATTTTCCAGGTTGCACGATTTACAGGTTCAGATAAGGCGTCAGAATAAAAAATTTACAGGTGAATTTAAAAGTGTCAGTAAAAAATTAAGTAACGTATAAAGAGTTTATTTAAGCAGGCAGAGCGGAGGTAAACAGGTAAAGGAAGATGAAGGATTCAGTGAGTATTTTGAAATCCCTGAAGTGATGATAAGGGAAAGTATAATGAATGATGAATTTCCTGCGGTTTATAACCTTATAACTGTGTTATAGATTTACCGCACATCAGAGCCTGACATGCTTGCTATCATTGAAGATATGAAAAAAACCGATAGGAGAGTATAAAGAAAAACAGGGGTCCAGTTGATCTTTGAGGGAAAAGCGAAGAATTTTATGCATTTTTTAGAACATCGTTTGGAATGAAACTTTTTATTTATTCCATAGCGCTTTTTTGGTTGGTTGTGTTATACACTTAATGGATGTGTAGTTAAATTCCATCCAAATAAGGTATAGGGTATTCAATGACAGCTATCGCACTTTTAAATAGTGAAAACGATCCACATGTAGTTGCTGATACATTACTAAGTGCCGATGGGGCAGATCCAAACAAATATCAAAGTATTTGGCTTCCTGCCTTGGGCGACATCCATAGTGAATGGGAAAATAAGGACGGGAAATGGCATATTCCCCGATTGGGCAGAAAAACTTTCGCCGTTCCTGTTTATTCAGGTCTTTTGGCGTTTGCCGGGCACTGTTCAAGTGCTTTCAATTTTTGGGATGAGTTATCTGCTCATTTCTACAGCCGACAAGCATATGATCCAAACTATAGCATCACTAAGGATATCGTTGAAAGCATCCTGAACAGTAATAAAAATGCTTACCGATTTTCTCTGCTCGGTATGGTGAAAAATAATAATGGGGAATTGATTCCATTAATTCACAGGCCAGATGCAGTTATTGAAACAGAGAGTTATGGCGTATGTTATATAGCCGGCACAGGTTCTGATATGCTAAAAAAAATCATTCTTGAGCGCGATAAGCTAATTGGAAATCATTGTAGGCCTACAAAAATTTCGCATACGGAAGATCTTGCAGAATACATCTCTGCGGAGATGTTATACAATGAGTCTGATATAAAAAATGGATTTGAAGAGGGAACGCCACTCGATTATTATTGCGGTGGGTTTTATGAATGGTATGGAATAAATCGTGAAGGAATAAAGGCTTTACAGCCCAGGGTTGATATGAGTGTTAGCTTAACCGAACATGGTATCGTTATAACGAGATTATATTTTTCAGAACAGCATACGTTTCCTGCTGCGAGTAATTCATCTATTTACTCTTATAAATATCCCATCTTTGTTGTTAGCCTTGTTTCTGAGTTCAAAAATATTAACTATACATCACTTCTTAATGAAAAGTTTACATTTACTTCAGGTGAAGTGTATGGGAACCATATTGATTCAACGTTTTCTGGTTATGACGGTAATTCTCACTTTATTTCTCGACAATCAAAGCCAATTCTTGGTGAAGTAGCTGATCGTTTTTTCGGTTCTTCTGTTGAAGTTAGGAGGATTAGGTTGTTTGTCAATAACGGGGGAGATACTTTATGCAAAGGATTTGTTAATCCTATAAACACTGCTTGTTATGTTATAATTCAGTATGCTGACGATTGCTTTACAATTAGCATTGATGATACAGTTAAAGAATATATCCTCAGTAAAGCATTGTCATCTGGGTTCATTTGATTTTTTTAATTATAAAAAACTGTTTTATAATGCATTCCTATATATTTTTAGTGCTGCTGATCATCTTCTGATGAACTATTTTTCTGGTATGTTAGGAAAAGGTTGGAATTATTTATTTATCACGAATGAAGGAATAAATATGAAAGTTAAACTGTCTACTCTGTATCTATTAAGTGTATGATTTTTTATGCTCAAGCAGATGTGTTATCTAAAGTCGTTTCTGATAATAATAGTTGGGCATTAAAATTTGCCTGTCATAAAAAGAAAGAAAATGAATCATTAACAAATGTTGAACAACTTCATAATCTTGTATATCTCCCCAGTGTCAGGATACGTGTCAACCCCATCAAATACGCTAATGAGGCGATGGGGCCATGGCATGAAACGCATTTCACTCGAAACGAAAGGCTACCACACAGGCCAAATTACTCCCTCCCTACAACATGACGGTCTCCGCAGTTGCGTAAATGGAAGGGATATCGGAAGCGACTCTCTACAACTGGCGTAGTCAGGCAAGAGAAGGGGACAATCGGTGCCGGGTGCAGACAAAAACAGCGAACAGTGCCCGGCGCAAGCCCGCCTGGCGGTGATTATCGAGACCGCCACACTCAGTGAGACCGACATCGCGGCGTACTGCCGCAGAAGGTCTGTATCCGGAGCAGATAATGGGGTTTGAGGGTCAACCGTGTAAAAAACCACGCTAATAACATAATGTATTGTTTTAAATTTAATTTAATTTAATTAATTAGGCATTCGTTAAGAAAACCCGGCAAGCGCCAGGTTTGTTCTGAGGATTACTTTGCTGGGTTTTGTGCGGTTTCTTGTCTGACCTCGTCAATCGTGTCACGCATATTGCTCAGACATTCTGCGGCAGCAGCTCCAGCCTTTTCCAGCACGGGTACTGCCTTCGCGAAATACTCCTCAACTTGTGTCATTGTGGCATTCGTCATCAGTGGAATGCTGCATATCAGTAATGTGCCAAAACGCTGCTGTAGACGGTCTGGGCTCGTCTTAAACTGATTGGTGACGTTAAGCACAGCTACCGGCTCCTTAATCAGAGCCATGCTTATAGCGGTCGTCAGTTGTTCCGTGTGCTTGTCATCCAGGCTGTCACCAATGCTTTTAATTTTCGCTGGCAATGCCTGAATTGTCGCGGGGTCAGCGCTGACGACCAGATTAATGTATGTGTCCCAGTTGCTTTCTGATGCCATACAGGAGGCAGAAAGAAGACAAGTTGCGAGAACGATGCCACGGCGGATCATCTGACAACCTCTAACTTGTTATCACTGGAATGAATGATTTTTCCGCGTACTACCGGCCCCATGATTATGCAGCCCTCAGAGGCGAATCCAGGGACTTTCGGCGGCTTTTTCTCGCCGTGGATACGGAACAGGGAGCGGCCGAAACTTTCTCCGGACGTTTGAATCAGAATGATTGTCATTGGCCCCTTTGAGTTTGTATAGTCACCAATGCGATACGTTCCGCGAGGAATTGGCCCCATACCTTTAACGTGTTGACGATCCGGGTTGTTTTTGTTGGTCAGACTCCCCGAATAACCTTTACCCATTAACTTACCGTTGTGCCACAGTTCGCCGGTACTTTGGTGGTATATCCATGCCATGTGTTGTTCTCCTATGCCGCGCTGCGCTCTTTCCAGGAATCAGAGTGAATAATATTGCCGTCCAGATATTTCCAGGTGATTTTTTCATACGTCATTTCGAGCAATTCAAGGTGATCGTGACGTTCGTAGTCCGGGTCTTTAACATCTTCCATAAAGGGGACGACACAGGTAATGCGGGCATTCTCAAGGAGTACGTTAAAATATTCTTCTTCCTGTCCGGCGTAATTAATACGATAGAATTTAAGCTCGGCAGATTTTAAGAGCTTTCCGGCGCTGACGAACTGATAAAGGTACGGGCTGGAAGAGTCCAGCGCTTTGGTGAGGATAAAGGGAGCATGTTCGCGAGTGGCCGTTATCTTACCGGACAGATCATCTGTGGGGAGAGATACCCCGTGAGCCAGCGCGGTTATCTCTATGCTTCCCTCGCGTTGCTGCACATCAACAGAGCCTTTGACGGGATTTCCCCCATCGTCCTTCAGCCATAAATAAACAGGTATAGCCATTCTGTGAACTCCTTTTCGTGATTAAAGGGGGGATTATCACCTTCTTTTCCTTTATGGAGGAGACACCACTTGAGTTTTTATTAATTTAAATCAATGAAATGAATTGTTTTTGATTTTCGTTTCAGACGGAAATACGTGGCGCGGGATATGCCCGTTTTCTCTGCCACCGTTTTAAATGACTGCCCGCCGCCTCCACGCTGACAAGGATTATTGGTGAAGTAAGTGAACGAGTTAATCGTCGTCTGTGGAGAAAGCTGGCGTCGCTGCCTGACAGCTGGCAGACAGCACAACTGGCTGGTTAACCGCGCGTGATAACGTCCTGCTTATCTCCCTGGTAACGCCCGAAGCACGACGGGTACTATCTGACTCAGCGCATGGGCGATCAGGCCTCTATTTAGTGCGAAGCTGCACATAAACGGATCGAAAGCCGCGCATAAAGCCCGGCCGGCTGCTATCTCAGTTAAGGGCGGTTTCGTGCTTCATGCGCTGGCTGCCTGACATCCGCCCATGCCCGCGTCTTTTCATAAAACTGTCATCTCACCAGGTTAGATTGGCGCGGATCTTGCTGGATTGATCCAGAAATCCCTTCAACGACCCACCCGGAGCAGCAGTGATGAAACCAATATTCGCATCTGTTTTAGTCAGTGCCCTTCTTCTGAACCTCTCCGGCGCCCGCGCGGCGGACGGCGACCTCGCTGCGCTGGAGAAAGCGGCAAAAAGTGAAGGGGAGGTGAACAGCGTCGGGATGCCGGACAGCTGGGCCAACTGGAAGCAAACCTGGGATGACCTCAGCAACAGGTACGGTATTAAGCACAGCGACACCGATATGTCGTCGGCGCAGGAGCTGGCGAAGTTCGCGGCAGAAAAGAGCCAGGCCAGCGCGGATATCGGTGACGTAGGGTCCTCTTTTGGGCCGATCGCGGTACAGAAGGGGCTGGCGCAGCCCTATAAGCCCAGCACCTGGGAGCAGATCCCGGCGTGGGCGAAGGATAAAGAGGGCAACTGGGCGCTGGCCTACACCGGTACCATCGCGTTTATCGTGAATAAGGACCAGGTGAAGGAGGTGCCGCACAGCTGGGCCGATCTGAAAAAGGGCAAATACGTGGTGACCATCGGCGACGTTGGCGTGGCGGCCCAGGCGGCCAACGGCGTGCTGGCGGCCAGCTATGCGCTGGGCGGCAGCGAGACCAACCTCAAGCCTGCGCTGGCGTTCTTTGGCGAACTGGCGAAAGAGGGGCGGCTGGGGGTAAGCGATCCGGTGATTGCCAACATCGAGAAGGGCGAGATTCAGGTGGCGGTGGTGTGGGACTTTAACGGCCTGAACTATCGCGATCGCATTGACAGGAACCGCTTTGAGGTCGTTATCCCGTCCGATGGATCCATCACCTCGGGCTACACCACCATCATCAACAAATATGCGCAGCACCCTAATGCCGCGAAGCTGGCGCGGGAGTATATTTTCTCCGACGCCGGGCAGATTAACCTTGCGCGCGGCTACGCCCGCCCGATCCGCGCTGAACATCTGACGCTGCCCGCCGACGTGCAGGCCAAACTGCTGCCCGCCTCCGCCTATAAGAGCGCACACCCCATCGCCGATCCCGCTGCGTGGGATAAAGCCGCTAAAATGCTGCCGCGCCTGTGGCAGGAAAACGTCATCGTCAATATGAAGCAGTAGGGAGTCGGGATGAAAACGATTCTGGTGGTGCTGGACGGGCTGAATTATGAGGTGGCTGAGGCGACGATGGGCTATCTCCAGGCGGAGTGCGCGCAGGGTAACGGGCAGCTCTATCAGCTGACCTGTGAGCTTCCCTCGCTGTCGCGCCCTTTGTATGAGTGCATTCTTACCGGCGTCACGCCGGTCAAAAGCGGGGTGGTGCATAATGGCGTCAATCGCCTGAGCCGGGAACGCAGCGTGTTCCACTATGCGCGCGAGGCCGGGCTGACCACGGCGGCTGCGGCCTACCACTGGGTGAGCGAGCTGTATAACCGTTCGCCGTGGCAGCCCGCCCGGGATCGTCATACCGTCGATGCGGCGCTGCCCATCCAGTACGGTCATTTCTATTATGACGACGGCTACCCGGATTCCCATCTGTTTGAGGATGCGGAAAGCCTGCGGCTGCGCCATAACCCCGATTTCCTGCTGATCCATCCGATGAATATTGATGACGCCGGACATAAGTTTGGCCTCTCCTCGCCGCAGTACCGTAATCGCGCGCGGACGGCGGACGGCTATCTGTCGCACTGGATGCCGGGCTGGCTGGAGGCGGGGTATCAGGTGCTGGTCACCGCCGATCATGGCATGAATGACGATCGCAGCCACGGCGGCATTTTGCTGGAGGAAACCTCGGTGCCGCTGTTCGTTTTCGGCCAGGCCTTTTCACTGCAAATGGATGCCGCGCCGCTGCAAACCGAGCTGTGCGGCACGCTGTGTGAACTTCTCGGCGTCGATCATGATAAGCCTCTCTGCCCCGAGCTGCTGGCCCGGCGGGAGGCAGAGTGATGAGGGGCAAAGGGTTAGCGCTGCTGTGCCTGGTGCCGTTTACGCTGTTCTATATTGCCTTTCAGGTTGCGCCGCTGGTGTGGATTGCCATCCACAGCTTCTACAGCGAGATGTATGAGGCCTGGGGCTGGGGCAACTACAGCGATATTCTGACCTCCACTTTTTACCGTCAGGCGATGCGCTTCTCGCTGCATATCTCGTTCTGGTCCAGCGTCTGGGGCCTGCTTATTGCCCTGGCGGGCGGGTATTCGCTGCATCAGCTCGGCGGCGGCAGGCTGCACCGCTTCCTGATGTCATTCACCAATATGACCAGCAACTTCGCCGGGGTGCCGCTGGCCTTCGCCTTTGTGATTTTGCTGGGGCTGAACGGCTGCGTGACGCTGCTGATGCATAAATATGGCCTGATGCAGACCTTTAACCTCTACTCGGCCGACGGGCTGATTGTGGTTTACAGCTGGTTTCAGATCCCGCTGGGGATCCTGCTGCTCTACCCGGCCTTTGACGGGCTGAAGAAGGAGTGGCAGGAGTCGGCGGCGCTATTAGGTGCCGGACGCTGGCACTACTGGCGGCATATTGGTCTGCCGATCCTGTCGCCCGCGCTGCTCGGCACCTTTGTGATTCTGCTGGCGAATGCGCTGGGGGCTTACGCCACCATTTATGCGCTGACCACCGGTAACTTCAACCTGGTCCCGGTGCGGATTGCCGCGCTGGTCTCGGGCGATATCTCTCTCGATCCCAATATGGGCAGCGCGCTGGCGATGCTGCTGGTGCTGCTGATGGTGGCGATCACCCTGGTGCACCAGTGGCTGCTGCGCCGCAGCTACCAGTACGCAGGCCGGAGGAGCTGACGGATGTCACGGCGTGAATATCTCTATCATCAAGTGGTGGTGTGGCTGGTGTTTTTGATTCTGGCGCTGCCGCTGCTGGCAACGCTGCTCTATGCGCTTTCCACCACCTGGGGAGCAACCATTCTGCCGCGGGGCTTTACCCTCAGGTGGATGGTGCAGCTGTGGAGCGATCCGCGCTTTATGACCGCGCTGGGCCACTCCCTGCTGATTTGCCTGGGTGCGCTTGTCTTCTCGCTGGTGCTGGTGCTGCCTGCCATGTTTGTGATTGCTTACTATTTTCCCCGGCTGGACGCGGTAATGAACGTGCTGATCCTGATGCCGTTTGCCGTGCCGCCGGTGGTCTCCTCGGTGGGCCTGCTCCAGCTCTACTCCGACCCGCCGCTGATGCTAACCGGTACGCCCTGGATTTTGATCGGCTGCTATTTCACCCTGGCGCTGCCCTTTATCTACCGTGCGCTGGCCAACAATATGCAGGCGATCAATATGCGCGAGCTGATAGATGCCGCGCATCTGCTGGGGGCCAGTACCTGGCAAGCCGCGCTGCTGGTGGTGCTGCCGAATCTGCGCAAAGGGGCCTTTATTGCCGTGCTGCTCTCCTTCTCATTCCTGATAGGTGAGTTTGTGCTTGCTAACCTGCTGGTCGGCACCCGCTATGAAACGCTACAGGTTTATCTCTATAACGTGCGCAATGAAAGCGGTCACTTCAGCAGTGCCTTAGTGATTTCCTACTTCCTGGTCGTCCTGCTGATCACCTGGCTGGCGAACGCCCTGAACCGCGAGAGAGGCTGAATATGAGCTGGCTGAACGTTACCCGCCTGAGTAAAAGCTACGGCCCGACGATGATTTTTCAGGATATTGATTTCTCTGCCAGCGAGGGGGAGTTCGTTACCCTGCTTGGCCCCTGCGGCTGTGGTAAATCCACGCTGCTGCGCTGTATCGCGGGCCTGACCCCGGTCAATGGCGGGCAGATCCTCCTGGACGGGCAGGACATTGCCCCGCTGACGCCGCAGAATCGCGCCGTTGGCATGGTATTTCAAAGCTACGCGCTGTTTCCCAATATGACCGTGGAGCGCAACGTCGCCTTCGGCCTGAAGATGCAGAAACTTCCGGCATCCGCGATTTCGCAGCGCGTCGCGGAGGTGCTGGAGCTGGTGGAGATGAACGACTACGCCCGCCGCTACCCGCATCAGCTTTCCGGTGGGCAGTGCCAGCGCGTGGCGCTGGCGCGATCGCTGGTGACGCGGCCACGTCTGCTGCTGCTGGATGAGCCGCTTTCGGCGCTGGATGCGCGTATTCGCCGCCACCTTCGCGATCGTATTCGCAGCATTCAGAAGGAGCTCAACCTGACCACGCTGTTCGTCACGCACGATCAGGAGGAGGCGCTGGTGCTTTCCGATCGCATCGTGCTGATGGACCAGGGCAGAATTGTGCAGACCGGTAATGCCGAGGCGCTCTATACCCAGCCCGTCAATCTGTTTGCCGCCGGTTTTATCGGCCACTACAACCTGCTGACGGCAGAGCAGGCAGCGCAGCTGACCGGCGAGACCTTCCACCGCCAGGTGGCGCTGCGGCCTGAATCCGTGGTTTTCTGTCCGTCCGGGCAGGGCATTCCGGCGCAGATACTCGGCCACAGCCTGTTGGGGAACGTTATTCGCTACCGGGTTAAGGCAAAAGAGGTCGAGCTGTGGGTCGACGTGCTGAACCGCTCGGTAGAGAGCCTGCATCCGGCGGGCTTTCAGGTCGGTCTGCTGCTGGAGCCGGGCACGCTGCGCGAAGTTGCCTGATAGTGACCAGATATCACGCTGATTAAACACATTTTTTCACCAAATCGACTACGCTTAAGGCGGTAAGCGGGGCGGACAGAATCGCCCCGATGGTATGTTTGTGATGTAACGAGGTCGATACCGGTGTTAACCCTGCTTAATTTACTTTCTGCCGTGGCGCTGCTGATCTGGGGAACGCATATTGTGCGTACCGGGATTATGCGCGTTTACGGTGCTGATTTACGCCGCGTGCTGAGCCGCAGCGTGGCAAAAAAACCGATGGCGTTTATGGCGGGTATTGGCGTCACCGCGCTGGTACAGAGCAGTAATGCCACCACGCTGCTGGTGACGTCCTTTGTGGCGCAGGAGCTGGTGGGACTGACGCCCGCGCTGGTGATTATTCTGGGGGCCGACGTCGGTACCGCGCTGATGGCGCGTATCCTGACCTTTGACCTTTCCTGGCTTTCCCCGCTGTTTATCTTCTTCGGCGTGGTGTTCTTTCTGGGCCGTAAGCAGACGCGCGCCGGACAGTTGGGTCGCGCCAGCATCGGGCTGGGGCTGATCCTGCTGGCGCTACAGCTGATCGTCGCCGCCGCCACGCCGATTACTCAGGCCTCCGGGGTGAAGGTTATCTTCTCGTCGCTGACCGGGGACGTGATGCTGGATGCGCTGATTGGCGCGGTGTTTGCCATTATCAGCTACTCCAGCCTGGCCGCCGTGCTGATCACCGCAACGCTGACGGCCACAGGGGTTATCTCCTTCAAGGTGGCTCTGTGCCTGGTGATCGGTGCTAACCTCGGGAGCGGGCTGCTGGCGATGCTCAATAACAGCACCGCCAACGCGGCGGGCAAGCGCGTGGCGCTGGGCAGCCTGCTGTTTAAATTTATCGGCTCGCTGGTGGTCCTGCCGTTTGTGGATATCCTGGCCGTCTGGCTGCATAAGCTGCCGGTAAACGACGAAGAGCTGGTGATATTCTTCCACGTTTTCTACAACCTGATCCGCTGCCTGATTATGGTGCCCTTTGCCGAGCCGATGGCCAGGCTGTGCCGCCGCCTGATCCGCGAGGAGCCTGAGAGCGATCTGCGGCTTAAACCGCGCCACCTCGATCCCAGCGCGCTGGATACGCCCGCGCTGGCGCTGGCAAATGCCTCGCGCGAGACGCTGCGTATGGGCGACGTGCTGGACCAGATGCTGGCGACCTTCGCTAAGGTCATTCACGGCGAGGTGCGGGAGGATCGCGAAATTCGTCGGCTGGACGACGATGTGGACGTTCTCTATACCGCCATCAAGCTCTATCTCGCCCAGATGCCGAAGGAGGATCTGCCTGAGGACGACTCCCGCCGCTGGGCGGAGATTATTGAGATGGCGCTTAATCTGGAGATGGCGGGCGATATTCTGGAACGGATGAGCGGAGACGTGGCGGACAAATCCCTTAACGCCGGTCGGCCTTTCTCCGTGGACGGGCTGAACGAGCTGGATGCGCTGCTGGAGCAGCTCACCAGTAATCTGCGCCTGAGCCTGTCGGTGTTTTTATCGCAGGATATGACCAGCGCAAAACGGCTACGCCGCGCCAAGCATCGCTTCCGAATCACCAACCGGCGCTACTCGCATAAGCATGTCGATCGCCTGCACCAGCAAAACGTGCAGAGTATTGAAACCAGCTCGCTGCATCTGGGCCTGCTGGGCGATATGAAGCGTCTTAACTCGCTGTTTTGCGCGGTGGCCTACAGCGTGCTGGAGCAGCCGAATGATGAAAGGGATGAGGAGTAGGGCCGGGTCAGCCACGAGGGTATGCGGGAAAGTGCCTGCGCCTTCACCGCAAATCCAGACTGTTCTGGAATCTCTCTCTGTCACCTGTTCTTTCTGATAAAGAGCGCTATGCTCTCCTGTCTGACGATGGTGTATTTTTTGATTTTTTTGAGGATGAGATGGGTATGCGTAAACTTCAAGTATTTGTTGTGACCCTTGGCCTGCTGATGTCTGCAACGTCACAGGTTGAAGCGGCGGGCTGTATCAAAGGTGCCGCGGTAGGCGGCGTGGCGGGGCATATCAAGCATCACGGTGTAGCGGGTGCGGCAGCGGGTTGTGCCGTCGGTCATCATATGGCGAAAAAGAAAGCCAAAAAAGCGGACGAAAATCAGCAGCAGCAGCAGCAGAACGCGCAGTAAAGGGCGTTGAGGGATAACAGAGTCTGCGTTATCCCTCGTTTCCCTCAAAATTTCTTTTTGACGGGTTTACCCGACCAGTATCCTGCCAGCAGCGATCCGGAGAGGTTATGCCAGACGGAGAAGAGGGCGCCAGGCAGCGCCGCCAGCGGGGAGAAGTACAACTTGCCCAGCGTAGCGGCCAGCCCTGAGTTCTGCATACCGACCTCCAGCGCCAGCGTGCGACAGGTTGACTCGTCAAAGCCAAACAGCTTGCCGCCCCAGTATCCACCCAGCAGCCCGATGGCGTTATGCAGAATGACCGCCGCGATCACCATCAGTCCCACTGAACCGATAAAGCCCTGGCTGCCCGCTACCACCGCGCTGATGATCAGCAGAATGCAGACCATGGAAAACGCGGGAAGATACGGCTCCACGCGCCTGACCACGCCGTTGAGCGTATGGTGAACAATCAGGCCAATGCCGATCGGCACCACCACAATCTTGATAATACTCAGCAGCATACCGACCACATCAACCTGAATGTGGGTGTCTACATAGAGCTTAGTCAGCAGCGGCGTAGCGAACACTCCGACCAGCGCCGACACCGAAGAGATGGTCACCGACAGGGCCACGTCACCCTTTGCCAGATAGATCATTACGTTTGACGCGGTGCCGCTGGCGACGCTGCCAACCAGAATCATACCGGCGGCCAGTTCCGACGGCATATGAAAGAGCTTAGCCAGGCCCCAGGCGGCAAGCGGCATCACCAGATAGTGCAGAAAGGTCCCGGCGATAACCGGCGCGGGGCGCGTCAGCACCCGTTTGAAATCGTTGATATTTAGCGTCACGCCCATGCCGAACATAATCAGCATTAACAGCGAGGTAACCCATGGCCCAATGCTCAGAAAGGGGGCAGGGGAGTACCAGGCGGCGGCGGAGAGCAGGACTGCCCAGAGTGGAAACAGTCGCGTAACGGTGGCGAGCATAGCCAGACTTCCTTTTTTCAGTCGTTGTTGTGGTGTGCAGGATTTGCCATCAGCATTCGGAAGCGTTACTCGAACAAATTGTGATGCAGTTTCTGAATGACTTTTTCAGCGTCCTGGCCGGGGACCAGGAAGCAGAGGTTGTAGCTGCTGGCACCGTAGCAAATCAGGCGCAGATTGACCCCCTCCAGCACGCCAAACACCTCTTTACCTACGCCCGCGGCCTGGGAGAGCTTATTGCCGATCAGCGCGACCAGCGCCAGGTTCTCTTCCACCTCGACCCGGCACAGCGACGACAGCTCCGTTAGCAGCGCCTGCGTCAGCAGACTGGTGCCCGTTGAGGTGGAACCGGTAGTATCCAGCGTCAGCGCCACGCTGACTTCCGAGGTGGTTATCAGGTCAACTGAGATACTGTGACGCGCCAGAATATTGAACACTTCGGCCAGGAAGCCGCGCGCGTGCAGCATATTCAGGCTGTGCAGCGTCAACAGGGTTTGCTTGCGGCGCAGCGCCAGCGCGCGGAACAGCGGGGGATTCCGCGTCTGATTGCACACGCGGGTGCCGCCCGCTTCCGGGTCCCGGCTCGAGCCGACAAAGACCGGGATGTCGCTGCGCACCGCTGGCATCAGCGTGGCGGGGTGCAGTACTTTCGCACCGAAGGTCGCCATCTCCGCCGCTTCTTCGAAGGTGATTTCGTCAATGCGTTTCGCTGAGGGCACCACGCGTGGATCGGTGGTGTAGATGCCCGGCACGTCGGTCCAGATATCAATGCGGCTGGCGTGCAGCGCTTCGCCCAGCAGCGCGGCGGTATAGTCGCTGCCGCCCCGGCCCAGCGTAGTGGTGCGGCCTTTGGCTTCGCTGCCGATAAAGCCCTGGGTAACGATCAGCGCTTCTGCCATACGCGGGGCAAGCTGGGTCTGCACAAGGTCAGCAAGCAGCGCAACGTCAGGCTCGGCGCGGCCAAAGTGATCGTCGGTGCGCATCACTTTGCGCACGTCAAACCACAGAGAGGGGGCGTTGCGCTGGCGCAGCACTTCGACGAACAGCAGGCTGGACATCAGTTCACCGTGGCTGACCAGTTCGTCGGTCAGGGCGGTTGAGGTTGCCAGCGCCGCCGCTTCGGAGAGCATGGTAATGTTTTCCAGCACGCGATCAATTTCGTCACGGATAATCTCAGGCTGGGTGAGCTGGTCGATGATGGCATACTGAATACGGCGGATCTCGTCCAGCAGCCGGGCGCGCTGCATCTGCTCCTGGCCTTCAGCCAGCGTGACCAGCAGATTGGTCACGCCCGCCGAGGCGGAAAGCACCACCAAACGCGTACCCGGATTAGCAAGCACCACGTCGGCGCTGCGGTTCATGGCGGCGAAATCGGCCACGCTGGTTCCGCCAAATTTAGCCACTATCAGTGTTTGGGACATGTGTTGACATACCTCGTGTCAGGTTAGTTTCCATCAGCGTTGGCACAAGGGAGGAGCAGAAAGGGGGAAGACGTAGAAAAGCGTTTAACTACGCGTCACCCAGAAGCGCCCCACCTTGTTTACCCGCTTACCTGACGCGGCGGCTATGCTCTCTGCGCTAACTTACCGGTTCACTTTTAACAGTTTATCGGAACGCATTTGCCTGCCGCAACGTCAACTAATCAGGATAGGGCGCGGGATATCGTCGCACGCGCCCGGTGACAACCCAGGGGATTCAGCCCCTGTAGTCGATGCTCCCCACGCCGCAGGGTTCGCACCTCGGCGTCGCTCCCCCTGATGTGTTTTCGATGGATTCGGCTCCTCAAACACACTGCCTGGGCGACGCGCCTCTTCTGGCTTGCACATCAGATGCGCAAGTAGCCGACTACAAATATCGGGTTATGCGTTCGCTGTCAATCCCTGCCGGTTGAGGGGATCTCATTTTGCACCAGCGCAATCAGCGTGCAGGGGAGCGGCGGCGTCTGTTCACCCTTAACCGCACTCAGCTTTCCCTGCTCGTTATAAACAAACAGCGGGATCACCCCCTGGTTTTTCTCCAGGTACTCCAGCCAGCCAAAGTTTTCATTCAGCCGCGTGGCTTTGAGCGTCGCCCCCTTCGCCAGCAGGCTGCTCAGCCGGGCATAGGTCTGCTGCGGGCCAAACAACACTTCATGCCGGCGGAAGCGCGGGCTTTCACTGTCCCGTCGCCCCTTCAGCGTGGCCCCCGAGCGAATGGCGGCCACTTTATCGGCACCAAAAATATGGCTGAAGTGATAGACCGCCAGCGCGTTCTGATGGCGATTAGGGGACAGGGCCAGCACCTGCGCGGTGTCGCTGAGGTCGAGGAAGTTTTCTGCATACTCGGACCAGGCGTTGCCATACCACGCCGGGATCCCCTCCATGCGCGCCTGACGATAGTATTCCCAGCTGCTGTCGGTGACCCGAACCGGAATATCCAGCTTTTTGAGGGCCAGGGCCAGCGCACGAGCCACGCTGTTCGCCCCGATAATCAGCACGCCGTGAGGCTCGCGCTGCCTGACGCGCAGCACCCGCGCCAGTACGGCGCTGGTGAGGCTCTGTAGCACCACGGTGCCAATAATTACCGCAAAAACCACCGTCACCAGCCTGTCCGCGCCCTGATAGCCGATTTTTTCCAGCGTCAGCGCAAACAGCGAGCTCACGGCAGCGGCAACAATCCCGCGCGGTGAG
This sequence comes from Erwinia sp. ErVv1, assembly GCF_900068895.1. GTDB lineage: Bacteria > Pseudomonadota > Gammaproteobacteria > Enterobacterales > Enterobacteriaceae > Erwinia. The sequence goes on along the minus strand of NZ_CDPK01000004.1, from coordinate 345,970 downwards.
ATCCAGCTGAGCATCAGCTTTTCACGCCAGTGCAGGCTTGACCCCAGGGTCGAGGCGGCAATACAGAGCGGGCGGGCGATAAACTGCACCACCAGCAGCAGGCCAATCAGCGGCCAGCCCATCGCCACCAGCGCGCTGACGTCCAGCCGGGCGGCCAGAATAATGAACAGCGCGGAGATCAGCAGCGCCGACAGCTCCTCTTTGAACGCGATAATGTCCGTGAGATCGACATCGCGCATATTGGCCAGCCAGACGCCCATCACCGTCACCGTCAGCAGCCCGGACTCATCTGCAATGGCGTTGGAGAGGCCAAAGGCGGTCAGCATCACGGCCAGCACCGCAAAGTTTTGCAGGTATCCCGGCAGCCAGACGCGCTTCAGCGCGATGCCCAGCAGCCAGCCAAAGAGCGCCCCGGCAATCAGGCCGACGGCGGCGGTAAAGCCCAGCGTCCAGAACAGATGCGTTAAGGATTCAGCTTTCTGACGCAGGACAATGAATTCAAACACCATCAGGGTAAAAATAGCGCCAATGGGATCGATAAGAATGCCTTCCCAGCGCAGGATCTGATTGATGGCTTTATTAGGCCGCACTACGCGCATCAGGGGCGCAATCACCGTCGGGCCGGTCACCACGGTAACCGCACCGACCAGCGCTGCCAGCTCCGGGGGGAAGTTCAGCAGCCCCCAGCAGGCCACGCTAATGACCAGGAAGGTGAGCAGCATGCCAATGCTAACCAGATTACGTACCACGCTGCCGAGGCCGTCAATTTCATCAAAGCGCAGAGTCAGCGCGCCTTCAAAGAGGATGATGGCCACAGAAAGTGAGACTAAGGGGAAGAGCAGGCTGCCAAACAGCGCATCCGGCTGCAAAACGTGGCAAAAAGGCCCCAGGACAATGCCGAAAATGAGCAGGGGCAGAATGGCAGGCAATCGCAGCAGCCAGGCTACCCACTGGGCTACCAGTGAACTTAGTCCGATGATAACCAACAGCAGTGGGGCGGATAACTCCATAAAATTTTTCCTTTCGACGGTAAGAATAGTCATACTGAAAAGCTGAACGGCGTTAATCCCCGTCGCATGAATTATAAATAACCCCGGACAAAAGGGTGGGAAAATCCTGCCCCTGATAGTTTTAGCCTGTTGCAGCAAAAGAGGTGTTGCAGAAGACGCTTCCGCTAACATGGCGTCCGGTCTGATTTACGGTTCTTAAATAAAAAGAGTGTGTTGCTATGAAAAATATCAATCCGACACAAACCGCTGCCTGGCAGGCTCTGCAGCAGCATTATGAAGAAATGAAAGATATCAGCATCGCGGACCTGTTTGCCAAAGATGGCGACCGCTTTGCCAAATTTTCTGCCACTTTTGACGATCAGATGCTGGTGGATTTCTCGAAAAACCGCATTACTACCGAAACGCTTGAGAAGCTCCAGGCGCTGGCAAAAGAGACCGACCTGCAGGACGCCATTAAATCGATGTTCTCCGGTGAGAAGATCAACCGCACCGAAGACCGGGCGGTACTGCACGTGGCGTTGCGTAACCGCAGCAATACCCCGATTGTGGTTGACGGCAAAGATGTGATGCCGGAAGTGAATGCGGTGCTGGAGAAGATGAAGTCATTCTCTGAGCGCATCATCAGCGGTGAGTGGAAAGGCTATACCGGCAAAGCGATCACCGACGTGGTGAATATCGGTATCGGCGGCTCCGATCTCGGTCCGTTTATGGTCACCGAGGCGCTACGCCCGTATAAAAACCACCTGAATATGCATTTCGTCTCCAACGTTGATGGCACGCATATTGCCGAAACGGTCAAGGATCTCAGCCCGGAAACCACGCTGTTCCTGGTGGCGTCAAAAACATTCACCACCCAGGAAACCATGACCAACGCCCACAGCGCGCGCGACTGGTTTTTGAAAACTGCGGGCGATGAGAAGCACGTTGCGAAGCACTTTGCCGCGCTCTCTACTAACGCTAAAGCGGTGGGCGAATTCGGTATTGATACCGCCAATATGTTCGAGTTCTGGGACTGGGTCGGCGGACGCTACTCGCTGTGGTCAGCGATTGGCCTGTCAATCATTCTGTCGGTGGGCTTTGATAATTTTGAGAAACTGCTCAGCGGCGCACACGCGATGGACAGGCATTTCTCCACCACGCCAGCCGAGAAGAACCTGCCGGTGATCCTGGCGCTGATCGGTATCTGGTATAACAATTTCTTCGGCGCCGAAACCGAAGCGATTCTGCCTTACGATCAGTATATGCACCGCTTTGCGGCCTACTTCCAGCAGGGCAATATGGAGTCCAACGGCAAGTACGTTGATCGCAACGGTACGCCGGTTACCTATGAAACTGGCCCTATTATCTGGGGTGAGCCGGGTACTAACGGCCAGCACGCGTTTTATCAGCTGATTCACCAGGGCACCAAGATGGTCCCCTGTGACTTTATTGCCCCGGCCGTGACGCATAACAAGCTGGGCGATCACCACGCCAAGCTGCTGTCAAACTTCTTTGCGCAGACCGAAGCGCTGGCATTTGGGAAGTCGCGCGAGGTGGTGGAGAAAGAGTTTACCGATGCGGGCAAATCGGCCAGCGAAGTTGAACACGTGGTGCCATTCAAGGTATTTGAAGGTAACCGCCCCACCAACTCCATTCTGCTGCGCGATATCACCCCGTTCAGCCTGGGCGCGCTGATTGCGCTCTATGAGCACAAAATCTTCACCCAGGGCGCAATCCTTAACATCTTCACTTTCGATCAGTGGGGCGTTGAGCTGGGTAAACAGCTGGCTAACCGTATTCTGCCCGAGCTTTCCGGCAGCGAGCAGATCAGCAGCCACGACAGCTCCACTAACGGGCTGATTAACCGCTATAAAAACTGGCGCGGTTAATTAACCTCGCTCGCGCAGCGCGCTAAGCGGGTTTAAAGGGCCGGGGGGATCCGCTTCCGGCTCTGCTATCAGGTCTACAGGGCCGGGGAGGATCCGCTTTCGGCTCTGTTATCAGGTCTACAGGGCCGGGGAGGATCCGCTTCCGGCTCTGTTATCAGGTCTACAGCGGTCGCGCCATGCGGTTTGCACCGAGGTCTGTGGCTGCACCCCTTTATAGCATCAGCGCCAGCATATTCTGCGGTGGTCCTGGTTGACAGATCCGTATTAGCCCATCCCGCCCGCTAAATCACTCACCGGCGTTAGGAAAAGCCTTATGCCGCGCATAATTACCCCCAATATTTACTCAAGTCGCCTGCACGAGGATGAGGATATTCTTAAAACTGACCCATAAAGGGTGTTTTCTGGCAGGATAATTCTGAAACGTTTGTGCCGGGATTTCTGCGATCTGGCGCAAAGTTAATATCTAATTCGTTGAAAAATAACTATTATTAAGCTTTACCCCTCCTCACAAAGCCCGTTAAGCGATAGCTTCCCCTGAAAAAGTCATTAATGGCGAATGGTACTAATTAAAGCCATTAATTCAGTCATAAATTTCAATATATCGCATCATTTCGATAAACATCACCATATTAAGCTGAATAATCTCGATTTTCCGCGCGCGAAGACTCCCCCTTGCCAGCCAGGGGCGCTTCATGATTTCTGGTAATTTATTGCCTTATACTGAACGCGCCTGAAACTCTTCAGGCGATATCCATTCATTCAATGAAGGGAAATGCTATGAAAAAAGTCTTATGTGCTGCTGCAGCCATAGTGTACTTAGCGGGTGCTTCTGCTGCGTTTGCTGCACCAGAAGAGACCGGCACCGCAGCCGGTGCGACCGCGGGAACGCTTTCCACGGGAACCGCGACCGCAGTAGGTGTGGGTGCGCTTGGCGCACTGGTCGGCGTTGCGCTGGCGGCGAGTAGTGGCGGTAATGGTTCCAATACGGGTACCACGACCACCACAACCACAAGCACCACGCGTTAAGTACTCAAAATTAATCATAACCACACGCCCGTGTGGTTATTTTTCGACATTGTCAGACTTTTCAGGGACTCACACCGTTGCGCTACATACCACTGTTGTTTCTGTGCCTGTTTCTCCAGGCCTGTACCCAAACGCAAAAAGGGCTGGGAGAGACGGTTAAACTCGCCCTGCTTGGTCCGGATGATGTTCAGGTCTCCGATGAACAGGTTGAAAGCCTTCCCTATGCCAGCATGTATCTGCGCGTCGACGGCGGGCAGCGCATCTTTGTGGTGCTGGGCTTTGACGAAAACGGCCAGCAAAAATGGATCACCCGCGACCGCTCAATGGTGGTCACGCAGCACGGCCGCGTGGTCAAAACGCTGGGGCTGAGAGACAACCTGACTGAGGTGACAAACCTCCAGCAGGATCCGCTGGCCGATCCGCTGCATCTGACCGAGGGAGCAAGCTGGACGCGCCTGATAAGCTGGACAGAGAGCGGTAAATTCCGTGCCGGGACGGCCGTTTCCCACTTCAGCCGCCTGAACGATCGGGTACTTGATATCGCCGGTCGCCGCGTGGCCTGCCGGGTATGGCAGGAGAAGGTCTCCATCGCCGCAGACGGCAGCGCATGGACCAACACCTTCTGGATCGACACCACCACCGGACAGGTTCGTCAGACACAGCAGAAGCCCACCGGCGATGACTTCCTCGTTGAAACCACAATCCTGAAGCCCGCGAAATCATGAAAAAAATAACGCTACTCCTCGCAGGGATCTCACTTGGCGTCTCGCTAAGTGCTTATGCAGAAAGTCAGGTTACGGTGTACTCCCCCGGCCAGACGCAAACTTCCACTGTTGACCATGCACAAAACCTCGCGCAGCTGGTTTCCAGCCCGGCGCTGATGGGAAAAACCTGGTGGCCCGGGACGGTGATCGCTGAAAAGCTGGCAACGGCGGCGGCCATTCAGCAGCAGCAACAGCTGCTGGCGCGCCTGCAGGGCTGGAGCGCCCGGCTGCGTGCGGATGATGACGGCGACAAGGCGGCAGTGGTCGATAACCTGCGCCAGCAGATTGCGGCGGTGAGGGTCACCGGGCGGCAGATTGTTAACCTCGATCCTGACTGGGTGCGTATGCGCCCGGCGGAGAATCGCCGTCTTGAGGGTGACTACAGCGTCTATACGCTGCACAAACCTGTCACGCTGACCCTTGCGGGGCTTATCACCGACAGCGGCAAAACCTCATGGCAGCCTGGCCGCAGCGTGGTTGACTACCTTAATGCGCACGACCGCCTTTCCGGTGCCGAACGTAATACCGCCGTGCTGATTTCACCCGAGGGCAGGGTAACGGAGGTGCCAGTCGCCTACTGGAACCGGCGTCACGCTGAACCCGAAGCGGGTAGCACTATTTACGTTGGCTTCTCCTCATGGTCGCTGCCCGGCGATTATGACGATCTCAACCAGCAGATTGTTTCTGTACTGACGCACCGGATCCCTGACTGATGAAAAAAACCTGTCTTCTCAGCCTGCTGGCTGTCTCCGTTGCCTGTGCCTGCCAGGCGCAGGCCGCGACCTTTGCCGATCCGGTTGGGCCATCGCAGTCTGACTTCGGCGGGGTTGGCCTGATGCAGGTGCCGACCGCGCGTATGGCAAAAGATGGCGAATTTAGCCTCAACTACCGCTATAACGACCAGTACCGCTTCTATTCTTCATCGGTGCAGCTGTTTCCGTGGCTGGAAGCCACCATCCGCTATACCGACGTAAAAACCCGCCGCTACAGCGCCGTGGACAGCTTCAGTGGCAATCAGAGCTATAAAGATAAGGCGTTCGATCTTAAAGCGCGGCTGTGGCAGGAGGGCTACTGGCTGCCGGAAGTCTCAGTCGGGGCGCGTGACCTGGGCGGTACCGGCCTGTTCGACAGCGAATATGTCGTGGCGACCAAGGCCTGGGGACCGTTCGACTTCACCCTGGGGATGGGCACCGGCTACCTTGGCAACAGCGGCACGGTAAAAAATCCGTTCTGCCAGGCCGACAGCAGTTTCTGTAATCGCTCGAACGGCAACGGCACGGCAGGATCGGTTAACGGTAAGGACCTGTTTAAAGGTCCGGCCGCGATCTTTGGCGGCGTGGAGTATCAGACGCCGTGGCAGCCGCTGCGCCTTAAAGCAGAGTACGAAGGCAACGATTATCAGGATGATTTTGCGGGCCGCCTGGAGCAGAAAAGTAAAGTTAACGTGGGCGCAATCTATCGCCTCAGCGACTGGGCCGATGTCAACGTCAGCTACGAGCGCGGCAACACCTTTATGGCCGGATTCACGCTGCGCACCAACTTTAACGATCTGCATTCTGCCGCCGCTGACGTGCCGAAACCGGCTTATAAGCCTCAGCCGCAGGGCAGGTTCCTGGAGCCAACCGTCGTCGCCAGCCAGCTGACGGATCTGAAATATAATGCCGGGCTGAACGGTCCGAATTTACAGGTGAAGGGCAATACCCTGTATGCCACCGGCCAGCAGAGTAAGTACCGCAACACGCAGGAAGGGGTCGATCGCGCCAACGTGATCATGATGAACAACCTGCCTGCCAACGTTGATACGCTGAACGTGACGGAAACCCGTAGCAATATGCCGCAGGTGACCACCGTAACCCGCGTTGACAGCCTGCGCCAGCAGCTGGAAGGCTATCCGCTGGGTAAAGAGAAAACCCTCGATCAGCAGCGGGTGGAGCCGGTCGATCCGGGCCATACCGAGCAGGGCTACCATATTGATGCAGACCGGCTGGACTACAGTCTGGCGCCGGTACTGAATCAGTCGGTCGGCGGCCCGGAGAGCTTCTACCTCTATCAGGTTGGGGTGATGGCCAATGCCAACTACTGGCTCACCGACCACCTGCTGCTGGACGGCAGCGTATTTGCCAACCTGGCGAATAACTATGACAAATTTAACTACAACGGCGCACCGACCGACTCCACGCTGCCGCGCGTGCGTACCCATATTCGTGATTACGTCGAAAATAACGTCTATGTGAATAACCTACAGGCTAACTACATGCACGCCCTGGGGAATGGCTTCTACGGGCAGATGTATGGCGGCTATCTGGAAACGATGTACGGCGGCGTGGGGGGCGAAGTGCTCTACCGTCCGCTGGACTCTGACTGGGCGTTTGGTATTGATGCCAACTACGTTAAGCAGCGTGACTGGGACAACATGATGCAGTTTACCAGCTACCACGCAAAAACCGGTAATCTGACCGCCTACTGGCGTCCCTCTTTCTTCAACAATCAGGTGTTGGTGAAGGCGAGCGTCGGGCAGTATCTGGCCGAGGATAAAGGCGCGACGATCGATGTCTCACGTCAGTTTGACAGCGGTGTGATAGTCGGCGCTTACGCCACCAAAACCAACGTGTCGGCGGAAGATTACGGCGAAGGGGACTTCACCAAAGGCTTCTACATCTCGATTCCGATGGATCTGTTTACCGCCTCACCAACGCGAGGACGCGCTCAGGTTAACTGGACGCCGCTGACGCGCGACGGTGGCCAGATGCTCGGTCGTAAATACCAGCTTTATGATATGACCTCCGATCGCGATATCGATTTCCGCTAACCTGCCGCAGGCCGCGTCCCTACGCGGCCTGCAACTAAACTTGTGAACTTCATCACACTAAAGCATATTATCCGTGCCAGGACTTTCCTGACGAATAACGTGTTTTTTTGAGGAAGTTTGCATGATTACCGCTTCGCGTATTGCCTGGATTTTACAGATGGTGCTGAATATTGGCCTGATTATGCTGGCCTGTATTCTGGTGGTTTTTTTAGGCAGGGAAACGTTTCATCTGGCCAATGTGCTACTGAATACCGGGGAGCAGACCTCCTCCTATCTGCTGATCGACGGCATTGTTATCTATTTCCTCTATTTCGAGTTTATCGCGCTTATCGTGAAGTATTTCCAGTCCGGCTACCACTTCCCGCTGCGCTACTTCGTCTATATCGGCATTACCGCCATTATCCGGCTGATTATTGTCGACCATGAAAACCCGTTAGACACGCTGGCCTACGCCGTGGCGATCCTGATCCTGGTGATCACCCTGTGGCTGGCGAACAGCAATCGTCTGAAGCGTGAGTAGTCAAAATTTCCGATAATGGCACCCGCAGCGGTGTACCCGATCGGCGACTGCGCTACACTATGGCACCGAAATTTTTATCCGAGGACGCCGTATGGCTGATAACGCGCTGGCACAACTGCGCGCCATGGCATGGCTGCCTGTGACTTCGTCGCTGCTCACGCCCCCTCTGCTTGACTGGCTGATGGAAGAAGACTCAATGACCCGGCGCCTGGAGCGGCACTGCAGCCAGGTGACCGTGGAGGTCCAGCAGGAAGGGTTTATTCGCGCCGGGGAGGCGGGCGACGAGGTCGCCCTGCTGCCCGCAGAGACCCGCTACTGGCTGCGTGAGATCCTGCTATGCGGCGACGGCGTACCCTGGCTGGCTGGCCGTACCCTGGTACCAGCGTCAACGCTGAATGGCCCGGAGCAGATGTTACAGCAGCTGGGTACGCGCCCGCTGGGACGCTACCTGTTTGCCTCTTCCACGCTGACGCGTGACTTTATTGAGCCAGGGCAGGTTGATGGGCTGTGGGGGCGTCGCTCACGCCTGCGCCTCTCCGACAAGCCGCTGCTGCTGACCGAGCTGTTTCTACCCGCTGCCCCCCTTTACTCATCCCACCCAATGGACAGGAGCCTGTAGCATGGAGAGAACGTTCCCCGCGGGTAAACTCCAGGCCTACAGCCGACTGATGCGTATTGATAAGCCCATCGGGTCGCTGCTGTTGCTGTGGCCAACGCTGTGGGCGCTGTGGCTGGCGGGCATGAGCCTGCCCCCGCTGAAGGTGCTGCTGGTCTTTGTGCTGGGCGTATTTTTTATGCGTGCGGCGGGCTGTGTGGTAAACGATTTTGCCGACCGCAAAATTGACGGCCACGTTAAGCGTACCGAGGGGCGACCGCTCCCCAGCGGCGCAGTCACCTCCAGGGAGGCGAAACTGCTGTTTGCCGGACTGGTACTGGTGTCGTTTTGTCTGGTGCTGACGATGAATACCATGACCATCTGGCTCTCACTGGGCGGCCTGGCACTGGCCTGGGTCTATCCGTTTATGAAGCGCTACACGCATCTGCCGCAGGTGGTGCTGGGCGCTGCGTTTGGCTGGGCCATTCCCATGGGCTGGGCTGCGGTGAGCGAAACGGTGCCGCCAGCCTGCTGGCTGGTGTTTCTGGCGAACGTTTGCTGGACGGTGGCCTACGATACGCAGTATGCGATGGTTGACCGCGACGACGATCTGAAAATCGGCGTGAAGTCTACGGCAATCCTGTTTGGTCGCTTTGACCGACTGATTATCGGGCTGCTACAGCTGGCCACGCTGGTGCTGATGGTCATTACCGGCTGGATGCTGCAGCTGGGTAGCCTGTTTTACCTCTCTGTTCTGCTGGCGGGCGCGCTGTTTATCTACCAGCAAAAGCTGATTGTCGACCGGGAGAGAAAGGCATGCTTTCAGGCCTTTCTGAATAATAACTACGTGGGCCTGCTGCTTTTTGCCGGCATCGTTCTCAGCACTGCGCCGCTGGCGGGCGGCTAACAGAAGGGGCCGGAGAGAGCGTAGGCGGCTAACAAAAAGGGTTGGGAGAGGGCGGGCAGAGCATTTTAGGGAACCCGTCCTGATTAAAAACCACACAGTTTCTTTTATAAGAAAAGGTGTGAAGCCATGAAATCACTTTCGGCTGGCGCAAATCCTGCGCCACCCCTACAACCTCTGTCGCCTGGCGCAAACTCTGCGCCAGCCCAACAACCTGTGCAGCTGGCTCCCACGGAGCGCGACCGTATTAGCGCCCGCTTACGCACCGGCGAGGCGCATCAGGGTGGTCGCCCGATCGCCCGCCGTCAGAGCCTGGACAATGGCTCTCCCCCTTTGCACCTCCAGCAGCAGATTGCTGATGTTGAGAAGCAGATAAACGCGGCGCGTGCGAAAGACGACCTGGACGGCGTTCCGGGTGCGCTCAGTCTGGATTTATATAAGCATCTGGTGACGCAGCACCGCTATGAAAAAGCCGCCACGGCCGATCTGCTCGGGTCGCAACCCTGGAAACGTATGCGCTGTGCGCAGTTGCAGAGCACGCCAGGTGGCGAGGTGGCTGCCGCCCAGTATGGTCTGGGGTTTGCTCACGACGATAGCGGTGGCAAAGCGCCTTTTAGTAAGCTGGACTTAGCACATGAGATGAACGGGTACTATCAGCGTATGGCTCCCTCCGGGGATACGACCCTCCTCTGTGAGCATCTTTATAAGCGGCGATATCCCCAGGCTAAGCAGCAGGATCAGCACTTCGTTAACAGCGAGTTTATGGCGGATAAAATTCTTAAAGAGTTTCACGCGCGGGGACACAATCATGGTCCGATAAAAGCGGAACAGGTTGCGCCCGGTATTGTTGCGATCGGCTGTACCAGCAATAAGGACTGGCAGGCGATAGATATTTTAATCGATAAATTTGGTGCACGTCCGTCAGCGTACCAGGTCGCACGGCATGCCGCTGTGCCACAGGGTAAACCCAGTCCACAGATCAGCGATCCCCGGGTGCAAAATCTTCAGATGATCAGGGCGCTGGGCTCATCCGATCCACAAGGTACCCTCTCGCAGCTCCGCCAGGTTCCCGATATCCTTAGCACGGCGACCTTAGCGCACGCCGATGCCGATATGATTCTCACATTGCTGCATACGCTGACGGTTCCGCACCTGGCACAGAGGCATCAGCACAACCCGCTGGTAGCGCAGGGATTACAGGGGATACGGCATATCGCTGATTCCATGCCCGCGCTGGCAACGGACAGTACCCGTTTTGGTAATGCGCATCGCGCACTGATGGAAGAGCTGCAGGTTGTTTTAAGCGCGGTACGTCCCTATGCTCCGGGGGCGTTCAAATCCTTTGCATCACACCGCATCCGCGAATCGCTCTCACAGCAGCAGGCAGCAAAATTAGCGCCGCCTGAAGCCTTTTTACTCTCTTCCGGCATGCAGGCGCTCACGGAAGGCATCGACACCGCAACGATGGCGACAGGTGGCCGTCTGGCACCCCTGATGAATGGCAGCAAAAGTTCGCAGTTTTACTATGAAGCTCAGGAGTATGCCGACAGCTTCGATACGCCTCCCGATTCAGATCCCCACGACGCCGCATTTTATACTTCCCTGAGCGACAGCTTTGTTCCTCACAGTAGCCAGCCCGAGCACAGCTGGGCACTGAATGACATTATTGAGGGTATCGGGCAGCAGATTGAGGCGCGTAAAAACAAAAATGCGCCGCTGAACGTTGTCATCGACACCACGATTGAAAAAGGGGGTGAGATGAAAGCGCTAATGGACAAGTTTGCTCCTGCGCTAGCCGACAACCAGCTTCGTTTGCTGCTTTGTAAGAGCCATCAAAAGTTTGCCAATCTGGGGGCATCAAAAGTGCTGGGAGGAAGCATAATCCTGGTTGGCGCGAAGACCCCGGAAAATGAAAGCGCGCAGGCGGATTTCAGACGCTACGAAGCGAGCCAGAACTGGTTTGGCAATGATGAAAGCCAGCTGCTGACGCATCTCACCGGCGCAGCCATAAAATCTGAACCCGAGATGTTAAAAACCGCCATTGATAATGCCAATTTTGTCGTTAAGCACTGCTTTAACGGAGAAAACGGTCATACCCGCTTCGCCGGACACCGCCCCGATAAACCCTTCGCGATGTTTGATAGTTTTACTCACCAGCCCGATGAGCGTTTACCTAAACTCCTGATACGCGGTGATAGCGACGAAACGCTGACCCTTAATTCGGTTGACATGGTTGATGGTAATCTAATCCGCGCCAGGGGCTCTTTTGGTTTTACCGAAAGCAATATGGGGGGAATTGGCACTCTGCCTGGCTATGACGGCAAGATGATGCGTTTATCCTTTGGTCAGGAGAACAAGCCCGAGCTGATCGAGCGGTTCTGGATGCTGAGCAGAGAGATGCAGCTCGACAGGCCCCCCTTCACCGCGCAGGCCGCGCGGGATCTGGCCAATAAGCTGGTGAATGATGCTCTGACGCCGGAGCAGCAGCAGAAGCTTTTACATAAGCCTCTGAGCGAGAGGCTACGCCAGGTGGGGAAAAACGAAGCCACGCCGTTAAGCGACAGCCAGCGAAATACCGCCGGGGTGAGTGAGCTGCGGGCAAACGCCGCCGTTTCTCATGGGTATACGCTCAATAAAGTCGCGTCGATTGTCGGGTACCTTAACTTCCTGCTAAGCAGCCGGGACGTGATGACAGAGATGGCCGACTCGGACGATCGTCAGGCGCTGCACGATTTGATCCTTGGGCTGACGGAATCAGGTATGCCCGGCGTGTCCCGTACGGGGCAGGAACAGGCGGTGATGCTGCAGTGTCAGCTAAGCCTGGAGGATATGTGGAATAGCGAGCCGGAGATGCGGCGCTTTGGCGCTAACAATCTGGTTGCTACCCTCGAGAAAAGTCATCTCAGCCGTAGCGTGGGGATCGTTGATGAGTCGCTCCCGAATCAGGCCTGGCAGGAGTTGTCGCAGGCGCACAAAGACAGGCTGATGAATGCCATCTTTAGCAGGCTGGATGTTAACAGCCAGCTGGAGTTTCTGCACAGCAACAAAGAGCGGGTAGCGTGCAGCCAGTTTACCGAGGCGTGCGCGATGCAGCTGGCCGGCAGGCTGCGAAATACGCCCCCTCAGGAAACGGCCCGGCACTGGCAGGGTACCATCGCGCAGGCGATGATAGCTCACGGGATTATTGAGCCAGAACCAGAGCCTGCTCAGGGCGATGATCCCTCATCGCCCTGATTATCAGTTATGCGACAGGCTACCCATGCTCACCGGGCAGCGTTACGTCGTAAGCCTGATTATCACTTACGCGACAGGCTACTCGTGTACCGCCGCGCTCTCGATGGTCATTCTCACTTCCTGCGTAATCAGCTCGGCCAGCAGATGATAGACCCGCTGCGTCTGCTCTACATGGGCATCGCCGGTATCGCTGATATAGCCTTGATCACGTAACGTCAGCACCAGCGTGGAGAAGACCGCCTTATCAAAAAACTCCGGCGCGTTAATGCCGTGCAGTACAGACAGGCGCTGAGCCATGGTCCGGCTCTCTTTCTCCAGCGTACCCCGGTTGATTGACGGGTTGGCGCTGAGGATGGAGAAGGTGATGGCGTAGCGCTGTAGCGTTTCGCGAACGCCCGCCGCCAGCAGCTGCAGGGTGCGGAAGCGGGCCGGGCTGAGGCGCAGACTCTCTTCATCAGCGGTGAGCAGGCCCTGGCGGGCCATTTCGCTGACCAGTCCATTAAGCACCGTCGGCAGATCTTCCTTGTTCCAGTGCAGGAACAGCTCGCTTTTAAGCATCGGATAGATAACGCTTATCTGGCGCAGCAGTTCGGCTCGGGTAAGCTCGCGATGCTGCATGACCAGGACGGCGATAAGCGACGGCATGACCAGCATATGGTGAATATTGTTGCGGTAATAGGTCATCAGCACCGCCTGCTCGCGCGGCAGAATGATGATCTCGCCAATATTATCCTGCTCGATTTCAAACTTGTTCATGCCCAGCGCATGATCAAGCAGCGCCTCCGGGGTCATATCCGGCACCGTGGCATCGGGTGAGTAGGGCACATTGCGCAGTAGCTGTACGTAGCACTCGAGCTGTGCAATCAGCTGTTCACGCGTCATCGAGCGCTGGCGCGAGGCCAGCAGGGCGGTGACGCAGAGGTTCATGGCGTTAGCCGCCCCGGCGTTGTTTATACGCATCATCACCTGCGAGGCGATGTCGTTAACCGCGGGAGTGAGCCAGGCGGGACGCTGCGCTTCGATAGGATCGATGGCGTCGCGCCATTCCGGGACGCGCTGATTCAGATAAGTGACCAGCGGCAGCGGCTCGCCAAAGTTGACGTAGCCCTGGCCCAGGTTGCGCAGCTTGCGTAACCCGCGCACCATCTGTAAAAAGCCCTCTTTCTCTTTGGTCGCGCCACGCAGTTCCTTCGCATAGGTGCCCACCTCCATAACGTGTTCATAGCCGATATAGATCGGCACCAGCGTTATTGGACGGTTGCCGCCGCGCAGCATGGCCTGAATGGTCATCGACAGCGTGCCGGTTTTCGGATCAAGCAGGCGACCAGTACGCGAACGTCCGCCCTCAACGAAATACTCGACCGAGTAGCCGCGGGTGAACAGCTCGCCCAGATACTCGCGGAATACCGTGGAGTAGAGTTTGTTGCCCTTAAAGGTACGGCGGATAAAGAACGCGCCCAGGCGGCGGAATATCGGCCCGGCAGGCCAGAAGTTCAGATTGATCCCGGCAGCAATGTGCGGCGGTACCAGCCCCTGATGATAGAGCACGTAGGAGAGCAGCAGATAATCCATATGGCTGCGATGGCAGGGAACATAGACTATCTCGTGTCCATCCTGTGCCAGCTGGCGTACGCGCTCGCCGCCGTTAACGTTAATACCCTGATAAAGCTTGCTCCACGTCCAGCCCATAATGCGGTCGGTCAGGCGTATCGCTTCATAAGAGAAGTCGGCGGCAATCTCCTCCATCAGCTCAACGGCATTCTGCTGAGCCTTTTCAAAGGGGATTTTTTTGCTGCGCGCTTCGTCCTCTACTGCTTTAGCAATCGCCCTGGACTGCAGGAGCCTGTTGAACAGGTCCTGGCGAACGGGCAGGCGCGGCCCAACGGCGGCCAGGCGCTGGCGGGCGAAATGCATGCGCGCCACGCGAGCCAGCTTCTGAGCAATGGTTTTATCGGTGCCGTGCTCCGTTGCCATGCGCCGCAGAGAGAGCATCGGCGAAAAGCGCACGAAGCTGTCACGGCCCAGCCACAGTACGGCGAAGAACTTTTGAATGCCGTTAAGCACGCGAAGATGGGGCTGACTCTCGCCCTGAACCTCACGGCCAGGGGCGCGGCCAAACATCACCGATACCGGGACCATCTGCACGTCCAGCAGCGGGTTGCTGCGGTGCAGATCCAGATATTCGTGAAACAGCTTCACCGATTCAATATTCGGCACAAAATAGGGGAATACGCGCGGACCGTCATGAATAAAGACATGGCGGGGCAGCACTGTCCCATCGATTTCCAGCGGATCTAAGGGATCGGGGAGATCCTGTTTGCGACACTGTTCACGTAGCGCGAGCAGATCGGCCTTTGAATCGTAAGGCAGCACATACATAATAGGGCGCGACGTATCAAGCCCCAGTTCAGCGACCGGCTCGGCGGGGATCGCCTTACTCTTTAGCAAGAATTTAACCGGTAAATTCAATAGGTTATAATATAAATTACGCCAACCTGACATAGACAACATGAAGCCTCTTGTTAGCAAAGCGCGGCAAGCATACCAGAAAGCGCCAGTGAGATCTGTGGTGTTGCAAAATGTGCGCCACTCAGACATTGACGTTAAACAGTTCAAAGGGTTCCCTCATTATGACAAATAACGTCACCGGATTGACCAGAATTATCAAGGCCGCAGGTTATTCGTGGCAGGGACTGCGTGCGGCATGGCAGAACGAGGCGGCTTTTCGTCAGGAAGCCATTGTGGCGCTTGTCGCCATCGTGCTGGCCTGCTGGCTGGACGTGACGCCGATAACCCGGGTGCTGCTGATCGGTTCGGTGGTGCTGGTAGTCGTGGTTGAACTGCTTAACAGCGCCATAGAAGCGATAGTGGACCGCATCGGCAGTGAGCGGCACCCGCTGGCAGGCCGCGCAAAGGATATGGGTTCAGCGGCAGTGCTGCTGACTATTCTCATGGCGATGACCACCTGGCTGATGTTGTTAGTGCCACATATGCGATAGACGTTCCAGAATCAGACAAACTGCTGTTTTTTGTCCATCTTTAGGTTTTCAATGCGCAAATACCTGTATATACTCACAGTCGACTGTATAAACAACCAGGGGGCGGGATGAAAGCACTAACGGTAAGACAGCAACAGGTTTATGACCTGATACGCGCCCATATTAACCAGACCGGCATGCCGCCAACGCGGGCAGAAATTGCCGCTCAGCTTGGCTTCCGCTCGCCAAATGCGGCGGAAGAACATCTCAAGGCACTGGCACGTAAAGGCGTAATTGAGATTGTGTCCGGTGCCTCGCGCGGCATTCGACTGATGATGGAAGACGAAGAAGGCCTGCCGCTGATTGGCCGCGTCGCCGCCGGTGAGCCGCTGCTGGCCCAGGAACATATCGAAGGCCACTACAAGGTTGACCCAGGTTTGTTTAAACCCAGCGCCGACTTCCTGCTGCGCGTGAGCGGTATGTCGATGAAAGATATTGGCATTATGGATGGCGATCTTCTGGCGGTTCACAAAACCCAGGAAGTGCGTAACGGCCAGGTTGTGGTTGCACGTATTGATGATGAAGTTACCGTCAAACGGCTGAAAAAGCAGGGCAATACGGTCCATCTTCTGCCTGAAAACAGCGATTTCGAGCCGATCGTCGTCGATCTTCGCCAGCAGACCCTGTCGATTGAAGGTCTTGCCGTGGGTGTGATCCGTAACGGTAACTGGGTTTGATACCGTTTTATCCGTTCTAACTGACTGTTAACTGACGCGCCGCCTCGCCAGCGCGTCAGTTTATCGTTGGCTACCACTCAGCAGACGATGTGTATGACAGTGACTTGCGCAGACACCCGTCGCGCAGTGGATACCGATGCGATTTTTAAACGCTGCTGACAAAAGCCTCTGGCGGCTTGCGCTGCCGATGATCCTCTCAAATATTACCGTGCCGCTGCTGGGGCTGGTCGATACCGCTGTCATTGGCCACCTCGATAAGCCTGTCTATCTTGCGGGCGTCGCGATCGGCACCACCATCACCAGCTTCCTGTTTATGCTGCTGCTTTTTCTGCGTATGAGCACCACCGGACTGACCGCTCAGGCTTTCGGTGCCGGCGACAACGCCGAGCTTGCACGCGCGCTTATGCAGCCTCTCTGCATTGCGCTGGCGGCCGGACTGACTTTTATCGCGTTGCAATCCCCTCTTACGCATCTGGCGCTGACGCTGGTCGGCGGCGATCCTGACGTGCAGTACCAGGCATCACTGTTTATGCATATCCGCTGGCTCAGCGCGCCTGCCACGCTGGCGAACCTCGTGCTGCTGGGGTGGCTGCTTGGCGTTCAGTATGCCCGCGCGCCCGTCATCCTGCTGGTAGTGGGCAATCTGGTGAATATTTTGCTCGATCTCTGGCTGGTGATCGGGCTGAAGTGGGGTGTCCAGGGGGCGGCTACGGCTACGGTTATCGCGGAATACTGTTCGCTGGCCGTCGGGTTGCTGCTCGTCTGGCGTGTAATGAAGATGCGTGGCATTCCGATGGCGCTAAAAAGCGCATGGCGGGGCGGGCCTGGACGTTTGTTCAGGCTTAGCCGGGATATCATGCTGCGTTCTCTGCTGCTTCAACTCTGCTTCCTTTCGTTAACCGTACTGGGCGCACGGCTGGGGGGCGACATCGTCGCGGTGAATGCCGTACTGCTGATGTTCCTGACCTTTACGGCTTACGCGCTGGATGGGTTTGCTTATGCCGTTGAAGCCTGCTCGGGCGAGGCCTTTGGCGCGCGCGACAGGCAGAGGCTGCTGCTGGTATGGCACGCTGCATGCCGTCAGGCGGGATGGGTCGCGCTGTTTTTCTCACTGCTCTATGCCTTTGCCGGGCCTTATATTGTCGCATTGCTTACCTCGATCCCTGCTTTACAGCAGCAGGCGGATCGCTACCTGATTTGGCAGGTCCTTCTGCCGGTATGCGGCGTCTGGTGTTACCTGCTGGATGGCATGTTTATCGGTGCAACCCGCGCCGCAGAGATGCGTAACAGCATGGCACTAGCGGCGCTGGGTTATGGCCTGACCCTGATTACCGTTCCGGTGCTGGGGAATCACGGTCTGTGGCTGGCGATGACGGTTTTTCTGCTGTTAAGAGGGCTAACGCTGGGCGCGATATGGCGGCGGCACCAGCGCAACGGAACGTGGTTTTTGCCTCCGGGTCAGTGAAATGTATATTGCATTGCCTTATTAACCTTTGATAAAAAAGAGTTTTTTACCTGCCGGGTCAGGAATAGTCTTAATCTGCCGCTTATTATCGTGTCGTTCCGTGCAATCCCCTCATCTTCTACTACAATTATCGTTAGGTTAAGCAGTTGAGCAGCGTTTTATATTGCTGCCAGGCGTTATGCTTAGACGATTGTACTAAATCTATTACACCTAACGCTCTTTACACTCAAAGTCAGGAGACACAAGATGAATAAAGATGAAGCCGGCGGTAACTGGAAACAGTTGAAGGGTAAAGTGAAAGAAAAATGGGGCAAGCTGACCGATGACGACATGACCGTCGTAGAAGGTAAACGCGATCAGCTGGTCGGTAAAATTCAGGAGCGCTATGGCTACGCAAAAGACCAGGCTGAGAAAGAAGTCAGCGACTGGGAAAGCCACAATAATCACCGCTTCTGATAAGTAAGTTCTTTTCTCTGACAGCATTAAAGCGTTTCAGGAAGATACTCCTACCCAGGCACATGGACTGTGCCGCTTAAACTCCGCAATCCCTTTTGAACCTTTACCAACACCTCACCTGAGCAGCGACCTGCAATCTGTACCTCGTCACTGGCCTGATTGTATTTTTGGGAGCGTTTCTCTCATTCCGGTTAGCGTCCGCGCTTTTTACCGGCAGTCTGGGTGTGATCGTGGTGGCAATTGTCCTGATGGGTACAGGCCTCAACCTCGCTACAGTCCCGACATAATCCATGCGTTTCGATGATGCTATGGGACAGGGTAAAGCCTGAGTTAAGGGCCAGCGTATTCAGGATATTTTCCACCCCTTCCGCGTGCTTCTCGGCGACAGACCCGCAGCGATCGCAGATCAGCATGGCAGAGGTGTGGGAGGGTTGCTCAAAATGATGGCAGACAACGTAGCTGTTGGTCGACTCAACGCGATGAACAAATCCCTGTTCCAGCAGAAAATCCAGCGCGCGATAGACGGTAGGGGGCTTAGCCTGAGGTTCCGTGGTGCGCAGCAGATCAAGCAAATCGTAGGCGCTAATAGCCCCGTGGTGTCCGCTCATTAGTCGCAACACTTCCAGACGCTGAGGCGTCAGTCTTACATTACGCTGCTGACAAAGTGATTCCGCCTGTGACAGGATTTTTTCAGCACTGCTAGTAGTCATTTTTCTTCCCCCTCACGCCAGATCGAATTGTTATGTTATCACGCCCGCCACAAAACGCCGAATCTCCTCGCGCCCCTCTTTTGTTGATTAACCGTCAAGGGTAAGCCGCTGAAAAAATTCCAGAAATGATTGGTATTTGACTAAAGTGGCTATCATTAAGCACTCTTAATCTGTCAGAGCATTTGGGGATATGACGTAAAAGGTCTATAAAACATCGTTTATGTAATTTGCAGCCACAAACGTTACTGACTACCTTGAGATAAGGAATAGCGGCATTTTAAGCGTAAAGGATTGAGATACCGGGCTAAACGATTAGTGTGATAACAGATAAATAAATCGGCAATGAGCTGATAAGCCCACGCATTGTTATTTACTTCACGGCAATGAATAGCTGCCTCTGTGTCCATTATGCAGGCAGTCGCACTCTTCTCGCTTACGTTAAGCGCTTTTTCCTTTTCTGGATGGGTCTACGGTAAAATGATTAAATTGATCGGTAAGTTGAACAGGCTGTCCCGGCCTGCGGTTTTCCCCGTATTGTTCCTTGCTCCCCTGAGCGCTCTTGCTGCCGGTAATTATTATGATGCGCGTAATGATGCAATGGGGGGAACGGGCGTCGCCTCTTCCACCTACGGCACGGCGGTGCTGGCTAACCCGGCGCTGATGACAAAAGCTCAGCCCGATGATGACGTCAGTATCATTCTGCCCGCTGCCGGACTACAGGTAACGGACAAAAATAAGCTGATTGATAAAGTCGATGACCTGACCGACAGCGTCGATCGTTATAAGGATATTGCCAGCAGTGGCGCCTTCAACTTTGCCGACTACCCGAAAATCCAGAGTGCCGCGGGCGATCTTGCCAGCCAGCTGCGTCACATAAAGGGCAATGAAGCCTCCGGCACCGCAGGCGCCGCCTTTGCCGTCACCATCCCGAATGAACAGCTACCGTTTGCCTTTGTGACCAAAGCCTACGGCACGGCACACATTACTGCTGCCGTCAGCCAGAGCGATATTGATTACCTGCAGGGCGTGGCCGATGGCACGATTTTTCCGCTGCCGGGCGACCAGAGTAAACTGACATCAGCAGGACTGGGGCGCGGGGCTATTGTCTATGACTACGGCATCGCCGTTGCTCATGAATTCAGTATCGCCGGGCATCCGGTGTCGTTCGGCGTGACGCCGAAGTTGCAGAGAACCTACCTGTATAACTACAGCGCCTCGGTTTATAACTACAATAAGTCCGACTTTACTAAAGGGCGTTATAAAAACTCTGATACCGGCTTTAACATTGATGCCGGTGCCGCGACCGATCTGGGCGAAAACTGGACGCTGGGCCTGAGCGCGCAGAACCTGATTTCGCGCGATCTGGAGACGAAAGAGGTTAACGGCTATAAGGATACCTATCAGATCCGCCCCATCGTGACGCCGGGGATCTCTTACCATATCGATCGTCTGACCACCGCTCTGGATGTTGACGCGACGCCCACGAAGCGATTTAAATCGCAGGATGAGAGCCAGTATGCGGGTGTCGGTGCCGAGTACCGTCTGCTGAGCTGGTTGCAGCTGCGTGCCGGCTACCGTGCCGATATGAAATCCAACGATACAAACGTGGTCACCGCCGGTTTTGGCATCTCTCCCTATAACCGCGTCCATCTGGATCTGGCGGGTATGAAAGGCGACGACCATACCTGGGGTGCCGTTGCTCAGCTAAACTTCACTTTCTAACGATGGCGGCAGGGCGCACGTGCTGTGCGTTCCTGCCATCACGTTATGCATCCTGCCACGCCTGCACCCCATCACTTCCTGAGGCGACACACTCAACGCGCGGTGTTAATGATTGCGGCATCAAGCCGTGATACCATTGCACACATTATCATCGTTTATTAAATATACCGAGTTTGCGCGCTTTATGACCCAGAACCTACCTGCACACCGCTTTTCTGTCGCGCCGATGCTCGACTGGACCGATCGCCACTGCCGCTATTTCCACCGCCAGCTGACGCGTCAGGCACTGCTCTACACCGAGATGGTTACCACCGGCGCCATTATTCACGGCAAGGGGGACTATCTGGCCTGGAGTCAGGAGGAGCAGCCCGTTGCCCTTCAGCTGGGAGGCAGCGATCCCGCTGCGCTGGCCGAGTGCGCCAGTCAGGCCGAAGCGCGTGGCTATAACGAAGTGAACCTGAACGTCGGCTGTCCCTCCGATCGCGTACAAAATGGCCGCTTCGGTGCCTGTCTGATGGGGGAAGCCGGGCTGGTTGCCGAGGGCATTAAAGCCATGCGCGATCGCGTTTCAATCCCGGTGACGGTAAAAACGCGCATCGGTATTGACGAACTGGACAGCTACGAATTCCTCTGCGATTTCATTCGCCAGGTTTCAGAGCAGGGCGGCTGCGAGATGTTTATTATCCATGCGCGTAAAGCCTGGCTCTCCGGCCTGAGTCCGAAAGAGAACCGCGAAATCCCACCGCTGGACTACCAGCGTGTCTATCAGCTAAAGCGTGATTTTCCGCATCTGACCATGGCTATTAACGGTGGCGTGAAAACGCTGGAAGAAGCGAAGGCCCATTTGCAGCATCTGGATGGCGTGATGATGGGCCGTGAAGCTTATCAGAACCCCGGCCTGCTGGCTCAGGTTGACCGCGAGCTGTTTGGCGCTGAAGGTCCTGCCGTTGATCCGGTGGCTGTTGTGCGTTCAATGTATCCCTATATTGAGCGTGAGCTGGCGAATGGCACCTGGCTGGGTCATATCACCCGCCATATGCTGGGCCTTTTTCAGGGCATTCCCGGCGCGCGGCAGTGGCGTCGTCACCTCAGTGAAAATGCGCACAAGGCGGGAGCCAATATTGAAACGGTTGAGCAGGCGCTGTGCCTGGTTGCAGATAAAATCCCAACGGCGTGAATTGTTCACCACTAAATAATCAAATTGACTAACCCCGCCTGCGGGGTTTTTAACCTGACTGAATAATTTCAACAGGTTAGCGTTTTCCCTCTTCTGGCATGATTCTTGTAATACCCCTGTAGCGATTGTCAACAGGAGCCATCTGATGGAAATTTTATTTGTGCTGGGCTTTTTCTTTATGCTGCTGCTCACCGGTATCTCGGTGCTCGGTATCCTTGCTGCGCTGGTCGTGGCGACCGGGGTAATGTTTTTTGGCGGAATGCTCGCGGTTGTCATAAAAATGCTGCCGTGGCTGGCTCTGGCGGTAGTCGTGGTATGGATTTATCGGGCGAATAAAAAATCAACGCCAAAGGTGAGTCGATGGTAGTGAGCCAGTGGTAAAGAGGCGTGAAATACCGCCCTGGCACATTTAGCCCGCAATGTGGCGCTGGTCACATTCCTGGACTTTGACCCGCTACTTTGGCATTCAGCCATTCTTTTTTCTTATGATTTCTGCAACCATAGGCGACTGAATTGAAATATATTCATTCGCCGCTGTACCCTACATTCAGCGCGAACTAAAAAAAGAAAAAAGGGCTTCCCACGGGAAGCCCTGCTCACATCTGGCGCGTGGGTAAGCGTGGAGCCAGCCTACGGGATCAGCAGGCTTGAGCCCTGGGTTCCACGGCTCTCCAGCGTTTTATGCGCCTGTTGCGCATCCTTCAGCGCAAACTTCTGCTGCTCGGGAACGTCAACCTTTATCGCGCCGCTGCCAATCATCGAAAACAGCTCATTGCTGGCCCAGATCAGCGCTTCACGCGTGGTCACGTAGCCATTCAGCGAGGGACGCGTGACGTAAAGCGAGCCTTTCTGGTTGAGTATGCCGAGGTTAACGCCGCTCACCGGCCCTGACGAGTTGCCAAAGCTGACCATCAGGCCACGTCGTTGCAGACAGTCCAGCGAGGACTCCCAGGTATCCTTACCAACGGAATCGTAAACCACCCGCACTTTTTTACCGTTGGTCAGCTCACTCACGCGTTTGGCGACATCTTCCTCACGATAATTAATGGTTGCCCAGGCTCCCGCTTTTTTGGCTCGCTCCGCTTTTTCTGCTGACCCTACCGTGCCAATCAGGTGCGCGCCGAGCGCTTTTGCCCACTGGCAGGCTATCAGGCCGACGCCGCCAGCGGCAGCCTGAAACAGGAAAATCTCATCAGGCTGGATAACATAGGTCTGACGCAGCAGATAATGTACGGTCAGTCCTTTCAGAAAGGAGGCCGCGGCCAGCTCGAAGGAGATGCTGTCCGGCAGGATCGCCAGCTTGTCGGCCTGTACGGCGTGAAATTCGCTGTAGGCACCCAGCGCTGACTGGGCGTAGACCACGCGATCGCCCGGTTTTACCGCCGTGACCCCCGCGCCAATGCTTTTGACGACGCCCGCCGCTTCCGTTCCCAGACCGCAGGGCAATGAAGCGGGATAAAGCCCGCTGCGTACGTAGGTGTCGATGTAGTTGATCCCGATGGCTTTGTTTTCCACCACCACTTCACCCGCCTGCGGTTCAGGCACATCGACCTCTACCCACTGCATCACTTCCGGCCCACCGTGCTGGCTGATTTGTATACGTTTTGCCATGGTCACTCCTGCTGATTCAGCGTCATTGAAAGAGGACGACGAGTCACCAAACGGGTATACTTGCGCGTCCCCCACTCAGATTTTTGGTATTGCATCACTATGGCAGGAAATAAACCCACCAACAAATCCGTTGAGAACCGTGAGCCACGGGATCGTCAAATGGAAGGGCTCAAGTTACCGCCTCATTCTCTGGAGGCAGAGCAATCCGTGTTGGGCGGGCTGATGCTGGACAACGAGCGCTGGGACAATGTGTCAGAGCGCGTGGTGGCGAAAGATTTCTTCAGCCGCCCACATCGAATGATCTTCAGCGAAATGCAGCGCCTGTTAGAGCTGGGTAAGCCGATTGACCTGATAACCCTGTCCGAATCGCTGGAAACCAAGGGTGAATTGAGCATGGTTGGCGGCTTTGCCTACCTTGCGGAGCTGTCGAAGAATACCCCCAGCGCGGCAAACATTGGCGCCTATGCGGATATCGTCCGCGAACGTGCGGTCGTCAGAGAGATGATCGCCGTTGCCAATGAGATTGCCGACGCCGGTTACGATCCCCAGGGGCGAACCAGTGAAGATCTGCTCGATCTGGCAGAATCCCGCGTTTTCCAAATCGCCGAAAATCGCGCCAATAAGGATGAGGGACCGAAAAGCGTCGATCAGATCCTTGAGGCGACCATCGCCAGGATCGAATCGCTGTACCAGACCCCGCACGATGGCGTGACCGGTGTGGATACGGGTTACCAGGATCTGAATAAGAAGACCGCCGGTTTGCAGCGTTCAGACCTGATCATCGTTGCCGCGCGTCCGTCGATGGGTAAAACCACGTTCGCCATGAACCTCTGCGAAAATGCTGCGATGTTGCAGGAGAAACCGGTACTGATTTTTAGTCTTGAAATGCCCGGCGAGCAGCTAATGATGCGTATGCTGGCCTCCCTTTCCCGCGTCGATCAGACCCGCATTCGTACCGGCCAGCTCGATGATGAAGATTGGGCGAGGATCTCCAGCACTATGGGTATTTTGCTGGAGAAGAAGAATATGTTTATTGATGACTCCTCAGGGCTGACCCCAACGGAAGTGCGTTCGCGCGCGCGCCGCGTTTTCCGTGAACATGGCGGCCTGAGTATGATTATGATCGACTATCTTCAGCTGATGCGCGTGCCGGCGCTGTCCGATAACCGTACGCTGGAGATCGCCGAAATCTCCCGCTCGCTGAAGGCGCTGGCGAAAGAGCTACAGGTGCCAGTGGTGGCGCTGTCGCAGCTTAACCGCTCGCTGGAGCAGCGCGCCGATAAGCGTCCGGTCAACTCGGATCTGCGTGAGTCTGGCTCCATCGAGCAGGATGCCGACCTGATTATGTTTATCTACCGTGATGAGGTGTATCACGAGAACAGCGATCAGAAAGGGATTGCGGAGATTATTCTCGGTAAGCAGCGTAATGGTCCGATTGGCTCAGTACGACTCACCTTCAATGGCCAGTGGTCGCGGTTCGATAACTACGCCGGACCCCAATACGACGACGACTGATCCTCATTCTGCATCCCTGCATTTTTCGTCGGCCATCAGAAAATAGTGTTGGACAGGGCGGCGAAGAATGCGGTTACCGGACCAGGTGGTGTACTGGAACAGCCTGCGGATTGAATCTGACTCAGATTGATGACTACGACCTTAAATGACTGACCTGACGTGAAGCCAACGGACGTCTGACTCATCAGGAGCTGAGCGAACGGGTTGGGCATTATGATCTCTTCCTCCCTCCAGCCTCACGGATAAGCCCGACACTATCACCACGATTCTCTGTTGCGTGAAGCCTTGCCTGGTGACAGCTTTCTTCGACGGGGGGCGAAGGCTATCCGCGTTTTACATCCGCTTTTCATCCATTTTCCCACGCTTAATTCCTTTTCTGCCACACTGTGCAGTAACCTGATAAGGAAAATTAGGTTTATAGTGTATTTTCGCTATATGGCCGGGCTGGGGAAAATTCTTACGCTGAACCAGGCGATTAATCCCTAATCGGTTGAGCCCCGCCCTGCCATAGCAGAACGTCGAGATTTGAGGGGCTTCCCGTTGGAGCACCTGAACTGCCCAATCATTAAATGGAGATCTGCACCGTGTTTCAAAACGTTGATGCCTATGCCGGCGATCCAATTCTCTCCCTGATGGAGACATTTAAGCAGGATTCGCGACCCCACAAGGTGAACCTGAGCATCGGGCTGTACTATGACGCACAGGGTGCGGTTCCACAGCTGAATGCGGTTGCCGGGGCTGAGGCCCGTCTGACCGCTCAGGCATCTGGTGCCTCTCAGTATCTGCCTATGGATGGCCTGCCTGCGTACCGAAGCGCTGTTGCACCGCTGCTGTTTGGTCAGGATCACCCGGCGCTGACAGCGGGGCGTATTGCCACTATCCAGACCGTTGGCGGCTCCGGCGCACTCAAAATTGGTGCCGATTTTCTGAAGGCCTATTTTCCACAGTCACAGGTGTGGGTCAGCGATCCTACCTGGGAAAACCACGTGGCGATCTTCTCCGGCGCCGGTTTTGAGGTCAATGCCTATCCGTGGTATGACGACACCACCAACGGCGTGAAGTTTGACGAGCTGGTTGCCACACTGAAAACCCTGCCGCCGAAAAGTATCGTGTTGCTGCACCCGTGCTGTCATAACCCCACTGGTGCCGATCTGACTAACGATCAGTGGGACGTGGTGACCGGCGTACTGAAAGGACGCGACCTGATCCCCTTCCTGGATATTGCCTACCAGGGGTTTGGGGCCGGAATGGAGGACGATGCCTACGCCATTCGCGCCATTGCCTCCGCCGGATTGCCCGCCCTGGTCAGCAACTCTTTCTCCAAAATATTCTCGCTGTATGGTGAGCGTGTGGGCGCCCTCTCCGTGGTCTGTAACGATGCGGAAGAGGCCTCGCGCGTGCTGGGCCAGCTGAAAGCGACCGTCAGGCGCAACTACTCCAGCCCGCCTAACTTCGGCGCGCAGGTGGTGTCATGCGTGCTGAATGATGCACAGCTTAAGGCGAGCTGGCTGAAAGAGGTGGAAGCCATGCGCCTGCGGATTCTGGCTATGCGCCAGACGCTGGTCGACGTGCTCTCCACCGCCGTGCCCGGTAAAAACTTCGACTACCTTGTGAAACAGCGCGGCATGTTTAGCTACACTGGCCTGAGCGCTGCACAGGTTGACCGGCTGCGTAATGAGTTCGGCATCTATCTGCTTACCAGCGGACGTATGTGTGTCGCAGGCCTGAACGACAAAAACGTTCATCTGGTGGCTGAAGCTTTTGCCGCTGTGATGTAATGCCTATATTTCCTGAAGGAGCCGTATGATGTGGTATCAGCAAACGCTAACGTTAAGCGCAAAACCGCGCGGATTTCACCTGGTCACTGATGAAGTGCTGGGTGAGCTGCGTCGCCTGAAAGACGTACAGGTAGGGATGCTGCATTTGCTGCTACAACATACCTCGGCATCCCTGACGCTGAATGAAAACTGTGACCCTACGGTAAGAAGCGATATGGAGCAGCATTTCCTGCGCGCGGTGCCGGATAACGCCCCCTACCAGCATGACTATGAGGGAGCAGACGATATGCCAGCGCATATAAAATCATCGCTGCTGGGGGTGTCACTGACGCTGCCCGTTGCCCGGGGGCAGCTGGTACTCGGCACCTGGCAGGGGATCTGGCTGGGGGAACACCGAATACAGGGTGGTACCCGGCGCATCGTTGCCACGCTGCAAGGAGAATAAGAGAGTATGACTGTTTCGGATCTTCTTACTTACTGTATGGATAAGCCGGGCGCGGAACAGAGCGTGCACAGCGGCTGGAAAGCGACGCAAATTAAACTCGATGATGTGTTGTTCGCTTTGGTGCATGAAGTTGAGGGACGTCCAGCGGTAGCGCTGAAGTCCACACCCGCGCTGGCTGAGCTGTTGCGGGACTCACACAGTGACGTACGGCCCAGTGAACATTTGAACAAGTCGCACTGGAGCACGGTGCTGCTGGACGGAACGCTGAAGGATTCGCAGATCTACTACCTGGTGGATGCCTCATGGCAGCAGGCGCTTAACAGTAGAACGGCGCACTAAGCAGTTTAAATCAGCGGTAGATGAAATTGTAAAACGGGGCGAATCGCTTCGCCCCGTTTCAGGTTTCGCGCGGCCTGTTAGCTGCGCAGTGAATCAATGTCGATCACAAAGCGATATTTCACATCGCTTTTCAGCATACGTTCGTAGGCTTCGTTGATCTCATCAATTTTAATCATCTCAATATCGGAAGTGATATTGTGCTTACCACAGAAATCCAGCATTTCCTGGGTTTCTTTAATCCCGCCAATCAGTGAACCAGCAACGCTACGACGTTTGAACACCAGGTTAACCACCTGAGGTGCCGGGTGGTCATGCTCCGGTACACCAACCAGCGTCATGGTACCGTCACGGCGCAGCAGGTTAATAAACGGGTTCAGATCGTGCTGAGCCGCTACGGTGTTCAGGATAAAGTCAAAGCTGTTGGCCTGTGCTGCCATCTGCTCGGGATCTTTAGAGATAACCACTTCATCCGCGCCCAGGCGCTTACCGTCTTCAATTTTAGAAGGGGAGGTGGTGAACAGTACGACGTGTGCGCCCATCGCATGGGCAATTTTCACACCCATATGGCCTAAACCACCCAGACCGACAATCCCGACCTTTTTGCCCGGGCCCACGCCCCAGTGGTTAAGCGGGGAGAAGGTGGTGATACCGGCGCACAGCAGCGGTGCGGCGGCAGCCGGATCAAGGTTTTCCGGGATGCGCAGCACGAAGTCTTCGGTTACCACAACCTGCGTAGAGTAGCCGCCGTAGGTGATGTCGCCGGTAACGCGATCTTTACCGTTATAGGTGCCGGTAAAGCCGTTTTCGCAAAACTGCTCCAAATCTTCTTTACAGCTGTCGCAGGTGCGACAGGAGTCGACCAGACAGCCTACGCCGACCAAATCGCCCACTTTATATTTTTTCGCGTGGCCGCCGACGGCGGTGACACGACCGACAATTTCATGGCCTGGGACGACGGGAAAAACGGTGTTTTTCCACTCGTTGCGGGCCTGATGGAGGTCTGAGTGGCAAACGCCACAGAATAAAACTTCGATCTGCACATCGTGATCGCGCAGCTCGCGCGGCTGATACTCAAAGGGAGCCAGTTTGGATTTAGCGTCCTGTGCTGCCCAGGCATGCGTAATATTCATGGTATCTCCAGCTAATGAAAAGTGTCGTGAACGTAACGCAGAAATCTGAACGTTAAGGATAGTCAGTGCAGGTGAAAGCGGGTATGTCTGAACCTGTTTAAATCTTGCCTGATCCTGCAAGATTGTGGGGAAGTGGGTGAAGAATGGGGCGGAAAGTACCGCCCCGGCTCCATATTATTTCATTTTTAATAAAGGCTTGAGAAAGCGGGCCGTGTGCGATGCTTTGCATTTCGCGACCGTTTCCGGGGTGCCGGAAACCAGTATTTCACCGCCGCCGCTGCCGCCCTCAGGACCCAGGTCGACAATCCAGTCTGCGGTTTTAATCACGTCCAGATTGTGCTCAATCACCACAATGGTATTGCCCTGATCGCGCAGCTGATGCAGCACCTCCAGCAGCTGTTGAATATCGGCAAAGTGCAGGCCGGTAGTCGGCTCGTCAAGGATATAGAGCGTCTGGCCGGTGCCGCGCTTGGACAGCTCGCGCGCCAGCTTCACGCGCTGCGCCTCCCCGCCGGAAAGCGTGGTGGCTGACTGGCCAAGGCGGATATAGGAAAGACCTACGTCGATCAGCGTTTGCAGCTTACGCGCCAGTGCCGGTACGGCATCGAAGAATTCACGCGCCTCTTCAATGGTCATTTCCAGCACTTCATGGATGCTTCGGCCTTTATATTTGACCTCCAGCGTTTCGCGGTTATAGCGCTTGCCCTTGCACTGGTCGCACGGCACGTAGATATCCGGCAGGAAGTGCATCTCTACCTTAATGACGCCATCGCCCTGGCAGGCCTCGCAGCGCCCACCACGGACGTTAAAGCTGAAGCGACCCGGCGTATAGCCGCGCGTACGCGACTCGGGAACGCCGGCGAACAGCTCGCGTACCGGGGTGAATATTCCCGTGTAGGTTGCCGGATTCGATCGCGGCGTGCGGCCAATCGGGCTCTGGTCAATGTCGATAACCTTATCGAAGTGTTCCATCCCGCTGATATCGCGGTACGGCGCCGGTTCAGCAAGCGTTGCACCATTCAGCTGACGCTGAGCGATAGGGAACAGGGTATCGTTGATCAGGGTCGATTTACCCGACCCGGATACGCCGGTGATGCAGCTAAACAGGCCTACCGGCAGCGTGAGGGTCACGTCTTTCAGGTTGTTGCCTTTGGCCCCGGTCAGCTTTAATACCTTCGCAGGATCGGCTTTAACCCGCTCTTTGGGTATGGCGATCTCGCGCTTGCCGCTAAGGTACTGACCGGTGAGAGAGGCTTCGACCGCCATGATATCGTCCACCGTTCCTTCTGCCACCACCTGACCGCCGTGGACACCAGCGCCTGGCCCGATATCAATAACGTGGTCAGCGGCGCGGATCGCGTCTTCATCATGCTCGACCACAATGACCGTATTCCCCAGGTTCCGCAGGTGAACCAGCGTCTCCAGCAGGCGTTCGTTGTCGCGCTGATGAAGACCGATTGACGGCTCATCCAGCACGTACATCACGCCGACCAGCCCGGCACCAATCTGGCTGGCGAGGCGGATACGCTGCGCCTCACCGCCGGAAAGGGTTTCGGCAGAGCGGGAGAGAGAGAGGTAGTTCAGTCCGACGTTGACCAGGAACTTCAGCCGGTCGCCAATCTCCTTAAGCACCTTTTCGGCGATTTTCGCGCGCTGACCGCTGAGCTGCATATTCAGGAAGAAATCCATCGCATGGCCGATGCTCATATCAGAGATTGTCGGCAGCGTGGTGTTCTCAACGTAGACGTGCCGCGCTTCACGACGCAGACGGGTACCGTGACAGCTGGCGCAGGAGCGGTTGCTGATAAACTTAGCCAGATCCTCACGCACGGCGGAAGATTCCGTCTCTTTATAACGGCGCTCCATATTATGCAGCACGCCTTCAAACGCGTGGCGGCGTACCGAGGTGTCACCGCGGTCGTTAATATATTTAAACTCAATAGTCTCTTTGCCGGATCCGTAGAGGATCACCTGACGGGCTTTCTCACTTAGCGAGCCAAATGAAGCTTCAATATCGAAGTTCAGGTGCTCGGCCAGCGAACGCAGCATCTGGAAGTAGTAGAAATTACGGCGATCCCAGCCGCGGATCGCACCGCCGGCCAGCGACAGCTCAGGATTCTGTACCACACGATCCGGATCAAAATACTGCTGTACACCGAGACCGTCGCAGGTCGGACAGGCACCGGCCGGATTGTTAAATGAGAACAGGCGCGGTTCCAGCTCGCTCATGCTATAGCCACAGACGGGGCAGGCGAAGTTGGCGGAGAACACCAGCTCTTCCACTTCAGGGTCGTCCATATCGGCAACCACCACCGTACCGCCGGAGAGCTCGAGCGCGGTTTCAAAGGATTCAGCAAGGCGCTGCTGCAAATCGTCGCGCACCTTGAAACGATCCACGACGACTTCGATGGTGTGCTTCTTCTGCAACTCCAGCTTGGGCGGATCGGAGAGATCGCAGACCTCGCCATCAATGCGGGCGCGGATATAGCCCTGCGATGCAAGGTTTTCCAGCGTCTTGGTATGCTCACCCTTACGCTCTTTCACAATCGGGGCCAGCAGCATTAGCCGGCGGCCTTCCGGCAGCGCCAGCACGTTATCAACCATCTGGCTGACGGTCTGCGCGGCCAGCGTCACGTCGTGATCGGGGCAGCGCGGCTCACCCACGCGGGCAAACAGCAGGCGCAGGTAGTCATGAATTTCAGTGATCGTACCGACGGTGGAGCGCGGGTTATGCGAGGTAGACTTCTGCTCAATGGAGATGGCTGGCGACAGCCCTTCTATATGATCGACATCCGGCTTCTCCATTAAAGAGAGAAACTGCCGGGCATAAGCAGATAGGGACTCAACGTAGCGGCGCTGTCCTTCGGCGTACAGCGTATCGAACGCCAGCGAAGACTTACCGGAGCCTGACAGGCCTGTGACAACGATCAGTTTGTCGCGAGGGATGATCAGGTTAATATTTTTCAAATTATGGGTGCGTGCACCCCGTACTTCGATCTTATCCATTCACAATTCCCGGATTAACACAGACCTCGCCATGCCGGTCCGGCACGGCCAGAATGAAGCCTGTAAGTATGGCACAAAAAAACCTGATTGAATATACAGTGTTCTGGCGCAGCCCGGGGGACAGGATCCCAACGGCTATCATGCCCCCGACTTAAAAATTTACGATCCCGCGCAGGCCGCTCGCTGCAATGCGGCAAGCCGTATAAAGCCTCTGAGACCCACATCTGAAAGTAGGATATAAAGGTACGCCATGTTAGAATTTTCGGCTTAGACTTAAAGCAGAACAATTATCGGAGAGACGTACATGGCCAGCAGAGGCGTAAACAAAGTGATTCTGGTCGGAAATCTGGGTCAGGACCCGGAAGTCCGCTACATGCCGAATGGCGGCGCCGTTGCCAACATTACCCTCGCCACGTCCGAAAGCTGGCGTGACAAGCAGACCGGCGAAACCAAAGAGAAGACGGAATGGCACCGCGTCGTGCTGTTCGGCAAGCTGGCAGAAGTTGCCGGTGAGTACCTGCGTAAAGGCTCTCAGGTTTATATCGAGGGTGCACTGCAGACGCGTAAATGGACCGATCAGGCGGGCGTGGAAAAATACACCACCGAGGTCGTGGTTAACGTTGGTGGCACCATGCAAATGCTCGGTGGCCGTCAGAACGGCGGTGCAGGCGCGCCAGCTGGCGGCGGTCAGGGCGGCAGCAACAATAACAACGGTTGGGGCCAGCCACAGCAGCCACAGCAGGGCGGCGGTAACCAGTTTAGCGGCGGTTCACAGCCATCCCGCCCGCAGCCTCAGCAGAACAACGCACCGGCCAGCAGCGAACCTCCGATGGATTTTGATGACGATATCCCATTTTGATTCTCGTCTGAGAATATGTCGTTAGCGGGCAAGAGTCCGTTTTAGGGCAGCCAGAAATTCTCTGGTTGTCTTAGCAGGTAAGGCTCCGTCAACGCGGGGCCTTACTGGTTTATGGAAGAATAAAACCCGTCCTTCCTGGCCTCTGCCCCGCCGTTATCAACCAGCGACTGCCCTGTCATTATCTGCCAGCCACTGCTCTGCCGTCACCGTCGCAATGCCCCGTTGTGCATTAAAGGTGTCGCTTTTACGCCAGGCCACGCCGTCTTTGCGGGCAAATGCCAGACGATACTTCGCCGCGACGTCATCGGGGCGCGCACGTATGTCGGCATTGAGTTTTTCCTTATCCAGCAGTACGCGGTTGACGCGGCTATTCCAGACCTTTCCCATCAGATCAGCCAGCTCAGCATAGGTCAGCGTGTCACCGGCAATGAAAATGACCTGATTACGTATCACGGGCTGGTAAAAGAAGAGGGCGGCGGTCAGTCTGCCGATATCCTCCGGCGTGGTCAGCGTTACAGCATACTCCCAGTCACCTAAGGCATATACCGTCCGGGTACTGGCCTCAACCACGCCAAAGGAGGGTTCAAAGAGATAGCTGGTGAAGATGCCGGTAGAGACAATCACCCAGTCGGTGGCCGTTTGCCTTCGCAGCAGGTGACGGACGTCGAGCTGCTCATCCCACACCTGCTGACCGCTGCCTTTTCCGACCACATCGTAATCCACGCCGAACTGCCACGGGAAATAGCGTTTAATACCTGCATCAAGGACTGCCTGGGTTACCCTTAACTGTGTTCCAGGCCCCCCGACAAAACCGCTACAGTTAATCACTGCATTAAAAGGGCGGAACAGCGCAGCCAGGTCGGATGTGGATTGCTGCAAATCGCCCGCCAGCACGCTAATCCCCAGCCTGGCCAGGGCATCCAGGCGGGCTTTCCCCTTCCCGGCGGCAGCGTGAGCGGCTTCAGGCCTGAGTAATACGGTGATGTGGGTATGGCTCTGGCGCTGCTGACTCAGCGCACGCAGCACCGCGAGCCCAAGTTCTCCGGCACCCAATACTAAAATAGACGTTGATGAATGTTGCGTTGCATCGATCATACTGTTCTCCTGTTGAGTCGGACCAGGGTGACATGCAGTCGTTTGACGCACAATTAGGTACATGAGTGATACCGGGGGCGAAATGGAGTGGGACAGTGAGGCCGTGCTGCAGTTTTCCAAAATCGTATGTGAAGGGCTGAGCGATGACGACGATGGCCTGAAGCGGGATATTCTTACCCATGCGGGTAATCGCTGGTCACTTGGCGTCGTGCATCTGTTGGGTACCGAGGGGCCAATGCGGCATGCAGAAATCAGCCGTCGTCTGGACGGTGTGACCCAGCGGATGCTCACCCGCACCCTGCGGCAGCTGGAACGTGATGGTTTGATCTCCCGGCACGACTATCGGGAGAAGCGCCCGCGGGTGGAGTACGCTATCACTCCCCTGGGAAAGGGGCTGCTGGTGCATATGTTACCCCTGTGGCGCTGGGTGATTGACTCCGCCGCACAGTTTCGTCAGGCTCGGGGACGTTATGACAATGTGTTGCGGGATGACCAGGAAGAGTGAAATTGGTATCCTCAGTGAGCGGGTAGAGATAAGGCGGCGCTGGCGTGTTGCCCTCCCGGTATAAACGGTTACTAAAAATAACGCAGAAAATCGCTCGACTTCACAGGTTAAAGAGTAAATTAGCTGAGCATTTTACGACGCAGCGGGCAGGGACATCAGCAAAGCGTGAGAGGGAGCGATGAACAGGCAGAGACGGCACTTCATGAAGAGATGGTTACTGGCGCTGGGTATAGCGCTTTTTGCACTGCACGCTGCGGCGAAGGAAAACAGCGCCGATCCCCAGTCACTCAGCAGAGATTTTTACAGCTGGTATCTGACGGCGTTAAGTAAGGATGAAAGCCCAATTGACGAACGCGATCCGCTACTGAAAGAGTACGTCACCCCGCAGCTGTTACAGAAAATCTACGTTCTGATTAAAAGTCCGGACGGCATGGATGATGACTATTTTCTGCAGGATCAGGATTATAGCGATGGCTGGGTCGATCACGTTAGCGCTGGGAAATTCACCATTAACGGTGAAACGGCCTCAGGGGATGTGACCCTGGGCAGCGATGCCAACGACAGGCAGCTGCTGCTGATAACGCTGCATCGGGATCGCGATGGATGGAAGATCGATGATGTGGCAAAAGAGAATCCGTAGCCCTGGGTTAACAGGGCTGTAAACCGGTAAAACTTAGCGGCACTGATCGGCGAACCGTTCAGCCATGGTATCCAGCAGTTCATAACGCCTGCGCGCTTCAGCGCGCTTTTTACTGGCGATGTCTTCAAGCGGCTTGCGCGCGATGGGCATCGGCAGCGTATAAAGATTCTCAGACAGCGGCTGCGCGTTCAGCGTTTCCCAGAATTCGTTATAGTTCGCATGGAAGAGGCTCTTCTTCTTCAGGCGATAACGCAGGCTGCGGAAAATATGCCCGCTGTCGCTGACCGCCTGTATCTGAGTAATTCCCGTCGCAGCAGCAAACAGCATCAGCGTCTCCAGCAGCAATCTTTTAGGGAACAGGCCGTAGCAGGCTTTTGTCGCCTCACGGATCAACTCATGTGGCGTATCGCGATGGGCTCCCTGAATACCACCTATAATCAGCACCTTTACGCCCTGCTGTTCCGTCACTGCAAAGGTCAGCATGGCCAGTTTAACGCCATCACAGGTCACAAACAGGTTCACCTCTCCCTCTCTTTCACAGCTGCCGGTACAGGCAAGGGTGATACTGAAAGCTTCACCGTTCTTTCCCGCAAATTCAACCAGCGCAACGCCCTCTTTGGTCAGCATCGCCTGACGTAAACGTACCGCGCTGAGGTCCTGAGCGAAGCGGTAGTGATCAATTATCGCCTGAGCGCGTTTAACCATCGGCATGCCACCATAAAGGTAGGGGCGATGGATTTTGCTTGGTAGCGTGTGCTGGATCGGCAGAATATCACGCATTACCGGACTCTCTGAGATGGCGCTAACAAGCCTTTGAGTGGCTATCGGGTAGGCCAGCGAGCGGAACAGATACTTAATACGGTAGTCGCGATCGAACCACAATCTTCCTGGCGTTAGCTTGCCAGTAACCAGGGACAGGAAAAAGGTCAGGGAAGTATCCTGACGAGGTGCAACCGCAGTATCAGACATGTTCTGCATTCCAGGGGGGAGGGGTAAAACGGCATTATAAAGATGTCACTATCAACACAGAGTAAATGCGTTTTTAAGGTTGATGTTTGTTTAGGGTTTGTTGAGGAAATTCCTAATGGATGTGGGCGCTAATCTACATTACCCACCGTGGAACGTGGCCTTGCTGGTGGCTCAGCAGACAATCAGGAGGCATAAACCGTCCGGTAGTACATATTTTTTTGGTACCAGGATAAGAGCGATCCCGAGGCGCCTGGTACATTGATTAACCTGCACCAGTACGCAATTAACTCTAAAAATCTTCTTCAGACTGGCCGTAATGTCCCTGGTTTTGTATCACATTTGTGATGTAAGACACTTTTTTAGGAGTGTTCCTGCCCCCTTACCCGCCGTTTATTTTCTCAGGTGTCTGGCACAGCTCAGAATTGTTCCGCTATAAGAATAATCGCTAATGGCATTCATCTATATTTATGGACAGTAAATGTGAGCTACTTAATGCCGTTTCGCCTGAATCTGAGACTACTGAAGATTTATCAATCCAGTATTAACTCAAATTTTGTCCTTAAAGAGTGCGACAGGACGTCAATGTTAAGAGGCAATACATAAGGAAACGGCAGTCTCAGGACGGCCCAATGATTAATAAATGAGCATAAAAGGCGATATCCTTAAGTTTGCCTTTATTGTTTTCCTGGGTGCACATTACGCTGTGGCGTCATGATGTGCGGGTTGGTAAGGGTTGGGGGCCATGATGTCAGTTTTGTGACGCGGGTTTTCTCTTGATATGGATCAAATTTATGAATCATTTGAGACCAGGGAATTATTACGATTTTTCACGTCTAAGAGGGGATGGTTGAACAATCAGTAAGAAGGTTTAATGTCATAGATTGCGCATTTATCTTTGAAAACAAAGATAAATGCGCATTTAACTACATGAAAAAGAAGGGTATTTATCTGATTTGAAAAGCGATCACAGCTAAACTGGTGAAATTGGATACAGCTAACACATCAACTAAAAACGACTCCACGGAAACTATTTATAGATTTCAATTAGCATTAAAGATATTTAAAATTGGCATCAGCAGTCACGAGTTTTAAGATTATTGCGTAAGCCCTAGTGATTTTCACAATTGTAAGGATAGTGGTAAACACTACGGCTAATATCAAGCAGGCGGCAGCTTCGGCGGGTTCCGATTTCAAACGTATCCTGAAGGTAATTCACCGCCTGCCGCTTATCGTGAGTGGTAAAGAAGTTCTTTAAAACGCTTTGCAGCATCTCCTTATCCGAGGAGAGTATCTGCAGCTCACGTTCAAAGTGGTGCACTTTGTCTTCCAACTCCTTGATTTTCCTGCCTTCCTCTGAGGATAATCCGGCATATTTCTTCTTCCAGCTATAGAACGTGGCCTCAGAAATCCCCAGCTCTTCACAAATCTCTTTAACCTTTACACCACTATCAGAAGCTTTAATGGCATTGGTGATTTGCTCTTCGCTATATCGTGACTTTCTCATAAATGCTATTACCTTTCTTAACTATAATGTGATGAGAGTAACTGCACTATTTAATGGATCTGATTAATGAACCAATAAGGGCAATGACATTAAGTGCGCGATTTTTATGACAGTCATTAAGTTAAGGGATTATGGATAAATATCATCATGGGATTTCTCCGATTTTATTTCTAAAGGCCGGAGTTAGCTTTCGATATTTGGGTTTTTGTTATAAATTCGTTTCATGCCGACAACAAGACCAGTGTCTAATTCAGAATTCTCCAGCAGGCGAAGGAGGTTTTCTGTGCGAGTCTGTTAACTGTCAGGCAGCACTTTCAGACGAAGACCGAGGGTTTCAAGACCAGGTAAAGACAGAAAAAGTTATTGCCGTAAGGTAGTATTTTAAAATAACGCTTTTCGTTAAGAGCGAAAGCTATCCTGCTGTATGATTAAAAATATTCAGGCGTCTTTTTTAGCCAGGGGAAATTCAGCAAATTTCTTTTGTTGTAAACAAGGATGTACCGTTTTTTGCAGTAAGTAGTTCGTGTCAAAAGGATGCTTTAATGAAACACAGTGTTATGTCAAACGCCGCCTGGATGATGTCGGAAAAAATCGTTTCCGTCTTCGGCGTGATATTTGTGACGTCTTATGTCGCGAAATCATTTGGTCCTACTGTCTTTGGACAAATAGCATTTTCTGCTTCACTTTTTTCAATTGTTCAGACGGTCGCCATTTTTGGCACAGAGACCATTTTATTTAAGAGTATTAGCAAAAGCGTGCCGAAGGGGATGCGCCTGATGGCAGTAGCGAAGCAGCTGCGGATGGCGCTTTTGCTCATACTTTCTTTACCGGTATTACTTTACATTTGGCTGACCATGCGCGAAAACTTTATGGTATTTGCGATCGCCTCTTTTCTTTCAGCCATATTTGTTACACAGGATATTTTCAGCGTTTACAATAATGCGCGGCTGGCGTCGAGAATGAATACCGTCGCCAATGCCACAGGAATGATACTGAGCTTCGCCATCAGTTTTACCATCGCCTGGATGAAGCTCAGCCCGTTACTGTTATCGCTGTCGATTGTTGCCGTCACGCTGGTGCCCTATCTGATTAAACGCGGCATGTTTTATCAGGCACAGAGCATTACTCCGCCGCCCAGGCGTAAACATAAAACCTATCTGCGCTACCTGCTGCATGCGGGCCTGCCGCTGGCCATATCCAGCGTGTTTATCTCGATTCAGGTGAAGCTGGCGCAGTTTTTTTTGGTTGGGGTGGGTTCAGCGCATGAGCTGGGGCTGTTTACTGCCGCGAATACAATATCGGCCTCGTGGATTTTTATCCCGGTGGCGATCATTACGTCCTGCTTTACAGAGATATTCAGGGCGCGGTCAGATGTTGCAATCCAGCTGGCCTCAA
Organism: Erwinia sp. ErVv1; assembly: GCF_900068895.1. Taxonomy (GTDB): domain Bacteria; phylum Pseudomonadota; class Gammaproteobacteria; order Enterobacterales; family Enterobacteriaceae; genus Erwinia. The sequence continues at coordinate 307,204 of NZ_CDPK01000004.1, read as the reverse complement.
GGCTCTACGGCTATGTTATGGCAGTCTCATTTCTGATGCTTATTTTCATTGCGCTGTTTGGCGACAGAATTATCAGTGTCCTCTTTGGGCACGACTACACACAATCTGGAAATCTCGTTACGTTATTGTCGTTAGCAACCTGCTTTTCGGCAATGGGGACAGTAGCTTATCGCTATATGGTGAAAGAGGGTGGTTTTAATTATCTGTTGGTAAAGATTATTTTACTGGTGGTAATTAGCGTGGCAACCAACTGGTTTTTCATCCGTTCCTGGGGGTTAACAGGCGCAGCCTGGAGTGTTCTTGTGACGGAACTCTTATCCCTGACCGTAATGAACTATTTCTTTAAGAATGCCGTCATTCTTAAAATACAGCTTTCCTCACTTAACTACAAAACCTACAAATGAGGTGAAAAATGTTCAAGCTCAAAACTGAACTGAGAAAAGGCGTCTTATATCTGTTAAAAAAGATGCCATGGTCCTACCAGGACAGAATTTATTATTTCCATAAATTTAGAAAGTTACCTAACATTCGCCAGCCGAAGTTATTTAATGAGAAGGTTTTATATCGTAAATTTATCACCGGAGACTACGTTCGTTATGGGATCCTATCGGATAAAATTCTTGTGAGAGACTATATTTCAAAAACCATCGGCGAAGAGTATCTCATTCCGCTGCTGTATGAAACGGCCGATCCCATTACGCTGCTGGGACTTAAATCATTAAAAAATACCGTTATCAAACCGAACCACGGCTCCGGTATGGTAGAAATCTTCCTGGATGAGCCGGACTGCATCCAGAAACAGCTGTTGATTAAACGCTGTGAAGAGTGGTTGAGTCGTGATTTTTCGCATGAAGCACGCGAGATCCACTATCGTTACATCAAGCCCAGGATTCTGGTGGAGCAGTATGTGGGCGACGGCAAGTTCGCTGCTATTGACTACAAGTTTCATATGTTCAATAAAAAAGACGGCAATTATGAGTACGTGCTGCAGGTGATTTACAACCGCAGCGGCAACTCGCCGCTCTCTATGAACTTTTACGTCAACAATCTCAGCCACTGCTTCTACAAGATCCGCGATACGGGTCTCGATATCAGCGGCGATCGGGAGACGCTCGAGAAGGCTCTGGAGTTAAGTAAGAAGCTGGCGAGTGACTTCGATTATGTTCGCGTTGACTGGTACATCAGTGAGGGCCAGATCTACTTTGGCGAGCTGACTTTCACGCCGGGCGCGGGGATGGTCACCGGACTGGAACAGGGGCTGGATAAAATGATGGGTGATATGTGGCTCCAGGAGCGTAAATCTGCCGCGCTGCCGCGGGCGCATCGCCCGGAAGAGACCGCGCCTCTACCTGCTGTATTTAAGAAGATCTGATGATGTGGTTAAGGTAAACGGTGAGCCGCCTGTTACTCAGAATTTGCGGCTCACGGGGGCGGTTAAGGCATGGGGTAATCGGCGGGCGTGTGGCTCATTACGTCGATGAAGACATCTTTAGTGACGTGCCAAAAATTTTGTAGATTGCTCATGCTTAGCGTCATGCCCAGCAGGCCGGTTACAAACCAGCAGGACATGCCAATCCCGATGCCGGTAAAGATAAAGGCCATTGCGTTATGGCTGCTTTTGCGGCACCTGACGTTAAATGTGCTGGCCAGAAACATCATCACAGCACTCACCAGTTCCCATCTCATCAATATCAGGCTTGTGGTTAAGGTTCCCATATCTCGTTCAAACTCCGCGAATAACTGCCCTGACAATAGGTAGTGGCATCACGCGATTTGGACGAAGGGTTGCCAGGATAAGCCCTTAGTCGAAGCTGACCCAGAGGTCATGTAAGTGTGACGACGGTCACATTATATCACTCGTTTTTAAAATTTGAATAATTTTTAGGCATTAAAGCAGGCTATTGCTGTGATATCCCATGCCAGCACTGCAGTCAAAGGCATAGCTGGTCTGACGGGTCAGCGACTGGCGGCGCATGCTATGGCGGTAAGCGGTAGGCGTCAGGGAAAACTGGCGGCGGAAGACGCGGGAAAATGTCTGCTGCGAATCATAGCCATACTGCATCGCAATATCAAAAACCGGCCGCTGCGTCTTACGAAGCGCTTCAGCGGCCAGCGTTAACCTGCGCTCACGAATATATCCCCCCAGCGTCTGTTTGGTCACGGCGCGAAACATCCGCTGCAGATGCCATTTTGAATAGCCCGATTTAGCGGCGACGTCATCAATTGACAGGGTTTTGTCGAGATTATTCTCAATCCAGTCGGTCAGTGTGTGGATGATGTTGTCATGCATACGTCTTTTCTCCCTGGTTCAGCTGCGCTGTCAGCCCCGGATGGGTAAATTGCGCCAGAAACGATGTCGCCTTCTCAATGGCTGCTGAGTATAATTCCTCAAGTTAACTTGAGGTAAAGGGCAAAATGAAAAAAAATCTCCACGGCGCGAACAAGCGTGAACTGACACCAGGCGATGTGGCACAGCGCTGTGGCGTCGCCGTATCAGCGCTCCATTTCTATGAAAGTAAAGGATTAATCAGCAGCTTTCGCAATCCGGGAAATCAGCGGCGCTATAACCGCGACGTACTGCGACGGGTCGCAATTGTTAAAATTGCCCAGCGCATCGGTATACCTCTGGCAACCATTGGTGAGCATCTGCTGCAATTTCCACCGGGAAAAAGGATGTCGCCTAAGGACTGGCGAGGCCTGACCGAACGCTGGCGGCAAGAGCTGGATCGACGTATCGCGACGCTGACCCGACTGCGCGACGACCTGGATGGCTGCATCGGCTGCGGCTGCCTGTCTATGGCCGACTGCCCGTTGCGCAACCCTGATGACCGTCTTGGCGAACGGGGGACCGGTGCGATCCTGCTGGAGCCGACGAACGAGCCATAAGGTCTATACTCAACGCTTCGCAATCATTATAAGGCCAGCCCATGATTACCGTTCACCATCTGAATAACTCCCGCTCACAGCGCGTACTCTGGATGCTGGAGGAGCTTGACGTTGCGTATGAAATCAAACGCTATCAGCGAGAAGCGTCGATGTTGGCACCCGAGGCGCTAAGAAAAGTGCATCCGCTGGGCAAATCTCCGGTTATTAGCGATGGCGATCGGGTTATTGCGGAATCCGGCGCGATCCTTGAGTACCTTGCGGAACGCTATGATAGCGAAAACCGACTAAAACCTGTTGATGATGACGCGCGTCTTCAGGCTCGTTACTGGCTGCACTACGCCGAAGGATCGCTGATGCCGCTGCTGGTAATGAAGCTAATCTTTGGCCGGATGGGGAAACCGCCGGTGCCCTGGCTGTTACGCCCGATTGGTGGCGCATTCGGCAAGGGGGTGCAAAAGGCGTATCTCGATAAACAGCTGACCACGCATCGGGAATTCATTGAGCAGCACCTGAGCCGTAATGCATGGTTTGCCGGCACGCAGATAAGTATTGCCGATGTGCAAATGAGCTTTCCGCTACAGGCGTTTTCGGCGCGTGGCGGGGCGGAAAACTCACCGGCTATTCAGGCATGGTTAAGCAAAGTGCAGGCCCGAAGCGCCTGGCAGCGCGCCCTGCAACAGGGCGGCGAAGTCAACCCTGGCTAAATCTTCCCCTGAAATTAGCATGAGCGGCGCAGGTGGCTTCCTGCGTCACCGTATCATAAGAAAGTGCTATTAGAGCGCGTTATGCCGGGTGGGTAGAGTCACCCTGGTGGCTAACTGAGCAGGGTGACCGCCCTGACGACCCTGTCGGCGTAAATATATGCGCGATCGGAGTTGAATCTGCGGCATTAAAGGCTGGATAATCGTTTGCCTTTTAAAACAATGCGGCTTTAAACAATGCGGCTTTTTTGCGTGGCGTAGTTAACGTTTCCCTTTTTTCCGATCGTCGCCTCTGAGGGGGCTTTTGCGATCTGTGAACATAGCGGGCCAGGATGTAAACGTTGAACCCGGTTGTGCTTCCTGCACCACGCATTGATAAATCATAAAAATTTTCAGGGGATTTTCACTATGTCGACTCCTTCACAACCGGCGCGCGGAACGTTAGATGCCTGGTTTAAGATCTCATCGCGAGGAAGCTCCGTTCGTCAGGAGATTCTGGCGGGCCTGACCACCTTCCTGGCAATGGTCTATTCGGTGATTGTGGTTCCGTCTATGCTGGGCAAGGCCGGTTTCCCACCTGCGGCGGTATTTGTTTCAACCTGTCTGGTCGCCGGTTTTGGTTCGCTGATTATGGGAATGTGGGCCAATCTGCCCATGGCTATTGGCTGCGCAATTTCACTGACGGCCTTTACCGCTTTTAGCCTGGTGCTGGGTCAGCATATCAGCGTGCCGGTGGCGCTGGGGGCAGTATTCCTGATGGGGATCCTCTTTACCATCATTTCAGCGACCGGTATTCGGGCCTGGATCCTGCGTAACCTGCCGATGGGTGTGGCACATGGGACAGGCGTCGGCATTGGGCTTTTCCTTCTGCTGATCGCGGCCGACGGCGTAGGCCTGGTCGTGAAGAACCCCGCACCGGGCTTACCGGTGGCGCTGGGTGATTTCGCCTCTTTTCCGGTGATTATGTCGTTACTGGGGCTTGCAGTCATTTTTGGGCTGGAGAAGCTGCGCGTGCCTGGCGGTATTCTGCTGACCATCATTGGTATTTCCGTTATCGGGCTAATTTTCGATCCGGCAGTGAAATACCAGGGGCTGTTTGCACTACCCAGCCTGCACGATGCACAGGGAAATTCGCTGGTTTTCAGCCTGGATATTCTGGGGGCGCTCAAACCTGCGGTGCTGCCAAGCGTACTGGCGCTGGTCATGACGGCCGTATTTGACGCCACCGGCACCATCCGCGCCGTAGCCGGACAGGCTAACCTGCTGGATAAAGATAATCAGATTATCAGCGGCGGCAAAGCGCTGACCACGGATTCCGTCAGCAGTATTTTTGCGGGTCTGGTGGGCGCTTCTCCAGCGGCTGTCTATATTGAATCGGCGGCGGGTACGGCGGCGGGTGGCAAAACGGGCCTGACGGCAATCGTGGTGGGTATCCTGTTTCTGCTGATCCTGTTCCTTTCTCCCCTGGCGTATCTGGTGCCTGGCTATGCGACGGCGCCGGCACTGATGTATGTTGGCCTGCTGATGCTTAGCAACGTTTCAAAAATTGATTTTGAAGACTTTGTTGATGCGATGTCCGGGCTGCTGGCTGCGGTATTTATCGTTCTGACCTGTAACATCGTTACCGGTATTATGCTCGGCTTTGGTTCGCTGGTTGTCGGTCGGATTTTTGCCGGTGAGTGGCGCAGGTTGAACCCAGGTACGGTGATTATTGCCATCGCGCTGGTGGCCTTCTATGCGGGCGGCTGGGCCATCTGATGCCTCGCGGGGCCGTTAATACGGCCCGTTAACTTTTCAGGCTATTCTGCGTCGATAGCGCACATCCTGTTTTTAAACCATCTATTTTTTTGTTTTACTATTGCAGCGAACAAGCTGATTTAATCGATTGGATCACGTGTAAAACCCAGGAAGCCGTTTAAGGAAAGCATGGAAATCTTTTTTACTATCCTCATATTAACGCTGGTGGTGTCGCTGTCTGGCGTCGCTGCCCGCATCATTCCCTTTCAAATTCCGCTGCCGCTGGTACAGATAGCGATGGGGGCGCTACTTGCCTGGCCTACGTTCGGGCTGCATGTAGACTTCGACCCCGAACTGTTTTTGGTGCTGTTTATCCCGCCGCTGCTCTTTGCCGACGGTTGGAAGACGCCAACCAGCGAGTTCCTGCATCACGGACGCGAAATTATCGGTCTGGCGCTGGTGCTGGTGCTGATCACCGTGGTGGGTATTGGCTATCTGATTTACTGGCTGGTGCCGGGTATTCCACTGCTGGGTGCCTTTGCCCTGGCGGCAGTACTTTCGCCCACCGATGCCGTGGCATTATCCGGCATTGTCGGAGAAGGGCGCATCCCGAAAAAAATTATGTCAATCCTGCAGGGTGAGGCGCTGATGAACGACGCGTCTGGCCTGGTGTCACTGAAGTTTGCCGTTGCGGTCGCGATGGGAACGATGGTGTTTACCGTGTCGGGCGCCACCCTTGAGTTCTGCAAGGTCGCGATTGGTGGTCTGCTGGCCGGGATCGCAATCTGCTGGCTGTATGGTAAGTCGCTGCGCCTGTTCAGCCGCTGGAGCGGGGACGACCCGGCAACCCAGACCGTGCTGCTGCTGCTGCTTCCCTTTGCCTCTTACCTGATTGCGGAACATATTGGCGTATCCGGTATCCTGGCCGCCGTCGCGGCGGGTATGACAATCACCCGCTCTGGCATTATCCGTCAGGCCCCGCTTGCTATGCGTCTGCGTGCTAACAGCGTCTGGCAGATGCTGGAATTTGTCTTTAACGGCATGGTCTTCCTGATGCTGGGTCTGCAACTGCCGGGTATCCTTGATACCTCGGTAAGCCAGGCGAAGGCTGATCCTAACGTCGAGTTGTGGATGCTGTTTGCCTCAGTAGTGATGATTTATGGCGCACTGATGATAGTGCGTTTTAGCTGGCTGTGGATGATGCAGTTAATCAGTAAGCGCGTGCTTAAAAAGAGCCCGATGGAATTCAGCAGCTATTCGCTGCGTGAGCTGTTAATTGCCTCATTTGCGGGCGTACGCGGTGCCATTACGCTGGCCGGTGTACTCTCCATTCCGCTCTATCTGACCAATGGGGATGCCTATCCCGCTCGCTATGAGTTGATATTCCTCGCGACCGGCGTGATCCTGCTGTCCCTGCTGGTGGGTGTAGTGCTGCTGCCCCTGCTGCTGCGTGGCATTCCCGGCATGGACAAAACGGCGCATCGACATGAAGTGCAAATGGCGCGCGCGGTTATGGCGGGTACGGCGATTGAAAGCCTGCATAAAATGGAGGAGCGTCTGATTGCCGACACCGAAGAGAACATTGACGTTGAACTGCTGAAAGAGGTGAGTTCGCGGGTGATTGGCAATATGCGCCGCCGGGTGGATGGTAAAGAGGATTTAGAGCGTGCGCTGTTTGCCGAAAATCTTGAACGCCGCTTCCGCCTGACTGCGCTTCGTGCGGAGCGCGGGGAGCTTTATCATCTGCGTGCGACGCAAAAAATCAGCAACGAGACCATGCAGAAACTGCTGCACGATCTTGACCTGCTGGAAACGCTCCTTATCGAGAAAGAAGAGTAGTCATCGGGCACTGCCTGGATTTTCTGAGCTTTGCGCCGCAAACGCGCTACAGCCTGGACGAGCTTATCCGCACGCGGGGCGAGCGTTGCCCGCTGCCGCTGTCCTTATACACGGGACAGAACCTTTTTCCTGAAACCCTGACGCGAACCGCCGAACGCCAGACCCGTCGCATTGAGCTGCGGGTTAACAGGCGGTTTTCACGCGAGGCGAGGGAGCGGGAGCAGACGCGTAGACGCTACCAGAACCGCCTGGCACAGGCCGAAATCGACCTGGCGTTTCACACCCCCTCCACGGTCGGCAGCTGGATGTGTATGAGGAAGATTTGCAGATGCGTGTGTATGCCTGGCTGCGGCGCTTCCCGTGCGGTCCGCGGGCAGGCCGCATGGAATGGGAGGGGGAGAAACTCTGGCGGGTGATGCTGGACATCAGCGATATGGCGGGGAGCTGGTACCTCACAAGCAGCTGGCCGACCGCATGGCGCTGCCTGACCGGCTGCAGGGTCAAAAATATACCGGGGAAGTGTGACTTTGTGGAACATAAAGCGTATCGTAGGTGTAACTAAGTCACACTATGAGAGGCAATTATGTCACTGACAAGACTGAGACAGCAGGGCGGGGCGGTGGTGCTGACCATACCCAGTGATATCGCCGCGAGAGCGGGCTGGAGCGTGGGAACCGTACTGGACGTTACCGCAGAAGGCGAGGCGGTCAGCATCCGGCCAACTGGCCGCATTGCGCGGGGCAGAAAAACGGTCGCGCAGCTGCTGGCCGGAATTGATGAGAGCGAAATCCGCGACTTCAACGAGGCGGTCAGCGACGGGCTGAATGATAACCCGCAGGGCAGGGAGACTATCTGATGGTATCGCGCAGGGTGCCGCAGAAAGGCGAAATCTGGCACGTCAACGGTGACCCCGTTGAGGGCCGGGAGTTTAAAGGCCCGCACTATTACCTGGTTATTTCACCCCGTGAGCTGGTCGCTGCGCTCGGTACGGCGGTCTGCATTCCCGTCACCAGCGGTTGCGGGGCGGCCCGCTCACAGGCCGTCACCGTTTATCTTGACGGTGACAGCACCGATACTGGCCAGGTTACCGGCGTGGCACTGTGTTATCAGCTACGCTCGCTGGACCTGACGGCGCGCAGCGCCAGCTATGCGGCCAGAGTCGAGCCACACATCATGGACGAAATCTTGTCGATGGTGGTTGATCTCATAGACCCGCGCTGAGGGAGGCCGGGGCCGCCGCAAGGCCCCCTTTCCTGCCCCGGTAACGTGACCGCAAATGCTGACCGTAGAGATCGAGGCACTGTTGCAAAAATCTGGAGGTGATAATTTACCGCTGGGTTCAGCGTTATGCGCCTGAAATGGAAAAACGACTGCGCTGGTACTGGCGTAACCCTTCCGATCTCAACCCATGGCACATTGATGAAACGTACGTGNATTTACCGCTGGGTTCAGCGTTATGCGCCTGAAATGGAAAAACGACTGCGCTGGTACTGGCGTAACCCTTCCGATCTCAACCCATGGCACATTGATGAAACGTACGTGAAGGTGAATGGCCGGTGGGCTTATCTTTACCGGGCAGTCGACAGCAGGGGCCGCACCATCGATTTTTATCTCTCCTCACGTCGTAACAGCAAAGCCGCATACCGGTTCCTGGGTAAAATCCTCAAAAACGTGAAGAAGTGGCAGATCCCGCGATTTATCAACACGGATAAAGCGCCCACCTATGGCCGGGCCCTCGCGCTACTCAAACGTGAAGGTCGGTGTCCGCCTGACGTTGAACACCGACAGATTAAGTACCGGATTAACGTCATAGAATGCGATCATGGCAAGCTGAAAAGGATAATCAGCGCCACGCTGGGATTTAAATCCATGAAGACGGCCTACGCCACAATCAAAGGTATTGAGGCTATGCGTGCACTACGTAAAGGTCAGGCCTCAGCATTTTATTATGGTGCTCCTTTGGGCGAGATGCGTCTGGTGAGCCGGGTCTTTGAAATGTAAGGTCTTTCAATAAAACAAAAGGCCACCTCATCGTGAACTTTGCAACAGTGCCCTTTTCGCCCTTACCTATATCACTACTTAAAGTTAGCTAAACACCCGGTCTAGCAGGAAGGGGGATGCTTGTAGATACATTGTTTATCCTCTACAATGTATCTACAAATATGAGGGAGGACATGTTAATGACAACAGTAACGCTAAAAAAATGGGGCAATAGCCCATCGATCAGAATACCAGCCAGCGTAATGCAAGCAGCAGCACTTAATGTCGAAGATAAACTCGATTTGAAAATTGATGAAGCTGGCCAAATTGTTTTAGTACCATTGAAATCTAAAGATTATTCACTGGATGTACTGTTATCAGGTATCACACCAGATAACGTTCACGGAAAAATAGATTTTGGTTCGCCAGTTGGAAAGGAATTGATCTAAATGGTTTCACGTTACGTACCAAATTCTGGTGATCTAATCTGGCTGGATTTTGACCCCGTAGAAGGTCACGAACAGGGGGGCCATCGCCCTGCTGTCGTCCTTAGCCCTTTTTCTTACAATAATCCCGTAGGGTTGCTGCTTTGCGTTCCGTGTACCACTAAAGCTAAAGGCTATCCATTTGAGGTAGAACTATCGGGTAGCCGCGAAAGTGTTGCTCTTGCCGATCAAGTTACCTGTGTTGACTGGAGAGCGCGAAAAGTAACAAAAAAAGGCACTGTATCGCCTGAAGAACTTGCTGAGATCAGAGCAAAGGCTAAGGCTCTAATCGGATGAAAAATCCCTGCCGCGCTTTGCTTGGCGGGGTCTGAAGCCCAACCGTACGATCTCGTACGGTTGGGCTTCAGACCCCTTGTTGAGGATTTTCCCCAGGAACCGATAGGCGGCTTTGCTGTTACGCCGTGGTGAAAGATAAAAATCGATGGTGCGCCCCCTGCTGTCGACTGCCCGGTAAAGATAAGCCCACCGGCCATTCACCTTCACGTACGTTTCATCAATGTGCCACGGGTTGAGATCGGAAGGGTTACGCCAGTGCCAGCGCAGTCGTTTTTCCATTTCAGGCGCATAACGCTGAACCCAGCGGTAAATAGTGGAGTGATCGACATTCTCACCACGCTCAGCCAGCATCTCCTGCAGCTCAGGGTAGCTGATGCCGTATTTACAGTACCAGCGTACCGCCCACAGAATGATGTCACGCTGAAAATGCCGGCCTTTGAATGGATTCATGCGCTGCTCCGTCAGCAAAAGGTGGCCATAATTTTATCAACTTCAGATTTTTGCAACAGTGCCGTAATTTTCGACTACATCCACCTGGGCCTGCGGGAGTTTCTCTGGGTTGCATTACACTTCAGCATCGTACCGATTTTCTCGCCATACGGCAGGCACTGCTTTCTACACAGCAAATTAAACTCCTTAATGGCTTAATGGCTTAATGGCTTAATGGCTTAATGGCTTAATGGCTTAATGGCTTAATGGCTTAATGGCTTAATGGCTTATGGCACAATCGAGGTAATTCTTAATGGAAGCTCAACGTGTCCCAACAGGATTTAGGATTCTCATTGGCGCTGTGATCTGGGTTCTCGCATTTGTTGTAGCAAGACCTTCAGATCCCATTACAAGAGGTGAATTCGCATTCTGGGACAAGGCAGCTAGTCTTTTGGGGAGAATGATGTAGATGGTTTTATCGGTATTTCACTTCTTGTCGGATGTACACTGATAACTATCGTGGGCTACCAGATTGCAGTTCGCCTAATAGAAAAAATGTTGAACAAATTACGATAAACGAAATCGGGCTACGCCCGGTAACTTCTTCAGGCACGGTCTTCCCAGCTGTCAGAGAACAAAATGTTCCCGTCGCAATATTTCCAGGTGATCTTTTCATACATGAAAGATACCGACTCCATGTGGTTTATCGCTGACATTCCTGCCATTTTAGCATTTGGCATACCAGGATTCACTGACACTACTTTTACACCTTCCAGTAGCATATTGAAGTATTCTTCTTCCTGACTTGCATGATTGATCCGATACCATTTGAATTCAGCTGATTTGAGCGTCTGCCCTATTGATACAGCTTTATAAAGATAGGGGCTTGATGAGTCGAATTCTTTTTCAAAGGATATTGGGGCGTGGGAGCATTTTCCGGTAATTTTACCCGTAGCGGTATCAACTGGAAGATTAACGCCGTGCGAAAAACCGAGTATTTCAATACTACCTTCGCGATCCTGTACATCAACAGTGCCACGAATATCGGCACCACCATCATCTTTGAGCCAAACATAAGCGGGTATTGGCATAAAATTTTTCCTTTAACTAATCCATGTAAACATCGTTGATTATGAGGAGTTAAATGGTTTTAGTGGAAAGTTTGTACTCAAAATCATTCTTGAAAATCATCAGAAATACATAAATTACAGATAGTTATTCTCTTAACGTGTTTTTTTATACCGTTGGACTTCAAACCCCTATGGCGGCCCTGACTCTGCTACAAAAGCATATTCACCAGCGTGATCTGACCTGCCTGCTTGACAGGCTGGCTACCGTTTTGCTGAAGGAGCACATGACAGGACAGCAGCTGGTTTCGCTGATAAACTATCTGTTACAGGCGGGTGAGACTTCAGATGCAGAGGCCTTTGTACGCGAACTGGCACAGCGGGTGCCGCAACATGAGGAGAAACTGATGACCATCGCACAACAGCTTGAACAAAAGGGCATTGAGAAGGGCATCGAAAAGGGTATTCAGCTCGGTGAGCAACGCGGTATTGAGAAAGGTGAACGTGAAGCCACCCTTAAAATCGCCCGCACCATGCTGCAGAATGGTATCGATCGCCCTACTATCGTTAAAATGACCGGCCTTTCAGAGGAAGTCCTGGCGCAGATCCGCCACTAAACGTCGTTAAAATGACCGGCCTTTCAGAAGAAGTCCTGGCGCAGATCCGCCACTAAACGTCGNGAAGTCCTGGCGCAGATCCGCCACTAAACGTCGTTAAAATGACCGGCCTTTCAGAAGAAGTCCTGGCGCAGATCCGCCACTAAACGTCGTTTGGGTAGCCTTCACTGCAAATGAACCGGCTTAAACCGATAGCGTGGGCGCTTCACCCGGCCAAAACTCCCGGCAGCAAGCTATCCATGCCTGGGCGCTTTTTGACAGATAGCTCCCTTCCCGCCAGATCAGCCCCAGCTTCCAGACCAGCTCCGACTCCAGAGGCAGCCACAACAGGTGGGTTTTATCCAGCCGCTGGCAGATAGGCTCCGGTAAAATCGCCACGCCCATTCCTGCCTGCACCATTGCTGCCAGAAAATCCCACTGACCGCTGCGCACCGCAATCTGCGGTGTAAAACCGCTGGCCTGAAAGGCGCGCATTAGCTGACGGTTAAGCGAAAACTCCTCGTTATAAATCAGGATCGGATGTCCGGCCAGTTCGGCAATGGGCATATGCGTCCGCCGCAGCCAGGCCTGGGTCCGTGGTACAAGGACGCAAAGTGGATGGCTCATCAGCGGCAGGGCGTTGAGCGGTAAATCGTCGGCGACCGGCAGCGCGGTCAGGGCAATATCCAGCGTGCCCGACAGAACGGCCTGCTGTACGGTCAGGCCGCCAAATTCAGAAATCTTCAGCTCCACGCCGGGGTAGCGCTGGCGAAACGCAGAAATTGAACCCGCAATCTGCATGCCGACCATCGGAGGAATGCCCAGCCGCAGTTCGCCGGTTTTCAGATCGTTGATGTCGCTAATTTCTGCCTCCAGCTGCTTAAACTCCTGAAGGATAGTGACACCGCGCTGATAAACCGCCTGACCGGTATCGGTTAAATGCAGCTTGCGGCCCTCGCGGATCAGCAGCGTACAGCCCAGCTCATCCTCGAGCTGACGCAGCATTTTACTGATGGTGGGCTGGGTAACAAAAAGCTGCTCAGCCGCACGGGTAAAGCTTTGCTGGCGCACCACTTCCACAAAATAACGCAGGGCCCGAACGTCCATAAACATTCCTGTAAGGCATAGTTTGAATAATATTAAGTCATTTTTTTCACAGTTTGATACCGCTTTATACTCTTTCTCTACACCGTAAAGGAGAAATTATTATGGCATTGGTCTCGCGCCCGTCGATATCCGGCAGATGGCAGTGGGTGCAGGTTCCGCTCCAGGTCGCGCTGTATGTCGCTTTTTTTCTACTGGCCGAACAGCTGGTGGACCGTCTGCATCTCCCCTTACCGGCGAATATCGTCGGTATGCTGCTGCTGCTGGCGTTGATTATGCTGCGCGTGCTGCCGTTAAACTGGGTGAGGGCCGGATCGCGCTGGCTGCTGGCCGAGATGCTGCTGTTTTTTATACCCGCCGTGGTGGCAGTGGTGAACTATTCACAGCTGCTGCGCGTAGAGGGCTGGCGCATCATGCTGGTGATAGGCATCAGTACGCTGCTGGTATTGAGCGCTACCGCGCTGGTCGTGGATCGCGTGTACCGTTTCGAGATCTGGCTTGCCCAGCGCAGCCGGGAGAAGGGCGATGAGTGATTTTTTTATCAGCATGCTGTGTCTGGTGGCAACCGTACTCATATACCTGCTCAATAAGCGCCTGTATCGACGCTGGCACAGGCTGTTACTAATGCCGCTGGTGATGACGCCGATGGTTTTGGTCGCCCTGCTGTTGCTCACCCATACCTCATGGCAGAACTATATTGGTGAGAGCCACTGGCTACTCTGGTTGCTGGGACCGGCAACGCTGGCATTTGCCGTACCGGTGTACGAAAACAGGGCGATTATTCGTCGTCACTGGCTCTCGCTCAGCGCGGGTGTCATTACCGCAACGTTGGTTGCCGTTTGCAGTTCAGTCTGGCTGGCCCGGCTGCTGACCCTGCCGGAGGCGATTCAGCGCAGCCTGGCCGTGCGTTCCATTACCACACCCTTTGCGCTGGCGGCAGCTAAGCAGATTGGTGGCCAGCCCGATTTGGTGGCGCTGTTTGTGGTGATTACCGGCGTGTTTGGTATGGCAACGGGCGATCTGCTGTTTATTCGACTGGCGGTAAAACAGGGAATGGCGAAGGGGGCCGGTTTCGGTGCCGCCTCGCACGGTGCCGGTACGGCGCGGGCCTATGAGATTGGGCAGGAAGAGGGGGTAGTGGCAAGTCTGGTCATGATGCTTTCTGGCGTGGTGACGGTGATCCTCGCCCCCGTTATCGGCCATATTATGTGGGCCGCACTCTGACCGCTTGCGGGTGGCTTCTGTATTTGCGGCGGAGGTGAGCGCGCAGGCGCGTCAGAGTTCGGAGAGAGATGCGCGTAAAGTGTGCGCAGATAAGCGGATTTCTCATGTTATTCAGCCTGAAGTTGGTTTACTCTGCGAAGCCGCCGGTAAACGGCGTGAGTAAATTCATCAGGAGAATAAAATGAAAGCAGTGGCAACTCTTGCAGGCGCAGTGGCGATTTTCGCCCTGGCAGGTCCGGCGCAGGCAATCGAAGGCGGCGTTGACGTCGGCGAGCATTACACTAACGTGCGCGTGGGAATGGGTACCACCTCGCCTGGCTTTGCGCTGTCAGGTAACTGGCTACGCAGCGATCACGACGGCAACGCTGAAAGCGTCGGTCTGGGCTATAACGTCGCGGTTGGCGACCTTTTTCTCTCCCCAACCGTGAAGGTTATGTCAACCAACCCTACCGACAGTAAGGATGGCTACGCCGTCGCGGTCGGTGGCAGCGCACAGTACGCGGTGACCAGCATGTTTAACGTTTTTGGCGAGTATTACTACTCCCCGGATGCATTCTCCAGCCATATTGATGACTATCAGGAAGCCTCGGCGGGCGTAAGTTTCCAGCCGATTTCGCTGGTGGACGTGCGCGTGGGCTATAAATATATGACCATGAACGGCAAAGATGGCCGTAAAGATAATGTGATTGCTGATGGTCCGTATGTCGGTGCAGCGCTGCATTTCTGATGAAAAAAAGGCGAATCTCACGATTCGCCTCTCTTCCCCTCACTGGCGCTAATGCACCTGGCCGTCGTCTATTCCTATCCCCGTTTGTGACCTGACAAACTGCGCCTTAAAGCGCAGACGCTCCTGTTTGCCCTCGGCTGAGCTGTCCGTTACTGAGAACAGCCAGATGCCAATAAAGGCCACTGCCATGGAGAACAGCGCAGGGTATTCATAGGGGAAAATCGCTTTAGTGTGTCCCAGAACCTGAACCCACACCGTCGGGCCCAGGATCATCAGCACCACTGCCGTCAGCAGCCCCAGCCAGCCACCGATCATCGCCCCACGCGTTGTCAGCTTCGACCAGTACATCGACAGCAGGATGATCGGGAAATTACAGCTGGCGGCCACGGAGAAGGCCAGCCCCACCATAAAGGCAATATTCTGCTTCTCAAATAAAATGCCCAGCGCGATGGCAACGAAACCCAGCACTACCACGGTGATTTTGGACACTTTTAGCTCCTGCCGTTCCGTGACCTGGCCCTTACGCACCACGCTGGCATACAGGTCATGCGACACGGCTGAGGCTCCGGCCAGCGTCAGCCCGGAAACTACGGCCAGGATGGTGGCAAAGGCGACCGCAGAGATAAAGCCGAGAAACAGACTGCCGCCCACGGCATCCGCCAGATGTACCGCAGCCATATTATTCCCGCCAATCAGCGCGCCCGTCGCATCCTTAAACGCTGGGTTCGACCCGACCAGCAGGATGGCCCCGAAGCCGATAATAAAGGTAAGAATATAGAAATAGCCCATAAAGCCGGTGGCGTAGAACACGCTTTTCCTTGCCGCGCGCGCATCGCTGACGGTGAAAAAACGCATCAAAATATGCGGCAGCCCAGCGGTGCCAAACATCAAGCCCAAGCCGAGCGACAGCGCTGAAATAGGGTCGTTCACCAGGCCGCCGGGCCGCATAATCGCGATGCCTTTTGGATGAACCGCAATGGCCTGCGTAAACAGATTATTAAAGCTGAAACCCACCGTTTTCATCACCATGATGGCCATAAAAGTCGCGCCAAACAGCAGCAGCACCGCTTTGATGATCTGTACCCAGGTGGTGGCTAGCATGCCGCCAAACAGCACGTAGAGCATCATCAGAATTCCGACCAGCACCACGGCAACATGATAGTTAAGCCCGAACAGCAGCTGAATAAGCTTACCCGCGCCTACCATCTGCGCAATCAGATACAGCGCCACCACCGCCAGCGATCCGCAGGCGGAGAGCGTACGAATCGGAAGCTGTTTCAGACGGTATGAGGCCACGTCGGCGAAGGTATAACGCCCCAGGTTACGCAGGCGTTCGGCGATCAGGAACAGGATAATGGGCCAGCCGACGAGGAACCCGAGCGAGTAAATCAGTCCGTCGTAGCCGGAGGTATAGACCAGCGCCGAGATCCCGAGGAACGAAGCCGCTGACATAAAGTCTCCGGCCATCGCCAGACCATTCTGAAAGCCGGTGATATTGCCGCCAGCGGTATAATAATCACTGCGTGAGCGGGTGCGTTTTGCGGCCCACCAGGTAATCCCCAGCGTGGCGGCGACAAAGACGATGAACATCACGATGGCTTCATAGTTGACCGGTTGCCGCTCAACCGCACCGCTGAGCGTATCAGCCGACAGGGCAGAAAAGGCAATCGGTAACAGCAGGGCAGGAAGCATATAAACCAGGGGGCATCGTTTCATCCCTTCACCTCTTTCAGCAGCTGACGCGTCAGGCGATCAAACTCGCCGTTAGCCCGCCAGACGTAAAGACCAGTGAGCAGGAAGGAGATAAGAATTAAACCGATACCGATGGGAATACCACGCGTTACGCTGGTACCCGCATAAAGCGGCGTGCCCAGCCAACCCGGCGCAAAGGCGATCAGTAAAATAAAACCGACATAAAGGATAAGAACAATGGCGGTGAGCAGGGCGGCAAAGGTCTGGCGTTTTCTGACCAGCTCTTTAAAGCGCGCACTCTTCTCCATCCGTTGATAAATAACGTCATTCATCACAGTTTCTCCCTAGGGTATATTATGGCGGCCTTACCCTGTGCTGCCGGATAATGTCCGCCTCCGGAATGCTCTTTAGTAATTATTGCGAACTAAATGACTGCGCGTAATATCGCTATACGTTATTGCGCACCCCGTTTGCACCATGCCGGTTAATGTTATAATGCGTAAACCAGAAATTTTATTTATTCGGCTATCATCATCGAACTGAAAATCAAAGTGGGTTCTGAAAAGGTATGTTAAGGAATATTATGAGAGCCTCATGATAATAAAAATGAGGCTCTCGTATGCATGAATCTTCACCAGGGAACTTAAGGCATTTTAATCGCCTGTTTTTCCTCAAGCAATTTATCCACTACGCCCGGATCGGCCAGCGTAGAGGTATCCCCCAGGTTGCTGATATCACCGGCGGCGATTTTGCGTAATATCCGTCGCATAATTTTTCCCGAGCGGGTTTTTGGCAGTGAATCCGTCCAGTGCAAAATATCGGGCGTGGCAATCGCGCCAATCTCCTTACGCACCCAGTTGCGGACTTCGGCATATAACTCCGGTGACGGCTCTTCACCGCTGTTAAGGGTAATATAGGCGTAGATCGCCTGACCCTTAATACTGTGAGGGATGCCAACAACGGCTGCTTCGGCTATTTTGGCATGAGAAACCAGCGCAGATTCAATCTCGGCCGTCCCCAGCCGGTGGCCGGATACGTTAAGCACGTCGTCCACCCGGCCGGTTATCCAGTAGTAGCCGTCCTCATCGCGCCGTGCGCCGTCCCCGCTGAAGTACATGTTTTTAAAGGTAGAAAAATAGGTCTGCTCAAACCGATCGTGATCGTTAAACAGCGTGCGGGCCTGACCGGGCCAGGAGTCGATAATGACCAGATTGCCTTCGCAGGCCCCTTCCTGCGCATTACCTTCGTTATCCACCAGCGCAGGCTGTACGCCAAAGAAGGGTTTCGTTGCCGAACCCGCCTTCAGCTCGATGGCACCGGGCAGCGGGGCGATCATAAAGCCGCCGGTCTCCGTTTGCCACCAGGTATCGACAATGGGGCAGCGGCCATCGCCAATTTTGTTGTAATACCACTCCCAGGCTTCCGGGTTGATGGGCTCGCCGACTGAACCGAGGATCCGCAGGCTGGTACGGTGGGTCCCGGCTATTGCCTTATCGCCCTCAGCCATCAGTGCACGGATAGCCGTTGGCGCCGTATACAGCAGCGTGACCTTATGTTTGTCCACCACCTCAGCCATGCGCGCTGGCGTCGGCCAGTTGGGTACGCCTTCAAACATCAGCGTGGTGGCACCACAGGCCAGGGGCCCATACAGCAGGTAGCTGTGGCCGGTGATCCAGCCCACGTCGGCGGTACACCAGTACACATCTTCAGGGTGATAATCGAACACGTATTTAAAGGTGGAGGCGGCATAGACCAGATAGCCGCCGGTGGTGTGTAGAACGCCTTTGGGTTTGCCGGTGGAACCCGAGGTATAAAGGATAAACAGGGGATCCTCAGCGTTCATCTCTTCCGGCTGGTGGTGGGCGCTGGCCTTATTCACCAGCTCATGCCACCAGATATCCCGGCCGTTTTCCCAGCTCGATTCCACACCCGTGCGGCGGAAAACCACAACGTTGGTGACTGACGTGACTTTCGGATTCGCCAGCGCAAGGTCGACGTTCTTTTTCAGCGGGATGGTTCGTCCGGCGCGGAGACCTTCGTCTGCGGTAACGACCAGTCTGGCGTTGGAATCAATGATGCGGCCAGCAACCGCGTCCGGTGAAAAGCCACCAAAGATGACGGAGTGCACTGCGCCAATGCGCGCGCAGGCGAGCATGGCGATAGCGGCCTCAGGCACCATTGGCATATAGATGGCGACCACATCGCCCTTTTTAACCTCCAGCTCCTTCAGCGCGTTGGCGAAGCGGCAGACTTCACGATGCAGCTCGCGGAAGGTCAGCGTTTTGCTTTCACTGGCGTCATCGCCTTCCCAAACGATCGCCGGATGGTCACCCCGGCTGTGCAGATGGCGATCAAGGCAGTTGGCAGCAAGGTTCAGCGTACCGTCTTCAAACCAGCGGATATCGATATTACCCGGCGCAAACGAGGTATTTTTCACGCGGGTATAAGGCTTAATCCAGTCGAGGATCTGGCCCTGTTCCCCCCAGAAGGCATCCGGGTCCTGTACCGATAGCTGGTACATTGACTGATACTGTTGGGCATTAATCAGGGTGTGCTCCGCAATGCTGGCGGGGACGGGATGTCTGTATTGTTGGCTCATGGCTGATCTCCTTGAAGTTGTTAATACTATGTCAACCAAAGGTTAAATGGGGTATGGCGCGTGGCTTTGTTTTCTTTTTGCGCGACAGATCACGTCATAGCGCCCTTAATAAGAATAAGGGCATTAATGACCTTAAGTCAGCGGCTTAAAAGGGCCTGTGCAGTCGCTTAAGTCATTTCATAACGAAACTCACCGTGTAATTTTTAGTCAATTAAACCCGGCGATGCATAGCGAGCCAGGGCCTGGTTTGCATACCTATGCGTAATACCTTCGCAATATTGCCAATTATAACAACAGGTTAAATCTTTTGGCCCATTCCAGAGCATTATCCTGTCAGGTGCTAATAAAGTAGCCACAATTCACGCAGGCTTGCATTTGTACCAGTGAAAATGGTACTTATCATCTGCCTGAAAATCAGGTATCAACCATCCCATATCCGTGAATTAGCCGACTTCGGCAAAGCCTCCCTTGAGCGTGATTCATTCCGCAGCCCACCGCGGAGAGCGGGTTTTGTTAAGGAAAAGATAAGTTATGAAAGCTGCTAAATTCAGCCTGGCCTGGCAAATATTGACGGCGCTGGCCCTGGGGATCATCGTTGGCGCGATACTGCATAACCAACCCTCCGATCGTGAATGGTTAATCACCAATATCCTCAGTCCGGCCGGTGATATCTTTATTCATCTGATCAAGATGATTGTTGTACCTATCGTTATCTCTACCCTGATTGTAGGCATTGCCGGCGTGGGTGATGCGAAAAAACTGGGACGTATCGGTGTAAAAACCATCGTCTACTTTGAAGTGATTACCACCATTGCCATTGTGGTAGGTATTACCCTGGCGAACGTGTTTCAACCCGGCTACGGCATTGATATGTCGACGCTGGCAACGGTGGATATCTCTAAGTATGAAGCGACAACGGCGCAGGTGCAGGGTGGGGCACACAGTCTGGTCACCACTATCCTTTCGCTTATCCCGCAGAATATTTTTGCTGCAATAGCGAAAGGTGACATGCTGCCGATTATCTTCTTCTCGGTACTGTTTGGGCTGGGGCTCTCTTCGCTGCCGTCTGAGCACCGCGACCCGCTGCTGAAGGTGTTCCGCTCGACCTCTGAAGCCATGTTCAAGGTAACGCATATGATTATGCGCTATGCGCCGATTGGCGTCTTTGCGCTGATCTCCGTGACCATTGCTAACTTCGGCTTTGCCTCGCTGTGGCCGCTGGCTAAGCTGGTTATTCTGGTTTACGCGGCGATCCTCTTTTTCGCCTTTGTGGTACTGGGTACGGTTGCCCGCATCTGTAAGCTGCGTATTACCACCCTGATACGCATCCTGAAAGAGGAGCTGATCCTGGCGTACTCGACCTCCAGCTCTGAAACCGTGCTGCCGCGCATTATGGAGAAGATGGAGGCCTACGGCGCGCCCAAGTCGATTTGCAGCTTTGTCGTCCCTACCGGCTACTCGTTTAATCTGGACGGTTCCACGCTCTATCAGAGTATTGCTGCGATATTTATTGCCCAGCTGTACGGCATTAACCTGTCCATCGGTCAGGAGATCGTTCTGGTACTGACCCTGATGGTGACATCTAAAGGTATCGCCGGCGTGCCTGGCGTCTCCTTTGTGGTCCTGCTGGCGACGCTGGGCAGCGTAGGTATTCCGCTGGAGGGGCTGGCGTTTATTGCCGGTGTCGACCGTATTATGGATATGGCGCGTACTGCCCTTAACGTCATTGGCAACGCACTGGCAGTGCTGGTTATCGCCAAGTGGGAGCACCAGTTTGACTCAAAGCGGGCCGTTGCTTATGAAGCAAAAATGAAGCATGCGGCGTTGAATCCTTAACACCCGGCCTGATCGGGGGCAACACGGCGTGGGGCGTCAGGCAGTTAACGCTGCGACGGCCCCGCGCGGTTTATTGCGTAAGACCGATGATAATCGTCGTCAGAGAGCGCTTTTTATCTCTGACGCTGTTTAGCTTAACCCATTAATTGTGACCGCTTTTAATACGACATTTCCATTCTGAATAACGCTGCATTTCCTGAGTTGTGCTAAAAAAACCTTCTCTCGCGCACGCTTTTATTTCGTGAATCTTAAAATTTCTTATTTTCATGCTGTTCTACCTGCGACTAAAAGCGATGCTTAGCCCACTGTCTGAAAAAGTAATTATCATTTAATTATGTTCCGTTTAAAATCAGGGTCCGGGTAGCGCTTTTCCTGGTTTCTATTTATTTCATTATTTATTCTGGTGGGTGTGGGTTTTATATCCCGCCTGGCGATAATGAAAGTGGCTCGCTCGTATTAACCGTTGTGTATTGTTAAAATAACTCTACTGATTCTTTTTAACGCCATTTTCCTGCGTGGTTTCTCCCATTTTGTGGAGGGTTACCCCTTGCTGAAATTACATCCTCTGGTTGTTGCCCTTTTTGCTGCGCAGGGTCTGTCGCTGGCTGCATACACTCGCCAGGCGATAATATGGGCGCGGGTACTATTATGATATTAATAAATATAACTTATCAAAATGGTGTTTTTCTGCGGCTGGAGTGGATACCCTCCTCTACGGGTGGATCACTGTCCGGCCTCTGCCTGCTTTGTAACCGCGATCGCAAAATGGCGTTTACAGGCTAAAGATCCGTTCATTCCCGCCGAAAATAATAAAAAATAATAATCATTCAATTCAAGCTCAGTCCTGCCACTGCTTCAAGGATCCATCGCATGCGAACCAATCTACCCGTTACCCAGCAGGAATATCCTTTTGACGACAGCGCGACGCTGATGTCGACCACGGATACCCACAGCCATATCACCTACGCTAATGATGCCTTCATCGCGGTTAGCGGCTTCGAGCCTGATGAGATTAACGGGCAGCCACATAATACCGTGCGCCACCCGGATATGCCGCCGGAAGCCTTTGCTGATATGTGGGCGACGCTGAAGCAGGGTGAACCCTGGACGGCGCTGGTCAAAAATCGCCGCAAAAATGGCGATCACTACTGGGTCAGGGCCAATGCGATCCCGGTGGTGCGTGAAGGGAAGGTGCAGGGCTATATGTCAGTGCGAACCAAACCGGGCGCAGAAGAGATTCAAAAAACCGAACGGCTCTACCGCGAATTCCGCGAGGGGAAGCGTAAGGGCTGGCACTTCCATAAGGGCTTGCTGGTGCGCACCGGTCTGCTGAAGTGGACCTCAATTTTTAAAACCCTGCCTCTGCGCTGGCGTATCCGGACTACTTTGGCCGCCATCCTGCCATTCACCCTGGCGGGCGCCTGGGCGCTGGGTATGGCCGCGCAGCCTCTGAGCCTCTTTGCGGGTATCATGGCCGTGTTGCTGTTTATGGCCGGCGCCTGGCTGGAGCAGCAGGTCTCCCGCCCGATCGAACGCGTTTGCCAGCAGGCGCTTCAGGTAGCGACCGGCGCCAGTCATAAGGTCGATCAGCTTGACCGGGTGGACGAGGTGGGCACCACGCTGCGTGCCGTCGGCCAGCTGGGACTGATGTTTCGCTGGCTGGTGGATGATATCAGTGGGCAGGCCGTAAACGTCCTCAGCGGCAGCGATGCCATCGCGCAGGGGAATAACGATCTTAGCCGCCGTACCGAACAGGCGGCAGCAAACGTACAGCAGACCGCCGCAACAATGAATGAAATGACCGCGACGGTGAAAAGTAATACCGAAACCGCCAGGCAGGTGAATACCCTGTCGCAAAGTACCCGGGATGCGGCGATGCAGGGCGGGCAGGCCATGAATGACATGGTGGATATGATGGATGAGATCGCCCTCAGCTCACAGAAAATCGCCAGCATAACCAGCGTCATCGACGGTATTGCCTTTCAGACGAATATTCTGGCGCTCAATGCCGCAGTAGAGGCCGCCCGCGCCGGGGAAGAGGGTAAAGGCTTTGCCGTGGTCGCAGGGGAAGTACGCAGCCTGGCCCAGCGCAGTGCAAAGGCCGCCAGTGAAATCAAGGCTCTGGTTGAAAACAGTACGGCTAAGGTCCAGTCCGGCAGTCAGCATGTCAACGATGCCGGAAAGACGATGGAAGCGATCGTTTCCCAGGTGCAGAACGTCACCGCGCTGGTTGCTCAGATTAGCGCGGCTACCGCTGAACAGGCGACTGCCCTCAGCGAGGTCAGCCTGGCGGTGGAAGACCTGGATAATATTACCCATCAAAACGCGGCAAGGGTCGAAGAGGGCGCCCAGGCGTCGGATCGTATGGCGCGGCAGGCCACCAGGCTGGTTGAGGCGATCAGCGTATTTCGTTAGCCGTCTGGTCAGTGCTGCTCTGGCTTGCCTCCGAAGCCTGCGCGTAGCTGTCATTCGCTGACCTGTCGGTCAGCGCCTTTTCCGCTCACTGAAGCCACAAAAAAAAGCAGACCTCTCGGTCTGCTCTCGGGAACGCCCTGGTGTTGGCGTGATAGAAACTGAATCAGGGTGCCTCGCGGCGGTCTGAGGCTGTCACCTCTGACCGATACTTTAATCACGTGCGTTTATTCTGTCCGACACTTATGCACCAGAAAACCCATTATTTTTAAATTATTTAGTGATCTCATGCAGCTGATTTATTAGCAAAACGTGATTGTACCTGCAAAGAATGCGTTATCAGACACGCTTTAAGCGTCTACAGCATTAATAGTAGTATTTTTTTAAAATAATTTTCCGCTTTTTAATTCTAATCGGGCAGATTAAAGCGCGCTCTTTGCCTGAAATGAGCCTGCTGCGTGAGCATTGATGAGGCTGCAAGATATTATGCTAAATAATGCATGATACGAAATAGAAATAATTAGCTGTTCTACGTAAGGAAATTCCTGGTTATATTTGCCTGCCCGACTCTTCCTGTTCATGCGGCGGCCCCTTTCAGGGCCGCCGATCCGTTCACAGGCTGACGCTCTCTTTTTCCGGCTGTGCATTCAACACCTGTTCAAAGCTGCGCAGACGCTTGTAAATGGACAGCAGTTCCACCAGCGTTGTCCAGGAGTTAATCAGATACTGGAACGAGCTGCGCACCTGATCAAATACATTCGTTATCTGCGTCATCAATCCCAGGGTAATCGCGCCGGTAATGATGGAGGGAAACAGGACGAAAAGGCTAAAAACGGCATCAAGCTGCAAATAGAGGATACGGGCAATATTGAAATATAGGTAATGAAAGTAGAGGCGGAAATAGTTTTTACGCACGTTAGAAAAAAGTTTGCGTACGGTCGGCGGCGTTGCGCGCTGCGGATCATCTTCGCCATAGACCAGCTCTTTACGATAGGCGGCTTCCACCCGCTGATTACGGAAGGAGAGACCAGGAAGCTTAATGCCGATTACGGCCAGCATACCGGTGCCAAGCAGCGACCAGAGGATGGCGGCAATCACCAGCGCGTAGGGAATACTGCCCAGAATCGGCACGGTTTTCACATGCACCGACAGCGCGACCAGTACCGGTAGAAACGCAATCAGCGTCATAATCGCGTTAATAAAGCTAACGCCCATATCCTCAAGCGTGGACGAGAAACGCATGGTGTCTTCCTGCACACGCTGTGCTGCTCCCTCAATCCCGCGCAGCTGTGACCAGTGCGCCATATAGTAGTTGTTCATCGCCGTGCGCCAGCGGAAGACGTAATGGCTGATAAAAAACATATTAAGTACATTAATGACCACCGCGATCAGCGCAATACTGAGGAAACCCGCCATCTGCGTATAAAACGTCTCAATTTTAACGGTATTCGGGTGTGACATCGCCTGCTGAATCAGATCGTAAAAGGGATCATACCAGCTGTTGACCGCCACGCCAACCTGCACGGAAAACCAGGTGGCAAAGATAATCAGCGCCGATCCGAGCACCGACCAGCGCTGCCACGGGTGAGGGCTGAACAGGAACCACATACCAGCAAACAGGGTGACCACCACCAGATAATAGAGATAGAAAGCCAGCCCGCCCGGCGCAATAAACCGCAGCGCATTATTGGGCAATGGTGCGCTGGCATTTCCGGCAAACAGCGGCAGGTGAAGGATCCAGTCTCTGCCGCCGCCAAACCATAGCAGGATGGCAAGGGCGCTCCAGAGAACAACACTGCTGAAGAACAGCGCTGGCCGGGGGAAGAAAGATTTAAACATAGGCACTCCGCTGTTAATGTTCTCTTTTTTTATAACGCTTTTTAACGTTAATGGTCTCATCGCGGTTGTTTCTATTAATTTCAGCGCCGCAGGGATTGTTAATGAATTAGTGCTTTTTTGTTTGTTTTGCTAAATTATTGCTGGAAGAACTGTTAAACTTAGCCTTTGTTACCGGTAACAATGGTGATTAATACCCCTGATTTTTCAATCATTACTAAAATAGACCCTCAGGCAATCGTCAAACCCGATCGTTTTCATGCGGCTTACGCGTGAATAAGGCAATGTTATGTCGCAAGAAAAGAAGGGGAGCTCCCGCAGAGAGTTCCTGCTTAAGACTATTACCCTCGCCCCCGCCGTCGCCATTGGCACCAGCGGGGTAGGTTCACTCACCGCCGCAGCGCCTGCCATGGCCAAAGAGCCTGTTCCCAGCGGGCCTCAGCGGGCCAGAACCTACCAGCCCAGCTGGTTCACGCCGGAAGAGTATGCCTTCCTCCAGGCTGCGGTCGCCCGCCTGATCCCCGCCGACGATCGGGGGCCTGGCGCGCTGGAAGCGGGCGTCGCGGAGTATATCGATCGGCAGATGAACACGCCCTATGCCACCGGTGCTAACTGGTATATGCAGGGACCTTTCAACCCCGAGGCCGATAAGGCGCTCGGCTATCAGCTACCGCTGGTGCCGCAGCAGATCTATCGCCTGGGCCTCGCCGACGCCGACGCTGCTGCCAAAGCGAAGTACGGCAGCGTCTTCGCCAGCCTGCGTGCGGAGCAGCAGGATGCGCTCCTTGAGGCCTTTGAAGCCGGGAGCGTCGAATTCAGGCAGGTTCCGTCCACGCTATTCTTCAGCTATCTGCTGCAAAACACGCGGGAGGGCTTTTTCAGCGATCCCATCCACGGCGGCAATCAGGGAATGGTTGGCTGGCAGCTGATTGGTTTTCCGGGCGCGCGCGCGGACTTTATGGACTGGGTTGAGCGAGGTGAACGCTATCCGTTCCCACCGGTCTCGATTCGCGGGGAGAGAAGCTGATTATGGGCACTGAAATGAAAAAGGTTGATGCGGTAATCGTCGGCTTTGGCTGGGCCGGGTCAATAATGGCGAAAGAGCTGACCGAAGCTGGTCTGAATGTCGTGGCGCTGGAGCGTGGACCGCATCGTGATACTTATCCGGACGGCGCCTACCCGCAGGTAATTGACGAACTGACCTATAACATCCGTAAAAAGCTGTTTCAGGACCTGTCGAAAAGCACCGTGACCATCCGCCACAATTCAACGCAGACCGCGCAGCCCTATCGCCAGCTGGCGGCATTCCTGCCGGGAACCGGTACCGGCGGGGCAGGGCTGCACTGGTCGGGCGTTCACTTTCGCGTCGATCCCATTGAGCTGCGGATGCGCAGCCATTATGAAGAACGCTACGGTAAAAAATTTATCCCCGAAGGGATGACCATTCAGGACTTCGGAGTGACCTACNCTCGGCACAAATGTTTGCCCAGGCGGCAGAGGCTGTGGGTTACCATCCTTACGACCTGCCCTCGGCCAATACCTCCGGTCCCTATACCAACACCTATGGCGCGCAGATGGGGCCATGCAACTTCTGCGGCTACTGTAGTGGTTATGCCTGCTACATGTACTCGAAGGCTTCGCCAAACGTCAATGTGCTGCCCGCCCTGCGCCAGGAAGCGGGATTTGAGCTGCGTGAAAATTCCAACGTGCTGCGCGTAAACCTGACGGCAGATAAAAAGCGCGCCATCGGCGTCACCTATGTTGATGCACTGGGCCGTCAGATTGAGCAGCAGGCCGATCTGGTCATCCTCTCTGCATTCCAGTTTCATAATGTGCATCTGATGCTGCTCTCGGGTATTGGCAAGCCTTACGATCCGGTGACGAATGAGGGGGTGGTGGGCCGCAACTTTGCCTACCAGAACATCTCCACCATTAAAGCCTTCTTCGATAAAAGCGTCTTTACGAATAACTTTATTGGTGCGGGCGGTGCGGGCGTCGGTGTGGATGACTTTAACGCCGATAACTTTGACCACGGCAAATATGGTTTTGTCGGCGGGTCACCTTTTTGGGTGAACCAGGCAGGGGTGAAGCCGATTTCCGGCCTGCCTACACCCCCGGGTACGCCCGGCTGGGGCAGCAAGTGGAAGGCGGCGGTAGCCGATCACTACACGCACCACGTCTCCATGGATGCGCACGGTGCGCACCAGTCCTATCGCAGCAACTACCTGGATCTGGATCCCACCTACAAGGACGCCTTTGGTCAGCCGCTGCTGCGTATGACCTTTGACTGGCAGGAAAACGACATCAAAATGTCGCAGTTTATGCATGGCCGCATGCATAAAATCGCCGAAGCCATGAATCCCATGATGATCAGCGGCTCGCCAAAAATGCCGGGAACGCACTTTGACACCACCGTTTACCAGACCACCCATATGAACGGCGGGGCAATAATGGGAGACGACCCGAAAACCAGCGCGCTGAACCGCTATCTGCAAAGCTGGGACGTACCGAACGTGTTTGTGCCGGGTGCTTCGGCGTTCCCACAGGGTCTGGGATATAACCCGACTGGCCTGGTGGCCGCCCTGACGTACTGGTCGGCGAAGGCGATCCGTGAACGGTATCTGAAGGAGCCAGGCCCGCTGGTGCAGGCGTGAGGAGATCCACGATGAAAATGTTAATTTCTGCCCTGTTACTGGGGATGACCACCTGTGCCGCCTTCGCGGATGATAGCGGTGCGGCGCAGATCAAACGCGGCGAATACCTGGCACGGGCAGGCGACTGTGTAGCCTGCCACACCAAAATGGGCGGTAAACCCTTTGCGGGCGGGCTGCCGATGGCAACGCCGATCGGCACCATTTACTCCACCAATATCACTCCCGATAAAAAAACCGGCATTGGAAACTACAGCTGGGATGACTTCCAGAAAGCGGTGCGGCACGGCGTGGCGAAAAATGGCCAGACGCTCTATCCGGCAATGCCTTATCCCTCTTATGCCGTGGTGAGCGATGAGGATATGCACGCGCTCTATGCCTGGTTTATGCACGGTGTGCAGCCGGTTGAACAGGCTAATCGTAAGAGCGACATTCCCTGGCCCCTCTCGATGCGCTGGCCGCTGGCGATCTGGCGCGGCATTTTCGCCCCTGACGTTAAGGCTTTCCAGCCGCTCAGCGGGCAGGATGCGGTGCTGGCGCGTGGGCAGTATCTGGTGGAGGGGTTAGGCCACTGCGGTGCCTGCCACACGCCGCGTAGCCTGACCATGCAGGAAAAAGCCCTGAACGACAGTGAAGGCAGCGACTATCTTGCCGGCAGCAGCGCGCCAATTGATGGCTGGACCGCCAGTAATCTACGCGGCGACAGCCGTGATGGATTGGGGGGCTGGAGCGAGGATGAGCTGGTGCAGTTCCTGCGCACCGGGCGTAACGACCGCACGGCGGTATTTGGCGGGATGACGGACGTCGTCCAGCACAGTCTGCAACATCTGAGCGCGGAGGAAGCAACGGCCATTGCCCGCTATCTGAAGTCGCTGGGTGCACGCGATCCGAACCAGGTTGGTTTTGCGGCCGATAATGCTGAAGCCAACGCGCTCTGGCACGGCGATGACAGCAAACCGGGAGCGTCGGTCTACATTGATAGCTGTGCGGCCTGCCACAAAACTGACGGCAGCGGCTACAAGCGCTTCTTCCCGATGCTGCGTGGGAATGCCGTGGTGCAGGCCGGGGATCCGACGTCGCTGATCCATATTGTCCTCAGCGGCGCCACGCTGCCCGGCGTAAAGGGTGCACCCTCGACCATCACCATGCCGGCGTTTGGCTGGCGGCTGAGCGATCAACAGACGGCCGACGTGGTCAACTTTATTCGCACCAGCTGGGGGAATACGGCAAAAACCCCGGTCAGCGCCCGCGACGTGGCGAAGGTGCGCAAAGAGATGGCAGAACCGCAGGGAAGCCCCGACGTAGAGAAGCTGATCGAAGTGAAATAAGCCTGAGCAGAACGGCCAGCGGGCTGGCCGTTCTGATTTTCAACGGGTCTCCTTCTCCGCCTGGAGGCCGTTCTGGCCAGAAATGGATAGCCCCTCCAGCGCCGTTAACAGCGCATCCACCTTTGGCGTAAGCTGCTTTCTGCGCGGCCACACCACGTAGAGCGGCAGGCCAGTGACGGCCAGTTCGGGCAGAATTTGTACCAGCTGCCCCTCAGCCAGCTGCTTTTCCATCAGCCAGGTCGCCATTTGCGCCACGCCCAGGCCGGCGACGACGGCGGCAACCTGCGCTTCGCCGTCTCCCAGTGCCATGCGGTGCGGGACGGTGCGCGTAGCAATGCGCCCGTCAGGCGAGGCGATGTACCACGGGCTGGTGCTGCCGTCCACGCGGTCATAGACAATAGCCTGGTGATCGCTAAGTGATTCAAGTGAATCTGGCGTGCCGTGCTGCGCCAGATAGTGCGGCGCGGCGCAGAATATCAGCTGCTCGTTGCCCAGATAGCGAAATCCCAGCGAGGGCGGATACTCTGCCGGGCCACCGATGCGCACGGCGATATCCACACCCTCTTCAAACAGGTCAACAAAGCGGTCGGAGAAGGCCAGGCCAATCTGCATATCCGGATTCTGCTGGCAAAACTGCGTAAGCAGAGGCATTACGCTCATCCGGCCAAAGGTGTGCGGAACGGCGATCCGCATCCTGCCGACCGGACTGGTGCGCTGTGCCGCCAGCACCGATTCCGCTTCCGCCAGCTCGCTCAGCACCCGATTACAGGTGTCGTAAAAAGCCTGTCCCGCGTCAGTGAGCGCCAGACGGCGCGTGGTGCGCTCAAACAGCCGCGATCCCAACCGGTTTTCCAGCCGTGCAATGCTTTTACTGACGGCAGAACTGGTCAGATGCAGGCTCTCTGCGGCGGCGGTAAAGCTGCCGTGCTCAACGGTGGCCACAAAGGGCGTGATCCCCCGTAGCCGATCCTGACTGTGCATGATTGATGACTCTTATTCATTAATGATGTGAATTTATACCTGAGATAAGAATTTAATTCTCTATTAAGCTTACCGGATAATCAAAACAGGAGATAAATTATGCAACAGCGTGCATTAATCGTTGGCGTCAGCGGCGTGATTGGTACCGCCCTGGCCGAACAGTTGAACACCGATGGCTGGCAGGTTCTGGGTCTGTCCCGTGGCCGTACCGCCGTCCCGGCAGGCTGCACCTCACTGACGGCTGATTTGACCGACAGGGAGTCCGTAAAGCAGGCGCTGAAGGATGTTAAGGTCGATAAGGTCTTTTTCAGCGTCTGGGCGCGTCAGGAAAACGAGAAAGAGAACATTCGCGTGAATGGTGCGATGGTACGCAACGTGATTGACGCGCTGGGCGATGGGTTGAAAGGCGGTCACGTAGCGCTGGTCACCGGGCTGAAGCACTATCTGGGGCCGTTTGACGCCTACGGTAAGGGTGCCGTTCCGGTAACGCCGTTCCGTGAAGAGCAGGGCCGTCAGCCGGTTGATAACTTCTACTACGCGCAGGAAGATGAAGTCTTTGCGGGCGCAGAGAAATATGGCTACACCTGGAGCGTCCATCGCCCGCATACCATTATCGGCTTTGCCCTGGGCAATGCGATGAACATGGGTCAGACGCTGGCCGTCTATGCCAGCCTGTGCAGGCAGACCGGCCAGCCGTTTATCTTCCCTGGCTCGAAAACCCAGTGGGAAGGTGTGACCGATATGACCGATGCGCACGTCCTTGCGCAGCAGCTGGAGTGGGCTGCTACCTCGCCTGCTGCCCGGGATCAGGATTTTAACGTCGTCAATGGCGACGTCTTCCGCTGGAAGTGGATGTGGAGCGAGATTGCCAGCTACTTCGGCATTGAGGCGGCGCCGTACCCGGATGAGATGCAGCCGCTTGATGGCCGGATGGATGCCGCGCCCGGGCAGTGGAAAGCGATTGCCCAGCAGTTCGATCTGAAAGAGGACGACATCAGTCGTCTGGTCTCCTGGTGGCATACCGACGCCGACCTGGGCCGCCCAATGGAAGTGATCACCGATATCAGCAAAAGCCGTAAGGCGGGCTTCACGGGCTATCAGTCTACCCGGGATGCGTTTATCACCCTGTTTGATAAGCTGAAAGCGGAAAAACTGATCCCAGCCTGATTCAGGCGGCGCTGCGCGCGGTGAATTCCGCGCGCAGCAGGCCATAAAAAGCGCTGTCCCAGCGCGCCTCTCCTACCGCTACGCATGCCCGCCTGACCCCCTCACGCACAAATCCCAGCTTTTCGTAGGTGCGCACCGCCGCCCGATTCTGCGGATAAACAACCAGCTCAAGCCGTTCGATAGCGGGATCCTTAAAGGCGGTATGGATCATGACGTTCAGAAGTTCGCCCGCCAAACCTTTTCCTCGCAGCGCCGGATTGACGGCCACGCGGCACAGGCAGGCAAGATGGTTCTCCCAGTCGAAGCTCAGCTGCGCTACCGCCGCGAGCCGGCCGTCACGTCGCGTGGCAAAGGTGAGCAGGCGTGCTGGCTGCTGTTCATCGGAGTCAAGCAGCGTACGCATAAATCCCGCCGTCAGCGGCCAGGCGACACCCGGCCCGGCCCACTGCGTCACCGCCTCCTGGGAGGAAAACCAACTGCGCAGCTCGCTCTGATCTGCCGCGCGGAAAAAGTCGATGTGCATGCTCTTGCTCCTCTCAGATTTATGCTGGGTGGCCAGGGTGAAAGAAAAGTTCAGTCTTGCCATCTTATTTGCAACGACTGTTTCCTGATGGAAACAATGAATCTAAAAGATGCTTAATTGTTGCGAATACGGGCGGGGAGGGTAGGATGGCTTTAACAGGTTATGCCGCCCTCCACCTGCATAAGGGAGGGGCGCAGACTGACACTCTTAATTTCTGAACAGGCAGGTGTGCTCATGAGTAATAAAACCATTCACTGGAACGGCGGCTTACAGCCAGAAGCGGTAAAAATTCTGTCTGCTGACGGCGGGATGATCGTTTGCCCAACCAAGGTGGGCTACATCATTATGACCTCTGATGCCAAAGGTCTGGAGCGTAAGTTTGACGCCAAGCAGCGTAACCGTAATAAGCCGGGCGTGGTACTGTGCGGTTCGCTGGAGCAGTTAAAAGAGCTGGCTCAGTTGAACCCGGAAATTGAGTCCCTGTATCAGCAGCACTGGGATAACGATGTGCTGCTGGGCTGCATCCTGCCGTGGAAAGAAGAGGCGGTGGCGCGCATTCCGGAAGATGGTTCGAAAGAGCTGATGATGGATCGCCGTCAGACCAGCTGCTTCGTGATTAAATTCGGCGTACCCGGTGAAAATCTGGCAAAAGAGCTGTGGGAAAATCACGGCAAGTTTTCATTCGCCAGCTCTGCTAACCCATCAGGTAAGGGTAACCGCGGTCTGGTAGAAGGCATCGGTGAGCGCATTGAATCACAGGCGGATCTGATCATCGAAGCCAATGACTACGTGAAATCTATCCAGCCAAACGAATCAGAAAAGACCCGCTACGAGCAGGGCGTGATGGTGGCGATGGTGGATGAGAGCGGCAAGCTGGTGCCTGAACAGAAGGGTGAGCGCAATATTACCCCCTGTCCGGTCCTGATCCGTAAGGGGCTGGACGTGGACAAAATCATGTCCATGCTGTCTGACACCTTCACGACCTGGGATTACCGCCACGGTAATTACTACTGATGTCAGCGCGGGCGGCCCATCGCCGCCCGGTCAAGCCTGAGCAGTATCCACCTGCAACGCCTTCTGCAACGCCTCCATAAACAGCCTGACGCGCGGCGATATTACGCCCTCATGACGGTACAGGATGTACGAGCGGTACAGATCCATTTCCCATTCCGGCAGAACCCGCTGAAGCCTGCCCGCCTTTACTGCGGTCTGGGCGATATAATCCGGCAGATAGGCAACGCCGGTTTGCGCAATCGCAGAGTTGACCAGCGCGGTACTGTTATTGGCACGGAAGCGGCTGCGAACCTCAATATTTCGTCTCTGCTTGTCCTTTTTAAACGGCAGCGAGAGCGTATGCGCCGGGCCGCGGAACAGAATAAAGTCATGGCGCGGCAGATCGTCCGGCCCGAGGATGGGGGCGAAGCGCTGAAGGTACTCGGGTGCAGCATAAAGTCCCCAGCTGATATCCATCAGAGGTTTAGCGTTCGCCTCCGCAGGCGCATCACGGCGGATAACAATCGCGATATCGACATTATCTTCGACCAGGTTGACGGGGCGATCGGTTAGATCCAGATCCACGCTGACGTGCAGGTTATTGGCCACAAACTGGTTCAGCACCGGCACAATACACTGGCAGCCAAAGGTGACCGGGGCCACAACGCGCAGGCTGCCGGTCGGCTCTTCATGATACTGGCGTATAAACAGTTCGGCGCTTTTCACCTCGCTTAAGATGCGCGCGCAGTAGTGATACCAGGTCATGCCGACCTCAGTTACCTGAATTTTCCGCGTGGTGCGTTGTAATAACCGGGCACCGAGGCGTATTTCAAGGGCCGAGATCTCCTTACTGACCGAGGACTTCGACAGCCCCAGGGCCTTTGCCGCGTCGGTAAAGCTAAGCGTCTCCACCACTCGGGCAAAAACGATCATCGCGTGCAGGTTTTCAACATCGCTCATGGTCGCGCTCCTTCTGGCTTTTCGCGGCGGCTTTCACCCTCATCGGTCTCCGCCGTAGAGGTTATCAGGTGGCAGGGGCGGGCGTCTGTCTGTCAGTTATTGAGGGCCGTAGCTTAGAGGGTGGGCGGGATGAAGTAAATATTTAAGAGCAGGGTTTTCCCCGTTAATATTTATTCTCAATACAGTTAATTATACATTAATATTTTGCCGATAAGGGTTGATATATCCGCCAGTGAATGAGGGTAAAGCAAGGTAATATTGTTTATGTTTTGAAATATAGATTCATGTCAGGTAATAAAATCATCGATTTGCATTATGAGACGAGGGTACTATACTGAACGCTTAAATTAAAAAATACACTGCAAACATTGTCGATATTAATTGGCATCAGGAGGTTTTTATCACTTTTAATCAAAATGACCTGATCGTTGACAATAACCGTACTGATTATGAGGCCTGGTATAACGACTACGAGGCCAGCGCAGATGCGCAGCCCGAACCCCAGCCGGAGCCGATTAGCGGCCTCCCCGCGCCGGATATCCTGACGCCGTCCGACCGCTATCAGGAACTGTTTTCGGCGGTACAGAGCGCCCGTATATTCACCGACAGTAAAACCTTTGCGGACTGTGCGCCAAAAATTGAGCCGGAACGTATTTTATATCGTTATTATATCCAGCGTGAAGAGGCCGATTTTAATCTGCTGACCTTCGTGCTGGAGAATTTTGATCTGCCGCGGGCCCACGACAGCCGCTATATTTCAGATCCTGCGAAAAATATGGGGCAGCATATTGACTCCCTGTGGCCGGTGCTGACGCGTCAGCCTGAGAAACATTCTGAGTTTTCCTCGCTTCTGCCCCTGCCTGAACCTTATGTGGTCCCGGGCGGGCGCTTTAGTGAAACTTATTACTGGGACTCCTACTTCAGCATGCTGGGCTTCGCCGCCAGCGGCCGCGACGATCTGATGCGCAATATGGCGGACAACTTCGCCTGGCTGATCGATACCTATGGCCATATCCCGAATGGCAACCGGACTTATTATCTCAGCCGCTCTCAGCCGCCCGTTTTTGCAATGATGGTCGAACTGTTTGAAAAAGATGGCATTAAGAAAGCGAAGCGCTACCTGAAACAGTTAAAACGTGAACATGCTTTCTGGATGGAAGGGGCTGACTCCCTGACGCCAAACGAAGCTTATCGCCATGTGGTGATGCTGCCGGGCGGCGAGGTGCTTAACCGTTACTGGGACGATCGCGATACGCCACGCGATGAATCCTGGATTGAGGACGTGGAAACAGCCCGAAATTCTTCCCGTCCTGCCAGTGAGGTCTACCGCGACCTGCGCGCCGGAGCGGCTTCCGGCTGGGATTTTTCCTCACGCTGGCTCAGCGAGCCTGGCCGCCTGGAAAGTATCCATACTACGCGCATTGTGCCGATCGATTTGAACGCGTTTCTCTATAAGCTGGAAACCACTATCGCCCGGCTGGCCGCGGCGGATAACGATCCGCTGACGGCGGAGCAGTTCCAGCAGAAGGCAGAGCGTCGCCGCGCCGTCGTGGATAAATACCTGTGGGATGCAGAAGCCGGACTTTATCGTGACTATAACTGGTGCGACCGTGAAAAAGGCATGTTCTCTGCGGCCGCCGTAACGCCCCTTTACGTTGGGATGGCCGGTTATGAGCAGGCAACCCGTATGGCGGCGGCAATTCGATCGCATCTGCTGGCTCCCGGTGGGGTGCTCTCGACGGTAGACGAAACCGGCGAGCAGTGGGACAAGCCTAACGGCTGGGCGCCTGTGCAGTGGATGGCGATAGAAGGGCTGAATCACTACGGCGAAGAGCTGCTGGCGAAAGAGATCGCCACGCGCTGGCTACAGATTGTAGGCGCAACCTACGATCGGCACCATAAGATGGTTGAGAAGTACAACGTCGCTGGCCGGGCACCGGTGCTGGCTGGAGGGGGAGAATACCCCCTCCAGGACGGCTTTGGCTGGACAAACGGTGTGACCCGCCGCCTGCTGGCAATGTACCCGGATGCCATGCCCGCGCGCTAAATAGCTGATGCGCATCCCTGTGTCCCGCAGTAATTGCGGGCTGGTGCGTATCTCAGTGTCTCGGAGTCATTGCAGGCTGAGACTTTTATGTGTCCCGCTGATATTACAGGCTGAGGCACTTTTATGTGTCTCGCCGTAATTACAGGCTGATGCGCTTTCAGTGTCTCGCCGTCACCTCAGGTGATCTGTTTTTCTACTCTCAGGTCATCGCAACTGGGCGCAGGCCTGCCTGGACGGATTATTCCTTTCCGGCCTGCGCCCGCTCGCGACGATTACCCATAATCTGATGCAGGTTCATCTCGATCCAGTCGGCCAGTCCCGTTACCTGACCACGCACCTCCTGTCCCAGAGGAGTAAGACGATACTCTACGTGCGGCGGTACAACTTCCCACGCAATACGCTCGACGAATCCATCTTCTTCCATAAACCGCAAAGTCTGCGCCAGCATCCTTTCGCTGACGCCACCAATCTTTTTGCGCAGTTCGCCGAAGCGAAGCGTTTCCTCCTCCAGCGCCACCAAAACCAACAGGCTCCAGCGGCTGGTCAGACGCTTGAGCACCTCACGCGATGGGCAGTGAGTGTTCAATAGCTCACCGCGACGAAACTTTTCACTCAGGGTAGAGAGGGGCTGCGCGGATTCTTTTTTCATACTAACATTCCTGTGCGTACTTACTTTTAATTAGTATATGACTTAGGCTGGTAAGGTTAAAGCACATTCGCGGTCTCTGAGCCGCGGAAAAATTTCACTACGCCATAAGGAGCACATGATGATTGCTGTTACCGGTGCAACAGGTCAGCTTGGCCGTTTAGTCATTGATGCATTATTAAAATCGACGCCAGCAGGTGAGATTATTGCCGTCGTACGTTCACCTGAAAAAGCCCGCGATCTTACCGCCCTGGGGATAGATGTCCGTCAGGGGGATTACACCCAACCTGAAACGTTGCTCAGTGCCCTTAACGGGGTAACGAAAGTTCTGCTGATCTCCTCTAACCAGCTGGGCGAGCGTGAATCGCAGCATAA
Organism: Erwinia sp. ErVv1; assembly: GCF_900068895.1. Taxonomy (GTDB): domain Bacteria; phylum Pseudomonadota; class Gammaproteobacteria; order Enterobacterales; family Enterobacteriaceae; genus Erwinia. The sequence continues at coordinate 270,086 of NZ_CDPK01000004.1, read as the reverse complement.
GGCGGTGATTGCTGCCGCCAAAGAGGCCGGGGTGAAGCTGCTGGCCTATACCAGCCTGCTGCATGCCGACACCACCCCCATGGGCCTTGGGAAAGAGCATCTCGCGACCGAAAGGGCATTAATCGCCTCCGGCGTGCCCTATGCCATTCTGCGCAACGGCTGGTACACCGAAAACTATGCGGCCAGCATTGCTCCGGCGATGGCTCACGGGGCCTTTATTGGTGCCGCGCAGGAGGGGAAAATCGCCTCTGCGAGCCGTCAGGACTATGCTGAAGCCGCAGCTGCGGTTTTGACGCATGAGAATGCGGCTGGAAAAATCTATGAACTTGCAGGCGATAGCGCATACACCCTGGCGGAATTTACCCGCGAGATCGCCAGACAAAGCGGCAGGGATATTCACTACATTAATCTGCCTGAAGCCGAGTTTGTCGGGGCGTTGAAAGAGGCGGGGTTGCCCGATGCGTTAGCGGAAATGCTGGGTGACTCCGATGCCAGCGCGGCGAAAGGGGCGCTTTTCGATGACAGTCATACTCTGAGTCAGCTGGTGGGCCGTTCTTCCACGCCCTGGCAGGAGGTAATTAAGGCGTTTATTAATCAACAATAACGCCCTGAAGGTAACCCGCAGCCCCCAGGGCTATTCCCCTGTATTGATTTTGTCTTAATCTCAGGGGAAAGGGATGCGGGTAAAATAGTTACGGGTGTTAACTAATATATTTGAAGGATTGACTCAAATATCTTGAATATCGGTTAAACAATGAATATTGCACTATGGTTAATACTCATTGTTTAACTAAGGCTTTTGCGCATGTCTGTATTAAAAAAGATTACCCTGCCGCTACTTATTGGTACCGCACTTTACTCACAGTTTTCTGCCGCCGCGCCAGAAAGCTACGCGATGGATTCAGGCCATACCTCTGTTGTTGTCTCCTGGACCCACTTTGGTTTCTCGCATCCGACCGCCGATTTATCGAACATAACCGGTAATATTGATTTCGATGCAAAAGACGTGACTCATTCAAAAGTGGATGTTTCTATCCCGGTTGATACGATCAACACCCATGTTGATGCGCTGACCAGCGAATTTAAGGGAGCGGATTATTTCGACGTGGCGAAGTTCCCGACTGCGACCTTTAAGAGTACGAAGGTGGTCAGCAAAGGGAAAAATAAAATGGACGTCTATGGCAACCTGACTATCCGGGATATCACCCGCCCTGTTATCCTGCATGCAATCTTGAACAAGCAGGGTATGCATCCGATGGTGAAAAAAGAAGCAGTAGGATTTGACGCCACCACAACGTTCAAGCGCTCAGAGTTTAAGCTGGATAAGTATGTGCCAGCAGTAAGTGATGACGTCGTACTGACGATTTCGACAGAAGCCTACGCAAAATAAATTTGCGAAGGGCAATTAACCGCCCGATGTTTCGGGCGGTTAGCCGCTCCAGGTACGAAAGGGTTCAACTGAAGGTAAAATGAGCCACGCTCTGATCAATACGCGATTGCATCATGTTATAAGCATAAAGTTTGTTCTGGCAGGGAATGATCCCGGCTTAGGGTAATGTTTGCGCCATCCTGCCATGAAATAATATTTACCCTGGGAACAGTAAACTCTTCCGAAACGTTGGATTTATGTTCAGGGTAGCTAAATGCATGCACGATCGCCACGTTAACGCCTTAATTATTCGTATTTAATCGTATAGATAAGGGTGGTCTGGTATTCACCCACTGATTGTTTATTGCTAAGCGCATAATAGCCAGCCCGCAGCGGGATAGTTATGTTTGAGAGAGCCGATTCAAAACTGCCAACCTTAAATTTCTCGCCCAGAGAAATGGGGGTCCAGATATTCTCTTCTGAGCGGGATATTTGCATGGCAATCTGATTCGATATTTCTCCGGTGGCTTTATCCTTAAAGGAAAATACACCCTGTTTTTCCAGTCCGGAAATGCCAGGGCCTGTTAACGTCATCCAGATCCCCAGGGTACTCCACAAATTAGAATTACAGAACAGATTAATATTAAAGTCGCTACTGACACCCGGCGTGCTGCCCGTTCCTGAAACGTCATGGATACTCAGGGGTGGAAGGGTGACACGGTAATTTTCATCGCCCGTAACATCACAGGTTTGTGTGGAGAAACTCAGCATACTGGTATTTCTCATCATAAATTGTAGGCTGCCATTACCCACTGAACCTATATCGAACAAGACCACCGTATTGCTCTGAGGATCCAGGGTAACATTTTCTCCTGTCTTTATTAGATCGACGACAACTTCCGAATCAAAATTTAGGTAACGATCGGTGGGTGAACCCATAATAAAAAGAGTGCGCGTTTGATAATCCGTTTTTAAACTTTGAGCGCCCCTGAACTTTTGGCCATTTATCGTGATGGAAAGGCCTAAACCACTCTCTCTTCCGAAAACGCCGTCGAGGTTTTTGACATTAAAATAAATATATTCACTATCGAAAACCCCTGAACTGCGTGGGGCCTTGGCACACCAGGTCTTAAAGTTCATGGTTTTACTGTAAATTACCGTCCCAACCGGTAAGCCGGAGGGAATTTGGGAAGGAATAGTTTTAAAGTCAAATTCCGTCTTCCCCACATAATTATCGCTAAAGCCACAGGTGAGGTCCGCTCGCGTATAAAAACAGACCGTGAGTGAGAAAATTAGCAAACAGGATTTTATCATTTGCATTACGTGTCCCTTTATCGCTGTCTTAACCCTTGGGTTGGCCCGGGGTCTTAAGATGTGCCATCAACGCGGGTTTTACTGCGCCGTGAGTAAGTGCATCCGAAGCCAGTGGCAGACAGATGCGGTGGAGCCTTGTAAACGTTTTGGGGGTAGAAAGAGACGGCGATTCAAGTTCAATAGTAAAATTGCAGCCCATTTCACTTTTGCTTCCCCAACGCACTGAAAGACTTGCGTCATCTTCCTTCAGTCGAACATATATCTGCCCACCCTGGGCGACCACTCCCACGTGCTCGCCATTGGCTTTTCTCACCGCCGCGCCAAAGGGCAACGCATTACCATCCGGAAGCTCAGCACGGATCAGGACCATACGTCCGCGCTGCGTTGGGTAGTCGATTCTTACAATCGCTCCCTGATGTGGTGCCACCTGCTGGCTGGTATTTTGCAATTCCACATTCCAGGGCAGCCCCTTAGGACTGATAGCGATCTGATTAATACGGTAAGGGTTCAGATAAGGCACGAGGGCCATGCCATTTTTATCAAGGCTAACGCCAGAGTAACCCTCGATGGTGGCCCCGGCTGCGTGCTGAGCAGAGACGACGGCCATCGTGCTGAGGTTGCTATAAGGGCTGAGTATCAGACCATCAGAGATACCTACAATACTGCCGCTAAGTCCGCCTGACAGACCATAGTAGCCTTTACCACCAGAGTAACCCGCGTTCATTGTTGTACCAGAGGAGATATAATTTCCATTAAGGCTGCCGGAGTAATTCTTATTCTTATTCTTACTGGCCGAAGCATTATATCCCATTTGATTACGTTCACCGGCCTGACCGCTGACGCCTAACTGGCTGGTAGATCCCTTTTTTTCCAGGGTGGTATAGCTGTTAATGTTGGCACTCTGCCGCCCGGTGCCTAACGGCAGAGAGAAATTAAGCAGATACTGCGTTTCCGAATCTACCTGGCTAAAGGTTTTGTTTATCGACAGGCCATAGCTCAGGAAGCCGTAATGATTATTGTAACCAATCTGAAACTGGGTATTGGTATAGCCTTTATTCCAGTAGTTTTCTCTGAAGCCGGAGAGGTAAACCTGCCCCATATTTTCACTTAGCGGTTGGCTCAGAGTTAATGAGATTCGGTTTTTAGGCCGATTAAGCCGTCTTAGCAGATTATTGCCACCGGGATTGTTTTCAATTAAATCCTGTAGATATACCGCATTGTATATATCCAGATAACCGGGTGATGAGAAGCGGTAAGCCGCCAGAGAGATATTGCTGTTAGTGGACGTCAGCAGTTTGCTATAGCTTGCTTTCGTGCTGACGCCATGGCGTGATTCTTCTTTATATTTGAATTCTGTACCGGAGATGTCAAATGAGAACGCTCCGACCGGCGTGCCCAACGCGCTACCGATTACGCCTGAACTCCAGTTGCCCGTACTGGTTAACCCCGTATAGGCTGTCAGCAGATTACTGATACCTTGCTTATAGGTAGCCTGAACAACGAGAGGCTGATCTTTGAGGTTGAGATTACGCAGCTGGCCTGCAACAAGGCTGTAATTTTTCATTCCAGGCCGCAGGAGCTGGGTAACAGAAGAAAAAGGAACGGAAAAGGAGGATCGCGTTCCATCCGCCTCAGTAACGGTGACGTCTAAATCACCCCCATAGCCGGATGGGTAGAGGTCGTGGATAGAAAACTCCCCGGGCGGTACCGTGGTTTCATAAATTACATTTCCACGCTGCTTAATGGTGATTTTGGCATTGGTTTTGGCAATACCCCTGACGACAGGCGCGTATCCCCGGAGTGAATCAGGTAGCATCAGTTCTGCAGTCGCCAGCTGGACGCCGCGAAAAGAAAAGGAGTCGAAGATTTCACCTGAGGTGCTGGAGTCGCCCATCAGTAAGCGTGAATTCAGGAGGACAATGTCCCGCTGCACATTGGTACTAAAACGGTTGTAGCGTCGGCCCGCTGTCTGATTCCAGTGCAGCGTACCGGCGTGGCGCAGGAGCCAGGGGCCAAGATTCAGCCCGGATCTGAGATCGCCATAAAATGATCGACTAACATTGTTGCCATTATGCTGTTCGAAGTAGCTGGTATTATAACTGGCAAACAGGCCATTTACGCCATAGGTCCACATCGAAGGTGGAACATACCCGCGTGCCAGCTGGTTTAGGTGGGCCTGCGGAATGGATAAGTCGATGCGCATAGCCGAGAGATTCATCACCACGCTGCCGTCCGGCAATACTTCCTTTAAGGTCATGCACTGCGACGGCTCTGTGAGACGTTCCATTATTTCCGGCGAGATAACGCTGGTTTTTATTCCGGACAGCGTGATGATTTCCTGGTTGATGCAAATTCTTGAATGGCCTGCTTTTTCTGTAACATTAATATTGCTACGACCAATAAGTCGGCCATTCACATAGACATCCGGGAAATATTTACCGGGCAATATCCGGTATTCCCCATTGAATCGGGAGATATCAATATCGCCGCCCGCCATGCGGTTAAGAAAGTCGGGATTAAATTTAACCGCAGCCAGTAAAGGTGATTTTATAAATATTGACACACATATCATTGTAGTGACTGAGAGAACGAACCTGGAAAGTACGCGGAGTTTCATATGATCATCCTTGAGTGACTAAAGTGGCATTCAGCTCTCTGTAAGGGGGCGCTTTATCATTGCACCATAATCATTAATGTAATTTAAGAAAAACTGGTAATCCCTGGCCAGATATTCTCTTTTCAGATTAATTGACGCTGTAGCGAAAGGTGAAATCATACTACCCTGTACAGTTGCAATAATTTTACTTCCGCGCTGGATATCCAGGGACGAAAGCGTGACGTGAAACGCAGAACGGTTTTTTACATAAATTTTAACGGTGTCGCCAGGCGCTTCTTTGGAAATAAATAAATCTATTTTCGCAATGGCATCGGTAAACGATAACTTATTAAGCCCCGACGGCCTGAAAAAGAGTTTCATCCTTGTGCGGAAGGCCATCTGCAGTTCGTTACCGTCATTGTTTTCAGCCTGAGGCGGAATATCTACTATATTGAACCAAAAAACACTCTCTCTTTCTGTCGGTAGTGCCTGCCCGGTATAGGTAATTCTCAGGCTTTGTCCCTGGCCGGGTTCAATGCGCGAGACAGGCGGTAATATTAAAAAGGGGACATTCATTGTGTTTATTTTTTGTTCTTCGTTGCCTTCGTCTATCCACGCCTGTACAAGAGAGGGCTGTATCCCCTTATTTTCGAGTCGGACAATGACTTCCTTTTCTTTTTCATTATAAATCACACGCGTACCGTTAATGACAATGCCGGCACTTATGATATTTGAAAAAGCGAACAGGGATAAAACAGCGGATCTGACGACAGTAGTACATAAATTCATCGTATATTCCTTAATAAATCGGGGTGAGCCCCCGATTTATTAAAAGTACAGGTTATTATTAATCGTAATCGATAGAGTAAGTCACTTTGGTATCAACTTTTCCCGGTTTAACGTCGTCTGTGACGGCATAATAACGCATTTTATATACCAGGTTGGCAGCACCCCCTACCAGATCTGTTGCGGCGTGAGTACGCTGGCTGCTGCTACCCGCCTGAAGTACGTCTTCCTTATCGTTCAGCAGCTGAACGTCAACGTTTTCTGCACCCTCTGCCGTAGTATTGGTATTAATCAGTCGGCCGGTGACGGCATCAACAGCGGCACCTGTTTCAAACCAGGCGCGCACGCCACCTGTGGCGGGTGTACAGTTGGTCAGCTTGATCACAAAGCTGGTACCACCGGCAGTGTCACCCGCTTTAGCCAGGTTTCTGGTTGATAATTTTGGCAGACTTACGGTACCGTTACCGGACTTGTCATTATCTAAAGCGACATCACAGGTCGAGGCGGTTATTGCGCCGTCAACAATAATTGAACCTGATGGTGTAGCCAGGGTCGGGAATGAGACCAGAGCGCTGGTCGCTATAACTAATGATGCAATGAGTGTCTTTTTCATCTTATATTCCTTTATAAATAGGTTCACAACGGTAAATTTAAGATTATCTCTTTAAAGTCTGGAGATATTTTTAAAAAAACTAATTGGGTCTTTAATTCAGAAAGGGTTACTTTCCGCAAAGCCAGTAATGAAAATACAACCGAGCAGAGCCAACGCATGTTATCGCTATCGCTAATTCCCCGGACGCAACTTTACTCATTACAACCACCCTGGCCGACTGTCGGGGAAGGGCCGGTAACAGGGCTTATCCATTGGCGATCGGAGTTATTCGAATCGGTGCCACGGATAATATCAGGAATTAGTCAGGTGAGGATTCCGCCTGATGCCTGAGCTAATTATTTAATGCAGATCTGACGCATATAGCCTTCCTCCCGTTACGTGGGTATATTGAAAATTCAATTAATAACTTACTTAGGAAGTATCAGCAAAATTCATTGCGAGATTCCAGTCATTGACCACACAATAAAGTGCATCCTGAACGCCTCCGGCTATAACCGCCGCAATCATGCCGATCAATGTACTGACAGCTCTAACGCTCATCCACCCCGCTGATCGCCGCTGCGGGCAGCACGTTTGCATATTGCGCTGGTCACACCCCCGGGAAAAAATTACAGCAGTACCAGGGGGCTAAAAAGTTTCCCCTGATACTTTATTTATTTCTGAAGGGTGTAATTCACGCATTGATTGAGCTCTCTTGTTTTATAGTGTTAACAACAAATTTCGAGAGCTGAGATTATCGGGAAGGCTACTGTCCAACAATAGTATAAAGTCTAAAGCCTACTTAAAGAGGTTTTTTTTGTTGATAATTTTTAATTCCCCCTTATCAAGACAAATTACCCGGTCAGCGCTGAGGATGGTTTCAGGGCGATGCGCTATTATAATTCTGGTTATTTTCATATTAGATATTTCGTTATTAATAGCGCTTTCTCTTGTAACGTCAAGGTGGCTGGTTGCTTCATCGAGAATAAGCAATTTTGGACGTCTGTAAAGAGCCCTGGCCAGCAGAATACGTTGAATTTGCCCCCCTGATAAAGAAGACCCCATATCGCCAACCAGACTGTTATACCCCATAGGCATGGCCAGAACATCTTCATGTATTCGGGCAATGTGAGCGGCTTCTATTGCTCTATTTTCATCATATGTCGCATCGAAGAAACAAATGTTATCCATAATGGAGCCCGCAAACAAAATGTCATCCTGCATGACACTTCCAACAAGATTACGGAAGTACTTCATGCCCAATTTCTTAATATCCGTATCATTAATCATAATCTCGCCCGACTCCGGGCGAAGAAGGCCTAACATCAGTTTTGCCAGCGTACTTTTTCCCTGTCCTGAGGGGCCGATAATAGCAATGGACTCACCCGCCGCTATCGTAAAGCTGCAGTTTTTTAGAATGTAGGGCTCCGTCTCCGCATAGCGAAAATCGATGTTTTTAATCGCAACCGTGCAGGGCTCATCATCTTCAGGTAGCGCAGCCAGGTTCTCAGTATTCCTCTCGGTTTCTGTCAGAACGATATCTGCCAGGCGCTCACCGTGCAGTCTGAGCATTGAAAACTCAATAACAGCATCAACTAAACCCGTCATGCGCGAGATGAACTGATCGGAAAAGCTGATAAAAGCGACCAGCATGCCGCCAGTGAAGTTTCCATTCAGCACCTGAATAGCGGCCAGCCAGACGAGAATAATACGGCTTATCCCCGACGTTAACCCTTGCAACACGCTGAAAAGAATGGAAAGTCTTTGAATTTTTATGCCTTTATTAGTTACCTGGACTAACTCGCTGGCATAGCTGGATACGCGGATCTCTTCTTTATTATTGAGCTTTACGGCCTGCATGCCCCGAATGGATTCCAGCAGCTGGGACTGTGCTTTTGCAGAGGCTATCAGCTGATCTTCATTGGCCTGCCTGAACGGGCGGAAGGAAACCGCTCTGAGCAGGGTATAGATAGCGACGGTAGCCAATACGATCCAGGTGAGAGTACTGTTATAGCTAAAGAGCACAAAAAGGGTCACGACGGCCATCGCGCCATCAAGAATGGAGCTGATAAAGCGGGTGGTCAGCGTATTCTGTATCGTACTTATGGAGCCAAACCTCGAGACGATATCCCCGATATGTCTTTCATGAAAATAGGACATCGGCAGACCGAGTAAGTGGGAGCAAATATTACTGGACCACTGAACGCTTAGCAGACTGGAGAACCAGGTCGTCACCCAGGAACGCAATGCAGAAATGCCGGTTTGCAAAATAATGATGCAGATAAACGCACATCCCAGCAGCGTCAGCAGATCCCTGTCGGCCGATACCAGTACCTGGTCCATCACCCACTGCATGTAAAAGGGGGAGAGCAGGCCAAATACTTCAAGCGCAATGGACAGCACCATAATATGAAAGAAAACGGTTCCAATGCCTGTAACGTTGCTAATTAAATTCAGCATCGACAGGCGGCTTTTTTCATTTTTTTGCTCGAAATTGCAGTTTGGATAGAGCTCGAGTGCAACGCCGGTAAAGGACTCTGAAGCCTGCTCAAACGTCAGTTCACATTTACCGCGCGCCGGGTCGTGCAGGGTAATCTTGTTTTTAGTGACTTTTTTAAGGACGACAAAATGATTCATGTCCCAGTGAAGAATACAGGGGAGCTGTAACTTATTTAATTCCTCCAGCTCAAGCCTGAGCGCCCGACCCGACATGCCCATATTATTAGCAATAAGCATCACATCTGCCAGCGTGGCTCCTTTGAGCGATGTCGCGTGGGCGCGACGCAGGGTGATCATATCGGTATTGTGGCCATAGTAACCTGCGATCATCCCTACACAGGTCAGCCCGCACTCTGCTGCCTGGGTCTGATGCAAGACCGGCAACTTTCTCCGCCAGGAAAACTGCAAATTTCTTAAAATTTTCATATGTGATAAACCTGAATATAAGGAGAAGTAATAAGGGGAAATTAAACAGAGGATCGACGTCCGAGTGCATACAGGGGTTCAAGGACCCATTCGTAAAGGCGGCGCTTATCGATGATAAAATCAGCCTCTAAAGCACTTCCTGGCTGCAGCTTTACCCGTTGCCCATAGGCATTCATATGCTGTTTATCCAGCCTGACCCGAACCTGATAAAAAGCTTCGCGAACCTGAAGGTCACCCGTAATATGCGAAACTTCCTGTGGGGAAAGTGATACGCGTGAGACATCGCTGACGGTGCCAAACTGTTGACCAAATTTCTGATAGGGAAAAGCCTGATAGCGTAGTACCACCTGCTGGCCGGGTTTGATAAAACCGATGGCCCTGCTGCTTACCATGATACGGGCGATCAGGTGGCTATCTTCGGGCAATAAGGAGGCCACAGACTGTCCCGCACTGACTATCTGACCGGGTTTTACCAGAACGGAACCCACAAGCGCATTCTGAGGCGCTTCCAGCATAACGGAGCGACGTGATTCGTTTTCCACCCGCGACTGTCTGATGCTGGAAAGTTGACGTTCAATTTCATGCTGCTTATTACGAAAATTCAGCGGCTGTTCCCGTCTTTGCTGTCGGGTCAGCGTCAGCTGCTGCTCAACATCCGTTTGCAGCCTTTCTACATCAAGAAGACGAGATTGGGCGTCAAGAAGAGCGGACTGCTGTTGCTCAACCTGAGAGTTCGAGGCATAACCGTTTTCACGCATCAGAGAGATTTTTTTGAGTTGTTTCCGGGCAAGGCCCACCTGGGAAAAACGCTGTGAATGCATAGATTTGTATTGTTCAATCTGCTGCTTAAGATGGCTCTCTTTTTCATTCAATCCCTGAAGCGTTTCCTTATTTAACTTCTCAAGATTTTGGAGTTCGTTTTCCAGCCCCAGCGTCTGTTGTAACAGCTGTTCGGCGACCCTCTCCCGGGTTTGCCCATATTTCGTGGCAATTTCAGAGGATAGGGTGGCAAGGTGATCCCCCTTTTTAACCTCCTTTCCTTCAAACATATTAAGATCGACAATGGTGCCATTGTTGGCCGCCATGATATTCATCATACCTTCTGAGGGTATCAGCGAACCTGTGGCAGTTTCGCGTTTCGTATAGTGACCGAAGAAACAAAATAAAACGATGGTAAGGGTAACAACCGCCACCAGTGCTATGTAAACCCATCGATAAGGGGGGCAGTATATGGCTACCCTGCCAATCGCTTTTGAACGGTTAGCCTCTAAGGCCTCATCCCTGAATAATTGACTGCTCATAATTAATTTTTACGCCCTGGATTAATGACAGATATAGTTTTTCAGCATCGAATAATCTAAATCACCCGTGGCAGCTGCCAACAGGATTTTTTGCTGTATAAAGTTATTCTCAGCTTCGGTAAGATTCTGTATTGCCTTAAACAGTTCTTTCTCAGCATTAAATTCATCAATTAGCGTTCTTAGTCCCACCTCTTTTCCATATATTGTCGAGTCCAACTTTTTCTTAGCAGACTGCCTGGCTTTTCGTAAGGCATAAACCTTTTTCAGGTTATTATTCACGTCGAGCCAGGCAACCTGAGTATCCTGTAGTATTTTTCGTCGGGTATCCTCCAGCAGTTGTTTAGCTCTGTCGTGACGGCTCACGGCCTCAAGCGTTTGGGAAATATTCCGCCCGCCGGTAAAAATGGGCACCGCTACATTAATACCAACATAAGTGTTTGTGGTTTTAGAGGTTGTTCCGAAGAATTCATCCAGCATATTCTCATTTTCTCCTCTGCTCCAGTTACCTCCATAGTTAGCGCGAAGGGTAACGACAGGCAGATGCGTCGATAATGCCGCATAGACGTCTGAACGCGATTCCTGAAGCTGATGCGAGGCAGCAATGATATTCAGGTTTTTGGCTGTTGCACGCGCCAGAACGGTATTCAAGTTTTCACGCATCGGCTTAAAAAGACACGCCGTTTCTGCTTCACTTATTCCCTGCGCGCTCAGGCCCGTTAAGCGCTGGAAATCAATATCAGCGTGATTGAGATCGTTTTCTGCAGAGAGCATATTAGCATCAGAAGTATCATAGCTGGCCTGTGCTTCATCAACATCCAGCTGAGTTCCATCATCGACCGCCAGTGCTCGCTGCGCTTTTCTTAACTGAAGTTCATATGCTTTTTTCTCCTGTCTTAATGTCGTGAGTTGTTTTCTGGAAAAGATAACCGCAAACCATGCTTTACTGACGTTTTGTATTAATTTCTGCTGCGACAGCAAAAAATTAGCATCAGCAATATTGGCTGTGGCATTTGATCTTTGCCAGCTGGCGAAGCGGGCAATGTCGAAAAGAGGTTGTGTCAGATTAAGTGCATAATCGTGGCGTTTAACGCCCGCAGCATAGGCCGCCTTAGGTTGATCCTGCTTTGAATAATTACCGGTTAACGTTATTTCTGGCAGGAGGCCGGCAAAGCCCTGATAGCGCTTTTGCTGCTCTGCCTGATGAAGACTGACGGCGGCAAGATATTCGCTGTCATAGGTGGTCGCCACCATTACCGCCTGCTGTAGCGTTAAGGCCTGAGCGTGCCCCAGCCAGAGCAGCAGAAAAGAGGTGCTGAGTGATATCTTAAAAAAATTCATTTACTTATAATATTCCATTAAAATAAGCATATTTAAGCAGTTCGCCGTTGGTGCTCACACTCAGCTTTTTCATGGCATTATGCTTCTGAGTTGCTACAGTACTGATTGCCCTATTTTTCTTCGCGGCTATCTCTGACAGAGATTGGCCCTGAACAATAAGAAAGATAACCTCCCACTCTTTCAACGTTAGCGTCTCAGACAGGGCCATCCGTTTTTTGTCATCCGTTATGCTTCGTAAGGCTTTAGATATGAATACCGTATCGCGACAAGAGGCCAGGTGTTGCAGCGCATTTTGAAACTCTTCTACATTATCCTGTGCGCTAATGAGCGCGTGATAGCCCGATTGTATTATCTTCCCTATTAATGGAGTCTGAGTATCCTGGAGAAACATCATGATTTTGACTTGATGATTATGACACTCATCTTTGAGGTATTTTTGCTCGCCCGTACTGCATTTTTTATAAACAAAATAATATTCTGTCAGGAGAAGATCAATTTTACCACCTGCTATCTGACGACAAAGAAATGCATAGTCGTCACAGATAGTTATCTCAACAGGTATGTTTTTGGATTCTTTTTTAATAAAATCACATATCGCTTTCTCAAAAATATTTGTATTATAAAATATAATAATTTTTAAGGGCTGTTTTTCATTCCTCATATGCTTTTCCTTGCATTATCCTGACGTAAGGTATTTGAGAGGTCTATGTCATTGTCGATCGTTAATTTTTTTCTGGCATTATCGTCTGTCCATTGTCGAAAGTACTTATCTGATACGACTTTATCTCGAAATAATTCGATGTGTCATCCGGGAAAAGTTTACTCGCATTAAGGAAGCCGCTCTAACCGCTTTCTCCTCATGACAGATCCTTTGTTTAGGATTCTGGGGTCTGGTGGCTTTTCCATAATTAACTCAGTAACCAATACGAGTAATAGGTATCTGTCATGACCGATCGCTCAGACCTGGATTATAGCAATGGAAGTGCCATTTAAATATCCCAGACCATAGCACTGCATTCTTCCATTAAGAATTTAACTTTACAAGTATCGTTTTACAGTGCTGAAGTAGATAATTATCCTGCATAAGTGTCAGTACTAGCAAAAAATTTCCCTGTGAAAAAAATGACAGTAGTTAATTCTGTCATTTCTTATTTCTCGTCAAAATACCTGTAATGTTAGAAAACTTATTGTGTGTTTATTTTGGGTGTCAGATTGCTAATGTGTTACTTTTTGCTGATTATTCTCTTTCTTGTATAGTTCATCATTACATGTAATACTTTTTTACCGTTAAAAAATGATGCCAGGTTAGAGCGTTGGTGTAGATCAATTTGAATGAGATGGACGGAGCGCCACTCTTATAAGTAACATAAAATTTATTCTGAGAGAATTTATGGATAAAAGCCTCAAAGAGATGAGTGCCTCGGTCATTGGCGAAGGTCAGTCTCCAAAAAAAACGCAGCCATTGACCTCATTTTTTCATGTGAAGTCGGTTAAAGAGGGGGAGGCGATGCGACATAGTTCTGTTAATTACGGGCAGAATTATAATAAACCCTGTCAAAGTCACCAAAAAATAATCGATTCACTGTCATCTTTCTCAGTCATTTCCGAGCATGATGAAATCTCCCGCAAAAAAAGGCGTTATCGGTTCTTAAAGAACGCATTGCCAGTCGTTTACTTACTCAGCGAAGGAGATTATTTGTTGAATACGCAGGGGAGTAATAAACTGCTCAATATAGTTTCCTCTCCCTATGTTGTCGGCATGATTCACAACAGTGATGACACCCCGCTCTATTTGGAACGCATAGATTACGGGAAAATTAGCCATATTCCACTGGAAACATTCTGGCATCTCATCTGTAAAAAAAATCTTCTTGATGATGCTATGTTGTTGATATGCGAACATTTCTCAGATTTAACGGAGTACATCACTCTGAATAAGAGCAACGCTTATGAAGAGGTGAAGTCGCTTAGCCATTACTGGGAAAAACTTCCCCCGCATCTGCTAAAACGCTATTCGGCCATGTACCTGATCGAAAACAGTTCATGGCTCTCAAAAAGTTCAATTAGCAGAGCGTTAAAAATAATGAAGGAGCGGGGGGAAATTACCCTTGAGAAGGGGCATATGGTCCGGCCCGAGTGATCCCGGGCTGGCACCTTTATGGCGTCATAGGTGGAGGGGACATTGCACCGTCATATGGCGTGGGGATCCTCCGCAGCCCCTCGCATGGCATGAAGCCTCTCGTGTTAAAGCCAGCCTGTCCGTCTTAGCTTCCACCACAGCAGGGTACAAAGCGAGAACGTGCAGGCTACGACAACAGGATAGCCATAGTGCGTATGCAACTCCGGCATGTGATCAAAATTCATGCCGTACATGCTAAACATGACCGTTGGAACAATCAGTATGGCCCCCCAACCCGCCAGCTTTTTCCCCACCTCATTCTGCTGAACGCTGACCAGGGCCAGATTCATCTGCATTGCGGTGGTTAACATCTCGCGCATATCTTCAGCATCGCTCACCACGTGGCTGGCATGATCTTCTACGTCACGGATATAGGCTTTAAGGGGTTTGGGAATCAGCTCGTCATGCAGCCTGACCAGCTGATTGCAGATTTCGACCACCGGCATTGCTGAATTACGGAGTGCGAGCAGGTGGCGGCGCATAACATAGACCCTTTGCACCGCACTTTTGTCGAAATCACTGCGAAACATGGCATCTTCAATATCGGTAATTCTTCCACTTAGCGACATCGTCAGCTCAGCATAATTATCGACAATGAAATCCAGAATGCAGTAGAGCGCATAACCGGGACCCATGGCCAGCATATCAGGATTTTCCTCCGCCCGTTTGCGGCAGGAAGAATAGCGATCGGATGCGCCGTGCCTGACGGTAATCAGAAAGTTTTTACCAATAAAAATATGTGTTTCACCAAAATGGATGGTGCCGTCTTTTGCATCGCGCGCCGTTTTGACCACGATAAAAACAGAGTCACCATAGTGCTCAATCTTGGTACGCTGATGAGCCGTCAGGGCATCCTCAATGGCCAGGTCATGTAGCCCAAACTCTTTTTGAATTCGGTGCATAAATTCGGCATCGGGATGCAACAGGCCCAGCCAGATAAAGGCATCCGGTTCTTTGAGAACCTCACTGATATTATCAATGTCTACCTCCTCACCATGCCTGCCAGCGTGGTAGACCCTGCTGTTCACTATCATTTCTTTGTCCTGTTTCGAATGCTGCTGAAGCTTAGCAGGGAAATAATCAAGGGGGAAAGTCTGTCGCTCAGGGTAAATCGTCACCGTTTGTGTAAACGACAGCGCCATCACGCATTCGATAAGAATTCTCGATCGCTGGTTAAATGCTTCTGGTAATGTATGCGGTACTCACGCATAAACCCGGAACGCAGTATGCTGTCAACGATCATCTACCGGAGCCATCTTTCTGATGATGTACCGGTGAAAACCCTGGAAAAGTTAGCTATCCAGGCCAACGGCAAGAATCAGTCATTCGATGTGACAGGCATTTTGCTGTTTAACGGCACCCACTTCCTGCAGCTTTTGGAAGGCCCGGAAGAGAAGGTCTGCGCGATATACGATCGTATCTGCGCCGATACCCGCCATCATAATCTGGTTGAGCTTATGCGCGATTTTGGCCCTTCACGGCGTTTCGGTAAGGTCGGCATGGAGCTTTTTGATCTGCGTAAATATGGCAGAGACTCTGTTCTTCAGGCGGTTTTAGACAAAGGCACATCAAAGTACCAGCTGACTTATAACGACAGGGCGCTGCAGTTTCTTCGTACCTTTGTTGAAGCACGGGAAAGAGAAAATTATTTTGAAATTCCTTCGGCCGATCTCTGGGATTTTATCCAGGAAGAGGGGGTGGAACCGGAGACCGTGCCGCTGAACACCGGTACTGAAGCCTGGAGCTTTGCCTTTCAGCCGATTATTGACCCTTTTGCCCGCCAGATCGTTTCGTACGAAGCGTTGATCCGCACGGTTGAGGGCGGTTCACCCGATGACTATTTTGCTCCGCTACCCCGGGAGGAAGTCTATAAGGCAGATCTCAGATCTAAGGCATCGGCGTTTGCGCTGGCAAGGAAGCTCAATATCCAGCAGCAAACGCTATCTATTAATTTGTTGCCTATGTCGCTGGTCTCAGAGCCTGATGCCGTTGAGTTTTTGCTCCAGCAGATCCTTGCAAACGGTTTGGTGCCAGAGCAGGTGGTGGTAGAAGTGACAGAAAATGACGATCTCTCTCGCGTGGAAGAGTTTGAAAGGGCCATCCGGAAGTTAAAAGCCGCCGGTATTTGCTTCGCGATTGATGATTTTGGGGCGGGTTTTGCCGGGCTGTCGCTTCTGTCCAGATTCCAGCCAGACCGCGTCAAAATCAATCGCGATATTATCAGCGACGTGCATAAAAATGGCCCAAAACAGGCCATTGTGCAGGGGATCATTAAGTCCTGCTCGTCGCTGGAAATCGCCGTCATCGCGGTGGGCGTTGAAAAGCCTGAAGAGTGGATGTGGCTGGAGGCAGCCGGAATTTCTCACTTCCAGGGCTTTCTGTTTGCCAAACCGCTGATAAATGGGCTACCCCCCGTTGCCTGGCCGGAGCCGCGCTAACAGACCAACGGCCCTCACCGGGCCGTTGGTCTCAGGTGCGGACTCGCAGAGTGGACTCAATTTTATCGGCCACCTTTGTGACGACCCACGCGATAACCATATAAAACACCACCGCAATGGCAAAAGCTTCCAGATAGTAGAAGTTCAGCGCGGCCGTAAGCTGGGCCTGGGCAAAGATATCGACCACCTCGATCGCAAAAGCGAGCGACAGCGCCTTCATGATAACCATAAAGGAATTAGCCAGGTCGGGGATGGCTGACACGATAATCTGAGGAAACAGTACCCGGCGGAAAAGCTGAGGGGTGGTGTAACCTAACGAGCGTGCGGCGTCTGACTGACCCGAATCAAACGCATTCAGCGCGCCTTTTACGACCTCCGCCTGAAAGGCTGAGACGCAGGCGGTGAGCGCGACGATGATAATGACTTCGTTGGGCAGGGAGTGGGCGCCAGCGTTCATCCCCAGATGGCTGGCCACGTAGTGAACCGCCGGGGGGAGGCCATAATAAGCAAGGAAGATCACCACCACCATCGGCACCCCTTTAAATATCACTTTCCAGGCAATCACCAGCTGCCGCAGCACCGGTATCCGCCGGTGTTCCACGAAGGCGAACAGGCTGCCTGCCAGCGTCGAGCACAGGAAAATGGTTACCGCCATGGCAAGCGTCAGCGGCACGGCACCCAGAATGCTCCAGAAGTCCGGCAGTAATACATCAGGATCAAACATATGTCGTTAACTCCTTTGTCAGAGGCTGGGGGTGAAGGTTTTTTTCGCCGCGACCGTTTTCGAGCTGTACTTCGCATGGCGACGCTCAAAGAAGCGTACGATGAGCCAGGCAATCAGGCACAGCAGGGAGTAAATGACCGCCAGAACCAGGTAGGTGCCAAACTGATACTGGTTATAGTCCCGCTCCATGATCAGATGTGCCGTTGCCATTACGTCGGCCGCTCCGATATACATCACCAGCGCGACGTTATGGATCAGATAAATAATCGCATTGCCGTAGCCGGGCAGGGCAATATGCCCGGCCTGCGGGGCAACGATGCGCAGCATCTTTTGCCGAAAGCTGTATCCCAAACTGTCTGCCGCATCATGCTGGCCGCGCTCAACCGCCAGAAAGGCCGGGCGCATCACCTCCGAAAGATACCCACCGTGATAGAGACTCAACCCAACCATTGACGCCGCCGCCGCTGAGAGAGAATCACCCATTTCGAACAGGCCGGCCACCAGCGGAAGCCCGTAGAAGGCCACGAAAAGCTGGAGCACCACGGGGACACTCCGGGCGTAGGAGACGTACAGGTCGGCCAGCTGGCTGAGGAGGGGTATCCGCCGCACCCGCAATGTTGTCACCACCAGTGCCAGGCAGAAGCCTGTAACAAGGGCGACAAAAATAATCGCGAGCGTTAGCGGCAAGGCTGAAAGTAGCTCGGGAATCATGGAAGTCAGATCCACGTTGGAATGCTCCTGAATACAATGTCTGCGTTAAACCCTGGCCCGAGGCCCGGATGTGAGGCGATAAACTTATTTCATATATTTACTGACGTTTTCGCCAAACCACTTCCGGGAAAGCTTATCCAGCGTACCGTCATCCTTAAGCTCTTTGAGGGCCTTATTCACGTCCTCACTCAGCGCTTTATTTTTCTCCGACTTATGGATCATCACGTAGGTGTTGTTGACTGCGACGGGCTCGCTGGTGGCAATACTCAGTTTCTGGTTATCAATGACGGTCTGTTCACCCAGGTTTGAGGGCAGGATCAATGCATCATATTTACCGCCCTGGATTTCCTTCAGGCGATCCGGGTAGGGAACGCCGGCGCTGGATGCGCGAACAGTGACGTTCTCGCCTGGGTGCGCCTGCTGCCACTGGGTGACAAATTTGTAGACGCCGCCGCCCGCAGTGACCGGGACGATATTCTTGCCCACCAGGTCTTTCATCTCATTAATCGGGCTCTCTTTCCGACTGTAGATCTTCATCAGGCTGGCCCCAATCGGGCTGTCCGGGATCAGGAACTGTTTGAGACGTGCGGGCGCTTTATAGTAGCCGCCTGTCGCCATATCATATTTTCCGGTCGCCAGGCCCGTCTCCTGAGCAATGTCTGCGGCACCTTCCATTTTAAATTTGTACTGGGGCAGCTTAGCGTTTATGGCTTTCAGCACGTCCGGCTCATATCCCTGGGGTTCAACGCCGATGGCGCCCCATGAAAGCGGCTTGGATTCTGCCGCCGTAGCGATTTTGATGGTTCTTACACCGTCGGCGTAGCTGGTCCCGGCTGTGGAAAGCGCGAGGGCAAGCAGCGCCGGCGTGGTCAGACGCCGTAAAGCAGAGTTGAGTGCAGGCATAGAAATTTCCCTTAATTATCAGATGGCGCGTTCAGCGTTGAGAAACTGAGCAAGTCGGGGCAGAGCAGGGCGATCGAAAATCTCATCCGGACGGCCTTCAGCCGCGACCACGCCCTGATCCATAAATACAATGCGATTTGAGACGCTCCTGGCGAACTGCATTTCATGGGTCACCAGCAGCGATGTGATACCTGAGGAGGTGACGTCTCTGATCACTTTAAGCACTTCACCCACCAGCTCCGGATCCAGCGACGACGTGGGCTCATCAAACAAAATCACATCGGGACGCACGGCCAGCGCGCGCGCGATCCCCGTACGCTGAAGCTGACCACCAGAGAGCTGGGAAGGGTAATGATCCTGCTTTGCCGTCAGGCCCACGCGCTCAAGCTCGTGGAGAGCGATAGCGCGCGCCTCCTCTTTTGATTTGCGCTGCACCACCACCAGAGGATCCATGACGTTTTCAATGACCGTCATATTCTTAAAGACGTTGAACTGCTGGAATACCATGGCGGTACGTAAGCGGATCGCCTGAATGGCTTCCTTATCGGGTGCCTGATAATCCATGTGGATCCGATCAAAGCCGATCGTCCCGGAAGAGGGTTTCGCCAGATAGTTAATGCATCTGAGCAGCGTCGTTTTCCCGGTTCCGCTCGGGCCGATAATGGATACGACGTCGCCGCGCTTCACTGAGAGCGAGACGCCTTTCAGGATCGGCGTCCGTCCGTAAGAGAGCGTAATATCATTGAGTTCAAGCATTGACTTTCTCTGTCCTTCTCATTATTCGACCCGGGCATGGCCGAGGACGTGCATCAGGCGATTGGCCCAGCCGAAGATCGCGATCGCATGGATCAGATCGATGATGTCGTGCTCTTCCAATCCCACGCTTTTTAGCGCGACGATATCTTCTGTCGTGGCTTCTGAGGGCGTGACGGACAGGCGACAGGCAAAGCGGTATATGGCTGCCTCGCGTGGATTAAGCATTTCGGGTCGGTTAAACCAGAGGGCGCTGACCAGGCTGGTGCTTTGGGTCAGCTGCGCATGACGGCGAGCGTGGACAACCGCACAAAATTTGCAGCCATTGACGATCGAGGCACCCAGTGCGCCAAGCTCGCGATCCGGGCGATCGAGCCCACCTCCGACATACATAATGGCGTTAAACAGCAGCGTACGGGCAACGTAGCTTTCAGGGTCGTGTGCCAGCGTGCGCACGTAGTCTGAAACCTTTTTATTTGACGGGGTAATCTTCATCGCCTCACGCTGCTCTGCCGAGGCATTGATGAGTTCAACGGGCGCGATATAAGGATGCCAGGCTAAAGGCTTGAGGGTGACCTGTGGGATCATGCTGACCTCAACAGGTGTAAACCCGCGACAACGCGCGTCTGGAAGTTGACGAAGGCAATCAGCTCAGAGAGTGCGACAATCTGTGGGTTATTCAGCCCGGCCTGCTCAAGCCGGGTGATATCATTGGCTGTCGCCAAACCGGGCGTTAGCGTGATCAGATCGACATGCCGTGCAAGCGTCGCCAGCGGTTCATCCAGCGCCGTAGAGCCCTTCGCCAGGGCCATTAGCGGTTCCGGTGGTGCCATGGCCACCAGTTGGGCTTCATAGTCGGCGACCAGTTCCCAGGCCTGGTTCAGCGCCGCCATACGGTGCGCCAAAGCAAGCCGTAATCCGGCCTCCAGACCCTGGTCATTTGCGGGTTGTAACACCGACAGGCGGCACTGCTCCGCGCCCTCGACAAATTCCGGGCGAAGCCGACGCAGGTTATAATGCTCATCGCCCGGTGAAAGGCCGGCGGCATTGTCTATTGCATCAATCACAATGCGTTCTCCTGTTTTAATAAGGGTGTTGAATCAACCCACTCATCGCCCTGAAGCTCAGGCGTGTCGTAAGCGACCAGGTTCTGGAAGTGGGTTTCGACATCTTCAGCAAATAGCGAGGCCGCAATACCGCGTACCAGACGGTCGGCACCGGCACTGACCGCCGGAATATCGCCGGAAACCTTGCCGTGAGTCAGCATGGCAGCATCGTTAAAGCAGTGGATATGGGGCAGTATCGTGTAGGCACCGGGTGATCGTTCGCGAAACTCGAAGGCCGGGCCCAGATCGGGTGCTTCCAGCATACTGGCGCGTGGCGTGCCCATCTCTGGGGTATAGCGGCCCGCCGACCAGCTGCGGATATGGGGGGCGATGGCGGAAAACTCTGGCCGACCGGTAAAGTCGTTGGTAAAGCCGGTGGCGGCAATCAGGAAGTCATAACGCCGTGCGCCCGTAGTGGTGTCAACGATCAACCCCTCTGCCTCTTCCCTGACGGCCGTGATACCGCAGTCGAGAAAGAATCGGGCATGAGGATGGCGAGAAACGCGAAGCGTTGATGAGCGGGGAGGCGGCGTCTGCGTGGCGGCCGTATAGTCGACGAATTTCCACTTCCAGGCATCGGGCAGCTGATGCATGCCGTGAACCAAGCCCTGGCTGCCGATACCGGTCATTTTGTTGATGCGCGGCATCGCTTTACGACGGATCAGGAGGTCAACCGATCCCGCGCCGGCCTCCAGTGCCGTTGCCGCGTTATCCATCGACGAGGCTCCGGCACCGATTACTGCAAGACGCTTGCCTTTAAGCGCCTCGAAATTGATCGCGTCAGCAGAGTGCGCCCAGTATTTGCGATCGATGCCGTTAAGAAAATCGGGAACGGCCAGGCCGCCCAACCCGGATCGCCCGGTTGCCAGCACCAGACGCCGGGTGAACACGCGGCCCGTTTCTTCACCCTCAATATCAATAGCAATCAGGTCACCGACCGGTGTGATACCGGTCATACGCACGTTATTGCGTACGGGCAGGTTGAGAACGTGGCGATACCAGACAAGGTATTCCATCCACTGTTCCCGGGCTATCTTGTCCAGGGCGTGCCAGGCCTCTGCTCCCCACTGCGCCGTATACCAGGCGCGGAAGGTTAACTGCGGCAGGCCCAGCGCCGGACCGTGCAGGGATTTTGGCGATCGCAGCGTTTCCATGCGGGCAAAGGTAACCCAGGGGCCTTCATGTCCGGCAGGCGCGGCATCATAGGCGACAACATTATTGATGCCGGTAAGCAGCAGTTTAGCCGTGGCTGCCAGTCCGCACATGCCCGCACCGATGACCACCACGTCACGCACTGCAACGCCGTCATGGGAGCGTTCAGGGACCCAGGGCTTTGCGGGTAACTCAAGAAGCTCAAGGTCTTGCTGAAGCCGGGCTTCCAGCGCTGAGATCCCGGTTGCGACGGGCGAAGCTGCAGGACAGGTCATGATCGTATTCCTAACATTCGTCCGGTGCCGGGACGCTGAGTGATGGTCTGGATCGGGTTTCAATCGGCGAGGCCATACTGTCTGCCTGAGAGGGCAACAGGGTCTGAATCGCAATATCGTTGCTGACTTTTACTATCCGTTTTATGTATTTTTAAGCGGTAAGTATTAGATATACAAATAGTAAAAAGCGAGGATCTGAATATCTCTTTCCACCGAAAAAGAGTCAATAAGCATGCTGGTTTATCAACCAAACGTTTTCTTCTATGCTTTGCCGGAATTGATATAAGGCGGGGTGTCGGCGCAGCGGTTTGCCGCGCCGTGAACGTTGATTAGTCCTGATTGATCAGGCGCATGACTCGCTGATGTTCAGAGGGGGCCAGCCGCTGAAAAGCAGGAAGCAGATTTCCAGCCGCGGTTTCGAGGGCAGTAACCAGCGACTGCGCCGCCGCCGACAGCTGGCGACCCTGCGGTGTTATCACGCCAAAAAAGTAGGGGATCTCTTCTTCCAGCGGTCGGATGACTACGCCCTCAAGCGGCAGACCCCAGGCCGTAACGGGTTCGAGTATCGCCACGCCAAGGCCCGCGCGGACGCAGGCGAGGATATTAGCGGAGGAATTGGTTTCAATGGTTTCATGCGGCGCGACCCTGAGCTTTTTCAGCACTTTCTCAAGGCTCCCACGCAGGCGCAGCGGATTCAGCGGCGCGATTAAACGGCGTCCCGTCAGGTAGCTAAGCGTAACCTGCTGCGCCGTGGCCAGGGGGTCCCCCTGAGGCAGCGCCACCACGCACCGCGACTGACCTATCCAGTGCAGCTCGACCGCGTGATGTTCAAGCGGGAGGCTGCACAGGCCAATATCCGCCTCAGCGGCAATAATCGCGTGCGTAGTCTGCTCTGCGGACTGGCTGATAATCTGGACTTTATTCTGCAGGTCCAGCGCGGCCAGTGCCTGCGGCAGCAGACCGGCGGCCAGCGCGGGCGTCGCGGCGATTCTGACAGGACGGTGCTGCTGGTGGCCAATTTCCTGTGCGCGGTGGCGGACCTGTTGCAGCGATACCAGCGCTCTCTGTACGTACTGATGCAGCTGTAGCGCTTCTTCGGTCGGATGGAGTCGTG
The DNA here is from genome assembly GCF_900068895.1 of Erwinia sp. ErVv1. GTDB lineage: Bacteria > Pseudomonadota > Gammaproteobacteria > Enterobacterales > Enterobacteriaceae > Erwinia. The sequence continues at coordinate 246,510 of NZ_CDPK01000004.1, read as the reverse complement.
GCCCGTTACGGATAAACAGCGGGTAGCCCACCGACTGCTCCAGCTCCTGTATCAGGCGTGAAACCGTAGGCTGTGAGCGTTTGAGCGCTTTCGCGGCGGCGGTGACGCTGCCAGCAGAAATTACGCAGGCAAAGGCTTCCAGCTGTTTTATATCAAGGTCAAATAGAGTGGTCATCCTGCGCACTATCCCTAACTCGCTGATAATCCCCGACAAGCGCGTGGGAAACCTTTTAATCATAGAGAGACTGAGCGGAATAAGCTATCAGGAGTGCGGGGGAAGGTCATCGGAACACGTCAGGTAACAACGGAGAAGCGGATGCGCCACAGGAGCCAGAAAGCAAAAACCCCCGCCTGAGCGAGGGTTTGAAATGATGGTGCCCGGACTCGGAATCATATCCACGACTAACACGCTATTTGTCATTAGTTTTATTAGCATTTCTCTCAAACAGTACCCCCACTAAGGCCCCATGAAAAATCAGTTTTATTTTGTGATGGGTAACACGAAAAATCGGTGTTTAATTAACTCACTCCCCCACTCTTACGACACATAATTTGTTCCATATCATAAAACTCACCCTTGTTATGAAGCAGAATCATTATTTTTTATCGTAGGGAGTTAACACAATTTCCGCGTTTTTCCACCACGTATTCTTGCATCTTGCTTTATAAAGTTACTCTGGACGTCCTCAGTTCATACTTTAGCCCAAACTTGTAGCACACAGATTCCGGTATTTCCCTGATAATAGAGAAAAGTCGCTGGAGAAAATATTGTGATAAAAATCACAAAGTAAGGCAGGCTACTGGAGAAAAAGCCCGCAACGGCGAATTATCGTAGTCTGTGTACCTCAACCAGCATTTTGAAGGCTCTGCTACATGGAAGAAAATACAAGGCAGCGTACGGAAAAGTATATTTCAGCAAAAAATCAGCATCCAGCCTGGATACTTCTTGCCACCCGCCGTGCCCCGCTGGTATTGAGTTGTCTGAAAACGCTTTTTGAAAAATCACATGATGGTATCCCCTTTGAGGAAGCTATTCAGTCTCTTACCGGCATTCTTGTCGAGCACGTNCCCGCCGTGCCCCGCTGGTATTGAGTTGTCTGAAAACGCTTTTTGAAAAATCACATGATGGTATCCCCTTTGAGGAAGCTATTCAGTCTCTTACCGGCATTCTTGTCGAGCACGTGAGTCAGGAACAGTATGACATTAATCAGGACAATCCATCTCTTCAGGCCGGTCGTGAACTGCGGGAATGGATTAAACGCCGTTTAATTGTCGAACGGGATGGCCGTATTTTTGCTACCGATGCGCTTGAGGTCGCGATTACGTTTGTTGAGTCTCTGGATAATCGTTTCATGACCTCTACGGCTTCCCGTTTGTCCATCGTACAGCGGGAAATTGAAAACCTGGAAACCCGACTTAATCCTAATCCGGCAAACCGGGTTTCAACCTTACGTCGTCGTATTGCCGAACTGGAACGTGAATTACAGGAGGCAGAAGCCGGGCATATTGAGGTGCTGGAAACGCATCAGGCGGTTGAACATATTCGTGAGGTCTTCAATTTAGCTTCCAGCCTGAGGGCTGACTTTCGTCGCGTGGAAGACTCCTGGCGCGAGGCCGACCGCGCGCTTCGGCAATCTATTATCGGCGAGCAGTATCATCGCGGCGATATAGTAGAGAGCCTGCTCAACGATCAGGACGCGCTGCTTAATACGCCTGAAGGCAGAGTCTTCGACAGTTTTCAGCAACAGCTCCGCCAATCAGCTGAGCTAACGGCAATGAGCGAGCGACTGCGCGTAATCTTTAGCCATCCTTCCGCTTCCGATGCGCTTAACCGTCTACAGCGGCACGATCTGCGCTGGCTGGTTAAACGCCTGGTCGATGAATCGCAATCTGTACTCCGGGCTCGTGCCCGTAGCGAGCGCGATGTCCGCGGTTTTATGAAAACGGGTCTTGCTGCTGAACACCACCGCGTTGGTCATCTGCTTAACGAGTTTCTGAATCTGGCGTTAAAACTCGACTGGCAGCGCCAGATGATTCGTAAACAAGAGGTTCCGCTTCCTGCCGTTGGTGTGGCGGTAACAGGCATCCCCGCTATTGAACGTTTACGTTTTAAAGAGGTAGATGATGAAGCGGAACAGACATTGGATCTCAGTAATCATGCGGCGGATTTAACGCAGATTGGCGATGATTTCTGGGATGCTTTCAATGGCCTCGATCGTGAGGCGTTGATTCAGCAGACGTTGCAGCTTCTGGCAAAAGAAAATCGCCCCGTTGGTCTGGCTGAACTGGCGGCGCTATTGCCCCCGGCTCACGATCTCGAAACCTTCGCCGTCTGGATTGGCATGGCGAGTGAAGCGGGCATTGAGGTTATTGATTCACAACGCGAATTCGCTGAGCTGAGTGATAGGGAAGGTCGCCGCTGGCGATTTAATCTACCCACTACCGGTCTGGAATGTCAGGCATTAATGGATATTGATTGGGAGTAGCAGGTATGGCCGGCTTTTTTGACAGGCTGATTAACCGGAGCGTTACTACAAATGCAGGCAGTGAACCAGAACCATCGAACGAAGACGTTACCGATGATTCTGTTGAAGAAAGTGCGGCCAGTAGCGAAACGCGAACGCTGAAAAAAATACGCGAAGCGACTCAGGAACTGCTTAAATACGGCCTGCTGGAAGAGGCCAGTAAACCTAATCTGTATCGCGTCGTACTGACCCATCCTGAAGAGGTTACTCGCATTCTGGAACCTCTCGATCTGGATATCGGCATTGATGAGATCCGCGGTCTGCTGTATGTCAAAGTCAGGCTTGACGAAACGCCAGAGCAGGATGAATGGTTACACCATCTGGTGAGACGGCAACGGCTTAACCTGGAACAATCATTATTGGTTGCCATATTGCGCCAGCATTTTGTTGCCTGGGAGCAAGAAAGTGGAACTGGCGCCAGCCAGGCGCAGATCGCTATCGACGATCTCCTCCCTCAGCTCCAGATTTACCTTGGCGATCCGGGGAGTGAATCAAAAGAACGCACCCGGTTGCTTACCTTACTGGATCAATTAAAGGGGCATGGGCTGGTCACGTCGCCGGATGCGCATGAGCGGATCCTGATTCGTCCGATTATTGCTCATCTTGCCGACCCGATGAATCTTCAGGCATTACTGGCATGGCTACGGGAACAAATTGTTCAACCAACCTCCCCTGATGATTCGTTAGAAAAGGAGAGTAGTGAGGAGGACGTATGAATCAAATAGCGCATCTGGCTGGAAAGGAATCTTTTATTCTCATTCGTATCGAGTTGTTCAACTGGGGCGGTTTTCATGGATTGCATCAGGCAGCAATCCATCAGGAAGGTACCGCCGTTATTGGTCCAACCGGGAGCGGAAAAACGACGCTGGTCGATGCCTTAATTACGCTACTCTGCGCCAATCCCCGCTACAACCTGGCTTCAACCGGGGGACATGAAAGCGACAGGGATCTTATCTCTTATGTCCGCGGTGTATCCGGACCCGGCGATGGTGGTGAGGGGCAATCACATATTGCCAGACCGGGGAAAACCGTGACCGGCATCGCCGCTACGCTGGAGCGTGAAGGGCGGCAGGTCTGTATGGGGACGCTATTGTGGTTTGATTCCACCAGCTCCAGCGCGGCAGACTTGAAAAAGCTGTGGGTGTTTAGTGATAACTCCACACAGACGCTGGATCACTGGCTGAATATCTGGCATGACGGTGGAGCACGGCTGTTGAAGCAAATGGAAAAAGAAACGACCGGAATCTGGATTTGGCTGAACAATAAAAAGCAGTATCTGGCGCGCCTGCGGGATTTCTTCGAAGTGGGGGAAAACGCATTTACGCTGTTAAACCGGGCCGCAGGGTTAAAACAGCTAAATAGCATTGATGAGATTTTTCGCGAGCTGGTGCTGGACGATCACTCCGCCTTCAATCGTGCAACAGAATTGGCCAATAGTTTTGATGGTCTGACAGAAATTCATCAGGAGCTGGAAACGGCGCGTAAACAGCAGCAGTCCTTGCAACCTGTCGCCCTGAGTTGGGATAAGTACCAGAAGCAAGAGCGACAACTTGCTGACAGGCAGGTGCTGGAATCGCTGTTGCCCATCTGGTTTGCACAACAGGCAAGCCAGCTCTGGCGGGAAAAGATTGGCCTCCTTAACGCTGAGCTTGGTGAGGCGGAAACCAGCGAAGAACAGATCCAGTCACGGCTTGAGTTGCAAAAAAAGGTGGTTAGCGACTGTATGCAGCGCTATCTCCAGGTCGGCGGCGCCAATATCGATGAACTGAACGAGCGTATTAAGGACTGGCAAAAAACGCTCGGCAGTCGAGAGACTGTGGCGCGCCAGTATCAACAGCTGACCCACAATCTTGGATTGCCGCCTGACCTGAGCCAACCACAGCTGGAGGCGAATCAGCATGAAGCCGAGGCCCGATGTGAGCAGTTTGCCGATGATATAAAGTTGAAACAGGAAGAGGGATATCAAAAAGGCGCGCTCAGCCATCGCATTACTGAAGAACTTCGGGAACGGGAAACTGAACGCGCCGAGATCGCGTCTCGTCCGGATTCTAACCTTCACGCATATTATCAGGCGTTTCGCAGCGAGCTGGCAAAAGCGCTGAACGTTGATGAATCTGAACTGCCTTTCGTCGCTGAACTGATACAGGTTAAACCGGAAGAGGCGCAATGGCGCGGTGCGATTGAGCGCGCTGTCGGGAGTAACAGGCTGCGTATTCTTGTTGCGCCTGAATCTGCACAGGAAGCGCTGCGCTGGGTAAATCAGCGCAACAACCGTCTGCATGTGCGGCTAATGGAGGTCAAATTACCGCACTCTCCCGCCCGGTTCTTCGACGATGGCTTTGCCCGCAAGCTGTTGTGGAAAGAGCATCCGTGGCGAGAAGCCGTCAAAGCATTACTGGCAGAAATCGACAGGCATTGTGTTGACAGCCCTGAACAATTGCGTGACACGCCTCATGCTATGACGGTTGAGGGGTTAATGTCTGGTAAACAGCGTTTTTATGACAAGCAGGATCAGAAACGCCTTGATGAAGACTGGCTGACGGGATTCGATAACTGCGATCGCCTAAACTTCCTTGCCAAAGAAATTGCCGCGCTCCAGGAGCAGGTTAAAGCTGCAAACGAGGCATTTGAGTTTGCGAAAGGCGAAGTGGGGCTTTTGCAAAATCAGGCCATTTCATTCCAGAAAATACAACAAATTGACTACGATAGCATCGATGTTCCCGGCGCAAAGAGTCAACTGGAGGCGCTCAAGGAACGGCTTGAGAATCTGATCGGCCCGGATTCTGACGCCAGCGTAGCGAAAGCAAAACTTGATGAGGCTCAAACGGTTGAATCTGAACTTGATAAGCAGCTCAGAGCTGCCAATAAAGTCACTAACGGGCTGGATACCGAGCTCACCTTCGCCCGGACCGCAGAACGTAAGGCCCAGCAAACCGCGCAACAAGGTATGCAGGATGAAGAGCGAGAGTTGTGCGCGTCACATTTCCCGGCGGTGCCTCTGGAACAACTGCCCGACATTCGCGATCTGGAACGTCAACATGAGCGGGGAATTCAGCAAGAAATTGAGGGTGTTAAAGGTGAACTGCATCGACTGAACATTGAGTTGACCAAACGGATGTCTGAAGCTAAACGTGTGGATACCGGGGCGCTCGTTGAGGCAGGGGCTGATTTGGACGATATTCCTGTCTATTTACAGCGTTTGCAGGAACTGACCGAAGAAGCCCTGCCGGAAAAGCTCAACCGCTTCCTTGACTATCTTAATCGTTCATCTGACGACGGCGTAACGCAACTGCTCAGCCATATCGATCATGAGGTGCTGGTGATTGAGGCACGCCTTAGCGAACTCAATGAAACCATGTTCAGGGTCGATTTTCAGCAGGGTCGCTACCTGCGTCTGGATACCAAAAAAGTTGTCCATGAAAGCCTGCGCACGCTTGAAAAAGCGCAGCGTCAGCTAAATGCCGCCCGGTTTGTTGATGATAACGGTGAGAGCCATTATAAGGCCTTGCAGGTGCTGGTGGCACAACTTCGGGATGCCTGTGAACGAAACCGTACCCTGGGAGCGAAAGCGCTACTGGATCCCCGTTTTCGTCTGGAGTTCGCCGTGTCGGTGATGGATCGCCAGAGCAAAAGCGTGATTGAATCACGTACAGGCTCACAGGGCGGTAGCGGTGGAGAAAAAGAGATTATCGCGTCTTACGTGCTGACCGCATCACTTAGCTACGCGCTATGCCCTGCGGGGAGTCGTTATCCGCTTTTCGGCACCATTGTCCTTGATGAAGCCTTCTCCCGCAGCTCTCATGCCGTGGCGGGCAGGATCATTGCCGCGCTTAGAGAGTTTGGCTTACATGCGGTATTTATCACCCCTAATAAGGAAATGCGCCTGCTGCGTGACCATACCCGGTCGGCGATTGTCGTCCACCGGCGCGGTCAGGATTCAAATATGGCTTCGCTGAGCTGGGAAGAGCTGGAACAACACTACCAGCGACGGGAGAACGCGTAGAATGTATTCTCCTGATGAACTGCGTGAAAAGCTTGCCCGGCAGTGGAATAACGCAAAGCTACGGGCTGAGCGCTTACTTCCACCCGGTAACTGGCCGCTCTGTCTGCCCATTGGCAAACCTTCCGCTAAAATATTCGCAGAGCAGGCTCAGCGTGTTTTGCATCACGTGCAGTTATGGCGGCGAGTCGCAGTTGGGCGTGTGGAATGGGAAGAGGTGAGTTATCGGGCAAGCGACGGATCGGTATCAATGCCGTTGTGCTGGATCCTGAACGGCCCTTCTGACTGGATCAACGCCGCGGCGGATCCGGCGGTGAGTCGGGAATTTCGCTTGCTGGAGGGAATTATTGAGCAGGTTGATCCCATTTTTCATTCGCTGTTGGTCAGCCATCGTTCGCTCTGGCGGCATAAAGATCCGCAGGACATCATCAGTGCTGTCAGGCTGGCCTGCCGATTAGAGCCGGGCTGTGCAAGGGGGCTACCGTTAAGGCTGCTTTCTGGGCAAGGGGTGGATACCAAATTTATTGAGAATAATATTTCGTTATTAATCCGACTGCTGGATGTGCGTTTTTCAGGGGAAGCCAGCGAGCAGGGATTAACGACTTTTCTTGATGCTTTTGATGAGTCCAGCCACTGGGTTTTGGTTGTGCCATTATCGCCCGGCTTGCTCCCTTTTAAAAAATGCCGGGTAACGACGGCAGAACTGGCGGAAACAACATTGCCCGCGTCGCGTATTCTGGTGATTGAAAATGAACAGTGTCTGCATCAACTTCCAGCGTTATCTGACACTATCGCGATTTTAGGGTGTGGCCTTGACGTGCAATGGTTATCCAGCTCTGTTCTGGATGAAAAACGCGTTGCTTATTGGGGGGATATGGATAGCTGGGGGCTACTGATACTGGCGAGAGCCAGGCGCTGTCGTCCGATGCTTGATGTCCTGCTCATGAACCGTGAGTTGTTTGAGCAATATGCCAGCCATAGTGCCGTTCCTGAACCGGTAAAAGCGCAGCAAGCAATACCTGATGGCTTGGTTAATGAAGAGTCCGATTTTTATCGCTACTTGACCCGCTTGCCGCGTGGTCGTCTGGAGCAGGAATTTTTGCCTGCGGCGATAGTTGAAGAGGAACTGGTCATGTGGCAGAAAGGATTATAAATAAGGCTGAAGAATCCGTCAGTACCCTTAGCAATCTACCGGATAATCGGGAGATGCGGTATGATATAGCCGAATATTTTTCAGCCAGAGGAACCTCTATGCCTTTGCAAATAAAAGACATTATAGATCTGCAAACCCTTGTCGAGTCGGAACAGGTAGAGTTCAAGCTGGCAGGGGGGAAAGACGGCAAAGGCGAGTTACCGAAAGACTTCTGGCCCACCTATTCCGCAATGGCGAATGGTCGGGGCGGTTGGGTAGTTCTCGGTGTAAAAGAACAGGCTGGAAAATTTACACCAGTTGGTATTTCTGATCCAGAAAAGATTAAGACCGATCTGTTTAATCAGTTAAACGATCGTGATCGGGTCAGTGCGAATGTGCTGAGATCAGAAAACGATGTGCAACAGATCTCTTTGCAGGGAACGGACGTTCTGGCGATCCATATCCCACAGGCGATGCGCAAACAAAAGCCGGTTCACCTGAAAAAGTCCCCATTTGGTAACACCTATCAACGTCTGCACGAAGGCGATCGCGTTTGTGATGATATGACCGTCAAGCGGATGCTTGCAGAGCAGATCCACGACAGCCGCGATAATGAAGTGCTTTCCGAACACTATACCTTTCAGGACGATATCGATCTGGACAGCCTGAAAGTCTATCGCAATCTGCTATCGGCAAATAACCCGCAGCATCCTTATCTGGCCTGTGAGCCGTTTGAACTATTTAAAATGGTTGGTGGATGGCGTAAAGACAGGGAAACCGGAAAAGAGGGCATAACGGCGGCTGGCATTCTCATGTTTGGTAAATGGGATGCGATTATTGCTGCTGCGCCTAACTACATGGTGGATTACCAGGAACGCCCCGAAGCTAAAACGGAGCTGCGTTGGGTGGATCGGGTATGTCCGGACGGTACATGGTCAGGGAACTTGTTTGATTTTTATCGCAAGGTATACCAAAAGCTGGTCGCCGATCTTAAAGTCCCCTTTACGCTTGAAGAGGGTCAGCGCAGAACGGATACGCCAGTACATATCGCATTGCGTGAAGCGCTGGTCAACACGCTGGTCCATGCTGATTTTACCGACCGTGTTTCTATTCTGATCGTCAAACGTCCCGACATGTTTGGCTTTCGCAACCCCGGCTTGATGCGTCTGCCGCTGGAGGATGTCATTGCGGGCGGCGTCAGTGATTGCCGCAACAGGTTGCTACACCAGATGTTTTTGCTTATTGGTCTGGGTGAGAAAGCAGGTTCAGGGATGCCGAAGATTTTCAGTGGCTGGAAATCGGCTAATTGGCGAACCCCTAAACTTTGGGAAAAAACGTTTCCTGCACAGACGCTATTAGAGCTTTCTACCGCTAGCCTGATCCCGCAGCATGTTCTGGATGACCTGCATCAGCGATTTGGCGAGACCTTCGATCTGCTTGATGATTTTGAACAGGTGATTGTTGCAACGGCGGCGATTGAAGGCTGGGTCAATCATGAACGCGCCTGCCAGTTAACAACCCGCCATTCCCGCGAAGTCACGTTGACGCTCCCACGTCTGGAAAGTAAAGGTTTTCTGGTCGCAGGTGGTGAGCAGAAAAATAAATATTACACCTTACCCGGCGTATCGGTCATGACGCCGGATGAGGTTTTCTCGTTAGGTGCGGTTGTGAGCTCCACACATAACGAAGGGGACACCACATATAACGATAAGAGGTCCACACATAACGAGGAGAGCTCCACATATAACGAGCAGAGGTCCACACATAACGAGTTGAACTCCACATATAACGAGCTGAGGTCCACACATAACGAGGAAAGCTCCACATATAACGCTGAGGACGATCAATCCACGTCCCGGGATGAGTATGGACGTTTGCTTAACCGCTTTATCGATAGACCCTATATTGATGATGTTGACAATCTCACCGAGGCTTTCCGTAATTCGTTGTTTACATTAGCAGCGGTTCCGCGTGAAAGGCTGCGTCTGGGGGATAAAGCGCTGATGAAGAGTGTGATTCTGAATGTGTGTCAGGGGCAGTATATTTCCGTTGCTGCGCTGGGGCAGATCCTTAGTCGTAACCCTAATGCGCTGCGTCAGCAATATTTGAAACCGCTGGTGGAGCAAGGGGAGCTTAAGCTGGCGTTTCCGCAATATAAGAATGACCCGAAGCAGGGTTATAGTGCGGTTTAATGCTATATCTGGTCCATATCATTCGTACGATATTCAGTAAACGTGTGCCTCGTGTCGTTTGGTTTTAACACACTTTGTAAGGAATTAATATGTCGATAAGATGGGAAAAAATCAGGAGGTTTAACAGTTCTCAAAATAATGCTTTTGAATAACTCATCTTTCGGTAATCCCCCCATTTTTAACGGAGGTGATAAGTAGAATCAGATCGTGCGTTGTCTATGCTGCGTCGGCGTGTAGCCATTCAGCGCCATATTCGGACGTTCGTGATTATAAAACCATTGCTATCGAGTGGCATAGCTCTGCAACGCATCCAGTGATGTAAACAGGTGCTGCCCCAGCCCGTCATAACGCACCGTCCGGTTATATCGCTCAATATAAGCATTCTGCTGAGGTTTACCAGGCTGAATAAAACGCAGGGTTAGACTGCCCCCACAACTATAGGGCAGGATCGTCTACCGGGGTGGTGTCAGTCCAATCGGCATCAGTGAGTGTCTGCTCTGCGGCCAGCTGTTTTTCAGCCAACCTGAGCATCATGTCTATCTGGATGATTTTGGCGGGTGCACGTTCCCTGGCTTCCTTCACGCCTATGGTATCAGGGTGAGCTTGATTTCACGTTTTTAAGGATGTCTTGCAGGTGTTTGGGGACGGCTTTACGGACGAAGTAAACGCCAAATCTGTTCTTAGTTGGCTGTATCATAATGCCCATTTGGACCACCTTTCTGTAACACCGGGAAGCGGGGCCGGAGGAAGATTAAGAGAGGTGACTACTGACAAACCAACAATTTATTGAGCCAGAAAGCAAAAACCCCCGCCTGAGCGAGGGTTTGAAATGATGGTGCCCGGACTCGGAATCGAACCAAGGACACGGGGATTTTCAATCCCCTGCTCTACCGACTGAGCTATCCGGGCAACGGGGCGCATTAAACCNTGCCCGGACTCGGAATCGAACCAAGGACACGGGGATTTTCAATCCCCTGCTCTACCGACTGAGCTATCCGGGCAACGGGGCGCATTAAACCGTAAAGGCCGTCCTTCGTCAACGGCTTTGTCACAAAAATCCGTTAAAACCCGTTTGAGTGACTGCTTTTCACCCAGCCTGGCAAAATATTGCTCAGGTGAGTGCGCCATTCTTACGGCATAGCGCAAAATTCAGCACATCTTCTGCAAGCAGGCGTGCAATCTCCACTTCCTGCACCTTACGCTTTACCAGCAGGCGGCTAAGGCATCCTTCGAGGATCAGTTCCATCTGATGGGCGACCAGCGTGGGATTATCCGTTTGTAGCTCACTCAGCAGATCGTGCGTGTACTGCCAGGATGCGCGCTTTTGCTGGTCAGCGACCTGATGAATAGGGTGTTCGGGCTGGGGATAAAAGCTACACGCGGCGATAAACAGGCAGCCGGGATAACGGTTATTGTTTACGGCTTCGGCCAGCATTTCATAGCGGGCCAGCAGCTTTTGCTCGGGTTTGAGCGTCTCATCCAGCAGCAGTTTGCGCCGCCAGGTATCAACCTGCTGGCTGTGATATCGCAGGGCGTCATACAGTAATGCCTCACGGTCCGGCCAGAAACGTTTGATATCCTGCTCCTGACACGCCACGGCTTCTGCCATCATGGCAAAGGAAGTGGTGGGGGCCAGGCCATTTTGCTCGAGTACACTCAGTGCATGCTCGAGTACCTGTTCACGTTGCAAGTGACTCTCCTCTTGTATGCATTTTTCCGGCTTCAGCCGGAAATCATTTCCCAGTGTCGTTTACTGCGTCAGTTTCTGCAAATGCTGCTGGAATGCCGGGGCATCCATATAGCCCGCAATGCGGGAATGCGGGATCTCATGGCCGTTGGCATCAAAAAACAGGATAGTCGGCAGGCCGCGTACCTGTAGATGCTCAAGCAGCTCACGCTCTTTGGGGCTGTTAGCCGTGACATCGGCCTGAAGCAGCTGTAATGCACTCAGCCGGGTCTGCACCTGTGCATCGCGGAAAGTGTATTTCTCGAACTCTTTACAGGCAACGCACCAGTCGGCATAGAGGTCGAGCATGGTGATGCGCCCGTTAGCCTGCTGTAAAGACGCGTCGAGATCCTTTACATCATCAAGCTGCGTGAAGCTGAGATGCGCGGTCGTCTGAGGGGCGGTACCAGGCCCGAACGCCCAGTCCTGCAAGGGGCGGGCGACGATCAGCGCCGCCGCCAGCATCGCTATTTGTCCCGCTCTCAGCCAGCCATGCGAAGATTTCAGGCTGATAAATGCCCAGGCAAAGAACGCAACGCCCAGCCCGCTCCACAGTCGTAGTCCCCAGGCGTCGCCGACGATGCGTTCGAGCAGAAAAACCGGCAGGGCGAGAATAACGAAGCCAAAACCCTCTTTAACGGTCTGCATCCAGATACCGCTCTTAGGCAGCAGGCGGTTACCAAACAGCGTTACGGCAATCAGCGGCAGCCCCATGCCGAGCGCATAGAGATAGAGCGTCCCGGCACCGGCCAGCATATTGCCGCTCTGGGCGATATAAAGCAGGATCGCGCTGAGCGGCGCGGTGGTGCAGGGAGAGCAAATCAGCCCTGCCAGCGCGCCCATCAAAAAGACGCCGGGCAGCGAGCCGCCCTGCTGACGGTTACTCCACAGGGTCAGACGCGTCTGTACCGATGCGGGAACTTGCAGGGTAAACAGGCCAAACATTGACAGGGCCAGCAGGGTGAACAGCACCGCCAGAGCCATCAGTACGATCGGTGACTGCAACGCAGCCTGAAAGCGCAATCCCGCTGCGGCGACGATGACGCCCATCACCGTGTAGGTCAGCGCCATACCCTGTACGTAGGCCACGGCCAGCGCAAACAGGCGCAGCAGGGAGTACCGACGACTGCCGCCGAGGATGATCCCGGAGATAAGGGGATACATCGGCAGTACGCAGGGGGTAAACGCCACGCCAATGCCGATAAGTAGCGCCCACAGGGCGGAGAAAGGCAACGCGCTGGCACCAGCAGGTGAAGAAGGATGTGCAGCAGCATTAGCGGTAACGTGTACCGCATCAGCAGGCGAAGAGGGATCCGCCATACCGTTAGCGTTAGCGTTAACGTTTTTCGTATCCGCAGGTGAAGAGGCAATCGCAGACGTCTTTAGCGGCGCACTGGATGCCTGCGAGGCTGAGGCAGAGCCGCTGCCAGCAGCCAGCACCGGATTCAGGGGAACGGTACGCGTCTCCGGCGGATAACAGAATCCTGCCGCCGCACATCCCTGGTAGGTGACGGTAATCGTGGCGCCCTTATCGGCCCGCAGCAGCTGTAGCGGTAGAGTAAGGTTCTCGGGGTAGATCTCGGTTTTACCGTAGAACTCATCCTCATGCGCTTTTCCTGCTGGCAGTACCCAGTCGCTGAGGGTCGCGCCATGTGCAGTAATGCTGATCTGCTGACGATAGAGATAGTATCCGGGCTTAATCTGCCAGCTAAGGGTTAACGTGTTTGCCTGCTGAGAGAAATCAAAGCTAAACGCCTGATTAACCGTGCCAAAAGGCGTTTTAGCCGGACTGCTGAACAGCGATGGGTTAGCGACCGGGCTAAGCAGGATCGTTAACAGCAAAAAGAGTAATGTGGTAATACGCTGGGCCATAGGATGAAACCGCTCTTTCCATGTTTAATTAAATAACAACCGGCGTCCGGGCGTGGTTGTGGGCGCACGTTGGGTAATCCGTATACGGATGCAGCGCACTATATCATGACGTCGGGTCAGGAACATTTTCAGGATGTAACGCGGTTAAGCGGGAAAAAAGAGAGGGCCAGAAAGTTCCGGCCCTGAAAGGCGCTACAAAAACAGATGGCCGAAGATAAAGCCAAACAGTACGGAAAGGCAGATAGCCAGCGTACCTGGGATGATAAAGGAGTGATTAAAAACGAATTTTCCAATGCGCGTGGAGCCGGTATCGTCCATTTCCACCGCAGCCAGCAGCGTGGGATAGGTGGGCAGAATAAACAGGGCCGACACGGCCGCAAAGGATGCCACGGCGGTTACGGGGGAGACCCCCAGCAGCAGCGCCGCAGGCATCAGCGCCTTGGTTGTGGCGGCCTGTGAATAAAGCAGCGTGGAAGCAAAAAAGAGGATCACCGCCAGCATCCAGGGGAACTCAACCAGCAGATCGCCAGCGACCTGTTGAATCTCTGACAGATGCGCCTTAACAAAGGTATCGCCCAGCCACGCCACGCCCATCACGCAAATACAGGCGCTCATGCCGGACTTAAAGGTGCTGGCAGAGAGAATACGCGTTGCATCCACCTTGCAGGTCAGACAGATTAACGCGCCCGTGGTCAGCATAAAGATGACGATGGCCTCATTGCGCGGTAATACCGGATTGGCGATCAGCCCGACGGTATCGCTAATGGCGGTCGCATAGAGCACCACGGCGATAATACCGACGATAAACAGCAGCACGGAAAGTTTCGCGCCTGGCATTTCCTCCAGCACGCTGGCCCCGCGCTGGCTCACTTCGCCTTTTGCCAGGCGCTCCTGGTATACGGGATCGTCCTTAAGCTCTTTGCCGAGGAAGTTAGTCACTAACGCCGCCAGGAAAATGGCGATCATCGTCGAGGGAACAGCCACGGACAACAAGCCCAGATAGCTGATGCCGACAGGTTCCAGTATCCCGGCCAGAAATACCACGGCGGCCGAAATGGGTGAGGCGGTAATGGCTATCTGCGAAGCGACGACGGCTATCGACAGCGGGCGGGAAGGGCGTACGCCCTGCTCTTTCGCCACTTCCGCAATAACCGGCAGGGTTGAGAACGCGGTATGTCCCGTGCCTGCCAGCATAGTCATAAACCAGGTCACCAGCGGCGCGAGAAAGGTGATGTAACGGGGATGCCTGCGCAACAGCCGTTCGGCCAGGCTCACCAGGTAATCCATGCCCCCGGCCACCTGCATTGCCGCAATCGCGGCAATCACGCCCATAATAATTTCAATCACATCAAAGGGAATGGCACCGGGCCGGATGTGGAATCCCAGCGTAAGAACCAACATCCCCACGCCGCCCGCCAGGCCGATACCTGGCCCGCCGAGGCGTGCGCCCAGATAAATCGCCATCAGGACGACAATTAACTCCGGCACGATCATGAACTACTCCTCATTTTCATCGGTATAGCGTTTCGCTTTGTATGCCGGGAACATCAGGTTCTGGGTGGAAAAAATATCATCCAGCTCTGCCTCGGTCAGCAGGCCGCGCTCCAGCACCACCTCGCGCACGCTTTTACCCGTTTCAGCACAAATTTTGCCAACAATGTCGCCGTTATGGTGACCAATGTAGGGATTCAGGTAGGTAACAATACCGATGGAATTAAACACGTAGGCTTCGCATACGGCTTTATTGGCCGTTATGCCGTTAACGCATTTCTCCAGCAGGTTTGAACAGGCGTTAGTCAGGATATGCACAGACTCAAACATCGCCTGCCCGATGACCGGTTCCATTACATTCAGCTGCAGCTGGCCCGCTTCTGCCGCCATCGTCACGGTCATATCGTTGCCAATCACCTTAAAGCACACCTGATTAACCACCTCGGGCACCACTGGATTCACCTTGGCTGGCATGATCGATGAGCCTGCCTGCAATTCGGGCAGGTTGATTTCATTCAGGCCCGCACGGGGTCCGGAGGAGAGCAGGCGCAAATCGTTACAGATTTTGGAGAGCTTAACGGCCAGGCGCTTCAGCGCACTGTGCACCATCACGTAGGCACCACAGTCGGAGGTGGCTTCAATCAAATCCTCTGCCGGAATGCAGGACAGACCGCTGATTTCGGCCAGCTTTTGCACCGCCAGCTGCTGGTAACCTTCCGGGGTGTTTAATCGCGTACCGATTGCCGTGGCGCCCAGGTTAACCTCCAGCAGCAGTTCGGCGGTGCGCAGAATGCTTTTGATCTCTTCATTCAGCAGCACGTTAAAGGCGTGAAACTCCTGCCCGAGCGTCATTGGCACGGCGTCCTGTAGCTGGGTGCGCCCCATTTTGAGGATGGTATTAAACTCAGTGGCCTTGCGCTCAAAGCCTGCGCTGAGCTGACCGAGTGCCCCCAGCAGCGTCAGAATGGAGGTATAAACCGCAATGCGAAAACCGGTGGGGTAGGCGTCGTTAGTTGACTGGCATTTATTGACGTGGTCGTTGGGATTAAGGAACTGGTACTCGCCCTTTTGGTGGCCCATCAGCTCAAGCCCGATATTCGCCAGAACTTCGTTCGTGTTCATATTAACTGAAGTGCCTGCGCCGCCCTGATAGACGTCAACCGGGAACTGATCCAGGCATTTGCCATTGATGAGCACTTCATCACAAGCCTGAATAATCCTGTTCGCAATGTCACGAGGCAGGGTTTTCAGCTCTTTATTCGCCATCGCGGCTGCTTTCTTGACCATGACCATACCGCGCACAAACTCAGGAATATCACTAATTTTACTGTTACTGATGTAAAAATTTTCTATCGCGCGCAGAGTATGAATGCCGTAATAAGCTTCCGCCGGCACTTCACGCATACCTAACAGGTCTTCTTCGATACGAATCTTATCAGCCATGTGAACCTTCTTAACGTTGTGCGCACCTTTCAAATGCGTGATTTTCAGGTAGTTACCCATTCAATCATCATGATTGTCTGGCTGGGAACTCTTAGGGCAATATTTTATCCGTTTGCCCAGGGCGGAGCACGATCATATTCTGTTGGTGTGTGAAAGCCTGAACGCAGATCAAAAGAAACACGTTAATTTTCAACTGAGTCAGACGCAATGTGAGCTGTATCGCATATCGTCCCTAACCCTTAACCGGGTGCGGTATGGTTGAAAAGGTCGCGTACAGCCCCCATTACATTGAACTACGATCGTTACGATCTCTATTTTGCCGTCGCGCAGTATGCGGGGCGGCCCTGACTAACAGGAGACTGCGGTGCGCTGGTTACCGTTTTTAGTATTATTTGTTCTCGCCTGGATTGAGATAAGCATTTTCATACAGGTGGCACACGTGCTGGGCGTCCTGCTGACGCTGGTGCTGGTGGTATTCAGCTCGCTGATTGGTATCTCGCTGGTTAAAAATCAGGGGATGAAAAACATTGTCCTGATGCAGCATAAGCTTCAGATGGGTGAAAGCCCGGCGGCGGAGATGATCAAAAGCGTCTCGCTGATCCTGGCGGGTTTTTTACTGCTGTTGCCCGGTTTTTTCACCGATTTCCTGGGATTACTGCTGCTGCTGCCGCCGGTGCAGAAGCGTCTTACGCTTAAGCTGATGCCTCATCTGCGGGTGTGGCGGGGGCAGGGCGGGGCGAACGACAGCGGCGTGACCGTTGACGGCGAGTATGAGCGTAAGGGATCTACGCTTATCGAACACGATCGCGGTGACGGTGACCGTCGCAAATGAGGTGCAAGGCGGGAAACCGCCTTTCTCTTAGGGATCTTACGCTTACAAATTGTGCAATCGTTACGCAAAAGCAAAATTTTTATTTTTTTCCCCTTGAAAGCCCCTCCGCGCGTCCCTATCTCTTCCGTCACGAGGCCGGTGCCACTTAAGCCCGGCTTTCATCCCAAAAAAGACTGATTGGACTTCTCAAAGGAGAGCTATCAATGAAAATTCGTCCTCTGCACGACCGTGTTATCGTCAAGCGTAAAGAAGTGGAATCTAAATCAGCGGGCGGCATTGTGCTGACCGGCTCCGCGGCGGGTAAATCGACCCGTGGCGAAGTGCTTGCTGTCGGTAATGGCCGACTCCTTGACAACGGCGACGTAAAAGCGCTCGACGTGAAAGTGGGTGATGTCGTCATTTTTAATGAAGGCTACGGCGCCAAAACGGAAAAAATCGACAACGAAGACGTGCTGATCATCTCTGAAAGCGACATTCTGGCGATTGTTGAAGCGTAATTTTCCGCGAACCTCACTGAACGAAACGAATTTAAGGGATATTTAAGATGGCAGCTAAAGACGTAAAATTCGGTAATGACGCACGCGTAAAAATGCTCCGTGGCGTGAACGTACTGGCAGATGCAGTAAAAGTTACCCTGGGCCCGAAAGGCCGTAACGTGGTTCTGGATAAATCTTTTGGTGCACCGACCATCACTAAAGATGGTGTTTCTGTCGCACGTGAAATCGAACTGGAAGACAAGTTCGAAAACATGGGCGCGCAGATGGTGAAAGAAGTCGCTTCTAAAGCCAATGACGCTGCGGGCGACGGCACCACAACGGCAACTGTACTGGCTCAGTCTATCGTTAACGAAGGTCTGAAAGCCGTTGCTGCGGGCATGAACCCGATGGATCTGAAGCGCGGTATCGACAAAGCCGTTATCGCCGCCGTTGCTGAACTGAAAAACCTTTCCGTACCCTGCGCCGATTCTAAAGCGATCGCTCAGGTAGGGACTATCTCCGCTAACTCTGATGAAACCGTTGGTGAGCTGATTGCTCAGGCTATGGCGAAGGTCGGCAACGATGGCGTGATCACCGTTGAAGAAGGTACTGGCCTGGAAGACGAGCTGGTTGTCGTGGAAGGGATGCAGTTCGACCGCGGCTACCTCTCTCCTTACTTCATCAACAAGCCAGAAACGGGCGCTGTTGAGCTGGAATCACCTTACATCCTGCTGGCTGATAAGAAGATCTCTAACATCCGCGAAATGCTGCCCGTGCTGGAAGCCGTTGCTAAAGCCGGTAAGCCACTGCTGATTATCGCTGAAGATGTTGAAGGTGAAGCACTGGCAACGCTGGTGGTTAACACCATGCGCGGCATCGTTAAAGTTGCTGCGGTGAAAGCGCCTGGCTTCGGCGATCGTCGTAAAGCAATGCTGCAGGATATTGCCGTGCTGACCGGTGGTACCGTTATCTCTGAAGAGATTGGTATGGAACTGGAAAAAGCGGCGCTGGAAGACTTGGGTCAGGCGAAACGCGTTGTGATCAACAAAGATACCACCACCATCATTGATGGCGTGGGTGAAAGAGAGAGCATCGATCGTCGCGCTGACCAGATTCGTCAGCAGAGCGAAGAAGCGACCTCTGATTACGATCGTGAGAAACTGCAGGAGCGTATCGCTAAACTGGCAGGCGGCGTAGCCGTACTGAAAGTGGGCGCAGCGACTGAAGTTGAAATGAAAGAGAAAAAAGCCCGCGTTGAAGATGCCCTGAACGCCACTCGCGCAGCGGTAGAAGAAGGTGTGGTTGCCGGCGGTGGCGTTGCGCTGGTTCGCGTTGCTGCGATGCTGGCTGGCCTGACCGGTCAGAACGAAGACCAGAACGTAGGTATCAAGGTTGCTCTGCGCGCCATGGAATCTCCGCTGCGTCAGATCGTCTCTAACGCCGGTGAAGAGCCATCCGTGGTGGCTAACATGGTTAAAGCAGGCGAAGGTAACTACGGTTACAACGCGCAGACCGAAGAGTACGGCAACATGATCGACTTCGGTATTCTGGATCCAACCAAAGTGACCCGTTCTGCGCTGCAGTACGCGGCCTCTGTTGCTGGCCTGATGATCACCACCGAATGCATGGTGACCGACCTGCCTAAAGGCGACGCGCCTGATTTAGGTGCTGGCGGCGGTATGGGCGGCATGGGCGGAATGATGTAATTCCCCCCTCCGTTTGAAAAGAAACCCTCTGTCTCTGACAGGGGGTTTTTCTTTTGTGAGGGAAAATAGTAAAGTCATTGGCACCAGAACTAATCCGAACAACGGTTTATGGGTTGTTGGACAACGGGTGATCAAGAGCTTCAGCCGGTTTCACGGTATGCTCTGGAAAGACTCTGATGATAATAATGGGGATTAAAATGCGGATTAATGTCTTGCTGGGACTCTCTGTCGCGGCAGTGCTGCTGACAGGCTGTAGCAGTTCACACCAGCTGAGTGCTGGAGGTGAACGTGTTACCTTCACCGACCAACAGCCCGCGAGCGGATGCCAGCTACTGGGCAACCTGACGGGCTCACAGAGCAACTGGCTGAGCGGTGCAGGCGGCGAGAGCAGCCCCCTGCGCGGCGCGGCAAATGATTTACGCAATCGTGCAGCAGCAATGGGCGGCAACGTTATTTATGGTGCCACCAGCCCAACGCAGAACATCTGGTCCAGCTTTGCGCCTCTGGACAGCAAAATGACCGGTCAGGTTTATAAGTGCCCCTGAATTAGCCCTGGCACCACATCGTCGAAGGGAGGATAGCTCTATCGCCTCCCATACTTTGCCCCGCCTGGCTTTTCCGCCACCTTTCATGCTCCACACCCTTGCAAGCTTTGCCACAGCCTCTCACGCTTCAGACTCAGACTCAGACTCAGACTCAGACTCAGACTCAGACTCAGACTCAGACTCAGACTCAGACTCAGACTCAGACTCAGACTCAGACTCAGACTCAGACTCAGACTCAGACTCAGACAAAGCCATGCCCCTGGCTCACACCGGTCAATACTGACGTAGCTGCAAATCCAGCGGTGTTTTACTTGGTTCGCCGCCAATTTCTCTGGCGAGTTTAGGCACCATATAGCCGGATACCAGGGTTAACAGCTGACGCATAATGGCGCGCGCCTCTTCGTCAGAGACAAAGAAGTGAGCGGCACCCTGAACCTTATCCAGCACGTGAAGATAGTAAGGCAGGATCCCGGCATCGAAGAGTGCGTTGCT
Organism: Erwinia sp. ErVv1; assembly: GCF_900068895.1. Classification (GTDB taxonomy): domain Bacteria; phylum Pseudomonadota; class Gammaproteobacteria; order Enterobacterales; family Enterobacteriaceae; genus Erwinia. The sequence goes on along the minus strand of NZ_CDPK01000004.1, from coordinate 226,078 downwards.
CAGCGCAGCCAGCGTAACCGCGCTATCATTGATATGGCGTAGCAGTACGCTCTGGTTAAGAAGGGTAACACCCGCACGTTTAAGCTGCTGCATGGCGTCGCGCAGGTCACTATCAATCTCACGGGCGTGGTTAATATGCGTAACGAACAGCACCTGCAGGCGTGACTGCGCCAGCCGCTGACAAAAAGCAGCGGTGATGCGCGCAGGGATAACCACCGGTAAACGGCTGTGAAATCTGAGCCGCTTAATGTGCGGGATCCGCTCCAGTTCGCCGATCAGCCAGTCCAGCTCACTGTCTTTGGCCATCAGCGGATCGCCGCCGGAGAAAATAATCTCATCCAGTTCTGGCTGCTCTCGGATATACTCCAGGGCTTGCTGCCAGTTGCGCTTGTTGCCCTGGTTATCAGCATAGGGAAAATGGCGGCGGAAGCAGTAGCGACAGTTGACGGCGCAGCCGCCTTTGACCAACAGCAGCGCACGGTTTCGATATTTATGTAACAGACCCGGCACGACACTGCTCTGCTCATCCAGCGGATCGGTACTGTAGCCCGGAGCATCAACAAACTCCTGACTGGCGGTAATGACCTGCAGCAGGAGAGGATCTTGCGGATCGCCTTTTTGCATTCTGTTGGCAAAGGCCCGGGGGACGCGCAGGGCAAAAAGACGACGTGCATCAGTGCCCGCCGTCAGCGCCGGGTGCGAATCAAGGCCTAAAAGACGCAGTAATTCATGTGGATCGGTGATTACATCCGCAAGTTGATGCAACCATTCTTCTCGCGAAGGGGGGTTTAGGGTTACAATGTGTGCCATTTTTTTGGCTAAGTACCAGTATTAAATTGTAGAGGGCCTTTATGGCGACTTATTCTAGCAACGATTTCCGTCCCGGTCTTAAAATCATGTTCGAAAGCGAACCTTATGCTATCGAATCAAGCGAGTTCGTTAAACCCGGTAAGGGCCAGGCTTTTGCACGCGTGAAAATGCGTCGTCTGCTGACCGGTACCCGCGTTGAGAAAACGTTCAAATCTACCGATTCCGCCGAAGGCGCAGACGTAGTAGATACTAACCTGAACTATTTGTACAACGATGGTGAGTTCTACCACTTTATGCACCCTGAAACTTTTGAACAGCATCCTGTTGAAGAGAAAACGGTTGGGGATGCGTCAAAATGGCTGCTGGACAACGCCGAATGTATCGTTACGCTGTGGAACGGCAAGCCGATTCAGGTACTGCCGCCAAACTTTGTTGAGCTTGAAATCGTTGATACCGATCCAGGCCTGAAAGGCGATACCGCAGGTACTGGCGGCAAGCCCGCTACGCTGTCTACCGGTGCCGTAGTGAAAGTACCTCTGTTCGTGCAGATTGGCGAAGTTATCCGTGTTGATACTCGTTCTGGCGAATACGTCTCTCGCGTAAAATAAGTCGGGACACTGGGGGGTCTGCTCTGATGCAGGCCCTTATTTTTCAGGTGGTTGGATGCAGATGATGAAGTGGATAAAACGCATTGCTGTAACATTACTGATGACCTGCGCACTCAGCGCCTGTAATACCTTCCATGGTTTCGGCGAGGACGTTCAGCATCTTGGCGGTGCTATCTCTCGCGTAGCCAGCTAACTCAATACTCCTAAAGTTTCCTTTTCGCTACGCGGCTCTGAGGCGTGTGGCTAAATTACAGCTATGCTTAAAACGCTGTACTTTACTTCTACTTAAAAGGAAATTGTCATGTTAAAGAAAAGTATTGTTGCGATATTTTCGGTGCTGGTCCTCTCTTCCGTGCTCACAGCCTGTAACACCACGCGCGGCGTGGGAGAAGACGTGTCGGCTGGCGGTCAGGCCATTCAGCGTTCCGCGCAGTAATTTGTGTGCCGGTGCCCGCGCACCGGCCTCATCTCTAATCTTACTTCTGCTTAACCCAAATTAGCTTCGATACGTCAAATCCCTCGCGCTGCGCTTTTGCCAGCAGCGCTTCTTTCACCGATTCGGACAGCGTTGGCGTGCGCGACAATATCCACAGATAATTCCGGTTCGGGCCGCAGATCAGCGCATGCTGATAGTCGTCGTCGAGGGCAATAACGTTATACCCGCCATAGAAGGGGCCGAAGAAAGAGACTTTTAGCGCGCCACGACGGGTGGAGCCGGTAAAATAGGCCTTGCCAATGCTCTCCTGCCAGCGCTGCTTCTGCTCATTGTATCCGCGGTTTACCACCTTAAGGCCACCGTCCTCGCGCTTGCTGTAGCTGGCGGTTACCTGCTGCAAACCACGTTCAAAGCGGTGATCCAGCCGGGCGATTTCATACCAGCTACCAAGATAGAGATCGGTATTGAAGCCTTCAACGGGCGTGACGCCTTTCGGCGGGGTGGTATTACAGGCAACAGAGAGAAGGGCGGTGCCGCCGGCGATGAGCATTTTCCACAGAGACATAGAGACGTATTCCATTAGCAATGAATATCGTCACCAGTATATACCCTTCATCTTTCAATTTGCAGGCGCGTTGGCCGCCCGTGCTCACCCCGGTCACTTACCTGGTGTAAGCTTCCGGGGATTCACCCGCTTGCCGCCAGCGATCTCACACCGCGATAATGCCGATAAGCGTTACCACGGTCAGGATAGCGGCGAAGCCGTAAAGCAACCATTTACCGGCCGGAAGGATGACTTTCATATCATGAAGGCTGTGATGTATCCGGTGCAGGCTGCACCAGAGCGGCAGTACGATAGCCAGCAGCAGAAACACCCTGCCGGGCAGGGACTGAGCAAAGTCGAGGACCCGCTCATAGCTGAAGGCGTGCTCAGGCCCGGCACCCAGCGGCAGCAGCAGGCCCACCGCCAGGACAATCACCGGCGAAAAGAGTGCAGCCCACATCCCTCCTGCGCCAAATAAGCCCCAGAATACCGGTTCGTCGGAGCGTACAGGTTGTGCTTTCATTTCATTTCTCCTTAAGGCCACAGCACCAGAAGCAACACCGCCAGGGTAATGACGATCGTGACACTCCATAGCCCAATGATGACCGGGCGCGGCGAAAGTTTTTTATCGCCCACAACAATAACCGAGGCTTTAGGTGCCAGTTCAAACCAGGTTTTGCTGTGTAAAAGGGCTGCTGCCAGCGTAATAAGATTCAGTAGCAGCACCACCGGATGCTGTAAAAACGCGATGAAACTGGCCCAGCTCTCTGCACCGTGCCGCAGGGCAAACAGCCCGGCAATCATCTCAAGGCTGAACCACAGCGCCGGAATAGCCGTCCCTTCGCGCAGCATGTAAAAGCGATAAAAACCGGATTTCATCCACCAGCCGGTCTCCATCGGGCGGTGATAAGGTTTACGTTTAGTGATCATTATCCCTCCTTAACGTGGCCTGAGTGTGGCAATCAGAAAGTCTTTTGCACTTTCAACCTTGCTTTGCTGAATAGCTGCCGCAGGATCGACATGCTTAGGGCAGACCTCCGAGCAATAACCCACAAAGGTGCAGGGCCAGACGCCATTCTCGCCATTCAGCTGTGCCATACGCTGTTTTTTGCCTTTGTCGCGATTATCGAGATTGTAGCGATGCGCCAGCGTAATGGCCGCAGGGCCGATAAACTCGGGGTTAAGGCCAAACTGCGGGCAGGCGGCATAGCAGAGCCCACAGTTGATACAGCCGGAGAACTGGTGGTAACGCGCCATCTGGGCTGGCGTTTGCTGGCCTGGCCCCTCTGATGGCTCCCTGGTGTTACCGATCACATAGGGTTTGATCGCCTCGAGGCTTTCAATAAAATGGCTCATATCGACAACCAGGTCTCGCTCCACGGGGAAGTTAGCCAGTGGCGCAACGAGCATGCCCTTTGGATATTCACGCAGGAAGGTTTTGCATGCCAGCTTCGGCACGCCATCCACCATCATCCCGCAGGAGCCGCAAATCGCCATCCGGCAGGACCAGCGAAAGGAGAGATCGCAGGCGAGATTATCTTTAATAAAACCCAGCGCATCCAGCAGCGAGGTTTGTTCATCCCAGGGGACATCAAAGCTCTCATTGCGGGGCACCCGGTCGGTCTCGGGGTTATAGCGCTGGATAACAATTTTACAGCGCTTCAAATCGCTCATGCCTTGCCTCCTTTTACTTCAGATTCACCGCCATAAACACGTTTAGCAGGCGGCAAACGGGTAATTTTTACCGAATCCCAGGCGATTTCCGGTGCGCCGTGCGGGTTGTAAAAAGCGAGAGAGTGACTGAGGAAATGCGTATCGTCCCTTTGGGTGCAACCCTCATCCAGCCGCTGGTGGGCACCGCGAGACTCTTTGCGCTGGAAGGCCGCGTGGGCCATGCATTCTGCAACGTCCAGCCCGTGCCCCAGCTCAATGCTGTAAAGCAGCTGGGTATTAAATACGCTCGACATATCGCTGATATGCACTCGTTTAAAGCGCGCTTTCAGTTCGGCCAGCTTATCAATCGTCTTCTGCATCAGCTCGGGGGTGCGATAGATGCCGCAGCCCTCTTCCATTGCCATACCCATTTCATCGCGCAGGGTTGACCAGCACTCATTGCCCTGCTGATTCACCAGCGCGTTGAGGCGGCGTTCGCAGTCGCTGGCCTGTGCCATCAGCGCCGCCGTGGAGGTTTTTTTGCTTTGCAGGGCGCGGGTAGCAGCCTGCTCACCCGCGACGCGTCCAAAGACCACCAGTTCGGCCAGAGAATTTGAACCCAGACGGTTAGCGCCGTGCAGGCCAACTGAAGAGCATTCACCTACGGCAAACAGCCCGCGAATACGAGTTTCGCACTGGGCGTTAGTTTCAATGCCGCCCATGGTGTAGTGCGCCGTTGGCCGAACGGGAATGGGGGCGGAGACGGGATCAACGCCGACATAGGCTTTGCTGAGTTCGCAGATAAAGGGCAGCCGTTCGTGAAGTTTTTTCTCGCCCAGATGGCGAAGGTCAAGATGAACCACGTCACCGCGCGGCGTGGCGATTGTCCGGCCATTCTGCCATTCGTGCCAGAATGCCTGCGACACTTTGTCGCGCGGACCCAGCTCCATATATTTATTTTCGGGATGGCCCAGGGGTGTTTCGGGGCCCATGCCGTAGTCCTGCAGATAACGATAGCCATCTTTATTGACCAGAATACCGCCTTCACCCCGACAGCCCTCCGTCATCAGAATACCTGAGCCGGGCAGGCCCGTAGGATGATACTGAACAAATTCCATATCCCGCAGCGGCACGCCATGGCGCAGCGCCATACCCATGCCGTCACCGGTTACGATGCCGCCGTTGGTATTATAACGATAAACCCGTCCGGCACCGCCGGTGGCCAGCACCACAGCATTCGCCTGAATATGAACCAGCGATCCCTCCATCATGTTCATCGCCACCACGCCGCGTACTTCGCCTTCATCCACCAGCATGTCGAGAACAAAATGCTCATCGTAGCGGGTGATTTGTGGGTATTTGAGCGAGGTCTGGAACAGGGTGTGAAGCATATGAAAGCCGGTTTTATCCGCGGCAAACCAGGTACGCTCGATCTTCATACCGCCAAAGCGGCGTACGTTAACCGAGCCATCATCGCGTCGGCTCCAGGGGCAACCCCAGATTTCCAGCTGAGCCATTTCTCGCGGGCAGTGCTCGACGAAATAATCCACCACGTCCTGCTCGCACAGCCAGTCGCCGCCGGAAACGGTGTCCTGAAAATGAAGATCAAAGCTGTCATGTGCCTGGGTGACGGCAGCCGAGCCGCCTTCAGCCGCGACGGTATGGCTGCGCATGGGGTAGACTTTGGAAATCAGCGCGATGGTAAGGGTTGGGTAAGCTTCGGCCGCGGCGATGGCGGCGCGTAGACCCGCTCCACCGGCACCGACAATGACCAGATCGGCAGTAACGTGTTGCACGGTATTCTCCCTGTCAGCTTGTCATATAGGAGGATGAGAGATGCCCCTCATTTGTCCATGGGTATTATAAAACGCACCAGCCACGCTAAACTTGATATGTTCCGGTATTCAGGCGAAAAATTAAGCGCAAAAATGCGACGCGGCTGACGTTTTTATGCAAATTTTTTTGCCAGCGGCCCGGACTATCCCGCTGATGACCGAATGCGGCGGCGCAAATTTGTTTGTCTTCGCCCGCTCGGGTAGACTGCTTCACCCTGTCAGACTGAGGAGTCGAAAAGATGAGCGATACGGCCAGCTGGCTACCAAGTGCACCCATTGCCAATTTATTGAAAAGAGCGGCGATAATGGCAGAAATTCGGCGTTTTTTTGCCGATCGTGGCGTACTGGAAGTTGAAACCCCGGCCATGAGCCAGGCTACGGTGACCGATGTCCATCTGTTCCCTTTCCAGACGCGCTTTATTGGCCCGGGCGCTGCCGGAGGGCAGGATCTCTATTTAATGACCAGCCCGGAATACCATATGAAAAGGCTGCTGGCGGCGGGGAGTGGCCCCATTTTCCAGCTCTGCCGCAGCTTTCGTAATGAAGAATCGGGCCGTCACCACAACCCTGAATTCACCATGCTGGAGTGGTATCGACCCCACTACGACATGTATCGTCTGATGAACGAAGTGGACGATCTTTTGCAGCAGGTGCTGGAGTGCGCGCCGGCGGAAACGCTCTCATACCAGCAGGCATTTATTCGTCATCTGGAGATCGATCCGCTCTCAGCCGATAAGGCACAGCTGCGTGCGGCAGCAGAAAAGCTGGGGGAGGGCGAGCTGGCGAACCGGGAAGAGGATCGGGATACGCTGCTTCAGCTGCTGTTTATGCTGGGGGTGGAACCCCACATCGGTAAGGATAAGCCGGCTTTTGTGTATCATTTCCCCGCCTCACAGGCCGCGCTGGCGCAGATCAGTACCGAGGATCATCGCGTTGCTGAACGCTTCGAGGTCTACTTTAAGGGAATGGAGCTGGCTAATGGCTTCCATGAGCTGACGGACAGCCGTGAACAGCGTCAGCGGTTCGATCAGGATAACCGCAAGCGGGCCGCGCGCGGGCTGCCTCAGCACCCCATTGATACCAACCTGCTGGATGCGCTGGCGCACGGCTTGCCAGACTGTTCAGGCGTGGCCCTGGGCGTGGATCGCATCGTGATGCTGGCACTGAAAGTGGAGACGTTAAGCGAGGTGATCGCCTTTTCCGTCGACCGCTGCTGATGTTGTCGGGATAAACGGCGTCATTACCGCCCTTTATCCCCAAGCGAGTCTACAGGCCGCCTGACTTATAGGTACGCGTTGTCGGGGCCGTTCCGCTGCCCGGAGGGGTTTTACGTCCCAGCGTTTCCATTCTGACCTGGAAAGGTGGGAACGGCATTTCAAGACCGTGTTCCTGATAACCGCGTAGAATGTGCTGGTGCAGCTCGTGCCGCAGCGGCATACGGTGTCCCATCTCCGCCGCGTGAATACGCAGTTCAAACAGCTGGATCCCCTGCTGTAAATCCACCAGATAGGCTTCAGGCTGCGGCATCTCCAGTACGTACTGGCAGCGGTGCGCGGCGGCTAACAGTACGCCGGTAACTTCTTCACTGTTGGCTTCTGCCGCCGCTGGAATGGTCAACACCACGCGCGTCACCGAGTCAGAAAGCGACCAGTTAACGAACTGTTCAGTAATAAAAGCCTGATTGGGAACAATAATTTCTTTTCTGTCCCAGTCGGTAATGGTGGTCGCGCGGGTATTAATGCGCGTGATACTGCCGGTTAAATCCCGTATGGTCACCGTATCGCCGATGCGAATCGGCTTCTCAAACAGAATAATCAGGCCAGAGACAAAGTTGGCGAAAATCTGCTGTAAACCGAAACCCAGTCCAACCGTCAGACCCGCAACCAGCCACTGTAGCTTCGACCAGTCGATACCAATCATTGAAAAGCCCACCAGCCCGCCAATCAGTATCAGCAGATATTTGGTCAGCGTGGTGATGGCATAGCCGGTGCCGGGCGTGAGATTAAGATGCTGTAGCAGCGCCAGCTCCAGCAGGGCGGGCATGTTACGCACCAGCTGAGTGGTGATAATCAGCACCAGAATGGCGATCAGCACCGATCCGAGCGTAATGGGCTGGAGGCTTTCCACACCCTGCACGGTGGTGCTGGCGTCCCACAGGCGAATGTTCTCCAGGAAGCCAAACGCCGAGTGGATTTCAGACCACAGCACGATCACCGACACCAGCGCAATCAGCGTCAGAATCGAGCGGACCAGCCGCAGCGACTGCGCACTGATGGCATCAAGATCGATAACGGGCTCTTCCACGTCCAGATTCTCAGAATTAGCCTGCTGTGTGCTTAACTCTTCTTCACCTTTAGCGCGCTGAGCCAGGATATCGGCGCGGCGGTTGCGGGCGCGATCGAACGCGATACGGCGGCGCTGGATTAGCATCCAGCGGCGAACAATATGGTAGATAACCAGTAACAGGAACCAGATGGCCACCGACGTCTCCAGCCGAGCCAGCAGCGCCTGCGCAGTAGCCAGATAGCCAATGCAGGAGGCCAGTGCGGCGATCAGCGGAATACAGATCATCAGATTCCACAGAACATTATTGACGAAGTTTTCGCCATTACCCTCTTTGTCCAGATGCAGGGGGATCCCGGCGCGTTTCAGGCTGACGGTGACCAGGCTGAGCGCGCCGCAAATCAGGATAAAGCACACGCGCCCCAGGGTGGCAGAAAACTGCCGGTCGTCCAGATTATCCAGGCCAATCAGCAGCATAATTAGCGGCACGACCAGCCAGATACTTAGCGTATAGAAGCGCATGGCGCGCGCAACGCGCACTTTCGGCCAGCGGAAATGCACAATAAACAGGCCTTCCGGGCGGGCGAAAGCGGCGCTAATCATAAAGGCCCACAGCAGCGGCACGGTTGCCGTTACGCCATCCCCGGTGGCTACCGCAATCGGGTAAGGCCAGGCGTGTTGCAGCCCGAAGCCCAGCGCCATCCACAGTACCGGCAGCGGCAGGGCGACCAGAATTGACCAGAAGACGGTACGCAGGGTCAGGCTAAAATGATCCAGCGTAACCTTGCCGACCTTGCCGGAGGCGCGAGTAAGAAAATCCCGGTAGTGCCGGCGGGAGCTCAGGCTGAAGCCCACCAGCAGCAGGGCACCCATAATCGGCAACAGGGTTTCCCGGCTGGTAAACATCATTACCATAGCACCGCCAAGCTGCCCCAGCGTATCCAGCGAGAGCAGGCTATTCATATCGCGGACCAGATTGATGGGGAAGTTGAGGTTTATCGCGCTGACGTCTGCGGTCCAGAACAGGTAGCGGTGCGTCGCCTCTTTCACTTCGTTCAGCGCGTCCTCCAGCTGTCCGTTGGCGACCTTAAGCTTGGTCACCTCCAGAATCAGGTTATCGCAGCCGGAAAGCAGCGAGCCGATCAGCTCCCGCTGGGTTTTAATCTGTGCCTCAAGAATACGATGCTGTTCGCTGGTTAACGGCGTGCCGTCATCCTGCTTCTGCTTTAACAGCTGCTCCTGATGTTCAAGCAGATCCTCGTAGTGCAGCCGCTGCACCCGTAGCTCGCCCATTTCGTTATCCAGCTGCTGCGGCTTCGGCATGTCGGGCAGTCGGGCAACCTGGGCACGAAGCGCTTCGCCCAGAACGTTCGAGATGCCCAGCCACTGCGACTGTTCGCGAATGGTACTAAGCGCCTGGCGCACCTGAAGGGTTTGATTGGCTGCGGTACGCTGCTGCGAGGCGACCAGATCCAGCCGCTGCGCCTGTTGATTAAGCGCTGCTGACAGTTCGCGGTTGATGCGAAACTGCCTGCTGATATTCTGCGGCAGCTCACCGCTGTTTTCCGCCAGCTGCTCGGTACGCTCCAGCGCCTGCTCTGCTTCGCGCTGACGGCGGGCGTTAAGCTGATTGCGCAGATCCTGCAAATAAGTGTCAAGCTGAGCGGCTTTACGCTGATGAAGCTCGCTGCGCATGCGCGCCAGCTCCTGACGGTTGTTGGCGGAAAGCTGCGCCAGCTCCAGCTCATCAACCCTCGCCTTCTGTGCGGTGGACTCCGCCTGGCGAGCGGCAAGCTGTGCCTGAGCCAGCTGCGTCACGGCGGAAGGCTGGCCCTGGAGCCGCCTTTCGATGTCATTTAAAGCCCGACGCGCCTCTGATTGCTGTTGGGGGAGCTGCGCCAGCGAGTCACTGATTTCGCGGGCGCGATCCTGCTCCTGCTGAGCCTGACGGCTCTCTTCCAGCAGTTGACTGCTGACCTGTAGGATCTCCTGATCCAGTTCGGAAGCGGTCATGGAACTGCGAACGGTCTTAGGATTATCAATCAGCGAGGCGATGGACTGACGGAGGTCGCGAGCCATCTTTGGGAAGTCGTCAATTACCTGCTGATAGCTGGTGGCGTTAGAGACAGATTTTTGCTGCTCGTCCAGCCAGTTAAGCGTGGCCTGGAGCGCATCCATCGTTTCCGCCTGATTCGGCGTATTTTTGTCCGACCTGGCCTCATCAAGCTGCTGCCTGATTTGCGCGGCATCAGGGCCACTGGCAGCGCAGGCGGGCTGGAAAAGCATCCAGGTCAGTAAAATCGTCAGAATCAGGCGTAGCATGGGCATCAACTATGGATGGTGTAAAACGTCTTCTGCAGGGGTTTTCTGCAGGGCGATGGCCAGCGTCTGGCCCAGACGCGTCTTCGTTTCCGGCGTCAGGCTTTCCGCCAGTTTGATTCTGTTGGAAGCAAACAGGTTAATCACCGTCGAGCCAAGCTTGAAGCGGCCCATTTCCTGCCCTTTAAGCAGAACCACCGCGCCATCTTCGTCTGCGCCCGGCCAGCTCCAGCGCTTAATCACACCCTCTCTGGGCGGGGTCACCGTACCGGCCCAGACCGTTTCGATGCTGCCGACGATGGTGGCACCCACCAGAATCTGCGCCATTGGGCCAAACTCCGTATCAAACAGGCAGATAACCCGCTCGTTACGCGCAAACAGGTTCGGGATATTCTGCGCGGTCAGCGGATTGACGGAGTAGAGATCCCCGGGGACATAGATCATCTCACGCAGGATGCCGTTGCAGGGCATATGCACGCGATGATAATCACGGGGTGCCAGATAGGTGGTCACAAATTCTCCCTCGCGAAACAGATCGGCCATGGTGTTGTTACCGGCCAGCAGCGCCTCGAGTGAATAGGTGTGGCCCTTGGCCTGAAAAATGCGATCGCCTTCAATGTGGCCCAGCTGGCTGATTGCGCCGTCGGCAGGCAGGACCAGCAGGTTAGGATCGGTTTCAACAGGGCGAGCATCATCGCGCAGCGGGCGGACAAAAAAGTCGTTAAAGGAGCGGTAGCTGCCGGTATCCGGGTTCTGCGCCTCTTTCATATCAACCTTGTAAAACCAGACAAACACGTCGATAACGGCTTTGGTCAGCCAGCCAGCGCGCTTACCTGCGCCCCAGCCAGCAAGTTCGGTCAGGCCTTTTTTAGGTAAAACATTATTCAGGCCGAGTTTTATACGATCCAACACGATAGCCTCCAGGCTTGATCAGATAGCAAAGTAGAATGGGGGCGGATTGTAACAGTGCCCTGGCAATTAGGCTATTCCGCCCGGCCAGTTGCGCCAGGCGGGCAGGTTCAGTTGCTGCTATCGGAGAAGTTACGACGCGTTTTAAGCTGCATATCTGACATGCTGTCCAGAATGCGGTGATAACTGTCGAAGCGCGCCGTATCGATCTCACCCTTTTCAACGGCCTCACGGATTGCGCAGCCGGGGTCGTTGTCATGCTTGCAGTCACGGAACTTACAGTGGCCTAAATACTCACGGAATTCGACAAACCCCTGGGTGATTTGTTCCGGCTCAAGGTGCCACAAACCAAATTCGCGCACGCCGGGTGAGTCGATCACATCACCGCCGTTGGGGAAGTGATAAAGCCTGGCAGCGGTGGTGGTGTGCTGGCCGAGGCCGGAAACGTCGGAAACGTCGTTGGTGAGGATTTCGCCCGCGCCCACTTCCAGACCCAGCAGGGCGTTCAGCAGGCTCGACTTCCCAACGCCAGACTGGCCAGCGAAGATGCTGACGCGCCCGGTTAACGCCGTTTCAAGCTCTTCCAGCCCGCGCTTGTGATGGCTGGACACCATCAGTACGCGATAGCCGATGCGACGATAAATCTCCATCTGCTCATCGACAAACGCGCGGCCTTCGTCATCCAGCAGGTCGGTCTTATTCAGCACCAGCAGCGGTTCAACCTCCAGCGTTTCGCTGGCGATCAGGTATCGATCGATAATATTGAGCGACAGTTCCGGCAAAATGGCGGACACAATGACGATCTGATTGATATTAGCGGCAATAGGCTTAACGCCGTCGTAGAAGTCAGGACGGGTCAGGACGGAGGTCCGTTCGTGAACCGCTTCAACGATGCCCTTAACGGTTGCGCTGCCTTCCTGGCCTGGACGCCATACCACGCGATCGCCGGTGACCAGAGAGCGGATGGTGCGGCGAATATTGCAGCGGTGTTGGCTTCCGTCTGCATCTTCTACATCAACGTGCATACCAAAACGGCTGATGACCACGCCATCGCGCGCTTCCCCGAACAGGCTGTCATCGGGTTCCGGCTTATCGGCACGCTGCTTCAGGCGGCGGTCATGGTTGGCACTGACGCGACGTTGCTGGCCTTTGGACAGTTTGTTTTTAGTCACTCTTCCTCACAGGGGTTGGCAGGCTTCGCCCTAACGGGGCAAAACGTCTATGATACACCCTAACGTATAACGATATAAGCTACGGTGAGAAACCCTATGACCGCAAATGCCAGTAATCTGATTTGGATCGACCTGGAAATGACCGGATTAAACCCCGAACAGGATCGTATTATTGAAATTGCCACGCTGGTGACCGACGCCGACCTCAACATCCTGGCCGAAGGGCCGGTGTTTGCGGTTCATCAGTCTGACGCACAGCTGGCGCTGATGGATGACTGGAACGTGAAAACGCATACCAACAGCGGACTGGTGCAGCGCGTCAAAGCCAGCCAGTACAGCGATGGGGATGCGGAGCGGGAAACCATTGCCTTTTTGCAGCAGTGGGTGCCAGCGAACAGTTCACCCATTTGCGGCAACAGCATAGGGCAGGATCGCCGTTTCCTGTTCAAATATATGCCTGAACTGGAAGCTTACTTCCATTATCGTTATCTTGACGTTAGTACGCTGAAAGAGCTGGCCCGCCGCTGGAAGCCCGAAATCCTGCCTGGCTTCAAAAAGCAGGGCACGCACCAGGCGATGGATGACATACGCGAATCGGTGGCGGAGCTGGCTTACTATCGCGAGCATTTTATCCAGCTATAACGAGCTCTTCCCCGCAGGCGTTTATTTGTACGGGGCCTGGGCGGCGGTTTCGCGGCGGACTGCTGCCGATTAAACCCGCATTCTGCTGTTTTAATCGGCACTCAGGCGGCAACTGAAAAAAATTGCCACGAGAGACTTGCAGCCAAAAGGAATTCTCGTATAATTCGCACCCCGTACCAGGACAGATTTTGGTACCCAGAGCGGGAATAGCTCAGTTGGTAGAGCACGACCTTGCCAAGGTCGGGGTCGCGAGTTCGAGTCTCGTTTCCCGCTCCAGNGCGGGAATAGCTCAGTTGGTAGAGCACGACCTTGCCAAGGTCGGGGTCGCGAGTTCGAGTCTCGTTTCCCGCTCCAGATTTTTGCATCACGATACCAGCATTACTGCGGGAATAGCTCAGTTGGTAGAGCACGACCTTGCCAAGGTCGGGGTCGCGAGTTCGAGTCTCGTTTCCCGCTCCAGATTATTGCATTACGATACCAGCACTACTGCGGGAATAGCTCAGTTGGTAGAGCACGACCTTGCCAAGGTCGGGGTCGCGAGTTCGAGTCTCGTTTCCCGCTCCAAATCTCATTTGCACCCGCTCAGGGTGAAACGCCTTCTTAGTGACCTGCACCCACGACTTGCCCATCCGTTAAAACCTCAACCTAATGACAGGTTGCTCGATCCAGCTAATACATTTCCCTGCATTATGCCGCGCCGTACGCGATCCTGGCAGACCTTTGACGCATCCCATTTTAATTCACAGATTCTCAGTCGGTCTGTAAGCAGCGGGTTCTATTTAGACGCGGCTTACCTGCAATGAAAATGACGTGGCGTATACAAAGGTTTTAGCGTTGCGGCTCGTATGACGTTTCCTGTTACTGCGCTTATACTAACAAACGTGCAAAGGCTTTTAACTTTTGGGTCAGTGAGATCCAGGCTGGCAGTTTGGCGGGGGGCGCTTTTTCCTCTGAATTTAGATCCACATGCTGGCCTGAAAATCCACTGGGGATGTATTCTTCAATAACGACACTTTCCTGATGTATAACCCAACCATGTCTCGGTACTGTATTAATAATATTGATTTCAATTCCGGCTTTGCCAAGCTGCCTGCGCAACTCTGATATGGTCTGATATAAAGTATTAGGGGTGACCTGTTTTCCATGCTCTTCCCAGCCACTTTTATAGAATTGCTGGTGGCTGACAATGTTACCATGGTTAACAATTAACAAAACTAAACAGCGAGAGGCCGTACTGAAAATCACATGCTGAGTGTTATTGTTACGTGAAACAAACAGGTTTTTATGTGGTAGGAATATTACCTTTTCATTAATTAAATAGCATGTGTCGCATTGATTAGCCATGATTGCATCGTCCTTAATATATTGAAGATTACGACTTAACTAGCGTAACGCAGCACCGAAAATGATAAGATGTTTTAATTATCAATGAATGATTTCTATCGGTACCGTCCTCTTATTCCTGGTGGTAATGAAAGCATTTAATAACAAAAATAGCAACAGGATCAAAGAGCGTGAGCGTACTTTATAACTCACAGTGGTTCTCCTGCCACATAATGTTTTTATTACAATAAGCTACGGCCGGGGCTATTACTTTAATGATAAAATATTGGCTTAAATGTGTTCTAAAACTTCCTATAATCTGGCTGGCGGGGCTTTACGTCCCATAATGCACCTGACTTAAGGCGATAGATTATTTTTGGTTGGCTTATCTTTCTGAAAATGATGAATTTAAGCGCGGTGGCATACATTATCAGTTATTTTTTTTTCGATTTCTCCCCTTAATTTTCTTATTAATCACTATCGTTCCGGTCGCTTAAGCAAAAAATGCAAGAAAATTATTATTTTTGTGGCTATATTGCCCTGCTTTATCTGAGTGGGCATCCTGAATGAGGGGTGGCTGCGACCCAAATATAATAAGAAGAGCAAATATTTTGTTAACTGAAAGTTATAGCTGGCCTGTCGCAAATTTCTCAGAGCCATCGTCTTACATTCAGCGATGTTAACTGTAGTTTATTTTACGTTTTTATAAGGAAATACATAAATGTTTAAAAAGACGGCTGTTGCCACATTACTGGGTTGTACACTACTGGCTCAAATGATGCCTGCGGCTGCGGCAGAAAATCGCTATGTCAGCTATCTGACCTCCTGGGGCTTACCCGACGTTGATGCTCTCACTGCTCAGCTGAAAAAATCTGAAATTGATATTTTTATGCTCTCTTTCGGGCAGTGGGATACCGAAGGTAATATCACTGTTTCTGATGATATGCTAACCGTGCCTAAATATAATGGTTACTGGATGCCACAGGGATATGTGGGTTGGACACAGCTTAAGCGGACCAATCCAAACAAAAAGGTTGTAGTGGCCTTTGGCGGTCAGACCTATGAAGGGATTTGGTCAGCAATCAGTACTCCGGCACAGCGCGATAAGGTCGCCAAAAATTTGGCAAATCTGCTTAATACACGTTTCCCTGTCTACCAAAAAGGATTGAATGCTAAGGAAGCCGTGGGTCAATGCCTGGCGACAACCTGGGATGGAAAGTGTGACTACAGTCAATATCAGCTCGCGGGATATACTTATATCGACGGCATTGATTTTGATTTCGAAAAGGCTGCCCGCCTGACGCAGCAGGAAAACGACAACCTGGTGGATCTGGTTAAGCGTCTGCGCGCACTGGTCGGTAAAGAACCTCTGCTGAGTCTGACGACTTACCACGTTGGCGCGGATCCGGAAAACTGCGAGAATCCTTCCATTACTGCAAATTGTTCTTATATCGAAAACGCGCGTTCAGCCCACCATGGTGAAGTGACTCAGCTGCTGAAAGACAGCAAGGACCTTTTTGATTTCTTCAACGTAATGACCTATGACGCTGGCAAAAACTTTAACTATAAAGTTGCCATGCAGAACTACGCCAATGCGGTTGGAGATAAAAGTAAAATTTTGGTTGGAGCGACGATTAACAGTCAGTGGGGACCAGAAGGCAACTTTGTCGAAAGCAAAGCGAATAACATGGAGCGTGCTGCGTGGCAGGCAGAAAATGGCTATGGCGGCTTCTTCGCATGGACACTGGGTTCTTCTACTGAACAGACATCTTTTGCTAATCAGGTTTCTTACCTGAACGATATGGTTAAGCTGGCGAAAGAAACTCAGCCCGTAACGCCCGTTGATCCTGTCACCCCGAATGAGCCAGAGCAGCCTGAAGCACCCGCGGTAGAACTGGCTGTACCAGACGTTTCAGCCGGTCCCCAGCTACGCTACATTGATTACAATAAGGGGGCTGAAGTTAAACTGTTTGTCTCTGACAAAATGTTAAAAACGACCGCTTACCAGGTTAAATTAAATGGGAAATATATCTTCTCCTTTAACAAGGGTAGCGCATATTACTCTTACCAATCAGACCTGGGGGGAGGTGTGATTCAGTTGACTCATGGCCTTGATACGAAAGATGGCGATATCATCACCCTAAATGTGACTGGCAGTTCAACTATCATCCAGAAAATTGTGGTAAAAAATGGTATTAACTATATTGCCGACAAAGCGATACAATCTGTCACTGTTGGAAATGGCAAGGTCAGTGTGACCATTAGTGCCAAAGAGTATAATCAGCCTAATCGTTATATGGTTTATCTGAATGGTAAATACATGATGGAATCTTATAACGGTAAAGCCTATCACTCATCAGTAAAAAAACAGGCAGATCGAGTGACTTTCACCGGTTCATCGTCTGTTAGATCAGGTGATAAAATTGAGGTTCGACGCGTGAGTCATATCCCAGGCGCGAGTTCATCCAGCTTCACCACGATTTATTCTAATGTAGTTAAATAGTGAGTGGCCCCTGCCGCTTGTCAGGGCAGGGTGTATCAAGCTGAAAGGAGGAGTGACTCTCTCCTTTCAGCTCTTACCGGTCGGTTATTCCAGGGAGAGCTTTCACTTGCAGCGTTTTGGTTTTCTACGTGTTTCGCCGCTAATAATTGTGATCAACCTCATTCTGTTGAGCCTTGCCGGTTACCTGCTTGCAACGACCTTTGCCGATTTAACGCTTAAGGAAAAGCATGTTAAAAGTATTATATTATCAGCTGAAGAGGGTGGGGGGGCGGACGTTTTCGAAAAAGAACGCGCTTCTGATACCCCCAGCCCATTTGAACGGTTAATAAGAATTCGTGCGACAGACAGCGTTAGAGAGGGAAAAATTGCTGTCACTCAGCCGCTGCCTGCCGATGCAGTGCTTATGCAGGCACCCGTCGGTGAATTGCCCGGTATAGTAACCGGATTGTTCAGTAGTCATCATCGGCATCAGGACCTGGCCATTATTGAATTTTCGGGCCAGCAAAAAAGTTATCGGCCCGGTGACCAGCTGGAAGAAGGGGGGACGGTCGTGCGGGTTTTACCCGACAGGGTGATATTTGAGTTAAAGGGTTTTTATGTCGCTAAGCTTATTTTTCCGCAGCAAAACAGTAAGTAAAAGGAACTCATCATCCCCTTCACGGATTAAATAGTTTAGTAGCGTATCAAGGAGTTGTGATTATGCAGGGACGTAGAATCGCTGATTGCCGGGCGTTAAAAACGGTATTGCTTATCGTATTGGCCCTGATATTCACCGCGCCCGCCAGGGCCGATAAATACAGCGCAAACTTCCAGGAAACTGATATCCGGGAATTTATTAATACGGTGAGTCAGGCATTAAATAAAACCGTTATCATTCAGCCGGCAGTTAGCGGCACAGTAACCGTCAGGAGTTACCAACAGCTTGATGAAGAACAGTATTATCAGTTTTTCCTGAACGTACTGGACGTTTATGGATTTAGCGTAATTGAAATGGACAATAATGTCCTGAAGGTCGTGCCCGCGGTATTTGCAGGCAGCAATGCCGCCGTTGACGAGGGGATGACTCAGGGCGGTGACATGCTCGCCACGCGCGTGGTGGCCATAAAGAATATGCCTGCGCATGAGCTGGTTCCCGCACTGGAAAAATCGAATGCGGCCAGCGGGATGCTTATCAGTAGTTTTGAGGGCTCCAATAGCCTGTTGCTCACCGGGAAAAGCAGCGTAATTAACCGGTTGCTGGACATCATTCAGCGAATCGATCGTCGCGGCGATAGCCATATTGACGTCTACCCCCTCCAGCATGCTTCAGCTGGCGAGCTTATCCGCCTCGCGGAAGAGATGCTGAACGACAGCAAAAAATCCGCCCGCCCGGGCGCGATGGCGCTGCAGATGGTGGCCGATGAGCGCACTAACAGTATTTTGATAATGGGAGAGCCTGACTCACGTCGGTTAGCGAAGGATCTTTTCCAAAAGCTCGATCTGGAATATACCGCGCAGGGAAAAACCAAAGTCATCTACCTTAAATATGCCCAGGCTGCCGGGTTAGTTGAAGTCCTGACCGGCATGAGTGCCAATATGGAAAATAATGGCCAGTCGGCCTCATCGACAGCCAGCCCCGCACTGTTAAAAGGCACCAGCATCAAAGCGGATGAGCAGACCAATTCGCTGATTATTACCACTCAGCCAGGCATGATGTCCGAACTGGAAAGCGTCATTGCAAAATTAGATATCCGTCGCGCCCAGGTGTTGGTGGAAGCGGTGATTGTGGAGTTGCAGGACGCCGAAGGGTTGAATCTGGGCGTACAGTGGTTCAATAAAAATGGCGGCGGTACAAATTTCCCATCAAATAATGCATCAGCTATCGGAATTTTGGAGGGCGGGTCACTGACGGGTGCCGTTAAAAACGTGACGGGATTAGGCGTGGGCTTTGGTCATAATAACTGGTCGGCTTTGCTCAGTGCAATTAAAAGTAATACCAATAACGATATTTTGGCTACGCCAAGCATTGTTACGCTGGATAACATTGAAGCGGTTTTCAGCGTCGGTCAGGAAGTGCCGGTGCTTACTGGATCACAAACTACTAACAGCGATAACATATTCAATACCGTTGAGCGTAAGAACGTCGGTATTAAACTGAAGGTTAAACCGCAGATTAATCAGGGCGATTCTGTATTTCTGAAAATCGAGCAGGAAGTCTCCAGCGTGGCGGAGAGTTCAACCACCGGCAGCGCCGAGCTCGGTGCGACGTTTAACACCCGCACGCTCAATAATTCTGTGCTGGTGGGCAGTGGGGAAACCGTTGTCGTGGGTGGGCTACTGGATACCACCCAGTCTGATGTGATGCAGAAAGTCCCGTTGCTGGGCGATATTCCTTTTATTGGGCAACTATTTAGCTCAACGTCTAAGAAAACCATCAAGCGAAATCTAATCCTGTTTATTCGTCCGACAATTATTCGTGATGGCGAACAGTACCATCATCTTAGCTCGCGTAAATTCAACGATCATCAGGATCGTCAGCCTGTACGAGATGGCATACATAAATTGCCCAGCGAGTTGATAGCGCTGAAAGACTCTGACGTGCAGCGTGAACAGTTCAAACAGGTTACCGCGCTGATCGCAGCCTTTCAGCAGCACGGAGGGGTGAAAGAGTGACAGGCAGGCAACGGGATCCGATTCCATCGCTGCCTTTCTCATGGGTTAAGCAGCACGGCGCGTTGGTATCAGAGGGGCCGGGAAGCCTGCGCGTGGTCTGTCGTGAGAATGTGACCCTTTCCGCGCTGATGGAGATTCAGCGACTCTTTCCCGCCATCGGGGAGTTGGAAAGGGTCAGTCAGTCCCACTTTGAACATACCCTTGCAGAGGTTTATCAAAATAATGCTGGCGCGATGGCGAATATTGGCAGTGAAATTGATTTTTATGCACTGGCAGAGGAGATCCCCAGCCACATCGATCTGCTGGATAGCAATGATGACGCGCCTATTATCAGACTGATTAACGCCATGCTTGGCGAAGCGATTAAAGAAGCGGCGTCAGATGTGCATATAGAACCCTTTGAAAAGCGTCTGCTGATCCGTTTCCGGGTGGACGGCATTTTACATAACGTCCTGGAACCTCAGCGTCAGCTGGCTTCATTGCTGGTTTCCCGTATCAAAGTCATGGCGAAGCTGGATATTGCCGAAAAGCGCCTTCCTCAGGATGGGCGCATTGCCTTACGTATTGCGGGGCGTGCGGTAGATGTGCGCGTTTCGACGCTTCCCACGCAGTATGGCGAACGGGTGGTGATGCGCCTGCTTGATAAAAATAATGCCAGGCTGACGCTCTCTTATTCAGGTATGTCTGCCGCCTGCCGCGAAGGGCTGACCCAGTTGGTACATCAGCCACACGGATTGATTCTGGTCACCGGACCCACTGGTTCGGGTAAAAGCACCACGCTTTATGCGGCGTTGAATGAGATCGACAGCGGTGTACGCAACGTCATGACCGTCGAAGACCCGATTGAATATGAGCTGGACGGGATTGGACAAACCCAGGTGAACAGCAGGGTGGAGATGACCTTTGCCCGTGGACTGAGGGCGTTACTGCGTCAGGATCCCGACGTGGTATTAGTGGGTGAAATACGCGATGCAGAGACGGCACAGGTCGCCGTACAGGCTTCCATGACCGGACATCTGGTGCTTTCCACACTTCACACTAATACCGCCGCCGGCGCCATTACCCGACTGCAGGATATGGGGATAGAACCCTTTCTGCTCGCCAATACGCTGGCCGGGGTGATGTCCCAGCGGCTGGTGCGTACCCTGTGCACTCACTGCAGCACACAGACAACGGCAAGCCTGGAGGAGCAGCAACTTACAGGCTGTTTGCAACCGACATTGATGCTTTCTCGTGCAGTAGGATGTGAGCATTGTAAGCAGACCGGCTATCAGGGGCGTACCGGCATTCATGAGCTGATTATTCTCGATCAGGAGGTAAGGACGGCGCTGAGCCAGGGTAAAAGCGAGCAGGAGATTGAGGCGCTGGTCCATCAACGCACGGCTACGCTGCGGCAGGACGGTATAAGCAAGGTGCTGGCCGGATTAACAACCCTGGAAGAGGTCGCCCGCGTGACGAGGGAAGTCTGATATGGAAAAGTTTACTTATCAGGCGTTGTCACCCCAGGGAGAAAAATGCCGGGGGCAGCTGCTGGCAGCCAGTCTCAGCGACGCCAGACAACAGTTAAGAGAGAAGGGACTGGCGGTTATTACGCTCAAAAGATCGATGAAAGTAGCGCTTCCGCGGCGTTCCTCCCTCTCTGGCAGGGAGCTGGCGCTGGCGACTCGTCAACTGGCGACGTTGATTGCGGCGCATCTGCCGGTTGATGAAGCGGTACAGGCCGTTGCTCAGCAAAGCGAAAGAAAAACCGTCGTGAATATTTTTTCCCAGCTAAGAGGCATGATCCGTGAGGGACGCTCGCTGGCGGTAGCGCTGGCGACCTTTCCAACGGTCTTCAGCCGGATGTACTGTGCGATGGTGGCGGCAGGTGAGGCCTCGGGGCATCTGCCGTTAGTGCTTCAGCGGCTGGCGAATAATGAGGAACAGAGCCAGAAGCTGAAAGGCAAAATTATGCAGGCAATGATTTATCCATTAGTGCTGACGCTGGTGGCCTTTACTGTTGTGGCCATCCTGCTAACGGCCGTGGTGCCTGAAGTGATTGAACAGTTTATCACCATGAAGCAGGCACTGCCGTTAACAACCAGAATGCTGATCGCCTGCAGCGATTTTTTGCGCGCCTATGGAGTCATGCTGCTCGGCGGGATGGTGGCGTTAGCGATAGCGAATCTACTGTGGCTGCGTCACCCGGCGAGGCTGATTCAGCGGCACCGACAGCATCTTCGCTGGCCGCTGATTGGCCGACTCACCCGCAGTATCAGCACCGCGCGCTATGCCCGCACCCTGAGCATTCTGAATGCCAGTGCCGTACCGCTGCTTGACGCGATGCGCATCAGCGCGTCTGTGGTAATGAATGAGTATGCCCGACAACAGCTGAACGACGCTGAAGCGAAAGTCAGAGAGGGCGGGAAATTTCATCAGTCTCTGAAAGCCACCGGACTTTTTTCACCGATGATGCTGCATATGGTGGCGTCAGGGGAACAAAGCGGTAGCCTGGATGAGATGCTGGAGCGATCGGCAGAGATACAGGAAGAACAGTTATCACATCAGATTACCCTGGCCCTGGCTCTGTTTGAGCCTGCGCTGGTGGTGACGATGGCGAGCATAGTGCTTTTCATCATTCTGGCTATTTTACAGCCCATATTGCAGCTCAATGAAATGATTGGATAAGGATATACACGATGACTTATGGAGAGAGACGCATTCGACGGCCTGACGGGCAGGGTGGTTTTACCCTGCTTGAGATTATGGTGGTGATTGTCATTCTGGGGCTGCTTGCCAGCCTGACCATACCCAGCCTGATGGGGAATAAAGAGAAAGCAGACAGGCAAAAAGCCAGAAGCGATATCGCCACGCTGGAAAATTCGCTGGATATGTACAGACTGGATAACCATCGTTACCCCACCACTGAACAGGGCCTGGAAGCGCTGGTAGAGAAGCCTGAGCTGTCCCCCATCCCCAAAAATTATCCTGAACAGGGGTATATTCGCCGTCTGCCCAGGGACCCCTGGGGCAATGATTATCAGCTGCTCAACCCTGGCGACCACAGCGCGATTGATGTCTTCTCCTTTGGGCCAGAGGGCGAAGGCGCGCGCGAGCAATATATCGGTAACTGGGACGATGAGCGCAAGAAATAGCCGTGATTACGCGTAGTCAGGGGTTCACGCTGCTGGAGATGCTTTGCGTGTTGTTTTTGCTGGGGCTGATGGGATCGCTGGTAACCGGCGCGTTTCCCTCTCCGCACCGTGAGATGGCCAGAGAGCATGAAAAAATCCTTCTGGCGCTGCGCACTACGGCTGAGCGGGCCCAGCTTGAAGGTCGGGTTTACGGCCTGCAAATTCGCCCGGGTGGATGGGACATCAGGGTGTTAAGCCGGGATACCGAGCCTGCTGAGCCCCGGCAGTCGGGTGCTTTAATTGACGGTTACCACTGGCGGATAGCGAAACGCGGAAGTAAAACGTTGCAGTACCGCTTACCGCCACAGGTCGTGCTGAAAATTGAGGTTAACCGCGTGTCTCACTCCTCTGTCGGGGAAAAGGGGGGCGATGACAAACCCCAGGTACTCTTCCTGCCTGGCGGGGAAGTCACAGACTTCGTTTTATCGACGTCGATGCGACAGGCCAGTGACGACAGGGACAGGCAGGCAAAGGGTGCAGCCGCAGGCGGGTTTATCACCTCCAGCGCACAATTTTTGCTATCAGAGGGTGAAAGCTGTGAAAGAAAGCGGAATGGCACTGATGGAAGTGCTGGTGGCGATGCTTATTCTGGCTATCTCAGCGACTGCGGTGTTGAGAACCAACGGACAACAGGTAAAGGCTCTCACTAACCTGCAACAGAAACAAACTGGGGCATGGCTGGCAGACTCGAAGCTGAACGAAATCATGCTCCATCCTGCCAGCACTTCTGAGCTATGGCAGCAGGATTCTCAGGTGATGGGAGGCACGACGTGGCATCTTCGCTGGCGGCGAGTTTCCACCACCGTTCCGGGGATCGTGGCCGTGGAGATTGAAATCCGTCAAAACAGGAAGCAACAGCCTGTGGCATCGCTAAGAACGTGGATGAGCGTTAAGAATGAACGGACTTAAGCGACAGGCCGGTTTTACACTGCTGGAAATGATTGTCGCTCTGGCGTTGACTGCGACAATCAGCGTGGTGGCGCTACAGCTTTTTCAGGGGGTACTGCACAGTTCGGAGCTGTTACGTGAGAAATCTACCCGGCTGATGCAACAACAGTTTGCCTTCTCGGTGATGGAAAATGATTTTTCACATGCTCTGCTAAGCGTTGCTGGTAGCGAAGATAAGGGCTTTACCCCGAACAACGACCTGCCCACGCCCGCTTCCGGGTCTGCAGTGCAGTTTTTACGGGGTAACTGGCTTAATCCCGGCGGGATGCTACAGCGTACGCAAATCGAGGTGGTCAGCTATCGCCTGAGGCAGGGAGAGCTGCAAAAAGTCAGTGCCGTATGGCCTGCGGATATATCGGGTCGCAAGCCGAAGGTGACTTCATTACTGACGGGTGTAGAGGCTTTTACACTCCGCTACTACAGCGGTAATCAGTGGGTTGAGGATCTCAATATGCTGAGCATGTTACCGAAGGCCGTTGAAATAACGCTGGTGCTTACTGAGTCCGGGAAATTCAGCCGGGTGTTTCTGCTGGCAGAAGAGTGAGGGAAGAGGATGTCAGACCAGAAAGGAAGCGCGTTGCTGATGGTATTGCTGATGATGGCCTTAATTCTCACCATAACCGTGATGAGTAATGAGTACTGGCAGCACGTCATGACCAGAAGCCAGCACGCAGTCTGGCGGACGCAAATGAAGTGGACGCTGCTGGGCAACGAGAAGATTGTCAGGAACCAGCTGCAAAAAGAGCTGAAGATCCTGCCCGTCGGGCGGATTGCGGTGCTGGACGATGTGCATATCAGCTATGAAATTCGCGATAGAAGCGATTGTTTCAATCTGAACTCGCTGGTCAGCGCGGCCTCTTCTGACAAAAGCGATTTACCGGCGAGCACGGCAGAAAAAGATGAGGCACCGGAAAACGAGCCCTCTGTAGCGGGATCTCAAATCTCACCGCTGGATGGGTCGTCTGCGGTGGACACGTCATTGACTGCTAACGATCAGGGAATGGCGCAGAAAGCTGGGCATTATCCTGCGGCGGTCTTCACTCACCTGCTGATCAATGTCACCGGGATGGACCCTATAGCAGCAAAAAGCGTCACTCAGTCAGCAGTGGAGTGGGCAAATCGGGAAGCAGACGATTCGGTAAATAATGTGCCGGGCGATAAGGATGAAAATGCAGACAGAGAACGGTCTGTGGAACGGCCCGTTACCTATGCGCCGATGCTTGATAGCCGCGAGCTGCGCAGGCTAAGCGGCGTTGACCAGAAAGTCTGGGAGCAGCTGAATCCCTGGATCTGCGTACTGCCGGATAATAATTTAAACATAAATATCAACGCGTTGAGCCCAGCTCGGGGTGCATTGCTGGCGGCGTTGTTCACGGGCAGCTTGTCTGTTAGCAAGGCCAGCCGGTTATTAAGTGAAAGACCGCCGGAGGGCTGGACAGACAGTGCTTTATTAATGGCGACAGCAACAGAGAAGGAGCTCGGGTTTAAGAAAGCGACAGGGAAAACGCTGGTGCTGAAAAGCCGCTATTTCTCGCTTTCTCAGTGGGTCACGGACGATGAAAATGAGTACGTTCTTCGCTCTCTGTTAAAAGACGAAAATAAAAAATTAACTGTCATCCAACGGCGTTATGGCATGAGCGAAGATTACTGAGTAAGAGTCAATGAATAATATTAAGAAAAAAGCAGGTAAGCGTGCGGTGCTTTTTATCCGGCCTTCGCCCTTTTCCGACCAGCGCGTTGAATGGTTTTATTCCATTAATAAAGACATTCAGGCCACAGGTGAACTTTCAGGTATGGCCAGCATTAACAGGCTGAAGGAATATGCTGCAGCAGGTGATGTCATATTGATCCTTCCCGGCGAGTTCGCAGTATTTCACACTGTTGATATACCCGGTGCCGGAAAAGTAAGAATGAGCCGCCAGCTGCAGAAAGCTCTGCCCTACTGGCTGGAGGATAAGATCCCAGGCGAAGTCGACGCACTGGAGTGGCTGCGGGTTAATGTTGAGCCTCCCTTCAGTATGCTCGGCGTGGATAAAGCGGTGTTGCAGGCATGGATCAGTTGGTTTACCGAAGCCGAATTACCGCTGCATCGCATCGTGCCGGATACGCTTTGCCTCCCGGTTCCCTGTGACGAGGAGTGGAGCTGTGTTCAGGATGGTGAGCGATGGGTTATCCGTCAGAATACGGGGAGCGGCATGGTGCTTCATCGTCAGTGGCTCTCCGCCCTGTCTGGCGATCTCCCTGTTGCAAAGGTGTACGGCGTCAATACCGGGATGGCGCTTCCGGCAGGATGGTATCCGGTTATAGCGGGCAATACGCTTGAGTGCCTGGCGGCTCACAGTAGCAGCACGACGGTGAATTTACTTAAGCAGCCGGTGGGTGTCAAAAAAGGCGTTCTGTTTAAGGGTTGGAAATATACGGTACTACTGGCAACCCTGGTTTTGGGAATGCTCTGCCTGTCGCTTTTTCTACGTGGCTATCAGTATCAGCAGGCTGCAGAACGGATGGAAATGCAATCTCAGGAATTATATCGGGAAATCACGCAAAGTAAGCGAAAAGTGAGCAATCCTAAATTCCGACTGATGCAGATAGTTAAAAATAACGAGCAAAAGCAGCAGCAGCAGAGTGGCGTGATGCAGTTACTGAATATCCTGGCCGTCGCCAGTGATGCTGAGGCTGGGATCGTTATTCATTCGATCTGTTATGACGGCAATCAGGACGCATTATTTATTGAGGTACCGCGTGAAAATGCCGAAAAGCTAAGTAACGGTCTGGAAGCCCTGTCATTAGTCGTTCGCACAGCAGAGCCGGAGCTGAAAGCACATCATGATCCCCAGACGGTGTGGCTGCAAATGGACAGACAGAAATGAAAGAGAAAATAATCGAGCGCTGGAAGGCATATTCCAGCAGCGAAAAAGGCGCCTGTCTGGGGGTGATAAGCGTTGCGGTTGTGGTGTTTATCACTTGTGGTGTCGTTAGCCCGTTGAAAGAGTACGCTGACAGCACGAATAAAAGGATGATTAAGGCTGAAGAGGATTTGCAATGGATCGCTCAGCAAAAAAACCTTTTGCTTAAGCTAAGTGGACGCCGCGCCGCAAATAAAAGTCCAGACCCTTTATTAACCTCTGTTAACCAAACTATGATGAGAAACGGCATAACGGCCATCATTGATGATCACTCTCCGCAGGAGATAAAGTTGCAAATAGCGGCTATTCATTTTAGCCATTTAATTAGCTTTATGAATGAATTACAGGAAGAGTCTGGGATTGAGGTTCTCCAGCTAAATACAGTGGCGCAAAGCGATAAGGATGATGTCGTGAGTGTAACTGAGTTGGTGTTAAAACATGGCCAATGATGGGTGCTTCAGGACGTCAGCGCACCGTTGAAAGAAAGGACACGTTAAATGGATTTATTCGCAGAAATTGCGCGGGACCTGCCGGTGCTCTGGTGGGCAGGACTGGCGACAGTGGGACTCTGTGTCGGCAGTTTTTTAAACATGCTGATCTATCGTCTGCCGCTAATGATTTCCATCGCGGAACAGAGAGCCGAAGAAAGAATAGCCCCTTACGCTTTCGCTACTCAGCTTGAAACGCGGCAGGAAAGGGGGGTATTTAACCTGTTAATACCGGCGTCACACTGTACCTCATGTCGCACCCCACTGGGCTGGAGGAATAATATTCCACTCTTAAGTTGGCTATTGATCCGGGGAAGAAGCCGCTGCTGCAATAAACCCATTAGCATTAGCTATCCGTTGGTGGAGTTAGTCACTGTGGGTGTGACGCTGTTCTGCGCCTGGCTGTTCCCTCCAGGCCTTGCGCTAGTTGGAGTACTACTTTTCAGCTGGTTACTGCTTGCACTGGCTGTTATCGACGGCAAGACCTGGCTGCTGCCGGATGCCTTAACCTGGCCTCTGCTATGGATGGGGCTACTGTTTAATCTGAACGGTCAATTTGCACCGTTGGAGGATGCAGTTTTAGGCGTGATAGCCGGTTATGGTTTGCTGTGGTTATTTAACGCGGTGACATCATCCCTGGTGAAAAAAAATTGTATGGGTAACGGGGATTTCAAACTTACAGCCGCTCTCGCTGCGTGGAGCGGCTGGCAATGCCTGCCGCAGCTGCTATTACTGGCGGCAACGCTGGGAATACTCGCCATTGCACTCGCGCATTTAGTGTATAAAAAAAACCTCAGTTCCGCTATTCCGTTCGGGCCTGCTCTGGCCGTAGCTGGATGGCTACAGGTAACGGGGGTCTTAACTACGGGATAGCAGGCTAGTTAATAACGGACAGCGTTTTTTAAACTTAAGGAAAAGAATAATGACTCACAAAAAATACTTATTTAATTTCTGTGCGGCATCTTTAATGTTGCTGACGGTGACGGGGTGCCAGCAAAGCGCCAAAAAGTTAAATATTACATCAGTCGCCGAAAGGCCTGAAATCGAGCAGCAGGTCCAGCAGCTGTCGGCCATTGTGGGGGGAGGGTATTACCTGAAAGCAAAATGTCATCGCAGTGACCTGCCTTCAGGGGAGAAGATGTTGTCCAGCATCCTTGAACTGGCTAAGCAGCGCAGCTGGCCGGTGGATGCCGCAGAGTATCAGCAGCTGGCTGAAAAGAGTGAGCACATCTATCAGGCCCTGCTCACTGACAGCACTCCAATAGAGCAGCAGTGTCAATATTTCAACCAAAAAATTAGCGGGTATTTTCACGGTTAATACTTCTGAAGAACTACACCGCCCCTGGAGCTCATCCCATTATGAAATTTCATTGGTCATTATGACGTAAGGCAGTGCTCAACGTCTTCACGTACGTCGTATACGCTGCGTTTTTTTGCCTGCAACCATTACTAATGGCATTGGTTCTTAATTAACAGGCCTTGCATAGTAATCTTTCTAACTTAAAAGGATAAACATTTCATCGCCGAATAAAAACTAATAAGCTCTCTTTTTGGTCAGTAGATAAGATAAAAAATGATCTTATCTGTACTTAAAAAGTGGAATTTATAAGGAGTATTGGGATGAAACATGCTTTGAATTTGGTAGCCAAACGTATTGCCATAGCGGTTTTAATAGGAAGTGCTTCAACGGTCGTCGCCTCTGCCAATGATGGAACAATTACCTTTGAAGGAACCATTTCGGATGCGACCTGTGAGATTTCGGGTGGGGATGACGCTTCGCCAAACCAGGGGCCAGACTTTACCGTCCGGTTGCCTAATGTTAGTACAACAGCACTCGCAAAGGTCGGTGAGCTGGCGGGCGACACTCCCTTTTATATTAATCTGTCTGGAAGCCAGTGTCCAAATGGTAAAGTCGCAAATGTAATTTTTGAGCGTGCGCAAAGTACCAATATTGATACCACAACAGGAAATCTGAAAAACCATACCCTCGACGGTGCGGCAAAAAACGTTCAGGTTCGTATTTTGAATGTTGATAAGAAAAATTTAAACCTGAATCAGGCTAATAATAATCATCAGCCAATAAAAATTTCTGAAAATAAGGCTCAGTTCAAATACTGGGGACAGTATATCGCGGTTGGTGGTGCAACTAAGGCCGGTACTGTAAAAACTGACGTCATCTATTCAGTTACATATAATTAATCCAGTTCGGGGGTATTCATCCCCGATCATTATTCCTTTGGTTTCCTATTTATACCAGGTGAAACTTATGAGAACTCTCTATAAGTTGATTTTACTATTAACTATAATTTATATACCTTCATCATGGTCGGTAATCCAGGTTATGCCAACCAGAGTTATCTTGTCCTCTGATGCTAAGGAGGAAACTTTTGTGGTGAGGAATACGGGGGGGGCTCCCTCGTTGGTACAAATCTGGCTATCTAAAATTGACTATGATGGCATGGATATCAGGGACGATGTGCCTTTGTTTATTACCCCTCCAGTGGCACGTATAAATGCTGATAAAAACAAAGTCTTTCGACTTTTTCAAATGAGTGACGCCAGCACGAACTTACCTTCAGACCGCGAAAGTGCATTTTGGATAAATATTTTCGACGTCCCCGCTACAGCTGAAGAAGATGTTAATTTAAATAAACTTAGCATTGCCTTTCGCACGCGTATCAAAGCTTTTTATCGCCCATCAACAATTAAAAGTACCTTAATTGAGGGGGCTAAAAATATGAAGTGGACAGTTGAAGAAAAAGGGGATCGAGTGGTGCTGACTACAATGAATAATAGCCCATATCATATTTCCTTTGCTAATATCTCTCTTTATAACGGTGATGAAAGCCAGGCAGAGCTACCTGGAGAGATGGTAGCACCTTACTCTTCAAAGAAATTCATTTTTAAAAACGTAAAATGGCAGGGAGATAAAAAGGTAAAATATAACTATATTTCCGATCTTGGAGCATTTATAACTGTAGTATTCAAATCATGAGGCGCCACTCTAAAGCAAACATAAAAACACTGGCTACATTAATTCTAGTTACTGTTTGCGTACCCGTTTCCACATCCAGCCAGGCACAAAATTCCTTACCGGAAGAGAATAAGAAAACCAGAAAGAAACTAAAGTTTAACACGGCGTTTATTAAGGAATTTAATAGCGATATTGATATTTCATATTTTGAAAATGATGACCTGCTATTACCTGGTGTCAGACCTGTAGAGGTGGTGATAAATCAAAGGAATCTTGGCGTTCATGATATTAACTTCATTAGGTCGGGAAGTGAGATTAATCCATGTGTGCCTGTTTCATTTTTCGAAAGTGTTAACATTAATAAATTAGCGCTGCCTGAAGGTTGGCCAGAGCAACATTGTGTGGATCCTTCCACTACGCTTACCGGCGCCAGGGCGATATATGACTACGACAGTGAAAGGTTAAGCATCACCGTGCCGCAAAAATATCTGTCCACTCTTCCTGAAGGTTATATTGATCCTTCCCGGTGGGATGAGGGAATAAATGCATTAAGCGTTAATTATTCATTAACAGGATCTAATATAAACTATCGCGACAGTAGAAAAGCAAGTTCATTATATTATGGTAATTTGCTTTCAACCTATCGAAATGGACCATGGCGTTTTACGACCTATGATAGTGTCAGTGGCGGCAGCGAGCAAACCAATCGTCTGAACCATATGCAGGCTTATGCACAAAGGTCAATTGGATCTATTTTTTCACAGCTATCACTGGGCGATCTGAATACGACGGGGGAAGTCTTTGATAGTACTTCATTACGGGGGGTAATTTTAAGATCCGATGACCGAATGCATCCCCGGACGGTAAAAGGATACGCGCCACAGGTGCGTGGAATAGCCAACGGTAATGCAGTAGTCACGGTCAGGCAAAATAACATTATTATTTATGAAAAAAATGTTCCGCCCGGCGAGTTTATATTTAACGATATCGCTGCCATGGGTTATGGAAGTGAGTTAGAGGTAACAATTAAAGAGAACGACGGTAGCCAGCGCGTGTTTTGGGTCCCTTATAGCAGCATGCCTCAATTACTGAGGAAAGGTTATTACCGCTATTCACTTGCGACGGGGGAGGTACGTAGCTATGGCCTTGCTGAAAGACCTCATTTCCTTGAGTCGCAGATACAATACGGCGCGAGCAATGCGGTAACCATGTATGGCGGTTTACAAACGGCACTCGAAAATCAGTATTCGGCAGTAAATAGTGGAATGGCAATTAATACCCGATTAGGTGCGCTGAGTGTGGACGTTACCAAATCCTGGTTTAACAATGCTGGCGAAAAAAAGAGCAAAAAATCTTTCGCCAACGAGTCTTTATTCAAGTTCGGGCTGTCCAAAAGAATAGATCAAACTGATACGAACTTTGATGTTATTAGTTATCATCTTGCCGGAGACAACTATTATTCCTTAAATGATGCAGTGATAGTATCTGACCAGCGTAAGCATGGAAAGAGTAAATGGCACCCAGAGAAATTTCGCCATCGACTGGAGATAACGGTATCACAACTTTTCTCACCGGGATGGGGTGAGCTTACCGTATCGGGGTGGTTACAGAATGGTCAGAAAACAGAAATGTCAGACAACTCCAGATCCAGTTTACTCGTTGGTTACAGAAATAACTTAGGGGTTGTGAACTACAGCGTAAATATAAACAAAACTTTACTCGAAAACAAAAAAAGCGATACGGCATATTATCTAAATCTGAGTGCGCCTTTTGGGTCACCTGATAAAAAAAGGCCGACGATCAGAACGTCATTAAGTTATTCCAGCGATGAATCGAAGTTACGAGTGGGAGTCAATGGAACTCACCAGGGAGAAGAGTCCTCATCTTTCTTTAATACCTGGTTCAGCCAGTCCAGTAAGTCGATGTCAAATTTTGGTATAAATACAGGCCATACCGGAACGGCACTGCAAAAATCAATTGGCTATGGTCAGGGTATGAAATATTACTCAGCTTCTGCTTCGTTGGGCGGTGGATTTCTTATTCATGATAATGGCGTTGTGTTTGCACCTTATGTAAGCGATACAATGGCTTTAATTGAGGCACCAGGGGCAACAGGAGGAAATATATTAGGTAATAAAAAAGCAAAAATAAATTCTGCTGGCTATGGGCTTGTCTCTTATATCTCCCCTTTTGAGGAGAATATGCTGACTTTGGATCTTAAAGGCACTCCTTTAGGATTTGATTCGGACGAAAACAGTAAAACCGTTATTCCTACCGCCGGGGCAGTAGTTAAAGTGCCGATAAAAAACAACAGAGTAAAAAGTGTTATCGGACGTTTGAAATTGAGTAGCGGCCGTTATGTACCCTATGGATCCCGTCTTTATGATGAAAAGGGTGGTGTTACCTCAACCGTTGGTCAGAGCGGGATTGTCATATTTCCTGTGTCCGATCCTAATGAACCTCTGATTGTTAAATGGAATGATCGTGGGATAAACAGAACGTGCACCGTCCATCCATGGGAAAGCGAGGGTAACAAGCAAAATAGTCAGGACAAAGCACTGACGTGTAAAAGTTTCGAGGATGAGAGCAATAAATCATGAGGAAATGGATGAAATATATTATGGGCGTCATAATACTGCTGGGTCTGGCGCCCTCGATTACGCTTGCTAACTGCATAGCAGGGGGGGTACCTAATATTTACCTACCCTCCCAGATAGTCACGCCCTCAGAGAAAGGAAGTGCAGGAACGGTACTGTACAGATACGAAACCCTGGTTCCCAGAATTACCTATACCTGCGGTAACAGGGAAAACACAAGCTGGTATTCTTCATTTTCACGTCCCGAAATGGGAAAAACCAGCATTTCCGACGTATATACTACCGGTATAGCCGGAATTGGTATCCGCCTGAAATGGCCGGTTTCGCGGAGCGCAAATAGCTGGGTGCCAGGTACGTTTTCATGTATGGGGAACTGTATTGAACCTGCTGATAAAATGCTGATTGAAATAGTACAGACTGGCAATACCTCCAGCGGTACATTACCTGCCGGGCCTTTAGCTTCAGTGAGCTTTTCTGCTGACAGTAGTCCGCTCGATCGTAAATTGCTTATGAATATTTA
Organism: Erwinia sp. ErVv1; assembly: GCF_900068895.1. Taxonomy (GTDB): domain Bacteria; phylum Pseudomonadota; class Gammaproteobacteria; order Enterobacterales; family Enterobacteriaceae; genus Erwinia. The sequence continues at coordinate 192,783 of NZ_CDPK01000004.1, read as the reverse complement.
TCTTGGTGAGATAACGGTCAATGTACGTTCCTGCTCTATTATCGCCAGCAATAATAATATTGATCTTGGTGATTATTCATTAGCTGATATTAAGAAAACCAGTTTCACCGCCGCTAAAAAAGACTTTTCCATCACTCTGGACTGCCCATCATCCTCATCGGCAAAGATTAAGTTCGACGGAGCTCGTGCCTGGGGGCAAAGTATGGGAGTACTGAAAACGTCAGATAATGAAGTCAATAGCGCCAGGAATGCCTTCGTAAAACTCTATACTAAAAATTCAGTTACCTCCCGCTACAGTGAATTGGAGTTGGGCGCTGATATCATATTTGACCGTTCGAGTAGCTTCACGGGTACGCGTACTGCTAATTATAGCGCTGAAATGTATTTTTCGGACGCACTGCGTGACCAGGTCACCGCAGGAAATGTTAGTGCGAGCGTAGTTTACACCCTAACAATAAATTGATTTCAGGAAGATTTCTTATGAAAATTAACAAGGATGTCGCATTATCCGTCCTGCTTATGGCGGGCATTAACATCAGCCATGCCGCTGAATTAACGGCACCAGAAAGTCAGGCTCAGCGAAATATTGATCAGCTGCAACGTGGTGAAGAGAAAAAGTTTATTGAGAGTGAAATTCAGAGAGAAAGAAAAGTACAGGAAGGGGAGGGAAATAGTCAGAATGTTACTGACGATAAGGGTGTTATAAGCACTCACCTTTTCACTATAGATGAAATAGTCGTGACGGGCGATGAGCGTTATGAGTTTTCACCTGAGAGAAACGCCATTATAGAGCCCTGGTTACATACTAAAATGGGCCAGGCAGAGGTCCTTTCGCTGGTTAAGGATTTGACTAATTTTTACGTTAGTAAGGGGTATGTTACGACCCAGGTGACTATCACTCCCGGTTCTTTGCGAACGAAGAAGCTGGTGCTTAAAGTCCTGTGGGGGAAACTACTGGGTTTTTCTCATAACAATGAGGAACCAGGCTGGCGAGAGAATATGAGGTTATTCAGTGCAATGCCTTTTTCCGCGGGAAAAATAGTCAATATCAGCGATATTGATCAGGCACTGGATAATCTTTTGCGCGTGTCTTCAAAAGACAAAATGGATATCGTTCCTACAGAGATTACAGGTTTTTCACGTATTAACCATCAGTCACAATGGATTTTCCCGTTGTCTTTTCATGCTGGGGTAAATAATTCCGGTTATCGTGATTCAGGTTGGTATCAAAAATATCTCAGTGCATCGCTGAAAAATATATTAGGGATGAACGATACTTTCAACTATTACTTCGCCAGAAATGACCTTGATGCCAAAACTGATAGTCAGTCTTCTAAAAGTTTTTCATTCAATTTTCCTTTAGGCTATTGGCTGTTTGACACCAATTATTATCACTCTGAGTACATGAAGGTTATCGGTGGTAACTTTGGTGGTTACATGAGTGAGGGTAACTCTCAACGGTTATCATTGAAAACCAGCAGGACCATCCTGCGTAATGCTACTGGCAAAACCAGCGCGTACCTGAAGGTGGAAAAAAAGAAAAACGAAAACGCGATCTTTGGCTTTCCTATCGCTGTGTCCAGTAAAGACTATACCAGTATTAATGCCGGCCTTAACTGGGTCGGGAGCCTGCTTGGTGGCTGGAGCTATATGGATATGAGTATGACCGCAGGTGTTCCCTGGTTTAACTCCTCCTGGACAAACGATCCGGACCTGCGGGGTTTCGATATTAATTATAAAAAATACAACGGTACTCTGACCTGGAACAGGCGGCTGGCATCTACTGAAAGCGGTCGTTTTGCCGTCGAATATGAACTTAATTCAGGGTTCCAGTTCAGTAATGACAGTCTGGTCAGTGATGTTAAATATAATATTGGTGATGAATATACGGTGCGTGGATATAAGGAGAGCAGCGTAGCTGCCGAACGTGCAGTTTATCTTTCCAGTACAATGAAATTCCCTGTTCAGATTCAGTTTGCCAGAGTGTATCAAATCAGCCCTTTTGCTGGGTTTGATATGGGAATGGCCCAAAAAAATTGCCCCGGGGGAGTGAACGTCTGCGATCGGGATTATATGAGTGGCGCAGCTGCGGGAATTAAAATGTCCGGTAAGGATTTCAGCTCATCATTTACCACAGGCTGGCCTGTTAAAAAACCCACCTCATTGAAAGAAACGCGGGTGGATAACTACACGCTGTATTTCAATGTTGATGTCGGTTTTTAATGCACTACAATTAAAAGGATTTTATTATGAATAAGAAAACCCATTCCAGATTTAATTTTCAACGGTTGAATACCCGCCTCACCCCATTGGTATTAGCTATGGCGGGGATTATGCCTGTGTCAGTTTCAGCTGAGATTACCATTGACAATACAGAAAAAAACAGGCCTTCAATAGCTGGATCTGCCAACGGTACTCCAACAATTAGTATTAATGATTCTGGTAATAACGGTGTTTCACACAATAAGTACCATGATTTTAACGTTGGTAAAGAAGGGGTGATCTTCAACAATAGTATCCGCGATGGTGTATCTGAAATTGGTGGCTACGTTTTAAAAAATGAGCAGCTAAAAAACGAAGCCAGGGTTATTTTGAATGAAGTTACCGGTGCTAAGGGTAGCCATCTTAACGGAACGATGGAAGTTTTTGGCGGAAGAGCTGACCTTATCATTGCAAATGAAAACGGTATATCAGTGAATGGCGTATCCACAATTAACGCCAATAACCTTACGCTGAGTACCGGCCGGGTCAATCTGGACCAGAATGGTAACATTCAGCTTGCAGTTGAACGCGGTAACGTTTCAATTGAGGGTGCAGGTATCAATACTGCGGGGCTTTCCTATTTCGATATTATCAGTCGCACCGCAGCCCTGAAGGGCGAGATTGCTGGCAATGCCGATCTAAAAATTCTCACCGGGCTAAATGATTATGATACTGGTTCGCGAACTCATCACGTTCGTAGCAAAGGTGGCAAAGATACGCCTCAGTTAGCAATTGATGGTAGCCATCTTGGATCGATGTATGGTAACAGGATCCAGTTAATCAGTAGTGAAAGTGGCGCAGGCGTTTCCCATTTGGGTAGCATTGCAGGTAACAATAGTATTGAAATTAGTGCAGATGGCGATATCATCCTGACGAATATAACATCTAAAAATAATGATGTCACCGTTTCGGGTAAGAATATCGCGCTTAGCAAAAATTCCAGCACCGGCATAGGGGGCATTAGCGCACAGGGAGATATTATTCTCGACGCGTTACAGGGGATAATATTGCATGCGGACGCTATTGCAGAAAGTGGAATAATCAGAATCAATGCAGGTTCTTTATTACAAAGTGCTGCCGCGCTGTTAGCGAAAAACACCTCTCGTACTAACAGTGATATTCCAGCTATTGAAATTAACGTTCGTGGCGTATACAAAATAACCGGCGAACTGTATGCGCTCGATCCCGTCAACAATCAAAAAATAGATAACGCGCAGGTAAAATTGCTAAATGGTAAGTATGTGGTGATGGTGGGCTCCCGTACAATCGACAATGCGCTAGTGATGTCTGATGCGAGCGTGACGACCAATAGTGGGGGTATGCTTATCAGGGCGACTTCCCTCGAGAATGAGAGCGCTATCATCACTAACCGCAAAGGGAACCTTGTTTTTAATCTTGAAGATACCCTGATAAATAATGGTTTGGTACAGGCTAATGGGTCGATTGAACTGAAAGGCAGGCGCCTTAAAAATAGCGGTATTTTCAATACGTCGGGATCCACCCTGTTAACTCTCGGTAAGTTAGATAACAGTGGATCGCTTTATGCCAGTCACCTATCTATTACCACCGACGAAATTGATAATAAAGGGTTAGTCATAGCGGAAAACGGAGATCTCAAACTACAGGTAAACGGTGAAGCCGACGCGCTTAATTCCGGGCTGCTTCAGGGAAAGAATACGCTGATAAAAACCTCAGCCAGCCTCATTAACGAGGGAAATATTGTGGGTGAAAGCTCACTCGCGATTAGTGCCGACAAGCTTAAAAATCATCGTGAGATAGTCTCTCATGGTGATCTTGATTTAGTTCTCGATACTGCGCTTTCAAATACGGGAGAAGGAGCACTACTTTCGGCGAAAGAAAACCTGACCATAACGGGTAAGGACAAAAAACTCATCGTTGAAAATAGTGAGGGTGCTACGCTGCAGAGTCAGCAGGGAAACATTACTATCAATCACGTGGGATTCCTTACTAACAATAATGCCAATGTTATTGCTGATAAAAATTTGAATATTGCAGATGTTGATGGTGTTGTAAACAGTAATGGTCTCTTTCAGGGGGCGGTAGTAGATATTATTGGTCTTTCCCGCCTGGATAATATTGGTGAAAAAGCACGTATTATCGCCGGCCAGCAATTAAAAATGGCAGATGTACAGCATCTTGAAAACCGCGCCGGCAGCATCAGTTCTGACGGTAACATGATGCTCGAGCGAATTGATTCTCTTTTCAATAATGCTGGCCAGCTGGCATCACGAAACGATCTACACCTCTCGCAGATTGACCTCCTTAGAAATAGTAACTCATCGACGTTATCTTCGCTTTATGGCAAGGTTTTTTTTGACACGCTAACTAACCTAAATAATATTTCTGATAGTGTCATTGAGGCTCAGGGCGGTATTGTATTTAAAAATATTAAAGGTTTAAACAACGCTGAAAATTCTGTTATCCGGTCTCTACGCGACATGACAATTGACAGTATTGAAAAATTTACTAACGCGGGGCAAATTCTGACCAGCCTGCAGCTGTTAATGAATGGCGTTGACAGGCTAATAAACAAAGGCGAGTTTGCTCATATTCAGGGCTTAAATATTGCCCTTGATAATATATCAGAGCTAATCAATCAGGGTGCTGCTGCAATCGTTGCACAGGAGCGGTTAAATATTTCTGGAGTTAAAACCTTACTCAATGAAGGAATGGCACTCTTTCAGGGAAATATAGTCGATATCCAGGCTGCCGTAATAAAGAACCGAGACTATGGCTCAGTAATTATCGCAGATCATTCCCTTAATATCCAGGCTGATAGTATAGACAATGCCGAAGAGGGGATGATATTTTCTGATAACACTCTAAAAATTAAAGCCGGGATTCTCAATAATCATGAAAACAGTGAAATCGCGGCAGGGAATTTCACGATCGATGTGGGTGAGTTGCAAAACAGTGGTATCATTACTGCCCAATCCAAAAAGGTAAATAGCATTGTAAACACTGGTGTCTTCGTTAATACAAAAGGTAAAATTATTAGTGAAGCTGACTTAACCATAAAGGCAACTTCGTTTGATAATAAAGAGGGTACTCTTTATGGTAAAGACCTGCTGAATGTCATTTTATCACAGCGATTTAATAATAGTGAACAGGGCACCCTGGCATCTTCAGGAAAACTTTCATTAACCACAGACGATATTATTGATATAAATCAAAGCATAGAATCCTGGGGTTCTGTTTTTCTCTCTGGTAAGGAAATCAATAATAACGCCAGTATTATCAGTGCCAATGATATTTATCTCTCAGCCATCAACGTTATCAACAATACTAATTCACTTATCTATTCGATGAAGGATTTAGTCATTGAGGCTGCCGGGACGATATTTAATGCAATAAGAGGTAATATTTTGACTCAGGGGGATATGAGTCTGAGTGCTAACAAAATACATAATCAGGCAGGTGTGATTCGGTCCGAAGGTGATATGTCACTTGATGCCGATTTAATTCATAACGAAAGTATCTATAAAAACGAAGGTTGGGATTTTGGCCCATTATCCGATGGAAGTTACCGAACCTCGGATCCGGACACGGCTTATAACGAAAAGTATACAGCGACAATCAGCCTTCCCGCCATGTCATCTGACCTTGCGTTGGATACAAAAGCTGAAATCTCCTCTGGAGGTAAAATGTCTATCAATCAGAAAGCATCTACGGCTGGAGCTCTGTATAATGAAGGAGGGCTAATTCAATCTAAAGGAAATATGTTAATCCGTGGAGATGTCACTAATGCCCCTAAATATATTTCTGCATCCTGGTATGATTATCTTGGATATAAAAATTCAGGGGGGTTGCAATTAGTTTTTGAAGAGTATCACTCTTCAACTTCCAATATTGCTTATCTGAAATTTAAATCAATGTATCAGGTTTTGGACTACATCTACGGTAATGGCAAGCCGTCCGAGGTTATAGGCTCGGTGACAAAAACTCATGATCATGCAGCCGGTAACTTTCATAATTCTCTTAAGGGGCTTGCTGGCTCACATTCTCTGTTAAACATGATGATGAACTCACTGTTTGGACCACAATGGAAGGCCTCTAAATTTAAAGAGTTAAAATCTGCGTGGTCACTTCTTACTGCAAATAACAACCAATCTTTGATTGGAAAGAAAAATTACTTTACACCTGCAGATAAAGCTGCACTGATTATTGGTGGGGACTTTACTCATAAAGACGGTGGGTTCAATAATGGTATTGCTCCTGAACTTGCAGAGGGTAACAACCCGCAAAAAAATACTGTCGTAACAGTAGAAGTTGGTGGCCGCGAGGTCAATACTATAGAGGAAAAGTACCAGGTTTTTTCAAATAAGAAAGACATTGAGGAGATCAAGGTTGGTATCAGTACGCTTCCTGTGCTGAGTAATCTAATTGAGATTAAAGGTTTATTCGAAAAGTCACAGTCTTTTATTAACAGAGATAATGCCAGCGTCACATCGGGTAATGGGCCAGTAAATAAAATTATTCCTATGTATGAAACTCGGCCTGAGATGATTGATCAAAGTCAGTATTATGGTTCTGACTATTTCTTTGAAAGGTTGAATTATGATCCTGATCAACCCGTTATTGTTATCGGTGATAACTATTTTATTACCGAGCTTATTCGCAGGCAGCTAAATGACTCAGTAGGGAGTTATTATGCCGTGAAATATAATGTTGAAGGCGCCGATCTTGTTAAAATGCTTTTTGATAATGTGGCAGCGGAAATTTCAGGTGATGAGTTTTCTTCTTTCGTTATTGGTCAGAAGTTGACTGACGAACAAAAGGCATCGTTGGATAAAGATATTGTCTGGTTTGTTACTGAAAATGTTGATGGTGTAGATGTTCTGGTCCCGCAAATATATCTCGCGGCCAAAACCATCGATGAAATTAAAACCTCAAATGAGACAGGCGCTGCCATTGTTCACGCAGGTGGGAATGTTAATGTTGATGCGGAGTCCGTTAATAATATTAACGCTGTTATTAGTGCCGGTAATGATATTTCCCTGGTCGCATCTGGTGATATAAATAATGTTACAAATGGCATGAATGCAGGTATTGTGGCAGGTGGTTCTCTTGAGTTGAACAGTAAGCTCGGGGATATTACCAATCACGGTAGTGAGCTTAGCAGTGGTAAAGATATTATTATTTCTGCTGATCAGGGTAGCGTTGACATTATGGCCAGTGTGGGAAGTGATACTGCCGGGAATCAACAAATTGGTTCCTATCAGGATGATATTACCGCAGGCGGAAATATCATCATCAAGGCTGAAGATATTTCCGTAACAGGCGTTGGGATTAAAGGTGGAAATAGTAGTGACAGTGAAATTCGTCTTACCGCCACAGAGGGGAATGTCAATTTCAATGACATCCATGAAGTAACATCATCTTATGAGAAGACCACCGAGAGGGCCGACTTCTTAAATTCGCGTGTGACTGAAGTAGTGACATCTTCTGCCACCTCGGTGACCAACTCGGTCAATACCGGTGGAAAATTTATTGTTGAAGCGGCGAAAGATACTGTATTTGTCGGCGGTGAATATAATGCGGGTAGCGGCAGCATAACGGCGGGCGGAGATGTTATTACCAAAACTTCTCAGGATCATAATTATTCAAAGACAACTGTTACCGAAACCTCATTTCAGGTTGGCGCAACCAGTAATGTTCCCGGGATGGACGCCACCCTTGATGGATATAGTGGACTGGATGGTGCCTACTCCAGTAGTACGGATCAATATTCTAGCGGAGGTTCACAGTCGCAAACCAACAACTCGCATGGTAAACGGCCGGGCACTGCACCTATCTCTTCAAGCGGAGGCTTTTATGCCGGGGTCAAACAGACAACGTCTGTCGAAACTGAATCCTCATTGACTAATAAAAACGCTGATTTTAATTTTACGGGCGGTATGGATATCAAGGCAGGAAATACCCTTGATATCGGTGGAGTAAACCTGGCCAGTGGTGAGAATGCAACGATAAATCTGTCGGGTGAGAATGTCATCTCCACTAAATATGAAGATGTGAAACAGGTTGATTCGGAGTACAGCGAAACGTTTATTGGTATTAAAGGTGAAGGCCACAGTTCGATAGTGGATGTCATTGATAAGTATACTAATATAGTCAAAGCGGATAATGAGGGTAAGGAAATTGATGCTGGCAGAACTGCCGGGCAGGTTGCGGGCGACATATCCAATATTATATTCAATGATACGGTTGGAGGCTCTGTTAGCATTGGTGTGTCGCATGATACTGAATCTTCGAGCGCTACGACCACGAGTGAGAATATCAACACCATTAGCGGTGGGGCAGTCAATATTACTTCAGGAAATGATACCACTTTAAAAGGCGTTCAGATTGGGGCAAATGAGGTCACGGTCAGTGCAGGTGGCGATTTTAGTTTGAGTTCAGCTGAAAATACTTACAGTGAATCGTCCTCAACAACCTCTCATAATGCTGGTGTTTCAATAGGCGGCAGCATTTCGCCAACCGGTAGCGGCATTGGCGCTTCAATTGATTATTCGGGGTCAACCTCTGATAGCAGTCTTCATGCGACCTCGCACAGTAACTCCACCATCAACGCCGGTCAGATCACGGTTAACACGGGTGGGGATATGACCGTTAATGGCGGTAACATTGTTGCAAATCAGGCCGATCTGAGTATCGCCGGTGACCTTAATATCTCATCTGTACAGGATACCTATAACGAGACTGCCAGTCGTGAAAACTATGGTGGGTCGATTGGTGCATCAATATCGACCAGCGGGATACTCCCCAATGTTTCGGCGCATTACGGCGGAGGGGGTGAGGAACACGATCGGAACCTCACCGCTCAGCAATCGGGTATTCATACGACGAATGAGGTTAATGTGACTACGGGTGGCGATCTGAATCTCGCGGGTAGCCATATTATTTCGGATAGTAAGACGGGTTCTGTCGCCGTTGGTGGAGCGATAAATGCAACTGATATGATTGATAACAAAGATGAAAGTGGCATGTACCAGGGGGGCGGAGGGGGTATCAGTAAAAATGGTACTGTAACGGTGAGTTACTACAATGACACCATTGATGAAGTTCGCTATAAAGAAGAGCAGCACAGTACGATTAATGTTGACACCGGTAACAGTCAGTTGAACGGAAAGCTCAACACCAATGCTGATAAGCTCTCTGAGGTAACGGAAGATCGGGTTGTTGCTGGAAATAATATTTCTGCAACCGTTAGTGCCACGGTACCGAGTAAAAAGCCTAAGCCGGGCAAAAATGGGGATGATGGCACGCAAACCCCGTCATCATCCGTTAACAACGGTAGTACTGACAGTTCTAACACAGTACCGGCTACAACTCCCGCTACTGGTGCTAAAACCCCCGAGAGTAATCCTGCCACCCCGGCAGGCGGTAACAATAGTGGGGGGACTGGGAAGCCATCTTTCAGTGTTGTCGACGGCCCGGGCAGTTCAAGCGGTGTAGTGGGCAGCCTGCCCAAGCCTGGATCCCCCTCATCCGTTAACAACGGAGGTAATAATAGTACTATCAAAGTACCGGGTAATAGTCCCTCGACTGGTGCTACGGCCCCCGCGACTAATCCTGCCACCCCGACAGGCGGTAACGGTAAGTGGCCGACGGTGACGCCACCATCCGGTTTTGTTGGAGGTCCGGGTAGTTCAAGCGGAGTAGGGGGCGGACAGCCCAAGCCAGGCTCCACGCCATCCGTGAACAACGGAGGTAATAACAGTGCTAACAAAGTACCGGGTAATAGTCCCGCTACGGGTGCTAAAACCCCCGCGACTAATCCTGCCACCCCGACAGGCGGTAGCGCTAAGTGGCCGACAGTGACGCCACCCTCCGGTTTTGTTGGAGGCCCGGGCAGTTCAAGCGGAGTCGGGGGCGGACAGCCCAAGCCAGGCTCNTAAGTGGCCGACAGTGACGCCACCCTCCGGTTTTGTTGGAGGCCCGGGCAGTTCAAGCGGAGTCGGGGGCGGACAGCCCAAGCCAGGCTCCACGCCATCCGTGAACAACGGAGGTAATAACAGTGCTAACAAAGTACCGGTTAATAGTTCTTCTAATGGTGCTAAGGTCCCAGCGGCTAATGCAAAGGCGCCTGCTACCGGTGCTAAGGTCCCTGCGGCTAATGCAAAGGCCCCAGCAACTAATCCTGCCACCCCGACAGGCAGTAACGGTAAGTGGCCGACAGTGACGCCACCCTCCGGTTTTGTTGGAGGCCCGGGCAGTTCAAGCGGAGTCGGGGGCGGACAGCCCAAGCCAGGCTCNTAAGTGGCCGACAGTGACGCCACCCTCCGGTTTTGTTGGAGGCCCGGGCAGTTCAAGCGGAGTCGGGGGCGGACAGCCCAAGCCAGGCTCCACGCCAGCCATTAACACGCGCAGTGAAAACTGGAAAACCCTGATAGATAATAAATCGATTACGCCTTCCGCTTCTGGCGGCAATAACAGGTAACACTTAAGCCCGGCGCGCAGACTGAGCGAACCGGGCTTACTTCTCAACGTGTACAACCGGTATCCTCAGGCTGGTCATGGCACGGTTTTACCCACGACATCATGCCCATCGGGATCCTCCGATCGCTAAAAAGATCTTGTCATCAACAAGCATAACGTTCATAATCCCCTCCATTCCGAAACAGGGAATAGAGAGACCGTTTAAAATCAAAGAGTTAGCGAGAAGTTGCTGATTTTTTCCACGGATAGTCTCTTTCACAATTCAGATCGTATGCGGGAATAGCTCAGTTGGTAGAGCACGACCTTGCCAAGGTCGGGGTCGCGAGTTCGAGTCTCGTTTCCCGCTCCAAAAAAATGACGAAAAGCCTGACAGACAGATGATTTATCCACAGCGGTAATTCAGCTGTGCTTCGCTTTTTTTGCCATTTATAAATACATCATTCACAGAGTTATCCACAGGTTAGCCGCCGCCCTGCATGGCTTCCCGAACAGGCATCTTTTTTACATCTTTTGATAACCACATGAATTAATTACTATAAATAATATTTCAATTTGTTATCACGATCCCTTGTGCTTTCTGTGACAGTTGAATGACAACGACTTTTTATTTTTATTCACAGCATGTGGAAAACTGTTCCGGTGGCCTGAGCGACACCTTCGTTGTCAGGCATCACGCGGTAGTCCTTTCTCAATCGACCTGAGCAGGCGCTTATGACGCGCCGCCGTGATTTCTACTGCATTTTGCTTCCTGCTTTCTAACTGACGCTCAACCGCCCACTCAATATGCTCATCCAGCATCGCGTTCTCGCCTCGCCTGGCGACAAGCGCGTCAAGATTCTCCCGCGCCCAGGGGGCATTGCCCAGCGCAACGGCGATGTTACGCAGCCAGCGCAGATGGCCTATGCGCCGAATGGCCGAGCCTTCCGTTATGCGCAGAAATGTTGCCTCATCCCAGGCAAAGAGTTCGGTGAGGGGAGGCGCATGCAGCACCGCTCGCGGGCTAAAGTCTTCTTCATCCGTTAACTGACCGTAGCGATTCCATGGACAAATCAGCTGGCAGTCATCGCAGCCGTAAATTCGGTTGCCAATCAACGGCCTGAACGCTTCCGGGATCGCGCCCTCTAACTCAATGGTCAGGTATGAGATACAGCGGCGCGCATCTACCTTGTAGGGTTCAACGATAGCGCCTGTAGGGCAGGCAGTCATACAGGCAACGCAGCGGCCGCATTGATCCTGCTGGGGGCTGTCTACGGGAAGGGGAAGGTCAATCAGTAACTCGCCAAGAAAAAACCACGAGCCTGCTTCCCGGTTGAGGATCAGAGAGTGTTTACCGGTCCAGCCCAGTCCGGCCCTGGCCGCCAGCGGTCTTTCCAGCACCGGCGCAGAGTCAACAAAGGGGCGAAAATGCGCGTCAGTACAGTGCTCGCGGATCAATTCTCCAAGCTTTTTCAGTCGATTGCGCAATACTTTGTGATAATCACGGCCAAGTGCATAGCGGCTGACGTAGCCAAGCTGGGGGTTTTTTAGCGTACTGGCGAACGCAGCCTTCGCCGGAAGATAATTCATGCGCACGCTGATAACCCGGAGAGTGCCGGGAAGTAGCTCGTGAGGACGCGCGCGCATCATGCCGTGGCGTGCCATCCAGCTCATCTCGCCGTGATACTGTTTGTCCAGCCACGCCTGGAGACGAGGCTCTTCCAGACTTAAATCGGTATCGCAAATGCCGACCTGTTGAAAACCGAGGGTCTGCCCCCAGTGCTTGATATCCTGGGCGAGTTGAAAAAGATCAAGAGGATGTGACATGAGTAACCTGAACCAGCAAGAAAACATCGCCAGTTTACCCTATTCCGTCTGGCCTGTAGAGGCGCTATCCCACCTTGAGCAGCAGGGGGCGGATGCGCTGGGGCTGACGCTGTTTGAACTGATGCAGCGCGCGGGAGAGGCCGCCTTTGCTAAAATCCGCAGCCTGTGGCCCGATGAGCAGCACTATTTAATCCTCTGCGGTCATGGCAATAACGGCGGTGATGGCTACATCATCGCCCGGCTGGCGCAGTCAGCGGGATTAACAGTCACGCTGATCGCCTGCGATGGCAGCAAACCGTTACCGGCGGAGGCCGGACAGGCGCGCGAGGCCTGGCTGGCGGCTGGCGGCATTGTTCACGATCCCGCGGTAGCCTGGCCTGAGAACGTCGGAGTGATTGTCGATGCGCTTTTAGGCACCGGCGGTAATCGTCCCCCTAAAGCCCCTTATGATGCGCTAATCCAAAAAGCTAATGCTCACCCGGCACCGGTTTTCGCCGTCGATGTGCCGTCCGGGCTGGTCGCCGCTACGGGTACGGTTCCCGGTGAGGTTATCTTCGCGGCTCACACGCTGACGTTCATTGCACTAAAGCCCGGCCTGCTGACCGGAAAGGCACGCGATGTGGTGGGCACGCTGCATTTCCATGCGCTGAGCCTGGATCCCTGGCTGAATGAGCAGCCTGCGCCCATTTCGCGCTATGACGCCAGTGCACTTTCTCGCTGGCTGAAACCGAGGCGGCCCACGTCGCATAAGGGCGATCACGGTAAGCTGGTGATTATTGGTGGCGATCGCGGGACGGCAGGTGCGATCCGCATGACCGGCGAGGCCGCATTACGCGCCGGAGCCGGCCTGGTGCGAGTGCTTACTCACAAAGATAATGTTTCCCCCTTACTGACCGCCCGTCCCGAGCTGATGGTGCATGAGCTTAGCAACCAGAGCATTGACGAAGCGCTGGAATGGGCCGATGTCATTGTGATTGGACCGGGCCTCGGGCAGGGCGAATGGGGCAAAAATGCTCTGAATAAGGTAGAAAACTCTCAGAAACCCATGCTTTGGGACGCGGATGCACTTAACCTGCTGGCAATCAGTCCGGATAAACGTCAAAATCGGATTATTACCCCTCATCCCGGCGAAGCGGCACGATTGCTGAATGTGAAGACCAGCGAAATTGAGAGTGACCGCTTACATTCCGCGACGCGTCTGGCAAAACGCTACGGTGGCGTGGTAGTACTAAAAGGTGCCGGTACGCTGATTGCCAGCGAAAAGGGCGAAATGGCCATTGCCGATGTAGGCAATGCGGGGATGGCCAGCGGCGGTATGGGTGACGTACTGTCGGGTATTATTGGCGGTTTGTTAGGACAGAAGCTCTCACCGTATGAGGCGGCCTGTGCAGGATGCGTTGCGCATGGCGCAGCCGCTGAAGCCGTGTCCAGACGCTATGGTACGCGGGGAATGCTAGCGACCGATCTGTTTTCCGAGCTCTATCTGTTTGTTAATCCTGAGATGTTGAATAAATAAGAATGAAGACCTGTGTAATCACATTGCCCGATGAGGCAGCAACTCTCGACCTTGGTGCCAGCATGGCCCGATTCTGCACGGCAGCGGCCACTCTCTATCTGTATGGCGACCTCGGCGCGGGTAAAACCACTTTTAGCCGCGGTTTCCTCCAGGCGCTGGGGCATCAGGGTAATGTGAAAAGCCCAACCTACACCCTTGTTGAACCCTATATTCTGCCGAACCGCCGGGTGTATCACTTCGATCTCTATCGCCTTGCCGATCCGGAGGAGCTGGAGTTCATGGGCATCCGGGACTACTTTACCGGCGACAGCCTCTGCCTTGTCGAATGGCCGCAGCAGGGCGCTGGCGTGCTGCCGACGCCGGACATTGAACTTCATCTTCGCTATCAGGGCGACGCGCGTGAGGCTGAGATTACCGCCTGTTCCGCAACGGGTGATGAAATTGTGCGGCAGCTTGCCGCAGAGAAGGGCTGTTAATGATGTTACGCATGAAGATGGGTCTGATACTGGCCCTGTTATTCAGTACATTCTCCACCCTGGCCGCGAATTTGTCGGATATCAACGTCTCGAACGGCAACAGCAAGGCGACGGTGACGCTCAATTTCAGCGGGCAGCCGATTTATGCTTTTTTCCCGCTGCACAATCCTGACAGGGTGGTGCTGGATATCCGTCAGAGCGGCGTGATCAAGGGATTACCCCTGACTTTTAGCGGCGAAAATATCGTTAAGCGCATTCGCTCCAGCAAGCCGGTAGATGGTCAGAGTATTCGGCTGGTGTTTGAGCTGAATCAGAAGGGCAAGACCCGCGCGATAACCCAGCGTAGCGGCAGCAGCTACAACGTAATATTTACCATTTCAGGTACGCAGCAGGCGCCGCCAGCCGGTCAACAGGCCACGATAAGTCACGCTTCGCGCACCGCCTCCCCGAGCCGGGTGACCGCCGCTGAAAATCCGTTTAAGTCGAAGTCTGTCACGGTCGTCAGCAGCAGTAATACCGTCCTGCGGCCCGGTGCAAGTGCTACCGCGACCAATGACGCGGTGATCGTGGCCATTGACGCCGGGCACGGCGGACAGGACCCTGGCGCTATTGGCGCAGGCGGATTAAAAGAGAAGAATGTCACCATTGCTATCGCCCGTAAGCTGAAAGTCCTGCTGAATGAGGACCGGATGTTCAAAGGCGTAATGACCCGCGATGGCGACTACTTTATTTCGGTGATGGGCCGCTCCGACGTGGCGCGCAAGCAAAACGCTAACGTGCTGGTGTCTATCCACGCCGATGCGGCCCCGAATCGCAGCGCATCCGGGGCTTCCGTCTGGGTGCTGTCTAACCGGCGTGCCAACAGCGAGATGGCGGGCTGGCTTGAACAGCATGAGAAACAGTCAGAGCTGCTGGGTGGCGCAGGTGACCTGCTGGCGAACAGCCAGGCCGACCCTTATCTGAGTCAGGCGGTGCTGGATTTGCAGTTTGGGCACTCCCAGCGCGTGGGCTATGACGTGGCGGTCAAAGTGATCGCTCAGCTACAGCGCGTGGGTTCGCTGCACAAGCGCCGTCCTGAACACGCGAGCCTGGGCGTTCTGCGATCGCCGGATATTCCTTCCCTGCTGGTGGAAACCGGCTTTATCAGTAATCCTTCGGAGGAGCGACTGCTTGGCAGTAGCGCATACCAGCAGAAGATTGCCGAGTCGATTTACAAAGGACTCCGCAACTACTTCCTGGCGCACCCGCTACAATCGGTCCCAAAGGAGGAAAACCGACCGCTGCAGTCCGCAGCGGCGGTTAACGTCGAACCGATACCTGCTCCGGCAAATACGCAGTATTCTGGGCCTACTCAGCGCCATGTGGTAAAACGGGGCGAAACGCTTTCCGGCATTGCCGCGCAGTATGGCGTGAGCATGGCGACGCTGCGCACCCTGAATACGCTGAAAAGAGACGTGGTATGGGTTGGACAGCGCCTTAAGGTTCCGGCGGGCAGTCAGCTTACCCGCGCCAGCAAGCCGAAAAGGGTAATGCGCCACAAAGTGGTCCGCGGCGACTCACTGACCGCGATTGCTGCACGCTACGGCGTCAGCCCGGGCACCATCATGCAGGCCAATAAAATGAAGTCGCAGAATGTGATGCTGGGTCAGACGCTCACGATCCCGACCTCGTAATTAACCAAGGAACCTTTATGCCCATTCAGGTGTTGCCTCCCCAACTTGCTAACCAGATTGCGGCCGGTGAAGTGGTGGAGCGTCCGGCGTCGGTGGTCAAAGAACTGGTTGAAAATAGCCTGGATGCGGGTGCCACGCGCATTGATGTCGAGATTGACCGGGGCGGTGCAAAGCTGATCCGCATCCGTGATAACGGCAGCGGTATTGGTAAGGATGAACTGGCGATGGCGCTTGCCCGCCATGCCACCAGCAAAATTACGTCGCTCGACGACCTGGAGGCGATTGTCAGCCTCGGTTTTCGCGGTGAGGCGCTGGCCAGCATCAGCTCGGTTTCACGCCTGACGCTGACGTCGCGGACGGAAGCACAAACCGAAGCCTGGCAGGCCTACGCGGAAGGGCGGGAGATGGCGGTGACGCTGAAACCGGCGGCGCATCCGGTTGGTACAACGCTGGAAGTGCTCGATCTCTTCTACAACACGCCTGCCAGGCGTAAATTTATGCGCACCGAGAAAACGGAATTTAACCACATTGATGAAATCATTCGCCGTATAGCGCTGGCGAGATTTGATGTGGCCTTCTCGCTGACGCACAACGGCAAGCTGATGCGGCAGTATCGTGCCGTGAGCGGCAGCGGCCAGCAGGAGAGACGCCTTGGTTCGATCTGCGGCCTGCCCTTCCTGAACCATGCCCTGGCAATAGCGTGGCAGCACGGCGATCTGAGCCTGCGCGGCTGGGTGGCCGATCCTGCCGGTTCGCGCACCCTGACCGACCTTCAATACTGCTATGTGAATGGACGGATGATGCGCGATCGGCTGATCAACCACGCGATTCGCCAGGCCTATCAGGATAAGCTTGGGGACGATCACCAGCCCGCCTACGTTCTTTATCTGGAAATCGATCCGCATCAGGTCGATGTCAACGTGCATCCTGCCAAGCATGAGGTACGTTTCCACCAGTCACGCCTGGTACATGATTTTATCTATCAGGGCGTGGTGACCGTCCTGCAGGAGAGCGCACAGCCCGTACTGCCGGGCGCGGAAGGTGAATCTCCGGCGCGCTGGCAGCCGGAAAACCGTCAGGCTGCGGGCGGTAACCACTTCTCTACGCCTGTGGCGACGACATCAGCGGGTGACGATCACCTCTCTACACCTGCCACGGGTAAAGCCGTGGGCGGGAATGTGATGCTATCGTTGGAGGCCGGACAACCGACATCTGTTGCCGGGCGTTCCTCTCGGGGGAGTGCAGATCGCGCAATATTCCCGTCAGACAGCAATTCATCTTCACCGACGGGCGGGTCGACACATTCAGCGGGCGGCTCCTCTGCTTCGTCGCAGGGTGGTGCGACACGTCCGATCGGTGCGGGCGGCATGCCTCCCGCCAGGCAGCGACAGGAGCCGGTTTACCAGAAAAAAGAGGGGGCGGTTTACCAGCAGCTATTGAATGTTTCTGGCGCCTCCCGCATCAATGAGCAGAGTCCGGCACCAAAAATTCAGGCGGCCTCGCCGCTCGGTGGTCATAGCCAGAGCTTTGGCCGCGTCCTGACCATTATCGGGGAAGATTGTGCGCTGGTTGAGGGGCACAACCAGCTGGCGCTGATCCTGCTGCCGGTGGCGGAACGCTGGCTAAAACAGGCCCATCTGGAACCAGGCGAAGAGGGGCTTCGGCCACAGCCGCTGCTTATCCCCCTCAGAATGAAAATCGACCGGCCCGAGCGTGATGCCCATGCCCGCTACGTCAGCCTGCTGAATAAGATGGGGATTGACCTGCAAACCGACGGGCATCACATCCAGCTACGGGCGGTGCCTTTACCATTGCGCCAACAAAATTTACAAATCTTGATTCCAGAACTGTTAGGCTATCTGGCCCGGCAGCAGGATGTCAGCACAACGCAAATGGCGCAGTGGTTAGCGCGCCATGCGGTAGCTGAACACCCTCACTGGAATCACTCGCAGGCGATTGCACTGCTGGCCGATCTCGAACGGTTATGCCCGCAGCTGATTAAATCGCCACCTTCTGGATTATTGCAGCACATCGATATTGAACAGGCGATGAACGCCCTGAAGCATGAGTGAAACATCCAAGGCTGGCCGGCCAAAGGCACTATTTTTGATGGGCCCGACTGCGTCGGGTAAGACGGCGCTGGCAATTGCACTACGCCAGCATCTGCCTGTTGAGTTGATTAGCGTAGATTCTGCCCTGATTTATCGCGGTATGGACATTGGCACCGCCAAGCCCTCCGCAGAGGAACAGCGTCTTGCTCCCCATCGTTTACTGGACATCCGCGATCCGGCAGAAGCCTATTCGGCAGCCGAGTTTCGTCGTGATGCGCTGGCTGAAATGGCGGAGATCACCCGGAGCGGTCGAATTCCGTTGCTTGTTGGTGGCACCATGCTCTATTACAAGGCTTTACTGGAAGGATTATCGCCGTTGCCCCCGGCCGATCCTGAGGTGCGTCAGCGTATTGAGCAGAAGGCGAGTGAATGTGGATGGGATGCACTTCACCGTCAGTTATGTGAAATAGATCCCATTGCTGCAAATCGTATTCATCCGAATGATCCCCAGAGACTCTCGCGAGCACTGGAAGTTTTTTTTATTTCGGGTAAAACTTTAACGGAACTGACTAAAATCTCAGGTGACGCCCTGCCCTATGACGTTGTTCAGTTTGCGATAGCCCCTCAGGCGCGCGAACTGATTCACCAGCGTATTGAGCTGCGTTTTCGACAGATGTTGGCGTCAGGATTTGAAGCGGAGGCTCGGGCGCTTTTTGCACGAGGTGATTTGCATACGGATATGCCTTCCATTCGTTGTGTCGGGTATCGCCAGATGTGGTCATTTCTGACGGGTGAGATCGATTACGATGACATGGTTTATCGGGGAATTTGCGCGACCCGGCAGTTGGCCAAGCGCCAGATGACCTGGCTTCGTGGGTGGAAAGATGTTCACTGGCTGGATAGCGAACACCCTGAAGCCGCACGGGTGAAAGTGTTACAGGTTCTTGGTGCGAAGCATGGGTGATTGTGTACAATTGGTACGTTATCTTGCGCAAATTTTTTACGCAGTATTTCAGAACCGCGAGGTTCTTAAGTAGCAAACAACAAGCATATAAGGAAAAGATAGAATGGCTAAGGGGCAATCATTGCAAGATCCGTTCTTGAACGCACTGCGTCGCGAACGTGTTCCGGTTTCGATTTATTTGGTTAATGGTATCAAACTTCAGGGTCAGATCGAGTCGTTTGATCAATTTGTGATTTTATTGAAAAACACGGTAAGCCAGATGGTGTATAAACACGCTATCTCCACCGTTGTTCCGTCCCGTCCGGTCTCCCACCACAACAATAACGCGGGTGGCGGAAGCAGCAACTATCACCACAGTGGCAGTACTCAGGGGGCTTCAACTCAGCCTCAGCAAGACGGTGACGACGCAGAGTAATCACAGGTCTTATATGACGGGGGAGCGTTCTTCAGGTTCCCCGTCCAGGTAGGATAATGCCAGCCTGATTTGCCCGGGCAGATAAAGCCTGGGCCAAATTACGCAAATAAACGCCGTTTTCAACCGAAAACGCGCACTGTAAATCTGATTTTAACGCTGTATGGCCATTGCGTAACAGGTTTCACAAGGTTCTGAGAGGTTTCAAGTTTGTTTGACCGTTATGATGCCGGTGAGCAGGCCGTACTGGTACACATCTATTTCTCCCAAGACAGAGATATGGAAGATTTGCAGGAGTTTGAAACTCTTGTCTCTTCTGCGGGTGTTGAAGCCCTGCGAGTCGTAACCGGTAGCCGAAAAGCGCCACATCCTAAATATTTTGTTGGCGAAGGTAAGGCCGTTGAAATTGCTGAAGCGGTCAAATCCAGCGGTGCCTCAGTGGTGCTGTTCGATCATGCCCTTAGCCCGGCTCAGGAGCGTAATCTGGAGGCCCTGTGCCAGTGCCGGGTCCTTGACCGCACGGGCCTGATCCTTGACATTTTTGCCCAGCGCGCACGTACCCATGAAGGTAAATTGCAGGTGGAGCTGGCCCAGCTCCGCCATCTTGCCACGCGTCTGGTACGCGGCTGGACTCACCTTGAACGCCAGAAAGGCGGTATTGGCCTGCGCGGGCCGGGTGAAACTCAGCTGGAAACGGACCGCCGCCTGCTGCGTAATCGCATTACGCTGATCCTTTCGCGACTGCAGAAAGTTGAAAAGCAGCGCGAGCAGGGCAGGCAGGCCCGCAATAAAGCCGACGTGCCAACGGTTTCGCTGGTGGGGTATACCAACGCCGGTAAATCGACGCTGTTTAACTGTATTACCTCCGCAGAGGTGTATGTTGCAAACCAGCTGTTTGCGACCCTGGATCCCACGCTGCGTCGCGTTGACGTGGTGGATGTAGGAGAAGTGGTGCTGGCGGATACGGTTGGATTTATCCGCCATCTGCCTCATGACCTGGTGGCCGCGTTTAAAGCCACGCTACAGGAAACTCGCGAGGCAACGCTGCTGCTGCACGTCATTGACGCCAGCGATGCGCGCGTGGATGAAAATATTGAGGCGGTGAATGAGGTTCTGGAAGAGATCGAATCTGATGATATTCCCGCCCTGTTAGTGATGAACAAAATCGATATGCTGGAGGACTTTGTTCCGCGAATCGATCGTAATGAAGAAAATCTGCCGATCCGCGTCTGGCTTTCTGCACAAACGGGCGAAGGGATCCCGCTCCTGTTTCAGGCGCTGACTGAACGTCTGGCGGGCGAGATCGCGCAGTATGATTTACGTCTGCCGCCGGGAACGGGGCGGTTGCGCAGCCGTTTTTATCAGCTCCAGGCGATAGAAAAAGAGTGGAATGAAGACGATGGTAGCGTAGGTTTGCAGGTACGCATGCCCATCGTTGACTGGCGTCGTCTGTGCAAGCAGGAGCCGGCACTGGTGGATTACATTGTTTGACTGATTTTGCCTGACACGCGTATCCCGGCCCTGGGATACCACCGCACACACAATTAATGGAGTATAAACATGGCGTGGAATCAGCCCGGGAATAACGGACAGGACCGCGACCCGTGGGGAAGCAGCAATAATCAAGGCGGCAACTCTGGGGGAAATAAGGGAGGGCGCGATAAGGGGCCTCCTGATTTGGATGATATTTTTCGCAAGCTAAGCAAAAAGCTTGGTGGATTTGGCGGTGGTAAAAACGATAACAGCGGTAGCCAGAATACGCCAGGACGCGGCGGCCGGCTGGTCGGCATCGTGGTTGTGGCCGCAGTAGTTATCTGGGCGGGCAGCGGTTTCTACACCATCAAAGAGGCGGAACGGGGCGTGGTAACGCGCTTTGGCAAATTCAGCCATCTGGTTGAACCCGGCCTGAACTGGAAGCCAACCTTCGTTGATCAGGTTCGTGCGGTAAACGTTGAAGCCGTGCGTGAGCTGGCGGCGTCCGGCACCATGCTGACCTCTGACGAAAACGTCGTACGGGTTGAGATGAATGTGCAGTACCGCATCACTAATCCTGAGCGCTATCTGTTTGCCGTTACCAGTGCCGATGACAGCCTGCGTCAGGCCACGGACAGCGCGCTGCGCGGCGTGATTGGGCGCTCGACGATGGATCGCATTCTGACCGAAGGTCGTACCGTGGTGCGTAGCGAAACGCAGCGCGAGCTGGAAGAAACTATCCGTCCTTACGATATGGGTATTACGCTGCTGGACGTCAACTTCCAGGCTGCTCGTCCGCCTGAAGAGGTGAAAGCCGCGTTTGATGATGCCATTGCCGCGCGTGAAAACCGCGAGCAGTACGTCCGTGAAGCAGAAGCTTATGCGAATGAGGTTCAGCCACGCGCTAATGGTCAGGCTCAGCGTATTCTCGAAGAGGCACGTGCTTATAAAACACGTACCGTGCTTGAAGCCCAGGGTGAAGTTGCCCGCTTTGCAAAAATTCTGCCTGAATATAAAGCCGCGCCGCAAATTACCCGCGAGCGTCTCTATATTGAAACCATGGAACGTGTACTGAGCCACACCCGCAAGGTGCTGGTTAACGATAAAGGCAACAACCTGATGGTGCTGCCGCTGGACCAGCTGATGCGGGGCCAGGGCGGTTCGTCCTCCAACGTAACGCAGGACAGCAGCAGCAACAGCCTGCTTCGTCTGCCACCGGCTTCAGGCAGCAGCAGTGAACGCGCCAGCAGCAGTTCGTCGTTCAGCCCGGACGACATCATGGATCAGCGTCGGGTTAACGCCCAGCGCAACGATACCCAGCGCGAAGGGAGAGAATAAGCGATGCGTAAGCCATTAATCGTAGTGTTGATTGTTGTGCTGGTGGTGCTGTACGCGTCACTGTTTGTAGTGCAGGAGGGGCAGCGCGGTATCGTGATGCGCTTTGGTAAAGTGCTGCGCGACAGCGAGAACAAGCCGCTGGTCTATGCGCCAGGCCTGCATTTTAAGATCCCATTCCTGGAATCGGTCAAATCGCTTGATGCGCGTATTCAGACCATGGATAACCAGGCTGACCGCTTCGTCACCAAAGAGAAGAAAGATCTGATCGTCGACTCCTATATCAAGTGGCGCATCAGCGATTTCAGCCGTTACTACCTGGCAACAGGCGGCGGTGATATTTCTCAGGCCGAAGTGCTGCTGAAGCGCAAATTCAGTGACCGCCTGCGTTCCGAAATGGGACGTCTGGATGTGAAGGATATCGTTACTGACTCCCGTGGGCGTTTGACCACGGACGTGCGGGAAGCGCTGAATACGGGTACAGCAGGGCAGGATGATGAAATTGCCACGCCTGCTGCAGACGACGCCATCGCTTCCGCGGCGGCCCGCGTTGAGCGTGAAACCACCAGCAAAGAGCCGGCGGTCAATCCGAACAGCATGGCTGCACTGGGCATTCAGGTGGTGGACGTGCGCATTAAGCAGATCAATCTGCCAACGGAAGTGTCGGATGCGATCTACAACCGTATGCGCGCAGAGCGTGAAGCCGTCGCCCGTAGCCAGCGTTCACAGGGGCAGGAAGAGGCTGAGAAGCTACGTGCCGGTGCGGATTACGAAGTGACCCGCACGCTGGCAGAAGCGCAGCGTACCGCGCTGATGACCCGTGGTGAAGGGGATGCGGATGCGGCTAAGCTGTTCGCCGATGCGTTCAGC
Source organism: Erwinia sp. ErVv1 (assembly GCF_900068895.1). GTDB lineage: Bacteria > Pseudomonadota > Gammaproteobacteria > Enterobacterales > Enterobacteriaceae > Erwinia. The sequence goes on along the minus strand of NZ_CDPK01000004.1, from coordinate 169,488 downwards.
CAGGATCCGGATTTCTACGCCTTCATTCGTAGCCTGCGCGCCTACGATAACAGCTTCAAGAGCAACCAGGATATTATGGTGCTCAGCCCGGACAGCGATTTCTTCCGCTTTATGAAGTCGCCTTCTAACGCCACACGCTAAGAATCTGTTATAAAACTGGGGCCGGATTATCCGGCCCCTTTTTTTTGTCTTATGCGGGTATAATAATGAACTCAACCATTTGGATGGCACTGGCTCTGGTGCTGGTTTTAGAAGGCTTAGGGCCCGTACTGCTGCCGCGTATCTGGCGCCGAATGATCCTGTCAATGGCAAACCTCCCTGACCAGCTGCTGCGCCGTTTTGGTGGGGGGCTGGTGGTGGCAGGTGCGGTAACCTACTACATGGTGAGCATTCATAATGGTGGTCAGGGCTGACCTGCTGTGGCAAGGGAGTGCCGAATCCCCCGCTCTCGCATCTTCTCAACCTTTGGGGTCTCTGTCTGGCGTTTTACTTTACGCTGCACCGCTGATTTAGGGTAAAAAAGTACGCAATCGTATGCTAAAAGAGCTGAAAGACGGGTTTTACGATGGTAGAATCCATTTTTAAGCAATCGGTGATTTTGAGAAATGGGTAAGAACGTCGTCGTACTGGGCACCCAATGGGGTGACGAAGGTAAAGGTAAGATTGTTGACCTCCTGACTGAACGTGCAAAATACGTTGTACGCTATCAGGGCGGCCATAACGCTGGCCATACGCTAGTCATCAACGGTGAGAAAACCGTCCTCCACTTAATCCCTTCTGGCATTCTTCGCGAAAACGTCACCAGCATCATCGGCAACGGTGTGGTGCTGTCTCCGGCTGCGCTGATGAAAGAGATGAAGGGGCTGGAGGATCGCGGCTTCCCGGTACGTGAACGTCTGTTTATTTCTGAAGCCTGTCCGCTGATCCTTGAGTATCACGTTGCGCTGGACGTGGCGCGTGAGAAAGCGCGCGGTGCTAAAGCTATCGGCACCACCGGTCGCGGTATTGGTCCAGCCTACGAAGATAAAGTCGCACGTCGTGGCCTGCGCGTCGGCGATCTGTTTAATAAAGAAACCTTCGCCGCCAAGCTCAAAGACGTAATGGAGTATCACAACTTCCAGCTGGTGAACTACTACAAAGAAGAGGCCGTTGACTACGACAAAGTGCTGAGCGATGTGATGGCAATTGCCGACATCCTGACGGGCATGGTGGTTGACGTTTCCGAACTGCTGGACGGCGCACGTAAGCGTGGCGACCTGATCATGTTTGAAGGCGCACAGGGCACCCTGTTGGATATCGATCACGGCACCTATCCGTACGTGACCTCTTCAAACACCACCGCAGGCGGCGTGGCGACCGGCTCAGGCATTGGCCCGCGCTACGTGGACTACGTGCTGGGCATCGTGAAAGCCTACTCTACGCGCGTGGGAGCGGGTCCATTCCCGACCGAACTTTTCGATGAAACCGGCGAATTCCTGTGTACTAAAGGCAACGAGTTTGGTGCCACTACCGGTCGCCGCCGTCGTACCGGCTGGCTGGACGTGGTCGCCGTGCGTCGTGCCGTGCAGATTAACTCGCTTTCTGGTTTCTGCATGACCAAGCTGGACGTGCTGGATGGCCTGAAAGAGGTGAAAATCTGCGTGGCGTATCGCATGCCAGACGGTCGTGAAGTGACCACCACGCCGCTGGCAGCCGAGGGCTGGGACGGTATTGAACCCATTTATGAAAGCCTGCCAGGCTGGAGTGAAAACACGTTTGGGGTTAAAACGCTGGAAGGTCTGCCGCAGGCAGCACGCGACTACATTAAGCGCGTGGAAGAGTTAACCGGCGTACCGGTAGATATCATCTCTACCGGCCCGGATCGCAGTGAGACCATGATTCTGCGCGATCCTTTTGACGCATAAAGCCGTCTCAGGCCGGGGATCCCCCGGCCTTTGTCCTTCCGTGTCATGCCCTGCCCAGTTTTCTCTTGCCACCGCGCTTAAATAAAATGGCCCTAAGTGTAAAGGGTGGTTTATCATCATTTACAATACACTCATTTATGAGCGGAATAGGGTAGCGCTCCGGGCCTGTTGCCTGAAAAGAGCCTGTACCCTGGGAGACAGCGCTTAGCTGCATCACCCGCACGTCAGCCGCAGGCTGACCGGGTTGATAACACCCATCCGCTCTACCCATTATTGCGCCGTGAACGATCTTCACGCTGCAATGAATGACAACGGAGGAACCGCAATGTCAAAAGATCCATTTAAGGAACGGGAAGCAGAGAAATACGAAAACCCCATTCCCAGCCGCGAATTTATCCTTGCTCATCTTGATAAACGCGAAAAACCGGCCAGCCGTGAAGAGCTGGCCGATGAACTTTCTATTACGGGCGAAGAGCAGACAGAAGCGCTGCGCCGCCGCCTGCGCGCCATGGAGCGCGACGGTCAGTTAGTCTTCACTCGCCGCCAGTGCTATGCGCTGCCGGAGCGTCTGGACCTGCTTCGCGGTAAAGTTATCGGCCACCGCGATGGCTTTGGCTTTCTTCGCATTGAAGGCAGCAAAGACGATCTCTACCTCTCTGCCGAACAGATGAAAATGTGCATGCACGGTGATGTGATCCTCGCGCAGGCGATGGGCGCAGACCGCAAAGGCCGCCGGGAAGCTCGCGTGGTGCGCGTACTCGAACCGCGCAACAATCAGATCGTTGGCCGCTACTTCACCGAAGCCGGGGTCGGCTTTGTGGTGCCGGATGACAGCCGCCTGAGCTTTGATATTCTGATCCCCGCCGAAGAGCTGATGGGCGCGCGCATGGGCTTTGTGGTGGTCGTGGAGCTGATGCAGCGTCCAACCCGCCGCAGCAAGGCCGTGGGTAAGGTCGTCGAAGTACTTGGCGATAATATGGGCACCGGGATGGCCGTGGAAATGGCGCTGCGTACCCACGATATTCCCCATAGCTGGTCGCCTGAGCTTGAGCGACAGATCGCTAAACTGAAAGAAGAAGTGCCGGAAGAGGCGAAAGCGGGCCGTGTGGATCTGCGCGATCTGCCGCTGGTCACCATTGATGGTGAAGACGCCCGCGACTTTGATGATGCCGTATTCTGCGAAAGAAAACGCGGCGGCGGCTGGCGGCTGTGGGTAGCCATCGCCGACGTCAGCTACTACGTGCGTCCGGGTACGCCGCTCGACGACGAAGCGGTTAACCGTGGCACCTCGGTTTACTTCCCGTCGCAGGTTGTTCCCATGCTGCCGGAAGTGCTGTCCAACGGACTCTGTTCGCTTAACCCGCAGGTCGATCGCCTGTGTATGGTTTGCGAGATGACCATTTCCGCTACCGGTAAGCTGACAGGTTATAAGCACTATGAAGCGGTAATGAACTCCTGGGCGCGTCTGACCTATAACAAGGTGTGGAATATCCTTCAGGGCGACCAGGAGCTGCGCGAGCAGTATCAGCCGCTGGTTAAGGATCTGGAAGAGTTGCACCGCATGTATCTGGTGCTTGAGAAATCCCGCGAGCAGCGCGGCGGCATCTCTTTTGAGACGGACGAAGCTAAATTTGTTTTCAACGCCGATCGCCGTATTGAGCGCGTTGAGCAGGTATCGCGCAATGATGCGCACAAGCTGATCGAAGAGTGCATGATTCTGGCGAATATCGCCTCCGCGCGCTATGTCGAAAAGAACAATGAACCGGCGCTGTTCCGCGATCACGACCGCCCAAGCGAAGAGAATATCAAAAGCTTCCGTTCGGTACTTAACGAGCTGGGTCTGACGCTTGGCGGCGGCAATAAGCCTCATCCGCTGGACTATGCCGAACTGTTGACGCAAATTGCCAGCCGTCCCGATCATGAAATGCTGCAAACCATGCTGCTGCGCTCGATGAAACAGGCGGTATACGATCCGGAAAACCGGGGTCACTTTGGGCTGGCGCTGGCGTCCTACGCGCACTTTACCTCGCCTATTCGTCGTTATCCCGACCTGCTGCTGCACCGCGCCATTAAGTATCTGGTGGCGAAAGAGAACGGCACGCTGCAGGGCAACACCACGCCGACGGGCGGCTACCATTACGATCTTCAGCAGATGTTGCAGCTGGGCCAGCACTGTTCGATGGCGGAGCGTCGGGCCGATGAAGCGACGCGTGACGTTGCCGACTGGCTGAAATGTGACTTTATGCAGGATCAGGTTGGCGAAACCTTCAGCGGCGTGATTTCCAGCGTCACAGGCTTTGGCTTCTTTGTGCGTCTGACCGATCTGTTTATTGACGGGCTGGTGCATGTTTCCTCGCTGGATAACGACTACTATCGCTTTGATGCCGTTGGCCAGCGTATGGTTGGCGAGTCCGGCGGCAAATCGTATCGACTGGGTGATACGGTAGAAGTGCGCGTGGACGCGGTGCACATGGAGGAGCGTAAAATCGACTTCGCGCTGATCTCAAGCCAGCGTAAGCCGCGCGGTGAAGGCAAAACCGAACGTGACCGCGCGAAGAAAAGCCCCTCGCAAAATAGCGGCAAGCGTCGTCGTGAGCAGAGCAAGCGGAAGAACTTTGAGCCAGACAGCGCATTTCGCGCCGCGAAGCCTAAAGAAGTCAGCGTTGACGACGGTGCCAGCAAAGAGAAAAAAGCTAAAAAACCGTCGGATAAAACCCGTAGAATCTCCGCTGCGACCCGTGCCAAACGCGCCGCTAAGAAAAAACCTGACACCACGGCGTGAGCCCGTCTGGTGCTGTGGGCGGGTAAGCTGCCGCCCGCAGCATTAAAATTTCATATTGAGTAACCGATTAATGAGTGAAATTGTTTTTGGTATCCACGCCGTGCAGGCGCTGCTGGACAGCGATCCGCAGCGCTTTCAGGAAGTCTTTATTCTCAAAGGGCGCGACGATCGCCGTCTACAGCCGCTGATTCAGGGCCTGGAAGCGCAGGGGATTGTTATACAGGTTGCCAACCGCCAGTGGCTGGACAGTCAGGTGGAGGGCGGCGTGCACCAGGGTATTGTGGCGCGGGTTAAGCCGGGTCGTCAGTATCAGGAAAATGATATTCCCGCGCTGCTGGAAAAGCTGGATTCCCCTTTCCTGCTGATCCTCGATGGCGTTACCGATCCGCATAACCTGGGCGCCTGCCTGCGCAGCGCCGATGCGGCAGGCGTACATGCGGTTATTGTCCCCCGCGACCGTTCAGCGCAGTTGAATGCCACGGCGAAGAAAGTGGCCAGCGGCGCGGCGGAGCATGTTCCCCTGATCCGCGTGACCAACCTGGCGCGTACCATGCGTATGCTACAGGAGGCTAACGTCTGGATTGTTGGCACGGCAGGTGAAGCCGATCACGATCTTTTCCAGAGCAAAATGACCGGTCCGATGGCGCTGGTGATGGGTGCGGAAGGCGAAGGTATGCGCCGTCTAACCCGCGAGCACTGTGATGAGCTGATCCGCATTCCCATGTCCGGAAGCGTCTCTTCGCTGAACGTCTCGGTCGCCACGGGTGTCTGCCTGTTTGAGGCCGTGCGTCAGCGCCGCAGTAAATAATCCTTCCGGGGCGTGACCTGCGCCCCGAAATTCACTCCCCTTTCTCCTGCATTTTTGTCCGTCTCTCATACTGACGTGAGCGTTGATGACAAAGGTGCCGTGATGGACTGGAAAACCCATACCGTATTCAATCAGCCCGATCCGCTGATTAACAGCAATCTGTTTCTTTCCGACACGCCGCTGCGCGAGGCGCTGGTCCGCGAGGGGGCAGGGTGGGACAGTGATTTTCTAACCGCCCTTGGCCAGCAGTTGGGCAGTGCGGACGCATTGGAACTCGCGCGCCTGGCCAACAGCCATCCTCCTGAACTGCTTGCCTATTCGCCACGCGGCGAACGGCTGGACGACGTCCGATTTCATTCCGCCTGGCACCGGCTGATGCAGGGGCTGTGTACGAGCCGGGTACATAACCTTCCCTGGCTGGCCGATGCCTCCCCTTCGGCCTTTGTGGCGCGGACGGCACGCTTTATTCTGCACGCGCAGGTTGAAGCCGGAACGCTCTGTCCGGTCACGATGACCTTCGGCGCGATCCCGCTGCTGCAGGCGCAGCTCCCTGCGGCTTTTCGGTCCTGGCTGCCTGGCCTGCTTTCGGACGCGTACGATCCACATTTGCAGGATGGCGCACAGAAGCGCGGCCTGCTGATTGGGATGGGAATGACTGAGAAGCAGGGGGGCACGGACGTCATGAGTAACACCACTCGCGCTGAGCCGATAGCCTCGCGGGGCAGCGGCGAACGCTACCGGCTGACCGGCCATAAGTGGTTCTTTTCGGTGCCGCAAAGCGATGCGCATTTAGTGCTGGCGCAGGCAAAAGGCGGACTTTCCTGCTTCTTTCTCCCCCGTTTGCTGCCCGGTGGGGAGAGGAACGCGGTACAGATTCAGCGGCTTAAAGAGAAGCTGGGAAACCGCTCGAATGCCAGTAGCGAGGTCGAATTTTTCGCTGCCAGCGGCTGGCTTATCGGGGAAGAGGGCGAGGGCGTGAGAATCATCCTTAAAATGGGCGGACGGACGCGCTTTGACTGCGCGCTGGGCAGCCATAGCATGATGCGTCGTGCCTTTTCGATAGCGCTGCACCACGCACAGCAGCGACAGGTGATGGGTAAAAATCTGGCCGAACAGCCGCTGATGCGTCAGGTGTTGAGTACCCAGGCGCTGACGCTTGAGGGGCAGACGGCGATGCTGTTTCGTCTGGCACGGGCCTGGTCACAGGGTGAAGAGGAGGGCGCTGGCGCCTTTAGCCGACTGTTAACCCCTGCGGCGAAATACGTCATTTGTCAGCGCGGTATACGCTTTGTGGCGGAGGCGATGGAGGTGACCGGCGGCATTGGCTATTGCGAGGAGAGTGAGCTGCCCCGGCTTTATCGTGAAATGCCGGTTAACAGTATCTGGGAAGGTGCGGGCAACGTAATGTGTCTGGACGTTCTGCGGGTGCTGGCGAAGCAGCCAAAGAGTATTGCGTTGCTCACCGCTGAGTTTGATGCGGTCAGGGGGCAGAACAGGCATTTCGATCGCCGCTGGCAGCAGCTGAAACTGCGGCTTCGTGCGCCACAGGCAGCAGAGGCGCGGCTGCTATGTGAAGAACTTTTTACGCTTACCAGCGCCGTACAGGTAATAAGTCAGTTTGAGCCTTTGCTGGCGGACGCCTGGTGCCGCCAGATGTTGGATCCGCGTGGTAGAACAATCCTGCCAGAAGATGTCTGTCAGCGATTACTGCTGCGCGCCGCGGGCGGACGCTGAGGGGCCATATAAGATGGCCGTGGAGTACCATATTCCCGGCATTACCGTTTCGCTAACCAGCTGAATAACATAATAGGCGGCACCCGCCTGGTTTGCTTTCACGGCGATGGCCCGCTCGGCGTCATCGGGTGAACCCCGTTCCTGGACGCTGACGGTGCCCAGCCGCGTTAACGTTGTGCTCTGGGCGCGGGTAATTTCCTGCGCGTGCGCCGTCGCAGCCGGCGGCGATTCTGGAGCGGTTTGAAAGATTGCGCAGCTGGTCAGCAGCAGGCAGGCGAGCAGGGCGGTTAACCGACGCATAGTAAGTTCTCACTGGTGGGATATTACTCAGTGTATACGTTAACCCGCTTTTTTTGGGTTTAGAGAGTAAATTTGCTGACCTGGTTCGTGGTATTGCGATCAGGTTTAACTCTGCTGTCCTGGTCAGGGAATGTAGCGTGATAAGCTGGGGCGTGAGTCTGATGTTCAGGCGGCAATACCTGCGATATCGGTGGATAATTCCAGCGGTGACGGTGGGTTGTGCTGGCTGCAATTTCTGCTGTGCCGGTGGACAATCCCAGCGTTCGCCGGGCGTCCTCACGCCAGGCTTTGCCTGGTGCCTTTGGCTCCGACTCAAGGCCGGACGGCCCGGTCGCGAGCGGGCGTCCTGCCCGCCGCTCCCTGAGCGCAGCATCCCTGCTGCCCTCGCCTGGCCTTCCGTCTGCGCCGCAGCGCTGCGGATTGCCCGTCAATCGCAGGGATTGCCCACCTCTCGGGCTNGCAGCATCCCTGCTGCCCTCGCCTGGCCTTCCGTCTGCGCCGCAGCGCTGCGGATTGCCCGTCAATCGCAGGGATTGCCCACCTCTCGGGCTTCGGAGTTGCTTCAAGTTAAGCCCAGTAAATGCGCGGGCTTCTGCGCTGCTTTTAGTGAAACTGCTTTTACCCACAGCCAGCACTATGCAAAAGGAGCAGACGGGTGGGGCCCGGTGACAGGCATTCCGCAGCGCTGAGTGGAGGGAGGAAGACCCGGATGGGCCAGCAGGGATGCTGGCACAAGGGCATGCCGGGACAGGGATGTCCCGTCATGCCCGGTCCGAAAGGTCNCGACGAGCGGAGCGAAGGGACCGCGCCACGCGCGGCGCGAGGACCGCCAGGCACCGGGCCCCACCCGTAGGCGACACCTCCAGCTTTTGCAGCACCGGGCCCCACTCGTTGGCGACCACACGGGCCTGTGCAGCACCGGGCCCCCACTCGTTGGCGACCACACGGGCGGGCCTGTGCAGCATCGGCCCCCACCCGCAGGCGACACCCCATGCCTGTGCAGCACCGGGCCCCCCAGCAGCCAGTCAGACTACGTCCTTATGGTAAACACGCTGACTAAATTGTTCAGAGCATGCCCCTTACGACTCAAATCCTGAGTTGTTTGCCCGGAAGTGGTCACCAAATCGCTATTCTGCTGCGTTGCCTGCCCAATCTGATTCATGGCCAGATTCACCTGACCTATCCCCAGCGCCTGCTCCCTGGACGCAACGTCAATCTCACCCATCAGCACATTAACCTGGCCAATGCGATCGATAATCTCCTCCATCGCCCCACGGGTCTGTTCAGATAGCGCGTGCCCCTGAACGATTTTATTCAGAGAGCTATCAATAAGGCCGTCAATCTCTTTTGCCGCCTGCGCGCTGCGCTGGGCCAGCGCCCGGACCTCCGCGGCAACTACGGCAAAACCCTTACCGTGCTCACCGGCGCGGGCCGCTTCAACGGCTGCATTCAGCGCCAGAATATTGGTCTGGAAAGCAATAGACTCAATGACGTGGGTTATCGCGGCAATGCTCTGCGAGGCGCTGTTAATCTCAGTCATGGTCACCACCGAACGCGAAACGGTATCGCCCCCCTTACTGATGACATGCGTGGTTTCGCCCACCAGCGTCAGCGCCTGCGACACATTAGCGGAGTTTTGCGCCACGGTAGCACTCAGCTGCTCCAGACTGGCCGAGGTCTCCTCGACGCTGTTGGCCTGGCGTGAAATCTGTTCGCTAATATTTTCGCCGCTAACGGCGATAGCATCGCTGCTGGTACTGATCTCCTGCGCCGCCTCACGCACCTGGGATACAATGCGATCCAGCCCGTCACCGATGCCGTTAATGGCGTTAATCAGCTGCCCTACCTCATCATCGCGGTGTGTCTCCAGCGTAGCCCGCAGATTGCCCGCCGCATAGTGGCGCGCCAGATCAATAACCTGCTTTAGCGGCTTGCTGAGCCAGCGACGGGTAATAAGCAAAAAGCACAGGGTAAACAGCATCACCAGCGTCGCACCAATCAGTAAAAACAGATTACGGGTGTGATCGATGGGGGCCAGCATCAGGCTCTTATCCACCTCGCCAATGATGACCCAGTTCCAGCCCGGGAGCCTCTGCCAGGTTATCATCCGCGTTTTCCCATCCTCAGAGGTGAACTCTGCACTGCCGCTGGTCTGGCTTAGCAGCTGTTTTTGTAGTGCCTCACTCCACGCCGGGCGTTGGCCTTCCAGCGTGGGGTGAAAGAGAAACTGGCCCTGACTTTTCCCTTCGGCACTGTTCAAAACGTAGAAATGCCCACTTTCCCCCAATTTTTTACCCAGTACCTTATTGCGCATCAGCGCAAAGGGTTTGGTGATCTCCACCCCGACGAAAAGTATGCCGATGACCATGCCACCGCTGTCTGTGATGGGCTGATACTGCGTAATATAGCGTTTACCGAACAGGATGCTGACGCCTTCATAGGATCCCCCCTGTAGCGCCCGCTTCCAGGCCGGGCTGCTGTGGTCGAGCCGTGTACCTATGGCACGTTCGCCATCTTCCTTACGCAGCGAAGTGGAAATGCGCAGGAAATCGTCACCCGTACGAACAAAAATCGTAGAAATGGCCCCGGTTCGCTGCTGAAAGTCATCAACCAGCCCCTGGTCCAGATTCAACGTCTTTACGCCGGCCCGCAGAGTTGGAGCCTGTTCGCTGCCAATGGTTACCCGCTGATTTTCATCCCGCGAAAAGCGCTTTGGCAGAAAGTTTCGAAACAGGGCGCTGTAGTTAGCGACCTCTTCAGTCAGCGTTCCTTTAAACATGGTCGCCATATCTCCCATGCCGCNAGGGTGACGGTGAGTGATGCCATTACTGATAATTTTGCGCCAAGGCTCCAGCGGCGCAATGAAAAAAGGATCATGGTTTAGCCTGTTGATGTATAAGGGGGTTACAACGGTTAACGGCAAACCTTAATCAATATTTAATATTTATTATTTAAGGGTATGAGCAGGCATACTGACTGAATCACTTTCTTCTCACCGCGACGCCAGGGGCGTTTTGCGCCTGTGGAGCCGTCTTAAGGTAACGGGATAGCTTATGATTGAACTCAGTACTGACACCTTCGCCGGCATCGACTGCCTGCATGCGACCCCCTCAGGCCAGCAGAAGCAGCCGTTACCCACCGTGATTTTTTATCATGGCTTTACCTCTTCTAAAGAGGTGTACGCGTACTTTGCCGTCGCGCTGGCGCAGGCGGGTTTTCGCGTAGTGATGCCCGATGCCTGTCAACACGGCGCGCGTTATGATGGCGACGCGCAGGCGCGGCTGGGCCATTTTTGGGATATTTTGAAAACGAACATTGATGAACTGCCCGCGCTGGAAACGGCGCTGCGCGAACAGGGGCTGATTGAAAAAGATCGCTTTGCCGTGGCGGGAGCGTCAATGGGCGGAATGACGGCGATCGGAGCCATGACGCGCTACCCGCATCTCTCCTGCGTCGCCTGCCTGATGGGGTCGGGCTATTTTATGTCACTGTCTCACCATCTGTTTCCCCCGCTGGTGGCCGATACCGAGTGGCAGAAAAGCGAAGTTGAGGCGCGAATGGCCCCGCTGGCCGCCTGTGATGTCAGCCACCAGTTAGAAAAAGTCGCCGACAGACCGCTGCTGGTATGGCACGGTGATGCTGACGATCTGGTGCCTGTTGCTGAAAGCGTCAGGCTGGCCAGCGCGCTGCGCGAAGCAAAAACAGACTGTCATCTGACATTTATTATTGAGCAGGGCGTCGGTCATCGCATCACGCCACTGGCGCTGACGGAGACGGTGGCATTTTTCCGTAGTCATTTGTAAGTTACACGGGGTTGCCGCATCCACGGAGGGGGGCATTCGCCGGCGACCGAGGCCTTTTTTATCGCCTCACCGCAGGTAATTTAACCGCTGCTGGCCTTTATCCTACGAAAACTCCCCCGCCCCTGAAAATAAGTGGCGTCCGCAGCGACTTTGCCTTGAGTTTTTCGCGGGCCGCCAGTATGATTACGCGTCAATTTTTCGGCCGCACACACATACACGTTCCTTGCTTCCATGGGCCGCGGCTGACCCTGACAGGAGGCTGAATAATCCGTAAGGAGCAAATTCGATGCGTCATTACGAAATCGTATTTATGGTTCACCCTGACCAAAGCGAACAGGTTCCTGGCATGATCGAGCGTTACACCGGTGCTATCACTGGTGCAGAAGGCACGATCCACCGTCTGGAAGACTGGGGCCGTCGTCAGCTGGCTTATCCGATCAACAAACTGCATAAAGCTCACTACGTTCTGCTGAACGTGGAAGCGCCGCAGGAAGCGATCGATGAGCTGGAAACTAACTTCCGCTTCAACGACGCCGTTATCCGCAGCATGGTTATGCGCGTTAAGCACGCGGTAACTGAAGCTTCTCCGATGGTTAAAGCGAAAGACGAGCGCCGCGAGCGTCGTGAAGATTTTGCTAACGAAACCTCTGATGATGCTGATGCTGGGGATTCTGAAGAGTAATCAACCATGACGGCTAATCAGCTGACGCTGTCTGGCACCGTGTGCAAGACGCCGATGCGAAAAGTCAGCCCGTCAGGTATTCCACACTGCCAGTTCGTGCTTGAGCACCGTTCAGAGCAGGTGGAAGCCGGTTTTACCCGGCAAGCCTGGTGTCGTATGCCGGTGGTAATCAGCGGCAAAGCCCATCAGGCCATTACTCAAAGTATAACGGTCGGTACGCATATCACCGTTTCAGGTTTCATTAGCTGCCATCAAGGGCGTAATGGACTGAACAAAACGGTGCTGCATGCCGAGCAGATTGAATTGATAGATTCTGGAGACTAGCCTAATGGCACGTTATTTCCGTCGTCGCAAGTTCTGCCGTTTCACCGCGGAAGGCGTTGTAGAGATTGATTACAAAGATATCGCTACGCTGAAAAACTACATTACCGAAAGTGGTAAAATTGTCCCGAGCCGTATCACCGGTACTCGCGCAAAATACCAGCGTCAGCTGGCTCGCTGCATCAAGCGTGCTCGCTACCTGTCCCTGTTGCCATATACCGATCGTCATCAGTAATCGGCAATCGTCTATAACGACTTTAAGAGGATAAGGTAATGCAAGTTATTCTGCTTGATAAAGTAGCAAACCTGGGCACCCTGGGCGATCAGGTTAATGTTAAAGCGGGCTACGCTCGTAACTTCCTGGTTCCACAGGGCAAAGCTGTTCCTGCGACTAAGAAAAACGTAGAGTTTTTCGAAGCTCGCCGCGCAGAACTGGAAGCCAAAATGGCTGACGTTCTGACCGCAGCTAATGCACGCGCTGAGAAAATCAACGCACTGGGCACCGTTACCCTCGCGTCTAAAGCAGGCGACGAAGGTAAACTGTTTGGTTCTGTGGGTGCTCGCGACATCGCTGACGCTGTTACTGCAGCTGGCGTTGAAGTGAACAAGAGCGAAGTTCGCCTGCCGAACGGCGTTCTGCGTACCACTGGCGACCACGAAGTGCATTTCGCTGTTCACAGCGAAGTTGTCGCTAAACTGGTTGTTAACATCGTTGCTCAAGCCTGATTGGTTTAAGTAGCGAATAAAAACGCCGGCCCTGTGCCGGCGTTTTTTTTGCCTTTTATTCAGCCGACCAGACTACTGTGCGCGCAGAAATGTGCCGTCCGGCTGGCGGGTAAACAGCACCTGTCCGCTGCTGCCGTCGACGGTCAGCCCGGTGATCACGCCCTGCGTATTCAGCCGAATCTTCACCGTTTGCCCTGTCTGTAGGTTACTCAGCGGCTTATCGTTTCCTTCCACCTGCGCCATCGCGAATACGTCGTTAACCGGCAGATTATTATCGCGGAAAAGCTGCGCCAGCGTCTGGCCTGAAGCAATCTGATAGTTGCGCCACTGCCCCTGTGAGTCTGGCGAGGCGACCGGTTGCTGGGCAGCAGGGGAGCTTTGGGCTGGCCTGTCTGTGATTTCTGCCTGTAGCGGCAGATCGGTGCCGCCTGTACTGCCGGTATTAACCGGACGCTGCTGTGGCTCCGGCGTGGGGGATGGCCAAAGAAACGCCAGCAGCACCACCGCGATGACAACAATAATGCCGCGGCGATGGAAGGGAGGGAGCGGATCCATCCAGCGTACGGAATCCGGCAGATGCCACAGCTGGCTGAAAAAATGGGGTAATCGTGTTCCTGAAGACGCTTTCGGCATGGCGTCGGCCTCCTGGCGCGAATGTCGCGCAAATAGTGAGCTTCTGGCTATCCGGTTGACAAGACCGTTTAGTGAAAGCGGCTGGCTTTTCCCTTGCCTGCGGGCAGAATAACCCATGTTAACCTCGACTCAAATATAGCTGATAACGCGTTGTGCGTGCGGAGTTTATTCCGTCATTGGGATCAAAGCATTGTTTCCTTTTCAACGGCAAAAGTCACCTTAAGAAGATGGGGTTTTACGGCGGTAGTACTGGCTGTTATGCTTCGTCTTCTGTTTTATCAATGATGAAAGGAAATTCCATGACAACCCCTTCTTTTGACAGCGTAGAAGCGCAAGCAAGCTACGGTATTGGTTTACAGGTTGGCCAGCAGCTGCTGGAGTCCGGACTACAGGGCCTGCAGCCAGAAGCCCTGCTGGCTGGTCTGCGCGACGCGCTGGAAGGGAATGCCCCGGCTGTACCTGTTGATGTTGTTCATCGTGCGCTACGTGAAGTTCATGAACGTGCCGATGCCGTTCGGACTGAACGTCAGCAGGCGATGGCGGCTGAGGGGCAAAAATTCCTCGAAGAAAATGCTCAGCGTGAAGGGGTAAGTACCACCGAATCTGGCCTGCAATTCAGCGTGCTGACCCAGGGTGAAGGCGCGATCCCTTCCCGTCAGGATCGCGTCCGCGTGCACTACACCGGTAAGCTGATTGACGGCACCGTATTTGACAGCTCCGTACAGCGCGGCGAGCCGGCTGAGTTCCCGGTCAGCGGCGTTATTCCCGGCTGGATCGAAGCACTTACGCTGATGCCGGTTGGTTCTAAATGGCAGCTGGTTATCCCACAGAACCTGGCCTACGGCGAACGCGGCGCGGGTGCAACCATCCCGCCACTCAGTACGCTGGTGTTTGAAGTGGAACTGTTAGAAATTCTGTAATCCACGTATTTTGTCCAGTCGATAATAGAAAAAGAGAGAATGATCACCTCATCCTCTCTTTTTTATCGCCTTAAAATGGGTTTACTCTGGCCATTTTCTTTAGATAATATTCTATTTACCATCAAGCGTACTCCTTGTCGCTTATATACGATTGACTCATTAACGTTGCTGTAGTTATTATCCCTCCTGCCCCAATGGTTGGGGATTATAAATATTATGGAAGATAAATAATGCGTGAACTAAATAAAAATGAAGTCTCTGCCGTATCCGGTGGTCTGATCTTTGATCGTGTTGGCGAAGCGCTGGGTAAAGCTATTGGCTCCGCAGTCAGTTCAGCTGTGACCGATGCCGCAGGTATGCTGGGTAAGGGTATTGGCTATATTTTTGAGCTGAATGTGGTCGGTGCGGTAAAAAATATGAGTCAGGGTATTCGCGGTATCGTAGACTGGGCTAAGGGGAAAACCACAAACTAAGTTAATTACTGCCCAAATAAAAGCCAGCCCTTATAGATTAATTGGGGCTGGCTTTCATTTATCTATTTACTCTCCCGTACAGGACGTTTCATTTTATCGGAATTATTCGATACCCCGCACTATTTTTGCAAATTTATTTGATAGATAGCAAAGCCAGTTTCGTCCGTTCCTTTTAACTCAACAGGATACTGGGCATGCCGCTGAATAAACTGCCCGGCCTTTTCATCCGGTGATGTCTCAAAGCGAATATCTAAGGGCGTTGGGCTCTTAATTGCGGCCAGCTTCCAGTTATTATCTGCCTGGGGTTTGACTTCCCCCTGCGCGTTAGTCTGTGCGCGGATCCAGGCGGCGAGCACGCTACGGTTTTCATCCGGTGATGCAAAGGCGATATGTGACTCACCCGTACCGGCAAATTTCCCGCTGTAGGCCCGATAGTTATTGGTCGCCACCAGGAAAGTGGCCTTAGGATCGACAGGCTTGCCCTGCCAGGTCAGATGCTGAATGCGCGAGGCTTTATCATTAATCAGCTGGCAATCGGTGTCATAACGGGCAGGCTGGGTAACGTCGATGCGGTAGTCCACTCCGTCAATCACATCAAAATTATAGGTGCGGAAATTCCAGTTGATCAGCGACTGTGGCTGGCTGCTGTGTATGTCAATCTGGTTAAACTGGCCTGCTGAGCACTCCAGCCACTCTTTTACCTCTGCGCCACTCACTTTCATTACTACCAGCGTATTGGGGTAAAGATAGAGATCGGCGGCGTTACGAAAGGTCAGTTCACCCTTCTCTACGGTGACATAGCTGCTGGGATCGTTTTTACGCCCACCCGCTTTAAAGGGGGCTGCTGCCGACAGCACCGGCAGGTTGGCCAGATCCGGGTCGCCCTGGATAAAGTGCTGCACATAATCGCGCTGAGCGTTATTAACTATCTGGACGGTCGGGTCATCCTGCACCAGCGACAGGTAGCTGTACATCACATCGGCTGATTTACCCACCGGTTTGCCAACGAAAGCGCGGGTGGCCTTATGATCCTCCTCCAGCACCTTCACCAGCGACGTATCTTCAGCCGCCAGGGATGTCTTTGAGGCATTGTCATATACCGGGCGTGCTTCAGCTTTTGCTTCGCTAACCTGCCAGCGGCCCGCATCGTTGTTTAACACCAGATCCACGACGCCGAGATGATCGCCCCACATGCCGGGCATCACGGCCGGAATACCATTCAGCGTACCTTTGCTGATATCAGCCCCCGTGATGGTCGCGAAATCTTTTCCGGGGAAGACGGCGTGAGCGTGTCCAAAAAGGATGGCATTAATACCGGGCACCTGGCTCAAATAGTAGGCGGAGTTTTCTGCCATTGCTTTGTAAGGATCGCCGGACAGGCCGGAGTGAGGGATGGCGACAATGATATCAGCGCCCTGCGCACGCATGATGGGCACCCATTTCCTGGCCGTTTCGGTAATATCATCCACTTTAACTTTGCCGCTAAGATTGGTTTTATCCCACACCATAATCTGTGGCGGGACAAAGCCAATGTAGCCGACTTTCAACGGGTGGGATTTCCCTTCCCGATCGGTCACCTGTATCTCTTTGATAAGCCAGGGCGTGAACAGGGGCTTACCGGTTTTGAGATCGATAATATTGGCGTTGATATAGGGGAACCGGGCGCCGTCGATCGCTTTATGAAGATAATCGAGTCCATAGTTAAATTCATGGTTACCCAGGTTACCCACGGTATAATCCAGCTGGTTCATCGCTTTATATACCGGGTGCACCTCCCCCTGTTTTAGCCCTCTGGCGGCAATATAGTCGCCCAGCGGGCTACCCTGGATAATGTCACCGTTATCAACCAGTACGCTATTGGTCGCCTCTTTTCGGGCGGCCTCAATGAGCGTCGCGGTACGGACCAGGCCAAATTTTTCAGTTGGCGTATCTTTGTAGTAATCAAAATCCATCATATTGCTGTGCAGATCGGTCGTCTCCAGCAGGCGGAAATCTACCGTTGCCGCATGGATAGTGGTGCTGACCAGCAGTGCTGCCAGCGTCAGGCAGGGTTTTATCATCGTTCTCTCCTTGTTTATCGCCGATACCCTCTGTTTTTCGGCTATCAACATCTCAGCTTTTAAAAGGAATGTTACCTGGTGTCTCACAGATATGTGATCTCACACAAATATTTACGTCTTATGACAGTGCGGTAATCGGATTTTATTTGTCTTAAGGGAGGGAACGACCACAAACCGCAGGTTCTGAGATGAATAATAAAGTATGCTTTTGATACCGGAAATAAGACGCAAATCAAGAGGTGAAGCATGTTAGAGAAAATTTGCCAGCTGTCGCGGGAAGCGGGAGACGCCATTATGCGGGTCTATGATGGGCAGGCACCGCTTGATATTTCTCATAAGCAGGACGACTCGCCGGTGACGGCTGCGGATATCGCCGCACACCGGGTGATCCTCGCCGGGCTTTCAGCATTATCACCGGAGATCCCGGTACTCTCTGAGGAAGATCCTCCAGCCTGGGATGTCCGCCAGGCCTGGCAGCGCTACTGGCTGGTTGATCCGCTGGATGGGACGAAAGAGTTCATCAAGCGCAACGGCGAGTTCACCGTAAACATCGCCCTTATTGAGAACGGCAGGCCGGTTATGGGCGTGGTGTATGCGCCAGTGCTGGGCGTGATGTACTCGGCAGCAGAGGGGAAAGCCTGGAAGGAAGAGGGCGGTCACCGGGAGCAGATTCAGGTGCGCGAGGCGCGGCCGCCGCTGGTCGTTGTCAGCCGTTCGCACAGCGATACCGAACTTGAGGACTATTTGAGCCAGCTGGGCGAGCACCAGACCATCGCCATTGGCTCGTCGCTTAAGTTTTGCCTGGTGGCAGAAGGGAAAGCACAGCTTTACCCCCGCTTTGGGCCGACGAATATCTGGGATACGGGGGCGGGGCATGCCGTCGCGGTAGCTGCCGGGGCGCATGTCCATGACTGGCAGGGCCGTACGCTGGATTATGCCCCACGCGAATCTTTTCTCAATCCCGGCTTTCGCGTATCAATATTCTGACCGCCTGCGCGGGGCGGCTTGCCTGTTGTCCGGACTGGCAAGCCGCGACGCTTCACTTGCCCGACTGTTCGGATAGCTGGCCCTCTGGCTATCCGACTAAACGACGCACCAGCGCGAGCACCTGTTTCACCTCATCCTGAGTCAGTGCGCCATCCTTTGCAAAGCGCACTTTCCCCTCTTTATCCAGCACGATAATGGCTGACCCCCCATCCTGCAGCTGCCAGGCTTTTTTTGCCACGCCCTGGTCGTCAACGATGAACTGCGACCAGGGATACTGTTTTTTATTGTTTTCGATGCTGCTGCTGACGAACATGCCGGTACCGGGAATAGCATCATCAGTATTGACCAGGGTGGTGGTCTGGTAGCGATCGTGCGGCAGTCCTGCGGCCTTCACCGCTTCTATCAGTGCCGCATTCTTTTCTTTGGCAGATGAACGCCCTGCAATGTGCTGAATGATGCGCACTTTCCCCACCAGGTGGGCGCTGTTCCATTTCGCGTAGCTAAATCTGTTCTGCTGGTAGACAAGTTCACCCTTATCCGCAATACCGATGGGTGATACGCGCTCTCCCAGGACAAAATCATGCGCGCCTGCCTGCACGGCGAACAGTAAAGCAACGGGAATCAAAAACGCGCGAATGGGCGACATAGAGGCTCCTGGGATCTGATCCGACCAGATGGTCATGTTATTGCAATAGTAAACGGAGATGATGCTTATGTCGCATTGGTATAACATCTTTGCAACACACTGCACAAATCCGTGCGCTTTGAAGGTTTATACTCTTTGCCCGCGTTGATATGACAGAGCGTACTGTCAGGATATGTAATAACAGTAAGAAAGTTTGATTTTAGGAATTCAGGAAGGCGATCCTGGTCTATAGTAAATCCACTTTTCGCTGCAAAGCTTCGTACCAAGCCTGGACACGACGCAGCGAGCATCATTTTCAGGAGTTGAACCACAATGAAGATCTTTCAGCGATATAACCCGCTGCAGGTTGCTAAATACGTTAAAATTCTCTTTCGTGGCAGGCTGTATATAAAAGACGTAGGCGCTTTCGAGTTCGATAAGGGGAAAATTCTTCTCCCGCGTATCAAAGACAAACAGCACTACAGCGTGATGTCAGAAGTGAACCGTCAGGTCCTGCGTATGCAGACAGAATTTAACTAATCCTCCATCCGCCTGCGCGGGGGGAAAAAGTAAGGCGCGAATTTCGCGCCTTACTTGTTTCTGCCAGACCTGAATTTCCAACAGACTGATTATTCTTCGACAGCGTCAGGCAGTACCGGAGCCGTCGGTGGGCGCGCAACGATGCGCGTAACCAGCAGCTGATCGATGCGATAGCTGTCGATATCGACCACTTCAAACTTGTAGCCGTGAAACTTAACGAAATCGGTGCGCTTGGGGATTTTACGCAGCATAAACATCATAAAGCCGCCGATGGTTTCATAGTTGCCAGACTGAGGAAACTCATCAATATCCAGTACGCGCATGACGTCATCTATCGGCGTACCGCCCTCGACCAGCCATGAGTTTTCATCGCGGGCAACAATTTGCTCTTCCATTCCCTGACCGACCAGATCGCCCATCAGCGTGGTCATCACGTCATTAAGGGTAATGATCCCCACCACCAGCGCATACTCATTCATGATCACCGCAAAGTCTTCTCCGGCGGTTTTAAAACTTTCCAGCGCTTCCGATAGCGTCAGGGTATCCGGCACGATGAGCGCAGAGCGGATCTGTACGCCGCTGTTAAGCGCCATGCTCTGGTGCCCCAGTACGCGCAGCAGCAGCTCTTTAGAGTCCACATAGCCTACGATATGGTCGATATCCTGATTACATACGAGGAACTTGGAGTGGGGATGGTTGGCGATTTTTTTCTTCAGGCTCTCTTCGTCTTCGTGCAGATCAAACCACACCACATTTTCACGCGAGGTCATCGACGAGGGAACGGTGCGTGACTCCAGTTCGAACACGTTTTCAATCAGTTCATGTTCCTGCTTACGCAGCACGCCCGCCAGCGCACCGGCTTCCACCACCGCGTAAATATCGTCAGAGGTGATGTCGTCTTTACGCACCAGCGGGATTTTAAACAGGCGAAAAATAATGTTGGCTCCGCCGTTAAAAAACCACACCAGCGGGCGGAAAATAAACAGGCACAGCCGCATTGGGTTGATGATTTTGAGGGCAATGACCTCGGGGGCAATCATGCCCAAACGCTTAGGGAACAGATCGGCAAACAGAATAAACAGGCTGGTCACCAGGGTGAAGGAGCACACAAAGCTCAGCTGCTCGGCGCGCTCGGGGCTGACAATGCGCAGAAAAAGCGAGCGAAAGGCCGGAGAAAAGGCCGAGTCACCGACGATACCGCCGAGGATAGCAACCGCATTCAACCCAATCTGCACCACGGTAAAGAACATCCCCGGGGTTTCCTGCATTTTTAGCACATGCTGGGCATTCACATTGCCGTCGTTAGCCAGCAGTTTCAGTTTGATTTTGCGTGCCGCCGCCAGCGAGATTTCTGAAAGAGAGAAAAATGAACTGACCGCAATCAGCAGTAAGATGACAAGCAAGCTGTCTAACATAGAACATCCATAATATGGCACGATTCAGTAGCAATCAGAGTGAAGCGCCTGAAACCTGGCCTTGGGTTAATCACCTGTCATTTTTGGCCTGGGCAGCGCATAAGGATCTGCGAACGTGAGATCCCGTTCAGTCAGGGTCGGCTGTCCGTGCCAAAAATGTCTGCACCGGGTAATAACGCCGGGGCAGAATTGTATCGACGGTCCGCATTGCGGTCCGTGCTGGGGATTATAGCCGTGGTGGCGAGTGCTTACAATTGCGGCGCTCGACAGACCCGCTTTCGTCCCTGCCGCGATCGCGTACGGCGAGCTTTACGAAGTGAGCGCTTCTTTGGTGAGCATCTCCCTTCCATAGCCGTCCGATTTACATTCAATCACGATCATATGTTGTATCATGTCAATTCTTTACGCACAATAAGTCAAAATTTTAGCTTTATCGGTTAAATAAGGGTGAAATCAGGCAAAACTTTGCCATGATTAACACCACCCTGAACATCAGGACGAGTTACCAGAAGACGTCATGCCCATCTGGACCAGGGGACGGCTATAAAACCAGGAGTAAGCGTGCCACGAATTCATCTTTACTGCATGATCTGTCTGATCGCTGCCGCACCCGCTGTAGAGGCAGCGACCGTGCGATTGCAGGTGACAGGGTTATCCGGGGAATTACAGAAAAACGTGCGGGCGAGGCTTTCGACCATCTCCAGCGATGAAATCTCCGCCGATGGGCGTTTTCGCGCGCGCGTAAGCGAGGCGGTCAAAGAGGGCCTGAAGGCGCTGGGCTACTATGAGCCTACCATCGAGTTTAGCCTGCTCCCGCCGCCGGCAGGCGGTAAAAGACCGCTGCTGGTGGCCAACGTCAAGCCGGGTAAGCCCGTTAAGCTGGCGGGCGAAACGGTCATTATTCGCGGTGAAGGCCGCACCGACGCTGACTATCAGGCTCTGGTGCAGGGCGGCAAAAGCAAAATTGGCAGCGTGCTCAATCACGGTGAATACGACAAATTCAAAAGCTCGCTCAGCAATATGGCCCTGCGCAAAGGGTACTTCGACGGCGACTTTACCAAAAGCCAGCTTGGCGTGTCGGTCGATCGTCACGAGGCGTTCTGGGATATTGATTATGACAGCGGCCAGCGGTATCGCTTTGGCAGCGTCAGCTTTGAAGGCTCACAGATCCGGGAAGAGTACCTGCAGAATCTGGTGCCCTTTAAGAAAGGCGACTACTACAGCTCGCGCGATCTGGCCGAACTGAACCGCAGACTTTCTGCTACCGGCTGGTTTAACTCGGTCGTGGTAGCACCTGAATTCGACAAATCCCGTAAGACCAAAGTACTGCCGCTGCAGGGCGTGGTCACCCCGCGGACCGAAAATACCATTGAAACCGGCGTGGGCTATTCTACCGACGTGGGCCCGCGCGTTAAGGCGACGTGGAAAAGGCCCTGGGTTAACTCTTACGGCCATAGCTTTACCACCAGCGCAAACATCTCCGCACCCGAACAGCAGCTGGATTTCAGCTACAAGATCCCGCTGCTGAAAAGCCCGATCGAACAGTATTACCTGTTGCAGGGCGGACTCAAGCGTACCGATCTGAATGACACCAAAGCAGACTCCTCGACCCTTGCGGCATCGCGCTACTGGGAGTCTTCCTCCGGCTGGCAGCGGGCCATAAACCTGCGCTGGAGCCTGGATCACTTTACCCAGGGTAACGTCACCAATACCACCATGCTTATCTACCCCGGCGTGAGCATCAACCGTACCCGTTCGCGCGGCGGGCTGATGCCGGTCTGGGGCGATTCCCAGCGCTACTCCCTGGACGTCTCCGATACCACATGGGGTTCGGATGTTGATTTCGCCGTGGTGCAGGCGCAGAACGTCTGGATCCGTACCCTGGGAGAAAAAAACCGCTTTGTCGTGCGTGGCAACCTTGGCTGGATTGAAACCAGCGATTTTGAGCGTGTTCCGCCCGATCTGCGCTTTTTTGCCGGGGGCGATCGCAGCATCCGTGGATACAAATACAAAGGCATCTCCCCGCGCGATGACGACGGTAAGCTAACCGGTGCCTCAAAGCTGGCAACCGGATCGCTGGAGTATCAGTACAACGTCACCGGCAAGTGGTGGGGCGCGGTGTTTATTGATTCCGGTGAAGCGGTAAACGACATCAAACAGAGTAACGTGAAAACGGGCGCGGGCTTTGGCGTGCGCTGGCAGTCACCGGTGGGGCCAATCAAGCTGGATATCGCCCGCCCGGTGGGTGATGACGAAGATCGTGACATACAGTTTTATATCGGACTGGGGCCTGAACTATGAGTCGCTGGAAAAAGGTCCTGATCGGCATTCTGATTTTCATTATGCTGCTGCTGGGCACAATCGCCTTCCTGGTGGGCACTACAACCGGCCTGCATCTGGTGCTGAACGGCGCATCGCGCTGGGTGCCGGGATTGCAGATTAAACAGATCGACGGCGGCTGGCGAAACCTGACCCTCAAAGGCGTGCAGTATCAGATGCCGGGCGTGACGGTTAACGCCGGGGAAGTTCACCTGGCCTTGCAGCTGGGCTGTCTGAGGCACAGCGCATTCTGCGTTAACGACTTCTCCCTGAAAGACGTTAACGTGGCGGTTGATAGCAAAAAAATGACGCCCGCAGCAGAGACGCAGGATAAAGATACGTCGACGGGCGATCTGAGTACGCCTTACCCGATTACGCTTCGCCGCCTGGCGCTGCACAATATCACCGTTAAGGTGGATGATACGGCAATTTCGCTGGCCGACTTCACCTCGGGTATGCACTGGCAGCAGCGGGCACTGACCCTGATGCCGACCCATATTCAGGGGCTGCTGATTGCGCTGCCTAAGGCCGCGCAGGTGGCCGATAAGCAGGTGGTTCAGCCAAAGGTACAGCAGCCGAAAGCGGATGAGCAGCCGCTGGGTGAGACGCTAAAGGCGATGTTTGCTAAGCCTCTGCTGCCGGAGTTGCCCGACTTCAAAATGCCGCTGGACGTCGACGTACAGCAGCTGCTGGGCGAACAGCTGCGTATTACTGGCGATACCGACATTGCCATTAACCGCCTGCTGGTGAAGGCCAAAACCCAGGATCGCCAGCTACAGCTGGAGACGCTGGCGGTGGATTCGCCTCAGGGACGCCTCAACGCACAGGGAGAGGCTACGCTGGCGGGTAACTGGCCGGTCAGCTTCACGCTCAACAGCGCGCTGAATTTTGATCCGGTCAAAGGTGAGAAGATCAAAATGACCGTCAGCGGCGGCCTGCGCGAGCAGCTAAACCTGGCGCTCAACCTTTCCGGCCCGCTGCGGGCGCAGCTGGATGCCGGTGCCAGGCTGGCCGAGGCCGGGCTGCCTCTGTCGCTTGCGCTACAAAGCGCGCAGCTGCGCTGGCCGCTGAACGGGGAAACCCAGTACCAGGCGGATAACCTGAACTTCAGCTTTAAGGGTAAGGCGACGGATTACGTGATGTCGCTCAGGACCGCCCTGAAAGGGCAGGGCATTCCCCCCGCGACGCTCACCCTGAACGGCAAAGGCGACGTTGAACACTTCTCGCTGGACAAACTCAGGCTGGCGGCGCTGGAGGGTAATACCGATCTGACGGCGCTGGTGGACTGGAGCAAAGCTATCAGCTGGCGCAGTGAGCTGACGCTCTCCGGGATTAATACTGCGAAGCAGTATCCGGACTGGCCGGCGAAGCTGGAAGGGAAAATCACCACCCGTGGCAGCCTCTATGGCGGCAGCTGGCAGGTGCGCGTGCCGGAGCTGAAGCTGCGCGGCAACGTGAAGCAGAATGCGGTGACCGCCGACGGCTCCCTGTATGGCAACAGCTACAACCAGTGGGATATACCCGGCCTGAAGCTGGTGTTGGGGCGTAATAATCTTGATGTTAAGGGTTCCCTCGGCGACAAGCTGGCGCTGGATGCCAATATAGATGCCGCACACCTCGATAACGCGCTTCCCGGTCTGGGCGGCGTGGTGAAAGGGACGATTAAAGCGCGTGGCGATCTGAAGGCGCCGCAGCTGCTGGCCGACGTGACTGGCGCCGGGCTGCGCTGGCAGGCGCTGAGTATTGCCCGGGCGACGCTAAAAGGCGACGTTAGCTCAGGGGATGAGATTAAAGGTAAGCTGGCGCTGCGCGTCGAGCGGATCAAACAGGATGCGCTCAACCTCT
Source organism: Erwinia sp. ErVv1 (assembly GCF_900068895.1). Lineage (GTDB taxonomy): Bacteria > Pseudomonadota > Gammaproteobacteria > Enterobacterales > Enterobacteriaceae > Erwinia. Next base: position 144,611 of record NZ_CDPK01000004.1, on the reverse strand, counting down.
CTCTGGTTACGCTGGATGCCAGCGGCGATGAGAAGCAGCATCAGCTGAAGCTTAATATCAGCGGGCAGCCGGTTTCCGGACAGCTGGCGCTAAACGGCAGTTTTGATCGTCAGGCACAGCGCTGGACCGGGACGCTGAACAATACGCGCTTCGATACGCCGGTAGGGGAATGGCGCCTGACCCGCGCCATCGCACTGGATTATCTGAACGCGAAGCAGACGGTGAGCATTGGGCCGCACTGCTGGCAAAATCCGAATGCGCAGATCTGCGTCCCGCAAACCATTGAGGCAGGTCCATCCGGCCATGCCAAAGTGGTGCTGAACCGCTTCGATCTGGCGATGGCGAAACCCTTCCTCGGCGAAGAGACCGCACTCAGCGGCGTATTCACCGGTGATGCCGACGTCACCTGGAAAGCTGACGGCGGTCTGCCACAGGGGCGCGTGACGCTGAAAGGTAACGGGGTGAAGGTGGTGCAGGACGTGCAGGGCAATAAACTGCCCATTGCGTTCGACCAGCTAAACCTTAACGCCGGGCTGCACGACGGTCGTGCTCAGCTCGACTGGCTGATCCGCATCGCGAACAACGGCCAGCTTAACGGCAACGTGCAGATTGCCGACCCGCAGGGTAAGCGCACCCTCTCCGGCAACGTTAATATTGCCAGCCTGTCGCTGGCGATGCTGAATCCGGCACTGATGAAGGGTGAGAAGATCGCGGGCCTGCTTAACAGCAACCTGCGACTGGGCGGAAACCTGCAACAGCCCCAGGTATTTGGTCAGCTGGGCTTGAAGGACGTTGATGTACAGGGCAGCTTTATGCCGGTCGAACTGACCTCAGCCAGCCTGAACATGGTCTTTAACGGCATGAGCTCAACGCTGGAAGGGCTGATTAAGACCTCCCACGGACAGATTGCGCTTAACGGTGATGCCGACTGGCAGCAGCTGGACGCCTGGCGTGCACGCGTGGCGGCGAAGGGCGAAAAGGTCCGGGTTACCGTGCCGCCGATGGTGCGGATGGATGTCTCTCCGGATCTGGTATTTGAAGCGACGCCGCAGATGTTCAATCTTGACGGGCGCGTGGATATTCCCTGGGCGCGTATCACCGTGCAGGAGGTTCCCGAAAGTGCGGTAGGCGTATCATCAGACGAAGTGCTGCTGGATAAAGACCTGAAGCCGGTGGCCCCGAAAACCGCGGCGATCCCGATTAACAGTAATCTGGTTATTCACGTCGGAGATGACGTGCGGCTCAGCGCATTCGGCCTGAAGGCCAGCCTGAACGGTGACCTGAAGCTGGTGCAGGATAAGCGCGGTCTGGGGTTGAACGGTCAGATCAATATTCCATCTGGCCGTTTTCACGCCTATGGACAGGATCTTATCGTGCGTAAGGGCGAGCTACAGTTTGCCGGACCGCCGGATCAGCCTTATCTGAACATCGAGGCAATCCGTAATCCGGAGGCCACGGAAGACGACGTGACCGCAGGCGTTCGCGTAACCGGGCTGGCAGATGAGCCGAAGGCCGAAGTCTTCGCTGACCCCACCATGTCACAGCAGGAAGCGCTCTCTTATCTGCTTCGCGGACAGGGACTGGATGCGAGCGGTAGCGATAGCAGTGCAATAACCTCAGCGCTGGTAGGATTGGGGCTTGCACAAAGTGGTCAGGTTGTGGGTAAAATCGGGGAGACCTTCGGCGTGAGTAATCTGGCGCTGGATACGGCTGGCGTCGGTGACAGTCAGCAGGTCCAGGTTAGCGGCTATGTACTGCCGGGTCTGCAGGTAAAATACGGTGTTGGCATATTTGATTCACTGGCGACGCTAACCCTGCGTTATCGCCTGATGCCTAAACTCTATTTGGAAGCGGTGTCTGGTATCGATCAGGCGCTGGATTTACTTTATCAGTTTGAGTTTTAGCAATGCGAATAATTGTCTACGGCAGCTTAAGACGTAAGCAAGGTAACAGTCACTGGATGACTAACGGCCAGTGGCTGGGCGATCACCAGATTAGCGGCTATGCGCTATACAATCTTGGGCACTACCCCGGCGTAGTGGTGGGAGAGGGTCAGGTGTACTGCGAAGTCTACCGCATTGATGCCTCCACGCTGGGCGAGCTGGATGCGCTACGCACCCAGGGGGGAGAGTATAAGCGGGCGCTGGTGCAGACGCCTTACGGCAGCGCCTGGCTGTACGTCTATCAGCGATCGGTGATGGGAAAACAGCGTATCGACAGCGGCGACTGGCTGCTGCGCGATGCGCAAGGGCAGGCCTGATGGGCTGATAAACAAAAACACCGCTCAGTGAGCGGTGTTTTTTTTGCCCTGAAGAGGATTACTTCTTCGCGGCGCGTTCGAAAGAGGTGATGATTTCAGCTTTTGCTGCTGCTGCATTATCCCAGCCTTCAACTTTAACCCACTTGCCTTTTTCCAGCGCTTTATACTGCTCGAAGAAGTGGGTGATCTGCGCACGCAGCAGCTCAGGAAGGTCGTTCACATCTTTGATGTGATCGTACTCTTTGGTCAGCTTGGTGTGCGGGACAGCAACCACTTTGGCATCTTCGCCAGACTCGTCGGTCATTTTCAGGACGCCCACCGGACGGCAGCGGATCACTGAGCCAGGCTGCAATGGATGCGGCGTTGGCACCAGCACGTCAACCGGGTCGCCGTCCAGAGACAGGGTGTGGTTGATGTAGCCGTAGTTGCACGGGTAGAACATGGCGGTAGACATGAAGCGGTCAACAAACAGCGCGCCGGAGTCTTTATCAACTTCGTATTTGATTGGATCGGCGTTCGCCGGGATCTCAATAACCACATAAATATCTTCTGGCAGATCTTTACCTGCTGGAACCAGGTTCAAACTCATGGTCAATTCCTTCATTCAGTCTTAAATCATGTGTCGCTCATTATAGCCAACTGAATATGAAAGTATCCCCCCTTTTTGGCCTTTCAGAATGCTCCAGTTATGGCGTGATACGTTGGCAGACGTCAGGCAAAAGGTGGGCCAGTAAAGGGCTGCCTGAATGGCTGCCGGGTCAGGTGATAACGCCGCATGCAAATCGCGAGCGCTAAGTGTTGCCGCAGCGCCAGATGCGGCATATAGCCTGTGCCGACCTCACTCCTCTTTGTCTGAACGAAAGAGTGCGTGATTTTGCTTAAAATCAAAGTTCATTTTTACTGTTATATAGGCGGATTTTTGGTGGGATTAACTGCTTAACAGGCTTAGTTCTGTATGAAATCACTGTGAAATTGCGTCAGGAGTGAAGATTTATTCCGCTATCGGCATGTACGGCATTCTGCGCTTACGCGCCGTCATCACCGTTGAAAATCCCTGAATCCCCTGTTAATTAACTACTTATAACGAATGGATGCCTCCTCTCTCTTCAGCGGGGGAAAAAGTGATCCCTGTCAAAGCTGACGCTCTGTTTACGTCTCCTTTCATCATCTTTTCTAAAGAATGCCCCCCCGGCTGCCGATACCTTAATCTCTTTTTGGCTTTCAGGCATACCGTCTAATTAAAGGTCATTCAAACCATGCTAAGAAAAATTTCAATACGCACCGGCCTGATCGTGCTTCTCGCCCTGATGACGCTAATGCTGCTTAGCGTTAGCGTGATGGGTATTTTTGCCATTAATAAAGGGAATCGTTCGCTTGATGTGGTTAACCGCATTCAGGGAGTGGAACTTAACAGCCTGTTTCTGGCTAATAACAGCCTGCTGCGCGCCAGAGCGAGTGCCGCGCTGGCGACCCGGAAAATGGAAATCGGTATGTTAGACGAATCCAGTGCCATCACCCTGCTGGTAAAAAATAATGTTGCTAACTCGCACGTTGAAATAAAGCGTTTCGTCGACGCCGGGACCGTCACCACTCACGGTAAGGCGCTGGCGGACGCCCTGATTGCCCGCTATAACCAGTATCTGAGCGAAGGGATCGTCCCGATGCAGCAAGCCCTGGAGAAACAGGATCCTGACGGCTATTACACCCTGCTTGAGGAGAAGCTGGGCTCGCTAAATATTGCCTTTGCTAAAGCGGTGGACGATTTCAGTCTCTATGCCAACCAGGTCACCCAGGCTCAGCTGATGGAGGCGAAAAAAAATGAACGCATCCTCACCGTGCTGATCCTGTTCTGCGGCGTATTGACGATCATTCTGCTGGCGGCGGCCTGGATGCTGCTACGCGCTATCCTGCTCAGACCGCTGAATACCGCCATTGCGCATCTTGAGTTTGTGGCTGCGGGTGACCTGACCCGCAGGCTACCTGAAAGCGGGGAGAATGAGTTGGGACGTCTGAATGCGGCCCTGACGGCGATGCAGTCTTCGCTCCAGCTTTCGGTCAGCCGCGTACGGGATGCCAGCCTGCAAATTGACGTGGGCAGCCGCGAACTGGCCTCTGGGAACCTGAATCTCTCACAGCGTACCGAAGAGTCTGCCGCATCGCTGGAGCAGACCGCCGCCAGCATGGAGCAGCTGACCGCCACGGTGAAGCTCAATGCCGACAATGCCAGCCAGGCGCATCAGCTGGCACGCTCAGTCTCAGACAGCGCCGATCGCGGTAGCGAGGTCGTTAGCTACGTGATGGAGAAGATGCAGCAGATTACCCACAGTTCAAAGCGTATCGGCGATATTCTTGGGGTGATCGACGATATCGCCTTCCAGACGAATATTCTGGCGCTGAATGCGGCCGTAGAGGCGGCGCGGGCTGGCGAGCAGGGGCGGGGGTTTGCGGTGGTAGCCGGAGAAGTTCGCAACCTGGCGCAGCGCAGCGCGACCTCCGCCACGGAGATCCGCTCGCTGATTACTGAATCTCAGAGCCGCGTCAGTGAAGGGGCGCAGATGGCGACCAGAGCGGGGGAAACCATGGACGAGATAGCCACAGAGGTGATGCGCGTCACGGAGCTGATGAAAGAGATCTCCAGCGCGTCGCAGGAGCAGAGTCGGGGAATTGAACAGGTTAATCTGGCAGTGACGCAGATGGATGAAGTCGCCCAGCAGAACGCGGCTCTGGTAGAGCAGGCGACGGCGGCAACGCAGTCACTCGAAGAGCAGTCACAGCAGCTGGTTCAGTCGATGGCGGCATTCCGGGTGAGTCCGGCCTGATGTTACCCCGTTATCCTCTTTAGCCACGGTGGTAAAATCCCGCCAGCGGACAGCGGCGGGCGATAACCACGGAATAAAAAAACAGGGCGATCGTAAGATCGCCCTGTTTTTGACAGCTTTCGGCTGCAATGGCCAGGTTTACTGACGCATTCTCATCTGGCTTCTGTCACCAGGTTTACTGACGCATTATCCGCTGGCTTCTGTCACCAGGTTTGCTGACGCATTATCCGCTGGCTTCTGTCACCAGGCTAGCTGAGGCATTATCCGCTGACTGCAACCGCCGGAATTGCTGGCGTTAGGCCAGGTGCTCAGGCGTCAGGATACTCGCGCAGGAAGCGTTCGGTGTCTTCAACCATATCGGTATTGCCGACAAAGAACGGCGAGCGCTGGTGCAGGGTTTCCGGCACCAGGTCCAGAATACGCTGTGCGCCATCGCTGGCTTTACCACCGGCCTGCTCGGCAAGGAACGCCATCGGATTACACTCATACAGCAGCCGCAGTTTACCTTTCGGGTGGCTGGCGGTGCTCGGATAGAGGTAAATACCGCCTTTCAGCAGGTTACGATGGAAGTCTGCAACCAGTGATCCAATATAGCGGGAGGTATACGGACGATGGGTGGGCTGATCTTCTTCCTGACAGAACTTCAGGTATTTTTTCACGCCTTTCGGGAAACGAATATAGTTTCCTTCATTGATCGAATAGGTATAACCCTTTTCCGGGAACGCCATTTTTTCCGCACTGAGGCAGAACACACCCAGTGAGGGATCGTAGGTAAAGGCATGTACGCCACAGCCGGTGGTGTAGACCAGCATGGTAGAAGAACCATACACCACGTAGCCAGCCGCAACCTGCTGACTACCGGGCTGCAGGAAGTCCTCTTCCGTCACCGGCGTACCTGGCGGGGTAATGCGGCGATAGATTGAGAAAATCGTACCGACCGAAACGTTAACGTCAATATTCGACGAGCCGTCCAGCGGGTCCATCAGAACGACGTATTTACCGTTCTCGACGCCTTCAAAGATGACAATCTCGTCTTCTTCTTCCGAAGCAATACCGGCCACAATGCCGCGCGCCTTCAGGGCCGCTTTGAGTTTTTCATTAGCAAACAGATCGAGCTTCATCTGCTGTTCGCCCTGAATATTTTCGGCACCGCTGGCGCCCAGAATATCGACCAGTCCGGCTTTATTGATATCGCGGTGAATGATTTTTGCGCCCAGCTTGATGGCGGAAATCAGTGCCGTCAGTTCACCTGTGGCGTGAGGAAAGTCGTGTTGCTTCTCGACGATGAATTCGCCTAACGTTTTCATAACACAATCCCTGAATCTGCGGTTGAGCAGCAGCCTGATTTACAAACTGCCAACGTATGCGTACGCAGTTTAGCCGAATGAAGACGAAAGAACATAGGGCAAATCCGTTTATTCCGTACGGTGAGGGCGTTACACTGTGCGCCGAACTTTCCTGTAAACGGACCTGTTATGCGCATTCATATCCTCGGTATCTGTGGCACTTTCATGGGGGGCCTGGCGACGCTTGCCCGGGCGCTCGGGCATGAAGTGACGGGCTCAGATGCCAACGTCTATCCGCCAATGAGCACGCTTTTAGAAAAGCAAGGCATTGATTTAATTCAGGGTTATGATGTTTCCCAGCTCGATCCCGCTCCCGACCTGGTAATTATTGGCAACGCCATGACGCGGGGCAATGCCTGCGTGGAGGCGGTGCTGGAACGCAATATTCCTTACCTCTCAGGCCCGCAGTGGCTGCATGATTTTGTCCTGCGCGATCGCTGGGTGATTGCGGTGGCCGGAACGCACGGTAAAACCACCACGGCAGGCATGGCAGCGTGGATTTTACAGGCCTGCGGGCTGGAACCGGGCTTTGTTATCGGCGGCGTACCCGGAAATTTCGATGTATCCGCCACTTTAGGAAAAAGCCCATTCTTCGTCATTGAAGCGGATGAGTACGATTGCGCTTTCTTTGATAAGCGCTCTAAGTTTGTTCACTACTGTCCACGCACGCTGATTCTCAACAATCTTGAGTTCGATCACGCCGATATTTTTGACGATCTGCGCGCTATTCAGCGTCAGTTCCATCATCTGGTGCGCATCGTGCCGGGCCAGGGAAAAATCCTGCTGCCAGAGCAGGACCACAACCTGAAACAGGTAATCGCCATGGGCTGCTGGAGCGAGCAGGAGAGCCTGGGCGATGGCGGGCGCTGGCAGGCTAAAAAGCGCGTGCCTGATGCCTCCCAGTGGGAAATCTGGCTGGATGGCGAATGTGTGGGGGAGGTTAACTGGGCGCTGGTCGGCGAGCATAATATGCATAATGGGCTGATGGCGGTCGCCGCCGCGCGTCACGTTGGCATCAGGCCGGAGGATGCCGGACGGGCGCTGAATGACTTTATCAATGCGCGTCGACGCCTTGAACTGCGCGGTGAAGCGAATGGCATTAAGGTCTACGATGATTTTGCTCATCACCCAACGGCCATTCTCGCGACGCTGACCGCGCTGCGCAGCAAGGTCGGCGGTACGGCGCGTATTCTGGCCGTACTGGAACCCCGCTCCAACACCATGAAAATGGGGGTCAGTAAGGACGACCTGGCTCCGGCGCTGGCCCGTGCTGATGAAGTCTTCCTGCTGCAGCCGCACCATATTCCCTGGCAGGTTTCAGACGTTGCTGAGGCGTGCGTGCAGCCGGCGCACTGGAGTGCGGAGGTGGATACGCTGGTGGAAATGATCGTTAAAACTGCGCAGCCCGGCGATACCATCCTGGTGATGAGTAATGGGGGATTTGGCGGGATTCATCAGAAGCTGCTGGAAAAGCTGGCGCGCTGAATCAGCGGGCTGAACCGGAGCGACCTTTCCGGTGGGCAAAGCAGTTAAAGGGCGGAGGCGACTCCGCCCTTTTTGTATTGGCGAGCGGGCTGGTTAGCGGGACTCGGCAAGCTCGCGCAGATACTGGAAGATCTGGCGGCTGGACTTTGGCGGCTTCTCAGACGCTTTCTCTTTCTGCGCGTTGCGGATCATTGAGCGCAGCTGCTGGCGATCGGCATGCGGGTAAAGCGTCAGCACGTCCGGGATCGCTTCGTCACCCTGTTCAATCAGGCGGTCACGCAGCATCTCCAGCTTGTGGAAAAGCGCAACCTGCTGGTTGTGGCGATTCTTCAGCTTATCCAGCGCCAGGCGGATCGGCTCTTCGTCGCGCGAACGCAGCATCTTGCCAATCAGCTGGATCTGGCGGCGGTAGCCCTCTTTTTTGATCTTCTTCGCCAGCTCAATGGCCGCACGAAGATCTTCATCCAGCGGGATCTTATCCAGCGAGTTTTTACTTAACTCGACCAGCTCTGAGCCCAGGCGCTTTAGCTCCTCGGCGTCACGTTTAATTTCACTTTTACTGACCCAGATAATCTCGTCGTCTTCTTCTTCTTCATTATCCGGTACATCATCGAGCCAGTCGTCGGGCTGTTTAGTCATGGGAGGCTCCCTAAAAAAGAGGCTAATGCTATCAGGTTAAGCGGCTACTGCGAAATTGTTCTCCGAGTCTGTTAGACTGAAATGAACCTTAATCACCAAAGAGTCTGGAAATCTGGCGCTTTTACGCGGTCAGAAAGCCCTCTGTTAATTATATGGTAGGTCGATGAAATTACTCTCCCAAGTTGCAGAACAGCGTAAAACCCTCGAACAGGCGGTAGCGACAGCACTCGAACTGGCGAAGGCCAGCACCGATGGGGCGGAAGTCGCCGTGACCAAAACCACCGGTATTGGCGTCAGTACGCGCTACGGTGAGGTGGAAAATGTAGAATTTAACAGCGATGGCGCCCTGGGTATCACCGTCTATCATCAGAACCGTAAAGGCAGCGCGTCATCGACCGATCTTAGCCCGGACGCGATCAAACGCACCGTGCAGGCAGCCATCGATATTGCCCGCTACACCTCGCCGGATCCTTACGCGGGCCCAGCCGATCGCGAGCTGCTAGCCTTTGATGCACCGGATCTCGATCTTTTTCACCCTTCCGATCTCGATCCGGACCGGGCGATCGAACTGGCTGCCCGCGCTGAGCAGGCGGCGCTAAAAAGCGATACGCGCATCACCAATACCGAGGGTGGCAGTTTTAACAGCCATGTCGGCATGAAGGTGTTTGGCAACAGTCACGGTATGATCCAGGGTTACAGCTCCAGCCGCCACTCGATCTCCTGTAGCGTGATAGCAGGCGCGGGCAGCGATATGGAGCGTGACTACGCCTACACCATCGGCCGCGCGATGGAGGATTTACAGTCGCCGGAGTGGGTGGGCGAAGAGTGCGCCCGTCGCACCCTGTCGCGTCTTTCACCGCGTAAGCTGTCGACCATGAAAGCCCCGGTCATTTTTGCCGCCGAAGTGGCGACCGGCCTGTTTGGCCACCTGGTGGGGGCCATCAGCGGTGGAAGCGTTTACCGTAAATCCACCTTCCTGCTGGATTCGATGGGCCAGCAGATCCTGCCTGAGTGGCTGACCATTCAGGAGCGGCCACACCTGTTGAAAGGTCTGGCTTCCACGCCGTTTGACAGTGAAGGCGTGCAGACCCGCGATCGCGACATTATTAAGGATGGCGTTCTCCAGACCTGGCTGATGACCAACTATTCGGCCCGCAAACTTGGCCTTAAGAGCACCGGCCACGCGGGCGGTATTCATAACTGGCGTATTAACGGCCAGGGCGACAGCTTCGATCAGCTGCTGAAGAAGATGGGCACTGGCCTGGTGGTCACCGAATTGATGGGACAGGGCGTCAGCGGTATTACCGGCGACTATTCGCGCGGTGCGGCGGGATTCTGGGTGGAAAACGGTGAAATTCAGTATCCGGTCAGTGAAGTGACCATCGCCGGAAACCTGAAGGATATGTGGCGTAATATGGTCACCGTCGGTAGCGATATCGAAACTCGCAGCAATATTCAGTGTGGTTCCGTGCTGCTGCCAGAAATGAAAATAGCCGGGCAGTAATTTCCGGCTGCGGCAATTTCTCAGTTATTGCGTACTATTATCAGGGTGGCCTTAGGGTCACCCTTTTTGCTGTTCTCTTTAAATAAAAATAAGGAATTGAGCAATGCGTAAAAGTTTACTGGCCCTGTTAACCGTGACCCTGATGGGTTCCAGCCTCTCTGCTCTGGCGAGTCTGGAAGAGGATATGGATACGCTGAATGCGGGTCTGCGCACCGTGACCAAAACGGACGACGCGACGGAAATGAAACAGGCGCTGACCAAAATGCGGGCGGCGGCCGGTGATGCCAAAACCCAGACGCCTGATAAACTCAAAGGCCAGTCCGCCGATAGCGCACAAATGAAGGATTTCCGTGCCGGGCTGGAGACGCTAACCCGCCAGATTGATAGCAGCATTAAACTTGTTGATGCGGGCGACCTGGCGGGTGCTAAGGCGGAGGCCAAAAAATTTGCCGTCACCCGTGATGCCAATCACAAAAAATTTCGCTAAAACGGCAAGGCTCTGCGGAGCCTTTTTTAGTGGCTGTTAAAAGGGATGCTTTTTTTCGGGCCATAATTATTAATTAAATAACGCTTCTATTTTTTATTTAACCTGGCACTAAAAATAAAATTCTAAAAAATAACATTATCTCAATGGCGGAAAATGGCCTTATATTTTATATTATGGTCATTACCCCTTATCATCGTTAGCGCCTATTATTTCCATAAAAGCATCCATAATTCGAGAACGATAAGTTTTTCCTCTGGATACATGCGCACCCTTTGCGCTTAACATCCTGTTTTGAATGATAATTAACGATTTTAGAAAAATTTCGAGCAGACTGTGATATTCCTCCGGCTGTTTCCACCGATCGTGCACGAATTAGCGCTTTTGCGTACTCGATCGTATTTCGGCAGCGTATTTCCACTTTGAAACGGAAAAAGTCGTTCTACACACCAGCAGGCAAGGGCGCTATTTTACGGACATCACAAATTCACCAAATTTCCTGGCCGGGAAGAAACGGAAAAAGAGGGACGTAAATTGGACAATGCAGCGGTATCGATTAATACGGCTAATGAAGATCGGGCTATTCAGGCGCTGGCGGAGAAGGTCATGGCGCAGATAGCAGATATTTTTACCGCCAAAAATATATATCCCAACCCGGTTCAGCAGCAAATGTTGACCTCACACGTGCGGGCAATGGCATTGCGTTCGATTACCGGTGAGCCGCTGCCTGAAGTAGAAGCCGATCTGTTTGAAGATATCTCCGCTACATCAATGGCACTGGCACAGCAGGTTGTTGATCTGTTCGGTAACCTGCCCGTGGAGGAAGCCTGGATGCTGTCGGTCCATTTTGAAGTGGCGAAAGAGAATACGGGTCCGGAGTGAAACTGGGGGATGACGGCGTCTTGATGGACGCCCAAACCGCTGCGTGGTCGCCACCCCGTCACGCATTTTGTAATTGATAACGACATCATTCATTGAATCAAGGAGCAGGCATGTCACAGGTAATCGTGGTCATTGGTGACCGTTTAGGTAAAGGCCAGAAAGTTGCGGCAGGCGTTGAGAAAGCGGGGGGGAAAGCTATCGTCATCCCCGGTGTCGCGGCCGATATGAAGCTGGGCGACGTAATGAAAGCGGAAGGGGCGTCCTTTGGCATCTCGTTCTGCGGCAGCGGCGGCGCAGGGTCGATCACCGCACAGAATAAACACGGCTATAAGGCAAAGTACGGGATGCGTTCCGTCGATGAAGGCGTTACCGCTATCAACGAAGGCGCCGTCGCGCTGGGTTTTGGCTTTATGGATAAAGAAGAATTGGGCGAACGTCTGGTTCAGGCATGGACAAAAAAACACGGTGGCTGACCGATGAAGGAGCAATTCACCACGACGGTAAACGTAAGCGGCAAAGGGGACAGCAAGTCCCGCGCCTTTGCTGACGCGTTAAGCCGGGTACAGAACACGCTACTTAAATCGACCAGCAAGGTACTGCTGCGTATTGAACCCCAGGATGTCAGGGTGGTCCGTGCACAGCAGAGCGTCAGAAAGGAGAAATTTTTGTTTTTCTTTCTGGCGAGAGAACGACGGAGTTACAGCGTTGAGCTGGATATTACCGTTAGCGTGACCGTCATCGACGCCGATAAGGTCGATTTCGTCACGAAATAAAGCACTGCCCCTGAGGCAGCAATAATCATGATTTAAAAACGTTGGCGCAAGCCTGAAAGGAAAGACTGATGTTTTTAATAATCTTATTTAAGTCACTCATCATCGGCGGTCTGGTTGGTGTCGGCGTAGGCGCAGGTGCTGCGCGTATGTTCCACGCCCCCACCACGCAGGGAATGGGTGCATTTCGTACACTGGGTGAACTTAACTCCTGTGAAGGCGATCCGGCCTCTCACTTCTCTTTTGGTCTGGGTTTTTTCTTTAATGCCTGGGCCTCTTCCGTGGCGGCCGGTTCCTTCACTCAGGATGTCGATCACCGCATTATTCCCCACTGGGGTGCCGCTGCGCTGATGGTGAAAAACCGTAACGTCGCTGAAACCCTCCACGATCCGAAAAAAATGGCGATTGCCTGCGGCATCATCGGCATGATCGTGGTTGCCTTCCTTAATTCAACCGCCTCCGCCGTTCCGGCTGCGCTACAGGTCACCGCCGTTAAGGTACTGGTGCCTGCTGCGAATCTGCTGGTGAATACCGTGATGCCGGTGATCTTCTGGCTGGCTGCGATTGATGCCGGTAAGAAGTCAGGATTCTGGGCCACGATTTTCGGCGGTCTTGCGCAACTGATGATGGGGAATGCCGTACCGGGTCTGGTGCTGGGCATCCTGATTGGTAAAGGCGTTGAAGAGAGCGGCTGGAATAAAGTCACTAAGGTGATGATGGCTGCCATCGTTCTGCTTTTCGTGCTCAGCGGCTTCTTCCGCGGTTTTGACATGAAAATGCTGCAATCCTTCCAGCTGGGCGTGCCGGGCTGGCTGGAAATGATCCATAACGCCATGAGCGGTAAATAAGAGGACGATGACGATGGAAGAGTCAAAAAACGGTTTCTGGTATGCAGACTGGTCCTTTCCGATTTTTGTCGGCCTGCTGTCTGCCGGAGTATTCGCCGGGACGCACATGTACTACGTCTACGGGCTCGGCGCATTCAATGAAGTCGCCTTTGTCTCCATGCTGCGGTCGGGAATGGAAACCGGCGTCTACGGCGCGGTTGCAGCCTTTGGCGCCAGCTTTCTGTTTGCCCGCATCATTGAAGGCTCACTGGTCGGTATCCTGGATATTGGCGGCGCGATTCAGACCGGTATCGGGCTGGGCGTACCGGCGCTGCTGCTGGGGGCCGGAATTATCTACCCGGTGGCGAACTTTGCGGCCTCGCTGGTGACCGGACTGGTGCTGGGGGTTGCGGTGGGTTACGTGATTATTCTGGCGCGCAGGTTCACCATCAATAACAGCGACTCCACCTACGGTGCAGACGTGATGATGGGGGCAGGGAACACATCTGGTCGCTTTCTGGGGCCGTTGATTATTCTCTCTGCGATGACGGCTTCAATACCGATTGGCTTAGGCTCGCTGCTGGGGTCGCTGCTGTTCTATATGTGGAATAAGCCCATTACCGGCGGAGCCATTCTGGGGGCGATGTTACTGGGGGCGATTTTCCCGGTAGCCCTCTGATGTCACGACGGTTTGCCTGGAATGGGCAAACCGCGTTGTGGATGCTGCGGCATCCGGTATTAAAGGAGTCAGTCATGTTTGATCTTGTTATCCGCCGTGCGCGTCTGCCTGATGGCAGCCTGACCGACATCGCCATAAGCGACGGTAAAATTGCTGCACTCGGCGAAGTGCGCGGGGAAGCGGCCACTGAGAAGGATCTTGCCGGGCAGTGCTGGCTTAGCGCGGGCTGGATCGATTCGCACGTCCATTGCTACCCCAAATCGCCCATCTATCATGATGAGGCCGATCGTATCGGCGTGGCAACGGGCGTCACCACCGTCGTGGATGCAGGCAGTACCGGCGCGGACGATATCGACGATTTTTATCAGATCACCCGCGAGGCAGATACGCGGGTTCATGCTCTGCTCAATATTGCCCGCACCGGCATCGTGACGCAAAACGAGCTGGCGGATATGAGTCAGATCGACAGGGTGGGCATTCGCGATGCCATTAAGCGGCTACCAGGTTTTATTCTCGGTATTAAGGCGCGAATGAGCAGCAGCGTGGTGGGTGCAAACGGCATTCAGCCGCTGGTGCGAGCCAAAGAGATCCAGCAGGAAAATGGCAATCTGCCGCTGATGGTGCATATCGGTAATAATCCGCCGGACCTTGACGAAATCACCGACCTGCTCGGCAGCGGCGATATCATTACTCACTGCTATAACGGTAAGCCTAACCGTATTCTGACGCCCGCCGGAGAGCTTCGCGCCTCGGTTAAACGGGCCCTGGATCGTGGGGTACGCCTGGATGTGGGGCACGGCAGCGCCAGCTTTAGCTTTGAGGTCGCCCGCGTGGCCATCGCACAGGGCATTCTGCCGCACACCATCAGTTCAGATATCTACTGCCGCAACCGCATTAACGGCCCGGTACATTCGCTGGCTCACGTAATGTCGAAATTCTTCAGTGTGGGTATGACGCTGCCGCAGATTATTGACTGTGTGACGCTTCACGCTGCCCAGGGCCTGCGTTTGCACGACAGAGGACGGCTTGAAGTGGGACTTGACGCCGACCTGACCCTTTTTGATCTCAAAGAAGAACCCTGCCTGTTTATCGACTCCGAAGGGCAGTCGGTTGCCGGTGAGAAACAGCTGATACCTCTGGCCGCCGTTGTGGGTGGCGAGTGGTTTATTACCGATGAAGGGAAAAAGCATCATGTCGTCAATTTATGAAAAATATGGCCTGAAGCAGGTCATTAACGCCTCAGGCCGCATGACCATTCTGGGCGTATCGACGCCGGGTGAAGAGGTGGTTGATACGGTCAAATACGGGCTGAATCACTACTTTGAGATGAAAGACCTGGTTAATAAGACCGGTGCGTATATCGCCGGGCTGCTCGGGGCGGAAGATGCGGTGGTGGTCTCCTGCGCGTCTGCGGGTATCGCTCAGGCCGTAGCCGGGGTGATTGTGAAGGATAACGACTGGCTGCTGGAAAACCTCCACGCCGCGCCGCTAACCGTGCCACACGATATTGTTGTCCCTAAAGGCCATAACGTGAATTACGGCGCGCCGGTCGGAACGATGGTCGCCCTGGGCGGAGGACGTCTGGTAGAAGCGGGCTACGCTAACGAGTGCTCAGCCGATCAGCTCTCCGCGGCTATCACGCCGCAGACCGCGGCCATTCTCTATATTAAATCGCACCACTGCGTACAGAAAAGCCACCTCAACGTTGAGCAGGCGGCCACGGTAGCCCGCAAACACGGTGTCCCGCTGATCGTGGATGCCGCCGCAGAAGAAGATCTTAAGTGCTACTACCAGTACGGCGCAGACCTGGTGATTTACAGCGGTGCCAAAGCGCTGGAAGGCCCTACCAGTGGCCTGGTCATGGGACGCAGGCAGCCTGTTGAGTGGGTAAAGCGGCAGTCAATGGGTATTGGTCGCGCCATGAAAGTGGGCAAAGAGGGCATTCTGGGGCTGACCCAGGCGATTGAAAGCTATCTGACCCAGGAGAAGGTCACTGGCGTGCAGATGGTTGAAAAAATGACTCCGTTTATCAGCAATCTGAACGGCCTGAATGGCATTACCGCCCGCGTGGTGTGGGACTCGGCGGGGCGCGACATTGCGCGAGCCGAGATAAAGCTGGATGAAACGGCAATAGGTTATACCACCGGCGATGTGGTGCAGGCGCTGAAAACCGGTGAAATCGCCATCTACTTCCGCGGCTATAAAGCTAACGAAAGTATTATTGAGGTCGACGTGCGCAGCGTGTCGGTCGGGCAGTTAGATACCATCTATGCATGTATTAACGCGTTGTTAGCAGGAGAGAAAAAAGCATGATGCTGAACCCTAAATTTTATCAAGACCGCGTGTGTCTCAACGTGCTGGCTGGCTCAAAAGAGAATGCCCGTGAGATCTGGCAGGCCGCTGAAGGCCATGTGCTGGTGGGCGTCCTGTCGAAAAACTATGATAGCGTAGCGAGCGCCGTTGCCGACATGCGTGAATACGCTGCGCTTATCGACAATGCGCTCTCCGTCGGCCTTGGCGCAGGCGACCCTAACCAGTCGGCGATGGTGAGCGCCATCTCCGCTGAAATTCAGCCGCAGCACGTTAATCAGGTCTTTACCGGCGTGGCAACCAGCCGTGCGCTGCTGGGGCAGAACCAAACCGTCGTAAACGGTCTGATTTCGCCTACCGGCACGCCCGGCCTGGTAAAAATCTCCACCGGCCCGTTGAGCTCAAGGGCAGCTGATGCCATTGTGCCGGTAGCAACCGCTATTGCTATGCTGAAAGATATGGGTGGCAGTTCGGTGAAGTATTTCCCAATGGGCGGTCTGAAAGCCATTGATGAGTTCACCGCCGTGGCGAAGGCCTGTGCGGAGCAGGACTTCTGGCTTGAGCCAACCGGCGGAATCGATCTGGAAAACTATGAGGCGATTCTGCGAATTGCGCTGGATGCTGGCGTAAGCAAAATCATCCCGCATATCTACAGCTCCATCATTGATAAAGCCTCGGGTAATACGCGCCCTGCCGATGTCAGTGCGCTGCTGGCAATGACCAAAAAATGGGTTAAATAAGCCCGCCCGACCAGCCTGAGACCGAGGCTGGTCGGCCTCTTTTCTGAATGAGGATCACCATGCGCAACGGCCCGTTAATTACCGTCCTCTCATTATCCCTGATAGCCGCCACTTCGCTGGCGGCCCATGCACAGTATGCTTATGTCGGTACTTATAATCCCAACGGTGAGGGCGTCTACCGCTTCCAGGTTAGCCCGCACGATGGCGCACTGAGTGATAAAACGCTGGTAAGTCATCAGGCAAATGCGGCGCAGCTTACCCTTGATGCCAAAGGGAAAACGCTCTACGTTGCCAGTGAGAGCGAGAAAGGGACGGTGGCTGCCTATACCATCAATGGGGATGGCAGCCTGACAAAGCTGAATGAGGTCAGTTCGCAGGGGGCCGGACCGGTATACCTTTCTCTGACCCCGGACGGCAGGTATTTGCTGGTTGCTAACTACGTTAGTGGGAGTAAAGCGGTTCTGCCGGTGCAGGCCGATGGCCGCCTGGGAGAAGCCAGCGATACGCAGCAGGACAGTGGGCCAGCCGGTGCCAGCCACCCAGCGGCGGCGGTCGAAGGGAGTTTTGCGGCAAGCGACCATAACGGTCCGCATGCGCATATGATCGCCAGCGATCCCAGCGGAAAATTTGTCTTCTCGACCGATTTGGGGCTGGATCGCATCTATCAGTATCGCCTGAACAACGCGGGCCAGCTACAGCCTAATACGCCCGCATGGATCCCGGCATCTTCTGCGGGCGCAGGCCCACGGCATTTCGTTTTCCAACCGGACGGCAGCGCGCTGTATCTGATCAATGAAGAGGCTTCAACGTTAACTCGCTATCGGCTTAACGCGAAAACCGGCGTCCTGACTGAGGGGGCTACGGTTTCTGCATTGCCCGACGGCTATAAAGGCACCAGCTTTGCCGCCGGGCTGGTCATTGATAAAGCGGGTAAGAATCTCTACGTGGCGAACCGGCTGCACAATAGCATTGCGCATTTTGCTATTGGAACCAGTGGTGCGCTGAGCCATAAAGATGACGTCTGGACGCGAGGTGACTACACGCGCACCCTTACGCTCTCTCACGATGGTAAGACGCTTTACGCCATCAATCAGCGCAGCGATAACATCACGCGCTTCCGGGTGGATAGCAGCGGCGCGCTCTCTTTTACCCAGGACTATACGGCCGTTGGCGCACCCTCACAGCTGGTGCTCACGCCTTAGCATTTTGTAACCCGAGTCGGACGCGCTGACCGGCTCAATAAAGACGGGAGAAATCGTGAGATTTCCTAACCAACGCCTTGCTCAGCTGTATGACCTGCTCCAAAACGAGACGTTGCCTCAGGATGAACTGGCACGCCGCTTCAACGTTTCGACGCGCACCGTGCGCACCGATGTGACAGCCCTCAACGGGATGCTGGTGGATCACGGCGCGCGCTTTGTACTGAATCGCGGAGAAGGCTATCAGCTTAAGATCGACGATGCCGTCCGCTATAGCCTGCTACAGCAGCAGTCTCCTTCCCATCTGCGGGTTCCGCGTACCTCTGCCGCACGGGTACACTACCTGCTGACCCGTTTTCTCACCTCTGCTTTTTCCCTTAAGCTGGAGGACCTGGCGGACGAATGGTTTGTCAGCCGCGCCACGCTACAGAGCGATATGGCTGAGGTAAGAGAGTGGCTGGGACGCTACAAACTGTCGGTTGAAACCAAGCCGCGCTATGGAATGAAGCTGTTCGGCAGTGAAGTGGCGATTCGCACCTGTCTGACCGATTTGCTCTACCAGATTGCGCTGGAAGACAGCGATAACCCGCTGCTCAATATCGAGGCGCTGAACAGCGGTATTCTCGACCAGCTACAGCCTTTATTACAGCAGTGCTTCAGCCGCTTCCATATTCGTATGACTGACGACAGCGAGTTTTATCTGCGCCTCTACTGTGCGGTAGCGGTAAGGCGCATCAGCGAAGGTCACCCGCTCTCTGACTTTAGCGCGGAAGATGTGGATGAAGACGTACGGGATGCGGCCCGCCATATCGTCAACCTGCTGCGGCCTGTTACCGGTAAGGATATCTCGCCCTCCGAGGAGGCTTATCTGCGGGTGAACATTGCCGCAAGGCGAATTGAGGAGATTGCTCCCAGCGCCATCAGCCCGGACGATGGCGAATCGCTGGTTAACTACATTCTTAGCTATATCAATACCCAGTACAATTTCAATCTGCAAAACGATCCACAGCTTCGTGCAGACCTGCTGACGCATATCAAAACGATGATTACGCGGATGCGCTACCAGATTAATATTCCTAATCCGTTGCTGACCAATATCAAGCAGCACTACCCGCTGGCGTACGACGTGACGCTGGCGGCGGTATCAAGCTGGGGGAAATACACCCCCTATGTGATTAGCGAAAACGAAATTGGCTTTCTGGTTCTGCATATCGGCGTGGGGCTGGAACGGCATTACAACGTAGGCTATCAGCGGCATCCGCAGGTTTTGCTGGTATGCGATACGGGTAACTCCACCGTGCGGATGATCCAGGCCATGCTGATGCGGAAATATCCGCAGATCGTGGTCAGTAATATTGTTTCGCTTCGACAGTATGAGCAGCAGGGTAGCGTTGAGGAGGATTTTGTTATCTCCACAGCCCGCCTGAGCGAAAAGGACAAGCCCGTCGTGGTGATGTCGCCTTTTCCCACCGACTATCAGCTGGAGCAGATTGGCAAGCTGGTGCTGGTCGATCGCACCCGGCCTTATATGCTGGAGAAGTTTTTTGACGCCAGCCACTTCCGCATCATCGACAGACCCATGACCCAGTCCGAACTGTTCAGAACGCTCTGCGATGAGCTGGAACAGGAAGGCGTGGTGGATGCAGCGTTCTTCCCCTCGGTGGAGGAGCGTGAGGCCATCGTCAGCACCATGCTGGGCGAGGGGATCGCCCTGCCGCACGCGTTAGGACTGTTAGCCAAGAAAACGGTGGTTTACACCGTGCTGGCTCCGCAGGGAATTAGCTGGGGGGATGAAACGGCCTGCGTCATTTTTCTGCTGGCGATCAGCAAGACGGAATATGAAGAGGCGATGGCCATATACGATCTGTTTGTGACGTTTATGCGCGAAAGGGCGATGGTGCGGCTGCGGGACAGCACGGATTTTGACAGTTTCAAGGCGGTGGCAATGGACTGTTTGAGTCGGTTATAAAGCGCAGCGGCAGCGTGGCCGCCCGTGTAAAACGCTACACGGGCGGCTGTCAGGCTATTTAAGAATTGTAAAAGCCGTCGTGACGTGTTTCACGCCGCCAACGCGGCTGGCAATATCTGCTGCCGCTTTGGCTTCACTCTCTGTTACCAGACCCAGCAGGAAAACTTCGCCATTTTCGGTGGTCACCTTAACGTTAGAAGACTTCACCTGATCGCTCGACAGCAGCTGCGAACGCACTTTGGTGGTTATCCACGTATCCGAAGAGGCGGTGCCGAAGGTGGCTTTATCGCCGGTACGGATCTCATTATAGACCTCCGTTGCTCCATCTACGCCCATGGCGATCTGTTTGGCTCGGCTGGCAACGTCAGCAGTGGGTGCCTGCCCGCTGAGGAGAACCTTGCCCTGGTATGCGGTAGCGGAAATATGCGCATCGTTTTTGATCTGCTGATCTTTGGACAGCGCGTTGCTTACGCGCAACTCTAAGGTGCCGTCATCCACCTGGGTGCCCACGGTGCGGGGATCGGTTGCGGTTTTAGTTGCAACCGCTGCGCTGCCTACTACGGCGGCCACGCAGCCCTGAAGCATCAGCGCGGTAAGAATAATGGCAAGTGCAGAGAATGCCTTCATTTAAGCTCCTTTAAACGTCCTGCTGGGGAAAAAGCGTGTTATCGATTAAATCACACAGGCAATTTACGGTTAACATATGCATTTCCTGGATCCTCGCGCTTCTGTGCGAGGGAATACGAATTTCTACATCCTGTGGCCCCAGTAATCCGGCCAGCTCGCCGCCGTCATAGCCGGTAAGCGCCACTATTGTCATATCCCGCGTGACGGCGGCCTCTACGGCTTTCACAATATCACGGCCGTTGCCGCGCGTTGAAATAGCCAGCAGGATATCGCCAGTGTGGCCCAACGCCCGAACCTGCTTGGCGTAAACTTCATCGTGCAGACGATCGTTACCGATAGCCGTCAGCAGGATATTATCAGCACTGAGTGCAATCGCAGGCAGGCTTGGACGTTCGGTTTCAAAACGGTTAATCATGCTGGCGGCAAAGTGCTGGGCGTTTGCGCTTGAGGTGCCATTGCCGCAGCTCAAAATTTTGTTGCCATTTAACAGCGACTGAACGATAGCCATAGCCGCGTGGGAGATCGCATCCGGCAGCGCTTCTGCTGCAGCAATCTGTGTTTGAATACTCTCGGTAAAACAGACTTTTATTCTTTCCAGCACTTCTTTCACCTGGCTCGTATTGGCGGACAGCTACGCTGCCGTAAATGCATTGGGCAACCACTCGACCTGTGTCCCGGTCATCGCCACCACGTCAAAGCGGCAGTCAGTGGTATCGAGGCTGGCTCCATGCCCGCGTAGCCACAGCGCGGCAGTGCGCAGCAGCTTTTGCTGTTTGCTTCGCGTCACGCTTGCCGCTGCGCCGCCATACAGCGCGTTGCGACGGTAGCGTACTTCCACAAAAACCCACGTATGCGCATCCCGCATGATCAGGTCAATTTCCCCGCAGCGAAAGCGAACGTTGGCTGAAACAAACGTTAATCCTGCATTCTCCAGCAGGCGGCGGGCCTGTTGTTCAAAGCCCGCCCCTGTCTGCTGGCGACTCAGGATGCCGGAACGATTTGCCCCTGGCGATACTGGTTCCATATCAACTTCCTGTTGATCACGCAGTCCTGTGACGCGTTCAGGCTACCGGTTTCTCCTTTGATCTGGAAGCCGGGCAGCTGACGCATCTCATTAAAATGGTTAGCCAGCGTCCAGGCATCAACGCCCATGGCATACAGGCGAACCAGCGAGTAGTCATTGTTAAATGTTTTCGCTGCCTGCTGCATTAGCGCCGGATTGCTGCCTGAAAGCAGCGGCGCGTCGCTAAACTGCACACCCTCCATTTCAAGACGATAGTCCGGACCGGCACCGGCCTGGTTGCTGCGTGAGCTGGCATAGAGCTGTACCATGCTGCGGCTGCTGGTGCGCATTGAAATCATCGGCTTGATCAGCGCCATCTCCCCCTGCGTCGCGACGATATATACCGAGTCTACGCTGCCGCCGTCGGCAGAAGAGGGCGAAGTATCCTGCACCGGGGCGGGAATGGTCAGACCGGCAATGGTCACGCCCTGCGGCTGCTGCGGCTGAGTCGTAATCGGCGTACCGCTCAGGCGCAGGCCTGCTCCGCTGTTAATGCCCTGCTTCAGTTCTCCCGTTGAACCAAATTGCTGTTGCAGAACGGTGTTCCCGCCCAGCTTCTGCCATTCAGTTGCGAAGGCTTTGCTTACGCGGTCACCCAGCGAGCTGCGTGGCACCATCAATAGCGGAGCACGTTTGCCCTGGTCCCACATATGATGGGCGGCATCGCGGGCTTCGTCTTCAGGAGAAAGCGCAAAGTAACAGAGATTCGGATGGTTCTGGACAGACTCAGGTTCGTTCAGGGCGAGAATGTTCAGTGGAGTCTGCACGTTAGCTAACTGCTCTACGTTGCTTTTCAGCAGCGGACCGACCACCAGCGTTGCGCCATCCTGCTGGGCTTTTGCCAGCACCTGGTCAATGGGCTGAGAACTGGTGTCGTAAACCTGAACCTGCGTCGCGCTGGAAGGCGGAGCGGTCTGTGCGGCAAGGCTGCTCTGCTGAGCAGGCTGGCCCTGAGCAGCAGCATTGTCTGCATTTCCGGCTGGCGTCTGAACCGACGCACCCGACGGGTTGGCGGCTGGCTGATTAGCCTGAGCGGCAGAAGTACTGACAGCAGCCTGATTGGCTGGCGCTGATGTACCTGCGGCTGTCTGTACGGCAGGGGTATTGGCTGGCGCAGAGGAGGCTGACGGTGCCGCTGGCTGCGCTGAGGATTGAGCAGGTGCCTGTGACTGCGACAGTACACCATTTTTCGCGTCGTTAAAGCCGCGCTGAATGGCATTAGCGAACACCTGTGCCTGCCCGCTCAGCGGCAGGAGCAGGGCGATTTTACCGGTAGACGACTGCTGGAAATTCTGCACCTGGCTCAGGGGCGATGGTAGCATTTTAGCCGCCGGGTTATAGGGGTAGCGCTTCTGCCAGTCGCTGATACCCGCTTTGAGCATATCCGGGTTGCTGCCGTTAGTCCGGTAGACGCTCAGCAGATCCAACCACCCCTGAAGGATATTTTCGTTAGCATTGATCACCATGTTGCTGAGCTGTTCTGGCGTGAGCTGAACCAGCGCCTGCCAGGTTGCATCAATATTTTTTTGCCTGTCGGCATTTGTCAGCAGCGGCTCCTGCGCGATTAAGGCGCGCAGCAGATCCAGCGATGGATGCCCCTGGGCCGCGGCAATTTGCAGTTGGTAGTAGCGAACCTGCTGGTCTTTTGACAATGAGCCCGCGTCAATCTGCTTCAGCAGCGCGCTGGCGCCGTTGGCGTCCTGCTGGGTTATTTGCAGTTCTGCCTGAAGCAGCAGGCTCTCCTGACGCTGCTTATCGCTGAGCTTTTGCGGCAGCTGGCCAATCTGGTCCTTAGCCTGGGGCAGCTTCCCTTCTTTCAACAACGCCCTGATTGCGAGTAATTGCCAGTCAACCTTGTTATCATCTGAGCTTTGCTGCATCTGCTGAAGGTAGTAGTCGGACGTGCCCTGGGCGCTGCCCTGCACGTTTGCCGTCGGTGATTGCGGCGCCTGACCGGTACATCCGGCAAAAATCAGGGCGGCCAGCAGAACAGGCATGCAGCGTCCTGCTTTGTTATGAATGACTTTCGAAGGAAGCATACTGTATCCAGTGATGTTTTTTTCAAGATGCTCAATATTAAATCGGCAATTCGGATCTCACAATGAAACAACACGATCGGGCAGATATTTCTGCCAGCACGCTCTATATTGTTCCCACACCGATCGGTAACCTGGGTGACATTACCCAGCGTGCCCTGATGGTACTCGCGGGCGTCGATCTGATCGCAGCGGAAGATACACGTCATACCGGGCTGTTGCTACAACATTTCGCCATCAATGCGCGCCTGTTCGCATTGCACGATCATAATGAACAGCACAAAGCAGAATCGCTGCTGGCTAAGCTGCGGGAAGGGCAGAGCATTGCGCTGGTTTCCGACGCGGGTACGCCACTCATCAACGATCCGGGTTATCACCTGGTTCGCCTGTGCCGTGAAGCAGGCATTCGTGTTGTACCCCTGCCGGGTGCCTGCGCAGCCATTACAGCATTAAGCGCGGCCGGACTTCCGTCCGATCGATTCTGTTACGAGGGGTTTCTGCCCGCCAAAAGCAAAGGGCGCTGCGATACGCTTCGTGCTCTTGAGCAGGAGCCGCGCACGCTGATTTTTTACGAATCCACCCACCGCCTGCTGGAGAGTCTACAGGATATGGTGACGGTATGGGGAATGGATCGCTATGTGGTGCTGGCCCGTGAAATTACTAAAACATGGGAAAGCATTCACGGCGCGCCGGTAGGAGAACTGCTGGCGTGGGTGCGCGAGGATGAGAACCGGCGTAAGGGCGAGATGGTGCTGATCGTGGAAGGTTTTCACGCTGAAGAGGATGCGCTACCGCCTGAAGCGCTCCGCACGCTGGGCCTGCTGCAAAAAGAGCTGCCGCTGAAAAAAGCCGCGCAGCTGACCGCCGAAATTCACGGTGTTAAAAAGAATGCGCTCTATAAGTACGCACTGGATCAGCAAGAGGGGTGACAAACCGCGCCGAATGCCCTATTATCCGCGCCGAAGCTGACCAGACAGTCGCCGCTTTGTTGCCGTCCTCCTTCGGGGGAGACAGACAGAGGGGAGGAAAGTCCGGGCTCCATAGGGCAGGGTGCCAGGTAACGCCTGGGGGGCGCAAGCCCACGACCAGTGCAACAGAGAGCAAACCGCCGATGGCCCCCCCGGCAGATTTCAGGATGCAGCAATAGCCGCAGCTTGAAAGACAACGGGGATATGGGATCAGGTAAGGGTGAAAGGGTGCGGTAAGAGCGCACCGCGCGGCTGGCAACAGTTCGCGGCACGGTAAACTCCACCCGGAGCAAGGCCAAATAGGGGTTCACCAGGTACGGCCCGTACTGAACCCGGGTAGGCTGCTTGAGCCAGTGAGCGATTGCTGGCCTAGATGAATGACTGTCCACGACAGAACCCGGCTTACCGGTCAGCTTCAACTCATTCAGAAACAAGGCGCTGGTGTATTTCCGTCGCTCACATTAAATGTGAGGCTGGTGACGGGATGCATCAGCGGCTGTCTTTTACTTCCGCACATCGCTTTACGTTAGCCACTTCGACTTAAGACAGCCACCTCGACTTGCGATAGCCACTTCCGCTTACGTTAGCCACCTCGACTTGCGATAGCCACATCGGCTGGCACTCGGGGCATCACGCTTTACCCTCCAACGCTCCACACGTTCAATACGCTTTATTCACTCGGGTTTTGCTCCCCACGCTTTGGCAAAGCCATTGAGAAAGTAACGGATAGCGTAGGCGGAGACTGGAAGAGCAGTCAACGCTGTGGATGGCTGGAGCGGGGGTGATTCAGGCGTCAGTTATGACAAATGCAGGGGAGGCGATCTTTTACTCAAATTTCAGGCAAAAAAAAACCGCACAGGGCGGTTTTTTTATCACTAAATTTCAACTGCTCAGGCAGATGCCGTCATCGCTATCGTAATTTTTAGTGTGTTTCGCGAATTATAACGCGACAACGTTTACAGCTGATGGACCTTTAGCGCCGTTCTCGATAGAGAACTCAACTTTCTGGCCTTCATCTAAGGTTTTGAAATCGCTGCTCTGGATTGCAGAGAAATGTACGAATACATCTTTGCTGCCATCTTCTGGAGAGATGAAGCCGAAACCTTTATCAGCGTTAAACCATTTTACTAAACCAGTCATTTTGTTAGACATAGATATTTCCTATCATTTTTTGAGCCACTTACTGTGGCGAAGATGGTCTGCTTAGCAGAATTAAACTTATTGGGCACTTAGGAGGAGGCTCACGATGAAGGGTATCTAAGATAACACTTGAACTGAGGACTGCTTTACTAAAACTGCTTTCATAAGGTCTGTGTACCAAACCGATGACCAGATACTAGCCCCAATCGGGTTGATTAAGCAAGGGTTAATTTTTTTTATTTTTCGAGCGGGAAAGCACGTAACGGAAGGTTGCTATAAAGGTAGCTATAAAGGGAGGAAAACGATCGGGTCGCGCAACGGCCGGGTCAGGTACGCCACAATGATAAAAGCCCTGACAGAAACGGTCAGGGCTTTTAAGGTACTACAGAATCAAACTTTAACATTAATGGGCTTAATTACGTTTTTACTGCTATTGGTACTACTCTAAATGCACATGTTTATTAAAGATAATATTAGGGATTAAGAAATCCAGTGGAACCTCCCATATATTTACCGGTTAATAATAGCCTGCTAACCTTTTGAACCATGAGTCACGGCAGGTTAAACAAGTACACTCCCCTCGCGATATAGACTCTTTGATGCGTGGCTGTACTTTCATTGCAAAACAGGTAAAGATAAAACACTGTTAGCAAAGATATTTACTTGGTAAATCATAGCCTTACATCATCGCGCTTATTTACACCCGTTGCGATTGGTGATGCTCACTGCATGGCCTGAAAGCATTGTCCTGTGAATGAAAAACAAATGTCCACAGCGACTAACCCATACAACAAACTTCGTGGCCTTTATCGCAATATATTCAAAAATCCAACTTATTAACTCTTTCAACTTAACGGGCGAGAACTTCTCTCGTGCCGTTGAAATCCACTTTACGCATTATAAAATAAGAGTCAATACTGTTTTTAATGCCATGTGAATATTATCAGTATCGCGGTGATGACGATATGCCACAATATAAGGTGCGTGATTATTCACAATTGAATTTTGCAAGCGGATGACGAAGATACGCCCGCCAGACGCCAGACGCCAGACGCCAGACGCCAGACGCCAGACGCCAGACGCCAGACGCCAGACGCCAGACGCCAGACGCACGCCAGTGGGCTAACCAGTTGGTATGGCACAGTCAGTCGTCGGCATGACATCCAGCCAGCAGGCACTGTCGCCAGCATCTGTGCTGAACCCCTGGGTTTTTCATTTTTAAACGCGCTAAGATATAGCTTGATGATTTTGCTACATGCCACAGGAGACCGCAGCATGGAAAACGGACCGCTCTCAGAAGACGATCTGGAATGGCTGGATGATATCCTGCTTAAGTATGGCAATGACGCCTCTGTATTGGACGTCTCTGAACTGGACGGCATGACGACGGCCCTTCTTTCCGGCCCTGATGTCATCATGCCTTCCCAATGGATGCCAATGATATGGGGCGGTAAGGAACACCTTCCCGAGTGGGCGTCTGAACAGGAGTTCACGCGCTTTACCGAGCTAACTTTCCAGCATATGAACGACATTGGAGAGCGGCTGCGCCATGCGCCCGAGCAGTTCGATCCCCTGTTTGGCTTCAATGAAATTGAGGGGAAGGAGTATCTCGTTGTGGAGGAGTGGTGTATCGGCTATCTGCGTGGAGTCGCGCTGGGTGACTGGTCCGCACTGCCTGAAAGCCTGCAACCCGCGCTGGACGCCATTGCCCTGCACGGTGAGGACGATAATCTTTCGGTACTGGAGCAGATGACGCAGGAGGCGTATGACCACAGTCAGGCTGCCATCGGTCCCGCTGCGCTTCGTCTTTTTCAATACTGGTTTGCACAGCGAACGGACACATTACACTAACCTGTTCCGTTCCGGGCCCTGTGCCCGGTTCAGACCGGTAGATCAATGACCAGCGCCCGCAGCGGCGTGGCGGCGGTAAGCGTCACGCTCCCTTCCTGATGTATAAAGGCACCATCGCCACAAACCAGGTCTTCTCTGGCCCGCGAGCCCGTATCGGCATGCAGCGCGCCGTGAATGGACTGCAAATAGGCGCGGGGACCATTAAGCCGGACGGTGTGCGTTTCACCCGGTGCCAGATCCAGATGATGTATCCAGACCTGCTGACGAAGCTGAAGACTGCCCTCAGCGCCGTCCGGTGAGGCAAGCAGCTGCGTGCAGTCACCGTCGGAGAGGCTTAGGCGCTGAATCGGCGAAATCTCCCGGGACGGGCAGGCATCCAGCCAGAGCTGCATGCGCGTCAGCGCCGCCTCTTTACTGACGTTATGTTCGCTGTAGCTGATATGAGGCTGGGTCGCGAGCAGTAAGGCTTCCCCCGCTCGCGCGCGATGATGATTCCCCTCGCTATCACGATATTCCGCTTCACCCTGTAGGATCAGGTTTAAAACATCGACTTTCGGATAGGTTCTGGGCTGAAAAGCGGCCCCGGGCGTCAGCACCTCCTGATTAAGCACGCGTAGCGATGCGTATCCCAGCAGATCAGGATCGAAGTAGTGACCAAAAGAAAAGCTGTAGCGCGCCTGTAGCCAACCGTAATCTGCTTTGCCACAGGCTTTCGCTATGCGACGGGTAATCATGTGACTCTCCTCAACAGTCGGTCTGCTGCCCCGACAATGCTGCTATGGTAAGTTTCTGGACGCCGGATTGTTAGCCAGTTAATCTGCTTACTACATTCAAAATTCCTGACAGAGAATTGAGATGGCTAAAGATCGCGCTCTGACGCTGGAAGCGTTACGAGTCATGGATGCTATCGATCGCCGGGGCAGTTTTGCGGCGGCGGCGGATGAGCTGGGCCGGGTGCCTTCTGCGCTCAGCTACACCATGCAAAAGCTGGAGGAGGAGCTGGACGTGGTCCTGTTTGACCGCTCCGGACACCGCACAAAATTCACCAACGTTGGCCGCATGCTGCTGGAACGAGGGCGGGTCTTGCTGGAGGCGGCCGATAAGCTTACCACCGATGCAGAGGCGCTGGCGCGAGGGTGGGAAACGCATCTGACTATTGTCAATGAGGCGCTGGTTCCCTGTGAATCACTCTTTCCCCTGATCGATAAGCTCGCCGCGAAAGCGAATACCCAAATATCGCTGATAACAGAAGTGCTGGCGGGGGCCTGGGAGCGGCTGGAGCAGGGCAGGGCAGACATCGTCATCGCGCCGGATATGCACTTTCGTGCCTCGTCGGAAATTAATACCCGCAAACTGTACAGCATGATTAGCGTGATTGTTGCCAGTCCCGACCACCCTATTCATGACGAGCCTGAACCGCTCTCTGAGGTGACGCGGGTGAAGTATCGCGGTATCGCCGTGGCGGATACTGCCCGCGAGCGTCCGGTGCTCACCGTACAGCTGCTGGACAAGCAGCAGCGGCTGACCGTCAGCTCAATTGCGGATAAACACCGGGCGCTGCTGGCCGGGCTGGGCGTGGCTTCAATGCCTTATCCCCTGGTGGAAAAGGATATTGCCGAAGGACGCCTGCGGGTGGTCAGCCCGGAATATACCCGGGAGGTGGACATTATTATGGCATGGCGTCGCGACAGCATGGGCGAAGCAAAAGCCTGGTGCCTGCGGGAAATCCCTAAGCTGCTGGCGAAGCGGCAGGGATAACTGGTCTGGGGAGCTGCGCATGTTAGCGATTAACGAAAGCGCTCATCACGTCCGTGCGGTTCATCCCAGTCAAATGCCGGCCCCAGTGAAATGATCCCGCTGGGGTTGATGGTCTTGTGGCTGCAATAGTAATGATGACGAATGTGCGCCAGGTCTACCGTCTCGTCCAGGCCGGGCATCTGATAGATCTCACGCAGGAACCCATTCAGATTCAGATAGTCGCTGATGCGATACTTATCGCATTTGAAATGGGTAACATAGACGGGATCGAAGCGCACCAGGGTGGTCCACAGGCGCAGATCGGCCTCGGTCAGGCGCTCGCCCGTCAGATAACGGTGCTGCCCCAGCATCTGTTCAAGCCTCTCGAGGGAATTAAACAGAGCCGTTACGGCTTCGTCATAGGCGTCCTGCGTGGTGGCGAAGCCAGATTTATAAACGCCATTATTGACCGTGTCGTAAATCCAGCCGTTAACCTGGTTAATTTTATCCCGCAGATCCGCTGGATAATAGTCTCCCGCCCGTGCACCAGCGGCGTCAAAAGCGCTGTTTAACATCCGCAGAATATCGGCTGACTCATTGCTGACCAGGGTGTTTTGCTGTTTGTCCCACAGAACCGGGACGGTGACTCGTCCGGTGTAGGATTGATCGGCCTGGAGATAAAGCTGGTAGAGATAGTCGTGCTGGTAAAGATCATCGCCCGTGGCACCCGGAAAGGACTTATCAAAGGTCCAGCCGTTCTCCAGCATCAGAGGGTGAACAACAGAGACGGAAATCAGCGACTCCAGGCCTTTCAGCTTACGCATAATCAGGGTGCGGTGCGCCCAGGGGCAGGCAAGGGAAACATAGAGATGATAGCGGCCCGCTTCGGCGCGAAATCCTCCCTTCCCGGTTGGCCCGGCGTCACCGCTGGCGGTCACCCAGTTGCGAAAGGCAGACTCAGAGCGGCGAAAACGACCGCCTGTGGATGCCGTGTCATACCAGTTATCGTGCCAGACGCCATCTATCAGTTGGCCCATCGTGTCATCCCCCTTGCTGTAAATGCCTAAGAGTATAGCGCCTTACTGCGTGTCGGATCGTTATCTGCCCCTGCACTCGGGCGTCAGAGGCAGACAACGTTTTTACCACTTTTTGTTGAGCAGACGATCGAGGCTGTACGCGCCCGGACCGGTAATAAACAGCAGCAGATAGCCGCCGGATATAGACAGGTTTTTCATAAAGTTGATAGAACTGCCCGCCACTGACGCATCGCTATGGAAAATCAGCGCGGTAATAATCGCGAAGATGGCGGTAATGATTGCGGTAAAACGGGTCAGGAAACCAAACAGAATGGCCAGGCCACCCCCGAACTCCAGAAGGATAGTGAGCGGCAGCAGAAAGCCGGGTACGTGCATATGTTCCATATATTGCTGCGTGGCGGAGTAGCCGTTAATTTTGCCCCAGCCCGCCACGATAAACAGCACTGGCATCAGGATCCGTGCCAGCAGAAAGCCAAAGTCTTCTAATTTTTTCATCAATCACCCCAACAGGAATTATCTCAACGAACACCGGTTCGCCGCATTAAGTTCAGGCCTGTCAGGAGATTAGCCCTGACCCACCTTTGTCACTGAAGATAATATTCGCCAGGCGAAACTATTGTAAGCGAGATAAATTGTCGGAGTTTATCAGTAAAATTGAATGTGACGCAGGCCCAGTGATTACTGGGCCACAGACGTCAAAACGGCAGGATGAATCAGGTTGAAAGCGCAGACTCAGCGATTAGGAAGATAATTGCGTACGACGCGCCAGGTGCTCCATAAGCCCAGGCCGCGCTTTGCCCAGCGGGTAATGCGGCGGGGATGGCGTACGGACCAGATGGCCATCAGGCCACTGCCGACTACGGCAAAGCGACGCAGGCTGACCAGCTTAAGCCAGCCACGGTCGTAGCGAGCGGTGGCTTCCAGAAACAGCTTTTTTTCAGCGCTTAAATCGAGCCGCTGTTGCTGTACCAGACGCAGCAGCTCCGCTTTATGTTCGGCACGTTCCCGGCTGCTGCTCATTTTTCTTCCTCCAGCAGCTTACGATCGGATTTCAGCTCTTTACGAGTGGCATTCAGCAGTGTCGAGCGGCGTGATTTGGCCAGCGTCCACAGGCCGAAAATAACCGCCAGTCCAAATAGCACGCCAGTGGTGATCGCCACAGCCATCAGTCGATACTGCGGGCTCACCGCCCAGATAATGAGGATCATCAGGCTCATCAGGCCAAATGCGGTAAAAAGCATGGTCAGGCCGGTCATCAGGAGCATTTGAATGAGATTCGCTTTCTCTTCTTCAAGCTCGACGACCGCCAGCCGGACGCGCGTTTCTACGAGGCCTACCAGCGTGGTGACCAGACGCTGGCCAATGTTAATGACCCCTTTGCCGGGGCCCTGGCTTTGCTGAAGATTCGCCATCTTAACGACGCGTCAGCAGGACACCGAGTACCACACCAATTGCGGCACCGATACCCACGCTGGTCCATGGATTTTCACGCACGTAAACGTCGGCCTGGTCGGCTACTTCACGTGAGGTTTGTGCAATACGCTCGCCGGAGTCGCCAAGACGTGCACGCGTATCTTTTAGCGCGCTCTGCGCTTTGCTGCGAAGCTTATCCAGTTCGGATTTTGATTTTTCGCCAGTGTGGCTCAGGACTTCTTCCAGCGTATCCGCCAGGGTTTTCAGTTCCGCACGCAGATGCTCAGATGTGGTGTCTTTAGACATAACAAACTCCTTTAAATTTTGTTGTGAGAGTCATGCAGCGCTTAATAGCGAGCCGCCTGAACTTCCTTTAATTCGCGCTTTGCTTCTGCCAGTTTCTGTTCACGCCGGGTGATTTTTTTACGGTCATCGCCATCCGCCTTTTCCTTATCCAGCTCTTTCTGCCGCTCTTCCACTTTCTGCTGATGTTCTTTGATCTTCTCCTGATGGAGCGATTTCAGTTTCTCATCCGTGCAGCCAGCGCGGGCTTCAGTCAGAGCCCGTTCCAGTCCGTTAACGCGACGTTGATTGTCATGCTGGCGGGCCAGATCGATCTCATGCTGAATGGCCTGCTCTTTTTGCTGGCAAAGGGAAGCAGCCGCATGGGAGAAAGTGGTCAGAGTTAACAGGCTTAAGCCGAGAATCGTGCGGTATTTCATATCAGATTTTCCTTTCTAATTTTGGGGCCGCAGGAACGACACCCATGATCCTGTCATGGCTATCCGGGTTAGTCTGGCTTACTAAGCATAGTCAGAAATCCTGAAAAGCTCAAAAAGAGAGAATATTCTTAGAGATAGCCTGCAAAAATTGCCGGAGACAGGGCGTAAATGTTAGCCAACGGCCTGTTTATTCTGGCTGAGGCGGTGCATCCACTCAATCGTGCCTGGCACGTCTGGTCGGCCAATACTGAAACCATAGGGTAACAGCTCATGAAGCACCTTTTCCGCAGCGTTGCTCTGCTCAACGGAGTCAAACTTTATCAATAACGCGTTGTTATCCGGGGTAATACTTTTGATATGTATGCCCTCCGCATTGAGCCGTTGATAAACGTAGAAACCATCGGGCAGCGAGATGCCCTGGCGTGAAGCGCGAATTTGCAGCGCACTTTCGCTGTGAAACAGCGTGGGCAGAAAAAAGATCGCCACCAGCGCAGCCGCGCCCAGTAATAGTATCGAAAATATCCGCGTAGTAGCGCAGGACCTGAGAAATTTGCGCATCCGGATTATCCCTTATTAGCATCAGAGCTATTTTTTTTCCGCCACAGTACGTACAGCGATCCCGCCAGTCCGAAAACCAGCAGCACCAGGGGCAGCAGCATCAGACAGAACATCAGCTGATCTTCGTATTTGAGAAAAAGTGGCGTTTTGCCGAGCGCGAAGCCCATAACGGTGAGGATTAAGACCCATAGCAGCCCGCTCATCCAGTTAAATAACTGAAAGCGCGCATTGCTCAGGCCGGACAGGCCGGCAATGGTGGGCAGCAGCGTACGGACAAAGGCAATAAAGCGACCCACCAGCAGCGCGGAAAGACCGTGGCGATGAAACAGGCTGTGCGCGCGCTGATGGTACTGAGCGGGAAGATGCGACAGCCACTTTTGTACGGTCGCCGTATTGCCCAGCCACCGGCCCTGAATATAGCTTACCCAGCACCCCAGACTGGCGGCAGTGGTCAGAATAAACAGCGTCATGGGGAAGGTCATGGTGCCCTTGGCGATCAGCACCCCGACCAGAATCAGCAGGCTGTCGCCCGGCAGGAATGCCGCGGGGAGCAGACCATTTTCGAGGAATAAAATCATAAACAGCACGGCGTAAATCGCCCATACCAGCGTCGGATCGGCCAGGGAATCATAATCCTGCTGCCAGAGAGCCTGTATCAGTGCTTTAAAAATATCCATAAGGTATTCCTGAACATCATTGTTAGCCGTGTTCGGGCGGTGTCCGTCACAACGAGTTTATTATTATAATATTGAGTGCAGAACTGCGCTGAACAAAGGCGTTAATCTCCGAAATCTGGCAAGGGGATGAGGTATTGCGTTCCTGCCTGACGGTAAGAAAATGCCGCTAAATGTAACAAAATCCCGACAGGTGAGACAGCAGAAACTCTCTGCCAGAATGTTTTACAGGGGTGGGCGGTGAGCGGAAAGGCGCTTTACACAGACTGACACTTAAGAAGAGTCTCTTACGTGGCTGCTGCTACGTTGACGCGAAAGAGGTGAAGCGGTCGGGACAGATACCCGACCGCGCTGGCGAGATTAAAGGCTCTTTTGCTGTTCCCGACGATCTTCTGCCATACAGGCGGCGGCGGTAAACAGAATATCGGCGGAGGAGTTCAGCGCCGTTTCGGCAGAATCCTGTAGCACGCCAATAATGAAGCCAACGGCCACCACCTGCATGGCGACATCATTAGGAATACCGAACATATTGCAGGCCACCGGGATCAGCAGCAGAGACCCCCCCGCCACGCCAGATGCGCCACAGGCACAAATCGACGCGACCAGGCTAAGCAGAATGGCCGTTCCGCTATCAACGTGGATCCCCAGCGTATGGACCGCTGCCAGCGTCAGCACGGTAATGGTGATGGAGGCGCCAGCCATGCTGATATTCGCCCCTATGGGAATAGAAACGGAATAGGTGTCCTCATCCAGCTGTAGCCTTTTCGCCAGGGCCATATTCACCGGAATATTGGCCGCCGAGCTGCGGGTGAAGAATGCGGTCACCCCGCTTTCGCGCAGGCAGGTAAATACCAGAGGATAAGGATTGCGCCGGATTTTCCACCATACCAGGAGCGGATTAAACACCAGCGCCATCAGTACCATACAGCCCAACAGCAGCGCCAGCAGGTGGGCATAATCCCACAGTGCGGCAAAGCCGGTCGAGGCAAGGATTGAGGCCACCAGGCCAAAAATCCCCAGCGGCGCAAAACGGATAACGATACGTACCAGCCCGGTAACCGCTTCTGACGCATCGTTAAGAAAGGCGCGCGTGGTATCGCTGCTGTGGCGAAAGGCAAAGCCCAGACCGATGGCCCAGACCAGAATGCCGATATAGTTAGCGTGCATAAGTGCATCAATGGGATTAGCCACCATGCTCATCAGCAGGCTGTGCAGCACGGCAAGAATGCCGGAAGGCGGGGCGATGGTCTGTCCCTGGTCAGCCAGCGTGAGCGTCTGTGGAAACAGATGGCTAAAGACGACCGCCACGACGGCGGCGAAGAAAGTGCTCAGCAGATAAAGCACAATAATGGGGCGGATATTGGTTTTTTGCCCCTGCTGATGGTTCGCAATCGAGGCGATCACCAGCACCATCACCAGGATGGGGGCGACGGCCTTGAGTGCGCTAACGAACAGCTCGCCAAACAGACCCACGGCCAGCGCATTCTCCTTCGAAAACCACGCCAGCGCCATTCCAGCGAACAGGCCAATCATAATCTGTGTAACCAGGCTTCCCTGCATCAGGCGCTGGAGTAACCCCGCGCGTTCTTTTCCCATATTCATATTCAACAACCAGCTTAGTAGTGTGATCCTGATGCGCGTCAGCGTCGTCTGCGCTGAACATAGCGGCATTCTCGTGTTTGCGCTGAGGAGTATAAGGAAATGTCATGGCAGGGGAAGTGAAAAGTGATCCTGCCACGCCGGGTGATTATCCAGCTTTGCGACGGTTGCGCTGGTTAACCCAGGCGTTGATCAGCAGCGTCACCGCCAGAATCCCGCCAACCGTCGCCAGCGAGGCCGCCACCGGAATGTGGTAGAAATCGACGATCAGCATTTTGATACCGATAAATATCAGCACCACCGCCAGGCCATACTTCAGCATGGAAAAGCGCTCCGCCACGCTTGCGAGCAGGAAATACATAGCGCGGAGGCCCAGAATGGCGAAAAGGTTGGAGGTCAGCACGATAAAGGGGTCGGTGGTGACCGCGAAAATGGCCGGAATGCTGTCTGCGGCGAAGATCACATCGCTAATCTCAACCATGATTAATGCCAGCAGCAGCGGTGTGGCAAACAGTAATCCATTGCGACGAATAAAGAACTTCTCGCCCTCCAGCCCCTCCGTCATGCGCAGGTGGCCACGCAGCCAGCGAATCAGCGGCTTGTCTCCCGCCGGTTTTTCGTCCTCTCCCCCCGGAATAGCCATCTTAACCCCGGTAAACAGCAGGAAGACGCCGAAGAGATAAAGCACCCAGCTAAACTCGGTCACCAGCCAGCTTCCGGCGAAAATCAGCAGGGTGCGCAGGACGATCGCGCCAAGCACCCCGTAAATCAACACTCGCCGCTGCAATGCGGGGGGAATGGCGAAATAGCTGAAAAGCATCAGCCAGACGAAGACGTTATCCACGGCCAGCGCTTTTTCCAGCACGTAGCCGGTGAGAAAAGCCAGGGTCTGGCGATGTGCCACCTCAGGTCCTGCGGTGGCCTGCAGGTAGGCCCAAAGCGCAGCGCTGAATAACAGCGATACGGTCACCCAGATAAGTGACCAGACGGCTGCCTGTTTGAAGGTCATGGTTTGTGCGCCGCGTCGGCCCTGGAGGAACAGGTCGATGGCAAGCATAATCAATACGATGGCGGCAAAGCAGCCCCAGAGAAGCGGTGTACCCGTGGTGTGCATAGCGCGGTATCCTGTACAAAATAAAATGGCCAACGTTGGACGACGTCAGCCACAGTATTTTTGCTGTATGCAAACCTCGCCTTACGGCAAGGTCTCACTTACAACACAGGATGGGATCCTGGATGCCCGGTAACCGGGTGCTTACGCACCGTATTGACGATTAGCCGGCAATGAAGTTACTCCCCTTTGCTGAGGCAGACGATAAGGAAGCGCGACCGAAAGGTCAATACTCTTCAGTCATATTTAGACATATTTACAGAGCCAACGGCGGCGCTGGCAGGCGCAGCGATCCGATGAGAGTTTGATTTTTGCCGCCACCTCTCCCACGATAAGGGCTGAAAGCGGAGCCGGGGATAAACGAGACTCATGACGACGGGCAGCAGACATGCACTTAAGACGGGCAACAGACACGCTCTGAACTGGACCAGTATTCTGGTCGCCATCCCGGTGGGTTTTGCCGCCACGCTGGTGACGCTGGGCTTCAGGCTGGTCATTGAAATCATTAACTCGCTGCTGTTTGGCAGTAAACAGGATGTCACCCAGGCGATTGCCGTGTATCCGGCTTACTTCTGGCCGCTGATTGTGGGCGGCGGCGGCCTGATAGCCGGGTTCTTCCTGCGCTACGCCACGGCCATTGAGAAAAAAGAAACGGTGCGCACCGATTACCTGGAAGTGATCAATGCCAGGCTGGATGCCGTACCCACGAAAACGTCGCTGTTCCGCGCGCTCTCCTCGATAGCCAGCATCGGCAGCGGCGCCTCCATCGGTAAAGAGGGGCCGATGGTCCAGCTCTCGGCGCTTATTGGCAGCCTGATGGGGCGCTTCTGCTTTCCGCGTCTGGCGTTAAGAAACAGTGACGTTGTGGCGATGGCCGCCGCCGCTGGCCTCTCTTCGGTTTATCATGCGCCGCTGGCGTCGGCTATTTTCGTGGCGGAGATCGCGTTTGGCATCTCGGCGCTACAGCGGCTTATCCCGCTGATCATCTCCTCAGGCGTGGCGGTACTCACGCTCTGGGCGCTGGGCTATCGCTCCGCCATCTATCCTTTCTCCCACGCTCAGTTTGACCTGACGCCGGGGAATATGCTGCTGACCGTCGCGGTAGGCTTGCTGGCCGGGCTGGTGGGCGGCGGGATGATCTGGCTCATCCAGCAGAGTCGACAGCGCTTCAGTCGTGTGACAAGCCTGCCGCTGCGGCTGGGGCTGGGCGGGCTGATTGTTGGGGCGATGGCGATAGCCACCCCGGCCATTCTCGGTAATGGCTATGAAGTGATTGTGGCGATCATGGCCGGTGGCTTTATGATCAAGGGGCTGGTGATTTTGCTGGTGCTGAAGATGCTCGCAACTGCCATATCGGTCGGGTCTAACGCCGTGGGCGGTCTGTTTACCCCGTCGCTGTTAACGGGCGCGGTGCTTGGCGTGCTGGTGGCGATGCTGGCGCGTCTGGCGGGTTTTCCGGTCAGCGATCCGGTGGTCTTTGCCGCCGTCGGCATGGGGGCGGTGCTGGCCTCAGTGAGTCAGGCTCCTCTGATGGCGATGCTGATGGTGCTGGAGATGACCCTCAACAGCAGCCTGCTGTTCCCGACGATGATCGCCTGTGTGCTGGCGACCATGACGGCTTACCGGCTACAGGTTAATAGCACCTATCCGGTGGTTAAGAACCACTTCAGCCGTTCGGATGCGAAGTTCGATTTCGACAACGGGATTATCTCGCAGTTTATCGTCTCCGGCGCGGCGCTAAAGCCTGGAGATTCGGTGGGCAAAGCGCTGGCAGTCAGCACGCTAAAGCGTGAGCGATTTGTCTATGTTATCAATGACAGCGGGCAATTTATGGGGGCCGTCTCTATTCACGATATTTCCCATAAGGTTCTGGATAAAGAGATCACGCTGGAGTCACCGGTTAGCTGCGTAGTGGATGCCAGCTTTCCTACCGTTTATGAAAACCAGACCATTACCCAGGGATGGGAGGCGTTTGCCAGAGTGACGCTGGAACGGCTGCCGGTGCTGAATAATCCACAGGAACGGAAATACCTCGGTGCGCTGACCAAAACCAGCCTGATCCAGAAGGCTGAGGCGTTTCTTTAGGCCTGCTGATAACCGGCGGGCAGGGGATCGCTGTGGGCTGTCACAGGGAATTTGGCTCCTTTTTATTGCTTAAACAATCAACAGGGTTCTCGCACATCCGTGAAACAGGCTAAACTTTGCTGAAAAGAATGATCGCGCTCTCTTTCGGGAGGTGAATTTTTATCGTTACTTCATAAGCAGTTGAAGGATACATCACTCCTGTACGCTCCGCCGTTTCCTGCATCGCTATAAAAAGAGGCTCTTCTTATGGGCGGTTTTGATTGTGTTTATGACGGCACTCTGGCGGTTGGCTATGCCAATGCGCTTTATTCACAACGGGGATATGAACTGTGCCATTCTCCCGATTTAACAGAAATGAGAAAGAAATTCCTGCAGGAAAAAATCGGATACTGTAAAAATAAAATATCGGAAATGGAAACGCTGTTTAATGACTTTATCGAAAATCATAATGAAATAGGCGGTCGGCAATCAGCGCCTCATTACGATACTATGGTGATATTAGGCACGCTAAAATCACGTCTCGACTCAAGGCTTAATACGGCCATGGAATATGCCGAAAATAATAAGTTCTCACGGATAGTGATTACCGGTGGGTTTAACGGCAGCTTTTCAGAGAGTGGCTATATGGAAGAAAAACTTCTGGAAAGAGGTATTTCACCCTCACTCATCGTCGCGGAAAGCAGGGCGAGAGATACCCTGGGCAATGCGATCTTCTCCGCGGATATCTTCGCAGACCACAGCCACTCTGTTCTGGTTGTGACCTCTTGTTATCATGCTCCGCGCGCGCACTGTCTGTTTCGTAAGGTGCTTCCTCAGCATATTGGCCTCACCACTGCCATGAGCAAAAAACCTGAGGAGATGCGCTATCTCGAGCAAAACAGGAGGTCAGTGATCAACGATGAGATGCGTGCCCTTAACAAAGCGATTCGCAACATTGTTGGCTACTCTGAGCCTGGCGGAATGACACTGCAGCACTTCCACCGTAAACTGTTGAGAGAGCATGATTTATATAAAGAATAAGCCGTTCGGACGCATAACGATGCATATCCGTTGCGGCAGGCTTAATGCTTACGCCTGCTTTATCGAATCAGGGCCGATGCCAGGCAAAGGCCCTGCGTCCATACAGCGGCTTATTTTTTAGCTTCAACGCCCGGTGCGGCTGAGCGAACCATAAACTGTTCGGTCACGTCCGGCAGATGCTTAAGTGCCCAGTCGGCCATGGCGACTTCTTCCTCGCGAATTTGTGCAAAAATACGTGCGCCTTCGCGATCGCCAACCAGTTCGGCCGCCGCAATGAGCGAGGTATAGCTGGCTATCTCAAGATTTTCAAAAACATAGCCGCTGATCGCGCCCTTTACCACTTCATCATCGGCCAGCATGCCGCCCATTGCCTGGCCGAATGCCGACAGCTTCCCGACCGCATCCTTAAGCGTCGAGTGGGAGGTGTCAAAGCGATCAATAACCGACTGCACCAGCACCTGCTGCTGCCGCGTCTCCTCAATATGCTGTTTAATGCGTGCCTTTAAATCCGGGTAGTGCTCCAGTCGTCCGGCCATTTTTTCAAGCATGCTTTCTGCCTGCTTTTCCATTGCATGGGCGTCTTTAACCCAGGCCAGGTAGTTTTCCTGATGTGTCATCTTGGACCTCTTAATGTGTCATGGCGCGCCAGAACGTACGATTGCCATAGATGCGTTTTAAAAAAAACCTTTCAGAGAAAAACGACTTTAAATATCTATTTAAAGGGTAGGCCATAACTGGAGCGTGCAGGGAAGAAATAAAAATAAATGCGATATTGAGACGACTTCTGTCGGCGTGAGTCAACAACAGGGGTAACCGTGCTTCTAAATAGCGCTACAGATTCGAGCCATGTGTTATGCAGACCGTCGCACACGTGGCTGCACGTAGCGAGGCGAAGGGATAAATTTATACCCTGTATGCGTGACGTGGCCTCCGGCTACAACGAATTGTAAGTAAAGGTTTGAATTCTGCTGAATATAAACAGGAACGGCACCGCTTCGCTATTTTTTACTACGATCATTTTCCGCTGTGAATACAAAAAGTCCGTATGACTCCCTGAAAACAGGAGTTATTCACAGCGTGATGATGAATTAAACGAAAATATCGTTCAGTGGTTTATTAAAGACTGGCACTATGCCGGTTGCAGAGGAGAAAAGTATGTCTGGAACAGATCGCCCTCAACCCCTCTACCAGAACAGCAGCAGTCATGGCCTGGCAGTACAAACAAGATGCAGCCCCGGCCCGACCATGGTGAAGAGTCTTACAAAGGCTCTGGCCTGCTGGCCGGGAAGAAAGCCACCATCACCGGCTACGCTGTTAATTCTATGACAGAACATCCTGACCAGAGCATACGGGCCCTGGCGTGCATGGCCTGAAGCAGGTCGTCAGGAAGAGACAGAAGGGGCCGGACACCTTATTCCCACCCAGAAGCCACAGGAGCTGGCAAAACGCATGTTGAAATTTTGCTGCGGCTTTATAAAGGCAGGGCAGGTTGTGGGCAGGGAACGCCCGCGGAAGCAAGGAGAGTGGGAGGGGAGTATAATGCGTAACGGTGCGCGCTCCCAGACGGAAGCTGCGCACCGCGTTCATAAGTCTTCACTTCCCCGCAACGGACGCGGGGAGAGGCTGCTTAGAACTTCTTATCAACGGGCGGGGTGTTAAGACGCGTTTCTTTATCGTGCTCAACTTCCACTTCCTGACGACGCACGCTGTCCTTAACGGTTTCGGTACGGGCAGTTTCTTCACCGCGAAGACCGACTTCCTCTTTCACACGCGTGGTCTTCTCGATGGTTGGGATCTCATGAGACTCTTCAACCTCGATGGTTTTATCGGACCAGTCAACGTCGTTCAGGTAGGCAGGTTCATCGACTGCGCGACGGAAAACTTCAGCGTGCTGATCGTACAGTGAAACGTCTTCTGCCACTTCATCTTCTACCGTGTAACGGCGAAGGCGAACGGAACCATCGCTGACCTGACGCTTACCAATTGCCACTTCTTCTTCCGCAAGCTTCAGCGCATCGCGGTCGGTTTCAAGACCTTTACCTGCTGGCGTGGCGACAGGGGGCTGAGCAGTGGAAGAGAGCGAGCCTGGGGTCGTACCAAGGTCATTGGTCTCTCCGGCAAATTCGCCGCCGGTCAGCGCGCCACGGTGGGTGGACAGCGAAGAGTAGTCGGCTGCAAAGGCGCTCAGTTCATGTTCAATATGGTCGGCCTGGTCTTTAGGGACTTTTACCGTAAGCAGAACGCCGCCGGAACGCAGCGCTTTGCTGTACTCGGTGGCATAGTTATCATCGACATCGGTACCGAACAGACGCTGCCAGAAGCTTGGGTGGCGAATCTCTTTGTCTTCGACCTGTAATCTTTTACCTGAAATAATATCGATATTTTTTTCAGCAATACCTTCGACGATCAATTTTTCTTTCGCCGCTTCTGCCTGTTGAAGTTGGTTGAATGCGGTTACGATTTTTTCATGTGACATAAATGGATCCTCGTAGATTAATTAAATCAGGTTTCTTCTTTCTCGATAGTGACTTCCTGATTACGCAGAGTAATGCTCTGCCTGAAATTTTCGGTTTTGCTGCGCTTGTGGATATGAATTTCTTCCTTAAGCACGTTTCGACGGACAATTTCTACCTGTTCCTCAATGACGGGAATAATAAGCACATCCCCATCCTGACGAACCTGCGGTGAATCGTTTTCACCCAGCACCTGATTAATGGCAACATGTCGAATGTCGACTTCATCGTGAGACAGCTCGGCTTCAAGTAACTCTTCATTGACGTGTGTCGTGCGATGTATGCGGTACCTCGCGTCGACGCTGCGTTCTTTAGAGATGTTAACCTGCTCTTCAGCCAGCTGCATTTTATCTACGCCTTCAGCGTATTCATCCAGCGGCTCGTTTTTATTTCCCATATGGTTAACCTTAGTGAGAATATTTAAAAATTTGCCATCGGGCTGAACGCGTATTTAATTCACCGCTTCGGTATAACGTCCTGCACGCTTTTAACTTTAGCAAGTAATGCGCATGGCGCGAGTTTAATTGGTCTTTCAAATGTAACAACTTGTAATTGGTATTAAATTAGCGCATCGCTTAGGAATGCTCTTATTTTATGTCGCCTAACTGAATGATTCTGATAAATTAATGTCCCAAAGATAATTATGAAAAAATTTATTTAAGGTTAGTTGATAAAGTGCTTAAGCGGATTATAGGGCGAAATTCGGCTTTATTTATGAGCCTGGTAGTACCATATAATATAAGAGTTATCGCGTCGCGGGATGGCTTAAATCCAGGATTATCGACGATCCGGGTAGCGCGCCCTTGAAAAATAGCAGCACGCAATTTCGATCAACGCTGTAGTGTACCCCGGTTGCACCCTGCACAACGCCGAAAGCCTGAATCCGTCCATGAAGCCTCGGCTCGCGCAGCCATGCGCCCGACGGTCTGCTTAGCTGCATGGCTCCACCTGTAGCACTCTTTAGAACAGCTATTTAGCTCTCCCGGCCACGCAGCGCCTGTTCGGTCAGCCATAGCCGCGTGTCAAACTCCAGCTGGTGATACTGCGGCTCCATATGACAGCAGAGCTGGTAGAAACTCTTGTTATGATCCTTCTCTTTTATATGTGCCAGCTCGTGAACCACGATCATTCGCAGGAAAGCCTCGGGTGCCTGCTTAAAGATGGTGGCGACGCGAATCTCGGCCTTAGCCTTTAACTTCCCGCCCTGAACCCGTGAAATGGCGGTATGCAGCCCAAGCGCATGCTTCATCACCTTTATTTTACTGTCGTAAATCACCTTATTGAGCGGGGGCGCGTTACGTAGTGCCTGCGTTTTTAGCGTCAGCGCATAGTCATAGAGTGCGCGATCGCTGGTGATATTGTGCCCCTCAGGATAGCGCTTGCGCAGCACGTCACCCAGCCGCTGCTCATCGATCAGCTGGCGAACCTGTGCCAGCAGCGACTCGGGATACCCCTGAAGATAAATCAATGACATGCCTGCTCCTGCAAGAAAAACGTTTACTGTCGGCCCGTTTTAGGGGATAAATCGCGGGAATTTTACCACGCCGGAGATCCCATGAGCCAACTCGAACTGAGCCACCGCACGCTGACGCTGCATCGTTTTCCCCAGATGCGCGAAGAGAGTCCGCTGCAGGCCTGGGACGCCGCAGATGAATATCTGCTGAAACACCTTGAAAACTCAGCGATCGGTGGCCCCACCATCCTGTTTAACGATACCTTCGGAACGCTGGCCTGCGCCCTGCAGGGCGAAGACCTGTACAGCGTCAGCGATTCTTATATCAGCCAGCAGGCGACGCGGCAAAATCTCTCGCTGAACGGGATGGACGAAGGCGAAGTGCGCCTGCTGGACAGTCTGTCCCCCCTGCCTGCCGCGCCCGCCCGCGTGCTGATTAAAATCCCCAGGACGCTGGCCCTGCTGGAGCAGCAGCTACGCGCCCTGCGCAGCGTGGTCACCCCTGACACGCAGGTGATTGCCGCAGCCAGAGCGAAGGATATTCATACCTCGACCCTACAGCTGTTTGAGCGCGTGCTGGGGCCAACCACCACCTCGCTGGCAGTAAAAAAAGCGCGGCTGGTCTTCTGTACGCCAGACCTGCCGACGCTGGCCGAAGGGCCCGCAACCTACGTATGGCCGCTGGAGGGCACCGACTATCAGATTCACAACCACGCTAACGTCTTTGCCCGCAGCGGCCTGGACGTGGGTGCGCGTTTCTTTATGGCGCATTTGCCGGAAAACGTTGAGGGTGAGATGGTTGACCTCGGCTGCGGTAATGGTGTCATTGGCCTGACGGCGCTGGCGCAGAATCCGGCGGCTGAGATGCATTTTATTGATGAATCCTATATGGCAGTTGCCTCAAGTCAGCTGAACGTCGCCACCAACCGCCCGGACGACCTGGCCCGCAGCCATTTTGCCGTCAATAATGCGCTGGCCGGATTCCCCTCCG
The DNA here is from genome assembly GCF_900068895.1 of Erwinia sp. ErVv1. GTDB lineage: Bacteria > Pseudomonadota > Gammaproteobacteria > Enterobacterales > Enterobacteriaceae > Erwinia. The sequence goes on along the minus strand of NZ_CDPK01000004.1, from coordinate 100,100 downwards.
ACCGTCTGCATGCGGTGCTGTGCAATCCGCCGTTTCACCAGCAGAACACCCTGACCGATCATATTGCCTGGCAGATGTTTCGCGACGCCCGTCGCTGCCTGCAGTACGGCGGTGAACTGCGCGTGGTCGGTAATCGTCACCTGGACTACTACCGCAAGATGAAAAAGCTGTTCGGCAACTGCACCACCGTCGCCTCACATCAGAAATTCGTCATACTGCGTTCGGTTAAGCTTCGCTAAATCCGGCGTTTCCTTACGCCTGACGCCGTGAGATCCACGAAAATCGCTGCTCATAGCCATGATTAAAGTGGCTATTGCGGCGATAGCTCGCCTGCTCTTCCGCCATACAGTAGGTGCAGATCCGACTTGTCTCGATCTGCGCTTCCGGCACGCCTTCGCGCATCGCCATACGTTTTGCCAGCAGCGGCAGGTCAAACCAGACCCCCTGGGTGGTCCCTGCGGCCTGAGCGCGCCGCGCGTGGGGGTTGGTGGGCTGCTGAGGGGAGAAGGGCAGCAGCGGTGCAAGCCCGTGCGGGTTTTCCTCCGCCGTGCGGGCAATCAGGTCTTCTCCCAGCTCATAGCAGCAGGGGCCGATGGCCGGGCCAATCGCTATAAACAGACTTTCCGGCGTGGCGCCCTGTTCACACAGGCGACGAAGAGTGTTGATCAGCACGCCCTTTAGCGCGCCATTCAGACCCGCGTGTACGGCGGCAACCTGGCGCTGGCGGGTATCGGCAATCAGAATGGGCAGGCAGTCGGCGGTGTAAACGGCGACCGGACGCGCTCCGGTGGCGATCAGCGCATCCGCTTCGCGGCTTTTTACCGGCAGCGCGTCGCTGTCGGGCACCACCACGGCGGTATGACGCTGGTGATTGTAGATGGCATCCGCGCGAGGCCGCTCTCCGGCGGGCAGGAAGGCGTGATCGAGCCAGTCGAAGGACGACAGCAGCGGTGAGTGCCAGACAGGGGTCATAGGGTTTCCTTATCGGTAGCCAGCAGGAGAACAATCTCTTCACATTATGCGGGAAATGCGACATTTTAAGGCGTTATTTCACCCCTCCTTCTAAAACTTTCAGACAGGGAAACGCCAGTGAGAATGAAGATTAACAGAACAGGTTTAACCGGGGCCGCCGTGCTGGTCGCCCTGACGCTGTCCGGCTGCGCCAGCCACCAGCAGGATGCCGCCAATCAACTTAATCAGCAGTCGGTGATGGCTTTGAACTGGTTCCAGCAGTCGGGAGAGTACCAGGCGCTGGCCTGGCAGGCGTTTAACTTTGCCACGCTCGCCTTTGACCATTCCGCTTCACTGACCGGTAAGCCAAAAGCGGTAATCGTCGATCTGGATGAAACGATGATTGATAACAGCGCCTACAGCGCCTGGCAGGTAAAGGCCAACCAGCCGTTTAGCGATAAAACCTGGTCTGCGTGGACTCAGGCGCGTCAGGCGACGGCGATACCGGGCGCGGTAGCGTTTGCCAACTACGTTAACAGCCACGGCGGCACCATGTTTTACGTCTCAAACCGCGACGGTCAGGACGCCGCTGCCACGGCAGATAATCTGAAGCGGCTGGGCTTTACCGGCGTAAATGACAAAACGCTAAGGCTGAAAACCGACAGCTCCAACAAGCAGGCGCGGTTTGACGCCATCCGGGCGGAAGGTTACAACGTGGTGCTTTATATCGGCGATAACCTTAACGACTACGGCGCCGCCACTTACCACCAGGGTAACGCCCAGCGCCGCGCCTTTGTGAATCAAAACCATCGCCTGTTTGGCACCCAGTTTATTATTCTGCCGAACCCGCTTTACGGCGACTGGGAAAGCGGGCTGGGGCAGGGTTATAACCAACTGACGCCGCAGCAAAAGCTGCAAACGCGCGACGCGAACCTCAAGGCGTGGAGCGGGAAATAAAAGAGAGGGCCCGGGCCGCGTCCGGGCTTTATCACCCACCGGTATACTCAGCCTCACCCCCCGGTAAACTCAACCTCGACCGACTATATACTCAGCGCCAGCGCGGTAGCCTGGGCAATCGCCCGGCGGGCATCCAGCTCCAGCGCCACGTCTGCCCCGCCAATGACGTGCAGCGTCTTCCCCCTCGCCCGCAGTTCGCTGGCCAGCGGCCGATAAGGCTCCTGTCCGGCACAGATCACCACGTTATCAACAGCCAGTACCTCGGGCTGCCCGTCACGCAGAATATGCAGACCGTCGTCGTCAATCTTCAGGTACTGCACGCCGCCCCACATCGCGACGCCGTGCATATGCAGGGTCGCTTTATGGATCCAGCCGGTGGTTTTACCCAGGGTTGCTCCCGGCCTGCCGGTTTTACGCTGCAACAGCCAGATCTGACGGCTGGAGGGGGAAGGGCGTGGCGCAGTCAGCCCGCCGGGCTGCTGTAGCGTCTGGTCGATCCCCCACTGCTGGCAGAAGGCCGCCACGTCCAGACTGACGGACTGGCCGTGCTGGCTCAGATACTCTGCGGTGTCAAAGCCAATTCCCCCCGCGCCGATAATAGCAACGCGCTGGCCTACCGGCGTTTTATCGCGCAGAACCTGCAAATAGCTCAGCACCGAAGGATGGTCGATGCCGGGGATCTGCGGCGTGCGCGGTACCACCCCGCTGGCCAGCACCACCTCATCAAAATCCATCAGCATCCCGCTGGTCGCCGTCTGATTAAGGCGCAGCGTGACGCCGGTGAGGGTCAGCTGACGCTGGTAGTAGCGTAGCGTTTCGGCAAATTCCTCCTTGCCGGGGATCTGTCTGGCAATATCGAACTGGCCGCCGATCACCGGCGCACTGTCGAACAGCGTTACCCGATGGCCGCGTACGGCGGCATTGACCGCAAAGGCCAGTCCCGCCGGGCCTGCGCCGACCACCGCCAGCGTTTTCACTCGCGTAGCCGACGTCACCGGCATGTCGGTTTCGTGGCAGGCGCGGGGGTTCACCAGGCAGGAGGTGACGTTGCCTGCAAAAATCTGATCCAGACAGGCCTGGTTGCAGCCAATGCAGGTATTGATTTCATCGCTGCGACCCTGCTGCGCCTTACTGACCCACTGCGCGTCGGCCAGCAGAGGGCGCGCCATAGAAACCATATCGGCACAGTCGTCATCCAGCAGGGCCTGCGCCACGGCGGGATGATTAATGCGGTTGGTGGCGATCAGCGGCACGCTAACGTGCTGACGCAGCAGTTTGGTGACCCAGCCGAAAGCGGCGCGCGGAACCGACGTGGCGATGGTAGGAATACGGGCTTCATGCCAGCCGATACCGGTATTGATCATCGTGGCACCTGCTTTTTCAATCGCCTGGGCCAGCTGTACCGTCTGCGGCAGACTGTTACCGCCCTCCACCAGATCCAGCATCGACAGGCGATAAATAATAATAAATTCGCGTCCCGTCGCCTCGCGCACCGCGCGGACAATCTCGACGGCAAAGCGCATCCGGCGGCGATTGTCACCGCCCCATTCATCGCTGCGCTGATTCGTCCGCGCCGCCAGGAACTGATTAATCAGGTAGCCCTCGGAGCCCATGATTTCAACGCCGTCGTAGCCCGCCTCCTTCGCCAGCGCGGCGCAGCGGGCAAAGTCACCCATCAACGCCAGAATATCATCATGATTCAGCGCCGCAGGCCGGAAGGGGTTGATAGGGGCCTGAAGGTCAGAAGGGGCCACCAGCGAAGGCTGATAGCTGTAGCGCCCGGCGTGCAGGATCTGTAGCGCAATTTTCCCCCCGGCACGGTGGACGGCCTCCGTGACCGGGCGGTGTTGCGCCAGCTGGTCAGCATGATTCAGGATCGCCGCACCCGGCATCACCACCCCCTCCGGTGAGGGGGCGATGCCGCCGGTGACGATCAGTGCCACGCCAGCGGCCGCGCGATCGGCATAGAATGCCGCCAGACGGCGCGGCCCATCCGCATGCTCTTCCAGTCCGGTATGCATGGACCCCATCAGAATGCGGTTTTTTAACTGGGTAAAGCCCAGATCCAGCGGAGAAAAGAGTGAAACGCTCACAGGCCCCCCTGAGAGTAAGTGGTCGGATGAGTTAACTCTAGCGGTGAAAAGGTTGTACGCAACAACCCGTTAACCGGAGTGTGATGCGCGCCCAACAATTCAACATGGAAGAGGGCAGACGAAGCCGCAGGAGACTACACCTTAACTATCCAATGCTAACTCTTTCAGGGAACTACGATGCCCATTACTTTTATTGTGCTTGGTGTGATCCTGCTGCTGGTACTGATGATCGTCTTCAAAGTGAATGGCTTTATTGCACTCATTTTTGTTTCTGCCGTGGTCGGGGTGGCGGAGGGCATGACGCCGCTGGCGGTCATCGCTTCGATCCAGAAAGGCGTCGGGGGCACGCTCGGCAGCCTGGCATTAATACTGGGGTTCGGTGCCATGCTCGGCAGGCTGGTATCGGACACCGGTGCCGCACAGCGCGTGGCCACTACGCTGATTGCAGCCTTCGGCAAAGCGCGCCTGCAGTGGGCGCTGGTGGTCACCGGGCTGATCGTCGGGCTGGCGATGTTTTATGAGGTGGGATTTGTGCTGCTGCTGCCGCTGGTGTTTACCATTGTGGCGGCGGCCCAGCTGCCGCTGCTCTACGTTGGCGTGCCGATGGTGGCGGCGCTTTCGGTCACCCACTGCTTTCTGCCGCCGCATCCCGGCCCCACGGCTATCGCCACGATATTTGGTGCCAACATCGGCACCACGCTGCTGTACGGGCTGATCATTACGCTGCCGACGGTGATTATTGCCGGGCCGCTCTTCTCACGCTTTCTTAAAAGCTTTGAGCACAGCCCGCCGGAAGGGCTGTTTAACCCGAAAATCTTTGAAGAGCATGAAATGCCGGGCTTCTGGACCAGCATTTTTGCGGCGGTGATCCCGGTGATCCTGATGGCGCTGGCGGCTATTTGCGAGCTGACGATGCCGAAAGAGAATGCGCTGCGGCAGTTCTTTGAGTTTGTCGGTAATCCGGCGGTGGCGCTGTTTATCTCGGTGGTGGTCGCCGTGCTGACGCTGGGGCTGCGCAACGGTCGTAAAATGGAGGAGGTGATGGATATCTGCGGCAGTTCGATCGCGGCCATCGCCATGATCGTGTTCATTATCGCCGGGGGCGGGGCCTTTAAGCAGGTGCTGGTGGACAGCGGCGTAGGCGACTACATTGCCAACCTGATGAAGGGGTCGTCGCTGTCGCCGCTGCTGATGTGCTGGACGGTCGCGGCGATGCTACGCGTGGCGCTGGGGTCGGCGACGGTCGCGGCGATCACCACCGCCGGTATCGTTACGCCGATCGTGGCGATCACCCACACCGATCCGGCGCTGATGGTGCTGGCGGTGGGATCCGGCAGCGTGATTGCCTCTCACGTCAACGATCCGGGCTTCTGGCTGTTTAAGGGCTATTTCAATCTTACCCTGGTCGAAACGCTAAAAACCTGGACGGTGATGGAAACATTGATCTCCTTCCTGGGTTTGGCCGGCGTACTGATTATTAATGCGATTGTTCATTAATGCCCTATATCGCACAACGCCCGGCATTCTCCAGCAGATCGTGCATATGGATGATGGCTTCACGATGATTAACTTCGCACTCAACGTTCCTGATGAAGTCTGGCAATCCCGCCTGCACGCCTCTGATGCGGCGGCCTTGCCTGATTATCCAGCAGCGGATGAGCAGTTCAACCTGATAATGCGTTATTTCACTGAGCCGGGCACAGACGAGGGCTTTAAGGTCGTTGGCTACGGTTAATCAGAGTACCCTCACTGTAAACCGGCGGCGCGGGCAGTTTTGATCCCTTACGGCAGGCGGCGACCTGCTTTTCGCTGACCTTTGCCGCTGCCGGATTGCCGAAGCGCAGGCTGACGTAGTTACTGATATCCGCTATCTGCCGATCGCTCAGCTCAGAGGCAAAGGCGGGCATCAGGATCTCACCCTGTGACGTATGCCGCCGCACGCCATTTAAGATCACCGATACGACATTCCGGCTGTCGGACGCGCCGGTGGTGGTATGGTGATAAAGCGAAGGGTAGGCTCCAAAGCCGCTGCCCGAACCGCTGCCCTGCGCGCCGTGGCAGCTGGCGCAGTTACCGGCATACAGCACCGCGCCCGGCTGCGCCAGGCGCTGCTGCTCGCTGGCCCCGCGCAGCCCCATCACCTGCCAGTCGGGCTGTCCCCACTCGCTGCGTGGCCGGGTTTGCGTCTTATCCCCCTCCGGTTTTACCGAGCGCAGATAGTCAGCGATATCGCGCAGATCCTGCTCCGGCAGATGCTGCATACTGTGCTCGATCGCCTCGGCCATCGGGCCAGATGCGCTGGCGCGGCCGGCCACATAGCCGGTTTTGAGATACTGAACCAGCTGATCCTCCGTCCAGTCACCGATGCCCGCATTGCGATCCGGCGTAATATTCCAGGCGATCCAGCCGCCGAGATCGCCGCCCGCCAGCGGACGATCGTTATCCATGCCTAAGGTGAGCGTTCGCGGGGTGTGACAGGTGCCGCAGTGTGCCAGCGCCTCCACCAGATAGCGGCCATTATTCCACGCTGCGCTCCGCGTCGGATCCGGCTGCAATTCACCGCGATCGAGGTTAAACCACTTCCAGACGCGCAGTCCCCAGCGCTGATTAAAGGGAAAGGGCAGATGCGTTTGCGGTGAGGGCTGGTGAACGCCGGGCTGCGAGAGGATCCAGGCGCGGATCGCCAGCACATCCTCGCGGCGCATTTTACGGAATGCATCATAGGGCATGGCCGGATACAGCTGTCGGCCGTTTGGCGCCACGCCCTCGCGGACCGCCGCGACAAACTGATCTTCGCTCCAGCCGCCAATGCCGTACTCCGGGTCTGAGGAGATATTGCTGCCGTAAATCTGCCCAAACGGCGTACTCACCGCAAAGCCGCCACCCAGCGGCTTGCCGTGGGTCGCGGTATGGCAGGCCAGGCAGTCAGATGCGGTGGCCAGGTACGCCCCGCGCGCAATTTGCGCCTCGTCCGCCTGCGCCTGAAGGCTTAACAGCAGGGAGAAAAGCATAAGGAGAGGTAAAAAGGGCAATCTCATCCGGCACCTCTGAGCGTTTTCAACACGTTGTCCGCCATCATAAGCGCCAGCGCGGTGCCGGTCAGGGTAGAGTTGACCGTGGCGCAGGAGGGCATGATCCCGGTACCGGCAATAAACAGGTTGGGATGATCGTGCGCACGACACTCCGCATTGACCACCGAGTTCTCAGGATCGTTGCCCATGATCATCGTGCCGGTAATATGCTGGTTGTTGTCGTACACGCCGCGCGGACTGAATGCGGCGTCGCGGCCACCCATCTGCGCCACGATGCGTTTAAAATCAGCGGCGGCCTGGTCATAGCCGCGATGCACGTACTGCGGAAAGCGGTAGTAAACCTCCAGCTTTGGAATGCCCCAGGCATCTTTCTTCGTTTGACTGAGCGTGACGCGGTTGTCCGGCTCCGGCAGCATTTCCAGCAGCGACTTCAGCAGGACGAAGCGCTCTGCCTGCCAGCGCAGCTTCTCGTTCAGGGCTTTACCATAGAAGCCCTGACGCACCAGACGCTCGGTCAGATAGCGCACCGGCGAGGTGTTCGCAAAGTCAATGCGCACTGCCGATCGCGTGCGGCGAAACGCGCCTTCGCGCAGGTTATTGATACTCCCCGGTCGCATCGGGCCGCGGCCAAACCAGACCGGTTCATCAGCATAGAACTCCACCGACGATCCGGGGTGATCCATCAGGTTGCGTCCGACCATGCCAGAGCGATTAGCAATACCCTGCGGATGGTGCGAGCTGGTGGAGAGCAGCAGAATTTTCGGGCTTTCCAGGCCGTTAGCGGTCAGCACAAAGCACCGGCCGGTGACGCGGTGGCTCTCCCGGTTGCGGTCGAGATAATGCACCGCCTGGATCCGCCCCTGCGGATCGGATTCGATGCGGTACACCACCGCGTTGGCAACGACCCGCACGCCCGCATCAAGGGCTTTGCGCGCCGAGATGCCGCCGTGGTACTGCGCATCAATCGGGCAGATGGGCATACAGTTGTTATTACCGCAGCAGGCGGGGCGGCCATCATAAGGCTGACTGTTGCGGGCCTGCGGGCCAATACCCACCTCATAGCCCAACGGAGCAAGACGCTGTTTGAGCCGCTCAAAGCCGTAGGGCAGCGGGATGCCGGGCAGCGGGTAGGGGCGGGAGCGCGGCGAGGAGAGATCTGCGTCACCGGAGACGCCCATCTGATATTCGGCCTCGCAGTACCAGGGCTCGAGCTGCTGATAGCTGATGGGCCAGTCGCGGCCCACGCCGTACAGCGAGTGCAGGCGCATGTCGTTCGGCAGCAGGCGAAACGCCTGTCCGGCCCAGTGCCAGGTGGTGCCGCCGATCCCGCGCAGATACTGCGCGCGATAGGGATCAGGGCCTTTCTGGATCAGATACTCATTATCCACCGGGATAAACTTGGGCTGCGGCGCCCAGGGCTCGGGCGGATAAGGCTCGGTAAAGTCGCCTTTAAACGGGGAGTTGCGGAAGTACTCCACCGCCTGATCCCTTTTGATCTCAGGGCCGGACTCCAGCATCAGCACCGAAGCACCCGCCTTCACCATTTTCAGCGCCGCCAGCGAACCCGCTATACCGGCACCAATCACGACCACATCTGCGCTTAATGATTCAGCCATGCAGACTCTCCTTTGTCATGTGCTGACGGGCAGCCGGGTAACCTTTATCGGCGACGATCGCCTGCGCGGGCGTATTAGCATTCGCGGCGAGGGGCAGTCCGCCCACCTGGCTTCCTTCTGCCGGGGGCTGCGTCCAGAAATTGGGCGCGCCCGGGGCATAGCTGGGCGGAAGAAGGGTGTCCCTGACCAGCTGATAGCTGACTATATTTTCAAAGCCGATGCAGCGAGGGTGCTCACTCCCGACCACGCCGAGATACCAGCCGGAGATAATCATATGGGCCAGTGCCTGAAGGTCAGGGGGAAGAGACGCGGGTAGCGTCTGCCCGTGCTCCTTCGCCAGCAGCGCGGTGAGGCGGTCAACGTTGTAGTCAAGGTCTTCAACCGTGGTATGTAGCCAGCGGTGAAGCCGCTGCGCCAGCAGCGGGTCGGGGCTGGTGGTCCCGGTTAGCTGCCGGGAAAGCAGGAGAAAATTATCCGGTAACAGAAAGGCCTGCGCCTGCGGGGCAGCAGCGTTAACGGCGCCGCCCGGTAACCACCGGGTCAGGACACCGGCAGCCAGCAGTCCCGCTGAGCTGGCCAGAAGTCGACGACGTGTAAGGGGCATGGGATGAGTCCTTAAGTACATGTTGTCCGGGTCAGTGCAGCGAACGGGCTGCGGATTCCGACGCCTGATTATCCAGTTCCTGTTGGGGTGTACTGACGCCAACGGCGCCGACAACATCACCTTTAAGAGAGAGGGGGTAACCGCCGCCAAGCGCCACCGCCTGCGGGATCGCCAGCACGGTGGTTTCCCCTTTTTGCAGACGCTGCATCATTTTCAGCGACGGCGTGTGATAAAGGGCCGAGGTGCGCGCCTTGCCCAGCGAGGCTTCAACGCAGCCGGGCGGTGCGCCATCGAGCCGCTGAAAGGCCAGCAGCAGGCCATCGCCATCAACCACGGCGACACAGCCGGTACTGTGCGCCGCTGCCAGCGTGGATTTCACCTGTGCGATCACCTGCCAGGCCCGGTCTGCATTAAGATCCGGTGCGGAGGCTGCCTGACTACCGCCCGCTGCTGCCATCAGCAGGATGGCGGCAAGTAAATGCTTTTTCATCTCATCTGTCCTTAAATAATGTATCCAGGGTGTGCTGCCAGTTGAAGGGCGTAAGCTGCTGATAAGTCAGCTGACGCTGGCGCAGGGCATCCACCAGGCCCTGTTGCGTGGTGACAATCCCCTGACTCATGGCGGCATCCACACCGACATCTTCCAGCGTTTTTACCACTTCCCGCATCTCCTCTGCTCTGCGCTGGCCGTGCTCGGCGACGCGGCTAATCAGGTAGTCCGGCAGCGCATCGTTCCAGCCCAGCGAAGGAAAGCTGGCGTGCAGGGATGCCAGCACCGGCTGTTCAACGCCATATCGACGGGCGGCGCTCAGACACTCGGTGGTCAGCGCCTCGAGGCCTTTAATCATCACGCTGCGGCACATCTTTATTGCCGAGGCTTCGCCCACCTGCTGACTCTGAAAGCGACTGTTCAGCCCGAGCGTCTCCAGTTTACGGGCTATTGCCTCGGCCTCCAGTCCTCCGATCAGCAGCGGTGTTGCCAGGCGCTTAGGGGGGACGGGTGACATCACGGCCACATCAATATAATCGGCACCGCTGGCCTGTACCTGTGCGGCAGCGGCCTGTTTGGTCGCCGGGGAAACAGAGTTCAGATCGAGAAATACCTGTCCAGGCTTCAGCAGCGCGGCGGCTTCGGTGGCGACCGCCAGCGCCTGGGAGGCGGTAACGGTGGAGAATATCAGCGTGGCATTGTCCAGCGCCTCCGCCAGCGATCCCGCCACCCGCACGCCCGCCCCGGCCGCTTTTTGTCGGAGCCTGGCCTGCTCGTCCGCCAGCGATTCGGCCTGTGCGGACGGAGTGATAAACTTACGATCCCAAACGGTGACTACGGCACGATCGGCCAGATCCGCTGCGAAAATGCCCCCGGCCTCGCCAAAGCCGATAAAGGTAATATTGATCATCATGGCGCTCCGTGAGTGGTTGTCGCTGGCCAGACCGCGTCCGGGATCAGCACTTCGCCGTCAAAGATCGACCTGGCCGTGCGCAGTAACCCTGCGCCCGTCAGCGTCATCTGCTCGTCACGCTGCAAAATAACGCTAAATTCCCCGCTGGGATGCTCAACGCTCAGGCGCTGATCGCGTGCATCGCTGATACGCGCCAGACCCTCGGCCACGCTGCCCGGCAGCAGGCAGGCGCTGGCAATACTGACCGCGCCCAGCACCCCGACCGAGGCATGGCAGCGGTGAGGAATAAAGGTCCGGCTGCAAATTGCGCCGCCCTCGCGCGGCTCGGCCAGCAGGCTCATTTTGGGCACGGTTCGCTGGCTCACATCGCCCAGATTCATCAGTGGACCGGCCTGCAGGCGAATCGATTCCAGACGGCGCTTAAGCGTCTGGTCTGCGTCGAGCTGCTCGCGTGATTCATAGCCGCTCAGGCCGAAATCCGCCGCACGCAGGATCACCACCGGCATGCCGTTATCAATGCAGGTGATATCAACACCCTCAACAGTGTCGCGCACGTTGCCGGTGGGGAGCAGCGCGCCACAGCTGGAGCCTGCAATATCACTGAAGTTCAGCACAATTTCTGCCGCCGTTCCCGGCACGCCGTCAATTTTCAGCGTGCCGTCGTAGCAGACTTCACCGTCCGGCGTGGCGACCTGCGCCGTTGCTATCTGGCCGGTATTTTCCATAAAAATCCGCACGCCGGTGGTCTCGCCAGCCGCTTTCACCAGCCCCCGCTCCAGCGCAAAGGGGCCAATAGCCGCCAGCACATTGCCGCAGTTCTGCCCGTAATCGACGCTGGCGCGATCGACGTTAACCTGGGCAAAAAGATAATCCACGTCGGCATCTTCCCGCTGGGAAGCACGTACGATGGCGACTTTGCTGGTCAGCGGATCGCCGCCGCCCAGCCCGTCGATCTGCCTGATATCCGGCGATCCCATCACCGCCAGCAGTACGCGATCGCGAAGATCCCGCTCTTCCGGCAGATCGTCGGCAAGAAAACAGGCGGCTTTAGAGGTGCCCCCCCGTATTAGCAGGCAGGGCAGGCGGCGCTGGCGCATATCAGTTCTCCAGATCGTCCAGGGTGTCCACATAGCGCAGGCCTTTTTCGGCCAGGCGTGGGCGCATTTGATAGATATCCAGCCCCAGCTCGCCGGAGGCCATGCGCGCGCGCTTGCTCTCCTCCAGCGCTTCCCGCTTAGCGGCGCTTTCTGCGGTGCTGGCGGCCTCTGCCCGGCGCACCACCACCACACCGTCGTCGTCGGCGACGATCACATCACCGGGCCAGACCAGCTGGCCGGCGCAGACTACCGGCACGTTGACCGATCCCAGCGTCTCTTTTACCGTGCCCTGAGCGTAAATAGCGCGGGACCAGACGGCAAAGCCCATCTCACGCAGCGTTTTGCTGTCTCGGATACCGTGGTCGGCAATCAGGCCCTGTACGCCGCGCGATTGCAGGGAGGTGGCGAGCAGATCGCCAAAGTAACCGTCAACGCAGGGGGAGGTTGGCACGGCCACCAGAATATCTCCCGGCTGGCACTGCTCGACCGCCACGTGAAACATCCAGTTGTCGCCGGGTGCCAGCAGGACGGTAACGGCGCTGCCCGCAATGCCTTTATTCTGCTGAATCGGGCGGATAGCCGGGTCCAGCAGCCCTTTGCGGCCCTGCGCTTCATGTACCGTCGCGACGCCATATCCGGCCAGCGCGGCGATATCACGCCCGGCCGCCCGCTCGATATGACGCACCACCACCCCTTTCTTACCGATCGCACTCATGCCAGATCCTCCGTCACGCGAGGGAAAATACTCTGGTAGCCTTCGCCGTAGATAATATCGCGGGTTGAGGTGATGCCAACGTTGCGTTTCGCCTGCACGCCGCGCTGCTGCGCCACGCGGGTGTAGTATTCCCACAGGTGTTCCTGCCCGGCCATACACTGGATAGCGGCATATTTTTTATCCCAGACGCTGGTGATATCCAGCAGCACATCCGGCTTCCAGCTGCACTGCTCTGGCTGATGAGGTTCAAAGCAGTAGACCGGTGGCGCACCGATAATTTTTTCGCCGGGGCGATATCCCTCTGCCTGGGCGATGATGCGTGCCTCCTGCGCCAGGTTGTTGGCCAGTGGATGGTCATAGTTATAGGGATCGAGCAGGGAATGGGTCAGAACAAAGTGCGGCTGTACCCGACGGTAAACGTCTGCCAGGCGGAACAGGGCCTCTTTATCCGCACGCAGCGGATAATCACCCATATCAAAAAATTCTATGCTCGCACCGAGAATGTCTGCGGCGGCCAGCGCTTCGGCGCGGCGGGCCGTTTTAACTTTCTCTTCGGTCATGTTGCCTTTACGCCACAGCTTCGCGGATTCGCCACGTTCGCCAAACGACAGGCAGACCACGTGTACCTGATAACCCTGCTGCTGATGCAGGGCGATGGCCCCGCCTGAGCGCCAGACGAAGTCGGCAGAGTGTGCGCTAACGACCAGAGCCGTTTTAGGAGAAGTGAGTTCAGTCATCATCGGGTTCCTTTACGTTTTTTTTAATGCTGTCACTCTGGGCGGGGACGGGATAATTCATTTGATTGCAGCAGGTATGCGTTTTATTTATAGTGGCCCCATTCATCCGGGCAAAAGAGGGCAGGGTATGGCGCCAAATATAACCGGGAATGAGCCAGTAAATCTGATGCAAATCAGAGCGTTTTGTCAGGTTGTTGCCCAGGGGAGCGTTTCGCGCGCGGCCGATGAGTTATTTCGCACCCAGTCGGCGGTCACGCGATCCATTCACGATCTGGAGCAGCGGCTTGCGGTACCGCTGTTCGAGCGCCATTCCGGCGGTATGATGCTGACTGACTTTGGTAAGTGCATCCTGCCGCGCGCGCGCCGGGCGATTGAGGAACTCCATTCTCTGCCGCGCCGACTGGCGAAACTGCTGAGCAGAAGCAGCCGCAATGAGTCTGAACCGCTGTGGCTATTCAACGTCCGCCGGCTGCAAATTTTTATCACCCTGTGTCAGACCAATCATATGCAGTCGGTGGCGCATCAGCTGGGTCTGAGCCAGCCCGCCGTCAGCGCGGCGCTAAAGGTGCTGGAGAACGGCGCGGGTATTCCCCTGCTGGAAAGAACGCCTCATGGTATGGTGCCTTCGCTGGCGGGGCGTGAGATTGAGCCCAATATTCGCCGCGCGCTGAATGAGCTGCGGCATATTCCCGCCGATATTGCCGCGCGCAAGGGCAATCTGGTCGGCACGGTGCGGGTTGGCGCCCTGCCGCTCGGACGCACCCGCCTGCTCCCCCAGGCGATTATCCGGCTGACCTCGCGCTATCCCGGTATTAAGGTCGTCACCAGCGAAAGCGCCTGGGGAATGCTGGCCGCAGAGATGCGCGCCGGTGAAATCGACTTTATTTTCGGTGCGCTGCGCAACAGTGAAGAGCAGCAGGATATGACCAGCGAAACGCTGTTTGATGAGGAGATGGTGCTGGTGGCCAGGCCCGATCATCCGCTGAGCCAGCATCCCTGCGACAGACGTGCGCTACGCGAGGCGCGCTGGGTGCTGCCGCGTTCGCATACGCCTGCCCGGCGACTGCTGGATACCTGTTTTCACCGTATGGGGATCCCGGCGCCCGACCCGGTGGTGGAAAGCGGCGATCTGGCGCTGGTGCGCGGGCTGCTGCGCGACTCCGATATGCTGGCGGCGGTTTCCGCCCACCAGCTGGAAGTAGAGCTGGCCTCGGGCGAGCTGGCCGTGCTGCCGATAGCGCTACCGGCTACCGGCAGGGCTATCGGCCTCTGCTACCGTACCGGCTGCCTGCATTCGCCCGCCGCCGATGCGTTAATTAGCTGCCTGCGTGACGTCTGCGGGGACTATCCGTTAGACGCATAGCGCCGAATGAGCGGGCGCTATTCTGACCGTGCTGCCTGATGGAGCGCTAATGCTTAGCCGTACTGCCTGATGGAGCGCTAATGCTTAGCCGTGCTGCCTGGCCGCTTCGATCAGGGCGTAGCGGTAGCCGCGCAGTCCGTAGCCGCAAATCACCCCCTGCGCCACGTCCGAGAGATACGAGTGATGGCGAAAGGGTTCGCGCTTATGCACGTTAGTGATATGCACCTCATAGAGCGGCAGGGCGACCGCCGTCACCGCATCGCGGATTGCCACCGAGGTGTGCGTCCAGGCCGCAGGATTAATCACCAGCGCCTGAGCATGGTGGCGCGCCTCCTGGATCCAGTCGATCATCTCTCCTTCATGGTTGGTCTGGCGAAACTCGACGGCGATATTCAGTTCTGCCGCCGTGGCGCGGCATAATGCCTCAATCGAAGCCAGCGTATCGGTGCCATAGGTGGCCGGTTCGCGGGTGCCCAGCAGGTTAAGGTTGGGGCCATTGAGGATATAAACGGTCTGCATAAATTTCTCCTTATTCGCCGAAGCCAAACAGGCGTTTTGGCGTATGCCACAGGATCTGACGCCGCGTCGCGTCGTCCGGGATCAGCTGCTCAAGCAGCAGTAACAATGCGCCTATATCCATCCGGCTTTTGGCCCGCAAAAACGGCCAGTCCGATCCCCACATACAGTTTTCGGCCCCGAAACGCTCCAGCAGCGCCAGCTGAAAAGCGTGGCCGTCGGCCCAGGGATAACCCTGCTTTGAGAACTGCGACAGCCCCGAGAGTTTGACGAAGGTACGCCCGTTTTCTGCCAGCGACAGCAGCGCCTGAAAGGCCGGCTGATCGAGGCCTGCACTGACGTCCGGCCTGCCGGCGTGATCAATCAGCAGCCGGGTTCGGGTACGCTTCAGCAGCGGCATCAGCGCCAGCAGCTGATCGTTTTGCACCTGGATCTGCGCATACATCTCTAACGCGGCCAGCCTTTCCATCAGGGCGTCCAGTTTCAGAAAGGGCTCGGTGCCGAGCATCGCGACGTTAAGGGCAATGCCCACCACGCCCCGATCGCGCAGGTCGCTGAGCGATGCGCTGTCCGCGTCGCGCGGGGTAACGGCAATCCCTTTAAACTTGCCCTCACCGCGCTTAATGGTATCGAGCAGGCAGCGGTTATCGGTGTTGTAGGCCGATGTGGGGCCGACGATCAGCGAATGGCGAATGTTATACGCCGCCATCACCGTCTGATAATTATCGGGTGTTCCCAGCTCATGTCCCTCAGGACGGTAGGTACTGGCCGGATCGTAGGGGAAGCGCACCGGATCAAAGACGTGATGATGGCAGTCAATAATGGGTTGCGGCGTCATCATGCTTTTTTTCCTGCCACCGAATAGAGCACCTGCTGATTACGGGTTTTCTGGAACTCTTCCAGCGTTTCCCCGCGCATGGCAGAGTAGATATGCAGATTGGAGACGCCGACCACCGCGCCCAGTTTTTCCAGCAGAAAGAAGCTTACGCCGTAGTGGATCATGCCGCGCCAGTCGAGCTGGGTCAGCAGCGTCTGCTCCTCGTCGGTCAGCTTTGCCTCGGCGTAAAGCCCCTGAGGGTCGCGCTTAAAGCGCTCGCGCCAGGCGGGCTGGATCATTTTATGCAGGAAGCGGTTAATCCGCAGCGCCTTCAGGCTGCGCGCCTGGGTGAAGGGATAGGTACCGGGCAGCTTTTCGACGCCTTTGAGCTGTAGCTCAATTTTGTCACGCTGGCGCTGATGAACGTCAGCGGGTGCCTCACGGGCCTGATTTTCCAGGATAAGCGTAGCAATACCGGTCATGGAGGGCAGGTAATAGGCCTGATGTAGCTTCTCAACGTTGGCCGACAGCGCCCCGCGCATAACCAGCCACATAATGACTTCTGCACCCTCCAGGCCGCCCAAGGAGGCATACTCCGCGAGGGTAATTTCGGTCAGGCGTTCAGGATCGTTGACCAGCATATCAACAAACTGTGCATCCCAGTCCGGGTTGTTAAAGCCGCAGCGTTCGCCGTGAACCTGGTGCGATACGCCTCCGGTCGCGACAATGGCGACCTTGAGATCTTCCGGGTAGCTTTCTACCGCGCGACGCAGGGCCTGGCCAAGTTTATAACAGCGTCTGGCGCTGGGAATAGGGAACTGCAGCACGCCTACCTGGAGCGGGACAATCTGCACCGGCCAGTCGTTATCAAAGGGAAGCAGGGCCGACAGCGGGGAGAACAGGCCGTGATCCAGCGGCTTATCCTGGAAAAAAGACATATCAAACTCATCGGCCATCAGGCTGGCCCCAATATGCTGCGACAGTGCGGCATGACCCCGCACCGGGGGTAAATCACGCGGGCCACCCCCTTCATCTGCTACCGCGTACTGGTCATCAATCCCCAGAACAAAAGCCGAGTAGTGATCAAAGAAAAATGAGGTGACGTGATCGTTAAAGACGTAGAGCAGCACATCGGGTTTTTTCTCTTCCAGCCAGCGCTGCATGGGCGCGAAGCCATCAAAGATGGGTACCCAGGGCTCTTCTTTCTGTTTGTTATGGTCAACTGCGAAGCCGATTGTTGGCGTATGTGAAACCGCCAGACCGCCGATAATTTTAGCCATAATGATCCTCTTTCTTCACTTATCGGTTATTAATTGTGCGCGTCAGGCCAGGGATCGCCTCCGGTTCGGCACCTTTGAGCGTCCTTACGCCATGCGCATCTCTGTGTTGGGTAATGGCGAGTGCTGCCAGCAGGGCAGGAAGTGACAACACGATGAAAATACTGGTTTGTCCGGGAAAGACGCCCAGCAGCACGCCACCGAGCGAGGAGCTGAGGATGGCACCGGTTCGGCCTATACCGTGCATCCAGCAGACGCCGGTCGCGCGCATTTCCGTCGGATAAAAGGCAGGAGAAAAGGCCTGCAAACCGGTCTGTGCACCGTTGATACAGGCACCGCTGATAAATACCAGCACCGCAAGCATAGTGGGGCCAAATCCCCAGACGCCCTGCGCAAGCAGGCAGAAGCAGCCCAGCAGATAGAAACTGGCGATCACGTATTTGGCTTTCAGGCGGTCCATCAGCCCACCCACCAGCAGCCCGCCAAGCGTGCCACCCAGCTGAAAAAGCCCGGCAACAATCGCCGCACGCTCAATGGTAACGCCGCCTGATCGCATAATGGTTGGCAGCCAGCCGTTAAGCAGATAAATAACGAAAAGGCCCATAAAATAGGTCAGCCAGAGAGAGAGGGTGCCGACGGTATAGCCCGGTGAGAAGAGTTGCAGCACCTGTGACTTTTTGGGCACTACCGGCGTATTCAGCACAAAGGTCACGCCGCTGTTAAACTGGCCGCCCAGGCGATTGAGCACCGCCGCGATCTTATGCTGACTGACTTTGCGGACGACCATATACAGAGCGGATTCGGGCAGCACCCATATCAGCAGCGGCAGCATCAGCAGGGGAATACCGCCGCCAAACAGCAGCACTGACTGCCAGCCAAAACGCGGGATCATCCCGGCCGCAATAAAGCCGCCGAGGCCCGACCCGATATTAAAGCCGCTATACATCAGGGAGATCATCAGGCCCCGTCGGCGTTCGGGCATATATTCGGCTACCAGGGTGACGCAGTTCGGCATCACCGCTCCCAGCCCCAGGCCGGTGATAAAGCGCAGCAGCGCCATCTCCAGTGGCGAGCGGGCAAAGGCGCTGGCCAGGCTGAAGCAGGCAAAACCGGCGACGGAAATCAGCAAAACGCGTTTACGGCCAAAGCGATCGGACCACGGCCCGACAAACAGCGCGCCGAGAGCAACACCTAACATCGCCGCGCCGAGGATGGGACCCATTTCCGAGCGGGCAATGCCCCAGTCTTCAATCAGGGCGGGGGCGATAAAACCCATTACGGCAGCATCGTAGCCATCGAAGGTGATAATAAAGAAGCACAGCGCCAGGATTAGCCACTGCCTCCCGGAAATTGAGCGGCTGTCTATCCACTCCTTTACGTTGACCATGTCACGATTGCTCATAGGGTATGCTCTCTGTTTTTTTGCTAATCCGTAATCGGGTAAGAAAATGCCTGTATAACGGCGGCAATGGCTCTGTCGTCGCGGAGCGCATCGGATGATTTGTCTTTATTTTTATTTTTAAAACAATCGTTTATATATCAGTAGGGCTAATATGCCAATACCAACTTAGGGTGAGGAGAGCGTTTTGTCTGCCATAAAATGATTAAAGAGCCATGATTTTTGTTTATCATTTGCGGGGCACAATCAGCCGCGGGCCTGAAATCCCGGCCTTAACGATGCGGGCTTCTCAGGCTGTGAGCCGCAACGCGCCCGGCAGGGGAGAACTCAGCAGCCGAAAGCGCTCTTGCAGTATGAAACAGGTAAAAGCGAGTTTGGAGCGAGGAGAACAGGGGGGGGAAATGGCTGAAACACCTTTAATACGGCAGCAGTGACACAGAATGCTCTAAAGGGTCTGTGAGAGCGGTGACAGTGTAGATTTTTCTCTTAGGCCAGGATATGTCCCGTTTTCCAGCTGAACACCGACTTAGAATCTCCAGCAGGGAGCATAGTTAACCCGCAAGGGATGTAAATTAACTTAAATATTCCTCCAGAGGTTCTGACACTAATATATAAAATAAACGGTAATCCTGGAGGGCTTTCCACTTATGCGCGCGGTGGGAATCGTTATTATCACATCGAAATAATCCCTGCTGACGCCATGGATAAATCTAATTATTTTTGATGCCATAAAGTTTATTACATAGCAGTCTTATTATTCGCTTGTTATTCGATTCTCACCTGCCTGTAATCAGCCTTCCATCTGCCCTCAACCTGCCTTCGACCTGCTTTACATTTGCTGTCGTTAGCGCTGTTAACCCCATTAACCCCATTAACCCCATATATAATACCCCTGTCTTATTTCCCAACCAGCTGTTTTATATATAATTTACTGTTAACTATGATGGCAGGCATATGAAGAACTTATATTTTACCGGGCTGTTATGCAAATAACGTAATGGAAATAAAGGTTATTTAAATAAAATTACAAAACGATATTAATTATTTAACCAGGACTATTCTTAATGAATGAATTAAGCATTAAGTGTTAGAACTTATTTCACCGAAAGCTGTGAAGCAATGCCTGAGTTACTCCTCAGGTATTTAACCGGCTTATTTGCCGTTCAGGTTTATTCCTGCCGTCCTGAAAGAGAGGCTTTATTTTGACGACTCTAAAACCCCTGTTAGCGAAAAACCGCAGTTGGGCCTTACAGCGCCGCCAACGCAATCCTCACTATTTTCGGCAAAATGTTCATTCCCAAACGCCACATTCGTTATGGATTGGCTGTTCAGACAGCCGGGTCCCCGCAGAGGTATTAACGGGTGCGCATCCGGGAGAGCTTTTTGTTCACCGTAATATCGCCAATATGGTGGTTAACGGCGACGATAATTTTATGAGCGTTCTGCAATACGCGCTTGAATACCTCAAGGTCTCGCGCATTGTGCTCTGTGGCCACTACGGTTGCGGCGGCGTACAGGCGGCGATTTCACTGCCGGACATTCCGCTGGGCGATGAAAATTCCCCACTTGCCCGCCGGATCACCCAGCTGCGCGCCGCCATTGCGCCTGGCCTGGCAGAGACCAGCGAAGATGACGACGAAAGCGAACGACTGAATGCGCTGGTGGAGGTCAACGTCCTGGCTCAGTTCAGGCACCTGGTGGCGGCAGAGCCGGTAAGGGCCGTCTGGCGGGCCGGAGCGGCGCTGGACGTGTTTGGCTGCGTATACGATCTGCGCTCCGGCCATTTGAAAGAGCTTATTCAGCAAAATGCAGAGGATAAAATGCTATGAACCTGAAAACGCTTCGTCAGGATATTCCGGCAGGCCTGGTCGTTTTTCTGGTCGCGCTACCGCTCTGTCTGGGGATTGCGCAGGCCAGTGGTCTTCCGCCCTTTGTCGGACTGCTGACCGGCGTGATTGGTGGTCTGGTGGTCACCACCTTTAGCCCGTCAAAGTTTGCCGTAAGCGGGCCGGCTGCCGGTCTTGTCACTATCGTCACCGGTGCAATCGAAACTCTTGGTTCCTTTTCAGCCCTGCTGTTTGCGCTCATCGTCGCCGGTGTATTGCAGTTTTTGTTCGGCGTGCTGCGGGCCGGGCGATTTATTACGCTGGTGCCGGGTACGGTGATCAAAGGTATGCTGGCCGCAATCGGTATTTTGCTAATTATTCAACAGATACCGGTCGCGCTGGGGGCAGCCGAAGAGAGCAAACTCAGTACGCTGGTCACCGGCGGTGCGTTCAGCGTCTCAATTCCGGCCATTGTCGTATCCGGTATTGGGCTGCTTATTCTGTGGTTTTGGTCGACGCGTACCCTTAAGAACATTAAGGCGCTGAGCTGGATGCCCGGTCCGCTGGTAGCAGTCCTGTTCGGCTGTCTGGCAACCCTGATCGGTGGCAGGCTGTTCCCCGAGATTATCAGCAATCTGCCGCGTATCTCGCTGCCTGCTTTTGACAGTATCCAGGCGCTTACCGGCGAGCTCCAGCGCCCGGACTGGTCCGTCTGGCAGAATCCGATGGTCTATATGATTGCGGTGACGCTGGCGATTGTCGCCAGTCTGGAAACGCTGCTCAGCCAGGAGGCACTGAAAAAGCTTCGCCCACAAAATCCACCGCCCTCGCCGGATAAAGAGATGCGCGCGCAGGGGGTGGGTAACCTGCTTAGCGGCCTGCTAGGTGGACTGCCCATCACTGCCGTTATTGTTCGCAGCTCGGTTAATGTTAGCGCCGGGGCGCAGAGCAAGATATCCATCCTGATCCACGGGGCGTTGCTGCTGGTATGCGGCCTCTATTTCAGCGATCTGCTGAATGCCATTCCACTGGCCAGCCTGGCCGCCGTGCTGCTTTATACCGGTTACAAGCTTGCCACCCCACGGCTGTTTGTGGAGCAGTTCCGTCAGGGCGCCCAGCAGTATGTCCCTTTTCTGGCGACCATTGGCGGTATCCTGGTCTTTGGTATGCTGGCCGGGATTGGTATTGGTCTGGCCACCCAGATCCTGTTCAGCATTTATAAGAGTCATCACAACGCGATGCAGCTCACCCGCTATGACGACCATTTCGTGCTGCACTTTCAGCAGAACCTGACGTTTATGCATAACCCACGCCTCAAGGGGCTGCTGGCGCAGATCCCGGAAAACAGCGTGGTGATCGTCGATCATGATAATGCCGAGTACCTGGATCCGGACGTAAAGGCCGTGCTACAGGATTTCGGCGAGGAGGCCCCAAAGCGGGGGATCGTCCTGAATCAGTGGCCGGTCACGCTGGCGTAGTTACGTAACTGCGTAACCGCATAACCACTTAAAAGACTGGCTGGTATTCCCTGCTTTAGCAGGGAATACCAGCAGCACCATAGACTTATCACCCAGTATCCAGAAGAACGCTCTGGCTTCGCGTAATACCTTCATCAGACCGATCGCCTGCGCTTAGCTCGTTACCACCAGGCTTCAAACTGCGCACCAACGCTCATTTCGTCATTACGTCCTCTGCTGAAGGTTTTCGCGCTGCTATCACGGTAGGCGCTGCCGGCAACAAAGGCGAGGTCATCGGCAGTGGCGTAGCCCCACTTTTCATTCCATTTGGCATAGGTTGCGAACAGGCGCAATGCGGGGCGCGCCCAGACGCTCTCCCCGGCCTGCCACTGCTGAGCCAGCGTCAGTTTGTACTGGCTATTACGATCACCGGTCTGCTGAGATTTCACGCTGTCATAGCCAACCTCCAGCAGGGTACTGAGGATGGGCGTCCACTTATACATAGGGCGCAGGCCCGCAGAGTACCAGGCTGTTCCATTGCGGTTATCGCGGTTTACATCCTGATAGAGGGCAACCCAGGTCAGACCCCATGTGTCGTTTAAATCCATTGCGCCGTGGTCGATGACGCGAACCATTTTACCATTATTGTTAACGCTTCCTCCCTCGGGATGGCCGGTACGCAGCGAGGTCATTGCGTCAGTGGCATACTGCATAACCAGTTTGTTGTAGCCGCTGTTCAGGGTTTGCGTGTGTTCGGCGCTTAGCATCCAGCCATCTTCAGATGCGCCTTCCGCCAGATGAAAGCCTTTCTGAACCCTGGCCCGTCCGTAATCAAAACCGACCTCCAGTGCACCATTGGTGTTCACCGGGATTTCAGCCACCCGCAGATCGAAGGTATCGTTTATGGTCGGTACCCACTTCATCTGATTGTCGATAAAGCCCCAGGATCCTCCCGCTTCAGCGTTGCGGGTGGCGGCCAGTGAAAGCTTACCTGCCCCGAGATCAATCTGCTCTATCCCCGCTCCCGGACCGGAAATATCCCAGTAGTAAAAATCGATCATATGGACGTCATGACGCTGGTAAAGGCGCTTACCTGCCCAGAGCGTGGCGCCGGGTAGCGCGTCAATCAGGTTTTTACCCTGCACGTTGGCCTCGCGGAAGTTAGGATCGACGCTCTCCACATCCGTACGCTGGGACACCGCATAGGCCAGGTTGGTATCGAAATAGAAACTTTTATTCTCCTCTTTCCACAGCTCCTGGCCCAGCTTCAACTCTGCGTAGGTTTCACATTCATTCCCCAGACGATATTTGCTGTTGGCCCCGGTCGCCTGAAAGCAGCGCTGCTCTCCGCCTTTGTTTGTCCAGCCAATGCCGGAACGCGCATAGCCGCTAAAATCAAGTGCGAAGGCGGAGCCAGCCATCGTCAGCGTCAGTAAGGGCAGTACAGTGAAGGTCTTCCTGAGTACTCGCATTATTATTCTCCTTGTTCCATCAACTGATAAAGACACTCATACGGACGCAGCAGATCGTTTACCGGCGCGTCAGAATAGTTACTGAGCAGCGTTTCACCCTTAACACAGGCGAGAGGGGAGGGCTGAGTAGATTCGCTAAGGTTGGCGATGACACGCAGCTGCTGGCGGCCTTTAGTGCGCGTGTAGCACCAGAGACCAGGATGCGTGGGCAGGCAATCCTGATAGTCACCGTCGGTAAATATGGCAAAGGTTTTACGCAGCGCTATTAGCCGCCGATAGAGGTGAAAAACGGAGTCAGGATCCTTTACAGCCTGCTCCACGTTAAGCAGGGGATAGGAGCGGCAGGGGGAAATCCAGGGTTCGCCGGAGGTGAAACCGGCGTTATCTGTCGCATCCCACTGCATTGGCGTACGGCTGTTATCGCGTGACTTGCGGGAAAGAATTGTCAGCAGAAGGGTCTCATCGCCGCCTGTTTTTTTCATCGCGTCATACCAGCGGAGGCTCTCCACATCACGGTACTGGCTGATGTGGCTAAAGCCCGGGTTGGTCATGCCAATCTCTTCTCCCTGATAGATAAAGGGGGTGCCCTGCATACCGTGCAGCACCATCGCCAGCATTTTTGCGGCGGGCACGCGCAGAGGGCCCTCGCTGCCCAGGCGGGAGACGATACGCGGCTGATCGTGGTTACACCAAAACAGCGCATTCCATGCATGACCATGCATTCCCTGCTGCCAGGTGCAGAACAGACGCTTCAGCAACAGCAGGTCGGGCGCGGCATCGCACCACTTTTCGCCGTCAGCATAGTCCACCTTAAGATGGTGAAAGTTGAAGGTCATGGACAGTTCGCTACCGTCAACGGCGGCATACTGTCGGCATGCTTCAAGCGAGGTAGAGGACATTTCGCCCACGGTCATCAGCCCCAGCGGGCGAAAAACGTCCCGGCTAAACTCCTGAAGATACTCGTGAATACGTGGTCCATCGGTATAGAAACGGCGTCCATCACCCAGGGCATCCTCAGGATAGTCCGCGGTTTTGGATACCAGGTTAATGACGTCGAGCCTCAGCCCGTCCACGCCTTTCCCCGCCCAGAAGCGGCAGATAGCCTTAAGCGCCTCGCGTACGGGGGGATGCTCCCAGTTGAGGTCGGCCTGCTGTGGGCTGAACAGATGCAGGTAGTACTGGCTGCTCTGTGGGTGCCACTGCCAGGCGTTGCCGCCAAATTTAGATTGCCAGTGATTGGGGGGCTGGCCCGCTTCCCCCTGCCGCCAGTGGTAAAAAGGTCGGAAGGGGCTGGCTGGGTTAAGCGACTGCTTAAACCAGCGATGCTCGGTCGAGGTATGGTTAAAAACCATATCCATCATGATACGTATACCGCGCTGATGTGCGCCTGCTACCAGCCGCTCGAAATCAGCAAAGGTGCCACAGGAGGGATCGATATTGCAGTAGTCCGCGACGTCATAGCCGTTATCCACCTGCGGGGAAACGGTAATCGGCGTCAGCCACAGGGCATCAACGCCCAGCTTTTGCAGATAGTCCAGCCGCTGGATGATGCCGTTAAGATCGCCCTGGCCACTGCCGGTTGTATCCTGAAAGCTTTTTGGGTAAATCTGGTAAATCACCCCATTTTTCCACCAGGGGCAGGGATCAATGCTGTCAATCATGCTGTTTATCCTTAAACAGTCGAGAAATGCTTATTTTTAGAGAGTCGAAGGTTGCTCGTTATCTTCCAACGGCATCCTGGCCTTAATAACCTGTCGTTTATGCAACAGCAGGGTCAGCAGGACAGGGACCACCAGGGCAACCAGCATGGCGAGTGAAAAGACGGGCCAGAATTGCGGCTTAATAGAGAGGATTCCCGGCAGGCCCCCGACGCCAATGCCGTTGGCCGTCACGCCATACAGCCCGCAAATCAGCGCGGCAAGCGCAGAGCCAATCATGGCGGAGAGCATGGGAAAGCGATATTTCATATTGATGCCATACATCGCAGGTTCGGTCACCCCGAGGAAGGCGGAGATGGCGGCAGGCACTGAGACTTCCCGTTCACTTTTCTTTTTACCGACCAGGATGATGCCCACGACGGCGGCACCCTGAGCAATATTGGAGAGGGCGATAAGCGGCCAGAGCGGCGTACCGCCGGTGCTTTGGATCATCTGCATATCAATCGCCAGCGTGGTCTGATGTACGCCAGTGATCACCAGCGGCGCGTAGAGGAAGCCAAACAGGGCTGCGCCGACGGGTGCAAAGCTGCCGGTCATTACGCCCTTCACTGCCCAGGCCACGCCATCGCCGATCATTCGGCCAAAGGGGCCAATCAGAGAGTGCGCCAGGAACACCGCCAGTATCAGCGAAATCACCGGGACAAAGACCAGATAGAGGTAAGCCGGGATCAGCTTCTTAAGACGATTTTCAATCAGCGCCAGCGCGATACCGGCCAGCATAGAAGGAATAACCTGGGCCTGGTAGCCGACCTTTTCGATGGTGAACCAGCCCAGATGCCAGACGTCAGGGATCTGCTGGCCCAGCCCGTAGGAGTTCATTAGCTGGGGGGAAACCAGGGTAATGCCCAGCACGATCCCGAGGATTTCTGTGCCGCCCATCTTTTTCACCGTTGACCAGCATACGGCAACCGGCAGGAACATAAATATCGCCTCGCCCGGCAGCCACAGAAGATCGTACATCGCCTGCCAGAAGGGGGAGATCTGCGCCAGCGTTTTGCCGTCTGACAGCGGGATATCGCCTATGATGTTACGGAAGCCAAGTATCAGGCCACCGCTGATGAGGGCGGGGAGCAGCGGGAAGAAGATCTCGGCAAAGTGGGAGATCCCCCGCTCAAGGGCGGTCATATTCTGGCGGGCGGCATTTTTCGTCTCTTCTTTACTCCCCTCGTTTTTTTCCGCCTGGGTAATCAAAGCCGCATAGTAGTCGCCCACCTCGGTACCGATCACCACCTGGAACTGGCCTGCGGAGGTAAAGCAGCCCTTGACCATACTCAACTGTTCAATCTTTGTGGGTTCCGCCTTCATCGGGTCGTGAAGAACGAAACGTAAACGGGTAATACAGTGGCTTACCTTAGCAATATTGCTGGCTCCGCCGACCAGCGCGATCAGGCGCTCTACGTCCTTATGCAATTCCATGCTCATGTTGTGTCCTTACAGAAAAAGGTCAATCAGCGGTACGCAAACCGTCGCTCCGCTGAGGTGTGCAGAGAATAACGGGATAGTCGGGATTTGTATGGGAACGTTCCCATATCTGTGCAGCATCTCGCAAAATTTCTTATAAGCCTGCCAAAGAGGGACGCTTAACGCGCCGGTAGAGCGGTCAGGGGACGAGTGGGGCAGAAATAAGCCTGGCCGGCAGGGTGATCTGCTGATGCGGCCCGCTGCCCGACAGCTGCGCAATCAGCTGTTTTGCCGCGGCTTCTCCGCTGCTGCTGTAGCCCAGGCTAACAAACAGGGTGGCGGGATAAAGGAAGTGTAAAAGGGGATTGGTGCCGATGCAGCACACCTGTACGGCGTTGGGCTGCACCTGTTGCAGATATTTTTGCACGCCCAGAGTGATGGTATCGGACGCGCAAATCACCGCCTGCGTCTGTGGGGTGAGTACCTGGGGTAACAGGTCGTAACCGCTTTGATAGCCCAAATCACCCAGCGCCAGCGAAGGCAGCAGCTTATGCGCCTGGCACACTGCACGGTAGGCGTCGGACCGCTGTTTGCCGGTGGTGGTGTCCTCGGGCGTCACGCCAATAAAGCTGATATGGCGCAGCTGTCTCTTGATCAGTTCGTCCATCAGCAGAGCCACGGCGCCGGCATCGTCGTAGCAAACGGATGACAGGCCAGGCATTGGGCGGGCCATCATCACCAGCTTGTCCTGCCATGGCGTCAACATTTCACTTCCCAATCCGGTAAAGCCAAACAGCACGACGCCATCAATATTACGCTGCGCCAGCACCTGAAGATGCTCCTCAACCCGGGCCGGGTTGAACTGGCTTTCCAGCACGATAGGGTCGTACCCCTGCTGATAAAACAGCGGTAGCATCGATCTGACCGCCTGATTTTCAGACGGGGAGTCCAGCCTTGAAACGATAATCGCGACGACCTTATCGCTCAGGCTACGCAGCGATCGTGCGGATTTCGACGGATGAAAGTTATGCTGTTCAATCACCTGGAGAATTCTGGCGCGCGTATCAGGATTCACGCCGCTTTCATTATTAATTACGCGGGAAACGGTCGATTTACCGACGCCGCTCAGGCGCGCGATATCTTTTATGGTCAGGCGATTTTGCATAGTGGGCGCTAAAGGGGCGTCGCGACGTGGCGTCAGATATCGTTACGATACCATAAATTAGTTTTGTTACGCTGTTGCAAAAGCAGGCTGCCGTTCTATGATTCGGGGGCAAAATTGCGCTTCAGAGGGATTGTTATGAGATTTAAAGGCCTGACGAAAGGATTTTTTATTGTAATTCTTTTTATTGTGACGGTAGCGTTTCTGGATATCCTGGGGCCTTACTACTCATCCGTATTATGGGCGGCCATTCTGGCGATTATTTTCCATCCGTTGAAAACCCGGTTGCGTAAGCTTATCGGTGAGAAGAATGGGCTGGCCTCATTCTTAACCCTGTTGATTATCTGTTTAATCGTTTTCACCCCGCTGGTAGTTCTCGCGTCCTCCATGGCGATTGAATTCAACGTGGTCTATACCAAACTTCAGCACAACAACACGCAGCTGCCGACCGTTCTTGCGGATATCATGCAGCATCTTCCCGCCTGGGCAGGTAATTTCCTGTCGGAACATCATCTGGATACGGCGGCCAGCATCCAGCAGAAGCTTTCGCAGTTTGCGCTGCAGGGGAGCCAGTATCTGGCGGGAAGCGTTTTCCTGATAGGCAAGAGCACCTTCGGCTTTACGATAGGCTTCGGCATCATGCTCTATCTGCTGTTTTTCCTGCTAAAGGATGGTTCCTATCTGGTGAACCTGATCCTCGAAGCGCTGCCGCTTTCGAAGTATGCGAAGCATCATCTGTTTATGAAATTTGCTGCCGTATCGCGCGCGACGGTAAAGGGTACCGTGGTGGTAGCCGTCGTGCAGGGGGCGCTGGGTGGCCTGGCATTCTACTTTACCGGCATTGAAGGCAGCCTGCTGTGGGGCGCGCTTATTGCGCTGCTTTCACTGATACCGGCCGTGGGTTCAGCAATAATCTGGGTGCCTGCCGCCGTCTATTTCTTTGCCTCCGGCATGCTCTGGCAGGGCCTTTTCCTGGTCGGATTCTTTGTGGTGGTGATTGGGCTGGTTGATAATATTCTTCGCCCGCTGCTGGTCGGCAAGGATACCAAAATGCCGGACTACCTGATTCTGATCGCCACGCTGGGCGGGATGGAAGTTTACGGCATCAATGGCTTCGTCATTGGCCCGCTTATCGCCGCGATGTTTATTGCCTGCTGGAACCTGCTTTCCGGTCGCGATAATCAGGCGAATAGCGATGAGATCGATGAAGATTTCATCGAAGAAGGTCAGAATCACGCCGATGCGGCGGAAGAAGCGAAGTAACGTCCGGATAATGTCGTCGGATGAGCCACTGCCGAATCAACAATCGGCAGTGGCGTATTAAGGCGAGGGTATCGCCAGCTAACGCTTACTTAAGATGTTCCTTAAGCAGTAAACCCGCCTGATCCAGCGCGACCTGAACCTCTGGCACGGTAGCCACGGCGTTCAGCAGGCCGTAATCATGGATCATACCGTTATAGCGAACCTGCACCACATCCACACCGGCAGCATTCAGCTTGCGGGCGTAGGCTTCACCTTCATCGCGTAGAACATCATTTTCAGCCGTCTGAACCAGTGCCGGAGGCAGCCCCTTAAGCTGGTCATCAGAGGCCCGCAGCGGCGAAGCGTAAATCTCTGCGCGCTGGCTGGCGCTGGTGGTGTAGTTATCCCAGAACCATTTCATCATATTGCGGGTCAGGAAGCGGCCTTCAGCGAACTGCTTGTAGGAGGCGGTATCAAATTTAGCATCCGTAACCGGCCAGAACAGCACCTGGTAGCGCAGCTTCGGCGTACCTTTATCTTTAGCCATCAAGCTGACCACCGTCGCCATATTACCGCCAACGCTATTACCGGCAACGGCCAGGCGGCTGCCGTCTACGTCGATATCGGCACCCTGTTCAGCAACCCATTTTGTCGCCGCGTAAGCCTGATTGATGGCAACCGGATAGTGTGCTTCCGGGCTTGGCGTGTAGTTAACGAACACCGCAACGGCACCTGAAGAGACGACCAGATCTCTGACCATACGCTGATGAGTGGGGTAGTCACCCAGCACCCAGCCACCGCCGTGGAAGAACATAAACGCCGGTAGCGTACCTTTAACGTTTTCCGGCCGGACGATGGTTAATTCAAGAGGTTTTCCATCGACCTGAATGGTCTTGTTCGATACCGTCACCCCGGACAAATCCACCTTAACGCCCGACTGTGCGCCGGACAGCACCGCACGTGCATCCTTAGGCGAGAGCTGTTCGATAGGTTTTCCGTTGCCGCTGTTCAGTGCGTTAACAAAGGTCTGGACACCCTTATCCAGATGCGGGTCGGTTTGTGAAGCAGCGTAAGCAGAGCCCATCGAAAGTATTAAACTGCCGCTAAGTAAATAACGAGCCAGTGGTTTCATATTTCATCCTCAGATTATCAAAAAAAATCAATGATTGGCGAAGTGGGTAGCCATTAAAAATAAGTGCCATTTAAGAATAGAAGAAATGAGAAAATATGCCCGTATCGATTAAGATGATGATAAATAGGTTTTTTTATGCAATGGCGATGGGGGTAAGTTGGGTTTTTTGTTGCGGGTCGGGATTATTTGCCCGTGGTTAATTCGAGTTTAGTTTAACTATTAGGGCGGTTTTTGTTCAGGGTTTGCGGGAAAGTCTTTTACCTGCTTCTTGCCCATCAGGTTCTTCGCTGAAACCTGAAGGGCGTTACGCTTAGTGGCATCACCGGCCGGACGATCTCCGCTTAGTTATTGATACCGGTGATCAGCACCCTGGTGGTTTTACAGGCACTGTCCGGGCACACGCCGCTAAACCACAGCTGGCCCCCATCCCCAACCATAACGCCGAGATCCCGGGCGAAGAGATCCTCATATTTCTGGCGGGTTATCGCCCGGGAATAAACCGGCGTGAAAATAACGTCGTAATGCTTTTTAAAATCGCTGGCCGTGCGGATACGCGTTTTCTTACCTTTAACGGAAACGGTAATAGGATAAGACACCATAGAGGCAAGCCTGTCTTTATCCTTATGCGCCACGGATGTCTGCAACCGATCGAAAAAGGCGTGATAAGGCTGATGCGCCCCGAACAGAGAGTCCAGCCGGTGATCCATATCCTCGACCGTTGCTGACATCGCGGTACTGATGCTTAAGGCAGAAATTAGCAAAGTTATAATCTTAGCGTTCATCGAGTTTCTCACTTAAGGACGGGGTGGCAGGTTAAGGTATTATCGCCGTGATGACAGTCAGAAGTGATTGTGCACGTGCGCTGGAGCGGGGTAAAGGCTTTGGTGCGGCCAGGGGACAATGCGGGCGCAGGCGTGATGGAGGATAGGGTGAGGATGATGAGAGCCTGTGAGAGCGGGTTTCATTGGTTGTCAGCATGATCGTTTAGCAGAAAAGCCGCATCTTTCGATGCAGCTTTTTTTATTTCTTATTCTGCTGGTTTGGATTCATTTGTTTTCCTCTATTTCCCTGAGCCTGGTCATGTTGTTTATTTGTCCCGTCAGATCCTTTGTTGGGGTTGGGGATATTGGATGAGTTGTCCTGGGGTTTGATTTTTTTGGTCATAATGAATGGCTCCATGAGTATTATTAAAACCCCAGATTTTCTGGAGTATGTTTAATGCTTGATTTTACAATGCCACATAACGGCGGCTCTGAAAACACCCTGTCCCGATATAAAAAGAGATCTCTGATACAAATCGAAATTTTGCTATATAGCAGGATCACATCATGCATCATTATTGATGAGTCCTTTTCATGGAATTCGCTTAAGAAAACTAAATCTGTACCTGTTGCAGATTTCACCGTTGGTATATTAATTTTTTCAGCAAAATCAGGTGAACGGTTATACGACTAACCTGCACAGGAAAACGGTAAGTTAAGGCGAGACCTTGAATAACCGGCTGTCTACTCAGGCAGTGTAAGCGTCCCGCTAAAATGGTCCATTCACTTTTAGAGAGCTTCCGACATACTGATTACGTCCCCTAAGAAGATCGCTATGCGTAAGATCCGATTCACTGAACACCAGATCATCGCTGTACTGAAATTAGTCGAAGCTGGCAGGATTTTGGGGTAGGGTCAGGCAGCGTGAACCTTATTTTTTCTGCCGGGGTTTTTACGTTCTTATAACGGCGTTAGTTGCAGAGATGGAGCATTGACCACACCAGGCGGGAAGAATAGCCTTAGCGATAAAGGGAATTAATATGAATGATGAAGAGGGCGTATCAATAGCCATTTCACCCGTGCAAATGGCAGCAATATTGCACAGAAAAACGGTGAGTGAAGGCGAGACCTNGGGTTTAGTGGGTGGCGTAGTTGAATCCTTTGGCGCTGGCGCGCTTTGCGTGGTGCCTGAGCCAACAATGCTGTCAAAAGCGGGATGCGTGGTCGTAGGAGCGCACAGCCTTGATACCATCAGGACATCTTTAAACCAGGTGATTAGCGGACGTGAGTCGCAAACCGCGACAGCGCAACTGGCGAAGTTAGCTGCCGAACAGCTTGGAGCCGATAGCGCAACGGCATATAAAGTCGGCGTTACGGTTGACCTGCTGGTTCCGCTTGCGTTTGCCAGCGCCGCAGGTGCGGCACGAGTTGCATCGGTGTATTCAGGTCGGATCAGGCTAGCGGAGCATGAAGGCGGG
This sequence comes from Erwinia sp. ErVv1, assembly GCF_900068895.1. Lineage (GTDB taxonomy): Bacteria > Pseudomonadota > Gammaproteobacteria > Enterobacterales > Enterobacteriaceae > Erwinia. The sequence goes on along the minus strand of NZ_CDPK01000004.1, from coordinate 67,874 downwards.
GCGCTGGGGCATACAATTGCGCGTCACGTCGGCTTGTCTCCAGCGCAGTTAATCGCCCGCTTTTCTGAGCCTCGCTCACCCAAAATGTCCAGCACGTTTAAAAACCTCAAGATGGCCGAGTTAGTCACTTCAGAGGTGCTTTTCTTAAAAAAATCCCAACTCGCTTTTGCGCTGAAGTATTCTCATGCCCGTACAACGCTTGTGTATGCTCACCGATTCTGGTTTCCAATTGGCACCTATGTTGAAAAAGGCAGTACGGTGGTCAAAAAAGCTTATGGGGTTCGCCTGGTAATACGTCCAACGACTTACGCTGGTAAGCTGTATTACATTGTCACTGCATTTCCAACACCTTAAGGAAAAATTATGGATGCCGATATGAGCAAGTCGTGCGAGATGGATAATCTCGTCGTGGCTTATTTTGGACAGGATTGCGACATTTTCGACCCGGAAATGGATTTTGATAATCTACTGAATGAGTATCTGGCAACATCTCATCCTTTCAACCTGCGAATGCTGCTGGCTAACATTCAGGAGTTCGAGCAGAAACCTGACGGGCTGGCGATTTTTTCAGAAAGGTATAAACACGATTTTTGGCCCGACCGCTGGAATATGACCGCCGAACAGTGGATCGGAATAGTCAAAGTAAGGGTGATTGATAACCTGCGTACTAACGGCCACTCCTCTGAGTTGTCCCACTTCTAAAGCGCTTTAGCCCCCTTAGCAAGCCATGCATGCAAATGGTACATGGTTTTGCATGCGTGGATCCCCTGTATGGATCCTTATCAATGCCAGCTCTGGTGCAGTTTAGGTAGGTTCATGCAACTGCATTAAAAGCGGCGTCAAAGCGGGCAGGCGTGGCGGGGATAGCATTGCGCGCTGAGGGGGTAAACATTTATGCGGCAGGCTCCCTTCGGGTAACTGCCGCTCTCACCTGGTCAAAAATTGATAGAGTAATACGTGATGTCTTTGTTGATACCATTTATCAGGGAAACCGGACGGCATCAGACATGGTAAAAATAATGGCGAGTGGTGGCAGTCGTAGTGAAATAATCCAGTACCTGAGTAATGACCCCATCTTTAGTCAAGATAGACGCAGGAATGAAATAAGAATCAGGAGCCTGAGTAAATGATAAAGTATAGTTCTCTTTATATTATTGGTGCAGTGCTGTCAGTTTATGCCATGAATACTTACGCTGATTCTAATCCTGCCAGTATTATCGAAATTAAGGACACTGAAGCCTGTGCGGAAAAGAGTGGTGATAATAATAGTGAATGCCTGAGTTCAGTAAGTAAATTGACAGAAAAAAAAGTAAACACAGCTTATCAGGATAAATTAAAAGAAATATCAAATTATGATTACAGGCAATGGTGGGTGGGAGATAAAGCACAGCGGGAAGAAATGAAGAAAGCTTTCATCAGCAGTCAGGATCTATGGTTGAAGTATCGACAGGACTACTGTAAAGCAGCCAGTGCCGGAGCAGAAGGCAGCGATGGTTATGGAGCAATTGCGTTGAGTTGCCAGATTAACTTGGGAATAAGGCGTATAGAGGAAATCAGGATGGTGCATCCCGATCTCTCTGAAGGTTGACCATTGTTCAACAGCTAATACAGATAACGCCTGCCAAAGCTGCCATTTTTATTCAATTTGTGGCTACTGATGAACGACAGGTTTCCGTGGTGCATGTCGGTATTGCCAATGAGCATCCCGAATGTCCAAAGCCGGGCGGTGTCGGAGGCGGCCTCAGGATGGACATGCCCCTCCGTAACAAGGTTATTGACCAGAACAGGCCAGGAGGCCGTGGCATTGCCGATAAACTCTGCATCAAGTGCCCGCAGTGAGAAGACGCCGATACGACCCATTCCACCAACGCGATCGAATCGGGGGGTCTCAAGAAAGCGCTGGCCACCAAAATCAAATACCTCTACGCCACATGTAAAAAGTGGCATCGGAGATACTGAGTTTGCAGCAGACGTCAGGTACGGACGTCCCCAGCCCGGCCTGCTTCAGGGCAAAGACAATCTGCTCGTCGGTGAATCGTGACTTTTTCATCGGCACCACCTCCGTTCAGGGGAGTGTTTATCATGCCGGAATTCTGTTTCTGAATGGAGCAGGATTTTGGATCAGGGTCAGGCAGCGTGAACCTTATTTACTCTGCCGGGATTTTTACGTTCTTATAACGGCGTTAGTTACAGAGATGGAGTATTGACCACACCAGGCGGCAAGAATAGCCTTAGCGAATATCTTATCTTGTTAAAGGGAATTAATATGAATGATGAAGAGGGCGTATCAATAGCCATTTCACCCGTGCAAATGGCAGCAATATTGCACAGAAAAACGGTGAGTGAAGGCGAGACCTNAAGAGGGCGTATCAATAGCCATTTCACCCGTGCAAATGGCAGCAATATTGCACAGAAAAACGGTGAGTGAAGGCGAGACCTGGAGTAATCGCCTGTGGGACGGTCTGGGTTTAGTGGGTGGCGTAGTTGAATCATTTGGCGCTGGCGCGCTTTGCGTGGTGCCTGAGCCAACAATGCTGTCAAAAGCGGGATGCGTGGTCGTATGGGCGCACAGCCTTGATACCATCAGGACATCTTTAAACCAGGTGATTAGCGGGCGTGAGTCGCAAACCGCGACAGCGCAACTGGCGAAGTTAGCTGCCGAACTTTCATACTTCTAAAGCTCTTTCTTTCCCCTTAGCGAGCCATGGGTAATCCTCCCATTTTTAACGGAGGTGATAAGTAGAATCAGATCGTGCGTTGTCTATGCTGCATCGGCGTGTAGCCATTCTATAAGCGTTTTGTTGAGGGTTACCGGGCTGAATAAAGCGAAGTGTTATATTCTGCTCAGCCGCCCATGATATCAGTATCTTACCGGTATATTCTGGCCCGTTATCGCATCGTTTCGCTGCCGGTTTACCTTTCCATTCAATGAGTTGCTCGAGAGACCTCATCACACGATTTGCAGGCAGAGAAAAATCCACCTCAATGGCCAGGGCCTCACGATTAAAGTCATCGATAACATTCAGTAAACGGACGGAACGGCCATCCGATAGCTGATCATGCATCAAGTCCATCGACCAGCATTCGTTGCTGTTTTCAGGCACAGCCAGCGGTTCAGGTTTATTCCGTTTCAGTCGTTTTTTCGGTTTGATCCGCATGTTCAGCGACAACTCGCAGTAAATCCGGTACACCCTTTTGCCATGGCTTCCTGAATGATTTCGGCTTTGAGTCGTTCTTCGGCATACATCTTTTTGAGACGGCGATTTTCGTCTTCCAGCTCTTTCAGTCGGGCCATCATGGAAGCAACCATACCGCCAAAGCGAGAACGCCACTTGTAGAAACTGGCATTGCTCATGCCATGCTCGCGGCACAGTTCAGCCACTGGCGTTCCGGCTTCGGCCTGCTTCAGGATGGCCATTATCTGGCTGTCGGTAAAACGTGATTTTTTCATAGAAATCTCCCCGGTTCAGATTACGAGAAAACTCTACTTATGAACACACCGGTTTTTTGGGGGGGATTACCAAACCGCGAACAGCTTGACGCGCTGATAGCCCATCTTCAGAAGTACCGGGACAAAATGCCCATGTAGAAGCCGGGCCTGTTTTAAAACGGGCCACTTTGGTTTAAGTTAAAGTCCTGACTAATGGCAAGGAGCAGGTATGGATACGATTGAAGAATTAAACGGAACATATTTCTATAATGGAATGAATGAATTGTCAGCTGGCGAGCTGTTTTTTTGGATATTTATAGAGAAAATTGATGAGCAATACGGTATCCATGATTTAGTTGCTGTCAGCAGCATTATCCTTGGGTTACCATTACTGAAAACTCGCGCAAAGCCAGGTCCGGCAACCAAAGGAACTTCGATAGCCTCCAGAATGTCCCGCCAATACCTGGATATTCATTTGCCGTTCAGGCTCCCCACCATAACAAACAAAAGCATCAAACTTTTGAAACCCATGTATGTGAACAACCTTGGGGCGTTTGTTGGAAGAACGGTGCCCGTAGTCGGCTGGCTGCTACTGGCAAATGATTTTGCACAAATCACATTCAAAACAATGATCACTTATAATCGGATAGCTCGTGGTGGTGATAAAGTATGGTAACTGAAAATGATGTCCTCGCCTTTTTTCAGAATGAGTTGCCAATTTTAGGATGGCTTCCAACTAAAAGTAATGCCGTGGGGATGGATGATATTCTTCAGGAATACACGGAACAGGAAGACCTGTTTCCTGCAATTGAGAAGTTCGGGCATCAGTTCAGCGTCGATCTATCCGTAATGGATGTAAATCAATATTATCCCTGGACGACACCCTGGTTTTTCCGCAAGTGGTTTACCAGTCGACCTCTCAAGCAAGAAAAGAAACCCCTGACGGTCAGAATGTTTACTGAATCAGCAAAAGCGGGCCGCTGGCTTTATGACTGAGCAACCAAATAAATAATTTTGTAAACCCATTGTAAGGTAAAAAAGCCTTTCACAATTTGTCAGAAAAAATATACTGTGTTTATGTACAGTTCTTTGGGGTTGGGAGGGTAAAAATGGCAGACGATTTACAAGAACGGGTGATGATTGAGCGCGTGGAGCTGATAGCGCGCCTGACTACGGAAGGTGTTTGTAAAGAGCGGGACAGAGAGATCGCGCTGAATTTAATCGCCGAAATCGCGGCTAATCACACGTTATCTGACAATCAATTTTCGGTCGCTTTTTCGACTGTCTCGTTTGAAAATTAAGCCTCACTGGTGCCAGAATATTATTAATACCATTTGTTATATTTAATATATATGAAAGAAACAACGATTATCCATGATAAGCTAAGAAGTGCTGCATAGCTCGGGATAAACCGTATAAAGAAATACACGCCTGCCACAATGACTGCGGCAGGTATCAAATAGAAAAATGACTGGATTAACCATAAAATTGCACGCTTCATTTACGTAAAATCTCATACAAAGCATCTGCAATTTTTTCTTCGTTATTATCTCCAGAATTCACCTGGTAAATTATTTCAGACATTTGGGGTTCAATAAGAAAGTAAAGCATTTCAAGGTTTTCTTTGCACAGAGCCTGATAGTATGAAGAATCCTGGAATTTAAGCCTGTTTGCAGCTGATGCGGCTACTTGTGCTTTGGCATAAAGTGTTGTTGCGTTCACAAACCATGTTGAGAAAGAATTAACAAGTTTGATATGGCTTTTTTGGAAGTCGGCGCTGCCAAGCACTAAGTTGGCAATTGTGAAGGATAGAGCCAGCTTACTGGCTTTAGCAGATGCATGCTCTGCCGCTTTGCCTAACAATTTTTGGATATGAGACACAAGATTATTGCTTCTTTCATCTCCAAGTCTTGTAAAGGTTTTACGGAAATAAATTTCGACCATATCCAGAGCGACATCATTTCTTCTATATATCTCACCCAAAGTAAGAACTAACCGTCGGTCCTCTCTCCACGTATCACGGCATGAACTACGATAATATTCATTCGGGACAAGGCATGAACCATAATTGATAAGCCGCTGCCCACCCAGCTTTACCTTTTCAATAGTAGATATATGATCTGCATGGATGTCATTAAGTGAATTTGTTAATGCAATAGCTAATTTCTTGTTGGCCTGCATCTTCAATTGCAAATAGGTTTGTGACATACCTTAAGTCCTTGTTGTATCATCTAACCAATTTTTGATCATGTTCGCCAACAAGGGCAAGAAAGAAGATGGAGAAAGCAAAAAAAACGCTAATTTATGTTCCGGTTGTTATTATTTTCTTTCTAATTATACCGGAGATCATTCTTCGTACATTGACGCCTGAGCAGCTCGCGAGGATGAGTGATTTTACGAGCTTAGGGGGAGTGATAAACCCTTTACTCTCGCTGATAATTTTTCTGGGCCTTTTCTCCGTCGTTTTGGCTGTTCTCACTGTCACCGCTGTGAGCAAAATCTGTCGATCAAGATCACGCTCTGATAGCTAGTGAAGACTGGCATTACCGATAATCAGCTTCATCAAAGCTATGCATGCATTGAGTGCATTATTCTGCATGCATTTCTGCCTCTCATTTTTGATGTTCCCGACTTGTTCTGACGCGGTTTCGATGGCTCGATGCAACTGCATCAAAAACGATGCACAAAGCGGGCAGCCGTGGCGGAGATAGCATTGCGCACTGAGGGGGTAAACATATGTGCGACAGGCAGCGTCAGTGGCACAGAGGCCGGAGGCATAATGAGGGGTGGGTAATCGCGAGCGAAACGGGAGAGGCTCGCAGGATGCGTCTGATTGCGTCTGATGGAGTCTGGCCCTGACGGGAAATGATGTGGTAGTGTTTTAGGCGATAAAGTCACTTACTCAAGGGAATGATATGGATACTACAGAATAGCTGAATGGGACGTACTTCTACAAAGGGATGCATAACCTTACCGCCGAAGAGCTTTTTTTCTGGGTTTTTCTGGAGGAAGCCCAAAAACAGCTTGGGGTTAACGATGTGATAGCGCTTGCTCTTTTCATTCTTGGTCAGCCAATTAAATCTACAAGAGCAAAACCACGTGGGGCAACGAAGGGAACCAGTATCCTTAGTGAAAATCTGCGCCGCTGGATTAATATTGAAACACGCATGCAGTTACCAACCCTGACGAACGGTTCAATCAGAAGAAGAAAATTCAGTTACGTTACTAATTTAGGCGCTTTTGCCGGGCGCTGGATACCTATATTGGGCATCACATTTTTACTTAACGATGTAGCGACTATCGGCTGGAAAGCGACAACAACATATAACCATATTGCGCGCAAAGAGGATAAGTTTTGGAACTGAGCGACGAACTGGCCCGGAAGGTGTTTGGATGGTACGACAATAAATGGAATTTACCGACTCCCTTCAGTAAAAAGCGGCCACTGTCACTTGATACCAGTCTTTCTACCGGCGAATACCCGTGGGCCAGAGAAACCGGCGACGATATTATGAAAGAGTATTTTTCCCGCTTCAATGTTGATGATTCCAGCTTTGATTTCCTGAAATACTGGCCGGTCAGCAAAGGATTTATTCCTAACTTTATTCGACCGCGATCCATGCGTGTGGAAGAAAAGCGCGCTGAACCATTAACTATCGCTATGCTAATTGAATCAGCTAAAGCGGGCCGTTGGCTTTACTGATATGTAACAATGCCTGCGAAAGCAGGCGCAGTATATTCAGTTTATCAACGTCGTTTCCAGTGAACAGGGCCGAAACGCGATCGCCTCTTCCCCCATCCACTCATTAATCTCCTTCAGCCTTTCCTGCAACGGCGTCAGCTCGTTCCGTACAAATACCTGTGACGCCTTCACTGCATCCCCGAACCCGCCAGAGTTGTCCGGGATAATCCCCATCATCTGCGGCGGCACCCGGTGCGCTTAACAGGTCGTCGCGGCTGGCCTTCTTGATGTTAAAGAAATCATCCTTTGTCGTCACCTCGCTAAGCGGCAAAATTTTGATGCCGTCCGTCGCGTACATAAACAGGTGGTGGAAGTTGCCCAGGCCTTTTGTGTCGCGCATTGCCTGTCCGTGCCATCCAGCCGCGCCGCGTTTGCAGCCGCCGCCGTGAAGCAGGCCCAGAGCGAAGCAGGCGCAGCAGCCGGGCTTGACGGGCTGAAAGCGCTGCTGGCTGCATTTGGCCAGAAACGTGATGCCATGCTGACAGAGATTGCCGCAGGGCTGAGCGATCTGCAGGGCAAAAGCGCCCGGGCATGGGTGTTTACCGGCGGCGACGACGTGGTGACCACGCTCACGCAGCTGGAAAAAGATATTCCGCAGCCGTCCGCTGTGTATTCGGTGGCCATGATGCTGGTCGGTGACAATCTTGAAGGAATAAGAGGCATGATCCACGAGTACAAACCCGACGCTGGCGCTTAACGGTGAGGGCATCCCGCTTAAAAATATGCGGGTCACCGTATCAATGACTTTTCAGGACAAAGACCAGTCCGGGCAGACCAGTTCAACGGCTAAAGCAGAGCAGGGCATCAAGGGAAAAGAGCTGAGGATCAGCGGCGAAATCGGGTTCAGTGATATTGCGCTGCTGATACGCATTTTTGAGCTGGCGTCTGCAACTGATGCCAGTGGCCAGCGGCAGAAATACCATGTGGCGCATGAGGTGGCGCGCGCGGTGAGTTTTCGCGAGGCGACTTTTACCGGGAACGTTGACGCCCCGCAGCAGGAAGGGAAAATGTCCTGGCTGATAACGTTCACGCTAACCGAGCATGTAAGCGTTCAGGAAAAGCGCGAAGCACGCGCAAGCGGCAAAACCACGGCCACTAAACAGACCGGCAACGGCAAAGGCGGGCCGCAGGCGAGAGCGAAGAACAAATGACCTGGTTTGAGCGCAAGGTGCTTAAGCCGGTAAACGACGCACTGGAATAGCGATGAAACCTGTAACCCGGCTTTACCTGTCAACTGACGAAGTGCATCTGAGTGATGCCGCTCTGGTGCTGGAGCTTAACAGCTGTGGCCGTGGCTTCATCACGGCAAAGACCAGCACTGATTACACCGGCAAAATGGTCCGCATTGATACCGGCTATCAGCGCCTTTTCATCCGTGAGCTGTGCGGCGTATTTGATCGCGCCTGGCCCTGCGCATTTCAGCACCCGACGCTTCGCCAGATTGCCGCCTGGCTGGAAGAACGCAGCGGCCTGACCGTTACCGTGCCGCAGGCAGATTACAGCGACAGGCCGATCCCGCACTTCACGCACAGCGGCACGGGATTTCAGCTACTGGCCAGTCTGGGGCGCGCCTTCGGGATTGCCGATTACATCTGGTATCAGCTGCCCGATGGCAGCATGTATCTGGGCGGCGCCGAAAAGGCGCTGTTTGCCGGTAAGCCGGTGGACATTCCGCCGGAGTTCAGCCAGTCCACTGCCGGCGGTAATACGATGACCGTGCCGGTGATCCAGTCACTGCGTCCGGGCGTGGAGGTAAACGGCCAGCGCGTGACAAAGGTGCAGCTGAACGGCGACACCATGACAATCACCTGGACGCCGCGAAACCGCACAACAGGCCGACCGCTGCAGAAAACACCTATGCAGCGTCAGGTTGAAAGCCATTACCCGGAGCTGGTCAGTGGCCTGCACCTGCCTAAAATGGCGCGCGTTGTTGCCCCGACCGAGGCGGTTAAAAGCGGAAACTTTGCTGACCCCTTTAGGCCGCGCTATGCCGTTAATCTGCAGTTACTGGATGCTGACGGCAATCCGGACGGCAGTACGCCGGTTTATCCTGCTGTGCCGTTACCCGTACCGATGGCCGGTAATGATTCCGGTATGTTTCAGTTTCCGCCAGAGGGTACGCTCGTTGAGGTCGGTTTTACCGGCGGACGCCCGGACAAGCCGTTTGTGCGCCAGACCATGCCGGGCGGGACGAGCCTGCCGGACGTGAAGCCGGGCGAACAGCTGCAGCAGCAGCGCGCGGAAGTATCACAGCGGGTAACACAGGCGGGAGACTGGGAACGCCAGACCGATCAGGCCATTCGTGAAACGTCCATGAGCCGGGAAGTTAAAGCCGATACGGAAACGCGTGATCTGGTCAGCAGGGAAACGACAGTCAAAGCCACGGACAGGACCACTGTGATCGGAACGGCGTCACTGATGGCCGGAGCAATTCAGCACGTGACGACAGGCAATTACAGCGTGGCCACGCAGCAGAGCCAGCTGATTACAGTGGGCGGCAATGCGGAAACGGACGTCACCGGCAGCGCGGCGATTAAAGTCGGTCAGGCACTGACTGAAAAAATTGGCCAGCTGCGCCAGAGCATTGCCGGAACGCGTCAGGAAATTATCGCGCCGGTGGTGTGGATTGGTTCAGAGAAGATTAACGTGGCCCAGCTGATGCTCGATACCGTAGCGCTTGTGCAGCAGCTGGCTGACCAGCTGGCCAGCCATACACACCCGTCAACCGGCCAGCCCACGAACAGCAGCGCCATCGCACAGAGTGGCCAGCAGGCCGCTGCGCTCAGTACGAAATATTCCCCCGTCATCGGCAAGTAAGCCAGCACACGGACCCGCTATCACAGCGGGTTTTTTATTACCCGTCACCAGAACGCCTCAGACGCACGCTGCGCCACGCAAAGTCGCGGCCATTACGCACGGTTACCACAAACAGATCATCCGCATAGCGTGGCACTGGCTGCGCGTCAGCTCCGGCAAATAATCGTCGCGCAGACAAAATCGGCGCTACACCGCACCCGCCTGCAGGTTTTGGATCATAAAAATTTTTCAGTTTTATTTTTTTTCAAATCCCATCGCCTGACCGCGTCATTGTTGGCGGCTTTGCGGAAAACCAAAACTGAAAAGAACGAAAAGAATTTCAGTGCTTTTCAGTTTTCGAGGATCTAATACATAGCGGTAATTTGTTTAATCAATTGATAATTAATGGGAAATTTTATTTGTGTGATGTGTGAGGATCTAACTGCTTGTAAGTAAGGGATAACTTTAAAAGCCCGCCCACCCAGTTGGTTTGCGGGCTGTGCAGTATTGTAAGATTCGTTGTTGGCTGAAATAATTCAACTAACTATTGGCTAACATTTGAATTAACGCTTCTTAGGAGGTGGAGAAATCTGTTGTGTCTGTTGTGTCTGTTGTGTCTGTTGTGTCTGTTGTGTCTGTTGAGTTTGGCTTGGAGGTTGATACCCTTTATTTTGCTGGTTTGGTCTACTAGCTGGTTGGTTACCCTTATTCACAGGTTGCCAACCGTCGTTTGCAAACCCTGGTTTGCTGACTGGTTTTTCTTCAGGCATCTTTCGTCTCTCTAATGCTGGTTGTAGGTTCTTGCAACTTAATAAACTCAACACTTTCTATTTCATTAGTCAATATGATAATGCCTAATGTATCGGTCAGTTCATGATCGAAGTCGCCATCGTTATCCAAAGCCCAATGTTTTTCTAGGTAGAGTTGTTCTGGTTCAGGCCTACTTGATGCAAAAGAGTTATAGCTATATAAACCGCCATATTTTTTCCCATTTTTGAGTGTTACTAAAACCCAGCAGCATTGGTTCGTTGAGAAAAAATAGTCCCACGCACGTCCCATAGGATGAGGGAGTATCTGCCTAATTAGGTTGCTCTGTCGAATCATCAGCAGCAATATGGGTAAAAAAACGGGAATAATAATTAGAACTAAGAGATAAAAAATATAATACCAGAATGGATGTGAATCGATAATCCTATTTGTTTCAATTAAATAAATGGGTATTAGCAAAAATGAGTAGTTAATGCAACTGTATGAAACTACGTCGATTAATATTTTTGTTGTGTCGTTATCTGCGGTTGGATGAAAAAGCCGATAAACTCTCATGCTGATAAAACCGGGCATAATAAAAAGTACGAATAAAAGTAATTTACCTTTTTCAAGTACGTCCACAGTCTTTCCTTCAGTGTGTGAAAATCATTGAATGGCTAAAAGTAAGGATTATAGCTGTCCATCGTAGGCCCTGACATCAATAACCTGCTTAGTTTTTAGACAATGCGAGTAAGTTTCTGCAGGTGTTGAGACCCCTTTTTACATTTATTGCACTTGGTGAGGGCCATGTAAATTCCTTTTTGCGTGTCTGAGCAGCAATCCATTGCCCAGTCAGGGGATTATAGGGGGACAAAAAGGGGGCGTTGACCGTAATAATAAAAAAGCCACTTAGCGCTTAAGTGGCTTAATTATATGATTTTAAAGATAAAATTTGGTGGCCCCTACTGGACTTGAACCAGTGACCAAGCGATTATGAGTCGCGTGCTCTAACCAACTGAGCTAAGGGGCCGAGGCGCAGGATTATAATGTAACTCAATGCTGCAATCCAGTAGAAAACAATCGCTTGTCGCTTTTTTAGACATAATATTAGTTCTCTAAAAAAGCTTACGGGGCCTCTATCCTTCCACACCCCCCGCCGGGCGCTGTAGTGCGGCCTTTATCAGCCGCTGATATCCGTCGAGATCGCCGTCGCCTTTTGCGCCTCGAGTGTGGTCAGTTTTTGCCGGAGCGCAGCCTGCACCAGCGTAAACGCATCGCTTCCTAAAAGCAGGCGACGAGGAGCAGGGGAGATATCGACAGAGGCAAGCATCTCGCGCACCATTTTTTTTACGTCGCTCCCACCGGGTACGCTGATATTGGATCATCTGGAGCTGATGGCAGAGGCGGCCAGCAAAGGGCTGGGTATTGCTTACGTGCCGGATAGCGTGGCAGAACCCTGGCTTAAGCGAGGTGAACTTTGTGCCGTTCTGACAGAGTGGAGTCCGGTCTGTCCGGGTTTGGCGCTTTACTATCCGGGCCAGCGCCTCTCTTACGCGGTCCCGGAGATCCGGTGTCAGTCATCAGAAGCTATTTCACTGATACAAGCCCGACTCAATATTCATCTGGTACTAACGCTGTGCTAAGGCGTGGATAGTATCCCGAAGCGGAGGCGCTCTTTCCTGTCGGGTCCGCAATGTTCCGGCTAATCCTGGGGTGTTTCGTCATCATTTTGTCATAAAACCCAGGTTAAGCTGCCAGCGGTCTGGGCCAGACATTTATCCGGCAGAAATTGCATTTTAGTGAAGACGCAGCACTGTATTCGTATGGATTTTATCCGCAATGAAAAAATATTTTTTATCTAATCTCATGTTATTTAAGGAAATACAGGCCTTACCATCTTAATAAATGTGAAGCTGATCTAATTTATTTTCATTAATGTGTTGATTTATCTACGCGCGTAGATACAATGAAGGCGTTGTAAAAATTCACGGTGCTTGATGTAAGCCAGCTAAGTGAAGGTCTACATTGTTTCTCGTTAAAAATGATTGGTTAGTTAAAACCAACGGCCGGGAGACAAATGAAAACGATCCCCAACACCAGGGAACCTGTTACTGACCTTTGAACATGGCTCAGCAAAAGAACGTCCTCACTGGCGAATTGCATTCCGAATATCAGAACGGCCAGGGAAGGCGATAATAATCACTCCACACATCAGGGAATTTTTTTCATGTCCACATCGAAGAGCATTCGGCATGATGCTTCTCAGTCTGCCCATTCTGCGGCAGATGAACGACTGACAACCTCCGAAGGGCGCAAGGATTTCTGGCGGGCAACCGTCTCCTGCTGGCTGGGTACGGCAATGGAGTATGCGGATTTCGCACTCTACGGTCTGGCCGCTGGCATTATCTTTGGCGACGTTTTTTTCCCCGAAATCACCCCGCAAATGGCACTCCTTTCAAGTTTCGCAACCTGGTCAGTCGGTTTTATCGCCCGTCCAATCGGTGCGCTATTCTTTGGCTGGCTCGGTGACCGTAAAGGCCGCAAGGTAGTGATGGTCTCCACCATTATTCTGATGGGCGCATCAACCACGCTGATTGGCCTGATCCCCAGCTATGCTTCCATCGGCCTGTGGGCACCGGCCTGCCTGGTATTACTGCGTTTTAGTCAGGGGTTTGGCGCGGGCGCGGAGCTTTCCGGCGGAACGGTGATGCTGGGCGAATACGCGCCCGCGGAAAAGCGGGGCCTGGTCTCCTCAATTATCGCGCTGGGTTCCAACAGCGGAACGCTGGTCGCGTCGCTGGTGTGGCTGCTGGTGGTGCAGATGGATCAGCATGAGCTGCAGGCGTGGGGCTGGCGTATTCCCTTCCTGTGCAGTTCGCTGATTGCTCTGGTTGCGCTGTGGATCCGTCGCCATCTGAAAGAAACGCCGGTTTTTGAACGTAAAAAGGCCGATCTCGCCCTCCAGCGCCACAGTGCGCAGGTAGCCCAGCCGACCGCTGTCGATCACCGTGGCTTCTGGCGGCGCAGCCGCTCGTTCCTGGTGATGCTCGGCCTGCGCATTGGCGAAAATGGTCCGTCTTATCTTGCCCAGGGCTTTATGATTGGCTATGTGGTTAAAGTGCTGGCGGTCGACAAATCCGTCGCCACAACCGCCGTGTTTATTGCCTCTCTGCTTGGCTTCCTGATTATTCCTTTTGCGGGCTGGCTTTCAGACCGCTTTGGTCGCCGCATTACCTATCGCTGGTTCTGCCTGCTGCTGATCCTCTACGCCTTCCCGGCCTTTATGCTGCTGGATTCTCGCGAACCGGTTATTGTCATCAGCACCATCGTGGTCGGGATGGCGCTAGCCTCGCTCGGTATTTTTGGCGTACAGGCGGCCTGGGGAGTAGAGATGTTCGGTGTAAATCACCGCTACACTAAAATGGCGACCGCGAAAGAACTCGGGTCGATCCTGTCCGGAGGAACAGCGCCGCTGGTGGCTGCTGCACTTCTCTCCTGGACCGGGCACTGGTGGCCGATTGCCGTCTATTTTGCGGGTATGGCGTCGATTGGCTTTCTTACCACGTTCGTTGCGCCGGAAACGCGCGGCCGCGATCTTAATGCTCCTGAAGATGCTATCTGATGGAGTGTCGCACCGACCGGCCTGCGGGCCGGTTAGTGATAATTACAGGGCAGCTTTTTGGCAAAGAATACACTCAATCGTGCCACGCGGTCCGATGTGGCGAAGGAGGCTGGCACCTCCGTTGCCGTAGTCAGTTATGTTATCAACAACGGGCCCAGGCCTGTTGCCGCTGCAACTCGCCTGCGTGTTCAGGAGGCGATCAGAAAAACCGGCTACCGACCTAACAGTCTGGCTCGTGCGCTGGCTTCCGGTACGACCAAAACCTATGGTCTGGTGGTGCCAAATATTGCCAATGCGTTTATTGCCTCTTTCGCTCACGCCCTCCAGCAGGAGGCGTTAAGCAACGGTATGGTAATGCTGCTCGGGGATGCAGGCGACAGCCGCATACGCGAGCTGGAACTGATCAATAACCTTCTCAGTCAACAGGTTGACGGGATTTTTTACAACAGCGTCGACCGCCATCCCTATATCGATGTGATTCAGGCCAGCGGTACGCCGTTTGTGATGCTGGATCGCGTTGACCCGGGTCTTAACGTCAATATTCTGCGGGTCGATGAGCAGGCGGCAGCGCATCAGGTGACGGCTCATCTGCTGAGTCACGGTTATCAGGATGTGGGGATCATCTGTGGGCCGCTGGAGATGCTCAATACGCAGGATCGTCTGGCAGGCTGGCGACAGGCGCTGGCCGAATACGGCGTGACTGAACGCCCGGAATGGATTTTTCCGGCGACCTATACCCGTGAGGGCGGCTATCAGGCAGCGCAGCAGATGATGCAGGGAACTGCCCTTCCCCGGGCGATTTTTGCATCGAATGAAACGCAGGCGATTGGCTGTATTCGGGCGCTGGCGGAAAACAATATTCCGGTTCCCTCGCAGGTGGCACTGGTGTGCTTTAACGGCACCGAGCAGTCAGCCTTTCACGTTCCTTCACTGACGACCGTGCGTCAGCCGGTGAGTGAGATGGCGAAAAAGGCGCTGGAAATGCTTGCGGCGTCGGAGGGTAAAGTGCAGCTGAGTGAGTTTTTACATCGGCTTGAAATTGGTGAATCCTGCGGCTGTACGTTCGGCGAAGACCGGCACGGCAGTGCAGATACGATAATAAGAAAATGAAAAGACTGATTATTGATTGTGACCCAGGAAATGGCATCGTCGGTGCCAACGTAGATGACGGGCTGGCCTTAGCGATTGCGCTGGGATCGCCCCACCTCTCGTTAGAATTGATTACCACCGTGGCGGGGAATACGCCCGCTGAGGTGGGGTTTAACGTGGCGAAAGATCTTGTTGAGCGGCTGGGCGTTGCCGTGCCGGTTGTTAAGGGCGCGGTTCAGGCTCTGGCTGAACCCCCGGGGCCGTGGCGGGAAGCGCTGGATACGCGCGTTTATACCAGCAAACTAAGCCATCTCTGGCAGGATGTGCGGCAACCCGCGCATTATGCGCCACCGGAACAGGATGCTGCTGACGCCATTGGCCAGCTGATTTGCGCCAATCCGGGGAAAATCACCCTGGTCGCTATTGGTCCCCTGACCAATGTCGCGCGGGCGCTGACCCGCTACCCGGAGATGGCGGAGGCGGTGCAGGAGATCGCCATTATGGGCGGTGTGTTTGCGCTGGACGACTATATCAAGGACACCAATTTTGGCCTCGATCCTGAAGCCGCACATCAGGTGCTGACCAGCGGAGCCAACATCACGCTGGTGCCAATGGACGTCACGACCCAGACCATGATGACCCACAAGGATCTGGATCGCATTGCGGTCATCAATACGCCACTTGCCCGCTTTGTGACCGAAACCTTCCGTCCGTGGCTGGATTATTCAATTCATACCCGTCATTTGCCGGGCTGCTGGATCCACGACGCGCTGGTGGTTGCCTGGCTGTTAAATCAGCAGGTGGCGACGGCGGCGGACTATTTTGTCGACGTCGAGCTGCGGCCCGGACTGACGCGGGGTAAATCCTGGCGCTATCGCCAGCCGCTGCGGGTCAATGTCGGCATTGATGCGCCAACCGGCGGGCTGGTTCACGTACTGCAAAAAGTGGATAACGCACTGCTGCTGTCGATGATTGAGCGTGCGCTGGCCAGATGAAAAGGGCGGCGACCCTGGCTTCCTGCCTTTCGGGAGGGGCGGGTTCGCCGCCGCATCCCGGCGGCAGCCACGCGCTCTGATGATGCGGTGGCTGATGCTCTCCCTAATCTTCCGTTAACCCTGCGTCTTTACCGCCCGCTGCCAGATAGCAGCATCAATCAGTAACAGTATCACCAGACTTATGCCCATCACCGGCAGGCTTATTGCCAGCGTCAGCCCAATAGCCAGCAGGACGCATTTTGCACTCAGGTTGAGCTGCTGCCAGCAGTAGCGCAGAGTGTCAGCCGGATGCGGCCCCTTTCCGGCCTGCGGACGACGTAGCCACCACAGGCGATAGCCCAGCACAATCATCACACAAAGCCCCAGGCCAAAGGCGGCCAGCAGCAGCTGATTAAGCAGGCCAAACAGCACCCCCATATGCGCATCCACACCCCAGCGCGTCAGCTTTGCCAGTAGTCCAAACCGGGCAAACTCAACCTTATCTACCACCCTGAAGCTATGAGGATCGACGGCAACGCTGTCAACCTGTGTTGGCCAGCTGCGATCGATTTCACTGACCGTCCAGGCTTTATTGATCTCACGGGCCGGACGAACTTCTATTTTGGCCGCGTCAATGCCAGCCGCCCGTGCCGCAGCCACCACCCTGTCAAACTGGGAGGCATTGATCTTCACCGCCAGCGCAGGATCGACAGGCATCGCTGTAATCCGGTGTTCAGCATGAGCGTCTTCAGCCATAGACATTGCATCATGTGCAGGCCCGGCTGCCATCCGATGTTCAGCATGATCGTTTTCAGCGGCGGGCATCTCNCGAAATGGGCGCGCAGGGAGGCGATATTATCACCTGCCCAGCGTGACCAGGTCAGGCCGGTAGCAGAAAAGAACACCAGGCCCAGCAGCAGTATCAGGCCCGATGTGCTATGCCAGTGACGATGACGACGGATCTGTTGCCCGCGCTGACTTTCTCCTCTTTGCAGACGACGAGGCGCGCGCGAGGTGGCCCACAGCAGTACGCCACCGATAGCGGCAACCCAGAGCCAGCTGGCGGCCAGTTCGATGTAGTTACGGCCCACGTCACCCAGCAGCAAGCTCCGGTGCAGATAATCCAGCCAGGTTCTCAGCGGCAGTACCCCGCTGGTGCCGTAAACCTTTAGCATGCCCCGAACCTCAAGCGTGACGGGATCGACAAACACGGCCATGCTCTCGGACGGCCCTGCATCAGCCGTTGCGAACATGATGCGGCTGGTTTCCCCCACCGCCGGTGCCGGGCGGACCGCCAGAATGCGCAGGTGACCGCCGGTAAAGTCCTGCGCCGTACGTATCTGAGCGGACAGCGGTTCAGCGGGCCCGCGTGAGGAGGTATAAAGCTGATGCGCATAGAGCGCATTTTCCAGCTGGGGAGTCAGCACATACAGAGAGCCGGTCAGGGCCGCCATAAAAATAAAGGGACCAATAAACAGGCCAATATAAAAATGCAGGCGACGTAGCAGCGGTAAAACCGCGCTACGGCTCTTTTCGGCGCGCGCAGGCACCGTCAGGTCTATTTTTGACATTATTATTCCATCCACCTGTTGCCAGGTATAAGCAGTAGGCCCGCCGGGTAAGGGCAGGCGCGGTGACTTAGTTATTCGCTCAACAAACGGAGCGATCGCGGCGGGGCGCGTGGATGGAAAAAGGAGGCGGCAGCGCGTGGGAAAATCGGCTGAAATAGCGCGACCGTGGGTGCGCGGGCGGCCTGAAGAGCCGACCACAGCGGAGGTAAACTGGTGAGGTCCAGCGGCAGGTGCGCCAGCAGTACGCAGTAGCCGCAGGCGCTGTCATCCATCAGTCCTCTGGCGTGGTGCGTTTTTTCTCCGGCATTGTGTACCGCTGTGTTATCCCCGTCCATGCCGGGGCAATCGCTGGCAGACATATCGGCCATTGCCTGATGCCGCACGTCGCCTGCTGCCATGTCGGGCATATCCGTCATTGACGCCCTGGCGGACACGTCACGCTCGGGGAGCATCCCCCTTGTCTGTCCGGCAGGAGAACCCGCCAGTGATTTAGAGATCACCGGGGCGATAAACAGCAGCAGTAGCGCAATCAGGGCCAGCCAGGCGGCAAGGCGGCTGGGGGCCTGATGCATCTGAATCAGCGACAAGCCGTTGAGACTCCTGGCAGTAATTAATGCGGTGCAGTGTAGCAAAAAATAATGCTTGTGAGAGTGATTAACATTCTTTCCCTTTCGTGCAGAGCTTCATGGCGGGATGGCCTGTCTGGCCGGGATGGGTGGGGCGATCGGACTTATCAGCACTCCGTAGCCTGTGATCCACTTTATGACGCTAACGGAAACATTTTTTTACATGCAGAAGCGAAGGCTGACAAATGACGCAGATAGTGTGGGTTGTCACATGCTATAAACAAATAGTTAACATCTCACCGGCCCACTACCGGGACGCCAACTGCTGACAGACAGGATACCCCTATGTTCAACTGGACTTCGACCCAGCGCAATGTGGCGTTCGCCAGCTTTGCGAGCTGGACGCTGGATGCGTTCGACTTTTTTATACTGGTCTTCGTACTGAGTGATATTGCTGCAAATTTCCACACCGGTATTCCTACCGTATCCCTTTCCATCATGCTGACGCTGGCGGTGCGGCCCATAGGGGCGCTACTGTTTGGCCGACTGGCGGAAAAATATGGCCGACGGCCCATTTTGATGGTCAATATCGTCATGTTCTCCCTGTTTGAGCTTCTGTCAGCCTGGTCGCCCTCGCTCGGTGCGTTCCTGCTGTTCCGGGTGATTTATGGGGTCGCCATGGGCGGTATCTGGGGCGTTGCTTCATCGCTGGCGATGGAGACCATTCCCGATCGTTCGCGTGGGATGATGTCCGGTATTTTCCAGGCAGGCTACCCCTGCGGTTATCTGCTGGCCTCAGTGGTCTTTGGCCTGTGCTATACGCTGGTTGGCTGGCGGGGAATGTTCCTGATTGGGGCGCTACCGATCCTGCTGCTGCCGTTTATCTATTTTAAAGTGCCGGAATCGCCGGTGTGGCTGGCGGCGAGAGCGCGCAAAGAGAGCGTCGCCCTGCTACCGGTGCTGCGCAGCCACTGGAAGCTGTGTGTCTATCTGGTGCTGCTGATGGCCTGCTTTAACTTTTTCAGCCACGGCACTCAGGATCTTTATCCAACGTTTCTGAAGGTGCAGCATGGCTTTGATCCGCACACCGTCAGTATCATTGCGATTTGCTATAACATCGCCGCCATGATGGGTGGGGTCTTTTTTGGCACGCTGTCGGAAAAAATAGGCCGTAAGAAAGCGATTATGATTGCGGCTTTTCTGGCGCTGCCGGTTCTGCCGCTGTGGGCGTTTTCAACCGGTTCGGTGATGATAGGGCTGGGCGCATTCCTGATGCAGTTTATGGTGCAGGGTGCCTGGGGCGTGGTACCCGGCTGGCTCACCGAGCTGGTGCCGGCCAATACCCGCGCGGTGCTGCCGGGTTTTGTTTACCAGTTGGGGAACCTTGTTGCCTCGGTCAATGCCACGTTGCAGTCATCCGTGGCCGAGGCGCACGGCAATAATTACGGCCTGGCGATGGCTATTGTGGCGGGGATCGTTGCGGTACTGATCTGCATCCTGGTCTCCTTTGGTCGGGAAACGCGCGGCATTGAGATTTCCGCCGCCCCCGATGCACAAACGGATAATCGTTTGAAATAGCTGTTCGCACTGATTCGCTGTTCCAATCAGCGTGAAGGTGAGCGGTTCTGTTTAGTGCTACAGCTGGCTGGCTCCTGTAACGTTTACTGTTGTTACAGGGCCGGGTGCAAAGCCCAGGCCCCGGAGTGGGTATTGACCTTATGGATTAGGCACCTGTGACGTTTACTGTTGTTGCGGGGCCGGGTGCAAAGCCCTGTCACCGGAGTGGATATTGACCTTATGGATTAGGCACCTGTGACGTTTACCGTTTTTGCGGGGGCCGGGTGCAAAGCCCTGTTACCGGAGTGGGTATTGACCTTATGGATTAGGCACCTGTGACATTTACTGTTGTTGCGGGGGCGGGTGCAAAGCCCTGTCACTGGAGTGGGTATTGACCTTATGGATTAGGCACCTGTGACGTTTACTGTTTTTGCGGGGGCCGGGTGCAAAGCCCTGCGGGGACCGTTGGCTGAGCGGACACGCCGCAAGCACGTCCGTGTGGGCTCGGCTCGCGCATCCCTGCGCTCGACGGTCCGCTCAGCCAACGGTCCCCGCCTGGCCTNCGTGTGGGCTCGGCTCGCGCATCCCTGCGCTCGACGGTCCGCTCAGCCAACGGTCCCCGCCTGGCCTCGGGCTTCGTCGTCGCTGCTAAAAACGTTTCCCCGCCGAATTTTGGGCCCCGTAAATATCTTCAACTAATCCCGTTCTGGCCAAAGTGGGCAGCAATATTGCACGCTGCATCTGATGCGGGTTTGACCTTGAGAGCCGTAAAGTCAGTGCCCCTGACGTAGGTTCTTAGATCGCTCCGAGCCAGAATACTGGCAGGCCACTCAGCGGCCAGAAGGCGGTGTTGCGGAGCAGATAAGCCGGGTCTCTGCCGCAGGGATGCGGCAGTGAAGCCCCCAGGGATG
>NZ_CDPK01000004.1:46465-46773 GCF_900068895.1 Erwinia sp. ErVv1 | reverse complement strand
AAGCCGGGTCTCTGCCGCAGGGATGCGGCAGTGAAGCCCCCAGGGATGGGTTTACGGCGTCCCGGCGTTCTGATCCGCAACATAGCCGTATCACTGGAGCAGGTTTTGAACTTAAGTGCCGCAGCATAGCCGTATCACCGGAGTAGGTTTTGAACTTAAGATCCAGCCCAGACTGGGAACTGTGACTGGCATCTGTGATGTTTACTGTTGTTGCGGGGTCGGGTGCTAAGCCCTGCGGGGACCGTTGTCACGCGGACACGCCGCAAGCACGTCCGTGTGGGCTCGGCTCGCGCATCCCTGCGCTCGAC
>NZ_CDPK01000004.1:45743-46411 GCF_900068895.1 Erwinia sp. ErVv1 | reverse complement strand
TTTCCCCGCCGAATTTTGGGCCCCGTAAATATCTTCAACTAATCCCGTTCTGGCCAAAGGGGGCAGCAATATTGCACGCTGCATCTGATGTAGGTTTGACCTTGAAAGCCGTAAAGCCAGTGCCCCTGACGTAGGTTCTTAGATCGCTCATTGCCAGAACACTGGCAGGCTACTCAGCGGCCAGAAGGCGGTGTTGCGGAGCAGATAAGCCGGGTCTTTGCCGCAGGGATGCGGCAGTGAAGCCCCCAGGGATGGGTTTACGGCGCCCCGGCGTTCTGACCCGCAACATAGCCTGATCACCGGAGTAGGTTTTGAACTTAAGTGCCGCAACATAGCCGTATCACCGGAGCAGGTTTTGACCTTAAGATCCACCCCATACTGGGAACTGTGACTGGCATCTGTGATGTTTACTGTTGTTGCGGGGCTGGGTGCAAAGCCATGTCACCGGAGTGGGTATTGACCTTATGNCGGACACGCCGCAAGCACGTCCGTGTGGGCTCGGCTCGCGCATCCCTGCGCTCGACGGTCCGCTCAGCCAACGGTCCCCGCCTGGCCTCAGGCTACGTCGTCGCTGCTAAAAACGTTTCCCCGCCGAATTTTGGGCCCCGTAAATATCTTCAACTAATCCCGTTCTGGCCAAAGGGGGCAGCAATATTGCACGCTGCATC
>NZ_CDPK01000004.1:45271-45531 GCF_900068895.1 Erwinia sp. ErVv1 | reverse complement strand
TTTCCCCGCCGAATTTTGGGCCCCGTAAATATCTTCAACTAATCCCGTTCTGGCCAAAGGGGGCAGCAATATTGCACGCTGCATCTGATGCGGGTTTGACCTTGAAAGCCGTAAAGCCAGTGCCCCTGACGTAGGTTATTAGATCGCTCAGTGCCAGAACACTGGCAGGCTACTCAGCGGCCAGAAGGCGGTGTTGCGGAGCAGATAAGCCGGGTCTCTGCCGCAGGGATGCGGCAGTGAAGCCCCCAGGGATGGGTTTA
>NZ_CDPK01000004.1:44814-45031 GCF_900068895.1 Erwinia sp. ErVv1 | reverse complement strand
ACTGGGAACTGTGACTGGCATCTGTGATGTTTACTGTTGTTGCGGGGCTGGGTGCAAAGCCATGTCACCGGAGTGGGTATTGACCTTATGGATTAGGCACCTATGACGTTTACTGTTTTTGCGGGGGCCGGGTGCTAAGCCCTGCGGGGACCGTTGTCACGCGGACACGCCGCAAGCACGTCCGTGTGGGCTCGGCTCGCGCATCCCTGCGCTCGAC
>NZ_CDPK01000004.1:44346-44565 GCF_900068895.1 Erwinia sp. ErVv1 | reverse complement strand
ATAAGCCGGGTCTCTGCCGCAGGGATGCGGCAGTGAAGCCCCCAGGGATGGGTTTACGGCGCCCCGGCGTTCTGACCCGCAACATAGCCTGATCACCGGAGCAGGTTTTGACCTTAAGATCCACCCCAGACTGGGAACTGTGACTGGCATCTGTGATGTTTACTGTTGTTGCGGGGCTGGGTGCAAAGCCATGTCACCGGAGTGGGTATTGACCTTATG
>NZ_CDPK01000004.1:0-44171 GCF_900068895.1 Erwinia sp. ErVv1 | reverse complement strand
CGTCCGTGTGGGCTCGGCTCGCGCATCCCTGCGCTCGACGGTCCGCTCAGCCAACGGTCCCCGCCTGGCCTCGGGCTTCGTCGTCGCTGTTAAAAACGTTCCCATGCCGAATTTTGGGCCCCATAAATATCTTCAACTAATCCTGTACCGACCAAAGGGGGAGCCATATTGCACACTGTAACCCGATGCGAGCTCTGAGCTGACGGCCCATTACATAAGCATGCCACTGAAGCAGCTTCTGAGATCGCTCAGTGCCAGAATACTAACAGGCCACTCAGCGGCCAGAAGGCGGTGTTGCGGAGCAGATAAGCCGGGTCTCTGCCGCAGGGATGCGGCAGTGAAGCCCCCAGGGATGGGTTTACGGCGCCCCGGCGTTCTGACCCGCAACATAGCCCTGTCACCGGAGCAGGTTTTGATCTGGCCGCCATCTGTAACGTTTATTGTCGTGACGGTGATGATGTGCAAAGCCCTGCGGGGGCCCTTGTTACGCACACACGCCGCAGGCATGCCCGTGTGGGCTCAGACGGATTTTAGCGTGCAGTTTCCACAGCGCTGAACGTCCGGAAGCCGGTAGCGCTGACAGCAGGTGCGGCGCTGCATCTCACCCTCGCGCGGCAGCATCGTCCGGTAGAAAGGATTATCGGAACCGTCGAGCAGACTCTTGCTGAAAAACATGGCGTGCTCCAGTTCAGTACGCAGTTTTTCGCCCAGCATCGGCGTTAACTCATCTAAACAGCGGTAAAGCGAAAAGCCGGTGTTACTCCAGATAAGCTTGCCATTAATATCACCGTGCCGCTCAATCCCTTCAACCACCGGCAGCAGGTGGCGCTGCACCAGCCTGTCCAGGCGACGGCGCGGGCTGAGGTGACGCGCATCCCGGTCTTCGTGCACGTCAAACCAAAATGTGGCCGGGCGACCGGTTTCATGGAAGGCAACGTGGCAATAGGCGGGCGAACAATCGAGGGCGCGGTCTTCAAGCAGCAGCGCCATCACCATCGGCGGCAGGATCAGCCCGAAATACCACTGCGCCCAAAGAGATTGCAGCGGCTTGTTTTCGCGCACCAGGTCGGGATGTTCGCGGTAAATAAATTCGCTGTAAATGTGATTCAGGTGGGCAAAATTGTCAGGCTCAGACCAGTGCGCAAGCGTCATGCTGGCGGCGGGCGGCGTCTCTCCCAGCTTAACCGTTTCGAGAACATAATCGCGATGCTCGCTAAACAGCGCGCGCAGCGACACCGCCAGCGGCTGGTTGCTCTGTAAAAAGATAGGCGGTAAGGAAACCCGCTCAGCTGCCTGACGAATACCAGGGGCCATGACCTGTCCTTTGAGATTTCTTGACTACGAATGATAATCGTTCTTGATTGTATCTGAGCGAAAACGCACAAACAAGCATCATTTTAATGTTGCTATGTTGCCAGCGTCGCTGGAGCAGAGAATGAGGGCTTTTTACGTGAAAAAAGGCAAATAACCGTTCCTTTAACCTTAGCAATACAAGGGTGATAAAAGACGTTAAATGAGAACTCTCCGCATATTGATGCAGAATAATGCATCGGTTTTTCTTAACTGCGTAAAGGCCATTTCACTTAAGGAGAATAACGCCGCAATTTTCGGCTGAAAAAAAGGTAGCCTGCATCCAGAATGTTTAACGAAAAAATAGAATTTTTAGGCGCGGCTTTCTTCACCCGCAGGGTTATATTTTTGTTTATTATCACAGGTGAGATAATGCAGAGAGTTGATTGAAACCTGAGGGGCGAATTAATGCTACGTTCAGGATTTAATAATGTATTGGCCCGAACGTCGGGCCATTTGCGTTATTGCAGAGCATCGGCAGGCTGCGAAAGGGTGCTTCGGCCAATATCCTCATAGGAGAGGATCGTATTGCGTCCGCTATTTTTTGCCAGATAGAGCGCGCGGTCAGCATTCGCCAGCGCGCCGTCAAAATCATTTTCAAAAAGCGGGGCGAAACCGGCGCTGAGGGTGACGTGGGTGGCGACCTGCTCGTTAAATCTATGGGGGATCTCCAGATCCAGCACGTACTGGCGGATGCGATCGGAGAGCTTCATCGCAATGGATTCGTTCACGTTAGTCAGTAACACCAGGAACTCTTCGCCACCGAAGCGGGTCACGATATCGCGTGACCGTACCGCATCACGGATTGCCACGGAAACTCGCGCCAGCGCCTGATCGCCCATGGCGTGGCCGTAGTTATCGTTGTAGGCCTTGAAATGGTCAATATCCAGCAGCAGCACGTAGTGGCTGCCCGCATGGTTCTCAAGGATCCCCTCCAGCCGGTTTTTCAGGCCCCGGCGATTATACAGGCCGGTTAGTGGGTCAAGCATACTCAGATCGCTGTAGGTCTCTTTCTCTACGTACAGCTGATGCATCAGACGACGCGTAAAACGGTCACCCCGGCGCTGCATCAGGTGGTGTAGAGTAAAACCAAGAAGCGGCAGGGCAATGGTAAACAGGATCAGCAGCGTATGCTGGCCGTGATCCAGCACCAGAATCGCCAGCGAGGCGGGGCCGGTGTGCAGACAAAATGCCAGGAGGTGATCGCCGAGCGTAATTGTGCTGATAAAAAACACCCCCACCAGGCTTATTACTAAGAAACTGCCGTCAAAATAAAACACTAATGAATACTTAAGGACAATTTGCCACGTCCAGAGCAACCCCGTAATTAATGCCGCAATATTTAATATCGGAAATTTGCCTGACGGCTTTAATATCATCCAGAGCAATATAACTGGACCGATCGCCGCGATGATAACGGTGGGTAGCGTCAGTGCCATGGGCATACTTTTCTCATTGCTGCATAAAAAAAAGAGAGAGGTTGCTGTGTTTAGAAAAAGAAATAGCATCAGCGACAGTCGATGCCTGCTGTGAAGCAATTCATCATAGCTTTGTAATTTCATTATTTTTCTACTCATGACTGCTTTGAAATAACAAACGTCGTTAACCGAAATTGACGGATTATTTCGATGCTGGAATGGTTTGTGGGCGTTACTATTTTAATTATCTTAATATTAATATCGCGTTAATTTAACATGCTGTGTGATGACTGTCACCCGTGGCGGTGAAGTTTAGCTCGCGACAGGCGTAATTCTTGCTGCAAAGTGATAAGAGTTCTTATATGATATTGGTTATCATTATCATTTATAACGGTGCGGGTTACGACCATGGTAATAGCGATGATTGCGGCATGCGGGCTTTGGGGGATGAGTTTACTGCTGGGGAAACGGCTGGATAGTGCGTGGGGCGTATTGCTTCCCTGTGCGTTGATGCCGCTGATTGCCCTGATGAATCTGACATTTTCCGGGTGGCGGGTAGTGGTGGTCATCGCGCTGCTGTCGACCGTTGTGATGCTTTTTCATGAACGCCTGCGTCACTACCTGCTGCTGCCTTCATGTCTGGCGCTGGCGGGTGGAATGGCCGCAATTTCGCTTAATTTCGGGCTGATGTAATGCAATGGGGAAGAATAAAAGGAGGGGAAAACAGATTCAACGTGGTGCGAAGAGAGGGACTTGAACCCTCACGTCCGTTAAGACACTAACACCTGAAGCTAGCGCGTCTACCAATTCCGCCACCTTCGCATNTGGTGCGAAGAGAGGGACTTGAACCCTCACGTCCGTTAAGACACTAACACCTGAAGCTAGCGCGTCTACCAATTCCGCCACCTTCGCATCTTTGTTGAACTTGTTTCTATTCATATCACCACACTGGTGCGAAGAGAGGGACTTGAACCCTCACGTCCGTTAAGACACTAACACCTGAAGCTAGCGCGTCTACCAATTCCGCCACCTTCGCGCATTGTGTGTTCAATGAATATTGTGGTTGTTGGTGCGAAGAGAGGGACTTGAACCCTCACGTCCGTTAAGACACTAACACCTGAAGCTAGCGCGTCTACCAATTCCGCCACCTTCGCATNGGTGCGAAGAGAGGGACTTGAACCCTCACGTCCGTTAAGACACTAACACCTGAAGCTAGCGCGTCTACCAATTCCGCCACCTTCGCATACTCGCAATACAACAATGCTGTATTGCAACCACGGAGGCGCATTCTAGAGATTTTCCAGGGGACGTCAACAGTTATTTGAGTCCCCTGCGGCATTTACCTGAAAAATCCCCTGCCTGCGGGCCTGTTGCGTATCAGCAACTTGCCGCTTTGCGGGCAGGGTGGGGCGCCAGTCTTCAGGCTATTAGCGTTTGGCCTTGCTGGGACGCGACAGCACGGCACGGTAGACCTTAAAGCGACCGTTCTGTACCAGCACCTCATGGCTGCCGAAAATCTCATCCAGCACTGCCGGGTAAGGCAGAAACGCATTAGCGACAATACGCAGCTCGCCGCCCATGTTGAGATGCTTTGCCGCACCGCGGATCAGCGTCTGGGCTGCATCCAGACTGGTTTGCATGCCATCATGAAACGGTGGGTTGGAGATGATCATGTCAAAACGGCCTGCGACGTCGGAGTAGACGTTACTGGCAAAGACCTCGCCTTCCAGACCGTTAGCCGCCAGCGTTGCCCGGCTGGCCTCCACGGCGGCGGCATTCACGTCGGTCAGCGTCAGGCGGACTTTCGGTGAGAAGCTGGCCAGCATGGCGGACAGTACGCCTGCCCCACAGCCAACATCCAGTACCTTACCTTTGGTGTGCGGTTTTAGCGTGGAAAGCAGCAGATTGCTTCCCGCATCCAGACCGTCGCGGCTGAACACGCCCGGCAGCGTTTTCACCGTCAGATGCCCAAGGGGATACTCTTCCCACCACGCATCGGCATCAAACGCAGGCACGGCGTCAATCCGTCCGTGATAGAGACCGCAGCGGCGGGCGCTGTCAATCTTGTTAAGCGTGACCCACTCTTCGACCATTTGCTCCGCGCTGCGCACGCCGCTGCGGTTCTCACCAACCACAAACAGCTCGCTGCCGACGGGCATCAGCGACAGTAAATTGGTCAGCTGGAACAGCGCCTCGGGCTTACTTTTTGGCCAGAAGTACACCAGCGTATCGCACTCTGCTGCCGACTCGGGCGTTGCCACCAGGCCGTAGCGGGCCTCTTCCCCCAGCACACGGCTAAGGATCTGCCAGTGATGATACTGTTGGGTATGTACCCGGCTCAGCGCGGTATCCAGTTGGGCGGGCAGGTCATCCTGCAGATCGCCAGCAAAGAGTACGCGGCGTTGAGAAAATTCATCACTGTGGCGCAGTATCACTTCACTGGCCGGGGTAAATGCAGACATCGGTGGCTCCTTACGAATCAGAGTGGCGATTATACGCAAATTTCAGGCAAGAAGGGGAGAGAGGTTTATTGGCGCAGCCCGGAGGGTTTGTTAGCATAGCGACGCAATCGGGCGACCAGACGGGAAAAATGATGTCTTCCAGACGTGACTGGTTATTACAGCAAATGGGCATAACGCAGTATACGCTGCGGCGTCCGCGCGCCCTGCATGGTGAGGTAGCCGTCTCTGTCAGACAGGAAACGCGCCTGCTGATCGTGGCCGCCGTCCCTCCGCCGCTGACCGACCCGCTGATTAGCGACGTACTCAGGGCGATGATGATGCATGAACATGAAGTGGTTGTGCTTACGCCCGACCAGAGTGCCATGCTGCCCGATGATACCCGCTGCGTTAGCTGGTCTCTTGGGCTGGATGCGCCAGCAGCCTGGGAAGGTTCACATATTGCTTCGCCCGCGCTTGCGGAGCTTTACGATAACGCCGGTGCAAAACGCGCCCTGTGGCAGCAGATCTCACACTATGAATCAGATTTCTTTACTGACCCCGACCGATCTTGAGCGGGCTTTTATTATTGAGCAGCGCGCCCATGCTTTTCCCTGGAGCGAAAAAACCTTTATCACCAATCAGGGCGAACGCTATCTGAATTTCCGGCTGGATGTGGCAGGGCAGATGGCCGCCTTTGCCATTATCCAGGTGGTGCTGGACGAGGCGACGCTGTTCAACCTGGCGGTCGATCCCGATTTTCAGCGTCGGGGCCTGGGGCGCGAATTGCTTCAGCACGCGGTCGCTGAACTGGAGTCGCGGGGAATTCAGACCCTGTGGCTGGAAGTTCGCGCATCCAATCGCCCGGCCCTTGCCCTCTATGCTTCACTGGACTTCAATGAAGTCTCGGTGCGCCGCAACTATTACCCCACCGCCGACGGCAAAGAAGATGCGATTATTATGGCGCTGACAATTTAGCGCCACTGCGTACCTGCCACATATTATCTCTTAAGGATTTATCACGATGTTGAAAGACTGGGACTGGATCTTATTTGACGCTGACGACACGCTGTTTCACTTTGATGCCCGGGCAGGATTAACGCATCTTTTTCAGCAGTATGGCGTTGCCTTTAGCGCCGACGACTACAGCGAATACCAGGCCGTCAATCAGCCGCTGTGGGTGGATTACCAGAATGGCGCCATCAGCGCGATCCAGCTTCAGCATCGGCGATTCCA
Organism: Erwinia sp. ErVv1; assembly: GCF_900068895.1. Lineage (GTDB taxonomy): Bacteria > Pseudomonadota > Gammaproteobacteria > Enterobacterales > Enterobacteriaceae > Erwinia. The sequence goes on along the minus strand of NZ_CDPK01000004.1, from coordinate 37,729 downwards.
GAGCTGGGCCGACAGGCTTAAGGTGCCCCCGCACGATTTAAACAGCGGGTTTCTGCGTGCGATGGCCGAAATCTGCGTACCGCTGGAGGGCGCAGTCAGCCTGCTTAACAGCCTGCGCGGCAGGGTGAAACTGGGTATTATCACCAACGGTTTTACTGCGCTACAGGAGATCAGGCTTACGCATAACGGCATGCTGAACACCTTCGATCTGCTGGTGGTATCGGAGCAGGTGGGCTATGCCAAACCCCATCCGGCCATCTTTGATTATGCGCTCAGCCAGATGGGGGACCCGGCCCGTGAGCGGGTGATGATGGTGGGAGACAATCCTGACTCCGATATTCTGGGAGGAATTAACTCGGGCCTGGCAACCTGCTGGCTGAACGCCCACCAGCGCCCCTTGCCAGCAGAAATCGTGCCGACCCTGGAGGTGAAAACGCTACGTGAGCTGGAAGTGTTTCTAAATGCTTAAGTTTACTTTTTTACCTTTTTCATACATAAAATAGGGCTTCATGCGGGATTAAGCTCTACTTAATCCGCATTTAAAGTGATATTTCGATATTTTATTCTGTAGACGCCAGTCTCATTTTTTCACCCCATCTCATTCCTCTTCTCTCATACTCCTTTTGGGGTATCCATATATACTTATTGGTAATTAAAAATAGCGAAAATTTAGATAATTCAATCTAAAAAAATTTTTCCAGACGATTTTTATTAAGAATTATCTGCCTTTTTAGGTCCAGTCTTAGGAAATTTCACTTATTTTTAACACTTAAGCATTTCTTAACTCTCCTGCCGTGAGACTTCAATGTTGAATAAATGCAAAGACGCTGTAAACTTGCCGAAAATTCCTAAATCAAATAATCCTTTAGTTAAGAGTCGCGACTGAACGCGCAGGCTCGTGCGGTAGCTATGCCAGAATTAAGTAGTAAACTTATTGATTTAACTACAATTAAGCGATTAGGTTATTTGTACGCCTGGCTGGGAATATAAGATTTTTGAAATGTGATAAGTTTCATTAAGGTTATTATCACTTAATTTTATTACGCGTTTCAGTAAGTGGATTGGGTACAACGTACGCGTTATTGTCGTTTTCTCTGGTTTTTACCCAAAAAAAGGGTAAGGAGCTGGAATGAAAGCTGTAATGCCTCCTCCGTTTTCCCGGCCGTCTGCCCCTTTATCTGTAGTTTACATTGGTAAGTATTTTTTATCGGGCTGTGAAACGTGCTTTCTCAGCTCGCCAGCGACGTGCTTCTGCGTCGCTGCCGCGTACATACCCCCTTAATTCTGTTGATGGCGAAGCGCCAGACTGGACTCCGCCTTTTATTATCTAAACTTCATGAGGATCATGGTGAAAATTCGAATCGCGTTAAGTCTGCTGTTTATTTTGACCGTTGCAGGATGTAAGGCTCCACCGCCACCCCTGACGGACGACACCCTCGTTTCAAGCACCGTTGACGGCGTAAAGCTGACCTACCGGCACGCTGTGCAGCCGCCAGCCACCTTTACCCCGGTTAACGAAGAGTACCGCGCGCTGTACAACGCCTCGGTGATGACGCGTCCGGACTTTGGCGGCAAGCTGGTGAGCTATCTCGATAACGGCAAGCCTTACACCGTGCTGGGTACGGTGGAAAACAACTGGTTTGCCCTTGCCGAACAGGGTCAGGAGCAGCTGATTGGCTATGTGCCGTTACGCGCCGTGGTAAAAAGCGATCTCTACGATAAAACCGTAAAGGCCGATTCCCGTCGCAAACGCGCTCGCGCCCCCGCTAAAAAGACCTGTGTGGCCGTCGCTGGCGACAGCAAGGCCTGCCAGAACAGCAATGGCGGAACCTGGATCATCGACTGATAACGCGCTAATGGCCGCATCATTATGAACAGAATGGTATTTTTTCGCCTGGTCCTCCAGGCGTTTTTCCTGATGGCGCTGAGCGCCATAACGGGCTGCTCCTCCTCTTCACACAGCGAACCTTCTCAATACAGCCTGCTTTTTCGGGCTAATCCGCAGATCAATGACCGCGCGCCGCTTAAAGTCCGCGTCATGCTGCTGAAATCGGACGCCGATTTTATGTCTGCCGATTTCTATTCGCTGCAAAACAATGCGCCCGCCCTGCTGGGTAATAACCTGCTTAACAGCGAGCAGTTCTTCCTGATGCCGGGACAACTCAATAAAAAAATCAGCGGGCAGAGCACGTCAGACGCGCGCTATATCGGCATTCTGGGCGAGTACCAGTCGCTGGACGGTAAAAAGTGGCGGATCTCACTACCGTTACCTACGCCCGGCAGCGGCAGCGCGTACAAATTCTGGCAGTCCTCGTCAGACGAACTGAAGGCCGACATCATTGCAGACGTAAGTGGGCTGCGCGCCGTCAGCGAATAAGCATTGACTGATAACGGAAGCCATTATGAATAAAATCGAAAAAGTGGTCTGGACCGAGGGCATGTTTCTGCGCCCGCATCATTTCCAGCAGTCAGAAAGCTATCAGCAAAGCACCCTGCGCAACTGGTCACTGACCCAGCGGCCTTATCTGTGGGGATTTCTTGATTTTGAGATCGATGAAGCCATGCTGCGTCAGGGCAAAATTGCGCTGGGCTCCGCCAGCGGGCTGCTGCCGGACGGCACCTTCTTCTCTTTTCGCGACGGACGCAACGGCCCGCCGCCGCTGGCAATCAGTGATAATCAGGGCGCAGAAAAGGTGGTGCTGGCACTGCCTGCCCGGCGCAACGGCCGTGAAGAGGTGATCTTCAGCGAAGCGGCAGACTCGCTGGCCCGCTACGTCAGCTTCGAGCAGGAGGTGGATGATTTTAACGCCCTGTCGGTAGGGTCGGCCACGGTACAGTTTGGTCAGCTTCGCCTGCGGCTGATGCTCGAAAGCGAGCTGACCGCCGAATGGACCGCCATGGCGGTGTTTCGCGTACTGGAAAAGCGCAGTGACAACCAGGTGCGGCTCGACAGCAGCTACATCCCGCCGATGCTCAACTGCATTGCCCATCAGCAGCTGTTCGACTACCTGAGCGATATGCTGGGTCTGTTAGAGCAGCGCAGCCAGCAGATAGGTCAGCGGCTGCAACAGCCTGGCCGTTTTAACACGGCTGAGATGGTCGACTTTATGCTGCTGGCGCTGGTGAATCATCATGTCGGCCACGTTAGCCACCTGAAAAACCTGCCGCTGCTGCACCCGGAACAGCTCTTTTCCACCTGGCTGGCCTTTGCCAGTGAGCTAACCACCTACACGCCGCAGCGCTCCCCGGACGCCGCCCTGCCGGTCTACAACCATGACGATCTGGCCTGGTCCTTCAGCAAGCTGATGCTGATGCTGCGCCAGGGGCTGTCGCTGGTAATGGAAGAGAACGCCATCCAGCTGCCGCTTACCGAACGTTCCCACGGCCTGAACGTGGCGACCGTACCGGATGCCGCCATGGTGCGCGATTTTGGTTTTGTGCTCGCCGTGCGCGCCAACGTGCCGGGCGAAGCGTTGCAGACCCATTTTCCGGCGCAGATGAAGGTAGCACCGGTGACCAAAATTCGCGATCTGGTGCAGCTTCAGCTGCCGGGTATGGTGCTGCGCGCTATGCCCGTCGCGCCGCCGCAAATTCCCTGGCATGCAGGCTACAGCTACTTTGAATTAGAGAAAGGCAGCGAGCTGTGGCAGGAGATGGAAAAGTCCGGCACCTTTGCGCTTCATCTGGCCGGTGATTTTCCCGGACTGGCGATGGAGTTCTGGGCCATTCGTAGTCAGTCAGCCTGACGCAGGGAGCAACAATCATGCACGAACGACAGGCTACCGCGCAGAACGATCTCTTTTCAGGCGCGAGCAGTAATAATCCGCTGGTGGCGGCGGCTAACGGGCTGCTTAACGCTATCCCACAAATACGGCACTCGGTCACGCATGCTGACCCCGCCGGGCTGCGCCAGCGGCTGATCGATGAGATGCGCCAGTTTGAAATGAACTGCCAGCGCGCCAGCTTACCCTATGAAGTGATTATCGGCGCGCGCTACTGCCTGTGCACCGCGCTGGATGAGGCCGCCGCGCTTACCCCGTGGGGAAGCCGCGGCGTGTGGCCGGGGCAGGGATTACTGGTCACGTTCCACAATGAAACCTGGGGCGGCGAGAAGTTCTTCCAGCTGCTGGCCAAGCTCTCACAAAATCCGCGCGAGCAGATTGCGCTGCTGGAGCTGATCAACTACTGCCTGCAGCTGGGCTTCGAGGGGCGCTACCGGGTGCTGGATAATGGCCGCTCGCAGCTGGAAACCATCAAGCAGCGCCTGCTCCAGATGATCCGCTCGGTACGCGGCGGCTATGCACCGCCGCTCTCACCGCACCCCGAAGACCATCCGGTTACCCGGAAGCTCTGGCGTCCGGTGGTGCCGCTCTGGGCCTGCTGTGCGCTGGTCGGCTTTCTGGCCTGCCTGTTCTACATCCTGCTGAACTGGCGGCTGGGCGATGCCACCAGCCCGGTGCTGGCGGCGGTCTATCAGACGCCGCTGCCGGAAGTCACCATTCAAAATCCGGCCCCGCCGCCGCCTGCCTCCCTGAATCTGAAGGCGTTTCTGCGTCCGGAGGTGGAGCAGGGACTGGTTGCGGTGAAGGATGAAGCCGATCGCAGTGTGGTTACCCTCAAGGGCGACGGGCTGTTCACCTCGGGCTCCACCGCCGTGCGCGGGCGCTATGAAGCGGTGCTGGATCGCATTGCTCAGGCGATGAATAACGTCAATGGCCGGATCCTGGTGGTGGGGTACAGCGATAACGTGCCTATCCGCAGCGCGCGCTTCGCCTCTAACTATGAGCTTTCTCTGACGCGGGCGCAGTCGGTGCAGACGCGACTGCAACAGCATCTGACCAAGCCGCAGCGCGTGAAGGCGGAAGGGCGTGGCGAAAGCAACCCGCTGGTGCCGAACACCAGCGCGGAGAACCGCGCGCGCAATCGCCGGGTGGACATCACGCTGTTGGTTTCACCCGATAACACCCGGGCAGAAATGAACGGTTTGCAGCAAGGAAATTAACGGATGCTGAATATTCTTTTTGCCATCATGACCAACCGGCTGATGTGGGGATTTATCGGTATCACCGCGCTCTCCTTCATCATCTGGGTGATTGGTCCGGTGTTTTCCATCGTCGACTCCAGGCCGCTGGAGCCGGAAGTTAACCGACAGATCAGTATTGCACTGCTGTATATCGCCTGGGGCCTGAGCAATCTGGTGCCGCGCCTGTACAACGCCTGGCTGAACCGCAAGCTGATGGGCAGCCTGAAAACCACCCCCGGCGACGAGAATGACCCCAACCGTCAGCGTCTGACCAGTGAGGATCGGGTGCTGGCCGAGCGCTTCTCTGAAGCCTCGGAGATGCTGAAAAAGGCGCATTTCAGCCGCAGCAGCAACCGCCGCTGGACCCAGCGCTTTAGCCGCCAGTATCTCTATCAGCTCCCCTGGTATGTGATCATTGGCGCACCCGGCGCGGGGAAAACCACCGCGCTGGTCAATTCAGGGCTGCAATTCCCGCTGGCGGATCGCTTTGGTAAAGCGGCGCTGCGCGGCATTGGCGGCACGCGTAACTGCGACTGGTGGTTTACCAACGATGCCGTGCTGCTGGATACGGCAGGCCGCTACACCACCCAGGAGAGCGAGCAGCAGCAGGACGCGGGCGAATGGAACAACTTCATCGGGCTGCTGCGTAAATACCGCGGACGTCAGCCGATCAACGGGGTGATTGTCACCGTCAGCGTTGCCGATCTGCTGACGCAGTCGGCAGAGGCGACCCGGCAGCAGGCGCTCTCTCTGCGCCAGCGGCTGACGGAGCTGCATGAACAGCTGGGGATTCGTTTCCCGGTCTATGTGATGGTCACCAAAACCGACCTGCTGAAGGGCTTTCGCGCCTATTTTGGCAACTTCGATAAGGCGCAGCGTGACCAGGTCTGGGGCTTTACCTTCCCGTGGGAGCGTTCAAAACACGCCGACTTTGACCTGGCCGGCGCCTGTACCCAGGAGTATGCCCTGCTGCAACAGCGTCTGGATGCCGGACTGCCGGACAGGCTGCTACAGGAGAGCGATGGTAAAGCCCGCGCCGAAAGCTATCTGTTCCCGCAGGAGTTTGCCGCCCTGCGCCCGCTGCTGTTTGAGTATCTGGAAACGGTATTTGCCCGCTCCAATTTTGAAACGCAGTTTTCACCGCGCGGCATCTACTTTGCCAGCGGCACCCAGGAAGGGCTGCCGTTTGACCGGGTAATGGGTGAGCTTAACCGCGCGCTCCAGCTACCGCAGGAGGACGCGGGCACCAGCGGTGCCTGGGATAACGTCAACAAAGAGTCCCCTATCCCGGCGAACAAAGGGCAGAGCTTCTTCCTGAAAGACCTGCTGCAAAACGTCATTTTCCAGGAAGCCGGGCTGGCGGGCAGCAACCGCTGGTGGGAGCTGCGTAACCGGGCAGTACTCTGGTCGGGCTATCTGCTGCTGGTGGCCGCGCTGGTGATTGCCGGTATGCTGTGGGCAACCAGCTTTAGCAACAATAAAGCCTATCTGAAAGAGGTGAACGCGAAGGTGCCGCAGGTGGTGGCGCAGAGCAAAAACCTCCAGGCCGGCGATTTGACTGACCTCTACGCGCTGCTGCCGTTCCTGAACGGCGTGCTGCACCTGCCGGACAGCGAATCCTTCGATCTGAATCATCCGCCGATCACCCGGCGAATGGGGCTGTATCGCGGCGTTGAGGTCAGCGATGCGACCCAGGCGCTCTATCAGAAATCGCTCCAGCAGCTGCTGCTACCTCAGGTCGCGCAGATGATCACCACCTGGCTGCGTAACGACAACGGCAGCGATGCCGACTACAGCTACGAGGCGCTGAAAGCCTACCAGATGCTCTACCAGCCGAAGCACTACGATGGCAAATTCCTGCATGCCTGGGTGATGCTGAATATCCAGCGTAACCAGCCGCAGAACGTCACGCGCGAGCAGATCAAACAGCTTGGCTGGCATCTGTCGCAGCTGCTGGAGACGCAGATACAGGCCTCGCCCTATGCGCGGGACGATGCGCTGGTAAAGCGCGAGCAGGCGCTGATTAATCAGATGCCGCTGTCGCAGCGCGTCTATGGACGACTCCGGCGCCTGCTGGAAAAAAGCGACGGTCTGCCATCGGTATCGCTGGCCTCGCTGGGCGGTCCGCAAAGCGAGCTGGTACTGTCGCGGAAAAGCGGTAAGGCGGTCAGCGAGGGCATACCCGGTCTGTATACGCCGGAGGGCTACTGGAACAGCTTCGATAAAAATATCGACAGCGTGACGGCGGCACTGCACGACGACGACCAGTGGGTGCTGGGTGGTCAGGTGCAGGGAGAAACCAAAGCGCAGACCGACCTCGCGGTCCGTCAGCTCTATATGGCCGACTATATGCGGCAGTGGGATGGGCTGCTACAGGATATCCAGCTGAACAACAGCGCTGACCTCTCGCAGCGCATCAACGCCGCGCGGGTGCTCTCCGGCAACAATTCGCCGCTGCGTAAGCTGGTGATCAACCTCAGCCACTACCTGATGCTGGAGAAAGCCGCCCCAGCCGATGACAAAGCCCAGGCGGGCGAGGACAAGGGCAGCACCGCCCGCAACACGCTGGATGCGCTGTTCCGTTCGCGCGAGCAATCCACAGCCGCAAGCCAGCAGCAGCAAACGCCTGAGCAGTCAGTAACTGCTCACTTCGCACCAGTTATTGAGTTGGCGCAGCCGCTGGAGAAAGGCGGTAAAACCATCGCCTTTGACGACTTCCTAAAGCAGATCGACGACCTCTATCGCTACCTGACGGCGGTGCAGGATGCGGCAAACAGCGGCATGCCGCCACCCTCTGGTGATGCCATCAGCCATCTGCAGGCCAGCGCCGGTCGCCTGCCGGGATCGCTGCAAAATATGTTCACCAGCATGGCCGTCGGCGCCAGCAGCGACACCCAGCGCCGCGACCTCGACAACGTGCGCAAGCGCATTAACGTTGAGGTGGGCAGCTTCTGCCGCCAGGCGATTGCCGGGCGCTATCCCCTGTCGCGGTCGGGGCGTTCAGAAGTGACGCCGGACGATCTGGCACGGATGTTTGCACCGGGCACCGGGCTGATGGACAGCTTCTTCCGCGATAACCTGGCGAACAAGGTCGATACCACCCAGGCGGCCTGGCGCTTCACCCCGGGCATTGATGGTAAAACGCTGCCGGGGGGCGAAGGGGTGCTGCGGCCTTTCCAGCAGGCGCAGAGCATTCGCGACGCCTTCTTTGCTAACGGCGCGACCACGCCGTCATTCCGCGTGACGGTGCGCACGGTGCGGATGGACAACGATATCCTGACCATGACGCTGGATGTCGACGGCCAGCAGCTGCGCTACAGCCACGGGCCGCAGGCGGTTCAGCTGATGAGCTGGCCGGGGCCGGGCGGCACCAGCCAGGTGAGAATGCAGCTCGGCCTGGCCGACGGCACCACCGCCACGCTGGTCACCAACGGTGCCTGGGCGCTAAACCGCTTCTTTGATCGCGCCGAGCGGTCAGGCGGCAGCAGCAGCCTCAGCAAACAGGCCGCCTTCAACGTCAATGGTCACCATATTACGCTGGAATTCACCCCCAACAGTATTCGCAACCCGTTTCAGCTACCCGGGTTCTCATGCCCCTAACCGTCAGGAAATGATGATGAGCCAGACACCTGCGATTGGCTGGTACGGGAAATTGCCCAGTGCCGGAGACTTCTTAAAACGCCGCTTCCCCGATGCCATCTGGCAACAGTGGACCAACTGGTTCCAGGTGGGACTGCTTAACTGGCAGAAAAACGAAGAGCAGCGGCCCGAGGGCGAACGTAAGTTCAGTAGCGCGCCGGTGTGGAACTTTGTCGTGCCGCCGATGCTGGGTAGCCAGCTGGTGCAGATGGGCTGCCTGCTTCCAGCCTGCGACAGCGTGGGCCGCCAGTATCCGGTCTGCGCGCTGCTAACCTTTTCGCCGCAGAGCTGGTCACCGTCACAGCTGGCGATGGCCGGCGAATGGTATCAGCAGCTGGGTCGCGCGCTGCTTCATGCGGTGCGCAATGGCTATTCGGCTGAACAGCTCGACCGCTCGCTGCTGGCCATCCCCGCGCCGCCGCTGCCGACGGAAGAGGAACAGTCCGACATTCTGGACGTGATTGGCTACGCCGAACGGCCCACCACCCTGAGCTGGCGGCAGGTATCGGATTGCTTTGATCCGCAGCAGTACACCAGCTTCTGGTGGACCAACCAGACCGATGGCTACCCGCTCTACACCCAGGTGCACAGCGGCAACTTTACCGGCCAGCTATTTTCGATGCTGTTTGACCCGGCGGCAGGTGCCCGACCGGGACGCCACGGCCTTTATCCGCCGATGTTTGAGTAATGAGCAAGGGAGCACTATGAATATCGACGCGCTACTTACCCCGGTCAGCAGCGACCAGCCCTGCGGTGAGAACCTGGAATATGACGCCGACTTTATGGCGATGGACCAGGCCAGTGCGGGCAAAGCGGAACAGCAGTTTGGCGACACCATTATTCCTGCCGAACCGGCAGACTGGAATCGGGTTGAGCGGCTGGCCAGCGACCTGCTGACCCGCAGCAAGGATCTGCGCATTATGCTGGCGCTGACCCGCGCCTGGACCCAGCTAAAAGGCCTGACCGGCTACGCCAGTGGCCTGGCGCTGATCGAAAGATCGCTGGTGGCCTGGTGGGAGCCGCTGTGGCCGGTGCTGGAGGAGGACGGCGAACGCGATCCTTTCTACCGCATCAACGCGCTGGCGGCGTTAGGAGATAAGTCAGCACTTACTAGCGCTCTGCGTCAGGCACCGCTTCTGCGCAGCGCCTCCGATGAAATCTCCCTGCGCGACGCCTGTGCGCTGCTTGACGGCAGCAAAACCGAATGTCCCGACTATCCCGGCGGTCGCGCGCGGCTGATCGACGAGCTGGCGCGGGGTGGACAACCCGGCGTGGACGCCATTATTAAGATAAGTGAGCGTTTACAATCCATTCGCGAAACCCTGGTGCAGCACCTGGGTGAAACCGGCGTTCCCGAGATGGAGCAGCTAATAAAAACGGTCTCAACCGTGGCGCAGGCCTGCGAGGTGACCGACCTCTCAACGCTTATCCCTGCCGCATCCGCGCCAGGCGAGACCCCGCCCGTATCTGGAGCACCGGAAGTGAAAGCGGTCAGCGGCCACACCGACTGGCGCAGCGCACAGCCGGGTTCACGGGCCGATGCGCAGATGATGCTGGAAAAAGTGAAGCAGTACTTTGTTCAGCACGAGCCCAGTCATCCGGCTCCGCTGATGATCGACCGCGTACAGCGGATGATCGAGATGGACTTTATGGACATCATTCGCGATCTGGCGCCCGACGGCGTCCATCAGCTGGAAAATATTTTCGGACGCCGCGACGGCTAAGTCGCCCGTTCATTTCTCTCTTTACCGCGCATACCAATGGAGAACACCATGGCAATCAGTAAATCCAGTGGGCAGAAATTCATCGCCCGTAACCGCGCGCCGCGCGTACAAATTGAGTACGACGTGGAGATCTATGGTGCGGAACGTAAAATCCAGCTGCCGTTTGTAATGGGCGTGATGGCTGACCTGGTCGGCAAGCCGGTTGAGGGCCTGCCGTCCGTGGACGAACGTAAGTTCCTTGAAATTGATATCGACAACTTCGACGAGCGGATGAAATCGCTCAAGCCGCGCGTCGCTTTCCAGGCTGATAACACCCTGACCGGTGATGGCCGCCTGAATATCGATCTCACCTTCAATAGCATGGAAGACTTTTCGCCGGATGCGGTTGCCCGCAACGTTGAGCCGCTAAACCAGCTGCTGGATGCGCGGACACAGCTCTCCAACCTGCTGACCTATATGGACGGCAAAAACGGTGCGGAAGAGCTGATCTCGAAAATTTTGCAGGATCCAACGCTGCTGAAATCGCTGAGCCACCTGCCGAAGCAGGATGAATCAGCGGATAAAGGTCAGGAGGAGTAACCGATGAGCAATCCATCCCAACAGCAGCAGTCGCAGGAGCAGCAGGCCTGGAGCCAGGACGAGTTCAGCGCGCTGCTGAATAAAGAGTTCCGGCCAAAAACCGACTCGGCCCGCTCGGCGGTAGAGAGCGCGGTAAAAACCCTGGCGCAGCAGGCGCTGGAAAACACCGTCACCGTCTCCAGCGACGCCTACCGTACCATCCAGGCGCTGATTGCCGAAATCGACGAAAAGCTGTCGCAGCAGGTCAACCAGATTATTCACCATGAAGACTTCCAGAAGCTGGAAGGCGCGTGGCGCGGTCTGAGCTACCTGGTGAACAACACCGAAACCGACGAGATGCTGAAAATCCGCTTTATGAGCATCTCCAAACAGGAGCTGGGCCGCACCCTGAAGCGCTATAAAGGCGTGGGCTGGGACCAGAGTCCGATCTTTAAGAAGATCTATGAAGAAGAGTACGGCCAGTTCGGTGGCGAGCCGTTCGGCTGCCTGGTGGGCGATTACTATTTCGACCACAGCCCGCAGGACGTTGAACTGCTGAGCGAAATGGCGCGCATCGGCGCGGCCTCCCACTGCCCGTTTATCACCGGCACCGCGCCGGGCGTGATGCAGATGGAGTCCTGGCAGGAGCTGGCGAACCCGCGCGATCTGACCAAGATTTTCCAGAACAGCGAATACGCCGCCTGGCGCAGCCTGCGCGAGTCAGAAGATGCGCGCTACCTCGGCCTGGTGATGCCACGCTTCCTGGCGCGCCTGCCTTATGGCATTCGCAGCAACCCGGTCGACGCCTTTGATTTTGAGGAAGAGACCGAAGGGGCGAACCACGCCAACTACACCTGGACCAACGCCGCCTACGCGATGGCAGCCAACATCAACCGCTCATTTAAAGAGTACGGCTGGTGTACCTCTATTCGCGGCGTGGAGTCCGGCGGTGCGGTAGAAAACCTGCCGTGCCACACCTTCCCGAGCGATGACGGCGGCGTGGACATGAAGTGTCCAACCGAAATTGCCATCAGCGACCGTCGCGAAGCCGAACTGGCGAAAAACGGCTTTATGCCGCTGGTTCACCGCAAAAACTCCGACTTTGCCGCCTTTATTGGCGCGCAGTCGCTACAGAAGCCTGCCGAATACCACGACGCTGACGCTACCGCCAATGCCCGTCTGGCCTCGCGCCTGCCGTACCTGTTCGCCTGCTGTCGCTTCGCGCACTACCTGAAATGCATCGTACGCGACAAAATCGGTTCATTCCGCGAGCGCGACGAAATGGAACGCTGGCTGAACGACTGGGTAATGAACTACGTCGACGGCGACCCGGCTAACTCCTCGCAGGAAACCAAATCCCGCAAGCCGCTGGCCTCTGCCGAGGTGCTGGTGGAAGAGATCGAGGACAACCCCGGCTACTACGCGGCTAAGTTCTTCCTGCGTCCGCACTACCAGCTGGAAGGCCTGACCGTTTCCCTGCGCCTGGTCTCCAAGCTGCCGTCGCTGAAATCTAACGACGCCTGAGGCAATTCGCGGCGGTGAAGAGGGTTGTACGGGGCGGAGATGGCCCCGTGCACCAGACTCAATCAGTAGAGGAAGCCGAGTCATGCTGAAAAAAACAGGCTTAATCTTCCTGCGACTGGCCCTGACCTGGCTTGCAATGTTTATCTTTATTTGCTGCGTAGGTTATTACGGTCTGATCTTTAACTGGCATATCTCAGGCGCAGGCATTGCTGTTAACGCCGTAATAATTATTGTCGCTATTTCTGCGTCTGTTGTCATTTATGGCGTTGCAGAAAAAATGAAGAAAGTCATCAGTCCATTTACTTAAAGTGAATGGCATTATTTCTCTGAAAATCTCATGTAGCGATATTCAGAATAGAGGCAGAGGTAAAATATGGACTGTTTTATTCAGCCCCATGCTTTCCTGTTTGCCATATCAGTGCTTTATCTAAAGCAAATTTTTAACTAAACAAGAGTAGATAATCATGGCTATTGATATGTTTATGAAGGTTGATGGTGTCACCGGCGAGTCTAAAGACTCTAACCATACCGGCTGGACCGATATTACATCTTTCTCATGGGGCGCTTCCCAGCCGGGCAATATGTCTGTTGGCGGCGGTGGCGGTGCGGGTAAGGTTAATTTTAATGACCTGCATGTTAATGCACTAATTGACAAATCAGTGACTGCATTGCTAAAAAATTGCGCCAGCGGCAAGCACCTGTCTAAAGTTGAAGTATCTATCTGTAAAGCAGGCGGTACTCAGGTTGAGTATGCACGTATTACTCTTGAAGATGTACTGGTGACTACCGTTAATTACAATGGTTCTGATAACGGTGATACCCTTGGCATGACCTATTCTTTCCAGGCTTCTAAAGTCAAACAGCAGTACTGGGAACAAAGCTCTTCCGGCGGTAAAGGCGCAGAAAGCAGCGCTGGCTGGAACGTTAAAGAAAACAAAGAAGCGTAAGTAGTTATAAAACCTCCCCTTATGGGGAGGTATATTCAAGGAGCCTCATTATGTCAGTTAACAAGCCGATGTTTTCTGCAGCATGGAATAGATTCAGTGAAGTTAATATTTCTGTCGAAAGTGTAGGAAAGCTGCTTGGGGGAAAAGTAGAAACTAATATTTCCTCTGGCATATTTGAAAATGCCTGTCCAATAAGAATGAGCTATGTGCTTAACTATACAGGTGTGCCTATTCCATCTAATAATCGATATGCTACGGTTTCAGGTAAAGACCAAAAGCGCTACATGTATCGCGTCAATGATATGATGGATTTTTTAGTAGATACGTTTGGTAAGCCTGACCTGACTACACCTTCTCCTCAACCCACCGCATTTAACGGCAAACAAGGTATCATCGTTTTTCAGGGGAATGGTTGGAGCAATGCGCGTGGGCACGTCACATTATGGAACGGGAACATCTGTTCGGATGCCTGTCACTTTCTTGGAAGTGCAGAAAATGGTAACTTCGTTCCAACGATGGCTTCACTTTGGACTTTGAAATGAAAAAATTCCTTCTGATTGCTGGCATCTTCATAACTCCCATGGTTCAGGCGGTTACTCCACCAGCACTGGACAAGCTTCCACAACCCCACATTTTTCAAAACTGGATTCTCGACCGTTGTATTGGAAAAATCACCATTGATAAAGGTTTCAGGGATGATGCGTTCAAAAGTGCTTCTGCCTGGTTGGAATATAGCAAGCTCCCTGTTGACGCTTTCAATGATGCTGACAAACTTATCGATGAGTCTTTAAAAACAAAATTAACGGGTTCTGTTGNGGAATATAGCAAGCTCCCTGTTGACGCTTTCAATGATGCTGACAAACTTATCGATGAGTCTTTAAAAACAAAATTAACGGGTTCTGTTGACGGTGATTTTAAAGTGCTTAAATGTAATTTAATCTCTCATAGTAATGAGCAGATGGATATTTTTAATAAGTACCAAAATTAATCGCTGTCTGATATTTAAGGGAGCGAAACTGATTTATAAAATTAACTAATCGTTAACCAGTATGATGAGTTTATTATGAATCTAATTTAACTCATTCTTGGTATAGGAAGGTATCATGCGTTGGAAACTTACAGCTGCGGTAGGTGTTGGGCAGCCAAATCACTCTGAAGATGTGCGCAAGGTTCAGGCGCTGTTAAATCGTGCTGCCCACGAAAGCCATGGAGCAATTTTGCATGAAGATGGAAAGTTTGGTCCGAAAACTCAGGCGAGAATCGAAGAGTTTCAGCGCACTCAGGTACACATGTCACAACCTGATGGTGTGCTTAACCGGAATGGCCCAACTGAGCGTAAGTTAAGCCACTCATCCAACCCTACTCCTCAGCGAGCAACTGCAGCGCATTCTTCCGCCGCACCCGCGACAGCACGAATAGAGCCAGACAGTGCTGCTGCTGAGCTACTACAAAAAAGGGCAGCTCAGCGTCCACCAAATCGTAAAGTCGCCTGGTTCAATCGTGCTTTGCCAGCAGCCATAAATGTCAAATCACGTTGGGGAGTTCCTGTCGCTGTAACCCTGGCTCAGGGGGCGCTGGAGTCCAGTTGGGGTACACATGCTCCCGGTAATATCTTCTTTGGCGTTAAGGGTAAGTCACCAGATGGAAAGTCGATTAACGTAACTACTCATGAAGTTTACGGTGGCTCCTCTACCGTAATTCAGGATGGTTTTCGTTCATATGATTCACTGGAACAGTCTGCCGATGATTATGGCCGCTTTCTTGCCTCAAACAATCGTTACCGCGCGGCTTTTGCTTATCGTAACGATCCAGAAAAATTTATTCATGAGGTAGCCAAGGCAGGGTATGCTACAGATCCTAATTACGAGAAGAAGATTCTGATAATTATTCGCGTCAACGGTTTGAAAGATTATGACCTGCCACAGGTTTCTACATCGGCAAGCTTCCAGAATGCTTTACATCAGTAAAGATACTATGAGGGGTAATGGATAAAAGATGAATATAATAGTAAATTCCAAATTAAAAAGCTGTCTGATTACTTTACTACTGATAATAACAGGTTGTGCTGGCGCAACAGCGGCAACGACCATGAATCCAGTGGTCAAACAAGTTAAAACAACGGTTGAGAAAGAGAAGCTGGTTAGCGACCCATCTTGCACCGACTATCTGTTCACTAAAGATGCAGAGAAGGGAATGGATCTGGTGGATGTCATGGAGAAACATGGAGGCAAATGCATCGGTGATCCGCAGGTGCAACACCGTTTATTTAGCGTATACGTCGATCAAAAGACTAAGCAGATGCTCAGTGACAGGGATGATCCCGAAGACGGTAACCTGTCGCTGCTGCAACCCGCAGGATAATCTAGCTACACGGTGCACAACTATCTTCTTTCAATCTGAATTGAATACCCACCTGATAATTTATAAAATCCCGGTGGGGCGAATATTTGATGGGGTTTGAATTTAACCTGGTGCAGGAACTATATAATAGCTTGATTTTAGGATTTTTTTATTTTCTGCGGTCCATAGGATGCATTTTATAAATATAAATATCCTGAATCTAAATATTTTTTAATGAAAATGATCGCTTATCTGTTTTGATTGTTTTCATTAATCAGTTAATCAGAGCAGGTTGAGATGATATAAAGCGCAAAAGTATTGATAGGGACAATAGCCAATGATTTTTATAGAACATCAAAATGAATGCGGTGTAATTACACGATAAGCACAAGCTAGATTATTTGAATTGTTATAACCGGTATATGAAAAAAAAAGGGCTGAAAAAGCCTATGCATCATTTATTAATAAATTCCCAGATCACACACCATGGTATGACTTAGAAATTTATTAAATATATATAGCTATTGATTTTATATATTAAGGAATTGCAGAAGAGAAACTCATGAAAACATGTGTGTATAATGATGTCGATCATCTGCTTAGTTATATCATTACCCCCTCTGAAATAAATTCGTTTAAAGGTGGGCGTGATAGAACAAGGTATTTAAGGGAAAATAAATAATGGCTCATATTAAAGAAATTAAAAATAGTGTTCTTTTAGCTGTGGTTCTTCAATTCAGTGCAGGTGCTCATGCATTACAAGATTGTTCAAAGGGAACAAGTGATGGTGAAGTAGAAGCCTGTTCGGAAAATAACAAAAACCTGGCTGAGGCTGCACTTAATAAAGAGTATTCTGAGGCGAAAAAGCGGATTTCAGACGTTTTCTCTCAAGATGAAAATGTCAGGAAAAACTATATGGAAATATTTACTGAAGCACAACGAAGTTGGTTGAAGTTCAGAGGATTTCAATGTGAAATGGAAGCTCATCCAGCGGTTAAGGGAACTAATCAATATCTGGATTACGTCAATACATGTTTAGCAAATTTAGATGTTGAAAGAAATAATACTTTGAAGAAGATCCCTTATGATTAAACTTGAAGACTATGGTTTATTTAGGATGTCATATTTATAATTCCACAGGCCGAATTGCCCGGGGAAAATCGCTAAGTTAAGGTAAATGTCGAAATGAAAATTATATTACCTGCAGCGGCAGCCTATTTATTTTTCTCTACGTTCACAGCACAAGCAGCTGAAGATTGCTCTAAGAAAATAAGTGATTCTGAAGTTTTTACCTGCGCTGAACATAATAGAAACGTAGCTGAGAAACAGCTGAACACAGAGTACTCTGCTGCAAAGAAAGAATAGATGAGACATTTTCTGGTCAGGAAAGGGAAAGGAAAGACTATCTTGGGGTATTTCTTGACTCACAACGTGGCTGGTTAAAATATCGTGATGGTCAGTGCAAATTGTTTGCACATGTAGCAGATAAAAATAGTAATCCTTATAAGGTTTTTACCAACGATTGTATCGCAAAGCTTGATGAGGCAAGGTCAAAGGAGTTAAGGGAAATTCCATACGACTAATTCATTAGAAAAGGTAACAGGCGCAGACTCAGGAGCTGTTGCTGAAAAAGGAACTGATTACCTTATGGATTTAATTTTATGAGTACAGAACATTTGTTTTTCTTCATAGTGCTGTTTCTTTTCTTAATTTCTATTTCTGCCACAATTGTTTCCTATTTTTCTTATAAAAAAAACTTAAGTAGATATGAGTTGTTTTTAGAGAATTATCAGCAGGCTGGCCTGTTTGTTGATACTGTAACCACTCTGGCGTCGAATCTTGGTTTTGTTTTCTTTTATTTTAAGATCGTCTTTTTTATTCGTCTGCTGCGCAGGAAAAAAATGTATTCTAAAAAAGGAGTGTTAGTAGATGAAAGGTGCTATCACTATATGCAGTCACTACCTAAGAATGAAATTGCATGGATGTGGGAATGGCGACGTAATTACTTCATACAAAGTTCATTTTTCATAATGGCAATGCTTATGGCTTATATTCATAGTGTTATATACCATTATTAATGATATGCAAAAATTGGAATGGAAAATTTAAGCAGGTGTGGGCTTTAATATTTACAATATCAAAATTTAAATCTCTCTTATAAATCTAATCATATTTTTAAAATTATTTATCGATTAACTCATAATAAAAATTTAGATTTAATATTTAACCTCTGGTTTTAGAGGTGTAATGCAAAAAGGTTCATTATGATAAAGTTTGTGCTGCTATTTTTTGCGTTGACTTCCTCTTTTATATGCTATCCAGCATCATCAGTTTCTACCATTATTTTTAAGAGTAGCTGGGTTGTAAGCAAAGTGGATATCAACAACCTTACGGAAAGGACCTTAAGTTATCAATCCAATGATGATCGCTTAGTTGGTCGGTATATAAGTTTTGATACGAACTCCATCACATCAAATTTACCTGAAACAATTAATTGTCAACAGCCTCAGTATAAATCAACAATAAGTTCGATTGATAGTTTAATTCATGAAGCGATGGGGGGCGCTGACTCAGCCAGTGCCAAAGCTTATGACCTGGAGGTCGATGGCAAGAAAAATATTCCGGTCTTGAATCTCAGCTGTCATGTTGGTAGCTTTGGTGGAGGCGATACCGGAAAAATTCATGGATTGGTTTCCCAGATAATAAAAAATGCTGGTTAACTGGTTCGATGGGACCATTCTGACGCTTGTGCCGGTGAGTAGTAATGCAAAACCTGAACCATCATTCTCTTGCGTAAAAGCTTATACACCAACTGAAAAAAAAATCTGTTCAGATTATAACCTTTCTTCCTTCGATAAAAGTGTCAATAAAGCATGGAAGTCTGCTCAGCATGGCGCCATTTCTGTTGGCGACCAGGCACTGGAGGAGAAAATCAAAAATTCTCAAAAAGCCTGGATAAAGACACGTAATTCTTGTGAGACAGATAAAGAATGTCTTAATAAAAGCATGGTTGAAAGGCTCAATGTTCTATCTTCAATAACAGACGGGCAGTAAAGTTAATATCATTGTGTTCTTTATTGCGTTTAAAAATTATAACCGTACTCATGGTGTTTTTAATGAAAACGATCGCCTATCTGGTTTTATCCTTTTCGTTAATCAGTTCATCAGCTCTGGCAGATACAGTTCTAAAGATTTCAGGTGCCCCGGCTGTCAGTAATGCTATAACAGTGAAAGCAGAGAGCAATGGACTTTCAAATGTTGAACTTGATTCAAAGCAGACTTTTGATGTCGTTAGTGATGGGTCTAAACTAGGGACTCTGGTGCAGGGAAGAGGCTGGATGAGAGATATTCATCCAGTTTGTTTTGTAGCCTGGTCAACCAATAATAAGGATGTTGATTTCTTTAAAACAACCATTGGAGTAGATGATTGGGAGACGGCTGACTGTGATAAGATTGACGCGGTTGGTTTAATATCTAAACCTGAAGAAAGTGATACGAAAATCGCAGTTGTCTATTCTGTTGATACCAGAGGGCAGGCATCGCATAACTATGTTATTTTCGGTTTAAGAAATAAAAATGAACTGTTTTATGACTTAAGAACAACAGCTCGCTTTGAAAACTCATACGTAAATACTATCTCTGAATTAAGGAAAAAATACCAGGTAGAATAAAGTTTCTTTCTTGGGCTTAAAGTACGGTAGCCTGCTTTTGATAGTCATCTGGGTAGGCTGCTATAGTATTTTTGAAATCGAGACGGGCTTTTTTAAAGCTCTTAAAGTAATTATGGCTAATGTGGAAATAAATCTCAGGGTACTGGTGTTACATTGAGAAGTAGGCTTTGAATAAACTGTATTAGTAATCATTCTGCATAATGAATAAAAGAACATATACTTTGCTTTAGCCAGGGTTTATTTGTATAAGGATGATTTTTATAGTGAGATTAGGGTAATGAAAAAAAAGATTATAATTACTACAGCGCTTTTAGCTTTTATATTGGGCTGGTCATCACTGTCTAGTGCTGAGAGTGCGTCAGTCTTTAATGGAAAAAAATACACTGCAAAAATCACTCAGCATTGTGCTGAAGGAAATGTTTCTTGCGAAGATGTAACATTCGATTCCAGGAGCAAAGCGACGGGTAAAGGGATCGTTCTTAAAGGTAAGACAGTAGGCGTAAATTGTCCTGATGTATGTGATTTTGCAGGTTATGAATTTCATAATGGTGCATATAAATATTATTTTGTATCTGGAAATAATAATCTTTGGGATCTTAACATTTTCAAGAATGGTAAGGTTATTTCCACTGATATTGGTACGATGGAATAATTGTCATAGAAGAATGAAAGCTTAGTAAGTGAAATTAGTTCCAAGTCCGAAGTGGTTATAGTGATTATCTATGCTTTAGAAATGGAGTTATTTTAATGACTTTATATTATAAAAGTTCAATTTGATAATTTGAAGCCTACCAATTTCCTGTAAGTTCAGAAAATGGTAGCTTCATTCCAACGATGGCTTCACATTGGACTTCGAAATGAAAAAATTCCTTCTGATTACTTGCATCTTTATCAATCCAATGGTTAAGGCGGTTACTCCACCAGCACTGGACAGGCTTCCACAACCCCAAATTTTTCAAAACTGGATTCTCGATCGCTGTGCTGGAAAAATTACCCTTGATAAAGACTTCAGGGATGATGCGTTCAAAAGTGCTTCTGTCTGGTTGGAATATAGCAAGCTCCCTGTTGACGCTTTCAATGATGCTGACAAACTTATCGATGAGTCTTTAAAAACAAAATTAACGGGTTCTGTTGNGGAATATAGCAAGCTCCCTGTTGACGCTTTCAATGATGCTGACAAACTTATCGATGAGTCTTTAAAAACAAAATTAACGGGTTCTGTTGATGGTGATTTTAAGGTGTTTAAATGTAATATAATCTCCCAGGGTAACGAACAGCGAATTATCTTTAATAAGTATAATAGTAAGTTACGCGCTCATGATTAGCGTATATTTTTTATATATAAAGTGAAAGTTAATCACTGGTAATTAGTATAATCGAGGCATTCTGGTAATTAATTTTGTTGCCTCTGCAATAAGATGGCCTCTGAAGAATAATAACAATAAAGAATTACATACTGATAGTTTTTTATTTGTAAGGTGATGAAATCTGATATTTTATTGATAATGAGTCCACTAAATTTAAACACTAAAAAAGCCAGTCTAAAAAGTGGTGGAGTTAAAAGTTTCTCTGGTGCTATTAAATTGGGACTATAATAGGGATCTTGAGAGGGTCGTATGAATAAAATTATTTACTATGTGAATGTATTTTTTGCTTTGATTTCGGTTTTTTTTATGGTTGATGCTTCAGCTAAGGACGTGATTAAAGCTACTGGAATACTTCAGGCTTACTGGATGCCCCAGTCAGATGAAAATGGCCAACCTAAAAGTCCGTACATCATGATGCGTTTTTTTGAAACAAATGAAAAACATAATAAAACTTTTTACCTCTATGAAAGTAAAAACAGCAAAGGTGTGAAAGACTATTTTGAAGAAAATAAAGCTGAAAACTTTATCAAAGAAAAGTTTAAAAATATCCCTGAGGAGTTTTTTAAATTCAAGGAAGGTCATGTTGAGCAATATGGCATTATTACGTACTCAGGTGTAGTTATTCTATCTGAATGTGATAATAAACAAAATTTTGTAAAGCTTAACTCTTTTATTTCCGGCTCGACGACAAGATATAATCTTCAAAAGATTGAGTCTCGATCTGGATGTGACTCACAGCCTTATTCAGTAATGTATACAATTAAAAGTAATCGTAAAGACGTGTTTCTTAAGTCCAGGCCTTCAGAACAAAGTGAAAACATTGAATCAAAACCAATTGATAAGCCTCTGGTCAAAGTCAAAACTGTCAATGACGAATGGGTATATGTCGCATTATATGATGCAACTATGCCTGCCGATATGTTTAAAATAAAGGGATATATTAGAACCCAGGATCTTGAAGTTGCTAATTGATCTGATTTTTACAGCCAATATAGAAAGTGATGCATTGATTTAGTTGAATCTATGATTCTTGCTGTGAACTGCCCACTCTCGTTAATATTAATATTTGCGATGAGTGAGGCAGACTAAAAATCACCATCACGCTTATCCTTAATAAGAAGAGTAATGAAATATACAATGCGTCTTTTACTGGGATTTACGGTGTTATCGCTAAGTACTTCGGTCTTCGCTGCTGATGCTTGCCTGAACCCACAGGCAGAAGGTGAGATTCTACAATGTTCTGCTCAGAAGAAGGTTAACGCAGAAAACTTATTAAATAAAGAGTATTCATCTGCAAAACAGAGAATAATGACTACTTATAAAGCGGATAAATCGTTAGGTGATGAATATATAAAAACATTGCTTGATGCGCAGAGAGGTTGGTTAAAATACAGAGATGCCCAGTGCAAGCTAGAGGCTTTTGTTGCAGAGGAAGGAACACTTGCTAATACGGTTTCGATTAATGAATGTATTGCCAGAGTTGATGGTGTAAGAATTAAAGACTTAAAATCAATGCCATATTGATTAATTTAAAAGCGAATGTCGTTGGGTATTCGCTTAGGATATCTTTTAAATATACGAATGCATGATTGTTAGAGTGGTTAAATTAATTATTTGATGTTACTTTTAACCTCCTGGCGAGTTATCTTTTTCTTCAACTCTTCTTCAGCGCTCTTCATTTTTGTAGCGTTGGGAAATGCATGTGGGCCATAGCTTAAAGAAAACCCATGATGCTGAACTACCAACCTGCGCTCAAAAGAGTCGTGTGGCTGCTGAGTTGGTAATCAATGCGAAATACTCAGCAGGTAATAAGAAAATGATGATGTATTCGCTAATAAGTCAACGTTAAAAAATTATATTACTATCTAACTTCATCCTCAAAAATCAGGCTTAAATATCGTAAAGGGCAGTCCAGAGAGAGTGCGTGAAGTATGATTTTTCAACTTTAGCCAGAACGTATTAGGAAGATTTTTTATAAGGAATAATGTATAATGAAAAAAATAATAATGACTATGCTGTTTTCAATTTTAATATTTTGGTGGTCATCTTTTTCTCGTGCAGAAAGCTCGGTAGTTGATTATTCATCCACTCTTCAGGGCGTATGGCAGATCCAGGAAGTACATATTAATAGCCTTCAGACGTACAGACCAGATATCATTACTAACGATCCTACATTGGTTGGAAGAACAATCGGCTTCACTAAGAATGATATATCTGGAGATATTTTAGTTTCCAGGGGGTGCGGAAAACCTGAATACGCCTATTCGAATGCGATGAACTTTGACGAGCTGATTAAGAAAACATCTGGCTCTGACGGCAGCAGCATAGATAAAATCAGTGCCAAAAGTTATGGTTTCTCGTTCGCCGGAGATACAGTCGTTCAACCTGTCACTGTGTCATGCAGTCAGGGAATATTAGGCCCCAGAGGTCACGCAGTTGATAACTGGCTTGTGGAAACTGATAACAATACGATGATTACTAACTGGGATAGCGACTCTTATCTCACATTGAAAAAACTATCAAATAATCCTCAACCTGACCCGGGTTTTACGTGTGCGAGTAACAACAACGATGCAGAAAGAGCAATATGTGCCTCATATGAACTTTCTTCGTGGGATCGCAGTGTCAGCGATGCGTATAAAACAGTCCTTAAGCAGATAATAAATATCGGCGATAATGTTGAGACAAAGGTCAGTAAGTTAAAAGCCGCGCAATTATCCTGGCTCCATGAGCGGAACAGATGTGCTTCAGATAGTCAATGTCTCAAAAGCACCATGCGCAAACGTACCGAGTCACTGGTTGATCAGGCCAAATAATCTCTGGCGAAGTAACGCGCCACCCACACATCAACTAAATATCAATCATAAAACCCCAGGCGTAGTAAATGAATAAATGGCTGCTGATAATCCTGATGGCGCTTTCCTTAAATGCCAGCGCACTCACTCTGCTAACGCCGGAAAACAGTAAACCTTACGCCAATGCCGTCCGTGAGGAAGCCGCTAAATATTCTGTTAGCAATGGCGTGCCGCTGGATAAACAAAGCTTTTCGATTACCTCAGATGGAAAAAAGTTAGGCGTGTTTATTTCAGGCCATGGCCAAAGCGAACAGGGTGCAGGGATCTGTTTTGCAGCCTGGCGTGCTCAGCAAGGCCGGTTAACCACGGTTATCCCCACTATAGGTAAAGAAAACTGGCAGGGTCAGACCTGTAAGCGAACCCTGGCGGTTGGCGTTCTTTCTGAGGAGAACCCTGCGGAGATTAAGATCGGCGTAATTTATGAGGTGATTGCCTCTGGCGCTAACGCCTTTGCATCAGCGATCTTTTCCGTTGATAAAGCGAAGAGAACATTAAGCCTTGATCGGGATCTAACGTCCGGGATCGGATCGCAACCTATCGCCAACCTTGCAGGCCTTAAACAATGGTACCAGGGTCATAAGCCACCAGAAGCGACTGCGCGTTTTAACGTGGTGCAACAGGTACAAAAAGCAGTTGAAGAGCAGAAGCTGGTTAAGGACCCTGCCTGCGTTGAGTACCAGCAGGCCAAAGATGGCGAGCCCGGTTTGACGCTTGTCGATGTGATGGAAAAGCACGGCGGCCACTGCCCCGGTGACATTCAGATTAAGCACCGCCTCTTCAGCATTTATGTCGATAACGTAACCCATCAAATGCTCACAGATAAAGATGACCCGGAAGAAGGGACCTTCAGCCTGCTGCCCGATATAAAGTAGAACACCGAGTGAATAAATTAGTGTGACTTCTGCTGGCAAATACGACCTTTACCTCTCCCCAACGCTAATCAAGGGAGAGTCTGTTAATCCGCTTTTAGCGTTCAAACTCCACCCGTTTTCTGCTGACTGTTAAAACGGGCGCGGCTTGAACGCCGAACGTCCTTCATCCCTCTGGATGCTATTGGGACTCCCTCTAACGCAGGAATCCGTTATGCGATTTACGATAATAGCGACCAAATCTGGTCAGCAGCCGCCGCAGAGCAGCTGTGACTTTCTGCCGCCCGGCGGCACTATTGGCCGGGGTGCCGATAATAATCTGGTACTGCCGGACGACGACCGCACGATTTCCCGCCTGCAGGCGATTGTGCATATCACCGCCGATGGCGAATGCCGCATTACCAATCGCGGCACCGTGACGCTGGTACACCTTAATGATATTCCGCTGGAGCGCGGGCGTCAGGTCGAGCTACAGGACGGCGATATCCTGACCATTGATGATTATCGCCTGCAGGTAAGTGACCTCAACAGCGGGGCGCAGCCGGTTGCCGCTGCGGCTGTTGCGCGTCCTGCCGCGTTGATGGCTCGTCCTGCTGACACGTCGTCGGCTCGCCCTGCTGCATCGTCGGATCGCCCTGCTGCGCCAGTGGCTCACCCTGCGCCGCCCACAGAGGCGAAAGAAAATTCCCCAGCCGCGATCCCCAGCGAGATTTGGGAGAGCCTGGCGCAGGAGTTTTCCATTACCGACAGCCTGTCTAATCGCAGCAAACCCGCGCGCAGCAGCGCTAACCCGCTGACGGAAGGGCCGGCGCCCGATCGTAACCCTGTCGATCCGCTTGCGCAGTTTGCCAGCGGATCGGATGCGCTGAACTTTGATCGTCGTAACCCGACGCCGGATTCGCTGTTTAACAACGATGAGCTGTTTAAGCAGGAGAGCATTTTCAACGACAGCACGCCCAGCTCTTTGCTTCAGCAGCAGGCGACAAAGCCGACCCCGTCAGGAAAGGATAAGGATGAAGTGGATCCGCTGGCGCTGTTCGGGGGGGGAAGCGCTGCCGCGAAGGTCAACAGCGACGATCCGCTGGGGCTGATGATGGGCAATGCCGTGCCGCTTACGCCGCTGGACGAGCAGCCTGGCGATGCTGCTTACGCTGATTCGCCGCTGTCTGATGATTCTCCGCGTCCTGTTGCTTACGCTGATTCGCCGCTGTTTGATGATTCGCCGCGTCCTGCTGCTTACGCTGATTCGCCGCTGTCTGATGATTCGCCGCGTTCTGCTGCTTACGCTGATTCGTCGCTGTTTGATGAGTCACCGCGTCCTGTTGCTTACGCTGATTCGCCGCTGTTTGATGAGTCACCGCGTCCTGCTGCTTCGCCGTCCGGGCAGCCCAGTCTGGCGTCGGAACCAGCGGCTTCTCAGGCTGAACGCTCGTCCGCCGATCGACCGGCTGAGCCGACTGATGAATCGCCGGAGAGCAATCCTTTATCCTCTTTCAATGCGCGGGAAGATGATCTCTCGCGACTCGCCAGCTCGCCGCTGTTTGACGACGAGCCTGCGCAGGCCCCGACGCAGCCCGACTACGGCGGCATTACGCTGCCGACGCCGCAGGCCGTGGCGCGCAACACTACGCCGCCGCCGAAGGGACGACTGCGTATCGATCCGGTGTCGAATACGGCCTCATCCTCCAGCGCGGCGGGAACCGGCAGCGGCGAGCTGCTGGACGGTGAACTGATGGATGCGCTTATCAGCGGCATGGGGCTGAACGATCTGCAACCGACCCCGCGCTTCGATCGTGACGCCATGGAGGAGCTGGGGCAGATGCTCGGCATGTTCTCGCAGGGCACGGTGGCGCTGCTCTCTTCGCGCTCGATCCTCAAGCGCGGGGTGAAGGCCGAAATGACGGTGATCCTCGACGAGGCCAACAACCCGTTCAAGCTGCTGCCGTCGGGCAAGTCAGTATTGATGCAGATGTTTGGCAGCCGGATGCCGGGCTTTATGCCGCCAAAGCAGTCGGTGCGCGATGCGCTGGTTGATCTGCAGGCGCACCAGCTGGGGATGATCGCCGGGATCCGCGCGATCATCGCCTCGATGCTGCAATCCTTTAACCCGCAGCAGCTGGAGGAGGAGGCGCGCCGGGAGGGTGCCACTTCGCGCCTGTCGCTCCCCAGCAGTCGTAAAGCCGCGCTGTGGGAACACTTCACTAAGCGCTACGGCGAAACCGCCGGAGAAATCGAAGATGACTTCCATACCCTGTTCGGCGAAGCCTTTTTACACGCCTACGATATGGAAGTGAACCAGTACAAAGACTCTCAAATCAGATCGGAAGAATGATGAATATCACCCTTGCCTCCATGTCGAATCAGGGCGACCGCGAAAGCAATCAGGACCAGACCGGGGAGAGCATCGGCGAGCGTTCGGCCTGCTTTGTGGTCTGCGACGGCGTGGCCGGTCTGCCCGGCGGTGACGTCGCGGCTGAGCTGGCCCGCAACACCATTCTCGAACGCTTTAACGGCGATGACCACCTCGACGCGCAGTGCATACGCCGCTACGTCAACGACGCTAACCGCGCCATCCGTGAACAGCAGCAGGCGCACAGCGAATATAAGCGCATGGGCACCACCATGGTCAGTCTGTTTATCGATCGCGACTTTGAACTGGCCTACTGGGCGCATGCGGGCGACAGCCGCCTGTACCTCTTTCGTCGGGGCTATCTCTACCACGTCACCACCGATCACAGCCTGGTGCAGCAGATGAAAGATGCCGGGCACCAGACCGAAGGTATTAACGGCAATCTGCTCTATTTTGCCCTTGGCATGGGCGACAAAGAGCGTGATGCCAGCTACAGCGATGTGGTGCCGATTGAAGACGGCGACGCGTTTTTGCTCTGCACCGACGGTTTCTGGCACGGGCTGTCGCAGCAGCATATGCAGCAGTCGCTGCATATGGTTAACACGCCCGATGAGTGGCTGACGCTGATGCAGGAGGTTATCCGTAAGAATGACCAGGCATCAGGGGCCAGTCAGGATAACTACAGCGCCGTCGCCGTCTGGGTTGGCGACCCGCAGGATACGACGCTGCTGCATTCGCTTTCGGAAGCAGCCCAGTTTCTTCCCCTTCGTGATTAAAATAAGGCCTTCAAGGACTCCTATGAAATATTGGCTATCAGGTGCGCTCTCCCTGCTTATCGCGTCCAGCGCCTGGGCGCAGGATTATCGCGTGGTCTCTTCCCCCTCGCTTAAGCTGGATATCTGGATCGACAACATCAAAAGCAACGCGCCCTCCAGCTGGTGCGCCAGCGAACTGCCGCTGCGCATTGTGGCAAACGGCGAGAAAAACCCCAGCGTTATGAATACGTTTCTGCCGCGCGTCGGCAGCCTGCTGGCCAATCAGTGCGCTAAGCTGAGCGTTATCCACTGGCAGATGAACGACAGCACCGGCAAATCGCTGGCGAAAGGCAGCGCCCTGAAAGCGCACCGCTGGGCAGTACAGGTTGATCCTGCCGCCACGGCCAGCGCTACCTCCGGCGGAACGGCAGCCAGCGCCACTCAGGCCGCGACGGCCGGCGGGGCGGCGGGCAACGCCAGTCAGGCAGTGACCACCGGCGGCGCAGCAACCGCGCCGACCAACACCCACCCCGGCAGCACGACGCCAGCGACGCAGACGCCTGAAGCACCTGCCGCGCCCCCGGTGGTGGTCGCTGAGGATCTCTCCCCGCCTGCCGACACGACGCCCTGGGTGCAGTTCAGCCTGATGGATGGCTGCCACTTCCGTACCTGGTGGCGCAGCGGCCAGACCAGCGCGCTGTTTGTCCCGGCGAAAGGGGGCGTAACCTGCGGCAGCGACGGCTGGCTGAGCGGCGCGAGCGAGATTTCGCAAAGCGGCAGGGGCGGCCCCCGCACGCTGCATATGACTTTTCTACAGGGATTCCCGGTCGCCGGGCTGAACGCGAAAGCGCTGGGCCGCGACCTGCAAATCACCACCGTGAATAACGAGCGAATGGTGCTGAGCGATGAGAAATCTCCCCAGAGCTGGATGCTGGTGCCCTGGGCGCCGGAGCTGAACGGCTGGAAAGTGAACGGCACGGTGGCGGTGCAGATTACCCGGAGCGAAGCCGACGACGACAGCGCCCTGAAGGCGCGCCTTAACGAAGTGCGTAAGGTCTGGTCGCCCTACCTGAGTAACGGCGGCTCGCTGACTATCCGCCTGGTCACGGCGCTACACCCGCAGCTGAAGGATCCGGCCGCCGGTGCATTCCGCACGCTCAACTAGTTCACGCCCGTCTGAGGAAAGAACATGAATTCTCTGCATCAACTGATGGCCGGACGCACGCTGGCCGAGACCCTGGCGCGCGTGGAAGCCGATATCAAAAGCCGCCCGGCCGACGCCGATCTGCGCGCCGCCTTTGTTCAGCTGCTTTGCCTGGCGGGTAACTGGTCACGCGCGCAGATCCAGCTGAAATCCTGGCGGGCGCTTAAGCCGCAGGCGCTGCCTACCGTCACCCTGCTGGAGCAGGCGGTAGCGGGCGAAATAACGCGTGCGGCGGTGTTTGCCGGGCAGGCAACGCCGCGTATGCCGGGGGAGGCGTTTGGCTGGGCCGCCCAGCTGCTGGCCGCTCTCCGGGCGGACGCCACCGGGGAGACAGAGCAGGCGGCAACCCTGCGCACCGGAGCCTTTGACGCCGCACAGGTAAATCCATGCAGCGTTCAGAAGGAGGGAGATGAGCAGGCGCAGGCGGTGGAGTGGCTGATCGACGGCGATGGCCGTCTGGGGCCGATCTGCGAGCTGATCGTCAAGGGGCACTACACCTGGCTGCCGTTCAGCGCCATCAGCGAACTGCGCTTCCAGGCACCGACCAGCGTTACCGATCTGGTCTGGCGGCACGTGCTGGTGCGCCTGAGTGACGGCAGCGAAGAGGTGTGTCAGATCCCGGTACGCTATCCCTTTGACAGCGCCGCCGCCGATGCCGTGCGGCTGGCCAGCGTCACCGAATGGCAGCCGCTGGACGCTGACGGCGAGCAGTTTATCGGCCACGGACAGAAAACCTGGCTGAGCGCCGACGCTGACTTTGCCCTGCTGGGCCTGGAGCTGATCGCCTTTAGCGCCGCTGACGAGGCGCTATGAGTAACGACTTCGACCTGAACGGACAGCAGGGTAGCGATGCGCTGCGCGGCGGCTACCGCTTTCGCAACCGGCAGGATGCGCTAAACGCCCGCGATAAAATGCAGCCTTCGCTGCTGGATCGGCTGACCGATGACGCGCCGGATAAGCAGCAGGAGGCGGCCAGCAGCACGGTTATCTCCCACAGCGCGCTGCGGCGCAACGTCCTGCGGGATCTGCAGTGGCTGTTTAACTGCATCAACAATGAGGCCCAGCAGGATCTGACCCCGTTCCCTCAGGTTCAGCGCTCCACCTGGAACTTCGGTGTTTCACCCCTGGCCGGGCAGCGCATGTCAGATATTGAGTGGGGCGACATTCAGCGCAAGCTGACCCGTTCCATCCTCGACTTCGAGCCGCGCATCCTGCCCGCCGGGCTCCAGGTACGCTGCGTTTCGGACACCCGTTCGCTGAATCTGCATAACGTGCTGTCGATTGAGATTAAAGGGCGGCTGTGGTGCGTGCCTTATCCGCTGGAGTTCCTGTTCCGCACCGATGTCGATCTGGAAAACGGTCATTTTGAGCTTAAAGACGTAGGGTAATTATGGACAGCAAACTGCTCGACTATTACAACCGTGAACTGGCTTATCTGCGCGAAATGGGCGCGGAGTTCGCCGAGCGCTACCCCAAGGTGGCTGGCCGCCTGGGAATGCGCGGCATTGAGGTGGCCGACCCCTATGTGGAGCGGCTGATGGAGGGCTTTGCCTTTCTCACCTCACGCGTGCAGCTCAAAATGGACGCCGAGTTCCCGCGCTTCTCGCAGCGTATGCTGGAGATGATTGCCCCTAACTTTCTTGCGCCCACGCCGTCCATGGCCATCGCCGAACTGCATCCCGACGGCAAAAAAGGCGACATCAGCGGCGGCTTCCGGGTGCCGCGCGGCACCATGATGGAGAGCCAGACGCTGAAAAAGAGCGGCGTGACCTGTAGCTACTCGACGGCCCATGAGGTGATGCTCCAGCCGCTGCGCATTGAGAGCGTCGAGCTGGGCGGCGTGCCGGCCGATATCCCGCTGGCGGCGATGGGCCTCAGCCAGCGCGGGGCGGTGAGTGCGCTGCGGATCCGTCTCTCCTGCTATAACCAGGTGGTGCTGAATCAGCTGAGCTTTGACGATCTGATGTTTTTTCTCAGCGGCCCGGATATTCAGGCCCAGCAGCTGCTGGAGCTGATTATGCAGCATACCGTGGGCAGCTTCTGCCAGACCGTAGAGGCGAAGCCAAAGCGCGTGGTGCTGGGGGATGATGCGCTAAAGCAGGAGGGCTTTGCGCCCGAGCAGGCGCTGCTGCCTGACGACCTGCGCAACTTCGACGGCTACCGGCTGCTCCAGGAGTACTTTGCCTTCCCCGCGCGCTTTCAGTTTATCAGCATCAGCCAGCTTAAACCGCTGCTGGCCGCCTGCGGCACGGGCGTCGGGGCGTTTGAAATCGTCCTGCTGCTGGATAAGGCCGACGCCTCGCTGGAGCGGGTGATTGATAAAAGCCATCTGGCGCTGCACTGCACCCCGGTCGTCAATCTGTTTCCCAAAACGGCCGAGCGGCAAAAAATCAGCGACAGCGTGCATGAGTATCATCTGGTGGTCGATAACATCCGCCCGCTGGACTATGAGATTTTCTCGGTGCAGAAGCTCTACGCCACCGGCGAGAAGCAGCGCGACGAACAGGTCTTTCGCCCGTTCTGGAGCACCTTTAGCCGCGATGAAGGCGACTATGGCGCCTACTTCTCGCTGCGGCGTGAACAGCGCACCCTGTCCGAGCACGCCCAGCGCTTCGGGACGCGCACCGGCTACGTCGGTTCCGAGGTGTTCTTGTCGCTGGTCGATGAGCGACATGCCCCCTGGCGTGATGCGCTGCGGCACCTGACCGCCGAGGTGATGTGCACCAGCCGCGATATCCCGCTGATGCTGCTGCAACAGGATCAGGGCAACTTTATGATGCCGGACTCGATCCCGGTGGGCCAGCTGACGCTGCGCAAGGGACCGACGCCGCCGCGCGCCGCGCTGGCGGAAGGCATGGCCACGTGGCGACTGATCAGCCACCTGCAAATGAACTACCTCAGCCTGATGGACGGCGATGATGGCCAGGGCGCGTCGGCGCTGCGTCAGCTGCTGAGCCTCTATGCCAACCTGGCGGATGCGCCCGTGGCCCGCCAGATCGAGGGTATCCGCCACTGTCAGCTTAAACCCGCCTATCGGCGGGTGCCGGAGCCAGGCCCGATTGTCTTTATGCGCGGCATTGGCATTGAGCTGAGCGTTGACGAGCAGGCCTTCTCCGGCGCAAGCGCATGGCTGCTGGGTAGCGTGCTGGAGCGCGTCTTTTCGCGGCTGGTGGCGATGAACAGCTTTACCGAACTGACGCTGACCAGCCAGCAGCGTGGCGAAGTGGGCTACTGGGCGCCGCGCAGCGGCAAAAGGGCGCTGATATGATCCATTCACTCCAGCGCCTGCCGGATAACTTCTGGCAGAGGGTGACGCGCACCCCCTGGCGCTACGATCTGTTTCAGCTCCTGCGCCGGATGGATGCGCAGGGCGGGGAGCGCTATCCGCTGGGCCGCGCGCCGCTGCCGCGCCATGAGCCGCTGCGCATCGGTCAGGAGCCGTCGCTGGCCTTTGCCCCTGCGACGCTGGCCAGCGCCGCGCCGCGCGAGAACAGCCCGCTGCACGACGTCTCCATCTTCAGCTTTGGCCTGTTTGGCCCGAACGGTCCGCTGCCGCTGCATCTGACCGAATATGCCCGCGAGCGCATCTATCACCATCAGGACCACAGCCTGTCGGCCTTTGCCGACCTGTTTCACCATCGCCTGACGCTGCTGTTTTATCGCGCCTGGGCGGATGCACAGCCCACCGTTTCGCTGGACCGCGCCGACGGCCGACACTTTGAGCGCTACCTGGCCAGCCTGATTGGCATGGGCCAGCCGGGGCAGTTAAGCAAAGGCAGCCTGAGCGAACATGCGCGCTATGCGGTGGCGGGCCACCTGACGCGCAACGGTCGCGATGCCGAGGGGTTGGTAAAAATTCTCCGTCACTACTTTAAGGTGCCGGTCACCCTGACTGAAAACGTGCCCCACTGGCTGCCCATCGGTCAGCGCGAACGCGCCAGGCTCAGCGCCGGACGCCATATGCCGCGACTCGGCGAGTCGGCCTTTCTCGGCGTGGCGGTACGCGACGTGCAGCATAAGTTCCGCCTGGCGCTGGGACCGATGTCGCTGGCGGTTTACAACCGCTTTCTGCCCGGTGAGCCCTGGGCAGAGCAGCTGCGCGACTGGGTCAGGCAGTACCTGGGCATTGAGTTTGTCTGGGACGTCCGTTTAATTTTGCAGGCTGAGGACGTCAAGGGGGTCACGCTGGGCGGCCCGTCCCGGCTGGGGCTGAGCTGCTGGCTGGGAAAAGCCGCGGTTCCCCAGCCGCGCAGCGAACTGCTTTTCAGCCCGGAACCCGCAGAAAGCGCGGGCGTTTGATCGCGAATAACGCGCACTAAAGCCATTTATTCTGTCAGTCATCTAACTCACTGAGAAAAATCATGTCAGAAATCAGCCGCGCCGTACTGTTCGGCAAACTGGACACGCTGTTATTTACCTCCCTGGAAAGCGCCACCGCCTTTTGTAAACTGCGCGGTAACCCCTATGTTGAGCTGGTGCACTGGCTGCATCAGCTGATGCAGCATCAGGAGGGCGATATACAGCAGCTCATCCGTTACTTTTCACTGGACGAAGACGCGCTGACGCGTGACGTTGTGGCCGCTCTCGACCGCCTGCCGCGCGGGGCCAGCGCGGTCTCGGACCTGTCAGAACATATCGACAGCGCCGTTGAGCGCGCCTGGGTTTACGGTTCGCTGAAGTTTGGCGTACAGCAAATTCGCGGCGGCCACCTGATTATCGGCCTGTTGAAAACCTTCAACCTGGCAAACCTGCTGAAAGGCATCTCCCCGCAGTTTGGCCGCATCAGCGCCGATACGCTGCTGGAGCAGTTCGATACTATCTTCGCCAACAGCAAAGAGGCCCAGCTGGCGGCGGCAGCCCCGGCGGAGAGTGCCGGAGCGGTGCCGACGCAGAAGGGCACCCTGGCGCAGTATGCGCAGGATCTCACCGCCCGGGCGCGCGAGGGCAAAATCGATCCGGTGGCCGGGCGAGACGAAGAGATCCGCCAGATGGTCGATATTCTGATGCGCCGTCGCCAGAACAATCCGCTGCTGACCGGCGAGGCGGGCGTGGGTAAAACGGCGGTAGTGGAAGGCCTGGCGCTGCGCATTGCCGCCGGCGACGTGCCCGCGCCGCTGCAGGAGGTGCAGCTGTGGCTGCTGGACATCGGTATGCTGCAGGCGGGCGCGGGCATGAAGGGCGAGTTTGAGGCGCGGCTACAGGCGCTGATTAATGAAGTGCAGTCCAGCCCGACGCCGATTGTGCTGTTTATTGACGAGATCCACACGCTGGTTGGCGCGGGCGGACAGCAGGGGACCGGCGATGCGGCTAACCTGCTGAAGCCCGCTCTGGCGCGCGGTCAGCTGCGCACCATCGGCGCGACCACCTGGGCCGAGTACAAAAAATATATCGAAAAGGACCCGGCCCTGACGCGCCGCTTCCAGACCGTGCAGGTGCATGAGCCGGACGAGCAGAAAGCGCTGCTGATGCTGCGCAGCACCGTCAGCGCGCTGGAGAAACACCATCGCGTCCTGCTGTTGGATGAGGCGGTGGCGGCAGCGGTCACGCTCTCCCATCGCTATATTCCCGCGCGGCAGCTGCCGGATAAGGCGGTCGCCCTGCTGGATACCGCCTGCGCCCGCGTCGCGGTCAGCCAGAGCGCGCAGCCGCCGCAGCTGGAAGACTGCGTGCACCGCATTCACGCGCTGGAAATTGAAAAAGAGATTGCCGGGCGCGAAGCCAGAGTGGCAATCGGCGATGCCACGCGCGTGGCATCGCTGGATGCGCAGCTGGCGGAACTGGCGACGCAGCGCGACCAGCTGACCGCCCGCTGGCAGCAGGAGCAGGGGCTGGTGGATGAGATTATCGCGCTGCGCGCGCAGCTGCACGCAGACGAAGCGGAAGAGGTAGAGACGCTTCATCAGACGCTGGCCGAACGACAGCAGGCATTGAAGGCCCTACAGGGAGAAGCGCCGCTGCTGTTTGCCGCCGTGGATGCCAACGTGGTTGCCGCGGTGGTGTCGGACTGGACCGGCATTCCGCTGGGACGCATGGTGAAAAACGAAATTGAGGCCGTGCTCAACCTGGCTGATACCCTCAACGAGCGGGTCATCGGCCAGCGTCACGGTCTGGATCTGATTGCTAAACGCGTTCGCACCTCGCGCGCGCGGCTTGACGACCCGAACAAGCCCGTGGGGGTCTTTATGCTGTGCGGCCCGTCCGGCGTGGGTAAAACCGAAACTGCGCTGGCGCTGGCCGAGACGCTGTACGGCGGTGAACAGAACATTATCACCATCAATATGAGTGAGTTTCAGGAAGCTCATACCGTATCAACCCTGAAAGGCGCGCCTCCGGGCTACGTCGGCTACGGCGAAGGAGGGGTACTGACCGAGGCCGTGCGCCGCCGTCCCTACAGCGTGGTACTGCTCGATGAGATCGAAAAGGCGCACCCGGACGTGCATGAGATCTTTTTCCAGGTGTTCGACAAAGGCTGGATGGAGGATGGCGAAGGCCGCCATATCGACTTCCGCAATACCCTGATCATCCTGACCTCCAACGTCGGCACCCAGCTGATTAGCGCGATGTGTGCCGATCCGGAACTGATGCCCGAGCCGGATGCGCTGGCCGCCGCCCTGCGTCCGCCGCTGCTGGAGGTCTTCCCGCCCGCGCTGCTCGGTCGCCTGCTGGTGGTGCCTTACTATCCGCTAAGCGACGAGATGCTGGCCAGCATTGTACGCCTGCAGCTGAAGCGCATTCAGCGCCGCCTGGAGCAGAATCACGGCATTGTCTCGGAGGTCGACGACAGCGTTATCGCGCAGATCGTCCAGCGCTGCACCGAGGTGGAGTCCGGCGGCCGCATGGTCGATGCCATCCTGACCAATACTCTCCTGCCGCAGATGAGCCAGATATTGCTCACCGCCAGCGCGCAGGACCAACAGTATCGCCATCTGCGCGTCACGCTGCAGCAGGGCGAATTCAAGTGCCAGTTTGAGGCTTAAGGCCCATCACACTCAGAGAGTTGTCCAATATGTCAGAACACGATAATCCGCACGCGGTACCCAACGCTTTGCCGGTGGGCTACCGCTTTAACGAGTTTGAAATCAAGGAAGTGATTGGCGGTGGCGGCTTTGGCATTGTCTACCGCGCCTGGGATCATCAGCTTGAACGCACCATCGCCATCAAGGAGTTTATGCCCGCCTCGCTGGCGGTGCGTAACGATGACCTGACGCTGGTTCTGCGCAGCGATCGCTTCAGCAAAACCTTCCACGCCGGCCTGAACAGTTTTATTCAGGAAGCCCGGCTGCTGGCCCGCTTCAACCATCCGAACCTGCTGCACGTCCTGCGCTTCTGGGTGCAGAACGACACCGCCTATATGGGCACCGCGTTCTATACCGGCACCACGCTCTCTCAGCTGCATAGCCGGCGGCCGGAGATGATCAGCGAAGCCTGGATCCGCAGCCTGCTGCCGCCGCTGTTCGGGGCGATCAATACCATTCATCAGGAGGGGTATCTGCACCGCGATATCTCGCTGGATAACATCCAGATCCAGGAGAATGGCGTACCGGTGCTGCTGGATTTCGGCTCGGCGCGTAAGGCGATCGGTAACCTGTCCGATGAAACGGAAACCATGCTCAAACCCGGCTTCGCGCCGATTGAGCAGTACAGCGACGATAACGAAAGCGAGCAGGGTACCTGGACCGATATCTACGCGCTGGGCGCGGTGCTGCATACGCTGATCGTCGGCTCACCGCCGCCGGTGAGCGTGGTGCGCAGCATTGAGGACAGCTACCAGCCGCTGGTGAAGCTGCGTCCGGCGGGCTACTCCCTGCCGCTGCTGAACGCGATTGACCGTGCGCTGGCGCTACAGCCGGAAGATCGTCCGCAGACTGTGGATGCGCTGGCGGCGCTGATGGAGCTGTCACCTACCGATATCAATGAGATCCACGAGGTCAAAGTAAACGGCCCGGGCACCATGCTGGTGCCGGTCGAGGCAGCGGCGGAGGCCTCGCCGCAGGCGACCACGCTAAAACGCTTTATCGTACCGGGACTGATTGCTGCCGGGGTGCTGGTAGGGATCGGCGTGGGGGCGATGATGGCCGGGGGCGGGGGAAGCGATCGGCCGTCTCAGGCTGAGACCACTCAGGCGCAAACCACTCAGGCGCAGACCGCGTCTTCTTCCGCCCAGGCGCCCGCTGCGACGCAGCAGCCGACGGAACTGGCAGGCAGTGCGGCGTCTGCTGAGCAGGCCAGCCAGCCTGCTGAAGCGCCGGTGGCACCACCGCCGCCGGAGCCCGTTGCCCAGGTTTACATTAAGCTGCTGCCGGGCGACAAGGTCGCGATGAACGGTAACCCGCAGGCGCTGGTCCCCTCGCCGAATGGCTTCGCCATGCTGCAACTGCCGCCGGGTGACTACCGTTTCAGCATCAGCAACGAGGGTAAAACCCGCGATCAGCGCATCAGCGTCGATCGTGCAGGCGTATGGCTGCTGGATCCGCAAAGTTAATCACTACCGCGCCCGCGCACCACTGGCGGGCGCGGCCAGTCAGGGAAATCACTATGTTTGATCGTATCACCGTCCAGCTGCCCGTCGCGGGCCTGCTGTTCTGGAAACTGAGCGGCAGNGGGCGCGGCCAGTCAGGGAAATCACTATGTTTGATCGTATCACCGTCCAGCTGCCCGTCGCGGGCCTGCTGTTCTGGAAACTGAGCGGCAGAGAGGCCCTCTCGCACGCCTTTGAGATAACCGTGGAGCTGCTGAGCACCGATGCGCGCATTGAGCGCAAGGTGCTGCTCGGCCAGCCGCTTACCGTCTCCATCCCCACCCGGGGGCTGACGGGCGGCACCCGCTATCTGAATGGCAAAATCACCCGCATGGCGGTCAGCAGCACCGAGCTGAGCGGCACCCGCTACGCGGTCTACCGCCTG
>NZ_CDPK01000003.1:544044-596436 GCF_900068895.1 Erwinia sp. ErVv1 | reverse complement strand
CGTCATGCCCGGTCCGGAAAGTCGACGAGCGGAGCGAAGGAACCGTGCGAAGCACGGCGTGAGGACCGCCAGGCACCGGGCACCACCCGTTGGCGACAGCACTTAGCCTTTAGCTAGCCGGGCACCCGGTCC
This sequence comes from Erwinia sp. ErVv1, assembly GCF_900068895.1. Lineage (GTDB taxonomy): Bacteria > Pseudomonadota > Gammaproteobacteria > Enterobacterales > Enterobacteriaceae > Erwinia. The sequence continues at coordinate 596,304 of NZ_CDPK01000003.1, read as the reverse complement.
AACCCGTTGGCGACAGCGCTTAACCTTCAGCGCGCCAGGTAACTTTCATCCGCTCTGTGGTACACCGGGCCTCTGGCCCGGCTTACAGAAGGGGATTAAACCTGCTCAGCTTCCGCTTTCTCACGCTTAAGCTGGTAATACTCGGCAGTGGAAACGCTCAATGGCGCCCGGCCCCGGATCAGATCGGCCATCTTCTCGGCGATCATTACCGTCGGCGCATTCAGATTACCGGTAGTAATCTGCGGCATAATTGAAGCATCGACCACGCGGAGATTCTGCATTCCGTGCACGCGCCCTTCTGCATCCACAACGGCCATCTCATCGTTGCCCATCGCGCAGCTTCCGCACGGATGATAAGCCGTTTCAGCATGATCGCGGATAAAGGCGTCAATCTGCTCATCGCTCTGCACGGCGGCACCTGGCTGGATCTCTTCACCACAGTATTCTGCCAGCGCGGACTGACGCATAATATCGCGCGTCAGACGAACCGCACTGCGAAACTCTTCCCAGTCCCGCTCTTCGGACATGTAATTAAAGAAGATTGACGGCGCAGCATACGGATGCCTGGAGGTCAGCTTCACGCGTCCCCGGCTCTTTGAACGCATTGGGCCAACGTGGGCCTGGAAGCCGTGCTCTTTAACCGGGCTGCTGCCATTGTAGTTAATGGCGACCGGCAAAAAGTGATACTGCAAATCCGGCCAGTCCGGCTTATCATCGCTGCGGATAAACCCACCCGCTTCGAACTGGTTGCTCGCGCCAATGCCGGTGCCTTTAAACAGCCACTCAGCACCGATAGCAGGCTGATTCCACCACTGGAGCGATGGATAGAGGCTGACCGGCTTTTTACAACGGAACTGCATATACACTTCCAGATGGTCCTGCAAATTGCGTCCCACGCCCGGCAGAGCATGCACAACCGGGATATCCAGCTCGCGCAGCCACTCTTCCGGACCAACGCCAGAGCGTTGCAGGATCTGTGGAGAAGCAATTGCACCGCCGCACAGCAGAACCTCACGCGTGGCCTCAGCCTGCTCCTCTTTACCGTTACGCAGCCAGCAAACTCCCGTCGCCGTTTTGCCGCTAAACAAAATCCGATCGGTCTGTGCATGGGTAATGATGGTCAGATTGGAGCGCTGTTTCGCCACGTCCAGATAACCGCGCGCGGTGCTGGAACGCCGACCCTGCGCAGTCACGGTTCTGTCCATCGGGCCAAACCCATCCTGACGATAGCCATTCAAATCGTCTGTCTCGTGGTGCCCTGCCTGCTTCGCGGCGTCAATAAACGCCCGGAACAGCGGATTGTTGCCCTTTTTAGGGGTCGTAACGCTCAGATAACCGTCGCCGCCGTGGTAGTCATTTTCACCGATATCGCGCTTTTCCGCCTTGCGGAAGTACGGCAGGCAGTTGAGATAGGACCAGTTCTCCAGCCCCTCTTTTTTTGCCCAGTTATCGTAATCCATCGCGTTGCCGCGAATGTAACACATGCCGTTAATCAGTGAAGAGCCCCCCAGCCCTTTACCGCGTCCGCACTCCATGCGGCGGTTGTTCATTTTAGGCTCTGGATCGGTTTCAAATGCCCAGTTGTAGCGTTTACCCTGTAGCGGGTAAGCTAAAGCGGCTGGCATTTGGGTACGGAAGTCCAGGCGATGGTCTTTCCCGCCAGCTTCCAAAAGCAGTACCGATACGTCAGCATCCTCAGTCAGTCGCGTTGCCAGCACATTACCTGCTGAACCCGCCCCAATAATAATATAATCAAATTTCTGCATTAAACCTCCAGATAGCCGCGGCCATACCGGCCGCGGCAATAAATCAGAATGCGGACGGATAGTCGCCCATTTCAATCAGGATCGATTTGGTGCGCGTATAATGGTGCAGCGTTTCCAGCCCATTCTCACGCCCAACGCCCGACTGTTTGTAGCCACCCACCGGCATCGGAGCCGGTGATTCACCCCAGCTGTTTACCCAGCAGATGCCCGCCTCAAGCTGATGAATAACGCGATGTGCACGGTTCAGCGAGGTGGTAAACACGCCTGCAGCCAGGCCGTACTGCGTATCATTAGCACGCCCGATGACTTCTTCTTCGTCATCAAAGGCCAGGATGCTCATCACCGGACCGAAGATCTCTTCCTGTACGATGCGCATATCGTCGCGACAGTCGGTAAATACCGTTGGCTCAACGTAGCAGCCTTTTGCCATCGCTCCTTCGGTAATGCGTGAGCCGCCGGCCAGCAGGCGTGCGCCCTCTTCTTTACCAAGATCGAGGTAAGAGACCACTTTCTGGCAGTGCTCTTCGCTCACCAGCGGACCGAAGTTGACCTCCGGGTGGGTCGGATCGCCAATATGGATCCCCGCGACCTTCTCTTTCAGACGCTGTTCAAAAGCCGGCAGCAGCGAACGCTGTACGAACACGCGCGTACCGTTGGTGCATACCTGACCGCTGCTGTAGAAATTGGCCATCATGGCACCATCCACCGCACGTTCAAGGTCAGCATCGTCAAACACGATCAGCGGCGATTTCCCACCCAGTTCCATGGTGACTGACTTCAGGTTAGCCAGCGCCGCATCCGCCATCACGCGCTTACCGGTATTCACTTCACCGGTGAAGGAGACTTTTGCGATCCGCGGATGCTGGCTCAGCCCCTGACCGACTGCACCTGCACCCTGAACAACGTTAAATACGCCATCGGGAAGGCCTGCTTCGGTGAAAATCTTCGCCAGCTCGAGTACGCTGAGAGGGGTAACCTCGCTTGGCTTAAAAATCATCGCGTTGCCAGTGGCCAGCGCCGGGGCACTTTTCCACAGCGCGATCTGAATCGGGTAGTTCCATGCACCAATACCGGCACACACGCCCAGCGGTTCGCGACGGGTATAAACCAGCGCGCTGTCACGCAGGGGGATGGATTCACCTTCAACCGCTACCGCCAGACCCGCGTAATACTCCAGCACGTCAGCACCGGTCACGATATCGACGGCGGTAGTTTCGCTAAGCGGCTTACCGGTATCGGCGGTTTCCAGTTCGGCCAGCTGCTGATTGCGTTCGCGCAGCAGCGCAACCGCTTTTAACAGCACGCGGCTGCGTTCAACAGGCGTATAACCGCGCCAGATGCGCTGGCCGGCTTCTGCCGTGCTGACCGCACGATCAATATCCTGCTGGCTGGCCGAGGTAATTTCTGCAAGAACCTCACCGTTGGCGGGATTGATGGTGGTAAATGTTTCGCCATGACCCGCTTCTTCGCGGCCATTAATGTAAAGTCCACGGCGTTGCATATCTGCCATACCTCCTCCTTAGGGGGTTAGTCTGCCGGGCGGTTAAGCCACAGCGCGAGATTGTGATAACAAAGCGCACGGGCTTTCTCGATGCCCTGCGTCATTGGCTGTGGCGCAAGCGTCATGCGAAGCCACAGTCCATCTATTAATGCGGCCATGCTGGCCCCTGCGTCGCGGGCCTGCTGTGGGGGCAATACCCGGGCAAACTGCGCCGTCAGGTTGGAAAACAGCCGCCGGTCGTTAATACGTTGCAAACGTTGCAGATCCGGCTGATGCAGGCTGTTAGTCCAGAACGCCAGCCAGGTCTTCAGCACCGGAGCAGTAACCTGAGAAACATCGAAGTTACCGTCAATGATTGCCCTGATTTGTGCCTCAGGCTGCGGTGCGGCCTGCTGCCGGTGCGTTTCCACCGCCAGATAAAGTTCATAAAGTATCCGCCGCATACAGGCATCCAGCAGACCGTTCTTGTCACCAAAGTAGTGGCTGACAATTCCGGTCGATACGCCGGCTTCTTTGGCAATAAGGGCCAGACTGGCGTCGGCCAGCCCTACCCGATCAATCACCGTCAGCGTTGCGTGGATCAGCTGCGCCTGACGAATCGCTTTCATTCCAACTTTTGGCATGGCTTGATTAGTTTCAACGATTGAATAGAAGTAATTGTAGCGTTTTTATATTGAACGTTCAATCAATAAAAACGCCCCTGTCGCATATTTATTACCCTGAGAGATATTAGCAGCCCAAGCCAGGGTTAAAAGCGCATGGCTGACGGGTAGCGAAAATATCGGCCCCTCTGTGAGCCCTTATCCCTTCCCGTAACGGCGGCTACGGTGAGTTATTTTGATGATATTATTAACGTGCATTTAAGTGATCTACATCATAAATAACAGCCCGCAGGTCAGCCAGATGCTGCATTCGTAGTGAATTTGGCTATTTATATCTGGTTAAAATGTATTTTACAGAGTTTTATATTGGTTAATATTCAACCCATACTATATTAATCTGACTCAGGCAAACAGGAGGGTGTGCTGCAAAATAAGTAAACGATCGTCTCATTTAAGCAATTAATACTAATACTCTGCTTTATAACAATATATAACCCCAAAATGTACGGTTTATACCCCATTCTCATTCTGTGTCACACTCCATGAACAACAGATGAAAAAAGACTTGCCTGAGACCTGCTGATCGGCGAAATTAACCGCCGCTTTTCCCATCTTATAACCATGCGGCGAATGCCCACTTAACTCTGACGGCGACTTAATTTTCCGGTCGAATCAGGATTTGAAATTCAGAGGTATCAGTGTCAACTGCAAACAAACATTCAGAGGCAATCAGCCTCAATGCATTTAAGCAACCAGGATCGTTTTACCTGATTTTTTCAATTGAGCTTTGGGAACGTTTCGGCTATTACGGCCTGCAAGGCATTATGGCGGTCTACCTGGTTAAAATGCTGGGTATGTCTGAAGCCGGTTCCATCACGCTATTCTCCTCTTTTAGCGCCCTGGTCTACGGTCTGGTCGCCGTGGGCGGCTGGCTGGGTGATAAGGTGCTGGGGACCAAGCGCGTGATCGTGCTCGGTACGCTGGTTCTGGCGATCGGTTACGCCCTGGTGGCATGGTCGGGCCACGATGTGTCGATGGTCTATATCGGTATGGCGACCATCGCTGTGGGTAACGGCCTGTTCAAAGCGAACCCCTCCTCCCTGCTCTCTACCTGCTATGAGAAGGACGACCCGCGTCTTGATGGCGCGTTCACCATGTATTATATGGCGATCAATATTGGTTCGTTTTTCTCCATGCTGGCTACCCCCTGGCTGGCGGCGCATTACGGCTGGGGCGTGGCCTTTTCGCTGTCGTTCGTCGGAATGCTGATTACGCTGGTTAACTTTATGCTGTGCCGGAAATGGGTGAAAAACTATGGTTCTAAACCTGACTTCGCCCCCCTGCATATAGGTAAGCTACTGGCCACGCTGGTCGGTATCGCGGTGTTGATCGCGATGGCTACCTGGCTGCTGCATAATCAGGGTATTGCCCGGGGCGTGCTGGCCGTCATTGCTATCGGTATTCTGCTGGTCTTCGCCAAAGAGACGTTCGCGCTGAAAGGGGCGGCCCGCCGCAAAATGATTGTGGCCTTACTGATGATGATTGAAGCGGTAGTCTTTTTTGTCCTTTATATGCAGATGCCGACCTCGCTGAACTTCTTTGCCATTCGCAACGTCGAACACAGCATTCTGGGCATCGCCTTTCAGCCCGAGCAGTTTCAGGCGCTGAATCCCTTCTGGATAATGCTGTTCAGCCCGCTGTTAGCCGCGCTCTACAATAAGATGGGCGATCGCATGCCGATGCCGCATAAGTTTGCCTTCGGCATGCTGCTCTGCTCTGCGGCCTTTCTGGTGCTGCCGCTGGGCGCCAAATTTGCCAGCGAGCTGGGTATTGTCTCGGTCAACTGGTTAATTCTCAGCTACGCCCTGCAAAGCGTGGGAGAACTGATGATCTCGGGTCTCGGTCTGGCGATGGTCGCGCAGCTGGTTCCTCAGCGCCTGATGGGCTTTATCATGGGTTCCTGGTTCCTGACCACGGCGGGTGCCGCGATGGTCGCCGGTAAAGTGGCCAACCTGATGGCGGTGCCGGGCGATATTAACGATGCCCATCAGTCACTACAGGTTTATGCGCATGTGTTTATGCAAATCGGGATTGTGACCGGGGTTATCGCAGTATTGATGATGCTGATTGCGCCGAAGCTGAATCGCATGACGCAGGGCGTAGAGTCTGAGGTGAGATAAACGCGCCGCTGACGGCTAAGATAAGGGCGATAGCAGCGGTTATGCGTCCTTCCCTCTTTAAGGGCGATACCGGGTATCGCCCTTTGTTGCTAGAGTTTGACCGCCTCGAAAAGCTGCTGCGGATGGGCAATGCCCTCCTGCGCCGCCACCAGCTGTAGCTCGTACTCGCCCATCTCGTGGGTTTTCAGCATCACCGCATAGACCGCGGCAGTGACATGTTCCAGCGCTTCCCGCAGCGGCTTACCGTGCAGTAGGTCCACCAGCAGCAGACCACTGGTCAGATCGCCAACGCCGACCGGCTGACGCACGCCAAAATCCACCAGCGGACGGCTGATATGCCAGGCCTCGCTGGCCGTCACCAGCAGCATTTCAAACCGATCGCTGCGCAGCCCCGCGCGCGCCAGATGCTTGACCAGCACCACTTTCGGCCCTTTAGCGACAAGCTCGCGTGCGCTGGCGACGGCCTGCTCCAGGTTAGCCACGGTATTTCCACTGAGCATTTCCAGCTCCAGCAGATTCGGCGCGATAATATCGCTGGCGGGCAGTGAAGACTGCGTATGAAATTCAGCCACGCCGGGGGCAACGATGCAGCCTTTCTCCGGATGTCCCATCACGGGATCGCAGAAGTACCAGGCGTCAGGATTCGCCGCTTTCACCTGGCGAACGATGTCGAGGATCTCTTCGCCCTGCTCTGCCGAGCCAAGATAGCCGCTCAGCACGGCGTCACAGGTTTTCAGGCGATCGATTTCGGCGATGCCCTTCACAATATCGGTCAGATGGGTGGCGGGCATCACCATACCGGTCCAGTGTCCATACTGGGTATGGTTTGAGAACTGGACGGTATTAAGAGGCCAAACGTTTGCGCCCATACGACGCATAGGGAATTCAGAGGCGCTATTGCCCGCATGGCCGAACACGGTGTGCGACTGAATCGAAAGAATATTTTTCATAGCAGAACCCAGACAACCTTACCAAAAATAAAGGCCGGTCAGAGAGACCGGCCAGGGGAGCGTTTTTATTTCCAGACAATCAGACTGTAATTCTTCTTGCCGCGGCGCAGCAGGGTAAACCGGTCGAAGAGGCGATCCTGGTCAATAAAAGCATACTCTGCGCTAAGTTGGATCTCACCGTTGATGCTGACCGCTTTTGAGTCAATCAGCTTGCGGGCCTGACCGCGAGACGGGGCAAGTTCACCGTCCACCATCGCCTGTTGCAGATCCTGACCGCGCTCAAGGGAGATAATCGGCATGCCGTCCTGCGCCAGCTGCTCAAAATCGGCTTCGGTCATATCACTCAGCGCACCGGAGAACAGGCTTTTGGTGATGCGCTGTGCGGCCGCCAGGCCTTCCTCGCCGTGTACCAGTCGGGTGACCTTTTCAGCCAGCACATACTGCGCACGCGGCGCTTTGCCGCTCGCTTTATCTTCCTGCTCCAGCGCATTGATCTCTTCAATTCTCATAAAGGTGAAGAATTTCAGGAAGCGATAAGCATCGGCATCCGCGGTATTGATCCAGAACTGGTAAAACTTGTACGGGCTGGTTTTCTTCGCGTCAAGCCAGACGGCCCCACCCTCGGTTTTACCGAATTTGGTGCCGTCTGCCTTGGTGATAAGCGGAACGGTCAGGCCAAATACCTGGTTCTGATGCAGACGACGCGTGAGGTCGATGCCTGAGGTGATATTCCCCCACTGATCGGAGCCGCCAATTTGCAGCGCCACGCCGTAACGCTCGTTCAGACAGGCGAAGTCGTAGCCCTGCAGCAGGTTATAGGAGAATTCGGTGAAGGAGATGCCCTGATCGTCACGGTTCAGACGCTGCTTAACGGCCTCTTTGTTGATCATCTGATTGACCGAAAAGTGCTTGCCGATATCGCGCAGGAAGGTCAGCACGTTCATGCTGCCAAACCAGTCGTAGTTATTCGCTGCGATTGCGCTGTTATCGCCGCAGTCAAAATCAAGAAACGGCGCGACCTGATGACGGATTTTATCCACCCATTCATTCACGGTTTCGGCCGTATTCAGTTTGCGTTCGTCAGCCTTGAAGCTGGGGTCGCCAATCATGCCGGTCGCTCCACCCACCAGCGCAACCGGGCGGTGGCCCGCGTCCTGAAAGCGCTTCAGGCAAAGCAGCGGCACCAGATGGCCCAAATGCAAGCTGTCTGCGGTGGGATCAAAGCCGCAATAGAGTGCGACTGGCCCCTGCGCCAGACGTTCCGCTAACGCCTCCTCATCCGTTACCTGGGCAACCAGGCCCCGCTCTTGCAATTGTTTAATCAGGTTACTGCTGTCCATCTGAGGCTCCATGTAGAAACGTCGGTACCTTACTGGTACACCGCTTTCCGCTGACGTGCGGAGAAAATTAAGGCCTATAGAATAAAGCGCTGACGCACTCTGTGCCAGCGCTTAACGGGATTATTTCGTCGCTTCAGGGCGCCAGACGGTCGATTTTCCAGCCCGCTCCGTCTCGCTGGTAGAAAAAGCGATCGTGCAGGCGATGTTCGCCCCCTTGCCAGAACTCCATTGAGTTAATGGTGATGCGATATCCGCCCCAAAAGCTGGGGAGTGGGATTTCGCCCTGCTGAAACTTCTGCTTAAGCTCAAGGAACTTACCCTCCAGCACGCCGCGTGCGGAGATGCGACTCGACTGCTTCGAGACCCATGCACCTATCTGGCTTTCGCGCGGTCGGCTGTGGAAGTATTTCATCACCTCCAGCATGGACAGCTTTTCTACGCTGCCGAGCACCATGACCTGCCGCTCCAGCATATGCCAGGGGAACAGCAGGCTGATGCGCGGGTTTTGCGCCAGCTGATGCGCCTTGCGGCTGCCCAGATTGGTATAGAACACCATACCCTGCGCATCCACATGCTTAAGCAGCACGATACGCTGATAAGGCTGACCCTGTTCGTCCACCGTTGCCACGCTCATGGCCGTCGGATCGGGCAGCCCGGCCTCAACGGCCTGATTCAGCCACTGTTCAAACAGGACCAGCGGATCGGCAGGCAGATCCTTACGACGCAGGCCACCGCGGGTGTATTCGCGGCGCAGATGGGAAATTTGCTGAAGATTATCGTTGTTCATCGCTCAGGCTCGGCTGGCAGGAAAAGGAGCGTGTGCGCTTTATCCTGCTGAATATTAATGGACTAACTGCCGGACAGGCGGCAATCGTTGATGATAAGTTTACCGTTTCGTTCAATAAACGCCTCATCCCCTTTGGACCAGAACGTATAGGTGCCATCGCTGTAGCGCGTACCGGAGGCCGCCACCTGCTGTTTAAGCGTGACCGGATTGCCGTCCAGTATCAGGTTCACTTCTTCCCGCGCATTATCCAGCACCACCGTTAGCGGCAGAGTTCCACAGGTATAGTGCAGGGTTTTCTGCTCATCCGGAGGGGCATGAAACATGCTACAACCCGATAGCAGGACCAGAGTAAAGCCCGGAAGCCACTTTTTCACAGGATCTCCTAATTTATCATCTGTTTGCGCCCGGCTGAAATACCGGGAAATCATCATTCGGTCCGGCTGGCAGGGAAAATAGCGCCGATAACCGATGCCGCGCGCGCGCCGGTCACCGAAGGCAGATTGCCTGGCTGGCCGGACAGCGTGCGGTAAGCCAGCCAGGCAAAGGCCAGCGCCTCCATATCATCCCCGGGGATACCCGCTTCGTCAGTGGACATCACCTGCGTACCGGCCAGATGTACCGCAAGCCGGGTCATTAGCAGCTGATTACGGCTGCCGCCGCCGCAGACCATCAGTCGCTCACAGCCGCCACTGAGCATCACCTGTTCCGCGATGCTCAGCGCCGTCAGTTCAGCCAGCGTAGCCTGAACATCCTGTGGCTGAACGCCGGGAAAAGAGGCGATATTTCGCTCAATCCAGCCCAGATTAAAATACTCTCTGCCGGTCGATTTTGGCGCGGGCAGGGAAAACCACGGATCGCTCATCATCTGCTGAAGCAGCGGTAAGATCACGCGGCCGCCACCGCCCCAGGCGCCGTCTTCATCATAGCCCACCCCGCGCTGACGCCAAATCCAGGCATCAAGCAGCATATTGCCTGGCCCGGTATCGTAGCCGCCCACCGCCCGACCGGGGATCAGCAGAGACAGATTGGCGATGCCGCCAATATTCAGCACCATGCGGCGTTCGCCAGGATGCATCAGCACGGCCTGGTGAAAGGCGGGCACCAGCGGAGCGCCCTGCCCGCCCAGCGCCATGTCACGTCGGCGAAAATCCCCTACCACCGTAATCCCCGTTGCGGCGACGATCTGGTTGTTATCGCCGATTTGTAGCGTATTCGGCGCGTCGCCCCCCGGCTCATGCCAGACGGTTTGCCCGTGGCAGCCGATGGCAGTGATGTCGTCTTTTTCCAGCCCCTCACGCTTCATCAGTGCATTCACGGCTTCGGCAAAGAGACGGCCAAGTCGGGTGTCAAGCTGCCCAAGCTGTGAAAGACTGAGCGCCTGTCCATGACATATCGCCAGAACCTGCTGGCGCAAATCTGCCGGAAAGGGGTGGCAGTAGCTGGCCTGCTGCGCCACCATCTGCTGGTCAATGGCCGCCAGTACAACATCAACGCCATCCAGGCTGGTACCGGACATGACACCGATATATCGTCCTGACTTCATCTTTTCTGGCCTTACCCACGGTGGGTTAATGGAGAATCATGGATACAGACTCGCAAAAATAGCCCGGCAATTCTATGATTAACTGTGCGATTTTACGTAAGCCCGTGACGCGGGCGTCTGTTTTGGTCTTCTGCGTTTGATTGATTTCTGGTTTAATTTGCCTGCGCTACGCTCTTATGCAGTTTTTTTTCCAGAAATAGCAACCGGGCGTGGCTTGTGCCATATAATAATGTTATCGATTGCTGCCCAGTGGGTGCAGCAGGTAAATAAGAATGGAGTTTTAACGATGATAAAGCGTTTATTAATCGTGGCACTGACCGGTGTGACATTAGCAGGATGCACCAATACTGATACGCTGTCCGGTGATGTTTACAGCGCCTCCGAAGCGAAGCAGGTTCAAAACGTAACCTACGGTACGCTGGTTTCCGTAAGACCGGTTCAGATTCAGGGCGGTGATGACAGCAATGTTATTGGTGCCATCGGCGGTGCCGTACTGGGGGGCTTCCTCGGGAATACGGTGGGTGGCGGTGCAGGTCGTAGCCTGGCGACCGCTGCCGGTGCCGTTGCGGGCGGCGTAGCCGGTCAGGGCGTACAGGGGGCGATGAACAAGTCGCAGGGCGTTGAGCTGGAAATTCGCAAAGATGATGGCAACACGATCATCGTTGTGCAGAAGCAGGCAGCAAGCCGCTATGCCGTGGGTCAGCGCGTATCCATGGCGTCAAACGGCAGCCAGATTACCGTTTCCCCTCGTTAAGAAGCACGATGAAAAAACCGGCAGTCGCCGGTTTTTTTTATTCGTCGCGGTTTTGCAGTTCGAGAATGTTTTTCTCAAGCCGGGCTATCAGCGTCACCAGCTTTTCCACTTCCTGCGAAGAGATACCGGATAAAATATCATCCCGCGTGGCGTCAATCACATCCTCAACCTGACCAATAATGGGCGCCGCTTCGGTGGTTAACTTAATGCGTTTGGCACGTCGGTCGCTGGCACAGGTGGTGCGGGTGATTAAGCCTTTTTCTTCCAGCTGATCGAGGGTACGTACCAGCGAGGGCTGTTCAATACCAATCGCTTTTGCCAGTTGAATCTGCGACTGCTCGGGTGGAAGCTGATGAATATTGTGCAGCGTAACCCAGTGTGTCTGTGTGAGCTCAAGCGGCTTCAGGCGTTGATCAATCAATGAACGCCATATGCGTACCAATCTTGCGAGATCCGTTCCCAGTGGTGTATCCAATTTCATCTCCTTATAATTAGCTTGCTACCTATCAAGCTTGATTCTAGACTATTCTGCGAGTTTACAGGACAAATTACAAATTCATCATCGTAACCGTGGTTTCCCGGTTCACCCGTGCGGATCCAGAAGGAAGACTTAATCCGTGAGCAACGTGCTATTTACCCCGACATCGCCGCTGACTGACTTACTGTTCGGCGCCTCTCTCTACTTTCCTCCCCTGTTTAAGGCCGTACTGCTCGGCTTTTTCATCTGGCTGCTGCTACATCCCCTCCTGAGGGACTGGATGTACTCGGGTGAGATTTGGCACCCCACCCTTTTGGATCTTTCTCTTTTTATTTTGTGCGTCAGCGGCTCGCAGTGGCTGCTGATCGCCTGGTGACACCATGAAATTTGGCACTTTAAAATATTTCTCTACCCTGATCTTTTTTGCCGCCGCCCTGTGCGCTGGCTGGTGGCTGTGGAACTACTATATGCAGTCGCCATGGACCAGAGACGGCAAGGTCCGCGCAGAGCTGGTGAATATTACGCCTCAGGTTTCGGGACGCATTGAACAGCTGTGGGTCAGGGATAATCAATACGTCACCCGGGGCACCCGGCTGATGACACTGGACGATGAGCCTTATCGCATCGCCGTCCTTAACGCCGAAGCGGAGCTTGCAAAGGCGCAGTCCGATCTGTTGAAAGCCCAGCACGAGGCACGTCGCCGCGCCAGCCTGCCGCATAATGTTATCTCCGCCGAAGATCTGGATGCCGTTAACCTGAACGCCCAGGCGATGGCGGCCAGTGCCAAAGCGGCTCAGGCGGAGCTGGAGCGGGCAAAATGGAACCTCGGGCAGACGCAGATCCTGGCGCCTGCTGACGGCTGGGTAACCAATCTGACCGTGCGCCCCGGCAACTATGCCACCAGCGGTACGCCGGTGTTTGCCATGGTAGACAGCCACTCTTTTTATGTCGTCGGTTACTTTGAAGAAACCAAGCTGCGGCATATTCGTCCTGGCGACAAAGCCTCTATCCGCCTGTACAGCGACGATCGCCCCCTTACTGGCGTGGTTGAAAGCATTGGACGGGCAATCTATGACCAGAGCGTGGAAACGGACAGTGGACTGGTAGCCGACATCAAACCTAACGTTCCCTGGGTTCGTCTGGCCCAGCGCGTACCGGTTCGCATTCGTCTGACCGCTGTTCCAGCGGATTTGCCGCTGGTCGCGGGCACAACCTGCACCCTTTCCATTCAGCCATGAATCTGCGCTGGCTGGAGTGGCAGCAGCTGCCGTGGATCAAAGCCACCGGCGGGCAGTGGCGCTATGCGTTGCGTAACAGCATTGCCATGTGTCTGGCGCTCAGCATTGCTTACGGGCTGGATCTGGATGAACCCTACTGGGCGATGACCTCCGCTGCCGTCGTCAGCTTCCCCACGGTGGGCGGCGTCATCAGTAAAAGTCTGGGGCGGATTGCAGGTAGCCTGATCGGCGCGGGAGCCGCGATGCTTATTGCCGGGCATACGCTCAACGAGCCCTGGCTGTTCTCGCTGTCGATTGCCGCCTGGCTGGCCCTCTGCACGTGGATCGCGAATCACTATCAGAATAACGTCGCCTACGCCTTTTCGCTGGCGGGCTATACGGCGGCGATCATCGCCTTTACCACGGTCAATATTACCGATATTACCCAGCTGTGGAATATTACCCAGGCGCGCGTTTGCGAAGTCATTTCCGGTATTCTCTGCGGGGGGCTGATGATGATGATCCTGCCCAGCACCTCCGATGGCGACACGCTGATCACCTCGCTCAGGCAGATGCATGACCGACTACTGGAACATGCCGGGCTCCTGCTGCAACGCGAAACGACCGATAACGTGCGCAGCGCCCATGAAAAAGTTATCGGCCAGATCCTGACGCTTAACGTATTGCGCATTCAGGCCTTCTGGAGTCACTATCGCTTTCGACGGCAGAACAACGTGCTTAACTATGTTCTGCACCAGCAGCTCAGGCTGACCAGCGTGATTTCCAGCCTGCGGCGCATGCTGCTGAACTGGCCGGATGCGCCCCCCGGGCTGTTCAGTGCCCTACAACAGTTGCTGAACGAGCTGGCAAAGTCAGACTGTGACAAATTTCGCCTGGCGCGCATTCTTCAGTCCGCCGCGCCTGCCGACCCGGCGGATTATCGCCATCACGCTTTCTGGCATCGTCTGCGCTACTTCTGCTGGATGTACCTGAATATCAGCCGCTGGCTGCGACAGTTTGAGCATGCGGATACGGATGCGCGCCTTTCGCCGCCTCCCGTCCCCTCGCTGGCGCGGCACACGGACAGCGCAGAGGCGGGCTGGAGCGCCTTCCGCACCTTTGTGGTTATTATTCTCGGCTGTGCGTTCACGATCGCTACCCAGTGGGAATCGGGCGAGGCGGCACTGACGCTCGCGGCAATCAGCTGCGTGCTGTACTCCTCGGTGCCCTCACCGGCCAGCAGCGTCTCGCTGCTGTTGAAAACGCTGCTGTTGCTGAGCGTGTTCAGCTTTGTCATAAAATTTGGCGTTATGGTGCAGATTGATGTGTTGTGGCAGTTTCTGCTGCTGCTTTTCCCCCTGTTGATTACGCTACAGCTCTTTAAGCTCCAGCAGAAGGAGCGGGCCGCGCTGTGGGGGCAGCTGATTGTGTTTATGGGATCCTTTATCTCCGTCACCAATCCCCCCTCCTGGGATTACCAGCAATTTATCAATAATAACCTGGCGAAAGTGTGCGGGGTGATGCTGGCATGGCTGGCTTTTCAGATCCTGCGCCCCAGCTCGGATAAGCGACGCAGTCGTCGTCATATTCGCGCGCTGCGCCGCGATTTTCTCGATCAGCTCAGCCGTCGCCCCCGACTCAGTCAGAACCGCTTTGAGTCGCTGATTTACCATCGGGTGAACCAGCTGAGTGCCAGTCGCGACGAAAATGCCCGACTGTGGCTGCTGCGCTGGGGGGTGGTGCTGCTTAACTGCTCACATATTCTCTGGCAGCTCCGGGAGTGGCAAACCGCGTCGGCTGGCTTAAACCGGGAGCGGGAGGCAACACTTCAGGATTTGCAGAGCATTATCAGCGCGCGCGGCGTACGTCATCGCTCGCTGGCTGAGACGCTCGCCGGACTGGAGGAACGCGTTACCACGCTGGCGGCGGAGGGCGGGCGGGAAGAGACGGTGCTGGCGGGGATTATCTGGCGCCTTTACTGCTCACTTTCACAGCTACAGCAGGCCCTGCCTGAACAGGCCAGTCCCAACAGCGCATAACCTTACAGAACAGGTAGCCTCTGCCGCCGCCTGCCCGCAGGGAAGATGTCCGCCCGAAATATTCCCGCTCAGAATAATGTGGGTTGTTCAGGCTCGTCGGGTTCGTCACGTTTTCCGGCGCGCTGCGCGCGTAAATAGCGCTGACGACAGAGGCGCAGCACCTCACGCTTCTGCGCGTCGCTCATCCGTCCCCAGTTGAAGCGTTCGTCGCGGCTGCGCAGGCAGCCTGTGCAATACCCCAGCCGGTCTGCCTGGCAAATACCCCGACACGGCGAGGGAACGGGAAAGAGTTCCAGCTGTTCTGACACCGCACCTCCTGATGATAAACCTGTCTCAATTGAAGATCGGTTATCGCAGCTGCGCAAGCAGCGGGAAAAAAATAGTCGTAAATCTGATGTTTTTCGCGATATTCCCGGTACAGTCTGCCAGAATGCTAACGCCACTTTTTTATGCCGGGCCTTGTTATCGCTGGATATTAGTTAAGGTTTCACTAAGTTTGCAGCGATATTATCCCGGCAGTTTAATTTGTTATCGGATAATCATGAAACTCCTGTCCCGGTTACGTTGTAACGAAAATGCATTTAATATCTACGCTGCGCTTTTTTTTACCGTCGTGCTTAATGCCGTTTTTATTAGTCATGCCTGGGAAACCATCCCTTATATCACCCTGCATGACTACCTGTTCGCGGCGACGCTGCCGCTGGTGCTGTTTTGTGCCTTTCTGTTCATTTTCAGTCTGATCGCGCTGCCGTGGATACGAAAACCGTTAGTGGTGGTGCTGGTGCTGGCCAGCGCGGCGGCCAACTACTTTATTTACAGCTTTGGTACCGTCATTGATACCAATATGATTCAAAACGTTTTTGAAACCGACGCTCAGGAGGCGACCGCTCTCTTCACCCTGCGCTATATGGTATGGATGGCAGCCTTCGGCCTGCTCCCCGCGGCAATTTTTACCCTGGTACGTATCAGCACCCGCCGCCCTGGCTGGATGAATGCGGTGCATCGCGTGGTCACTGCCCTTGCGTCGATTGTTATTATCCTGCTGGTGGCTGCGCTGTTTTATAAAGACTACGCGTCGCTTATTCGTAATAACAAAGGGCTGGTCAAGATGATTACGCCTGCCAACGTTATTAGCGGCGTCAGCCACTATGCGGATAATCGCTGGTTTGCGGGCGATCAAAAGCTGGTGAGAATCGGCCTGGACGCGCATAAAGGCCCGCTGATTAAAGCAGAGCAAAAGAAAACGCTGGTGGTGTTTGTCTTAGGCGAGACGGGCCGCGCCGAAGACTTTTCGCTTGGCGGCTATGCCAGGGACACCAATCCGAAGCTGGCGCGTGATGATGTCATCTATTATCCCAATGCCAGCTCCTGCGGCACGGAAACCGCTATCTCCGTTCCCTGCATGTTCTCTAATATGCCGCGCGCCCACTATGACGCCAACCTGGCCCATCACCAGGAGGGCGTACTGGATATTATGGCCCACGCAGGCGTTAACGTTCTGTGGCGCGAAAACGACGGCGGCTGCAAGGGTGCCTGCGACCGCGTGCCGCATACCGATATGACAAAATGGAAGGTCAGTGAACTGTGCCGGAGCAATTTTTGCCTCGACGACGTGCTGCTTCACCGCCTGAATAACTATATCGACAGCGTAAAGGACGACACGGTGATTGTGCTTCATCAGATGGGTAGCCACGGCCCGGCCTACTATCAGCGCTATCCCGCAGAGATGCGCCGGTTTACGCCCACCTGCGACAGTAATCAGATCCAGGACTGCGATCATCAGGCGCTGGTTAATACCTACGACAATTCGATCCTCTATACCGACTCGATGCTGGACAGCACCATCACCCTGCTAAAGTCGTGGAGCAGCAAATACAATGTGGCGCTGGTTTATCTCTCCGATCACGGTGAATCGCTCGGCGAGCATGGCATGTACCTGCACGGCACACCCTACGTTTTTGCGCCCAGCCAGCAAACTCATATCCCTTTCCTGCTGTGGATGTCAGACGACTATGCCCGCACCTATGACATTAACCAGACCTGCCTGCGGCAGAAAGCAAAGTCTGACGCGGTTTCCCAGGATAATATTTTCCACACGCTGCTGGGGATGATGAATGTGCAAACCCGTGAATATCAGCCGGCGCTGGATATGGTAAAAGCCTGTCAGTCTTAACGTTTGCGCGGGGGCGGATAAATCATTCCCTGTCCCCGCCTGCGGATCGGACTTGCAGTCAGGTTTGTAACAGACCGATCGGTCTGTTAAGGTAGAAAGATGAAAACGGCCCGACATGACACACGTGAACATATCCTCACCACTGGCGAAGCGCTTTGCGTGCAGCGCGGCTTTAACGGTATGGGACTGATTGAGCTGCTGAAAGTGGCTGAGGTGCCTAAAGGGTCGTTTTATTACTATTTCCCCTCGAAAGAGGCCTTTGGCGTGGCCATGCTGGAGCGTTATTTTGCGGCCGGACATGCACACCTGCGCGATGCGCTTGACGCACAACCGGGCAATCAGCGACAGTCCGTGCTGGATTATTATCATCATTCCCTGACCCGCAGTCAGGAGATGGGTTTTACCGGCTGTCTGTCAGTGAAGCTTTCTGCCGAAGTTTGCGATCTTTCTGAACCGATGCGTAATGCACTGGATGCGGGCTCAAAGGCGCTGATAGCGACCCTGACGGGTGCGCTTGAGCGTGCCGTACACCAGGGCACGCTGTGCCTTGAATATACCGCCAGAGACTGTGCACAAAATGTCTATACGCTCTGGCTCGGCGCAAGCCTGCAAAGCAAAGTTTCCCGCGACAGCGCGCCACTCTTCAGTGCATGGCAGGAAATGAAAAGAATGCTGCCCGCGCCCGCTTAAAAAAAAACACCTCAACTAGTCGACCGGTCTACCAGGAGTAATAATGGAACTTAAGACGCTTTTTACCCCCTTAAAAACCGGCGCGATTACCGTGTCGAACCGCGTGTTTATGGCACCGCTGACGCGTCTTCGCAGCATCGAGCCGGGTGATATTCCTACCCCGCTGATGGGCGAGTACTATCGCCAGCGCGCCAGCGCCGGCCTGATCATCACCGAGGCGACCCAGATCTCCGCTCAGGCAAAAGGCTACGCGGGCGCGCCGGGTTTACACTCATCTGAACAGATTGCAGCCTGGAAGAGTATCAATCAGGGTATCCACGATGAGGGCGGCCACAGCGCCGTTCAGCTATGGCATACCGGCCGCATCTCTCACACCAGCGTTCAGCCCGGCGACGAGGCCCCGGTCTCCTCTTCAGCTATTAATGCCGATACGCGTACTTCATTACGTGATGATACCGGCGCGACCATCCGCGCGGCGACCTCCACGCCCCGTGCACTGACGCTGGATGAAATCCCGGGCATTGTGAATGATTTCCGTCAGGCGGTCATCAACGCCCGTGAAGCGGATTTTGACCTGGTGGAGCTGCATTCTGCCCATGGTTATCTGATCCATCAGTTTCTCTCCCCGGCTTCTAATCAGCGCGCGGATGGCTACGGCGGCAGCGTAGAAAATCGTACCCGCTTTGCGCTGGAAGTGGTGGATGCGGCGATTGCGGGCTGGAGCGCCGATCGTATCGGCATCCGCATCTCCCCGCTGGGTCCTTTTAATGGACTGGACAATGGAGAAGATCAGGAAGAGGCGGCGCTGTACTATATTGGCGAACTGGCCAAACGTAAGCTAGCCTACCTGCATATTTCCGAACCTGACTGGGCAGGCGGCAAGCCTTACAGCGAAGCGTTCCGCAAGGCCATTCGCGCCGTCTATCCGGGAGTGATCGTCGGTGCCGGCGCCTATACGGCGGAGAAAGCCGAAACGCTGATTGAGCAGGGGCTGATAGATGCGGCTGCCTTTGGCCGCAGCTATATCGCCAATCCCGACCTGGTGGCGCGACTAAAGTCCAGCGCACCCCTGAATGAGCCTCGCCCGGAGACCTTCTACGGCGGCGGCGCTGAGGGTTATACGGATTACCCTGCGCTCGGGGATTGAGGCTTTAGCCTCAGGGTTGCCTGGATTACGTCCGGCTGCGAACGCCGCTATACTGAATATTTACCGTTGTCGGATGATAACGCTTACCACATATTTACCGTTATCGGATGATAACGCTTACCACAAGAGGATGTTATGCGCTTACTTCACACTATGCTCCGCGTTGGCGATTTGCAGCGTTCAATAGATTTTTACACCAACCTTCTGGGCATGCGCCTGTTGCGCACCAGCGAAAACAGTGAATACAAATACACGCTGGCTTTTGTGGGCTATGAGGAAGAGAGCGAAGGGGCAGTGCTTGAGCTGACCTGGAACTGGGGCGTTGAAAAATATGACCTCGGCGATGCTTATGGTCACATCGCGCTGGGCGTTGATGACGTTGCCGCCACCTGCGATCGCCTTCGTAAAGCAGGCGGCAGCGTGGTGCGTGAAGCCGGCCCGGTAAAGGGCGGCTCAACCATTATCGCTTTTATTGAAGATCCGGACGGATACAAAATCGAGCTGATTGAGAACAAGCACGCCGGCCACGGCCTGGGTAACTGATACCCACGGGTGCTTTCGGGCACCCTCTCCCCCTCTTCCCCTGCTGCATCCCGTACTGAAATTTGCCATAATACGCGCTGCATTTTTTCGCCTGTGAGATCCTGATGTCTGAATCGAACGAACTTAACGCCCTGAGCAGCCGTTTTCGCGGTTTTTATCCGGTGGTCATTGATGTGGAAACCGCCGGGTTTGACGCTAAAACCAATGCGCTACTGGAAGTCGCCGCCGTCACGCTGAGAATGACTGAGGATGGCTGGCTGGAGAAAGACGAAACGCTTCACTTCCACGTTGAGCCGTTTGAAGGATCTATCCTGATGCCAGAAGCACTGGCGTTTAACGGCATTGACCCCGGCAATCCGCTGCGCGGCGCGGTCAGTGAATATGAGGCGCTGCATGCCATTTTCAAAATGGTGCGTAAGGGCATCAAAGAGCGGGGCTGCAATCGCGCCATTATGGTGGCCCATAATGCGACCTTTGATCTTAACTTTATGAATGCGGCGGCGGAGCGCTCAGGCCTGAAGCGTAATCCGTTTCATCCCTTCGGGACCTTTGATACCGCTGCGCTAAGCGGGCTGGTGCTGGGACAGACGGTGCTGGCTAAAGCCTGCCTCGCGGCCGGTATGCCTTTCGATAGCAGCCAGGCGCACTCCGCGCTGTACGACACCCTGCAAACCGCCGATCTGTTCTGCGAGCTGGTTAACCGCTGGAAGCGACTGGGTGGCTGGCCGCTGCCCATTGCCGACAGCGAGGCATAAAAAAAGCGGGGATCGTCGATCCCCGCTTTGCAAACCCAGCGAAAACTTACTCAGCCGCGTCAGACGGATATTTTTGCGCCGTCTCTTTAATCAGCTGCAACAGTTCACCGCGCTGATACATCTCGATGATGATATCGCATCCGCCCACCAGCTCACCGTCGATCCACAGCTGTGGAAAGGTCGGCCAGTTAGCGTATTTTGGCAGCTCGGCACGAATATCCGGGTTCTGCAGGATATCAACATAGGCAAAACGTTCGCCACAGGCTGACAGCGCCTGAACGGCCTGTGCTGAAAAGCCACAGCTTGGCAGTTTCGGAGAACCTTTCATATAAAGCAGAATCGGGTTTTCTGCTATCTGGCGCTCAATTTTCTCAACAGTACTCATAAATGCCTTCCTATAACGGATACTTCGTGTTTATTTATTGTAGCGACTCTGGCCCCCTGATGAAAACGACATTTTCAGTAAGGGAATTATCCTGGGGGTTCCGCGTGGCGAATTATCCAGCGGTAAAAACAACAAAATAACATTTGCCTGAGCCTGACGCCGCTGCTGTCCGGGCTTACCCCGGGTTGATGAGCACATAACCAGCTGATTATGCTGAAATTGCCAACAATTACTTGTTGTACATCATTGAAACAAAAAAGACCTTACCTTTTGTTAAAGAGTTAGATTAGAATTGCGCTCACTTGTCTGCCGTATAGCAGATATCCTAATTTAGCCGAGCTTCTGCCTCTGGCGGGAGCATAAACAGTTAATGGTAACGATGCGTTTACTTATCACGCTCCTGATGCTGGCCTTCGCGCAGCTCTTTTTTAATGTGGCGCACGCATCGCCACATGCTCCAGTTAATGCAAACCACCATAAGGTGGAAGGCAGTGCCGCACGTGAGGACGATCGTCGTAAGCGGCGGCAGGTCAAGGGTAGCGTAACGAAAAAAGTTAAAGAGTCCACCCGCAAGTCACGCCGTATACCCGCCACCCGCCTCAAGGCCAAAAAAACGCTCGCGCCGCAGCCTGTATCGTCCCACTCCCGGAAATCTACCCTCAGGCATAAAGCGGCTTTACAGGCCAGTTTGGGTAAAAAACACTATGGTCACCGTCGTGGCAAATCCGTCGAACAGGGTGAAGAACTGACCGCCGAGGTGCTTAGCGCCCCGCTAAAAATGAGCAAGGCACACCGGGCGCGTTATCAAAAAGCTCGCCAGACGGCGATGAACAAGCTGATGGGCCAGTTGGGTAAACCCTACCAGTGGGGCGGAACATCGCCTAAAACGGGCTTCGACTGTAGCGGCCTGGTGTGGTATGCCTACAAGGATCTGGTGAAGTTTAAGATCCCCCGCACCGCCAATGAGATGTACCACCTGCGCGATGCGGCGAATATTAAACGCGGCGAGCTGGAGAAAGGCGACCTGGTTTTCTTCCGCATTAACGGACGCGGCACGGCGGATCACGTAGGCGTTTATCTTGGCGGCGGTAAATTTATTCAGTCGCCCCGTACGGGAAAAGATATTCAGGTTAGCGCGCTGGCTGATGAATACTGGCAGAGTCACTACATCGGCGCACGTCGGGTGATGACACCCAGAACGATCCGCTAATCTCCGTGTCGCGTAGTGAATAAAAAAAGGCCGATCTGACGATCGGCCTTTTTATTTTCCTGGACTAATGATTTCTCCGCACTCTCTTTCTTTACTGATTACGGATAGTGAATTCAGGCAGCATCATGCGTTATTTATGGATTGAAAAAAATTTCATGTGATGAACTAATAACGATTTTTACCTTTGTAGTACGTCAGGTAAATAAACAACCAACTAAAATACAATGACCAAAGTTCAGAAAAAACATTCAATCCTGTAAATCGCGCATGGATTCTTGCGTCAACCTAAATTATGCTCTTTTCAGACTTAATCAGTATCGTCTCAGTACTCTCAATTATGTGAGTCAATATCAATTTTTATTACCTGAAACAAATACTGAAGAGGTATGTATGAAAAGGCATTCCAAACTTGAATCCACAGCCAGCGATAAGCAAAAGGTTTCAGTAAAGGATGTCGATGATGCCAAGGGTTTCATCAATCAGGAGTATTTCTATGGTCCTGTCAGCGTGACTAATAGTAGTAATGTGGACCTGACCGGCTTATCAGTCCATGTTGAGCGTTTCCGCGGAGGTATGAACGCTTCTGTAAGATGGGAAGACTACTTTGAAGTTTACTATACGCCTGAGAAATTTGATTTACAAAAAGGCAAATCAACATTTGTTTCTATGGTATATAAACCGAAAAAGGTTTCTATGCCGGGCTGGGTAATTAATGGTGAGACGTGGAGTTGCCAGGTTAGAATTGTAGATAAAAACGGGAATAAAAGCCAATCGTATTATTCTCATGTTGTGTTTATTATGCCTCAGGAGGACATCAATATTACACAAAAGTTTTTGAGTAAGTGGAAGCCTGACCATACCAAAAATGAATATATCTATAGCTATCGATTGAACCTCACCAGCGATTATGAAACTGTTACTGACTGGTATGTTTTCCTGGATATACCTGGAAACGGTGTTGTATATCCGGCATGGCTTGACACTGTGAGTAGCTGGGTTAAACTCAGTGACTACCAGACCCCAGTCAGCAACACCACACTTGTAAGCATTGGCGATGCCAGCCACGCTATTCTGCCAGACACAAGTGTTACTCTTGATATCCAAATATTGTATCCTGATGAATCTGAAAAATACGAAACGCTGGGTAATATTGGGCTTAATGGTAAATTTTTCGGACAAAAATTAGCGCGATTCGAGAAATAAACAGTGCTTAGCCTAAGCTGGTTTTATTTTTGGTTAGTCAATACTATAAAGTGGATCAGCACATTATTTTATCTCTTATCTCGCAGAAATAGCAAAGCGCCTGTCGGTTTCTGAGGAGTGTCCCATCGACGCGGTAGCGGCACGATATCGCTAAAGTAAAAAAATAGGCCGATCTGACGATCGGCCTGTTTTTTTTAGTGCATGACGGCGGTAAAGCTGAAAATAATAATCATTAACAGCGCGCTACCGGTGGTCAGCAGAGACAATTTCAGATCGGTGTCCACAGAAACTCCTTTATACCCTTACAGTTTGTGTCACCATCAATTTTCCCACACCCGGCGGTAAAAATCTCGTTTTCTCTGCTCAGCCTTGCTAGAATTCCATTTCGTTGCGCAACGGGTTGCGTTCGCGGTCTGCAACCGACGCAACAGGCCTGGCTGGCTGCCCCCTTTTCCTTACTGACGCCACCGACTATTCATAAAAAACGGCGACGGATTTTGCCGTTTCAGGCAATCGTTTAACAATATACTTATCAGCAAGTTGCGGTAAGTACAGGAGTAGTGATTTCATGGCAACAATCAAAGATGTGGCTAAACGTGCCGGGGTGTCGACCACCACGGTGTCCCACGTCATTAATAAAACGCGCTTTGTGGCCGAAGCCACGCGGGAAGCAGTATGGACTGCTATCCGCGAACTGCATTATTCGCCAAGTGCCGTCGCCCGCAGTCTCAAGGTTAATCACACCCGGACCATCGGCCTGCTGGCAACGTCCAGCGAGGCGCCCTACTTTGCCGAGATTATTGAAGCCGTGGAGAACAGCTGCTTTGCCAGCGGTTACACCCTGATTCTGGGCAATGCGCACAACGATCTGGTCAAACAGCAGGCGTATCTGTCAATGATGGCGCAAAAGCGCGTCGATGGCCTGCTGGTGATGTGCTCCGAGTATCCTGATGAACTGATCCAGATGCTTGAAGATAACCGAAATATTCCTATGGTCGTCATGGACTGGAGCGAGTCACGCGGTGATTTTACGGATACGGTGCTGGATAACGCCTTTGAGGGGGGTTATCTGGCAGGCCGCTATCTGATTGAGCGCGGCCATCGCGATATTGGCGTCATTCCCGGTCAGCTGGAGCGTAACACCGGCGGTGGTCGTCATGCCGGTTTTCTAAAGGCGCTATCCGAAGCGGGGATCACCCTGCGCGATGAGTGGCTGGTACAGGGTGATTTCGAACCCGAATCTGGCTATCGTGCCATGCAGCAAATTTTATCCCAGAAGCAGCGTCCTACCGCCGTATTCTGCGGCGGCGATATTATGGCGATGGGGGCGATTTGTGCCGCTGATGAGATGGGTCTGCGCGTACCCCAGGATATCTCGGTCATCGGCTATGATAACGTGCGCAACGCGCGCTACTTCACCCCGGCCCTGACCACCGTTCACCAGCCAAAAGAGAGGCTGGGCGAAACGGCCTTTGAAATGCTGCTGGATCGTATTACCAGCAAGCGTGAGGAGCCACAGACGATTGAAGTTCATCCCAGCCTGATCGAGCGTCGTTCAGTGGCGGATGGTCCCTTTGTAGACTATCGCCGCTAACGCCATTAGTCGCCTGCTCACTCCTCTGCCCCCTCGTTCAGCCACTCATTATTGAGCGTCCCGGTGTCGCCAAGATAGTCGAGCAGCCAGCCCAGGGCGGGGCCGGCCTGCTGCTGCGACCAGCTGACGCAGCAGGGGCTGTCGGGAAATGTCGCGGTGAGCACAAGTTCCGTCAGTGCGCCGCTGCTCAGCAGCGGACGGGCAAAATGTCCTGGCACCATTCCGACGCAAAGCCCGGCCAGCAGGCAGTCCGCAGCGCTTTCCCAATCGGGCACCACCAGCCGACGCTGATTATCCAGCGTCCAGGTAGTGCGTTTGGGCAGCGCGCGGGACGTGTCTTCCAGCGTCAGAGAAGGCCATTCGCGGATGGCTTCCTCGCTGACCGGTCCTGAGATTTCTGTCAAAGGATGGCGGGCGCTAACCACACAGCGCCAGTTCAGCGCGCCCATATTGCGAAAGGCAAAGCGCCCGCCAACGGGTATTGCCTGAGTTGCGCCAATCGCCACATCTACCCGGCCATCCGCCAGCGCATCCCACACGCCATTAAACACCTCCGGGGAAAGGTGTAATTCCATATCCGGGAAATGACGGTAGAAATCGACAACCAGCTGCCGGGTGCGCTGGGGTTTCACTATCCTGTCTACGGCGATATTTAGCTGCCCGCGCCAGCCGTTTGCTACCTGCTGGCACTGACGCCGGGTGGCGAGCATTTTTTTGATTACGCTCCGCCCCTCCTGAATGAAGTAGCGTCCCGCCTCGGTCAGTTCGACATCGCGATGACGGCGTGTAAACAGCGAAACGGCCAGCCACTCTTCCAGCTGACGTACGGTATAGCTGATAGCGGAGGGGACCCGGTGCAGCTCAGCAGCAGCGGCGGTAAAGCTGCCATTTCGGGCAACGGCATCAATCACTTCGAGGGAATGTTCTGACCACATTTTCTGCCTGCAAATTTTTTGAACGCAATGGACAAATATTAGCGTTTCACAACGCCTCTGGCACGCATTTACACTCTGCGCCGTTATATTCTTCTGAAATTAAGAGCAAAAAAATGCCTGCAAAACTTTTTACCCTTTACCTGGCGCTGCTTAGCGTCATCGGCTTTCTGGCCACCGACATGTATCTGCCTGCCTTTACCCTGATGCAGCAGGATCTGCAAACCGACGCGGGAGCTATCGGTGCCAGCCTGAGTCTCTTTCTGGCGGGCTTTGCCTGTGCGCAGCTGATATGGGGCCCTCTCTCCGATCGAATCGGCCGTCGTCCGGTGCTGCTAATGGGTCTGAGCCTGTTTGCCATCAGCTGTGCCGGAATGTGGTGGGTGCACAATGCCACCCTTCTGCTGGTGCTGCGCTTTGTGCAGGCCATTGGCATCTGCGCGGCCGCCGTAACCTGGCAGGCGCTGGTGATTGACCGCTATTCCGCCACCCAGGCCAGCAAGGTTTTTGCCACAATCATGCCGCTGGTAGCACTCTCTCCGGCACTGGCTCCCCTACTAGGCGCCTGGCTGCTCAACCATTTCGGCTGGCGCGCAATTTTTATTGCCCTGATGGTCATTACGCTACTACTGCTGGTTTGCACGCTCTTTTTGACAGCAACACCACGCGTTATGCCAAAAAAAGGCGATAAGAAGACGGGTTTTCTAACCCTGCTGAAATCTCCTGTTTACAGCGGTAACGTGCTGATGTACGCCGCCTGCTCTGCCAGCTTCTTTGCCTGGCTGACCGGTTCGCCGTTTATCTTATCCGCGCTGGGCATGTCACCTGGCAGCATTGGCCTGAGCTACTTCCCTCAGACGCTGGCCTTTCTGACCGGCGGCTATGGCTGTCGAACCCTGCTTAAGCGTACGGAAGGCGGCTCACTTCTGCCCTGGCTGCTTGGCCTGTACAGCCTGAGCATTATTGCATTTTTTATCGCGGCTCAGCAGGCGACCCCCTCTGTGTATGCGCTGCTTCTGCCGTTCTGCGGCATTGCCCTGGCGAACGGTGCGCTGTATCCGATTGTTGTCTCGAATGCCCTGCTTCCCTTCCCGCAGGCCAGCGGTAAGGCCGCAGCGCTGCAAAATACGCTCCAGCTGGGGCTTTGCTGCGTGGCCAGCCTGCTGATCTCCTCATTTCTTACCCGCCCGCTGTGGTCTACCTCGCTGGTTATGCTGTCGACTGTCCTTTTTGCCATAATCGGCTATATTTTACAGCGTACAAAAGCGGCAGAAACGTCACTGCATCGCGCTGAAAGTAGTCGTTAACCTGCTGAATACTCTTAGTTAGCAACCTAACAATAAACATTTGAATATTGTCAGGGGTGAGCATATACTCGTTTCGCTAGGTAAAAAAATAACAATTTCCGCCTGATAACCCTCCGCTTTGCTGGCAGATAACCTGCCAGCAGGGTGAAGGATATCGGGGATACCTGCCAGGCCTCTTATGCTTTCAGCAAGTCTGACGGTTAAACGAGAAATAAAAGGTAAATTTTCAATTCTGACAGGGTAGTCTGGATTTAATCCGTGCATCCCCGTTGCTCTACTCTGCTAATATTTATATTCAATCCTCTGTAACGCCGGAAATCAGACGTACGCTAGCGTGTGCGTATTCTCAAAACCCCGTAGGAATTGTTTTTTCTATTTCTCGGGTATCAACCACACAGGGTGATGGAGAGACTATGAGTTCATCGTGTATAGAAGAAGTGAGCCTGGAAGAGAATCAGTGGTACAGAATCGTTCAGGAGATGTTGCGCAGTGCAGATATCGACGTTAATGGTACGCGCCCGTGGGATATTCAGGTAACCAACCCTGCCTTTTTTAAGCGCGTGCTACAGGAAGGCTCACTGGGGCTGGGTGAAAGCTATATGGATGGCTGGTGGGAGTGTGAAAGAATGGACATGTTCTTTCATCGCGTATTACTGGCGAAGCTCGATGAGAAACTCCCCCATCATTTCAAAGATACCTTACGTATTGCCGCCGCAAGACTAACCAATCAGCAGTCAAGAAAGCGCGCGTGGATAGTAGGAAAGGAACATTACGACCTCGGCAACGATCTGTTTTCTCTGATGCTTGATTCCCATATGCAGTACTCCTGCGGTTACTGGAAGGAAGCCCGGACGCTGGAGGATGCGCAGAATGCAAAATTAAAAATGATTTGCGAAAAGCTGCAATTAGCGCCCGGTATGTCCCTTCTGGATATCGGCTGCGGCTGGGGCGGGCTGGCAGAATATGCAGCGCGTCACTATGGCGTTCGCGTTTCTGGCGTCACTATCTCTGCCGAACAGCAAAAAATGGCCCAGCAGCGCTGTGAAGGATTGGATGTCACTATCCTGTTACAGGACTACCGCGATCTGAATGAACAGTACGATCGGATTGTTTCCGTGGGGATGTTTGAACATGTCGGCCCTAAGAATTACGCCACCTACTTTAACGTGGTGAACCGAAATCTGAAGCCGGATGGGCTTTTCCTGCTGCATACCATTGGGGCGAATACGACCGGCGAGAATGTTGATCCCTGGCTGGACAGATATATATTCCCTAATGGTCGCCTGCCCTCGGTTAGCCATATTGCTGAGGCCAGCGAACCTCACTTCGTTATGGAAGACTGGCATAATTTCGGCCCGGACTATGACACCACGCTGATGGCGTGGATTGATCGTTTTCTTGCAGTGTGGCCTGAGCTTTCAGAAAAGTACGGTGAGCGCTTTAAACGCATGTTTATTTATTATCTTAATGCCTGTGCAGGGGCCTTTCGTGCACGCCATATGCAGCTCTGGCAGGTGATGTTTACCCACGGAATTGAAGGGGGACTTCGCGTCCCACATTAATCCTGGTCCGCTAAAAGGCCGGCGTTATTTACGCCGGCCTTTTTATGCCTGGCATTTCGGGCGCTTTTATCAGCTATAGCTTACAGGCGGTTTAGCGTGGTTCTGGGGCGTCCTGAGCGACAGCCTGGCTAAGCAGGGCGTCACGCTGTGCCAGTACGCGTTCGACGGTTTCAATGATCGCCTGAGTGTGCGGATCGATTTCAATATTTACGCGATCCCCCAGACGTTTGGCCCCCAGCGTGGTCCTCGCCAGCGTTTCAGGAATAAGGTGTACGCAGAAACGGGTTTTGGTCACTTCCCCAATCGTCAGGCTTATTCCATCAATGCCAACAAATCCTTTATGCAGGATATATTTCATCTGCTCCGCATCACGCGGTTTAAACCAGATTTCGCGGTTATTTTCTGAGATAAGAATTTTGCAAATCTCTGCCGTGGTCATAATATGGCCAGACATGAGATGACCACCAATTTCATCACTGAATTTTGCTGCCCGCTCGACGTTGACGTAATCGCCAATACTGAGATCGCCCAGATTAGTGATGCGCAGCGTCTCTTTGACCAGATCGAAATTTACCCGGTCGCCGTTTATTTCCGTCACCGTCAGGCAACAGCCATTATGAGAAACGGATGCGCCCAACTCCAGACCTGGCAGCATGTCGGGCGGAAGTCGCACGGTGTGGGTGCGGAAATTAGGCTTCTCGTCAATCGCGAGCAGTTCGGCGGTGCCCTGCACAATACCGGTAAACATGGTTATCACCTCAAATAGAGTATTCTACCTGTTAGTTTGCCCTGGCTTACGCGTAAATCCAAACGCCCACGTTTTTTTTACTCCGACAGTCTGCGCTATTTTTCCGGCTAAGATTGGCTATTTGCTCTGCGAACATTACACTGATCGGCCAGCCCTGCTGTTAAACGCGGTGTTCAGTGCGATATTGCGGCAGCCAGGCTCCCTTCTACATAAATATAAACAGGTGTTCGTGTGCAGAAGTACCTTATTGAGGCGCGTCAGTTATTAGCGCTGGCGATCCCAGTGATCTTTGCTCAGGTGGCTCAGTCCGCTATGGGATTCGTCGATACGATTATGGCCGGCGCTGTTAGCGCCACGGATATGGCCGCGGTTGCCGTGGGCACCTCAATCTGGCTGCCCGCCATTCTCTTTGGACACGGTTTGCTGCTGTCACTGACGCCGGTGGTGGCGCAGTATAATGGTTCGGGTCGTCGGGAGCGCATTGCGCATCAGGTACGCCAGGCATACTGGCTGGCGGCGGTGGCTGCCGCCGTGGTGATGGTGCTGCTTTATAACGCCGGTTTTGTCATTCGCAGCATGCACAATATTGACCCGACGCTGGCGGACAAAGCGACAGGCTATCTGCATGCGCTGCTGTGGGGCGCGCCAGGCTATCTGTTCTTTCAGGTGGCGCGCAATCAGTGCGAAGGACTGGCTAAAACCCTGCCCGGCATGATTATTGGCTTCCTGGGTTTGATGGTAAATATCCCGGTTAACTATATCTTTATCTATGGTCATTTTGGCATGCCCGCGCTGGGCGGCGTGGGCTGTGGAGTGGCGACGGCTTCGGTCTACTGGGTAATGTTTGTGGTAATGAAACTCTGGATCCACCGCGCGCATTCAATGCGTGATATCCGTTTGCCGACGCGCCTGAGTGCGCCAGACAGTGCAGTGCTCTGGCGTCTGTTTACGTTAGGCCTGCCGGTTGCGCTGGCGCTGTTTTTCGAGGTCACGCTGTTCGCAGTTGTCGCGCTGCTGGTCTCCCCCATGGGGATCGTCGAGGTTGCCGGGCATCAGATCGCACTGAATTTCAGTTCGTTAATGTTCGTTATGCCGCTTTCACTGGGCGTGGCGACGACGATCCGCGTGGGCTTCCGGCTTGGGCAGGGATCGGCCGACGCGGCACGGGTGTCCGCCTGGACGGCACAGGGCGTCGGGATAACCATGGCCTGTATGACCGCATTGTTTACCGTGATGTTTCGCGAGCAGATAGCGCTGCTTTACAACGATAATCCGGCCGTGGTTACGCTAGCCGCTCAGCTGATGCTGCTGGCTGCGGTATACCAGATTTCCGATTCAATCCAGGTGATTGGCAGTGGCATTCTGCGCGGTTACAAAGATACGCGTTCGATCTTCTTTATCACCTTTACGGCTTATTGGGTGCTCGGCCTGCCCTGTGGGTATGTGCTGGCGATGACAGACTGGGTGGTTTCACCGCTGGGCCCGGCGGGTTTCTGGATGGGGTTTATCATCGGTCTGACCTCCGCTGCAATCATGATGGTCTGGCGTATCCGCCGCCTGCAGCGTCAGCCAGCCGAGCGGATTCTGGCACGTGCAGCACACTAATTTTCCGACATTTTTTGTGCAGGCATGCTTAAATATGCTGCGCTTCGCACAGTTGCGCAGCAGTCACACAGAAAAAAGCGGATTCTGCTTGCCAGGCGGTAACGCTGTCGTTAATATTCGTCCCCGCTGTTAGCAATACAGTAATGATGCGTTCTTAGCTCAGTTGGTTAGAGCACCACCTTGACATGGTGGGGGTCGGAGGTTCGAGTCCTCTAGAACGCACCACNGTCCCCGCTGTTAGCAATACAGTAATGATGCGTTCTTAGCTCAGTTGGTTAGAGCACCACCTTGACATGGTGGGGGTCGGAGGTTCGAGTCCTCTAGAACGCACCACAGTGCGTCCGTAGCTCAGTTGGTTAGAGCACCACCTTGACATGGTGGGGGTCGGTGGTTCGAGTCCACTCGGACGCACCAGCATTTATGCGTTCTTAGCTCAGTTGGTTAGAGCACCACCTTGACATGGTGGGGGTCGGAGGTTCGAGTCCTCTAGAACGCACCACTCCTGATAGCCACTTCCTGCGTTACCTTTTTCTGTNATGCGTTCTTAGCTCAGTTGGTTAGAGCACCACCTTGACATGGTGGGGGTCGGAGGTTCGAGTCCTCTAGAACGCACCACTCCTGATAGCCACTTCCTGCGTTACCTTTTTCTGTATTTCTCCCTCAACCAATCTCCCGCTTGCACTATGCTCGTCCCTTGCTGTGACGCCCCTGCGCCCGTTTTTATTGCGCAACACCATGCGCTAACGCAATAATTGACGGATAAGATCATGCTTTTTAGTTGGTTTTCGTCTACCCGAATCGCTATAATCACCGGCGTTGTTTCATTTGAATGGTTTCAGCGTATGGTTGGCCCTTTACAAAAAACGATAGCGTCCTGCGCCCTTCGCTGCGCATGCGCTGAAACTGCGTCTCAACTTCCTCTGCAAACGACCCTACTGTCACCTATTCTTAATCTGTACCGCAGTTTACGACTCAAGCAAAAATTCTTCTCCGGGGCTTTTTTACCGGCGCCGGGATTGCCACTCTCACATCCATTACAACTTAATAGATAACTCGTCATGAAAAAGACCAAAATTGTTTGTACTATCGGACCAAAAACCGAATCGGAAGAAATGCTGACTAACCTGCTGGATGCGGGAATGAACGTAATGCGCCTTAACTTCTCTCACGGCGATTATGAAGAGCACGGCAAGCGCATTGCCAATCTGCGCGCCGTAATGAGTAACACCGGCCACCAGGCGGCGATCCTGCTGGACACGAAAGGCCCGGAAATTCGCACCATGAAGCTGGAGGGTGGCAACGATGCCGCGCTGAAAGCAGGCCAGACCTTTACCTTTACCACCGACCAGTCCGTGGTGGGTAACACCGAACGCGTTGCGGTCACCTATCCGGGTTTTGCCTCAGATCTCAAAATCGGCAATACCGTGCTGGTAGATGACGGCCTGATCGGCATGGAAGTGGTTGAAGTCACAGAAAACACCGTGGTCTGTAAAGTCCTTAACAATGGTGACCTGGGTGAAAACAAAGGCGTTAACCTGCCGGGCGTTTCTATCCAGCTGCCTGCGCTGGCCGAAAAAGACAAGCGTGACCTGATCTTCGGTTGTGAACAGGGCGTTGATTTTGTTGCGGCGTCATTTATCCGTAAGCGCTCAGACGTGCTGGAGATCCGTGAGCATCTTAAGCAGCACGGCGGCGAGCATATTCAGATCATCTCCAAGATCGAAAACCAGGAAGGCCTGAATAATTTCGACGAAATCCTTGATGCGTCCGACGGCATCATGGTTGCGCGTGGCGATCTGGGCGTTGAGATCCCGGTTGAAGAAGTTATCTTCGCTCAGAAGATGATGATCAAAAAATGTAACCGCGCACGTAAGGTGGTTATCACCGCCACTCAGATGCTTGATTCGATGATCAAGAACCCGCGCCCTACCCGTGCGGAGGCAGGCGACGTGGCTAACGCCATTCTCGACGGTACCGATGCGGTCATGCTGTCGGGCGAAAGCGCGAAAGGACGTTATCCCCTGGAGTCAGTCACCATTATGGCGACCATCTGCGAACGTACCGATCGTGTTATGAAGAGCCGTATCGATTCGCATCATGACAACCGTAAAATGCGCATTACTGAAGCAGTATGCCGTGGCGCGGTAGAGACGGCGGAAAACCTGGAAGCCCCCCTGATCGTGGTTGCCACAGAAGGCGGTAAATCGGCCAAATCCGTGCGTAAATACTTCCCTAACGCCACCATTCTCGCGCTGACCACCAATGCACTCACCGCTCGTCAGCTGCTGCTGAGCAAAGGCATTGTGACCAGCGTCGTCGACGTGATTGCCTCAACCGATGACTTTTACCGCCTGGGTAAAGAAGCCGCGCTTGCCAGCGGCTACGGTCAAAAAGGCGATGTGGTGGTGATGGTTTCTGGTGCCCTGGTGCCAAGCGGAACAACCAATACCGCATCCGTACACGTTCTGTAATTTCAGATTAGGGTTTGAGATTAAAAAAGCGCCCGAGTGGCGCTTTTTTTATAGTCATCATCTGGAAATACCACAAAACATCTGCCTGAAATTATCCCCTCAAAATTTTATAAACTTAAGAAGTGTCCGATTAAACGCGCCTGTTTTAGCTAATTTTTTTGTACTTAAGTGCAAAGACGATGCTTCTTTGAGCGAACGATCAAATTTAAGCACCTTCTCATCAAAAATTTATTCTCATTAGAAAATACTTTGTGTAATACTTGTAACGCTACATGGAGATTAACTCAATCTAGAGGGTATAAATAATGAATCGTACTAAACTGGTACTGGGCGCGGTAATCCTGGGTTCAACTCTGCTGGCTGGTTGCTCAAGCAACGCTAAAATCGACCAGCTGTCTACCGACGTTCAGACTCTGAACGCTAAAGTTGACCAGCTGAGCAACGACGTGAACGCAATCCGTTCTGACGTTCAGGCTGCTAAAGATGACGCAGCTCGTGCAAACCAGCGTCTGGACAACCAGGCTCACTCTTACCGTAAGTAAGAGTTCTGGTTATGAAAATGGCGCACAGTGTGCGCCATTTTTTTTGTCTAAAATGTCCCCTCACTTAAGCCGCCCGCCGGTAGTGAGTCGTCTTAATTTACCGTACAGCTACCGCTGATTTATCCCCCTGTAACGCCCCGAAGCTTCTTATCCATACCCTGTCCTGCAAACCTACCTGTTACTATTCATCACGCGGCTTAAGATGCTGCCCCGGCTTAAACGCTCCACAAGCCATGCTAACGTGCCTGCGGCATGCGGTGGCTCAGGGTGTCGATTGTGACGGTAATGCGTCTGAATCCTGCTGGTTGCGGCTGTAAGGCAGAGTTGCCTGCTCTGGCTCACCGCTATTCACCAGCACCGGCATCCCTGAACGACGTTTCAGTGCGTCACCGATAACCTGCCCGTCGCTCAGCCCACTGTTGATAAATTTTTTCGCGCCAGAAGTGAGCAAAATGGGCATGGTCTGCGGATCGTCGCGATCGCTATGCGAAAGCGGCTGATGCACCTCGATATAGCGCTTGCCGTCCGGCTCTGTGGCATATTTCACCGGCTGGTTAACTATCTGTACGCGTGTCCCCGTGGGAACACTGTCAAACAGGGCTTTAATGTCATCGGGCCGCAGACGAATACAGCCCGAACTGACGCGCATCCCAATACCAAAATCCGCATTAGTCCCATGTATCAAATAGTGCCCCGCCCCCCAGGCAAGGCGCAGAGCGAAAAGCCCCATCGGGTTTTGCGGACCGGCGGGCACGGTAACGGGCAACGTTTTCCCCTCTGCGGCATAGCGTTTACGGATATTGGGCGTCGGTGTCCATGAAGGGTTTGGGATTTTCTGACTAATGCGGGTTACCATCGGTGGCGTATTCGCCCCCAGCTGACCAATACCAATCGGGTAAACAATGACCCGGTCCCCACCTTTAGGGTAATAGTAAAGGCGCAGCTCGGCGACGTTAACCACTATCCCTTCCCGCCGGGTATCGGGCAGAAGCATCTGCAAGGGTATAGTCAGCTTTGTACCGGGTGCAGGTAGCCAGGGATCGGTACCGGGATTAGCCTCCAGCATTCCCAGCAGCCCGGTTTTATAGGCGGCCGCGACGCTTTCAAGCGGGCGACCATCATCAGGAACGACGTAGGTGGTGTTCTCGCCGATCAGGCGGCTGTTTTCGGGCGGCAGCGGGTACTCTGTGGCATTAACGCAGGAGGAGGCGATCAGGAGCAGCAACAACGATGAAAGATGCGTCAGACAGCGTTTCATAGAGGCTTCTCGATGAGCAGGAGAGAAACCTCCCGACAGCAGTGCGGGAGGCCTGCCGGGAAGGCGTAGTGATTAGCTTAGCGTAGCGGCCTTCTGGCGAATTGCACGGATCATTGCTTCTAAACCCTGTGAGCGGGAAGGCGTAAGATGCTGCGCCAGCGCCAGCTGCTCAAAGAAAGGACGAACGTCAAAGCCAACGATATCAGCAGGCGTCATATTCTGATAGAGGATGAAAACCACCGCCACCAGTCCCTTAACAATCGCCGCGTCACTGTCGCCCTGCAGGGTGACGTAGCCGCTGCTATCGGTATCCATAATTATCCATACCTGGCTCTGGCAGCCCGATATGGCATTCTCGGGCTGGTGCAGTGCATCAGGCAGCGCGGGCAACAGGGCACCCAGCTCGATGACATACAGGTATTTCTCTTCCCAGTTTGCGCAGCGGGTAAAGTTGCGCACCAGTTTCTCTTTATCTGGCAAACTTGCCATTACTCTCTCCCTTATCGGTGGGCAGCCCTGAACAACTGCGCCTGACCACTTCAAGCAGCGGTCAGGCGCGTTGGAACAGCTATTTAGCCGCCCAGCAGACGGTGTATACGTGTCAGGCCTGCCGCCAGTCGATCGGCCTCTTCTTCGCTATTATACAAAACGAAAGAAGCGCGGCACATTGCCGGTACGCCGTAATGCGTCATCAGCGGCATCGCGCAGTGATGACCCGTGCGAATCGCTATCCCATAACGATCCAGAAAGCTGCCGACGTCATAGGCATGATGCTGACCCAGATTGAACGCGATCACGCCTGAACGCGCCTGAGGACCATAGATAACCAGGCCAGGGACCGAAGCCAGTTTATCCAGCGCATAGCGCATCAGCGCCTGCTCACGCTGGTGGATGACATCCAGACCCAGTGCAGTTATCCAGGAGAGTGCCGCACCCAGTCCAATAATGCCGCCCGTATTGGGCGTGCCTGCCTCAAAGCGCCACGGCGCAGCGGCAAAGCGCGTGCCTTCCGTGAGGCTGACAGTGGCTATCATCGACCCACCGCCTTCCCACGGTGGCATCTCATCCAGCAGGGCCTTACGCCCGTAAAGGATGCCAATGCCGGTGGGGCCGTAAATTTTATGGCCGGAAAAGACGTAAAAATCGCAGTCCAGATCCTGGACGTCGACCTGCTGATGCATCACCGCCTGCGCACCGTCAATCAGCGTGGTCACCCCGGCCGCTTTTGCCCGCGCTACCAGCTCTTTCACCGGGTTAACCGTGCCCAGAACGTTAGAGACGTGGGTGACTGCCAGCATACGGGTGCGGCTGTCTATCAGCGTGGAGAGGTTGGACAGGTCCAGCTCACCGGTTTCGGTCAGCGGGATAAAGCGTACTTCTGCGCCAACACGTTCGGCCAGCATCTGCCAGGGAACGATATTGGCGTGATGCTCCATCCCGGTGATCAAAATATTGTCACCGGCCTGCAGCTGACGGCTTCCCCAGCTGCTCGCTACCAGGTTGATCCCCTCGGTGGTGCCTTTGACGAAGATAATCTCTTCCGGCGATGCGGCATTCAGAAAGCGTGCCGCCTGAATGCGCACGTCTTCCATTGCGGTAGTCGCTTCCGCACTCAGGGTATGAATACCCCGATGCACGGCCGCGTAGCCATGCGCGTAGAAATGACTCTCGGCGTCGATGACCGCCTGCGGCTTTTGTGCGCTGGCCGCACTGTCAAGATAGGCCAGCGGTTCGCCATTCACTTCTCGCGCCAGAATAGGAAAATCAGCCCTGACGCGTGTCAGGTCAAAACTCATTGAATGCCTCCGGGAAAACGCTGTGCGATACGTTGCATTACCGCCTCTTTCAGCACGTCATCCGTAATGGCTTCGGTTAATTCTGCGGCAAACGCATAGATAATCATACGCTGCGCTGACGCTTCGTTAATGCCGCGCGCGCGCAGATAAAACATCTGCTCGTCATCAATACGCCCGATGGTGGCACCGTGGCTGCACTTAACGTCATCAGCGTAGATTTCCAGCTGGGGTTTGGTATCCACCTCAGCCAGCCGGCCCAGCAGCAGGTTGTTGTTGTTCATCTGGCCGTCGGTTTTCAGCGCATGCTTAGCCACTTTTATCAGGCCGTTAAAAACCGCGCGCGCCTTATCGCGGACGATAGTTTTATGCAGCTGTCGGCTCTGACAGTAGCCTTTGTTGTGCTCAAGCCAGGTGCGGCTGTCACAAACTTCTTTCTCGATCGGCAGCATCAGGCTGTTAATGCCCAGCTCACTGCCCTCACCGTTCAGCTGAACGCTGGTATTGTGCCGGGTCAGACCCGCTCCCAGCAGGAAGCTGTGGCTCTGAACGCGCGCGTCACGGCCAATAACCAGATCGTTGTGGGCAAAGTGGAAGCTGCTGTTGTGCTCAAAGGCCAGCTTGTAGTGCGTCAGCGCGGCATTGTCGCCCACTTCTGCGGTAAAGCGGCCGCCGGTGAAGTGGCTGGCTTCGTTCAGGCTGACGTAGTGCTCAATCACCGAGGCCTGTGCGCCATCGTCCAGCTGGAGATGATGACGATAGTGTGACGTATTCATCTCTGCCTGGGCGCTGCCGCTGCTGATATGCAGCAGGTAAAGCGCGCGCGGCGCCTGTTTTCCACGCGCCAGGCGGACCAGCGTCACTTCTTCTGCCAGACTTTCCGTCAGGTGCAGGAATACCTCAGGCTGTAGCGGCGCGTTAAGTTCGCGGCGCTCACCCGCCTGAGAAATCTGGATATCAAACAGATCATAGCTGCTGTCACTGAGGGCTTTGCTGAAACGCCCGTCGACAAACACCAGTTTGACGGCGTCGATCTCCAGGGCGCGTTCTGTAACATCAGCCGCGCTCAGTTCAGAGGAGTGCGTTTGCACAAAGTTCTGCCCAAACAGACTCTCCAGCGGGGTATATTTCCAGTTTTCCTGCTTGCGCGTCGGCAGTCCGAGACGCAATACCTGCTGCCAGTGGTGCTGTGCCTGAAGCGAACGGCTTGCGCCGTGGCTTTCAAACAGGTGATGCCACTGCTGCAGGGCGTTGTCACTACTCCTGGTCGGTAAGCCAGCCATAGCCTTGCTCCTCCAGTTGTTTCACCAGCGTAAAGTCGCCGGATTTGACGATTTTGCCCTGATACAGAACGTGAACGAAGTCCGGCTTGATATAGTCCAGAATGCGCTGATAGTGCGTCACAATAATGAATGCACGCTTGCCGTCACGCAGCGTGTTAACGCCGTTAGCGACCGTTTTCAGCGCATCGATGTCCAGACCTGAGTCGGTTTCATCCAGGATGCACAGCTCGGGTTCAAGCGCTGCCATCTGCAGAATATCATTACGCTTTTTCTCACCGCCCGAGAAGCCAACGTTAACTGAACGCGTCAGCAGGTCTTCCGGCATTTTCAGCAGGTGAATTTTGTCTTCAATAAAGTCCTGGAAGTCGAAACGATCCAGCGCCTCGCTGCCGCGATACTGACGCACCGAGTTCACTGCGGTTTGCAGAAAGAACTGGTTGCTGACGCCCGGGATCTCAACCGGATACTGGAACGCCATAAAGATGCCTTCCCCGGCCCGATCTTCGGGAGAGAGTTCAAGCAGATCTTTACCTTTAAAGCTAACGGAACCACCGGTCACTTCATACTCTTCGCGCCCGGCCAGCGTGGCAGAGAGCGTACTTTTTCCTGAGCCGTTAGGGCCCATGATGGCGTGGACTTCACCCGGTTTTACTTCAAGATCCAGCCCACGCAGGATCTCTTTGTCTTCAATGCTAACCTGTAAATCTTTAATACTTAACATAGTGTTTCCCTGGCAGTGCCGTCCAGCACTGCGCTCAGTGACCGTACGCGTGGGCCATTAGCCCACGCTGTGTTCAAGGCTTATCGCCAGCAGTTTTTGTGCTTCCACCGCAAACTCAAGCGGCAGCTCGGAGAAGACGTCTTTACAGAAGCCGTTAACGATCATTGAAATGGCATTATCTTCGCTAATGCCGCGCTGCAGGCAGTAAAAGAGCTGGTCTTCGCCAATACGTGACGTTGTCGCTTCGTGTTCAAGCT
The DNA here is from genome assembly GCF_900068895.1 of Erwinia sp. ErVv1. Classification (GTDB taxonomy): domain Bacteria; phylum Pseudomonadota; class Gammaproteobacteria; order Enterobacterales; family Enterobacteriaceae; genus Erwinia. The sequence goes on along the minus strand of NZ_CDPK01000003.1, from coordinate 556,968 downwards.
GGGCAGTATTATTCCGCACTTCAACATAGGGGAAGGTGTGCGCACCGCACTCGGCACCAATCAGCATGGAGTCACACTGGGTAAAATTACGTGCGTTGGTGGCCGTCGGCATGATCTTGACCAGACCCCGATAGGTGTTCTGGCTTTTACCCGCCGAGATCCCTTTGGAGATAATGGTCGATTTGGTATTTTTACCGATGTGGATCATTTTGGTGCCGGTATCGGCCTGCTGATGACCGCTGGTCAGCGCGACCGAGAAGAACTCACCAATAGAGTTATCACCGCGCAGGATCACGCTTGGGTACTTCCAGGTGATGGCCGAGCCGGTTTCTGACTGAGTCCAGGACATTTTGCTGTTTTCACCTTCACACAGCGCACGCTTGGTCACAAAGTTCAGAATACCGCCTTCAGTTTCGCCGCCGGAGAACCAGTTCTGCACGGTGGAGTACTTCACTTCGGCATCTTTATGGATGATCACTTCCACCACCGCCGCATGCAGCTGATAGCTGTCACGCACCGGGGCTGAACAGCCTTCGATATAGCTAACGTAGCTGCCTTCATCGGCAATCAGGATGGTACGCTCGAACTGACCGGTTTTCGCCGCGTTGATGCGGAAATAGGTCGACAGCTCCATCGGGCAGCGCACGCCTTTAGGAATGTAGACAAAGGTACCATCGGAGGCGACGGCCGAGTTCAGCGCAGCGAAAAAGTTGTCATTCGCGGGCACCACCGTACCCAGATACTGTTTTACCAGATCCGGGTGGTCGTGGATGGCTTCACCGAACGAACAGAAGATAATGCCCTGCTCTGCCAGCTTGCCGCGATAGGTGGTTGAAACTGAAACAGAGTCAAAAATCGCATCAACCGCGACTTCCTGCCCCTCACGCACCGGCACACCTAACTGTTTAAAAGCGTTCTCCACTTCTTCTGTCAGGTAGTCGGGCGCCTGTGAACCAGAGGCCTGCGTGGCACCCGGCTCGGAGGCACAGCTGTCATCACAGTTGCCGCAGGAGGGCGCGGAATAGTAGCTGTAATCCTGATAGTTCAGCGACTTATAGTTGGCTTTCAGCCAGTGCGGCTCTTCCATCTCCAGCCAGGCAGCGTAAGCTTTCAGGCGGAATTCCAGCATCCACTCCGGCTCGTTGCGCTTGGCGGAAATGGCGCGCACAACGTCTTCGCTGAGGCCATTTTCGAACTCTTCGGTTTGCAGCTGGGTGAAGAAACCCTCTTTGTACTTCTGGTTTCCTTCCCAGATCTGCACATCATCCGATGTTTCAGTAATTCGGGACATAAAGTTTACTCAACGCCAAAGCTCTCACCACAGCCACAGGCGTGTTGAGCTTTAGGATTATTAAATTTGAAAATCTGATTCAGGCCTTCACGAACAAAATCCAGTTCCGTTCCGTCGATGAAAGGCATTGCCTGTAACGGCACGTAGAGATGCGCGCCCTGATGAATAAAGACCAGATCGTCTGCGGCGGGCTCTTTCACCAGATCCATGGTGTAGCCAAAGCCAGCACAGCCGGATGTCTTCACACCCAGCTTCAGGCCCTTCACATGCGGGTCGTTGGCTGCCAGCGCAATGATTTGCTGGGCTGCACTATCAGTGAGCGTCAGGCCTTTCCAGACGAAGTCATCCGGTGAAAAAGAAGCAGTAGTTGCTGATGGCATAAAGTTACCTCGCGAGTCGATAGCCCTGAGGGCTAATGTCTCTATGTTAGTGATATTGAATATCGCTTCAACCTCTTGTTTTGCAGGGATTAAGGCCAACGGGACTTTTTTAGCCCTTTTTATACAGTTTAGACCCTGTGAAGAGGATGACGATCGGCATTACACTCCGATTTAACGAAATTATAACACATTGAAAAAAGGCCAGTAAATAACGGCCACGCTGTGATGACCGTGAATTATAGATATTTTACCGCTTTCAGACATGCCGCGTATCGTTATTACCAATTTTTATGAGAGGCAGCATTTATGGGTAAAAATTTTCCGCCGGAAACGTTGAATAATGCGTCATTTATAATATGATAATGATTATCATTAGCACGAACGAGCCCTGAGATGAATCTTTCGATAAGCGCCTGGCTGCACCAGAAGATTGACGACTACAAGTTTTCAGTTCGCGATATCACCGTTGATTTCTACATGGCTCAGGCCAAACTCAACCGGCCACAGTGCAGCCTTGAACACCTGCGTCGATTCAATGACATTTGCCTGGACATGGCCGAGCTGTGCCAGCTAAACGGCGATGACCGCAGTTACCTGCACGCGCTGGGTAAGCTCCATCACCGCTTACTGGTCGAGCTGGGTAACCCCGAACGCGACAGGCTGTTTCGGATGCAGGCCTGGCAGCTGGCACGACATTCCCTTACCCGTCTGTGCCACGAGCTGGCGCTAACCGGCGACTGGGATCGCGCCACCCGCCTGCAGAGCGATTTTGTTAAGCATGCCGCGTGGATAATTTGACAACCGGGCTGCCTTAACCCGATCCGACCTTATCCCGGTGAGCACATCCCGACCTTGCCGCTATTCTGGCCCGGCCCCATGCCTTACCACTCCCACAGCTGCCCCCCTCCTTCAGGAGGGGCAACATGATATCACTCTTTGCCCCTGGCTGACAAAACTGCGGTGGTTAGTCTGACCGAGCAACACAGCCGCTGGCGGGGGTCAAAAATGTCTATCTGCCAGCGCTGGTGGTTACGCCCGATGTGCAGCGCACGACACACGCCGCGCACCTCCCCTTCCCTTACCGGGCGCAGATGACTGGCGTTGATCTCCAGCCCGACGATCCGCTCCTCCCCGGACGTACATAAATAACCCGCCACCGATCCCAGCGTCTCGGCAAGCGCGACCGAGGCACCGCCGTGCAGCAGACCAAAGGGCTGACGGGTGCGAGAATCGACCGGCAGCGTCGCCTCCAGCGTCTCCTCGTTGATGGCGGTAAAGACGATCCCCAGCGTTTCTGCCAGGTTGCCCCGTCCCAGCTGGTTAAGCTCTGCCAGGGGCATCTTGCGTTGCCAGATAGCCATTAAATAATCTCCAGCAGCGCCTGAAGGGGATGGCGCACGCCGTTCCCTTCCACGCGCTTCACCTGACTGCGGCACGAGTAACCCGTCGCCAGGCAGCGCTGCCTGGGCAGCTTTTGCAGCGCCTGATGCCAGGAGAGCTCATAAATACCGAGTGAATTTTTTAGATTCTGGCTTTCGTGACCATAGGTCCCCGCCATGCCGCAGCAGCCAACGCTGACGTTCTCCAGCCGGGCGCCAAAACGGGCAAAAATGCTCTCCCACTGTTTGGTCGAGCCGGGCAGCGCCGTCACTTCCGTACAGTGCCCGAACAGATACCAGCACTCCCCGCTTTGCGGCCTGGGGTGGCTCTCAGGGAGAGCCTGCTGCAGCCACTCGTGCACCAGCTGAACGTGGAAATCACCCCGCTGCTCGCCCAGGGTCAGGCGGTACTCATCGCGATAGCACAACACCAGCGCCGGATCGACGCCCACCAGCGGTAATCCCAGCTGCGCCACGCGATTAAGGAAATCGGCGGTTTTCTGGGCCGTGCGCGCAAAGCGTTGCAGGAAGCCCTTCACATGCTGGGCCTTTCCATTCGGTGAAAACGGCAGTACCACTGGCTGGTAGCCCAGCTTTTCGATCAGGCTGACAAAATCAGCGACCAGTCGGGCCTCGTAATAGCTGGTGAAGGGATCCTGCACCACCAGCACATAGCGTTCGCGCTGTGCGTTGCTCATCGCCTCAAGCTGTTCGAGGGTGGTGGTCATTGCCTGCTGTCCCGCCAGCTCTTTTTTAAGTGACGGAGAGGAGAGCAGGGGCAGATCCACCATGCCAATATGTTTTCTGCTCAGATCGCGCAGCAGCGGCTGACGCAGAAAAAAGTTAAACACCCTGGGGGCTTTCGCCATCAGCGGGGCATAACTCTCCACGCTGGCGACCAGATAGTCGCTGGCCGGACGCAAATAGCGGGTGTGATACAGCTGCAAAAAGCGCGACCGGAAGCCGGGCACGTCAATTTTGATCGGACACTGAGTCGAGCAGGCTTTACAGGCCAGGCAGCCCGACATCGCCTCCTTAACCTCATGCGAAAAATCATACTCCCCACGCTGGGCATGCCAGCTGTTTCGCGTTCGCGCAATCAGCCCGCGCAGGCTGACCTTCTCCTTCGGCAGGTTTTTCTCCAGTGCCACCGGATCAACCCCCTGCTCGGCCAGCAGGCGAAGCCATTCGCGGGTGAGCGTGGCGCGCCCCTTCGGCGAGTGAATACGGTTAGCGGTGATCTTCATCGAAGGGCACATCGGGCTGCGGACGTCAAAGTTGAAGCACAAACCATTACCGTTGCACTCCATCGCCCCGCGCCAGTCGGCTCTGACATTAATGGGGATCTGCCGATCCCAGGTTCCGCGTTTAACCGCATCCACGGCCATCATCGGTGCATCAAGGCCAAATGGGGTGCAGATTTTCCCCGGGTTAAGCCGGTTGGCCGGATCGAATGCCGCTTTGATACGCCTGAGTTCATTGAAAAGCGCTTCGCCAAAGAATTCCGGGCTGTACTGCGCGCGAAATCCCTTGCCGTGCTCGCCCCACAGCAGGCCACCAAAGCGTGCCGTCAGGGCCACCACTTCATCGGAGATCTGCTTCATCATCATCTCCTGCTGCGGGTCGCACATATCCAGTGCGGGGCGCACGTGCAGCACCCCGGCATCCACATGGCCAAACATGCCGTAGCTCAGGCCATGTCCGTCCAGCAGTGCGCGGAACTCAGTAATATAATCGGCCAGATGCTGCGGGGGCACGCAGGTGTCTTCCACGAAGGGAATAGGCTTGGCACCGCCTTTGGCATTTCCCAGCAGGCCTACCGCCTTTTTACGCATGGCATAGATACGTTCAATACCGTCCAGATCGCTGCAAATCTGATAGCCGATAATGCCTGCCTCATGGGCGGCGATCAGCGCATCCAGCCGCTGGCAAAGCGCAGCGACCTGTTCAGCAATCGCGGCGCCGTCGTCACCGGCAAACTCAACAATATTGAGTCCCGCCACGTCGCTGCCCGGCACATCGGTAATCAGTTCGCTCACCGAATGCCAGACGATATCCTCCCGCGCCAGGTTCAGCACCTTTGAATCGACCGTCTCTACCGACAGCGCCTTTGCCTCCACCATAAAGGGGGCGCTGCGCAGGGCGGAATCGAAAGAGTCATATTTGATGTTAACCAGCTGGCGCACTTTAGGGATACGCGTGATATCAAGCCGGGCCTCGGTAATAAAGGCCAGGGTTCCCTCTGAGCCACACAGCAGTCGCGTCAGGTCAACCTGTTGCAGATCGTCACTCAGCACATGGCGCAGATCGTATCCGGTCAGGAAGCGGTTAATTTTCGGGAATTTATCCAGCACCAGCTGGCGATTATCGCGGCAGCTTGCCAGCACGGTGCGGTAGATTTTTCCTTCCGCCGTCGCCTCCGCTGCCAGCTTTTCTGCCAGTGCGACGGGAATGCTACGCGTGTCAAGGATGTCACCACCCAGCAGAATGGCGCGCAGGGCCAGCACGTGATCGGACGTTTTACCGTACACCAGCGATCCCTGACCCGACGCGTCGGTATTTATCATCCCGCCCAGCGTGGCCCGGTTGCTGGTGGAAAGCTCAGGGGAGAAGAAAAAACCATAGGGTTTAAGAAATGCATTCAGCTGATCCTTAATCACACCCGCTTCAACCTTTACCCATCCCTGCTCAACGTTAATATCAAGAATGCGGTTCATATGGCGGGACATATCCACCACAATTCCCTGATTAAGCGACTGCCCGTTGGTACCGGTTCCCCCTCCGCGCGGGGTAAAGATGAGATCGCTAAAGCGCGCCTCTCCCGCCAGGCGGGCTATTAGCGCCACATCGGCGGTGGACCGGGGAAAAATAACGGCATCAGGGAGAAGCTGGTAAATGCTGTTGTCGGTGGAGACGCTAAGGCGATCGGCATAGTGAGTAGCGGTATCGCCAGTGAAACCCTGCTGCTCTAACGCCTGCAAAAAATTCAGCACCAGTTGGATCAGGCCTGGCGCCTGAGAAATTTGTGGGATCATTTTCGGGTGACCAAATGTGGAATATGCATTTCTGTTGATTTAACGGTTTTATCATATTTTTTTATAAACTGTCGCGATTTCAAAAAACCGTGGATAAAAGAATCCTGCACGGCATCTGTCGTAAACGCGTTTAATACATCATGATAAGGAGGCGGGTGCAGCGCACTGGCTGCCTGCCGCTGCCCGCACCATTATTCCGCATCGTTCTTATTTTACCCGAGGTAATGTTTACGCATGAAGAACGTAGAAAAAGGCTGGGATTTGCCGCAAATCGTCTTCTCCCTGATGTTTATAACCCTGATGATTGTTGCCTGTTTCTGGGTGGTTCAGCCGTTTGTGCTGGGTTTTGCCTGGGCCAGCATGGTCGTTATCGCTACCTGGCCACTGATGATCAAACTTCAGCACTGGCTCTGGGGGCGACGCTCACTGGCAGTGATTGCGATGACGCTGATTCTGATCCTGCTGTTCATTATTCCGATTGGGATTCTGGTCAACAGCCTGATTGAGAACAGTGGCCCGGTGATAGCCTGGGCCACCTCCGGCCATTTGCTACTGCCGGATATGCACTGGATGACCAGTATTCCCCTGGTAGGCAGAAAGCTCTACTCCGGCTGGCATCATCTGGTACAGGGCGGCGGCAGCGCGATGATGACCACCATTCAGCCTTATATCGGCCGCACCAGCGTGTTCCTGTTTGCCCAGGCAGGACATTTTGGCCGCTTTATGCTGCACCTGGGTCTGATGCTGCTGTTCAGCGTGCTGCTCTACGCACGGGGGGAGCAGGTTGGCCATGGTATTCGCCATTTTGCCTTCCGCCTGGGTTCACGACGGGGTGACGCCGCCGTGCTGCTGGCCGGTCAGGCCATCCGCGCCGTGGCGCTCGGGGTGGTGGTCACCGCGCTGGTTCAGGGCATTCTGGGTGGCATTGGCCTGGCCATATCCGGCATCCCTTACGCAACTATCCTCACGGTCCTGATGATATTCTCCTGCCTGGTGCAGCTCGGCCCGCTGGTCGTACTGGTGCCGGCCATCGTCTGGCTCTACTGGAGTGGTGACACCACCTGGGGAACGGTACTGCTGGTATGGAGCTGCGTGGTCGGCACGCTGGACAACGTACTGCGTCCGATGCTGATCCGTATGGGTGCCGATCTGCCGATGATATTGATCCTCTCCGGCGTCATTGGTGGCCTGGTCGCATTCGGGATGATTGGTCTGTTTATTGGACCCGTGGTGCTGGCGGTTTCTTACCGCCTGGTGTCGGTGTGGGTGCATGATGTCCCCGCTCCCGAAGAGGATCCGCTGGAAGTGGTGGAAGAACTGGCGGAAATTGAACACGAAGCGCACATTAACGCAAAATAATTACCCCGGGCGGTCATTTTTGTGACCGCCCTCACTACCTGGATAAAATGATCGCCCCCAGCGCTTAACGCGCTTTGATTAGGGCCGTTTATCATAAAAGCTTCTTTTTAAGCCTTTTCAATTCTTCACTCCCCGTAATGATTACCTTTAATACAGTTTCAATTCCGTTTCTGTGGCTGACAGCCCACGAAAGATTATCGCTTTTAAACTAATGAGAGGATTCTTAATGACTCGTCAGGCCCATCTGAATATTATGAATCATACGCTTACGATCAAGCTGCTGATTTTTAAACAACCTTTTACACCCCGGGTTAAATAAAGAATTGCTGTGTGTAGTCTTTGCCCATCCCATGTGGTGGGCTTTTTTTTGCCTGTTATCTACCTAAAAGGCCAGATAATCTGGCCTTTTAGGTGTTTTGCTAATAAATCGCGCTATTTTTCAGCTATTTCCGCCAGGCTGAGCCAGGTTTGTACCACCGTATCTGGGTTAAGTGACAAACTATCAATTCCCTCATCCATCAGCCATGCGGCAAAGTCTTCGTGATCGGAGGGGCCCTGCCCGCAGATGCCAACATATTTCCCCTGTTTCTTCGCCGCCCGGATCGCCATCGACAGCAGCGCCTTAACCGCGTCATTGCGTTCGTCGAACAGCGCCGAAACAACGCCAGAATCCCGATCGAGGCCCAGCGCCAGCTGCGTCATATCGTTTGAGCCAATGGAGAAACCATCGAAATAGTGCAGAAACTGCTCCGCCAGCAGCGCGTTCGATGGGATTTCACACATCATAATGATTTTCAGCCCATTTTCGCCGCGCTTCAGCCCCTGACGCTCCAGCTCCTCAACCACGGCCTTCGCCTGGTCTACGGTTCTGACAAAGGGCACCATAATTTCAACATTGGTCAGCCCCATATCATTACGCACCCGCTTCACTGCGGCACACTCCAGGGCAAAGCAGTCGCGGAAGCTGTCGGCCACATAGCGACCCGCGCCACGGAAGCCCAGCATGGGGTTTTCCTCTTCAGGTTCGTAGCGTTCACCGCCCACCAGATTGGCATATTCGTTAGTTTTGAAATCAGAGAGGCGCACGATAACGCGCTTAGGCGCAAAGGCCGCCCCCAGGGTGGCAATCCCCTCAGTCAGGCGGCCGATATAAAACTCAACCGGATCGTCAAAGCCTTTCATCATCAGGCGGATCTGCTGCTGCAGTTCCGGCGTCTGCTGGTCAAATTCCAGCAGCGCTTTGGGATGCACGCCTATCATGCGGTTAATAATAAATTCCAGTCGTGCCAGTCCCACCCCCTCATTGGGCAGGCAGGCGAAATCAAATGCACGGTCCGGATTCCCTACGTTCATCATGATTTTTAGCGGTAGCGGCGGCATTTCATCGACCTGCGAGCTTTTCACCTCGTAGTCGAGCAGATCGTTGTAAACGTAGCCGGTGTCGCCTTCGGCGCAGGAGACGGTCACCTTGTGGCCATCTTTTAGCACGTCGGTCGCATGACCACAGCCCACCACGGCGGGAATACCCAGTTCACGGGCGATAATGGCTGCATGGCAGGTTCTGCCACCGCGATTGGTCACAATCGCGGACGCTTTCTTCATAATCGGTTCCCAGTCCGGGTCGGTCATATCCGTTACCAGCACATCACCTTTTTCGATGCGATTCATCTCGCTGATATCGTGAATAACCTTGACCTCCCCCGCGCCGATACGGTGCCCAATCGCGCGTCCTTCGACCACGACCTGACCTTTACCCTGCAGCGTATAGCGCTCCATCACCTGGCCGTTAGAACGGACGGTTTCCGGGCGGGCCTGCACAATAAACAGCTTACCGGTGTGACCGTCTTTGGCCCATTCAATGTCCATGGGTCGCTGGTAGTGTTTTTCTATCTGCACGGCCTGGGCAGCCAGCGCCTCTACCTCTTCCTGAGTCAGGCAGAAACGATCGCGATCCGCCTCCGGCACATCTTCGATTTTGACCTGCTCACCATGTTCCTGCGAATCGGCATAGACCATGCGTATTTTTTTCGAGCCCATAGTTCGGCGCACGATGGCCGGGCGGCCAGCGGCCAGCGTGGGCTTGTGCACATAGAATTCATCAGGGTTTACCGCTCCCTGTACCACCATTTCACCCAGCCCCAGCGCAGCCGTAATAAATACCACCTGATCGAAGCCCGATTCCGTGTCGATGGTGAACATCACGCCAGCCGAGGCCAGGTCTGAACGCACCATGCGCTGGACCCCCGCCGAAAGCGCCACGCCACGATGGTCGTACCCCTGATGCACACGGTAGGAAATAGCGCGATCGTTAAACAGCGAGGCGTAGACGTGTTTTACCGCGACCAGCACGGCATCGAATCCCTGTACGTTGAGGAAGGTTTCCTGCTGACCGGCAAAAGAGGCATCGGGCATATCCTCGGCCGTGGCCGATGAGCGCACGGCAAAGGAAGCCTCAGCGTCATCAGCCGATAGCTGCTGGTAGGCCTCGCGGATCGCCTGTTCCAGCGCAGGCTGGAATGGGGTATCCACAATCCACTGGCGGATCTGTTTGCCCGCTTTGGACAGTTCGTCAACATCATCAATATCGGTCACATCGAGCAGCGCGTAAATCCGCTGATTAACGCCGCTTTGATCAAGGAACTGATTGAACGCCTCCGCCGTCGTCGCAAAGCCGTTGGGCACGGATACGCCCAGCGAAGACAAATTAGTAATCATTTCTCCCAGAGAGGCATTTTTGCCTCCCACCCGATCAACATCGTTCATGCCAAGCTGGTTATACCAAAGCACGAGCGGCAGTTCGCCATTATTGGACATCGAAGCAATCCTTTTTGATTTAATTAAGATGATGAGGACTGAGTATGACGTTATGAGCCTGGCATATTCGTACCACGGAATAAAACTGTTGAATCGATCAAGCAGCCAGAATGTCCATCTTTTCAGAAAACTCCGCGCCCCACGCAGGCGTTGCGCAACAGATATAGAAAATATTTATAATTTAATCAATAAGATAGTTATCATCTTAATTTCAGGAGATTTTACCCGTTGCGCAACGTGCATTAATTCCCTTTAAGAATGATATCTTTTTAAAGTGCTATTTTTAGGAATGAACAAGCGGTTTTTATTAAGCATCAGTAGCTTTTATGAAGATGTAAGGACTTTATAAAAACAAATAGTTCACATCAACTAATTATGAACTATTTGTTTTATTATGCTGTTGTTATCACAATTTGCTTTGTGCCACCGGCTTAATTTAGTCTGCAGGAATGATAATAACGGGAGAGTAACTGACGTGAACAATGAACGAAGTGTGTTTTATATCTCTGATGGTACGGCCATCACCGCCGAGGTGCTGGGTCATGCGGTTCTTTCACAGTTTCCCGTTGCTATTAACAGCGTGACCCTGCCGTTTGTGCAGAACGTGCAGCGCGCCCAGGCCGTCAAGGCACAGATCAACGCTTTATACGCCACAAGCGGGGCACGTCCACTGGTTTTTATTTCGATAGTCACACCTGAAATACGCGAGATTATCCTGCAAAGCGACGGTTTCTGTCAGGATATCGTCCAGTCGCTGGTAGGCCCGCTACAGCAGGAGCTGGGCATTGCGCCTTCGCCCGTCGCCAACCGCACTCATGGCCTGACGGCTGGTAATCTGGGTAAGTATGACGCGCGTATCGCGGCAATAGATTATACCCTGGCACACGACGACGGCATTTCTCTGCGTGGGCTGGAAGATGCTCAGGTTATTTTGCTGGGCGTGTCACGCTGCGGCAAGACGCCCACCAGCCTCTATCTGGCGATGCAGTTTGGTATCCGCGCGGCCAACTATCCCTTTATCGCCGATGATATGGATAATCTGAAGCTTCCCCCTGCCCTGAAGCCCTTCCAGCATAAGCTGTTTGGTCTGACTATCGACCCCGAGCGGCTGGCCGCCATTCGGCAGGAGCGCGCAGAGAATACCCGCTACGCCTCAATGCGTCAGTGTCGGCTGGAGGTCGGTGAGGTTGAAGCGCTGTTCCGTACCCATAAAATTCGCTACCTCAACAGCACGAACTATTCGGTAGAGGAGATCGCTACCCGCATCCTGGATATCACCGGGCTGACGCGCCGCATGTATTGACGTAGCCGATCAGGATAGCCACTCAAAAGCAGCGGGCGTAAAAAGTGATATTTATCGCGTTACGCCCGATTAGCCTCCGTTTGCTGTTGAATTCATCGCCATTTGGTTTATTGTGATCGCCATCACTTCCCGGCACTTTTGCCGCAGCGAAGACAAAATTTAGAGAGTGCAATGAACAAAACAGATGAACTGCGGACCGCGCGCATCGAGAGCCTGATTACGCCTGACGAGCTGGCGCAGCGGCATCCGATCACGCCAGCAATAGCCTCCAACGTTACCGCCTCACGCCAGCGTATCGCCCGTATCCTGTCCGGCGACGATCCGCGATTGCTGGTGGTTATCGGCCCCTGCTCCCTGCACGATCCGCAGGCGGCGCTGGACTATGCCGCCAGGCTTAACCTGCTGCGCGAGAAATATCACTCCCGACTTGAAATTGTTATGCGCACCTATTTTGAGAAGCCGCGTACCGTCGTCGGCTGGAAGGGGTTGATCTCCGATCCTGACCTCGACGGCAGCTATCGGGTAAATCACGGCCTTGAGATCGCACGTAAGCTGCTGCTGGATATTAATGCGCTGGGTATGCCGACCGCCACCGAATTTCTGGATATGGTGGTAGGTCAGTTTATCGCCGATTTGATTAGCTGGGGCGCGATTGGCGCACGCACCACCGAGAGCCAGATACACCGCGAGATGGCCTCAGCCCTTTCCTGCCCGGTGGGCTTTAAGAACGGTACCGATGGCAATATTCAGATTGCCGTGGATGCCATTCGTGCTGCGCGTGCCAGCCATATGTTTTTGTCCCCCGATAAATACGGTCAGATGACGATTTATCAGACCAGTGGGAATCCCTCGGGGCATATTATTATGCGCGGCGGCAGGCAGCCAAATTACCACGCAGAGGACATTGCTGCTGCGGCAGTGTTGCTACGCGAGGCCCGGTTACCGGAACAGCTGGTGATAGATTTCAGTCATGGCAACTGTCTTAAGCAGCATCGTCGACAGATGGAGGTTGCCGCCTCGGTGGCTCAGCAAATTCGCGATGGCTCAAGGGCGGTTGCCGGCGTGATGATTGAGAGCTTTTTGCAGGAGGGTACGCAGAAGGTGCAGGCGGGTATTCCACTGGTGTACGGTCAGTCTGTAACCGATCCCTGTCTGGGCTGGGAGGATAGCGAGGAAGTGCTGGCTTTGCTGGCCGGGGCCGTTGATTCACGTTTTTGATAGCGATCGGTTTCGCTGATGCCGAAATGTTGCTCTGTGCCCCCCTGGGGCGGGGCCGGCGCTGCAATGGCTGGAGATGTCGCCTACGTGTGGGGCCCGGTGCCGGATGTACAACGCTAAAGGCTAAGTGCTGTCGCCTACGGGT
>NZ_CDPK01000003.1:543629-543924 GCF_900068895.1 Erwinia sp. ErVv1 | reverse complement strand
TAAGTGCTGTCGCCTACGGGTGGGGCCCGGTGCCTGATGCACAACGCTAAAGGTTAAGTGCTGTCGCCTACGGGTGGGGCCCGGTGCCTGGCGGTCCTCACGCCGCGCGTGGCGCGGTTCCTTCGCTCCGCTCGTCGACCTTTCGGACCGGACATGACGGGACATCCCTGTCCCGGCATGTCCTTGTGCCAGCATCCCTGCTGGCCCATCCGGGTCTTCCTCTCTTCTCTCAGCGCTGCGGATTGCCTGTCACCGGGCCCCACCCGTCTGCTTCTTTCGCATTGTGCTCGCTACG
>NZ_CDPK01000003.1:543203-543434 GCF_900068895.1 Erwinia sp. ErVv1 | reverse complement strand
AGCGGTTCGGAGCTTTAACTGGGATCCTTTGCATGGATGCCTCTTCGTTCAGCGCTGTGGATTGCCTGTCACCGGCCCCCACCCGTCTGTTCCTTTCGCATTGTGCTCGCTGCGAGTAAAAGCGGTTCGGAGCTTTAATTGGGATCCTTTGCATGGATGCCTCTTCGTTCAGCGCTGTGGATTGCCTGTTACTGGCCCCCACCCGTCTGCTCCTTTCGCATTGTGCTCGCT
>NZ_CDPK01000003.1:542709-543052 GCF_900068895.1 Erwinia sp. ErVv1 | reverse complement strand
AGCGGTTCGGAGCTTTAACTGGGATCCTTTGCATGGATGCCTCTTCGTTCAGCGCTGCGGATTGCCTGTCACCGGCCCCCACCCGTCTGCTCCTTTCGCATTGTGCTCGCTACGGGTAAGAGCGGTTCCGGGGGTAACATAAACTCTTTCGGCAGGTTTGGAAGAGGAAGAACTCTGCAAAAAACTCAGAGCCATCGGCTGGGCAGGCGCTCTCAAATGCACATTATTGAATTACCTGCCAGTAGACCGGGTGGGCTACAAAGCCTGAGTGTTAATAGGGCTTAACTGGAAGTCGTGCTGATGATACCTGCGGAGAGCTAAACGGTTTTACTCAAAGCAGCTC
>NZ_CDPK01000003.1:542322-542529 GCF_900068895.1 Erwinia sp. ErVv1 | reverse complement strand
CTGCGGCGCAGACGGAGGGCCAGGCGAGGGCAGCAGGGATGCTGCACTCAGGGAGCGGCGGGCAGGGATGCCCGCTCGCGACCGGGCCGACAGGCCTGGAGTCGGAGCCAAAGGCACCAGGCAAAGCCTGCCGCGAGGACCGCCCGTCAACCGCAGGGATTGTCCACCGGTATCGCAGGTATTACAGCCCAAACAACTAACCGGCAA
>NZ_CDPK01000003.1:276807-542174 GCF_900068895.1 Erwinia sp. ErVv1 | reverse complement strand
CCAGGCAAAGCCTGCCGCGAGGACCGCCCGTCAACCGCAGGGATTGTCCACCGGTATCGCAGGTATTACAGCCCAAACAACTAACCGGCAAACGCAGGGATTGCCCCCAGAACTAATGGTTACTGCGGCTCTTTAGCCGCATAGCAGGGCTGCCGGGGGTGGCAGAAAAAAGCGACGTTGTTAAATTAAAACAGCTTGAATACCTGCACACACAGAGCTTAACTGGAATATTCGCACAGATACCTGAGGCAGGATACACGGTTTTACTCGAAGCAGCTCAGCAGCCCGGGAGGGGGACAATCCCTGCGGTTGACGGGCATTCCGCAGCGCTGCGGCGCAGACGGAGGGCCAGGCGAGGGCAGCAGGGATGCNCGCGAGGACCGCCCGTCAACCGCAGGGATTGTCCACCGGTATCGCAGGTATTACAGCCCAAACAACTAACCGGCAACCCCTGGGATTGCCCCCAGAACTAATGGTTACTGCGGCTCTTTAGCCACATAGCAGCGCTGCCGGGGGTGGCAGAAAAAAGCGACGTTGTTAAATCAGAACAGCTTGAATACCTGCCCACAGAGCTTAACTGGAATATTCGCACAGATACCTGAGGCAGGATAAACGGTTTTACTCGAAGCAACGCACAAGCCCGAGAGGTGGACAATCCCTGCGGTTGACGGACATTCCGCAGCGCTGCGGCGCAGACGGAGGGCCAGGCGAGGGCAGCAGGGATGCTGCACTCAAAGAGCGGCGGGCAGGGATGCCCACTCGCGACCGGGCCGTCCGGCCTGGAGTCGGAGCCAAAGGCACCACGCGGAGCGTGGCGCGAGGACCACCCGGCAAACGCTGGGATTATCCACCGGTATCGCAGGTATTAAAGCGCAAACAACTAACCGGCAAACGCTGGGATTTTCCACCGATATCGCAGGTATTACAGCCCAAACAACTGACCAGAGAGCGCTGGGATTGCCCCCCAACTCAGCAGATATTGCCGCCTACACCTGCAACAACGGCTCTAAGCACCACTCAGCTGGAACAGCTCACTTCCAGCTTCTTGCCCCAGTCAGGTGGTCGACGCATCAGGTCGGCGAACTCCGGTGAGTCGGTGAAAGGATCGCTCAGCGCACGGTGCAAGCGTGACAGCACGCTAATATCATCCTTCTCCGCCTGCTCTATCGCCTGTTGCGCCAGATAATTTCTTAATATAATCGCCGGATTAGCCTGCTTCATCTTCTGCTGACGTTCCGCATCGCTCACGCCTTCCTGTAGCAAACGCTGACGATAAATGTTGTACCAGCTGTCAAAAGCCTCCCGATCGACAAACTCATCGCGCAACGGGGGGTGAGACTGTTGCTGCTCGGTCTCGCACAGTAGCCGGAAAGTCAGAGTATAATCACTCGCCTCCTTCGTCATCAGCGACAGCAGTCCGGTCAAAATATTATTGTCGTCCTTATCCGCCGTCATCAGTCCCAGCTTCGCGCGCATCTGCTCGCCCCAGCAGCGCATCAGTTCTTTTTCATATCCGGATAGCGCCAGCTTCAGCTGTTCGGTCGTTAACAGGCCCGACAGCGCATGGGCCAGTCGGTTAAGATTCCACAGCCCCACCATCGGCTGGTTTTCAAAACTGTAGCGCCCCTGATAATCGGAGTGGTTACAGATAAAGTCAGGCTGGTAATCATCCAGGAAACCATAGGGCCCGTAGTCCAGCGTCAGACCCAGAATGGACATATTATCCGTATTCATCACCCCATGGGCGAAACCAATGCTCTGCCAGTGAGCGATAAGGCGCGCGGTGCGCTTCACGACATCGCTAAACCAGAGCAGATAGCGGTCATTTTCCTGCTGCCACTGCGGCCAGTGATGACGGATAACATAGTCAGCGAGCTGACGAACCTTTTCCGGCTGTTGGGCATAGAAAAAATGCTCGAAATGCCCGAAACGCACGTGACTTTCTGCCACGCGCAGCAGCATGGCACCGCGTTCCTGCGTCTCGCGCCACACCGGCTCGTCGCTGGTTACCACCGTTAGCGCACGGGAGGTGGGAATACCGAGGTGGTGCATCGCTTCCGAAGCCAGAAACTCACGCAGTGACGATCGTAAAACCGCCCGACCATCTCCCATACGGGAATATGGAGTCAGTCCGGCACCTTTCAGATGCCAGTCTACCTTGCGACCATCAGCAAGCTGCTGTTCCCCCAGCAGCAGGCCGCGCCCGTCACCAAGCTGCCCTGCCCAGACGCCAAACTGATGCCCGCTATAAACCTGAGCCAGCGGCTGCATGCCCGCCAGTAGCGTTTCACCACTCCAGAGGGAAACATGCTGCTCGTCAAACCAGCTTTCATCCAGGCCGAGATCGGCAGCCAGTGTCTGGCTGTGATACAGCAGCCGTGGATTCTTTAACGGCGTGGGTTTAAGGGCGGTGTAGAATCCCTCAAGCTCCTGATGCCAGGTATTAGTAAATTGCATGGCGTTACCTTCGGTCGTCACTCCCGACGCTGCGTTATCAGCCGCGCCTGAGTACGCTCTGTCAATATTCAACATAATGAGGATTGCATGACGACACAATGCGGCAAGCCCTCCCGGGAGCTTACTCTGGGCAGTATCGGGAATGAGCGATAAAGGCCAATCGGCATGCAACCTACAGATTGATGAGTATAAACCTCCGCGGGGGTGCTTAACACGGAGTCAGTGAAGGGTTATTAATGCAATAATTCCGCAAATCCCTCAGGGGGATCAATCAGAGTAGAGAGGGAATCTTCACCTACCGGTGAAAATAGAGGGCTCTGTATGCCGTCAAAATCAAAGCGGCTAACTTTCTTCAGGCCTGATACATTGTCAATGCCCTGCACTATCACCTGTTCGCAGTGAGGCTTAATGTGCTCCAGCACGGTGCTAATAAACGGCTTAAACGAGAGTCGGTTTAAATTCCGCTGAATAAAGCCCTTATCAAGTTTTATTCTGAAGAAAAGGTTGTCGTAAATGGCTTTCGACGAGGAACGTCCCGCGCCGTAATTTTCCAGACTTAAGTCAAAACGCTCACTTAATGCCAGCAGTGAAGGATTTTCTCTCCCCAGGCTTAAATCAGGAAAACGTTCATTAATCTCCAGGGCGAGCCATTCGATCGACTCCATTTTTCGCGCGAGAAATTCACTTTTAAGTATTGTTTCAGCGAGCGTTGCGTCGATATTTAGCGTCGCCTTTACATTGTGCTGGCAGAAAAAATCCTGATGCTTTTCGATACTGTTTATTTGTTTTTGTAACAGTAAAACCCGTTGTTCATTATCAAGCTGCGGCAGCAACATATCCTGAGGAATAGCAACATTTGCTGTGGTGTGAGAAAAGTGTGTCACTAGCTCAACGGAGATAAGCTGACCCGCAAAGCTATAGATCGGGTAAAATGCGGTGGAACTTTTATAATCCGCTTCCAGATGGATTTTCATTTTATTCAGCCATGATGAAGTGGCAATCTGCGCATCCTATATCAACGAAATACGACAATCAACAGTGCCATTATAAAGTGTTGTTTCTACACGTTAACCCGGGATGAGACTCTACGCCCGGAAAAAACGTTACGCTACCACATAACTCAGATAAATATGTGCCTGGTCAAAAAGATAATATCGCAAAAAATCCTTCGTCCTCTGATTACTTTACAGCATCTTTACTAAAATTTGAGTAAACGGCGGGAGTATTGCCAACTTAAGCCCAATTGCGCCTCAGTCCCGGCAGTCTTAGCGTTTATGCTAATTAGCATCTCATAAACCAAATGATGAAGAAATGGGCTTTTTCTTATAATTATTAGCAGGCTATATAAATGGGCGACCTAAATACGCCGCGCCTGCCAGAATACCTTTTTCCAGTACACATTTTCCAGCGAGGAACGAATCACCCCCTGACTGGTCGAGGCGTGGATAAACTGGTTATCCGTATCGTATATTCCAACATGCAGGCCGTTTTCCCCACGCCCCGTTTTGAAAAACACCAGATCGCCCGGCAGCAGATCGTCTTTATCAATGCGCGTACCAATATCCGTTTGCGCTCGCGTTGTCCTTGGCAGCTGAAGTTCAAAGCGATCGCGAAAGGTTAAATAGACGAAACCCGAACAGTCGACGCCACCGCGTCCCAGACCGCCATAGCGGTAGGGCGCACCACGCCACTGCCCCAGCTGTTCGTTGAGTTGTGCAATAACGGTAATCGAATCAGAAAGTCGGCCGTTCGGGGGAGGCGCATGGCGGCTACAGCCCGCAACGGTGAGAATAAATACCAGAAGCCAGAAGCGCATCAGACGGGGATCCTTAGGGTGTTATTTTTTACTCTACTCGCAAAAGGGTATTGCAGGCAACATTCTAAGGTTAATCAGAGGAATGTGGTGAGAATTTCCTGGTTCTCAACCTTCAGATGACGAAAAGGCAACTGGTAAATCTGGCTGAGCAGATCGGGTTGAAGCACCGCTTTCGCCTCACCCTGGCAGATCATGTTACCCTCTTTCATCAGCCAGACGTGCTGGGCATGGTGCAGCGTATGATTGATGTCGTGGCCGCTAACCACCGCCGTCAGCCCCGCCGCCACCCGCTCTGCCAGATAGCGATCCAGAACGGCCTGCTGCGCAAGATCAAGCCCGGTCATTGGCTCGTCAAGCAGCAAAAGCCTTCCTTCCGGCTGTGATATCTGCGCAAATATTGCCACGAGCCTGACCCGCTGCCACTCGCCACCGGACAGGTTGCTCAGCGGGGAGGCCAGCTTCTGTTCCAGCTGAAAGCGCTGGCACAGGGCAAGTAGCGTTCGGTCTCGTTCTTCCAGGCTGGGGGGGTGGGACTGGTGCATGCTCAGATAATGCCAAACCGGCATTCTGCCCGAAAGCGCCTGCTGCTGCGAAAGCCAGGCACGCTGACGCGCCAGCATGGCGGGAGACCATTCACCTATCGGACGGCCAGCCAGCATCAGCCGCCCACGAGCGGGAAGAAGTCCGGCCAGACAGGCCAGCAGCGTACTCTTACCTGCGCCGTTTGGCCCCAGCAGATGGATCAGCTCCCCCTGCCCTACCTCCGCATCAAAGGGAGCAAGGCGCTGCGCTACCGCAACGCCCTGGCACTCAAGCAGCACTTATTTTGCCAGCGCCAGCTTGATGCTCTCCATCACGATGGGATCTTCTGGCTGCATATCCGGTGCGAAACGCTGCACAATGGTGCCATCACGCCCAATCAGGAATTTCTCAAAGTTCCACAGGATATCGCCAGGGGCTTTGGGTGCCTGCCCTTTGCTGCTTAACTTCTCCAGAAGACCGCTGTTTTCCGGCTCAACCGCCTCGGGTTTGGCGGCGATCAGCTGCTGATAAAGCGGGTGACGATCGGGCCCGTTGACCTCCGTTTTACTGAACATCGGAAAGGTCACGCCGTAGGTGGTGCTGCAAAACGTTTTGATCTCATCATCACTCCCCGGCTCCTGGCCCAGAAACGCATTGCAGGGAAAGCCCAGTACCGTGAAGCCCTTGTCATGCCAGGCTTTATGAATGTTTTCCAGCTGTTCGTACTGCGGGGTCAGGCCGCATTTAGAGGCAACATTGACGATCAGCAGTACATTACCCTGCCATTTCGCCAGTGAGGTCTGTTCGCCATCCAGCGTGGTCAGTTTTGTGTCGAAAATACTCATCAGTTTTTCCTGTTTAAGTGGGAAGGTTCAGGCCTTGATTTCAGGGACGGTTTCTCAATAGTAGCCAGATAAATAGGGGAGCGCCCAGCGTAGCGGTTACCACCCCAACGGGAAGCTCTGTGGAGGCAAGCGCCAGGCGAGCAAGGATATCTGCCGCCAGCAGTACGCTACCACCACCCAACGCACAGGCAGGAAGCAGAATACGATAATTGCTGATGCCATTGAGGCGCAGGATATGCGGTATGACCAGACCAATAAAGCCGATAGCACCGGCCAGCGCAACGCCAGTGCCGGTTAGCCAGCCGATAGCGACCACCAGCAGGTTACGCCAGAGCACCAGTGGCAACCCCAGCTGGCGCGCAGACATCTCGCCCAGCGCCAGCAGGTTGAGCACCTGCCAGCGCGAGCATAGCCAGAGCAAAACCGGCACCTGTGCCAGCATCAGCCAGCCGTTTCGCCAGTCAATACCGCTAAAGCCCCCCATCATCCAGTACATAAGCTGGCGCAGGTCCAGACTGGTACTGAAACAGACCAGCCAGGTCATTGCTGCACTCCCTATTATACCCAGCGCAACGCCCGCCAGCAGTAACCGACTGTTGGAGAGCTGTTTACGCGACAGGTGCAGCAGAATCAGCGTAACGCTTAACGCCCCAAGTACCGCAGCAACGCTAAGCTGCCAGATGCCGTCGGCACCGGCGAACATTGCCACCACCAGGCCGACACCGGCACCGTTAGAGACGCCCAGCAGCCCCGGCTCGGCCAGCGGATTGTCAAACAGGGCCTGCATCACAGCACCCGTGGCTGCCAGCGACGCCCCCACCAGCAGCACAGCCAGCGAGCGTGGCAGACGCAGCTGCCAGACGAACAGCCGGGCGTCAGGATCCATCCAACGGTCAGGCAAAATCCAGCGGTCACCTGCGCACAGGCTGAGTATCAGCATCAGCAGAGCAATCAGGGCCAGCGCGCCCAGCCAGCGCCTATCGTGCCGTCTGGCACGTTCCCGCAGTAGAGATAACGACGTCATCAGCGTAATTCAGGATCCGCAGAAAATAGTTCGTGGCTGATAATGAAAAAGGCCGCATAAATGCGGCCTTTTATAGTGCAGGGATTAATCTTCTTTTGGCGAAGCGTTCTCAACCCGGCTTTTAAGCTTCTGCCCCGGGCGGAAAGTCACTACCCGACGTGCCGTAATTGGAATATCTTCACCGGTCTTAGGGTTACGTCCTGGACGTTGATTTTTGTCGCGAAGGTCGAAGTTGCCAAAACCTGACAGTTTGACCTGTTCGCCATTTTCCAAAGCGCGGCGTACCTCTTCGAAAAACAGCTCTACCAGCTCTTTGGCATCCCGCTTGCTAAGCCCCAGCTTCTCAAACAGGTATTCGGACATTTCAGCTTTTGTAAGCGCCATAGGTTCAATCCCTCAAGGATGCTTGGAATCGCTCTTTCAGTGCCTCTACACATCCTGAAACGGTAGCGGCAATCTCATCTTCTTCGAGTGTCCGGCCGGTATCTTGCAATATCAGGCTGATAGCAAGGCTCTTAAAACCTTCTTTAACGCCCTTACCGCGGTACACGTCAAACAAGTTTACGCCAACTACCTGATTTACGCCAACTTTCTTACACACATCAATAACATCTGCTGCCGGGACGCT
The DNA here is from genome assembly GCF_900068895.1 of Erwinia sp. ErVv1. GTDB lineage: Bacteria > Pseudomonadota > Gammaproteobacteria > Enterobacterales > Enterobacteriaceae > Erwinia. The sequence goes on along the minus strand of NZ_CDPK01000003.1, from coordinate 534,882 downwards.
TTCAGCCACCACAATGGCGATGTCGCGGCGGTTAGCCGGGAAGCGTGAAATCTCGCTCGCGTCAGGCAGGACGCGGTTTACCACCCTGTCCCACTCCAGCTCAAACAGGACGGTACGACCGTTAAGATCCAGTTTCCGTTCAAGTTCCGGATGCACCACACCGATATAACCAATGCGTTGATCGTGCAAATAAATTGCCGCGCTCTGGCCCGGATGGAGTGCTGGAGTGGCTTCAGCACGAAACTGAACGTCGTCCATTTTGCCCGTTAAATCCAGAACCGACTCTAAATCACCTTTCAAATCATAGAAGTCTACCGCCTGACGCGCCAGATCCCAGTGTTCTTCATTTCGTGTACCGGTGATCACACCCGCCAGCATAACATCCTGACGAACGCCAAGAGGTGCCGCTGTATCAGGCACAAAGCGCAGACCGCTTTCAAACAGACGCACGCGGCTCTGTTGACGATTCTGGTTATTCACCACCGCCGTCAGCAGGCCAGTCCACAGTGACAGGCGCATCGCCGACATATCGCTGGAGATAGGGCTGGGCAGAATCAGCGGTTCCACACCCGGATGCAGTAGTGCCTGGATCTTAGGGTCGACGAAGCTATAGGTAATCGCTTCCTGATACCCTTTATCAACCAGCAGCGTCTTAACACGTTTTAGCGACAGGCTGGCTTCATTATGGCGGGTCATGATCAGACCTGCCTGCACCGGCACATCTGGAATATTGTTGTAGCCATAGACGCGCGCGACCTCTTCTACCAGGTCCTCTTCGATTTCCATATCGAAACGCCATGACGGCGGCACCGCTTTCCACTCACCGGCGGCAACGCTCACGTCACAGCCCAGACGACGGAGAATATCGGTCACGGCCTCATCGGCAATCACGTGACCAATCAAACGATCCAGCTTTTCACGGCGCAGCATAATCGGGGCACGCGCGGGCAGGCTGTCCGGGCTGGACACATCGATAACCGGGCCAGCATCACCGCCGCAAATGTCCAGCAGCAGGCGCGTTGCCCGATCCAGCGCACGATATTGCATCTGAGGATCAACGCCGCGTTCGTAGCGATGAGACGCATCGGTGTGCAATCCGTGACGACGGGCGCGACCGGTAATCGACAGCGGGCTGAAGAATGCACACTCAAAGAGCACATTAGTCGTCTCTTCATTCACGCCGGAGTGTTCGCCACCGAATATCCCGGCCATGGCCAACGCTTTTTGATGATCGGCAATCACTAAGGAATCGGCGTTCAGTTTTGCCACTGTTCCGTCAAGCAGCGTCAGGGACTCACCCTCTTCCGCCATGCGCACCACAATACCGCTTTCGATGCGATCCAGATCGAAAGCATGCATTGGCTGACCCAGCTCAAGCAGAACGAAGTTAGTGATATCCACAACCGGATCAATAGAGCGAATGCCGCAGCGGCGCAGCTTCTCCTGCATCCACAGCGGGGTGGCTGCCTTAACGTTGATCCCTTTGATCACGCGGCCCAGATAGCGCGGGCAGGCATCAGGGACATCCACGCGGATGGGGAAGCTGTCCTGGAGGGTTGCCGCTACTGGCGTAATGTCAGGCTCAGTGAGGGACATTTTATTCAGCACGGCCACGTCGCGCGCCACGCCAATAATGCCCAGGCAGTCGGCACGGTTAGGCGTTACGCTTATCTCAATGGTGCTGTCGTCGAGCTGCAGGAATTCACGGATATCCGTGCCTGGAACGGCATCAAGCGGCAGCTCAATAATACCATCCTGTTCAACGGAAATGCCCAGCTCAGAAAAGGAGCACAGCATCCCTTCGGAAGGCTCGCCGCGAAGCTTCGCGGCTTTAATTTTGAAATCGCCAGGCAGTACAGCACCCACGGTGGCCACGGCCACTTTCAGACCCTGGCGACAGTTGGAGGCACCGCAGACGATATCCAGCAGACGGTCGCCGCCAACGTTAATTTTTGTCACGCGCAGCTTATCGGCATTAGGATGCTGGCCACATTCGACCACCTCACCCACCACCACGCCATGGAAAACGCCGGCTACCGGCTCTACGCCGTCAACTTCCAGACCTGCCATGGTAATTTGTTCTGACAGTGCCGCGCTATCAATGGCCGGGTTAACCCACTCACGTAACCAGAGTTCACTGAATTTCATTGGTGTTACCCGCCCTTATTTAAACTGTTTGAGGAAACGTAAATCATTTTCGAAGAAGGCGCGCAGATCGGTTACGCCATAGCGCAGCATGGTCAGACGCTCCATGCCCATACCAAAGGCAAAGCCTGAATAGACTTCAGGATCGATGCCTACGTTGCGCAAGACGTTGGGGTGCACCATGCCGCAGCCCAGCACTTCCAGCCACTTACCGTTTTTACCCATCACATCCACTTCTGCGGAAGGCTCGGTAAACGGGAAGTAGGACGGACGGAAGCGAATCTGGAGATCCTCTTCAAAGAAGTTGCGCAGGAAGTCGTGCAGCGTTCCCTTCAGATTGGTGAAGCTGATATTTTTGTCTACGATCAGCCCTTCCATCTGGTGAAACATCGGGGTATGGGTCTGATCGTAATCATTACGGTAGACGCGGCCCGGGGCGATAATGCGGATTGGCGGCTGCTGATTTTTCATGGTGCGGATCTGCACCCCAGAGGTCTGGGTCCGCAGCAGGCGAGTGGCATCAAACCAGAAGGTATCATGGTCAGCACGCGCCGGGTGGTGGCCCGGAATATTCAGCGCATCAAAGTTGTGGTAGTCATCTTCAATTTCAGGGCCGGTTTCCACCGCAAAGCCCAGTTCACCGAAAAAGGTTTCGATGCGATCGATGGTGCGGGTAACCGGGTGTAAACCGCCATTTTCGATGCGGCGTCCCGGCAGCGAGACGTCAATGGTCTCTTCCGCGAGGCGCGCATTGAGGGCAGCAGACTCCAGCGTGTTTTTGCGTTCGTTGAGCGCTTCCTGCACCTGCTGTTTGGCATCGTTGATCACCGCACCGGCGGCAGGTCGATCTTCTGCTGGCAGCTCGCGCAGCGTGGTCATCTGCAGCGTCAGATGCCCTTTTTTCCCCAGATATTCAACGCGTACCGTGTCTAACGCGGCAACATCATGGGCATCAGTAATGGCCGCTTTCGCGTTCGCCACCAGTTCTGCGAGATGTGACATGCTTTCCTCTTCTTCCAGCCATCAGAGCTGGTTTGTTTTTATGGGGACGAGGTGTCGTCCGTTATTCGCTTCGCCAGAAATAGAAAAGCCTCCACGAGGGAGGCTTTTAGCGCGATTTTTCGTTTCTTCTCTTTGCGCCAGCCCCCGTTCCTCAGGTGCTAAAGTAAAAAAAGAAACGAAAATAAGCGTTCATGCAGGTGTTACCTTGTGGATTTAAGGGGCCTCATGTTCCCACGCCATACTGGCTGCCCGGGGTCAGAGAACGGAATTTGTGACGATATCGCGGATAATAAAAGAGGGAGACGAGCTCCCTCTTCCACCTGACTTACGCCAGAGCTGTTTTCGCTTTTTCAACCAGTGCTGTGAAAGTCACTTTGTCGAATACGGCGATGTCAGCCAGAATCTTACGGTCGATTTCGATCGAAGCCTTTTTCAGGCCATTGATGAAACGGCTGTAAGACATACCGTTAGTGCGGGCCGCAGCGTTAATACGCGCGATCCACAGCTGACGGAACTGACGCTTACGCTGACGGCGGTCACGGTAAGCATACTGACCAGCTTTGATAACAGCCTGGAAGGCAACGCGGTAAACACGTGAACGTGCACCGTAATAGCCTTTAGCTTGTTTTAAGATTTTTTTGTGACGTGCGCGAGCAACTACACCACGTTTTACACGAGCCATTTAGCTCTCCTGTTTAATATTCTGTTTTACCCGATGTGACTCGGGTACTAAAAAAGGGACTACTTATGCGTAAGGCAGGCAGGCAATAACCAGACCCAGATCGCCTTTAGATACCATGCCTTTAGGGCGCAGGTGGCGTTTACGCTTAGTCGATTTTTTGGTCAGAATATGACGCAGGTTAGCGTGTTTACGCTTGAAGCCACCAGAGGCGGTCTTCTTGAAGCGCTTAGCCGCGCCACGTACAGTTTTAATCTTTGGCATTTAAAACATCCACTTCGCATTGTTAATAAAATGAATCAGACAGGCGAATAAAAAGCCGCACGGCACGAAACCGCGACGGCTTTTATTACTTTATGGCCTACTGCTTCTTCTTCGGAGCGAGCACCATGATCATCTGACGTCCTTCAATCCTTGAAGGGAAGGATTCAACAATAGCCAAATCCATGTCTTCACACAGATCTTTACGGACGCGGTTAAGCACTTCCATGCCGATCTGCTGGTGCGCCATTTCACGACCGCGAAAACGCAGCGTGATTTTGGCTTTATCGCCCTCTTCGAGAAAGCGAACCAGGTTGCGTAGTTTTACCTGATAGTCGCCATCATCGGTTCCAGGGCGGAATTTGATTTCCTTAACCTGAATAACTTTTTGCTTTTTCTTCTGTTCTTTAGAAGATTTGCTTTTTTCATAAAGGAACTTGCCGTAATCCATGATACGACAAACGGGCGGCTCGGCGTTAGGGCTGATTTCAACTAAATCAACACCTGCTTCTGCTGCTTTTTCCAAAGCTTCATCCAGACTGACAATGCCAATCTGCTCGCCATCGATGCCCGTAAGACGAACCTCAGTGGCGCGAATTTCTCTGTTAATGCGATTAGGACGCGCCGGTTGAACTCTTTTTCCGCCTTTAATACCTTATTCCTCCAATTGATGAAGATTGCGACTGCGTATTTCTGCCTGCAGCTTCGCGATTACGTCATTTACGTCCATGCTTCCCAGGTCTTTACCACGGCGGGTGCGAACGGCAACTTTGCCTGCTTCCACCTCTTTATCACCACAGACCAACATATAAGGGACACGACGTAAAGTGTGCTCACGGATTTTAAAGCCAATCTTCTCGTTTCTCAAGTCCGCTTTTGCACGAATGCCCGCATTCTGCAATTTTCGGGTCAATTCTGCAACATATTCGGACTGGCCATCGGTGATATTCATCACCACAACTTGTACAGGAGCCAGCCAGGTAGGGAAGAAACCGGCATACTCTTCGGTAAGAATACCGATAAAGCGCTCCACTGAACCCAGAATTGCACGGTGAATCATCACCGGCACCTGACGCTCATTATTTTCACCCACATAAGAGGCGCTCAGACGACCCGGTAAAGAGAAGTCCAGCTGGACCGTGCCGCACTGCCAGGCACGATCGAGACAGTCATGCAGGGTAAATTCAATTTTAGGACCGTAAAACGCGCCCTCACCCGGCTGATAGTCAAACGGAATGTCGTTCTCCTTCAGCGCGGCAGCCAGGTCGGCTTCAGCACGATCCCACTGTTCATCCGTACCTATACGCTTCACCGGACGGGTTGAGAGCTTGACCGCGATTTTTTCGAAGCCGAAGGTGCTGTACATGTCGTACACCATCCGGATGCAGCTATTCACCTCGGTACGCACCTGCTCTTCTGTACAGAAGATATGGGCATCATCCTGGGTAAAGCCGCGGACGCGCATCAGGCCGTGCAGCGCACCGGAAGGTTCATTACGGTGGCAGCTACCAAACTCAGCCATTCGCAGCGGCAGGTCGCGGTATGATTTTAGACCCTGATTGAAAATTTGCACGTGACCAGGACAATTCATGGGCTTGATGCAGTATTCACGATTCTCCGAGGAGGTGGTGAACATTGCTTCCTTGTAGTTTTCCCAGTGTCCGGTTTTTTCCCACAGCACGCGGTCCATCATCAGCGGACCTTTCACTTCCTGGTAGTCATACTCGGTCAGCTTGCTGCGAACAAACACTTCCAGCTCGCGGAAAATGGTCCAGCCGTCATTGTGCCAGAATACCATACCCGGTGCTTCTTCCTGCATATGATACAGATCAAGCTGCTTGCCAATTTTACGGTGGTCGCGCTTTGCAGCCTCTTCCAGCCGCAGCAGATAGGCCGCCAGCTGTTTTTTATCCGCCCAGGCAGTACCGTAGATGCGCTGCAGCATTTTGTTATTGCTGTCGCCGCGCCAGTAGGCACCTGAGATTTTCTGTAGTTTGAAGTGGTGACAAAAGCGCATATTCGGCACGTGCGGGCCACGGCACATATCCACGTATTCCTGATGATGATACAGGCCCGGATGGTCATCACGGCTGATATTCTCATCAAGAATGGTCATCTTGTACGTTTCGTTACGGGCAGCGAAGGCGTCACGCGCTTCCTGCCAGCTCACTTTCTTCTTGATGACGTCGTAATTCGTTTCGGCCAGCTGATGCATACGCTTTTCGAGCTGTTCGATATCTTCCTGAGTCAGAGTGCGGTCAATATCAACGTCATAGTAGAAACCGTTATCGATCACCGGGCCAATCGCCATTTTGGTATCAGGCCACAGCTGCTTGATGGCATGCCCCAGCAGATGAGCGGTTGAGTGACGAATAATTTCCAGACCCGCTTCGTCTTTAGCGGTAATTATCGCGACACTGGCATCGGCAGTAATGGGATCGACGGCATCTACCAGTTCACCGTTCACGCGGCCAGCAATGCAGGCCTTCGCCAGGCCCGGACCGATATCCTGGGCAATGTCCATCACGCTGACGGCGTGGTCGAAAGTACGCTGACTTCCATCAGGAAGAGTAATAACAGGCATCATACATCCTTAATTGCAGTGGTAACCCATACGCAAGGCTACATACAAAAATGAGTTAATTCATATACTTCAGACCATGGTAACTTGAAACCGACTCACAGTTGTCAGTTTGGTCCCAGCCTGGTACACGGGTAAAACGTTTCTTTCAGCAAAAACGCCTTAAGGGCGAACATCTTACACGCTATGACCCCCAGGTCAAAGAAAGCGAAGGCAGAGTTTTTTTAGTTTGCAATAAAAAGAGTCAGTGAGGGGAAATAACGGAGAAAGAACGGACTACAGATTAACGGGCCGGCACTGCCGACCCGTCACAAAAACAGCGAACCGGGACGGTTTACATGGCGTAGGACAACATAACGGTCGTTTTAGTATCCGTTTTATCCGGCGCAGAGGAAGGTGGATTCTGGTTCCAGGTGACGTTGTAAGCCACCTTCAGCGAAAAGTGCTGGTTAATAGCGACCTGCAGGCCCGTTTCGGAGTTAACAGTGGTGTCATCACTGCCCAGTACCGATACACCCTGAATGAACTTAGTGGTATCTGTCAGCTGCCACTGATAGCTCAGCGCGCCGTATGCCAGGGCCTGCGTTTCACTGCCACCGTCGTGGTAGTCGTCATAGCGTACGCCCGGGCCGGCTTCTATGCGCAGTGAATGCACGGGACCGTTAAGCAGCTGGCGACCATAACCGGCTACCAGAATTGAGCGGCCGTCATACCCGTTAAAGCGGTCGCTGAGCCAGCTTGCCTGACCGAACAGGTAGTCAAAGTCGGTCATGTTGTAACGCGTACGTCCACCCAGCTGATAGGTTTCAGAAGAGCGTTCGTCGTTAGAAGAGGTGTTACTGGCGCTGCCCCACAGGCTGTATGCTGTTTTTGGCTGATACCAGGTCATGGTGGTATTAGCCGTCAGCGAGGAGCTGGTAGTGTTTCCGGTCTGAGCCAGATAACCCGCAGAGGCATTGCCATCGAAAGATTTCTTCGCCGTGGAGGGATCATCCATGACCGTAAAGACGTTATTGTCCGCGAGCGCCTGGTGGCACAAAGTTCCGCAGGAGAGCAAAAGAGCTACAGACAGCTTGTTAAAGGCTTTCATTAAATGTGATCCGTACGACAGTTTGAGATGAGTGAGTCTGAAGATTTTTAAAAGACGATCAACGCAATTTACGGAAATAATCGTAACATTTTGTTTGATCGCTCTTTTAACTAAGCAACCTGTCAAAAAGGTGTTCTGAATGAGAGAAGTCTTATTAACGTCGCGTAGTATAAAGGTTAATTGAATGCTTTACAGCCAGCAGTAAATAAGATTTATTCCGCATAAGTGAAAATAAAGTGTCTGGATGTTACAAGGTGTCTCGGCTGACGGAATAATTCTCACACCCTGTTTGGGGTTTAAAATGGACGCGGCAGAACCACCGTTTTACACCACTGGCCCTGTCGCGCCCCTGTTGCTGCCCTATTTTGCCGGGGCCTGTGCGCCTAACACACCTTCCCCCAGTGGGACTGCGGTAAAGTGGGTGACAATTTCTTTCCAGGTATTGGCCGGATCGAGCGTGGCAAATTGCTGCGGGTAGATAAACTTCGCCAGATACTCCAGCCCAACAATATTGTAGGGGTGGTTATAAAAATTATGGTAAACGCCGTAAAAGCGGTTATTGCTGATGGCGGAGACCTGTGAAAAACCGGGCCGCTGCTTCATTTTGTCGAAAGCGGCGTTAACCTGATTTTGCGTGACGTTGTAACCGAAAGGAATAGCAGCATTATTTTTACTCGCCCACTGCGAACCCGACACGATATAAACATCCGGTTTAAGCGAAATCACCTTTTCCAGGGAGATATCGCCGGTGGCACCCGGCAGCAGGCCGGTAGCGATATTTTTCGCGCCTACGGCTTCGACCATTGCGCCCCAGCCGACGTTAGCATGGGTAAAACAGCATGATTCCAGCCCGCCCAACCCGGCCTTCGCTTCAATAAAGACCCGGGGCTGTGGCGTAACACGGCGGGTTGCGGAAAGGATAGCCTGATAGTGGCGCTGATAGAAATCCGTGTAGGCGCGGGCTTCCGACTCACGGTCAAGTGCGATGCCCAGCAGGGTGATACTTTTGGGAGTATCCTTGACCGGATCCTTAAAGGTGTCGATAAACAGCACGGGGATACCAAGCTGATGCATTTTATCCAGCACCCCGGTCTGGCTAAGTGAAGGTTTGGCGCGAAGCTGGGCGATCATTAAGTCGGGATGCAGGGCAACCACACTTTCCAGATTGACATCCCCTTTATCACTGAACCCCATATCAACAATTTTCTGCGCAGCGGGCCACTTCTTCGCCATCAGCTCCCAGGTCGGGCGGTCGCTTTTTTTCAACAGGTTATTCCACGCTACCAGACGCTGAAAGGGGTCATCGCGGTCCAGCAGCGCCAGCGCGAGAATGTCGCGACCATCCTGCAGAACAACCCGCTGCGGCTGATGAGAAAGGGTGACCTGCTGCCCGTCGCTGTCGGTCAGCGTGACCGGGAAGGTAGTCGCAAAGGCTGGAACGGCACAGGCCATCAGGGCGAAGGTGGTAGCAAAACGAGCAACAGACAGCACATCAGACTCCAATAACTCTCGGGATAAGGGCGAAGATAATAATGATAATTAATTGCATTATCAATCAGCGCTTTCCGGCCTCCTCTTTTACGTCAGTGGGCTATGCTAAAACATTATGCTTAACAAAGAGGTGAATCATGAGTGCATTAGACGTCGAGCAGTATGTGGTGACTTTTCACTATCAGGAAGAGGGCCTGACCGATGTGCTGGAACTCACCAGCGCGCTGGTTAATGGGGGTTTTACCACCACGTTGCATGATAAAGAGGGTCATCCACACGAGCTGGGTACGAACAGCTTTGGTATCGTCAGCGCGCTGGAAAAGGATGCCGTGCGTGAACAGGCTGAGGGTCTGGGTGAGCTGGCGCTGGGCGACAAGCCTGAGGTGGTGATTCAGACGTGGCAGGAATTTTTAAAAGCGGACCAATAAATAATAATTAATCCGGTAAAAGTTGCTCTGGCCGTGCGCAAGCGCAGGTTTTGATTATTATTTAGGCGTTAACATCAGCGCATCCTGCAGTAAACAGCGAATGGGAGAAACCCAAATGTGGTCAGCCATTGGTCGTCTGTTAAATGAGCAGTTGGGTAACGCCGAAATCAGCCAGCGTACCGAGTTACCCGGTGGGGATATTCACCCGGCGTGGCGCATCCGCTACGGCGAATATGACGTATTCGTTAAGTGCAACAGTCGTGATATGCGGGATCTTTTCGCCTGGGAGGCCGAGCAGCTCCAGCTTCTGGCCCGAACACAAACGGTGCGCGTCCCTGCCGTGTATGGCACAGGAAGCGATCGTGACGTTAGCTTTCTGCTGCTGGAATACCTCCCACTCCGCCCGCTTGAAGGTCGGGATGCCCGGGAGCTTGGCAGTGCGCTGGCGCGTCTGCATCAGTGGAGCGAGCAGCCTCAGTTTGGTCTGGACTACGACAACAACATCACCACCTCCCCGCAGCCCAATAGCTGGCTTAAGCGGTGGTCACTCTTTTTCGCCGAGCAGCGCATTGGCTGGCAGCTACAGCTGGCGGCAGAAAAAGGGATACTCTACGGTGATATCGACCTGATTATTCGCTGCGCGCAGCGGGTTTTGTCTGCGCATAACCCACAACCCTCGCTACTGCATGGCGATCTCTGGCCCGCAAACTGTGCCGCCAGCGACCAGGGACCCTGTATTTTCGATCCCGCCTGCTACTGGGGTGACAGAGAGTGCGATCTGGCCATGCTGGCCTGGCATCCCGAACTTCCTGCTGAGATCCTGGCAGGCTACCAGTCGGTCTGGCCCCTGCCGGAAGATTTCGGCAAACGGCAGCCGGTCTATCAGCTCTACTACTTGCTTAATCGGGCCAATGTTTTTGGCGGTCACTGGCTGGCAGAAGCACAACGTGCGATCGGCAACCTGCTGGATGAGGATGCGGGAGAGGAGCAACGCGCTTGAACGGCCTGATGCCAGTGGTCGGCATGGCGTGTGCTGCATGGGTAAAAAGTGACACGCGTGAACGGCCTGATGCCAGACATCAGGCCGCTTGATCAATAAATAAAGCCCAGCAGCTTTAAGACAAAATAGCCCGCGACGGCAATGGCAATCGGCAGGATGTACAGGGGGAAAATCTGCAGGAAAATCGTATGCCGTGGAACCACGATTTTCTCTTCCAGCTGCTGCCGCGTTCGCCCTTCCGTACCCCGGGCATTTTCCAGAATCAGCTGATCCTCGATCCCTTCCCGTAGATGGCGCGTCTGACGCCACATTCTTGCACCCGACGCCTGTAAAGCGAGACCGACAAAAATCAGCACATATATCACCCAGAAGGAGACGTTGCTGCCGTGATTGAAATCAGGCACGGGCGAATTTTCCCAGAATGACTTCAAAAAACCGGTATTGAAACGGATCATGTCGATCATGACGTGCGAGAAGTCCTGCATTACGGCATTAATCCCTTCTCGCTTCTCACGGCTTTGTTCTAAAAAACCCATCAGCGAAATAAGCGTGGAAATCAACGCCGGAATGAATACGATCCAGCCAGCAATGCGCTTAAGTACGGCAACTCTGCCAGCCTGTTGATAAGTCATGCTTTCTCCTGTCCTTCTGTGCCAGGGGTGTAAGTTTACCTTCAGGCAGCAAATGTGCCTGAAAAAAGTCGGCTTGTCCCTAATATTGACGAAAATAAGGCGATTTCACCCGCGAAAGCTTCATGCTACTGTGAGGATAACCGGTCAAATGGAGTGATAAAATGCCTTATTTTCGTCCTGTACTTGCGGCAATTTTCGATATGGATGGGCTGCTAATTGACTCTGAGCCGCTGTGGGATCGCGCGGAAAGGGATATTTTTTCCTCACTGGGCGTCGACCTGTCGCGCCGCAACGAGCTGCCGGATACGGTAGGGTTGCGTATCGATCAGGTGGTGAGGATGTGGTATGAAACTCTGCCCTGGCAGGGGCCGGATCAGCAGGAAGTTACACGCAGAATTATCGTGCGAGCGCAGGCGCTGATTGAGGAGACGCGCCCGCTGCTTCCCGGCGTAGAATCAGCGATAAAACTTTGTAAGGCTGAAGGACTGAAAATTGGCCTGGCGTCAGCTTCGCCTCTGCATATGCTGGAACGCGTGCTGCACATTTTCAACCTGCGCGACTATTTCGACGTGGTCGCCTCGGCAGAAACGCTGCCGTGGAGCAAGCCCCATCCGCAGGTTTATCTCAACGCTGCGGAAGGCCTGGGGGTGGATCCGCTTAACTGCGTAACCCTGGAGGACTCGTTGAACGGCGTCATCGCGACCAAAGCCGCCCGCATGCGCTCCGTGGTGGTCCCTGCTGCTGAACATGCCGCAGACCCGCGCTGGGCGCTGGCTGATGTCAGGCTCTCCTCGCTGAGCCAGCTCAGTGCAGCACATCTCCACGGTAACCGCCTGAAGGAAAACTAATCCTTTTACCCCCTATTTATCTTTCGTTACAGCGTCACATATTTATTCTACTGTACATATCACCTATACTGGATGGATTGACAGCTATCCAGCCAGGTGTTTTCCATGACGGCCGAAGGCCATCTTATATTTGCGCTTGCCAGCGCTATTTTTTCCAAACGCGCCGAACTCACGCCGGTACTGGCTAACGGTGACTGGTGGCATATTATTCCGGCAACGCTGCTAACCAGCCTGCTGCCGGATATCGACCACCCTCAATCCGTGCTGGGCCGTCGTTTTCGCTGGCTTTCACATCCTATTGCCCGCGCCTTCGGTCATCGTGGATTTACCCACAGCCTGCTGGCGGTGATCGGAGGTATTGCGCTCTTTAACCTGAAAGTTCCGCAGCACTGGGTGGTGCCTGCCGATGCTTTTCAGGGCCTGGTACTGGGCTACCTGAGTCATATCGTCGCCGATATGCTCACGCCCGCTGGCGTGCCGCTGCTCTGGCCCTGTCGCTGGCGCTTCAGGCTGCCGCTGCTTGCCAGCCAGAAGGGTAACCAGATGGAGCGAATTTTCTGCCTGGCGCTGGTCGGCATCGCCATGTGGTTCTCTCCCGGCATGCCCCCCTTTGGTGCAGACGGATGGCCAGCGCAGATGGTCAGCACGGTACAAAGTAACATTAATCGGCTAATTGATAGCCATGGTGCGCAATAACCCGTCATAAAACGACGATTGGTTATAAGCCATTCCATTTGGATATATAGACACCCCGGATCAGCTGCTACCATGCACTCCAGGGCGCATTTGCGTGCGCAATAAAAAATAACGGTAATAGCGCGGTGCCTGATACAGCGCACCGCTTCATTGGAGATCTGGGGATGAACCTTCCATTAATCGCTAACCTTGCGGCATTTGTCGCCCTGTTAGTTATACTGGCTAAAAGTGGTAGCACCCGCTGGAGCCTGTCAAAAAAGGTCCTGCTGGGCCTGGTGACCGGTGTGCTGTTCGGCCTGGTCCTGCATACTATTTATGGCGCCGACAGCGCGACGCTGAAAGAGTCCATTAGCTGGTTTAATCTCGTCGGTAACGGCTACGTTCAGCTGTTGCAGATGATTGTTATGCCGCTGGTCTTCGCCTCAATACTCAGCGCCGTGGCCCGGCTGCATAATGCCTCCTCGCTGGGGAAAATTAGCGTATTAACGATTGGCGTACTGCTGTTTACCACCGCTATCTCTGCCCTGGTCGGCGTGTTCGTCACCTGGCTGTTCAAGCTGGATGCCAGCGGGCTGGTCCAGGGCGTGCAGGAAACCGCTCGCCTTGCCGCGCTAAAAAGTAACTACGTTGGCAAAGTTGCCGATCTCTCCACGCCGCAGCTGCTGCTCTCGTTTGTGCCAAAAAACCCCTTTGCCGACCTGACCGGGGCCAGCCCGACCTCGATTATCAGCGTGGTGATTTTTGCCGCCTTCCTGGGTGTTGCAGCCCTGCATCTGCTGCGGGATGATCGGCCGAAAGGCGAACGCGTGCTGGCTGCCATTGATGTTTTACAAGCCTGGGTCATGAAGCTGGCTCGCCTGATCATGAAGCTGACGCCGTTCGGCGTAATGGCCCTGATGACGAAGGTGGTGGCCAGCTCAAACGTGAGCGATATCGTTAAGCTCGGCAGCTTTGTCGTGGCGTCCTATCTGGGCCTCGCAATCATGTTCGCCGTCCATGCCCTGCTGCTCACCGTTAATGGCGTTAATGCTAAGCGTTTCTTTAAAAAAGTCTGGCCGGTCATCACCTTCGCCTTTACCAGCCGTTCCAGCGCCGCAACCATTCCGCTGAGCGTTGAGGCCCAAACGCGTCGCCTGGGTATTCCGGAGTCTATCGCCAGCTTTTCCGCCTCATTTGGTGCGACCATAGGGCAGAACGGCTGCGCGGGGCTTTATCCCACCATGCTGGCGGTGATGGTTGCGCCGACGGTGGGCATCAACCCATTCGACCCGATGTGGATTGCGACCCTGGTTGGCATCGTAACCCTCAGTTCAGCGGGCGTAGCAGGCGTTGGCGGCGGTGCGACCTTCGCCGCGCTGATTGTGCTGCCCACGATGGGCCTGCCGGTGACGCTGGTAGCGCTGTTGATCTCTATTGAACCGCTCATTGATATGGGCCGCACCGCCCTGAATGTGAACGGCTCGATGACGGCCGGCATGCTGACCAGCCAGTGGCTGAAGCAGACCGATAAAGCACTGCTTCACGCCGATGCAGAGCGTGACTTCGAGCTGGCGGAACGCTGACAGCCTGCTCCGTTGGGAGCCCACAGAACGCGAATAATCTCTCAGGGCTGGCCTCCGCCAGCCCTTTTTTTATCCCCGCCCCGCTTCCCCAGCCGATTTTTACCGCGCTATGCGCGTTTTATCATCCTTTATCATGTTTTAAACACGATTTTAAACACTTAACCCTGCTGTTTTAAGGCGTATCTCACTCACTGTTCTATAGTTACTGGAGTCTGAAATGACAACAACAGGAGTAAGTGAGAATGTCGAAAGAAACAGATAATAAGGAACTCAGCCACAACGCCCCGTCTACCGGGCCTGATTCAGCTAAACCCGGCATGGATTCGCTGGCGCCCGCAGATGGGTCGCATAAACCTTCGGCGGAACCTACGCCACCCGGGAAGGAGCCAACGGCGCCCGGGAGCCTGAAAGCCCCGAATACGCATAATGCCAAGCTTGATGCGCTGGAGTCCTTCCGCAAAGGGGGTGAAAATTTCCCGCTGACGACCAATCAGGGCACGCGTATTGCCGACGACCAGAATTCACTGCGCGCGGGCACTCGCGGTCCCACCCTGCTTGAAGACTTTATCCTGCGCGAAAAAATCACCCACTTTGACCACGAACGCATTCCTGAGCGTATCGTGCATGCCCGCGGTTCTGCGGCACACGGCTACTTCCAGCCGTATCGTGATATGAGCGATATCACCAAAGCGGACTTCCTGCGCGATCCCGGTAAGCAGACGCCGGTATTCGTGCGCTTTTCAACCGTTCAGGGCGGTGCAGGCTCGGCGGATACCGTACGTGATATTCGCGGCTGGTCGACCAAGTTTTATACCGACGAGGGCGTGTTTGACCTGGTGGGCAATAACACCCCGGTATTCTTTATCCAGGATGCTCACAAATTTCCCGATTTTGTCCACGCGGTGAAACCCGAACCCCATAATGAAATCCCTCAGGGACAGAGCGCGCACGATACCTTCTGGGACTATGTGTCGCTCCAGCCGGAAACGCTGCACAATGTCCTCTGGGCGATGTCCGACCGCGGTATCCCACGCAGCTACCGCACGATGGAAGGCTTCGGTATTCACACTTTCCGCTTTATCAATGCCGAAGGTAAAGCCACCTTCGTCCGCTTCCACTGGAAGCCGGTTGCCGGTAAAGCCTCTTTACTGTGGGATGAAGCGCAAAAACTCACCGGGCGCGATCCCGACTTCCACCGTCGCGATCTGTGGGAAGCCATTGAGGCTGGCGACTATCCTGAGTATGAGCTGGGCGTACAGCTGATTGCCGAGGAGGATGAGTTCAAATTTGACTTTGACCTGCTGGATGCGACCAAGCTTATTCCCGAAGAGCTGGTGCCGGTTGAACTCATCGGTAAGATGGTTCTCAACCGTAACCCGGATAACTTTTTTGCCGAAACCGAGCAGGTTGCTTTCCATCCAGGGCACATCGTCCCGGGGATGGATTTCTCCAACGATCCGCTATTGCAGGGTCGCCTGTTCTCCTATACGGATACTCAGATCAGCCGCCTGGGTGGACCTAACTTCCACGAGATCCCGATCAACCGCCCGACCTGTCCGTATCACAACTTCCAGCGTCAGGGCATGCACCGGATGGATATCGACACCAATCCGGCAAACTATGAGCCAAACTCGATCAACGATAACTGGCCGCGTGAGACGCCTCCGGCCCCGCACCGTGGCGGGTTTGAAAGCTATCAGGAGCGCATCGAAGGCCATAAAGTTCGCGAGCGTAGCCCGTCCTTTGGCGAGTATTACTCGCAGCCGCGCCTGTTCTGGAACAGCCAGACGCCGGTGGAGCAGCAGCATATTATTGATGCCTACTCCTTTGAGCTCAGCAAGGTGGCCCGTCCTTATATCCGCGAACGCGTGGTCGATCACCTGGTCCATATCGACGTCTCGCTGGCAAATGGCGTGGCAAAAAACCTGGGGATTGCCCTGTCCGACGAGAAAATGCATACCGCGCCGCCTAAAGACGTTAACGGTCTGAAAAAGGATGCCAGCCTGAGCCTCTATGCGGTACCCAGCGGGACCATCAAGGGCCGCCAGGTCGCGTTGCTGCTCAGCGATGGCGTATGTGCTGCTGACGTGCTGGCGATCCTCCAGGAGCTTAAAGCTCAGGGCGTTCACGGCAAGCTGCTGGCACCGCATATGGGTCAGGTACGCGCCGACGACGGTTCAGACCTGCCTGTTGATGCCACCTTCAGCGGTCTGCCGTCGCTGACCTTTGATGCGGTCATCGTCCCGGATGGCAACATTGATGCCCTGCTGCTGAGCGGTGATGCCCGCTACTTCCTGCTGGAAGCCTATAAGCACCTGAAGGTTATCGGGCTTAGCGGTGACGCCCGCCGCTTTAAGGCGCAGTTTGGCCTTGGCGACAGCGAACAGGAAGAAGGTATCATCGAAGACAGTAAGGCCGAAGGCGTGCTGATGAGCGAGTTCCTGTTGGCGATGGGTGCACACAGGATCTGGTCGCGCAGTCAGAAAGCACTGACCGTGCCAGCCTGACGGCATGGTGATATGGCACTTAATCGGGCGCAACGTTTCAGCCCGATTAAGTGTCGATTAAGCATTAAATCGGGCGACAGGTTTTCGCCCGATTTTTCGTTCAGGAAAGCGTTAAACCCGCCCGATACCTTCTGCTCAACTCCCCCTTAAGTGGTCCTGCGTTAATCCGAAGCAGCGCCGCGCCGGGATGCCTTATGGTAAGGCAGGTAGTGTATGTGGAACGTTCTCCCACGGTGCAGCCAGCACCGCGTCAGACATCATGGTCAGGCCCATCGGGTGCCTCCCGGCTTTAACGTTAATTAAGTCGGTCACTTATCATCCGTTTATTACCCTGATATTGTCGGTCACTGACCATCCGCTATCACCCTGGCATTGATGTTGCTTATTTACCTTCACACCCGTTGTGCTGGAGATAAACCATGAATGCCACCCTGACCGTTAGCCGCTATCGCTACCGTATTTTCGCCATGCTGTTTTTCATCGCGCTGATCAATTACATCGATCGGGGGGCGCTCTCATTTGCGGCCAATGCTATCTCAACGGAATATCACCTCAGTAAGGTGCAGCTCGGCGCAGTGCTGAGCTACTTCGGTTTTGGCTATCTGCTGGGTTCGCTGTGCGGCGGTTTTCTTGCCGATCGCCTCGGCACCAGAAGAGTGTGGCTGATGGCGGGCGTCGCCTGGTCGCTGCTGGAGGTCGCTACGGCCTGGGCGGGTGATGTGGGGTTGGCGCTGTTTGGCGGTTCGGCCATTATGGGGTTTGCGGTTATGCGCGTACTCTTTGGCCTGGCGGAAGGCCCGGCTTATGCCCTCATGAATAAGGCTATCGCGCACTGGTCGCCTGACCACGAGCGCGGAACCGCGCTGGGAATTGGTCTGCTCAGCACCCAGGTGGGCGCACTGCTTACCGCCCCGGTTGCCGTCGGCCTGCTGCTGCTCACCGATGACTGGCGAAGCATGTTTATTCTGCTGGGGTGCTTTTCGCTGATTGCCATGGTGATTTTTGCCCGCGTATTTACCGATACGCCCGAACAGCACCCCAAAGTTAGCCCGCAGGAGCGGATGGTCATCAGCCGCGGCCAGGCTGAGAAGGCCAGCGGTCCGCGCCTGCCCTGGTGGCGCTTCTTCAGCAATCGTACGCTGGTCTGTAACGCGCTGGGCTACTTCTCCTTCCTCTATATCACCTTTACCCTGGTAAGCTGGGGACCGAAATATTTGCAGGACAGCTTTCACTACGATTTGCACTCGCTCTGGTACGTCGCGATGATCCCATGGAGCGGCGCCTGCGTGACCGTGCTGTTGGGAGGCAGGATCGCCGATGCGCTCCTGAAACGCTTTAATAATCTGCGGCTGGCGAGGAACGTTTTTGCCGCCGTCACGCTGCTGATGACTGCGCTCTGCTTTATGGCGATCCCCTGGATGCCCTCACCTGCCACCATTATTCTGATGATGACGCTGGGCAATGCTCTGAACGCGCTGGTGAATAATGTGTACTGGTCGGTGGTAATCGACGTCACGCCAAAATCCACGGTAGGCACCTACAGCGGCATCACCCTGGCCATTGCCAATCTTGCCACCATTACCTCTCCGCTGCTGAGCGGGTGGCTGGCGCAGCACTATGGTTACAACGCCATGTTCAGCGCCACTGCCGCCGTGGCATTTATCAGCATGCTGGCCATGACCATGCTACAGCCGGAGAAGAAACTTCAGCCGGAAGTACGCTTTGCAACCCGCCAGGAGGGCGCAATATAAGAGGCATCGTGGAGGGAGCGTTAAGAATGCGTTAAGTGCTGTAAGCAGCGGACAACCGTGGCGATTCAGCGCTTGCGTTTTCGCTGGCCGGGCGTAATGTTAATCTCAGTCAGAACCAGGAGAAACCCTATGAAAAAGGTGCTCAGCGCTCTTTTCGCTGTAACATTACTTTCCCCAACGCTGGTCCTCGCGCAACCCGGCTGGGGTCCAGGACCAGGCCCTGGACCGGGCTGGCATCACGGCTGGGGCGGTGGGCCAGGCGGACACCGTGGCTGGGGCGGTGGGCCAGGCAGATTAAACTTTCTGCCCGATGCCGCCGTGGGCGTACTGATTGGTGGCCTGACTTACTATGCCCTGAACGGCAGTTACTATCAGCGCGCCAACGATAATACCTATGTGATGGTGCAGCCTCCGGAGCAGCGCTATAGCGGCAGCATGCGTACGCTCGACTACAACGGCGACCGCTTCTACGTCCAGGATGGCCACTATTACCGTCGCGATATTGACGGCCGCTATCTGGAAGTTTCCCGCCCGCCCGGTCTGTAAAAGACAGGCAAAAAAAAACGGTCACCGAGGTGACCGTTTTTCATGTTATCTCAACAGGAATTTACTGCGAAACCTGCGGATCGGTGTCATATTCCTTACAGCTCTGGAAGCCGTAGTTCATTACGCGACCGGTATCGCTATAGCTAACGAAGTAGGTCTGTAATTTACCGTTACGCTCACCCAGAACATAGGTCTGGCAGGTACCGCGAGCGTGTACCATGGTAATTTCAGTTGACGCCGGGCCTGCGATATCACGAACCTGCTGGCGCGTCATACCCTTTTTAACGTCCTGTACCACTGGCTTGGTAACGTAACTTTCCGCGCGATCGTACGCCGAACAGCCCGATAAAACGGCTAAAACCACGGCAGCACCAATAGCTCCTGCAAACTTCTTCATGTTTTTATTCCTCTTTTATTTTCCATGTAAGCTTAAGCCTGGAACAGAAATGCTGATTTATCAACTTTATGGCAAAAAAAATCGCACTTTTTCCTCTCTTTATTGTCATGCAAGCCATGCGAATGACAGATAAAGGAAACATCAGAATTCAATCTTGTTGTTTTACGCCGGCCGCGTTAGCTTTAACGCAACCATTGAAAACACGGCTGCCTGCTTAAGGCAATGAATCTCAGGAGATACAAATGACTTTGCAACAGGAAATAATCGAAGCACTGGGGGTCAAACCTGTCATTGATGTTCAGCAGGAGATCCGCAACAGCGTTGAGTTTCTTAAGTCCTATCTCAGAACCTATCCCTTTATTAAAACGCTGGTGCTGGGGCTCAGTGGGGGCCAGGACTCTACCCTGGCCGGTAAACTGAGTCAGACCGCTATTTCAGAACTCCGTCAGGAGACAGGAAGCGCCGACTATCAGTTTATCGCCGTCCGCCTGCCCTACGGCATTCAGGCAGACGAACAGGATTGCCAGGACGCGATTGATTTCATCAAACCTGACCGCGTATTAACGGTAAACATCAAAGAGGCGGTGCTGGCCAGTGAGAAAGCCCTGCGCGAGGCGGGCGTGACGCTGTCCGATTTTGTTCGGGGCAATGAGAAGGCTCGTGAGCGAATGAAGGCTCAGTACAGCATCGCCGGGGTGACCTCGGGCGTGGTGGTGGGAACCGACCATGCCGCAGAAGCCGTCACCGGTTTTTTCACCAAGTATGGCGATGGCGGCACGGATATTAATCCGCTGTTCCGGCTGAATAAAGGTCAGGGTAAACAGCTGCTGAAAGCGTTGGGCTGCCCGGCGCATCTGTATCTGAAACACCCGACGGCGGACCTGGAAGATGACCGGCCCGGCCTGCAGGATGAAGTGGCGCTGGGCGTCACCTATGAGCAGATCGACCACTACCTTGAAGGCAAAACCATTGCTGCCGATGCGGCAAAAACTATCGAAGGCTGGTATCTGAAGACGGAGCATAAACGCCGCCCGCCCATCACCATCTTTGACGACTTCTGGAAGAAATAATCTCGCACCAGTGAGTGACAAACTGAAGCCAGGGGAGCAGGTCATCGCCCCGGCTTCAGGCGTTATATCAGCATAATCCTGAGCATAGCCACGGCCGTTCGAACATATTTCTGGCGCACAATGCGCCAGGAGACGCTTTTTTATCCTCCCCGCCCCTGTTACACTGTACAAGTAACCAGTAACCGGAGTGCAATGTGGTCAGACGTGCAGCAGCTCAACGCCTGGAATTTGAACCAGCGGCTATCTATCAGTATCCCGAACATCTTCGCCCCTCACTTACAGGGCTACCTTCACTCCCTGGGGTCTACACCTTTCACGGCGACAGTGAAACGATGCCGCTGTATATCGGTAAAAGCATCAATATCCGCAGCCGGGTCATGTCCCATTTTCGCACGGCGGATGAAGCCAAAATGCTGCGTCAGACCCGCCACATCAGCTTTATTCAAACTGCGGGTGAGCTGGGCGCGCTGCTGCTTGAGGCGCAGATGATCAAGGTGCAGCAGCCGCTGTTTAATAAGCGGCTGCGCAAGAATCGTCAACTCTGTTCGCTGCATATCAGCCAGAACAAACCAACCGTGGTCTTTGCCAAAGAGCTGGACTTTTCGCACACGCCGGACCTGTTCGGACTCTATTCCAGCCGCCGGTCGGCGCTGGAGACGCTGCAAAAAATCGCCGATGAGCAGCAGCTCTGTCTCGCACTGCTGGGGCTGGAGAATCTGAGCCGCAACCGCGCCTGCTTCCGCGCCAGCCTGGGACGTTGTGCCGGTGCCTGCTGCGGTAAAGAGTCCCCCGAGGCGCATCATCAGCGCCTGCTTGCCGCGCTGGAACGCGTACGCGTACAGTGCTGGCCCTGGGAGGGTGCCGTCGGCGTGGTTGAGGAAGGCGTAAACCAGACGCAGATCCACATCATCAATAACTGGTTTTATCTGGGATCGGTTGAGGATTTGGCGATGGCAAAGGCGCTAACCTCGACGCCCAAAGGCTTCGACAGCGACGGCTATAAAATCCTCTGCAAGCCGGTCATTAGCGGAAAGTACCCGATAGTACCTTTGTATTAACAAAAAACCGCCGACGCTGCCCACATCCCATTGGCAGGGAGTGGGCAACGCCGGCGGTTTCTGTTTGCGACCGCTAAGCGTTGATTACGTCGCTAAGACTTAATCGTCAGCAGGAGGCATTTTGCCTTCGTGGTGCGGTTTTTCAGCCAGACGCTTTTCGAAGTTCTGGTTGAACTGTTTTTTCTGCTCAGGCGTCAGCACGTTGTACAGTTTATTTTGCGTTTCCATCATTTTCAGCGCACGGCCTTTGCCGTCTGCCGCCATCTGGGTGGCCTGAGCTTCGGCTTTAGCCTGGTCGAAGCTGTCAGAGGCGATAATGTCATGCATCGCGCGGCGCTCTTCCAGCGATGGACGCTTCATGTCTTTGTGTGCGCTATCCATGATGGTACGCATCTGCTGCTTCTGTGCATCGGTCAGATTCAGCCCTTTAAACATTTCATGCATACCACCATGACGCGGCGGCTGGTGCATCATCGGCTTGTCGGCACCGGCCGGTGGCGGGGTCAGCGTATCAGCCGCAGCGTGAACGATATTAGCGGCGCCCAGGGCCAGAGTCATGGCGATTACGGTAGAAGTTAATTTACGCATCATTTTTATCCTTACTTTTCGGTTCTGAGGCGACAGCTTTGTCGCGATGTCGGAACTCAGTTTAGTGCGCTGAACGTCAAGTACGCTGAGCGTGAGTAAAGCCCTGAAAGCATAAAAGACAAATTAGCGCCAATCATGAAGAGAATGCGAAGATTACCGTGAGGAATTGCTAAGAAGTATGAATTTAAAGGGATTAATGCAGAAAGAGTGGAGAAGTGTAATACAACCGCAAATAGCTGGAAAGGAAAAAGTAAGGGGCGTTAGCCCCCTGGAGTACGCAACTGAGTGGAGCGCCATTGCGCGCTGATATTTAGCGTAGCGCCTGATTATGGGCATTGTCCTCAACCAGCATCAGGCCCGCCCGCTGCCCCAGCGCAACGTCAGGATTAGGGAACATCACATATTCCCGCGCCTGCTGCACGTAGTAGCGCTTTTCACCATCTTCTGCCAGCAGCGTCCCCTGAGGGAAGACGGTAAAGTTCAGAGTTTCACGGCTCATATGTAGCCTGAAATCATCCGTCTGGCGGGTCAGCTGCTGGGATACCCGATAGCGGAGCGGCGGTTCCCCCACCTCGGGCAGGCTGCCACCGGTCAGTATGGCCCTTAGCGCCTGATGCGTCGCGGCGAACTGGCTGAGATCGTTACTGCCGAAAGGGAGCGCCTTACCCAGTTCGAGCGTACAGCTTGCTGCGCCAAAGTGGCGGGAGCTGTAGTGGGTGAAGGTACCACCCGGTGCACGATGAAATACCAGCGCCTCCAGCCCGGCGGCGGCCAGCCAGTGCAGAAAATCGTCCGGCCATGGCGTTTCGCGCATCGGCATAACGCCAAAGCGGGTATGCCAGGATCCACGGATTGCCGTATGCAGGTCAAGATGCCAGCGGATCTCGTCGCTGTTGCCCGCCTGCCAGAAGGTCTCCATAGCCTGCTCAAGGCGCCATGCGCGTCGCGCCTCCATGCAGTCTTCATACTGCTGCCAGCGCCCGCCGAACAGCCGGTTCAGGTCGCAGCGAAGATAGCGTTTATCTGCCCGCAGCGCAGTGGGATTACCATAGACCACCAGCAGGCGCGGAAGCAGCGGCAAATCGCCCGCCAGCAGCTCGCTGACCAGCGCATTAAGGATCTCGACCGGGGCCGTTTCATTGCCGTGAATGCCCGCCGAGATAACTACCGCCTGGGTAGTCGCCTCCAGCGGCGTGATTTCGAGGATGCCGTCGTCGAGCCACTGCCACTGCATAAATGCATTGCGACCCGCGCGGGGGGATGGACGTTCACCGCTAAGCGTTAATGTAAGCAAGTCCAGCATGCATTCTCCTTGTTATGAATTTGTGCTCCTTTGTCGGGCTCAGACGCGCGGCTCTTCAGGAGACGCGCGTCACTTCATCCGTGATTACTGCTGAAAATTATAGACATTCCCTAAGTTTAGCACTTTTGTGAGCTCATCGAGCGCCTGACGTCCCTCAGTTAGCAGCTGCGGATCGGCCAGGTCAGCCGGTGAAAGGCGATCGCGGTAGTGACGGGCCACCCAGTCGTTAAGCGTGGTAAACAGCCTGTCATTCATCATCACGGCTGGATTAACCGCCGCGTACTCTGCCGCGTTTAGCACCACGCGCAGGCGCAGGCAGGCGGGCCCACCGCCGTTAAACATACTTTCGCGCAGGTCAAATACCTTCAGCTCGTCCACCGGGCCCCCACTCTCCACCAGCCCGCTCAGATAGCGCCAGACGCCCGCATGCTGTCGGGCCTCTTCCGGCAGCACCAGCAGCATTTTACCGTCAGCCTTGCTCAGCAGCTGGCTGTTAAACAGATAGGTGGAGACGGCATCGCCCACGCTCACCTCGTTATCCGGCACGACCAGCGGGGTAAAGCCCGGCACATTTTCTTTCAGTTCGTCCAGCAGCCGGGGCTGGTTCAGAAAAGCCCGCTGATGGCAAAAAAGAACCTGCTGGTTACTCACGGCGATAACATCGTTATGAAATACGCCTTTATCAATGACGTCAGGATCCTGCTGTGCAAAAAAAGTCCGTTTGGCATCGAGCTGGTGGAGCCTGGCCACGGCCTCGCTGGCCTCACGCGTTTGACGAGCGGGATAGCGTGTCGGTGCCAGGCCCCCCGCCCCCTCCGCGCGGCCGTAGACAAAGAGCTGAACGCCAGGTTCGCCATATCCGGCGCTAAAGCGGTTGTGGTTAGCAGCGCCTTCATCACCAAACATCCCCACCTGCGGGAGCGCATCATGAACGGTAAAGTGCGCGCCGTCACGGAATATAGCCCGCAGCAGCGCCGCCGTGGTGGGTGCTTCCATCGCCCGATGAAACTTGTTGTTAAGGTTGGCTACCGTCAGATGGACGCGCCCGTCGGCGCTGTCCGCCGAGGGGGAGACGGTCGCCGCATTGGCGACCCACATTGCCGAAGCCGAGCTCGCTGCCGAGAGCAGCGCCGGTGCCTGCGATGCCGCCTTCGCGATGACCTGCGCATCGCTGCCGGTAAAGCCAATCTGGCGCAGTGCGCCGACGTTAGGTCGCTCGTGGGGCGGGATCACCCCCTGCGCAAAGCCCCTGTCCGCCAGCGCCTTCATTTTCAGTAGCCCCTGCTGGGCTGCCAGCCGCGGATTTGACATCTGGTGTTGATGCCGGGTGGAGGCTTCATTGCCAAACGACAGCCCGGCGTAGTGGTGCGTCAGCCCCGGCAGCCCGTCAAAGTTAACCTCGCGCGCGCTCATTGCGGCTCCTCCCCAACGCTAAAATCCAGGCCAGGCGACAGCTGACCCGGAAGCGTCAGGCTGTCAGACTCCAGCGAGGCCATCGGCCAGGCACAGTAGTCGGCGGCGTAGAATGCGCTGGCGCGGTGGTTACCGGACGCGCCAACGCCGCCAAAGGGCGCGCTGCTGGCTGCGCCGGTCAGCGGTTTATTCCAGTTAACAATCCCCGCGCGGGCTTCAATCAGCAGACGGTCAAACAGATCACGCTGCGGGGAGATCAGGCCGCATGAGAGGCCATAGCGGGTGTTATTGGCCAGGCGGATCGCCTGGTCGAAATCGTCATAGCGCACCACCGACAGCAGCGGGCCAAAAACCTCTTCGTCCGGGACGTTTTTTAGCGAGGTGATATCCATGATGCCCGGCGTCAGGATCGCGCTGCTGCGATCGGGCCAGCGCATCGGCAGCAGGACCTTACCCCCTGCATCAATTCGCGTTTGCCATTCACTGTAAATATGCTCTGCTGCCTGGCGTGAAATCACGCTGCCCATAAAGGGCTGGGGTTCATCATCCCAACGGCCAGTCTGGATACGCCCGGCAACCTCAACCAATCGCGCCAGAAAAGCGTCACCCTGCGCACCGCGCTTAACCAGCATACGTCGGGCACAGGTGCAGCGCTGTCCGGCAGTAATAAAGGCCGACTGGATAGCAATATGCACGGCGGCATCAATATCCTCCGGGTCCTCGACGATAAGGGCATTATTCCCCCCCATTTCCAGCGCCAGCATTTTATCAGGCTGACCGGCAAACTGGCGGTGCAGCTGGAAACCGGTCGCGGCGCTGCCGGTAAACAGCAGGCCGTCTATATGCGCATCCTGCGCCAGCGCCTGTCCGATGTCCCGGCCGCCCTGCACCATATTTAGCACGCCGTCAGGCAGTCCGGCGCTCATCCACAGGCGGACGGTTTTTTCAGCGGTGACGGGCGTCAGCTCACTCGGCTTGAAGACCACCGTATTCCCGGCCAGCAGGGCGGGCACAATATGGCCGTTTGGCAGATGCCCCGGGAAATTGTAGGGCCCAAACACCGCCATTACGCCGTGGGGGCGGTGGCGCAACGCGCTTTCGCCGGAGAGGGTTTCCCCGGTGCGTGCGTGCCAGGCCTTAACGGATATTGCCACCTTATTGATCATTGCCTGTACTTCGGTACGGGCTTCCCAGCGGGGTTTCCCGGTTTCCTGCGCAATCGCTGTGGCCAGATCCTCGCTGTTCTTTTCCAGTAGCGCAGCAAACTTCTCCGCAATGGCCTGGCGCTCGGTAAAGGGCCGCCGTGCCCAGCCCACAAAAGCCGCGCGCGCTGCCTCGCAGGCTGAAGAAACCTGCCCTTTGCTGGCGGCCTGGCCCTGCCACAGCGTCTCACCGCCGACCGGGTCGGTTTTGGTGAATTTCTCTGCGGCCCCGGTAAGCCATTGTCCATTAATGCAGTGGGTCATGCTTTTTTCTCCTCAGGGCTTAGGGTAACTACGCGCAGGCTGTCGCCCGGCTGGCATTGCAGGGCTTCTGCCTGCTCGGGGCTGAGAGTGATGCTTTCCAGGCGCGGGTCGGCGTTCACCAGGATCGCCCGGAAATCCTGATAGCGATCGTTACCGACCAGGCACAGGGGCAGAGATTCACTGCCCTCCTCCCCGACTTCCACCGTCTGCCGATGGCTTTTACGGATAGCCCGGACGCGGTCAATGTCGCACTCCAGCGTCGGGCCTCCGTCAAAAATGTCAACGTAGTCGTTATAGCGAAAGCCCTCTGATTCCAGCACGGCACGGGCGGGCGCGGTTTGCGGGTGAGTCTGGCCAATCACGCTTTGCGCCTCTGCCGACAGATAATCCAGATAGAGCGGGTGCTTCGGCATCAGCTCGGCGATAAACGCCTTCTGCCCGGTGCCGCACAGATAATCCGCTTCGCTGAAGGACATGGAGAAAAAGCGGCTGCCAACGCTCTCCCAGAACGGCGAGTGCCCGTGTTCATCAATCACGCCGCGCATTTCGGCCACCACCTTTTGCATAAAGCGATCGCGAAAGGCGGCCATAAACAGAAAGCGCGATTTCGACAGCAGATAGCCGTTTTTGCCATTACGGTGATCGGGATCGAGGAACAGGGTGCAGAGCTCGCTGCTGCCGGTGTGGTCGTTGCTGAGCGACAGCGTCGGCAGCGAGTTATAAACATTTAACTCGCGGGAGGCATGCACCTGCGTACCCACGCGAAAGTTATACCAGGGATCCTGCAACCCGACGGCCACTTCAATCGCACAAATACCCACGGCCCTGCCGCTTTCACTCTCCTCCAGCACAAAGACATACCCCTGTTCGGCGCGCGGCAGCTCGCCCTGCCAGGTAAGCAGCGAGCGATCGATACGTGCCGCCAGGGTGGCGCTGTCGGCAGGCAGTGACGTCAGCCCGCCGCCCGTTTTGCCCGCCAGCAGCAACAGTTGCGCGAGATCGTCACGCTCAACCGGGCGAATAAGCATCATGATTGCGCTCCGTCGATCACCGCGCGACAGGCTTTTTCAAAGCGGGCCAGCCCCTCTTTTACTTCGGCTTCGCTAATAATCAGCGACGGCGCAAAGCGGATGACGCTGGCACCGGCAATCAATACCATTAGCCCTTCGCGTGCGGCGGCCTGGTTGAACAATTTTGCCTGACCGCTGTAGTCCTGATTCAGCACGCAGCCGAGAAGCAGTCCGAGGCCGCGGATCTCGCTGAACAGGTGTAGCCGCTGATTGATCTCATTCAGCCCTTCAGCAAACCAGCGGTGACGCTCGGCAACGCCCGCCATCACCTCAGGGCGGTTAATCAGCTCCATCACTTTCCCCCCCACGGCCCCGGCCAGCGGGTTACCGCCATAGGTGGTACCGTGGGTACCGACGCCCAGTACGCGGGCATACTTTTCAGTGGTGAGCATCGCGCCAATGGGAAAGCCGCCACCCAGCGCCTTCGCGGTGGTCAGCACATCTGGCGTCACGCCGTAGTGCATATAGGCATAAAGCGAACCGGTACGGCCAACGCCGCTCTGGACTTCATCGAAAATCAACAGGGCCTGATGCTTATCACACAGCTCACGCAGCCCCTGCAGAAAAGCCGGTTCGGCAGGCACCACGCCGCCTTCACCCTGGATGGGTTCAACGATGACCGCGCAGGTTGCATCGTCGATCATCGCTGCCGCAGAGGCCAGGTCATTAAAGACCGCGTGGCGGATGCCGCCGGGCAGCGGGGCAAAGTCTTTTGAATAAGCCGGCTGGCCCCCGGCGGTGACGGTAAACAGCGTGCGACCGTGAAAAGCATTACTGAAGGCAACGATGCCACTCTTCTCTTCGCCCACAGCATCATGAGCCACCTTACGGGCCAGCTTAAGCGCCGCCTCATTAGCCTCTGCCCCGGAATTACAGAAGAACACGCGTTCGGCAAAAGTGGCGTCAATTAACCGTTTCGCCAGCTTCAGCACCGGTTCATTGGTGTAGCCGTTACCGGTATGCCACAGCAGCGCCGCCTGCTGCACCAGCGCCTGCTGGAGTTCCGGATGAGCATGCCCGAGCGCATTAACGGCAATGCCGCCCGCAAAATCAATATACGACTTTCCCTGCTGGTCCCACAGCGTTGAGCCCGATGCACGTACGGGAATAAAGCCGGCAGGGGCATAGGTAGGAACAATCCATTGGTCAAAGTTTGCGCGGGTAACTTCTGATTGCATGACGGCCTCTGTTTTCAGCGCCCACCGAAAGGTGAACTAAAGGTTTAATTTATGTTAATAAAATGATTCATCACAGCTTCACTGTAATTTGCACAGTTCATGCCAGCCAGCGAATAAATTGCATAAATCACCTTACCTGACACAATATCAATAAGTTACCGGCCATCATTATTCACTAATAATGCATAAAAAGTGAATAAAACTACGGCAGGCGCAGGTTTGCCGAATAAAAAACAGAGGATTTATGCATTCAGAAAATAAAATATCGCTTTTGTGATCGGAGCGGAGATTGGCGCCTTCCAATCAGGGAGTTATGCACCTCTTTGACGCGTACTGCACTGTTTGGAGGCACGAGCGGGTCGCAGGCATGAGCATGGTCTCAGGCGCGTGCATGGTTTCATGCATGAGCATGGTCTCAGGCATGAGGTGGATCGCAGGCGTGAGAGGGGTCGGGGCTGTGAAAATGATTGCAGCCGCGAGAATGATTAGGGGCGTGAAAAGGGTCTACTCCGGCCTGAGATCAGCAATAGTGCGCATCAGGCCAGGGCTTTAAACATTGGCGCTAGTCAGCCCTGGTCCTGGTCCTGGCTTTGGTCCTGGCTTTGGTCCTGGTCCTGGCTTTGGCTTTGGCTAAGGCTCAGGTTCAGGTTCAGGCTCAGGTCAGACGATAGTGCGCGTCGGGGACGGGCGTAGCCGGCAGGTCGCGCTGGTTATTCATCTCCAGCAGGTTGATTTCGATATTGGTGCACAAGGCGTCCATCGGCAGGTGATTATTGGCGTAGCCAAAGGGCATCTCCAGCTCTTCGGCCAGCGTATCCAGCGAGAGAAAGCTGTAGGCGATAAACACCGACACCAGCGGCGTCATGTAGTGCAGATCTGGCACCAGTGCAAACGGCAGCAGCGTACAGAAAAGGTAGACCGTGCGATGCAGCAGCAGACCGTAGGCAAACGGCAGCGGCATGCTGGCCAGCCGCTCGCAGCCACCCAGTACCTGAGAAAGCTGGTGGATGCTGTTATCCAGCTGGGCAAAGACAATATCGGATACCGCACCGCTGCGGCGCAGATCGCCCAGCCACTGGGAAATTTTCATTTCGATAGCATTAGTCGGCGCACGGCGGCGCAGGACGTCTTCGGCCTCATCCCCGAGATAGCGCTGCAAATCCTCCCGTGGATCGGTCCGTCGCAGCTGGTGCTTGAGGCTGTAGCAAAATGCCATCAGCAGCGCGGTGACCCGCGTGGCATCCGCCGGTGAAATCGCATGCACCTGACGCAGCAGGGTTCTGCTGGCAATCAACAGGCCGCCCCAGAGCTGACGGGCTTCGGTCAGACGCGCATAGCAGACGCTGTTGCGAAACCCGAGGAAGATGGCGATGGAGACCCCCAGCAGGCTGAACGGCGCCAGGGTCAGCTTAACCCCCAGCGTTTCGTACCAGTCGAGGCAAAAGATCGCCACAATCGACATCAGTAGATTAAGGGCAAGTCGGAACAGGATGCCGGGCAGCACGGAGCCGTGCCAGGAGAACAGACGGACAAACCAGTGACGCGATGGACGAAGGATCATAGTAATCGGCTGCGTGGTGTTTTTTGAAATTCTGGCAAATTACCCTGACTATTCACAGCTGTTTTTTGTGATTTTACTCACATTTTTTAGCCTGGGCGATCTTGACAGCCTGTCTCAGCCAGGCTTCTCCCGCGCCAGACCACCAGGCTGCGTATTAACTCCTGGCCCCCTCATATCGAAAGGCTGAGCATCCTTTATGGCCGGACAATCACAGCTATGGCCGGACAATCATCACAGCGGCAGGATGAGCATCACCTAGGGTGCCATAAGATCGAAAGTCGGCGGCCTATCGTCCTGCAGCGTCACCGGCGGCACCAGCTTAAGCGTTATCCAGTTCGAGGTCACACGCTGCTGCCTGCTGTCCTCCAGGGTGACGGAGAGGTGATAAGTATTTGTGGCATCCGGGGAGCTGTCCCAGGCCGGAATAATAATGCTCCATCCTTGCGGATCAAGATTGTTCCCCGGCGGCGTCAGGCTTAGCGCCTGCGTGTCGCCCTGCCAGTTAACGGCCTGAAGCGGGTTAGCGTTGCGGATTTGCAGCCGCAGCGGCAGCGTTTCGCCCGGCTGGACCTGCCAGGGCGGCGTGGCCAGGAATACCGACAGCGTTTTGCGCTGACGAAAGGCCATTACCGGCGTGTCATTGCGGTTAACCTCATCGTAACGGCTGCCGCTCAGCGAGCGCGCCGCCGCGACATTTTCGGCCGAAAGCTGCTTGCTCAGCGCGACGCCAATCTGGTAGTTCATTTTTAAACCAAACTGATCCTGAGTTTCACCGGTATCGGCGGTTTTATGGGTGGCGGTAAAGGTAAAGAGCGGCACCGGCGTGTAGCTTACGCCAAGCTCGATAGCCGACGGGTTATTACCCTGCGTGCCGCTGTTAAACAGGTCAATGTTGTTACCCAGATACTGCTCGTAGCTTAGCGAAACGCCCAGCTGGCGATAGAATGGCAGATAGCCCTTGCTGGTGATGTCGTAGCCGCGCGCCAGCCGCATTTGCCCATATTCACTGCGATCCCGCCAGCCGGAAAGCGGCTGATAATAGTTGGCGGAAAAACGCAGGAAGTCGCCCCAGGCCTCCGCGCCCAGCGATCCTCGCTGCTGATGGGATTCAAACATCTGGTCAATAAAACCGTTATATCCCAGCCGCCAGTTGCCCGCCAGCCAGCGCTGGCCCACGCCAGCATTGCCCACTACGCCATAATCCGTCTGCTCAATACCGACCTGACTGAAGGTCAGATACTCATAGTTGTCCTGCCAGGGGGTAACCAGCTGAGCCGAGGTTCCCGCAAAGCTGCCATGCAGATCGACTTTCAGCGACAGATCGGCATGACCATAAGGAGAGAGTAGTCGCTCTCCCCCATTCTCAGCCCGCTGGGCGGCTTCGTCGCGAAAATGATTAAACGCCCACTGCCCCGCCTGATTACCGAGCGATTTGTCGGAGTCGCTGTCCATGCTGGCCTCGCCAATACTCTTCACCGCTTCCGCAATGCGCTTTTCGGTGGCGCTGTCTGCGGCCGTCGTGCTGCCAAGGTCGGGCAGCGAAGCGTTCAGGTCGCTGAACCTGGCAGGATCGTCAAAGGGCGCGTCGGCAACCCGCGTTTCCGTCATCATCGCCCGAACGTCAGGACAAACGATGGCCGCGGAGAATAACGCCAGCATCGGTATGCGGTTCAAAAGATAAAGGGCATTGAGTCTGCTCATAACCTCACTAATTTCTGCTAGCACAGTTTTCTGATTAAAAATGCAGGCTTTCTCACAAAATCATTCGACGTTTACTTTAGCATATTTATCTGACTGCGCGGGCAGTGCCACGCTGAAAGCGGCGGTGGTTTAGCCAGGATATTATCCCGTGTCAGACGATCGCGGTTGCGGTGGTGGATAACGGGATTATCGTCCAGGCTTTATTTCCACCCGTTCTGGAGTTATCCGATGAAGAAAATAGTGCTCTCTGCTTCACTGCTGCTCTGTGCCAGCGCCCTGAGTGCCGCGCCGGTTTTTACCCTGGTCTCGCCCGACTTTAACGATAACGCGCTGCTGGCAAAAAAGTTTGCTGGTAACACGCCTGGTAACGTCAGCTGCACCGGTGAAGGCATCTCACCCGCGCTGGGCTGGTCCTCTCCCCCCGCGCTGACCAAAAGCTTTGCGCTGACGATAACCGATCCGGTGGGTGCCAAAGGCCTTGGCGTCGATCATCTGGTTGCTTACAACATAGCCCCCCAGCAGACGCAATTCTCTCAGGGCGAGCTCGCCCAGGGTAAGGGCTTCACCGGCGGAAAAAATAGCATCGGGACGCAACGCTACGCAGGACCCTGCCCCCCCGCAGGCAGCGGCGCGC
Organism: Erwinia sp. ErVv1; assembly: GCF_900068895.1. Classification (GTDB taxonomy): domain Bacteria; phylum Pseudomonadota; class Gammaproteobacteria; order Enterobacterales; family Enterobacteriaceae; genus Erwinia. The sequence goes on along the minus strand of NZ_CDPK01000003.1, from coordinate 502,224 downwards.
ATCACTATAACTTCACGCTTATCGCCACCGATCTTGCGCCTGATGCGCTGCCCGAAGGGCTCACGCGAGACGCGCTGATGGCAAGGCTCAAAGGGCATGTGCTGGGGGCGACGGGGCTGATTGGCCGCTTTGGCAATGGTCTGTAGCCCTGGCGATTTTTCAGGTTTCAGCAACAAAAATGCCCCCCTCTTCTCAGGCCCGCAATAACATGTAATCTTGCGGGCCGCAATGGTTCCCAATCCCAAAAGTGTCAGGTAAACTGACTGCGGTTTTATCTTTCTGTAAACGTGAATGATTTTTTGTGCGGCTGCGTGCGGTTTTTTCACCTGCCGGTAAAAAAATCATTTTTAAACCGCTGGATTATCAGACTCACTGATGAGACTCACGAGGAGCACTGTGAAAACAAGCATTGCGTTAACCCTGCTGGCAGCACTGACCCTGAGCGGATGTAAAGCGCCTCCCCCCGCTGTGACGGATGACACCCTGGTGACCAGTGAAGTTGACGGCGTCAGGCTGACGCATCGCTATGCCGTTCAGGCCCCCCACGCCTTTACGCCAGTGAATGAAACTTACCGTGCGCTATACGCTGCCTCGGTAATGCCTCGCCCGGAGTTTGGCGGGAAAATTGTACGCTATCTGGATAACGGCAAGCCCTTTACCGTGCTCGGTGAAGTTGAAAATCACTGGCTGGCGATTGCGGACGACGACAGCCAGCAGCTCATTGGCTATGTTCCTTTTAAGGCTGGCGTAAAGGCGGACCTCTACGATGCAACGGTGCGCAGCGATCGTCCGCGCCCGCGCAAAAATACGAATGCGAAAAAAGTCTGTGTGGATGTCGGTGGGCAGAGTAAAGCCTGTCGCAATAACAGCACGGCCACGTGGATTCTGGAATAGATGTTGTTTCACCCCGGATCAATGTGAGTCAGGACAGGCGATGATTCTCTATTCGATGATAAGCACAGGGTGGCTGCCCCGCAGCTGCCCCCTGGCTGAGACAGTGATATCCTGATGACACTGGAAAATACGACCGACCTCCCAACCTCTGTCAGCCAGGATAATCCGCTGCTAGCCGCCGCCTCGCCGCTGCTGAATGCGATTGTGCAAATCCGCCTGTCGGCAACGCATGACGACCCCGCCGGTCTGCGCCAGCAGCTGATTGATGAGATCCGCCAGTTTGAATCCCGCAGCAAGCGAGCTGGCCTGCCTTTCGACATGATTATGGGCGCCCGCTACTGCCTGTGCAGCGTTCTGGATGAAGCCGCCGCGCAGACGCCGTGGGGAACGCGCGGCATCTGGTCCGGTAATGGCCTGCTGATCACCTTTCATAATGAAAGCTGGGGCGGGGAGAAGGTCTTTCAGCTCCTGTCACGGATTTCACAAACGCCGACGCAGCATTTATGGCTGCTGGAGGTTATCCACTACATTCTGTTACTGGGATATGAGGGCCGCTACAGGAGTATCGATCAGGGCCGCACTCAGCGTGACGCGGTGCGAAGCCGCCTGGGACAACTGATCGCTAATACGCGTGGCGTCCAGCCTCCGCTACCCGCCATGCAGCCCCTGCTTCCCACCGTGCAGCATAGCCTGTGGCGGCCGCCCGTGCCGCTCTGGGCCTGTATCACCCTGACCGCCTTTATCGCCTGCCTGATCTACACCGGGCTGAACTGGCGGCTGGGTAACGCGGCGGAACCTCTGCTGCGCGCTATCTGGGAAACGCCGCTGCCGAAAGGCGAAATTGGCCGTCGGAGTGTGTCAAGCCAGGCCCTGCTGGACCTGCGCGATCGGCTGGGCGACCTGATATCTGCCCGCCAGCTCGACGTAACGGATGGTACGGAAGGCAGCAGGGTGATTATTCCCCTGGATACGCTCTTTTCCCGTGACGGCAGCGACCTGACGCCTCAGGGACGGGCGATTATCTCCCGGGTGGCGGCGGCGATGGACAGCATCCAGGGCCGCGTGCTGGTCAGCGTCTTCACCGATGACCGCCCTGCCCGCAACAGCCATTACTCCTCAAACTATGAATCATCCCAGGCGCAGGCGCAGGTGATTGCTGCCCGGCTGCACCAGCAGATGAAGCAGCCCGGCCACACCATCCGGGGTGAAGGGAGAGGCGACAGCAGTCCGCTTCTGCCTAACGACAGCATTGAGAACCGTACGCTAAACCGACGGGTGGAAATCACTCTGCTTCCTGCACCACAGATACAGGCCAGCACCACCAGCAAAACGGGAAAATACTGATGCCAGGCGCCCTCTCAACCCTGTTCTTAAGCCGACTGTTGTGGAGTTTCATCGGCATTACCGCGCTCTCCGCGCTGATCTGGATCATGGGTCCGCTGCTCTCCTTCAGCGGTATGCACTGGCTGGAAAGCAGCATGAACCGCCAGGTGGTCATAGGGATGTGCTATTTCCTGTGGATCATGTTTCAGCTTATCCCGCAGCTTTATCGGACCTGGTTCAACAATAAACTGCTGACTAATTTGCAAAAGCAGAGCGTCGATCACGCTGAACAGGCCGCCACGGAAGAGCTGTTAAGCAGCCGCTTTAACGAAGCGGCCACGCTGCTGAAAAAAGCCCATTTCCCGACGCGCCAGCAGAAAAAATCGCAGGGCTGGCTGTCGCGCGTTAGCGCACAGCATCTGTATCAGCTGCCCTGGTACATGATCGTAGGCGCGCCGGGAGCCGGTAAAACGACCGCGCTGATTAATTCCGGTTTACAGTTTCCTCTTAGCGACAGCCTGGGTAAAACTGCGCTGCGCGGCGTGGGTGGCACCCGCCACTGCGACTGGTGGTTTACCGATGAAGCCGTGCTGCTTGATACCGCAGGCCGCTATACGCTTCAGGAAAGTCAGCGGGCGCGCGATGCCAGTGAATGGCAGACCTTTATCACGCTGCTTAAACGCTACCGTACCCGCCAGCCGATTAACGGCGTGATTATGACCATCAGCGTGGCCGACCTGCTGAGTGATTCAGCTGAGGCACGCTTTGCCCAGGCTACCGCACTGCGTCAGCGCATGGCGGAGCTGCACCAGCAAACCGGTATTCATTTTCCGGTCTACATCATGGTGACGAAGACGGATTTGCTGAAGGGCTTTATGAGCTACTTTTCCAGACTGGATAAGGATCAGCGCGAACAGGTGTGGGGCTTTACCTTTCCCTGGAGTGCGCAGAGAGAGAGCGAAGCCGCACTTCACACCCTGTTCGACAGCCAGTTCAGAGCGCTATCCAGCCGTCTGACAGACAATCTTGCGGGGATTATGGCCGAAGAGAGGGATCTCGCCCTGCGCGCCGAGAGTTTTCTGTTCCCGCAGGAGTTTGCCACGCTGCGTACGCTGCTGGCGGAATACCTTGATATCGTCTTTTCTGCCGATAACGAGCCCGTCTCGTGGCCGGTACGCGGGGTGTTTTTCACCAGCGGAACGCAGGAAGGTCTGCCGTTCGACCGCATTATGGGTCAGCTAACCCGCAAGCTACAGCTGCCGCAGCCCGGCTCCCACTCCATCGCCAGCTGGGACCAGGTTAATCGCAGTGCCCCCATTCCAGCCAACAAGGGCCAGGGCTACTTTATCCACCAGCTATTGAGCGGGATTATTTTTCAGGAGAGCGCCCTGGCGGGAAGCGATCGTTCATGGGAGCACAGAAATCGCCTGCTGCACTGGGCAGGATATGCCTCAATGGCGCTGGCGCTGGTGATCGCCACCCTGCTGTGGGGCACCAGCTACTATAAAAATCAGCAATATTTGCAGCAGGTTGATATGCGATTAAAACCGATCAATCAGCAGGCAAAAGGGCTGGTCAGCAGCAACAGCGGCGATATCCTGGATCTGCTACCCTTTTTAAACGGTCTTATCGCCCTGCCGCAAAGCAACCAGTTTTCCCTGGATGCGCCACCTCTGAGCATGCGTGCCGGTCTTTACCGGGGCAATCAGGTGAGCGACGCCGCCTGGGGCATTTATCAGAATGCGCTGAAAACGCTGCTGCTGCCGCGTGTGGCACAGACGATAACGGCCACGCTGCGCAATGATAATGGTCAGGATAGCGAGTTCAGCCGTAATGCGCTGCGCGCCTATCAGATGCTATATCAGCCCAGAAGCTATGACGGCGAGTTTCTGCGCGGCTGGGTGATGCAAAATCTTCAGCGTAGCCTGCCTGCCGACGTGACCACGCGCCAGCTGCAACAGCTTGACTGGCACCTCAGTCAGCTGCTTGACCGTCAGATTCTGACTTCGCCGTATGCGCGGGACAATGTTCTGATGATGGGAAGGTTGTCGCTAAAACTGAACGGTACCGATCCTCAGCCTGCTGCGCCCGCCGCCGAACAGGGCTCGCAGTAATTGATCGCTAATGAATAAGGCCATCGCGATGTCAGAAAAATATGACCTGGGATGGTATGGCAAACTGCCTGGAACCGGTGACTTTCTGCAGCGCCGACTGTCAGCGAGCACGGTAGCAAGCTGGTCTAACTGGTTTCAGCTGGGCATGGCCCACTGGCACCAGCACAGTGAAGGGGGCAGCCAACTCTTCCGTCGCGCACCGGTATGGAATTTTGCCCTGCCCGCTACGCTGGGCGTACAGCGAATACAAATTGGCTGCCTGCTGCCCTCCTGTGACCGCGTCGGGCGCACCTGGCCGCTGTTGGCGTTACAAAGCGTACCGGTAAGCCTGTGGCATCCGGCCCAGCTGGCCGTCTCCGGTGAGTGGTTCCGAACGCTGGGGGAAACCCTTTATCAGGGCGTGGTCCAGTCGGCTTCCCCCGATCTGCTGGAAGCCGCGCTTTCCGCATTAACGCCGCTGGCCCTTCCCGATACCGGTCGTTCGGATATTATGGACGTGCTTGGCTATCAGGATCTGCCCTGCACGCTGGCATGGCGCGAGGTCGCCCTCCGTTTTGATCCGATGCAGTACACCAGCTACTGGTGGACAAACCAGAGCGATGGATATCCGCTGGCCAGCCATAAGCACAGCGGCAATCTGACCGCCCAATTATTTTCGCAACTGTTCGACCCGGACGCCGTGGCGCAGCCGGGTCGAAATGGACTCTATCCACCGATGTTTGAGTAATGTTAGCTGGCCTTATGGCCCTGGCTCAGGAAAAGCGAATGCGATTTACCATTGTTGAAAGCCGCACCGAGGTGCCCGTTACCGCCTGCGAATTTGTTTCGCCCGGCGGAACGATTGGGCGCAGCGCCGATAACGATCTTGTGCTGCCCGATGCCGATCGTGCGATATCGCGCCTGCAGGCGGTGGTGCAGGTTACCTGCAACGGCGAGTGTCGTCTGACTAATCACGGCAGCGTGATTGCCGTGCTGCACAACCATATGCCGCTGGCGCGCGGCAGTCAGACGACGCTTCAGCATGGCGATCTGCTGGGTATTGGTGATTATCAAATCGCCGTCTGTGACCCGGCCCGCGAGCATGAAGAACCCCAAAACCCTCTCGACCCGCTCTCATTATTTACCCCCCTCAACGAATCCGGCGACGATCCGCTGGGCATCCTGGAAGACGAAGCGCCGATCGTCATTCATCCTGCCGATACCTTAAGTCCCGAGCAGCTGGCTGCCCGCATGAACCGACAGCACTCCGCCCGGCTGGGTATTGATCCGGTCAGCCATACCCCTCCTCCAGCCGGGCACTACCCTGCTCAGGGTAACGAGCAGCGCCTGCTGGCCGCACTTATGGAGGGTATGGGGCTGGATTATGGCCCGGGTAAAAGCCAGGTGACCGAGGATCAGATGCGCATTACCGGCCGTATGCTCAGCCTGTTTTCGCAGGGGACGGTCGCGCTGCTCTCATCGCGTTCGATCCTCAAGCGGGGCGTAAAAGCCGAGATGACCATGATCCTCAACGAAGCCAACAACCCGTTTAAGATCCTGCCTTCCGGTAAAACGGTCCTGATGCAGATTTACCAGAGCCAGATGCCGGGCTTTATGCCGCCTGAACAGGCGGTCAGGGATGCGCTGGTCGATTTACAGGCGCACCAGCTGGGAATGATTGCCGGCATCAGAGCGATCATTGCCGCCATGCTGCAATCGTTCAATCCTCAGCGCCTGGAGGAGAATGCGAAGCGCGACGGAAATCTCTCGCGCATGGGCCTCAGCATCACCCGCAAAGCAGCGATGTGGGATTATTTCATGCGCCATTATCAAAAGACCTCAGGTGAGGTTGAAGATGATTTCCATACGCTTTTCGGTGAAGCGTTCCTTCAGGCGTATGATATGGAAGTTAATCAGTATAAAGACTCGCAAATTCAAGCGGATGAAAATGAACATTAATTTTGCCTCGACCTCGCAAACGGGTGCGCGCGAAACCAATCAGGATGAAACCGGCGCGTTGCCGGGTGAGCACCGCGCCTGTTTTCTGGTCTGCGATGGCGTGGCAGGGAATGAAGGTGGCGGTAAAGCGGCTGAGCTTGCCCGGGATGCCCTGCTTACTCAATTAGCCGTTGATGCACCGCTTAACCCGGAAGAGACCGCAGGCTGGATCGCTATCGCCGAGCAGGCCATCCACCAGGCGCAGCAGAATAATCCGAATTTTGCGCATATGAGTACCACCCTCGCGGCGTTGTTTATTGATCGTGATGACCCGCGCGCATGGTGGGTGCATGCCGGGGATAGCCGCATTTATCACTTTCGCCGGGGATTTATTCATCGGGTCACGCGCGACCATAGTCTGGTGCAACAGATGAAGGATGCGGGCTATGAAAATACCGGAATTAACAGTAATTTACTTTATAATGCGCTCGGCGTAGCGGGAAGTCAGCCGGTAAGCTACAGCGAGGTGATGCCGCTTGAGGATGGCGACGTTTTTTTACTCTGTACCGATGGTTTCTGGTGCAGCCTGACATCCCAGGAGATGGAGCAGGCCCTGCGCATGGTGAACTCTCCGCAGGAGTGGCTGGCGCTGATGCAGAAAGCGATCAATCGCAGTGAGAAAAATGACAATCTGAGCGCCGTTGCGGTGTGGGTCGGCTCACCCCAGGAAACCACCCTTTTTCAATCCATGGCGGATTCCGCTCGTTTTCTACCGCCGCGTAAGTCACAACAAGGAACGCTATGAAATTTTGGTTGCCCGCCACCCTGATAGTGTTATTTGCTGCCACTGCACAGGCAGAGGATTATCGCGCGGTTTACTCGCCCAGTCTCGCGCTGGAGGTGTATATCGACAACGTTGACAGCAACGCACCTGAAGACTGGTGTCATGAAAATATTCATCTGCGTATCGTCTCAGGCAAGGCCAGCGAGTCCAGCGTGCTGAACACCTTTCTGCCAAGGGTAGGCAATCTGCTACAGAACCAGTGTAGCAAGCTTCTTGAGCTTCCCTGGCAGATGACCACAGAGACCGGGGCCGTTCTGGCTACGGGAACGGCGGCAAAGGAGCAGAAATGGCACCCTATCGTGCTGGCGGACGGCACCCCTGCGGCAACTGCCGGTAACGCCGAGCCGCTGGACCTGTCGCAGCCGGCCAACGCCGAGCCTTTACAGCACTTTGACCTGCCCGGCGGCTGTCATTTCCGCACCTGGTGGGACAAAAACGGCCAGTCGCTGTTTATACCGGATGGTAAAGGCCTGCGCTGCCCCGCCCAGGGGTGGCTGGAAGGAAAAAGTGAGCTGACTCTCACTCATGACGGTAAAAATGAGCGGGTAAACGTGGAGTTTTACGAGGGCTTTCCGCTGCAAAATATTCATCCGGCGGCGGGATCGCTGGATATCACTGCCGCCAATAACCAGCGGCTGGTTGTCAGCAGGAAAGGTGCGCCGGACAGCTGGCTGCTACTGCCCTTTGATACGGCACACCATGTCTGGTCATTTGATGGCACCCTGCTGGTGAAGATGGACAGACGCCAGGCAACGGATGCGGGTGCAGTCAGGACGCGCGTGGAAACTATGCGTAAAGCCTGGGCTGCGATTATCGATCCGAAAACAAAAGTTACCGTGCTGCTGGTTGATGACCTGCATGCCGATCTGGCCGATCCGGCAATTGGTGCCTGGCGCACCGTTAACTGACCCGCACTTAGAGAGTGGTTACTATGTCGGCGAACGAAAAGACAAAAAATGTGCCCAGCGCCCTTCCGGCGGGCCACCGTTTTAACGAGTTTGAGATTAAAGAAGTGATTGGCGGGGGCGGCTTTGGGATTGTCTATCGCGCATGGGATCACCTGCTTGAACGCACCATTGCAATAAAGGAATATTTGCCGATCTCTCTCGCTTCGCGTGGGGAAGATTTAGAGATTGTTCTGCGGGGCGAGCGCTATCAGAAACTTTTTGCCGCTGGCCTGAGCAGCTTTATACGCGAAGCCCGCCTGCTGGCGCGCTTTAACCATCCTGGCCTGCTGCACGTCCTACGCTTCTGGGAGGAGAACGGCACCGCCTACATGGGGACGCTGTACTACAGCGGCACCACGCTGAAAGCCTGGCAGTCGGCCAGACCGGAGTCGATTGATGATGCCTGGATACGGCATCTGCTGCCGCCGCTGTTTGGCGCGATCAATACCCTGCATCAGGGCGGATTTCTGCATCGGGATATCTCGCTGGATAATATCCAAATCCAGGATAACCAACTGCCGGTGCTGCTGGACTTCGGCTCGGCCCGAAAAGAAATTGGTAACCTCTCCGACCAGACCGAAATTATGCTTAAGCCGGGCTACGCGCCCATTGAGCAGTACAGCGAGGAGAGTGACAGCGACCAGGGGCCGTGGACCGATATCTATGCGCTGGGTGCCGTACTGCATACGCTGGTCACCGGAGCGCCGCCGCCGGTTAGCGTGGTGCGCTGTATTGAGGACCGCTATCAGCCGCTGACGCAGCTGCGCCCGGCGGGCTTTTCCCTGTCGCTGCTCAATGCCATTGATCGGGCGCTGATGATGAAACCCCAGGACAGGCCGCAGTCAATTGATGAACTCGCCGCCCTGATTGAGCTACCGGTCAGCACCGTCGAAGAGCTGGTATGCGCGCCGTCGCACCTGACGCTGGCAGACGAGATATTTGAGCCGCTGCCGGATGCGGAACCCGAACCGGTAGCCGTGGCGATCAACCCGGCTGCGCGGCCAGTGACGGCAGATACCCCACAAAGGATCCGCAAGCTGTCCAGGCCGCTGCTGATCCTCTGCGGCGTTGCCGTGGTGGCAGTGGTGGCGCTGGTTTCTATGCTCAACCAAAGCGGGCCGACAGAGCGCGCTGAACAGTCTGCTTTCCCCTCGGGGACCGAATCCTCTTCCCAGGCTGCCAGCGCGTCAGCCACTGCGTCAGTGCCCCACTCCGCCCCCATGCTGGCGACGGTTTATCTGAGGCTGGCCCATGGCGAGACCGTGATGCTAAACGGCGCGCCGGTAGACGTTAAGCCCAATAATAGCGGCTACGCCTCGCTCAACCTGGCGGCGGGCCATTATAAAATTGAGGTGCATTCCGGCGAAGGCGTTCATGCTCAGCAGCTGGAGATCGATCGCGCAGGCACCTGGCTGATTAATCCCGGAGGGTGACTGGGGGTGGGGTTAACCCACCCGCCCGACGTGGCACTGCTGTAGCTCACGAACGCGCTGTACCAGACCGGTCAGGCAGTCGTCATAGAGGCCGCGCTTGTTCAGTTCCTGCTCAAGTGAAAACAGGTATTGCGCATTGCTCCCCAGTGGGCCGCTGGCCTGGGCGATCAGCGGCGCGGTGGTCGTGGGGCAGGTATCGGACTCGTACAGCGCATGGCGCGGATCCATTACGAAGGCCAGCGCGGTGACCCGACGCCCATCGTTAAGCGCCAGTTCGCACCAGGTGGGCAGGTAGCAGCCCGTCACCATTTCACGCTTCCAGAGCAGCGTCAGCTCTTCATGCAGCGTCTCTTCCGGCAGCCTGAACGCCACTCCCGTCGTCTGGCCGCCATCCTTCAGGGCCAGCATGCGTCCGGGCTGTGTGGCCGTCCCTCGCCCTGCGGTAAGGCGCAGGCAAAAGGCACGATGCCAGCCGCGTAGCGTGCCTTCCGCCGTCTCTTCTGACTCAAAAATAGGGTTCCACATCAGCGAGCCATAGCCAAATATCCATACCGGGCTGTGGTCGGGGCGACAGGCCAGCGTGGCGGCCAGCGAAGCAGCCCGCTGTTCGCAGGTCCATAACAACGATTCTTCAATGGTGCCAAAAGCCGTTTTACAGTCCGCCTTTAATAAGAAATCCCGCGTCAACATAGACCTTCTCCCCTGCCCGTGAGCATCAATGCTGCATGATATGCTCAATGCTTTAACTATGAATAATTAACCCACTTATCGTTTGGTTATGAACACTGACCCTATGTCATTCAGACTTTGCAATCAAGGGTGATGGTCATCACAAAAGTAAATCTTTCAATACTGAGATCATCGGCAGCACTAAGGCAAACTTAAGCGCCCGGTTGCCGGGCGGCTTCTGAGTGTCGCTGAAGGGCGTTAAAGCGCACTGTTTCGCATAATGGATGCAATGCTGGGGTATAGATCCGTTCAGTCATATAGCGTTTTCCCTGGTCAGAAGCGCGTTCACTACCTGTTTTGTTTCTGTGCTGAGCGCCGGAAAATAATATCAACCCGTCGCTGCCAGTCTGCCGATAACGCTTTACTGATTATTTTCTGAACGGTAGAGTGTCCCGGACAGAGGGAAATGTTTTTCACGTGCTGGCAACCTTTACTGAATTCGAAGGCGATCTGATACGCCTGCGAACCCGAAAGGAATGGCAACAGCATGGGTAAATTATTATATATACAAGGATGAAGAATCATGGCTCAGGGTATTTTTATAAAATTTAATGGTATCGATGGAGAATCTCAGGATTTCACACACAAAGGGGAGATCGAGATACTAAACTGGGACTGGTCTGTTAGTCAGACATTGAATATGCATTCGGGCAGTGGCGGTGGTACGGGAAAATGTACTTTTGATAACCTTCATTTTGAACACTATATTGACAAATCCAGCCTCAACCTTCTTCAATTTTGCCTGACCGGAAAATATATTCCTGAAGCGGTTATGACTATACGCAAAGCCGGATGCTCACATCTGGAGTTTCTGCGCCTTACGCTTCAGGATATTCTTATCACTGGAGTGCATCCCGTTTACTACAATACCATGCGCGTACCGCGCGAGGCTGTAAGTCTGACTTTCTCCAGAGTAGCAATGGATTATATTCTGCAGAATGCAGTGGGAAATGCCGCAGGTACGATTTCCTCAGAGTATGACATTAAAGCCAATACGGTAATTTAACTACTGGTAATACAAGGAAGGATAAATGTTATTCATTGATAAAAATGGTTTAATGGATGCGGAACGTATTATTGTAAAGCGATTCATTACGATAGAGCGCTCAAGAATGGATAAAGTTAACGGGATTGTTGTACATCAGACGGGAGGCTCCACTGCAGAAAGCTCTTTTAATAGTTATAAAAATACGGGTGCAAACGGAGCTCATTTCCTGATAGATAAAGATGGTACTATTTACCAGACAGCTTCTGTATTTAAAGTCACCAACCATGTCGGTAAGATAAGATCCCGGTGTTATATGGAAAAGACATGCACACCTTCAGCATTTACCACATTAAAACCGCTACTTAATAAGTATAAACAACTCTCCCGGTTAGAACAGAAGAAGCCTTATCCGGAAAGATACCCTGCTAACGGTGACTCTCTGGGAATAGAAATTGTAGGGAAACCCACTTCAGGAGAAGGGGAAAACGCAGTTTATGAAAAAGTATGTGATGCACAAAACCGCTCTTTAAGATGGCTCATAGCTGAACTTACTGACACGCTGAAAGTATCAATGACTGAAATATTCAGACATCCAGAAGTATCATATAAAGTTAAGACAGAAGCAGGTACAGCCCGATGGTAAAAAAAATACTTTCCATATTGGGTTTGATTTTTACCATCAATGTGGCTTTTGCAGGCCATACTGCAACCAGGACAATAATAAAAATCAAAATTCACGAAACAGGAAAAAGTGAAGATGAGTCAGAAAATGTGAAGGAGGGTTGCCGTGTTTTTAAAATCACAGAAAAAGATGTCGGAGAATTCTTTTCTTATGCCTATCCTGTGCCTCTGAATTTCACTACCCATGAACGTTACTCCCCCTGTTATGCTAAGGGAACCATTGAGTTTAGCAACAATACCCGTGGTAAATGGAAGATTGACTCCAGTGGAGGCGGAACACTACTCTGGGATACGGGTGATGTAGCAACGTTATTTTATAATAACTATAAGTGGACAGATCCTTTTGAGGGAACATACACGCCTGAGGATGAATCCAGTCCAGAATAGAAAGTCAGGTTGTTATAATTAAAGTACGTCTCAACAGACGTACTTTAATTTCTGAGTGATTCAAGATATTAACATGATTTGACGGAGCTACAGTGAAGTAAACAGTGGCAACTTTCTGGCAGCTTCCTGCTTACAACCCCTTCACACTCCACCTGTCCCCTGCTCCAGGTTTGGCCGTATTACTTCTTATGCCACTTATCGTCATCACCCTTTTGAAACTGGTGCTTTACCGCAGCCCAGGCAACTTTATGTGCGACCTCTTCCTGAGACTCATCGCCGCGACGCTCTTTTTTATCCTTATACTCTTCCCAGGCGCTGTTAAAGGCTGCCTGATAAATGTCCTGCGCATGTGCGGGCAGCACATTTTTAACGCTATCCGGCAGGGACGAACGGGTTTTATATGGCATAGGTTATCTCCTCTTTTGTCACTGTTACCAGCCTGGTATCGATCCTGTCAGATCGCCATTTAGTGCTTTACAGGCCGTTAAGCTTCTAAAACAGATAAAGCTCGCAACACGGGTACAAACCACGGCTGAAAAAGCATTTATTCTGCGTATAATTCGCAACAAATAATTTTAATATCCGATTAGATACAGTGAGATAAGATGCCAGACCGCAAAAATAACGACTTCAACTAAAAAAAGCGCCATTCGGTAATATTTCGTAAAATATTAGGTAATTTACCCCGTCAGGCCTTATACTGCGACCGCTTGTATTATCACCACTTATTACCATTATTGTAGAAGCTTACGCAGCCATTGCCTCCCGGGTTAACCATTAAATAAAAGGGTCAAATGCCTATGAGTTCGAACGACAGCGGCAAAACACGCCACACCGAGTACTCGCTTATTCTTCCCCTCGCCGCGCTGGCCGTACTCTGGTTTTGGGGTGCATCAGGTTCACTATCCGTTGTGGTAGGAATCAACCTGCTGGCGCTGGTCGCCATCCTGGGCAGCGCCTTTAGCGTGGTGCGTCACGCTGACGTGCTTGCCCACCGACTGGGTGAACCCTACGGCTCCCTGATCCTCAGCCTGTCGGTAGTCATTCTTGAAGTTAGCCTGATTTCAGCCCTGATGGCGACGGGTGATGCCGCGCCCGCGCTGATGCGCGACACGCTTTACTCAATCATCATGATTGTGACCTGTGGACTGGTGGGGGCCGCGCTGCTGCTGGGGGGGCGTAAATTTGCGACCCAGTATGTCAATCTGGCCGGGGTGAAGCAGTATCTGATCGCCATTTTTCCACTGGGTATTCTGGTGCTGGTGTTTCCTAACGCGCTGCCCGGCGGAAACTTNGCTGATCCAGACCAAGACCCATCAGAGCCTGTTTGTTTACGAGCATGAAGACGAGGGCGACGATCCCCATCATGGCAAACCTTCAGCCCACTCCAGCCTGTGGCATACCCTCTGGCTGATTGTCCATCTGGTCGCGGTCATTGCGGTCACCAAGATGAATGCCAACACGCTGGAATCACTGCTAACCGAATTACATGCGCCTGAGCAGTTTACCGGCTTCCTGGTCGCGCTGCTTATCCTCTCCCCCGAAGGGCTGGGTGCAATTAAAGCCGTGCTGGCAAATCAGGTGCAGCGCGCCATGAATCTCTTCTTTGGTTCCGTGCTGGCGACTATCTCTCTGACCGTACCGGCCGTCACCATTATCGCTACCCTCACCGGTCAGCAGCTGATATTTGGGCTTGAGTCATCGCAAATGGTGGTGATGGTTGCCGCCCTGCTGCTGTGTCAGATCTCTTTCTCGACCGGACGAACCAATGTACTGAACGGCGCGGCACACCTGGCGCTGTTTGTGGGATACCTGATGACCATTATGCTGTAGCGGTAAGGAAGGGATGTAAAGCTTCTGAAGCGCGGGAACGTGCACAATAAAGCGGGCTCCGGGATGGAGCCCGCTTTATTTCAACTAGCTGCTGGTATCCAGCGCGGGGAAGTTCTTCACCAAATCGTCGATAGCTTTAATCTGCGCCAGGAATGGCTCAAGCTTATCAAGCGGCAGCGCTGACGGGCCGTCGCATTTTGCATTAGCCGGATCCGGGTGCGCTTCAATAAACAGACCTGCCAGACCCACGGCCATGCCAGCACGGGCCAGTTCGGTGACCTGACCACGACGGCCACCAGACGCGGAGCCAAAGGGGTCACGACACTGGAGCGCATGGGTAACGTCAAAAATCACCGGGCTGCCGTTAGAGACCTGCTTCATCACGTTAAAGCCGAGCATATCCACAACCAGGTTATCGTAGCCAAAGTTTGCACCGCGATCGCACAGGATCACCTGCTCATTGCCGCCCTCGGCAAACTTCTCAACAATATTCCCCATCTGCCCGGGGCTGACGAACTGCGGTTTCTTCACGTTGATCACCGCGCCGGTTTTCGCCATGGCTTCTACCAGATCGGTCTGACGGGCAAGGAAGGCGGGCAGCTGGATAACATCCACCACGTCCGCCACGGCCTGCGCCTGGCTGGCTTCATGCACGTCGGTAATGATTTTCACGCCAAACGCCTGCTTCAGCTCCTGGAAAATTTTCATCCCCTCTTCCAGACCTGGCCCACGGTAGGAGCGAATGGAGGAGCGGTTGGCCTTATCAAAAGAGGCTTTAAAAACGTAAGGAATACCCAGCTTCTGCGTAACGGTGACGTAATGCTCGCAAATACGCATCGCCAGATCGCGCGATTCCAGCACGTTCATACCACCAAACAGGACGAACGGCAGATCGTTACCGACCCTGATATCACCAATGTTAACCACTTTTTGTTTCATGTAATCGCCTTATCCATGCAGAAAATAGTCGCCCGTCACTTTCACACAGTCGCGCGCTGGCACCCGGGTGACGGCGGCAAAAACAGATTAGTGCAGCGTAATCTGCTTTTGTTCAATTGAGTGGATCTGTAGCTTAATCATTTCGCTAACCGGATCTTCCGGGCACTGTTCAACAAAATAGGCCAGATCGTTTAGCGCAATATGTTCGCAATCCAGCTGGGCAAAAATCAGCCCGCGATCGCGGATTTCATAGGGATCTTCGGGATCCATCTGCACCAGCACCTGGCTGACCTGCAGCGCCAGCTCCATCTGCTTCTCTTCCATCAGCGCCGACTTTAAGGTGTCCAGCATTTTGCTTAACACCAGATGCGACTCCGCTTCCTGCAGATCGTCATCATACAGCTCGGCTATCGGACCAATATTCCCTTTCAGCCACACTTCCAGCGTATGTTCGCTCAGCGTTTCGCCGTCGAATGGGTTAATCAGCCACATCTCTTCATCCAGCCAGTCCGCCCGCAGGATCAGCTGCGTGGGGAAAATCACCGGCATCAGCGGCAGAGAGAGCTCTCTGGCAATATGCAGGAAAATCACCCCCAGCGACACGGCCGTGCCCTGCCGCGTTTTCAGTACATTGTCCAGCCACAGCGTATCAGACAGGCGATAAACGCCGCTCGCGCCGCCAAAACCCCATGTCTGCCAAAACAGCTCAATCAGCTTTTCCAGCTTTTGATCCTGTTCTAACTGACCCGGTAGCTGGTCGCGGGCCTCTTTCACCAGCGCAGCCAGCTGCTTATTAACGTCATCAGCAGGAAAATCGGGGCGAATCGCCTGCATCGCGGCGATCACCGCCTCACAGAGCGGAAGCGCTGTGAGATCTACATTTGCTATCGACGTCATAAAATCCCCAACAGTGGCACTTTGGTTGTAGCCAGTCTGTAAATAATCACCAGCGTCGCAACCGCCACAATAAATGCAATCCAGCGTACTTTTTGCGCCCGGGGACGCCGCCCGAGGGCCACAAATCCGAGCGCGATATAGATGATAACGCCAAACAGCTTCTCAGTCAGCCAGGCTCCCTGAGGCGTAAACGGGTAAAAATGCGTTATCACCACCAACAGAATACCTGAAAGCAACAGCAGCGTATCGTTCAGATGCGGCACGATGCGCACCCAGCGCTGCTGTAGCATCGCCGAACCGCGCTGGAGCCAGTAAAAACGCAGCACAAGCATCAGCGCGGTGATCCCCACGGTCAGAAGATGAAGGTTTTTAATCAGGCTGTACCATGCGATCATGTTTAGTTCCTCTGTAAGGGAGTCTGTGCACGGGTGACGCGGTCATTCCCGCCGTAATCCTGCAGGGTGTCCACCTGTACAAAGTGATTTTCAAGTAAAATACGCCGTACCCGCTTCGCCTGCTGCCAGCCGTGCTCAAGCAGGAGCCAGCCGCCAGGGAGCAAATACCTTGCGGCCTGAGCCGCGATCAGCGCGATGTCAGCCAGGCCATTATCGTCAGCGATCAGCGCGCTGGCTGGCTCAAAGCGTACATCGCCCTGCTGCAAATGAACGTCATCGCGATCAATATAGGGTGGATTACTGACAATAAGATTGAAGTGCGACGCCTCCAGGGCGGTAAACCAGTCGCTGAGGGAAAAGGTGGCGTTGGTAATGCCCAGGCGCTGCGCATTGCATTCCGCCAGCCTGACGGCGCCAGGGATGCGATCCACACCGATCACGCGGCAGTCGGGCCGCTCGCTGGCGATAGCCAGCGCCACGGCACCTGTACCGGTGCCTAAATCAAGCACCGCCGCAGGCGTGGCGGGCAGATGCTGCAACGCCTGTTCAACCAGAAGCTCGGTGTCAGGACGGGGGATCAGCGTCTCAGGGGAAACCAGCAGGGAAAGGGACCAGAATTCGCGCTCACCGGTCAGATAAGCCACCGGCTCGCCGGCAGCCCGGCGCAGCAGCAGCGACTCCAGCTGCGTCAGCTGCTCAGGGCTGAGCAATTGGTCGTCAAAGGCCATCAGCCAGCTGCGGGATTTGCCGGTGACAAACCCCAACAAAATTTGTGCATCGCGCTTCGCGCTGTCACTGCCCGGCAGGCGGGCGATGGCGGCGCGCAGCCACTGACGAATCTCCATCAATCCTGCTCGGACAGCGCAGCCAGCTGGTCCGCCTGATATTCCTGAACGATAGGTTCGATCAGCATATCGAGCTTACCCTGCATCGCCTCATCCAGACGGTAAAGCGTCAGGTTGATGCGGTGATCGGTAATGCGCCCCTGCGGATAGTTATAGGTGCGGTTGCGGTCCGAGCGGTCGCCGCTGCCCAGCAGGTTGCGGCGCGTGGAGGCCTCTTCCAGCTGGCGTTTGGCCATTTCTGCCGCGCGAATACGCGCACCCAGCACCGCCAGCGCTTTGGCTTTGTTTTTATGCTGGGAACGCTCATCCTGGCACTCCACCACGATGCCGGTTGGCAGGTGGGTAATACGGATGGCGGAATCGGTGGTGTTAACGTGCTGACCGCCCGCGCCCGAGGAGCGGAAGGTATCGATTTTCAGATCGCCCGGATTGATATCCGGCAGTTCTGCTTCCGGCAGCTCGGGCATAATCGCCACGGTGCAGGCGGAGGTGTGAA
This sequence comes from Erwinia sp. ErVv1, assembly GCF_900068895.1. Taxonomy (GTDB): domain Bacteria; phylum Pseudomonadota; class Gammaproteobacteria; order Enterobacterales; family Enterobacteriaceae; genus Erwinia. The sequence continues at coordinate 484,562 of NZ_CDPK01000003.1, read as the reverse complement.
TACGTCCCTGCGATTCCGTTTCCGGTACGCGCTGAACGCGATGGCCGCCGGATTCAAACTTCAGGCGGCCATAGGCGCCGTCGCCGATCACTTTAGCAATCACTTCTTTATAGCCGCCGTGCTCGCCTTCGTTGGCGCTCAACACTTCTATCTTCCAGCGACGGGCTTCCGCGTAGCGGCTGTACATGCGGAACAGATCGCCTGCGAAAATCGCCGCTTCATCGCCGCCGGTTCCCGCGCGTACTTCCAGATAGCAGTTGCGCTCATCGTCAGGGTCCTTCGGCAGCAGAAGAACCTGTAGCTCCTGCTCAAGCCCTTCGCTGGCCGCCTGCGCCTCTTTCAGCTCATCCTGAGCCATATCGCGCATTTCAGGGTCCGCCAGCATCTCTTCCGCGGTGGCGATATCATCCTGAGTCTGCTGCCAGCGACGGAAACACTGGCTCACGTCGGTCAACTGAGCATATTCCCGCGAAAGTGCACGAAAACGCTCCTGATCGGCAATTACGCCCGCATCACCCAGCATGACCTCCACTTCTTCATGGCGTTCCTGCAGGGCTTCCAGTTTGGCAACAATAGAAGGCTTCATTAATCTTGTTTTACCTTGTATTCAAAGAGGCGAAAACGCTAATCCAGCCCGAGGCTGTCGCGTAAAATCTGCAGGCGTTCGGTATCCCCATCACGGGCAGCCTGCTGAAGAGATTTGGTTGGAGCGTGGATCAAGCGGTTAGTGAGCTTATGCGCCATTTCGCGCAGCACCTGCTGAGGGTCGCCCCCCTGCGCAAGCGCGGCCAGCGCCCGCTCTTCAAGCCCGGCACGCACTTCGTCAGCCTGAGCACGATAGTCGCGGATGGTCTCAACGGCGCTTTGCGCGCGCAGCCACGACATAAACTCGCCGCTCTCCTGCAGGACTATCGTTTCGGCTTCTACCGCCGCGGCCTTACGCTGGGCCATATTACTTTCGATAATCGCCTGAAGATCATCCACGCTGTAAAGATAGGCATTCGCCAGCTTGCCGACTTCCGGCTCGACGTCGCGCGGAACCGCAATATCGACCAGCAGCATGGGCTGATTGCGGCGCTGCTTCAGCGCGCGCTCAACCATGCCCTTACCGATGATCGGCAGCGGGCTGGCGGTGGAGCTGATGATAATATCGGCTTCGGCCAGACGCGAGTCGATCTCCGCCAGGCCAATCACTTCTGCCCCTACCTCGCTGGCCAGCGTCTGTGCGCGCTCACGGGTGCGGTTGGCGATAATCAGTTTCTGCACGTCATGCTGGCGAAGATGCCGGGCCGCCAGCTCAATCGTTTCGCCTGCCCCCACCAGCATGACGGTCACGGTCGCCAGGGATTCGAAAATTTGCCGCGCCAGCGTACAGGCAGCAAAAGCAACGGACACGGCACTGGCGCCGATCTCGGTTTCCGTCCGCACGCGTTTGGCGACGGAGAAGGATTTCTGGAACATTCTCTCCAGCTCGCTGGAGTGGGAGTGTCCGCGATGGGAGTCGGCATAGGCCTTCTTCACCTGCCCGAGGATCTGCGGCTCGCCCAGCACCAGCGAGTCCAGCCCGCTGGCCACGCGCATCAGATGACTGACCGCCTCATCGCCCTGATGCCAGTAGAGACTTTTGCGCACGTCATCGGCGCTCAGGCCGTGGTAGTCACACAGCCACTTCACCAGCTGTTCCTGCAGATTTTCCTGCTGCTCGACGCTTAAGTATAACTCGGTCCGGTTACAGGTAGACAGCACGACGCCGCCCTGCACCAGCGGCTGAGCCAGCAGGCTGTTAAGGGCCTGATCCAACGTCTCCGGCGAGAACGTAACGCGTTCACGCAGGGCGACGGGAGCCGTTTTATGATTTATTCCGAGTGCCAGCAACGTCATGGTGATTGGTTGGGGATATCCCACTGTTGATAGGGTTTTGTGAGGCGCATTCTACAAGATGCGCGAGATCAAGAAAAGCCATCCTTCGCCACAGGCTGTAACAAGATATAGCCATTGAGGGGCAAATAAGACAAATTGAGCATTGACCGCATGCCGTTGAGTAGATAGCGTGGACGGTTACTTTGGGCATGAACGCCCGTGATAAGTCTGAGGAGCTGACCCCCTATGTTTATGCAGAATCGCCGCCTGATGCGGCTTCTCCCGCTTGCCAGCGTCCTGCTGGCTGCCTGTAGCGTTAATAAACCCCAGGGGCCAGGGCAGAGTGTTACCTCTCCACAATGGCAACAGCACCAGCAATCCGTAGAGAAAATAACCCATTATCAAACCCGTGGCGCTTTTGCCTATCTCTCCGATAGCCAGAAAATTTATGCCCGTTTTAACTGGCAGCAGACCGCGCCCGATCGCTATCGCCTGCTGTTGACTAACCCGCTCGGCAGCACTGAACTCCAGCTGGACGCACAGGGCAGCGTGGTACAGCTGGTGGATAACAAAGGCAAGCGCTACGTCAGCAACGATGCGGAAAAAATGATCTCGCAGCTTACCGGTATGGACATTCCATTAAACAGCCTGCGCCAGTGGATCCTCGGCCTGCCGGGCGATTCAACCGACTATGCCCTGGATGATCAGTACCGCCTGCGCCAGGTGAACTACAGCCGTAACGGTCAGAAGTGGACCGTCACCTATCAGGGATATGACAACAAACTTAATCCTACCCTGCCCTCTAATCTGGAACTCCAGGAAGGCAACCAGCGTATCAAGCTGAAGATGGACAGCTGGACGGTAAAATGAAACCTGGCGATATTCAGCCGGCGCTGAGCCGCACGACGTGGCCTGCACCCGCTAAACTCAACCTGTTTCTCTATATCACCGGCCGTCGGCCAGACGGCTATCATGACCTGCAAACGCTGTTTCAGTTTCTGGATTACGGTGACGAACTGACGTTTGAACCGAACGTTAGCGGCAAAATCAGCCTGGTCACGCCCGTTGCGGGCGTGGCCGAAGAAAATAATCTGATCTTTCGCGCGGCTTCGCTACTGAAGGAAAGCGCCCTGCGGGCAGGGCGTATTTCCACCGGGGCGGGCGTCCGGATCAGCCTTGAAAAACGGCTGCCAATGGGCGGCGGTCTGGGCGGCGGGTCGTCCGATGCGGCCACCGTGCTGGTGGCCCTGAATCATCTGTGGCAAACGGGCTATACGCCTGAGCAACTTTCGGCGCTGGGCCTGACGCTGGGCGCTGATGTGCCGGTTTTTGTTCAGGGCTTTGCCGCCTTTGCAGAAGGGGTTGGCGAACGGCTTACGCCGGTCCATCCGGAGGAGAAATGGTACCTGGTGCTGCATCCCGGCGTGAACATTTCCACCCCTTTCGTTTTCAACGATCCCGAGCTTCATCGCACCACACCCGTACGTGAAATCAGTCAGTTATTACGGGCTGATTTCAGCAATGATTGTGAGCCAGTAGTAAGAAAACGTTTTCGTGAGGTTGAACAGCTTGTTTCCTGGCTGCTAGAATACGCGCCGTCGCGCCTGACTGGAACGGGCGCTTGTGTGTTTGCCGAATTCGACACCGAGTGCTCTGCCCGCCAGGTGTTTGAGCTGGCTTCGGAAAAGTGGCCGGGGTTTGTCGCGCGAGGCGTTAATATCTCGCCGCTGCACCGCCGCCTTTCTGAGTCATCAGAGTAATTTGTCGCATCGCCCGTTCCTGATGCGCAGGCTACTCTTTACTACACCCGTATGAACCCGTCAGCGGTATACCGCCCAGTGCCGCTAACGATGTTGTTCATTCTCTGGACGCAAAGCCTGAGGTTCTTCTCGTGCCTGATATGAAGCTTTTTGCTGGTAACGCCACCCCGGAACTAGCACAACGTATTGCCAACCGCCTTTACACGAGCCTGGGCGACGCCGCCGTCGGTCGTTTCAGTGATGGTGAAGTGAGCGTACAAATCAATGAAAATGTACGCGGTGGTGATATTTTCATCATCCAGTCCACCTGTGCCCCTACCAATGACAACCTGATGGAACTGGTTGTGATGGTTGATGCCCTGCGTCGCGCTTCCGCCGGCCGTATTACCGCCGTCATCCCCTACTTTGGCTATGCCCGTCAGGATCGTCGCGTGCGTTCTGCCCGCGTCCCCATTACCGCCAAAGTGGTTGCTGACTTCCTTTCCAGCGTCGGTGTTGACCGCGTCCTGACCGTGGATCTGCATGCAGAGCAGATTCAGGGCTTCTTTGACGTCCCGGTTGATAACGTATTTGGTAGCCCAATCCTGCTGGAAGATATGCTGCAGATTGGTCTGGTGAATCCGATTGTGGTTTCCCCGGATATCGGCGGCGTGGTTCGCGCCCGTGCTATCGCTAAGCTGCTGAACGATACCGACATGGCGATCATCGACAAGCGTCGTCCGCGTGCTAACGTCTCTCAGGTGATGCACATCATCGGTGACGTGGCGGGCCGCGACTGCGTGCTGGTTGACGATATGATCGATACCGGCGGCACGCTGTGTAAGGCTGCCGAGGCGCTGAAGGAACGAGGTGCCAAACGCGTATTTGCCTACGCCACGCACCCTATTTTCTCAGGCAATGCGGTAGAAAATCTGCGTCATTCGGTGATTGATGAAGTGGTGGTTTGCGACACCATTCCGCTGCCGGAAGAGATTAAGGCGCTGCCAAACGTGCGTACCCTTACGCTCTCTGGCATGCTGGCTGAAGCGATTCGTCGCATCAGCAATGAAGAGTCTATTTCTGCGATGTTCGAGCATTAATAAACGTGGGACGGGTTCGCCCGTCCCACTTCTTTCGCACTAGCTGAACAGCAAACACTGATCGTCCCTGCCACCCGGTTCCCACCGGCGAATACTAATCCCCTTCAAACGCTGGCTTTTATGCCCTCCTTCCAGGACGTGATTTACAGCGCCACTTTTACGGTGAGCTATCACGACAGTTCCATAAAAACGAAGCTGTGGGGGCAGAATTACTGATGTCCGTGATGGTTGCCGGAAGGGCGACGGCAGCGCTCATCGCCATAGTGGCGTACCCAGTAGTAGTGATCGGTTATCTTTTCACGTCCGCTAATGCGCGCGCCAACCAGCCACAGCAGCGCGCCGATGAAAATGCTAAGAATTGAACCCTGGATCATCAGCTGCGGCATCTGGAGCTGAGGAAGCTGGTTCAGTACGGCAAAAGCAATGCCAGCCAGCATCACTACCAAACCCAATACCATCAGCGCGTTACCCGCGTAATGTGCATGTTTACGTTTCATAATCCACCTCCAGAAGCAAAGCGGGGCAGAATCCACCCCAAAGTAAGATAAGTTTACCTAATGGATATGCAGTCTGGTGCGGGTCCGATCACATTTATTGCTTAAAGTTTGACATAACTTTACGTCTAAAGGGTTGTTTTACTATAGAAAACTTATTATCACGCAGGGCGATTAGTGTGGCTTTCGTCACATCACTGCGCGTTACTTTGAGTTCTGCCGTTCTGCCAGGTACACTAGCCCCCTGATAACGCATTCTTCAGGAACAGAGACAAGTGAGCAGCATTAAACTGATTGTGGGCCTTGCCAATCCCGGCGCCGAATATGCCGCAACCCGCCACAACGCCGGAGCCTGGTACGTTGATCTCCTGGCTGAACGACACAACCAGTCCCTAAAGGAAGAGAGCAAATTCTACGGCTACACCGCCCGCCTGAACCTGAGTGGCAACGATGTCCGCCTGCTGGTGCCCACCACCTTTATGAACCTGAGCGGTAAAGCCGTCGCCGCGATGGCAGCCTTTTACCGTATCGTGCCGGAAGAGATTCTGGTAGCGCACGATGAGCTGGACCTGCTTCCCGGCATCGCAAAGTTCAAACAGGGTGGCGGCCATGGCGGGCACAACGGTCTGAAGGATATCATCAGCAAGCTGGGGAACAGCCAGGACTTCCACCGCCTGCGCATTGGCATCGGGCATCCTGGCGATCGTAATAAAGTGGTGGGATTTGTACTGGGGAAACCTCAGGCCGCCGAGCAGACGCTCATCGACAGTGCGATAGATGAGGCTGCCCGCTGTACCGAGCTCTGGCTGAAGGAAGATAAGCTGAAGGCGATGAATCGCCTTCACGCGTTTAAAGCCTGATGCAATATTAGTCGCTGTCTGCGGCCACCTGATAGTTGGGGTCATCCAGCTCATGGCTGCAGAACGGGCCCGCTTTCTTCAGTAGGCTGATGCAGTCACGGCTGAGATGACGCAGCCTGACGCTGCGTCCCGCCTCCACGTAGCGGCTGGTGAGTTTATCAATCGCCTCCACGCCGCTCGAATCCATCACGCGTGTATGGGCAAAATCAATCACCACCGCCTCGCAATCCTGCTCCGGGTGAAACAATTCGTTAAAGCTGGCAGCCGAACCAAAGAATAGCGGCCCTTCAAGCCGGTACGTCTTCACGCCCTCTTCTTCCCGCTGCTCTACGATGGTAATGCGTGCATGCTGCCAGGCAAACACCAGCGCCGAGATAATCACGCCGCAGATAACCGCCATGGCCAGGTCGGTATAGATGGTCACCAGGGTAACGGCCACCATAATTACCGCGTCCGGCTTTGGCATGCGCTTAAGGCGACGCAGCGATGTCCATTCAAAGGTATTGATGCAGACCACAAACATAATACCCGCCAGCGCGGCCACCGGCAGCAGCGCGATATATTTCGACAGGCTGATAACAAACAGGATCAGCAGAACGGCCCCAACCAGATTGGATATCCGTCCGCGACCGCCGGAGGTAAAGTTAATAATCGACTGACCGATCATCGCACAGCCGGCGAAGCTGCCGAAGAAGCCGCAAAGGGTATTGCCAATGCCCTGTGCGACGCACTCCCGGTTACCGTTGCCCTTTTTACTGCCCATATCGTCCAGTACCGCGAGGGTCAGCAGCGACTCAATCAGCCCCACCAGCGCAATAATCACCGAATAGGGCAGCACCACTTTCAGCGTGGCCCAGCTCAGCGGTGCTTCCGGCAGGTGGAAAAAAGGCAGCGTGCCAGAGATATCGGCCAGGTCTCCGACGCGTTTGGTATCCAGGCCAAAACCGATGGCAATGGCGCTGATAGCGATCAGCGCGGCCAGCGAACCGGGGATGACGCGGGTGAACTTTGGAAACAGCCAGACAATCAGCATCGCCAGCGCGACCAGGCCGTACATCACGGGTCCCTGATGTTTAATCATCGGGATTTGCGCCAGAGCGATAACAATCGCCAGCCCGTTCACGAAACCGTAAATCGCGGGCTGCGGCACCAGCCGGATAAACTTGCCCAGCCGGAACAGACCAATTGCCAGCTGGATAACACCGGCGAAAATCGTTGCCAGCAGCACATACTGATAGCCATGGGTTTGGATCAGACCGATCAGTACAACGATTATCGATCCGGCTGCGCCTGAAATCATGCCCGGCTTACCGCCAAAGAAGGCGGTGACCAGCCCGAGGATAAACGCGGTGTGCAGACCGATCGTGGGCGACAGACCGGCCAGCAGCGAGAAGGCCGTCGCTTCCGGGATTAGCGCCACCGAGACAACGGCACCGGCCAGCACGTCGTTTTTAACGTCCGTTGCCTTAAGGTTGCTGAAATTAAACATACTTTTTCCAATATTATTAAGTTATGCCACGCCTGCACCGCCTTAAACATTACGGTGAGAAATATCACATTTGGGGAGAGCCGTGCGGTGAAAGGAAGCACTCAGGATGGCGTAAGCAGGAAGCCCGGCATCCGCTTGCGTCTCCGTTAATTGTAAAGTCCGGTCAGTATCAGGAAATGTGAAGTGGATCTCAACTCATTTCCTGACGGGCCGGAGAGAAATCGCCCCCATCGCAGCGATAATTACGTGTATAATGCGCGGAAACTTTTAGTGTTACTCAACATCGACCGTCCGGAATCGGTTATATCTGCCGGGCGATCAAGCAATTAAGGTGATTCAAACATGGGATTCAAATGCGGTATTGTGGGCCTGCCGAACGTCGGAAAATCGACTCTGTTCAATGCGTTAACCAAAGCGGGCATCGAAGCAGCTAACTTCCCGTTCTGTACCATTGAGCCAAACACCGGCGTGGTGCCAATGCCTGATTCCCGCCTGGATAAGCTGGCTGAAATCGTTAAGCCGCAGCGTATCCTGCCGACCACCATGGAATTCGTGGATATCGCTGGCCTGGTGAAAGGTGCCTCGAAAGGTGAAGGTCTGGGTAACCAGTTCCTGACCAATATCCGCGAAACCGAAGCTATCGGCCACGTGGTACGCTGCTTCGAGAATGACAACATCATCCACGTGAATAACAAGGTCGATCCGGCTGACGATATTGACGTTATCAATACCGAGCTGGCGCTTTCTGACCTGGATACCTGCGAACGTGCGCTCCAGCGCGTGCAGAAAAAAGCCAAGGGCGGCGACAAGGACGCTAAGGCCGAGCAGGCCGCACTGGAGAAGTGTCTGCCGCACCTTTCCAATGCCGGTATGCTGCGCTCGCTGGATCTTAACGACGATGATAAAGCGGCCATCCGCCACCTGAGCTTCCTGACCCTGAAGCCCACCATGTATATTGCCAACGTTAACGAAGACGGCTTCGAGAACAATCCTTACCTCGACAAAGTGCGTGAAATCGCCGATGCCGAAGGCTCAGTGGTGGTTGCCGTGTGTGCGGCAGTTGAATCCGATATCGCCGAGCTGGACGACGCCGACCGCGAAGAGTTTATGGCCGAGCTGGGCATTGAAGAGCCAGGCCTGAACCGCGTGATCCGCGCGGGCTATGCCCTGCTGAATCTGCAAACCTACTTTACCGCAGGCGTGAAGGAAGTACGTGCCTGGACCATCCCGGTCGGCGCTACCGCTCCACAGGCCGCCGGTAAAATCCACACCGACTTCGAGAAGGGCTTTATCCGCGCCCAGACCATCGCCTATGAAGATTTCATCACCTACAAGGGTGAACAGGGCGCGAAAGAAGCCGGTAAGATGCGCTCCGAAGGCAAAGAGTACATCGTTAAAGATGGCGACGTGATGAACTTCCTGTTCAACGTCTAAATAGCTTCTGTTGTCTTATGAGGTTTCACTGCACCTCATGCACATCAAAAAAAACCTTCAAAATCCACGCACATGCGTGGATTTTTCATTTCATAAAGGCTCACCTCATTTCGTAACAACGCAGTCAAAAATAAGTACGTGGATGAGTACAACATTCTTCCATCTTCATTTTAAGTGAGCTCAATAACGGTATAATAAATAAACAAGGCCCGTTATGCTCACCGATACGCAATGCCGCACTGCCAGGCCGAAAGAAAAATTCTATCGGCTCAATGATTTCTACGGTCTATATCGAAGTGAAACCCAATGGCAAAAAGGCCTGGCGCTATCGGTTTAAACTTAACGGTAAATCCAGCATGTTTGCGCTGGGTGAGTACCCGACGGTCAAACTTGCCGAAGCTCGCGGGAAGTGTGCGAGCAAGCGCGAATGTAAGTCGCGGATGGAGTTAAGCCGACGAAGGCTCGTCAGGTGTGCGTTTAAACGAAATGGGCTATCGACCTGATGCTATCGAAACTCAGCTTGCGCACGCCGATAGCAACAATGTTCGCCGCACCTATAACCATGCGACCTATCTTGATGAACGTAAAGTGATGATGCAGGATTGGGCTGATAAACTTGATGCATGGATAAACAGTACTAGCAACAGTGCTGATGTTTCGTAAACTATGATGTATTGATGTTTTATCATTGATTAATATATGTTTTTATAACTGCCCTTTTAAACTTAAAATTCAACCTACAATATATGTTGACCCGCTCCCCGTATGTGATCAAGCCATAATCAGGAATAACCGGCTTGGAGGTAGCAGAAAAACTTAGCACCAAAAATGGACAGTTAACTTTTACCATGAAACCGATATTATTCGGAGAATAAGGAAAACCTCATCGGAAATTAAAATGGATGCTATTTATTTGGATCAGTCCTACTTTCACCAGCAGGGCCTGACTGCGTTGATCGGTGAATCACTGTTATGCTGTTGCAGCGATATTCGTGAAATAAAAAACAGGCTTAATGACCGAAAAAGTCAATCCATATCGTCGCCGTTGATTATTTTTGATTTACCAGCCAATTTCCGCACTACGCTGACATACATCGATTATCTGACACGAATCAAAATCAATCTAAACGCAACGCTGATTTTCTTCTCCGACTTTGAGAGAAATATTTTTAGCTATAGTGAGCACGGCATCAAAGCCGACTTTTTTATCGATAAAAAATCCTCCACAGACATGATTATTAGTAAACTTGCGGAGATGCTGTTACTTCACAAAAACGGCCTGTCATTTCCCTCATCCGTGATGAGTAATGATTTAACAAAACGCGAATTCAGTTTCCTGTGTTCTTTATTCACCCAAGGTTCAATTGATGGTGTGGCGAAAATAACCGGTAAAAACAAAAAAACGCTCTACAGTTATCAGGCGAATGTGGTTAAAAAACTCAACCTCAAAAACAGCCTTCATCTGTATAAGCGTCTTATTCATCACTATTAATCCAACAATTTTATTCAGTAGCAAATAAATCTTTCGGGGAATTATTGCGTGGTCGGGGTATAAATAATCCTCAGGGTACCGCGATATCGCCCGGCCGTTTTTGACGACAAAGTGAAAGACGGCGTAATCAACTCCATCGGTGCGGGAACGCACAGCACAGAATTGCGCTGTCCCGGTAATACGACGCGTCGTAATACGCCTTTATTGGTGCCGCTCCAGATGACCTCGGTGCCGTTTTGCACTGCCTGCCGCGCTTTGGTCAGCGGGTTAATCACCTCTATCGAATAATCCAGACGATCTTGCGCCAGATTTTTATTCCCACCAATGAGATATAACGAAAACAACCCGGTGGCTCTGGAGGGCGCGGCAGAACCTTCGTCCTGAAATATCAGGCTTACGCGGTTGCTGTCCGAATTATTGCCATCATAAAGACACATATCCAGCGAACGACTGCCGCTTACGGTGGTGGTGGCACGCGCGCCGGGGAGGATTTTCAGCCCGAGATCCACATTCGCCGCCGCATTGCCAAACTCGGGCAGATAGACCTGCTGATTACCGTAATCCGTCACCTTAAACGCCATGCTGGCGATCCAGTCAGCCAGCTTGATCGCGTTGGTACAGCCCACGTTCACGTTCTGCGGATTCCCGGTACAGGTTACGGGCCATTGCATCAGCGACATTTTGAGCGTTCCGCTCCAGGTTCCGGCGGCGGGAAATTTACTCAGTTCCGACGAAGTTACATACGCCGAATAATCCGTACCGTCGCTCCTCGGCGTAACCTCGCCGCCAAAGGCATTCAGCGGAACCAGATTGGTTGCCACTACCACATTATTTAGCGATCTACGTTTGGTCATATAGACATTGAGCACCAGCGTCTGTTTAGTGGTGCTTTCGGTAAACAAGACCGGCACGGGATATGGCGCGGGGGACGCTTCCAGCCAGACCGGAAACGTCAGGCAGGCACCGTACTGATTGCTGGTTCCTGACTGACAAACCAGCGTGTTCCGCCCCCATTTTGGTGCATCGTTGGTGTCATAACCGCCGTTTTCGTTGGTCCAGATGGGCAACTGCGCCGGTACAGACATCCGGTCAAAGGACACGGCGATGCTGGTATTGCGTCCTGACGGCGTGAGCGAAGCCGCCTGCGCGCCAGCCATCAGGCATATCAGCGCCAGACAGGCGAGAAATCTACTTTTCATACAAAATCCCTATTGTTGTTCCTGCGAGGAAAACTCTGCCCGCGCAAGAGGACCTTCATCCGTCCGGCGGGTAGCGATCAGCATTTTTGCCTGCTGCTGAACGCCCTGCGGCACAGACGCGAGTTCGACCGTTTTACAATCGCTGTCGCCGACATAACGCACGACGTCATGCGTGCTTTTCACCTTCAGTTCGCAGCGGTAAATCTGCATGCCACGTGCCATATATAAATTTTTCATGCGGCGATCGGTTTCCGCCGTGAATCCGCCCTGCCCTAATCCCGACCAGCTGGCGACATTTAGCGGCGTAGCGCCTTCCAGCGGCGTTTGCTGATTGATCATCAGTCTGCCGAGATAGGTGTAGCGCGAGACGATATTCACCTTGCTGACCAGCATCCGTCCCGGCGCGATAAACAGCGTCCGGCGTCCGGCACCCTGCGTGATTTCACTGCGCATACCGGCGGTGGATTCGATGGAGTCATTGATGCTGATATTACTTTGCGTATACGCCGGCACGCTGAACAACGTTCGGCCGGTACCGTGCAGACTGGCGCTGCCCGCGCCGTCAACGGAGACATCCACGCGGGTATCCCTGCTGTCATCGGTGCTCTCGACGTTCAGCCCGACGGCAGCACCGGGCAGGCCGTTACCCCATTTCCCCCAGTACAGACCAGATTTTGCTACCGCCATTGAGGAGTTATAGCTGCCGCTACTGCTTAAACGCTGGCTTGACGCGCCCGAAGAGGCTGAACTGAACGCCAGACTGCCGCTGCCGTACTCGCCGCTGGTTTTGCCGTAGACCGAAGCATTCAGCGTATTGTCCTGATTTCCGTTGAGATTCACGCCGATCTCCTGCTGGTTCTGCGCATCGAAATACCAGTTTTGCGCGACGCTATAGCTAACCTGATCTTTACTGCTGCGGTCAGTCTGATAAGTCATGCCCACCGAGCTGTAGTTCGAGCGCGCATTAATCGTCGGCGTGCTGACCCTCGAGAGCGAAACGGAGAGAAATCCGCCGTTATCGCGCTTCATGCCGGTGCTGTTGGTACGCGTAAAAAGGTTGGCGCTGGTATTGATATTGATGCCGCCGACGCTGTAACCGCGCCCCAGCCCGGCCTGCCAGGTGGCTGTCTGCGTTTTGTTATAGCTGCTGCGGCGTGTCCACACCGGCACCACGTCTTTATCATCGAGCTGCGCCGGGATCACGTTGCGGCCTTGATTTTTGCTGGCGCTGTAACCGGCGTTCACATACCAGCTTTTCACCGGCACGCTGAACATCAGGCTGCTGCTCTGATAGCAACCGCTAAAACCGTATTGGCCGCCGTTGTTGCTGTAACAATCCTGCGCATACAGCGCGCTCCGGTAAAAGCTGAGGGAAAAACCGTCGTTATAGGTGACCTGCTGAATGTTGCCGCGCGAGCCTTCGCTGCCCTTCAGGTAACTGAAGCGGGTGGTGAGAATGCCGTCGAGCAGCGGGTTATCAAATCCGTGACTCCAATCGAGTGCGCTTTCGATAAAATGGTGGCGATTGGTCGCGGCCACACCACCGGTGAGCGCGGCTTCACGGGTGAGCGGCACTTTGATCCCCGCCTGCATCACGCGGCGATCGGTACCGTTTTTTGATTCTGCACCATTGCCCTGTACCTCGTGGTCAGGAATGGCACCGCCCTGCACAAACCATTCGATGTTCTGGCTGGTGGCATTGCCCGTACGGCTAAAAAGCACCTGCTCGGTGCGCGACAACTGGTTATCTTCGTAAACGCGCAACGTCACGGTGTAGCTGCCGTTAGGGAACGCGGTGGTATTGAGGTTCTGCGTCCCCTCATTCAGGTAAAAGGTGCCGAGCAACTGCCGATCGCGATAGGCATCAATGCGCGACGGGCGGGTGATAAACACCGTCACCGGCGTGCCCTGCGCGGCCTGTGAGTTGTTCATCCAGGCGAGCGTGGAACCAACACGCGCACCTTCGATGGTGCTGAGCGGCAACTGGCTGAGGGTAATATTTCCGCCTGCGTTGCTGAAAATATCTCGCGAGTCCATACGCCCCGCCTGAACGTAATAGCGTTTGCCGACGTCACGGCGCAGGAAAACGTTGTTAAAATGCACATCCTGATGATTTTGCTGGCGATATTTCTGCGCCAGATAATCCCAGTCAATACCGGCATAACTATTTTCCGTCAGCCCGAGCGCGCCCGCGCCCTGCACGGATAACGTCTGGTCATCGTTGTTGGTAACGAAGTTAATATTCTGCTGATGGATAAACGCCGCTTCCGTTTCTGCCGTCTGTTCGAAGTATGGCGAGCTCTTGTCTGCGGCAAGCGGCACAAACTCAGGGCCGAGGAACAGCGCGACTTTGGCATTATTTTCATCATAGATAAGCGCAACCGAGTCCGTTGCCAGATAGTCACACCCTGCCGCGCCGCCGTTACTGCTGCACGCCAGATTTCCATTACGTGCCATAGGCTTGCCGATCAGACGGTCCAGTACCACTTGCTGCTGAGAACTCTTTTGATAATGCGCCATCACTGCCTGCGCCACGTCTTCCGGTTTGAGGAAAGTGACAGTATCGAGGTTAACGGAAGCTTCAAAAAGTCCGAGCGATTGCCCGTAGACAGAAAGATTGAGCCACAGCGTCTGGCCGGTGACCAGCGATTCAAAACCAGGCGGAACCTGGGTGGCAGCACGGGCTGAAAGAAAGGGGGTCAGGGTAATGAAAGAGGCGATTATAACGATGCGGAAATTGACCTTCATTACAGCGTCCTGCTGAAAAAGAATAACAAGGGGGCAAACTGCCCCCCAAAATAATCGATCAGTCAACTCAGGCAAATCAGCTCGACGTCGTTGCCTGTGTGATTAACAGGCTGACCACGCCGGAATAGGTGCCGGTCGTCAGAGGCGCTACGGTTGCCGGGGAGATTTTCAATGGCAGAACGGAAGAACCGTTCTCAGTGCCCGCCGGAAACAGGGATGCGTAAGTCAGGGAAGTCGCCGTGGTGGTGATCGGTTTCAGATCTGCACCCAGCGTGACTTTCAACGGAACGGCGGTACCGGTTACGGTTTCGTTTAACTGGGCAGTGTTCACCAGCGCCACGTTGATATTGGCGGTAGAAGAATTCGACCAGATTTTGGTATCCAGTGAATAAGTAGATAAACCAAGGCCAGGAATATATTGCATATTAATGGTGCCCGGCAGTGCAGTACCATCTGCCTGAGTCATATCGACCGTCGAATCAACGTTGGCATTGACAGTAATATCTTTCTGCACAGCCTGTGCATTAAATGCAGCCGTTAACGCGGCAGCGATTAAAAGAGGTTTGATTAATTTTTGCATTTGTAGCTCCATGAAAATCCATGTAATGGTCATAACGCTAAAGAGTTCGAGCTGCAGGAAGGTGACTTAATACAGCCAACTCACCTGCGGCTTGAAGAATGCCGCGCATCCATGACCGTTTTATTGATAATGAACTGCTTAATAACAAACAGGTTGTTATTCTTTTAGAATAAGTTGATTATTTCCCGAGAACGTATTCGTTCATGCTTCTCGTTTTCTGATCAACATATTTAATTTTTATTTCCCGTGCAGCGTTTATTTCGGCTGGCGCCCATGATTTGAGCCGCAATGTCTCATCCGGATATACCGTGGCGTGTTCTTGTTTCCACCGGCAGCTGCCGCTGTTATTTTTTTGCAAGCAGAGAGCGACTTCACGGATCACCACTCGCACGGTGCCATTGTTTTTAACGTCGCTCGACGATAATGGAATGAGTGATAACACAGCGTGTTTCGGCGGAATATGAACCAGCACGCCCCAGACTAAATTGATGCCCACCTGGTTGCTGATTTTATTCTCCTTACCAGTGTTATCCTTCAATTCCTCCGGCGCACCGACGGCCTCGAAGTAAACACGCCAGGCAGTCTCTTTCTCCGGGGGTTTTAACGAAATAAGACGAATGATACGTTGCGAACCCGATGCCAGCGCGAATTTATCCGGGGTAGCAATTAGCGAGCGTGAAACCGCATCTTCTATCAATATTTCTTTTTCAGATTGTGTGGCAGGGTGATCAATTCGCTTAATGCTGACTTTAATAAACTGCGCCTCGCCGCTTTGCGACAAAGTCTGTACCTGCGCTGCGCCCTGGCTATTTAGCGTCACCTCCATGGGATAAACGCTCATATTTGCCAATGCAGCAGGCATGGATAAAAAAGTCATTATTATCAGTAAGAAACACCGTAGCGTGGCGCACTTCTTTTTACAAAAGAACGCAAAAGAATTGCCGTAACGCAGGGTCTGATGACGTGACTCTTCCATGATAAATCCTTATAAGATCCATTAAAAAAACGTGCCGGTAATTTCCCCTCCTGAGAGTACCCCTGTTAACCCGGACATCTGAGCTCACGGGTATAACCTGGCGATAAGAAAATTCTCACACAGCCTCTGATATGTCACTGTCCATTTTTGTGGTTAATTTTTTAAGAGAAAGGGCAGAAAGATCCATGCTGTAATAAAAATCACCTAACTCAATGAAATAGTTAATTAAAATACCCACAATGAAAGTATGGGTAATGGATTTTTAAACTATTTTAACCGGTAAGAATGAAATCAGGGTTTATGAGAAATAGACACTTTAGTGCTAGGATTATCCTGAGAAGGGCAATAAAGACCCTTATTAATTTTAACAGAAATCGCTAAACACCCACTGTCGCCATATAGTGCAACTAACCATTTCTCAACGGATTTTAAATTAACACTAAAAAACAATGGCGATATTTTTTTATTTGTATTATGGAACCAGGCAAAGTAAGCATCAATATGAAGAGCAAACAAAAACTCACAGAATTAATTTTCCTCCGTGCAGAAGTAATTAAATATCATAAAGATATTGAGGCAGCCATACAGAAGCACTATAAACTTCTGTTTAGACTTTATCTGACTAAGCCTCTCTATTTTAAGGTTATTTTTAAAGCAAACCGTTTTATTATCGGTTCGGCCATCATGGCGTATTTTTTTACGACAGAAAAACCGACGCTTCGCCACGTAAAAGATTTTTGTAAAAAAACGGGGTTAATCAGTGACAATACGATCGATTCCTTTCTGCTCTTTATCCGGGTAGGTGGCCGTATGGACGTCAAAAAGGATCCCCAGGATAAACGAAAGTTAAACTATCAGGTGACGTCAAAAGCGCTTGATGAAACCCGTGCGTTAATTAATACCATGATGATCCCCTATGGGATGCTTTATCCTGATTTCGATGTATCCGGATGTCTGAAAATGGAAAATTTCACCGCTGCTTATTTCCAAAAATATGCCGAAATCACCCTCAGTCAGGTGTATATCTTCGATATGGTGCCGGATTGTAAGGCGTTCATTTTCAGAGATGCCGGGCATATGCTGCTGATGGATCTCTATATCGAGAGCATCAAACAGCAGACGGCGGTGATCAAGTACAACTACCTGAAAGCCTCGCTCAAGTGTGGTGTGTCACGTTCGCACATCAGACGATGCCTGAAAGCCGCAGAGGTTGGCGGATTACTGACGCTCGATACAGAGAACAACACCATCATCCTGCACCTGACCTTCATGCAAATGGTGCTGAACTACTTTGCGGTTTACATGGCGATGATCGAGCATGGATTGCGAGGTTTGCCCCAGAGTCAAACGATCTGAGGGGCAAATTTACTTCATTTCAGGCGCTTCGCGAAGTATGTCGCGGCCTTTTGGAGGATGCGTTCTGCAAGCTTAAGGGCTTCGTTGCGGAACTCAGGCGTATGTTGCTTACGTGGCTTCTTACTGGTTGATGCTGGCTTTGTCATGTGAGCGACCTCTGGTTAAGAGTTTACTCACTTAGTCGCGTGTCCATTATTGGCGGGTAAGATGACATCAAAAAAAACCTATAAAATCCACGCGCATGCGTGGATCTTAGTAAGGTTTATTTCCCCCGAAGCGTCCCTCCCTTCGCCCCATCCACCCGCCTCTTCTCACCCACGCCGTTCCCATCCCACTTCCCGCCAAACACCAACTCCAGCCCTCCACAACCCCAGCCTTACCCCAACCAAACCCCAGCCTTACCCCGGCTCCAGCCCGGCATAAACGGCATCCCGTAGCTCGGTGACAAAACTGCCGGACATCCCTTCGTACAGCGTATTGGTTAATGCCACCACGCTTAGGCCCTGCTCCTTATCCACAAACCACGAATGACCATAAACGCCTCCCCAGCGCCAGGTACCGGCTGACTGCGGCGAGGCGGCCTGCTGAGGATCACGCAGAACGGCAAACCCCAGGCCGAAGCCGAAGCCCGGATTGTCGGGGAGGTTTATGCCGCCGGTCTGATCGCGGCCCATTTCTGCAACCAGATCGGCGGGCAATAGCTCTCCGCCCTGCTGGCGCAGCGTTTCCAGCAGGCGCATAACATCGCCTGCGGTGCCCGCCATACCCGCTCCACCCGAGGGGAAAGCGGACGGATCGAAGATCCGCCCCGGGCTGAAGTGCACGCCGAGGGTTTCATCGTCAAAAGGAACGGTTTCCCCCTCTGCCAGCCGGTGCGGCTGCGGCGTATCGTTTACGTAAGGGGTGGCGACAGATTGGGTGTCGTGCATCACAAATCCGCTATCGGTCATACCCAGTGGACCCGTCACCAGATCCCGTACCGCCACATCCAGCGTCGTACCCTGAACGCGGGCGATCAGCGCACCCAGTACGTCGGTCGCCAGTGAGTAACGCCAGTCCGTACCCGGCCTGAACAGCAGCGGTACGCTGGCCAGCCGGCGGAGGTTCTCATCAAGGCTAATGCCGGAGGCATCCAGGCCGTCGGACACCCCTGCGCGCGCGCAGGGGCCCTGGTTATCAGGCTCGGAAAAGCGGTAGCTTAGCCCGGCCATATGGCACAGCAGCTGTCGCAGAGTGATGGAGGCCGGTGCGCCATCGGCCAGACGTGGCTGGAATTCAGGGAGCCAGCGTTCAATGCCGGCGTCCAGATCCAGACGCGCCTGCGCCACCAGCACCATTGCCGCGGTAGAGACAATCGGCTTACTGACTGACGCCAGCCGAAATACCGTCTCCAGGGTCATGGGTCGCGCGCTTTCGCGATCGGCAAGGCCCGCGGCCTGTTGGTGGATCAGCTCGCCATTGTGGGCGACCAGCACCACCGCGCCAACCAGCCGTCGCTCGTCCAGCGCCTGCTGCACGACGCCGCGAACGCGGTCAACCAGGTTTGCCGGGGGAACACCCGTCGTCAGGGGAAAGGCGGAATTCGTCATGACAGAACCCTCATTATTTTCGGTAATATGCTGATGAATGGTTTCAGATTAAAGAAAAAACAGCGCCCGGGATAGTCCATCTGCCCGCTGACCGTATGACCTGCTGGTACTGCACCTGACGAAAAGCCGTACGGCTTCACACTTCCCGGCTTCGTGGCGGAAGGAATGCGAAAAATCGACTAAAGTTCTTTTCAGGGTCAACTACTTACAGACTGGATTTGGTCTGGACATGGAGAACAACCAATGCAACAAGTCGAAAAACGTCAATGGCGGGCCATGCTGGTACTGCCACTGCTTCTCTCTTCCACGCTGGCCGATACCGCTTTTGCAAAGCAAAGCGACGCGCAGCAATCTATGCTGAGTCAGTCCCCCCAGCCGCCGGATATCCGCCTGGGCCCGCTGTTTCAGGCCGTGCAGTCGGCGAAGCTTTTTTCCGATCAGAAAACTTTTGCGGATGCGATCCCAAAGAGCGATCCCTCGACCATTCTTGCTGACTGGCAGATGCAGAAGAAGCAGCGTAATTTCGATTTACGCCATTTTGTTGACACCAACTTCACCCTTCCCGTCGACGGCGATAAATATGTCCCGCCCGCCGGGCAGAGCCTGCGCGAACATATTAATGGCCTGTGGCCGGTACTGACCCGCTCCGCCAGCCAGCCCGCGCGCTGGGATTCCCTGCTGCCGCTGCCAAAACCCTACGTGGTGCCCGGCGGCCGCTTCCGCGAGATCTATTACTGGGACAGCTATTTCACCATGCTGGGCCTGGCAGAGAGCGGACACTGGGATCGGGTCGAGGATATGGTGAATAACTTCGCCTCCCTGCTGGATAAATATGGTCATATCCCTAATGGTAACCGCAGCTACTATCTCAGCCGCTCACAGCCGCCCTTCTTCAGCCTGATGGTCGATCTGCTGGCGCAGCATCAGGGCGACGGCGTTTACACTCAATACCTGCCGCAGCTACAGAAAGAGTACGACTACTGGATGGCGGGCGCGGACAACCTTAAGGCGGGAGACGCGAGTAAAAACGTGGTGAAGCTGAAGGACGGCACGCTGCTTAACCGCTACTGGGATGCCCGCGACGTACCGCGCACCGAATCCTGGCTGGATGACGTCAACACGGCGGAGAAAGCTAACCATCGTGAGAAAGCGGGCCTTTATCGCGATTTGCGCACGGGCGCGGCCTCCGGCTGGGATTTCAGCTCCCGCTGGTTCGGCAC
The DNA here is from genome assembly GCF_900068895.1 of Erwinia sp. ErVv1. Lineage (GTDB taxonomy): Bacteria > Pseudomonadota > Gammaproteobacteria > Enterobacterales > Enterobacteriaceae > Erwinia. Next base: position 464,426 of record NZ_CDPK01000003.1, on the reverse strand, counting down.
CCAGAACGATATCTCCACCATTCAGACCACGCGCATTGTACCGGTCGACCTGAATGCCCTGATGTTCCATCTCGAAAAGACCCTGGCGAAAGCAAATCAGGTCGCGAAACAGGCTGACGCCAGCAGGCATTACGACGCGCTGGCGAAAAAACGTCAGCAGGCGATCAATCGCTATCTGTGGGATGAGAAACAGGGCTTTTACGCGGACTACGACTGGCAGAAAGGTGCCGTACGTCCGCAGTTAACCGCCGCGACGCTCTTTCCTCTCTACCTTCAGGTCGCGACCGATAAGCAGGCCAGCCGCACGGCAGCCGTGGTGAAGAGTCGGCTGCTGAAAGAGGGTGGACTGGTCACGACCACCGTTAACAACGGCCAGCAGTGGGATGCGCCGAACGGCTGGGCACCGCTTCAGTGGGCGGCCGTAGAGGGGTTGAACAACTATGGTCAGCAGGCGCTGGCGAAGGATATCGGCATTCGCTTCCTGAAAAATGTTCAGACCACCTATGACAAAGAGCACAAGCTGGTTGAGAAATACGTGGTGGAAGGAAAAGGGCTCGGCGGCGGGGGCGGCGGTGAATATCCGCTGCAGGACGGCTTCGGCTGGACCAACGGCGTCACGCTGAAACTGATGGATCTCTACTGTCCAAAAGGCATCACCTGCAACAACGTGGGTGATATAAAATAAGCAGGTTCGGCAGCGCGTACCTCACGCGCTGCCGTCATAACGGCTTCCTGTTACCCAACAGCGTTTTTTTCTGTCACTCTTTCTCTTTTCACCTTCCCAGGCATTAACCATGCATAACGCAACTGCCCCCGTTCCGGATAAGAAAATGTTGATTGCCGCCTCAACGGGCAATTTTATTGAGTGGTATGAATTTGCTGTTTATGGCTTTCTGGCGACCATTATTGCCAAAAACTTTTTCCAGCTTGAGGGAGAAAGTGAACTGACCGGCCTGATCCTGACCTATGCCGCCTTTGCACTGGCCTTTTTCTGCCGTCCCATCGGCGCCATGATTTTTGGTCGTATTGGCGATCGCATTGGTCGAAAACCGACGCTGATTGCCGTGCTGCTGTTGATGACCTCTGCCACCTTCCTGATTGGCCTGATGCCCACCTACGCCGTTGCAGGCGTTGCCGCCCCGCTGCTGCTTACCCTGCTGAGGATGCTTCAGGGCCTGTTCGCCGGAGGTGAATTTGGTGGCGCGGTGGCCCTGATGACCGAGCTCGCCCCACCGGGTAAGCGTGGGCGCTACGGCGCATGGCAGTCCTTTACCGTGGCGCTGGGTCTGCTGGCGGGCGCGGCGACGGTGGCGGTTCTGGCCGCCGTGCTTACCGGCGATCAGCTCACGCGCTGGGGCTGGCGGGTGCCGTTTCTGCTTGCCCTGCCGCTTGGCGTGGTGGCGCTCTGGCTGCGCACTCAGCTGGAGGAACCGCCGGCCTTTGCTGCCGCGCAGCATACTCTTCCTGCGCCCTTACCGGTGGTGGTAAAAGCCATCGTGCTGGGCATTGGCAGAATGATGGGCTGGTCGGCGGCGGGCTATACCTTCCTGGTGATTATGCCCTCGTGGCTGCAGACGTCATTACACGCCAGCTTTCAGCAGGCGCTGGCGGCGACCGTACTGGGTAATCTGGGCTTTGCCCTCACCATCCTGCCCGCCGGACGGCTGAGCGATCGCTTTGGTCGGCGCCGCATAATGCTGCTGGCGATGGTAACGGTGATTGTATTCAGCTTTCCGCTGCTGGCGCTGCTCCAGCAGCCCACCACGTCAGTCTGGCTGAAAGCCCTGGCAGTGATGATGGCGGGCGGGGTGGTCGGTATCATTGCCGGGCCGGGGCCTGCCATGCTTGCAGAGATGTTTCCTGGCCGGGTACGCTATACCGGACTGGGGCTGGCTTATTCGCTCTCTAACGCGGTGTTTTCCGGCTGTGCCGGGCTGATTATTACCGGTCTGATAGCCCGGACGGGCAATGTGTTTATCCCCGCCTGGTACGTGACGCTGACCTGTATTATCAGCGCCATCGCCATTATGACCCTGCGCGCCGACGATCATCTGAAGCCACTGGAAACCTGATCCGTCGCAGACAGACAAAAAAAGGGAGACGTTTCCGTCTCCCTTTTTCATTCAATTGCGTATGCGTCAGCTTTTGACTTTGCGGTAGATCCACAGCACGACAATCGCGCCTACCACCGCCACGGCAAAGCTACCAAAGTTGAAACCGTCAACCTTGCCCATATGGAACAGCGTGGTGCTGATCCAGCCGCCGACCACTGCACCCACGATGCCCAGGATAACGGTCATGATGAAACCACCGCCGTCTTTACCCGGCATAATCCATTTAGCAATGATACCTGCGATCAGACCAAAAATGATCCACGATATAATACCCATTCCCTACTCCTTCCCTTGCTACATTTAGACCGCGTAAGTATAGGCTAAGATTCTAACCTTGTGATTTAAATCTAAAGTTTTTTTCAACTTTTTTATAACAGGTGTTAAGAAGTCATCAGAATCTGCCGATAAATTGCCGCAGAACTATTCAAATCTGGTTTCAACATTCATCAGGAGAGGGATGTGAAAGAGGAAGATAACGAGCAGTACCTCAAACGCGGCCCGCTGGCCGTGCTGGGCGTCCTGAAAGATCTGGTCAAAAATCAGACCCCGGTAATGGTGACTCATCAACGCGGCCAGTTTATTACCCGGTTGCTGTGTGCGGATCGCGAAAGGTTTATTGTCGATTATGGCAGTAATGATTATGACAATCAGCTCGCCGCTGAGGCCCGGCTGCTGAATATGACGGCGGAAACCGCCGGGGCGAAAGTTGAATTTGCCGTTTCTCAACTAAGTATCACCAGCCATACCGGCCTGCCCGCCTTTACCTCCGGCCTGCCTGATGACCTGATGATGATTCAGCGCAGAGAGTTTTTTCGCGTAACCGCACCGCTCTCGCCGCTGTTCATCTGTTACGTGGGCTGGCCCGACGGTAGGGGACAGGGACGCCTCCGCCTGCAGGATATCTCGCTGGGGGGAATTAGCGTACTGGCAGAATGCCCGCTGCCGCCAGGTCTGGCAGAAGGTGAGCTGTTTAAGAACATGCGTCTGGAGATGGGGGAATATGGTCGCTTCGAGGTGGATGCCCGATTAGTGAACATTGGACAGCGCAGCGTGGTCGGCAGCAAAAATCAAACCGTTATCACGCCACGTTTAAGCTTTCGCTTCCAGAAACTTAGCGCCGACCAGGAACGTCAGCTCCAGCAGGTCATTTTCTCACTTGAGCGCCTGGCGCGCGATAAAGCGACCCGCTTTCAGTAGCTGTTATCACTCTGTCAGAGTTAAACCGGCGAGAGGATCCCCTTCCCGCCGGTCAACACAGGGTTCAAATAGTCCGGTAGGCGGTGGTGACTTTCCACAAATAACGCGGTGCCTGCGCAGCGGGATGCTTGCTCTGAACGTGATGATAGAACGCTTCCGGCGTCATCGCGTTGATCATGGCTATTGCCCGGTCGCGATCGGGAGAGAAGGTGCGCAGCAGCGCGCCAGCCCCGTTGGCATAGGAAACGATCGTCGCGTAACGCAGCGTTTCAGGGTCGCGAATGCCCGCCAGCGACTGATCCTGCAAAATTTTCAGATAGGCGGTACCGATATCAATATTTTTCACCGGATCGCGCAGCTCCGAACTGCTTGGCTGACCGCGACGCCCCTGGACGCGATAGACTTCACGGCCGGCCGTGGAGGCTTTAATCTGCATCAATCCAATGGCATTCGACTTACTGACTACCGTTGGATTGCCGCCCGATTCCACTGAAATGATGGCATCTACCAGCTTCTGATCGATTCCGTAGCTGTGGGCCGCATTCTCCGTAAAGATCGACCACGCCTGCGCCACCTTTTGCGGTGGGGCCTTGGTTAATGGTGTTTGCTGTACGGTGACGGTCTGTTTATGGGGTTTGCTGGCACAGCCTGCCAGCAGGAGCACCCCTGCGATTGCAACGTAGTTAACGCTTCTCACGTTTTTATTATCCTTTGCGCCTTAGCCTGCGACCTATCATACCCGCCGCTGACCTGTGGAAAATTACCGTAACTCTGAATTTGCCGGGTCAGAGGGTGACTTAGGACAGGCTTTTAGTCATTATCGGGTTATTGGACCCCCGGTCTGCCAAAAAAATCCACTGGAGTCAGTATAAAAAGCAAACATTATGCAGCGCAAGGCTCAAACCGACCGCCAGCGGTAAGCGTAGCACACTGAAATGCGCCATTTATTCCACCCGTTAGAGGATTAAAGTGAAGATTATGTCCGTTACTCCGCGTTCTTTTCATCTGATTGCCCCTTCCGGCTATTGCCTTAATCAGGATGCCGCCCATCTGGCCGTCGATCGGCTGCGTGCCCAGGGGCATCAGGTGAGCCAGACGGAGATTATTCCCCGACGCGATCGCCGTTTTGCCGGGACTGACGAAGAGCGCCTGCAGGATGTGAACGCTCTGGCAGCGCTGGCGACGCTGCCGGATATTGTGCTGGCGGTGCGCGGTGGCTATGGCGCGTCACGGCTTCTGCCCCACCTCGATTATCAGGGTCTGGCCGCACGTCTTCGGGAGCAGCCCGTTGCGCTTTGCGGCCATAGCGATTTCACCGCGATCCAGCTGGCCCTGCTGACCCACGGCGTAAAGAGCTTTAGCGGCCCGCTGCTGGCGGGTAATTTTGGTGCGGAGGTGCTCTCTGATTTCACCCTCGATCACTTCTGGCGGGCGCTGACCTCGCCAGAATTCACCCTGAGCTGGCAAACGCCACCGCAGGACGTTGACGTTAGCGGGACGGTATGGGGCGGAAATCTGGCGATGATAACCTCCCTCGTGGGCACCCCCTGGCTACCTGCCCTCTCTGACGGCATCCTGGTCATTGAAGATGTAAATGAGCATCCCTACAAGATTGAACGCATGCTGCTACAGCTGGCCCAGAGCGGCATTCTGGCCCGACAGAAAGCCATAGTGACCGGCAGTTTTACCGCTGCAAACCTGAGCGCATACGATAATGGCTACGACTTTGACAGCGTCTGGACGTTAATCCGGCAGATAACCGGCCTGCCGCTGGTTACCGGCCTCTCTTTTGGCCACGATCGCGATACCGTCACGCTACCCTTAGGCGCCCATGGCAATTTGAAAGTAGAAGGTAACCAGGCTTCGTTAAGGTTATCAGGGCACCCTACGCTGCGTTAACTTCCCGGAGCCCCTATGAAGCAGTTATATGAGGACCTCTGGGTTTCCACGCCGGAGTTGTCGGCCTGTGAGACAGAATCAGAGTGGATGATGCATGGGTTTCTGTTGCAGCATGAGCGAGGCAACATGCTGATCTCCCGCGTTGAGAATGCTGACGATCACCAGACGATTGCCGGTCTTGGCGGGATAATCCGTCATTATCTGAGTGGCTGGCAGGAGGCCGGCCCCGGTGCGCGACAGCTGCAACAGCGGTTTAATTCCGCCCTCTACTGCCATACCCGGGCGCTCGGTCCAGTAAGCGCCTTTGTTGAAGCCGATGATACCTTCAACCTGGCAGAGGTACACTGCGGCAGCTTCCACCTGGTTCCGACGCCGGGCCATACGCCAGGCAGTACCACCTATCTTTATGCCTCCCCCTTCGGCAAAACCTATCTGTTTGTCGGGGGCACGCTGGTACGGGATGGCAATCGCTGGGTGACGCTGCAGTTACCCGAGAGTAACGAGGCCGATTTGCATAAATCGCTGGAGTTCTACCGGGCGCTGCGGCCAGACGTGGTGTTGATGAGCGTGACACGGGGTCATCCGGGCTGGTGCGAGGTGACCGTACGTGAGTGGCTGGCACTGCTCGATGAAGCCGAGCACCAGCCGCGGGATTGTCGCCAGCGGGTTATCGAGTAGCCGGGCAGGTTTTTTAACTGACTGAGGGGTCAGGATTCTACGTTTCCGGTCGCATCGGTGCGCTGCAGGGTGACTGCACTGTTCTCCCGTTCACTGCTGCGGCTGCAGGGCACCAGCTTTTTGGCCCCTTCGAAGGAGAAAAATGTCTCCTGATCCGCTTTATTAACGATCATCTGATCGCCGTTTCGAAACAGCACAATCGACACCCGCGTACCGCTGTCGGTGCTCGACTGCTGCTGCCCTGCGGCAATCTGGAAATGATTACCCGGCCACATCAGGGTGGTCAGGCCATATTGTGCTTCGGTGACGGTCATGGTCTGACGACCAGGGCAGGTAATTTGAAACTCAGCGTTCATCGGTTGGGCATCTGGCGTGGCCCGCGCCGCAAAGGTGGCACTGACCAGCAGACAGCCCGCGGCGAAAATGCGAAACATGATCAGCGTTCTCCGGAAATTTTCTCACTTAACGCAAATACTATGAGGGAAAAGTCCGTCACATGACACTGTCCCCTTCGTGAAAAGGGACAAACCAGGAGTGTTCCTGGTTTGTCCGCACCCTCTACTTGTCCAGCGCGCTCATCTCTTTGATATCAGCCTGATTTACCGCCTGCTGCTTGCCGTTTTCATCGGTGTACAGCACCATACCGGTCGCTTTATCGACCTGCGGTTTACCCTGTACCACCAGCGTGCGCCCGTCGTTCATATGCAGAATATGATTGTTCGTACAGCCTGCAAGCAGCGTGCCGGCCATCAGAACGCTGGCCATTAACAGCATTTTTTTCATTTTTCATTTCCTGTTTATGCGTTATCCCACCTGTATCATAATTTGATTGAAGGATGGTTAAAATAACTGTATTTTTATACAGCACAGTTAACCAGGATAAGTACATGTTTGTTGAACTGATTTACGATAAGCGCAACGTAGCGGGTTTACCTAATGCTCAACAGATGATTCTGGACGAGCTTGAAAAACGCATCCAGCGGGTTTTTCCGGAGGCGGACGTCCGGGTCAAGCCGATGCAGGCTAACAGCGTGAAAACCGATGCCAGCAAAAGCGATAAGGCTGTCATGATGAGAGTCATTGAAGAGATGTTTGAAGAAGCCGATCAGTGGCTGGTAACAGGCGAATATTAACGAGCAGAAGAGGTGCGCGACGACAGCTAACTGACCCGGCCTGCCCTTCAGCATGCAGCAGCCCGGTTACCTGATTTCATTGAGTGCAGTGAGTCTTAGCACTCCGCTCAGCGCGGTTGGTCTTTGTTACGCTCAGCGATTTCCGCATAGATCAGGTCATAGACTTTTGCCGCATGGGCCGAGCTGTCACGAAGCATCTGAATCGCATCCTCTAAGGTATGCGGTTCCATCTGGCCGACAATACGCCATCCCAGCGCGATATTTTTTGCCTCTTCCAGCCGATCGGGGTGGTTTTCAACAGACGCAGCTTCTGACACATCATTCTCCTGATTTAAGTAATGGTCCTATTTTACGACCCTTTTCATCTGGCTCAACCCCTGATTTATTCTAATGGCCAGGCTGCCACTTTTATAAACGCCTCTGGCAGAAAAACCACACAATTTCCCCCTGAAACAGAAATTTCGTCCACTAAAAACGGATTATTCCTGGAGGGTGATTCCGTACTATTTCACTCTTCTGCTATGTTCGCCAACACTTTTTGCGCACCGCGGCTTTATTTGCTGCAAAAAAAAACCGCCCTGGAGGGGCGGTTAGGTTCAGGCTGTAGCACTCAGTTATAGTAAGGGAACTTGCGATCGGTACCGTTAATGTTGAGCGTAATGTAACCGCCCGGTGCGGTGCTGGCAGGTACCGCTGCATCCGCAGTCGCTAAGGTCACTACGCCATTTTCATTAGCCCCTATCCCTGCTAAACCATTATGCAGGCTGAGTCTTGCACTGGGGGTCACGGTACCCAACGTAGTGAGATCGGTCACCTCACTCAGGTCCGGGGTAAACAAGGAGCATTCACCGGAATCAAACCGCGTGGGGCCGGTGGAACGAAGATTAAACATGGTATCCCCGCTGCCGGCTTTGAGTTTTACCCATACCTCAACGATGTTTTCATAGCTGCGCTTATATTTGACATCAATCACCGACGTCGAGCCGCGATGAAACATATCCGCCCAGACTGAACTGACGCATCGCTGGAGGTTCAGCCAGGTCACCCCGGATGAAACAGCCTGCACCGGGCTGGCTGCCGTGCCCGCCGGGTTAGTATTCGTCAGTTTACCCACGAACTCCAGCGTCCACTGCTGATTGACTTTCGGGAAGACGAATTTGCCAATGCGGAACCATTTATCACTGTCCGAAATATTATTCAGCCGGTAGCCGCTGTACCAGCCGGCCTTCATGGAGCCGGTCATCGTGGTGCCAAAGTTCTCCTCCCGGCGCCAGCCGGATTCGTAGCCTGACAGCCAGCGGTCGCTGGTGGTATCTATGCTGACCTTTGCACCCGCCTGCAAATTAAGCTGACGAAACTGCACCCGACTGTTGTTCATTAACAGCGGATTAGCGCAATCCTCCACGCTTAATGCATCGACAATCCACTGCCCGTTAGTGAGATCGCCGGGGAACCGCGTATGCTCAATCCAGACGTTGTGAATGATCCCCTGGGTCATGCGTGGCATATACAGGGTGGCATCGCCATAGCCGGTCTGGAAGTTGGCATTACTCAGCTCAATTGCCGTTGCGTGATCCCAGACGCCGTTGGGCGAGTTAGACCAGCCCACTTCAAAAACCCGCGCATAGGTATTCTGGCTGTAGATTTGATCAAAGCGGGTATCCAGGGTGTCCAGCAGCTTGATGACGGTGCCGCCGTTATACTGCACGCGAAAGCAGCGGATATGCACGAACTCGCCCTCGATAGTGGTGTTTTCAAAAAATGGCTGCACGTTGGAGAGCATATCGGCGGTAATGGCCCCGCTGGTAGCGGTGATATCCGCGCTGGCCTGCCCGTTCCAGCTGATACCGCGAATAACGGTGCGCCGGGCATTGACCTTAAACACCGTATTGATCGACTTATCAGAGATAATTACCGTGCCCGGAGACACGCCGTAAGGGCTGTCGTCACCATAAAGCGCAAAATAAGGTATTTCGCTGGCCGAAAGGTCGATGGGCGAAATCAAAAATTTCCCCGGCGGAAAACGCACGCCAATATCTTTTGCGTTGATATCGTAGCTCTGCGACCAGCTAAACATCCGCCTGAAGGCGTCGCCGTCATCGGTTACGCCGTCGCCGCGTGCGCCAAAGTGATAGAGATTCACCTGCACGGGATCGTTAATAATACGCTTCCAGTAAAAGCTGCTGCCCTTCGCCACCGTTCCGCCGTCATCAGTCAGCGTGGTGGTGCCCAGAAAGCCGACAAAGTCGCCGCCGCCGTGAAATGACGAGTCTTTGTCGTAATAGCGTTTCAGGGCGGCGATGTCGCCAGCTTTCGTCGGTGCAGTGGTGCGCAGATCGGCAAAGCAGTTCACTTCGATCATAAAAACCTCCAGATAAAAGGAATAGTCGTGCAAGGGGTGCCCACGGGGGCAGGTTTTGGGAACAGATGGAACGCGGTGAAACGAGGAGTATCAGTGATGACAGTCGAGCTTTTGACGCTCATCAGCCAGCGTGCGCTGGCGAACAAACTGCGCCATCACCGCCATGGCGACCATAAACGCGCCAATCAGGCCAAGATAATTTGGGGGGATAACGCTCTTAACGTCAGCGGGCAGCATCTGCCAGGCCTGCATGGCAGAATCGGGAAATGAGTGAACCCATGCGCTTATCGCGGAGCCAAGTGAAGCCAGCCACACCGACCAGGTTTTAAACAGCAGCCTGGCATGCAGTACAAACTCCACTGAGCTGTAGCGACGAATCACCAACAGCAGCAGCAGCGCAATCACTACGCCGCTCAGATAAAGGGAAAATTTCATAGCAGCCCCCGATAGCTTTCATAGCTGCCGCTGCGCATCACGTCCGCGTGTCGCTTCGCTCTGGCGGGTGTCTGCCTGGCCCACAGGCTGTTTAACATACCATCAGCAGCGGACGAAAAGTCTCCTCGGGCAATGGCGGCAAGCGTATTACTGAAGCCGCTCAGGCCCTCCACTCCCATCTGATAAGCCATACTGTAAAGAATGTCTGAACGCGCGTCGTTACACTGATCCAGCGCACTGGCCAGCAGGGGACGTTGCTGCATCGCAAAAATCTTCCCCTCAACCAGCGTTTGCATCCACAGTTCACCGACCTGTCGGGGAACCTTGAAGATATAGCTGGTCAGAGAGGCGCCTTTCGGACCGATTTTGATGCCACAACCTACGGTGGGATAGCCTAACGAATCGATAAACGGTTCGTCCCGGTAGCCCTCTTCATACTTCAAAATGGAGACAATCTGGCTCATGATGAACCCCCTCTTTAACGTGAAAGATAACCGGTAGCATTTTTCGGGCACCTGTATCGGCGCGTTCAGGCTGTTAAAGAGCGGGATAATACGGCGCATCATTTTACGGGCAAGAAAAATAATGCGTTATACGCATATTAGGATGCCCCTTAAAAATGCGCAAGGCGCTTTGCGTGATACGCATAAAAAAGGTGTAATAACCCGATGAAACCTGGAGAAAGAATCAGACAGCTTCGTAAAGCTAATAACATGACCCTGCATGAGCTTGCCCTGCGGGTTGAAAGTGACGTGGGTAACCTGTCCCGCCTTGAGCGTGGCCGGCAGGGTTACAGTGATGCGTTGCTACAAAAAATTGCCGATGCCCTCACCGTGCCCGTTTCTGAGCTATTCTCATCAGGAGAACTAAACAATACTGGGGTTTTATCCAGTGTTGATTCGTTAACCAGCGTGAGGAGAGGTGATGTGTATCGTGTTGATGTTCTTGATTTTGCCGCCAGCGAAGGCGTGGATCCACCCGCCAGAGAAGTGGTAGAAGTCATTAAATCCATTGAATATGTCAGAAATGAGGCAAGCGTAATTTTTGGCAATAAACCGGAAGCGTACGTTAAATTAATCAATGTTCGTGGCGACAGTATGGAAGGCACTATTGAGCCAGGCGATCTGATTTTTGTTGATGTCAGCGTGTCATCCTTTGACGGGGATGGCATATACGTTTTCGACTTCAACGGAGACACTTTTGTTAAGCGTTTACAGAAAGTTAAAACGGAACTTTATGTCATATCCGACAATCCCCGTTATAAAGAGTGGACCATATCTCATCACGAAATGGCGATGTTGAACGTAGCGGGTCGCGTGTTGCTGAGTCAGTCACAGCAGTTCCGGCGCCATGGTTAACCCCCCACAGAGGTCCCGGTAAACGGGCCTCTTTATATTCCCACCAACATATGCGCTTGACGCATATCAATTCAGCTTCCAGGCTTATCTTACCTTCACCCTAAAAGAGAGCTTGCCGATGAACTCACGCCAACGCCGCGCACTGCGCTACAAAGAAAATTGTAAACGGCTCGACAGAAAAATGACGCAGGCGCTAACCGGATGCTCGCCCCGGGTTTATAAAGCCCTGTCTCTGCCTCCGCCGGAAAAATAAAAAAAACCTGTCGCCAGCAGGCTGCGGCGACAGGATAAGGTTTTAATCAGGGCTATTTATGCTGCCTGAATACGGCAAATACCACCGCAACGTTGCCGCTGGCGCGGTATACCGCGGCGCAGATCAGCAAATTAATGGTGATAATTGCCCATGACGTATGTTCATAATGATCGAAAAAGAAGCGGAAAGGCACCGACGCGTAGGCCAGAATCATCAGATAAGCGAGCCAGGATGCCCATTTTTGGTATGAAGACCCCTCTCTGCGGAAGGACATTAGCCGTAGCACAATCGCCATACAGATCGCCACATTGGCAATGACCAACGGATCACTTATTACCATGATATCCTCCTCGCCAGCGAGCCAGCCAGATAACCGGATTCTGTTGATTAATAAAGGTCAGGGTTTTAATCGCCAGTGCCGAGAGCAGAATGGCCCCCAGCCCATCCAGCGGACGATCGCTGTAACCCAGGATCTGTGCCAGCTTTGCGCCCGCCAGCCCTGACCCAAACACCCCTACGATCATTGAAACCAAAAAGTAGGCGGCACGCACCAGAAGTCGCATATCAGATGCGCTGGCGACATAAAAAACCGCGCCCGCAAAAGCGCCAAACAGCACGCTGTAGTTGACCAACCCCGGATGACTTTCCAGGCCCGTTCCCGCGACCGCAGCCGCGCCAGTACCAACTGCTATCAAATGCCCGATCATACTGCCCCCCTTGTTACTGCAATGCCCTGGTTGCCAGAGATAAGTACCCCGTTCGGCGTCGTTATGGTAACGACTTAAGGCTGTCATCTGACAAAACGCTTACGGGACAGGAACGTCACGCTACGCCAGCTTTATCAGTTCGACGAATGGTTAGGAAATGTGTAATAAGGCCAGATGTGGTATATAAAGTAAGCGTCAGGTGAGTGGCCTGCGCGTTCTTAATTAGCATGCTTTTAATGTAGATCGATAATTGCGTACGCGTGAGCGTGAGAAACTGATAATTTTAACCCGTTGTTCCCGCTTGAAATCATGCCCTGAAACTCAGACCGGGGATCATTGTGATGTCGCATCCGGCGATTAAGAATGGATGAGTCATCAACCGGTTCCCCTGCCCCACCACGCGGGGGGGTATATCCACAATCTGAAGGATGAAACGTACGGATTGAGAAAATAAGGAGAGGAGATGGAGATAAGACTGGCCTCACCCGATGAGGCAAACGCGCTCTGGCGCATCCGTAACCTTGCCATCCGTTATGGATGCAAAGACGTTTACGGCGCATCAACGATCGGTGCCTGGACGCCCGATGCCATGCCCGCCGGTTTCCCACGCACCATTGCAGACAATCCCTTCTATGTCATCGATGCGCCCGGGGGGCGGATTCCGGTTGCCACCGGCTTTCTGGATCTGAAACAGCAGAGCGTGGAAGCGATTTTTACGCTGCCGGACTTTATGGGCCGAGGGCTGGCCGGTCGCATTTTGCAGGCGATCAAAGATGAAGCCCTGAAAAGGGGAATACGCAGGCTGACGCTCGATTCAACGCCGAATGCCTGTACTTTTTATCAGCGGCATGGGTTTCGCGTGGTGCGTGAAGGTATCTATCACTCTCCGACGGCAGGCGAATTGAGCAGCGTGGAGATGGCGTGCGACCTGACGGAGTGAGGCGTTAGCAGCAGGATAAAAATTTAGATTAAAGTTTCCGTAATTCAAACCGATGTAGATTCTACTTATCCTTAACGCTGACATGATGCTGTGTATTTCATCAAACCCATCGAGTTCGCTCTGCTTACCCTCACTCTGGTCTACTGCTTTGCCATGTCCTCATGGTTCTGGTAATCAGATAAAGGCTGAGTGGGGATTATATCGCGCTGACAGGCGTAATAGCGGATATCCGTGACTCAACCGTAACGGATATCCGTGGTTTCACTTGATTAACCATGGCTCTGTTATTCCTGCTTACCCTTATCCTCAAGCGTTAATACCTCCCGAATCTCAGTGCGCAACAGCCTGATATTTCCCCAGCTCTCACTTCGGGTGCGCCCAGCGACAGCTAAAAACTCATCCATGCTCATCCCCCGCTCCTCACGGGTTTCGGCCGCCACGGTACTAAAACGCTCAAACATCTCTTCCTTAACGTCCGCATCGCCAAACCAGCCATCCAGCCATCGCCGCAGCGATTTTGAATCGCCGCTGGCTCTTTTCTGCACGACTCGAGCCCGCTTAGGCGGAAGTACCACCACAACTTCCGGCTGTTCCACGTCATCCGCAGCCCACAGATGGGCATACTTCGACTCCAGCAGGGTATATTCAGCCTTATCGCCGAAAGCCGCTGCGGCGCAGGCCCATACTTTAATGCCGCTGCTTCTGATCATGTCGGCCTTGGCTACAGGGTATTCAGAAGCCGGATAAGGCTGCACAGCGTGCGCGCCTGACGTGCTGCCCTTTCCGGCGGCCATCCGGTACTGTCCAACGATGATCAGGATCTCCCTGAGTTTTTCCTCAGAAACCACCAGCGTCCTGGAGCCAGCGGAGTTTTGCTTAACCTCAGCCTCAGCAATCAGCTCCATCAACCGTCGGGCCCGGGTAGCGTCAAACCTGAGAATGGAATCATTACGGGTAAGTTTTTTTTTACCCATCGCCTTTACGGCTTTTAGTCGCGCCCTGACAATGCTTACCGCGAGGTTACCGTACTCATGCGAAAGTGCCAGGGCGGTTGTCGCGGCAATATCGCCCGTTCGCACCATGGCTAACAACTCTTCATCACAGGCTAAAAGCGTGAGATGCCGACTGATATCGCTCCTGGAGCGGTTAACGCGCCTGGCTATTTCCGTGTTGCTCAGACCAAGGTTATGCAGCCTTAGGTAAGCGACCGCCCGCTCCAGTACGCTCAATGGTTTACTCTGGATGCGGGACAGCATCAGGACCAGACGATCGGCTTCCGTCCCGCTCAGGTCTTCACAGGCAAGATGCGTTATATTGAAGCCCGCCTCAATGGCCATTACTGCCCCATAATAGCGATGATGCCCATCAACGATCTTCACCCCTTTTGCAGTAGCCTGTACGGACAATGGCGGCACAGGTTCCCCGGCAAGAAAAGCGTCGCGAAAAACCTGAATCTGATCCCAGTCAATGTCACGAATGTTATAACCCGGCTCAGCATAGAGTTCGGCAATGGGCACCAGCCAGGTTGGGACCGCACTGGCTTTCAGACCATGCGGGTCAGAAGATTTATACAGCTGAGAAAGTGTTGTCATTTGCTTACCGTCTCCAAAAAAGAGTTAACATCAGCGGCGCAATCAACACGCAGGACGTACGGCTATCGTGACAGGAAAGTCATTTCAGGAACCTGTATTCGCTGCCCTGTTTATCACCACGGACCGGTAATTGAGGTTTTACGTCGCAACTGCCTGCAGCTGAGCGATCGCGCCCACGTCACCACGACGATTGCATTGTTATCCGCAATGCCTGGGCACGGCCTGCGGCTTAACAGCTGGGTAGAAAAGCCGCAGCCAGACCCTTTTCACGCCGGTGAAGCACGCAAGATATGGCCTGGGGGAATACAGCCAAACAGCGGTGATATTTCTATTCTGGACTGCAATTCAGCCCGATGCCTGCTGCTGCTGCGCGGGTCAGGTGGAATGGATAGCTGACGCAGCTATCCCCTTTTTGAAGGGAAAAGGCCTGAAGCGGGCTACGTTAACCTTGTCGTGCGGGCTCAACCAGAAGAGGACGGATGTGAAAAAAGGAGAAAAGAGTAATAAAAAAAACTGCCGGGAGGGTAAAGACCCAGCAGCTGAACTTCCCACGATAATCGTGATAAGAAAATGCATAAAGACAGAATGTCAGACGTTATTTAACAACCTAATAAGCCGGTCAACGCGTTTAAGTTCAGGCCAAAAATTTCTATAGCATGAACGACATGATTTTTGTGAAAATGATTTGAAAGCTTTGTTTTCTCACTAGCCTTTGTCAATCAGGATTTCCGCAGATACGTCCAGCGCCTGCGCGATGCGCACAAGGCTCGAAAGGCTAATATTACGCTTGCCGTTCTCAACCTCACTCAGATAGCTTCTGTCCATATGTGCCAGGTGGCTGAGGTCCAGCTGACTCAGCCCTTTTCGTCGCCTGAGCTGACGTATCATCACGCCCACTCTCAGCAGCAGAGATTTGTACATAGGGTTTTCCAAATTTAACATTCACTGAGAATATTTAAGGCAAAACCTGATTAAGTACGACAATCTTTAATCAATCAAATCGCTATTACAGCAAGCCAAATCAAAGTGATAACGGGTCGCAATTAACGACAGGGAGTCTGGAAGAAGATTAACCCTCCAGAATATTACTGAACCGCTTTTCTGAAACCCGCTCCTCTGATTCAGCTTGCACAGTATGATAGTGATATGGCTTGCCCGGATCGGTACTTGCCCGCCTGACTTTACCATAGTCTTTCAGCCAATCCGTGTAGACGGCCAGCAAATCATCAACATCCCTGTGCGGCGGGACATGGCAAAGAAAGAGCTGAGCATCATGCTTCGTTAAGTGATGAATATACAAATCCTTTTTAGGTAGAACGCTCTCTTCTTCATAATATTCAACAACCTTAATATGGTTAAATTCAACCAAAGGCCAGCGTGATAAAAGTGAGAAAAACTGCATTTTTTCCATTTCAGCCCCCAGACGACTTGAGATATTATTTGAGAATTTCCTTATAAAGAAATTAATAATAAGTGGTACTGTATTTACTGGTTACTTTATTATGCGTTATACAGATGGTAAACATGGAGTTTATCACTAAGGTTTATTTTTTAGTGACGGTCCCTTTTTATGACAGACATGTAATCACTTTCAACCCATCACAGGAGAACCTGTAGACTATATACTACACCCCGCCTTAGCAATCCTTACCCGCTCCCAATTTGAGCAACAATACAGCAAGATCCCGATAAAGTGGCTTTCATCAGTGTAATATGCTAAAAAAAGCTGCCTGGAAGCGCCATTGACACCATAAAACCCTATAAAATCTAAATAACTCACCTAATAAGTTTTTTAACCTAAACACTGCCTGGCACTATATTTTAAAATGGCCTGAGATTTATTAGTGATATAGTCAACACCGTGACTTATATCATTTCAAAGTGAGTGCGAAAATTAGTTAAACAAATAAGAAGTAAACCGTTCTGCATATAGCCTGGGTGTTGAGGAGGTCGATTATGGAGAGTTTCCGGGGAGATTTTTTGAGACTACTACTAGAAATGAGAACTAATACCACATGGAGGAATGCTGTACAGCTTAAGGGAGCAACTACTAACTGATCCGTAAGCAGGCTCAGGGGGTCTCTGCATTATAAAAGTATTTATACAAATAGTTAAAGGATAGCTATTTAAGGCTTAATTTCTAAAGAGAGCTGAAAGGTACATCAAATCCGCTCAAAGCGCCTCATGGAAGTACAGCCTGTGAACTCAGCAAAGCGGATTTAAGCGATAAGCGCAAAAACAGGCTCCCCCCTCCTGAATACGCTTATGACTACCCTCTTGAAGTGCTTATGACAACCCTGAAGTCATCATGTACAATACGCCATCGATAATCTCACGAGTGGGAATACACTTAAGTGCACTTTCACCTTCTTTAATATTACTGAAATCAGCATAATCCGATGCATACAAAACATGATGATTGGCATTATCCTGCTGAGGGATACTTGCACCTGGCGACCTTATTAGAAATAGGCTAACTGTTTTTGTTTTCAATGCAGTGGCGATATGTAAACACCCCGTATCGGGTGTGACCAGTACAGTGAAATTATTGATAATTTCGGCTAACTGCGAAATACTAGTCGCACCAATATGATTAGTTAATCTGGCTTTACAATTCTCGTTTATTTTCTGAGTGAAACTTTCACCTAATGACTTCTCCTGAGTGGACCCGATAAGATGGAATTCACAACCAGGATACGTTGCATTTATTTCCGATACCATATCAACAGCAACTTCCTCTGGAAAAAATCTATTTTTACCAGAAGCACCTAACTGAATCCCCACGGAAAGGCTCTCTGTTTTCTTCGGCGGCAATGGATAAGGAAAAAACATTTCTGTATTATTATTAGTAATGCCAATTTTCTCTATCAGTTCGAGATCGTTCATTACTGGCGGCTTCTCCCCCCCTATAACGACTGCATCACAAACATCAATCAGTACTTTTTTTTCATTACCGAAATAGTGTTTGAGTATGCATTTAGTATCGGCCACTGTTAATGCTATGATATCATAAGGTAATTTTGAGTGAAAAATGATCCCCAGATCAGGTTTCATTGTGCGTAAAATTTTACCCATTCTTATAGCTTCTTTGAATGAGTCTCCCATGAAAAGAACTTCATCTATATAGGGATTATCACCTATCAAGTCTGAGTTTTGCTGACTGGTTATTACAGTTATTTTAGCGGATGGATTCTTTTCACGCAATGCTCTGATTGCAGGCGTACAAAAGAGAAAGTCACCCAGCCTTTTATTATTTATTATCACAATACTTTGAGCCATTGCTGCTTCTCTCTCAGTGATAATAGACCTGGGTTTTTTCCGGACCAGGTTTAGAACCCAACCTAAAACCACCATTTTTTTCTCAAAACTTGACATTTAAATCCCGGCCTGATTGAACAAAGTGCTGGATATATAACATTACGTAAAGAGCAGTGAAGCATCGCCTATGGAAGGGTTCGATTTTCCCTGAAAGGGATCCGAGCCGAACATCATAACTTTCTGCTACACACGAATATTACTTCTTTATATCCAGAATTTCATCACTCAATTTGCATTCAGTGCAAACGAAGTGAGTCCCGGTCTTTTGAAATGCCCCAAACTCAAGGGTTTCGACCCCGGTTATCATGAGTAGTACAACAGAAAGGCGCATACTTGCAGGTTGTCTTTCACTCCCAGGCGCGTTCATTCTTAACGAGTAATTTCTCTCACAGACATACTAAATTCCTTTTTATCAACCTGAACCCCATATATGCTCACCTGACATTCCATGCCTCTAAGGCATAAGCAGATTTACTCAAATTTATGAGTGACTTCAAGCGGCATCCCCTCTTTTTGATTTGAAAAAATCAAAGGCTATTAAAAGTATTTCCTGCTGGCAGATTTTCATGGTTCTATAAAAGCATTTGAAACGTGAAAAAATCACTCCTGTTCAAATGGCATTATCAAAGATATGTTACAACACAGTAGCCAAAGCAACCTGAGGAAAGCAAGGTTTCGATGGCTTACCAGTACGCAGTGGCGCTATGTACTTAACAAAACGCTTTTGATTACGCAGCTGTCTTGATGACTCATGTCACCAGCGACTCGTATAGTCGTTATGACCTCTTAGCCGCTGAATATCTGGCGCATACTAAATAACTGCGCTTAATACCGCTTCACTTTCGTTAGCCCGTGTTTGTTGCCAGGGAAAGGTGAAGCGACTTCCATAAATTGTCTGACATTATTCAATAATTGCCACATTGTTTTGCAGCGATGATTGCGCGTGACGGTTTCGTGCAAGGCCAACCATAAGAGCTCTATTTTGTTTATCCACGGAGAGTAAATTGGCTGATAAATAACAATAAATTTCGGATTATCCTTCAACCATTTCAACGTTTTTTTGCTCTTGTGAATGATGTAATTATCAACGATTAGCGTAATTGTTTTTGCACTGCGGTATGTGCTTTTCAACTTACGTAAAATATTGATAAATAAACCTGAGTTCTTACTTGTCCCGCTGACGTAGTCCACCCGGCCAGTTCCCGCATGAAGGGCTCCTGCAAGGTAATGCTTTTCATTTTTTCCCGGCGTAGGTATACGTTTTTGCTGCCCTTTTTTCTGCCAGTCAGCGCCGATTTTGGGATTCAAATCGATATCCACTTCATCCTCGTAAAAGACCGGATGGTCAGCGCAGTTTTTTTCTAATGCTTCATCAATCGCTGCCAGTTTTTCCTCTTTGTGAGGATCGCGAATATGCAGTGTCGGAGCCGCTCTTCGCCAGACAATTCCCGCCCCGGGTAACCAACGGCGAACTGAGCCAGGATGCAACGTTGAGTTAAATAACTTATTAAGTCCAATCGTTAACATCTCGGTGCTCCACCGTGACCGCAGATACCCGAAGTCCTGAGGAGAGCGCTGAATCAGTAAATCAAGCATGCGCAACATCGCTTCCACTGGCCACTTTTTTTGACGTCCGGCCGGAAGACTTTTTAGACCTTCGATACCAAATAATGTGAACCAGTTAATCCAGCGACCGACAGAGGAACGCGCTGCACACAGGGTTTTAGCGACATAACTGAGCGATTCACCACGATGCAACATCAGCATGGCCATAAGGCGTCTGGAATGGTTTTTATCTGTTGTTTTATGGACAATTTTTTCCATCTGGCGTCTTTCATTATTGGGTATCGGTGCTATGATCGGCATAACTCAGTCCGGTTGTGATGATTTGTGATGTTTGGCGATTGATCAGATCGCTCAAACCGGATTGAGTTCCCTTCAGTGATCTACTATTAAGCGCAGTTATTTAGTATCCATCAAGGCAATCCGTTATAGCCGACAGGCTGGTTGATAAGAAACATGAGGGTAAGAAATTCAGAAGGGGTTTAGCCGGAGTTGTACAGAAGACTTTGATCCGGCTTAATGGATAGCGGGAGCAGAACGCCCCCGCCGATCGGCACACTTACATGTGCTGAATCATAGCATCGCCGAACTCTGACGATTTCAGCAGCTTAGCGCCGTCCATCAGACGCTCAAAATCGTAGGTGACGGTTTTGGCGGCAATAGCCCCTTCCATACCTTTGATAATCAGGTCTGCGGCTTCGGTCCAGCCCATATGACGCAGCATCATTTCCGCTGACAGAATAACGGAACCTGGGTTCACTTTATCCTGACCGGCATACTTAGGTGCCGTGCCGTGGGTCGCTTCAAACAGCGCGCATTCGTCGCCAATGTTCGCACCAGGCGCAATACCGATGCCGCCTACCTGCGCCGCCAGGGCATCAGAAATGTAGTCACCGTTCAGGTTCATACAGGCAATCACATCGTACTCGGCCGGGCGTAACAGGATCTGCTGCAGGAACGCATCGGCGATCACGTCTTTAACAACGATCTCTTTACCGGTGTTTGGATTCTTAATTTTCATCCACGGACCACCGTCAATCAGCTCGCCGCCGAATGCTTCTTTCGCCAGCTGGTATCCCCAGTCTTTGAAAGCGCCTTCGGTGAACTTCATGATGTTGCCCTTGTGCACCAGCGTCACGGAGTCGCGATCGTTAGCGATCGCGTACTCGATCGCCGCACGCACCAGGCGCTTAGTCCCCTCTTCTGAGCACGGCTTCACGCCGATACCACACTGTTCTGGGAAGCGAATTTTGTTAACGCCCATTTCGTCGCGCAGGAACTTGATCACTTTATCCGCTTCGGCAGAACCCGCCTTCCACTCGATACCGGCATAAATATCTTCAGCGTTCTCGCGGAAAATCACCATATCCGTGTCTTCCGGGCGTTTAACCGGGCTTGGCGTACCGGTGTAATAGCGCACCGGACGCAGGCAGATGTAGAGATCAAGCTGCTGGCGCAGTGCCACGTTCAGTGAACGAATACCGCCGCCGACCGGGGTGGTCAGAGGGCCTTTGATTGCCACGCGATACTCTTTAATCAGATCCAGCGTCTCTTCCGGCAGCCAGACGTCCTGGCCATAGAGCGCGACCGATTTTTCGCCGGTGTAAATTTCCATCCAGGAGATTTTACGGTCACCGTTATAAGCTTTCTGTACAGCGGCATCGACCACTTTGATCATTACGGGTGACACATCAATGCCAATACCATCACCTTCAATAAACGGGATGATTGGGTTGTTTGGTACGTTCAGTTTTCCCTGATCCAGGGTGATTTTCTGACCTTCCGCCGGAACAACTACTTTGCTTTCCATTAACCTCTCCTTCGAACGCTTTTTTGTTAATGATTTGTAAGATGCGCGTCAATACTACTTGAATATTGACGTCGCGCCAATCATCTCGGGTTTGCGGTATAATGCGCTCATTATCACTCAGTGCAAAGACTATGCGTAAATCTTCCCTTATGAATCACCGCGTTAAACGCCCCTCCGCGCCCGCTGCCGCTAAGGGGCCCCGACGTATCATAATTTTTAACAAACCCTTCGACGTGCTGCCTCAGTTCACCGACGAAGCGGGCCGCGGCACGCTAAAGGATTTTATTCCGGTGGCTGACGTCTACGCGGCGGGTCGCCTGGATCGTGACAGCGAGGGCCTGATGGTGCTGACTAACGACGGGCCGCTTCAGGCCAGGCTAACACAGCCGGGAAAACGAACCGGTAAAATTTATTTTGTCCAGGTCGAAGGCGATCCCAGCGATGACGATCTCCGGCCGCTGCGAAATGGCGTGCTGCTGAAAGATGGCCCCACGCTGCCTGCTCAGGTGGCGCGGGTGCAGGAGCCAGAGTGGCTGTGGCCGCGCAATCCGCCCATTCGCGAGCGCAAAGCAATCCCCACCCGCTGGCTTAAGATTACCCTTTTTGAAGGGCGTAACCGTCAGGTCCGGAGAATGACGGCGCATATTGGCTTCCCGACGCTGCGTCTGATACGTTTTGCCATGGGCCCGCTACAGTTGCAGGACCTTGCTCCCGGCGAATGGCGCGATATCACCGACGCGTGTTCGCTGTGAGTTATCACTCTTTTCAAGGAGGCAGGCATGTTTAAACCGCACGTTACCGTAGCCACCGTGGTGCAGGCTGAAGGTCAGTATCTGGTGGTGGAAGAGATGGTGCGCGGTCGCGCCACCTGGAACCAGCCGGCAGGCCATCTCGAAGCTAATGAGACGCTGCTTCAGGCTGCCGCGCGCGAACTCTATGAGGAAACCGGCATTGAGGGCGTTCCTCAGGCTTTTCTCCGTCTGCATCAGTGGATCGCGCCCGATAATACGCCGTTTTTACGTTTTTTATTCGCGCTGGATTTACCGAAAGTGCTGCCCACCTATCCGCAGGATCGCGATATTGACCGCTGCTGGTGGCTGCCTGCCGAAGAAATTCTGAGCGCGAAAAAGCTGCGTTCTCCGCTGGTTGCAGAAAGCATTCTTATTTATCAGCAGGGTACGCGCTATCCGCTAGAGGTGCTGAGCGCCTTCCAGTGGCCGTTTAGCGAGGATGCGCCCGCCCCGGACGCGTGGTAAACTACGCCGCAATTTTACGGGGCGCTTTTCCATCGCCACTAACGTCAGGTATTTCTCATGTCTCAAAGCCAGAAAAAAGTGATCGTCGGCATGTCCGGCGGCGTCGACTCCTCCGTTTCTGCCTGGTTACTGCAACAGCAGGGTTACCAGGTCGAAGGCCTGTTTATGAAAAACTGGGAGGAGGACGACGGTGAGGAATACTGCACCGCCGCAGAGGATCTGGCTGATGCACAGGCGGTCTGTGACAAACTGGGCATGGTGCTGCACACCGTAAACTTTGCCGCAGAGTACTGGGACAACGTTTTTGAACTCTTCCTGGAGGAGTATAAGGCGGGCCGCACCCCTAACCCCGACATTCTCTGCAATAAAGAGATCAAATTTAAAGCCTTCCTCGAGCATGCCGCAGAAGATTTGGGTGCGGACTACATCGCCACCGGTCACTACGTGCGGCGTCAGGACGTTGACGGTAAAAGCCGCCTGCTGCGGGGGCTGGACGACAATAAAGACCAGAGCTACTTCCTCTACACGCTTAGCCACCAGCAGATTGCGCAGAGCCTGTTCCCGGTAGGCGAACTCTCCAAGCCGGAGGTGCGCCGTCTGGCGGAACAGCTGGAGCTGGTGACAGCGGCGAAAAAAGACTCTACCGGCATCTGCTTTATCGGGGAGCGTAAATTCCGCGATTTCCTCGGCCGCTATCTGCCCGCACAGCCGGGTGCCATTGTCACCACCGAAGGCGAAACGGTCGGCGAGCATCAGGGACTGATGTACCATACCCTCGGTCAGCGTAAAGGCCTGGGGATTGGCGGCACCCGCGAGGGCAGCGAAGATCCCTGGTATGTGGTGGACAAAGACGTGGCGAATAACCTGCTGGTGGTTGCGCAGGGCCATGAGCATCCCCGCCTGATGTCGCTGGGGCTTGTCGCACAGCAGCTGCACTGGGTTGACCGCGAGACGTTACGCGCGCCGCTGCGCTGCACGGTGAAAACGCGTTATCGTCAGGCCGATATTGCCTGTACGGTCACCCCGCTGGGTGACGATCGTCTGGAAGTTCGCTTCGACCAGCCGGTCGCCGCGGTGACGCCAGGCCAGTCAGCCGTATTTTATCTTGATGAAATTTGCCTGGGCGGCGGTATTATCGAAGCGCGCCTGCCGCTGCTATAACGGCTTTGCGGCGACAATATGCTGCCCGACGCGTTGACCGGGCAGCCGGGTACAAACAGGAGTGACCCTGGTGAAAAATTATTACGATATTACGCTGGCGCTGGCAGGTATCTGCCAGTCGGCTCACCTGGTGCAGCAGCTGGCGCATCAGGGAAACTGTCCGGCTGAGGCGCTGGATACGTCTCTGCGAAGCGTGGTGGATATGAATCCGGGCTCCACGCTGGCGGTATTCGGCAATGATGAATCCAATCTGCGCTTTGGTATAGAGACGCTGCTGGCGGTACTGAACAGCAGCAGCCGCAAGGGTGCAGGCGCGGAGCTGACCCGCTACCTGCTGAGCCTGATGGTGCTTGAGCGCAAGCTGAGCGCCAATAAAAATGCACTCGACGAGCTGGCTTCGCGTATCGCACAGCTGGACCGCCAGCTGGCGCACTACGAGTTAACCTCTGATACGCTGCTCAGTGCGATGGCGGCTATCTACGTCGACGTGATAAGCCCGCTTGGCCCGCGTATTCAGGTCACCGGTTCCCCGGCTGTTCTGCAAAACAGCCAGATCCAGAGTAAAGTACGTGCCGCGCTGCTGGCCGGAATCCGTGCTGCCGTATTGTGGCATCAGGTCGGCGGCGGCAGGCTGCAGCTGATGTTTTCACGCAATCGCCTTGCCAGTGAGGCAAAGCGCATGCTGTCCCGAATGGACGAGTCTTCACTCTAAATTTTTTGTTAACCTTTTCAGGAGTTGCACTGATGGAATTATCCTCTCTGACTGCCGTTTCACCCGTGGATGGCCGCTATGGCGACAAAGTCAGCCCGCTGCGCGGCATTTTCAGCGAATTCGGCCTGCTGAAATTTCGCGTAGAGGTTGAAGTTCGCTGGCTGCAAAAGCTGGCCGCCTGTGCAGAAATTGGAGAAGTTCCTGCATTTGATGCCGACGCAAACGCTTTCCTTGATGAAATTGTTGCCAGCTTTAGTGAAGATGATGCCGCACGCATCAAAACCATCGAGCACACCACCAATCATGATGTCAAAGCGGTTGAATACTTTCTGAAAGAAAAAGTGGCCTCTCAGCCCGCCCTGCATGCGGTATCCGAATTTATTCACTTCGCCTGTACCTCCGAAGATATTAATAATCTCTCCCACGCGCTGATGCTTGAAACCGCGCGCCGCGAGGTGATCCTGCCTTACTGGCAGCAGATTATCACCGCCGTGAAGGCGCTGGCCGTCGAGTATCGGGATATCCCCCTGCTCTCACGTACCCATGGTCAGCCTGCCACGCCGTCAACGCTGGGCAAAGAGATGGCCAACGTCGCTTACCGCTTTGAGCGTCAGCTGCGCCAGCTGGAACGCATTGAGATACTGGGCAAAATTAACGGCGCGGTCGGTAACTACAACGCCCACATTGCCGCCTATCCGGAAGTGGACTGGCACCAGCTCAGCGAAAGCTTTGTGACCTCACTGGGCATTACCTGGAACCCCTACACCACGCAGATCGAACCGCACGACTACATCGCGGAACTCTTTGACTGCATGGCGCGATTCAATACCATCCTGATCGATTTCGATCGTGACGTCTGGGGCTATATCGCGTTGAATCACTTTAAGCAGAAAACCATTGCGGGTGAAATTGGCTCCTCCACCATGCCGCATAAGGTCAACCCCATCGATTTCGAGAACTCCGAAGGCAACCTGGGGCTGGCCAATGCGGTAATGCAGCACCTGGCCAGCAAACTGCCGCTTTCCCGCTGGCAGCGCGATCTGACCGACTCTACCGTTCTGCGTAATCTGGGCGTGGGCATCGGCTATGCGCTGATAGCCTATCAGTCGACGCTGAAAGGTATCTCCAAGCTTGAAGTCAACCGTGACCGGCTGCTGGATGAGCTGGACCATAACTGGGAAGTGCTGGCCGAGCCCATTCAGACCGTTATGCGTCGTTATGCCATTGAAAAGCCTTATGAAAAACTCAAAGAGTTGACGCGTGGCAAGCGCGTTGATGCCGAAGGCATGAAAACCTTTATCGACAGCCTGGCGCTGCCGGAAGAGGAGAAAACCCGCCTCAAAGCCATGACGCCAGCCAACTACCTTGGCCGTGCCATTCAGATGGTCGATGATTTAAAATAAGTCTGCTCTTCGGGCCGCTTCAGGGCGGCCCACGTTAACCTGCTGTTTATTCGCTTTCACCTATACTCTTCAAAGAATAAAATAAGGCTCTGGGGCCGCTCACATCATATATAAAGGATATCCGTTATGCGCGTACTGGTCGTGGAAGATAACCCTCTGCTCCGTCATCATCTTGCCGTCCAGCTGCGGGAGTTAGGTCATCAGGTTGATGCAGCAGAAGATGCCAAAGAGGCGGACTATTTCCTCAGTGAACACACGCCTGATATCACGCTGGTGGATTTAGGATTACCTGACGAAGACGGCATGACGCTGATTCGCCGCTGGCGGGGAGAAGAGGTGAAGCAGCCGATTCTGGTACTGACCGCGCGTGACGGCTGGCAGGCGAAGGTTGAAGCGCTGGAAGCCGGTGCCGATGACTACGTGACCAAGCCCTTCCATATTGAAGAGGTGGTCGCCCGCATGCAGGCGCTGATGCGTCGTAACAGTGGGCTGGCGTCGCAGATTATTACCATCGCCCCTTTCCAGGTCGACCTCTCGCGTCGTGAACTGACCATAAACGATCGGTACATTAAGCTGACCGCCTTTGAATATACCATTATTGAAACGCTGATCCGGAATGCGGGCAAGGTGGTCAGCAAAGACTCGCTGATGCTCCAGCTCTATCCTGATGCCGAACTGCGTGAGAGTCATACGATCGACGTTCTGATGGGAAGATTGCGTAAGAAGATGCAGGCAGAGCATCCGACCGACGTGATAACTACCGTCCGGGGCCAGGGCTACCGGTTCGATCTCTAAGCCGATGACCCACTTTCGTCCTAAAAAACCTTTCTCACTGCGGGCGCGCTTTCTGATGGCTACCGCAGCGGTGGTGCTGATCCTCTCGCTCTCCTACGGGATGGTGGCGGTATTTGGCTATGTGGTGAGCTTCGATAAAAATACCTATCGGGTGATGCGCGGTGAAAGTAATCTCTTTTTCACCCTGGCGCAGTGGCACGATGGCAAACTGACCATCGCTAAGCCGGAGACCCTCTCTCTTAATTTTCCCACTCTGGTGTTTATCTACAATGAGAAGGGCAAGCTGCTCTGGCAGCTGCGCGACGTGCCTGAAATCCGCGATAAAATCAAACGTGAATGGCTGAAGCGCGCGGACTTTTATGAAATTGATACCGATAACAGCACCAGCCGTCAGGCATTAGGCGATAACCAGGAAGCGCAGAACAAACTGACCGCCTATGATGACGATAATAACGACACCTTTACCCACTCCGTGGCGGTTAACCGCTATGAGGCGACGCCGACCCTGCCCGCACTGACCATCGTGGTGGTGGACTCGATTCCACAGGAGCTTCAGCATTCCGACGTCGTCTGGTCCTGGTTCAGCTATGTGCTGCTGGTCAACCTGCTGCTGGTTATTCCCCTGCTGTGGCTGGCCGCCCACTGGAGCCTGCGCCCTATTGGCACGCTTGCCAGTCAGGTTCGGGAGCTGGAGAGCGGCAATCGGGATACGCTTGACCCACTGCCGCCGCAGGAGCTCAAAAGCCTGGTGAGGAACCTGAACCTGCTGCTGGACAATGAGCATCAGCGCTACACGCGCTATCGCACCACGCTAAGCGACCTGACGCACAGCCTTAAAACCCCGCTGGCGGTGCTGCAAACCACGCTGCGTTCGCTGCGCGGCAACCTGACGATTGAGCAGGCCGAACCTATTATGCTGGAACAAATCAGCCGTATTTCCCAGCAGATTGGTTACTACCTGCACCGCGCCAGCATGCAGGCCGACCACAACGTGCTGAAGCGTGAACTGCACTCGGTGCCCGCCCTGCTGGACAGCCTCTGCTCTGCACTGAATAAAGTTTATCAGCGCAAGGGCGTGTCGCTAACGCTGGATATCTCCCCCGAGGTCACGTTCGTTGGCGAACAAAATGACTTTATGGAAGTGATGGGCAATATCCTTGATAACGCCTGCAAATATTGTCTGGAGTTTGTGGAAATCAGCGTGATGCAAACCGAGGACCAGCTGCATCTGATTGTCGACGATGACGGGCCAGGGATCCCCGAAAGCAAGCGCTCGCTGATCTTTATTCGCGGCCAGCGGGCGGATACCCTGCGTCCCGGCCAGGGGCTGGGCCTCTCGGTCGCCCGGGATATACTGGAGCAGTATGCCGGAGACATCATCGCGACCACCAGTGAACTGGGTGGCGCGCGCATGGAAGTGATCTTCAAGCGGCAGGAAGTGCTGCATGATGATGAATAGTTGCTGCTCTCCCCGCGCGGTGGCAAATGCGTTTCCCCGCCCCTGCCCGGGGCTGTTATAATCGAACAAATTCAGCTTTCAGGAAATGTCATTATGGCGTATCAGCTCGACCTCAACTGGCCCGATTTTATTGCACGCTACTGGCAGAAACGCCCGGTTGTGCTTAAGCGCGGCTTCAAAAACTTTGTCGACCCGATTTCTCCGGATGAACTGGCAGGCCTGGCGATGGAAAGTGACGTTGACAGCCGTCTGGTCAGTCATCAGGACGGGAAATGGCAGGTGGGTCACGGTCCATTTGAAAGCTACGATCATCTGGGTGAAAACAACTGGTCGCTGCTGGTACAGGCCGTTGACCACTGGCATGAGCCTTCTGCCGCCCTGATGCGGCCGTTCCGCTTCCTGCCCGACTGGCGCATCGACGATCTGATGATTTCGTTCTCCGTCCCCGGCGGCGGTGTGGGTCCCCATCTTGACCAGTACGATGTGTTTATTATTCAGGGCACCGGCCGCCGTCGCTGGCGCGTGGGCGAGAAGGTGGCGATGAAACAGCACTGCCCGCATCCCGATCTGCTCCAGGTCGAGCCTTTCGACGCCATTATTGATGAAGAGATGGAGCCGGGTGATATCCTCTATATCCCACCAGGATTCCCGCATGAAGGTTACTCACTCGAAAATGCCATCAACTACTCCGTTGGCTTTCGCGCCCCCAGTGGCCGTGAGCTGATCAGCGGTTTCGCGGACTATGTGTTGTCAAATGAGCTTGGCAGCTATCGCTTTACCGATCCTGACGTCCCGGCACGTGATAACCAGGCAGAGATCCTGCCGGAAGAGATTGATGGTATCCGTAAAATGATGCTGGATGTGGTGAATCAGCCGGATCAGTTCAATCAGTGGTTTGGCGAGTTTATCTCCCAGTCGCGCCACGAACTGGATTTCGCCCCGCCGGAGCCGCCGTATCAGCCTGATGAAATTTATGATGCGCTGCAGCAGGGTGATTCTCTCTCACGCCTGGGTGGACTGCGCGTCGTACAGATTGGGCATGCGGTCTTTGTGAACGGTGAAAAGGTTGAATCGCCGCACCGCGAGGCGCTAAAGGTACTGGCCAGTCAGCATACCCTTAGCGCTGAAGCGCTCGGAACCGCACTCGACGATCCCTCTTTCCTGGCCCAGCTTTCCGCACTGGTCAACTGCGGCTACTGGTACTTTGGCGAAGAAGAGTAACGGCAGTTTGGGGTACCCGCCGCGTTGATATCACGCCTTCCGGCTAAAACGCCGGTCTGGGTACCCGCCGCGTTGTATTAAGCATCCCGGCCATAAAGGCGGTATGGGTACCCGTCCCGTTGTATTATCATCCCGGCCATAATGGCGCTCTCAGCGTATAAGCACCGATTTAACGACGGCGCAACACAGCACCGTCGGTAAACGGGAAGCGTAAAACAGGTCGGGCGCTACTGCCCGGCATACTTTTCTGCGGTCAGCGCGGCGATACGGGTAATGACCGTTACCGCCTTCTCCATATTATTCAGCGAGGCAAACTCATGTTTGCCATGATAGTTATAGCCACCGGTAAACAGATTCGGGCAGGGTAAGCCCATAAAAGAGAGGGCTGCACCGTCGGTTCCTCCGCGAATGGGCTTAACATCGGGTTCGATATCACAATCGCGTATCGCCTGTAGCGCGATATCAATAATATGATGATGCGCCTCCACCTTTTCCCGCATATTGAAATAGCTGTCGTCAAATGACACTTCAATATGACAGGGCTGATGCAGCGTTTGCGTTAATCTGTCCGCAATTTCCTTCATCACCGCTTTACGCGCCTTAAACGTGTCGCGACTGAAATCACGGATGATGTAGTTCATTTCGGCTTTATCCACGCCCCCTTTAATGCCGTGGAGATGGTAAAAACCTTCATAGCCTGAGGTATGCTCGGGAACCTCTTTCTCCGGCATGGCGGCATGAAAACGCATCGCTAAATCCAGCGCATTGACCATCACGCCCTTTGCCGTACCGGGATGGACGTTGTTACCAGTAATTTTTACCGTGGCAGAAGCGGCGTTGAAATTCTCATATTCAAATTCACCTATACCGCTGCCGTCGACGGTATAGGCCCATCGCGCACCAAAGGCATTCACGTCGAAACAGCGGGTGCCCTTCCCGATTTCTTCATCCGGGGTAAAGGCCACGCAGATATCACCGTGGGGAATATTCTCATCCTGCAGGCGTGCCAGCGCGGTCATAATCTCTGCCACGCCGGCTTTATCGTCGGCACCGAGGAGCGTTTTACCGTCCGTGGTGATTAACGTATGCCCGATCAGGCTGTGCAGCACGGGGAACATCACCGGCGAAAGGGATTCTTCGCCGTTACCCAGCGCAATGTCGCCCCCGCGATAGTTCTCAACAATCTGCGGATTAACGTTCTTAGCCGTGAAATCCGGTGAGGTGTCCATATGCGCGATAAAGCCAATGGCCGGAACGGGCCAGGAAACGGTAGACGGCAGAGTGGCCATAACAATGCCGTGTTCGCTAAGGGTGACATTGCTCAGGCCCAGCGCCTCCAGCTCATCCTTCAGTACCCTCGCCAGCGTCCACTGCCCCTCCGTGCTGGGAACCTGCCGCACGTGACTCTTTGACTGGGTGTCACAGGATACATAATTTAAAAAGCGATCGAGTAATCTGTTCATCTGCCGTCCCTCTGAATGCCAGTGCTTATTATCGGAAACTTATTTTACAAAGTATTGCGTCAGGTCAGTCGGGTGTGAGTTTATTTCTTCATATTCACGCCTGCTGTAACACCTTTGCCGGTTAAACCCTTATTCCGGGCGATCTAAGCGCAGCGGATAGTGTATCAGGCTGTAAAAGCGCACCCTTGCCTGCGTCTGATTATGATAACGGTGGGGTCGGTCAGCCGCAAAGCGCAGCGCCTCACCGGCCACCAGCCTGTACCCGTGGTCATCAACGTTAAGCATCAGCGTCCCTTCCGTCACCACCACATGCTCAATCACCCCCCTTTCGTGAGCCGCCGATTCACTGATCCCGCCCGGTGCCAGCTCAACGGTCAGCATGTCTAATCCCAGGGTTTTGTCGTAAGGAAACAGGGAGGCAGCCTGCATGGTAGCGCTGCGCTGCTGCCACAACGGTAATTTCTCACTGCGCAGCACCGTCGCGGGAGGTGCGCAGGGCCCGATGCCTGAAATAAACAGCGAAAAAGGCGCATTAAAGCCGGTAGCAATTTTCCACAGGGTTGCCACCGTGGGGCTGGATTCACCCCGCTCTATCTGGCCCAGCATGGCTTTACTGACGCCGGTGCGCAGCGCGGCTTCGCTGAGACTCCATGCACGTTCTGTGCGCAGGGATTTTAGCGTCTGACCGGGTTCAGGGTAGCCCTCGTCCATTTCTCCTCCACAACTCTTCCACATCTCTTCCAGATCGGGCAAAAGCATAACGGCTTCCCGGAGCTGGCGCACGTCGCCTTCCCGATTAAGCGGTCTCGCCCGCACGGTTAAGCTGTCACGGCCTCTTTATTTTACCTGAGACTAAAGGGGACGCCGCTCTGAGGGAAATGATTTTATTGCAGGTCAAAAATTTTTTCGGTCAAGCCACCCGCGCCGCAATGACCTGAATGAGCGTTAATCTTGTGCGTTAATCTTGTGCGTTAATCTTGTGCGTTAATCTTGTGCGTTATAACGCACAATGATAGCTTGTGTCTCATCCCAGTGCTAATCCGAGGTCAACATGCGCCCAGAGTTGTCGCTTCGCCATCTGACGATACCGGCGATGAGTGCCGGATTTGTCGCCGTGCTGGTGGGTTATACCAGTTCCGCCGCTATTATTTTCCAGGCCGCAGGCGCGGCGGGTGCCAGCGAACTCCAGACCGGCGGCTGGCTGACCATGCTGGGGCTGGCAATGGGTGTAACGTCGCTGGGGCTTTCACTCTGGTATCGCGCCCCGATCCTTACCGCCTGGTCGACGCCGGGGGCCGCCCTGCTGGTCACCAGTCTGCCGGGAACGCCACTCGACCAGGCCATTGGAGTGTTTGTGTTTGCTGCCGGATTAATTTTCCTCTGCGGCGTCACCGGTCTGTTTGCCCGGCTGATCGGTCATATCCCACAGGCCATTTCAGCAGCCATGCTGGCGGGGATCCTGCTGCGATTTGGGCTGGACGCCGTGGGGGCGCTGAAGCTGAACTTTACGCTGACCGCCAGCATGTGCCTGGTCTGGCTGCTGTCACGACGCTACCTGCCCCGCTATGCGATAGTGATAACCCTGCTGGCGGGTTTAGCGATCGCGGCGGCGAGCGGCGAGATCCATTTTTCTTCTCAGCCGATTCGCTTAGCCATGCCGCAGTTTATCGCGCCGCACTTTACCCTGTCGACGCTGCTGGGTATCGGCATCCCTTTTTTCCTGGTCACCATGGCCTCGCAAAATGCGCCCGGTATCGCTACCCTCCAGGCTGCGGGCTATCCGGCTCCCGTCTCTTCATTAATGAGCTGGACCGGCCTGACCGCCCTGCTCCTGGCCCCGTTTGGCGGCTTTACCGTCTGCATCGCAGCCATTACCGCAGCAATCTGCATGGGCCCGGATGTGCATCCCGATCCGCAGCGCCGCTACTGGGCTGCCGCCTGCGCGGGCTTCTTCTATCTGCTGGCCGGGCTATTTGGCGCGGCCATCGGGCAGCTGTTTAGTGCCCTGCCGCCCGCGTTGATTCATACCCTTGCCGGGCTGGCGCTGCTGGGTACCCTGGCAGGCAGCCTGCAGCGCGCCGTGGCGAATGAGAAACAGCGTGAAGCGGCGGTGATTACCTTTCTGATCACCGCCTCCGGTCTGACGATGCTGGGAATAGGTGCGGCCTTCTGGGGGCTGGTCGGCGGCGTGCTGTGCCATCTGATCTTCTCCCTCCCCGGCCTCGGGAGAGGTCAGAATTAATCCACCCATTCGATGCCCTGCCTTCTACTCCACCAAATGACACGCAACAAAGTGCTCCCGCGCAACCTGCCGCAGCACGGGAGGTTCCCGACGGCAGAGAGCCGTTGCCAGTGGGCAGCGGGCAGAGAAGCGACACCCGGAGGGAGGACGTGAAGGATCGGGGATCTCGCCCTGGACTATCGCTGTTGGTTCACTGCCCGGGTCCAGCGTGGGTACCGCCGCCAGCAGCGCCTGCGTGTAGGGGTGCAGCGGCTGGCTGAACAGCGCGTCACGGCTGGCGGTCTCCACCAGCTGGCCAAGATACATTACCGCAACGTCATCGCACAGATGCTCGACCACGCCGAGATCGTGGGAGATAAACAGAAAGGTTACACCGCGCTCATCGCGCAGATCGGAAAACAGATTGATAATCTGCGCCTGAATCGAAACGTCCAGCGCCGAAATGGGTTCATCGGCAACAATAAAATCCGGATTGAGGATCAGTGCACGGGCAATGCCGATGCGCTGACGCTGACCGCCGGAGAACTCATGCGGAAAACGGTCGTAATGTTCGGGGGCGAGGCCGCAAACTTTCATGACATCAATCACCCTGTCATACAGTGCCGCACGGGTGCAGAGCTTGTGCTCCAGCATCGCTTCACCAATGGCGTCGCCGACGCGAATGCGCGGGTTCAGCGAGCTGTAAGGATCCTGAAACACCAGCTGTATCTTTGGCCGCAGCGCGCGCAGCTCCGCCTGCGACAGCGTCTCTGTCTCCTGCCCGCGATATTTCACGCTGCCCGCCGTTTTGTCATACAACCCCAGCAGCGTGCGGCCAACCGTGGTTTTACCGCTTCCTGACTCCCCCACCAGCCCAAAAATCGTCCCCTGCCGGATACGGAAACTCACACCATCTACCGCGCGGAGCTGCCCGGTTTCCCGGCCAAACAGCCCGTCGCGCAGCGGGAAGTGCTTTTTCAGCCCTTCCACTTCAATAACATACTCGGCGTTCATTCTGCTGGCTCCGCTAACGCACTGTGGAAACAGGCTGCCTGTCGCACCTGTCTGACCGACCCCTGCACCTCTCCGCCCGGCTGTCGCGCCTGTCTGAGCAACTGTGGCGCCTGTCTGACCAACTGTGGCGCCTGTCCAACCAAAGGAGGAATGCCGCGACGACAGCGCGCGGTTGCCCGGTCACAGCGGTCCACGAAGGCGCAGTAAGGTGGCAGTGCGGCCAGATCCGGCACCTGACCGGGGATCGAGTAGAGCCGCCGCCGCCGTTCTCCCGGCACCGGACGCGAGGCGATAAGTCCCCGGGTATAAGGATGCAGCGGGTTACGCAGTACTTCAGCGGTGGGTCCCTGCTCGACGATACGTCCGGCATACATCACCACTACCTGCTCCGCCATCTGTGCGATAACGCCTAAGTCATGGGTGATCAGCATCAGCGCCATCCGGTGTGCCCGCGCCTGGTCTCGCAGCAGCTGCAGGATTTGCGCCTGTACGGTCACATCCAGCGCGGTGGTCGGCTCATCGGCAATCAGCAGCTTCGGCTTACAGCTCAGCGCCATGGCGATCATTATGCGCTGGAGCATACCGCCGGATAGCTGATGTGGGTAGTCGCGCATCAGCTTCTCCGCCCCCGCCAGCCCCACCTCAGAGATCAGCCGCGTCGCCTGCTGCCAGGCGGCTTTGGGCGACGCTGCGCGGTGGCGGATTAGCGGCTCGCACAGCTGTTCGCCAATCGTCAGCACCGGATTCAGGGCGCTCATCGGCTCCTGAAAAATCATCGCCAGCTCGTTGCCACGCAGATCGGCCATCTTTGTAGATTTGAGCCGCAGCAGATCGCTGCCCTGGAAGCGAATCTCGCCGCCGTCGATGCGCGCCGCCTGAGGCGGCAGCAGACCCATAAGCGACAACGCGGTGACGCTCTTACCGCAGCCCGACTCACCCACAATGCCGAGAGTCTGCCCGGCATTGAGCGAAAAGGAGACCTCCTGCACCGCCCGTACGCGGCCCTGCCCGGCGGCAAACGAGACGGATAACCGGTCAAAAGCGATCAGCGGCGCGCTCACTTCAGACTCCTTTTCATCTTCGGATCCAGCGCATCGCGCAGGCCATCGCCCAGCACATTAATGGCGATGACGGTGATAAAAATGGCGATACCCGGCGGCATCCACAGCCACGGGCGGCGCTGAAAATCGATCAGGCTGTTGGCCGCATCCATCATATTGCCCCATGAAGGCATCGGCGGCACGACGCCAAGCCCCAGATAGCTCAGCGCGGATTCGCTAAGAATGGCATTCGCCACCGCCATGGTTGCCATGACCACCAGAATCGGGACAGTGTTGGGCAGCAGATGTCCAAACAGACGGCGGCGCGATGAGAGGCCAAGGATGCGCGTCGCCAGCATAAAATCGCGCTCGCGCAGGGAGAGGATCTGCCCGCGCACCAGCCGCGCCAGCTTTGGCCACTCCAGCAGGCTTAACATCACCACCACCATATAGATACGCGAATCCGGTGAGAAATCGAGTTCCGAAAGCATCGCTCCGGCCACAATCAGCAGCGGCAACCCGGGAATGGTCATCACCAGGTCTGCCAGCCGCATAATGATCTTATCGGTCAGACCGCCCGCATAGCCTGATACCGCACCGAGCAGATAACCAAGCGTCACGGAGAGCAGCATGGTGAGCAGGCCGATAATCAGCGAGATACGGCCGGCCATCAGCAGACGGGTATACACGTCACGGCCGAGAAAATCCGTCCCAAGCCAGTGCGCGGCGCCGGGCGGTTTATTGATCATTAGCGCATCGGTGGCATCATCCTGCCACGGTGACCAGAGCGGGCCGAGTACGCACCAGACGGCCATCACAGTCAGTAATAACAGGCACAGCATCGCCAGCGGGTTCCGGCGCAGCGCGTGCCAGGCCTGATGCCATGGGGAGGGCGTCACCTGTGCCAGCATCGGTAATTCCGCTTTACGCAGGCGGCGACCGGTTGAAAATAACGAACTGAGCATCACGACCTCACACGAATGCGCGGGTCAGCCCACGCGTAAAGCACGTCGGCAATCAGGTTGCCGAGAATGGTTAATACCGCCAGAAACAGGGTGAAGCCCATCAGCACCGGGTAATCCCGGGCGGCCAGCGAGTCGATATGGATATGCCCGGCACCGGGCCAGTTAAAGACCTTTTCCGTAATAATGGCGCCGGAGAAGAGTCCGGGCAGTTCAAACCCGAGCAGGGTAATCACCGGCAATAGCGCATTGCGCAGCGCGTGACGGAAGATCACCGTGCGTTCGCGCAGTCCTTTGGCGCGTGCGGTGCGGATAAAATCCATCTTCACCACGTCCAGCATGCTGGCGCGAAAATAGCGCGTCAGGCTGCCCGCCTGAAGCATCACCAGCGCTACCACCGGCAGCGCCAGGTGTGCAGCCACCTGCATGACCCACGCCCAGCCGGTCGCGTCGCTGCCGGTATTCGTCATGCCACCCACCGGAAGCCAGTGCAGATCGACGGCAAACCATTTAATAAGCAGCAGGCAGAGGAAAAAGGTGGGGAACGACATGGCGGCGAAGACCAGGATGCTGACCAGATGGTCGAACAGCGAATTGGGTTTCATCGCCGACGCAACGCCGACCGTAAGCCCGATGCCCCAGTAAAGCACCAGCGCAACGATCGCCAGCAGGAAGGAGTTCCAGATGTACTGATCGAGCAGCTGACTGACCGGGATCTGATATTGCAGCGAGAAGCCCAGATCTCCGCGTACCAGCTGAGCAAGCCAGTGCAGATAGCGGCTGAACAGCGGCTGGTCGAGGCCATAAATAGCCTTCAGCTCTGCGGCGCGGGCGGCGGTAAGCGTGATATTGCCATCAATAAAGTCGCCGGGGGTTTTCGCAAACAGCATAAAGATAATAAATGAGGCGAGTAGCAGCATCGGCAGCGTTTGCAGCAGTCGCCGCAGAATAAAATTTCTCATCACGTTTTCCAACAGCCGCCGGAACGCCCGGCGGCCGCGACAGAGAGGGGTTATCGGGTGATTTTCACATCCGGCAGGCTGCCGGTGAGCCCGTTATAGATATCGGGTTTAAAGCCGCTGACCCTGGCGCTGCTTGCCGAGAGGATCTGCCGGTAGCCCAGCAGGATCGCCGGCGGATCGGCTGCCAGCACCTGGTATAGCTGATGATAAATGGGTTTACGTTTATCAACGTCCAGCACCGCATTACCCTCGCCGATAAGCTTGTCGACCTGCGGATTGTTATACCCGGACTCTTTCGCCTCGGTACTGTAGAAGTCCCAGACGCCGTCGTGGGGGTCGTTCAGCGTACTGGTACTGAAAGAGGCCAGGTCATAGTTACCCGCTTTGCGCTGCGCCATCAGCGCATTGAAATCCACCACCTGCGGCTTCAGCAGCACGCCAATCTGCCGCCAGTTCTCTTTAGCAATAGGGATCAGCGCATCATTAAGCACTTTCTTGCTCACCAGCAGCGTCAGTTCCAGCCGCTTACCCGCTTTAACGCGAATACCGTCGGGTCCCGGCTTCCAGCCCGCCTCATCCAGCAGCCTGCTGGCCTGCGCCGGGTCGTATTTATAGGGATTTACCCCCTGGGTGTCATAAGCCCAGGAGATCGGCGCAATGGGTTCATTAGCTACCCTGCCGTAGCCCTGATACACCACATCGATCAGCTTCTGACGGTCCAGCCCGTAGATCAGCGCCTGACGCACTTTCACCTCCTGCAGCGCCGGACGTCGAACGTTGAATTCCACCTTGCTGTAATCACTTGAGCCGTACAGATTTATATTGGCAAAGCCGAGCAGCTTCAGCTGCTCTATATCATCCGGACGCGATGTGAACGCGTCGTAGTCGGTTTCGCCAGTCTGGAACAGCTGGAAGTTGGTAGAGGGATTCGTAACACGATAGATAAAGCGCGGCGTGGGTGGCGTACCGCGATAAAAATGGCTATTGGCGTGAAAGCGGATCTCCTGACCGGGAAGGTATTTATCGTAGACGTAAGGCCCGTTGCCCAGCGGTTTGCCGTGCAGAGTCCGCAGATAATCCAGATTACCGCGCTGATAACCTTTGCCGTACCAGGCTTTGGACAGCACCGGCCCGCCGATCTTTGCGAGCGTGGTAGCACCTGGCTGGGTGGTAGTGACCTGTAACGTCAGCGGGTCAATCACCTTCAGGCCACTGACGCTGTCGGCCTTACCGGCTTTATACCCGGCGCCACCGGCAATATTGGCGAGGGTGATATCGGTATCCCCATCATAGTGCGGATCGTATAGCACGGTGAGGGTAAAGGCGACGTCAGCAGCGGTGAGCGGAGAGCCATCGCTGAAGGTCAGGTTCGGGCGCAGTTTGATGGTATAGACTTTATTATCAGGACTGACGGTCCAGCTTGCTGCCAGCCCCGGCACCAGCTTACCCTGGCTGTCCCAGTCAATCAGACGGGAGAAAATCACGTTGGTGACGTTCTCGTCCCAGCCGTTAACAAAAAAGTAGGGATTAAAAATCCCCTGAGGTTCGGAGATACCGGCGACCACGGTATCTTTACGCTGCTCTGCCGCCGCCGGGATCTGGCTGGCATCCGTTGCAGGCGTGACCCCCTCCCTGAGTATCTCATCGGCGTTTGCAATGGAAGAGAAAGCCATCATGCCGCTGAGCAGCGCGATATTCATTGCTGACGTTACGCCCGCTGGTTTTATTTTTAATCTGGTTAGTAACCCGTTCAAAACTGTTCCCTCATCAAATAATTGCCTGTTGAAATGACAAATAATGACGAAAGATAAGAGTCGCCTCCGTTCCTGTCTAACAACGAAAGCGTATGACTTATAGCAATATATCCTTAGTAAATAGGTGGCAAAGCAATGCTGAATTCATGCTAAAGCCTGGGTGCACCGCAGTTAATTGCCTTTCTTTTGCGGGAGAAAATTGCCGGAAAGAGTATATGCACGCTAAACACAGGGCCGCATTTTTTTGCATCATAACAGCGGAATATTTACTCTAACACTCCGTATGGAAAGCCCTGTCCCGCTGTAAGCGATCGGCCTGAGAGGTTGTTCAGCCTGTACGGCAGATTAATCAAATTCATTGAGGTTAACTGTTAATTAGCATTTATCCCCTGACATCATAATAAGGATCATTACGATGAAAAATAAAAAAACCTCCGCCCTTCTCCCTTTTATATTTCTTTTTCTTTCGGGCTGTTCCCACTATAGCGTATCAACGGAAAAGCTCTCCGAACTCTCAGAAACTGATTTATGCATCGCCCTGGGCGAAAGAAATAATACCGGGTCTGAGGTGCTGAGGATAACAGAAGAGATTGAAAAGCGGGGAGACAAAATCAGTTCGGAAAAATGTTACTTACTCTCTCACAAAGCCATGCGTTCATCTTCAGACATTACCGTTGAACCCTATGCCGAACGTAAATATAACACGACAGAGTATGACTATAAGAAAAGACGCTGGGTCACAAAACCCTATACCGATGAAGCCGGACTGACCATTAGTATTCCCGACCGCTAAGGTTCCCTGCTTAACCGGGTTGCCTGATACACCACGCCCTGATATACCACGCAGATAAGCCGTGACGCCTCTAACTGGCGCCCCGGTTCGGGCATTGATGCACGCGGCAACCTGCGGGTGAGCGCTCAGGCAGCAACCTGCCTTTACGCGCTCAAACTTCAGCGCAGCAGGCTGGCTTTATCGGGAGTCCAGCCTGCCGCGTATAATAAGCCGAATTATTTGCCGATCTTGTCCAGCAGGCTACGGACAAAAGCCGGTACGACCTCGCTGGCCAGGCCATACTCTTTGTCCTGAAATTCACTGCCCACCTGGCTTGGCTCAAGATTCAGCTCTACGGTGTGCGCGCCCTGCAGTTTCGCCTCGTGCACAAATCCCGCTGCCGGATAGACATGACCGGAAGTGCCAATGGCGATAAAATAATCGGCCTTGCCCAGCGCGTCGTAAATTTCATCCATCTGCAGCGGCATCTCACCAAACCACACCACGTGCGGGCGCAGCACGGCAGGAAACTGACAGCAGTGGCAGCGGTCATCAGGCTTGACGTCCTCAGCCCAGTGCAGCAGCTGGCCGCTGCTGACGCAGCGCACTTTAAGCAGCTCGCCATGCATATGAATGATATTGCGGTTGCCCGCCCGCTCATGCAGGTTATCGATATTCTGCGTAACCAGCAGGAAATTGTCCCCCAGCGCAGCTTCCAGCTCGGCCAGCGCCAGATGGGCGGCATTGGGCTGGATCTCAGGCTGCTGAAGCTGGCGACGACGGGCATTGTAGAAATTCTGCACCTGCTGCGCATCGCGGGCAAAGCCCTCCGGCGTGGCTACGTCTTCCACCTTGTGGTCTTCCCACAGGCCATCGGCAGCGCGAAAGGTGCGGATACCGGACTCAGCTGAGATCCCGGCGCCGGTCAGAACCACCACGCGAGGCAGAGGATGACGGGCGATTTCCAGCGTGCGATCGCGTTCAAAGATGCGCTGGCGAAAGCGCTGGTGCACCTGGCGTCGGGTTTTCTTGTAACGTGCCAGCCTCAGCCGGCGACGGGGTGTTCGCATCATAATTTCTTGATCCTTAACGTGCAGACGTACGCGCAACCGCGCACGCCTGAGGCCTGATTCCCGTTTATTGACCGCTCAGCACGCGGGCGGGGTCGATGCGGCTGGCGCGGCGGGCCGGATACCAGCTGGCAATCAGGCTGAGTACCAGCGAGGTGACCAGCACAATAGCCACATCCAGCCAGTGAACCTCGGAGGGCAGGAAGTCGATAAAATAGATATCGCCCGACAGAAAGTGATAACCGGTTAAGGTTTCAAGCCCGCGAATAATCGGCGTGAGATTAAACGCGGCCAACACGCCGACCACCACGCCGCTTACGCTGCCCACCAGCCCGGCCATCAGACCGTACCAGACAAATATTGCCCGAATAAGACCATCCTTTGCGCCCAGGGTGCGCAGCACGGCGATATCCCCGCTCTTATCCTTCACCGCCATCACCAGCGTGGAGACGATGTTAAAACAGGCCACGCCAATTACCAGCACCATCGCCAGATACATAATAGCGCGGATCATCTGAATATCGCGGTACATGTAGCCATAGGTGCCAATCCAGCTGCGGATATAGACGTAGGAGTGGGTCACCTCCCCCGCGTCGCGCACCAGCTTTTGAGCGTTGAAGGGATTATCCATTTTAAGCGCAATGCCCGTGACGTTGTCACCCATCCCCAGGTACTGCTGGGCATCCGCCAGCGGCACCAGCGCA
Organism: Erwinia sp. ErVv1; assembly: GCF_900068895.1. GTDB lineage: Bacteria > Pseudomonadota > Gammaproteobacteria > Enterobacterales > Enterobacteriaceae > Erwinia. Next base: position 423,098 of record NZ_CDPK01000003.1, on the reverse strand, counting down.
AGGCTGTGATCGAGCGCGCCGCTGAGTGCCAGTATACCGCTGACCTGTAAACGCACGCGTTTAGGCTGCAACAGCTTGTGACCGGGATCGCTATTAGGGATCATAATCGAGAGCCAGTCACCCTGTTTGACCTTCAGGCTTTTTGCCACACCCTGCCCGAGAATAATTTGCTGCTTACCCGCCGCGAAGCTGCTCCATGCGTTATTTTGTACATACGAGGGCAGCGCACTCAGCCGGCTCTCCTGCTGCGGGTCGACGCCTTTAACCTGCACCGCCTGTAGCTTTGCTCCGCTTTCAATCAGACCGGTAAAGTTAATATAGGGCGCTGCGGCGGCAATGCCGTTCACCTCAGCGATTTTCGGCAGCAGGCTCTGCCAGCCGGTAAAGGGCTGATTCACCGGCTCGATCTCACCGTGGGGCACCACCGCCAGAATGCGGTTGTTGAGCTCCCGCTCAAAGCCGTTCATCGCGCTCAGCCCGACAATCAGTACCGCCACGCCCAGCGCAATACCGACCGTGGAGATAACCGATATCAGCGAAACCATGCCGCTACGGCGGCGACCACGGCTAAAGCGCAGTCCAAGAAGAAGAGAGAGCGATCCCATCAGCGCGTTCCTGCCAGCGTGACATGCTCGCTGAGCTCACCGTCGCGCATTTCCATCTGCCGGGTCAGGCGTTTCGCCAGGTTAAGATCGTGGGTGACGACCAGGAACGCGGTCCCCTGACGCACATTCAGTTCGCCCAGCAGGTCGAAAATGGCATCGGCATTGCGCGCGTCCAGGTTACCCGTCGGCTCGTCCGCCAGAACCAGCCGCGGATTATTAACCAGCGCGCGGGCAATCGCCACCCGTTGACGTTCGCCGCCGGAGAGCTCAGAGGGGCGATGCGCCGCACGTTTTTCCAGGCCAACGGCCGCCAGCATTTCGCGCGCCTTACCCTCGGCCTCACTCTGACTGGCTTTGCCAATCAGCAGCGGCATGGCGACATTTTCCAGCGCGCTAAAGTCCGGCAGCAGATGGTGGAACTGGTAGATAAAGCCGAGTTCGCGATTGCGTAACTCCGCTTTTGCTGCAGATGAGAGCACATTCAGTGAGCGGTCATTGAATACCACCTCTCCCGAGGTGGGCGTATCCAGCCCCCCCAGCAGGTGCATCAGCGTACTTTTACCGGAGCCGGAGCTGCCGACAATCGCCGTCAGCTCACCGGGAGCCATATTGAATGAAACGTTACGCAGCACGTCAGTCTGAACCGTTCCTTCCTGATAGCGTTTGCACAGGTTTTTGCACTGCAACAACATCGGGTTACTCATAACGTAAAGCCTCTGCGGGTTGAACGGCGGCCGCGCGCCAGGAAGGATAAAGCGTTGAAAGCAAGGCAACCACCATCGCGGAAATCACAATGGTCACTACCTGCGAAACAGAGATCTCCACCGGCAGCGCCGCGCCGTCGAGGAACGCGCCAATTAGCGGCATCAGATTATTCAGCTGGCTGGCCAGCAGCACGCCAAGCAGCGCGCCAAGTACCGAGCCAACGATGCCTGCCGTTGCGCCCTGCACCATAAACACCATCACAATCTGGCGACGGGTCAGACCCTGGGTCTGCAGGATCGCCACTTCACCCTGCTTTTCCATAATTAACAGCCCCAGCGAGGTGATAATGTTAAAGGCGGCCACGGCGACAATCAGGCTGAGCAGTAGCCCCATCATATTTTTTTCCATCCGCACGGCCTGGAACAGCTCGCCTTTGCGCTCGCGCCAGTCTTTCCATACCAGACCTTTGGGCAGCGTTTGCTGACTGAGCGTATCCACCTGTAGCGGTTTATCCAGCCACAGGCGCCAGCCGGTGATGTTTCCTGCCGGATAGCGCATCAGACGCGATGCGTCCTGCTGGTTCACCAGAATCTGATAGCCATCGACCTCGCTGTTTGCCGCGTAGGTGCCGGCAACCGTAAACAGGCGCTGGCTGGGCAGTCGGCCCATTGGCGTAAACTGGCTGGCCGAAGGCACCATCAGGCGGATCTGCTCACCGCGCTTCACGCCGAGCTGGTTCGCCAGCTGCTCACCCATAATGACGTTGTACTGACCGGGCTGGAGCACGGTCTGGCTGACGTTAACCAGCGAGGGCGTCAGCGGGTCCGGCTCATCGGGATTGATACCGAGCATCACCCCCACTCCGACGCTGCGGGCGCTTTGCAGGACCACGTCACCGGTGGTGAGCGGCGCGATGCGGCTGACGCCCTGTAGCTTTAGCTCACTGACGGGCGTTTGCTGGGGATTGATCGATCCCGTGTCGGACGCAATGAGCGCCTGCGGCATCAGGTTCAGGGTGCTTTTTTCCAGCTCGTGCTCAAATCCGTTCATCACCGAGAGTACGGTGACCAGCGCCAGCACCCCCAGCGTGATGCCGATGGCCGAAAGCCAGGAGACAAACCGCCCAAAGCGGTCTGAAGCTCGTCCGCGCATATAGCGCAGGCCAATAAATAACGCGACAGGTTGATACATGTATTCCGTCTTTTAGCGAATCGATGGCGAAAAGTGATCGAAGATAATAAAGGTTAGCCGGGCGTTATGGAACCTCTAAGCCGCTGAGCGGGCTGCTTTGTTTTGTCAGCAAAAACAACAGAGATGTCTGGCACACGCCAGGCGAACAAAAATTATGCGCTATTTGCGTGATTAACCAGCAATAACCAGCGTAAACTTATAAAACCCCTCTGAAAGAGAGGGTATGACGCGAGCGGGAAACGGGGTCGAAGAGCGGAATGGTGAGGGGTAAAGATGTCAAAATATCCTAAAGGCAGCATCGTCAGGCATAAAACGGGAGAAATTAAGGGACTGGTGGTTAACGTCTTTGAACAGGGTGCCGCCCCGGCGGGCTACTACGTTAAATGGGACGATGGGAATCACAGCTATCATGCCGAAAATGAACTGGTGTGGGCAAATATTGACCGACCCAGAATGCACTACACCCAACAATCTCCAAAATAGAGGTATACTCCGGTGAGCTGAATCGGGAACACTGCCTGTGTCCCGCTCTCCCTACTGCGAAGAGACTGCCTGAGAGATTATGCCTGAACAGAGTCGATATACCCTGCCCAAGAAAGCCGGTGACCAGCGTCAACTGGGTCAACTGACCGGCGCCGCCTGCGCAGTAGAATGCGCAGAAATTATTGAACGTCATGCTGGCCCGGTGGTGCTGATTGCACCCGATATGCAAAATGCGCTGCGCCTGCTTGATGAGATCAAACAGTTCACCGACCAGCCGGTTATCAGCCTGGCAGACTGGGAGACGCTGCCCTTCGACAGTTTCTCTCCGCATCAGGATATTATCTCCTCGCGGCTCTCCACCCTTTACCACCTGCCTGCCATGACCCATGGCGTTCTGATCCTGCCGATCAATACGCTGATGCAGCGCGTTTGCCCGCACAGTTTTCTGCACGGTCACGCGCTGGTAATGCAGAAAGGGCAGCAGCTTTCACGCGATACGCTGCGCAGTCAGCTGGACCAGGCGGGCTATCGCCATGTTGATCAGGTGATGGAGCACGGGGAGTATGCCATTCGTGGCGCACTGCTCGACCTCTATCCGATGGGCAGCGAACAGCCCTACCGCATTGATTTCTTTGATGACGAGATCGACAGCCTGCGTCTGTTTGACGTCGACAGCCAGCGCACGCTGGAAGAGGTCGCGGCGATTAACCTGCTGCCTGCTCATGAATTCCCCACGGACAAAGCGGCCATCGAACGGTTCCGCAGCCAGTGGCGCGAACATTTTGACGTCAGGCGTGAAGCTGAGCATATCTATCAGCAGGTCAGTAAAGGCACCCTTCCCGCCGGGATTGAGTACTGGCAGCCGCTGTTTTTCGAGCAGCCGCTGCCGCCGTTATTCAGCTATCTCCCCGCCGGGACGCTGCTGATCAATACCGGCGACCTGGAAGGCAGTGCGGACCGTTTCTGGCATGAGGTAACGGCCCGGTTTGAAAACCGTCGCGTAGACCCAATGCGCCCTCTGCTGCCGCCCGAATTGCTCTGGATGCGTACCGATGAGCTGTTCAGCGAGCTAAAAAAATGGCCGCGCATGCAGTTCAAAAGCGAAGCGCTACCGGAAAAAGCCGCCAATACGAACCTGAACTATCAGACGCTGCCCGATATCGCGGTGCAGGCCCAGGCTAAAGCACCGCTCGATGCGCTCCGTCAGTTCCTGGAGTCGTTTAGCGGCCCGGTGATTTTTTCCGTGGAGAGCGAAGGACGTCGCGAAGCGCTTCAGGAGCTGCTGGCCCGTATCAAAATTTCTCCACGCGCGATCGCTGCGCTGAGTGAAACCGGGCCGGGCGGGCACTATCTGATGATCGGGGCCAGCGAACACGGCTTTGTTGACGGCCTGCGCCATCGGGCAGTGATCTGCGAAAGTGACCTGCTCGGCGCGCGCGTCAGTCGCCGTCGTCAGGACAGCCGCCGCACCATCAATCCAGACGTGCTAATCCGCAACCTGGCCGAGCTCCATCCCGGTCAGCCGGTGGTGCATCTGGAACACGGCGTCGGGCGCTATATGGGGCTGACGACGCTGGAAACGGGCGGAATTACCGCCGAGTATCTGATTCTGACCTATGCCGGCGATGCGAAGCTCTATGTACCGGTTAATTCGCTGCACCTGATCAGCCGTTATGCGGGCGGCGCCGATGAAAATGCACCCCTGCATAAGCTGGGCAGCGACGCCTGGTCACGCGCACGGCAAAAGGCGGCGGAAAAAGTCCGCGACGTGGCGGCAGAGCTGCTGGACATATACGCGCTGCGCGCGGCGAAAGCGGGTTTTGCCTTCAAACATGACCGCGAGCAGTATCAGCTGTTCTGCGAGAGCTTCCCGTTTGAAACCACGCCCGATCAGGCCCAGGCGATCAATGCCGTGCTGAGTGATATGTGTCAGCCGCTGGCAATGGATCGGCTGGTTTGCGGCGACGTGGGCTTTGGGAAGACTGAAGTCGCCATGCGTGCGGCTTTCCTGTCGGTTGAAAACCACAAGCAGGTGGCGGTACTGGTCCCCACCACCCTGCTCGCTCAGCAGCACTATGATAATTTCCGCGATCGCTTCGCCAACTGGCCGGTACGCATAGAGATGCTGTCCCGATTCCGCACCGCTAAGGAGCAGACGCAGATTCTGGAAGAGGCGCGGGAAGGCAAGATCGATATCCTGATTGGCACCCATAAGCTGCTGGCCAGCGAACTGAAGTGGCGCGATTTAGGGCTGCTGATTGTCGATGAGGAGCACCGTTTTGGCGTGCGCCACAAGGAGCGCATTAAGGCGATGCGGGCCGATGTCGATATTCTGACGCTGACGGCCACGCCGATCCCGCGTACGCTGAATATGGCGATGAGCGGCATGCGTGACCTCTCGATTATCGCCACGCCTCCGGCGCGTCGTCTGGCGGTAAAAACCTTCGTGCGTCAGTATGACGATTTAGCCGTGCGCGAGGCGATTCTGCGTGAGGTGCTGCGCGGCGGTCAGGTTTATTATCTGTATAACGACGTTGAGAATATCGAGAAAGCGGCGAACCGTCTGTCGGAGCTGGTGCCTGAAGCTCGCGTTGCCATCGGGCACGGCCAGATGCGCGAGCGGGATTTGGAACGCGTGATGAATGATTTCCACCATCAGCGTTTTAACGTGCTGGTTTGTACGACCATCATTGAGACCGGAATTGATATTCCGACTGCCAATACCATTATTATCGAGCGCGCCGATCGCTTCGGTCTTGCCCAGCTTCACCAGCTGCGCGGGCGCGTAGGTCGCTCACACCATCAGGCCTATGCCTGGCTGCTGACGCCGCATCCAAAAGCGATGACCGGCGATGCTCAGAAGCGGCTGGAAGCCATCGCCTCGCTGGAGGATTTAGGGGCGGGCTTTGCGCTGGCTACCCACGATTTGGAAATTCGCGGCGCGGGCGAACTGCTTGGCGAGGATCAGAGCGGCCAGATGGAAACCATTGGCTTTTCTCTGTATATGGAGCTGCTGGAGAACGCCGTTGATGCGTTGAAGGAGGGCCGGGAGCCTTCGCTGGAGGATTTGACCAACGGCCAGACGGAGGTCGAGTTGCGTATGCCGTCTCTGCTGCCGGATGATTTCATTCCCGACGTCAGTACCCGTCTGTCATTCTATAAGCGCATTGCCAGCGCCGGGGAAGAAGGCGCTCTGGAAGATTTGAAGGTGGAGCTGATCGATCGCTTCGGTCAGCTGCCGGATGCCGCCCGTAATCTGTTGGACATTGCGGCGTTGCGTATGGTGGCGAAGCAGCTGGGTATCCGCCGCATCGAGGCGAGCGAGAAAGGCGGTTTCATCGAGTTTGCCGAGAAGAACCGGGCCGATCCCGGCTGGCTTATTGGGCTGTTGCAGAAGGAACCAAAACACTGGCAGCTGGATGGCCCGTCGAAGCTGAAGTTTATCCGCGATCTTGGTGAGCGTAAGGCACGAATGAAGTGGGTGCGGGAGTTTATGGGGCAGATTCTGGCGAATGCAGCCTGATTGGAGCTGATGCTCCGGCTAGTTGTATGGGCTGCCATTTCTGCTCTGCCGGTGGGTAAGCCCTGCATTTACCGGCTAGTTGTGCGGGCTGCAATTTCTGCTTTGCCGGTGGGTAAGCCCTGCATTTACCGGCTAGNAGGCTTTGCCTGGTGCCTTTGGCTCCGACTCCAGGCCGGACGGCCCGGTCGCGAGCGGGCATCCCTGCCCGCCGCTCCCTGAGGGCAGCGTCCCTGCTGCCCTCGCCTGGCCATTCGTCTCTGCCGCAGCGCTGCGGAATGCCCGTCAACCACAGGGCTTACCCACCTTTCAGGCTACAGAGTCGCTTTCAATAGAATCCCGGCCTTTATCATGCACCTGCGCTACATCAGCCAAACCCTGTTAATACGCAGGCTTCTGAGTCGCTTTAATTGTCCATGACTTACCCCGGAGAAAGCCAGAGGACTCTCAGTCATACTTTTTTCATCTGGTTTGCGTGATTACTTTGCTTTCAATCTGGGCGATATATTCCATCACTACCCACGTTGCTGTTACTTATAAACCAGCCAGGCGAATATGTCTGAAAGCGCCGCCCTTCCTACACGCTTATGCACAATGCTGACTGTGGTTTTGTTTATCGTTTTATTTATAAAGGCGGCTCTAAAGCCCGAGAGGTGGATAATCCCAGCCATTGCCGTGCATTCCGCAGCGCTGCGGCGTAGATGGAAGGCCAGGCGAGGGCAGCAGGGACGCTGCCCTCAGGGAGCGGCGGGCAGGGATGCCCGCTCGCGACCGGGCCGTCCGGCCTGAAGTCGGAGCCAAAGGCACCACGCGTAGCGTGGCGTGAGGACGCCCGGCAATGGCTGGGATTATCCACCGACACCGCAGACACCGCAGCTTACATAACCAGCCTGCAAACGCCGGGACTACCCACCCACACAGCAGGTATCCCAGCCTGCACAGCCAGTTTCTGAGCCGTTATTACGCTTTATCGTTCAGGATAAGCTGACCATTACTGTCCAGTGGGATACGCGTACCGGGATCGTTATCCATGCGGACTTTGCCCTGCTGGCTACCGATCTTATAGGTCACATCATAACCCATCATCTTTTCCTGCTTATCGTAAACCGTCTTGCAGCGCTGTTCGGTAGTGGTATAGGTATCTCGATCCTGCAGCGCGCCCTGCGCCTGATTACCGCCATAGCCACCCGCCAGCGCACCGGCAACGGTTGCCACGCTGCGGCCACGACCGCCACCAAACTGATGACCCAGCACGCCACCGGCGACGGCGCCCAGAACGGAACCGGCAATGCGGTTTTCATCCTGAACCGCACGACGGTGGGTCAGCGTAATATTCCGACACTCCTGACGTGGGTTTTTAGAGGTCTCTTTAATCGGGGTAGCAGAAAGCACCTGTGCGTACTGAGGACCACGGTCAAATACGTTCATACTCGCTACCGCTGCCACACCCAGTGCAGCCGCCACGCCAATCCCGATACCCGCCAACATTGATTTATTCACAGGACACCCTCCTGAAATTGTTACCGCGCATTCTTTCCTTCTGCACAATCTCGTTGCAGGAGTTTGTACTCGGCGTGCGCGACGCGCCGTGGTATTGCATTGAATTGTGCGCATCAGGACCAGATGTGACAATAAGAATACCGGACGAAAAGTAACGGTTTGACATAAGTAAAAGCTTTTAAGAGTGTTCTGACTGGCAGGCGCGTGGAATAGGTGAACCTGAAAGGCTCAGGGTGGACGCGCCACCCTGAGTTTTACTACATGGCGTTCAGCAACAGGACCGAAACAGGGCTTAGTGCAGCTTCAGGCGGGGACGAATAACGCGGTTAATGCTGCCTACCAGCATCATCAGGCCGGTTTTAAAATAACCATGCAGCGCCACCTGGTGCATACGATAAAGTGAGATATAGACGAAACGCGCGATGCGCCCTTCTACCATCATCGAGCCACGCATCAGATTTCCCATCAGGCTACCCACGGTACTAAAACGCGAAAGCGAAACCAGCGATCCGTGATCCTTATAGACGTAGGCTTTCTGACTCTTGCCTTTCATCTCTGCAAGAATATTGTCCATCACCCGCGACGCCATCTGGTGAGCAGACTGGGCGCGTGGCGGGACAAATCCCCCTTCCGGCAGTGCGCAGGAGGCGCAGTCGCCGATGGCATAGATAGTCGCATCACGAGTGGTCTGAAGCGTCGGTTCAACCACCAGCTGATTGATACGGTTGGTCTCCAGCCCGCCAATCTCTTTCATAAAGTCCGGAGCCTTAATGCCCGCCGCCCAGACCATCAGATCGGCTTCGATCACTTCGCCCGATTTCGTGTGCAGCCCCTGCTTATCGGCGCTGGTTACCATCGTCTGCGTCAGTACGCGCACGCCAAGTTTGGTCAGCTCATGGGTGGCCGCGGTGGAAATGCGCGGCGGCAGCGCGGGTAAAATGCGCTCNTCGTGTGCAGCCCCTGCTTATCGGCGCTGGTTACCATCGTCTGCGTCAGTACGCGCACGCCAAGTTTGGTCAGCTCATGGGTGGCCGCGGTGGAAATGCGCGGCGGCAGCGCGGGTAAAATGCGCTCACCCGCCTCGACCAGCGTCACGTTCAGCGCCTTATTGTCCAGCCCCTTATAGCCATAGCTGTGAAGCTGTTTAACCGCATTGTGCAGTTCAGCTGAAAGCTCAACGCCCGTAGCACCACCGCCGACAATGGCGATATTCACCTTCTCTTTCACCCCTTCGCTGGCAGAGAATTTGAGAAACAGGTTAAGCATTTCATTATGGAAGCGACGCGCCTGGTGTGGGTTGTCCAGGAAGATACAGTTATCCTTGACGCCCGGCGTGCCAAAGTCATTAGAAGTACTGCCCAACGCCATAACCAGCGTATCCCACGCGATCTCACGCTCCGGCACCAGCAGCTCGCCGTGCGAATCACGGATCTCCGCCAGATGCAGTCGTTTGTTTTCACGATCGATAGCGGTTAACGTCCCCAGCTGGAAGTGGAAGTGATGATTGCGGGCGTGGGCCAGATAGCTGAGTCCGTCGATGCCTTCGTCCAGCGATCCGGTCGCCACTTCATGCAGCAGCGGCTTCCACAGGTGGCTGTGGTTGCGATCGACCAGCGTGATTTCCGCTCTGTTTTTCCGCCCCAGTTTTTGCCCAAGCTGCGTGGCCAGCTCCAGACCACCAGCACCTCCGCCGACAATAACGATCTTCTTCATTGGTGTAGTCAAACGACCCCCTTAAAATGTGAACCAATCGTTAACTAAAGGTTAAATTAATATCCTTAATTAACATAGGGTTGGCGAGTTTAATTCGCTATCTGCTGGCAGAATAGCACGGGGAAAATCAGGGGTCGTGCAAAAATTGATGCAGGTCAATTTTTGTCTGGTGAACTCAGAATAGTACTAAGAGGCGCAGGTAAAATTCAGGCAGCTGAGCAACGCTCACGCTGCCTGAACGGTTAACCCAGCGTTTTAAAGGCTTTGATACGCTGAAGATGGGGAGCGATATTCTTAAATTTGTGGCCTTCGGTTTCGTCCCAGATAATCTCGTAGAAACTTTGCAGCGCGGCCGCGGAACGCTGACTGTCCAGCGCGTCATCCTGACGGGAAAGCACCGCCAGGCAGCGATCGCGATTCTTTTCACGAAAGTTACTCACGCATTTGCTGGCGATATCAACGTACTCCTCCGGGCGGTTGATCTTCCCTACCATGTTCTCTTCAGGCCACAGATTGGGGTTAAACATCACCTGGCGGATATCGCTAAGAAAGCCAATGCGCTCCGCCCAGAAACCGCCCAGACCGACGCCGCAAATGAGGGGCCTGTCGTCACTGCTGCTTTGCAGCAGCTTATCCGTCTCGTTCAGCAGAAACTGCATATCGTGCTTAGGATGCAGCGTGCTGTAGCTCAGCAGCCGCACATCCGCATCAATAAATTGCAGCTGCAGGACCTTCTCATGATTACCCGGGCTGGTTGAATCAAAACCGTGCAAGTAGATTATCATCGTCTGCCATCCTCTCTGTGGTGTTAGCCGGTCAACTACCCTTATGCGCCAGCCAGCGCGTCTGCAGTGCGCTCAGGGTTTGATGCGCCTCTTTCCAGCGGGCAGACGCCATCAGCTGCTCGCGGGTAAAAGTCCCCTGATGATAAAGGGAGGTGACGCGCTCAGCGTTGATCGGGGACAGATTATCGAGCACGCTTACCGCACCGTCGCGATTGTTGCATACCAGAATCATATCGCAGCCCGCAGCCAGCGAGGCTTCGCCTCGCTCCGCATAGCTGCCCATAATCGCCGCGCCTTCCATCGACAGATCGTCGGAGAAAATCACCCCCTTAAAGCCCAGCTCGCCTCGCAGCACCGTTTTTAACCAGTGTGGCGAGCCGCTGGCGGGTCGGCTGTCCACCTGAGTATAAATGACGTGGGCGGGCATCACGGCATCCAGCGCCTGTTCGTCGATCAGCTGGCGGAATATCTGCATATCATGCTGGCGGATTTCCGCTTCGGTGCGATTGTCGCGCGGCGTCTCCAGATGAGAGTCTGCGCTGACCGCACCGTGGCCCGGAAAATGCTTACCGGTGGTCTTCATGCCGGCGCTGCGCATACCGCTGATAAAATGGCGCGCCAGAATGAGCGCGATGGCCGGGTCCTGATGGAAGCTGCGTTCGCCAATGGCCGCGCTGCCGTGGCCAATATCCAGCACTGGCGCAAAGCTAATGTCGATATCCATGGCGATCATTTCCGACGCCATGAGCCAGCCTGCCTGCTCCGCCAGCTTTACCGCTTCCGCCTGCGGGTGAAGCGCCGCGAATGACTGCATGGCTGGCAGGCGGGTAAAGCCTTCGCGGAAGCGCTGAACGCGCCCGCCTTCCTGATCGACGGCCACGATCAGCCGATGACGGGAAGCCTGTCGAATCTGCCTCACCAGCTCCCGCAGCTGCGCCGGGTCGTGGTAGTTTCGACTGAACAGGATCAGCCCACCCGTCAGCGGATGTTGTAAAATTTCACGCTCTTCCGCATCCAGCTCGTAGCCGAGCACGTCTAACATTACCGGTCCCACTTCACACCTCTTCTTTGATTAGATCTGCTGCCAGGCTTCTGTCGCCAGCCCGTCATACAATTTATCACCGCTCTGCTGCCAGCGTCGTTCATACCAGCAGGCGATCAGGAGCCTCAGCCACGGCGCCCAGCGGCGGATCTGCTGGCGCAGCACCGCCGGATCAAGCTGCTGCCGTATCGCATAGTCTGCGATCATACTCTCCTGCTGTGCCAGAGAGAGATCGTTACCCGCAATCATCGCTGCCAGCTCCAGCGCAACGTCGCCGTCGCTGGCATATTCCCAGTCAATCAGATGCAGGTCGTCCCCGGTCTGCGTCACGATGTTGCCCGGGTGGATATCCATATGCAGCAGCGCCAGCCGCAGCGGCTTAGGCTCGCCCTGCCGCTGACAGCGGCGCAGCGCATTCAGCCAGCGGAGATGCCGACGCGAAGCGTGGCTTAACAGCCAGTACTGCTCCAGCAGCGGCAGCAGCAGCAGGCGAAAGCCGCTCAGCGGTTGCTGATGCAGCGCCGACACCCGCGCCGTAATATCGGGTAGCCGCTGCGAAAACTCATCCGGGGTAAGCGTCCTTCCCGCCTGCCAGTGCAACAGTAGCCAGCGCCGGTTATAACCCTGCACGACAGGCGCGAGACCGCTGTCGCTAAGCCCACGCAGAATATGATATTCACGCCGACGGTCAATGCCCGGCATCGGCGTGCTTTCCTGCTGCTGACGCGCCAGCAGCGTCACATCACCCACCTGCAATTTTCCACTCAGGCCGGTCAGGCCTGACAGCGGATAAAAAGAACCGGCGGGTTTAACCGCCGGAAACTGGTGTGCAATAAGCTGGCTGAGCGACGGATCAATGCTGAACGACACCGCTACCCGACCAGATAATTTCTCCGGTCTGCACCAGCATCAGCTGCATTTGCAGCGTGGGTGACTTCACGTCCCCCTCCGCATTGCTGTAGAGCACATACTGTGCGCCAACATAGCGCGCCAGACCGACCGCCTTGCTGCGTGAGCCCAGGCTGTCTTCAGCGGAAAGGCCCAGCGTCTGCTTAGCCGTTGCCAGCTGCTGCGGGGTGACCAGGGTAAACTGTGTATTGTTGGCCAGGGCGTTTTGCAGCGCACCCGTCGCCTTTGACGATTGCAGGCTACCGTTGGTACTGTTTTTGACGTTATCTACCAGCAATACGCTGCCGGCGGTAACGCCATCCGCTTTCAGCATCTGCGCCACCAGCGGGGTAACGCCTGTCTCTTATACACATCTGACGCNGGTCCCGGCTGGGCTGGCGGCGGCACGGGCTGGGCTGGCTGGGCCGGTTCTACCGGTGCAGGCGGCTGCGTCTGCTGCTGTTGATGGCTGATACAGCCGCTGAGGATCAGTGCCAGTAACAGCACGCCCGAACGTTTGGTTATTTTCCTTTCCACGCAATGACCTCTTACAGATACAAATAGAGCCTGACCTTACTGGCGGTCAGATTACCGGTTTGCGATGATATTTCAATTTTGTCGTGCGGCGCGACGGTGACGGTACGCGGACGCTCGAAGGGCAGTATCTCCAGCCCCTTATCGTCGTACCAGTAGAATCGGTAGTGGAGCGTTACCGCCCTCTCCTGCTGATTGTACAGTACCGAAGAGGCGCGCTGCTGCCCCTCATGTTCCGACAGGGTTGGCTCATCGGTGGTTATCCCGGCTGAGAGCACCGACGACTCCATCACCAGCGACTGTGAGGTATTAATGGTGGTGGTATCGCTGCTGCATCCGCTGAGGAGTGCAATCAGCGTCATGCCCGTAGCAAGAGCGCGCATCATAGAGTAGGTATCCGCGTTAAACGTGCATTTACTTTGCCAGCATTGGCCCTAAAGGACGGCCCCCGACGAGGTGCAGATGGATATGATACACCTCCTGTCCGCCGTGCTGATTGCAGTTCATGATCAGGCGGTAGCCGTCTTCGGCAATACCTTCCTGTTTTGCCACTTTAGCCGCCACGGTAATCATTCGACCCAGGGCAGCCTCATGGCCCGCTACCGTATCATTCACGGTTGGGATCAGGATGTTTGGCACCACCAGAATATGGGTGGGCGCCTGGGGAGAGATATCACGGAACGCGGTAACCAGCTCATCCTGATAGAGGATGTCAGCCGGAATTTCGCGGCGGATGATTTTACTGAACAGGGTTTCTTCAGCCATGGTGCATATCCTTGAGCGGCAGATTGATTTATCGCAGTATGAGCGAGAAATTCGATTTCATTCAACCTTACCGTCACTTTTCTTTCCCTGAATGCGCGCCTTTGCAGCATTTCAGCCTTACAGAGATAAAAAAAGGGCGCTTTCGCGCCCTCAGTGGTACTGACTAACGGTTACAGCTTGCGCATGTAGTCATCCATATCGGTCTTCAGGTTATCGGATTTAGTACCGAAAATGGCCTGAACGCCCGAACCCGCCACGACCACCCCTGCGGCCCCCAGCGTTCTCAGGCCGGTCTGATCGACCTTAGACACGTCGGCCACGCTAACGCGCAGACGGGTGATACAGGCATCCAGGTTTGTGATATTTTCCTTACCGCCAAAGGCCGCCACCAGATTAGCCGCCATCTCGCTGGCATTACCCGTAGCCTGATCGCGGGTTGCATCTTCACGACCCGGGGTTTTCAGATTGAACTTAGCAATCACTACCCGGAAGATGGTGTAATAAACCAGACCATAAATGATGCCGACAATCGGGAACAGCCAGATTTTGCTGCTGTTGCCGCTCAGTACCACAAAGTCAATCAGCCCGTGGGAGAAGCTGGTGCCATCACGCATGCCCAGCAGAATACAGATTGGGAATGCCAGCCCGGCAAGGATAGCGTGAATCACATAGAGGATCGGTGCCACGAACATGAATGAGAATTCAATCGGCTCGGTGATCCCGGTCAGGAAGGCCGTCAGCGCGGCCGAGATCATAATCCCGCCCACTTTTGCGCGGTTTTCAGGCTTAGCGGAGTGCCAGATAGCAATCGCCGCAGCAGGCAGGCCGTACATTTTGAACAGGAAGCCGCCTGACAGTTTACCGGCAGTCGGATCGCCCGCCATGTAGCGCGGAATGTCACCGTGGAACACCTGGCCGGCCGCGTTAGTAAATTCGCCAATCTGCATCTGGAAAGGAACGTTCCAGATATGGTGCAGCCCGAACGGCACCAGGGCGCGTTCAATCAGGCCATAGATGCCGAAAGCCACCACCGGGTTCTGATAGGCGGCCCACTGCGAGAACTCCTGAATGGCGGTACCCACCGGTGGCCAGATAAATGAGAGCACGACGCCCAGGAATATAGCCGCCAGCCCGGAAATAATCGGGACAAAGCGCTTACCGGCAAAAAAGCCCAGATACTCAGGCAGCTTGATGCGATAGAAGCGGTTGAACATATAGGCAGCGATGGAACCGGCGATGATCCCCCCGAGTACACCGGTATCGGCCAGGTGTTTAGCGTCGATTTCCGCCGCAGAAATATGCAGTACCAGCGGCGCTACCACTGCCATAGTTTTAACCATTATGCCGTAGGCGACTACCGCAGCCAGCGCCGAAACGCCGTCATTATTGGTGAACCCCAGCGCCACGCCGATGGCAAATATCAGCGGCATATTGGCAAAGACGGAGCCGCCCGCATCAGCCATAACGTGAGAAACCACGGCAGGCAGCCAGCTGAAGTTAGCCGAACCGACGCCCAGCAGGATACCGGCAATCGGCAGGACCGATACCGGTAACATCAGCGATTTACCGACCTTTTGCAGGTTTGCAAATGCATTTTTAAACATAGTGTCAAACTCCTGAGTATGAGTGCTTTTATCCGCGCGGTGCGCGTGGCAATGGGGGGAGGTCCCACTGCCGAAGGAGCGTTGTTACGCTCTCAATATTTATTACGAACTGTAAAATAAATCGGTCATGATTTGTTTGATGATTGTCACGTTTCATCTAACATTCGTTGCATACGTAGCGTATTTTTCTGATAAACGCCAATTTCTGACCATAAAAAAACGGCACCGCCCTGCGGAGGCGATGCACTTTACGATCGGCAACGAATTATTACGAGCAGTAAAATTATTTTAGCGGTCTGACAGCTCAGAGAGCGGGACGTGGAACAGCGTAGAGAAGTTTTGCGTGGTCGCTTCAGCCATTTCCTCAATGCTAACGCCTTTTAACACGGCCATATACTCCGCAACGTCGCGCGTCCAGGCCGGCTGGTTTTCCTTACCGCGGTAGGGAACGGGTGCCAGATAAGGTGAATCAGTCTCCACCAGCATTCTGTCGAGAGGCACATAGCGCGCCGCCTCGCGGATCGCTTCAGCGTTGCGGAAGGTAACGATGCCGGAGAAAGAGATGTAAAAGCCCATATCCAGCAGTTTTTCTGCCGTTTCACGATCCTCGGTAAAGCAGTGCAATACGCCGCCACATGCCTCTGCCTGCTCCTCTTTCAGGATCGAAAGGGTATCTTCGCGCGCGGCGCGCGTATGGACGATAACGGGCTTATTCAGATCGCGGCCTGTGCGGATGTGCTCGCGGAAAGAGGCCTGCTGCTGCGCTTTCGTTTCCTGCTGGTAGTGATAGTCCAGCCCGGTCTCTCCCATCGCTACCACGCGAGGGTCGGCCGCCAGCCGGCGAAGATCGGCGAAATCCCACTCTTCTTCCTGGTTGAGCGGGTGTACGCCGCAGGAGAATGCCACGTTTGGCCTGTCGCCAATCAGCTGCCTCATGGCGGTATAGCCGGGCAGCGTGGTGGCAACGGCCAGCATAAACTTCACGTCGCGGGCGGCAGCCTTAGCCAGTACGTCGGAGACGTCCTGATGAAGATTTTCATAATCCAGGCCATCAAGATGGCAGTGTGAATCGACTAAAAACATAATTACTCTCTGGTTCGTTTACCCGACCGTAGGGGTGTGCAGCATCTGCTCCCAGCCCAACAGCCGATCGGTTAATAACAGTTCGCGATTGACGGCAGAGACATGCAGCAGCCGATCGCGACAGATAATCCATTCCCGCAGGCTGAGATCCAGCGCGCTGCCGGGAAGCTGTGACGCCATTCCGGCAATCAGCGGCTGGCGATCTGCGTTCGCAATAAAAGCCCCACCGCCCTGCTGCCACTTCAGGACATCCACCAATAGCGCACACAGCCAGCCAATGCGCCTGGCCGCGTCATCATGATTGAGAACCGGCATGAGGCGCAACATATCCGCCTGTAGCGCCTCCGGCAGTGCGTGACATAATGCTTCCCGCGCTGCCCAGATCTTCTCTTCCAGCAGCCCAAGGGCCGCGCCCGGTGCTCCTCCACTCAGGCGCAGAGCGGTGATACAGGCATCCTGAGGCGCCCCAACCTGTTTTTGCAGCCAGCTCAGGCTCGGCTCCTCCGGCGGCGGTCCCAGATGAAAGTTCTGACAGCGGCTGCGCAGCGTGGCCAGCAGATCCGCAGGCTGGTGGCTGCTTAACAGAAACCAGGTATTTTTGGGCGGCTCTTCCAGCGTTTTTAACAGAGCATTCGCTGCCGCCTCGGTCAGCTGCGACGCATCGGGCAGCCAGACAACCTTCGCGCCCCCCTGCTGAGCGTGATGGTAAAGTTTTTCCGTCACGCCGCGAATGGCATCAATACCCAGCGACTGCTTGCCCTTCTCCGGCGAAAGCTGATACCAGTCGGGATGCGTATGCGCCTGCATAAGCTGGCAGGCGTGGCAGGTGCCACAGCTTTTAAAGCCATCGCGGCGCTGGCACATCAGCCAGCGGCTTAGCCCCCACACCAGCGAGGCATCGCCCATACCGGGAAGCGACTGCAATAACAGGGCATGATGCCCTCTGCCCGCCTGGTGCTGGCTGACCAGCTGCCGGTAGGGTTGATTCAGCCACGGATACCAGATCAAAGCTGCGCCTTAAGCCAGCCCGCGACCGATGCACGTATGGCCTGGGTGACCTGCTCCAGTGACTGGGTGGCATCAATGGTGGTAATGCGCCGATCGCTGGCCGCCAGCGACTGATAGCGTTCGCGAACGCGGGTAAAGAAGTTGAGTGACTCCTGCTCAATACGATCCAGCTCGCCTCTTGCCCGGGCACGTTGCAGGCCGATTTCAGGCGTGACGTCCAGATAGAGCGTCATATCGGGGGCAAAGTCACCGAGCACGCTGCTTTTCAGCTGCGCCATCAGGTTGCTGTCCATGCCGCGCCCGCCGCCCTGATAGGCCTGCGAGGAGAGATCGTGACGGTCGCCCACCACCCATGCGCCGCGGGCAAGAGCAGGTTTAATGACGTTCTCCACCAGCTGGACCCGGGCGGCATAGAGCATTAATAATTCTGCCCGGTCAGTGATCCGTTCATTTTCGACGCCCTGCTTTATCAGATCGCGCAGTTTTTCTGCCAGCGGCGTTCCCCCCGGTTCGCGGGTAAAAACGATCTCAGCGATCCCCTGCTGCCTTAGCTCAGCGACCACCACGTCACGGGCGGTGGTTTTCCCTGCGCCCTCCAGCCCTTCAATCACAACAAACTTACCGCTCATTTCTGTTCCTTAACGGCCAGACGCCAAGCCTGAACCGCCCGATTATGACTGGCGAGATTAGTGGTAAAGGTATGTCCTCCCTTACCATCCGCAACAAAATAGAGGAAGTCTGTTTTCAGCGGATGCGCCGCCGCTTCCAGCGAGGGCTTGCCCGGCATCGCAATAGGTCCTGGCGGCATGCCGGGGATAATATAGGTGTTCCAGTCGCTGGGCGTTTCGAGATCCTTACGCGTCAGGCTGCCCTTATAGCGATCGCCCATACCGTAAATCACCGTTGGGTCAGTTTGCAGACGCATGCCCAGACGTAGACGGTTAATAAATACCGATGCCACCTGGCTGCGCTCTGGTCCTATCGCCGTCTCTTTTTCAACAATCGAGGCCATGGTCACCAGGTCGTTCTTATCCTTATAGGGCAGGCCGTCTGCTTTTTCCTGCCACAGCCGGTCAACCAGACGATCCATCCGCTCATGGGCGCGCTTAAGCAACGCAACATCGGTGGTGTTAGCCGTATAGGAGTAGGTGTCGGGATAAAACCAGCCTTCAACATCCTGCTCCTTCAAATCCAGAGCAGCGGCGACCGCCGTCAGGCTGTCAGCCGATAGCGTATGCTTAATATAGGGCGCAGTGCGCAGTGCGGCCAGCCACTCCTGCATGCGCGTCCCCTCAACAAAACGTATCGGGAACTGGGCTTCTTTGCCGCTGGCCAGCAGTGCCAGCATCTGGCGGACGGTCATCCCCGGCGTAAAGCGATAGGTGCCCGCCTTGAATTTGGCCAGATCCGGTTCCAGCTTCAGTAACCAGCCAAACCACCGGGTACTGGCCACCACATGCTGTTTATTCAGTTCGGCTTCCAGCACCACTCTGCCCGAGCCCGCCGGGAGGGTGAATATCGTTTCATCGTGAATGGGCAGCGTGGAATCCGCGTACTGACGCACCTGCCAGTAACAAACGGCAACAGCAGCCACGGCGGCCAGCGCCAGGATGGTAATAATTTTTCGCGTAGGTGTCATGAAATGTCCATGTTAAACGTTTCTGGCAGTAATCAAATTGAACAGCTGGCGGGAAGCGTAGTGCCACGTGTCGATCTGACGGACCGGCACCACGGGCATTAGCGCATTGGTGATAAACACCTCATCCGCATTGGCAAGCGTATCGGGCGGCATTCTGACCTCATGCAGCGCGATCCCCCGCTCTTTTAACTGATGGATAACCCACTGACGTTGAATACCCTCAACGCCAGATGCGTGCAGGTCGGGCGTATAAACCTGCTCTCCCCTGCGCCAGAATAAATTTGCCGCACAGCATTCCACCAGCAACCCTTCGGTGTCAAGCACCAGGGCTTCGTCGGCTTCGGTCTGCTCAAGCTCTGTACGGATGAGTACCTGCTCCAGGCGATTCAGATGTTTAATACCCGCCAGCAGGGGGTTTTGCCCCAGCCGGACTGAACTTAGCGTCAGCCTGGCGCCGGTTTCACGCAGCTGGGCGTAATGTTGCGGATAGGGTGACAGGTAGAGGATCCGCGTCGGGCTGTCACAGCCCGCAGCACTGTAGCCGCGCCCACCTGAGCCGCGTGAAATAATGGTTTTCAGGACGCCATCGCTGCGCTGCGATGCCGCATAGATCATTTCAGCGCGCAGCGCCCCCCAGTCAACTGCCGCAATGCGCAGACGTTCACAACCTGTAGTAAGCCGTTGCAGATGGGCTTCCAGCGCAACGATCTGCCCCTCAACAATACGCGCCGTCGTAAAACACCCGTCGCCAAAATGCACGGCACGGTCTGCTGCTGCAAGACTGTTTTGTGACTCGCCGTTTATCCAGGCCATTCATCCCTCCGGTGACGATAACATAGGGGTAAAGATTACCTGTAAGCCCGAACGGATTCACCCGATCGCCAGGACTAAATTGTATAAAGATTAAAAAATGCGGATGCGCCAGCAGCCAGAAATGAAAAAGCCCCGCTGGGGCGGGGCTTCAGATACCACATTGCGGGATTAGATCCGTCGGAAAATCAGCGAGCCGTTCGTTCCGCCAAAGCCAAAGGAGTTGCACAATGCGTATTCCAGTCCACTGACCTGACGTGCGGTATGCGGCACGAAATCAAGGTCACAGCCTTCATCCGGGTTATCAAGATTGATGGTGGGTGGGATAACCTGATCGCGCAGCGCCAGTATCGAGTAGATTGACTCAACTGCACCGGCGGCCCCTAACAGATGCCCGGTCATCGATTTCGTTGAACTGACCATCACGGTTGATGCAGCAGCGCCGAAGACGCTCTTCACCGCCTGCGTTTCCGCTTTATCACCGGCCGGCGTTGAGGTGCCATGCGCGTTGATATAGCCAATCTGTTCCGGTGACAGCTGCGCATCTTTCAGTGCATTGACCATTGCCAGTGCTGCGCCCGCACCATTTTCCGGCGGAGACGTCATATGATAAGCATCGCTACTCATGCCGAAGCCCACCAGCTCAGCATAAATTTTCGCGCCGCGTTTTTTCGCGTGCTCATACTCTTCCAGCATCACGATACCCGCGCCATCGCCCAGCACGAAGCCGTCGCGGTCTTTGTCCCACGGACGGCTTGCCGCCTGAGGATCCTCATTGCGGGTAGACAGCGCACGGGCCGCGCCAAAGCCGCCAATCCCCAGAGGGGTACTGCCCTTCTCTGCACCGCCCGCCAGCATGACATCGGCATCGTTGTAAGCAATGATGCGCGCTGCCTGTCCGATGTTATGTACACCGGTCGTACAGGCGGTAGAGATAGCAATGCTGGGGCCTTTCATGCCAAACATAATAGTCAGGTGACCGGCTATCATGTTTACAATCGTAGAAGGCACGAAGAAAGGGCTAATCTTACGCGGACCGCCGTTGACCAGAGACGTGTGGTTCTCTTCGATCAGACCAAGACCACCAATACCGGAGCCGATAGCGGCACCAATACGGTCGGCGTTTTCATCGGTGATGACCAGGCCAGAATCCTGCATGGCCTGTATGCCAGCGACAACTCCATATTGAATAAAGGCGTCCATCTTGCGCTGATCCTTACGCGAGATAAACTCTTCACAGTTAAAATCCTTTACTAAGCCAGCAAAACGCGTTGCGTAGGCACTAGTATCAAAATGGTCGATCGGGCTGATGCCACTCTGACCGGCAACAAGAGCATTCCAGGTAGACTCTACGGTATTGCCGACAGGAGACAACATGCCAAGACCAGTCACAACTACACGACGCTTAGACACGTTCGTCCTCCAGGGAGGGAAAAAATGACACTGTGTGGGACGTTCAGATAAAACTCAGGCGGTCGAGTGACCGCCTGGAGATGCTCACTTAAGCCTGGTGACCATTGATGTAATCAATAGCAGCCTGAACAGTTGTGATTTTCTCAGCTTCTTCATCCGGGATCTCGGTATCAAACTCTTCTTCCAGAGCCATAACCAGCTCAACGGTATCAAGAGAATCAGCGCCCAGATCTTCTACAAAAGAGGCAGTATTTACAACTTCTTCCTGCTTAACGCCAAGCTGTTCGCCAATGATTTTCTTAACGCGTTCTTCGATAGTGCTCATACTATTAAATTTCCTATCAAAACTCGCTTTCGCGATGGTTTTCGTAGTGTATAAAATGTTGAAAAAGATGCAACTAAATCCCGGCTGGTCTAACCACGATTTTACGTTATTTTGCGGGATTCGCCGCAAATAACGCAAATAATTTCGTGATTATCAGACCATATACATTCCGCCGTTGACGTGAAGCGTCTCACCAGTGATGTACGCCGCCTCGTCGGAGGCTAAAAATGCAACGGCATTGGCGATTTCCTGTGGGTCGCCAAGGCGCCCCGCAGGCACTTCCGCCAGAATGCCCGTACGCTGATCTTCAGTCAACGTACGCGTCATGTCGGTTTCAATGAAACCAGGAGCCACAACGTTAACGGTAATACCACGTGACGCGATTTCACGCGCCAGTGATTTGCTAAAGCCAATCAAACCTGCTTTTGCTGCTGCATAGTTTGCCTGGCCCGCATTACCCATCGTTCCGACAACGGAACCGATGGTAATAATTCGGCCTGCGCGCTTCTTCATCATAGCGCGCATTACCGCTTTTGACAGGCGGAAAACGGAAGTCAGATTCGTTTCCAGGATATCCTGCCACTCATCATCCTTCATCCGCATCAGAAGATTGTCGCGCGTGATGCCTGCATTATTGACTAAAATGTCGACTTCACCAAACCCGGCGCGAATATTTTCAAGCACCTGCTCAATAGAAGCTGTTTCAGTCACGTTCAGCGACAGGCCTTTGCCCTTGCTGCCGAGATAAGCACTGATTGCATCCGCGCCGCTCTGGCTGGTGGCGGTGCCGATCACTATTGCGCCGCGTGCGGCCAGCGTTTCAGCGATAGCGCGCCCAATTCCGCGACTTGCGCCCGTTACCAGCGCAATTTTTCCTTCAAAGCTCATCATCTTCCTCGTATAACTGTTAAAGCGCAGCGGACAGGCTGACCGGATCGTTCACCGGTGCCGCCGTCAGGGTATCAACGATACGCTTAGTCAGGCCAGTTAGCACTTTACCCGGCCCCACTTCCAGCAGCGACGTCACGCCCTGGGCTGCCATAAATTCCACACAGCCGGTCCAGCGAACCGGGCTGTACAGCTGACGAACCAGCGCACTACGGATAGCCTCAGCCGAGGTTTCGCATTTGACATCAACATTATTCACGACCGGTACAGTCGGGGCGTTGAAGGTCAACTTCTCAAGCGCTATCGCCAGCTTGTCCGCGGCGGGCTTCATCAGCGCGCAGTGTGAAGGTACGCTGACCGGCAGCGGTAGCGCACGTTTGGCGCCAGCGGCCTTGCACGCGATACCTGCACGCTCAACGGCTTCTTTATTTCCGGCAATCACAACCTGCCCTGGCGAGTTGTAGTTAACCGGTGAAACAACCTGGCCCTGGGCAGACTCTTCGCAGGCTTTTGCGATAGAGGCATCGTCCAGACCAATAATGGCCTGCATGGCACCCGTGCCTTCCGGCACCGCTTCCTGCATCAGTTTTCCGCGCAGCTCTACCAGCCTGATAGCATCAGTAAACTCAAGCACGCCTGCACAAACCAGCGCACTATACTCGCCCAGGCTGTGTCCCGCCAGCATTGCTGGCATCTTGCCGCCTTTTTCCTGCCAAACGCGGAAAATAGCAACAGATGCAGCCAGCAGCGCGGGCTGCGTTTGCCAGGTTTTGTTCAGTTCTTCAGCAGGCCCATTCTGCACCAGCGCCCACAGGTCATAGCCCAGCACCGCAGAAGCTTCGCCAAAGGTTTTTTCAACTGTAGGGTTTTCCGCTGCCAGTTCAGCCAGCATGCCAGGCGTCTGTGAGCCCTGACCGGGGAAAACCATTGCAAATTGCGTCATTGTCATTTCCTGTTAATCAAAAACGAACCAGCGCCGAGCCCCAGGTGAATCCACCGCCGAAGGCTTCCAGCAGGATCAGCTGGCCGCGCTGAATACGACCATCGCGCACCGCTTCGTCGAGCGCGGTCGGGACCGAGGCCGCAGAGGTGTTACCGTGACGATCCAGCGTCACCACCACTTTTTCCATCCCCATGCCCAGCTTGCGGGCAGTGGCATTGATAATACGCAGATTTGCCTGATGGGGGACCAGCCAGTCAATGGCTTCGCGTTCAAGATTGTTGGCCTGGAGCGTCTCTTCAACAATATGCGCCAGTTCAGTAACCGCCACTTTGAACACCTCGTTCCCCGCCATCGTGACGTAGGAAGGCTGTTCCTGATGCTCACGATCCTGGTTGCTCAGCGTTAACAGCTGGCCGTAGCGGCCATCGGCATGAAGATGGGTAGAGATGATGCCCGGCTCCTCGCTGGCACCCAGTACGACGGCACCGGCACCGTCGCCGAACAGAATGATTGTGCCGCGATCTTCAGGATCGAGCATGCGCGCCAGCACGTCGGCGCCAATGACCAGTGCATTCTTCACTGCACCGTTTTTGATGTACTGATCGGCAACGCTAAGACCGTAGGTAAAGCCTGCGCAGGCAGCCGCCAGGTCGAACGACGCGGCATCATCAATTTCCAGCATCTGCTGGATCATGCACGCCGAGCTGGGGAAGGCATGGCTGGATGAGGTGGTGGCAACCACGATCAGCCCGATGTCGTTTTTATCGATACCGGCCATTTCCAGCGCGCGCCGGGCGGCCTGGAATCCCATGGTTGCGACATTTTCATCTGGCGCGGCAATACGACGCTCACGGATACCGGTTCGGGTGACAATCCACTCGTCCGACGTATCCACCATTTTTTCCAGATCGGCGTTAGTCCGCACCTGTTCGGGCAAATAGCTGCCCGTACCGATAATCTTCGTATACATTTCCGCTCAGTCACTCTTAGGTAATACAGCCTGAAGGCGGGCAGCAATCCGCTCCGGAACTTGCCGCCGCACCGCCTGCTCTGCCTGTTCGATCGCCGCAGCGAACGCGCTTTGATTGGCCGCGCCATGGCTTTTTATCACCGTGCCGCGTAATCCTAACAGACAGGCGCCATTGTACTGGTCGGGATTGAGATGGCCGAAGCGCCTTGCGAGGCGTTTCTTCAGTAAATGCCCCAGCAGCGACAACCACCATACCCTCTTTTTACCTTCGCCCTGTGATTTCAACAGCGAAAGAAACATTCTTACCACGCCCTCCATGGTCTTTAGCGTGATATTGCCCACGAATCCATCGCAGACAAGCACATCCGTTTTACCGGTAAGAAGATCGTTACCTTCAAGGTAACCAATATAGTTAATATCTGGCGATTCACGCAGTATATCAGCCGCCTCGCGGATGCTGGCGATACCTTTATTCTCTTCCTGGCCGATATTCAGCAGCGCTACGCGTGGGTGAGTAATGGTCAGTAACTCTTCTGCCACCACCGCGCCCATAATGGCAAACTGCACCAGCATCGCGCTGTCCGACTCCACATTCGCGCCCAGGTCAAGCACCACCGTTTTGCCCTGCCTCTGGTGGGGCAGAACGGTCATCAGCGCCGGACGCTCAATGCCTTCCAGCGGTTTTAACAGCAGTTTTGACAGCCCCATCAGCGCACCGGTATTTCCGGCACTGACGCACGCCGCTGCCCGCCCCTCTTTGACCAGCTCCAGCGCCACGCGCATGGAGGAGCCGCGACTGTGTCGGATGGCCCAGGAGGGTTTGGCATCACTGGCAATAACCGACTCGGCAGGAATAACCTGCAGGCGCGCGAGTGCGGCTGAATCAGCTTTTGCAAGTAATGGCTTGATTTTGTCGGGATCGCCGACCAGAAGAAGATGCAAATGCAGATCGGAGGCCAGTGCCTGCATTGCAGCAGGCACTGTCACGCAGGGACCGAAGTCCCCGCCCATGGCATCGAGTGCCAGGGTCAGACGTGTCAAAGTATCGCCGCGCTGTTCCGCAGGAATTACTTAGCGATGACCTTGCGACCGCGGTAGTAACCATCCGCAGTGATGTGGTGACGCAGATGCGTTTCGCCAGAAACTTTATCTACGGAAAGAGTTGCTGTAGTCAGAGCATCGTGCGAACGACGCATGCCACGCTTGGAACGGGTTGGTTTATTCTGTTGTACGGCCATGGACCTTACTCCTAATTACTTACGCTTTAAACTGGCTAATACGGCAAATGGGTTTGGTTTTTCTGCCTCGGGAGGCAACTTACCAAAGACCATGTCCGCCTCGGACACTTCACAGTGTTCAGAATCATGCACCGGAACGACAGGCAGGGCGAGGATAATTTCATCTTCAACCACCGCCAGCAGATCGATTTCGCCAAACTCGTTGACCTCGATCGGCTCGTACGCTTCCGGCAGTGCTTCAGCCTGCTCGTCAGTAACGACAGGGCTAAAGCAGTACGTCACGTGAACATGTTGCGGAAAAGTTTGACCGCAGCGTTGGCAACACAGCGTAACGGAGACCGCAGCAGTACCGTTAAGTACCGCTAAACGCTGGTTATCAATCGCAAACGACATCTTACAATCAACATCACTGTCCACGCTCACTACCGATTCGGTAATACGCTCCACCTGTTCAGGGGTGTAAACGCCCTGGTAGTCCAGGCGCTTTTGAGCGGTACGAACCGGATCGAGAGTCAGGGGTAATTTTACCTTTTGCATAGGGCGCGCATATTAACTTTGTAACGAGATAGAGTCAAAGAAAAAGGCCGCTTTACGACATCTTTCACCCATAATTCGCATCCAGTGCGGCGCACAGTTTAAAATGCGCCGCTCAGATCCGCTATCTATTCCGGAAAAAAATATGACCCAACTGGTTTTAGCTTCAACCTCTCCTTTCCGCCAGGCGCTGTTAGCGAAGCTGGCATTGCCTTTTATTACCGCGGCGCCAGAGGTGGATGAAACGCCGCAGCCCGGTGAATCGGCCACTGCGCTGGTAACGCGTCTGGCCGAAGCGAAAGCCCGGGCGCTGGCTGGGCGCTATTCTGACCATCTGATTATTGGCTCCGATCAGGTTTGCGTTATTGACGGAAAAATAACCGGCAAACCCCATACGCCGGAAAATGCCCGTCAGCAATTGCGGCGTGCCAGTGGCCATAGCGTGGTCTTTTATACCGGACTGGCGCTGTTCGAGAGCCGGAATAATCGCTTACAGGTTATTTGTGAACCCTTCAGCGTCGATTTCAGGGAGTTAACCGACCGCGAAATTAAAAATTATATCGACAGAGAGCAGCCCCTAAGCTGCGCGGGCAGTTTTAAATGTGAAGGATTGGGGATTACGCTATTTGATCGACTGTCGGGGCGCGATCCCAATGCGCTGATAGGATTACCGCTGATCGCGCTGTGCGACATGCTGCGTCAGGCAGGCATGGATCCGCTTGGGTAGCTTCAGGGCAGGCCTCTCCTGCCCTGAAAATGAGGATTATCTTGCGGGAGAAGTTTTGCGCAGCACGTCAAGGCAGCGTTTTAGTTCGCCATCCAGCGGCGCTTCAACCCGCATCACCTCGCCCGTGTCAGGATGGGTAAACTTAAGCGCGGCCGCATGCAGAAACAGTCTTTTCAGCCCGGTTGAGGCTAACTGTTGATCAAAGTCGCGTTCACCATAGCGATCGTCACAGGCAATCGGATGCCCGGCATGCAGCGTATGTACGCGAATCTGGTGGGTACGGCCGGTCACCGGGCTGGCCTTCACCAGCGTGGCACAGGCGAAACGCTCTTCAACCTTAAATCGGGTTTCTGAGGGTTTACCCTCGCTGTTAACCCGAACAATCCGCTCGCCGCTTTGCAGAATATTTTTAAGCAGCGGCGCCTGGACAGATTTAATATGCGAAGGCCACTGGCCACGCACCAGCGCCAGATAATCCTTCTGCATGCTTTTCTCACGCAGCTGCTCATGCAGCGCGCGCAGGGCGGAACGTTTTTTGGCGACCAGCAGCAGACCGGAGGTATCGCGATCCAGGCGGTGTACCAGCTCAAGAAACCGCGCCTCGGGCCGTAGCGCACGCAGGCCTTCAATTACGCCAAAGCTCAGGCCGCTGCCGCCGTGGACCGCCGTACCTGACGGTTTATTGATCACCAGGAGATAATCATCCTCGTAAAGGATAGCGCTGGCGAGGGCGGCAACCTTATCGAGCTTCGGCGAAATAGCCGCATCTTCACGTTCGGCAACCCGCACGGGAGGAATGCGAATCTCATCCCCCGCCTGTAGCTTATATTCCGGTTTAATTCGACCTTTATTTACCCGCACTTCGCCTTTACGCAAGATGCGATAAATCATGCTTTTCGGCACGCCCTTAAGCTGGGTGCGTAAAAAATTATCAATGCGCTGTTCAGCCTCATCGACGGTAATGGTCACGATACGTACTGCTGGAGTATTGGTTTTCATGGTCGGCGATTCTAATTACCGCGCCACCATAGCGCCACTTCTTTTTCTGTGCTTAACTGACAGTGACTCTTTATGTAAGGGAATTTTTCGTCCAGTTTTTAGGCAATTTGCATTCGTGTGAGGCAAATCGCGTTTAAATGGACAATAAACTGCCTGATGCAGGAAAAGTCACCTTGCTAACACAGGGTTGGCGATGGAATAATGAGAATCGTTTCCTCGCTAAACCTTGTGAAACAAGTAAATATAACCAAATTATCGGGAACGTCTTAAGGACGGCGAGTGCGAACAGCGCGATGAGCTTACAGGGTAAGCAAGTCGGGTGAGTTAACGCGACCCGCTCCGGGCCTTATCCGATAGGAAGGATATAGCGTAATAATAAGTTTTGCCGGATAGCCCTTACACGCAGCAATGGCGTAAGACGTTTTGGGTAATCAGGCATTTAGCGGGCTGCGGGTTGCAGCCTGGACGACAAGACGGGACTGGTTCACTCGGTTTTATGCTGGCAGTTCCTCCTTTTAAAAGCGCTGTTTTTCCAAATGAAAAACAGGCTGCCGAGAATTAGCACCCCTGGAGACGCCGACACCCGTGAGGTTGGCGGCGCTGCGATGAGTCTCGGGGTCATCGGTCGATCGCGTCCAGCGTTACTATTGCCCGTAGCTTTGTCACTAATGCAAGAATAATGAGTAAGTTACGATGAAAAGAATGTTAATTAACGCATCTCAGCAAGAGGAGTTGCGTGTTGCCCTGGTGGATGGTCAGCGCTTGTACGACCTGGATATCGAAAGCCCGGGGCACGAACAAAAGAAAGCGAATATCTATAAAGGCAAAATTACCCGTATTGAACCCAGTCTTGAAGCCGCCTTCGTCGACTACGGCGCTGAGCGACATGGTTTTCTCCCCCTCAAAGAAATTTCTCGCGAATACTTTCCCAGTAACTACGCCTCTCACGGTCGTCCGAATATTAAGGAAGTCCTGCGTGAGGGTCAGGAAGTCATTGTTCAAATTGATAAAGAAGAGCGCGGAAATAAAGGCGCAGCCCTGACCACCTTTATCAGCCTGGCCGGTAGCTATCTGGTGCTGATGCCAAATAACCCGCGCGCGGGTGGCATCTCACGCCGTATCGAAGGAGACGACCGCACCGAGCTGAAAGAGGCGCTGTCCGCGCTGGAACTGCCGGAAGGAATGGGTCTGATTGTCCGCACCGCCGGGGTTGGCAAATCAGCCGAGGCTTTGCAGTGGGATCTTAGCTTCCGCATGAAGCACTGGGAAGCGATTAAAAAAGCCGCTGAAAACCGCCCTGCCCCGTTCCTGATCCATCAGGAAAGCAACGTTATCGTGCGTGCTTTCCGTGACTATCTGCGTCAGGACATCGGCGAAATCCTGATTGATAATCCTAAAGTTCTGGAGCTGGCCCGTCAGCATATCGCTGCGCTTGGCCGTCCGGACTTCAGCAGCAAAATTAAACTCTATACCGGTGAAATTCCGCTGTTCAGCCACTACCAGATTGAATCGCAGATTGAATCCGCTTTCCAGCGTGAAGTTCGCCTGCCTTCCGGTGGGTCGATTGTTATTGATACTACCGAAGCGCTGACCGCCATTGATATTAACTCCGCACGCGCTACCCGCGGCGGCGATATTGAAGAAACGGCGTTTAATACCAACCTGGAGGCATCCGACGAGATCGCCCGCCAGCTACGCCTGCGCGATTTGGGCGGGCTGATTGTTATCGACTTCATTGATATGACGCCGGTTCGCCATCAGCGTGCGGTTGAAAACCGTCTGCGTGACGCCGTCCGTCAGGATCGTGCCCGCATTCAGATCAGCCATATTTCACGTTTCGGTCTGCTGGAAATGTCACGCCAGCGCCTCAGCCCGTCGCTGGGTGAGTCAAGCCACCACGTCTGCCCGCGCTGTAGCGGTACCGGAACCATTCGTGATAACGAGTCCCTGTCGCTCTCTATTCTCCGACTGATTGAAGAAGAAGCGCTGAAGGAAAATACCAAAGAAGTCCACGCGATCGTGCCGGTGCAAATCGCCTCTTACCTGCTCAATGAAAAACGTGAAGCGGTGAGCGCGATTGAAAAGCGCCAGGGCGGCGTTCGCGCCATCATCGTGCCAAACGATCAGATGGAGACGCCGCACTACTCCGTCCTGCGCGTACGTACGGGCGAAGAGACGCAGACGCTCAGCTACCACCTGCCGAAGCTGCATGAAGCCGAGATGGCGCTGCCGTCTGAAGAAGATCACGCTGAGCGCAAGCGCCCGGAGCAACCGGCTCTGGCGGCCTTTGTCATGCCTGATGCTCCGCCAATGCCACAGGAAAAAGTCCCTGAGGCGCCAGCAATCGCTGCACCTGAAGCCACCGCCGCGCCAAAAGCGCCTGCTGCTGCGCCCGAAGGTAGCCTGCTGGGCCGCTTCGTCCGTGGCCTGAAGAAGATGTTTGCGGGTGAAGAGAAGCCGCAGGTCGCAGAGGCTCAGCCAGAAGTCGTGGAAGAGAAGGCGCCCGTCGCCGCGCCAGCCGCCCCGCGCGGTGAGCGCCGTAATAATCGCCGACAGAATAATCGTCGCGACCGTAACGGTGAGCGTGGTGAACGCTACGGCGATCGCAACAGCAGCGAACGCAATAACGATCGTGGTGACCGAAATAACGACCGTAACGAGCGCAATAACGATCGTGGCGAGCGTAACAACGACCGTAACGAACGTAACAACGACCGTGGCGAACGCAATAACGACCGTAACAATGACCGTGGCGAGCGCAACAGCGACCGTAACGAACGTAATAACGACCGTGGCGACCGTAACGAACGTAATAACGACCGTGGCGAGCGTAACAACGACCGTAACGACCGTGGTGAGCGCAATAACAACCGTGGCGAACGCAATAATGACCGTGGGGATCGTAACGCGAGCCGCAACGAACGTATGGTCCGCGATCGCGATCCTGCTGCTGAAGGCCGCGAAGATAACCGTCGTAACAAGCGCAACGTCGTCGTTCAGGATGAGGTTCGTGAAGAGGTTCAGTTAACTGACGAAGCCGCCATCGAGCAGCAACCGCGTCGCGAACGCAACGATCGCTCACGCCGTCGCCAGGATGATAAACGTCCGACGGCGCAGGAAGATCAGCTGCAAGAGCCGGCAGTGCTGGAAGAGGTTGCGGAAACCAGCGACGACACCGTTGAGGTGATGCCGCGCCGTAAACCGCGCCAGCTAAACCAGAAAGTGCGTATCGAAACCGCTGAGCAGACTGCTGCGCGCTCTTTCCACACCGAAGAGAGCACGTCAGAACCTTCCGACGAAGAAAAGCCTGTCGCTGTAGAGCCAGTGGCCGAAGCCGATGAGGGAGACGAGCGTGACAGCATGCCGCGTCGCTCACGTCGTTCGCCTCGCCATCTGCGCGTCAGCGGACAGCGCCGTCGTCGCTATCGTGACGAGCGCTATCCAAATCAGTCACCGATGCCACTGACTTTCGCAGCCGCTTCCCCGGAAATGGCTTCAGGTAAAGTGTGGATCTCCTATCCGGTTGCGCAGGTAACTGATGAGCACGCTGAGCCCGAGCAGTCTGTTGTGCCTGAGTATGGCCATCAGGATCAGGCAGACGCTTTCGCCGTTGCAGAGGGTGCCGCTCAGTCAGCTCTGAATCAGGGTGAGGCAGAGCCGGTGCATATCGCCGAACCTCAGCCGGAAGAGAAGCCACAGGTGACGCTGGTTAATACCGACGAAACGGATGCGATTGACGCGCCGGTAAATCAGCAGCCTTCAGTTATCTCGGCCGCTGATGAACAGACTGCGGAAAGCATCTCTGAACAGGCCGTTGCAGCTGATGAGATCAAACCCGCTGTAGAAGCATCGGTTAGCCCGTCTGTAGAGCCCACCGATCGTTCGTCATCAGAACCGCGTATTGCCGACGCCGCCAGCCAGCTGGCTGCCGACAGTGCCGCTGATGTGAACGCCGGGACGCGACAAGACGTGCCTTCACGCTCCGCTGCGCTGGAAGCGACCTCTGAGCCCCATGCGCCGGTTCCGGCCCGTGACGAGCCTGCTTCGGCCCCGGCTGAAGCCGCTGCTGCCCAGCGTGACTCCGCGCCTGTGCAGGGTGAAACGCCTGCTGCCCAGGGTGACTCCGCGCCTGTGCAGGATGAAACGCCTGTAGCCCCGCGTGAATCCGCGCCTGTGCAGGATGAAACGCCTGCTGCCCAGCGTGATTCCGCGCCTGTGCAGGGTGACACGCCTGCTGCCCAGCGTGAATCCGCGCCTGTGCAGAATGAAACGCCTGTAGCCCAGCATGAATCCGCTCCGGTAACTCAGGCGTCAGCTTCCGCTCCGCAGGCTGGCGAAAGTCACCCAGTGGCAGAAAGCAACAGAGCATCTGCCCCTGCGCAGTCCCCTGCTGCAGAGCCCGCTACTGTCACCAGCGCTCCCGTTGCAGAATCTGCCGCAGCGGCGCCGGTCGCCAGCGAAGCGGTAGTGGCTGAGAATGCGCCTGTTTCCGCCTGGAAGCATCATGCCGCCGCGCCAATGACCAAAGCACCCGCGCCTGATTATACGCCTGAGTCCGACTCGTCACACCAGAGTGACTGGGTACGTCCGGCCTATAACTTTGACGGTAAAGGTGCAGCGGGTGGACATGCTGCAACGCACCAGGCCACCGCGCCTGCAACGCGCCCGCAGGATTAAGCCACTCTGCTAATAAAAGCCCTGGTCAGTTGACCGGGGCTTTTTTTTATCTTCCCCTTCTCGTTTTTTCCCGTCGCGATACTGATACTGATACTGATACTGATATTGATATTTCATGACCGACTGCATTGCTACCCGGCCAACAGTGCGGGTGCCGGTGTTGAGTTGGGTTTACAGCATGTCATTGAACAGAGGTGTCGCTTAGTAGGTTTAGAGGTGTCGGGCTGAGTAGGTTTAATGTGCTGATTGGGACTGAACGAAGCCGTTCCGAATAGAGCCAGAGATGAAGCTATGCTGAATCACTAAACAGGGATAATGCAGATAAAAAAAACCCGCTATCGGGTGGTTAGCCCCAATAGCGGGAGAAGGTGAACGTACCCGGTTAAAGTACGTTCAAAATTAAGTGACTAGCCGTTCAGTTTGAACAGGGACATGCTGGACATGTCGGTAAAGACTTTATAAGAGGCCTGCAGGGCCGTCTGCTGCATGGTGTAGGACGAGATCGCGCTGGTGTAATCCACGTCAACCAGCCCGCTCATTTCCGTTGCCTGATTGGTGGCGGTATCGTCACCTTTTGAATTCAGGTTATCCAGCTCATTAAGCTGCGTACCCAGCTCGGAACGCACTTTCAGCACGTTGTTTAGCGAGTTACTTAATCCCCGGCTGGTTTTGTCGATCGCAGCGCTGGCTGCCGTACTTGCCGCATCATCGGCGCTGGCCAGCGGCGTATTCAGGGAGGCAATCGCCGTATCCAGGGTGTTAAAGATATTCGCTTCGCTGGTACTGCCGTCCGGCTCCGCTTTAGCGTTGCTGGTCAGTGACATAAAGACCTGGCTACCGGTATGGCTGGTCACCATGGTGCGGTTAGCGTCCACTTTTTGCGTAATCGCAGTAGTGCCGCCGGTATAGGAGACGCTGCCGCTGGCATCGGTAGTAAAAGGCGCGCTGTTGGTCTTGTAACCGGCGAAAATATAGCTGCCATTGCCATCGGTAGAGTTAGCCAGGTTGAGCAGCTGCGCGCGGATCCCGGTCAGCTGTGTAGCATAGGATGCGCGGTCATCATCTGACAGCGTGCCGTTAGCCGCCGCAACCACCACGGTCTGCGCCTGCTGAATGACGCTGGTCACCTGCTGTAGCGTGGTCTCTTCCTGCGAGATCCCGTTAGTCGCAAAGGTTCTCGCGGTTTTATACTGCGTGTTCTGGGACTGGGCCTGCCCCAGCACGACCGCCTGGGCTGCCGCAACCGGGTCATCAGACGGGGTCACCACGCGCTTACCGGAAGAGAGCTGTTCACCGACCTTCAGCCAGCTCGCCTGCGAACTGCTGATGCCGCGCATCTGCTGATCGTAGATCATGGAAGTACTGAGACGCATGACGGATTCCTTAATTCAGTTATCAGCTAATGGCGCTGATAAGCGCATTGAAAATGGTGCTGGCAGTCTGCAGAACCTGGGCGTTAGCCGAGTAATACTGCTGATAGCGAGTCAGATTGCCGTATTCTTCATCCAGATTAACGCCGGAAACCGACTGCTGCTGATTGGTCAGCTGAGTTACCACATTGGTCTGGGTGGTACTGGTCGCTTCCAGATTGCTGGTTTTGTTACCAATATTCGCCACCATGCTGGCATAGCCCTGGGTCAGGGTGCTGTTGCTGTTGATGACCTTTTTGGTTTGCAGATCTAAAAGCGACTGAGCGTTGGTGTTATCACTCACTCCATCATCGGCACCGGCGGCGGCAACTTTAGACTCATCGGTAATATTCACGTCCATATTAACAATGACATCAGAGACCGGTTTCACCAGAAAGCTGTCTTTCGCCGCCGGGGTGCCGCTGACCGTCAGCTGCAGGCCGTCAAAGGCCAGCGTGGAGTTACCGCTGCTGTCGGTGCCAGAGGTGGCGGTTACGCTGGCATTATCCGACAGGCGCGTTACGTTCCAGTTTGACCCGTCGTAGCTTACCTTGTAGTTGGAGGCCTGCACCTTACTGGTATCGGTCCACGCGGCGCTGACGGAGGCAGTGCTGGTATTTTTGGTATTGGCCGTGACTGACGGGCTGCCGAGTTTGAAGAAAGCCTCGCCCTTGTCGCCGTTCACGTCATAGCCCGCTTCATGCTGGGTGTTAAAGCTGTCGCCCAGCGTCATCGCCAGCTGCCCCAGCTGATTACGGGTATTATCCAGATCGGTGCGGAACGACAGCAGGCCACCCAGCGAGCCGGTGGTCACCAGCTTTTCGGGAATTTCGGTGGTGGCGCCGGTGACGGCGTCAACGGTGGCGATGGTGGTCCGGTTTGGATCGCTGCTCGATGGCACGGCGGCCAGCTGGCTGGCACTGTCGCCCTGCACCAGTGAGATACCGTTGCCCATGCTGATGTTGTAGCTGCCGCCATCCTGCTGACTGACGGTCACACCCACCAGGTTATTCAGAGAACTGACCAGCTGATCGCGCTGATCCAGCAGATCGTTCGGCTCGCTGCCCGCGCCCGCACCCTTTAATTTGGTGATCTGCTGGTTAATATTCGCAATCTGTTTGGTATAGCTGTTTACCTGGTCGACGGTAGAGGAAACGGACGTATTCAGGCTGCTGTCGAGATTACGCAGATAGGTATCCGTCACCTGGAACTGATTGACCAGGCCGTCGGCCTTGCCCAGCACGGTCTGACGCGCGGACGAATCGCTCGCGTTACTGACCAGCGTCTGTAGCGAGGAGAAGAAGTCCTGCATATTGGTCGATAAGGTGTTGGTGGTGCTGGAGAACATTTTATCGATATTAGACAGCTGATTGTACTGCGTGGTCAGCGCGCTGGACTGCGTGCTGGCGTTGCGTAGCTGATTAGTAATAAAGGCATCATACTCACGGTTGACGCTGGAAACGGAGACGCCGTTACCCACATAGCTCGCGCCGGTCAGCGTGCTGTTTGCCTGCGCCAGAATCGTCGTCTGACGCGAATAACCGGCAACGCTGTAGTTACTGATGTTATTACTGGTGGTGTTTAACGCGGCCTGAGCGGCGCTTAACCCGGACATCGCGGTATTGATTAAATTAGACATCTCGGTTCCTTTTGTACCCAGGCCACGGCACGGGCAGGTAAGAAGATTCTGCGGCTGCGCTTAACGCAAATCCGGCTTGTTAGAGTTATCGGTTAAACCGCGACAAACTTGAGCAATTAATCAGAACAAATCGCCAATATCCTGGGTATAGGCTTTAACCACTTTTTCACCCATGCTTTTGAATTGATGGATCATCCCCACCAGCTTTTGGGCATATTTTGGATCGGTAGCATAGCCCGCTGCCTGCAGGGCCTGCGCCCCCTGTTCCGGGGTAGAGGCGGTAGTCACGGCGGAGTAGCGCGGGTTATTGGCAATCAGCTTGACATAATCATTGAGCGCGTCGAAATAGGAGTCGTAGACGCGGAATTTGGCCTTCACCTTCACCGCTTCGCCGTTCTCATATTCGGTGGTGGTAATTTCGGTGCTCTTGCCCTGCCAGTTTGCACCCGCTTTGATACCGAACACGTTGTAGCTCGGTTTGCCATCGGCGGTGCGGATCTGCCGCTGCCCCCAGCCGGACTCCAGCGCGGCCTGCGCCAGGATCAGGTGATGCGGGATCCCACTCTGGGCGCTGGCCAGCTGCGCCGGCTGTGAAAGCTGGGCGATGAAATCGCTGCTGTCGCCGCTGAGTGGTGTCTCGGACGAGGGTAAACGCGGCACCGCACGGCGAACGATCTGTTCCATCGCCAGCGGCGGCAGCGTGTTAATGAAGTTTTTATCCAGCATCATCGGCACGGTGCCCGCTTTTTCATCCAGCGGCTGCGCCTGCTCCATCTGCTTAACCATCATATCAGCCAGACCCAGACCCTTAGAGGCGATCTGTTGCCCAATCTGCTGATCGTACATTGAGGTGTAGAGCCGCGTCTGCTCCGTGCTGAGCAGGCCATCCTGCGGCAGGGCCTCACGCATGCTTTTCAGCATCATCTGTACGAACATCCCTTCCACCTGTTTAGCCACTTCCCGGGCATGCGCCTTCGGGTCGCCGCTGGCCTGGCGTTTAAGGTTGTTAAGCGAGCGGCTGTCGTACGCCGCCCCCATCAGAGATTGAGAATCGCTCATCAGATGATTTCCAGTTTGGCATGCAGGCAGCCGGCACTCTGCATGGATTGCAGAATAGACATCAGATCGATAGGCGTTGCGCCCAGCGCGTTAAGCGCCCGCACCACGCTGTTCAGGTTCGCGCTGGCGTTCACGCTTTGCAGTGCCCCACCGCTCTGACGCAGGTCAATTTGCGTCTGCGGCGTGGTGACCGTCTGGCCCCCGGCAAAAGGCGTATTCGGCTGGCTAACGTTCTGCTGCTGATTCACCGTCACCGACAGGTTGCCCTGGGCAATGGCGCAGCTGCTGAGCATCACTTCGCGATTCATTACCACCGTACCGGTCCGCGAGTTGATAATCACTTTCGCATCCTGAATCGGCACTGAGACGTCGATATTCTGAATATCCGCCAGCAGGCGAACCTGCGAGGTGCCGTTGGCAGACACCTGCACCTGCACCGTACGACCATCCAGCGCCTGAGCGGAACCGTAGCCGCTGTGGGCGTTAATCGCATCGCTGATCCGCTGCGCCATGCTGAAGTCTTCATCATTCAGAAACAGGTTGATAACGCTTTGCGTGCCGAAGTTAGTCGGCAGTTCGCGCTCAATGGTCGCGCCGCCGGTTATGCGCCCACCGTTAACCTGGTTGACGGTTACGCTGCTTCCGCCCGCTGAGGCACCCGCACCGCCGACCAGAATGTTCCCCTGCGCCAGCGCGTAAACCTGATTATCCACCCCTTTTAAGGGCGTCATCAGCAGCGTGCCGCCGCGCAGGCTTTTGGCGTTACCCATAGAGGAAACGACTACGTCGATCACCTGACCCTGACGGCCAAAGGCGGGCAGCTTCCCGGTCACCATTACCGCAGCCACGTTTTTTAGCTGCATATTGGTGCCCGCGGGCACGGTGATCCCGAGCTGCGAGAGCATGTTGTTCAGGCTCTGCGTGGTAAAGGGCGTCTGGGTAGTCTGGTCACCGGAGCCGTCAAGGCCCACCACCAGCCCGTAGCCAATCAGCGAGTTATCGCGCACGCCGCCCACGGTAGTCAGATCGCGAATGCGATCCGCCTGAGCCAGAGTGCTGATACCCGCCAGCAGCAGCAGGGCAAACTGAAAAATAATCTTACGCATTGTAGCCTCTTAGTACGGTGACAGGTTCAGGAAGAACCGTTGCAGCCAGCCCATGGTCTGCGCTTCATTGATATAGCCGTTGCCGACGTATTCAATGCGGGCATCCGCCACCTGCGTCGACACCACGCTATTGCTGCCGCTGATGGTGCGCGGGTTAACGACGCCCGAGAAGCGGATAAATTCCGTCCCCTGGTTAATCTCGATCTGCTTCTCACCGACCACTTTCAGGTTTCCGTTTGGCAATACCTGATTAACGGTAACGGTGATGGTGCCGGTAAAGGTGTTATTCGCGGTCGCGCCGCCCTTGCCGGCGAAGTCATTCTTACCGCTGGCGTCAATATTGGTTTTGCTGCCGCCCAGCAGCCCGGTCAGGGCGCTTGGTAATGCGGTCAGGCCCAGCGTACTGCTGCCGTCACGCCCTGCTGACGCAGTCGAGCTTTTGCTCGCGCTGACGTTTTCCTGCAGGGTAATGGTCAGCGTATCGCCGATATTACGTGGGCGTCGATCTTCGAACAGCGGCTGGTAACCGTAGTTCATCGGCATCACGCCCTGAAAAATAGAACCGTTAACCACCGTTGGCGAAGCAGGCAGCGGCTGGGCCGTTGTCGACCCATCGACCAGGGGCTTACGGGGAACCAAAGCACAACCGTTAAGCGTCAGGAGCAGCGTTGCTACCAACAAACGTCCAGGCACTGAAATTTGCTTCGCCATGGAATCACTACCTTTAATCATCAGAAGTTCTTTTATTAACGGCCGGGAAAACCGGCCGCCATAACCTTAAAATTTCGACCCGGAACAGGCGGGTTGTGCAGTGCGACTATTACAGCTGCGTCAGCTTAGCCAGCATCTGATCGGAGGTGCTGATGGCCTTGCTGTTGATTTCATAAGCGCGCTGGGTCTGGATCATACTGACCAGCTCTTCCGCAACGTTAACGTTGGACGTTTCGACATAGCCCTGATAGAGCAGGCCAGCGCCGTTGTTACCGGGCGTACTGTCGGTTGGCGCACCGGAGGCCTGCGTCTCCTGGTAGAGGTTTTCACCCTTACTTTCCAGGCCAGCATCGTTAATAAAGGTGCTCAGCGTCAGCTGCCCAACCTGCACCGGCTGCGTCTGGCCCTGCTGGGTGACGCTGACCACGCCATCGCGTCCCACGGTCATGCTCAGGGCGTTAGCCGGAATGGTAATCGCGGGCTGCACGGGGAAGCCGCCGTTGGTTACCAGTTGACCGTTCTGGTCGGTCTGGAAGGAGCCATCGCGGGTATAGGCCAGCGTGCCGTCGGGCATCTGTACCTGGAAGTAACCCTGACCACTGATCGCCACATCTTTCGACGAATCGGTTTTGTTCAGGTTACCCTGGGTATGTAAGCGCTCGGTGGCGACCGGGCGCACACCCGTACCCAGCTGCATGCCTGAGGGCAGCGTTGTCTGCTCAGAGGACTGCGCGCCAGGCTGGCGAATAGTTTGGTACATCAAATCTTCGAACACCGCACGCTGGCGTTTAAAGCCGTTGGTGCTGACGTTGGCCAGGTTGTTCGAGATGACGTCCATATTTGTTTGCTGGGCGTCAAGGCCGGTTTTGGCAATCCACAAGGAACGGATCATTTAGGTTTCCTCTGCACTTAGCTCATTGACAGCAGCTGATTAGCGCGTTGTTCATTCTCATCGACGCTTGAGATCACTTTCATCTGCATCTCGAAGCGGCGTGCGTTGGCGATCATATCGACCATGGTTTCAACCGGTTTGACATTGCTGCCTTCCAGTACGCCTGGCATCACCTGTATGGTCGGGTCGCTTTGCAGGACGGCACCGCGCTGCGTCTGTGCGCTCGCGGTCAGACGGAACAGTCCGTCATCCCCGCGAGTCACTTCATTGCCGGTGGCTTTCACCAGCTTCAGACGTCCCAGCTGGACAGTGGCATTCGGCGGATCGCCCGGGTTCAGCGCGGTAATAGAGCCATCAGCAGCAATGGTCACCTCAGACCCCTGCGGTACGGCAATCGGTCCGCCGTCGCCCATCACCAGGTTACCCTGGATGGTGAGCTGCCCGGCCGGGTCGAGCTCCATATTGCCGTTGCGCGTATAGGCTTCGCTGCCATCGGGCGCACGCACGGCCAGCCAGCCGTCCTCACGCACGGCGACGTCCAGCGGGCGCTCGGTGTAGTCCAGCGAGCCCTGCGACATGTCGGCACCGGGTGTTGATGCGGTGACCAGCGTGCGCGTTGGCAGCGAAAGCCCCTGCACCGGCACCGCCCGCAGCGCGTTAAGCTGTGCACGGAAGCCGGGGGTTGAGGCGTTAGCCAGGTTACTGGCCGTCACTGCCTGCTGTTCGAGGGTCTGACTGGCAGCCCCCATGGCGGTATATATCGCGTGATCCATAAGACGATCCTGTTAGCCGAATTAACGCAGGTTGACCAGGGTGTTGAGGATCTGGTCCTGAGTTTTGATAGTCTGGGCGTTAGACTGATAGTTACGCTGGGCGACGATCATATTGACCAGCTCTTTACTCAGGTCGACGTTGGATGACTCCAGCGCGCCTGCGGTCAGGGTGCCGAGGTTACCGGTACCGGCAAGCCCTACCAGTGCCTGACCGGACGAGTTCGTCGCAGACCAGACGTTGTTGCCCTCTGACTTGAGTCCTTCCGGGTTGGCAAAGTTAGCCAGCGCAATCTGGCCCAGCGTCTGGGACTGCTCGTTTGAGTAGTTACCGACTACGGTGCCGTCGTTATTAATCTGATAGCTGGTCAGTTCGCCCGGCTTATAACCGTTCTGAGTCGGGTTACCAAAGGTGCTGGTAC
Source organism: Erwinia sp. ErVv1 (assembly GCF_900068895.1). Taxonomy (GTDB): domain Bacteria; phylum Pseudomonadota; class Gammaproteobacteria; order Enterobacterales; family Enterobacteriaceae; genus Erwinia. The sequence continues at coordinate 382,501 of NZ_CDPK01000003.1, read as the reverse complement.
CGGTGTTCTGCTGCTGGCTGTTCAGCATGCTCAGCGAGAACGTCTGGGCTGCGGAACCGTTCAGGGACGCCATGCTCAGCGTCTGGTTCGCATCGGAAGTCAGCTGACCGCTGCTGTTAAAGGTCATGTTAAACGAACCAGCGGCAGCACCGGTGCTGGCATCCTGCGCGTTAACAGTCCAGTTGTTATCACTCGACTTGACGAAGTAGAGATTCATGGTGTGGGCGTTACCCAGTGAATCATACGTGGTCATTGATGCTTTGCTGTTGTAGGTGTCAACGTTGGTTGCATCAAAAGGCGTCGTCGTGGGAACGCTGTCGGTAGAGTTGAGGTTAGCCACCAGTGCCGCCGTGGTGGTCGCTTTCGCTGACATCGCGGTGGTCGGTACGCTCAGCGCCACCGGCGTAGCGCCGGTCTGAACGGTTGGCGGCGTGCCGGTTGCCGGATAGCCGGTCAGCTGCAGGCCCGCTGCGTTAACGATATTGCGGTTTTCATCCAGCGTGAACTGGCCATTACGGCTGTAGTAGACCGCACCGGTGGTATCGGTCATGCGGAAGAAACCTGACTGGCTGATCGCCACATCCAGCCCGCGGCTGGTAGAGGTGGTGGTACCGTCGTTAAAGTCCTGCGTGACCGCAGCCACCTTAACGCCCAGCCCAACCTTGGAGTCGGCAAACATATCCGCAAAGGAGACGGTGGCGGATTTAAAGCCCACGGTCGCAGAGTTCGCAATGTTGTTACCTATTACGTCAAGATTGCTGGAGGCGGCGTTAAGACCGCTGACTGCCTGTGAAAATGCCATGTGTAATCTCCTGGAAAGGGTTAATTAAATAATCTGACGAACGTTCGCGACGGTACTGGTACCCATCGTACCGAGGTCTAAAACGGCACCGCTCGTGTCGTTAGTCACCCCATTGACCAGTGCATAATTCAGCGGCTGCGCAACCAGTTGACCGGTCGCGTTGCTGGCGCTGATTGACACGCTATATTTGCCATCTGCCGCTGCCGTGCCATCGGATGACGAGCCATCCCATGAGAAGGTGTGCACGCCCGCAGTCAGCGCACCCAGGTTGATGGTCTGCACCACCTTGCCTGTCGAATCGCTGATGGTAGCTGTGGTGGCGGTAGAGGCCTGCTCCAGACTGACGCCAAATGGCGTGGTCTGACTGCTGCCCACTAAGACCTGCGAGCCATCAACCATCACGCCTTTACCGATAAGCGCGGAGGCCTGCAGAGACTGCCCGCTGTTGATCTGCCCGGAGATCGATCCCAGCGTGGTATTCAGTTTCTCAATACCGCTCAGGGTATTGATCTGCGCCAGCTGGGTGGTCAGCTGGCTGTTATCCATCGGATTAGTCGGGTCCTGGTTTTTTAACTGTGTCACCAAAAGCGTTAAAAAGTTGCTTTGAAGATCGGCAGACGACGTATCGGTGGTCGAGGTGGTGGTAATTGAGCTGTTATCCAGCTTTTCATTTACGCCTACAGCAATGCCCATTAGCGAGCTCCTTATTGACCCATCGTCAGGGTTTTCATCATCATTTGCTTAACGGTGTTTAACACTTCGACGTTAGCCTGGTAGCTGCGTGAGGCCGAAAGGGTGTTCACCGTTTCCCCGACTACGTCAACGTTAGGCATTTTTACGTAGCCTTTCGCATCCGCCATGGGATTGCCCGGTTCATAGACCAGCTTTGCTGGTGTGGGATCGTCAACCACCTGGGAAACACGTACGCCGCCGGTGGGTGAGCCGGGCTCGGCATTGGTCTGAAAGACCACCTGCTTTGCCACATACGGCTGGCCGTCAGGCCCGGTAACGCTGTCGGCGTTAGCCAGGTTACTGGCGCTGACGTTGAGCCGCTGCGACTGTGCGTTCATCGCCGATCCCGCAATATCAAAAATATTGAGTAAAGACATCGATTATTGCCCCTGTAGCACGGACATCATGCTTTTGATCTGGCTGCTGATAACGGTCAGATCGGTCTGATATTTCAGGCTGTTGTCCGCAAACTGCGTACGTTCGCGGTCCATATCAACCGTGTTGCCATCCATCGACGGCTGATCCGGGATGCGGTACATCAGGTCCATGGAGGCGGGTTGCAGCGTTTCTGCGGGAATATGGCGTGCCGACGTAACCGCCAGCGACAGCCCCGATCCTTGTGCCCGCCCCTGCTCCATCACCTTGTTCATCTGACTGGCGAAATCAATATCGCGAGCCTGATAGCCAGGGGTGTCAGCATTGGCGATGTTAGATGCCAGGATTTCCTGCCGCTGGGCACGCAGGTTTAACGCTTCGGTATTAAACCTGAGTGCCGCGTCCAGTTTGTCGAGCATGCGTCCTCCGCAAATGAGAATTTAGAGCTGACAGCATAAGCGCGTGGGGGGAAGACTTATCGTCAGAATAGCGCCTAAAAGCGTTGCTAATTTGCGCCTTGACCTGGGGCAACAGTCAGTACAATGACTTTCATGTTGAGATGCGGGAAGAAAAAATGCGCGCCTTAAGCCTGCTTGTAATGTGCCTGACCGGACTGCTCACGCTGTCGGCCAGCGCCGAAGACCTGACCGGTCAGTTAAATCAATTTTTTAAATCCCGCTATGGTGAAAACGGCCAGAGTGCCGATACCCTTAGCGTGGTAGTAAAAACGCCGCAGGCACAGTGGCCAGACTGCACTGCCCCGCAGTTCTCACTTCCCGGTAACAGCCGGATGTGGGGTAGCATGAGCGTCGCCGCAAACTGCGGGCAGAACCGTCGCTATATTCAGGTCCAGGTTCAGGTGACCGGCGATTATATCGTCGCCGCCCGGCAGGTGGCTCGCGGTACCGCCCTCACGCCCGCCGATGTCAAAATTGAACACGGACGGCTGGATACCCTGCCCGCCCGTGCGGTGATGTCAGCGGATGAGATTGCCGATGCGGTCACCCTGCGCGACTTTTTGCCAGGACAGCCGGTTACGCTGATGATGGTCAGACAGCCCTGGCGGGTTAAGGCGGGTCAGAACGTGACCGTAACCGCCAGCGGCGAGGGCTTTAACGTCTCCAGCGAGGGGCAGGCCATGAATAATGCCACCGCCGCCCAGCTGGTACGCGTGAGAATGAGTTCAGGGCAGATTGTGAATGGTAAAGTTGGCGCGGATGGGAATATTCTGATAACGCTATAAAGGGCTAAAGATGGCTTCAGTTCTGCCGATAGTGTAATTAACAGACATAGTACACTTATCTTATCTGGCCGCTTTCAGGCCTGAGCATACAGGAGCCAGACATGAGCATCGACAGAACTCAACCTTTGAACCCAGCGGCTACCGTTCAGACGCGTGATACTAACGAAACGGCAGCACCGAAGGCACGTCAGGTCGAGACGAAAACTACCCCGTCCGCTACCCAGGTTGTACTGAGCGGCGCGCAGTCACAGCTGACCAAATCCAGCTCGCAGGATATTAACACCGCGCGCGTGGAAGAGTTAAAAACCGCCATTCGCAATGGCGACCTGAAAATGGACAGCGGTAAAATCGCTGATGCCCTGATTCAACAGGCAAAAGATTCGATAGAAGGTAACTAACCGGATGGATAAGCTGCTGAACGCGCTTGATAAAATGCTCGAAGTGCTATCGAACCTGGCCGACGTCATGATGGCAGAGCAGCAACAGCTCTCTGGCGGACAGGTCAACAGCAGCTTGCTCCAGCGTATTACCGAAGATAAAAGCTCCCTGCTGGCCACGCTCAATTTTATTGAGCAGCTGCGGCGCGATGCGGAAAAAGAGGCCGGGCTACATGCGCCCTACAGCCTTCAGCCGGAGATGGCGAAGCGCTGGGCCGCTATTCAGGAGCAGACCGTTAAGCTGCGGGATACCAACCTGCACAACGGGCTGCTGCTGAATCATCAGATTGGCTTTACCGAGCAGGCGCTGGAGGTGCTTAAGCCCCACCAGACGCAAAAATTCTATGGCCCGGACGGTCAGGCAACCTCGAGCGGTTTTATCAGTCGTAAAGTCTGATTAACGTTCCCGCCCTGCCTTTCCGAAACGCTTCCGACCCCGGCGCAGCAAACGTTGCGCCGGGGTCTTTTTATGATGCCGTGCGCCGCGCGTAATCGCTCACGCGGAAGCCCAGCAGCGCCAGAACGATGAAGTAGACGCCGCCGCCCACCGCACAGACACCCGCCAGTCGCACCAGCCGCCAGAGCATATTGCCGCTCGCCCAGTCAGGCATAATCATCATCATACCGACCAGCGCAGCGGCCATCGCGACTACCGCCAGCAGCAGGCGTACCAGGAAGCTTGTCCAGCCCGGCTGGGGCTGAAAGATTTTTTGCTTACGCAGCTGCCAGTAGAGCAGCGAGGCATTCAGACAGGCCGCCAGCCCAATCGACAGCGACAGTCCGGCATGCTTCAGCGGACCGATAAAAGCCAGATTCATCAGCTGGGTCACTATCAGGGTGACAACGGCAATTTTAACCGGCGTCTTGATGTTCTGACGTGAGTAGAAACCGGGAGCCAGTACCTTCACCACGATGAGTCCCATCAGGCCAACGGAGTACGCCACCAGCGCCCGCTGAGTCATCGAGGCATCAAAGGCGGTGAACTTGCCGTACTGAAACAGTGCCACGGTGAGCGGTTTTGCCAGGATCCCCAGCGCAACCGCGCTGGGCAACGCCAGCAGGAAGCAGAGCCTTAACCCCCAGTCCATCAGGCGGGAATATTCGTCATGATTGCCGCTGGAAAAGCTTTTCGCCAGGGAGGGCAGCAGAATAGTCCCCAATGCCACGCCCAGAACGCCGGAGGGGAACTCCATCAGGCGATCGGCGTAGTACATCCAGGAGACTGAACCGGAGACCAGAAATGAGGCGAAAATGGTGTTGATAATCAGTGATATCTGGCTGACCGATACGCCAAGTATCGCTGGCCCCATCTGGCGCATCACCCGCCAGACGCCCGCGTCCTTAAGATTGAGTCGCGGCAGCACCAGCATGCCAATTTTCCGAAGGTGCGGCAGCTGATAACCCAGCTGTAGCACGCCACCCGCGACCACGGCCCACGCCAGTGCCAGCACGGGGGGATGGAAATGCGGTGCGGCAAACAGGGCAAAACCGATCATACTGACGTTTAATAGCGTCGGAACGAACGCAGGTACCGAAAAGCGGTTCCAGGTATTCAGGACCGCACCCGCCAGCGACGCCAGGGAAATCAGCAGGATATAGGGAAAGGTGATACGCAGCAGGGACGAGGTCAGAGCAAATTTATCTGCCGTATCGGCAAATCCCGGCGCGGTAATCAGAATAACCCAGGGTGCGGCCAGCATGCCCAGCACCGTGACCAGCGCCAGCGCCAGCGTGAGCAGGCCGGAGACATAGGCAACAAAGATTCTGGTCGCCTCTTCCCCCTTCTGACTTTTGTATTCCGCCAGGATCGGCACAAACGCCTGAGAAAACGCGCCCTCAGCAAAGATACGCCGCAGCAGGTTGGGCAGTTTAAACGCCACAAAAAATGCATCCGTTGCCATCCCGGCACCAAATATTCTTGCCACAATGGCATCGCGGGCAAATCCCAGCACGCGCGAAAACAGGGTCATCGAGCTGACCGCCGCTAGCGATTTCAACAGGTTCATGGTCTTCCTGGTTCTTGGTGATAAATGACGACGTAAGACACGACTGAGCACAGGTCTTTCGCGCTCGGGTCGGCATAGTCTACTGATGCTGAAGGAAATGACCACATTCGTTTGTTACAGCGGATTATTCGCGCTCGCTTTCACGCCACAGTTTTTCAACGATACGCTGTGCCATCAGTGCCTGGTCACCCGAGGTCTGCGGCTGCGTCTGATTCTGCACGCAGTCGATAAAATGGTGCGCTGCGCCGGTAAAACCACGCAGTTGCGACGTGGTTTGCCAGCTTGGCACAGGGTCACTTATCAGCTGGCCACCGTGCTCCTGCTGAAAATTGCGCATGTCGCTGACGTTCCATACGCTGCCATCCGTAATGGCCATGACGGATTCACGATCGGTTCCTGCCCGACGGTGCATACTGGTCGTTATCCTTGCCTGCCCCACCGTAAAGTGATGCTCCGCATACAGCATTTCGCCCAAATCGCTGGTGAGCAAACATCCGCCCTGCAGCTTGCCAACGCCGCCGCTTAGCCACAGCGCGGTGTCCACCACGTGCAAATAATCATCCAGCAGGGTAAAGAACAGATCGCGCGGGCCGACGCTATTGCTGCGGTGCTTATCCATTCTCAGCGACACCGGCGGCTGGCTGAGCTGCGCTTTTAGCTGTAGGTAACGTGGCGCAAACCGGCGATTAAACGCCACCATCAGCCTGCGCCCCCGGCGATGGGCCAGCTCCACCAGCTGTTCCGCTTCATGTAACGTTGCCGCCAGCGGTTTATCCACGCAGACATCCACGCCCGCCAGCAGCAGCTGTTTAACGATAGCGAAATGCGTCTCGGTTGAGGTGTGAACGAACGCGGCATCACAGCTGGCGGCCAGCGCATCCAGCTGCGAGAAAAGCGGTATACGGTAGCTGTCACAGAGGATTTTGGCTTTTTGCTGACTGGGAGAAAAGGCCCCGGCGATATGCCAGCCCGTGGTCTGCGTCACCACCGGTAGCCAGGCTTTCTGCGCAATATTACCCAATCCGACAATGCCTATACGAAGTTGACTCATTACGTCGCGTCTCGCTTATGTTCGTCCGGAGGTGTTATCCCCGACGTTCGGGTGTCCATTCGCTGGCGGTCAGGGCCGTCAGCACGTGATCCTGCCAGCGACCATCAATCAGCAGATAATCCTTTGCATAACCCTCTTTTACAAAACCCAGCCGGGCCAGCAAATCGCCGCTGCGATGATTATGCGGCATGTAGTTTGCCATAATGCGATGGATGCGCTGCTGGCGCTGCATATAGCGAATCGCCGACTGTAGCGCTTCAAACATCATTCCCTGGCCCTGCCACTGCTGCCCCAGCGAATAGCCCAGGTAGCAGGCATGGAAGGATCCCCGTACCACGTTGCTGAAGTTCGCCACGCCGCGAACCGCGTTTTCTTCCGGATCCATCACCATAAAATAGAATGCGCTGGCCTGTCGGTGCATTTCGGTGATCAGACCGAGCCTGGCCTGCCAGCCGGAGGGGTAACAGTGACTTTCGTCCCGCACCGGCTCCCAGGGTTTAAGAAAAGCGCGGTTTTCAGCGTAATAGTCTGCCAGACGCCATGCATCGCGCTCATGGACCAGGCGAACAACCAGTCTGTCCGTAGTCAGGCGCACTTTGGGCGCAGCGGATCGATAGCCAAACATCATTTCTCCTGAATTGGCCAGATGACATTTTTCACGACATCCCTCGCTCACACCCACTGAGCCGCTCAGGGCCGCATTCAGGGAGGGAGATGACTGACCTCACTATAGCCGCCCGCAGCGCGACAGGTAACTGGATCCCGTTAAAAACCTTCAAACTTTTACATTTGCCGCTAAATACCGCCGTCGGTTTGCCCTGCCCGCTAATCTCTTCCATACTTACTCTTTGTAAACTCAGAATAATTCGAGGAGGGTTTCTTGAAACTTTACATCTACGATCACTGTCCGTTCTGCGTAAAAACCCGCATGATTTTCGGCCTGAAAAACATCCCTGTTGAGCTGATAGTGATGCTCAGTGACGATGTGGCCACGCCTGAGAAGCTGATTGGCCAGAAAATGGCACCGATCCTGATGAAAGAAGATGGCAGCTGCATGCCCGAAAGTCTGGATATCGTTGAATGGGTGGATAAGCGGAATGGTGAACCTCTCCTGACCGGCTCCACCAATCCCGCCATTAGCGAATGGCTGCGCCGCGTGAATGGCTATCTCAACAAACTGCTGCTGCCGCGTATTGCTGCGGCCTCCTTTGCCGAATTCGCTACGCCCGAGGCGCGCCGCTACTTTCATGATAAAAAGGAAGCCAGCCAGGGCAGCTTTGATGAACTCAAAAAGCATGCTGACGGCTATATCAAAAACGTCAACGACGATCTGCGCAAGCTCGATAAGCTCATTGTCCAGCCGAATGCGGTAAACGGTGAACTCTCTCTCTGGATGATATTCACCTGTTTCCGGTGCTGCGTTCGCTCAGCCTTATCGCCGGGATTGAGTACCCCAGCCGCGTGGCAGATTACCGCGACAATATGGCCAAACAGACCCAAATCAATTTGTTATCTTCGATAGCTGCCTGATCGATCGGGGCCGCGCCGTGCGGTCCTGCGTCATTTTGTTACCTGTTTCCCCTCCCTTTATCGGTTCTCCTGGTGACTCCGGACTGAATGTCGTGCAAGCTATTGTTTTGCGCCAGAAGGTACTGGCTGCACGCTCCCAGGAGGATAGCTATGAAAAAGGTGACTCTGGCGCTTTGCGCCTTTTTTTTGACCGGTCTGCTGGCTGGTTGTAATCAGCTTACGCAGTACACGATTAGTGAGCAGGAAGTGAATCAGGCCCTGCAGAAACACAATAATTATGAAAAGCAGATTGGCGTTGCAGGGCTGATTGACGCGCATATTGTCCTGACCGATCTCAGCAGTCAGATTGGTCGTGAAGAACCGAATAAAGTGACGCTCTCCGGCAATGCAAAGGTCAATATCAGCTCGCTGTTCGGCCCGCAGCAGGCCACCATGAAACTGACCATGAAGGCGCTGCCGTTCTACGATAAAGATCAGGGCGCGGTATTCTTAAAGGATATGGAGCTGGTAGACGTACAGGTCGAACCTGAAAAAATGCAGGGCGTGCTGAAGACCCTAACGCCTTATCTGAATCAGTCGCTGAAGGACTATTTCAATCAAAAACCGGCCTGGGTGCTCAGTACCGATCGCAGTAAGGCTGAGTCGCTGGCAAAACGCTTTGCTAAAGGACTGGAAGTGAAACCCGGCGAGCTGGTTATTCCCTTCACCGAACGTTAAGCGACTTCAGAGGCGCGCTGTGCGACCCTGTTGATGGGCGCGCCTCTTGTTCCACAGCGCGCCCTCCCCCCTCTCTGAGGCCGCCACCGGCGCGATTAACGGCCAGACTACGCTTACCCGCTGAAATCTTTTTTTTCCGACGGTAAACAAACCTGGTGCATTCAGCCCGCTTTATCCCTATGCTTGATACCCGGCCAAATCCAGCCATCACTGACTGATTTCACTTCTGCCGGAGCACGATGATGACAACACTTCCCCAGCAACTCCTGATCCGCCGCCCTGACGACTGGCATATCCATTTGCGTGACGACGAGATGCTGCAAACCGTGCTGCCCTATACCAGTGAAGTGTGCGGTCGGGCCATTGTGATGCCTAACCTGGTCCCGCCTGTTACCAGCGTGGCGGCTGCCGTGGCCTACCGTGAACGAATTCTGGCTGCGCGCCCTGCCGGGCACGATTTCACCCCCCTGATGACCTGTTATCTGACGGATACGCTGGACGCCAGTGAACTGGAAACCGGCTTTAACGACGGTGTTTTCACTGCCGCGAAGCTGTATCCCGCCCATGCCACAACTAACTCCAGCTACGGCGTAACGGATATCGCCAGCATCGCCTCGGTGCTGGAGCGAATGCAGAAAATCGGCATGCCGCTGCTGGTCCATGGTGAAGTGACCGGTGCAGATATTGATATCTTCGATCGCGAGGCGCGTTTTATTGAGACGGTGATGATCCCGTTGCGCAGGCAGTTTCCGGCGCTGAAAGTGGTGATGGAACATATCACCACCCGGGAAGCCGCCGCCTATGTCCAGGAGGGCGATAGCCTGCTGGCGGCCACCATCACACCTCAGCACCTGATGTTTAACCGTAATCATATGCTGGTTGGCGGCATCCGGCCCCATCTGTACTGCCTGCCGATATTAAAGCGCAACGTTCATCAACAGGCGCTGCGTGAGGTGATAGCCAGCGGTAACGATCGCTTCTTCCTTGGCACCGACACGGCTCCGCATCTGCAACACCGTAAAGAGTCCAGCTGCGGCTGCGCCGGGGTATTTAATGCGCCAACCGCGCTGTCTGCCTATGCGACAGTGTTTGAGGAGATGAGCGCCCTTGCGCATTTTGAGGCATTTTGTTCGCTAAACGGGCCGCGTTTCTACGGCCTGCCGCTAAACGAGGGGACAGTAAAGCTGGTTCGCAAGCCCTGGAAAGTAGCCGAAAGCATTGCGCTGGGTAATGACCGCCTGATCCCCTTCCTGGCGGGCGAGACGCTTAACTGGACGGTAGAGCGTTAACGCCCCGGCCAGGGTTCGTTTCAGAAAGTGATTGCCTGTGCGTTAAATACTGTATATATTCACAGTAACTTAATCGGAGGCTGTTATGCGTGTTGAAGTTACCGTTGCAAAAACTACTTCTCTTCCCGCCGGTGCCATCGATGCGCTCTCAAATGAGCTGATCAAGCGCATTGATAAGCAGTTCCCGGAATCGCCAAACAGCGTCTCCGTCCGTTATGCCGGGTCCAATAATCTGACCGTCATGGGTGGAGGCAAAGAAGCCAAAGACCGCGTTACCGAAATCCTCCAGGAAACCTGGGAAAGCGCTGACGACTGGTTTATCACTGACTGATTCTATTTTGTGCCGTAGCTTGCCGGGTTTTGCCATCCGGCCTTTTTGTTTTTCATCCCCGCCCCCCTCGCCGTAATGCCTCTGCCGTTGTAGACTGGTTTAGATTACCTGTCCCTGACACAAGCTCAGCTGAGGAACCCATCATGACGCCTGAAACCCCCGAAGAAGCGATGACATTTGGTGAATTACTGGGACTGATTGCCGACCAGCAGCGACGCCTCAGCGTATTAGAAATTGCTTTTTCCTCCCTTTCATTTTGCCTGGATGAGAAAGCTGTTTTATTACTGACGCAGCGTCTGCGGCTGGAAGCGCAAAATCACGACCGTGATGAAAATATGCGGCAGCATTTTTCCCGCCTGGCTGAAGAAGTTGAAAAGCATCGTGCGCCGATCAATATACCGCTTCAGGGTGATGACCGATCCCCACTTTTTTAAACGCGCCGGTGCGATTAATTTCCTGAAGATGCCCTGACGAAATAATAACCAAATAAAACACCCATTCATCCTGTGGGTAAATTTCATTCAGCCAAATTCAAAATCCCTGTTATAGTTAAACGGCTCTGTGAAAAAAAGACCGCATTGAACCTCGATAAATCACTTCGTTGTCATCATTAACACGAATAATAAGGGGATCATAATGGACAGAAACAAAGACGTTATCCAGACACATCCCCTCGTTGGGTGGGATATCAGTACCGTAGACAGCTACGATGCAATGATGATCCGGCTACATTCCCTTACCTCAAACGAGCAGCAGTCCGAAGAGGCTGAAGTGGGGCAGACCTATTGGTTAACCACTGATGTTGCCAGACAATTTATCTCTATCCTCGAAGCCGGTATTGCCAAGATAGAAGCCACGGAATATCAGGATCGTGATTACAAAAAGCATTAGTCCGTTTTGGCTTTATCTTAAGGGCACCCAACAGGGTGCCTTTTTCATTACTGCGACAGTTTGCTATTCTGCATGCCTCACCTGATTACTAAGGACCCGGATGCAGATGGTTTATGATTTAATCGTAGTGGGCAGCGGCTCGGTTGGCGCGGCTGCGGGCTTGTACGCTACGCAGGCCGGACTGAAGGTTCTGATGATTGACCGGCATCATCCTCCCCACCAGCAGGGCAGCCATCATGGTGAAACGCGACTGATCCGCCATGCCTATGGCGAAGGCGCGTACTATGTCCCGATGATACTGCGCGCACAGCAGCTGTGGGACCAGCTGGAAACCGACTGCGGCGAGCGCATTATGCATCGCTGCGGCGTGATTAATCTGGCTCCCGACGACTCAACCTTTATGCGCAATATCCGCCATAGCGTCAGTCAGTTTACACCTGAAACAGAAACGCTTAGCGGTGATGACGTGACTCGCCGCTGGCCTCAGCTCAGCGTTCCACCTGGCTATAGCGGCATTTTCGAACCCCGCTCGGGCTACCTGAAATCAGAGCTGGCGATCCGTCATATGATTCGGTTGGCGAAAGAGGCAGGCTGTGCGCAGCTGTTTAACTGCGGCGTGGACTCGCTTGAGGAGCGCGACGGTTTGCAATGGGTTAGCACCGCCGATGGCGACTTTTGCGCGCGAAAACTGCTGCTTAGCGCAGGAACCTGGGTGAAATCTCTGCTCCCCTCCCTGCCCATCACGCCGGTCAGGAAAGTCTTCGCCTGGCATCAGGCCGATGGGCGCTACAGCGAAAATAACCGCTTCCCCGCTTTTACCGTTGAAACGCCTGACGGCGGGCAGTTTTACGGTTTCCCGGCTGATAACAATGCTATTAAGATTGGTAAACACAACGGCGGCCAGACCATCACATCGCCTGAACAACGCAAGTCTTTTGGCTCCGTCGCCGAAGATGGCAGTGAGCTCTTCTCTTTTCTGCGCCAGTTCTTACCGGGCGTGGGGGTCTGTCTGCGGGGAGAAGCCTGCACTTACGATAATACGCAGGATGAAAACTTTATTATTGATACTCTACCCGGTTCGCCGGATCGACTTATTATTAGCGGCCTGAGCGGACATGGTTTTAAATTTTCAACCGTATTAGGCGAAATAGCGGCAGATTTTGCCCAGGATAAATCCTCTCAATTTGATTTATCGCCATTTAGTCTTTCACGTTTATGATTTGATTAGTCTGGTAACGATTATTAAAAACGCCCTGCCAGCGCATCGCTTACAGGGCGTTTTTTACCGTCTTATTTAACCGGGCCTCGCCCGGTTTTTTTATCTACGCGCCGTTACTTTGGCGTATTAAGCGCGGCGTCTTTCTTTTTCTGTCGCAGACGAAGCTTGTTAATTAGCTTATGGGCTTCTGCCTCATTCGCCACCGCCGGGGCCGATCCATTAAGCGGCTTCCGCGCCGTTTCACGCATGGTAAATACGGTAATCACGCCAATAACCCCTGCGCCCATTAAATAGTAGGCCGGCATCATCAGATTGTGCGTTGTACTGACCAGCCAGGTGGTAATCAGCGGCGTGGTACCCCCGAACAGCGAAACGGAAAGGTTAAAACCAATCGCCAGCGCGCTGTAGCGAATATCAGTGGCAAACAGTGCCGGAAGCGTTGCGGGCATTGAGCCGCTGAAGCAGGTATGAATCGCCCCAAGGATAATCAGGCCCACGAATACCCATAGCATATTACCTGATCCAATCAGCATCAGGCAGGGGATCGCCATCACTATCAGGGCAACTGCGCCGCCCCAAATAACAGGACGACGGCCCAGGCGATCGTTCCAGTGCCCCCAGAACAGCGTCAGCGGCATCATGACAAACATCACCACCAGGATCAGCAGCAGGCTGCTCATCTCACTCAGCCCCAGAATCCCGGTCAGGTAGCTTGGCATATAGGAGGTGAGCATGTAGTTAGAGACGTTAAACAGCAGCACCAGACCAATACACTTCAGCATCTGCGCGCGGTACTTGCTTAACATCTGAAACAACGTCAGACGGGGTTTGCTGTGCTCCAGCGCTTCCTGTTTCTCCATATGCTTTTGAAAAGCGGGCGTCTCTTCCAGTTTCAGACGCACATACAGACCAAAGAGGCCCAGTGGCGCGGCGATGAAGAAAGGAATGCGCCAGCCCCAGTCCAACAGCGTCTGTTCCGGCATAAAGGCGGTCAACGCCGTGACCAGGCCCGCTCCCAACAGGTAACCGCCGAGCGTGCCGAATTCCAGAAAGCTGCCCATAAAGCCGCGACGGTTATCGGTTGAATATTCCGCGATAAAGGTTGCGGCACCACCGTATTCCCCCCCGGTAGAGAAGCCCTGTACCAGCCTGGCAACCAGCAGCAGGATCGGTGCCAGGATACCAATCTTCTCGTAGCTGGGGATGATACCGATGCAAAATGTCCCGATGGACATCATGATCATGGTGATCGCCAGCACTTTCTGACGACCAATTCGGTCGCCGAGTGGACCAAACACCAGACCACCCACCGGACGCACCAGGAAGGCCGCCGCGAAGGCGCCAAAGGTCGCCAGCAGCTGTGCCGCCGCGCTGCCGCCGGGGAAGAACACCTTACCAATGGTAACGGCAAGATAGCTGTAAACACCAAAATCGAACCACTCCATGGCGTTACCCAAGGCTGCAGAACCTACGGCGCGCTTAAGCATGTCGCCATCAACGATAGTAATATCTTCGAAGGTCAGCTCTTTTGGCTTCTTTGGCTTTTGCCAGAAATGCTTCTTCTGTTTTTCTGTGTTGCTCATACAATCTCCATGAGTAAGGGTGAGCAGCGTTATAGCTTTCGTTGCCGGTGAAAAATGAACTAAAGGGAAAGAAAGCTATAAAGCAGCGGATTGCGACGGGGCGAAGGTGTTAATACGCGTGGGCAACTTTTCTTTACGGATATTTACTCTAGTAGACGACCTGTTTTTTTTCAAGTTTGTGATAGCTATCGTTTTAATTGCGGAATTTTTGGCGTAAATGCAGGTAGCGTAAGCAGAAAGGACAAAACTGTATCAGCGTCAAACAGGGCCAGCCGTCCGACTGGCCCCTGAACGCGGGCAAATCGGACTGGCCCTTAACGCGGGCAGATCCGACTGCGGGATCTTTCAGCGTCAACGTTACGCTAACGGTCCGGATCGGGGATCGTTAGCGCTATCGTAAAGTTAGCGATCTGATTCGGGGATCTTTAAGGTCATATTCAATAAGCCACGCGACTTATTGAACACCTTATTACCGTTTTCACGGCCCGCGCGACGCGCGCGCTGCTCTTCCGGCGTAAGGACCAGCTCTTCCATACAGAGCGGACTACAGCAGTGCTGGTACTTTTCCGCACAGGCTGGGCACTGGATAAACAGCAGGTGGCAGCCATCGTTCTTGCAGTTGACGTGGTTATCGCACACCGTGCCGCACTGATGGCAGTGCGCAATCACCTCGTCGGAGATACGCTCCCCCATCCGCTCGTCAAAAACAAAATTTTTGCCCTTGAAGCGCACGGGTAGCCCCTGCTCGCGCGCGCGCCGGGCATATTCGATAATCCCGCCTTCCACGTGATAAACGTTCTCAAAACCATTATGTCGCATCCAGGCGCTGGCCTTCTCACAGCGAATGCCCCCGGTGCAATACATGACGATTTTTTTGTCCTTATTGTCCTGCAGCATATCGACCGCCATCGGCAGTTGATCGCGGAAGGTATCGGCAGGGATCTCAAGCGCGTTCTCGAAATGGCCCACTTCGTACTCATAGTGGTTACGCATATCGACAAATATCGCCTCGGGATCGTCCAGCATGGCGTTCACTTCATTCGCTTTGAGGTAGTCACCCACATCGCTGGCATCAAAGGAATCATCGGTGATGCCATCCGCTACAATACGTTCGCGCACCTTCAGGCGCAGCACCCAGAACGATTTACCGTCATCGTCCAGCGCGATATTCATCCGCAGGTTATCCAGCGCCGGATGGAAGGCATAGAGCATCGTTTTCATCGCGTCGTACTGGCTGGCAGGTACGCTAATCTGGGCATTGATGCCTTCGGCCGCAACGTAGACGCGGCCAAAAACCTTAAGTCGGGTCAGCGCAACATAGAGCGCGTCACGAAAGGCTTTCGGATCGTCAACAGTGAAGTATTTATAAAAAGAGACGGTGGTGCGCGGCTCGGTTTCGGCCAGCATGCGCGCCCTCAGCTCTTCATTGGAAACAAGGTTATGTAACACTGGCATGGTGTTCGTTCCTGCATTCAAGAGAGAAATTTTGCGGCGGCTATGATACCTGAATCATTCGGAAATCAAACCAGATTCGTCAGTCGTTGCCGGGTTCTTTAAAAGGTAATGTTTGGCACTTAACAGCATAGCCTGATCAACATCACAGAAATAACCGCCTATAGTTAGCCTGTTCAGTTCAGAACTGTGATTGATACCGGAGAAAATTCATGAGTCACCTTTTCACCCCGATAACGCTGGGTAAGCTCACCCTGGAAAACCGCATCACCATCGCCCCGATGTGCCAGTATTCCGCCGATCGGGGCCGGGCCACCGCCTGGCACCGCATCCATCTGGGCCACCTCGCGCTTTCCGGTGCAGGACTGCTGATCCTTGAGGCATCCGCCGTTGAGGCTGCTGGCCGCATTACCCCGCAGGACCTGGGGCTGTATAACGATGAAACCGAGCAGGCGCTGGCGGATGTGTTAAAGGATGTGCGTCAGTACTCCTCAATTCCGCTGGGGATCCAGCTGTCACACGCGGGTCGTAAGGCGTCAACTGACGCTCCCTGGCACGGTGGCGGCTTTTTACAGCCTGAGCAGGGAGGCTGGCAGACCTCTGCCCCTTCAGCCGTGCCTTTCAATGAGACAGATACCCCCCCGGTTGCCTTAACCACCGCGCGTATTGAGGAGATTAAGCAGGGCTTTATCGACAGCGCCATTCGCGCCGACCGGCTGGGGCTGGATTTGATCGAGGTACATGCAGCACACGGTTATCTGCTGCATCAGTTCCTTTCGCCCCTCTCCAACACGCGCGAGGATCAGTACGGTGGCTCGCTTGAAAACCGTATGCGCCTGACGCTGGAGATTTTCCGTGAGATCCGTCGCGTGTTCCCGGCGGATAAACCGGTGGGCGTACGCATTTCTGCTACCGACTGGGTGGAAGGTGGCTGGGATACAGAACAGTCTGTGGCACTGAGTCAGGCGCTGGAGAAGGAAGGCTGTGCTTACATTCACGTTTCCAGCGGCGGCCTGTCGCCGAAACAGCAGATTGCGGTCGGCCCCAATTATCAGGTGCCTTTTGCGACGGCGGTCAAACAGGCCGTGGCTATCCCGGTTATCGCCGTTGGTCTGATAACCGACCCTGAGCAGGCCGAGGCCGTACTGGCCGATAATCAGGCGGATATGGTGGCGCTTGCCAGGGGCATGCTCTATGACCCGCGCTGGCCGTGGCACGCCGCCGCGAAGCTGGGTGCAAAAGTTAATGCGCCCGAGCAGTACTGGCGCTGTGAGCCACATGAAGTAAAAGGTCTGTTTAAATCCTGACCGACATCACTGTCCCACTGCGGTGGGACAGTAACCCTATCCTTAACCCCATCCTTAACCCCATCCTTAACGACACCGTGATAATTTCAGTTTGTTCTTAAAAAATGGCACAATAGGCCATAAATGTTCATCTCCGGCCCGCATAATGGTGCCCCTTTATTTTACTCTGGAAACTCATGACTCAGCTGCCTCAATTTTCGCGTGCGTTGCTGCATCCACGTTATTGGTTTACCTGGTTTGGTATCGGTTTACTTTACCTGTTGGTACTGTTGCCCTACCCCGTTCTCTATTACGCAGGCTGCGGCCTTGGCCGGCTCTCCATGCGCTTTCTGCGTCGCCGCGTCTGGGTCGCGCGCCGCAACCTTGAACTCTGCTTTCCCGCCATGCCGGAAGCCGAGCGCGAGGCGATGGTGGTCCGAAACTTTGAATCTGTTGGCATGGGCCTAATCGAAACCGGCATGGCGTGGTTTTGGCCCGACTGGCGCATTAAGAAATGGTTTCAGGTCAGTGGCCTGGAACATATTGAAAAAGCGCATCAGGATGGCAAAGGCGTACTGCTGATTGGCATGCATTTTCTGACGCTGGAGCTGGGTGCCCGAATATTCGGCATCCATAACCCCGGCATCGGCGTTTACCGCCCTAATGACAATGCCCTGCTGGACTGGCTGCAAACCTGGGGGCGGATGCGTTCCAATAAGAGCATGCTCGACCGCCGCGACGTGAAAGGTATGATTCGGGCGCTGAAAAATGGCGATATTATCTGGTACGCCCCGGATCACGATTACGGCCCAAAAAGCAGCGTTTTCGTGCCCTTCTTTGGCGTGGAAAAAGCCGCGTCAACCCGTGGGAGCTACCTGCTGATCCGCAGCGGCCAGCCCGCAGTGATCCCCTTTGTTCCGCGCCGCCTGCCGCAGGGCAAAGGCTATGAAATGGTTATTCTGCCAGAAGAGACAGCCATCCCCCTTGATGACGAGGCGGCCACGGCGGCCAGGATGAACAAGGTGGTGGAGAACGGCGTGCTGATGGCGCCTGAGCAGTATATGTGGCTGCATCGCCGTTTTAAAACACGCCCCAAAGGCGAGCCCTCTCTCTACAAATAAGCCCACGGACAGTCCGATAGCGGTCGGACTGTCCCACTTCCTGATACTCCCTGCTCGTTTAAATATCTCTGTCCCGCCCTGTTCATGACTGTTTTTTAAGCGCATAATTAGCAAGCTAATTAAACATTTACTGCCGACAGGTTACCTGCGCCCCTATGTCTACCCCCTCAGAAGTTACTCTGGTACAACTGAACTGGCGGAAAAACCTGTTTGTCGCCTGGTGCGGCTGTTTTCTGACCGGCGTGGCGTTCAGCCTGGTCATGCCTTTTCTGCCACTCTACGTTGAGCTGCTTGGCGTGAGCGATCCCCATGCGCTCACGCTCTGGTCAGGTGCGGTCTTTAGCATCACGTTTCTGTTCTCTGCCTTTGCCTCCCCCTTCTGGGGCGGCCTGGCCGACCGCAAAGGCAGAAAAATTATGCTGCTGCGCTCTGCCCTGGGTATGGCGATTGTGATGCTGCTGATGGGCATGGCAACGTCCGTCTGGCAGTTTCTTGCCCTGCGAGCGCTGCTGGGCTTGTTGGGCGGCTTTGTGCCAAACGCTAACGCGTTAATCGCGACCCAGGTGCCGCGTAATAAAAGCGGCTGGGCGCTGGGGTGGCTCTCTACCGGTGCCGTGAGCGGCGCGCTGATTGGGCCGCTAATAGGCGGCCTGCTGGCTGACAGCTTTGGCCTGCGGCCGGTCTTTTTTATTACCGCCGCCGTGCTGTTTATCTGCTTTATAATGACCCTGCTCGCCGTCAGAGAAACCTTTATACCCGTTAAAAAGAAAGACATGCTGCACGCGCGCCAGGTCTTCACCTCACTTAAAAATCCCAGACTGGTGCTGGCGCTGTTCGTCACCACGCTGATTATTCAGATTGCTACCGGTTCAATTGCCCCCATTCTCACGCTCTATGTCCGTGAACTGAACGGTACTACGCAAAACCTGGCGTTTATTGCCGGGCTTATCGCTTCCGTGCCCGGCGTGGCAGCGCTTATCAGCGCGCCGAGGCTGGGCAAACTGGGCGATCGCATTGGTCCCGAACGCATTCTGATCGCCATGCTGCTGGTCTCTGTTCTGCTACTCATTCCGATGTCGCTGGTGCAGAATCCCTGGCAGTTGGGCATCCTGCGGTTCCTGCTCGGCGCGGCTGACGGTGCCCTGCTGCCGGCAGTACAGACTCTGCTCATCTATAACGCCTCTAACCAGATCGCCGGGCGTATTTTCAGCTATAACCAGTCTTTCCGCGACATCGGTAATGTCACCGGCCCGCTTATGGGTGCGCTGGTTTCTGCCCACTGGGGATTCCGCGCGGTATTCGTGGTCACGGCAACCGTCGTGCTGTTCAATGCCGTCTACTCGTGGCGGGTACTGCGCCGTCGGGCCGTACTCCCCGCGCGGGCAGAGGAATGAAGGCTGGCTGTTACGGGCGCAGTATTGCCTTTGAGCGGGTGCCTATAAAGCCAGGCGGCAATCGCGTTACGCTGTTGAATTAGAATGAATGTCACAGAAGTTTTTTTATCCTTCATCATTTTTTTCTGTAACACACTGATACGCGTATACAAAACAGCACGATTTTTTTCCTGAGACGGGTTTACCCCTGCAAAACTTAGACTATCCTTTGCTGATAGTCTTAACCGGGAAAGGAAAATAGCATGTCATTATACGCAACGCTGGAAGAAGCCATCGACGCCGCTCGTGAAGAGTACCTGGCTGCGAATCCAGAGCTGGAAGAGGATGATGCCTCCGTCAGCCAGTTCAATCTGCAAAAATACGTTATGCAGGATGGCGATATCATGTGGCAGGCTGAGTTCTTTACCAACGAGGGCGATGAAGGCGAATGCCTGTCGCTGCGCAGTGGTGAAGCGGCCCAGGCTATTTTTGATGGCGATTTCGACGAGATTGAACTGCGTCAGGAGTGGATGCCGGAAAATACCCTGCACGAATGGGATGAAGGCGAATTCCAGCTTGAGCCGCCTGCAGACACCGAAGAGGGTGAGGCGGCTGCGCAGGAGTGGGAAGACGACAACAGCGAATCCGATCGCTGGGCCTGAGTCATGCATGACGGCGCACCCTTTCAGGGTGCGCTATTGATAGGGTCCGTGGCTGGCGTCCACCGGCAACAGCAGCGTATCAACCACCAGCGACAGCGGCAGGTCGATAATCGTCAGAAACCGCCAGGGCGTATCGCGAATGTCCCACTGCACCCCAGGATAAAATTGCTTTCCGTGACCCTGTCCGGGCAGCGTACGGCTGATGATGCTGCCACAGCCACTCAGTACCAGCAGGCTGGCACCCAGCAGTAACCCGCATATTATTTTCTTCATCGTAACCATCTGACCAAATCTAAGTAAAAGAGCGATACTAACCGCATATTGTATCCTACCCGCGTTCGCGCCGTCCGCTATAAACCCTGCTGGAAACGTAAGGTTGGCGTAAAACGACCTACCCACCAGAGCAGCGTGATGTTCTCAAAACGTTTTCGCTTAATGGCATTAATATCGGCGCAGGCTGTCACTTCTAAACCCGTTTAATCACCTCAGCCACGCCTTTCAAACCGTGATTTGAGTTAAGTTCGGCCCTGATGGGTTATGAGATGATGCCGTTTCCGACGGAGAATATCAGGAACTCAACGCATGGACGACAAAAGCGAAAACCATTCTTACCATCGTCCCATCTGGGATGACAACGGGCGGTTTCATTACGAGGTCATTCCCCAGCCGATAGAAAAACATCACGTGGCGGTCTGCCTCATGCCACCCGAAAAAGTGATCCCGGTGATTTTTATTCCGGGCGTGATGGGAACAAACCTGAAAAGCGGCAAGAATAACGTCTGGCAGTTCAGTGCTTCATCGTTAATAAAATGGCCGGTGGCCAGCCCGGAGAAAAGAAAGCTTCTGCTTGATCCGATGACCACAACCGCTGATAACAGCGGGGCGATTTTTAACGACGGAGCGGATGGCAAAAAATTCCCCTCCCGGCGGGAGCGGGGATGGGGATACGCCTTTTACAAGAGCTACGGTGAGGCGCTCGACCGGCTGCAGTACCTGCTCAGTGACGACGATATCCTGATGGATAATTACTTCAGGGAAGCGCAGCTGCAGACGGCCCGGCAGCGTTTTACCGGCGTGAGGATAGGCGACGAGCCGCCGGAACAGGTGCTGACCGAAGAAGAAACGGCCCACGGCCACCGCTTTTTATACCCGCTGCACGTTTTTGGCTATAACTGGCTGCAGTCCAGTGCGGACTCGGCGACGCTGCTGGGAAAGTATATCAGCAGGGTACTGCTGGATTATCATCATCGTCTGGCAGTGAAAAAGGTGATTCTGGTCACTCACTCGATGGGGGGACTGGTTGCCCGGCACTACTCGGAAAACATGAACGGGCAGGAAAATATTCTGGGAATTGTGCACGGCGTAATGCCTGACCTGGGCTCGCCGGCGGCATACCGGCGCATGAAAACCGGTGAGCGCGGCGTTACCGGGATGATTATCGGGGACAGTGCAGAAAAGCTGATGCCGGTACTGGCACAGTCCCCCGGTCCGTTACAGCTGCTGCCGGGCAGGGCCTATGGTGCGGGCTGGTTGAAAATCGAGGGCAGCACGACCCGGCTGACCCTGCCGGTGGACGACCCGTATAAGGAAATTTATCTGAACAAAACGGCCTGGTGGCGGCTGTGTGAGCAGGATCTGCTGCTGGGAGATACGGAAAAAGCGTGGAGCGAGTTTGAAACGAGGATAACCAAAAGAGTCCAAACTTTTATTGAAGAATTGCATGGCAAATACCATCCGCAGACCTGGCTGTTTTACGGTGCCAGCGCGGATAATCCGTCTGATGCTTTCCTGACGTGGAAAGAACGATCGGTTCTGCGGTCGCCCTTACCGGCGAGAGGCTATCACGTTCCGTCGTCCCCAACATACCGGTATGATGGTGATATCACTTTTGAACTGGTCTCCTCCGGGAGCCCGGGTGACGGCACGGTGCCGGTGAACGCGGTGCGAATGCATGCCGCGCGAATACGCGGGATTCTGGGCACGGATGTTGACCATGAAGGGGCCTACGCCGTTGACCCCGTGGACCGCGCCCGTTCGGTTTACAGCGACCTGTCAGACGCCCTGATGTTCACGGTCCGCTCGGTGGTGAAAATCGTGCAGCAGGTGCCGGCGCCATGAAAAAAAACCCTCTTCTCCTGCTTATCCCGCTGGTGATAGTGCTGCTGGCGGCAGGATTCTATCTTCACCACTATGTAACGTTTGTGCATACGCCCCCGGCGTTAACGGACAAGGAAAAACGTATGGTTGATACCCTGTTTGCCACCACCAAAGCCCAGTGTGTGGGCCGCTATGTGTTTGAGGTTCCCGCCTCGTTTGAAAATACCCTGACGGACCGTGCCCGGATTAATGAGGTGAGCATCAGCAGCAAACGGCTCTACCGTCCGGCGTTTGAGCAGCGTATCCAGCGGCGGGAGCAGGAATTACAGAACGGACATACGGTCAATCCTAAAAGTCAGCCGTTTTTGAAGCAGGTGATCCGGCTGAGTGAGAACGCGGTAATATTTGACCGCAATGAAAACGAGAGCGTGCCGGGCTTTGGGCGTATTCTGGAAGGGCACCTGTACGTTAACGGGGTGGCGTTTATCCTCACACAGGAAATCACCGATTACTCTGACCCACGCTATGAGGAAGAACGCGCGTTTTATTTGCGGGATGAGGCCGGGAGACCCGCCTGGATGGCGAATAACAAGCCGCAAAAACTGGCAGAGCTTCAGGATGTAATGTCCCGTCTGAGCGGGCGAAAGGACGAGGAAATCCCGACGCAGCCGGGGACCTGTATTTCGGAAGGGTTTATCCGTGACGGGAACGGACAGCCGAAGGAAGATATTACCTTTGACTATCCCCATAATCCGGCCTTTTCTTTTGTTGTCTGGAGCAATAACGCCTTAAAAGAAAGCACAACCATGCTGGAACGAAGCGGTGAAATTCAGTCTTATATCCGCAGTGTTGACGGACGGACGCTGCGAAAGGGGCAAACGCAGATTGCCAGTTTTAATACCAGCGAATGGCTTATCACTGCCCCGCCACGAAAATCATCCGATAATCCGTCAAAACAGTTAATGTTTACTGCTATCGCCAATGAGAAAACGGCGGATTTCAGACATCCTAATCTTGATCTGACGTTAAGTAATGAGATCATGCCTGCGGGCAGTGATAGCCTGCTGACTTATAGCGATGCCGAACTGGTGGAAGTTTGGGATCGAATTACCCGTTCTTTCCGTCTCAGAAACAATGCGTTCTGAACAAAATATTCTGGCAGATGGAAGGTTATTTGTTTCCTGTTTCAGAGGGTTGAATTCAGGACAATAGCTAACTGACAGGGGCGGTGAGCGGAAAAAAGAGGAGCTGGTGCGATTTGTTAAAAAAGGCCGGGGAAAGTCCCCGGCCTCTGCTGCCGTTACCCTGCTTTCGCAGAGCATTACAGCGCTATTTATTTCGCTTTCTGAATAGCCAGCGGATTCATTTTCAGCGACTGATAGTAATCAAACCAGTCATGATACTTATCCGCATTCTGCCACAGACGGTAGTGCATCCTTGACAGCGTCACCGGGTCGCTAAGCAGCGCCAGCCGACGGTCGCGATCCAGTTTAAGCGGTGACTCGCTCAGCGCCTGTTCAACGCGACGATCGCGGGCAAACTCCAGTATCTCACTTTTGAGATGACGCGAGGTTGCCATCGCGCTTGCCAGGGCATTAAACGATGGGTTAAACACCGCATGCATAAAGCCATCTTTCAGCGCACGTTCGCGATTGATCTGCACGTAGCGGTCGGTATCCAGCAGCTCTTTCGGCGGATCGTACTCTTCCGGGATAAGGAAGAGTTTCGCCCGTCGTGACGCTCTCCCGGTCGTAGAACGACTGGAAAATACCGACACAAAAGGTGAGAGGATCAGCGAGAAGACAATAGGTGCCAGCCACCACAGGAAGTTCAAATCAAGCCAGCCCATTCCTGCTGCCCAGACAATACCCAGCGCCATTTGTGAACCGTGACGTTTGAATGCCTCGCTCCATGGCGTTGCATCATCATCACGCTGCGGAGAGTTCCAGACCACTTCCCAGCCGAGGAAGGCGCTGACCACGAAGACCGTGTGAAACAGCATACGCACCGGCGCCAGCAGTACCGAGAACAGCATCTCGAGGAACAGAGACGCGAAGACCCGCAGCGCACCACCGTAGGGCTTAGCGCCTTTGCACCAGATCAGCACCACGCTCAGCAGCTTGGGCAGGAACAGGAGCACCAGGGTGGTAGAGAACAGCGCAATCGCCAGCTCGGGACGCCACTGCGGCCAGACCGGGAACAGCTGTCGGGGCTGCATGAAGTACTGCGGCTCCATCAGCGTATGCACCACCTGCAGTGCCGTCGACAGGGCGAGGAACATAAACCACAGCGGCGCAGAGAGGTAGGACATCACTCCGGTCAGGAACACGGCGCGGTGAACCGGATGCATGCCCCTGACCAGGAACAGTCGGAAGTTCATCAGGTTACCGTGACACCAGCGGCGGTCACGCTTCAGCTCATCCAGCAGGTTAGGCGGCAGCTCCTCGTATGAGCCAGGCAGATCGTAGGCAATCCAGACGCCCCAGCCTGCACGGCGCATCAGCGCGGCTTCCACAAAGTCATGCGACAGAATGGATCCTGCAAACGACCCTTCCCCCGGCAGAGGTGCCAGCGCGCAGTGTTCAATAAAGGGCTTCACGCGGATGATGGCGTTGTGTCCCCAGTAGTGAGACTCCCCCAGCTGCCAGAAATGCAGACCGGCGGTGAACAGCGGCCCATAAACTCGGGTAGCAAACTGCTGGCAGCGTGCATACAGCGTGTCCATACCGGATGCCTTTGGCGATGACTGGATAATCCCCGCATTGGGGTTCGCTTCCATCATACGCACCAGGCCGGTCAGACACTCACCGCTCATCACGCTGTCCGCATCAAGAACAACCATATAGCTGTACTGGCTGCCCCAGCGGCGGCAGAAGTCATCGATGTTACCGCTCTTACGCTTGACGCGGCGACGGCGACGGCGATAGAAAATACGTCCTTCGCCACCCACATCGCGCACCAGCTCCATCCACGCCTTCTGCTCGGCAAGGGCGATATCCGGGTTATAGCTGTCACTCAGAATATAGACATCAAAGTTCTGCTGCTCCCCGGTTCTCACTACCGACTCCCAGGTCGCGCGCAGCCCGGCAAAGACGCGTTCCACGTCTTCATTACAGATAGGCATAATTAGCGCGGTACGGTGTGCCGGATCGATCGCCTCATCCCCCACCGTTCCGTAGGAGATACTGTATTTGTCCTTGCCGATCAGCAGTTGCAGGAAGCCCATCAGAGCCGTCCAGAATCCTGCCGACACCCAGCAGAACAGCACGGCAAACAGGAACAGTATCCCGGTTTGCAGCACGTACGGCAGGATTTGCAGCAGCGACTGCTGCCAGTTCTGGTTGATCATCTCCATAGGATCGATCAGCGCCCAGCCCTGGTACGGCAGAATGGTTTTCATGTACCAGGTGGCGACGACCGTCTGCGCGATGGTGAGGATCAGCAGAATATAGCGGCGGATTGAGCCAACATGTCGCCACTTCTCTTCCGACCTTCTCTCTTCCGCACTGGTAAAGCGTGGAACGGTTTTACGGCCACGCAGCGAATCCCAGGCGCGCGCAACCGGGTTGGTGCGCCAGGCTTCCGGATACATAGAGGAGCGCGTATGCGGAGGCATCGCCTTCAGGGTGGTGCGATCCAGGGCATCCTTATCGAACTGCTCACCCTGTTCGCCCACGGAGTCCGGCCAGGTGTGATCAATACGCGTGCGAACCGACGAAAGGGGCGCGTCGTCAGGACGGGAAGCCAGGGGCTCGCCCTCAGCCAGATTCTGGTGCAGCTGGCTAAAGGCGTCATCCCCCTGGAGTGGCAGCGATTCACGCAGCGCACCCTTTCGCTCCGGCGAAAGGGGCAGCGCATCGATATACTCGGTAGGTATAACAGTAGACTTATTCATTGGCAGGCAACTGATAGCTCCAGGTTTCCGTCAGCGTTTTGTCGCCGTTAAGCAGCGCCGCACGCATTTCCGTAGGCTGTTTATTATCTTTGACGCGGATACGCATCAGCAGACGCCAGCCTTTGGTGACCGGGTTATAGCGTACGCTGTTTTCAACCAGCTCACCGTTGTTACCGATGCTCACCTGTGGCGTAACCGGCGTATTTTCCGGCATCTTGCTCATATCCTGACCGGTAAAGTCAACGATAAAGGCCAGGGTGCCGTCCGGCTGGTGAACCAGATTAGACTGTTTCACGTCGCCGGTGGAGCGCAGCGTATCATTTACATAGGCGGTATCCGGCGAATGCAGCTGGCTTTCGTCGCGGGTGAAGTGCAGACGATAGTTGAAGCTCATTGCTTTGCCCGGTTCCGGCAGCTGTTCCGGCGTCCAGAAGGCAACGATATTGTCATTGGTTTCGTCAGCAGTAGGGATCTCCACCAGCTCAACGTGCCCTTTACCCCAGTCGCCCTGCGGTTCAATCCAGCCGCTCGGGCGGAGATCGTAACGATCGTCCAGATCCTGATACTGGTTGAAGTCGCGCCCGCGCTGAAGCAGACCGAAGCCTTTCGGACTCTCAACGGTAAAGGTGCTTACCGCCAGATGTTTCGGGTTATTCAGCGGACGCCAGATCCACTCGCCGTTACCGGCGTGAATGGACAGACCGTTGGAGTCATGCAGCTGGGGACGATAGTTAACCATCGGCGACGGCTGATTAGGTCCAAAAAGGAACATGCTGGTCAGCGGGGCAACGCCCAGCTTGCCCACTTTATCGCGCAGGTAGACCTTAGACTGAACGTCTACGGTGCTCTCTTTACCCGGTGTAATCAGGAAGCGATAGGCCCCGGTCGCGCGCGGGGAGTCAAGCAGCGCGTAGATAACCAGATGCTTGTCGGACGGCTTAGGCCGTTCGATCCAGAACGATTTGAATCGCGGAAACTCTTCACCTGAGGGCAGCGCCGTATCAATAGCCAGTCCGCGCGAGGAGAGACCATAAACCTGGCCCGCACCAATTACACGGAAATAGCTGGCACCCAGGAAGCTGGTGATTTCATCATCTTTTTTATTTTTGCTGTTAAGCGGGTACAACACTTTGAATCCAGCAAAACCGAGGTTTTTGACCGTATCAGGATCGTGCTTAACGTTGCCGAAGTTAAAGTAATCAGGCGAATATTTGATCTGGCGAACCGAAGAGGCAATCACCTCATTGATCTGTACCGGCGTATCGAAATACATGCCCTGGTGATAGAATTCCAGCTTGAATGGCGTCTTTAATTTACCCCAGTAGGCTTTATCCCGGTTGAACTGAATCTGTTGATAATCAGCATATTTCATTTCGCGCAGCTGAGAAGGCAGATTGCTTTTTGGGGCTTCATACCCTTTTCCTGCCAGCTCTTTTGCCTGTTTTGCCACATCATCAATGCTGAAAGCCCAGCTTGAGCTGGCATACATTGATAATAAGACCGCAGCGCCAAGTAAGCGCAATGTCATCTGTTGTGGCTTACTTTTCATTTTAATCAGCACATCCCCCCCTTTCGAGTACCAAAATTAATTCCATCCATCTTAATGGATAATTCAGCATTCCGACAGCCTGACACCACTTTTAGTTCCCCGGTATTGGCGGCGTTAGCGCCCTATTCTCAAGTGCTTAGCGGATACAGAATCCCCTGATAGTATACCCATGAACGTTCAACTAAAGTAAGCGATAAGCTTTAGCGTGGTTCAGGGCGAACTACTGCATTAATTTGTTGATTTTAGGACGAATATGACTAGAAAAACGCAGCAAAGAGAGTACTTCCTCGATTCTATCAGGGCATGGTTGATGCTGCTTGGCGTCCCCTTTCACGTTTCACTGATCTATTCTACCCAGTCATGGTCGGTCAATAGTGCGACCCCCTCCGAATGGCTGACCCTTCTTAATGACTTTATTCATGCCTTCCGTATGCAGGTTTTCTTCGTCATTTCCGGCTATTTTTCCTATATGCTGTTTCTGCGATACACCCCACAGCACTGGCTGAAGGTCCGCCTTGAGCGCGTTGGCATCCCGATGCTTGCCGCTGTCCCGTTGCTGACGCTTCCGCAGTTTTTTATGATCAAAGCCTGGACCACTAAAATTGGCGACTGGCATAACCTTTCGCTGTATGAAAAGTTTAATGCCCTGACATGGGATTTGATCTCCCACCTCTGGTTCCTGCTAGTGCTGGTGGTACTTACCACGGCGGGTGTCTGGATGTTTAAGTGGCTGCGGGACAGCAGGCCCGCAAAAACAGATTATTCTGACCTGACATGGGGAAAATTAAGCCTGGCGATCCTGCTTTGCAGCCTGGCCTGGGGCGCGATTCGCCGTTTGTTGTTTCATTTTGAACCGCAGCTGCTGGGGAATGGATTCTTTAACTATGCCGTCATGCAGTCGCTATTCTTCCTGCCTTTCTTTGTGCTGGGGGCAATGGCCTGGAAATATCCGGCGATCAAAGCGCTGTGCGTCCGTCCGGTGCCCTGGACCTTTATTGGCTCGCTGCTGGCCTTTATTGCCTACGTGGCTAACCAGACCTACAGCAAGGGCGACGGCTGGCTGTATGAAATTGATGCGGTTGTATCCATGATGATGGGCCTGTGGATGGTTAACGTGGTGTTCTCTCTGGGACACCGCCTGTTAAATTCTCATTCGCCCCGGGTGACCTACCTGGTGAATGCTTCCCTGTTTATTTATCTGGTGCACCATCCGCTGACTATTCTGTACGGCATCTTCTTTGTGCCCGAGATCGGCAACAATACCCTCGGCTTTTTTGCCGGGCTGGTATTTGTATTTGGCATTGCCTTTATCCTGTATGAAATCCATTTACGTATTCCGGTTCTGCGCTTTCTCTTCTCCGGGAAGCCGCAGCGGTAGCGCCCCGCAGGGCGCCGCCTGGCTTACAGCAGCCACTCAATCGGCAGCCGCCAGACCAGGCGCACCAGCAGCCTTTGAATAAAGCGGGTACGGGGTTCGTGCTTATGTACCCGCTCTTTATCCCCTTCTCCGGGATACTCAACCCAGTTAACCCGCCCCCACTTATCCAGCCGCAGGGTCCAGGCGCGATCGCGCATGCTGCTGATAAACCGCTCATGAACACTGGTCGCCAGCGTTTCACTTTCAATAACCAACCCCATTTCGGTATTCAGCATCGCCGAACGCGGATCGAAGTTAAATGAGCCGATAAAGACCTTTTCATTGTCCACGCTGAAGGTTTTGGCATGCAGGCTGGCACCGGAATTACCGGTTAGCCCGCGATCGTGGCTCGGCTCGCGGGCGTCGCTATGGGGCTTGAGTTCATAGAGCGCAATACCGTGTCGCAGCAGCTTTTTACGCCATTTGGCGTAGCCCGCATGGACCACGGAGACGTCGTTTGCCGCCAGGGAGTTGGTGAGAATGGCAATTTTCACCCCCTGACGCACCAGCGACAGAAGTTGAGCGACACCCGCCCGGGTCGGTACAAAATAAGCCGAAATGATATCGAACTGCACCTGCGGTTTGCCAATCACCTCAAGCATGCGCTGGGGCAGCAGCGTGCTGGCTTTCGCACGTCCCAGCCCCTTGCGCGGGTCGTCGCTCAGCAGCCGCGTTTTGGCCCAGGTAAGAGGTAGCGTTCCACTCTCAAGCTGAGTTACAAACGTCGACGCGTTGACCTTATTCAGATAGCGCATCACCTTAGGATCGTTGCGCCACACATCCGGCAGCTGGACGTCTTCTCGCCCGTGCCCCTCTTTACGCTTAACCACGGCATTAAGAGGTTCAACGGCCCTGCTCTGCCAGTAGCGCTCGAAATCCTTCGTGACCTCCTTGACCACCGGCCCGATGGTCAGCACGTCAAGATCGGAAAAGAGCGGCTCATCACCCGTACCAAAGTACTCATCACCGATATTGCGACCGCCAACAATCGTCGCCTGGCGATCGACCGTGAAGCTTTTGTTGTGCATTCTGCGATTCAGACGGGCGAAATCGGTGAGGTAGCCCAGTGCCCTGAGCGTCCGAAAAGAGAAGGGATTAAACAGCCTGACCGCAATGTTAGGATGGCGAGCCAGCTCGCTCAGCGTGTCGTCCAGCCCCATGGTATTATTATCATCCAGCAGCAGGCGCACTTTAACACCGCGATCCGCCGCGTCCAGTACCGCACTGAACAACAGCCTGCCTGACATATCGTTCTGCCAGATGTAGTACTGAATATCCAGACTGTATTCCGCCATCGTCGTTAACAAATAGCGCGCGGCGAACGCGTCCAGTCCCTCTTCCAGCGGATGAATACCGCTATGGTCAGGGTGCATCTCCACCCGTGGGGAGACGGCGCGAGTCAGTCGCGACGGTATACCCGGGGTTGCATCCTCATCCAGCGTAAAAGCTTCGGCCATGCGTTATCCTCAGATCATCAGCGTAAGCGCTCTATTCTAGCGGTTTTATTAATAGCGCAGCGGCCTAAATGTGATGCGACTGTTCTGATTAAATGCGGTGACCCCGGATAGGCTAGACTTAGCGCAGAGAGTTGCGTCAGGTTAATGGAGTGAGGAACGCGCATGAAAACCGGAATGCTTGATGTATCACGCCAGCCCCACAGCCCAACACTGTTTAAAAGTTTCTTTCAGGGAAGCTTTGCCTGCTCCACCGCCCGTCGTGCCGAAGGCAAACGCTTCGATCTGGTGATCAATAGCGGTCACGATACGCTGATGGAAAAAGACTATGCCCTGCTGGCGGCGGAAAAACTGCTTACCGCCCGCGACGGCGCACGCTGGTATCTGATTGAAGAGACGCCGGGTGAGTATGACTGGTCAACATTTCTGCCCATGCTGCACGCTGCCGAAAATCAGGGGCTGGAAATGATCTGGGAGCTGGCTCATTTCGGCTGGCCATCCCATCTGGATATCTGGCAGCCTGCCTTTGTTGACCGCTTTGCCGCGTTTGCCCGGGCAATGGCTCACGTCATGCAGCAGGAAGGTCATACCCACCCTTTTATTACGCCAATGAATCAGATCTCCTTCTGGTCCTGGGCCGGCGCTGACGCAGCCCTGTTTAACCCCGGCGTGACCGGGCGCGGGCGTGAACTCAAGCAGCAGCTGGTCAGAGCATCCCTCGCCGCGATGCGGGCCATTCGTGACGTGCTGCCCGGCGCACGCTTCGTATTAACCGACCCGCTGGTGAACGTTGCGCCCGCAGAGGATACCGCAGCTTCCCGCCAGGCAGCCTTACGGCAACACGAAGCACAGTTTGAGGCATGGGATATGCTGAGCGGTCGGGTGCAGCCGGAATTAGGCGGGGAGGCGTCGCTGCTGGATATCGTGGGTTTGAACTATTATCCGGATAATCAGTGGCGGGTGGACGGTACTCCCATCGCGCCGCCGCACCCTGAATATCGCGATTTGTCCAGCCTGCTTCAGGAGGTCTGGCAGCGCTATCAGCGCCCGATGCTGATTGCCGAAACCGGTGCGGAGGGCGATAAATGCGCCCCCTGGTTTACCGGGGTGGTGGAACAGGTCGGGATAGCAATGGAACGCGGCGTACAGATAGAAGGTATTTCTGTCTATCCGGTAGTGGCTTATCCCGCCTGGGCAGACAGCCGTCGTTCGCCTGACGGATTGTTTGGCCTGCCGGATGCGAACGGCACCCGGCCGATTTTTGAGCCCTATGCACTGGCAGTACGCAGTCAGCAGATCAAATTAAAAAGTGCGAATCAGCCTGAGTGAGGCGGCGTGGCGTAGCATGACTGGGGCGAAATAGTATCGTCAGAGGGATGACGCACGTCCGACAGCAGGGTCAGGGTGAACAGAACCATAACCGCAATCAGGCAGGCCGACAGTAACCCCACCAGCGCCAGAAGTTTATCCTCTCTGGATCCCATATTATGCATACTCCATGCGGACCGTGGCCGGTTAATTATTACATCATTAGCAGGGTAAGGATCAGGACAAAGATTATAAGGGTAACGGAAGTGACTGCAAGTACCACTATGGCAAAATGAGCATCGTCCAGCCGGAAACGCGGTTCTTTTTCGGGTTCATATTCAGGATGTTCATTCATAAGCGGGTATTATCTGCTGCCCAGCCTGCGCTGTAAAGCGCAGGCGCTACGCGATCGCCCTCCCCCGTCAGTGCGCCTTTATTTCTACCACCACAACTCATGGCCATTTTTGCCTTATAGTTACTGATGCAACTCTGACCGTTTAATCCTCTGATGGAGAGCAAATATGAGTACAACGCTATTTAGTAAAACACCCTCGGTCGTGGTATTTGATAACCGTGCGCTTACCGTTCGCAACATCGTTTATCACCGCCATCCCGACGCACCGACCTTAACGGATGAGCGCATCTCCCGTTATCAGTATCATCCACGCGGCTTTATGACGCAGAGCGCAGACCCGCGCCTGTTTAAAGCCAGCCTGGTAAATCTTACCTGTGTGACAGATCTGACCGGCAATGTCCTGCACACGCAGAGCGTTGATGCCGGGATCGCGGTTACCCTGCATGATACCGCCGGGCGCCCTTCCCGGGCAGTAACTAACATCAACGCTGATGAAGAGATCAGGGATGAAAGTCAGACCTTAATCCGCACCTGGCAGTATGAGCGTCCTACGCTGGCGGGACGCCTGCTCAGCACGACAGAACAGGTGGGCCAGGCCGTGCGCATTACGGATCGTTTTATCTGGTCTGGTCACTCAAAAGAAGAGAAAGCCTTTAATCTCACGGGGCAGTGCGTCAGCCATTACGACACCGCCGGCCTGATTCAGATAAACAGTATTGGCCTGAGCGGCGGGTCGCTCTCGGTGACCCGGCGGCTGCTTAAGGAGATGAATAACGAAGAGATCGTCGCCAACTGGGAGGGGGACGCTATTTCTGCCTGGGACGACCGGCTGGACGACAGGTCGTATAGCACTCTGACCCGCGCGGATGCGACAGGCTCGACACTCATCGCCACCGACGCCAGCGGCAATCAGCAGCGTGTAGTCTACGACATAGCCGGCCTGCTTTCAGGCAGCTGGCTGACAATCAGGAACGAGCCGGAGCAGGTAATTGTTAAATCTCTGACCTGGTCTGCTGCCGGGCAGAAGCTGCGTGAAGAGCATGGCAATGGCGTTGTGACGCTCTACCGCTACGAGCCGGAAACACAGCGCCTGACAGGTATTAAAACTGAGCGCCCCGCCGGGCATCACTCAGGGCGCAAAGTGTTGCAGGACCTGCGTTATCAATACGATCCGGTGGGCAATGTGCTAAGTATCCGTAACGATGCAGAAGAAACCCGCTTCTGGCGCAATCAGAAAGTGGTGCCGGAGAATACCTGTCGCTATGACAGCCTGTACCAACTGGTCAGCGCCACCGGGCGCGAAATGGCTAATATGCAACAGAACACTGGCTCTTCCACTGCTATTATCCCCCTCCCCACCGACAGTTCAGCCTTTACGCCTTATACCCGGTCATATCACTACGATAATGCCGGAAACCTGACGCAAATACGGCACGCTGCGCCTGCTACCTCAAATACTTATACCACTGACGTTACCATCAGCAATCGTAGCAACCGTGGCGTCTTAAGCGCACTGACGACGAACCCGACCGTAGTAGACTCCCTGTTTACGGCGGCTGGCCAGCAAAAACAGTTACAGCCGGGACAAAAACTGGACTGGACACTTCGGGGCGAGCTGCGAAAAGTGATGCCCGTAGTCCGTAACGCTGGGGCAAATGACAGTGAAATGTATCGCTATGACAGTACCAGCCAGCGTCTGCTCAAGGTGACCAGACAGCAAACGGGCAACAGCACGCAAAAACAGCAGGTTATTTACCTGCCTGGGCTGGAGCTGCGTACCCGCTCAACGGGCAGTTCGTTAACGGAAAATCTGCAGGTCATTACTCTGGATGGGTTGGGGCGCGCGCAGCTGCGCATACTGCACTGGGAGAGCGGCAAGCCAGACGGTATCGGCAATAATATGGCGCGATGGAGTTACGACAATCTTTCAGGGAGCAGTGGTCTGGAGGTGGACGATGACGGCAATGT
Organism: Erwinia sp. ErVv1; assembly: GCF_900068895.1. Classification (GTDB taxonomy): domain Bacteria; phylum Pseudomonadota; class Gammaproteobacteria; order Enterobacterales; family Enterobacteriaceae; genus Erwinia. The sequence continues at coordinate 348,358 of NZ_CDPK01000003.1, read as the reverse complement.
TATTAGCCTTGAGGAGTACTATCCCTTTGGCGGTACAGCCTTATGGACAGCCCGTAGCCAGACAGAATCTCACTATAAAACCATCAGATTTGCGGGTAAAGAGCGCGATGCAACGGGGTTATATTACTATGGCTACCGTTACTATCAGCCCTGGGCGGCGCGCTGGCTGAGTTCGGATCCGGCAGGCACGGTGGATGGCCTCAACCTGTTTCGCATGGTCAGGAATAACCCACTTTCATACAGTGATTCCGACGGCAGAATGCCTTTTTTTTCCGGCAAAAAATCCTCATTGCGACAGAATATCAATAACGAAGTCCAGGCAGAGATTTCCGCGCATGAGTATGCTGACATTCCAAAATCCATTCATATGATCTGGATTGGCTCAAACAAAATATCGGATAAGAATGTCGCGCTTTCGCTTGATACTGCCAGTATGAACCCAGATTATCAAACACAACTTATTTATGACAGCAGCATTGAAAATTACAAACAAGCAAGCGATGATTTAGTTGAAAGATTTCGCGGGAGTAACGTTAATGTTACCGACTTAAGAACATTACCTTCATTTTCAGAAATACAGTCTCACCCTGCTTTTAAGTATTATACTAATACCATTCGCGAAGGACGTTATGCACAGGCAAGCGATCTGTTACGCCTGTTAGTATTAAAACACGAAGGTGGGATATATAAGGATGTCGACGATACGCAGCGAGCGCCGTTTGGCGATTTGTCCCTCTATGGCGGGATAGGCTTTAAAAAAGAATATATCGCCAAAGAAGGAGAAAAAGAGCAGGCAGTGCCTAATACCCCTATTGGCGCGGCCCGGGAGAACAGGGTAATTAACCGGACACTGGATATTGCAGTGGAAAGATATCAGCGTGGTGAAACCAACGTATTTAAACTTGCCGGGCCTGATGTATTTACCGAGGCGCTTTACAGCACAATCAAGCTGTCAAATCTTCAGGCGGTTATTGACGGGGATAAGAAAGCAGTTGCGACGTTAACAACCTTTATGGATAAAATTTTAAGGCGGAAAATTCAAGGCTTTAGCGATGAACAATACGGCCAGCTTGTCCAACCCAGAGATAATATGCTTAGTCTCGGAAGACAGGTTGATAATGGTTCGGATCACTCATGGAAATAATCATTTATATGACCGATAGTGTTTAAAGTCAGCCTGAATGACAGCACAGGGACGACCATTTCGTCGTCCCTGTGCATACCGAGATTTACCCTCTTTTTGATTTCAAACAGTGCCAGTGAACCACCGATGCGACCAAATCCAGCTTCAAGCCGATTTCATTCTGATTAGGGGGTTAAACCGAAGGATGGCGGCAGCATTAGCCCGGAGAGGGTCCTCACTCACGGCAATTAATGGCTCGTGAGTGAGGAAAATGACGGTGGCGTTTACGCCTCCTTCCAGCCGCCCCCCAGCGCCCGGTAGAGATCAATCTGCGCCTGGAGGAGGTTATTTTTTACCTGTACAAGGTTAAGCTGGGTGCTGTAAAGCGTTCGCTGGGCATCCAGTTCATCCAGATAGGATGCATAGCCATTCTGATAGCGATTGCTGGCAATACGCAGCGCTTCACTCACCACCTGCGCCTGCTTTTGCAGCTCCACCAGCTGCTGCTGGTAACGTTCAATCGCGTCGAGATCGTTGTTAACTTCACTGAAGGCATTACGCACCACTTTTTCGTAGCTGTACAACGCCTGATTGCGGCTGGCCATGGACACATCTACCTGCGCCGTTAGCGCCTCGCGGTTGAGTATCGGGGCCAGCACGCTGCCGCCAATGCTCCATAGCCTGAAGGGGTTATCCAGCAGCTGGTGGAGTGCAGAACTCTGCATCGTACCGGATGCGGTCAGGTTCAGCGAAGGCAGCAGCCGCGCGCGGGATGCCGCAAGGGAGCTATCCGCCGCCAGCAGCAGCCTCTCAGCCTGGACGATATCCGGGCGACGCTGTAACAGCTCGGATGGGAGCAACGAAGGCAGCGTCTGCGGGGCAACCTGCTCGAACTCACGTCGCCGGGCAATTTCGCGGGGGTTCATGCCCACCAGAATACTCAGCGCATTCTCCTGCTGGGCGATTTGATGCTGTAGCACCGGGATCTGTGCTTTCGCCGTCTGATACTCCGACGCGGACTGCACCCACTCCAGCTTTGAGGTATAGCCTGTCTCATATTGCCGCTGGGCGAGCTTAAGCGAGTTAGCGCGTGAAGCCAGCGTGGATTCTGTCACCCGGAGCTGCTCGTCCAGTGCGACCAGCGTCATATAGCCTGAGGCCACTGAGCTGGCAACCGTCAGCTCGGCGGCCGAGGCGGCGGCCTGCTGAGCGGCAAGTGAGGCGGTGGCAGCATCAATACTGCTGCTGCGCGCGCCCCAAATATCAACATCATAGCTGGCCTGCAGCAGTCCCTGAAAAACGGCATACTCATAAGGCTGTCCGCTTACCGAGGAGAGCGCGCGAGCATGGGTGGCACTGACGCCAGCGTTGAGCGTGGGAAGATTATCGCCCTCTGCCCCGCGCAGCTGGGCACGATATTGCTCGACGCGGGATCGCGCCGTCAGGATATCCAGGTTGTTGCGCAGCGCCTGGCTAACCAGTCGGTTGAGATTGTCATCGTTAAAGTTGCGCCACCAGCCCGCTTCCACCGGTGAAGAGGGCCCCACCTGGTTACGCCACTGCTGAGGGATGGGGAGCGCGCCGGGCGCCTTTTCGACCTGCGTTGCGCATCCGGTCAGGGCTGTAACCACCAGCATCAGCGGCAGCGATATCTTCCAGCGCATCATTTCTTCTCCTGAGAGGACGACGACGCAGAGGTGTCAATGCTCACTTCGACGGACATGCCTGGACGTAAATGCCCGGCGTTATCACTGGTGATATTGATACGCACCGGAATGCGCTGGGCAATTTTGACAAAGTTCCCCGTGGCATTGTCGGGAGAAATGGCGCTAAATTCTGAGCCTGCCGCCGGGGAGATATATTCCACTTTACCCTGGAATTTCTCGCCATCGAGCGCATCAACGGTAAAGGTGACCGGCAGGCCGGGCTGGATACGGGCCATCTGGGTTTCCTTCATGTTCGCCACTACCCACATCTGCTCCGGAACCAGCGATGTCAGACGCGTGCCGGCGGTAACGTAGGCACCCTGACGGACGGCAATCTGGCCCAGCTGCCCGTCGCGGGGGGCAATAATGCGCGTGTTATCCAGATCGATCTGCGCCAGCTCCAGTGCAGCCTCCGCGCTGGCCACATCGGCCTCCAGTGACGCGCGATTAACAATGGCGGTTTGCAGGTCCTGACGGGAGACATCCAGCGTGGCCTGCGTCTGCTGCACGTCGGCCAGTGTCTGACTGTTGCTGGCGCGCGACGCATCCCGTTCACGGATCGACAGCGAACCGTCCGACACCAGATTCTCCACGCGCTTCAAGTCCAGCGCGCTTTTCACCGCCTGTGCCCTGGCGTTGGCCAGCATGGCTTTATTGCGCTCAATCACCGCTTCAGCGCTGCGACGCTGTTGGATATTGTTTGCCAGAGCGGCTTTTTTCATCGCCACCTGCGCCTGCGCCTGGTGAACCCGCTGTTTATAGATACGATCGTCAATGGTCATAATCATATCGCCCCGGTGCACCGGCTGATAGTCCAGCACATTCACGGCGGTAATATAGCCATTTACCTGAGGGCTGATAAACGTCACCTGTCCACGAACGTAGGCGTTTTCCGTCGACTGGATCTGACTGGTGAAGGGAGGAAGCTGCCACGCATAGAGGATAACCAGTACGCCAACAATCGCAATCCCAGCGCCGAAGGCGATGGATAATATACGCAGCTTATTATTTCTTTCTCGTTCCGAAAGCGGGTTCTGTTCCTGCTGACTCATTCTTTCCCCGGACTGATTGAAGTGGTAGGTGGTAGCATTGCCCGACGTTCAGCTTCCGCCTCACGTTTTGCCTGTTGCCAGTTAAGGTAACGCTGACGGGACAGTCGCCAAAGCACCCAAATCAGGGTGACGAATGCCATACCAGCGGTAAGCAGATAAGTATCGTTATAGGCCAGGACGTTGGCCTGCACGGTGGCAACGCTCTGAAGCTGCGTGGTGCTCTGCGCGGCCAGCAGTGCGCTATCGCTAATCTGGCTGCTGAACAAGCCGGTATACTGGCTCAGCCGTTCAGTGACGTTCGGATCGAGCGTCGACAGCTGGTCACCCAGCAGGCTGGAGTGAAACTTCTCACGCCAGGTCTGAAACGTCCCAAGGATCGCAGAGCCCATCAATCCGCCGAGGTTCTGACTCATGCCGAAGAGGACCACCAGACTCACCAGGTTTTTAGGCTGCGTGACCACGCTGCCGATATTCATCAGTAGCGCAGGTGCAATGAAGAAGGTGCTGCTGAATCCCAGCAAAAACTGGCTGAAATACATATTGTTCGCGCGCGTCAGCGGGCTGGACTGCGCATCCATCAGCGATGCCACAATAATCAGCAACAGAGAGACGACAATAGGCCAGCTCAGGTGCTTAACATTAATCGTCAGTGCGCTGATTACGATGCCAGCGACTACACCAGCCAGAATCGCCAGCGCCAGTCCATGCATTTGATCGTTGAGCAGCCCCATCTGTTGCAGATAGCCAATCGCGCCCGTGTTCTGCTCCGCCAGCGTGACGCGCAGCATTATCATCACAATACCCAGTCGTATTATTGATCCGGTGCGCAGCCAGCGGGTATTGATCAACGGATTGCTGCGGTTATGTTCCAGCACAATGGCGGCTATGACCAGTACCAGCCCGAGAGCCAGACAGATCCCCAGCCAGGGCGTACTGGTCCACCACTCTACCCGGCCGAGTGACAGCACCGCGCAAAACAGCGCCATTCCCGGTGCCATCAGCAGGAAGGTCAGGAAATCCTTTTTCTCGAAAACCTTCATCCGTTCGCCGGGCGGCAGCTTAAGTATCAGTACTGCTCCCAGACAGATCATTGCCAGGCCGAGTTCAAACAGGTAAAGCCCCCGCCACTCCTCCAGCTGTAGCAGCTCGTCTGAAAAGAGCCTGGCAAGCGGAATGGCCAGCTGTGACGCGCCGATGCCGATGGTCATCGCCTTAAGCCGATGCTTAGCGGGCCAGGCCTGAATCTGATAATAGATACCCAGGGAACTGAGGGCGGCGCCCACCATTCCATGCGCGGTGCGCACCACGATGGCGGAACTTAAATCGTTTACCAGCAAATGGAAAAAAGAGACCAGCACGTACAGCACCAGGAATGCCTCAGTAAAGGCACGCAGTCCAAACTGCTGGCGAAACTTTACCAGCAGCAGGTTGATGGAGATATTTCCCATCACATATACCGCCGGAAGCCAGGCGATTTCATTACTGTACGCGCCGAACACGCCCTGCAGATTGGTTAAATTGGCGGTCACCAGCGCATTGCTCAGCGCGCCAGTGACCGAGATCAGCAGGCCGATAATCCCGAAGGCGATACGCCTGTGAGTGGGATGCAGCGGCGTGGAGGGCGATCCCGGCAGGGTCGGTTTTTCGCCGGGTGCCCACTCCCGTGGGGCGAAGGGGTCATGGGAAGTGCCACGCATACTATTTGGCCTCGGTTGCGATTAGCAGGCGCTGTAGCACGCGCTCGGCAACCGCCAGATCTTGCGGATTGATATCCGTCAGCAGCTCACTGCGCAGATTATCCGCCTCAATCTTCAACTTTTCGTACAGCTTTCCACCCTTAAACGTTAAGTGCAGCAGCCGCTTACGGCGATCCTCTTCAGGCTGGATGCGCTCAACCAGCTGCTGCCTGACCAGCCTGTCGATCAGCGGTACGACGCTGGCATCTTCCAGCCCCAGCCGATGCGCCAGCTCTTTCTGGCTCATCGGTGCCTCTTCAGCCGCGATTGCCACGACCGCCAGCCAGCTACTCATGCTGAGCCCACTGTCCTTCATACGGCGATCGATAGCCTGCCGCCACGCATGGGCAGTCATATGCAGCAACCGGGAGAAGTTAAGTTCTGAGACATTCGACATGTAGACGCCTGATGATTAGGGTTCTAACTATACAGTTGCGGTAATTATAATCATGGATGGCAGAAGATGGGAAGAGGATTGCAAACCTGCAGGCAAAGTTTGTGCCGCCATACAATCAGGACGGTGGCTAACCCCGGTCGCTTAAGGGAGAGCAGCATGAGTCCACAGGCGGGTTAGCACTTTCTAATGGTACTGCTCAGTCGTACCTTTCACGCACTGATTTAACAAATGCAAAGTAGCAGTCGTCGCAAAGTTCATCATCGATTGCGAACAGGCGTGCTGTCAGGCGGCGTTTGATTCCGCAATCCGTGCAATATTTCATGGCCAAAATTTTCATCAGGTTATCACTACGCCCAGTTCCGGGAACCCGTTCACCCTATTTCCTGGCCCCTTAATAGTCCAATCACTTAAAACGATCGGTTTAGCGGTATTGATCGTCACCAACGATCAATACCCTGGAGTCAGTATGGATAATACACCTGTGCGTCGAGCTTAGGGCTGAATGCAGGTGTGTTTTTGGGGAGTCTTTGCCAACTCAGCGTCATTTCACCCTACCCCTGCCAAATCTCAGACACAAAAAAACCGCCACATAACAAAGTGTCCAACAAATGGGGTTCACTTCAATTGAGCGGTTACGACATCACTGCTTATTGTTTTGATTTTATTCGTTTAATCGGTAGTAAAAGTATGGTGCCCGAGGCGGGACTTGAACCCGCACAGCCATAAGCCGGGGGGTTTAAAAACTATCAGTGAGCCTTACAAATCATAATGTTATGAGCTGCAAGGCTTTTTAATTTGCGTATATCTGCGTATTCAAGCTTGTAGCGTGATTTCATCGCCATCCAGATCACCAATCGCTGGGACTCTCATCATAGATTTTACGCACAGCAAACTTGAAGATGTAGTAGCCCGATACCAACCCCAAAACGGTTAAAGCTGCCAGGTAGTATCTGTATTCGCTGAATGAGAAAAACACGAACCATCCCATACAGACTAGTGATAATCCGCATACACCCATTCCAATCCCCTGAATGATGCGTGAAAGTGATGCCAGCAGTAATTTCTTCATATCTAAACTTTCTCGAAAAAGTAACAGCAAGTCTGGTGAAATTTATTGCGATCTGTGTACCATAATGCAGCAGCGTCTTCAAAAGGCCTCGTTTTCTCTTCAACCATGAAGTACAGAAGATCCAAATCTCCCAGCCGCCGAAGCATATTGTAGGCATTATTATTGCGGCGCTGTAACTCTCTTGAAGCATAAACTGAACGAGACATTGCCGCCCCTATCTACAGGATGCTACCTATTGTCATGCCAGTTATCATTCGAGGGATCAATTTGGATGAAAAGACGTAGCCCATATTAGCAGTTGCTAACTGATTGAATGCCATCTTACCCAGGAAGTTACCACCTCCTTTAGCAGAAAGTTCTTTTACTTTATTAAAATCAACATGTTTAAAGAAATTATCCATAAACAGATGCAGGACTTTTTCAAGGTTCCGTCTTGAAGCCATCCCATGCTTCACCATCCTGGCTATTCGCTCTTTATCATAGGAATTGATATTCCTGTTATCTGTATCAAGATAATCCCGACCAAGATAATAAATGTCTACCGGCCAATTCACGAAACCCTTGAGAAATCCACGGAAAAAATTTCCATCTACATGAATCGCATTAGCCATCTCATCTGCAAGTTTTCTGGCACTAATCATCAAATTCGTCCTTGTCCACAAAAGTAACTTTGCGCGCGAGGGGCCAGTATACCGCAGTGGATCTACAGTTTGATCTTTTATGCAATATTTTGCGATTATCATAGTGAGTGTAAACCTCCCGGCATCCCCCGCCCACTCTGGCCTCCGCCAAATTTTCGCCACAACTGACATAATACGGTGCCGCCCGGTTTGATCCTCACGGAAAGCATTTGATCCTTCTTAGCACTCTGTATGGTGCCGGAACTTACCGGATTAACCAAAGCGGCGTGTGTTGTGGTCGGTGCTCATAGCATGGATAGCATTAACGCAGCGGCTAACCGGGTGCTGACCGTTCAGGACACCCGCACAGCGACTTATCAGACAGCCGTTGCTCTCGCCAAACAATTTGATGCTGACGACAAACAGCCTGGAATATTGGTCTGGCTGTAGATGTTGGCGTACCTGCAGCGTTTGGTCTTACCGTTGGCGCTGCCCGTATTATGTATGTCCATGCCGGGACTTTTAAAATTGCCGAGCATGAGGCAATGCGCTCTGTAAAGGCTGGCGGACACACAGTAGCTAAGCACGTGGCAATTGCTGATAATGATTTACTTGCCAGGCTGGCGCGTAGTCCGCAAATGCAGTCAGTCTCTTCATATTATTCACGCCAGCATGCAGAGAAAGCGATAAGCTCAGCCCTGAAAGCTAACCGACTTAAAATTATTCATTGGGCGAATTAGGGTAAAAACTCCGGCCCTCTTGAACTGGTATATCGTAGTGGTTCCGCAGTAGGCTACGGATTCAGACAGGATAAATCGGTAAAAGAAACCTGCTACGCTGCACGTGTGGTGTTGCTTAAGCAAACTTATAACGGGAAGCCTTATTATGTTCTCACGTCTTATCCCTGGATGGGGTAAAAAACCCGAAAAAGAATACCCGGCCCTAACCGGGATGCTGAGGGTATTTTTAAGCTGTCATCACGACGACTTCGGCAACTCTATTGAGGAAGTTCTTAAAAACTATATTGACCATCAGATGCCTGTTACTGATGCCATCAATGAAATAAACCGCTTGCTGCAGATCGAGAAAGATAATGAGCTCAGCGCTGTCATGGTAGCAATCGCTGGTGATGAATTTCGCCCCGAACCTTGGGGCGAAACATGGCGTAGTTTCTTGAACAGAGCAATGGTGACTCTCAATAGTGATCATTAATCTTATGCCCGCCTATCGCGGGCTGTCATCTCAGTTTCAGCTATCCATTTCCAGCCTGACATCCAGCATGGACAGACAGCCATCAATAAATCCCTCGGCCATCTGAAACTTTATCCGGATCATACCTTCTGACCGCTTCAGCTTTCTAACCAGCGCCCGCTTTGAAATATCCTTAATGTAGTGATCCACCAGCAAGGAGTACTCATCCGGACGTTTTTGCTTCAGTCGACCTACGCATTTATCAATGATGAGTGCGTCGTTCTCTGTGCAACTAATGCCGCTGGCACTTTCGGGAAGCAGACCTTTGAAACCGGCAGCAATCGAGGAATAGCCTACCTCGCTTTCAATGTGATGCTTTGACCAGTTAACCCTTCCAAAGGGGTCAAGCAGTTTACTGAGAAAGCACGCGATCGCTACATTACCGATGATGAATATGCAGCCCTCTACAGCGTTTCACCACCAATCGTCCAGATCGCTATGGAGTTGGCATATCTTTGCTGTGCGCGGCAGGCAGATGTTCTGGATATGAAGAAAAGCCAAATCATTGAAAACGGCATATTAATAAAGCAAAGCAAAACCAGCGTTTCTCAAATCAAAGGCTGGAGCCCGAGACTGGAAGGCGTAATAAATGCTTCCACTTCCCTTCCTCTCAATAAAGGGATGAGTTCGATTTTTTTTATTCATCAGCTATCCGGCGCCAGGTACACGCGTGATGGTTTCAATAGTCGATGGATGAAGGCAAAGCAAGATGCAAAGGTGGCATTCCCAAACCTGGAATTTGATTTCACATTTCACGACCTGAAAGCAAAAGGCATCTCCGATCTTTCCGGTAACATCTATGACAAACAGGCAATTTCCGGGCATAAAAATGTCGAGCAAACTGTTAGGTACAACAGGAAAATTGCTGTAGTTCCGGTAGTTGGCAACCAGTAAGGCGGGAAAAATATTCTGAAGGGGTATTCTGAAACTTACTATAACCACAAAAAAACCGCCCTTGGGCGGTTACGACATCACTGCTTATTGCTTTGATTTTATTCGTTTAATCGGTAGTAAAAGTATGGTGCCCGGGGCGGGACTTGAACCCGCACAGCCATAAGCCGAGGGATTTTAAATCCCTTGTGTCTACCGATTTCACCACCCGGGCAGGGTGTAAAGTGGAGGCGCGTCCCGGAGTCGAACCGAGGTTCACGGATTTGCAATCCGCTGCATGGCCACTCTGCCAACGCGCCTTAATCTTGCTTAGCCACCAGGCTCTACCTGACAGGCTGAATTTGGAGCGGGAAACGAGACTCGAACTCGCGACCCCGACCTTGGCAAGGTCGTGCTCTACCAACTGAGCTATTCCCGCCTTCATCATTTCTGCCAGCTTCACAGAACATGCTGATTTATTTTATCTTCTGGCAGCCTGACTGCCTTTCGATGCGTTGCATTCTACTGACCTGGAGAAATGAGTCAATAAAATTATCCTCATATTTTATCCGTTTGCTGCTTTTTAAATCGTATCGATCACCGTTCGAACAAATCACCGCGCGCAGCGTTGAGATACTGGAACATCGACCAAAAAGTCAGCACCGCAGCGATATACAGCGCGACCACGCCAATGCCAATAACGGTGCTGTCATAGCGCCAGAGCAGCGCAAAGAGAGAGAGCATCTGGGCGGTGGTTTTGACTTTACCGATCCATGAAACGGCCACGCTACTGCGCTTGCCTATTTCTGCCATCCATTCGCGCAGGGCAGAGATGATAATTTCACGTGCGATCATCGTTGCTGCGGGCAGCGTAACCCACCAGGCGTGGAAGTGTTCGGCCACCAGCACCAGGGCAATTGCCACCATCACTTTATCCGCCACGGGATCGAGGAACGCGCCAAAGCGGGTGGTCTGTTTCAGGCGTCGGGCAAGGTAGCCATCGAACCAGTCAGTGATGGCCGCCACGATAAAAATAAGCGCGCAAGCCAGCGGAGCCCATTGAAATGGCAGGTAGAATGCCAACACAAAGAACGGAATCAAAACGACACGAAACAGAGTAAGTAAGGTCGGAATGTTAAAATGCATAGGTACGCTAACTGTCTGGGCAGGGTAGAATTTGTCCCTATGTTCCTACATTGCCCGGACCGTTGCAATGCTTAGTGTTTCAGCGAATAAAAGATTTTCTCCGCCAGTAACTGCGAAATCCCCGGCACCCTGGCGATTTCGTCCACCGACGCATTCATCAGGGGCTGGAGGCCGCCCATGTATTTCAGCAGCTGCTGGCGGCGTTTCGGACCAATGCCCTCAATCGTTTCCAGTGCGCTGGTATTTTTAACCTTAGCACGCTTGTTACGATGCCCGGTGATGGCATGATTGTGAGAATCGTCACGAATATGCTGAAGCACGTGCAGCGCCGGAGAGTCAGGGGGCAGAGAGAACCCCTCGCCTTCTGGCTCGAAGAACAGCGTTTCCAGCCCGGCCTTACGATCGGTTCCCTTGGCAATCCCCAGCAGAATTGGCTTTCTCTTGTCCCACTCCACATCCAGCTCCGCGAAAACCGTTTTGGCCTGTCCTAACTGACCCTTGCCGCCGTCGATAAGAATCACGTCCGGAATTTTATTCTCTTCAATGGCTTTACCGTATCGCCGACGCAGCACCTGATTCATTGCCGCGTAATCATCGCCCGGTGTGATGCCCGTAATATTGTAACGGCGGTACTCCGCACGCAGCGGACCATTACTGTCAAAAACCACGCAGGAGGCAATGGTCTGTTCGCCCATGGTATGGCTGATATCAAAGCACTCCATGCGGTTAATTTCCGGCAGCTTAAGCACCGTCGCCAGCGCGTGAAGCCGCTGGTGAATCGTCGACTGCTGCGAGAGACGGCTGACCAATGCGGTGCTGGCGTTAGTGCGCGCCAGCTTAAGGTAGCGGGCACGATCGCCTCGCGGACGGCTTTGGATGGTCACCCGCCGTCCGGCAAGGGTGGTCAGCGACTCGGCCAGCAGATCCTTTTCAGGCAGGGTGAAGTCCAGCAGGATATCGGAAGGAAGCGTGCGGGCCTGGCTACCCTGCAAATAAAACTGTCCAACAAATGTCTGCACCACTTCGGCCAGCTCGGTGCCGCCGGGTATTTTCGGGAAATAGCTGCGGCTGCCCAGAACCTTTCCCTGGCGGATAAAGAGGACGTGCAGGCAGGCCATACCCGAGTCAAAAGCCACACCGATAACATCCAGATCGTCGCCATTATTGGAGACGAACTGCTTTTCAGTGACGCGTCGCACCGCCTGGATCTGGTCGCGTAGCCGCCCCGCTTCCTCAAATTTGAGATCGCGGCTGGCCTGCTCCATCCGTGCGACCAGCTGATTAAGGACCTGATCGTCCTTACCGGATAAAAAGAGCCGCACCCAGGAAATTTGCTGCGCGTATTCCTCTTCCGACACCAGGCCTGCCACGCACGGTCCCAGGCAGCGTCCGATTTGATATTGCAGGCAGGGACGGGAGCGATTGCGGTAGACGTTATTTTCACACTGCCTGACCGGAAATATTTTCTGTAGCAGCGAGAGGGTTTCACGCACCGCGTAACCATTTGGGAAAGGGCCGAAGTATTCACCTTTCGCATGTTTTGCACCGCGATGACTGGCCAGGCGTGGATGGGCATCCGCACTAAGGAAAATATAGGGGTAAGACTTATCATCCCGCAGCAGCACGTTGTAGCGAGGCTGATACAGCTTGATATAGTTATGTTCGAGGAGTAACGCTTCGGTTTCTGTGTGCGTTACCGTGACATCAATCTGACGAATGCTGTCAACCAGCGCTTCCGTTTTACGGCTCCCGAGGTTGCCGCGAAAGTAGCTTGAGAGACGCTTTTTAAGATCTTTGGCTTTTCCGACATAGATAACCGTTTCGCCTGCATCATACATACGGTAGACGCCGGGCTGGCTGGTCACAGACTTCAGGAAGGTTTTAGCATCAAATACATCATTCACTACTGATCAACGACTCCGGATTAAACAGGCCATGGCGAATGGCCAGGTGCGTTAACTCTACGTCACCGCTGATGTTGAGCTTACTGAACATCCGGTAGCGGTAGCTGTTAACTGTTTTGGGGCTCAGGCTCAGCTGCTCTGAAATATCTGCCACTTTTTGACCCCGTGTGATCATCAGCATAATCTGTAATTCACGTTCCGACAAACTATCGAAGGGGGAATCCGTTTTCTGAGGTTCAATCTGGCTTAACGCCATCTGCTGGGCGATATCAGAGGCGATATAGCGCTGCCCGGCATTGACGGAACGAATAGCATTGACCACTTCCTGAGGGGCCGCACCTTTACTCAGATAGCCCGCTGCCCCGGCCTGCATGACTCGCGCGGGCAGAGGGTTTTCGGTATGTATAGTGAGCATGATTATTTTGATATCGGGATTGTAGCGCACGATTTTACGTGTAGCTTCAAGACCGCCGATGCCAGGCATATTCATGTCCATTAGCACGATATCTACGCTGTTTACACGGCACCATTTCACCGCATCTTCGCCACAGTTGGATTCACCCACCACCTGAAAACCTTTGATGTCTTCCAGTATGCGGCGGATGCCCGCGCGGACAAGTTCATGGTCATCTACAAGCAGAACGCTTATCAAGGGTTCTCTCCAAAAGGGGATATCAGCTACGGTATTTAGGGATTTTCCGATGGACGATCTTACCTCTTTTAACCCCCGATAGAACAGAAAAAATTGACATATCCCGCGGATGAAATTTACGGCGGTCCGCTCTCCGAGGCGATCGCGGGCGTTTCTTATGTGGTATACTTGTTACCAGTTTACAGTACCAGCGGCAGCTGTCGGGCCGGTGAAGTTGAGATGACTTATAAGGAAAAATCATGAGCAATACAGACTTTTCAACCAGCGAAGAAACTGAAACTCTGGCCAAAGAAGTGGCATGTATGAAAGCACTGGTGACATTTATGTTAAAGGGTATGGGCCAGGCTGATGCCGGTAAAGTCATTATCAATATGGAAAGGTACATTAATCAGTTAACCGATGAAGAGCAGGCTGAAGTGTTCAGCGGCACCATCAAGCAGATCAAGCAGGCTTATCGCCAGTAACGGATAATCCTATTCTCAGCCCATTGATTTTCGCCCACGAATGTTAGATTGTGGGTTTTTCTCATAGAGAATACAGGAAACAATGGGCTTACTCTTTAAGGCGTTATTGGGCGCGCTGGTTGTGGTGCTGATCGGCATCCTGTCTAAAACGCGCAGCTATTATATTGCAGGGCTCCTGCCTCTTTTCCCTACCTTTGCGCTGATTGCACATTATATCGTGGGCAGTGAACGTGGTGTTCAGGCATTGCGCACTACCCTGATATTTGGCATGTGGGCGATTATTCCCTACTTTATCTATCTGCTTTCCCTTTGGTACTTTACGGGATTCATGCGGCTGCCTGTGGCGTTAGGCAGCGGCGTGTTGTGCTGGTGCGTGGCTGCCGGCGTGCTGATTTCGCTGTGGGCAAAATTCCAGGGCTAGCGCCCCCTGGAACCCCAGCTAACGGAAACGCCCAGCGTGGGCAGTACTTCCTCCGGGCTGAAGCGCCGCGCGCCGCGAAACTTCTCCGCAAGGTGGGGCTGCTGAACGGGAATGCGTACGGCGAAAAGGTTGTCTTCAGACTGGATGACGCCCGCCGTCAGTGGCTCATAGACCACCTGATTTTTCTCGAACATATGCTCCAGCATAGGCGTTGCCGCACTATAGAGAAAGCGGATCCCTGACTGTTCTGCCAGCTGGACGCAGTGCCACAAAATACTCAGCGGTAGCTCCGAATCGATTTCAAGTCGGGCTGAAAACCGCGACATTTCCCAGGCCGGCAGCGGGTTTTTACTGCTTCTACTCTCCGAGGCCAGGCTGGCCTCTGGCTCATGCCACTCCATCAGTCGGGCGCAGCCACAGATGCCATGCTGAGCCGTCCAGGCAATCAGCCATGTCACGTCTGAGCGGTCAAAGCGATCGTACTCCTGACCAGGCGTGCTGAGTCGTGATGGAATTGACCACCCTTCCCCCCTGGCAAAAACGCTGTAGCGGTAGCTTCCCAATTCGACCAGTAAGGAGGAAGGCATGTCCTTAAGTTTTGTTTGTATAATTTTCATCATTATTCCCCTGACGCATTCCCTCGTGGATGCCGCTCCTGACGGCCCGCTCAGGGTTGTTACCCTGAGCGCAGGGTAGACAACCTATTAGCAATTCGAAACTACCAAATTTAGTAGTTGTATTACCCCTCAGATTAATCCCATCGCAGCCGCGTAGGAGGCCACCTGGGTTCGGTTAGGCGCATTAAACCTTTTTTGCATATTTTTTTGATGAAAGTTAACGGTATTTTCCGAAATACAGAGTATGAGGGATATTTCCGCTGAAGTTTTACCCTCTGCCGTCCATTTTAGAATCTCCAACTCGCGCTGGCTTAATTCCATGTTCATAACCGACATCGAAATATCTTTTACACGCTGTAACGCTTCAAGCACCAGGACCACTAAATGCTGGAGCTTTAGCTGATCTTCCTGCACTAATCTTATTTTTTCAACAGGTTCGTGCGATGCCATAGATAATATCCCTGTGGCTCGGTTGAGGGCCATGGTGGAACAGGAAAAACCTGAGCAAATCCCGTACTCCTGTGCGGTCATCAGTACCCTGCTATCTCCGCAGCTAACGGGGTCACTCCATAAAAATATTTTCCCCGGCACCTTGCAGTAATTGATAACGGGGTCTATAGCCGCAAAGTCCTCATTCTGATAAAGCCTGACCCATTTTCTGGGATAATTACTATAAACAAAGGTCTTTGGCCGCGTAAAAGGAATCGGATGTCGGATATATAACGCGTAAAACTTAAGTCCCAGCTTAATCGTCTGCTGCTCAATGACGCACATTATTTCGGCGGCATCGCTCACATCATCCAAAGCAGCCCGCATTTCGTTACGCCAGCTGAAATAGTTACTGCCAATCATTAATGCCTCATCGGAGGGTTGTCGCTATCCCCTCCTGTTCCGGTTATTTACAGTAATATGGGGCAAAAAAATGAATAAAAAAGAGCAAGACCGCATTGCAATCCCATAAAAACCACAACTGTGATAATAACCCCGAAATGAACATTTTTATGGGGCGCGCTTTGCTGGATTATTGACCGACAAAGACCTTGCAGCATTTCACTCTACCCAGGCTGTTCAGCTGGCCAACCTGTTCTCAAAAACCGGCCATCCCGCCTAGAATAGGATTTTTCCTATAAACATTCAATAATTTTGACCCTGTCAGAATCCAAAAATTTATATAAAATTTTTTAATTTTACTCATGTTTAATGCGGGTGAAAGCGTAATAACAGGAAAAAGCATGTTTTTAATTGCCTGATATAAGTAGATTAAATACCAGAGAAAGGCTAATTTGGCTTTTATTTCAATGGTAATATAATATTAATTTTACTTAATTATAGCCATGCAATTACCGCTCTCTCATGCGCGTTACCCTGCCTAAATGATATCGAAGGTTAATTTATAGTGAAATTTTGTCACCTTCCTTCCAGCCAGTCATGCACAGATGCAGCTGCACAGTAAGCTGGGACACGGGATTAGCGATGTCGTCTCGTTTTTGCGCAGTTGGGAGGGGCTTTACTGAACTTTCCCTGTATCCGGGTCGCTTTTACGTTAAGCTTTGCGCCCCAAAACGCAGGTCAGGCGGGGATTCTGCTTCCCTGAATCCAGTACGTGGTTGACCGCGATGAAAAAATATTAGCGACCTGAAGCTGAGTTACCTTAAGGTAGTGCTGAATTCGCTTTTTTAAACGACCCACTAAGAGCCCACAGAGCTCAGACAACATCACTAAAGGACAATAACTTCGTTATGGTTGACCAATCTAAAGACGCGACCCAGGCATCAGAGGCGCCGGGCGAGCTCCGGCGTAACCTCAACAACAGACATATCCAGCTCATTGCCATCGGCGGTGCCATCGGCACAGGCCTGTTTATGGGCTCCGGTAAAACCATCAGTTTGGCGGGTCCGTCGATCATATTCGTGTATATGATCATCGGCTTTATGCTGTTTTTCGTGATGCGCGCCATGGGCGAACTGCTGCTCTCTAATTTAGAGTACAAATCCTTTAGCGACTTCGCAGCAGATCTGCTCGGGCCCTGGGCGGGCTTTTTTACCGGATGGACGTACTGGTTCTGCTGGGTGGTAACCGGAATTGCGGATGTGGTCGCGATCAGCGCCTATTTTCAGCTCTGGTTCCCGGACTTTTCAATCTGGATGAGCGCCCTGCTCTGTATCTTCGTTTTCCTGTCGCTCAATATCGCGACGGTCAAACTGTTTGGTGAAATGGAGTTCTGGTTCGCGATTATCAAAATCGTCGCCATTGTTGCATTGATCGTTACCGGCATCGTACTCATTGCCATGCACTACCCTTCCCCCGGCGGCGGAACGGCCTCGTTGACACACCTCTGGGATCGCGGCGGGATGTTTCCTAAAGGCCTGAGCGGCTTTTTTGCTGGCTTTCAGATAGCGATTTTCGCCTTTGTCGGCATTGAACTGGTGGGTACCGCAGCGGCAGAAACGCAGGACCCTGAACGGGTGCTGCCAAGGGCCATCAACGCCATTCCACTGCGCATTATTATGTTTTATGTGCTTTCGCTGGTGGTCATTATGGCGGTCACGCCGTGGGATAAGGTCGTCGCCGATCGCAGTCCGTTTGTGGAAATGTTCATGCTTATCGGTCTGCCCGCTGCGGCCAGTATCGTTAATTTCGTTGTGCTGACCTCGGCGGCCTCCTCGGCTAACAGCGGTATTTTCTCCACCAGCCGTATGCTTTACGGCCTGGCACAACAGGGAGCCGCGCATCGCAGTTTCGGCAGACTGTCACGCCGTGCGGTGCCTACTGCCGGTCTGTTCTTTTCATGCTTCTGTCTGCTGGGCGGCGTGGCGCTGATTTACCTGATCCCCAACGTGATGAAAGTCTTTACGCTGGTCACCACCGTGTCGGCCATTCTGTTTATGTTTGTCTGGAGCATTATTCTCTGCTCGTACCTGGTTTACCGCAAAAAGCGACCGCAGCTGCACGCAGAGTCCATCTATAAGATGCCCCTTGGCAAGGTAATGTGCTGGGTTTGCCTGGCCTTTTTTGCGTTTGTTCTCGTCCTGCTTACGCTTCAGGAGGATACACGGCAAGCGCTTATGGTGACCCCGGTGTGGTTTATTTTGCTGGCTATTGGCTGGTGGCTCCGCCAGCGCCGCAGGCCCAGCTGACGTTAACGGCGGGCCAACCAGGCCCGCCGCTTAGCGTACCCGAATGCCTTCAATTACCATCCGCTGCACGTTTTCCAGCGTCTGCCTGAAAAAACTCTCATCATTTAAGGTCCTGCCGGTGACGGCCTCTACCTGACTGGCGAAATCCGCGTAGTGCTGCGTGACCGCCCATAGCATAAAGATCAGGTGATCCGGCTGAACGGGTGCCAGTCTGCCCTGTCTGATCCACTCATCAATCACCGATGACTTCTCCTCCACCAGCGCCCGGAGTGAGCTTTCAAGCTCGCCTTTTAACAATGGCGCTCCCTGCAGCATCTCCATACAGAACAGCCTCGATGCCTGGGGATGATCGCGGGAAACCTCGAGCTTGAGACGAATATAATCGCGAATCGCTTCCAGTGGTTGCTGTTCATTGTTGAGGGCACGAAGGGGTGCCAGCCAGACGTCGAGAATATCCTTCAGCACGGCAATATAAAGCGCCTCTTTTGAGGGGTAATAGTAAAGCAGATTAGTTTTCGACACGTCCGCCCCCTCCGCCACTTTATCCAGCGTTGTTCCGTGTAGCCCAAACTGAGAAAAGAGCGCCAGTGCCGCATTTACAATCGCCGTGCGCTTCGCGGCTACCGCTTTGGAACGACGCGTCGCCGTTTTAAGCGGTAATTTATCTGTTGAATTCACCGTGACTCCATCATCTGTTTCGCAGGCCAGCCTGGACCGCCCTCACCGGAAAAAAACAGGTGACCTGCACCGACATGGAACAGACCTGCCTGTTTTCTGTGCACATTCTTTTTACCAAATGGTCCATTTCGGACCAAACGCTCTACTTTACTTTAACAAAATTTCTCAACCTGCTGAATATATAGCGTATTGCTAACCTGGCACAGCCTTTGCTACTTCATCAGTATGCGCCGCCGAAACGGGAACTGCAGGATGCACCGCAGCGCGAACAACATCCTTTATGCAAAATACGAGGTATCTTTATGAAAGTTGGCGTATTTATCCCTATCGGCAATAACGGCTGGCTGATTTCCACCCATGCCCCCCAGTACAAACCCACCTTTGAGCTGAACAAAGAGATTGTGCTTAAGGCGGAGCATTATCATTTTGACTTCGCGCTGTCGATGATTAAGCTGCGCGGCTTTGGCGGTAAAACCGAGTTTTGGGACCATAACCTTGAGTCATTTACCCTGATGGCTGGCCTGGCGGCCGTGACCTCGCGCATCGAAATTTACGCTACTGCGGCCACGCTAACCCTGCCGCCCGCTATCGTGGCACGCATGGCTTCAACAATCGACTCCATTTCCAATGGCCGCTTTGGCGTCAATCTGGTAACCGGCTGGCAAAAACCGGAATACGATCAGATGGGACTCTGGCCCGGCGATGAATACTTCTCAAAACGCTATGACTATCTGACCGAGTATGTGTCGGTACTGCGCGATCTCTGGGGGAACGGTAAATCCGACCTTAAGGGGGAGTTTTTCACCATGAACGATTGTCGACTCAGCCCACAGCCGCAAAAACCCATGAAGGTGATCTGCGCCGGTCAGAGCGATGCCGGAATGGCTTTTTCGGCAAAGCATGCAGATTATAATTTCTGCTTTGGTAAAGGCGTCAATACGCCCGCAGCCTTTGCCCCCACCGCAGCACGCATGAAATCTGCTGCGGATAAAGAAGGCCGGGATGTCGGTTCTTATGTCCTGTTTATGATCATTGCCGATGAAACCGACGAGGCCGCGCGCGCGAAATGGGAGCACTATAAAGCCGGTGCCGATGAGGACGCGCTCGCCTGGTTAACGACGCAAAGTCAGCAGGACAAGCGTTCCGGCAGCGATACCAACGTACGCCAAATGGCCGACCCCACCTCGGCAGTCAACATCAATATGGGCACGCTGGTCGGTTCTTATGCCCATGTGGCCCGTATGCTGGATGAAGTGGCGGCGGTTGAAGGCACACAGGGCGTGCTGCTGACCTTTGATGACTTCCTTCAGGGAATTGAAAACTTTGGTCAGCGTATCCAGCCGCTCATGACCTGTCGTCACGCCCTGCCTAACGCTACGCAGGAGGTGGCATAATGAACAGTTCAGAAACGGTCGTCTGCGCGACCGCCTCAAACCTCGATAACATCACCCTTAAGGCACGCCCGGAGTCCATCGCCTTCCCTCCCGGCCAGACTGCGCTGATTGTGGTGGATATGCAAAATGCCTATGCCACCGAAGGTGGCTATCTGGACCTCGCTGGCTTTGACGTCTCCGGCACGCGCCCGGTAATAGAAAACATCAATATCGCCGTGAAAGCCGCCCGTGACGCGGGTATCCAGATTATCTGGTTCCAAAACGGCTGGGATGACCGCTACGTGGAGGCAGGTGGCCCCGGCTCGCCAAACTGGCACAAGTCTAACGCGCTTAAAACGATGCGTTCGCGTCCCGAACTGGAAGGTAAGCTGCTCGCCAAAGGCGGCTGGGATTATGCGCTGGTCGATCAGCTCCAGCCCCAGC
The DNA here is from genome assembly GCF_900068895.1 of Erwinia sp. ErVv1. GTDB lineage: Bacteria > Pseudomonadota > Gammaproteobacteria > Enterobacterales > Enterobacteriaceae > Erwinia. Next base: position 327,698 of record NZ_CDPK01000003.1, on the reverse strand, counting down.
CGGATGACATTGTGCTGCCTAAGTCCCGCTACAGCGGCTTTTTCAATACGTCGCTCGACAGCATGTTACGCAGCCGCGGTATCCGCCATCTGGTCTTTACCGGGATAGCGACCAATGTCTGCGTTGAAGCCACGCTGCGCGACGGCTTCTTTCTGGAGTATTTCGGCATTGTGCTGGCGGACGCCACTCACCAGGCCGGGCCTGCCTTTGCCCAGCAGGCAGCGCTCTTCAATATAGAAACTTTTTTTGGCTGGGTATCAGATGTCAACGCTTTCTGCTCCGCGCTTCAGCCTGAAACGCTTTCATTAGAACCGTCGGCGTAAATTCACCCGATAAAGGAGCACCTTACATGCCAAAAACCATTATCCCCCCGCCGGGTAGCGGCAATCCGATCGCCCCTTTTGTGCCAGGTACGCTGGCCGACGGCATAGTCTATGTCTCCGGCACATTGCCGTTTGATAAAGATAACAACGTGGTGCACGTCGGCGATGCCGCTGCCCAGACGCGTCACGTTCTGGAGAGCATAAAAAGCGTGATTGAAACCGCCGGAGGGACGCTGGATGACGTCACCTTCAACTCCATCTTTATTACCGACTGGAGCAACTATGCGGCAGTCAATCAGGTTTATGCCGACTACTTTCCCGGCGAGAAACCGGCACGGTTCTGCATCCAGTGTGGGCTGGTGAAGCCTGATGCGCTGATTGAAATTTCCAGCGTAGCGCATATCGGAGGCGGAGACAGGCATGCATATTGAACTGACCGGGCCGGCGCATGCCGGGGTCAGGACGCTGGTTCTCTCTGCCGGACTCGGCGGATTAGGGAGCTTCTGGCGCCCGCAAATGGCTGCGTTATCCCGTGACTATCAGGTTGCTGTGTATGACCAGCGTGGCACGGGTCGCAGTGCCGATACGCTACCAGAAGGCTACAGCATAAAGGATATGGCGGCAGAACTTGCGCAGGCCCTGGCTGAAAAAGGCGTTGAACGCTATGAGGTTATCGGCCATGCGCTTGGCGGCGCAATCGGTATGCAGATGGCGCTCGACTTTCCCGATCGGGTGCAGGGACTGGTCATTGTTAACGGCTGGCTTCGGCTGGATGCCCATACCCGCCGCTGCTTTGACGTCCGTCAGACTCTGCTGCTCAGGGCAGGTGTGGAGAGCTTTGTCCAGGCCCAGCCGCTGTTCCTCTATCCTGCCGACTGGCTGTCGGAGAACCAGACGCGCATTGAGGCGGAGGATGCGCTGCACGTGGCGCATTTTCAGGGCCGCGATAATCTTCTGCGCCGCCTGCACGCCCTGATGGCCTGTGATTTCACGACGCAGGCGCAGTCTGTTACCCCACCCGTGCTGCTTATCTGTTCACAGGACGATCTGCTGGTGCCCTGGACCTGTTCGCAAAAGCTGGAGCAGGCGCTCCCCCACGCAAGCGTCGTCAAAATGCCCTGGGGAGGTCATGCCATGAGCGTTACCGCCAGCGATGAATTCAACCTGCTGCTGCTGAACTGGCTGCAGGAAAGACCGACTCACGATGTAAACGCATAACCGGAGCCACGATGGCAGAGAAACTGAATACGACGGCATTAGAAACGCTGTTCACCGCCGCCCGCACCTGTAACGGCTGGCAGGATCGTCCCGTCAGCGATGAGCAGATCCGGGCGATTTACGACCTGGTTAAGATGGGGCCAACCTCGGCTAACTGTGGCCCAGCGAGATTTTCCTTTATTCGCAGCGAGGCCGGTAAAGCACGCCTTAAGCCTGCGCTGTCCAGCGGCAACCTCGAAAAAACCATGACCGCACCGGTCACGGCCATTGTTGCCTGGGATCCGCTTTTCTATAACCGGCTGCCGGAACTTTTTCCTTATGCGGATGCCCGCGCCTGGTTTACCAGCAGTCCTGAACTTGCCGTGGAGACCGCCTTTCGCAACAGCTCAATGCAGGCGGCCTATTTGATCGCGGCATGCAGAGCGAGCGGCCTGGATACCGGTCCGATGTCCGGCTTTGACCGCGAGGCGGTGGATGCGGCCTTCTTCGCGGAGAGCGGCTGGAAAAGTAACCTGCTGATCAACATCGGCTACGGCGACCCGGACAGTGTTTATCCCCGTCTGCCGCGGCTGGATTTCGCTACCGCCTGTACCCTGGAGTGATAGCAGAACATCACCATCGCTCTCCCTGTGAATAAAGGAAATAATATGACTCTGGCTACGCCCGTAACAGCCGCTATCAGCGGGGTTGAAAAACAGGATTTCCGCAATGCCATGTCCCGCCTTGGGGCTGCGGTGAATATTATCACCACCGATGGTCCGGCTGGCCGGGCGGGCTTTACCGCCTCGGCGGTCTGCAGCGTGACCGATACGCCTCCAACGCTGTTGGTCTGCCTGAACCGTTCCGCCTCGGTCTATGAGATTTTTAGAAAAAATCAGCAGCTCTGCATCAATACGCTGGCCTCCGATCATGAAGATCTCTCTACCCTGTTTGGTGGCAAAACGCCAATGGAGGAGCGCTTTATCGCCGCCGACTGGACCACGTTGATAACGGGTTCGCCGATCCTCACCGGTGCCGTCGCCTCTTTCGACTGTCGCGTCTCTCAGGTAGTGAATGTCAGCACCCATGACATTTTGATCTGCGAGGTTCAGGCGCTGATTTCAAATGACGATACGCACGGTCTGATCTACTTCGATCGGCGTTATCACCCTTTACGGCGACAGCTCGTCTGATCCCTGCACCCGGCGGTCACGGCACTATTTACTCTACTGGAGAAAACGATGGCAGCTTCCTGGTTTCCAAAATGGCAGAAACATTCCGCGTCGGCGCAGGGGGTTGTAGCCCCGGATGAAACGCTACCGCTGGGTCAGACGATAATCATGGGACTTCAACACGCGGTCGCCATGTTTGGTGCGACGGTACTGATGCCGCTATTAATGGGGCTTGACCCCAATCTCTGCGTGCTGATGTCGGGCGTGGGGACGCTACTGTTCTTCCTGGTCACCGGAGGCCGCGTCCCCAGCTACCTGGGTTCCAGCGCGGCTTTTGTCGGGGTGGTCATTACCGTCACCGGGTTTACGGGACAGGGGATTAACCCCCACCTTAGCGTGGCGCTGGGGGGCGTTATGGCCTGCGGCCTGATTTATACCGTGATTGGCCTGGTGGTGATGAAAACGGGTACGCGCTGGATCGAGAAGATGATGCCGCCGGTGGTCACCGGCGCGGTAGTGATGGCCATCGGGTTGAATCTGGCGCCCATTGCGATTCGCAGCGTGTCTGCCTCCCAGTTTGACAGCTGGATGGCGGTGATCACGCTGGTTTGTATTGGCGCTGTCGCCGTTTTCACCCGGGGTATGGTGCAGCGGCTGCTGATTCTGGTCGGTCTGATTGCTGCCTGTGCGATTTATATGCTGTTAACCAACGGACTGGGGCTTGGGCAACCGGTGAACTTCTCCCTGATCGATAATGCCCCCTGGTTTGGTTTGCCTACCACAACCGCCCCCTCCTTCGACAGCCATGCCATATTTTTGATAGCACCGGTGGCTGTGATTCTGGTGGCTGAAAATCTTGGGCATATTAAAGCGGTGGCGGGGATGACGGGTAAAAACATGGATCCCTGGATGGGGCGGGCCTTTGTGGGTGACGGTCTGGCAACCCTGATTTCAGGGGCATCCGGCGGCAGCGGAGTCACGACTTATGCCGAGAATATCGGCGTGATGGCTGTTACCCGGGTCTATTCGACGCTGGTCTTTGTTGCTGCCGCAGTGATTGCCATTTTGCTCGGGTTTTCACCCAAGTTTGGCGCACTGATCCACACTATCCCAGGCCCGGTGATTGGAGGAGCGTCAATCGTGGTCTTCGGACTTATTGCGGTCGCAGGCGCAAGAATTTGGGTACAAAATGGCGTCGATCTGGGTCAGAACGGTAACCTGATTATGGCTGCCGTCACGCTGGTGGCCGGTGCGGGGGACTTCTCACTGCGGATTGGAAGCTTTACCCTCGGCGGTATCGGTACCGCGACCTTTGGCGCTATTTTGCTTAATGCCATATTAAATCATCAACGTAAGGCGGCACTGCCTGACAGCCCGGCGGTCGAACCGGAGCACTAAAGGTTATCGCCGCCGGGTAAACCCGGCGGCCTGACGGGGTCTGCTCGCTGGATCATTGCCGATTACGACGCGTCATCAGCTTTTGCCCGATTACCGTGACTATTGCGGCCTCCCTTCTCGCCCGCTTCAGAGGCACGTTTAGGGTCATTCTTAAAGTTACCCCCGCTGGCTTTCCCCCCTTTACGGCCTGCTTCTGATGCGCGTTTACGGTCTTCAGCGAAATTTCCCGATCCACCACGATGCTCTGCCATCTCTTACCTCCGCTATAGTTAAGCCATCATACTGCGTTGATTATTTCACCCGGCTGAAAGCTGCCCAGGGACGACGACGTTTATTTGCTGCCGCCACGTTATTAAGCATAGATTACCGGGTAAAGTTGGCGAATATTTATACTCAGCGGTGAGATTTAAGACAAATTAATTACGACGTAATCATTAATCAGCGCCAGCAAATAGTATAAAACAATCTAATGTATTAGTTCCCCGTCATGACACAAACCTCTTCGCCGGGTGCCTGAAACAGGCAAATCCCAGCAAAACTGTGATCCTCTTCTATACTTATTCCCTGACAATTCACTGAAGATAAAAAAGGAAGTTTGTTGTCAGTACGCTGACAAGCTTTCCGGTCCTTTAACAGGCTGGCCCGGCTTAAGCCGCCCGGCAAATGCCTTTAATTTTATCAAGGAGGGAGTCAATGGCCAAAATACTGGTGCTTTACTACTCGATGTATGGACACATTGAGACCATGGCAAATGCGGTTGCCGAAGGGGCAAAACGCGTCAGCGGTGCCGAAGTAACGATACGTCGCGTACCTGAAACGATGGATGACGAACACTTTGCTCAGGCTGGCGGCAAAACGCAGCAGTCTGCTGCTATTGCCACCCCCGATGAGCTTGTAAATTACGATGCCATTCTTTTCGGTACGCCGACGCGCTTCGGTAACATGACGGGACAGATGCGCACCTTTCTTGACAGAACGGGCGGCCTTTGGGCGTCGGGTGCTCTGCACGGCAAATTAGGCAGCGTCTTTGCGTCCACAGGTACCGGTGGTGGACAGGAACACACTATTTCGTCAACCTGGACTACCCTCGCTCATCACGGCATGGTTATCGTGCCAATTGGGTATGCGGCGAAGGAACTCTTTGATATTTCCCAGGTGCGTGGTGGTACCCCCTACGGCGCAACCACCCTTGCGGGCGGAGACGGCTCCCGCCAGCCCAGCGAGACCGAGCTGAATATAGCGCGTTTTCAGGGCGAATATGTCGCTGGACTGGCCGTTAAGCTGAACGGATAACACACTTCACAGGAGAGTAAACATGGCAACGCAACAATCTAAAGAACATCACGTTGGAGAATGGGCAAGCCTGCGCGCAACCTCTCCGGAGATTGCTGAAGCCATATTCGAAGTGGCTAACTACGACGAAAAGCTGGCCGAGGAGATTTGGGAGCAACAGGGGAGCGATGATGTTTTACTTCGCGCCTTTGAAAAAACCGATAAAGACGTCCTCACCTGGGACAACAAAACCGTCGAAAGAAAAAACGTATAACGTCATTAAATCATCCCGGGGCGGGTTTTTCCGCCCTTTTTGCTGCCTTAAAGCGGAATATTCCGACTTTTTTTGTCAACTGATAACGTTGTGAAATTAGTGTTCTTTCGACTACGCTTAATCCACATTTCAGGCCTGAGAGCCAGGCAGCTTATTCGTAAAGGAGCGCAATATGTCGTCTTATCAGACAATTAATCCCACCAGTAACGAACTTATTAAAACCTGGCCCGCCCACAGTGCCGATCAGGTCGAGCAGGCATTATCTACCGCCGACGATCTCTACCATTCCAGCTGGTCGAAAGGCCCGATCCAGCCGCGTCTTCAGGTGCTGAAGAAGCTTGCAGAACTGATTGAAGGCCGCGTCGAAGAGCTGGCCAAAGCGGCAAGCGTTGAGATGGGCAAACTCATTGGTCAGAGCCGCAGCGAAGTGCAGCTGTGCGCACAGATTGCCCGCTATTACGCTGAAAATGCTGAACGCTTTCTTGCGCCGGTGCGTTATCCCAGTGAATTGGGCGAAGCCTGGGTTGAAAATCACCCGATTGGCGTGCTGGTGGCCGTTGAACCGTGGAACTTCCCGTTTTATCAGCTGATGCGCGTGCTGGCCCCTAACCTGGCCGCAGGTAACCCCGTACTGCTTAAGCATGCTTCAAACGTGCCTCACTGTGCTTCTCTGTTTGAACAGCTGGTTAACGAAGCCGGCGCGCCTAAAGGCGTCTGGACAAATCTGTTTATCAGCAGCGATCAGGTTGCAGAGCTGATTGCCGATGACCGCGTGCAGGGTGCTGCGCTAACCGGTTCAGAACGTGCGGGCAGTGCCGTTGCCGAACAGGCAGGTAAATACCTGAAGAAAACCACCCTTGAGCTGGGCGGTAATGATGTCTTTGTGGTGCTTGATGACTGCGATCTTGATAAAGCAATTAAGGCGGGTGTCGGTGCGCGTCTGAATAACTGTGGTCAGGTATGTACTGCTGCGAAACGCTTTATCGTTCAGGAGAAGGTGGCTGACGCTTTCTTTGAAAAATTCACTCAGGCATTCCGTGACGTTAAAATCGGCGATCCGCTGGACGAAAGCACCACGCTTGGCCCTCTGTCTTCTTCTTCTGCGCGCGACACCCTGGTGAAACAGGTGAATGAAGCGGTAGCAAAAGGGGCCAAACTGCACGTGGGCGGTAAGGCAGTAGATGGCAAAGGCTGTTTCTTCGAGCCAACTATTCTCTCTGGCATTACGCGTGACAATCCTGCCTGGTTCGAAGAGTTCTTTGGCCCGGTGGCGCAGGTTTATGTCGTAAAAAATGATGAGGAAGTGGTGAAGCTGGCGAACGACTCACACTATGGCCTGGGCGGTGCAGTATTTACCCGTGATATCGAACGCGGTAAGAAACTGGCCTCGCAGATTGAAACCGGCATGGTGTATATCAACTCCGCTACTGATACCTCTGCTGAGCTTCCCTTTGGCGGCGTGAAGCGTTCTGGCTTTGGGCGTGAACTGTCCGATCTGGGCATCAAAGAGTTTGTGAATCAGAAGCTGGTTGTCGTCAGCGCTGACTGACCGTTAATGTCAGCGAGTCGAACAGGCATCCCGCCCCGCTGACAGACGACGGACAGACAGACTGACTGACTGACAGACAGACAGACAGACAGACAGAGAAAAGGCCGACATCGTCGGCCTTTTTTTTACGCCATTACCTGTGAATCAGGACGCTTTATCAGTCTGTGGCACTGGCTGCGCTGGCGTAACGGCATCTGATGGTGCCGCGTTATTTTTATCATCCGCCTTAGCTTTGTCATCAGTTTTGGCTTTCTGATCGGCACTGGCTTTATCATCAGCCTTGGCTTTCTGATCGGCACTGGCTTTGTCGTCAGCCTTGGCTTTCTGATCGGCACTGGCTTTATCATCAGCCTTGGCTTTCTGATCGGCACTGGCTTTCTCGTCAGCCTTGGCTTTCTGATCGGCACTGGCTTTGTCGTCAGCCTTAACCTTCTGATCGGCTTTTGCTTTCTCGTTGGCCTTCGCCTTATCAATCTTATCTGCGGCGCGCTTATCCTCAGCCGCTTTATCGGCGGCGGCGCGGTCAGACGTCACGTTGTCCTTACCAGCCTTGTCACCTGCTGCACCCTCTTTAGCTGCTTTTTCGCCAGCCGCTTTATTTGCTGCGGCCTTATCCGCTTCTGCTTTGTCTGCTGGGGTGGCGGGAGTGGCGGCCGACTGGGCGGCGCTGGCTGCCATTGGCGTTCCCTGAATGGCTTTATTCAGGACCTGAGTAAACTGATCCCATGGACAGAAGCCGTTAGCATCCGTCGTACAGCCGTTCATCTGCAACGTCACGCGCTGGGGTGGCGTATCCAGCGAGAGCGGGGTTGCATTACGCAACTGATCGCTGGTCTGGTAAACGTATTCCACCTTCACCAGTTCCTGATTGTTTTTCTTATCATGCCAGCGCTGGAACTGAATCATCCCACCAATCGGCGTGCGCTCATTTTGACCGGGCAGCGTATAGGGTTTGAAATCCAGGGCGGTCAGCAAAGACGCGATGTTGGAGTCATGTCCCACCAGCAGCGTGACCTTAGGCGCACTCGCCTTATCTTCATCCNCAGCGGCAGACCTTCGTAATATTGCAGGGTGAAAGCGTCGACCAGCGAGTTTCCGACTTTCAGCGGCCCGGAGACGCCCGGCTCTTTACCATTTTCTGCGGTAAATTTGTTCTGGTTGTCGCTTGCGAGGTCACACTGCTTTTTATCACGACAGGCTGGCGAATTTTTATAATCAATGATCTTTTCCAGACGCTGGAAGGCGGGCTTAAGCGCCAGCTTATCGCCTGCGCTATTCATCGCGGTCAGCGCCTGCTTATTAAAGGTATCACTGCCGTCGGTAATGATCGGGTTGAATACCGGATCCATTTCACCCATCGCATCCTGGTGAGTGACAGGAATATCGCAGCCAGGGAAGGCGCCAGTAGTGAAAAATTGTGCCGTCGCGACGGTACGCTGAAGGCTGTTGGCATAGGCGTAGATATCATCATTTGCCGGGCATTCGCCATCCTTCACCAGGCCCTGCTGCGCCAGCCATTCACGGGTGTAGCGCCCCATATACACTTCCAGCACGCCGCCCTTGGTGGTGAGCTGACCACCAGCAACGTCCCACTTTGGCCAGGCTTTTTTGGTTGCCTGCGCCAGTACGCTGCCGTTATCTGCCAGCGGCGCGCGAAGATTATGGCGGCTCATCATCAGGACTTGTTCAAGCTGGTAGTCACCGTCAGCTGCAAAGGCTGACACCCCGGTAAGTGCCGAGCAAACTGCTAACGCGCAGAGACTAAATTTTTTAATCATGTTTTTTCCATCAATTCAAGGGTGTTTAGCCCAGCCGTTTAAGGCGATGCGGTTGAAAACGCCAACAGCGCAGACGCCACTCGCAGTGGCACCCACCAGAACACAGGCAGGCATGGGCATTCGTTAACCGTGTTGAGTTTATAGCAGACTATCGCTTTTACGCTTAAGACGCATCAGGAGATTGAAAAGATACAAGATGTTTTAGGAATGCTCTAATCATTTCGGGAGGATAATGTACTGCAGAACGAAATGTGGGCTTCACCGGATGGCGCAGGGAGATAAAAGCAAAACGGGCCAGCTTACGCTGACCCGTCGAATTTGATGGCGGAGGAGGAGAGATTCGAACTCTCGAACGGTTTCCCGTCGCCGGTTTTCAAGACCGGTGCCTTCAGCCACTCGGCCACCCCTCCGCANGCGGAGGAGGAGAGATTCGAACTCTCGAACGGTTTCCCGTCGCCGGTTTTCAAGACCGGTGCCTTCAGCCACTCGGCCACCCCTCCGCACTTTATCCTTTACTCATTCGGTTTAAGAAAACGTCCTGAGCAACTGATGGGGCGCAGTATAGGGATTGTTACCGAGCTTGCCAAGCTTTTTTTTCGTATTTTGTTGAAATTATGCGCTTTTATGCAATTAATTTTAAAGTGAGGGGGAAAAGGGGTGCTGGAGTCTGGAGTCTGGAGTCTGGAGTCTGGAGTCTGGAGTCTGGAGTCTGGAGTCTGGAGTCTGGAGTCTGGAGTCTGGCATGAATAAGGTATGCGGTTATAAATGCAAAACGGGCCAGCTTTCGCTGACCCGTTAAATTTTATGGCGGAGGAGGAGAGATTCGAACTCTCGAACGGTTTCCCGTCGCCGGTTTTCAAGACCGGTGCCTTCAGCCACTCGGCCACCCCTCCGCNGCGGAGGAGGAGAGATTCGAACTCTCGAACGGTTTCCCGTCGCCGGTTTTCAAGACCGGTGCCTTCAGCCACTCGGCCACCCCTCCGCAATGAGGCGCACTATAAACATCCGCCCTGTCGATGTAAAGCAGGTTTTAATTCAGTTGCTTTAAAAACAGTCATTCGCTTTTCATTTGCCGCTAAAATCGCCAGGAAGCGCACTAAATCAGCAATTAATCGTGCCGGCGGCTCGCTTCCGCCCCTGTGACCCCTTCCTTATATCTGAAGGCCAGAGTGCAGATCTCTTTCCAGACATCATGTGGCGGTCAGCGGTCAGCGAAGCTAAACCCCTTTACATCGCGCCCCGGGCTTTATTTTTTACCCGGAAAATTTGCTACACTGGCCGCCGATAAACCAGAGAGAGGTTACAGGGTGTTTTTTGAAGGTAAAGAAATTGAGCGCGATGCGCAGGGGTATCTGAAATCGACGAGTGACTGGCATGAAGCGTTAGCGCCCCTGCTTGCCGCTGAAGAGGCGATTGTACTCACTGAGGCCCACTGGGAGGTTATTCGGCTGGTGCGCAGCTTCTATCTGGAGTTCAACACCTCCCCTGCCGTCCGTATGTTGGTGAAAGCGATGGCGAAAGAGCACGGTGAAGAAAAGGGCAACAGCCGTTATCTCTTCCGCCTTTTCCCTCAGGGTCCGGCAAAACAGGCCACTAAAATAGCGGGCCTGCCAAAACCCGCCAGATGCCTCTGATATCTACAGGCGTGCAATATTCACACCCTCGTCCGCAGGCGCGTAATGACTAATTTGTCGTAAAGCCGCCCGGTTCGTCGCCCGGCGGGCAGGGTTCAGCGAGCACCTTATCCACGCGTGCGCTGCGAGGGCCCCCTGCTCTTAACCAGGTCAACAACGCCTCAACCCGTTCCTCTTTTCCCCACGCAACCACCTCAACGCTGCCGTCATCCAGATTCTTTGCATATCCTTTCAGGCCAAGCGCCTTCGCTTCACGCTGGGTGCTGTATCGGAACCCTACCCCCTGTACCAGGCCATGAACCCAGGCTCGTGTACACACTATCGCCATATTCCCTCCCGTAAAGACGCAGATTGCATTTTCCCGGCTGGCACCGGACAATAAACGCTGTTTTTCTGACTGTAAGCATAGCAAATATGAGTGTTCGTTTAATTCTTGCCAAAGGGCGTGAAAAGTCACTGCTCCGTCGTCACCCCTGGGTTTTTTCCGGCGCGATAGCCAAAATGGAAGGAAAAGCCCAGTCGGGCGAAACCATCGATGTCTGCGACAGCCAGGGGAAATGGCTGGCCCGCGCGGCCTGGTCACCCTCGTCACAAATCCGCGCCCGCGTATGGACCTGGCAGCAGGACGAAGTCATTGATGTCGACTTTTTTGTCCGTCGCCTTAACGCCGCTCAGCAGCTGCGTGACTGGCTTGCTGCACGCGATAATCTGGACAGCTACCGTCTGATTGCGGGCGAGTCCGATGGTTTACCGGGTGTCACCATTGATCGTTTTGGCCACTTCCTGGTGCTTCAGCTGCTTTCAGCCGGGGCTGAATACCAGCGTGCTGCCCTGATTTCCGCGTTACAAATCTGCTACCCCAGCTGTGCTATCTACGATCGTTCCGACGTTAGCGTGCGTAAAAAAGAGGGCCTGCCTCTGACGCAGGGTACGGTGCTAGGCGACACGCCTCCCGACCTGCTGCCGATCACTGAACACGGTATGAAGCTGCTGGTTGATATCCAGACCGGCCATAAAACGGGCTACTATCTCGATCAGCGCGACAGCCGCCTCGCTACGCGTAGCTACGCAAAGGATCGACGCGTGCTCAACTGCTTCTCCTACACCGGAGGTTTCGCGGTTTCAGCGCTGATGGGAGGCTGTAAGCAGGTCATTAGCGTTGATACCTCACAGGGTGCGCTGGACGTGGCCCGTCAGAATATCGAACTCAACGGCCTTGACGTGTCAAAAGCCGAATTCCTGCGTGATGACGTTTTCAAGCTGCTCAGGCGCTATCGCGACGAGGGAGAGAAATTTGATCTTATCGTAATGGATCCCCCGAAATTTGTTGAAAACAAAAATCAGCTTGCGGGTGCCTGTCGGGGGTATAAGGATATCAATATGCTGGCCATGCAGCTGTTGAACCCCGGCGGCATGTTGCTCACCTTCTCCTGCTCGGGACTGATGCCGACTGATTTATTTCAGAAAATTATCGCCGATGCCGCGCTTGATGCGCAGCGTGACGTTCAGTTTATCGAACAGTTCCGTCAGGCCGCCGACCATCCGGTGATCGCCAGCTACCCGGAAGGAATGTATCTGAAGGGTTTTGCCTGCCACGTGCTGTGACTTGAAAACATCGCCCCTGCCCCCATGTTATTGACAGGGCATGTTTCTCAGGAGATTACGATGATTGCCAGCAAATTTGGACTGGGTCAGCAGGTGCGGCATCAGCTGCATGGATTCTTAGGCGTGGTAGTTGATGTCGACCCCGAATACTCTCTGGAGGATCAGGAGGTCGATGATACCACCACCAGCGGCTCGCTTCGGCATGCGCCCTGGTACCATGTCGTCATGGAAAATGAAGAGGGGGAAACGGTACACACCTATCTCGCTGAAGCGCAGCTCTCATGGGCGCTGCCCGGCGATCACCCCGAACAGCCCTCCATGGACGAGCTGGCCGCCTCTATACGCCAGCAGCTCCAGGCACCGCGCCTGAGAAATTAACTGTCGTGCAGGGAGAGTCACTCCCCTCAAAAGCCCGCGCTGCGGGCTTTTATTTTTTCCAGCCGGACGCGGCTCCTGTTACGCTTTTTCCAGGCCGAGGCGCGGTATTTCAATTTTAGGGCAGCGATCCATCACCACCTTCAGGCCAGCACTCTCTGCCAGCACCGCAGCCTGCTCGTTGATCACCCCGAGCTGGAGCCAGAGCGATTTCGCCCCAATGGCAATCGCCTCCTGGGCCACACCGTAAGCGGCTTCCGAATTGCGAAAAACATCCACCATGTCTACCGGTTCGGGAATATCTTCAAGCGATGCATAAGCCTTTTGGCCCAGCAGAACCTTCCCCTCAAGCTTCGGACTGACCGGGGTCACTTTATAGCCCTGAGATAACAGATAGGACATGACTCCATAGCTGGCTCGCGCGGGTTTATCACTCGCACCCACCAGCGCAATATGCTGCGTACCGCCTAAAATCTCCGCAATCATTTTATCCTGCATAGCATCCTCCTCATTATTCAATCCTCTTATTTTATGCCCTTCTGAGTACTTCGTTAATGACTGGGCCGGTTTATTGCGTACTGGCTGGACTAAACCGCACTAAGAGTATGTAAAAATGTTAATGCTGTGCCATAATGAAAGACTTTGATACATTCACTGTACTCGCATTCCCGCCGGCTGGAGAAAGAATGAAGCTGCGTCTGTCCCTGACAGGGCTACTGGCGATGCTGGTTGCGATAAGCACGCAGGCCACCACCCTGAAGCTTTCGCCTGATATCGATCTGTTGGTTCTTGATGGTCATAAAATATCGGGTTCGTTATTAAAAGGTGCCGAGGGCCTTGAACTGGAACGCGGTCAGCACCAGTTTTTGTTTCGAGTCGAAAAAAATCTGCAAAAAGGGCCACAGCAAAATGAGATGTGGCTCTCGGCCCCGATGATCGTCACCTTCAACACGGTGCATGCCCGTTCGGTCACTATCAAACTCCCCCTTCTGACCAGCCATCCTTTAAGGAAGGCTTTTGACAAAAATGCAGATTTTCAGCTGGTCGATGAAAAGGGGGTACTGATTGAGAGTCAGCGCGACCGCTTGAACACGGCGGGCAGTATGGATTTTGAACAGGCGATGGTTATCTACAATTTGAAAGGGAACGTCGCGTCGGTCGCGCGTTTTGCCCGTCAGCCAAAGCCGGGCGCAGCGGCTAGCGAAAGTCCGGACGATCTCGCCAGCAGTCAACATCCCGGTGGACGGCTGCTCTATCTCTGGTATCAGCAGGTTGACTCTGCTACGCGTCAGCGATTTATGGTCCTCATGCAGGCACTGCGTACCAGTTGATGTATGCTGCCCTGCCGCTTAAAATCGGCAGGTACAGGGTTATCTCCCTCACCTATTGTTGTGAAACCAGGAAACCGGCATGGAACAAACCACTCGCACTATTCAGGAAAAAAAACATATTGCGCTGGTCGCGCATGACCACTGTAAAACGTCGCTGATGGAGTGGGTCGGTATCCATAAAGAGATACTCAGCGCACACACGCTGTACGCTACCGGCACTACGGGTAACCTGGTGCAGCGCGCGACCGGACTTCCGGTAACGGCGATGCTTAGCGGGCCAATGGGCGGCGATCAACAGGTTGGCGCACTGATTGCAGAACTTAAAATCGACGTGCTTTTTTTCTTCTGGGATCCGTTAAACGCCGTCCCCCACGATCCAGATGTAAAAGCACTACTGCGCCTGGCGACCGTATGGAATATTCCGGTAGCAACGAATCGCGCGACGGCTGATTTCATTATCCATTCGCCACTTTTTACCCGGCCGGTCGAGATTATCATCCCCGACTACCAGCGCTATCTGCAGGAACGCCTGAACTGATTGTGTTGCAGCGGCCCACAGTGGCCGCTGCAACCGTTATGGCTTACGCAATACCGGCACGCCCAGCTCTCTGAACTCCTCCACAAAGACCGACGGATTTTCTTTTTCATACAGCAGCCAGACCTGCTGCCTCGCGCGGGTAAGGGCAACATAGGCCAGTCGCCGCTCTTCGGCATCCGGAAATGCCTCTGGCTGCGGTAGCAGCGCCTGTTCAATCACCGATTCTCTTGCCTCGGCGGGAAAGCCCTCTTTATCCGCCCGCAGGCCCAGTAAAATTACATAGTCTGCCTGCTGGCCTTTACTGGCATGGATGCTGGTGAAATCTATCTTCAGCTTCGGCCAGCGGGTTTTCGCCTTATCCAGCAGCTGCGGCCGCAGGTAGTGATAGCGGGCAAGGATCAAAATCCGCTCATCCGGCGCTGCATAGCCGCTCATTTTGTCCAGCAACGCCTCCAGCTGTCCTTCTGGCAGCAGTGAAACGGCGCGTTTGCCCCCCTTGCTCAGGCTGTTCAACGGTTTTTTAAGCTGATGGGGATTACGCTGAATAAAGCGGTTTGCAATATCACCAATGCGATCGTTAAAGCGGTAGGTCGTGTCCAGGAAGCAGCGATCGCCTTCACCAAAATGGTGATGGAACGCGGTGGTCAGCGTCATTTCTGCCCCACTGAACCGATATATCGCCTGCCAGTCATCGCCAACGGCAAAGAGCGAGGTTTGTTTGTTTTGCCTTCTCAGTGCGGCCAGCAGCGCAGCACGCTGCGGCGAGATATCCTGAAACTCATCAACCAGAATATGCTTCCAGGGGCTGATAAAACGGCCTTTATCCAGAATATTCACTGCCAGATGGATCAGGCCAGAGAAGTCTATTGCGCCCTCCTCTTTCAGCGCGCTTTTCCAGGCCTTAACCAGGGGGGCCATCAGTTTTACACGCTTAGAGAAAACGTCACGTATCGCCTCCGGTGCGGATGCAATCATCTCCGCCTGCGCCCCGCCGTGCATACGTATTAACCCCAGCCAACGTTCCAGCCGGCCCGCCAGCTTTTTAGCCAGGCGGTCATCCTGCCAGAATTCCCCTTCGCCAGGCGACCACGCCAGTTCATCCTGTAGCCACTGTCTCCAGCCGTTCGCGTGCGCTTTTTTCTCGCTGCACTGCTGACGCCAAACCGCAATCAGCAGCTTATGCCGCTCGGCACTGTCGGTCTCAAGCCTGCTTATCGTCGGAGATTTGTTACTTCCCTGGCTAATGATATTCAGTGCCAGGGAGTGAAAGGTACGGGCTTCTATGCCTTCCGCATCCAGCCGTTTTCGGATGCGATCGTTCATCTCACCAGCGGCCTGATGACCAAAGGCCAGTAGCAGGATTTGCTCTGGCGCGGCCTGTCGCCGCATTAACAGCCATCCTGCTCGCGCAACCAGTACCGAGGTTTTGCCGCTGCCTGCTCCCGCCAGTACCAGCAGTGAATCCTCACCGTTGACCACCGCCCTCGCCTGAGAAGCATTGAGCGGAGAGGTTTCAACCCTGTTAAAAAAGTCAGCATACTGCTCCAGCATTTTTTCTGTCCAGCTGGCATTGCGCTGCTGGCGCTGTGCATCGCCGCTTTCCAGCCAGCGCAAACAAAACAGGGCCGCATCCCGGCAGTTATCAAACTCTTCTAATCGCGCAACGGGTAGCGGTAAAGAGGAAAAGGCTTCTGTAATCACGCTGTGCCAGTCTGCCACATCACTGCGCTTCAGCCATTTGTCCTGCTGTTCAAAGGTGTGAAGTTTTTCGACCAGGCTCTCCAGTACGTCAGCAGCGACCAGGCTCATCTCGTCGCTCCAGAGCTGCCATGCGTGGCTGAGATGATGGTAAAAGCGCTGGGTTTCCTGCCATTCGGTGCCATGCAGCCGCACCACTTTGTCATCCGGCAGCGAGAACTCAAGCTCACCCCAGACCAGACCTCGCTTGCATTTGATGGCTAACAGTTGATTAAACGGAATAAGGTATTCATGCTTTTCGCCACTGACCTCGACGCCGGCGCGTAGCAGCCGCACCCGATTGTAGGGATGTTGCGCCAGATGTTTACCCAGCGACGTTGCTTTCAGTTCCATGACGAGACCCTGGCTACTGTTGAATTCTCCAGGCGGTAGTTTACCCGGCGGGGGTGTACCGCTCCAGAGTTAAAAAACGGTATAATCAGTCCATTAAGCTATGCGACTCGTATTTACCCTAAGGATTGTCCCCATGCGTACTGTTTTAAACATTCTTAACTTTGTTTTAGGTGGCTTTCTCACCACGCTCAGCTGGCTGCTGGCCACGGTATTGAGCGTGGTTTTTATCGTCACTCTGCCGTTAACCCGCTCCTGCTGGGAAATCACCCGACTTTCCCTTGTGCCTTTTGGCAATGAAGCGGTGCACGTTGACGAGCTGTATCCTGACCGGAAGAGCGCGGTGCTGAACTCGGGCGGAACACTGCTAAATGTACTGTGGTTTATTCTTTTCGGCTGGTGGCTATGCGTGATGCATGTTCTGACCGGCATTGCTCAGTGCATCACCCTGATTGGCATTCCTCTGGGCATAGCCAACTTTAAGATTGCTGCTATCGCGCTCTGGCCAGTGGGCCGCCGTGTGGTTCCGGTTGAAGTGGCTCAGGCTGCCCGTGAAGCCAATGCCCGCCGCCGTTTTAACTGACTATGCAAATCACGCTTACGCGCGGCCTTCGGCGCTATGCCTACAATAGCGCCCTGCTTTACAACCTGCGGATATTTATCGCCCTCGCGGGGACCACCGGCTTACCCTGGTGGTTAAATCAAATAACCTGGACCATTCCGCTAACCCTTGGCGTGGTTGCCGCTGCGCTGGCCGATCTGGACGATCGCCTGAGCGGCAGATTGCGAAACCTGCTTATCACCCTGGTCTGTTTTTGCGTAGCGTCGGTTTCCGTCGAACTCCTTTCCCCCCAGCCCTGGCTGTTTACCGCTGGCCTGGCGGTGTCAACCTGGGGATTTATTTTGCTGGGAGCGCTTGGCCAGCGCTACGCCACCATTGCGTTTGGTGCCTTGCTCATTGCTATCTATACCCTGTTAGGGATAGGTCTGTTCCCCCAGTGGTATCTCCAGCCCGTGCTTTTGCTGGTGGGCGCGGCCTGGTACAACCTGTTAACGCTGACCGGCCACGTCATTTTCCCTATTCGTCCACTCCAGGAGAATATGGCCCGATGCTATGAGGGGCTGGCACTTTATCTTGATGCCAAGGCAGGCCTGTTCGATCCTGATGCCGAAGAGGGCGACAGCGACACCCTGATAGAGGTTGCAATGGCAAACAGTCAGCTGGTTGCCACGCTGAATCAGGCAAAAATATCAATCCAGTCCCGCCTGCGGGGAGACCGGGGGCAGCGTGGTACGCGTCGGACGCTGCACTACTATTTTGTGGCTCAGGATATCCATGAACGCGCCAGTTCCTCGCACGTCCAGTATCACGCGCTGCGTCAGGAGTATCGCTACAGCGATATTCTTTTCCGCTTTCAGCGCCTGCTATCCATGCAGGCCGGTGCCTGCCGTCAGTTGGCCAACTGTATTTTGATGCGGGAAACTTATCAGCACGATGGCCGGTTTGAGCGGGTTTTTGTTCATCTTCAGGCCGCGCTGGACAGGCTAAAGAACACACAGCCCGCCAGTGGTGAAGTAAAAGCCATGCACTATTTGCTGAACAATTTGCGGGCCGTCGACGCACAGCTGGCCACAATCGAATCCGAACAGCTTCAGGCTGCTGGCACGCAAAGCCACGACAGCACGCTTTCCAGTGAAGGACTCACGGGCTGGGCCGATATCAGGCTGCGGCTGAGTCGACACCTTTCCCCTGAATCGCCTTTATTCAGACACGCCGTTCGCATGTCACTTCTGCTCTGCGCAGGTTATACCTTTATTCAGGTAACCGGACTTCAACATGGCTACTGGATACTGCTAACCAGTCTGTTTGTTTGCCAGCCTAATTACAATGCCACCAAAAGACGGCTGGCTTTGCGTATCGCGGGCACGGTTATCGGTATCATCATCGGCCTGCCGCTGCTGTGGCTGGNGTTTGCCAGCCTAATTACAATGCCACCAAAAGACGGCTGGCTTTGCGTATCGCGGGCACGGTTATCGGTATCATCATCGGCCTGCCGCTGCTGTGGCTGGTGCCTTCGGTTGAGGGGCAACTGATCCTTATCGTGGTGACCGGCGTACTGTTTTTCGCCTTCCGCCAGTCTCAGTATGCCCATGCAACCATGTTTATTACCTTACTGGTACTGTTTTGCTTCAATCTACTGGGCGAGGGATTTGAAGTCGCTCTGCCGAGAATTATTGATACGCTGCTCGGATGCGCGCTCGCCTGGCTGGCCGTTGCCTTTATCTGGCCCGACTGGCGCTTCAGGCGGCTCTCCGCCGTCGCTGAGCAGGCGGTGAGCGCCAACTGTCGCTATCTTGATGCCATCCTGGTGCAATACCATCAGGGTAAAGATAATCGCCTTGCTTATCGTATTGCGCGCCGTGATGCGCATAACAGCGACGCTGAGCTGGCATCCGTCGTGTCGGCGATTTCTGCCGAGAAAAATGCGGATGCCCCCCTGCGGGAAGCGGCCTTTCGCCTGATGTGTCTGAATCACTCCTTTCTCAGCTATATCTCGGCGCTGGGCGCTCACCGGGAAAAAATTCAGCATGAACTGATGCTGAAAGTACTGGAGGATGCTGTCTGCTATGTTGACGACGTGCTACAGGTTAAAAGCGTTGATGAGGTAAAAGCCACAGACGCACTGGCATGCCTTTCTGAGCGAATTGAAACCATGGAAGCCGACCCGGAGACGAAAGAGCCTCTCATTCTGCAACAGGTCGGCTTACTTATTGCGCTCCTACCCGAGCTAGCGCAGCTGAGAAAGCAGGTCCTCATTAATAAGATTTAGGGGTATCCGTACCTTCATTGCGGGCACCGGAGCGTCATCCGGTGCCACTCCCGAAGTTCTTCTTTAATGTCATCAGGCAGCGCCTGATGATGACGCCCCAGTATCGCCCCCTGAAGCGCAAACAGGACGCTGATACTGAGGTTCTTATTACAGGCCCGGAGCTTCAGCCAGCTCTCCTTCGCCCCCTGTTCCCTCAGCATTTGTACGCTGCTAATTCCTACCCTTCTCAGTTCGAGTTCAAGACGTAAGCTCAGGTTGGGCAGATCCTTCAGTCTCCGATTCTGTAAAACCCCTTCACGATGCTTACGCGCCCCCTGCAGGCAAAGTTTGGACAAAGCGATCAGTTGCTCCTGCTGGGACCAGAGCGCCGGATCAACACGATAATAATCCAGCGTCACCGGTATTCCTCTTTTGTTGAAACAGAGAGGTTCCATCTGGCGCTCAACCAGATAGGGCTTAGCCTGTTCACAGGCACGCAGATAAAGTTCCCCCTCCGCGATGAGCGCAAAAACCACTTTCCCCACTGACAGGCTGTAACCGCCAAACTGGCTGCGACTGTCGATATCGCCCAATGCGGCAAGGTCACGCTTAGCCTGCTCAATTTTTACTTTTGAATCATGCATTTCTCTCTCCTTGTGCCAAAGCCGTCCTTACGTAAAACTTTTTCTTTGCTGCGCTGTAGAAAGTATGCAATCGACGTTAAGGGTTCAATGAATAATTGCCTGGAAGGACATTTACGTTTCTTTTTTGCGAGGCATTTTCAAAAAAATAAGGTTGATCTTTATCCACCTGGCCTATACTGTATATTCATACAGTAACCCTGGGGGCGAAGCCATTATGTATACTCATTCTCTGAAGCCACGTGTTCGCACCGCTGCTTTTAATTCAACTCCAGCCTGTGCCGGTGACACATCTCAGACTGAGGGCGCAACGGGCCTGATCAGCGAAATGATCTACAGTGAAAACCAGCCAGGCATGACGCAAATGCTGTTACTGCCTCTACTTCAGCAGCTTGGTACGCAATCGCGCTGGCAGCTATGGCTAACGCCTCAGCAAAAATTGAGCCGCAGCTGGCTAATGCAATCGGGTTTACCGTTGGATAAAGTCATGCAGGTGAGTCAGTCAGGCGCTATCACTACCGTTGAAGCGATGATTAAAGCGCTGCAAACCGGCAATTACAGTGTGGTTTTAGGCTGGTTGCCCGGTGAAATTACGCTGGAAGATCGCCTCAGACTTCAGCATGCGGCCTCCGCAGGAAATGCTCTGGGATTGATCATGCGGCCCGATCGGGCAAAAATCGTTACCTCCAGACCCTGCAACGGGATAAAAATTCACTCTACTTTGTATCATTAAGTAAAAATAAGAATTTTCTCATGATTATTTTCCACCAGGCCCGCGAATAGCGGCTGATAATGGGCTGGCGCGGCACAATAATGGTTTAGCAGCTCTCAAAATCTCTTCTTTTAGGATGAAACCTGTCCACAAATGTGAAAATTTGTGTGTGGAAGGAACTTTTTTTGCTGTTGTCGCTCACATCATACTTGTAACTTTGCTGGTACGTTGTAGACTTTACGTCGCCAGGGTGCTCAATAACCACCATTTTTTGGATGAGTCACAATCGAGCTTCATAACCCGGCGAAGGATTTAATCAAAGAGCTAATGAAAGCTCATTGCCTATTTGGATGATAACGAGGCGCAAAAATGAAAAAGACAGCTATCGCAATTGCAGTGGCACTGGCTGGCTTCGCTACCGTAGCGCAGGCCGCCCCGAAAGATAACACCTGGTACACCGGTGCTAAACTGGGCTGGTCTCAGTACCACGACACTGGTTACTACGGTAACGGTTATTCCAACAATGATGGCCCAACTCACGAGAGCCAGCTTGGCGCTGGTGCATTCGGTGGTTATCAGGCTAATCAGTACCTGGGCTTCGAACTGGGTTATGACTGGCTGGGTCGTATGCCTCACAAAGGCAACAACGTAAACGGCGCATTCAAAGCACAGGGCATTCAGCTGGCTGCTAAACTGAGCTACCCAATTGCTGACGATCTGGACGTTTATACACGTCTGGGTGGTATGGTATGGCGTGCAGACTCTACTCAGCAGAACACCCTGACTGGCAACCGTATCAGCGACCACGACACCGGCGTTTCTCCGCTGGCAGCTGTTGGTGTTGAATACGCACTGACCAAAAACTGGGCAACCCGTCTGGACTACCAGTGGGTTAACAACATCGGTGATGCAGGTACCGTTGGTACGCGTCCTGATAACGCCATGCTGAGCGTTGGTGTTTCTTACCGTTTCGGTCAGGATGATGCTGCTCCAGCTCCGGCTCCAGCACCTGCTCCGGCTCCAGTTGTTGAAACCAAGCGTTTCACCATGAAGTCTGACGTTCTGTTCACCTTCAACAAGGCTACTCTTAAGCCAGAAGGTCAGCAGGCTCTGGATCAGCTGTACACCCAGCTGAGCTCACTGGATCCTAAAGACGGTTCAGTCGTCGTTCTGGGCTTCACAGACCGCATCGGTTCTGAGCAGTACAACCAGAAGCTGTCTGAGAAACGTGCTCAGTCCGTCGTTGACTACCTCGTTTCTAAAGGCATCCCATCTAACAAGATCTCTGCACGCGGTATGGGCGAATCTAACCCAGTTACCGGCAACACCTGTGACAGCGTGAAAGGCCGTAAGGCTCTGATCGACTGCCTGTCTCCGGACCGTCGCGTAGAAATCGAAGTTAAAGGTATCAAAGACGTTGTAACTCAGCCACAGAGCTAAGTTCTTTCTTTGATAAAAAAACCCCGCTCCGGCGGGGTTTTCTTTTTAGAACTCTTGCTGGAATTTAGTCTGGCTTACCTAATATGGCCTTAAGATCCTGCCTGAGAGATGACATCTGGTTCGCGTACTGCTCTTTTCTTTCCGCATCCTCAATCAACTGCACGATGATTTCTGAAAGCGTGCTGCTTCTCCGCTGGGCCAGCCCCGCCAGTCGCTGCCAGACCAGATATTCCAGATCGATCGACTTTTTACGGGTGTGCTGGTGCTCAGCGTTGAAATGCCGTTTGCGACGAGCGCGAATGGTCTGCTTCATTCTGTTTTCAAGCGCAGGATTAATATGCTTACTTATCCAGATAAGCACATCAACCGGTCGGTTTTCCATAGCCAGAAGTTCGTCGACAGCAACCTGTGCCGCGCTGTTTTCCAGATAGCGCGTAATCGCCTCACCCTCCCGGTGTTTTTTTACCAGGTATTTCCATTTCCAACCGCTTTCAAGATTTTCCAGTTGCTGATATTTCATCGGAATCTCATGCTGACTTCATAACGGGTTAAGAATAACAGTTTTTAACGCGCAGCCGCACACAAAACAAGGATGTTATCTCTATTGCGATCTGAACATGATGTGAAACACATGTCCCCGGTGCTTAACAGGCTGAAATCTTGTATAATGCCGCTTTTACTCATTTTAGAAAAATACGATAACTTTGACCAATAACAGATTAGAATGGCGTGCTTTACAGCCCGATATCGAAAGCGTCCAGCCCCTTTTTTCGCAGGCTTTTGAAGCCGACGGCAGCTGTTTTGCTCTGGTGCAAGCGCGCCTGTTTAACGGTCTGAGCCTGCTTCTGCAAACGCCAGCGGCATTTCCGCTGATGTTAATCAAGACGCCAGAAAATATTGAATATCAAAAACTTCTGCAGGACGAGCTTACCCGCCTCGCTGAGGAGGATGACGATTCGCTCTATGGCGGTCACTATCAGGTAGAGGGGATGTCAGTTAGCTGGCAGCCTGCCGTCACTCCTGAAGATAATTTCGCCAGCACGGGCGGTATTCATCGTGCAGACTGGATTGAAGCTGAAGAGCTTTTTGGCTGCATTCGTCTGCAACAGACAACTCTTATTCCCGAACCTGGCCTGGTTCACAAGGCTAACGGCGGCACGCTGATTCTCTCGCTGCGTGCACTACTGGCTCAGCCCCTGCTCTGGCTCCGACTGAAAAAGATCATGGCCACCGGTCAGTTCGACTGGCATTCTCCTGATGAAACCCGCCCGTTACCCGCGGCTATTCCTTCAATGCCGATGCAGTTCCGTCTGGTCCTCACCGGCGATCGCGATGTACTGGCGGATTTCCAGGAAATGGAGCCCGAGCTCGCCGCTCTCTCACTTTATGGCGAATTCGAAGATAATATTCAAATCGTCGATGCCGAAGAGTTCACCCTCTGGCTGAGATGGTTTAGTGACATCGCCGTTAGTCATGATTATGGGCCGATCAAAGAAGATTTTTGGCCGGTAATGATCCGTGAAGCCGTGCGTTACACCGGCGATCAGGACACGTTACCGCTCTGTCCCGCCTGGATCTCACGCCAGCTACACGAAGCAGCGATGTACAGCGCGGATAGCAGCCTGAGCGGGGAAAATATTCTTAATGCCCTGGAAATGCGCGAGTGGCGCGAGGGTTTTCTGGCCGAGCGCGTGCGAGATGAAATTCTTCTCGATCAGATAGTCGTAGAGACGGAAGGCGAAATGATTGGGCAGATCAATGCCCTGTCAGTGATTGAGTTCCCAGGCCATCCCCGCGCCTTCGGCGAACCGTCGCGCATCAGCTGCGTGGTTCACGTTGGCGACGGCGAGTTTACCGACGTGGAGCGCAAAGCTGAACTGGGTGGCAATATCCATGCGAAGGGCATGATGATCATGCAGGCGTGGTTGATTGCGGAGTTAGAACTGGAACAGCAGCTGCCCTTCTCGGCATCAGTGGTATTTGAACAGTCCTACTCGGAAGTTGACGGCGATAGCGCCTCCCTGGCTGAACTCTGCGCGTTAATCAGCGCACTCTCCAGCCAGCCGCTGACTCAGCTAATTGCCGTTACCGGTTCGGTCGATCAGTTTGGTCGCGTGCAGGCGGTCGGCGGACTGAATGAAAAGATTGAAGGCTTCTTCCATATCTGTAATCAGCGTGACCTTAACGGTAAGCAGGGGGTTATTATCCCCGCCGCTAACGTGCGTCATCTCTCCCTACAGCAGGACGTAGTGGATGCAGTACGGGAAGAAAAATTTCATATCTGGGCAGTGGACAGCGTGGATGAAGCCCTGCCTTTACTGACCGGCGCAGAATGGGACAAAGAAGAAGGCCCCTGCCTGTTACGGACCATACAGGAGCGCATTGCGCAAATTAATCAGCAGGAGCTGCGCCATCATCGCCCGTGGCCCCTGCGCTGGCTGAACTGGTTTAACCAGAGCTGATTGGGCTTGTTCAGCGTACACCTGTTCGCTAAACTTCGTGCTTCACTAAAATAAGGCTTATTGACAACATGGTAGATAAACGCGAATCCTATACAAAAGAAGACCTCATTGCCTCTGGTCGCGGAGAATTATTTGGGGCTGAAGGCCCACCGTTACCCGCGGGCAACATGTTGATGATGGACCGCGTGGTCAAAATGACCGAAGACGGCGGCAACTACGGTAAAGGCTTTGTTGAAGCCGAACTGGATATCAGCCCTGACCTCTGGTTCTTCGGCTGTCACTTTATCAACGATCCGGTTATGCCTGGCTGTCTGGGCCTGGATGCCATGTGGCAGCTGGTAGGATTTTATTTGGGCTGGCTGGGTGCCGAAGGTAAAGGCCGTGCGCTGGGCGTTGGCGAAGTGAAATTCTCTGGTCAGATACTGCCCACGGCTAAGAAAGTTTCCTACCGTATCCATTTCAAGCGGGTGATTAATCGCAAGCTGGTTATGGGCGTAGCGGATGGTGAAGTGCTGGTAGACGGCCACGTTATCTATACCGCCAGCGATCTGAAAGTGGGGCTGTTTAAGGACACTAACGCTTTCTAAGCTGCAGAAACGGAAACCTCCGCCCGGGCGGAGGTTATTCGTGGGTCAAACAGGATGATTATACCGAAACCGTCCTGTCCTCCATGGCTTGTCGCCACCCTCCCAACCAGTGAGACCTCGGTTCTATCGTTTGATAGGGACATATCTCTTTGGACCGTCCGGTAATACCGGCCTGGTAACCGCGTGAATGTGCCCGTTCGAGTCGATCTCGTTTCTGTCTCTTCATCATGCCTGTTGTCCCCTCTTCAGGTCAGGTGGATTCTGGTGGAAAGAAATCAGCGGTTACTTACTGCGCAACCACCCTTAAGTTCTATCGCCATCAGAGACAAAAATCAATGCGCAATTTTCACGCCAGCGTCATCAAAATGACACGTCAGTCGGGAATGAGAACACCTTAAAATTGGCACTTTAAGGCTTTAAACCGCTGTTTAAACATTAAAAAAGCCTTCGACCCTGGCAAACATCCGCTTGCAAAGATCAAAGGCTTAAGGGCAAAGATTAAATTATTTTAATTATTGCTGATAATCGAATTAGCAATAACCCGTGCTTCCTGCTGCCATCCTGCCGCCAGGGTTTTCACCAGCGCATCATAGCCATCTTTGTTTTGCGGCAGCGTCAGAGAAAAACTGCGCTTGATGATTTGCCCCTGATGCTCAAGGATCCAGTCCCCGCTAATCACCGCATGACCGTCATAGCGACCGTGGAAGCCGGTAACGTTGACGTTAAGCTTGTCCTGCGACTGTCCCAGCGGTGAAGCAGATACCAGCCAGCCGGGCAGTGCTTCACCCAGATTGGCTACCAGCGTCTGCTGGAGCTGCTGGTCCAGCGGGCTGGCCCAGAGGTTATTACTGGCGATAACATACTGCACATCGCTGCGCTGAAACACCACGCCGTTGCCCGCAAGGTAGTCCGGCACGGCGACGTGCTCAACCCAAACCGCCGGGCGGCTGGCATCTTCACGGCTGCTCACCACGGTAGTTTTATCGGCCGACGGCAGCTGGTAGTAGTTCGTTTCCGGCGTACTACTGCATCCGGCCAGCGTCAGCGCCAGCGCAATGGGGATCCATTTCATCATTGTTTCGCCCTCTTCGGCTGTGGGTCCTGCCCTGGTTTAGCCTGAAATACCAGCGCGTTACTTTTCGAGTTCAGCGTCTTCAGGACCGGCTGAAGTTCGCGCATCACCTGATCGAGCCTCTGCATATCGCCAACCATTTTGGTGTAGGCCGGTGAGCCAGGCTGGAAGCCCTTCATGCTGCGGTTCAGCTCGCGAAGGGTTTTCTGCATATCGGCTGGCAGATCCTTCATCGACTGACTGCTGGTGATTTGATTAACGTTATCCAGCGTTTTTTGCAGTTCACGCATCGTCCGCTGGCTCTCCTTCAGCGTGCCGGTTGCCTGATTAATCATCGGATTCAGCGGCAGATTATTGATCTTATCCAGTGCATCCATGAGCTTTTGCTGGATTTGCGCCAGGCCGCCGCTGGTGGTTGGAATGAGTTCATAACCCGCAAAGGAGTCCGGACCGGTGAAAGGTTTGGCGTTACTGTAAAAATCAAGGTCGATATAGAGCGAGCCGGTGATCAGGTTCGCCGATTTGAGCGATGCGCGCAGGCCGCTTTTGATGCCGTCTTTAAGATGACGCTCAATATCAAAGTCTTTGCCCAGCATGCTCTGGAAGCGGTCCGGTTCGATACGGATCAGCACCGGAATGCGATAGTCATTATTCAGGCGCTGAGCGATCTCCTTCGACTGGAACGGCACCTGAGCCACGGTTCCAAGACGTATGCCGCGGAATTCAACCGGGGCGCCCGCCTGCAGGCCGCGAATCGAATCGCTGAAGAACATCACGAAATCTTTGTGCACCGTATAAAGCGAATCCTGGATACTCCGCTGATCGTCAAACAGGGTAAATTCGCTTTTGTTCTCGGCGACCTTGCCAAGCTCCCACCCGTCTGGCACATCAAAGCTTACGCCACCGCTAAACAGCGTGGTCAGCGACCCCATTTCCACGCGCATCCCCGACGCTGACATATCAACCGCAATGCCGCTGTCTTTCCAGAAGCGCACGTTAGTGGTAATCAGACGATCGTAAGGCGCTGCGACAAAAAGCTGGTAGGTCATCATGCGCTTATCGGCATCAAAGTGGCTGGTTTCAACCGAACCTACGCGATAGCCCCGGAACAGTACCGGATCGCCCGGATTAAGCTGGCCCGCTTTCATGCTATCAAGCGTAATATGGATCCCTTTCGCATCGGGTGGCGCCAGCGGGGGGGCATCAAGCAGCTGATACTCCTCCTTCTTTTCACCTTTATTACCGGGCTGTAATTCGATATAGGCCCCGGAAAGTAGCGTACCCAGGCCAGTCACGCCTTCACGACCGATGGTCGGCTTGACCACCCAGAAGGCGCTGTCGTCTTTAAGCAGTTTTTCCATTCCGGAATTGAGGCGGGCGGTGATCTCAACGTGGTGCAGATCGTCCGTCAGTACCGCGCTCTGCACAACACCGACGTCAACGCTGCGGCTCTTGATGGTGGTTTTCCCCCCTTCAATCCCCTCAGCATTGGTGGTTATCAGCGTCACCAGCGGTCCCTGATGACTGAAGTGATAAAATAGGATCCACGCACCAATCAGTACGGTGACGATGGGGATTATCCAGACGGGTGACCAACGCTTGATTTGATCAACCGTCGCCACGCCGTGATTATTTTCCTTCAATTGCAGGCTCCTCAAGACTCTTTTCTCGTACACGATCCCAGGTCAAACGGGGGTCAAAGGTCATGGCGGCAAACATCGTCAGGATAACCACCATGGCAAACAGCAGCGCACCGGGCGCGGGATAGATGTTCATTAATCTCCCCATACGGACCAGCGCGGAGAGGACGGCAATAACGAAGACGTCGATCATTGACCAGCGACCCACGAACTCCACCACCTCATAAATCTTGTGCATTTTTTCACTGTCGTGACGTCCCGGCCCCTGCCGGTGAGCGTCCCAGCAGAGCCAGCAAATCGCCATCATCTTCAGCGAGGGAACCATAATACTGGCAATGAAGATCACCATCGCGACCGGATAGGACCCTTCGCCCCACAGCAGGGCGACCCCCGCCATAATGGTTGAGGTGATCTTACTGCCCAGCGCTTCGGTGATCATAATCGGCATCAGGTTGGCAGGGATATAAAGCAGCACCGAGGTGACCAGTAACGCCATGGTCCACTGCAGGCTGTGCCGCCGCCTTGCATGCCCCACCGAGCCGCAGCGCGGACAGACCGAACGATCGGCGGCCAGCACGGCCGTGCAGCAGGGGCAGGAGCGCATGCCCTGACGCAGCCCGCTGAGACCGGCCTCCGGCGCGGCAGGTAGCGCAGGAACCGGCGCAATTTCCCCCCACAGCCAGCGGCGATCGACGCACTGAAACGCCCGCAGCTGCATAATGCAAAACAGGCACCAGGGGATAAAGCTGGTGCCCACGCCAATACTGCCGTAGGCCATCAGCTTCACAAAACTGACTAACACCCCGGCAAGGAAAATTTCAGCCATTCCCCAGCTTTTCATCTGGAACAGCATGCGTGCCATGTTTCGCCTGAGCGTTTCCGGCAGGCGAACAGAGTTGACCAGCAGCAGAATGATGATCATGCACAGGGCGGGCACCGCCTGCACAAACAGAATAAACAGCGTCGCCAGACTGCTGTAATCTTCGGACACCATCACCTCGGGAATGCGCAGCAGGCTTATTTCACTGCTAAGACCCGAGACATTCATATTGATGAAGGGAAAAAGGTTGGCCAGTACCAGCATAAACAGGGCAGCCAGCGCATAGCCAGTGGGCCGCTTTCGCGGCTCCACCCAGCGCGAGACCAGCGTGGTCTCGCAGCGTGGGCAGCTGGCCTTGCTGCCTGGCTTAAGTTCCGGTAACTGCGTCATCAGATCACACTGCGGGCAAAGCATCCATCGTTCAGCGTGGTGATTCGAACACATTGTTGACCTCTGAGTGACTTAATTAATCATTTTTCAACGATTCAAGATATTCCCAGCGCTCGAAGGCCACTTCCAGCGCCTGCTCCGCCTGCGACAGCGCATCCAGAACTGGCTGCGTCACCTCATGGGGCTGGCTGAAAAAGCTGGCATCGGCCACCTGAGCCTGCAGGGATTCAAGCTGCTGCTCCAGATCTTCCATCTTTTGCGGTAGCTGTTCCAGTTCTCGCTGGACGTTATAGCTTAGCTTACTGGCTCCGCGCTTTGCCGGCTCGCTTTTTACACTTTCCTGACGCTGAGTCGTTGCCACGGCCTTCGCCGCCGCGCGATTCTGCTTCCAGGCCGCGCGCTGACGCTGCGCATCGTGATATCCGCCCACGAAGGTACCAATGTCCCCCTGCCCGTCGAAAATCCAGCATTCGGTTACGGTGTTGTCCACAAACTGACGATCGTGGCTGACCAGCAGTACCGTTCCCTGATAGCCGTCAATCAGCTCTTCAAGCAGTTCCAGCGTTTCAACATCCAGGTCGTTGGTCGGTTCATCGAGGATCAGCAGGTTGCTGGGCTTAAGGAACAGGCGCGCCAGCAGCAGACGGTTACGTTCACCGCCCGAAAGTGCGCGAACCGGCGTCATGGCGCGTTTGGGGTGGAACAGGAACTCCTGCAGGTAGCCCAGTACGTGGCGCGGCTTACCGTTAACCATCACCTCCTGCTTACCTTCGGCCAGGTTATCCATTACCGTCCGATCGGGATCGAGTTCGGCACGATGCTGATCGAAGTAGGCCACTTCCAGCTTGGTGCCGATATGCACACGTCCGCTGTCGGCTTTAAGCTGTTCCAGCATCAGCTTCAGCAGCGTGGTTTTCCCGCAGCCGTTAGGGCCAATCAGGGCAATCTTATCGCCGCGCTGAACCTGGACGCTGAAGTCGCGCACCAGCTGTTTCTCACCCATGCGGTAGCTGACGTTCTCCAGCTCAAAGACGATTTTACCGGAGCGGCTCGCCTCTTCGACCTGCATGTTGGCTTTGCCCATCACTTCACGGCGCTCGGAGCGCTCGTTACGCAGCGCCTTAAGCGCGCGTACGCGGCCCTCGTTGCGCGTACGGCGGGCCTTGATGCCCTGACGGATCCACACCTCTTCCTGGGCCAGCTTGCGGTCGAATTCGGCATTCTGCATCTCTTCAACGCGCAGCGCTTCCTCTTTACCCAGCAGGTACTCATCATAATTTCCCGGCCATGAGACCAGCTTACCGCGATCGAGATCGACAATGCGCGTCGCCATATTGCGGATAAATGAGCGGTCATGGGAAATAAATATAATGCTGCCCTGGAAGGTTTTCAGGAAGGTTTCCAGCCAGTCAATGGTTTCAATATCCAGGTGGTTAGTTGGCTCGTCCAGCATCAGTACGCGAGGGTTACTGACCAGCGCGCGTCCCAGTGCCGCTTTGCGCAGCCAGCCGCCTGAAAGCGATGAAAGTGGCGCATCGGCGTCAAGTCCAATCTGCTTAAGTACATCGTGAATACGGGTTTCCAGCTGCCACAGATTCTGATGATCCAGAATGCTTTGCAGGCGCCCCATTTCATTCAGGTTTTTATCGCTCGGATCGGTCATCACCAGATGCGAGATGGCATGATAAGCCTTCAGGTACTCGGCCTGCTCATTAACGCCTTCCGCGACAAAGTCATACACCGACCCCTTTACGTTACGCGGCGGATCCTGCTGCAGGCGGGCCACAACCAGATCCTGCTCATAGATGATGCGGCCATCGTCGAGCGGCTGCTCGCGGTTGATGATCTTCATCAGCGTGGATTTGCCCGCGCCGTTACGGCCGACCAGACAGACCCGCTCGTTTTCTTCAATGTGTAGCTCGGTGTTGTCCAACAGCGGTGCATCGCTGAATGACAGGTAGGCACCATGGATACTGATCAGAGACATAAAACTTATTCCTTACCGGCGTGGGTTATCAGCCAGCAGTTGTGAATTTGACGGTTACGGGCAAAGTCCTGAGACTGCGTTTTGCCGGTGATTTCCTGCGCGGTCAGGTTCAACCCTGCCAGCCCATCGTGGTCCATTTTGAACCCACGCTTATTATTAGAAAACATAATGGTACCGCCCTTCCGCAGCAGCCGTTTCAAATCGGTCATCAGCGACAAATGGTCGCGCTGCACGTCAAAACTCTCTTCCATTCGCTTGGAGTTGGAGAAGGTTGGCGGATCGATAAAGATCAGATCGAACTGTTCATCTGACGTTTGTAGCCAGTTCAGACAGTCGGCCTGCATCAGCCGGTGCTGTCTGCCGGTTAGCCCGTTCAGACGCAGGTTACGCTCTGCCCACTCCAGATAGGTACGTGACATATCCACCGTGGTGGTGCTTCGTGCACCGCCCAGGCCCGCATGGACGCTGGCGCTGCCGGTATAGGCAAACAGGTTGAGAAAGTCCTTGCCCTTGCTCATCTGACCGAGCATTTTTCGTGCCACGCGATGGTCGAGGAACAGTCCGGTATCCAGATAGTCGGTCAGGTTCACCCACAGCCTGGCGTTATATTCGGTAACCTCAAAAAAGTCGCCCTTCTCGCCCAGCTTCTGATACTGGCTTTTACCCTTCTGCCGCTCGCGCGTTTTCATAACCAGCCGGTTAGGCGGCAGATCTAATACGCTGAGGGTGGCAGAAATAACGTCAAACAGACGCTGACGCGCCTTCGCCGGTTCAATGGTTTTTGGCGGCGCGTACTCCTGCACGACCACCCAGTCGCCGTAGCGATCGACCGCGACGTTGTAGTCTGGCAGATCCGCGTCGTAAATGCGGTAGCATTCAATGCCTTCCTGGCGCGCCCACTTCTCCAGTTTCTTAAGGTTCTTACGCAGGCGGTTAGCGTAATCCTCGGCAATCTGCCCCACCGCGTTTGGCGAGGTGTTGACCGCCAGCGCGTAGTTTTTTTGCACGCAGTCCAGCGGGCCGTTTTTCGCCTTAAACTGGCGATCGGCACGCAGTTGCAGGCAGCTCAGCAGCTCGGGTGAGGCACTGAACAGGGAGAGATTCCAGCCGCCAAACTGGTTTTTCATAATGCGGCCCAGCTGGCTGTGCAGCGCAATCAGGGCCGGTTCGCTTTCCAGGCGCTCGCCGTAGGGCGGGTTGCTCAGCACGGTGCCGGTTGGGCCATCCGGCAGAGGATTCTGCAGCTTAAGCGCATCCTGCACGGTATAACTGATGATATCGGCCAGTCCGGCGCGGCGGGTATTCGCCCGCGCCCGTTCGATAACGCGGGAATCGTTGTCGTAGCCGTAAAAGCGGGAGGACGTCTCCTGCAGGCCGCGCCGCGCACGGACCTGGGCTTCGCTACTGACTTCACGCCAGAGCGCTTCATCAAATTTAGCCCAGCCGGTGAATCCCCAGTGGGTACGGTGCAGACCCGGCGCACGATCGGTGGCGATCATCGCTGCTTCAATCAGCAGCGTCCCTGAACCACACAGCGGATCGACCAGCGGTGTGCCCGCCTGCCAGCCGGAACGCATAACAATGGCGGCCGCCAGATTTTCCTTAAGGGGAGCCTGTCCGGTTTGCTGACGGTAGCCGCGCTGATGCAGCCCTTCACCGCTCAGGTCGAGCGCAATGCTGGCGGTATCCTTATTGAGCCAGACATTGACACGAATGTCCGGCTGTTCGCGATCCACATCCGGCCGCGCAAGGTTTTTACGGGTGAAGCTGTCAACGATGGCGTCTTTCACCTTAAGCGCGCCGTACTGACTGTTGCGGATAACCTCATTCAGGCCGCTAAAGTGAACGGCAAAGGTCTTATCGCTGCCGAACATCGCAGGCCAGTCGATAGCCTGCACGCCCAGATACAGGTCCAGATCGCTGTAGACACCACATTCGGTAAGCGGCAGCAGGATGCGCGATGCCAGGCGGCTCCACATCAGGCTCTGGTACATCAGACGATCGTCACCCTGGAAATGTACGCCGCCCTGGACAATCTGGCAGCCTTCGGCCCCCAGGGTTTCCAGTTCACTTTTTAATAGCTCTTCGAGCCCACGCGCCGTACTGGCAAACAGAGAATTCATAGTGTCACTTGTCGTCTTCAGAAAATTGCTGCGCATTATAGCTAATCACAGGCCCATGTCATAAAGTTAGCTTCTTTTCGTTTGCGCCAGGTGAATTGCCCGGCTATCTGACGCCTTTATTTAACCGTTTATGCCTGGAGTGCATTATGTTGAGCCTGTCCCGCCTGTTTATCCATCCGGTAAAATCAATGCGTGGAACGCAGGTTTCCCTGGCCCAGGCGCGGGACAGCGGTCTGGTATTTGATCGTAGCTTTATGATAACCGAACCGGACGGAACCTTTATCACCGCACGTCAGTATCCGGAAATGGTGCTGTTCACACCTGCACTGACGCCGGATGGGCTATTTCTTTCTGCGCCGGACGGCAGCAGCGCCAGTATCCGCCTGGCGGATTTTCAGCCGACGCCGGCAACGACGATGGTTTGGGGCAATACCTTCACCTCGCAGATTGCCCCCGAGGCTATTAACCAGTGGCTGAGCGGCTTTTTCCCCCGCCCGGTACAGCTGCGCTGGGTAGGGCCTGAGATGAGCCGGCGGGTAAAAAACTTTGCGCAGGTGCCGCTGAGCTTTGCCGATGGCTTTCCCTTTTTACTGATTAATGAGGCTTCGCTACAGGATTTGCGTCGGCGCTGCCCCGCAGGTGTCAGGCTTGAGCAGTTTCGCCCTAACCTGGTGGTGACCGGTGCCGCCGCCTGGGCGGAAGACAGTTGGTCAACGCTGCGCATTGGCGAAATCATTTTTGAGGTGCCAAAGCCCTGTAGCCGCTGCGTACTCACGACCGTTAGCCCGGAGCGAGGTCGTAAACACCCGAGCGGAGAGCCTCTGGCCACGCTGCAAACGTTCCGCAGCGCCACCGACGGCAGCGGCGATATTGATTTTGGCCTTAATTTACTGGCCAGAAATAGCGGCATCCTTCGCGTCGGAGACGAGCTGGAAGTGCTGTCGAGCAAACCTGCCCGCCGCTATGGGCCCGGCGAAGTGATTGAGACGCTTGATGTGGCCGCGGTTGCGGAAGGTAGCCTGTCGATAAGCTGGGAGGATGAGCTTTTTATCGGCAATAACCAGCAGGTTTTGCTGGAACAGCTGGAGATGAAGGGCTATCGGATACCCTACTCCTGCAGAGCGGGCATTTGCGGCAGCTGCAAAGTCAGGCTGGTCGCCGGAGAGGTCACGCCGCTGAAAAAAGGCGCGGTGCGCAACGATGGCACGATACTCAGCTGCAGCTGCATTCCCGCAGGCGACCTGGTACTGGGATCGGCCGGATGATAGCGCCTAATCTCAGGCGTTAGACGGCTCTGGCAAAGCTGTGCGCGGACTCTTTCGCCAGCGGAATAAGGCGATCGTGCATCACTTTAATTGCATCACCCAGCGCCATGCTGCGACCGGCCACCGTTAGCTCAGGCTGCGCAAGCAGGCAAAGCGCAGCCTTTTCGCCCGCTTCCGCCACCAGCAGCGTCGCCCACTCGCCGGTTTCACAGAGTTTCACACTCACCAGCTCGCCTTCTGCCGGATGGCAGTGGCCTGGATGCGTTTCGAAATGCCAGCTTTTGGGCATCAGGGGCTTAAGGAAGCGGCAGGCCACCAGCGCGTTCAGCACCAGCTGCGTGCGTTGTTCGCTATCCAGGTTGCAGCGCCGACAGCTCTCTTCAAAGCTGAAAAACATTGCGGCATCGTCAACGCAGAAGCCTGCGGCGCTAAAGGCATCCGGCGTCAATACCTTGCGCGTAAAGCGCGATCGGAACATCGAGCCGTCCGCAAAATCCAGCATCATGCAATCCTGCTCTGCATCGAAATACCAGCGCCAGCTGTCGTCAGGTTTATTTCTCATGATGTATTCCATTGTAATACTTATTTACATTACGGACGCAAAATTAGCATAAGAACGTCGGACGAAACCGCAATAAATAGCGTCCATCGCGTCCAGAGAGTAAGCATTGCGGTTAAACAGGATAAAATATAAACGAGCCAGCGGGGAAAATAAAGCCCCAGGCAGATAACCTGGGACCCGGAGCAATATTTTCGAGATAATTCCGGCAGGATATCGCACACAAAAGCGGCAGTGCGACGGGTGAAATGTTGGAGAGGGTAGGATTTACCCTCTCCAATAAAATAGCGCCGTCGGGACGGCATTCACCCTCAGAGGTGGTTCACAATTTCTTTTATCAGCGGTGGGCCTTTATAAATAAACCCGGAATACACCTGAATGAGCGAAGCGCCAGCCGCTAATTTTTCCCGCGCTGAGACCAGTGAATCAATGCCCCCCACGCCGATAATCGGCAGCCGTCCCTGGAGTTCCTGGGACAGGCGACGAATTATTTCCGTACTGCGTGACTGAACGGGACGACCGCTTAGCCCTCCCGCTTCGTCGGCATGTTTTAATCCGGCGACCAGAGAACGATCGAGCGTCGTATTGGTAGCAATAACACCCTCAATATTATGGCGCACCAGACTGTCGGCAATTTGGCTTAGCTCCTCTTCGGAAAGATCCGGAGCGATCTTTACCGCCAGAGGAACATATTTATGATGGCGCGCGGCAAGATCTTTCTGCTTCTCTTTAATCGCTTTTAGCAAATCATCCAGCGCTTCGCCATATTGCAGCGTACGCAGGCCAGGGGTATTGGGAGAAGATATATTGATGGCGATGTAGCCTGCATAAGGATAAATTTTCTCCATGCAGATTAAATAGTCTTCCTTACCCTGCTCAACCGGCGTGTCTTTATTTTTACCGATATTGATCCCCAGCACGCCGTCAAAATGCGACTTTTTAACGTTTTCCACCAGCTGGTCGACACCGAGATTATTGAATCCCATACGGTTAATGATGCCTTCAGCCTCCAGCACGCGGAACATTCTTGGCTTATCGTTTCCCGCCTGCGGACGCGGGGTCACCGTACCCACTTCTATAAAGCCAAAGCCCAGTGCGCCCAGTGCATCTATACATTCACCATTTTTATCCAGTCCTGCGGCCAGACCCAGCGGATTTTTGAACGTCAGCCCCATGCAGTTAACGG
Source organism: Erwinia sp. ErVv1 (assembly GCF_900068895.1). Lineage (GTDB taxonomy): Bacteria > Pseudomonadota > Gammaproteobacteria > Enterobacterales > Enterobacteriaceae > Erwinia. The sequence continues at coordinate 291,470 of NZ_CDPK01000003.1, read as the reverse complement.
GCTTGAAAGGCAGCGACTGGCGGATCAAAGGCAGCAGGGGCGTCCCGGTAATGCGGTGCAATTGCCGGAGCGTCAACTCATGCGCGCGCTCAGCATCAAGCTGGAAAAGCTCCTTACGGACCAGAGGGTAATACATAAAGGCTCCTGAATGACCCCAGCAGTGGGGCTGATTAAAAAGGTATACGCCGAACTGCATGCCAGTGGCGTGACGCTGTGCGCGGGGCAAAATGGTAAAGTCCTTTTGACTCAATGTAAAACGATTGCGCGCATCCCGCCCTAAATCTACGGGCGACTCTTATTCGGAAAGTAACTTATAAATGCCGGATAAATCATTTAAGCCTGTTTCCTCACTCTGTCAGGATAAGCCTGTTCGTTATCTAATATGTTTAATCAATAACTTTTAGTTATAAGGAGAGGCGATGCGCGTTATTACTCTGGCGGGAAGTCCTCGCTATCCCTCACGCTCCACGGCGTTATTGACCCTTTGTCAGCATGCGCTTGAGGAACGCGGCGTGGACGTTATTCCGTGGAATCTGCACAATTTCCCTCCGGAAGATCTGCTTAATGCCCGCTTTGATTCCCCTGCGCTGCTGGCATTTAAGGAAGACCTTGCGGGTGCCGATGGCGTGATCGTTGCCACCCCGGTCTATAAAGCCTCTTTTTCCGGTGCCCTGAAAACCGTTCTCGATCTTCTACCCGAGCGGGCGCTTGAGCATAAAGTGGTTCTGCCGCTGGCAACGGGCGGCACTGTGGCACATATGCTCGCGGTGGATTACGCCCTTAAGCCCGTACTGAGCGCGCTTAAGGCGCAGGAAGTCCTGCACGGCGTGTTCGCCGATGATACGCAGGTGACCCATTACGATCGCCAGCCGGAGCTGTCTCCGGTGCTAGAGGCGCGTATTGCCGAGTCCATTGAAACTTTCTGGCAGGCGCTGTCTCGTCGCCATCAGCCGCTGGCCGTCGCCGTCTGATTAAGGAACCCGATCGTGAAGCTGTTTGCAAAAGTAACGGGTACCTTAATGCTCGTCGGCATAATGTTGCATAGCGCGCTGGCGGCCGACTCCCCTGCCCCTGAAACCTTCCGGATTGGTTATCAGAAAGGGTCGGTCAGTATGGTGCTGACAAAATCGCACCAGCTGCTGGAAAAGCGCTTCCCTGGCACGCACTTCAAATGGGTCGAATTCCCTGCGGGGCCACAAATGCTGGAAGCGCTTAACGTTAACAGTATCGATCTCGGCAGTACCGGCGATATTCCCCCTATTTTTGCCCAGGCTGCCGGGGCCGACCTGCTCTACGTCGGCCAGGAACCCCCTAAGCCCAGGGCTGAAGTGATTCTGGTGGCGAAAAACAGCCCTTATAAAACTGTTGCCGATCTGAAAGGCCATAAAGTAGCGCTACAGAAAGGCTCCAGCTCGCACAATCTGCTGCTCAGGGCGCTGGGAAAAGCCGGCCTGAAATTCAGCGACATTAANGAAAGGCCATAAAGTAGCGCTACAGAAAGGCTCCAGCTCGCACAATCTGCTGCTCAGGGCGCTGGGAAAAGCCGGCCTGAAATTCAGCGACATTAAACCCGTCTGGCTAACGCCCGCCGATGCACGCGCGGCTTTCCAGCAGGGCGATGTCGATGCCTGGGCCATCTGGGATCCCTACTACTCCGCCGCGCTGTTGCAGGGCGGCGTGCGTGTGCTTACCGACGGCAGCCAGCTTAATCAAACCGGTTCGTTCTATCTGACTACGCGTTCATTTACCGAGGCCCACGGCGCGTTTATCAGCCAGGTGCTGGAGACGTTCAGCCAGGCAGATGCGTTGACCCAAAGCGACCGCGATAACAGTATCGCCCTGCTGTCCAGCACCATGGGCCTGCCGAAAGCGGTCATCGCCAGCTATCTGGATCACCGTCCGCCAACGACGATTACCCCCGTCAGCGACAAAACGGAAAAAACGCAGCAGCAGACCGCCGATTTATTCTATGCCAACCATTTAATGCCGGTGAAGGTGGATATTTCCAGCCGCATCTGGCATGCCCCCACCGTGAACTGATTAAGGAGTTACGCGATGAGTCTTTCCGTTTTCTGGTTTCTTCCTACCCACGGTGATGGTCACTATCTGGGCACCGCCGAAGGGGCACGCCCGGTCGATCACGGCTATCTGCAACAGGTTGCGCAGGCTGCGGACAGGCTGGGTTTTGGTGGGGTATTGATCCCTACCGGACGCTCCTGTGAAGATGCCTGGCTGGTCGCGGCATCACTGATCCCGGTCACCCAGCGGCTGCGCTTTCTGGTGGCGCTGCGCCCCGGCGTGATTTCACCCACCCAGGCCGCCCGTCAGGCCGCCACGCTTGACCGTTTATCGAATGGTCGCGCGCTGTTCAACCTGGTCACCGGCGGCGATGCCGACGAGCTGGCCGGTGACGGCGTGTTCCTCGATCATCGTGAGCGCTATGAAGAATCGGCGGAATTTACCCGCATCTGGCGTCGCGTGCTGGAGGGCGAGACGGTGGACTATGAAGGTAAACACGTCAGGGTGCGCGGTGCGCGCCTGATGTTTAAGCCAGTACAGCAGCCGCGTCCTCCACTCTGGTTTGGCGGTTCCTCAGAGCCAGCCCAGGATCTGGCCGCCGAACAGGTCGATGTCTATCTGACCTGGGGCGAGCCCCCCGCGCAGGTCAAAGAGAAGATTGAGCAGGTCCGCGCCAAAGCGGCGGCGCAGGGCCGTAGCGTTAAATTTGGCATTCGCCTGCATGTGATCGTCCGCGAGACGAATGAAGAAGCCTGGCGCGCCGCCGACCGCCTGATCTCCCATCTGGATGATGCCACCATCGCCAGAGCGCAGGCCGCGCTGGCGCGAACGGACTCCGTCGGCCAGCAGCGTATGGCGGCCCTGCACGGAGGGCGCAGGGACAAGCTGGAAATCAGTCCCAACCTCTGGGCCGGCGTTGGACTGGTGCGCGGCGGTGCCGGAACGGCACTGGTGGGGGATGGCGAAACGGTAGCCGCTCGGATGCAGGAGTATGCCGACCTGGGCATTGAAACCTTCATTCTCTCCGGCTATCCGCACCTTGAGGAAGCTTACCGCGTGGGTGAACTGCTGTTCCCCCACCTGGATCTTGAGGTGCCAGAAATTCCCCAGCCCCGGGCCGTCGTCGCTCACGGCGAAGCGGTAGCCCATGATTTTGCCCCACAAAAAGTCTCCCAGAGCTGAGGTAACCATGAACAAGCAGCTTAAGCGTATCAACAATCAGCTTATTCCCTGGGCGCTGCCGATCGCGCTGGTGGTGGTGTGGCAGATTGCCTCACAAACCGGCTGGCTCTCTAACCGAATTTTGCCTTCGCCGGAGGCGATCGTGGTGACCTTCTGGCACCTGACGGTCAGCGGTGAGCTGTGGCAGCACCTGGCCATCAGCAGCTGGCGAGCGGCCGTTGGTTTCGGCATCGGCGGGTCCATCGGGCTGATTCTTGGCCTGATAACCGGCATGTCCCGCCTTGGGGAGCGTCTGCTGGACACCTCAATTCAGATGCTGCGTAACGTTCCGCATCTGGCGCTGATCCCGCTGGTTATCCTCTGGTTCGGCATCGACGAATCGGCCAAAATTTTCCTGGTGGCCCTCGGCACCATGTTCCCCATTTATCTCAACACCTATCACGGCATCCGCAATATTGACCGGGGGCTGGTGGAGATGGCACGCAGCTATGGGCTTTCTGGCTGGAGTCTGTTTATTCAGGTGGTGCTGCCGGGCGCGCTGCCGTCAATTATGGTTGGCGTACGCTTCGCGCTGGGTTTGATGTGGCTGACGCTAATCGTGGCTGAAACCATCTCAGCGAACTCCGGGATTGGCTATCTGGCCATGAACGCCCGTGAGTTTTTACAAACCGATGTGGTGGTGGTCGCCATTATTTTATACGCCCTGCTGGGCAAGCTGGCCGACGTCAGCGCGCTGCTGCTTGAACGCTGGTGGCTGCGCTGGCATCCCGCTTATCAACTGAAGGAGGATTTCGCATGAGTGACGTTAACACCTCTCCCGCGCGTCTTAATGCCGGAACGCCTCTGGCGATTAACGGCGTAAGCAAGCAGTACAATGGTCGTACGGTGCTGAATGACATTAATCTGCATATCCCCTCCGGCCAGTTTGTGGCGGTAGTCGGACGCAGCGGCTGCGGTAAAAGCACCCTGCTGCGCCTGCTGGCCGGACTGGAAAAGACCTCGACCGGCGCACTTTTAGCCGGCAGTGCGCCGCTTAGCCAGGCGAAAGACGACACCCGGCTGATGTTTCAGGATGCGCGCCTGCTGCCGTGGAAAAGCGTAATTGATAACGTCGGGCTGGGCCTTAAAGGGCGCGCCTGGAAAGAGGCGGCGCGGCAGGCGCTGGAGGCTGTGGGCCTCGCAGAGCGCGCAGCAGAGTGGCCTGCGGCACTGTCGGGCGGCCAGAAGCAGCGTGTGGCGCTGGCGCGTGCGCTGATCCACCGTCCCGGTCTGCTGCTGCTGGATGAGCCGCTGGGGGCGCTGGATGCCCTGACGCGCATTGAAATGCAGGACCTGATCGAATCCCTGTGGCAGAAGCACCATTTTACCGTGCTGCTGGTCACCCACGACGTCAGCGAAGCGGTGGCAATGGCAGACCGTGTGCTGCTGATCGAAGAGGGAGAGATTGGGCTGGATTTAACCATCGATCTGCCCCGCCCTCGCCGTAAAGGTTCCGTCAGGCTGGCAGAGCTGGAAGCGAAGGTGCTGGACCGGGTGATGAAGCGCTCGCCTGCCGAAGCAGAAAAGCATTACGCACAGCGATAAAGCGTGCGCATCTTAGATGCCACACCCGGGCAGCAGGACGACAGTCGTGAGGATTAGGATCTTATCCGGTCGCGGGCGGGTCTCACACAGCACCAATCCCTCCTTAAATAAAAAAACCGCCGCTTCCCGGTCAGTCATGCTGACAGGGATGCGGCGGTTTGGCGTTTTTAGTGAATTCCGCCGTCGGCTAGCGCCGACCCTTAGGCATTGAGCGCTTTGGTTATCTTCTCGAAAAGATCGCCTGAGAGCTTCTCCAGCCCCTGTAGCTGTTCCAGCGCCTGGCGCATCAGCGTTTGACGCGACGCATCGTAGCGTTTAAGACGGATCAGCGGCTCAATCATTCTGGAGGCCACCTGCGGATTACGGGTGTTCAGATCGGTTAAAATCTCAACCAGGAACTGATAGCCGCTGCCGTCGGCCGCATGGAACGCCGCCGGATTGCCGGAAGCAAATGCGCCGATCAGCGATCGAATACGGTTTGGATTACTCAGGGTAAAGGATCGATGTCCGAGCAGCGCCTTAACCTGACTCAAGACGTCCGGCGCGGGGCTGGTCGCCTGCAGGGCAAACCACTTATCCATCACCAGGCCATCTTTATGCCAGCGGTTGTCAAAGGCTTCCAGTAGCGCATCCCGGCAGGGCAGCCCGGCTGCCACCGCCGCCGACATAGCAGCCAGCGAGTCAGTCATATTATTCGCCTGCTCAAACTGCGCGGTAACCACTTTTTCCGCCAGCGCCTCGTCGCCAAAGGCCAGATAGCCCAGACAGACGTTTTTCAGCGCGCGCTTCGCCATGTCAGCATGTTCAACCCGATACGTCAGAGTATGGTGCGCGTTATAAATCGCCAGCCATTCGTCAGCCAGTTCGGTTGCCAGCAGGCGCACCAGCGCGGCGCGCACGTCGGAAATTGCCTGTGGATCGATTATCTCGAACAGCTCGGCAATTTCATTCTCGCCCGGCAGCGAGAGGATCAGCGCCATCAGCGCCGGATCGCTGTTCTCTTCCAGCAGCACGGCGCGGAAAGCATCGGCAACGTGGAGCGGCAAAGAGAGCGGCTGGCCCTGCTGATAGCGTGCAACGTTGAGACGAATATAGATTGCCAGCAGGCTCTGTGCCGCATCCCAGCGGGCAAAGTCATTACGTGCGTGACGCATCAGGAAGGTGAGCTGCGCATCGCTCCAGTTATACTCCAGCTTCACCGGCGCAGAGAATTCGCGCAGCAGAGAGGGTACCGGCTGGAAGTAGACTTTATCGAAAACGAACGACTGGAACTCTTCCGTCACGTTCAGTACGTGATGCACCGGATGCCCATTGTGCTGAAGCGGGATCACCCTGCCCTCGGCATCGTACAGTTCGATATCGAGCGGAATATGCAGCGGCAGCTTCTCTTTCTGATCGGCCGTCGGCGGCGTCACCTGGGTGACGTGCAGCGTATACTGCTCCAGTTCAGGGTTGTAGTCATCGCGCACGGTCAGCACCGGCGTGCCGGACTGGCTGTACCAGCGACGGAACTGGGAGAGATCGACGTTGGATGCGTCCTCCAGCGCCTGCACAAATTCATCGCAGGTGGCTGCGCTGCCGTCGTGGCGCTCGAAGTAGAGCTGAATGCCCTTCTGGAAGTTCTCTTCACCCAACAGGGTGTGCAGCATGCGGATCACTTCTGAACCTTTCTCATACACCGTCAGGGTGTAGAAGTTGTTCATTTCGATCACCTGCTCAGGACGGATCGGATGCGCCATCGGACTGGCATCTTCAGCAAACTGGGCGCCACGCATAATGCGTACGTTGTCGATGCGGTTGACCGCACGCGACCCCAGATCGGAACTGAACTCCTGATCGCGGAACACCGTCAGCCCCTCTTTCAGGCTGAGCTGGAACCAGTCGCGGCAGGTGACGCGGTTGCCGGTCCAGTTATGGAAATATTCGTGACCGATCACCGCTTCAATGCCGAGATAGTCTTTATCGGTTGCCGTTTCCGCCTTCGCCAGCACGTATTTGGAGTTAAAGACGTTGAGGCCCTTATTTTCCATCGCACCCATATTAAAGAAATCGACGGCGACGATCATAAAGATATCCAGGTCGTACTCCAGACCGAAACGCTCCTCGTCCCATTTCATGCTGTTTTTGAGCGAGGTCATCGCCCAGTCGGCGCGATCGAGATTACCGCGATCGACAAAGATCTCCAGCGCGACGTCGCGGCCAGAGCGCGTTCTGAAGCTGTCGCGCAGCACATCGAAATCGCCCGCGACCAGCGCAAACAGATAGCAGGGTTTAGGGAAAGGATCTTCCCACTTCATCCAGTGACGCCCGTCTTCCATCTGGCCGCCATCTACGCGGTTACCGTTAGAGAGCAGGAAGGGATAGCGTGTTTGTTCAGCAATGATGGTGGTGGTAAAACGCGCCAGCACGTCCGGCCGGTCAAGGTACCAGGTGATATTGCGAAAGCCTTCGGCCTCGCACTGGGTGCAGAGCGCATCGCCGGATTTGTACAGGCCATCCAGCGCGGTATTTTGATCCGGATGAATGTCGTTGACGATTTTCAGAGTGAATGCGTCGGGAAGCTGGCTGATATACAGCGCATCCGGCTCCTGGCGATAGTGCGGCCAGGGGGTGTCGTCGATCGTCAGCGAAATGAGCGTCAGATTCTCGCCATCAAGACGTAATTCACCTGCCGCCGGATTCAGCCGTTTGATCTGGCTGATGGCGGTGACCTGCGTTGTGCTGGCATCCAGGATAAACGTCAGGTCAATATCGGTGATGGTATAATCGGGTGCACGGTAATCATGGCGATTTTTGGCTTGCGGCAGTTGCGTCATAGGGCGTTCTCACGTCGACAATTAGTTAATCATTTCAAGTCTATTCCTGTTAGCGACATGTTGCCACGTACAATCCTGTCCCGACAGAAATAATGCGCCCTAAATACACATTTCATTAACAAGCGCACAGATTGCCCTCGACCTGAACCGATGATTTATGCTGTGATTAAGTTCAATAAATGAGGATTCACGTTATACTCCTGCGTCTTTACTATTTTGAACCAGGGATAACGCTCTTCGCCAGAGGATGCTGAAACGCACCATGACACGACATGATTCCCCGATATTGACGACGTTGCTTGATACGGATGCCTACAAGCTGCACATGCAACAGGCAGTGTTCCATCGTTACCAGAACGTCCCCGTAGTGGCGGAATTCCGCTGCCGGGGTGACGATTTGCTGGGTATTTATGCCGATGAAATTAGAGAACAAATCGACATGATGCGCACGCTGGCGTTGACCGGCGACGAAGCAAACTATCTGGCAGAGCTGCCTTTTTTCAAAATGGATTATCTCACCTGGCTAAAGCAGTTTCGTTACGATCCCAGCCAGGTACGCGTTCGCAACCATCACGGCAAGCTGGATATCCGCATCAGCGGAAGCTGGCTTGAAGTCATCATGTGGGAAGTCCCCCTGCTGGCGCTGATAAGCGAAGTGGTCCATCGCCACCGATCCCCAGGGGTGCAGACCGCCATGGCGGTTGACCGTCTGAACAGCAAGCTGGCTGATTTCAGCAGGCTGACCGATTCGATGGATATGTCGCGCTTTAAGCTGATGGATTTTGGCACGCGCCGCCGCTTCTCGGGCGACGTGCAGCGCGCGATTGTCAGCACGCTTAAGCAGCACGTCCCCTGGCTGGTCGGCTCCAGCAACTATGATGTTGCGCGCAGTCTGGCGCTACCGCCGGTGGGAACCCAGGCGCATGAATGGTTTCAGGCCCATCAGCAGATTAGTCCGGTGCTGGCAAACAGCCAGCGCGCGGCTCTCCAGGCGTGGCTTGATGAGTACCCTGATAATCTGGGTATCGCACTGACCGACTGCATTACCATGGATGCCTTTTTGCGCGACTTTGGCCAGACGTTTGCTAACCGTTATCAGGGTCTGCGCCATGACTCCGGCGACCCGGTTGAATGGGGTGAAAAAGCGATCGCCCATTATGAAACGCTGGGCATCGATCCGAAAACCAAAACGCTGGTGTTCTCGGATAACCTCGATCTGGCAAAAGCGGTCGATCTCTATGCGCATTTTGGGCAACGGGCAGACGTCATCTTTGGCATCGGCACCCGCCTGACCTGCGACATCCCTCAGGTTAAGCCGCTGAATATTGTTATTAAGCTGGTGGAGTGCAACGGCAAACCGGTCGCTAAGCTCTCCGACAGCCCGGGCAAAACAATTTGTCAGGATAAAGCCTTCGTTCGCGCCCTGCGCAAGGCGTTTGATCTGCCGCTGGTCAAGAAAGCCAGTTAATCCTCGCGTCATTAAGAGAAGAGGTCTCCCCTCTTCTCTTATCCTTCTCTCTTTCGTTAAGAAATCTCCCACCCGATAACGAATTCTTCTTGTGTCTCGCCAGTCGGCAAGTAACATAGCATCACCCCAATTTAGGGTAATAACTTCCCCTTCTGAATAATAGTGAGAGACTTTTATGAGCGTTGTGCCTGTAGCGGATGTACTGCATGGCCGGGTCGCGGTTGACAGTGAAGTCACCGTACGCGGCTGGGTGCGTACAAGAAGAGATTCAAAAGCCGGTATTTCCTTCATTGCCGTGTATGACGGCTCCTGCTTTAATCCCGTCCAGGCTGTCGTCAATAATGCGTTGAATAATTATCAGGATGAAGTCCTGCGCCTGACTACCGGCTGTTCGGTGGCGATCACCGGAAAAGTTGTTGAGTCACCGGGTGAAGGTCAAAGCTTTGAAATCCAGGCCACTGCCGTTGAGGTCGTCGGATGGGTTGACGATCCTGATACCTATCCCATGGCGGCAAAACGTCACAGTATTGAGTATCTGCGCGAAGTCGCCCACCTGCGCCCACGCACCAACCTGATTGGTGCCGTAGCCCGCGTTCGCCATACTCTGGCCCAGGCGCTGCATCGCTTCTTTGATGAGCAGGGCTTTTTCTGGGTTTCCACCCCGCTGATTACCGCGTCTGACACCGAAGGTGCCGGTGAAATGTTCCGCGTATCGACGCTGGACTTTGAAAACCTGCCGCGTACGCCAGAAGGTAAAGTCAATTTCGACGAAGACTTTTTCGGCAAAGAAGCCTTTCTGACCGTCTCCGGTCAGCTTAATGGCGAAACCTACGCCAGTGCGATTTCCAAAATCTATACCTTTGGCCCAACTTTCCGCGCGGAGAACTCCAATACCAGCCGCCACCTGGCCGAGTTTTGGATGCTGGAGCCGGAAGTGGCGTTTGCCGATCTGGAAGATAACGCAGCGCTGGCTGAGGCGATGCTGAAATACGTGTTTAAAGCGGTCCTGAATGAGCGTGCCGATGATATGGCTTTCTTCGCAGAGCGCGTAGACAAAGAAGCCATTTCTCGCCTGGAACAATTTGTAACGACGGATTTTGCTCAGGTCGATTACACCGACGCCATAGAGATTCTCATTGCCTGTGGCGAGAAGTTTGAGAATGCCGTTTCCTGGGGCATTGACCTCTCCTCCGAACATGAACGCTACCTGGCTGAGAAACACTTCAAAGCCCCGGTAGTCGTCAAAAACTATCCTAAAGACATTAAGGCCTTCTACATGCGCCTGAATGATGATGGACGGACCGTTGCGGCTATGGACGTTCTTGCTCCGGGCATTGGTGAAATCATCGGGGGTTCACAGCGTGAAGAGCGGCTGGACGTTCTGGATGCGCGCCTGGCCGAAATGGGACTCAATAAAGAAGATTATTCCTGGTATCGCGATCTGCGTCGCTACGGCACCGTACCGCATTCAGGTTTCGGATTAGGTTTCGAACGTTTAATCGCTTATGTCACTGGCGTACAAAATGTAAGAGATGTTATCGCGTTCCCACGTACGCCGCGCAACGCCAGCTTCTGATTTCAGCATTAAATATAAGAAATTCATATATATAAATAAGGTCAGCCTCGCTGGCCTTTTTTTATTTTTGTAAATCATGAGATGCTTCACAAAGTTCAGTGATTTTTACATCTTGTAATACATATTTTCTAATTGTAACCAGAATACGAGATTAGTAGCATTTTCGGGCTAGATTAACCGCGCTGCGAATGGAAAGATGCGTGCAGACACAGGAAGACACCAAACTCTCTTCGGGGTTCTGTAAAGAATTGTTGACGGCAGTGGCAGGNGTCCAAATAACTCCAATGAGGGTAATAAAAATGATGAAGCGCAACATTCTGGCACTGGTTATCCCGGCACTTTTAGCAGCAGGCGCAGCCAATGCAGCAGAAATTTATAATAAAGACGGCAACAAGCTGGACCTGTACGGTAAAGCGGTTGGTCTGCACTATTTTTCTGATAACGACAGCAATGATGGCGATCAGTCATACGTTCGTTTTGGTTTTAAAGGCGAAACGCAGATCAACGATATGTTGACCGGTTACGGCCAGTGGGAATACAACTTTAACGCCAACAATTCTGAAGGTTCTGATGCGCAGAGCGGTAACAAGACGCGTCTGGGCTTCGCCGGTCTGAAATTCGCTCAGTACGGCTCAATCGATTATGGCCGTAACTACAGCCTGCTGTACGATCCAATGGGCTGGACGGATATGCTGCCAGAATTCGGCGGTGACTCAGCTTATACCGACGAAGGTATCCTGGGTGGCCGTACCACTGGTGTCCTGACCTATCGTAATACTAACTTCTTTGGCCTGGTTGATGGATGGGACTTCGCTCTCCAGTATCAGGGTAAAAACGACCGTGACGATACCCGTCGTTCAAACGGTGATGGCTACGCCATCTCTACCAGCTACACCTCACCAGTGGGTCTGGGCGTGTCCGGTGCCTATGGTTCCTATGACCGTACCAACGCTCAGGCCTCTGGCGTTCGTACTCTGAATGACAGCAGCGGCAATGCGGTACTTGACGCAAATGGCAACGACGTCACCATTAACAATGGTGCAGGCAAGCGCGCTGAAGCATGGGCAACGGCCATCAAGTATGACGCTAACAGCGTTTACCTGGCTGCAATGTACGGTGAAACGCGTAACGCTACGCCGTTTACCAGCTCTCAGGTAACGTTCAGCAACAATCAGACCGGCAGCATCAGTTCTTTTGCTAACAAAGCACAGAACATTGAGCTGGTTGCACAGTACCAGTTCGATTTCGGCCTGCGTCCTTCACTGGGCTACGTTCAGTCTAAAGGCAAAGACATCGGCAACGGTATTGGCGATGCTGACCTGATCAAATACGCTGACGTTGGTGCGACTTACTACTTCAACAAAAACATGTCTACCTACGTTGACTATCAGATCAACCTGCTGAAAGACAACAACCCTCTGGGTCTGAACACCGATGACACCGTAGCAGTAGGCCTGGTTTACCAGTTCTAATTGCTCTGCGGGATGGCCTGCTCATCTCCGCGCTGTCATTAAATGGGGCTTCGGCCCCATTTTTATTTGTTCCGCAAGACAGAAGAATTGGCGCTCGCGCTCCATATCATACCGCTTCAATTAAATACAACACGTCCCGCCCATCGCCCGATATCTGTCAGCCTAACGTGAAAAGCGAGCAATTTATTATCCACTGGTGCTGACATGAATAAATTTACTTCCCCTGTTTTCCCCCGCAAACGGTTGGCATTTTGTGCCCTCAGGCGGTAATCTGGATGCACACTTCGTTTCAGATGACGCTAACGGAATTTGACTATGTTTGAACGCATTGCAGCAGCACCCGCCGACCCCATCCTTGGTTTAGCCGATCTTTTTCGCGCCGACGATCGTCCAAATAAGATCAATCTCGGCATTGGCGTCTATAAAGACGAAACCGGTAATACGCCCGTGCTGACCAGCGTAAAAAAAGCTGAGCAGCACCTGCTGGAAAACGAAAAGACTAAAAACTATCTGAGCATTGATGGACTGGCCGATTTTGCCCGCTGCACTCAGGCGCTACTTTTCGGCGAAGAAAGTACGGTCATCAGCAGCCAGCGCGCGCGTACCGCGCAGACACCCGGTGGCACCGGTGCGCTTCGCGTAGCAGCCGATTTTATTTCGACCCAGACTGGCGCAAAGCGTATCTGGATCAGCAATCCAAGCTGGCCGAATCATAAAAATGTTTTCGAGGCTGCTGGTCTGGAGGTCTGCGAATATCAGTATTACGATGCGGCCACACATTCGCTCGATTTCGACGGTATGCTAAGCACTCTGCGTGGCGCAAAAGCGGGTGATATCGTACTTTTCCACGGCTGCTGTCATAACCCTACCGGCGTTGATCCTTCAGCCGAACAGTGGGCAACACTGGCTGAAGCTTCCCAGGCCAGCGGCTGGCTGCCCCTGTTTGACTTCGCCTATCAGGGCTTTGCCCGTGGTCTGGAGGAAGATGCTGAAGGCCTGCGTATTTTCGCTGCCAGCCATCAGGAGCTGTTGGTCGCCAGCTCATATTCGAAGAATTTTGGCCTGTATAATGAGCGCGTCGGGGCGCTGACCCTTGTCGCCAGCGACGCCGCCGTTGCCACTACCGCTTTTAGCCAGGTTAAATATACTATCCGGGCTAACTATTCTAACCCGCCAGCACACGGCGCAGCGGTGGTAGCCACCATTCTGAGCAATAAGGCGCTGCGTGCCATCTGGGAGCAGGAGCTGACCGATATGCGCCAGCGTATCCACCGTATGCGCCAGCTGTTTGTGAATACGCTGCAGGAGAAAGGCGCGAAAGGCGATTTCCGCTTTATCATCAGCCAGAACGGTATGTTTTCATTCAGCGGCCTGAGTAAAGATCAGGTGATTCGCCTGCGCGAGGAGTTTGGCGTTTATGCGGTTAATTCCGGCCGCGTTAACGTTGCGGGGATGACGCCGGATAATATGTCACCGCTTTGCGAAGCCATCGTGGCGGTTCTTTAAGGGCATTACGGTACGCGGCAAAGGCTGGGGGTGTCGCCTGCAGGTGGGGCCCGGTGCGGCAAAGGCTGGGGTGTCGCCAACGGGTGGGGGTGTCGCCAACGGGTGGGGGTGTCGCCAACGGGTGGGGGTGTCGCCAACGGGTGGGGGTGTCGCCAACGGGNCCAACGGGTGGGGGTGTCGCCAACGGGTGGGGGTGTCGCCAACGGGTGGGGGTGTCGCCAACGGGTGGGGGTGTCGCCAACGGGTGGGGCCCGGTGCCTGGCGGTCCTCGCGCCGCGCGTGGCGCGGTTCCTTCGTTCCGCTCGTCGACCTTTCGGACCGGGCATGACGGGACATCCCTGTCCCGGCATGCCCTTGTGCCAGCATCCCTGCTGGCCCATCCGGGTNGCTCGTCGACCTTTCGGACCGGGCATGACGGGACATCCCTGTCCCGGCATGCCCTTGTGCCAGCATCCCTGCTGGCCCATCCGGGTCTTACTCTCTTCACTCAGCGCTGCGGATTGCCTGTCACCGGGCCCCACCCGCCTGCTCCTTTTGCCTAAACTGGCTGCGGGTAACGGCAGTTTCAGGGGTTACAGGAGATCATTCGCCTGTGGTTCAAACAAACATAACTATACAAGTAAGACAACTTCCGTGCTAAAGGCTTAGAGCCGTCGCCTGCGGACGGTGTCCGGTGCGACAAAGATTGGGGCACCACTCACCTGCTCCTTCGCATTGTACTGGTTGAGAGCAACAGCGGTTTAGGGTGTTACAGGGAACCCTTCAGCAGGTTAGAAAAAGAATAGGACCAGGCAAACAAGAAAGCCGGTTTGCTTAAAATCGGCTCAAAAGCCTACGCGTTAGTACGGCCTAACTGGAAGTGGTTAAGATATCTGTAGACATTTGAACGTGTACACCAAAAGCGACTCAGTAGCCTGCGGAAAGTCATACGGTTTCAAACAAAGCGGCTCAGAAGCCTGAGAGGTGGATAATCCCTGCGGGTGACGGGCAATCCGCAGCGCTGCGGCGAAGACGGAGGGCCAGGCGAGGGCAGCAGGGAT
>NZ_CDPK01000003.1:276313-276799 GCF_900068895.1 Erwinia sp. ErVv1 | reverse complement strand
CGGAACCGCACATATCACAGCCTGCAAAACTAACCCACAAACCATGGAATTATCCACCGGAACAGCAGGTATCACCGCCTGCAAAACTAACCCACAAACCATAGGATTATCATCCGGCACAGCAGATATCGCAGCCTGTGCAACCAACCGCCAATCACCAGGATTGTCCTCCGGCACAGCAGGTATCGCAGCCGATACAACTGATCAATGGGCGCTGGGATTGCGCGCGAAATAACGGATATTGCGGCTCGCCAGCCTCATTACAGTGCGCTAACGGGTGGCACAAAAAACCGACGTTGTTAACTTAAAGCGGCTCAAAAGCCTGCGCACGAACAGCGCTTAACTGGAAATCGATCAGATAGCTGGCCAGATAAACGGGTTTACTCAAAGCGGCTCGGAAGCCTGAGAGGTGGATAATCCCTGCGGGTGACGGGCAATCCGCAGCGCTGCGGCGAAGACGGAGGGCCAGGCGAGGGCAGCAGGGAT
>NZ_CDPK01000003.1:181833-276232 GCF_900068895.1 Erwinia sp. ErVv1 | reverse complement strand
GGGCCGTCCGGCCTGGCGTCGGAGCCAAAGGCACCACGCAACGCGTGGCGTGAGGACGCCCGTCACCCGCTGGGATTATCCACCGGAACAGCAGATATCACCGCCTACAAATTAACCCACAAACCATGGAATTATCCACCGGAACAGCAGGTATCACCGCCTGCAAAACTAACCCACAAACCATGGAGTTATCCACCGGAACNTAACCCACAAACCATGGAATTATCCACCGGAACAGCAGGTATCACCGCCTGCAAAACTAACCCACAAACCATGGAGTTATCCACCGGAACAGCAGATATCACCGCCTGCAAAACTAACCCACAAACCATGGAATTATCCACCGGAACAGCAAATATCACCGCCTAAACATCTGGCCGACAACCGCTGGGATTGACCACCCGCCGGAAATACTACTGAAGGAAAGGGTTTGAAATACGCTCGCGTCCCAAAGTGGACTTAGGTCCGTGCCCGGGTAGAAAGGTTACGTCATCACCTAACGGCAAAAGCTTAGTTTTAATGGCTTTGATTAAATCGCTGTGGCTGCCCTGCGGGAAATCGGTACGTCCCACGCCACCATTAAAAATCACATCGCCCGAAATCAACAGGCGTGAAGTGCGATCGAAAAAGACAATATGGCCGGGGGTATGGCCAGGACAAAGCAGGATCTCGAGTAACAGATTACCTACCTGCACGGTCTCGCCTTCTTCCAGCCAGCGGTCAGGCGTCAGCGGAGCGCAGTGAGGAAAACCAAACATCTGAGACTGCGTGGGCAACCCCTCAAGCCAGAATGCATCCGCCTTATGCGGGCCAACTACCGGTACGCCGTATACCTTAGCCAGCTCTGCGGCGGCTCCCACGTGATCGAGATGACCGTGCGTCAGCAGGATCTGGCTGACGTTAACGCCCTGCTCCGCCACCTGCGCCTCTATTTTCCCGGCATCACCACCAGGATCGACAATCGCCGCCGTATGAGTCTCGGGGCACCAGATTAATGAACAGTTCTGCTCAAACGACGTCACCGGAATAGTTTGATAATTCATAACGCTCCATTACCGGCTCATCGGAGGACTTACCGGGATTTCATTACGACCAGCTCCGTACCGGGCCGGTATCAATATGCACAAAATTACTTCTCGGATAGTATCCTACACCACCCGCGCGCATGGAAAGCGCTGCCTTGCGAACATTGCTTAATGAAATACCTTCAATGTGGAAATCCATTGCCTGCCCGAGCGTGTGAAAACTGTGCTTCGCCACCCCTTTACTGTGAGTGCGCATGGCATTGTTAGTCGCCAGGGAACGATAACCCGAGATGAGCTGTACAGGTTTGCGGGTATCGAGCATCGCCTGGAGACGATAAAGGTGATCGAAGAGGCGGGGATCGATACTCTTAATTTGATTTGCCCGGTAGTCGCGGAAAAAATGATTTAGCCGCGTAAGCTCATCTTTATCATAGCTTTTGCCATTGAAAAACTCAGTCTTGAGCGTTTCACCCGTGTTGAGATTATTGAGTGTCAAAATGCGAGGACGGGAGGTGGAAAGCGAGGCGAAAGCCTGTCCGGGAAGCAGTGCACAACCGAGGGCTGCACCGCCCAGCGTCAGCCATCTGCGGCGTTGAGAGTCGAATTTATCCATCATTCAGTATTACCCAGCATAAATGGTTAGATAGAGTGCGAAATAGTTAATGTTCGCAACCATAACCGCGGCCATGAGGGGAGTCAACCCGAGGAATGTGAGCGACGCAGCAAGAGTGAAAACTCCTGCTGCGTAAAGGGACGTATCGCTTCACTGCGAAAAAAACCTTTACTCCTGTTTAATCAGTCATTAGAGCAATAACTGACCAGCGGCCGCCAGTGCCTGCGCACCGGAACGGACGGTATTATCATAATTGTAAATATCTGTACGATACTGCGGCTCACCGTCGTCAGCTATCCACGCGGTCAGATAATAGAGGTTGACCGGAATACGATGCCTGATAGGAACATAGCGAGTGTCGCCCTCTTTCAGAGTGCTGGAGATGCGCACATTATTCCAGCCAGCATCCTGCAGCAGCAGGTTGGCGAGATCGGAAGCTTTGTTCACCCTGACGCAGCCTGAACTGAGCGCGCGAATATCCTTCTGGAACAGATTATGGTTCGGCGTATCGTGCAGATAAATAGCATCCGAGCTGGGCATATTGAATTTGTAACGGCCAAGTGAGTTGGTTGCGCCCGGAGCCTGACGGATGCGATAAGGGAAAGAGGCCGCGGAAATCATATTCCAGTCAATAGTCGTGGGATCGATAACCTGCGCTTCGCTATCCCATCCCGAAAGCAGCTGGTAGTTATGCTTATAGAGATAGGAGGGATCAACTTTGACTTTAGGCACGATATCCTTGCGCACCAGGGTGGTCGGCACATTCCACGGTGGATTCAGCACCACGTTATTCAGGGCGCTGCGCATCAGCGGAGTTTTGCGGTCCGGGCGTCCAACTATCACCCTTGAAGCCAGAATCTGATTCCCGTTGAGATAGTAGATCAGCGAATAGTTGGGAATATTGACCATAATGCCATTGTGCATGTCATCAGGCAGCAACCGCAGGCGCTGAATGTTTAGCGCCAGCAGCGCCGCACGCCGCTGCGGCGAAACATTCAGCCACTCGCGGGTACGCAGACCGATGGCGCCGTCGGCTTCCAGCCCCTGCCAGCGCTGGAAGCGTTTCACCGCGGCAACTAAATCCTCGCTATAGACCAGAGTCGGGTTAGCGGGCGGCGTCGCGCCCTGAAGATCGCCGACCGCATTGGGCGTATCGGCTTTCACACTCTCAGGCTGCGGCGTTGCGGACGGGCTTACCGCCACGTTGACGTCGCTGACGCTGACTGGCACGTTCGAGGTTGGCACGGCATCCTCATCTGGCCTCGGTGCCTGCGTATCGGCAGAAAGCATACCGGTGCGCTGCAAAATTTCACGCAGCGCTGGGACGCTATCACTCATCTGGCCCGGACGCAGGGTTTCCCGACCCGCCAGCTGAGGCCAGGGGTGGGTATCAGCCAGCAGCGTTTTAAGCGCCTGATGCATACGCGGATACTGAGGGTGCTGCGGCGCCAGCGAGACGATAAAGGCCTCATCGCGACTTGCCGCTACGGCTCTTTGCCACTGGTTAATCACCGACTGGCCAGGTGCCTCCATCTTGTAAGGCACATTGCTGTAGAGCCAGGTCTCACCTTTAAGCGGTACATTCGAGACGAATTGCAGATAGCCCAGCATGGCATCCGACAGAACAACATCCCGCGCCTGACCGGTAACGGCGGGCTCGGTCAGCAGTTTTATCCATTGCGTAAACTGCGGCTGAACACCCGAAATGGCGACTTCGGCCAGCTGCTGTTGAAACTGCCGGACGGCCTGACGATCCTGCCACATCGGGCGCATACCATGACTGGCATAGAGCGACGCCAGCTGGCTCAGATAAAAAGGGCGATAGCCCGCTGGTAGGTGGGCCAATATCTGTGACTGTGCCTGAGAGTGACTCACTGATACGTTAACCGGCGCGGAAACAGGAGGAATACCTGCCACGGCGGAGTGACTCCCCCCCAGGGAGAGCGCCAGACAACAACCCAACAGGGATAACCTTGCAGTAAACGATTTTGCCAGCAACATCCCTTGCCTCCTGAGCAATGTCTGAACGGACGGGCCATCACTTCGTGGTGATTATTATAAGTGTAGAAAAGAAAACGGCATCAGCGTGAACCGCTAATGCCGTAGGTAGAGTAATCTGCCGCCAGCTTTTTATCTATATCTGACGGCGGAAAATTTCACCTCTTATCAGGACGAGGCCTGGTGCTCAGGCGTCTCGTCTGGCGTGTTCGCGGCAGTCGGTTCCGCAGCAAAACCGCGCAGCCCCACTACGTGAACGTGTTCAACATTATTAACCACTTTACGCACCAGTTTATAGGTGGTCCCCTTCTCCGGACTGATGTTTTCCGGCGCAGCGATGATCAGCTGCATTCCCAGGCGGTCGCACAGTTCAAACAGCGTCGCGATGGATTTCGCATCAAGGCGCGCGGCTTCATCAAGGAACAGCAGTCGACAAGGAGAAATATCCTTGCCGCGCAGGCGTCGTGACTCCTCTTCCCAGCTCTGCACAACCATGACCAGAATAGACATCCCGGTACCGATCGCCTCACCGGTTGACAGCGCCCCACTCTCCGCACGTAGCCAGCCATCAGAACCGCGGTTAACCTCAACTTCCATTTCAAGGTAGTTACGGTAATCCAGCAGCTCTTCACCAATGGTTTGCGGCGTGCGCTGTCCCATATCAATCTGCGGATTCAGGCGCTGGTAGAGTTTAGCCAGCGCCTCTGAGAAGGTCAGGCGATTGCTGTTAAACAGATCCTGATGCTGCTCATGCTCTTCCGACAGCACGTCCAGCAGCGTCGCATGAGTTTCCCGCACGTTAACGTTGAGCCGGACGCTTTTCACCTGGCCAAAGCTGACGCTTTGCAGCCCCTGGTTGAGCTGGCGAATACGGTTCTGCTCGCGCTGAATGGTTTTGCGGATAATGTTCGCCGCGCTGCGCGAGCTGATTGCCAGCATCTTCTCGCGCGCCGTCAGCTCTTCGGTCAGACGGCCCAGCTCAATTTCCATCTGCTCAATCGCTTCGACCGGATCGTCGGTGCGGATAATATCCTGCCGGATACGCTCACGCAGGTGCTGATAAACGGCGATAAAGAACTGAATTTTGCGCTCGGGACGTTTAGGATCCTCCGACAGGCGCAGGATGTCGCGCAGGTGTTCATTGTCTGCCACCGCCAGACGCAGCGCACCCAGCGCCTTATCCGACATGGATCGCAACTCATCTCCGCCCAGATAGGCCAGCTCGCGGCGATGCAGCCTGCGCTCAACGCCGTTATCTTTCACCAGGCGCAATACTGCCACCCAGCCAGACTTGGCGCTCACCACCTGCTCACGGCTCTGGTGGTAGTCACGTTCGACGCGACGCAGTTTTTTCTGAAGCGCATCCATTTCTGCTTCACAGAAGGTGAGCTGTTTTTCCAGCTGATTGCGCCGTGCGCGGTTGTTGCTTAGGGCCGTATAGAGTTCATCCCGGCGCAGGCGCGCGCGCTCCTCGGCACTGGCATCGGCCTGAACGCCGATATCCTGCATCTCCTGCTGAAGCTCTTTCAACATATCGCGCTTGGCATCGTAAGAACTTTTCAGCGACGCCAGCACCTGAGAATACTGGGTAAACTGCGCCTGATGACCACGCAGCTTTTCGCGCGCCCGCGCCCGCTCAGCCTCGGCGTGTTCAAGACGCTGACGCAGCTTCTCATTCAGATCGCTATTGCCATCCAGCATNGCGCAATAAGTGCGCATGAAGAGGAAAATCAGCAGCAGCGTCAGCAGTTTGAACAGGCGAAGGAGGGCATTTCTCAGCTGAACCGTCTGATGCCTCGCGTCAGCCTGCTGATGGATGAAACGCTCCAGCAGCTCGTCGTAACGATCCTGGAGCGTTTCATCCATCAGCAGGCTGACGCGAGGCATCAGACGGTTCAGCTGAGAAATGCCCTCCTTCGCCTGTTCAAACTGCTGACGCTGCTGCTGATTTTCCTCTTCATGCGCACTTATTGCGCGCTCCAGCTCCGCGCGACGCGCATTGTGCTGGCGCAGAGCGGCTTCCGGATCCGGGTCAAAGGCCACGCCGAGATGGGTGCCGATAAAGCGGCTGAACGACTGATGAAGTCGCTGCGTTTTCTGCACGTCAAAGGAGAGCGTGGCATAGCGTTCGGCCAGCGTCTCACGCTCCGCATGCAGGAGTTCAAGCTGATTTTCACGGGCTGCGCGGCCAAACAGCGGCACTTTTGGAAAGCGGGAGTAGCGCCACTGGCGCTCACCCGACTTCACCACCACCGCTTTATTCAGCTCCTCGACGTTAAATACGCTGTCGTCAAACGACTGCGGATCCCCTTCGATGAGATAGAGATCTTCTGGACACTCTTCCAGCCCGTCCAGCTGTTCACGGATCCGTGACAGATCGGGAACGACGATGGCGTGGCGGGCAGGACCGTAAAGCGCAGAGAAGTACGGGGCATCGTCGATCGTTACATCGTCGTAAATCTCGGACAGCAGCACGCCGCCAAAGCGCTCGGCCAGCGTATTCAGGCGGGCGTCTTCGGCCCCTCCCGGCTGGCTGAGACGTTCGATCTTGTTCTCCACCCTGCGTTTGCGGCTGGAAACCTCGTCACGCTCAACGGTCAGTTCACGCTCGCGCTCCAGCAGCATCTGCATAAACTCAGTCACCTGCTGGCTGTTTTCCAGCGCCTGCCCGGACTGTTCGCTCAGCTGGCTGAGAATATCCTGCGCGGCCAGCCACTGCGGTGCCTGACGCGTCAGGCGGGCGATGCGCTCACGCACCTGTTCCAGCTCCTGACGCATCTCCATACGGCGTTCACCGGCATCCGCAACGCTTTCGCCCAGCGCCTCGATTTGCGCCTCCAGACCGTGCTGCAGTCCTTCAAGCTCCTGCGGATCGACCTGCTGACCCTGGCGCTTGCAGAAATCATTCAGCAGCCGCTCCGCATCCTGCTGTTCGCGCAGCCGCTGTTCCATTTCGGCCAGGCGCCCGCGAAGGGACTGAAGCTGGTCGGCGTGGTAGCGCTGATTACTGGCATCGCGCAGCAGCTCGCGCCCGGTCTGATACGCTTCGCTTCGGCTGACGGGCCCGGCAATACGGGTCACCAGTTCAAATGCCTGTTCAAACTGGCTGTGCGCCGCCCCGGCCACGCTCATTTTTTGTTCCAGCATCAGCAGGCGTTCGGTCGCCTCCTGCTCTTTTGCCTGGAACGTCTCCTGCCACTCCTCAGCGTTGTCCACGCTCAGAGCGGGGATCTGGCAGAGTTGCTGCGCGCGTTGCAGCGCCTGTAGCGCCTGCTGATACTGAATCGCGCGCGTTTGCTGCACATCCAGCGCCTGCTGATAGTCAGCAAGCTGGCTTTTCAGTTCATCAACCTCCAGCTCCGCTGCCTCTGCGCGTGCCTCGTTGTCCTCATGGACTTCACGCGCTTCGGCCACTACCTCGCTCTGCTCCTCCAGCCGGAAGGTCAGCTCGTCGATATCACCTTCATAGCGTTCGATTTTCTCCTGCTGACGCATCGCGGTCTGCACCAGGCTGAGATGATCGCTGGCGCTCTGGTAGTCAGTTTCAAGATCGCTTTCCGCTGCGCTGTGCTCAGCCAGTTCGCGCGACATATCAACGTGTCGGTACTGCTCGGCGGCAAGCTGTTTGCGGCTGCTCAGCAGTTCGCTACGCTGCAATAGCGCGCCATCAAGGTGGATACGACGCTCGTTGGCGTGGCGCATATAGTCCGCGGCAACGTAGCTGGTCGCCTCAGAAATCAGATGCTTAAACAGATCGCGGTCAGACTGCGTAACGCGGATAGCCTCAAGCGTCATGCGGTTTTCGCGCAGGGCGGCTTCCATATCCTGAAATGCTTTACGCACACCGCTGTTTTCCGGCAGCAGGTAATCGCGCAGCGAGCGGGTAATGGCGCTGGAAATACCGCCGTATAGCGAGGCTTCAATCAGGCGATAGTATTTGCTGCGATCCGCCGCTGAGCGCAGGCGTCGGGCCACAATCCCCATATCAAACATCATGGAGTGGTAGTCGGTGATGGAGTTGTACTGCTTAAACTGGACGCTCTCCATCGCTTCGAACTTCTCTTTCAGCTCGCTGAGCGGCAGCACGCGCGCCTGACGCGCATTAACGGTTTCGGTAAGGATTTCCGTCGGGTTAATGGAGGTCGGCAGTCCGTGAATGCTAAAAGGTTTGATATCGACCTTACGATCGCGTCCGGCAACCTGTTGCAGGCGTACGCCAACGATCACCCGCTGGTGCACCGAGTTAACCACATCCAGTGCTGCATAGCAGACGCCGGGACGCAGCTTACCGTGCAGACCCTTGTCGCGGGACCCGGAGGTTGCCCCCGCCTCGGTGGTATTACGGAAGTGCAGCAGCGTCAGATCGGGGATCAGCGCGGTGATAAAGGCGGCCATGGTAGTGGACTTACCGGCACCGTTGCCGCCGGAAAGCGTGGTGACCAGCTCATCGAGGTCGAAGGTTCGGGCAAAAAAACCGTTCCAGTTGACCAGCGTCAGCGAGCGAAATTTTCCGCGTTCAATCATTCCTGTTCATCCTCTGCGTTGTCGGATGGGCGACTCTGCGCCTCTCCTTCCCCATCGCTTTCATCATTCAGCATCAGGCCGCCATCAATCGCCATCGCCTCACCGTCCCTGATCATTCTCAGCTGGGCTGCGCGCGCATCGTCTCCGCTGCGCACGTCGGCACCAAAGCGAAATACCGATTCAATAATGCGAAACTTGCTGCTGTCATTGGCCATAAACCACACCATGCCGAGGCGTCGCAGGCGATTGAGCGACGCGCGCATTTTTTCCTGTAGCTTCTGGCGGTCGAGATCGGAACCGGTCGAGCGCTGGTTAACCAGCTTCAGCAGCTTGCTTTCATCTGCCAGCGTTACCAGCTCGTCATACAGCTCCTGCTGGGTGAAAATTCCCTCATTGGCTAATCGCTCCGGGCTGAGATAGAGGTAGCAGAGGATCTTGCCTACCATCATATCCAGTTCGGAGAGCACCGAGCGCGGGATCAGCGTGGTCGAGCGCGGACGCAGATAGAAAAAACCTTCGGGGGCGCGGATAAGCTCAACGTGATAGCGCGCGTAGAACTCTTCCAGATACTCCTGGTAATCCATCAGAAAAGCGTGGTTGTCCAGCTCCTCAATCCCGACGTGTCGACCCGCTCGCAGCTGGCTGTCCAGCGCCGGGAAAAGTGGGTTAGCCAGCGCCTGCGCCAGCTTAACCGGCATTACTTGTTCAATATTTATCGATGACATGCGCCTGCACCCTGGCTCCGTAATCATTAATGACCTGCCACTCAGCGGGCAGGCCGGAGAAATCTGCTTCAGCCACGCCTAAGCGCACGGCCTGATCGACAACGATTCGCGCCACGTCGAAATGGCGCGCGCGCGGATACTGCTCCAGATAATCACGCATTACCGCACCGAGATTAAGCGGCTTTTGCTGCGCCTTGTAGATGGCCAGCGCCTCGGCAATCATGGCGGCCAGCTGCTCGCGGATCTCGCTGAACTCTTCATATTCCAGCTCGGAAGGCAGCTCGCCGGTTACCTCTTCATTGCGCAGCGTCAGCTCTTCGTCACGCACGTCGTACAGGCGATCGGCATTGGCGTAGGTTAACGCCCACGGCTGGTCGAAATAGTTCTGTACCGACTGGCGTAATCGTTGCGCAAATACGCGGTTTTTATCCATATCAATGGCGGTACGGATAAATTTATGGACGTGTCGGTCGTAGCCGATCCACAGGTCAATGGCCTGCTGGCCCCAGCTGATAATGCGGTCAAGTTTGTTTTGCAGGTCGAACACCAGCTTGTCGACGAAGCCCAGATCGGGGCTGTTCATCGTCGCATCCTGAATGCGCAGCAGATTAGCCTGGAGTTTGTCGCCTGCGGCTTCCAGCGTGTCCTGTAGCTCACGTAGCGTACCCGAGGTTTCATTGAGCAGCAGCTCGCAGCTGGAGATGGCCGCGCGCCAGTCCTTATTCAGCAGCTGCGCGATATCGTCTTTCACCGCCTGCTGCTGCTCATCCATGATGCGCTGGGTGATGTCGATACTGTCAAAAATCTCCGCCACGGAGTATTTCAACGGGGCGAAGACGTTACGATGCCAGTGAAATTCATCGCCGTTTTCCGCCGCCGCGTCCGCCGCGCGCTTGAGTTCGCCGGCGACGATAGAGAGCTGCATTGAAAGCCTGAGCGTGGAAAACTCACGCTGGCGAATGTAGTAGTCGGTAATACCGATGGCCAGCGGGGTCAGCCGGTAGATAGCGTTGCCTTCGGAGAACTCACTGGTAAAGCGGTTAAGCAGGCGCTGACGTACCATGTCGTTGATAGCGTTATTAGCACGACTGGTCAGCGTTTCGCTGGTTTGTTCAAATCCTTCACTGACGTGACGGAAAGCATCAATCAGTTCACCTTCGCTCATTTCACCATCCATACGCTCCCCGTTGAGGGTGGCAATGGCCAGCAAAAACGCCAGCCTTTCGGTAGGCAGTGAGACGGAAAAGTCATTTTTTCGCGCCCAGGCGACCAGCTCCGGTACGGTCTGGGAAAGTTCACTCATGGTTCGTCCTGTTTGTGGGTTTCCGCGCGGTAACGTGGATGTAACGGCCCAAACTTAAAAAGGGTTCCTGACGGCAAAAACGTTTCTCCAGCGCCAGAACCTCGTCAAATCGCTCAGTCTGCTTATTTTTATCGCGCATATAGTCATGAAACACGCGTACGCCAGCTTTGTTTTCTATGCTGAACCCGGCATTCTCCAGCCAGCCATAAACCTGCTGTGGGTCGCGGGGAAAATCGGGAGAGAGCGTTTTTCGCTTACGCTTGCGCAAATCCGCCTGCATATAACCAAAATTCCCCAGCACCAGGGTTTGCATCGTCAGGCCGTTGAGATTGTAAAACATCAGCGACAGTACGCCGCCTGGGGCCAGCGTGTCATAGAGTGCCGCAAGAACGGCTTCGGGATCCGCCACCCATTCCAGCACCGCGTGAAACAATACCAGATCGGCTGGCTTATCCAAATGTTGAGCGACCTGTTGTGCGCTAATTTGTTTAAATTGCATGTTGTCGCTCACACCTTTCTCTTCGGCATGACAGCGCGCGCGCGTTAACATCTCGCCGGAGAGATCGCAAAGCAGCACGTTATGGCCTCTGGCAGCCAGGCCGCAGGCGGTTTGCCCTTCGCCGCCGCCCGCGTCAAGAACCTGTAGCGGTCCCGGCGGCAGCGACGCAAGAATATCCTCCAGCTCCTGCCAGACGATAGCCTGCCGGATGCGGCCTTTAGTGGTACCGTAAATATTCTTAGAAAATTTTTCAGCGATATCATCAAAGTTGCGATCCTGCTGCATGTTCTGGCTCCGGCGGCTCAGTAGGTGATTCAGGGCGCTATTTTGACATACACTGGCGGAGAATGAACCTTTCAGTCGCCGCTTCGCTTTTGGGTGGCGTTTTTTCGGACAAATGGAGCTTTTTTCCATGCTTTTTGCGTTAAAAAAAGCGACTGGCGGGCTGTTGCTGCCCCTGCCCGTGCTGCTGATTCTCATGGCAATAGGAATTTTATTACTCTGGTTCAGCCGCTGGCAGAAAACGGGCAAAATTACCCTCTCCGTTGCCTGGCTGCTGCTGTTAGCGCTGAGCCTGCAGCCGGTGGCGGATTCACTGCTGGCACCGATTGAAAACCAGTATCCCACCTGGAGGAACCAGCAGAAGGTTGACTACGTTGTGGTCCTGGGCGGCGGCTACACCTGGAATGCCGCGTGGGCGCCCAGCGCTAATATGCTGAATAACAGTTTGCCCCGGCTGGCTGAGGGGATCCGGCTGTGGCGGGAGAATCCGGGTTCGAAGATGATCTTTACCGGCGCGGCTGCACAGACCAATCCGGTCAGCTCCGCTGAGGTCACTGCCCGCGTTGCACAGTCGCTGGGGGTGCCGGACGCGGATATTATACGGCTGGATAAGCCGCGGGATACCCGCCAGGAGGCTCGGGAAGTGGCAAAAGTGGTCGGCGACCGCCCTTTCCTGCTGGTGACCTCAGCGTCACACCTGCCGAGGGCAATGATTTTCTTTCATCAGCAGGGGCTGCATCCTCTGCCTGCGCCAGCGAACCAGCTGGCTATCCACTCTCCGCTGAATATCTGGGAGAAAGTGCTGCCCTCTCCGCAGTGGCTGGGGCACAGCGATCGGGCGCTGTACGAAACGATGGGTCGACTCTGGCAGCGGATCACGGCGGGCAGNCTATCCACTCTCCGCTGAATATCTGGGAGAAAGTGCTGCCCTCTCCGCAGTGGCTGGGGCACAGCGATCGGGCGCTGTACGAAACGATGGGTCGACTCTGGCAGCGGATCACGGCGGGCAGTGATCCGGACTCAGCTAAGCCAGGGGAGGAGTGAACGCGCGGCGCGGTCAAATGTCGCCCGATCGAACTGGCCAAAATGCATCAGGCTGTCAATCTGATCCCACATCAGATAGAGCCAGCGCCGGGCGATAAAGCCTTCGTCTACGGGCGCCCGCTGAAGATAGTGATATAACAGCGATTCTGCCGGCCCTTCCTCACACAGGCGGGTCAGGTCGTACTCACGTGGGGCCCAGAGCAGCCGGCCGGGATCGCAGATCGACAGCAGTCGATCGTCCCGGCCCTTAATCAGGCTGCGCAGCCTGAGATTGCCGTGCACCAGCACACAGGGATCCCTGAAGTCGGCCATCAGGCCGGCAAGGCCTTTACGACTGCGATTCAGCACGGCGTAGTCCTGCTGCGACAGCATCTTCGGCTGCATAAATCCCAGCGTGGACCACAGCACCGAGACGCGCTGCGCATACCACGTGGGCCAGGTGTTCTCCTGCGTGCTGTCGACGCTGCCCACCAGACCATTGCTCTCTACCCGGTGCCAGGTCAGCAGCGCATCGACGATCTGATCCTGTAGCTGATGCCAGCGTACCGGGGAGCGCGCGGGGGCCTCCACCGATACGCCCTCCATCCTTTCGATAAGCAGGACCTCATGCTGCGGCGGCCGCTGACTTGTCACCAGCCCCCAGACCCGCGGCACATGTACGCTACTCTCCTGCGCCAGCACCGAGAGCTTACCGGCTTCCTGCGCGGCCATCCCTTTGACGGTGAAATATTTCGCCACCAGCGGCATGGAGTGGCCCTCCCGGTCGTACAGGAAGTAGAGGCTGGCGTAAGGCTGTTCGCTAATGCGCTCCAGGCGACTGAGATGCTCGCCCAGTACCAGCGACAGTTCTGAAAGAAGCTGTTCCATTACTCCTCCTTAGCAGTGTAAACGAGGCTATTGAGTAAGCAGGCCATGGCGGCGACAAGGCAGAGTTGTGAGCGGAAAAAATCTGCGGGGCCTGGGCTGGCCCCGAAAAATTACTGCATGGCCGCCCGGACGCGCGCCAAATCTTCTGGTGTATCCACGCCCACGCTGGGAATGGCTCTGGCAACGTCAACGTGGATCTTTTCGCCGTACCACAGCACTCTCAGCTGCTCCAGCAGCTCAATCTGCTCCAGCGGACTCGGCTCCCAACTCACGTAGCGGCGGATAAACCCTGCACGATAGCCGTAAATGCCAATATGGCGAAGAAACCCGTCGCCGATGGTATCGCGTGAGGCCGTGAAGCGCTCACGATCCCACGGGATCGGCGCGCGGGAGAAGTACAGCGCGTAGCCTTTCGCATCACGCACCACCTTCACCGCGTTGGGATTGAACGCTTCCTCCGCGGATTCGATCGGTACCGCCAGCGTAGCCATATCTGCTTCGCTATTAGCCAGATTCTCCGCCACCTGACGGATGATAACCGGCGGGATCAGCGGCTCATCGCCCTGTACATTGACAATGATTGTCTCGTCAGGAAACTGATAGCGTTCAATCACTTCCGCCAGACGTTCGGTGCCGGACTGATGATCGGCACGGGTCATGCACACCTCTCCCCCTGCGGCTTCGACCGCGCGCGCGACCTCTTCGTTGTCGGTCGCCACAATCACCCGCTCTGCGCCCGACTCCAGCGCACGGGCCATAACGTGAACCACCATCGGTTTGCCGTGGATATCGACCAGCGGTTTACCCGGCAGGCGCGTGGAGGCGAAGCGCGCAGGAATGATTGCCACAAAACTCATGGATGAATCTCTTCCAGCGTCAGCACGCGCGATTCGGTTTCCAGTAATACCGGAATGCCGTCGCGCACCGGGAAAGCCAGACCATCAGGCTTGCAGATAAGTTCCTGATTAGCTTTGCTGTAATAGAGTTTGCCGTGGCAAACAGGACAGGCAACAATTTCAAGTAAACGGTGATCCATGGTATCTCCCTGGTGGACCCGATCGGACAGGATGGTCAGAATATCATAGCACGGCGCAGAGCAGTTACCCCCTGACGTCAAACTTACAGCATCCAGCCATTGCCCCACTCTCCGGCCAGCGCGGCAGGAAGATTTTCCAACAATACCGACTCTGCCCCCTGCCAGCGTGCAAAGCGGGAGATGGCCTGTCGAAAATCGTGCAGCATTCCCTGAGTCATACTCACCTCTGGCTCCAGCCAGAGCTGCCTGACGACCAGGACTTTCTCTTTACGCAGCATTTTGGCATCCATTCTTGCCTTTAGCGCGCCGCGATGGAGGATCGGCAGCACAAAGTAGCCAAACTGGCGCTTTGCGGCTGGCGTATAGCACTCAAGCCGGTAATCGAAATTAAACAGCTCCCGCGCCCGTTTGCGATCCCACACGACCGGATCAAAAGGAGAAAGAATCGCGGTAAGAGTGGGCTGTGGAATGGCTTCCAGCAGGGGAAACAGCGATTGATGGAGATAGCAGCGCCCCAGGGTCTCAACCTCTGCGGCCACTACCTCACCGTTCTCCAGCCAGCTGGCCAGGGCTTCACTGACCGGCGCACGTTTAAGGCGATAATAATCCGCCAGCCAGGCGGGCTTAAACAGGCCAAGGCTGGCGGCGGTATTGCGCAGCATCTGCCCCACCGCGTCCTCCTCACTCAGTGCGTGCTGTGCATCGTCCCAGTCTGGCAATACGCGCTGGCGAAGGTCGTAGACCCGCTGGAAATTACGCCGCTCGGTCACCATCAGCTCGCCTGCGCTGAACAGATTTTCAAGGTGTTTTTTATGCGGCTTCCATGACCACCAGCCTGGTTTTTGTCCGGCAGGCGCGGTGAAATCAGCCGATCTGACCGGGCCGTTTTTCTCAATATGCTGTAAAAGCTGGCTGATTTCCTGCTGCCACGTCTGCATCCACTCCCTGTTGTATTTCCAGCCGAGACGGTGCGGACTAAGCATCCGGTGGCGCAGCAGCGGGTAATCTTCTGCCGGAATAAAGCAGGCTTCATGCGCCCAGTATTCGAACAGTTTTCCGCTGGAGAGTGCCTCGCCCAGCCAGGCCTGCGGGTAGTCACCCAGGCGACTGAACAGGACCAGGTAAGGACTGCGGGCAACCACATTAATCGTATCTATCTGCAACAGAGACATCTGACGCAGGGTGCTAAGCAGGTCGCAAAACTGCGCTTTGCGCTTCGGGGGGCGCAGTAAACCCTGCGCCGCAAGATGGAGCTGGCGAGCCTGTTTGAGAGAGAGTTGGAGGGTGGACATAAGGCATCCCCTGGCAAAAGATGCACTGAGTTTAGCGTAATTCGCATGAGTGTTACGAGCGAGTGAATGATGCGCCTTATGGCTCAGGACGCACCGCGTTTCACGTCGTTAGCGGGAGAGATACGAGCAGGTAAAGAGGCATCCTGTCGCTAAGGGTGCACTAAGTTCCGCGTGGTTCCGCGTGGTTAGCGGGAGAGGTGCGCGATGATACTATTCAGCAGTGTGGCTGCCTGTGATGCCTGGAGCTGGGCCTCCACCGGCAGATACCACCAGTTATCGGCGGCAAAGGCGCGTGCTTTCACCGCGTCTTTTTCCGTCATCAGCAGCAGCTGGTCGGGTTCCGTAAGCGCCGTTAACTGTGCAGCGGTGTAGTTTTGATGGTCGGCAAAGGGGACTTCTCTGACCGGGCGAACACCCTGCTGGCGCAGCGTGGCAAAAAAGCGCGGCGGATGGCCAATCCCGGCCATGGCCACCACGTTGTTAAGCGCAGAGAGCGGCTGTACCTCATGAGTTTTCACATTCACCGCCAGGCCGGGTAGCAGCGTCATCGCGATTTCACCCGCCTGCGCCTCACCGCCGTTGGTAATTACGGCATCAACGCCACGCAGGCGGGAAACGCGTTCGCGCATCGGCCCGGCAGGCAGCCACCAGCCGTTGCCGAATCGACGCTGTCCATCCACCACCACAATCTCAACATCACGGGCCAGCGCATAGTGTTGCAGGCCATCGTCGCTGATAATCACGTCAACCTCGCCCTTCGCCAGCAGCGCCTGCACCGCGTCGCGCCGGACTGGTGACACCGCCACGGCAGCGCCGGTGCGCTGATAGATCAGCACCGGCTCATCGCCCGCCTGCTGGGTGGAGGTAAAAGAGTCAAGCACCAGCGGGTAATGCGCTGCGCGTCCGCCGTAACCGCGCGATACCACGCCGGGGCGGAAGCCACGCTTTTGCAGCGCCTCCACCAGCCAGATAACCACCGGCGTTTTTCCATTTCCCCCGGCGGTGAGATTCCCCACCACCACAACGGGAACCGGTGCCCGCCAGGCACGCCGCCAGCCCCAAACGTAGCTGAGCCGGATCAGGTTGCTGACCAGCCCGTACAGCAGGCTCAGGGGCAGGAGCAGCAGGTAAAGCGACGACCTGCCGCTCCAGAGACGTTCAATCATTGACCAAACTGCATTTTGTGCAGCTGAGCATAGACGCCCTTATGCAGCAGCAGATCGCTGTGGCTGCCACGTTCAACGATGTAACCATCTTCCACCACCACAATTTCATCCGCTTTTTCAATGGTAGAGAGGCGGTGGGCAATAACCAGTGAGGTGCGGTTTTTCTGCAATTCGTCCAGCGCGGACTGGATCGCGCGTTCTGATTCCGTATCCAGCGCCGAGGTCGCTTCATCCAGGATCAGAATCGGCGAATCGCGCAGCAGCGCACGGGCGATAGCAATACGCTGACGCTGACCACCGGAAAGCAGAACGCCATTTTCGCCAATGATAGTGTCCAGGCCCTTATCCATTTTGTTAATAAAGTCCATCGCGTGGGCCATCGTGGCGGCTTTCTCAATGTCAGCACGGCTGTATTTCTCACTGCGCGCATAGGCAATGTTATTGGCGACGGTGTCATTGAACAGATGCACATTCTGCGACACCAGCGCCACCTGATCGCGCAGGGAGCTAAGGGTATATTCACGCAGATCGTGACCGTCCAGTAAAATCTCACCCTGCTGAATATCGTAGAAGCGCGTCATCAGGCTGGCGATAGTGGACTTACCCGAGCCTGAGCGTCCGACCAGGGCGACCGTTTTGCCCTGCGGAATCGAAAGATTGATACGGTGCAAAGCGGGGGTTTCACGGCCAGGATAGGTGAAGGTGACCTCGCGGAACTCAACGTCGCCTTTCGCACGCTCCAGGGTACGGGTGCCGGTATCCACTTCCTGTTCGCTGTCCAGAATAGAGAACAGCGTCTGGCAGGCGGCCATACCGCGCTGGAACTGGGCGTTAACATTGGTAAGGGATTTAAGCGGACGCATCAGCGCGATCATCGATGAGAATACCACGGTGATCGTACCGGCCGTCAGCGTTGCCATCACGCCGGGGAAGCTAGCGGCGTAAAGCACGAAAGCCAGCGCCAGGGAGGCAATAAGCTGAATAATTGGATCGGAGATAGAAGAGGCTGAAACCAACTTCATGCCCTGCTGGCGCATGCGGTTACTCACCCGACCAAAGCGCTCACTTTCCACCTCCTGACCGCCAAAGATCAGCACTTCTTTATGCCCTTTCAGCATCTGTTCAGCGCTGGCCGTTACATGGCCCATGGTGTTCTGCATGTTTTTGCTGATATTGCGAAAGCGTTTTGAAACGGTGCGAATGGCTAACGAGACAATAGGCGCAAGGACGATCAAAATCAGCGACAGCTGCCAGCTGTAGTAAAACATCATGATAAACAGGCCAATAATCGAAGCGCCTTCGCGTACCACGGTCACCAGCGCGCTTGATGACGACGAGGCGACCTGCTCGGAATCATAGGTGATGCGGGAAAGCAGCGTTCCGGTAGACTGCTGATCGAAAAAGGCCACCGGCATGCCCATCATATGGCTGAAAAGCCGACGACGCATGCCCATCACCACGTTACCTGACACCCATGAAATACAGTAGCTGGAGATGTAGCTGGTAACGCCGCGGATCAGCATCAGACCGATAACGGCCAGCGGCATCCAAATCAGTACGGAAGAGTTCGCCTTGCCAAAACCGTCGTCCAGCAGCGGTTTCAGCAGTGACAGCATTAAGGTATCGCCCGCTGCGTTGAGTACCAGCGCAATCGCTGCCACAATCAAACCCGTTTTGTACGGCACGATCATCGGCCAGAGGCGACGGAATGTCTGCCAGGTGGAGAGATCTTTATCCTGATGCATTATTTAACCAGCTTTAAATGAAATAGCCGCTTATTCTACCTGGAATAACGTGGTACGCCAAACCACTGATGGTACCAACGGGGCATTATTTGCGCTCTTAACCCTTTGACAAACCAATTTTCAGCAAAAAAATGAATACTTACCTGCCCCTCAACTGCCGTGTCATACCACTGATAGCGATTCTGCTTATAGCGCATCATCACGCGGCTGGCGGGGAGTCGCCAGGCGCTGTAGCGCGCCACCGAGGCGAGTGCCACCCGCGCGGAAACGGCTCTGAGAAAAGGCGGCGAAGATGACGTGCCGCTGCCGTGATGCGCCACCTGCAATACGTCCGCGGGCAGCTCGGCGGGATAAAACCTCACCAGGTGATGCTCAGTTTTTGACTCAATGTCGCCAGTTAACAGCACACGCCATTTCCCGTCGCTCACAGCAACCACGCAGGAGTGATCGTTACCGGCCCGCTTCTCCCCCTCCTCAGGCCACAGTACCCGAAAGTTCAGCCCCTGCCATTGCCAGACTATGCCCCGGTGACAGGGCAAGTGCCCCTCCGCACCGGGATTGCTGCGAACGCGGGCGGCCGGAAACGCGCGCTGGATACTGGCCAGCCCTCCCATATGGTCAAGGTGCTGGTGGCTGATAATCACCTGCTCCAGCGTGAGGCCCTGCCACTTTAGCCAGGGCAGGATCTGGCTGAGTGCCGCGTCGCCGCTTTCCCAGCGATTACCGGTATCATAAAGCGTGGCCTGACTCCCTCGGGATATCACCACTGCCAGCCCATGCCCCACGTCCAGCATATCGACCCGCCAGTCCGCTCGGGTCGTATTAAGACGAAAGCAGAGCAGCGATAACGTAAAGGCCACCAGCGTCAGGGGTGAGGTTCGCCAGCCGCCGAAGCGTACAGCGAGAATGAGCAGCCATGCCAGCCCGCTCAGCCATAGCGCCAGGGTATTAACGTCCAGCCAGGCCGTCGGCAGCGCCCTCAGGGGCAGAAATGTCCCTGCCAGCGTTCTGTCCGCACCCCACCACAGCAGCTGGCTTAAGGACGTAACGGGGGTAACAATGATGGCACACAGCAAAAGAGGGACGGTCAGCAGTGTAATAATCGGGATGGCCCAGAGATTCGCCAGCAGCGCACTGAGGCTAAAGCCATGAAAAATGACGACCTGAATCGGTAGCAGCAGGAGGAACATGCCAAACTGCACATGCAAAAGCCGCAGCAGCAGCCAGCGTTTTTTCCGCATAAACCTGGCCGGGAGTGGAAACCAGTGAAACCAAATCAACAGACCCGCCACCGCTACGGCCGAGAGCCAGAGGCTGTCAGACAGTATGCTTAGCGGCTCAAAGAAGAGTATCAAACCAATGCACATACTCCATACCTGCCAGTTGCTGCAACAGATCCCACCCAGCCGGAGCAGACTCCAGGCGCTGAGTGCCAGCATCGCACGAATTGCAGGAGGATTGCCGCCGGAAAGCCAGGTGTATATCAGCGCTGCCAGCAGGCTCAAGATCAACGGAAAGCGGTAGCCAATCCATCGCGGGGCAAACCCCAGCTGCATCAGTCGGGCAATCGCCCAGCCCAGACTGGCCGCAAGGCCAATATGCATTCCTGATATCGCCATCAGATGCGCCGTGCCGGTTTCCCGCAGCAGCTGGCTGGTTTCACGGTTGATATCGCCCCGCTCGCCGAAGGCCAGCGCCGAGATTACAGACTGCCAGGGTAGATGCCCGTAATTTTCCCTGCTTGCGGTTATGACGCGATGCCGCCAGCTGCACGCCGGTGTTACGAGAGCCGCTGCGAGAATTCTTCCCGTCAGCGGCGTCTGGTTAGCCAGAGCGAAACGCTGTGCATCAAAGCTGCCCTCATTCAGCCGCGCGTGAACGGGTCGTAGCCTGAGCCTCATCTGCCAGCGCTGACCGGCACAGTAAGGGACAGGTTCACCCTGTGCTTTTAACAGTGCATAAATGGGCGCAAAGACCGGCCTGCCCGCTACCTGTAGAATGCGTACCTTCACCCGCTCAGACTGGGGCAGAAGCTGTTCGATACGCACCACCGCGTCAACCGGGCCAGTGCTTAAGCCAGTTATCTGCTGCCCGATGCTACGGCCTGCGCTGACCGACCAGACCACGATCAGCATAATTATCGCCAGATCGGTTGCCCCCCTCCTTCGCAGAACCAGCAGCAGGCCCGCCGTAATCATCAGCAGTGCGTCAAATCTGCTTCCCGGCAGCGATGGCAGGATTGTCAGCGGCAACGTGGCAATAATGACCCACACAGACAATCGGGTAAGAGAATAAGGCATGTCGGCACTCCTTTATTCCGGGAATACCAGTGTCCATGCATCAGGGAAGGAAATCAGCGGCGGAATCAGTGGGCTGGGGCAGGTACCGCAAACTATTTGGGCGTGTTACAGCTAATGGGGGAAAATTGCGCGACCGCTTCCATTACTGCCCGGTGAACAGGGTACAACTACTGCCCGGTGAACAGGATACAACTATGAAAGATGGACACCGGTATTTCCGGAATAGAGGATGCGTCTGGCAGACGTTTATTGCAGGCAAAAAAAAACGACACCGAAGTGTCGTTTTATCGCTGTAATGCTGTAAGCCTTAACCGTAGATATTTGCGCGATCCCGCAGCTCTTTTCCCGGTTTAAAGTGTGGAACGTACTTCCCTTCCAACTCTACTTTGTCACCCGTTTTAGGGTTACGGCCGGTACGCGGAGCGCGATAGTGCAAAGAGAAACTGCCGAAACCCCGGATTTCAATGCGTTCGCCATCGGCTAAGGTAGTAGCCATATGCTCAAGCATCTCTTTTACCGCATCCTCAACGACTTTCGCCGGAATATGAGAGTGCTGGCCAGCAAGTCGTTCTATAAGTTCTGACTTGGTCATAAAACCTCCGGTTAATCCTTGGAAAA
The DNA here is from genome assembly GCF_900068895.1 of Erwinia sp. ErVv1. Taxonomy (GTDB): domain Bacteria; phylum Pseudomonadota; class Gammaproteobacteria; order Enterobacterales; family Enterobacteriaceae; genus Erwinia. The sequence continues at coordinate 255,195 of NZ_CDPK01000003.1, read as the reverse complement.
GCTCTGACAGTAACGGTTATCAGGGCGACCTGCGCCGCCCTGATGGCAAAAGCTATTACTCGCCTTTAGCAGCTTTGAATGCTTCAGCCATAGCGCTGGAGAAGTTACCTTCTTCCTGTTTGGTGTTAACAGTATTGATGGCTTCTTTCTCGTCAGCCTGGTCTTTCGCACGAACAGACAGGCTAACAACGCGGTTTTTACGGTCAACGCCAGTAAATTTCGCTTCAACATCGTCGCCGACGTTCAGAACCAGAGTCGCATCTTCAACGCGGTCCAGTGAAGCTTCAGAAGCGCGCAGGTAACCTTCCACGCCGTCTGCTAATTCAACTGTAGCACCTTTAGCATCAACAGCAGTCACTTTACCGTTAACAATCGCGCCTTTCTTGTTCAGAGAGACGTAGTTGTTGAACGGATCTTCTGCCAGCTGCTTAACGCCCAGGGAGATACGCTCGCGCTCTGCGTCAACCTGCAGAACCACAGCAGCGATTTCGTCGCCTTTCTTGTATTCACGAACCGCTTCTTCTCCGGTAGCGTTCCAGGAGATGTCAGACAGGTGAACCAGGCCGTCGATACCGCCGTCCAGGCCGATGAAGATACCGAAGTCAGTGATTGACTTGATTTTACCTTCAACGCGGTCGCCCTTGTTGTGGGTCTCTGCAAACTGCTGCCATGGGTTGTTTTTACACTGCTTCAGACCCAGGGAGATACGACGACGTTCTTCGTCGATATCCAGAACCATAACTTCAACAACATCGCCAACGTTAACAACTTTAGACGGATGAATGTTTTTGTTGGTCCAGTCCATTTCTGAAACATGTACCAGGCCTTCAACGCCTTCTTCGATTTCAACGAAGCAGCCGTAGTCGGTCAGGTTGGTTACGCGGCCAGTCAGACGAGTGGTTTCCGGGTAACGCTTAGCGATAGCAACCCATGGATCTTCGCCCAGCTGCTTCAGACCCAGAGAAACACGGGTACGCTCGCGGTCGAACTTCAGCACTTTAACGTTGATTTCGTCACCAACGTTCACGATTTCGCTTGGATGCTTAACGCGTTTCCATGCCATATCAGTGATGTGCAGCAGGCCGTCAACGCCGCCCAGATCAACGAATGCACCGTAGTCAGTCAGGTTCTTAACGATACCTTTAACTTCCATGCCTTCCTGCAGGTTTTCCAGCAGCTGATCGCGCTCTGCGCTGTTTTCGGATTCGATAACGGCACGACGTGAAACCACCACGTTGTTACGCTTCTGATCCAGCTTGATTACTTTGAACTCAAGCTCTTTGCCTTCCAGGTGCAGCGTGTCGCGTACCGGACGAACGTCAACCAGTGAACCTGGCAGGAACGCACGAATACCGTTCAGCTCAACAGTGAAGCCACCTTTAACCTTGCCGTTGATAACACCGGTAACAGTTTCAGCGTCTTCGTAAGCTTTTTCCAGCGTGATCCATGCTTCGTGACGCTTAGCTTTCTCACGGGACAGCAGGGTTTCACCGAAGCCGTCTTCCACTGCATCCAGAGCAACGTCAACTTCGTCGCCAACCTGGATTTCCAGTTCGCCGGCTGCGTTTTTGAACTGCTCTGCAGGAATTGCAGATTCAGATTTCAGGCCCGCATCAACCAGAACGACGTCTTTGTCGATTGAGACAACAACGCCACGAACGATGGAACCCGGACGGGTTTCGATTGTTTTTAGGGATTCTTCAAATAGTTGAGCAAAAGATTCAGTCATATTGATAATCTTATGGATTCTTCAATTTAACGTCCACCTGACATCCTGACGGGTGGGGTTGTTTCACATGCCCCATGACGTCCATATCACAGGGTTAGATAAACTTTCGGGCCACCTGGGCCCGGGTATCACTGCGGCAAAGCGAGTTTCTCACGCGCATAATTAAGCGAAATTTCAATAACCTGCTCAATCGTCATGCTGGTTGAATCCAGCACCAGCGCGTCCTCTGCCGGTATCAGTGGCGCAATGGCGCGATTACGGTCGCGTTCATCACGTTCTTTTATCTCGGATAAAAGGCGCTCAAAGTTAACACTAAAGCCCTTCTCCTGCAACTGTAGCATACGCCGCTGAGCGCGCTCTTCTGAACTGGCATCAAGGAAGATTTTTACCGGGGCATCCGGAAAAACCACGGTTCCCATATCGCGGCCGTCGGCAATCAGGCCAGGCGCCTCGCGAAACGCCCGCTGACGGCGCAGAAGCGCCTCGCGCACCCGTGGAAAGACGGCGACTTTTGATGCCGTATTACTCACGTCCTGGGTACGGATTTCAGCCGAAACGTTTTCACCTTCCAGGATAACGTCCAGTTCACCTTCGGTAGAGACAAAGCGAACGTCAAGATGAGCGGCAATCGGTACAAGGGCCTCTTCAGACGTAATGTCCACCTGATGATGAAGCGCTGCCAGCGCCAGCACTCGGTATATTGCGCCAGAATCCAGCAGATGCCACTGCAACGCCTCTGCCATCGCTTTACACAAGGTCCCTTTACCGGCACCGCCTGGACCATCAATCGTGATCACCGGAGCTATAGCCGTCATGTCGTTCTCCTGTAGCTGGAATGCCTGAGAAAAACGCCTCAGGCAAATATCGCCGCGCATTATACGCACCTTACGCCAGGATCGTTACCCCTTAAGCATAGTCGCTTCCAAAAAACTGCACGATATGCGCTAAATGTCGTCAGAGAATATCAGGCGCTCGCTGGCAGGAGGCTGAATATCCGCTGCACTTTCAGCAGCGGATTTACAGATTTATGCCAGCGTGCTGATACGGGAAAGCTGCTCGAAATAATCAGGAAACGTTTTGGCAGTACAGCCCGGATCGAGAAGGGTAACCGGCGACAGGGAGAGCGCGACCAGGGAGAAGCACATCGCCATACGATGATCGTTATAGGTGCCAATCTCCGCATACTGAATAGCGGTGGGCGGCGTCACACGAATGTAATCGTTCCCCTCCTCCACTTCTGCACCTACCTTGCGCAACTCGATGGCCATCGCGGCCAGACGGTCAGTCTCCTTGACGCGCCAGTTGTAGATATTGCGCAACACCGTGGTGCCTTTGGCAAACAGTGCAGCGGTAGCAATGGTCATTGCAGCATCGGGAATATGATTCATATCCAGATCGATTGCGTTCAGTTCGCCGCGCGTGCAGGCAATGTAGTCGTCGCCCCATTCGATAACGGCACCCATTTTTTCCAGTACGTCAGCAAACCGGATATCACCCTGAACGCTGTTGCGCCCAATGCCGGTTACCTTAACGGTTCCCCCTTTAACGGCGGCGGCAGCCAGAAAATAGGAGGCGGATGAGGCATCTCCCTCGACCAGATAATCGCCCGGTGAGACGTAGCGTTGATTGCCGGTGATATGAAACACGCCGTAATGATCGTGTTTTACGGTCACGCCAAAGGTCGCCATCAGGTTAAGGGTGATATCAATATAGGGTTTGGACACTAAATCGCCTTTAATAACGATCCTGGTGTCCCTTTTCGCCAGCGGCGCGGTCATCAGCAGCGCCGTCAGAAACTGGCTTGAGACGGAGCCATCCACTGACACCTCGCCACCGTTAAAACCGCCTCTGAGGCGCAGCGGTGGATAGTTGTCCTGCTCAAGATAGTCGATCTCCGCCCCGCCCTGACGCAGCGCGTCAACCAGATGGCCAATCGGACGCTCCTTCATGCGCGGCTCGCCGGTCAGCACGATATCATTACGCCCCAGGCAAAGTGCGGCGGCCAGCGGTCGCATCGCCGTTCCGGCATTACCCAGAAATAACTCAAGCGATCCCTGGGTCTGTAGCGGGCCAGCCTGACCGGTAACCTCACAGACGGTACGATCGGCAGAAAGCTGATAGTTTACGCCAAGCGCCTGTAAGGCATTCAGCATATGGCGGACATCATCGCTGTCCAGCAGGTTGGTCAGACGCGTCGTGCCCGACGCCAGAGCGGCCAGCAGCAGGGCGCGATTGGACACGCTTTTAGAACCCGGCAGATTGACAGTACCCTCTACCAGGGCAATGGGTTGTAAAGTCAGGGAATCCATTTAAGAGCTTTTCTCCAGAATAAATACGGTGAAACCCCGCAGCTTCGCGAGGTTTCAGTGAGGATGACTCACGCCGTTGCTGCGCAGGGCGGTTCAGCCGTGGCGGCGTTCAAAGTCTTGCATAAAGTCGGTCAGCGCCTGGACGCCTTCCAGCGGCATAGCGTTATAGATTGATGCGCGCATGCCCCCTACCGCGCGATGCCCCTTCAGCGCATGCAGACCCGCCGCCAGTGACTCCTCAATAAAGAGGTCATCCAGCGACGCGTCGGCCAGCAGGAAAGGCACATTCATCCGCGAGCGGTTGCCAGTGGCGACGTCATTACGATAAAACGCGCTGCTGTCGATGGTACCGTAGAGCAGATCGGCTTTCGCCTGGTTGCGCTTATCCATCTCAGAGACGCCGCCCTGCTCTTTCAGCCACTTAAACACCAGTCCGGAAAGATACCAGGCAAAGGTCGGCGGCGTGTTGAACATGGAGTCGTTGTCGCTGAGCACCTGGTAATCAAGCACCGAGGGCAGCACTTTGCTGGCCTTACCCAGCAGATCCTCACGCACCACCACCAGCGTCAGGCCAGCTGGACCAATATTTTTTTGCGCCCCCGCATAGATAACGCCGTAGCGGGACACATCAATCGGATGTGAAAGAATGGTTGAAGAGAGATCGGCGACCACCACTTTGTCACCAAAGTCCGGCTCTTCATGAATCGCGAGGCCGTCGATGGTTTCGTTCGGGCAGTAATGAACGTAGGCTGCATCATCGGAAAGCGCCCAGCTGCTCATCGGCGTATTCGCGCGCAGGCCATCAACGGTGGTTTTGGCATCAATCACGTTCGGGGTGCAGTATTTATAGGCTTCTTTGATCGCGCTGTGCGCCCAATATCCGCCGTCTATATAATCTGCCGTGGCGTGCTCACCCAGCAGGTTAAGTGGAACCGCCGCAAACTGCGCGCGCGCGCCGCCGTGACAGAACAACACTTTGTAATTGGCTGGAATTTTTAGCAAATCGCGAAAATCTTTTTCGGCATCCTGCGCGACCTGAGTGAATTCTTTACTGCGGTGGCTTATCTCCATAACGGACGTCCCTAAACCCTGCCAGTTACGAAGTTCCTGTTCGGCACGACGAAGCACTTCCACCGGCAGCATTGCTGGGCCGGAGCTAAAATTGAATACCTGACTCATTTCCCCTCACCACTTTCAGTTCAAACGATTCTCTTCTGCTATCGGTTTTATCATTGCCTCCCCGCTGCTGCAATGTTTTATCCTGACAGCCGACCCGTTCCCGCCGCGTTATCATTACCCCCGGCGGAGAGCGATATAGCGATTCATTAAGAAACCCCGTATCATTACGCGCTTTCTGCACAACCCAAAAAGAGTGGGACTATGACGCAAACATTTATTCCAGGCAAAGACGCCGCGCTGGAAGATTCCATCGCGCGCTTTCAGCTAAAACTGCAGGACCTGGGCTTCAATATCGAAGAAGCTTCATGGCTGAATCCGGTGCCGAACGTCTGGTCCGTCCATATTCGCGACCGCGACTGCCCGCTATGCTTTACCAACGGTAAAGGTGCCACGAAGAAAGCGGCGCTGGCCTCTGCGCTGGGAGAGTATTTCGAGCGTTTGTCGACCAACTACTTTTTTGCCGATTTCTGGCTGGGTAATAAAATTGCTCAGGGCGATTTTGTGCACTATCCCAATGAAAAATGGTTTCCTCTGACCGACGATGACGCGCTGCCGGAAGGCATTCTCGACCCGCGGCTGAAAGCGTTCTACGATCCGGAAAATGACGTAGCCACCAGCGATCTGATCGATCTGCAATCCGGGAATGCCGAACGCGGTATCTGTGCCCTGCCCTTTACCCGTCAGTCAGACCAGAAAACGGTCTACATTCCGATGAATATTATCGGCAACCTGTACGTCTCTAACGGGATGTCGGCAGGGAATACGCCTGATGAAGCTCGCGTGCAGGGTCTCTCGGAGGTTTTTGAACGCTATGTAAAAAACCGCATTATCGCCGAGTCAATCAGCCTGCCTGCCATTCCCGAAGACGTGCTCAGCCGCTATCCGGGCGTTGTGGCATCCATTGAAAAACTGGAGGCGGAAGGGTTCCCTATTTTCTCTTATGACGCCTCTCTTGGCGGCAACTATCCGGTTATATGCGTGGTGCTGTTTAATCCACAAAACGGCACCTGCTTTGCCTCGTTTGGCGCGCACCCTGACTTTGGCGTGGCGCTGGAGCGTACGGTTACCGAACTGCTACAGGGTCGCAGCCTGAAGGATCTTGATGTCTTTACGCCACCAACCTTTGATGACGAAGAAGTGGCTGAACACACCAATCTGGAAACACATTTTATCGATTCCAGCGGGTTAATTTCATGGGATCTGTTTAAAGACGATGCGGATTATCCCTTTGTCGACTGGCATTTTGAGGGTTCCACTCAGGAAGAGTTCGCCACGCTGATGGCAATCTTCAAAGCGGAAGATAAAGAAGTTTATATCGCCGATTATCAGCATCTTGATGTTTACGCCTGCCGCATCATTGTGCCGGGCATGTCTGATATTTATCCCGCCGAAGATCTGCTGCTGGCAAATAACAGCATGGGCGCTCCGCTGCGCGACACGCTGCTTTCCCTGCCGGCAAGCCAGTGGGAAAAAGAGGACTATCTGGCCCTGATCGAGCGTCTGGACGAGGATGGTCACGATGACTTCACCCGCGTACGCGAACTGCTGGGTCTGGCAACCGGGAAGGACAACGGCTGGTATACCCTGCGTATTGGTGAACTGAAAGCGATGCTGGCGCTTGCCGGTGGCGATCTCGATCAGGCGCTGATCTGGACCGAGTGGACCACCGATTTTAATGGTTCGACCTTCTCTCCTGCCCGCGCGAACTATTACCGCTGCCTGCAAACGCTGCTGTTGCTCAGTCAGGAAGATGAACGCGATCCGCTACAGTATCATACGGCATTTGTTCGCATGTATGGTCAGGACGCCGTAGAGGCCGCCTCCGCCGCCATTAGCGGAGAAGCCCCTTTCTATGGCCTTCAGAGCGTTGATGAGGATCTGCTGGCCTTCCCGGCCCACCAGTCCCTGCTCGCCGCATATGAAAAGCTACAGCGTGCTAAGCGCACCTGGTGGCAGCAGAACTAACGCCTGACGTTTCGGCGATAATTCTGACGTAGCCACAGGGCAGCAGCAAATGGCGTAGCTGCTGCCCGATTAATTCCGATTTACCGTGCCTCTCCTCTCAGCCTTATCCTCCTCTCGTTACATAAATATCCTTGTGAATAGCCCGCAGTAAAAGAGACAAAACGTGCTACTTTCAACTTTATTTTAGCCAATTAAAAAAGTTTTATTTCATATAATTCAGTAGCTTAATGCGAATAACATCATTAAAAACAGGGCTTTAAGCCCGATCGCACAGGTGCGGCATGATCCAGGTCAATTTCTTACTGCCTGGGCTTTGTTACTATTTCATCGCTGACTAATTTTGGGAGACGTTAGTGTGAAAGCTGGCAACCCGTTCGATCTACTTCTACCGTCTGAAATGGCAAAAGTTGCCGAGGAAGCCGGTGTCTATAAAGCATCCAAACACCCCTTCACCACTTTTTTTCTGGCGATTACCGCTGGCGTATTTATTTCAATCGCCTTTGTTTTTTACATTACGGCTACGACCGGTGCCGAGGCCCTTCCGTGGGGCATGACGAAGCTGGTAGGCGGTATCTGCTTTTCACTGGGACTGATGCTGGTTGTTGTCTGCGGTGCCGATCTCTTCACCTCTACGGTGCTGACCATGGTGGCTAAGGCCAGCGGCCGGATCACCTGGGGGCAGCTGGCGCGTAACTGGATTAATGTTTATATCGGTAACTTTTTTGGTGCCGCTTTCTTTGTCGGGCTGATCTGGTTCGCGGGCCAGCATATGGCGGCCAACGGGGCGTGGGGCCTAAACGTTCTGCAAACGGCCGACCACAAAATGCACCATACGTTTATCGAGGCCGTCTGTCTTGCCACCCTGGCGAATCTGATGGTCTGCATGGCGGTATGGATGAGCTACTCGGGCCGTACGCTGACCGATAAAATGCTGGCGATGGTGCTGCCCGTAGCGATGTTTGTTGCCAGCGGTTTTGAACACAGCATCGCGAATATGTTCCTGATCCCAATGGCTATCGTTATCAGGGATTTCGCCTCTCCTGAATTTTGGCATGCAACGGGCGCAACGGCGGCCCAGTTTTCGCACCTCACCGTTAAAGACTTTATTACTGATAACCTGATCCCGGTCACTCTCGGCAACATTATCGGCGGCGGTTTGCTGGTAGGCCTGACATACTGGGTCATCTATCTGCGAGATGGCGACCATCACTGATCGCCGACATTCATTTAGCTCCCGCGGCCAGGGCTGGCGGGACGGAAGAACTCAACGTAATTAAGGTAGGTATCAAATGAGCACACACAATGAAAAACAGGCCGCAGCCTGGGCGAGCTTTGCAGAAGGTGAATGGCAGAACAGCGTTAACGTTCGTGACTTCATCCAGAAAAACTACACGCCTTATGAGGGTGACGAATCTTTTCTGAGCGGTGCCTCTGAAGCCACTACTGCCCTGTGGGACAAGGTCATGGAAGGCATTAAGCTGGAAAACCGTACCCATGCGCCGGTAGATTTTGATACCGACCTGGCCTCTACCATTACCTCACATGACGCGGGCTACATTAATAAAAAGCTCGAGAAAATTGTTGGTTTACAAACTGAAGCTCCGCTGAAACGCGCACTTATTCCGTTCGGCGGCATCAAAATGGTTGAGGGTTCCTGTAAAGTTTACGGCCGTGAACTGGATCCGGGCCTGAAAAAAGTCTTTACCGAGTACCGTAAAACCCACAACCAGGGCGTATTTGATGTTTATACCCCTGACATTCTGCGCTGCCGTAAATCTGGCGTACTGACGGGTCTGCCCGATGCCTACGGACGTGGCCGCATCATTGGTGACTACCGCCGCGTGGCGCTGTACGGCATTGATATGCTGATGAAGGACAAGTTTGCTCAGTTTACCTCGCTGCAAAGCGATATGGAAAACGGCGTCAATCTTGAAGCCACTATCCGTCTGCGTGAAGAGATTGCTGACCAGCATCAGGCGCTGCAGCATATTAAAGAGATGGCGGCAAAATACGGCTGCGATATCTCCGGACCTGCAACCAACGCGCAGGAAGCCGTACAGTGGACCTACTTCGGCTACCTGGCGGCGGTGAAGTCGCAAAATGGCGCAGCGATGTCCTTTGGTCGCGTATCCACCTTCCTGGATATTTACATCGAACGCGATCTGCAGGCCGGTAAAATCACCGAGCAGGATGCACAGGAGCTAATCGACCACCTGGTCATGAAGCTGCGTATGGTGCGCTTCCTGCGTACCCCAGAATACGATGAGCTGTTCTCAGGTGACCCCATTTGGGCAACGGAATCGCTGGCCGGAATGGGCGTGGATGGTCGCACCCTGGTGACCAAAAACAGCTTCCGCTTCCTGAATACGCTCTACACCATGGGGCCATCTCCAGAACCGAACATGACCATTCTGTGGTCTGAGAAGCTGCCGCTTAACTTCAAAAAATATGCGGCGAAAGTCTCAATCGACACGTCGTCAGTTCAGTACGAAAACGACGACCTGATGCGTCCTGATTTCAACAACGATGATTATGCTATCGCCTGCTGCGTGAGCCCAATGATCGTCGGTAAACAGATGCAGTTCTTTGGCGCCCGCGCTAACCTGGCAAAAACCATGCTGTACGCGATTAACGGCGGCATGGACGAAAAAATGAAAATGCAGGTCGGTCCAAAAGAAGCCCCGATGATGGATGAGGTGCTGGACTACGATAAAGTGATGGCCCGGATGGATCACTTTATGGACTGGCTGGCTAAACAGTACGTGACCGCACTGAATGTGATTCACTACATGCACGACAAATACAGCTATGAAGCCTCGCTGATGGCGCTGCACGATCGTGATGTCTACCGGACTATGGCCTGTGGTATCGCAGGTCTGTCGGTGGCGGCTGACTCACTTTCCGCCATTAAATATGCGAAAGTCTCCACCATTCGTGATGAAGACGGCCTGGCGGTCGACTTCAAAATTGAAGGTGAATACCCGCAGTTCGGTAACAACGACTCCCGCGTCGATGATATCGCCTGTGACCTGGTTGAGCGCTTTATGAAGAAAATTCAGAAGCTGCACACCTATCGCGATGCGGTGCCCACTCAGTCCGTGCTGACCATCACCTCTAACGTGGTTTACGGCAAAAAAACCGGTAATACCCCGGATGGTCGTCGCTCAGGCGCGCCGTTCGGACCCGGCGCTAACCCAATGCACGGTCGCGATCAGAAAGGTGCCGTTGCCTCCCTGACCTCGGTGGCGAAGCTTCCGTTTGCCTACGCGAAAGATGGTATCTCTTACACCTTCTCCATTGTGCCTAACGCACTGGGCAAAGATGATGATGTACGTAAAGCCAACCTTGCCGGATTGATGGACGGGTATTTCCACCATGAAGCCAGCATTGAAGGCGGCCAGCATCTTAACGTTAACGTGATGAACCGTGAAATGCTGCTGGATGCGATGGACAACCCGGAGAAATATCCACAGCTGACCATCCGTGTTTCAGGCTACGCGGTACGTTTCAACTCGCTGACCAAAGAGCAGCAGCAGGATGTGATTACGCGTACCTTTACTAAATCTCTGTAACGTTTACGCTGAGAATAAGGGCTCCACATCGGTGGAGCCTTTTCCAGTCTTCTTTGCCAGCCGCCTTCAGGTTCTACGCTTCTCAGACTGCGGGCAAAAAAGACTTAACGCAGCTCACAGACTGCGACCCGCCACCGCGCGGGACTAACGTGGAGAATTCATCGCAATGTCAGTAAAAGGTCGCATCCATTCATTTGAATCCTGCGGGACCGTCGACGGCCCCGGCATCCGCTTTATCACCTTCTTTCAGGGCTGCCTGATGCGCTGCCTCTATTGCCACAACCGCGATACCTGGGATACGCACGGTGGTAAAGAGATAACCGTTGAAGAGCTGATGAAGGATGTCGTTTCCTATCGCCACTTTATGAATGCCTCCGGCGGCGGCGTAACCGCATCGGGCGGAGAAGCGATTTTGCAGGCGGAGTTTGTGCGCGACTGGTTTCGCGCCTGCCATGCTGAAGGGATTAATACCTGTCTGGATACCAACGGTTTCGTTCGCCGCTACGATCCGGTCATTGATGAGCTGCTGGAGGTCACCGATCTGGTGATGCTGGATCTGAAGCAGATGAACGATGACGTACACCAGATCCTCGTGGGTGTGTCCAACCACCGCACGCTTGATTTTGCCCACTACCTCGCGAAGAAGAAAATCCGCACCTGGATCCGCTACGTGGTGGTGCCCGGCTATTCGGATGATGATGACTCTGCACACCGCTTGGGTGAATTTACCCGCGACATGGGTAACGTGGAGAAGATTGAGCTGCTGCCCTATCACGAATTGGGCAAGCATAAATGGGTTGCGATGGGTGAAGAGTATAAGCTTGATGGCGTTCATCCACCGAAAGCAGAGACCATGGACCGTGTAAAACATATACTTGAAGGCTACGGCCACAAGGTCATGTACTGACAGAAAAAGCGGTTGGGCGGTGAGGCTCTACAGCGTCGCCGGACACTACCGCTGTTTTTACCGCCAGACTTTGTCGCCGTTTAGTACGAGCAGTCAGCCAGCGGCCTCTCTGTTATCTGCCCTTCTCAGGCGTGCGCCACCGGCGTAGCCTGCTTGTCTTCTTTACGCAGTAGCATGACCAGATAGACCAGGGCTACGGCTGCAATCATCACGAAGAGTACGCGATCCGAATAGTTTTGCATCAGCACCGAGGTCATTGCCGGGCCGAGCAGGCTGCCAGTGGTATAACTCAGCAGCAGCGCCTGGTTCATCGCCACCAGTTCATGATGCGCCACGGTCTCGCAGGCCCATGACATGGCGACCGGATAAAGGGTGAACCCGGCGCATCCGAGGATAAACAGGGCCGGCGCCATTGCGGCGTGGCTCATCATCGCCAGCGCGCCAAGGATCACCACGAATACCTGCACACGCAGCACCAGCAGGCGCCCATAGCGATCGGCCAGGCGGCCCACCGGCCACTGCCCGACAATTCCGGCGCTGACCAGCAGCGCCATCCAGTATCCGACCGTGGCATCGCTCATGCCCTGATGCGAAAGATAGAGCGGCATCAGGCCATAAAGCGAACCGAGAAGGATCCCGGAGATGATGCAGCCATTGATGCCGAGACGCGCGCTGCGACGACGCAGCATCGGCCACATACGTCCGGGAGCGGCCTCCTCATCATCCCCTTTCGCCGTGATGCGGGTAAATACCAGCGGCAGCATGGCAGAAATCACCAGGGCGGTGACCCAGGGGAGAACCGTTAGCAGCGCCGTGCCTCCCTTGCTGACCACCAGCTGTCCGACAACGGTGCCAATATAATAAACGATCATATAGGCGGCCAGCAGCTGGCCGCGATTGCGCAGGGTACCGCTGCACAGCAATGCGCTCTCCACCACCACCCAGATCAGGGCACAGCCTATCCCGGCGACGAAGCGCCAAAGCGTCCAGGCCCAGAAGCCACTCTCCAGCCCCAGCGCCGCCGTTGCCATGGCGAACAGCACCGAAGCCAGATAGTAGCTGCGGTTGAATCCCAGCCGCTTAATGATTATCCCTGCAATTAGCGTGCCCGCCAGGTTACCGGTGTAGTAGGCCGAACTGATCACGCCTACCTGCCAGGTCGGTAAGGCATCATGCGTGAGCCACAGCGGCACCAGCGTATTCAATACGGCGATGGCAATGGTCATCAAAAGCAGGCCGCAAAGCAGCACAATGACAGGGCGGGACCAGGTGGACATTGTCAGTTAATAACCAGAAATATGGGAGATTTTGCGCGCATAATGCCACCGGCATAATTAATGTCAATGGGCTTAAATCACGCTCAGCACGATTTGCCAGCGGACGCCTCAAACCGCCAATAAAAAAGCCCGCGGGCATCGCTGCCAGCGGGCTTTTAAACAAGGCTAATCCTGTTAGCCGATTGAGGTCAGGCCCTTCATATAGGGGCGCAGCACGTCAGGAACCCTGATAGTGCCATCGGCCTGCTGATAGTTTTCCAGCACCGCCACCAGCGTTCGCCCAACGGCCAGACCTGAACCATTCAGAGTATGCACCAGACGTGGCTTCTTCTCCGTTTTGGTGCGGCAGCGGGCCTGCATGCGACGCGCCTGGAAATCACCCATGTTGGAGCAGGAAGAGATTTCACGATAGGTATTCTGCGCCGGAAGCCACACTTCCAAATCGTAGGTCTTACAGGCACCAAAGCCCATATCACCGGTACACAGCAGCACCTTACGATACGGCAGGTCAAGCTGCTGAAGGACTTTCTCGGCGTGACCGACCAGCTCCTCAAGCGCCTGCATGGAGTCTTCCGGACGCGTGATCTGGACCATCTCCACTTTGTCGAACTGATGCATACGGATCAGCCCGCGCGTGTCACGACCGTAAGCGCCCGCTTCAGAACGGAAACAAGGCGTATGGGCCGTAAACTTCAGCGGCAGCGACTCCTCTTCCAGAATTTCATCGCGAACCAGATTGGTCAGCGGAACTTCCGAGGTTGGAATTAATGCGTAGTCGCTGCTGGAGGCCTCTTCTTCCAGCGGCCGGGTATGGAACAGATCCTCACCGAACTTGGGCAACTGACCCGTCCCGTACAGCGATGCGTGATTCACCAGGTAGGGTACGTAGGTTTCAAGGTAGCCGTGCTGCTCGGTATGCAGATCCAGCATAAACTGGCTGAGCGCACGATGCATAAGGGCTATCTGCCCTTTCATCACCACAAAGCGCGAACCGGTTAACTTAGTCGCAACGGCAAAATCCAGACCGCCCGCCATTTCACCCAGTTCAACGTGATCGCGCACGGTAAATGCCAGGTTTGCAGGTTCTCCCCAGCGGCTGACTTCCAGATTCTCACTGTCGTCTTTACCGTCAGGCACTTCATCAGCCGGTATATTCGGCATCGCCAGCGCAACGTCGCGAATCGCGTTCTGCAGCGTCTCTAGTTCAGCTTTCGCGGCGTCCAGACGTTCACCCAGTGCGTTCACTTCCTGACGCAACGGCTCAATATCTTCCCCACGCGCTTTGGCCTGGCCGATCGTTTTGGATCGGGAGTTACGTTCTGCCTGCAACGTTTCTGTTTCGACCTGCAAAACTTTACGACGCTCTTCGTGAGCGCGTAACGTATCAACGTCCAGCTTAAAGCCCCGACGTGCCAGTTTTTCAGCGACTGCGTCTGGCTCATTACGCAGCAGATTGGGATCGAGCATGCTAGTCCTGTGCTTAATATGATTGAGTGAATAAAAGCGGGACGCATTCGATCAGCGAATGCGTTGAATTCCTTGCTAACCTTACCGCAACGCCACTGTCAACGATAGCGTTTTGTCGGGCTATTTTGATCCTGCTCAGCAAGCCAGGTGAGCTTTTCACCAATTTTACCTTCAAGACCGCGAGAGGTCGGCTGATAATAGCGAGTATGGGCCATTTTCTCCGGAAAATAGTCCTCTCCGGCCGCATAAGCATGGGGTTCATCATGCGCATAGCGATACTCCGCGCCCAGCCCCATCTCTTTCATTAGTCGGGTGGGGGCGTTACGCAGATGTTCCGGCACATCATAATCAGGATTTTCCCGCGCATCGCGCATCGCTGACTTGAATGCGGTGTAGACGGCATTACTCTTTGGCGCGCAGGCCAGGTAGACGATCGCCTGCGCGATCGCCCTTTCGCCTTCTGCCGGGCCGACGCGGGTAAAACAGTCCCATGCCGAAATCGCAACCTGCATGCCGCGCGGATCGGCGTTGCCGACATCTTCCGACGCAATAGCCAGCAATCGACGGGCTACGTACAGCGGATCGCCACCGGCGGTGATGATCCTGGCGTACCAGTAAAGCGCCGCATCGGGGGCGGAACCGCGAATCGATTTGTGCAGCGCCGAGATAAGGTCGTAGTAGCGATCGCCCTTGTTATCGAATCTGGCGCTGCGTTCACCACTGACCTCATTCAGAAGCTTTGGCGTCAGTTCACGCTTGCCCTGAGCGTTGACTTCGGCCATATCGGCCATCATCTCCAGCGTATTGAGAGCACGGCGTGCATCGCCGCTCACCAGCGCGGCAATCATGCGCCGCGTTGCCTCCGGCAGTTCAATATTTTCCGCGCCGTAGCCGCGTTCGCTGTCGTTCATCGCCTGCGTCAGCACCGTTTCGATATCCTCATCGGTGAGTGATTTCAGCAGATACACTCTGGCACGGGACAGGAGCGCTGAATTCAGCTCGAACGAGGGGTTTTCGGTGGTGGCGCCGATAAAGGTAATGGTGCCGTCTTCAATATGCGGCAGGAAGGCATCCTGCTGGCTCTTATTGAAGCGATGGACCTCATCAACAAACAGGATCGTACGTCGCCCGGCATTACGGTTCTGCCTGGCCCGTTCAATGGCCTCGCGGATATCTTTGACCCCGGACGTCACCGCAGAGATGCGCTCGACATCGGCCTGACCATAATGGCCAATAATCTCGGCTAACGTCGTCTTACCCGTACCTGGTGGCCCCCACAGGATCATTGAATGCAGATGACCCGCCTCTATGGCGCGGGGAAGCGGCTTATCCGTCGCCAGCAGATGTTGCTGGCCGATATATTCAGCCAGCGTACGTGGCCGCATACGGGCGGCCAGAGGCTGAAATTCATTATGGGAGAAATCCAGAGACAGAGTGCTCACGCTGACCTCACTTACGCTGGTCGTCCAGCGTTACGCCTTTCGGCGGCGTAAAACGGAATTTATCGGCAGCGATTGCGCCATTTTGCTGGCTCTTAAGCGCGTAGCTACTGCGCTGACCGTCCTGCTCCACCGCGCTGAACTGATTGATTGTACCGTTGGTGGAGACGTTGATGGTGAACTGTTTCAGATTGCCATCAGCAGATTTTGGCGTCAGCTCAAAGTTGTCACCCAGCTGCTTAATATTGTACTGCTTCCAGTCACTGCCCTGGTTACGCGCAATCAGCATAAAGGGCGTGTTGCTGGTGGCATCTTTCAGCCAGGATGCACTTACCTGCTCCACGAACGGATTGTAAAACCACAGGGTTTTACCGTCAGAAATCAGGGTGCTTTCGTCCGGTGCCGTCATATGCCAGTTAAACAGATCTGGCCGCTTGACCCACAGTTCACCTTCGCCGTCCTGCACCGACTGGCCGCTGCCATCGGTCACTTTTTGGGTGAAACTGGCGTGAAAGCTTTTGACCTTATCCAGACGCTGCTGCAGGTCAGAAGAAGCATCGGCGAATACGCTGGCCGATGCAAAAGCAGCCATCACACAGCAGGAAATCATCAGTTTTTTCATTACGGCATCCTTATTAAAACTTTTTTATCCCATAAGCGGGGAAGCATTCGTGGATAACTGTAGCCAGGGCCGGAGGATTACAACAGGAGATTATTCTGGTCGTTGGCAATAATAGTGTTATGGGGGCGTCTGCAGGAAACTCAACGGGCCAGGTTTTCCTGGCCCGTCTGTAGCGGCAAAAAGGTTAAAAACGACGACTACATTTCATGAGGCGGCGGGGAGAGCACCTCGCGGTTGCCGTTATGGCCCGGAGAAGAAACAATGCCCTGTGCCTCCATCTGTTCAATGATCCGTGCAGCACGGTTATAGCCAATGCGGAACTGACGCTGGACGCCTGAAATAGAGGCCCGGCGTTTTTCAACCACGAACAGCACCGCCTGATCGAACAGCGGATCCAGCTCCTCCTCACCGTCCAGACCCAGACCACCACTTTCACTCTCCTCACCGGCGGTAATGCTTTCAATGTACTGAGGACGACCGCGCGCCTTCCAGTCCTGCACCACCGCATGCACTTCCTGATCGCGGACGAAAGCGCCGTGAACGCGCACCGGCATTGATGAGTTCGGCGGCATATAGAGCATATCCCCCATACCCAGCAGGGATTCCGCGCCCGCCTGATCGAGGATCGTGCGCGAATCAATCTTGCTGGAGACGGTAAAGGCGATACGGGTCGGAATGTTAGCTTTAATCAGGCCGGTAATCACATCAACCGACGGACGCTGCGTGGCAAGGACCAGGTGGATACCTGCCGCACGGGCTTTCTGGGCGAGACGGGCAATCAGCTCTTCAACTTTCTTACCCACCGCCATCATCAGATCGGCAAATTCATCGACCAGCACGACGATGTAGGGCAGTTTTTCCAGCACCGGCGGCGTCATATCCATGCTGTCTCCCGGCTTCCAGAACGGATCGGGAATCGGTCGGCCCATCGCTTCTGCCTGCTCGATTTTCTCGTTATACCCGGCCAGGTTACGTACGCCCAGCGCTGACATGAGCTTATAGCGGCGTTCCATCTCGCCAACGCTCCAGCGCAGCGCATTAGCCGCATCCTTCATATCGGTAACCACTTCGGTCAGCAGATGAGGAATACCTTCATAGACCGACAGTTCCAGCATTTTCGGATCGATCATAATAAAGCGCACTTCTTCCGGCGTGGCTTTATACAGCATGCTGATGATCATGGCGTTAACGCCAACCGATTTACCCGATCCGGTGGTACCCGCGACCAGCAGATGCGGCATTTTTGCCAGATCGGCGACGACCGGCTGTCCGGCGATATCTTTACCGAGCACCACCGCCAGCGGCGAAGGGTTATCGCGGAACTTAGCGCACTCCAGCACCTCACGCATGTAAACCGTCTGCCGATGCTTATTAGGAAGCTCCAGGCCGACATAAGGTTTACCCGGTATCACCTCAACCACGCGTACCGCAACGGCAGAGAGCGAGCGCGCAAGGTCACGGGAGAGGTTAGAGATACGTGCCGCTTTAACGCCCGGCGCCAGATCCAGTTCGAAACGGGTAATGACCGGGCCTGGAGAGATACCCACCACTTCCGCCTTGACGCGATAGTCGGCAAGACGTGCCTCAACCAGCCGTGCCGTTTGCTCGAGAGCGAACATATCAACCGGCTCTGCCTCAACGGGCGGAGCCGAAAGCAGATCCAGCGTCGGCAGCGGCGTGGTAGGTTTCTCCAGCGGCTGTTCATGGCGAACCAAAAATGGATGGAACAGGCTGTCAGGCGCTTTCGCCACGGGCTCCGGCTGTGGCGCAGCAGGTTCAGCCTGTGGCGCAGCGGGTTCAGCCTGTGGGGCTGAAGTCTGCCACGAGGGAACCGAGGTTTGCTGAGCGGGCTGCTGACTGTGCTGCTGCCACTGGGGCTGTTCCGCCGGCTGTTCCTGCTCTGACTCCGGCATGGCTGAGAGCGTGAACAGGGGCTCGCGTGGGCCATCATCCACCAGATCGTCAAGCGGAGAGAAATCAAAGGCACCAGCAGTATTCAGCTTAGCGGTCGACTGCGGATGTTCCGCAGCCTCACCGTAACGCTGCTGTTGCTGCTCACTGAACTGACGTGCCAGCGCGGCCTGCTGCTGTGACTCTTCATCCTCCCCGGTCAACTCTTCGCCATAACGAACCTGCTGCTGCGCCATAAAGGCTTCGCGCAGGTGCGCTTCTTCCTGTATCGCCTCTTCACTCTGAGGCGCGGCAAACGGTAAGTCGGACCCATCCTGCTGCTGTCGCAGCTCCTCTTCTCTCGCTTTCTCCTCGGCAATACGCTGAGAAGGCAGTTTGATGCCATAGGAAGCCAGTTCACGCCGCGTGGGCAGCTTAACCGGGTTTGGCCGGGGCAGCGAAGGTCCGATCCCCTGCTTCACCTGCGGATTGCGACCCTCGCTGGTGGCACTAAAGCCGGGCATAAATGCTGCCGCCGAGGCTGCCGTTGTAGCCAGCGGCGCAGCATTATTCGCCGCCGGGCCAGCTGCGATATCAGCAGGCTGGACGGCAGGTGAGGCCGTGAACTCAAAGGGTGAAGAAGAGGAAGCCTCACGCCAGTTACCCATCTGCGGCCCATCGTCTTCATCCATTACCGGTCTTGAAGGTGCTGGGGTATCGGCCGGGACCTCGAAGCGATAAAGTTCTGGATCTGGTTCTGCCTGTGCAGCAGAGGCGGGGCCAGTGTCGTATACGGACGCGCCCTCTCTTACAGGTGCAAAGGTCGCGGCACCTGTAGACCCAGCAGCAGCTACTGCACCGGTTGCTACTGCGGCGGTCGAAGCCAGCTGCGCATTGTTATCATTTCGCACGGATGTCTGACGGGCAGCAGAAGCCAGCAGCGCGTCGTCGTCATTATGCCCTGACGGCTGACGGGCAGCGGAACCCAGCAGCACGTCGTCGTCATTATGCCCGGACGGCTGACGGGCAGCAGAAGCCAGCAGCACGTCGTCATCATTATGTCCGGACGGCTGACGGGCAGCGGAACCCAGCAGCACGTCGTCATCATTATGACCGGATGGCTGGCGGGCAGCGGAACCCAGCAGCACGTCGTCATGTCGATCGGCTGGTGAGTGGGCAGCGACAGATGACGCTTCCTCCGCGTCTTCGTCTTCGTAGTCGTCTTCATGCCAGCGGCGATCGTCACGTGAACGATTGCTGGCGAAGGTCAGCACGCCCATCACCGCGCCGCCAATTTTCTCGGCGATAGTGAGCCATGACCATCCGGTATAGAGCGTTAACCCAGCGGCCCAGATGCAGAGCAGCGTTAGTGTGCCGGTAGCGCCGTTGAACCAGGGTGCCATTGCATTGACAATCAGGCTGCCAATGACCCCACCGGAGGCAAAGTACCAGATATCATCCGCGTTAAGCGCTGCCAGGCCACAGGTAGTGATTACCAGCGCCAGCACGCCAATCAAGCGCAGGCCGACCGCAAAATAGTCAATATAGTCCTGAGAGTGGCGCTGACTAAAGGTTATCCAGCACAGGCCCAGTATCACCGGCGGGATGGCGTAGGCCATTACGCCGAAAATAAAGAACAACGTATCCGCAAGCCATGCGCCAATACCGCCGCCCAGGTTATGGATAGGTTCATGCCAGGCAGTCTGTGACCAGCTGGGATCGGAGGGATTGAAGCTCACCAGCGCAACCATCAGGTAGATGGCGAAAAGAGCGACAATAATCAGCAACGCTTCCAGCAGGCGACGCCCGCTGCTCAGAGGTTGCAGGGAAACTTCTTTATCTTCTGTGTATTCCTGGCTCAAGAGTTCTCTCCAGGTGCCCGTAAACTATGAAGGAAAAAACGCCGGGCAAGCCCGACGCTGAACCTGTATGAATTCACAGGAGTGTACCCAAATCCGACAGAATTTGCACCTGCCCTGTGTTACCGCGTCTTAATGACCAGGCGGTTACTTTGTTTCACTTCTTCCATCACCACGTAGGTCCGCGTATCGTTCACGCCCGGCAGGCGTAGCAGGGTTTCACCCAGCAATTTACGGTAGGCTGACATGTCGGGCACACGCGTTTTCAACAGATAGTCGAAATCGCCGGAAACAAGATGACACTCTTGAGTTTCCTCAAGTTTTTGCACGGCGGCGTTAAATTGTTCGAATACGTCAGGCGCGCCACGATTCAGAGTAATCTCAACAAATACCAGTAGCGAGGCATCGAGGTAGTGAGGATTGAGCTGAGCGGTGTAGCCCAGAATAAATCCCTGCCTTTCCAGACGACGAACACGCTCAAGGCATGGCGTCGGCGATAGCCCCACGCGTTTAGACAACTCGACGTTTGAAATTCGGCCATCTTTCTGCAGTTCATTTAAAATGTTGCGGTCGATTCTGTCGAGGTCTTTACCCGGTCGTTTTTTATTGTCTACCATTATTATTGTCTCTCTTAATGCCTTCCCTTTACCCGCCATACCCTGAACAATGCCGCTGTTACAGAGTTGTTTAAGTGAAGTCTGGCGCCTGTTGCGATTTTAAAACGCCCATCCGTATGACGCATGCTGTCTGTCCACACCATGCGTCATGACCAATGACAGACTGAGTTTATCCGGTAACGGCTAAAACACGGGATAAACCCGGTTCCGTCGGCCAGGATACCCTCTGCTTCCATTACTGTTTTCGCAAAAGACCAGCCGATTGTCAAAGTAAAACAACTAAAATCAGTACAACATGCCAAACGCGTGACTGCATGACTGTTTTTAAATGAATATTCCTGTATTTCTGCACCACAAAATGGCCTTCACTGCCCCATTTTGGGGCAGCCCTCCCGATAATGGCGCAGCCTGAATGGTTAAACCTTTTACATCTATTGCTAACAAAATTGCAGAACGCTTTTTTTGCTGCGCTAAATTCCCTACAATCAAAAAAAGTATGCCAGTTAAAAAAAGAGGGGCTCATGAGCACGGCCAAACACAGTAAATTACTTATCCTGGGTTCCGGCCCGGCAGGCTACACCGCAGCGGTGTATGCTGCGCGAGCGAACCTGAACCCGGTATTAATTACCGGTTTAGAAAAAGGCGGTCAGCTGACCACCACCACTGAAGTGGAAAACTGGCCCGGCGATCCCCACGATCTGACCGGCCCGCTGCTGATGGAGCGCATGCAGGAACATGCCGAAAAATTTAATACGGAGATTATTTTCGATCATATTCATACCGTCGACCTGCAAAACCGTCCCTTCCGTCTGACCGGCGACAGCGGTGAATACACGGCTGACGCGCTGATTATCGCCACCGGCGCTTCCGCCCGCTATCTGGGCCTGCCGTCAGAAGACGCGTTCAAAGGACGCGGCGTGTCAGCCTGTGCAACCTGTGATGGTTTCTTCTACCGTAACCAGAAAGTTGCGGTTATTGGCGGCGGTAATACAGCGGTTGAGGAAGCACTCTACCTGGCGAATATCGCCGCTGAAGTTCATCTGATTCATCGACGTGACAGCTTTCGCGCAGAGAAGATCCTGATCGATCGTCTGATGGAGAAAGTCCGCACCGGCAATATCGTTTTGCATACGCACCGCACGCTGGATGAGGTGTTGGGCGATCAGATGGGCGTTAGCTCGCTGCGCCTGCGCGCCACGGATGACGTTGAAAAAACGGAGGAGTTGCAGGTCGCCGGACTGTTTGTTGCCATCGGTCACAGCCCAAACACCGCCATATTTAACGGCCAGCTCGAACTGGAAAATGGTTATCTGAAAGTCCAGTCTGGTCTGCAGGGTAATGCGACCCAGACCAGCATTCCAGGCGTATTCGCTGCGGGCGACGTGATGGATCATATCTATCGTCAGGCGATCACCTCCGCCGGAACCGGCTGCATGGCCGCGCTGGATGCGGAACGCTATCTCGACGGATTGGTTAAAAACTCTCAGTAAGTTGTTAAAACACTGCTTCAATTTTCCGGAAGGCGACCTTTGCAGGTCGCCTTTTCTTTTTGTGCACGGTAAAATCCCAGGAAATTCCCCCCGTTTATTACCGGGATATGGAGTGCAGCTCTGCCCTCCTCCCGTCGCACCGGCAGGTCATGAACAAAACAAGGCAACAATATCTATTACGCTGGCTAAGAAGTCAGAGCGCACAGGGTAAAGGCTGGCTGCGCCTTTCCATGCTGTTGGGCATGCTGAGCGCCGTACTGGTGGTCGGGCAGGCATGGCTGCTGGCTACGCTGCTTCGGGCCCTGATCGTGACGGGCCAGCCACGCGACACGCTGGTCAGCCCCTTTATGCTGTTGTTGGTCTGCTTCTTTCTGCGCGCCCTGCTGGCCTGGGGGCGTGAAAAAGTTGGCTTCGAGTATGGCAAAGCCATTCGACAACGCCTTCGTCGTACCATTCTGGACAGGCTGCATCAGCTCGGCCCGGCCTGTATTCAGGGAAAACCCGCGGGCAGTTGGGCGACGTTGCTGCTGGAACAAATCGAGGATATGCAGGATTATTACGCCCGCTATCAGCCGCAGATGTTACTGGCGGTGTTTATCCCACTCACGATTCTGATTGCCCTGTTCCCGGTTAACTGGGCCGCCGCGCTGATCCTGCTGGCCACCGCGCCACTTATCCCTCTGTTTATGGCGCTGGTGGGCCTGGGCGCAGCAGAGGCAAACCGGCGCAACTTTAGCGCGCTGGCTCGTCTGAGCGGTCACTTCCTCGACCGCCTGCGCGGGCTGGAAACGCTGCGCCTGTTTAATCGGGCAACGGCCGAAACCGCGCAGATCCGTGAGGCCTCCGCCGATTTTCGCCGGCGCACCATGGATGTATTACGCCTGGCCTTTCTCTCTTCGGCGGTGCTGGAATTTTTCGCCTCGCTTTCAATCGCCGTGGTCGCGGTTTATTTCGGTTTTTCCTACCTCGGCGAGCTTAATTTTGGTCACTACGGCACCGGTATTACGCTCTTCGCCGGATTTCTGGCGCTGATACTGGCACCCGAGTTCTTTCAGCCCCTGCGGGATATGGGTACCTTCTACCACGCGAAAGCACAGGCGGTAGGCGGGGCTGATGCGCTGGAAACCTTCCTCAGCAACGCGGACACCCTCCCGGCCCGGCAGGGGAAAACGCGCATTGACCCTTCACCGGGCATCGCCCTTGAGGCGCGCAATGTCGTTATTACCAGCATTAGCGGTAAGGTTCTGGCGGGTCCGCTGAATTTCTCCCTTGCGGCAGGCCAGCGCGTTGCCGTAATTGGCCAGAGCGGAGCGGGGAAAACCTCCCTGCTGGGTCTTATTCTCGGTCATTTACCCTATCAGGGATCGCTGCTGATTAACGGCGTGGAGCTGCGCGACATCGAGCCGGGCTTCTGGCAGCAGCAGCTTGCCTGGGTAGGACAGAATCCTCATCTCCCTGCCCGTACGCTGCGTGAAAATATTGTTATGGACGGCAGCGACCATTCGGATCGCCTGCGTAAGGTTACTGCCCTTGCCGGGGTTGATGAGTTTCTTCCGCACCTGCCCGCCGGGCTGGAGAGCGAAACCGGTGAACACGCCCGGCATCTCTCTGTAGGCCAGGCCCAGCGCATTGCCGTCGCGCGTGCGCTGTACAAACCCTGCCGCCTGATGCTGCTGGATGAGCCGGGAGCCAGCCTGGACAGCCACAGTGAACAGCAGGTCAATCAGGCGCTCCACGACGCGTCATTCAACCAGACGACGCTGCTGGTCACTCATCAGCTTGAACAGCTGGATCGCTGGGATGAAATCTGGCTGATGCGCGAAGGGAAAATTATTCAGCGCGGCACCCATGGTCAGCTTGTTCAGTATCCGGGTGCCTTCACTGAACTGGCTTCACACCGACAGGAGCGCGCTCAATGACTACCCTGGCCCCTTTTTTCGCGCTTTATCGTCGTCATTTCTGGCGTCTGTCGCTAGGTATTGTGCTGGCGATCCTTACGCTGCTGGCCAGCGTCGGCCTGCTGACGCTCTCCGGATGGTTCCTGGCCGCCTCCTACCTGGCGGGCAGCGCCGGACTTTACAGCTTCAACTATATGCTGCCTGCGGCGGGGGTTCGCGGCGCGGCCATCATCCGCACGGCCGCGCGCTACTTTGAGCGGCTGGTCAGTCATGATGGCACGTTCAGAGTGCTTGAGCATTTGCGGGTTTATACCTTTAGCAGGCTGATCCCCCTTTCACCCGCCGGGCTGGCTCCGTTCCGCCAGGGGGATTTACTGAATCGCCTGGTTGCAGATGTCGATACCCTCGATCATCTTTACCTGCGGGTTATCTCCCCGCTTATTGGCGCACTCTTTGTTATCATCGCCGTCACGGGGGGGCTGAGCTGGCTGGACGGGAGGCTGGCGCTGACGCTGGGGGGCCTGATGCTGCTGACGCTAATCCTGCTTCCGCCGCTGTTTTACCGTGCCGGACGTCCCACCGGAGAAGCGCTGACCCAGCTGCGCAGCCGCTATCGCACCGAGGTCACCAGCTGGCTCAACGGGCAGGCAGAGCTGACGCTTTATGGCGGCGAGGCCGCGTATCGCAGCAGGCTGGATACCACCGAAGCGGCATGGCTACGCGCACAGCGTCGTCAGGCCAGTCTTTCCGGGCTCTCCCTTGCCCTGCTCACCCTGATAACCGGTTTCACCCTGGTGCTGATATTCTGGCTGGCCGCCGGCGAGTCCGCTCTGCCGGGCGCACCCATCGCCCTGTTTGTCTTCTGCACCCTGGCGGCATTCGAGGCGCTGGCGCCCGTGGGCGGCGCGTTCCAGCATCTGGGACAGGTAATGGCCTCTGCCCGCCGCGTGACCCAGATTGTCAGTCAGCGGCCGGCCGTCCAGTTCCCCTCTGCCGGCCCGTCCGTTGGCGAACATGTACAGCTTGAGCTGCAAAACGTCAGCTTCAGCTACGACGGCAGGCATCAGGCGCTGCAAAACCTGTCGCTGACTCTCGCCAAAGGCGAGCATGTCGCGCTGCTTGGCCGTACCGGCTGTGGCAAGTCGACGCTGATTCAGCTGCTTACCCGTGCCTGGGATCCTCAGCAGGGCGTTATCCTGCTCAATGACCAGCCGCTTTCTGCCTGGAGTGAGCAGAGCCTGCGCCGCGCCATTAGCGTGGTCACACAGCGTGTTCACCTGTTTAGCGACACGCTGCGCGGCAATCTTCTGCTGGCGGCACCTGAGGCAACCGATGCCCGGCTCTGCGATGCGCTTCGCCAGGTTGGCCTGGCTGGCCTGCTCGACGATGATCAGGGGCTAAACGCGTGGCTGGGTGAAGGAGGAAGAGCGCTTTCTGGCGGGGAGCTTCGTCGCCTGGCCATCGCCCGTGCGCTGCTGCACGGCGGTGGCTTAATGCTGCTCGATGAGCCGACCGAGGGACTGGATGCGGAAACAGAGCAGCATATTCTCCTGCTGCTGCGCCAGATAGCTCAACACAGAACCCTGATCATGGTCACCCACCGATTACAGGGGCTGGAGCATTTCGACAAAATTTGCCTTATGGACAGCGGTGAAATTGCTGAGCAGGGAAATCATCACGAATTAATCTCAAAACGCGGCCGCTACTGGGATTTTCACCAGCGGATTGCGCTATAGTTTCTCCTCTCGTTCGACAGAGATTTTATCATGCGTCTGATCCAGCTTTCGAGGGAGTCGCTTAACTTCCCTCCTCCTGAAATGGCCCTCCGTGAGCCCAACGGCCTGCTGGCAATGGGCGGGGATCTCAGTCCCCCTCGCCTGCTCAACGCTTATCATCGCGGTATTTTTCCCTGGTTCTCACCTGGCGATCCGATACTCTGGTGGTCACCCGACCCGCGCGCGGTACTCTATCCCGGACGGTTTCACCTCAGCCGCAGTATGAAGCGTTTCCACCTGCGTTCGCCCTATCGGGTGACGCTGAATCAGCGCTTTGCTGAGGTGATCGAAGGCTGCGCCACCGATCGTGAAGAAGGTACCTGGATCACCCCGGAAGTGAAGCGCGCCTGGCAACGTCTGTTTGAGATGGGCCACGCCCAGTCGGTGGAAGTTTGGCTCGACGGGGAGTTGGTTGGCGGCATGTACGGCCTGGCGCTGGGTCAGATTTTTTGCGGTGAGTCAATGTTCAGCCTGCGTGAGAATGCGTCGAAAACCGCGCTGCTGGTCTTCAGCCACTATTTTGCACAACAGGGCGGCCAGCTGATTGACTGTCAGGTGTTGAATCCGCATACCGCCTCGCTGGGCGCGGAGGAGATCCCCCGCGCCGACTACCTGCAAATTGTTCATGCATTGTCCGATCGTTCACTTGCTGAAGGCTGCTGGCAGCAGCAGACCCTTTTTTGATGCTATTTCTTGATGTTTTCCACGCAACCGGCGAGAACAGTGGTATAATATGCGCGTTTGGTATGTCGTCCGCCCTTCGCCTTACATCACTGGCGAGCCGGGATTGGCCTGGCAGGGAATATTAACGCAACTTGTCTTTACGCTTTTCAGCCCGCGCAGAAGCGGTTGAAAAACGCATTCTTAGCCCGCAATTCCCTCACGCGTTGACACCCATACACTACTCAGAATTAATCGTGAGCTCCTCTCTCAGCCGCGCTGCAGAGGGGCTGATGCTGGTGAATTCACCAACAATTCTTTACATAATACTTGAAATTCGGCATTATCTTGCCGGTTCAAACTAAGGTTGTAACACCCAGAGGATTCGATGGCCAAAGAAGACAATATTGAAATGCAGGGAACCGTACTGGATACGTTACCCAACACCATGTTTCGCGTTGAGCTTGAAAACGGACACGTGGTTACCGCTCACATCTCCGGTAAAATGCGCAAAAACTATATCCGCATCCTGACGGGCGACAAAGTCACTGTAGAGCTGACCCCGTACGACCTGAGCAAAGGCCGCATTGTCTTCCGTAGTCGCTAATACGCATTCAGTCGTGCTGCCGCATCTGCCGCAGCGCCCATAAAAAAAGGCCGGTTTAAACCGGCCTTTTTATTTATCTGCATTTAAAGCAGTTCGCGCTCTGTTAGTGAACCGTCCCTTCCGTTTTACGCTTCTCAGCGCTAAGGAAGTGGTAAGTCAGCTTGTTATTCTCTTTGTCCAGTGCGACAGAGACAGAGCCCCCGTCTACCAGCGATCCAAACAGCAGCTCGTTCGCCAGCGGTTTCTTGAGGTTTTCCTGCACGGTACGCGCCATCGGACGCGCGCCCATCGCTTTGTCATACCCCTTCACCGCCAGCCAGTCACGGGCCTCATCACTGACTTCCAGCGACACGCCTTTCGCATCCAGCTGCGCCTGAAGTTCAACAATGAACTTGTCCACTACCTGATGAATCACCTCGGTATCAAGATGTTTGAACCAGATAATGTTGTCCAGACGGTTGCGGAATTCCGGCGTAAAGATCTTCTTAATCTCTTCCATCGCGTCGGTGCTGTTGTCCTGATGGATCAGACCGATGGATTTACGCTCGGTTTCCCGCACGCCAGCATTAGTCGTCATTACCACGACCACATTGCGGAAATCGGCTTTACGACCGTTGTTATCGGTCAGCATACCGTTGTCCATGACCTGAAGCAGCAGATTGAACACGTCCGGGTGCGCTTTTTCAATTTCATCAAACAGCACAACCGCATGCGGATGCTTGATAACCGCATCGGTCAGCAGGCCACCCTGATCGAAACCGACATAGCCCGGAGGCGCACCAATCAGTCGGCTGACGGTATGACGCTCCATATATTCGGACATATCAAAACGCAGCAGCTCAATACCCAGCGCCTTCGCCAGCTGTACCGTCACTTCGGTTTTCCCGACGCCGGTCGGCCCGGCAAACAGGAAAGAACCCACCGGTTTACGGTCCTGACTCAGGCCAGCACGGCTCATCTTGATCGCTTCGGTCAGCGCTTCAATGGCATTATCCTGACCAAATACCAGCATCTTCAGGCGATCGCCGAGGTTTCTCAGCGTGTCGCGATCGGTCGCGGAAACGCTCTTCTCAGGAATACGCGCAATACGCGCCACGACCGATTCGATATCCGCCACGTTAACCGTTTTCTTACGCTTGCTGACCGGCATCAGACGCGCCCGCGCGCCCGCTTCATCAATGACGTCAATGGCCTTATCGGGCAAATGGCGATCGTTGATATACTTAACAGCCAGCTCCACGGCGGCGCGTACGGCTTTCGCCGTATAGCGAACGTCATGGTGCGCTTCATACTTCGGCTTCAGTCCGTTAAGGATCTGCACCGTTTCATCCACCGACGGTTCGGTAATGTCGATTTTCTGGAAACGACGCGCCAGCGCACGATCTTTTTCGAAAATGTTGCTGAACTCCTGATAGGTGGTGGAGCCCATTACCCGAATTTTCCCGCTCGAAAGCAGCGGTTTAATCAGGTTTGCGGCATCAACCTGCCCACCCGATGCGGCACCCGCCCCGATGATCGTATGGATCTCATCGATAAACAGAATACTGCTGTTATCCTGCTCGAGCTGCTTTAACAGCGCCTTAAAGCGTTTTTCGAAGTCGCCGCGATACTTAGTCCCGGCCAGCAGAGAGCCGATATCCAGCGAATAGATGGTGGCATCCTTCATCACTTCCGGCACTTCGCCCTGGACGATACGCCAGGCAAGCCCTTCAGCAATGGCGGTTTTACCTACGCCGGATTCACCCACCAGCAGCGGGTTATTTTTGCGACGGCGGCACAGCACCTGAACGGTACGCTCCAGCTCTTTATCGCGTCCAATCAGCGGATCGATTCCGCCGACGCGAGCAAGCTGGTTAAGATTGGTGGTGAAGTTCTCCATACGTTCCTCCCCCCCTGCCTGCTCTTCGTTAACGGGATTTTCCGCACCCGGCGCCTGGCCAGGTTCATCTTTGCGCGTACCGTGTGAAATGAAATTAACCACGTCAAGGCGGCTGACCTCATGCTTACGCAGCAAATAGGCAGCCTGGGATTCCTGCTCGCTGAAAATAGCGACCAGTACGTTTGCCCCCGCCACTTCGCTGCGGCCGGATGACTGGACGTGAAAAACCGCCCGTTGCAGTACACGCTGGAAGCTCAGCGTAGGCTGGGTATCACGTTCTTCTTCGCTGACCGGCAAGACCGGGGTGGTTTGTTCGATGAAGGCTTCAAGCTCCTGCCGGAGAGCCACAATATCTACCGTACAGGCTTCCAGTGCCTCTCTGGCCGACGGGTTACTGAGCAGCGCCAGTAACAAATGCTCGACGGTCATAAACTCGTGACGGTGCTCGCGCGCTCTGGCGAAAGCCATGTTTAAACTGAGTTCCAGTTCTTGATTGAGCATAGGCACCTCCCCCAATAGATCGCCTTATTCAGGCTTTTTCCAGCGTACACAGCAACGGATGCTCATTCTCCCTGGCGTACTTATTGATATGAGCGACCTTGGTTTCTGCCACTTCAGCAGTAAAAACACCGCAGATCGCCTTTCCCTGATAGTGAACCGTAAGCATCAGTTGCGTTGCACGTTCTACATCATAAGAAAAGAACTTTTGCAGTACGTCAATAACAAATTCCATAGGTGTATAATCGTCATTGTTTAAAATAACTTTATACATCGAAGGTGGCTTGAGGCCTTCACGCAATTTGTCATCTGCAAGCTGTTCAAAATTAAGCCAGTCGTTAGTCTTTCCCATACGTACCCGGTTTGTAAACGTTGTCTGCTCACGCCAGCCCGGCATCATTCAGAGTAAGTTTAACACACTCAGAATTTTGCCCCGGCCCGATGCGTTTTTGTCGCAAAATAGTGCTTAGCGACCTTCATCACAAAATCGTCAATAGCGTTAACTGCCTCATATTTTGATGATTTTGTTGCCGTCATAACGTCCCCGATGCTTGACGCATTAAGCCATTTATCTACAGTACAGGCATAAGCTGGATGCGTTTTAACCAGCTTTGAGGCTATCTGCCTCACCACCCCACTCAATTGAATGTCTTGCGAGGGATGTAGAAGCATGGAGACGGGTACTGTTAAATGGTTCAATAATGCCAAAGGCTTCGGCTTTATCTGTCCGGTCAGCGGCGGCGAGGATATCTTCGCACACTACTCAACCATTCAGATGGACGGTTACAGAACGCTGAAAGCCGGACAGCAAGTCCAGTTTGATGTGCATCAGGGGCCAAAAGGCAATCACGCCAGCCTGATCGTTCCTGTAGAAGAAGCGATGGCCGTCGATGCCTGACCTTATCCTTAACACATTCTGACTAACCCTTGAATAAAATGCCAGCAACTCAGGCTGGCATTTCTATCTGTTACGTTTACCGACTTTACTAAGATTGGGATGCCGAGACATATTTCAAGGCCGCGAAATCAGACTTATTTCTGCTATTTTTCCTGATGCCACTTCCATCTGGTCCTGCGCTTTACTCAATATAGAAATTTAGCTAATTTAATGAGACATTTTTCTCCTCATGGATGACCAGGTGATCTACTCCGGACTGTTAACAATTCTGTTGCCCCTCATCGCTGGCTACCTGCTGCCGTCAAAAAACCCGACAGTCATAAAAGCGGTCAACCGACTACTGGGCTGGATGGTTTACATCATCTTGTTTTTTATGGGCATCAGCCTCGCCTTTCTGGATAACCTCGGTACCAATCTGCTGGCTATCTTCCACTACTGCCTGGTCAGCGCCGCCGCCATTCTGCTTTGCAATCTGCTGGCGCTGCGCGTGCTTGAATCACGTCGACCCTGGCAGCATGCGCATCGGAGCCAGGCCCTGCCCTCGCGTGTGCATATGGCGCTGGAATCGCTCAAGCTGTGCGGCGTAGTGCTTGCTGGCTTTCTGCTGGGGCTGTGCCACTGGCCGCTGCTGAAATTTGCCAGCCAGGCCAGTGAATACGCCCTGCTCTTCCTGCTCTTTCTGGTGGGGCTTCAGCTGCGCGGCAGCGGAATGACGCTGCGCCAAATCCTGCTTAACCGCCGTGGAACGATTGTCGCCATCGTCGTTTTCGTCAGCGCGATGGCAGGCGGGGCAATAGCAGCGCTTATCCTCGGCCTGCCGATAAAAACCGGACTGGCCATGGCCTCCGGCTTTGGCTGGTACTCGCTTTCGGGCATTCTGATGACTGAATCCTTTGGACCGGTTATCGGCAGTGCGGCATTTTTTAACGATCTGCTGCGTGAGCTGCTGGCAATAATGCTGATCCCGGCTCTGATCGCTCACCATCGCTCCAGCGCCCTCGGGCTCTGCGGGGCAACCTCAATGGACTTTACGCTGCCGGTACTACAGCGCAGCGGCGGAAACGAGATAGTCCCTGCGGCTATCGTCCACGGCTTTGTGCTGAGCCTGTTAGCCCCGGTACTGATCGCTTTCTTTTCTGCCTGAGTGACCGCACAGGCGTATTCCTGTCTGCCTGAGTGCATGCTCAGGCCTGCTCCTGCCTGCCCTGGTTTATCGCTCAGGCGTATTCGTGCGGTTTCCGGCATGCTGAGACGCCACTTTGCCTCCTGTCGACTATGCTCCAGTATTTATTATTTGTCAGAACGTGACCTGCTGACACCAGAAAGGAGCTACAGATGAAACAGTCCGTTGCCGCCCTCGTGGCTAAAACATTAGAAAATGCCGGCGTTAAACGTATCTGGGGCGTGACCGGCGACTCGCTGAACGGCCTGAGCGACAGCCTGAATCGCATGGGGACCATTGAATGGATGCCCACGCGTCATGAAGAAGTTGCGGCCTTCGCCGCCGGCGCGGAAGCACAAATCAGCGGCGAGCTGGCCGTCTGCGCGGGTTCCTGCGGGCCGGGTAACCTCCATCTGATTAACGGTCTTTTCGACTGCCACCGAAATCACGTTCCCGTGCTGGCCATTGCCGCACATATTCCTTCCAGCGAGATCGGCAGCGGCTATTTTCAGGAGACGCATCCTCAGGAGCTGTTCCGCGAATGTAGCCATTATTGTGAACTGGTTTCAAATCCTGAGCAGCTGCCTCAGGTGCTCGCAATCGCCATGCGGAAAGCCATTCTGAACCGGGGCGTCTCCGTGGTGGTGCTGCCGGGGGATATTGCTCTGCAGGCCGCACCGGAAGGGGCGACCGCTAACTGGTATCCGCCACAGCTGCCGGTTGTTCAGCCGCCCGCAGGCGAAATGGATAAGCTGGCCGCGCTGCTGAACGAGGCTGAAAACATCACCCTGATGTGCGGTGCGGGCTGCGCGGGCGCGCACGACGAGGTGGTCCGTCTGGCCGAAACGCTGAAGGCACCCATCGTGCATGCGCTGCGTGGCAAAGAGCACGTGGAATACGATAACCCGTACGATGTCGGCATGACCGGCCTGATTGGTTTCTCGTCCGGGTATCACGCCATGATGAACGCCGATACGCTTATTCTGCTCGGCACCCAGTTTCCCTACCGCGCGTTCTACCCTGCCGATGCCAAAATTATTCAGATCGATATCAATCCTGGCAGTATTGGCTCGCACTGCCACGTGGATATGGCGCTGGTGGGGGACATTAAATCGACGCTGAGCGCCCTGCTTCCCCAGTTGGAGATCAAAAGTGACCGCCGCTTCCTGGATAAGGCGCTGTCGCACTACGCCGATGCGCGAAAGGATCTCGACAGCCTGGCTAACGCCAATGATAATCAGGCGATCCACCCGCAGTATGTGGCCCAGCAGCTCAGCCGCTACGCTGACGACGATGCGATATTCACCTGCGACGTGGGCACGCCAACGGTCTGGGCCGCCCGCTATCTGAAAATGAACGGAAAGCGCCGACTTATCGGTTCGTTTAACCACGGCTCAATGGCCAATGCCATGCCGCAGGCACTCGGTGCGCAGGCTATTGACAGGCAGCGTCAGGTCGTCGCCATGTGCGGTGACGGCGGCTTCAGCATGTTGATGGGCGATTTCCTCACCGTTGCGCAGCTTAAGCTGCCGGTGAAGCTGGTGATCTTCAACAATAGCGTGCTCGGATTCGTCGCTATGGAGATGAAAGCCGGTGGCTACCTGACCGATGGTACCACGCTGGAAAATCCTGACTTTGCTGCCATTGCCCAGGCCTGCGGCGTTAAAGGTCTCCGCGTGGAGCGCGCCTCTGACCTTGACGGCGCCATTCAGGAAGCGATGGCCTTTGACGGCCCGGTGCTGCTGGATGTCATCACTGCGAAGGAAGAGCTGGCGATGCCGCCGCAGATCAAAATGGAACAGGCGAAAGGATTTAGTCTCTATATGCTGCGGGCCATCATTAATGGTCGCGGCGATGAAGTGGTAGAACTGGCTAAAACCAACTGGCTGCGGTAAAACATTTGCAGGTCTTTTATTATACGGACGCTACGGCGTCCGTTTTCATAAGAGGAACGCACAGATGATTGATTTACGCAGTGATACCGTCACTCAACCGAGCCAGCCGATGCTGTCTGCCATGATGACTGCCGAAACCGGCGATGACGTTTACGGCGATGACCCAACGATGCGTGCGCTGGAAGCGAAAGCCGCCGCGATTAGCGGGAAAGAGGCCGCGCTGTTTATGCCCAGCGGAACCCAGGCCAATCTGGTGGCGCTGCTGTGCCACTGTCAGCGCGGGGAAGAGTATATTGTCGGACAGCTGGCGCATAATTATAAGTATGAAGCGGGTGGAGCCGCCGTTCTGGGCAGTATTCAGCCCCAGCCCATTCTGGCCGCTGCTGACGGTACCCTGCCACTCGATGTAGTGGAGCAGTTTATCAAGCCGGACGATTTCCACTTTGCTATCACCCGACTGCTCAGCCTGGAAAATACCCATAATGGCAAGGTGCTGCCGCTAAGCTATCTGGCGCAGGCCTGGGAATTTACGCGACGTCACCGCCTGGCGCTGCATATCGACGGTGCACGTATTTTCAACGCCAGCGTGGCGCTGAACGTGCCGCTGACCGACATTACCCGCTACTGCGATACGCTGACCATTTGCCTGTCGAAAGGGCTGGGAACCCCGGTCGGGTCGCTGCTGTGCGGCAGCGCCGACTATATTCAACGCGCGCGCCGCTGGCGCAAAATGACCGGCGGCGCCATGCGACAGGTGGGGATTCTGGCGGCGGCGGGCCTGTATGCGCTTGAGCATAACGTCACGCGCCTGCGGGAGGACCACGATAATGCCGCCTGGCTGGCTGAGCAGCTGCGGGGGATCGGCGTGAACGTGATGGGTCAGGATACCAATATGGTGTTTGTCCGCCTGCCGGATGCACAGGTGGCCCCGCTTAAAAGCTGGATGCGCGAGCACGACATTGTGCTAAGCACCGGGCCGGTCACCCGCCTGGTTACGCATCTGAATATCGATCGTCCCGCCCTGGAGAAGCTGACAGACCACTGGCAGGCTTTCCTGGCGCAGCAGCCTCCGGGACAAACTGTCCACCCCGCTACGCCTGCTCCGAGCCATACTTATCCAGCAGCGCCTTAACAATGGCTTCGCTCTGGGCGTCCGGCAGGCCCCGATAGTCCTCCGGCCGGAAGTGCATCTGGAAGGCAGCAATCACCTGTTGCTGCTGCTGTGCTGACATGCCGGGCGTGACCTGGTAGCCGTAGCGCGCCAGTAACGTCAGCAATGGTCCCGCATCAACCGCCTGCTCAGGCGGCCTGCCTGCAAGCCAGAACGCGACCCGATCGGCGTCTGGCCAGGCACCCACGCCCTGGCTCGCCAGCCACTGCCAGGGAAACAGCGGGCCGGGGTCCTGCTTGCGCTGCGGGGCAATATCGCTGTGCCCCACCACGTTTTGCGGCAAAATGCCGTAGCGACGGATGATATCCCGCGACAGCGGCACCAGCGCCGCGATTTGCGGGGCTGCGAACGGATACCACTC
Organism: Erwinia sp. ErVv1; assembly: GCF_900068895.1. Lineage (GTDB taxonomy): Bacteria > Pseudomonadota > Gammaproteobacteria > Enterobacterales > Enterobacteriaceae > Erwinia. Next base: position 220,069 of record NZ_CDPK01000003.1, on the reverse strand, counting down.
GCGTCCGTGGAGCGCCGAGCGATGATAGCCCTGATTCTCCAGTTCAATCCCCACCGAGGTATCGTTTATGCGGGTTGCTCCGCGCCAGTAGCTGCTGCCTGCATGCCATGCCAGCAGCTCTTCAGGAACCAGTTGGGATACGGTCGGCTGCCCCCCCTTCCATGGCGGAGCCGCAGCGATCAGGTAATGTACGCTGACCTCGCGATCGGTCAGGATAGCCAGTGAAGTGGGGTAATCCTGCGCGGTATAGTGGATCACCAGCATTTTGATACGCGGTCGTGCCCCCAGAGCGTGTTGACGCGAATCCACCACGTATCCCGCGTGCCGCTCCAGCCCCGTCGGGCTACAGGCACTCAGCATCAGGGCCAGAGTTGTCAGCAAAAGGGGCATTAAAAATTTCATTTTCCCTACCTTTGGATGTTGATTCCGGCGGTAACCCAGCGGCTTCGTAAGCGTCTATACTTTATGCTAAAACAACGTCATTACTTTATGCTAAAACAACATCATCCCGAAACAATAAGGAAAATAAGATGAAATACCAGGCGATCGCCGTTTTGGCTCCGCTGGCGCTGCTGCTGAGTGCCTGTACCACGGTACAACCGGCGTACAAGGATATCGGAACCCGGATGAGTCCCTGCGTTGATGGTGGCCCGGATACCGTAGCGCAGAAATTCTATGACCTGCGCACCGGGCAGCCAACCCAGGGCTTACCTGATGCCCAGCTGTTGGCAAAATATCGCCCCTATCTCAGTGACAAGCTGTATCAGACGCTGCTGAAAGCCAGTGGTGAAAACGGCAGGGATCCCGCCCTGATGCAGGGAGATATCTTCTCCAGTCTGCCAGCCGGACCGGATTCAGCCAGCGTGGCTGATGCCTCAACCATTCCGAATACTGATGCACGTAATATTCCGCTGCGCGTCTCACTTAGCCGCAACGGTAGCAAGCCGGTGGAATGGCAGGATGAAGTGCTGATGGTGCGTGAAGGCACCTGCTGGGCGGTTGATGATATTCGCTATACCAGTCAGGCTCCCCACCTGGACGGTGGATCATTAAGCCAGCGACTGCTGAAATAGTTCTGCTCCATGCCGCCGCCTGGCGGCATGGGTATTACTGACCTGTTCATCCATCAGCATAGTGTTCCCATTTCCCTGTCTGCACCCGCCAGTCGACGGTTCCTGTTCCCTGCCGTCCCACATCCGTTGCCTGGGCATTCGCTCTAAATGACTGCCCTTTTATAGCGGATGTTAACTCTATATCTGCACAATGATTGCATAACTATGCCGTCAACGTTAAGATTCGCAGAATCAATTGCTATTCACTTATTGCGCATGAGTATTCAACTTAACGGAATTAACTGCTTTTACGGTGCCCACCAGGCACTGTTCGATATTCAGCTCACCTGCCCCGAGGGCGAGACGCTGGTTTTGCTGGGTCCAAGCGGTGCCGGTAAGAGCTCCCTGCTGCGCGTGCTTAACCTGCTGGAGATGCCCCGTTCCGGCACCCTGAGCATTGCCGGTAATCACTTCGACTTCAGTAAACCCCCGTCTGAGAATGCTATCCGCGAGCTGCGTCAGAATGTGGGAATGGTATTCCAGCAATATAATCTGTGGCCGCATCTGACGGTGATGCAGAACCTGACTGAAGCCCCCTGCCGCGTGCTGGGGCTGGGTAAAGACGCAGCGCGAGCCCGGGCGGATAAGCTGCTTGAGCGCCTGCGCCTGACAAAATTTGCCGATCGCTTCCCGCTGCACCTCTCTGGCGGCCAGCAGCAGCGCGTAGCCATTGCCCGGGCGCTGATGATGGAGCCAGCCGTGCTGCTGTTCGACGAGCCGACCGCCGCGCTGGATCCTGAAATTACCGCGCAAATTGTCTCCATCATTCAGGAGCTGGCCCAGACCCGGATCACTCAGGTGATTGTGACCCATGAGGTTGAAGTTGCCCGTAAAACCGCCACCCGCGTGGTCTATATGGAAAATGGTTTTATTGTTGAACAGGGTGATGCCAATCGTTTTTCACAGCCGCAGACCGATGAGTTTGCCCACTATCTCTCGCATTAATGCAGGACATCATAATGAAAAAAATCGTACTTGCCGCGCTGTTAGCGGGTTTAAGCCTGAGTGCTACCGCCGCAGAAACTATTCGTTTTGCCACTGAGGCGTCCTATCCTCCGTTTGAATTTGTCGACTCTGATAACAAGATCCAGGGATTTGACGTCGATCTGGCAAATGCACTCTGCCGCGAAATGAACGCGACCTGCACCTTTACCAATCAGGCTTTTGACAGCCTGATCCCAAGCCTCAAATTTCGCCGTTTTGATGCCGTAATGGCCGGGATGGACATCACCGCCGAGCGCGAAAAGCAGGTGCTGTTCACTAAGCCCTATTACGATAATTCTGCGCTGTTTATTGCGCAGAAAGGCAAAGTGGCTTCCGTCGAAGCCCTGAAAGGCAAGCGCGTTGGCGTACAGAATGGCACCACCCATCAGCGCTATCTGGCGGATAAAATGAGCGGCGTCACCACCGTTCCTTACGACAGCTACCAGAATGCCGTTCTCGACCTGAAAAACGGTCGCATTGATGCGGTATTCGGTGATACCGCCGTGGTAAATGAGTGGCTGAAGCAGAATGCCATTCTGGCTTCGGTCGGCGATAAGGTTACCGATAAAGCCTATTTCGGCACGGGTCTCGGCATTGCCGTGCGCCAGGGAAATACCGACTTACAGGGTAAATTCAACGCCGCGCTCGAGAAAATCAAAGCCGACGGTACCTTCAAGACGATCTACAGCAAATGGTTCCAGCAGTAATTCCTGAATGAGCGAACTCTATCCTCTCGCAAGCGCCGCCGGTATGACCGTCGGCCTTGCTGTTTCTGCGCTGATCCTCGGTCTGATACTGGCGATGCTATTTGCTGCCTGGGAATCGGTTCGCTGGCGTCCTTTCGCCTGGATCGGCACGGGGCTGATGACCCTGTTTCGTGGCCTGCCAGAGATTCTGGTCGTGCTGTTTGTCTATTTCGGTGCTTCCCAGCTGCTGCTGACGCTGTCGGACGGCTTTACGCTCAATTTTGGCTTCTTCAGGCTGCCCGTCCAGGTGCAGATTGAGAATTTCAACGTCAGTCCGTTTCTCTGCGGGGTCATTGCGCTTTCCCTGCTCTACGCCTCTTATGCCTCGCAGACCCTGCGCGGCGCGCTGAAAGCGGTACCGCTGGGGCAGTGGGAGTCGGGTCAGGCGCTGGGCATGAAAAGAGCGGCGATTTTTTTCCGGCTGATCCTGCCGCAAATGTGGCGACATGCGCTGCCGGGCCTGGGCAATCAGTGGCTGGTGCTGCTGAAGGATACTGCGCTGGTTTCGCTGATAAGCGTCAATGACATTATGTTGCAGACCAAAAGTATTGCAGCCCGCACGCAGCAGCCTTTTACCTGGTATCTGGTTGCCGCAGCAATTTATCTGGTGGTGACCCTGCTGAGTCAGCAGGTATTGAAACGCCTTGATGCGCGCGCCACGCGTTTTGAGCAGGAGAATATCTGATGATGAGCTATCTGCCTGACCTGCTGAAAGGACTGCATACCAGCCTGACGCTAACCGCCGCCTCGCTGGCGCTGGCGCTGCTTTTAGCCCTGCTGTTTACGGTGGTGCTTGCGCTTAAAACACCGGTGCTAAGCGTGCTGGTGCGCGGCTATATCACTCTCTTTACCGGTACACCGCTGCTGGTGCAGATCTTTTTGATCTACTACGGCCCCGGTCAGTTCCCGTCACTCCAGTCAATCCCCTGGCTATGGCATTTTCTGTCCCAGCCCTGGCTTTGCGCCCTGCTGGCACTCTCTCTCAACAGTGCGGCCTACACCACCCAGCTGTTTTATGGTGCCGTACGCGCTATTCCCGCCGGTCAGTGGCAATCCTGCGCGGCGCTGGGAATGGATCGCAAAAATACGCTGCGTATTTTGCTGCCGTATGCATTGAAACGCGCCCTCTCCTCCTGGTCAAACGAGGTGGTGCTGGTATTCAAAGGGACGTCACTGGCTTATACCATTACGCTGATGGAGGTCATGGGCCAGGGTCAGCTGTTGTATGGTCGCACCTATGACGTCACTGTGTTTGCCGCAGCGGGCCTGATTTATCTGTGTGTCAATGGCCTGCTGACGCTGCTTATGCGGTTTATCGAGCATCGCGCGCTGGCCTTTGAACGCCGTAACTAACCTTCCCGGTGGGTAGCCACCGGGAATCGTCGGGTAAAAGCCCTTCTTTGTGGGCTAATCCTGGGATAGCTCCCTTTCCGCCTGCGGCATACTGGGTCGCTGAAATAACGCAAGGACCGTTACCCCATGCTTAAAATCGCTCTGGCCCTGGTGCTTGCCTGTCTCAGCATCCAGGCAGAAGCCGGGTCTTCTCTGCGCTTCGCGACTTCCGGTAACAACCCTCCTTTTGAGTATCTGAACGACCGTAATCAGCTGGTGGGATTTGATATCGATCTGGCAAACGCGCTTTGTCAGCGCCTGAAGAGAAGCTGCCTCTTTACCAATAATACCTTTGACCGCCTGCTGCCTTCTCTTAAATATCATCACGATGATGCCATTATCTCCGGTATGGATATAACCGATGAGCGCCAGAACGAGGTTGACTTTACCCAGCCCTATATAGGTAACTCAAGCCTGATGGTCGTGCCAAAAGGACGCTTCTGGCAAATTGCCCAGCTCAAAGGCAAACGCGTGGGGGTACGCAATCTCTCCACGCAGCAGGCCTACCTGCGGGACAGATGGCCTGAGATTATTGCGGTGACCTACGATAGCTACCAGAATGCTCTGCTGGATATCAGTAAGCATCGGCTGGATGGGATCATCGGCGATACGGTAGTGATTAGAAGCATGCTGAAAGTGCATCCGCAGCTGGCGACGGTGGGAGGGGAGATTTCCGACAGTCGCTACTTCGATAACGGGATGGGCATCGCAGTGCGCAAAGGGGATGACGAACTGCTAAACGCCCTGAATCAGGCCCTCCAGAGCCTGACCGGGGACGGTACCGTACGCCGGCTGGCGCTGCACTGGTTTGAGCCCGCGCAGCAGGAGTAGCAGCGGCCCTCCTACAGTTTACCCGTCCCTACGTTTACCCGTACCTGCACTTACCCGCCCCTGCGCGCCCGCTGAATATCCCTCAGCCGCTGCTTCTCTTCGTACGCCATAAATCGCCAGGCGATAAAACCGACGATGCCGACGACAAACAGGATCAGCGACGCCAGCGCATTAATTTCCGGATTCACGCCCCGGCGCACGGTGGCAAAAATTTGCATCGGCAGCGTGGTCGCCCCTGGTCCGGTGACAAAGCTGGCGATCACCAAATCGTCCAGCGACAGCGTAAACGCCAGCAGCCAGCCGGTTACCATCGCTGGCGCAATCATGGGCAGCGTTATCACAAAGAAAACCTTAAGCGGCGCAGCGCCCAGGTCCATCGCGGCCTCCTCAATCGAGCGATCCAGCTCGCGCAGGCGGGCATTAATCACTACCGCCACATAGGCCGTACAAAAGGTCACATGGGCCAGCCAGATGGTCAGCATCCCGCGGTCGGCGGGCCAGCCAATGGCATGTCCCATTGCCACGAAGAGCAACAGCAGCGACAGGCCGGTTATCACATCCGGCATCACCAGCGGTGCAGTAAGCATAAAGGCGAAGCCGGTAGACCCTTTAAAGCGGCCAAAGCGCACGATGACCACGGCAGCAAGGGTGCCTAACAGCAGCGCCGCCGTCGCCGCCAGCGCGGCAATGCTCAGGCTTAGCGCCACGGCATCGATCATCGCGTCATCGTGAAACAGAACCTGATACCAGTGCAGCGAGAAACTCTCCCAGGCGGCAAGCTGCGATGAATTAAACGAATAGAAGACCAGCAGTGCCATCGGCGCATACAGGAAAAAAAAGCCCACTATCAGGATCGCGGTACGCCACGGCGAGCGGATTGTTGGCAGGCTGCTCATCCCTTTTCCCCCATCTCTTTATTCTGATGCTTGTGAAACCAGATGATAGGCAGGATGAGGATCAGCAGAATAATCACCGCCAGCGCGGAGGCGACCGGCCAGTCGCGATTGTTGAAAAACTCCTGCCAGAGCACGCGCCCAATCATTATGCTGTCAGGGCCGCCCAGCAGTTCGGGTATCACATACTCGCCAACGGCGGGAATAAATACCAGCATCGATCCGGCAATAATGCCGCCCTTCGTCAGCGGCACAATCACCTGGAAGAAGGTTTTCAGCGGGCGGGCGCCCAGATCCAGGGAAGCTTCCACCAGCGAATAGTCGATACGCGTTAGCGCGGTGTACAGCGGCAGCACCATAAACGGCAGGTAGCAGTAAACAATGCCAATGTAGACTGCGAGGTTGGTGTAAAGAATGGCCAGCGGATGATCGATAATACCTGTCCACATAAGAAAACGATTAAGAATGCCATTATTATTCAGAATGCCCATCCAGGCATATACCCGTACCAGAAACGAGGTCCAGGAGGGCAGGATAATCAGCAGCAGCAGAATATTACGGGTGCCAGGTGCGCTATGTGCGACAGCCCACGCCAGCGGATAACCGATCAGCAGGCAGATAATCGTCGACACCGCCGCCACCTGCAATGAGTGTAGATAAGCATCCACATACAGTGGATCGTCAGTCAGGGTCAGATAATTGCCAACGTTCAGCACCATCTGGAGCTGGCCGTCTGCCCAGGTGACCAGATCGGTATAGGGCGGGATCGCGCGGGCGATATCGGCAAAGCTAATTTTAAGCACAATCAGGAAGGGCAGCAGGAACAGCAGCACCAGCCAGAGCCACGGCAGGGCAATTACCAGCCGTCGCCCCTGCCGCCTCTGTAGGCGATCAACGATAATGCCGAAGCGGCCCTGCGGACGGGCGGCGTGTTTCATCTCAGGTTCAGCCATCGTGCCCCCTATACCGTCAGTACGACGCAGCTGTCGGCATCCCAGCGGAGACGCACTTCATCGCCCCAGGTTGGAACGTCCTGGCGGAAGCGATGGGCATTCTGTAGCTGGGCAATGACGGTCTGGCCACTGCGCAATCTGACGTGATAGACCGAGAGATCGCCAAGGTAGGCGATGTGTACCACCTCCCCCACTGCCACATTGCTCTGCTCAGCAGGGATCTCATCGCACAGCATCACTTTTTCCGGGCGAAGCGCAACGTGAACCGGCACGCCATCCACCACCGAAGCATCAGTGCTGACTTTTAACGGTGAAAGCAGTCCCGGACAATCGATCAGCAGACCATCGGGCTGGCGCTCGCGGAGCAGGCCCTCAAACAGATTCACCGTGCCAATAAATCCGGCGCTGAAGCGCGTGGTCGGGTGCTCATAAATCTCTTCCGGCTCACCAATCTGCACAAACTTGCCGCGATTCATAATCGCGATGCGTCCGGCCATGGTCATCGCCTCTTCCTGATCGTGGGTGACCATTACGCAGGTGGCGCCCACGCGCTCAAGGATATCAACCACTTCAAGCTGCATACGGTCGCGCAGCTTTTTATCCAGCGCCCCCATTGGCTCATCCAGCAGCAGCAGCTTAGGCCGCTTAGCCAGGCTGCGGGCCAGTGCGACCCGCTGACGCTGTCCACCTGAGAGCTGGTGCGGCTTGCGGCTGCGGTACTCCTGCATATGCACCAGCGCCAGCATCTCTGCCACCCGGCTGGCAATTTCCTCTTTCGGCAGGCGGTCCTGCTTCAGGCCGAAGGCAATGTTCTGCTCAACGGTCATATGCGGAAAAAGCGCATAGGACTGAAACATCATATTAACCGGCCGCTGATAGGGCGGTACGTGTGAAAGATCCTGCCCGTCCAGCACAATCTGGCCGGAGGTCGGCGGTTCAAAGCCCGCCAGCATCCGCAGCAGCGTTGATTTCCCGCAGCCAGACGGGCCGAGCAGTGCAAAAATTTCGCCTTTATAAATGGTCAGATTGACATCATCTACCGCGTGTTGCCCATCGAAAGATTTAGTCAGGTTGCGGATCTCAAGCAGCGGGGTCAGGGCCCTGGCTGCTTTAGGTTGCGGACGGACAATAGCCTCATTCACTAACTTAACTCTCCGGCACTCTGAGGATTACGGCCAGTACGCCGTATGAAAGAGAGGGCAGAGGCTATTTAACGCCTCTGCGGTGTGAGCTTTACGCTGGCGGCGGTTATCTGCCGCGTTATATGAGCGTTGCCCGGGCGGCCTTTACTTGCCGCTTTTAACGCGCGTCCACGCGCGGGTGCGTACGCGGTCCAGTTTCGGATCCTGTACCTTCAGCACAAAGAGTTTCGCCATCGTCTCGGGCGTGGGGAAGATGCCCGGATTATTGCGGATATCCGCACTGATAAAGGGCAGCGATGCCTTATTACCATTAGCGTAGAACACCTTATTGGAGATGTCGGCAATGACCTTTGGTTCCAGTAAATAATTCAGGAACTGATAGGCCTCATCGACATTTTTAGCATCTTTAGGAATAGCCAGGGTATCGAAGAAGGCCAGCGCCCCCTCTTTTGGAATACTGTAGGCAATATTGACGCCGTTTTTCGCATCAGCCGCGCGTTTCTTCGCCTGCAATACATCCCCGGCCCAGCCGATCGCCACACAGGTATTCCCGTTGGCAAGGTCGTTTATATACTGAGACGAGTGGAAGTAGCGAATATTAGGCCGGAGTTTCATCAGCAGATCCGTTGCCGCCCCCGAGTAATCTTTGGCATCGCTACTGTTAGGATCTTTACCGAGGTAGTTAAGCACGGTGGCAAAAATCTCTTCCGGCGCATCCAGGAATGAGACGCCGCAGCTTTTCAGTTTTTCGAGATTTTCCGGCTTAAGCACCAGATCCCAGCTGTTAACCGGCGCATCTTTACCCAGCGCGGCCTTCACCTTATCAACGTTGTAACCAATGCCCGTGGTCGCCCACAGGTAGGGAATGGCGAATTTATTACCCGGATCGTGCTGTTCCAGCTTCTTCAGCAAATCGGGATCGAGGTTGTTATAGTTTGGCAGCTTGCTTTTATCCAGCGGCTGAAATACCCCGGACTGAAGCTGACGGGCGAGAAAGCTGGACGAAGGCACCACCACATCGTAGCCGGTACTGCCCGCCATCAGTTTGCCTTCCAGCACTTCATTAGAGTCAAAAACGTCATACACCACGTGGATCCCGCTCTGCTTTTCAAAGCCGGGAACCGTATCGGGTGAAATATAATCAGACCAGTTATACACGTGCAGCGTCTTATCGGCCGCGCCAGCACCCGCTGAAACGGCCAGCAGCACGGCAGCCGCCACGCCCGACAGCCACTTTTTAGGTTGATTAAGCATATTTTCCATTCTCCGCACCAAGGTAACCACAGCTTTTTCAAACAAGCAAAACGGCAGACGCCCGGCACGGCAGGGGCAATCAGTGAATGTTTATTCACTCTGCCGCCGGGATGAAAAACGCCAGCCCAGTCCACGTCATGCATATAACGTTGCTTCGCAAGAATAGTCCTCAGTGGCACTGGAGGCCAGCCCCTGGCGTAAAAAACAGCATTTATCGAATTTTCATGCACTTTCCCTCTACGGGATCGGCCAGACCCGGCCTGAGTGACGATAAATATCTGGTAGTAAAGGGCATTCGGCAGGATAAAAAAGGGTTTAAGGCAGGAACGGTGCAGGCTGGCGTGAAGATTAGAGTTAACCGCCTGCTAAAAGAAGGCGGTTAGACAGAGAGTAAGGCGTACAGGATGACTAAGCGGACCGGTTAATGGAGTAGCGCGTGTGAGCTGACAATCGCGCTGCGATCCTCTTCGTCGTCATCGCCGACCACCAGTAGCTGATTAGCAAAGGCTTCCAGCACCACCATTGAAATCTGCTCTTCACTCTGCTTCATAAAGTGCGCGAACTGGCCATAGGTCACCCCCACCGTGACATTCAGCGACTGACAGACAATCAGCTTGGGCAGATTATCATCCTGAATATCGACAAAAGCCTTTACGGTCAGCGAGGATGCATTGATTTGTGACAGGTCGCCTACCAGCGGGATAAGCGCGGTCGGTTTAACTTCTGCAAGCGCGGAAAACAGGATGACGCCATCCATCAGATCGAGCTTGGCATCAAATACCCCATCAAAATTTTGCATATGCGGCAGATGGAGCGCCTGGCATGAGTCACACTCAAACCAGGTGATGCTTTGCTGATCCAGCCAACGTCGTATTACGTCAATATCTGGAACGACGAGTGAATCCATGTGATTTGTCTCATACCGCCTTAAAATTGCGCCCTAGCTTACGGAAAAATGCGGTCAAACACCACGACTGCGACGTAAATAAGCACTCGCTCGCGCGTTTTCAGACAGAAACCAGGGCGCTCCTCTCAGACGATTTTCACTACTAGCGCGTTGCCCAGCCCTGCTGATGCAGATACGCCAGCATAAACGGACGGCTCTCTTTGATAATCGTCTTCTGGATATGCTCGCTCCAGCTCTCGCGACGCGGGTTACTTTCGCGCGTGAGGTAATACTCTTCCTGCGCGTTGTCGTAGTCCGCCAGCACCTGAGGATCGATCGGCTGATAGCGGTTTTCATGGACCAGCATCGCCGTCGGCATCCGTGGTTTATGCTGCGGAGCCTGATCCGGGGTGCCGAGGCAGAGACCGAATAGCGGCAGAACATATTTAGGCAGGCCCAGCAGCTCGGTCACCTCGGCGATGGCATTGCGAATGCCGCCGATAAATACGCCGCCCAGCCCTAATGACTCGGCGGCGACCATGGCATTTTGCCCCATCAAGGCGGTATCGACGCAGCCAAGCAGCAGTTGCTCAGCCAGCCCCAGCTGCGCGTCCGGGCAAATTTGCTGATTACGATTGAAATCGGCGCAGAACACCCAGAACTCCGCTGCCTGGCCGACATACTTCTGACCGCCGGTCAGCGTAACCAGCTGTTCGCGCAGCTGCGGATCGGTGATACGGATAATCGATGAGCACTGCAAAAAGCTGGAGCTTGAAGCCGACTGTGCCGCATTAAGAATCGCCTCGCGCTGGTCATCTGCAATGGGTTTGTCCGTAAAGGCGCGAATTGAGCGGTGGGAGCAAAGCAGCTCGATGGTTGGCGTCATGGTGCACTCCTGTTTTACGCCCGACGGCGTAGTGAAAGCGTTGATACACTGAGGAGACCAAGGGTAGCAGGTGCAGCGGTTACGGGTAACGTTGAAAATGTATAATTCCTTGTCAAACCGCCGCAGCCCCCGCCAATCGCCCTATAGCCTGTGCAAATCAATGCGACAGGCAATACCTTCTTCCCTTATCCATTTGATGCGGGCATCATAGGCACCAGCGACCTATAAGATGTGATCTACATCACATATAAAATTTCGACCCTGAGGAGAAACAGATGTTTGCAGTCATTTTTGGACGCCCGGCCTGCCCATACTGTGTACGTGCGAAAGAGCTGGCAGAGAAACTTACCGAAGAGCGTGAAGACTTCAACTTCCGCTATGTGGATATCCATGCTGAGGGGATCACCAAAGCCGACCTGGAGAAAACCGTGGGTAAGCCGGTTGAAACCGTGCCGCAGATTTTCCTCGATCAGACCCATATCGGCGGCTGCACAGAGTTTGAAGCCTACGCCAAAGAGAACCTGGGCCTGTTCCAGTAATCACGCAGAATTCCGCTGCGCCCCGCGCTGACGGGGCAGCCATAAAAAGAGGGCCGATACCGTATCGGCCCTCTTTTTTTACGCCTTAACTGCCCTGAGTGCATATCTTTGCCCGTCCGGGACGGTTAATCGTGCTGATGCGTAATCAATGAACGACACAGCATCACGACAAGCGCCCCGGAACCACACCAGAACACCCCGCTGGTCATAAACGCCAGCTCCTGAAGCAGCGCGATACATCCGCTAAAATGACGCAGATGCAGAATCAGCATGCAGCATGGCGTCGCCAGCAGCGGGCCTAGCAGGGCTACCGTCAGCGGAGATTCTTTGGTGGTTAGCGCCGCAATCGCACCGGGGATAGCAAACATCAGCAGACCCAGCTGCGCATGAGAATAGGCGTGCGTTTCGCTACCCATTTCATAACGTACCGCCAGAAAGATGACGCAATAAAGGATAAAACAGCCTGCCACGCCCATCCAGGACACACCTTTAAACACCACAGGATCTTCTCCCGGCAATTTATCTCGTATGCTGGCCACAATAGTCCACCGCCTTGTCTCTGTTAAAGAAGTTACAAAGAACCGCGTAAATGAGCGCGGCTTTTACTGGCTGAAAAAGAGTGAAGCGATTAAAATGGCGACCGTTTTACAGATGCTGAACTGTAATACGCGGATAATCCTGAACGTTGCCGCTGCTCTGACGGCAGCGCGTTAAATCTAGCGCAAAAAACCCTTTTTTTCAACACGTTACTAGTAAATAAGAAGTTAAACCGTGAATATAAACGTCGCAGAGTTGTTAAGTGGAAATGACATTCTGTTATTATTTGTCGTTCTGGCTCTTGGGCTATGCCTGGGTAAACTGCGGCTTGGCTCTGTCCAACTGGGCAATTCCATTGGCGTTTTAGTGGTTTCTCTTCTGCTCGGCCAGCAGCATTTTGGTATCAATACCAACGCCCTTAATCTGGGCTTTATGTTATTTATTTTTTGCGTTGGCGTCGAAGCCGGACCTAACTTTTTCTCAATTTTCTTCCGCGACGGCAAAAATTATTTGATGCTGGCTACGGTGATGGTTGGCAGCGCAGTCATTATTGCGCTTGGGCTGGGAAAACTGTTTGGCTGGGACATCGGACTGACTGCCGGTATGCTGGCAGGCTCAATGACCTCCACGCCGGTGCTGGTCGGCGCGGGCGATACGCTGCGACAAACGCTGCACGCCGGACCGTTGCTGACTCAGGCGCAAAATAATCTTAGCCTCGGCTACGCGCTCACCTACCTGGTGGGGCTGGTGAGTCTGATCGTTGGCGCACGCTATATGCCGAAGATGCAGCATCAGGATCTTCCTACCAGTGCTCAGCAGATTGCCCGCGAACGCGGCCTGGACCCTGACAGTCAGCGCAAAGTTTATCTGCCTGTCATCCGCGCCTACCGCGTCGGCCCTGAGCTGGTCGCCTGGACCGATGGCAAAAATCTGCGTGAACTCGGTATCTATCGCCATACGGGCTGCTATATCGAACGCATCAGACGTAACGGCATTCTCGCCAGTCCGGACGGTGACGCCGTGCTGCAACAGGGCGATGAGATCTCTCTGGTAGGCTATCCCGATGCGCACTCCCGCCTTGATCCCAGCTTTCGCAATGGCAAAGAAGTCTTCGATCGCGATCTGCTGGACATGCGGATCGTTAATGAAGAGATCGTGGTTAAAAATAATAATGCGGTGAATAAACGTCTTAGCCAGCTCAAGCTAACCGATCACGGCTGCTTTCTTAACCGGGTTATTCGCAGCCAGATAGAAATGCCAATAGACGACAGTATTATTCTGAATAAAGGCGACGTCTTACAAATAAGCGGTGAGGCACGACGCGTTAAGTCCGTCGCTGACCGCATAGGATTTATCTCAATTCACAGTCAGGTCACCGATCTTCTCGCCTTTTGCGCCTTTTTTATTATCGGGCTGATGATTGGTATGATCACTCTGCAATTCAGTAACTTTAATTTTAGTATTGGTAATGCCGCCGGGTTATTATTTTCCGGGATCCTGCTCGGCTTTCTGCGCGCCAACCATCCCACCTTCGGTTATATCCCGCAGGGGGCGCTGACGATGGTGAAGGAGTTTGGCCTAATGGTCTTTATGGCGGGCGTGGGACTGAGTGCAGGAAGCGGCTTGTCGCATGGCCTGGGAGATACCGGCCTGCTGATGCTGGGGGCGGGCCTGGTGGTGAGTCTGCTGCCGGTGGTTATCAGCTTTATGTTCGGCGCCTGGGTGCTTAAAATGAACCGCGCCCTGCTATTTGGTGCCATTATGGGCGCCCGCACCTGCGCCCCGGCAATGGAAATAATCAGTGATACCGCCCGCAGTAACATTCCTGCCCTTGGCTACGCCGGTACCTATGCCATTGCTAACGTTTTGCTCACCTTAGCCGGGACGCTAATCGTTATAATCTGGCCAATGGCAGGCGGTTAAAAAATATTTAGGAATTTCTGAGAACTTTTAATTAAGCGCGCAGTCCTAATTAGTGCCACTGCTTTTCTTTGAAATCCCCAAATTGTGGAGCCCGTTAATCGAATGATTAGCGGGTTTTTTTCTTTCTGCCACTCATCCCCCTCCCTGTTCTTAATGTTTCCTTAATCGCATTTCAGCACCATGCATTTTTGTCTTCATGAAAAACTCGCTTATGTCACTGCCCTTGATCCTTAACAAACGCACAACCGTTTTACCAATTAGGAATAGGTCTGTTTACCTTTTACCTGTTCGCTTTTACCTTATCCAGCTGTTATGGCTCGCGATTGCCGCCGTCCTGTTTACGTGGATATCGCGAGATGGCCGCTGGGATATGGCTATCAGCCGTGAATGGTTCGACCCGCTCACGCAGCAGTTTCCGCTAAAGGAGAATCGCTGGCTCAATCTGATAAACCATACGCTGCTGAAGGATACGGTGATTGTGCTGGCGGTGGTGGCCCTGATGGCGGGTATCGTCAGGCGGAACAGCAGACTGATATTGGTCACGGTGTTGATCGGCGTCGGCCCGCTGGTTGTCGGGATCCTTAAAGCGACCAGCGCGCACTCCTGCCCCTGGGATCTGATCGAATTTGGCGGCAAGGCAGTCTCTTACCCGCTGTTTTCGGCCATACCGCCGGGGAGCGGCCCGGGTGACTGTTTCCCGGGCGGTCATGCGTCAAGCGGCTTTGGCGTGATGGCGCTATTTTTCTGGTTCTGGCCACAGCGGCCAAAACTGGCCTGGCTCTGTTTTTTTGTCGGCGCTGCGCTGGGGATGCTAATGGGTTTTGGTCAGATTATGCGCGGCGCGCACTTTTTGTCTCACAATTTATGGGCTGGCTGGTGGGTTTGGCTAAGCCAGTGTTTTACTTTCGGATGCGTTTCGTATCTGCTTAATATGACGAGGAAATAATCATGATGGAAGAGCTAAACCGGACGCTGTTTCTCTGGATCAACGCCACACCAGAGTCGCCCGGATGGCTGATCACCCTGGCAACCCTTATTGCCCGCGATCTGATTGCAATCGTGCCAGTGCTTATCGTTGCACTGTGGCTCTGGGGGCCCAAAGGCCAGCTGAACTCTCAGCGCGAACTGGTGTTGAAAACCGGTATTGCACTGGGCTATGCGCTCACTATCTCATGGTGTATTGGCAATCTGTACCCGCATCCGCGTCCCTTTATGATCGGCCTGGGCTATCAGTTTCTGCATCATGCGCCCGATGACTCTTATCCAAGCGATCACGGCACGGCAATTTTTACCTTTGCCATTGCCTTTATGTGCTGGCATCGCGTCTGGTCCGGCATCATGCTGATGTTGATCGGGGCGGCCATCGCCTGGTCACGAATTTATCTCGGCGTACACTGGCCGATGGATATGCTCGGCGGCCTGCTGGTTGGCATGCTCTCCTGCCTGTTCGCTCAGGTGGCCTGGTATTTCTGCGGCAGACGACTGCTGGAAAATATCTCCTGGCTCTATCGCGTAGTCTTTGCGTTCCCTATCCGTAAAGGCTGGGTGCGCGACTAACGTGATAAAAAAGGGTGGAACAGGCTTTCACCCTCAGCTTTCTTCTCCGCATGATATTAGCGGGTTACGATGTAGCCCGCTGATAAAATCCGCAAACAGCCCACGATTTAATCAATCAAACCCGTCGATAACTCAGTTTTATATACCAGTAAAACCCCGTCCAGCCAGCGATTAAACCCCATCAATAACGCGCGACCAGTATATAACCCCAGAAACATTGTCATAACTGTGATTAGGATCGCCAGAAACTCCCTTCTGCCCTCTTCCTTCTTCTCATTCTGGTGGTAGAGTGTCGCCGTCTCGGGAAAAGAGTGAACTAAATTGCGCGACCGCATCAGGTGATATCGCAGGCAGGAGCGGTTTACTTCACTGTTTTTAATATGGAGATCATTATGGAATCATCTAAGGCGGCCACGCTTAATGTGCCGGTAGCAGAAGAGGCTGCGGCCTGGCGCAAAAGCGATACGATGTGGATGCTGGGCCTGTACGGGACGGCAATAGGAGCAGGCGTACTTTTTCTACCGATCAACGCCGGTATTGGCGGACTTATCCCACTGGTCATCATGGCGCTGCTGGCATTTCCCATGACCTTTTTTGCTCACCGCGGCCTGTGTCGCTTTGTTCTCTCCGGTAAAAGCCGCGGCGAAGACATCACCGGGGTGGTGGAAGAGCATTTTGGTGCCGGTGCCGGGAAGCTGCTGACCCTGCTCTATTTCTTTGCCATCTACCCTATCCTGCTGGTCTATAGCGTGGCGATCACCAACACCGTGGAGAGCTTTCTCACCCACCAGCTACACCTAACGGCTCCGCCGAGGGCGCTGCTGGCGCTGATCCTGATCGTCGGGCTGATGACCATCGTGCGCTTTGGTAAAGAGATGATCGTGAAGACCATGAGCGTGCTGGTCTATCCTTTTGTGCTGGTGCTGATGGCGCTGGCACTCTGTCTGATCCCGCACTGGAACAGCTCTATATTCCAGCATGTCAGCATGGCGGGCAGCGGTAAAGGGCTGTGGATGACGCTGTGGCTGGCCATTCCGGGGATGGTTTTTTCCTTTAACCACTCGCCGATTATCTCCGCCTTCGCCGTTGCAAAACGTGAAGAGTATGGCGACTACGCTGAGAAGAAGTGTTCGCGCATTCTTGCCCGCAGCCATCTGATGATGGTGCTAACGGTGATGTTTTTCGTCTTCAGCTGCGTACTCAGCCTGTCACCAGCGAACCTTGCCGAAGCGAAAGCACAAAATATTTCGATTCTTTCCTACCTGGCTAACCATTTCGATACCCCGCTGATGGCCTGGCTGGCGCCCGTTATTGCGATGGTGGCAATCACTAAATCCTTTCTTGGGCACTATCTTGGCGCGCGGGAAGGCTTTAACGGCCTGATGGTAAAATCGCTTGGCAAACGAGGGAAGGATCTTTCCGAGCATAAGCTGAACAGAATCACCGCCCTCTTTATGCTGCTGACCACCTGGCTGGTGGCAACGCTAAACCCGAGCATCCTGGGGATGATTGAAACCCTGGGCGGCCCGATTATCGCGATTCTGCTGTTTCTGATGCCGATGTATGCCATCCATAAGGTGCCGGCCATGCGCCAGTACAGCGGTAAAATCAGCAACCTGTTTGTGGTGCTGGTGGGTCTGATTGCCATCTCTGCCATCGCCTGGGACCTGTTTTAGCTGTAACAAAAGAGCGGCCACGCAGGCCGCTCTTTCTTACTCACCATTATTGCTGCCGGTCAGGAAAACCACTTCCCAAACGCGCTACTCAGTTTCATCATTACGAAATCCCAGGCGCGACTGAAGAAGCCCCCCTCTTCGACTGCCTCCATCGCCACCAGCGGCCGCTGTTCAATCGTCTTGCCGTTGAGCTGGAAGTCGATGACGCCAACCTGCTGATTTTTCTTAAGCGGCGCGGTGAGCTGCGGCTGAGAGAGCGTAAAGCTGGCCTTCAGATTTTTCATCTGTCCCTTAGGCAGAGTAATCGCTGCATCCTTCGCAACGCCGAGATTGACCTCTTTTTTATCGCCAAACCAGACCCGCTGGGTGGAAAAAGGCTTGTCGGCCTTGATCGGCGTAACGGTTTCGTAAAAACGGAAGCCCCAGGTCAGCAGCTTTTCACTCTCACGAAAGCGAATACCGTCGGTCGCCGCGCCCAGCACCACGGATATCAGTCGCTGATCGCCATCCGTCGCCGAGGCGACAAGATTATTTCCCGCGCCGTTGGTATGGCCAGTTTTAATGCCGTCTACCTTAAGGTTAGTGCTCCACAGCAGGCGATTGCGGTTGTACTGACGAATATGGTTAAAGGTGAACTCTTTCTCTTTATGCAGGGCGTACTCTGCCGGGACGTCGCGAATTAGCGCCTGGCCAATCAGCGCCATATCGCGCGCGGTACTGTACTGCCCGTCAGAATCCAGGCCATGCACGGTTTTGAAATGGGTATTTTGCAGGCCCAGCGCCTTAACGTAATTGTTCATCAGCCCGACAAATGCATCCTGGCTACCCGCCACATAGTCGGCCAGCGCAATGCTGGCATCGTTGCCGGACTGGATAATAATGCCCTTATTCAGCTCGGAGACCGGAATGCGATCGCCAGGCTTCAGAAACATCAGCGACGAGCCCTGCAGGATAGGATTGCCCGTTGCCCAGGCATCTTTGCCCACGGTGACCATATCGTCGTTGGTAATTTTTCCCGACCTGAGCGCCTGTCCGGCCACATAGCTGGCCATCATTTTGGTCAGACTGGCGGGATCGAGACGATCGTCAGCATGAGATTCCGTCAGCACTTTGCCGCTGTTGTAATCCATCAGGATCCAGGCTTTCGCATTGATTTCGGGCGGAGCCGGTGCCTCTTCTGCATGGGCAAAAGATAAGGTTAGCAGCATTAATGACGCGGAGGCGGAGAGCGTGTAGCTTACGGAGATGAGCGATTTCTTCATGGTGGGACCAGATATCCATTTGAAAGGTAAGAATTTTCACAGCGATGACGGGCACATGTCCTGCTACGCTATCGTTTCTATGCTCAAATTTGAACAGCAGTAGAGTAAAGATTTTTAGAGTTTATTAGATAATAACCTGACAATGACATCGAAGTGGCGGTTTTTTCGCCTTCACCGCCAGCGAAACCAGGCTAAATTCCGAATTTTTCCAAAACAGTTAAGTGCATCACATAATTCCGTTACCCTGAGGTCAATCTGGCTTAGGAGCAACACCATGGATTTAGCCCTTTTCGACCTTGATGAAACCCTTATTAGTGAAGACAGCACCGGTTTGTGGCTACGCTGGCTGGTCTCCCAGGGGTTTGCTCCACCTGAGCTGATCGAGCAGGAGCAGGCACTGATGGAACAATACTATGCGGGCTCGCTGTCGATAGAAGCCTATATGCAGACCATCCTGGCACCGCTAGCCGGCATGGGTACGTTAACCGTTTCCGGCTGGGTTCGTCGGTTTGTTCATCGCGATATCCTTCCCCGCGTTTACCCCGCTGCCCGCGAGCGCATGAGCTGGCATCAGCAGCGCGGTGATACCATTCTGGTCATTTCAGCCAGCGGCGAACATCTGGTGACGCCTATCGCGCAGCAGCTTGGCGCTCATGATGCACTGGCCATTGGCGTTGAGATTGTGGATGACCGCTACAGCGGAAAAACCTACGGCACAATGACCTATAAAGAGGGCAAAGTCACTCGCCTGCAGGAGTGGCTTAACGACCAGCAGAAAGGGAAATTTAACCGCACCTGGGCCTACAGCGACTCGTTAAATGACCTGGCGATGCTGGAACACGCCGATCACGCCTGGGTTATAAACCCGGCCCAGCCCCTGCACACCCTGGCACAGCAACGTGGCTGGGAAGTGTGCAACTGGGTCAGATAACCCCTTCTGCCGGGCGTGGCGGTGAGATATTACGCCGGGTCAGAGAGCCGCTTCTCAGGACCATGGCGGAGAAATGTAACGCTGGGTCAGAGAACTGCTTCTCAGGACCATAGCGGAGAAATGTGACACCGGTCAGAGAGCGGCTTCCACAGCGCGCTACTGGCCGGATGACTCCGCCAGACCAACTTTAAGCAGCTTGCCGTCGTTCTCATCCGTCAGCACATACAGGTAGCCATCCGGCCCCGTTCTCACGTCACGGATACGCTCCTTACGATCGGCCAGCAAGCGCTCTTTTTCCTCAATGTTTTTGCCGTCCACCGTCAGGTGGATCAGGCTCTGCTGCTTAAGCGCGCCGATAAATAAGCCATTTTTCCACTGCGGAAAGCGCGGGCTGTTATAGAACGCCATGCCGCTGATGGCGGGTGACACCTTCCACCAAAGCGCAGGCTGCTCGGTGCCTGCCACCCTGCCCCCTTTCGATCCCGGGACTTTTTCCCCGCTGTAGTCAATGCCCCAGGTGGCGAGCGGCCAGCCGTAATTCTTGCCCTTGCTGAGGATATTAACCTCGTCTCCACCGCGCGGTCCGTGCTCACTTTCCCACATCTCATGCGTCCAGGGGTTTAGCGCCAGCCCCTGAGGATTACGCATCCCCCAGGTCCAGACTTCGCTCCGCGCCCCGGCTTTGCCGACAAAAGGATTATCATTCGGCACGCTGCCATCGGCATTCAGCCGTATTACTTTGCCGGTCAGTGACGCGGGATCCTGAGCCGTTTCAGCGTGGAAATTATCGCCAAAGGTAATATAGAGATATCCCTTATCATCAAAGGCCAGCCTGGATCCCAAATTAGCACCGCTGGAGAGCCTCGGCTGCTGGCGAAGGACCACCCGAAAATCTGTAAGCTGGCGGCTGTCCTGGCTTAGCGACCCGTAGCCCACCGCAGCACCTGCCCTGCCCTGACTGTCCGCTTCGGTCCACGTAAGCCAGACGCGACGACTCTGCGTAAAGTCCGGCGCCAGCGCCACGTCAAGCAGGCCACCCTGACGCTGCGCCCACACCTTCGGCACGCCGCTAACCGGCTGTGACAACCCCTTTCCGGGCTGCCAAAAGCGCAGCTGTCCCGCACGTTCGGTAATCAGCATACTCTGGCCATCCGGCATAAACGCCAGCGACCAGGGGTGATCCAATCCTTTCTGCAGCTCTTCTACGGTCACTTTCTGCGCCGCTGCCCCCTGACTCAGGGTCAGCGCGACGGCCAGCAAACTCATTTTAACGAATCGGGACATACCTTTCTCCTGATGGGAAGCATCAGATAAATCTAGTAAAAGGTGTCAAAGCGCGTGGAAGTTTTACAAAACATTAATCGGGGGTTCAGGGGCCGTCGGGGTTGTTTGGGATCGGATAAGTATTTTGACTATCCGATGCCCATATCACCCGATTCCCCATAAGCTCACATTTTATAGCCCAGCGAGGATTATTGTTTGGGATTAATCTTTATCGGCATGCTATAAAAACTTTACCCCACTCTTCGCAGCTATTTATACAAATCATTACATCTCATTATTTCAATTTTATTAGATGGGAATCATATCTTTTTATTAACGAACCAAAAAGTAAAGAAATTCCTGCCGCTATAACCACAACGAAGATGACTCACGTAATATTACTTGCAGGTTCCATACGCCATTCGTCATCCCTCATGATAAACTGATTTGTTCTCAAAAAGTAAAACAGTGCTGTGTCCACATTATGCGGGTAAGATCAGGTTACCCTGATGCAAAAATTTTTGCAGAATCATTCCCGAAGAGCATGCAGGGCGATGTGATATATATCATCTAAGACTCACGCCTTCAAGATTAATATTCCCACCCATACCAATCGTAATCTTAGCCATATAATGCGCATCTTGATCATATATTTCAGGTTTCTACATTAAAAAATGTATGTTAGAATGACACTAATTGGTTAAATTTTATAAGTGGGGTCAATTTTGAACGATATGGATTTTGTAAATGATCTTAAGGCGAACGGCTTCACTGAGAAAGATATAACTCGCTTAAGAGCAATAGTTGCGAATGTTCCAACGAAGGATCAGACGTTAGCTTCCATAGTACTTGACCTAAGCAAGCGTTTTTGGGGTGGTGTCATTGGGATGTTACTAATGGTAGTTATTGCCTTGTTTGGCAGAATATATGACACAGCGGAAAACTTTTTCATCTACCTGTTAGTTATTTGTTTTGGAGTGACGGTTATTTATATCGTCACCCCAATTAAATTGGCATGGAAAGCACATCGCTATATAGCTAAGAAAAAGTAAAAATTACTTGTGGTCAGTATTCATATCGTTAAGATTTTTTCCAATATCTATACCTTTCTTTGCTGCACCAGTTCCTTTGAGTATGAGAGCTGGTTTACTCATTGCCTGAACTTTCCTGTAATAATCGGAAGGAAGATAGTTGAATAGTCTCCAGGACTCAGGTTTCAAAGTTAACTTCAAAACCCCATAATACGATGTTGTAAAATCAATAGCCTGATAAGCTAAAAACCCCAATTTTTTGTCAAAGCCCATAAATTCAGCCACATCTTCATATGCATTTCGCATGAAGCTTGTTGGATTAGCACGTCCAAGAAGTTTTTCCGTACTTTCTATAGCTGAACCAGCACCATTCAGAACCAGACTACCCCCAGCTACAACTCCGATTACATTCCCAGTCGCTACAGAGCCTGCAATTAAAGTCGCACCTGCAACCATCTGCAACCCACCCAGTACAACACCTATACCCTCTATGACATAACCGATGATTTTTTCATGATCATGGTAGAACTGAACAGAAGCAGAAACTACTGCATGACCTGAACGTAGCATCCTGTCTTGTATGGTCAAATATTCATGCTCTTGCTTGAGATTCTGTATGCAAGCCTGGCACTCATTATCGGTACTCGCAGAGCGAATAACATCAAGCTGAAGAGTGATAAATGATTGAATTTCATCTTTAAAATTTATCCTTAACAGCGCGTCCTGGATATGCAGCAAGGATAGTGTATTAGCAATGCTATACAATTGATTTGCCTGAAGGTTTGCCATTGTCAGATAGTAGTCTGAAAACCTTCTGGGATTCACGTAGTTGTCCATAACCGTGCCTTTGTGTCATCATATGATCAGTACTTTATTTAAACAGATAGTATTGAGTAATCAAAGGGAGTTTTGAATATGAGTACCGATCTTTACCTGAGAATTGATAGCATCAACGGCGAGTCACAGGATTCTAACCATAAGGGCTGGATCAATATTGACTCCTTCTCCTGGGGGGCAAGCCAGGCAGGAAACATGAGTGTGGGCGGTGGTGGCGGAGCTGGAAAGGTTCAGTACCGTGATCTTACAGTACACGCCAGCATCGACAAGGCTATCCCTGCAATTATGCGTTATGTCTCCAACGGTAAACACATCAGCAAGGTTGAGCTGGCAATTTGTAAGGCCGGAGGAACTCAGATTGAGTACTGCCGTATTACTCTTGAGGATGTGCTAATCGTTGATGCAATGTTCAATGGTGCAAGTCAGCGTGATCTTGTTGGCATGACTTACCAGTTCCAGGCTGCGAAGGTCAAAACTCAGTACTGGGAACAATCGACTACTGGCGGTAAAGGACCAGAAACCCAATCAAGCTGGAACATTAAAGAAAACCGCGAATAAGCTGCATAAGACGCATTCTATGTGGTTAAAAATAACGGTTGTACTGACATTCCAGGCCGTTAGAATGCGTCTGGTAAGTACTGAAGGTCGTTATCCTGGTTCTCGCGACCCATGATTTATGTCAGTACTTCCAGACCCTGTAAATAATTCTGTGAAATTGCCACCGCATTAAAGGTGATCGCTCAGGCGGTCACCGAACTTTGATCTTACCCAGCAATAGTGGACACGCGACTAAGTGAGTAAACTCTCAACCAGAGGTGACTCATAACAATTCCCGTGACGCATACAGGGCGACAACAGTATACATAGCTCTTTCAATAAATCATCACATCAACTAATTAAAATTAATAGACAACATTCATATTTTTTTTCGAACAAATCCGAATAGGACTGAAAGTACTATCGCTATAACGACAATGAAGATTACCAGCATGATATTGCTTGCCGGGTCCATACCCCATTCATAGTCCTTTGTAATAATATTATTTGATCGCAAGACATCAAACAGTTCTGAAGAAGACCATAAATAAAGTTGGTTTACTGGTTTGATCCATGCGGTAACACAGAATGCCAATATTAAACATACTATCGCGGTAATTATTCTAAACATTACACTTCGCAAAATCCGGCACTCCTTTAACAGATACTTTTCCGTAAGCCATCAGACCAGTACGAGATCCCGGTACTTTAAACTGCTGGGTGCGAAGTAATGCCCTTCTGACTTGTTGAAAATCACTAACCTTGAAGAAAGTTATACATCCCCATGATTCACCTGAGCCATCTGGCCTTAACGGATGTAATCTGAACTGTCCACGCTTTACGCCATTTACAAAAACGCTATCTGACATGGTTTGAGCACTAAACAGGCCGAACCATTCATCGTGGTTTGTGTGGTTAACAAGATCCTTTAACTCGCGTAGCACTGTGTTGGCAAAACCTGAGGACGGCATTTTGACTATCCAGTAATCCCCAACTGGGATCGAACCGTAATCAGTGATATAGGAACAATTAATGTTATTGATGAATTTCTCACGTCCAGAAAGTACTGAGAATGTACCTATCCCATACACTGTAAGTACTGCCTTGCCTGAACGTCTGGCATCATCATCATAGGTCATACTCATTTGAATCATTATGTATTACTTTCCTGTAATCCCTATACTTAAGGAAGTATACACACTCATTCTAACTACGATCAAGGATTTAGCCTGGATGGAAAAACGAGATAGCGCCACAAATAAAGCTTTCTCTTTGCTTAAAAGCAGCTGTAACTATTTGCCAGTAATAAGACTCTTTGAACTGCCCAATGCTGTTGTCAAGCTTCAGTACCTCCTGACGAAACTGGGCCCTGTGCTGTTTACCTGGCTTCCTGTTAGTTGATACGGACATTGTCATATGAGCGACGTCTGATCGAGGGTTTACTCACTTAGCGGCGTATCCACTATTGCCGGGTAAGGCCATAGCAATTCCAAGCCTCCCTGAAGGACTCTAGCCCCTTTTATCCCCTCTGTTATTAACATTGCTGTATAAATTTTGCTTCGACCCCGGTAAAATCCCGCGCAAATTGCTGTGCTGAACTGGAAATGAGCTATGTCGCAAACTACAACAATGGCACCACGGGTCGGTTTCGTCTCGCTGGGCTGCCCAAAAAACCTGGTCGACTCTGAACGGATCCTCACCGAGTTGCGTACGGAAGGATATGAAGTTGTGCCGCGCTATGACGATGCGGAAATCGTTATCGTTAACACCTGCGGCTTTATCGACAGCGCGGTGCAGGAGTCGCTGGAAGCGATTGGCGAAGCGCTGAATGAGAACGGTAAGGTCATTGTTACCGGCTGCCTGGGCGCGAAGGAGAACCAGATCCGGGAAGTGCATCCGAAAGTGCTGGAAATTACCGGCCCTCACAGCTATGAGCAGGTGCTGTCCCACGTGCATCGCTACGTGCCTAAGCCACAGCATAATCCGTTCACCAGCCTGGTGCCGGAACAGGGCGTGAAGCTGACGCCGCGCCACTATGCCTATCTGAAAATTTCCGAAGGCTGCAACCATCGCTGCACCTTCTGCATCATCCCCTCTATGCGTGGCGATCTGGACAGCCGCCCTATCGGCTCGGTGCTCGACGAGGCCCGTCGTCTGGCGGAAGCCGGGGTCAAAGAGCTGCTGGTGATCTCGCAGGATACATCGGCCTATGGCGTCGACGTTAAACACCGTACCGGCTTCTGGAACGGTCAGCCGGTTAAAACCAGTATGGTCAGCCTGTGCGAACAGCTGGCGAAGCTGGGCGTATGGGTGCGACTGCACTACGTCTACCCTTACCCGCACGTTGACGATGTGATCCCGCTGATGGCAGAGGGCAAGCTGCTACCCTATCTCGACATTCCGCTTCAGCATGCCAGCCCACGCATTCTCAAGCTGATGAAGCGACCCGGTGCCGTAGAGCGTACGCTGGAGCGTATCAAGCGCTGGCGTCAAATTTGCCCTGAACTGACGCTTCGCTCGACCTTTATTGTCGGCTTCCCCGGCGAAACGGAAGAAGAGTTCCAGATGCTGTTGGATTTCCTTAAGGAAGCGCGGCTGGATCGCGTTGGCTGCTTCAAATACAGCCCGGTCGAAGGTGCAACGGCCAACCAGCTGCCGGACCCGGTGCCGGAGTCGGTAAAAGAGGAGCGTTACGATCGATTTATGCAGCTACAGCAGGCTATTTCTGCTGAGCGTCTGCAGGAGAAAATTGGTCGTGAGATTCTGGTGATTATCGACGAAGTGGATGAGGAAGGCGCGATTGGCCGCAGCATGGCCGACGCCCCTGAAATAGACGGCGCGGTCTATCTGAACGGAGAGTTTAGCGTGAAGCCCGGTGACATTATCCGCGTGAAGGTGGATAACGCCGACGAATACGACCTGTGGGCATCTAGAATCTAGCCTCTATTCTCCTGCTCACCGCCGGTTTCGACCGGCGGTTTTTGTATCGACAACCTCAGGTGAAGCGGCTGGCTTTAGCCAGCTACACATGACGCGGCAGGGTTTAGCCCATTACACCTGACGCGGCCAGGCTCAGCCATATTTCGCCTGGTGCGCTTTCTTCCGGGCCAGATAGTCCGCATCGGCCCGCAGCTTGTCCCACTCCGCTTTAAAAATAGCAGCAGCCGCGGCCTTCTCTTCGTTCAGCTCACGCGGGAGTACCAGGCGATCCTTATCATACTTGCGGCCGCCCTTGTGATTGGCATAGCGTCTGGCGCGGGTATACCCCATCTGAATAAACTTACGCGCCATATCCATGCCGACAAAATCATCGCTGGCGCGGTAAGCCTCAAACAGTTTCATAATTTCGTCAGCCGAGGCGCGGGCGATTTCAGGCGTGCGAAAGCGCCAGTGGGGGAGGATCTCACCCTTATAAGGCTCCACCATCAACACACCCTGCTCGCCGCGTCCTACCTGATAAAGCTCAGGATGCTGGCGGAAATCAATGCTCTTAAAGTCCTGTTCGTAATCGAATTCTTTCATCAGATCAGCTCTTTAGCTTAGGATCCAGCGCATCACGCAGGCCATCACCCAGCAGATTAAAAGCCAGAACGGTGAGAAATATCGCCAGGCTGGGGAATACCGCCACGTGTGGCGCCATCACCATATCTGCCCTGGCTTCATTAAGCATCGCCCCCCACTCCGGCGTTGGCGGCTGCGCGCCCAGCCCCAAAAACGACAGGCTGGCCGCCGTAATGATCGAGGTGCCGATTCGCATGGTGAAATAGACCACAATCGAAGAGAGGGTGCCGGGCAGAATATGGCGAACCAGGATGGTGAGATCCGATGCGCCGATGCTGCGTGCCGACTCAATATAGGTCATATGCTTCAGCACCAGGGTATTGCCCCGCACCAGGCGGGCAAAGGCCGGAATGCTGAAGATCGCGACGGCAATAATCACATTCGACATGCCGGTGCCCATGATCGCCACCACCGCAATCGCCAGCAGAATGCCGGGGAAGGCAAACAGCACATCGCTGATGCGCATGATAATGCGATCCCACCAGCCTTCGTAATAACCCGCCAGCAGGCCCAGCGCCGTGCCGATCGCAGCACCTATCGCCACCGAGACGAAACCGGAAATCAGCGACAGCCGCGTACCCAGCAGCACGCGGCTAAAAATATCTCGCCCAAGCGAGTCCACGCCGAACCAGTGCATCAGCGACGGGCCTTCCGTCAGCCTGTCGTAGTCGAAATAGTTTTCAGCATCAAACGGGGCCAGCCAGGGAGCCAGCACCGCCACCACAATCAGCAGCAGCACAAACAGACCTGCCGCTATCGCCACCGGCTGACGGCGGAAGCGCCGCCAGAACTCATGCCAGGGGGTGCGCACGCGATGCTGCGTTATAGTCGGCATCGCGGACAGCGCCGCGTTACGTCGCCAGTTTTTCATCGCGGGTCCTTATTTATAGCGAATCGCAGGGTTGATTGCGGCATAGAGCATATCGACAATCAGGTTAATCAGAATAAATTCCAGCGAGAACAGCAGCACTTCGGCCTGTACCACCGGGTAGTCGCGCATTTCAACCGAATCCACCAGCAGCCGTCCCAGGCCCGGCCAGTTAAACACTACCTCGACGACGATCGAGCCCCCCAGCAGGAAACCAAACTGCAGACCCATCATCGTCACCACCGGGATCATCGCATTGCGCAGGCCGTGCTTGACAATCACCCACGTCTCCCGCACGCCTTTCGCCCGCGCGGTACGCATATAGTCTTCCTGCATGACCTCGACAAAGGATGCGCGGGTAAAACGCGCCATGACCGCCGCTACCGCCGCACCCAGGGTTATCGACGGTAAAATATAGTGCCGCCAGCCGTCAGCACCCACCGTTGGCAGCCAGCCCAGCTGAACGGAAAATACCTGCATTAGCAGCATGCCGAGGGCAAAAGCCGGAAAGGAGATGCCCGATACGGCCAGCGTCATGCCCAGTTTATCCGGCCATTTATTGCGCCATACTGCCGACGTAATACCGATGGCCATACCAATAATCACCGACCAGACCATACTGCTTAACGTCAGCCAGAGCGTGGGGAAGAAGCGCTGCGCGATTTCGGTGGACACCGGCCGCTTAGTCACCATCGACTGCCCGAAATCGCCCTGTAGCGCGTGGGTGATAAAGTGCCAGAACTGATGGGTAATCGGCTGATCCAGCCCTAACTGCTGGCGCACCAGCGCTACCACCGTCGCATCGGCCTCAGGCCCTGCCACAAGGCGAGCCGGATCGCCCGGCAGCATATGAACAAACAGGAACACCAGAACCGCCACAATCAGCAGCGTGGGGATCAGTCCCAGTAAACGTCTGATAAAATAATTGAGCATGCGTTATCCTGCGCCTCAGACAGCCGCACCTTCCGGTGTGGAAGGTGCGGGCGTGTATCGGCGGGTTACTTCAGAGAGGCGTCGTCAAAGCTGAACGAGGTGTCAGGCATGACGTAGAAACCCGTCAGGTTTTTAGTATTGGCTGAAACCAGCTTTTCTACCACCAGCGGGGCCCAGGGCTGATCCTTCCAGATACGATCCTGCGCATCCTTATACAGCGACGCTTTTTTATCGCCGTCGGTGGTATTCAGCGCATCGGTCAGATCTTTATCCACCTGCGGATTGCTGTAAAAAGCGGTATTAAAGATGGTTGGCGGCCAGGACTGGGTGGCAAACAGCGGCGTCAGCGCCCAGTTAGCTTCGCCGGTAGAGGCAGACCAGCCGGTATAGAACATGCGTACGCCGCTCTCTTTCTGACCTTTATCCTCCACTTCCGCCGCGCGCTGCCCGGCATCCATCGCCACGACATTAACCTTGATACCGACCTGAGCCAGCTGCTGCTGGGTAAACTGCAACACCTTCTGCGCGGTACTGTGGTTATGTGAAGACCAGAGCGTGGTGGTAAACCCGTTCGGGAAGCCCGCTTCCTTCAGTAGTTCGCGCGCCTTAGCCGGGTTGTACTCAGGGGCCGGATAGGCGTGGGAATACTGAATGGCAGGCGGCACAATGCCGGTAGCCGGGGTAGCGTAGCCAGAGAAAGCTACCTTCACCAGCGCCTGACGGTTAATGGCGTAGTTAATGGCTTCGCGCACTTTAGGATTATCAAACGGCTTCTGGGTAACATTGAAGCTGATATAGCGCTGCATAATGGACGGTGAGGTCACCAGATCCAGCTTCGGATTTTTCTCCAGCAGCTTCGCCTGCTCATAGGGAATGGGGAAGGCAAAATTGGCTTCGCCGGTTTGCAGCATCGCCGCGCGGGTGTTGTTATCCACTACCGGACGCCAGGTGATGGTGTCCAGCTTCGGATAGCCCGACTTCCAGTAGCCCGCGAATTTCTTCACCTTCACAAAATCGGTTTGATTCCAGGTTTCCAGCTCGAACGGCCCGGTACCCACCGGATGGAAGCCGATATCCTTGCCGTATTTCTTCAGCGCGGTAGGCGAGATCATCGCTGCCGCCGGGCTGGCCAGCGTATTGATAAAGGCGGAGAACGGCTGTTTTAAGGTGATTTTAACCGTGGTGGGATCGACCACTTCCGTGGTGCCAACCGACTTAAACAGGTTGTAGCGCTTGAGATGGTTATCCGGGTTACTGGCGCGGTCAAGATTCACCTTCACCGCTTCAGCATTAAAGTCGGTGCCGTCCTGGAATTTAATGCCCGGGCGCAGTTTGATGGTATAGGTCAGGCCGTCGGGACTGGCCTGGTAGCTCTCGGCCAGCACGTTAGTCAGCTTCATCTCTTTATCAAAGCCAAACAGGCCCTGATAGAAGGATTTGGCAACCGACTGGGACAGCGTATCGTTGGCGTCGTAGGGGTCGAGGGTGGTGAAGTTCGATCCCACGGCAATCACCGCATCTTTTGCCGCCCAGGCCGGTAGCGCCGCCAGGCTGCCCAGAAGTCCGGCAGTTAACAGTATTTTACGTTTGCGGGTTATCATCATTTTGCATTCATCTCCTGTCCCTTCTTATTGTTGTGCTGCAATTCAGGCACCGCCGATAGCATGGCGGGCTACATAGTGTCCGGTGCTCACTTCAACCAGCTGAGCCACCTCCGGCTCGTCCCCCAGTGCACGAACCGCACTGGGAATTTCATCCACCAGCAGCGGCCTTTCGCGTCGACGATGACGGGGATCGGCCACCGGTACGGCAGACATCAGCTTGCGGGTATAGGGGTGCTGCGGATTTTCAAACACCGACTGCCGCGGCCCGATCTCCACAATCTGCCCAAGGTACATCACCGCGACGCGGTGGCTAATGCGCTCAACAATGGCCATATCGTGTGAAATAAACAGGAAGGCAATGCCAAATTCCCGCTGCAGGTCGAGCATCAGATTCACGATCTGCGCCTGAATGGAGACGTCCAGCGCGGAAACCGATTCGTCGGCAATCACTACTTTCGGGTTAAGCGCCAGCGCCCGGGCAATACAGATACGCTGACGCTGGCCGCCTGAAAACTCGTGCGGATAGCGCCGCGCATGTTCAGGGAGCAGCCCAACGCGCTGCAGCAGCCAGGCCACGCGATCTTCAGCCGCCTGGCCTTTAGCAATTCCGTGAACCAGCAGCGGCTCCATAATTGAAAAGCCGACGGTCAGCCGCGGATCGAGCGAGGCATAGGGGTCCTGGAAAATAAACTGGATGTCGCGCCGCAGATGCGAAAGCGCCGACCCGGTCAGCTGGTCAATCCGCTGGCCGTTGAAGGTGATAGAACCGCCCTGGCTTTCCACCAGCCGCAGCAGCGACCGCCCGGTGGTGGATTTGCCGCAGCCCGATTCGCCCACCAGCGCCAGCGTCTCGCCCGCATGCAGATCAAAACTGACCTTTTCTACGGCGTGGACCCGGCGCGTCACGCGGTTAAACAGGCCGCTGCGGATGTCAAAACGGGTCACCAGATCCCTGACCTGCAGGACCGGCTCCCCCTCATTTACCACGGTGTCCTGGGGTACGGCCGGGGCGGATTCTCCCTCGCTGCCCGCCAGCGGGAAATGGAGTGGGAAAGGGGTGCCAGTCATGGCACCCAGTTTGGGGACAGCGGCCAGCAGCGCGCGGGTATAGGGCTGCTGAGGACGCTGAAAAATATCCTCAACCGTGCCGGTTTCCACCACGTCGCCACGGTACATCACCTGTACGCGATCGGCCATTTCAGCCACCACGCCCATATCGTGAGTGATAAAAATCACCCCCATCT
Source organism: Erwinia sp. ErVv1 (assembly GCF_900068895.1). GTDB lineage: Bacteria > Pseudomonadota > Gammaproteobacteria > Enterobacterales > Enterobacteriaceae > Erwinia. The sequence goes on along the minus strand of NZ_CDPK01000003.1, from coordinate 188,687 downwards.
GCATCTCTTTTTGCAGTACGCGGATCAGCTGGAGGATCTGCGCCTGGATGGTGACATCCAGCGCAGTTGTCGGCTCGTCGGCAATCAGCAGCGCCGGTCGGCACGAGAGCGCCATCGCAATCATCACGCGCTGGCGCATGCCGCCCGACAGCTGGTGGGGAAAGCGGGAGAGCACGTTTTTCGCGTCGGGAATACGCACCAGATCGAGCATATGCTCCGCTTCTTTCAGCGCCTCGCGGTGGCTTTTCCCCTGATGAAGGCGCAGGGATTCGGCAATCTGCTCACCGACGGGAAACACCGGGTTCAGCGAGGTTATCGGCTCCTGAAATATCATCGCCATGTCTGCCCCGCGAATGCGCCGCAGCTGGGACTGGGGCGCGGACGTCAGTTCAACCAGCTGGTCATTGCGGCGGCGCAGCCATATTTCACCGCTGTCGATACTGCCGCCACCCTGCTCTATCAGCCGCATCAGCGCCAGCGAGGTAACGGACTTCCCGGAGCCGGACTCGCCGACAATCGCCAGCGTCTCACCGCGCTGGACGTCCAGCGAAAGGTTTTTGACCGCCCGCGTCACGTCTCCTTCCTGACGGAAGCTGACGCTCAGATCCCTCACGGACAGAACCTGGTTCGCGGCAACGGCTGCTTTATTCGTCATCCTCCTGCTCCTTATTGTTCTCCGCGCCAGGTTCTTCCCGATAGATGCTGGTAACAGGCGCCTCGCCGACATAGCCGTAACCGCGATACATTCCCTCGCAGTTAAACGGCAGCGCGACGTTACCGGTACGGTCAATGGCTATCGCGCCGCCGCTACCGCCGAGTTCGGGAACCTTGTGCAGAATAACGCGATCGCTGGCCTGCGCCAGCGTCAGCCCGCCATATTCCATCTGCGCGGCAATGTCATAGGCAGCCAGCAGCCGCATATAGACCTCACCGGTGCCGGTGCAGGAGACGGCAACGGTGGCGTTGTTGGCATAACAGCCCGCCCCGACAATCGGCGAGTCACCTACGCGGCCCGCCTGTTTATTGGTCATCCCCCCGGTTGAGGTGGCGGCGGCCAGATTCCCTTCCAGGTCGAGCGCAACCGCCCCCACGGTACCTAATTTGCGATCCGCGTCGAGCGGCTCGCCCGCGCTTCCGGCCATGGCGCCCGCTTCTCGCGCCACGTCTCCGGCCACGCCTGCGTTGTCGCGCGGCCAGCCGGCTTTTTCGCCCTCGTCAGACTCGCGATATCCCGCTGCGGCACCGCCATGATCGAGTAGCACCTGATGGGTGTTGCGCGCACGCTCAAGCTGTTCCCAGCGTGCGGCGGTGGAAAAGAAGTCAGGCGCAACCTGCTCCAGCCCCTGCCCGGCGGCAAACGTCTCCGCCCCGTCTCCAATGAGCAGAACGTGCGGGCTGTTATCCAGCACCGCCCGCGCGGCGAGGATCGGATTACGAATATGGCGAACGCCGGCAACGGCGCCAGCCTCAAGCGAGCGGCCATCCATAATAGAGGCGTCCAGCTCGTGCGTTCCCTCGTGGGTGAAGACCGCCCCTTTGCCCGCGTTGAAGAGTGGGCACTCCTCCAGCAGGCGTACCGCTTCGGTCACCGCATCCAGTGCGCTTCCTCCTGCGGCCAGCACCGCCTGACCACGGGCAACGATATCTGCCAGCGCCTGAGTGTAGTGACGTTCCTGCTCTGCGCGCATACTGGCGCGGGCAATCGCTCCTGCTCCGCCGTGGATGGCGATAACTGCTCTGACCATAGCCGGTTTACCCTGAGTGCCAAATCAGCATGGAAAACACTGAGTTAGGATGATTTTATTTAATATTAGGACGTTTTTGACTATAGGCAGGCAATAAAGTGATGTAAAGCGGAATGTTCGCTGGCTGATAATAACGAAAAGTTCTATCTCATAACTGCCGGTGCGCTTACTGCTGCCGGACGATGCATATCCTTTCCGCCGTTTACGTGACCCTGGCATGGATTCGCGCCATAATATTGCCTTCTGCTTTTACTGCCGCCCCCGATGGGGTGTGCCGGAGACACTATGGAATCCTTTACTGCGGGACTGATCTCCCTGGACGATGCGCTGGCGACCATGCTGGCACAAATTACCCCGGTCAGCGAAAGTGAAACGCTGCCTCTGATTGAGGCCGCTGGCCGCATTACCGCCGCCGACGTGGTCTCACCGGTAAACGTTCCCCCCTTCGCCAACTCGGCGATGGACGGCTATGCCCTTCGCCTGGCCGATGCGCAGGCCGACACGCTGACTGTCGCCGGAAAGGCCTTCGCCGGGGTGCCGTTTAGCGGCAGCTGGCCAGCAGGTAGCTGCATACGCATTATGACCGGCGCTCCCGTTCCTGAGGGTGCGGATGCGGTAGTCATGCAGGAGGAGACCGAACGGCAGGGCGAAGCGATCCGTCTGACGGCCACCGTTACCGCCGGGCAAAATATCCGCCTGCCGGGGGAAGATATCCGCGAAGGTGACAGTGTGCTGCGTGCGGGTACGCGCCTGGGCGCGGCGGAGCTGCCGCTGCTGGCCTCGCTGGGCGTACCGGAGGTTAAGGTGCTGCGCAGGCTTCGCGTCGCCGTTTTCTCCACGGGTGACGAGCTGCAAACCCCGGGCCAGCCGCTGGCACCGGGCCAAATCTACGACACCAACCGCCTGGCGGTAAAGCTGATGCTCGCTAAGCTGGGCTGCGAGGTTATCGATCTGGGCATTATCCGCGATGACCCGGATGCGCTTTGTGCGGCCTTTGACCAGGCAGACAGCCGTGCCGACGTCACCCTGAGCAGCGGTGGCGTGTCCGTTGGCGAGGCCGATTACACTAAACGTATGCTGGAAACACTCGGCGAAGTCACCTTCTGGAAGCTGGCGATCAAGCCTGGCAAGCCCTTCGCATTTGGACGACTCAAAAACAGCTGGTTCTGCGGACTCCCGGGCAATCCGGTATCCGCCGTGCTGACCTTTTATCAGTTGGTCCAGCCGCTGCTGGCGAAGCTAAGCGGCCAGCAGACCGCTGCCCTGCCGCCGCGCCAGCGGGTGAAGCTGGCCGGTAGGCTGAAAAAAACGCCGGGCAGGCTGGATTTCCAGCGCGGGATCCTTAGCCGCAACGATCGCGGCGAGCCTGAAGTGCGTAGCACTGGTCCCCAGGGTTCGCATGTGTTTAGCTCATTCAGTATGGCCAACTGCTTTATCGTGCTGGAGCGCGAGCGCGGCAGCGTAGAGGATGGCGAATGGGTTGAGGTTGAACCCTTTAACGCGCTGCTGGAGGGATAGGATGCTGCCCGAACTGCACGACGATGAGATCCTGCGTTATAACCGCCAGATTGTGCTGCGCGGATTTGACTTCGACGGGCAGGAGCGTCTGAAGGCCGCAAAAGCGCTGGTAGTCGGCCTGGGCGGCCTGGGCTGCGCGGCCAGCCCCTATCTGGCCTCCGCCGGAACCGGGCATCTGACCCTGCTGGACTTTGATACCGTCTCCGTTTCCAATTTGCAGCGACAGACGCTGCATACCGATGCGGATATCGGTCAGCCGAAGGTTGACTCTGCCCGCCAGCGTCTTAGCGCCCTGAATCCTCATATCAGCCTGCGCGCCATTCATGCCCGCTTAGATGACGCAGAAATGGCCGCGCTGATTGCAGAGCATCAGGTGGTGGTCGACTGCACCGACAACGTAGAGACGCGCGAACAGCTCAACCGGCTGTGCTATGCCAGCAAAGTCCCTCTGGTATCCGGAGCGGCAATCAGGATGGAGGGGCAGCTCAGCGTTTTCAGCTGGCAGGAGAGCGAGCCCTGCTACCGCTGTATCAGCAGGCTGTTCGGAGCGGAAACCCTGAGCTGCGTGGAGGCTGGCGTTATGGCACCGCTGGTTGGCGTTATTGGATCCTTGCAGGCGATGGAGGCCATTCGCATTATGGCCGATTATGGTGCGCGTCCGGCGGCTAAGCTGCTGATGTATGACGCGATGACGCTCCAGTTCCGCAGCATGAAAGTGGCAAAAGACCCGGCCTGCGAAGTCTGTGCTGGTCACACATAAATAAGTTTGTGGTCCTGATCTGGGGCTGTTTTGTTATCACTGCTGCATTTCTCAGCTAATTCAGGCGTAAACAGAACATTTCCTCTCACTGGCACTATATTTAAGCGGTAATACCCTGAGGAATTGGAGCGTTTCAATAATGTTTTCGCCACCCCGATCGCCACCTGACGTTAATATGAACAGCCTGCGAACATTAATGATCGCCTTTCTGTTTATCGTCAGCCTGGCCGTTATCCTGGTGAACGGCTGGATGATAATGGATACCTGGCAGCGCGGGGTACGGGAGACCGAAAATGACGCACGCAATCTTTCCCAGTCAGTTTCAAAACAGTCGGAAGACTCCATTTTGCAGGTGGAACTGACGCTCGAGGATCTCCGCGATCGCATTAATCTGATGGGGCTGGATACCGAGCGGCAAAGAAATATTGCCAACCTGCTTCGTGAGCGTAAAGATTCACTGCCTCAGCTGCATGGCCTGTTTATTTACGATACAACAGGCACCTGGCTGGTGACCTCCGAGGGGGTTTTACAGCAGCACAGTAACAACAGCGATCGCGAATACTTTCGCTTCCACCGACGCAGTACCGATCCCGGAATGCATATTGGTAAGGTTATTCGCAGCCGCTCGACGGGCGACCTGGTTATCCCCCTCTCCATGCGCTTAAGTAATCTGGACGGTTCCTTTCGCGGCGTGCTGCTGGCCACGCTGCGTATTGATTATTTTCGGCAGATATTTAGCTATTACAATATAGGCGACCAGGGGCTGATGGCGCTGATGCTTAACAACGGCACCGTGCTATATGCGCGTCCTTTCCCGGACAATACCATCAACCTCAATATTTCCAATAGTCCGCTGTTTAATCGACTGCTGAAAAGCGCCTCCAGCGGTACGGCCACCTATAAGGCCACTCTGGACGGCGTAGAGCGAATATTTGGCTATGCCACGCTGAAGCGATACCCATTGGTTGTGACCGTCGCCTACGGCAGTGCACAGCTGCGGCAGGCCCTGATGGCCAATCTGGTGATGTATCTTGTGCTCTGCGTGATGCTGCTGTTGGTGATTGTTGCGATGGGCTACCTTCTGCTGCGCAATCTTAGCAAGCATATTCAGGATCAAATGGAGCTGGCGCAGGTTCGCGATCAGCTCACCGCAATGAATCATACGCTGCAAACGCTGGCGCTGGTCGATAGCCTGACCGGGCTTGCCAACCGACGCCGGTTCGATCTGTGGCTGGATCGTGCTCTGTTGCGGGCTAACAAGCTGAAAACGCCGATTGCGCTGCTGATGATCGACGTCGATTTTTTCAAGCGTTTCAATGATACCTACGGACACCTGGCCGGAGACGAGTGTCTGAAGCAGGTCGGCAGCGCCCTGTTGCAGCTGGTGCGCGGTCCTGAAGATCTCGTTACGCGCTACGGGGGTGAGGAGTTTGCGGTCATTCTGCCCGGTAGCGAGCGCGAGGAAGCGCTGCGCTATGCCCATAATGCCGTTGACGCTATCGCAGCGCTGGCGATTCCGCATTCCAGTACCGATATAGAGAGTAAGCTGGTTACCGTGAGCGTTGGGGTGCAGGTTATCGGGGGCGGCAGCGGTGATGCCACGCGTCAGGCGCTGATCGGTCTGGCGGATAAAGCACTTTACAGGGCGAAGGCGTCGGGAAAAAACCGGGTCGGTGAGGCGTAGTCGTAAATTATGTAGCGACAGTGCCGATGCGGCATTGACTCAGTGCCGTCGCCTGCGGGTTGTGCCTGATGCTGCACAGGCCTGGGGTGTCGCCAGCGGGTTGTGCCCGGTGTTGCACAGGCCTGGGGTGTCGCCTGCGGGTGGTGCCCGGTGCTGCACAGGCCTGGGGTGTCGCCAACGGGTGGAGCCCGGTGCTGCACAGACCTGGGGTGTCGCCAACGGGTGGAGCCCGGTGCTGCACAGGCCTGGGGTGTCGCCAACGGGTGGGGCCCGGTGCTGCACAGGCCTGGGGTGTCGCCAACGGGTGGAGCCCGGTGCTGCACAGGCCTGGGGTGTCGCCAACGGGTGGGGCCCGGGGCCTGGCGGTCCTCGCGCCGCGCGTGGCGCGGTGCCTTCGCTCCGCTCGTCGACCTTTCGGAGCGGGCAGTGACGGGACATCCCTGTCCCGGCATGCCCTTGTGCCAGCATCCCTGCTGGCCCATCCGGGTCTTCCTCTCTGCACTCAGCGCTGCGGAATGCCTGTCACCGGGCCCCACCCGTCTGCTCCTTTGCATTTTGCTGGCTGCGGTTACGGGCGGTGTCGTGAGTCACAGGCGATTCTTGGGCAGGTTTAAAGCAAAGAGAACTCTGCAAATAAGACAACCTCCGTGCCAAAGCTTCAGGGCCGTAGCCTGGGGGTTGCGCACGATGCGCTAAAGGCTCAGTGCTGTCGCCTGCGGGTTGTGCCTTGCCAGGTAAAGGCTCAGTGCCATCGCCAATGGGGGCCTGGTTAGCTAAAGGCCTGTTGCATTCGCCTACGGGTGCTGCACAGGCCTGGGGTGTCGCCAACGGGTGGTGCCCGGTGCCAGGCGGTCCTCGCGCCGCGCGTTGCGCGGTGCCTTCGCTCCGCTCGTCGACCTTTCGGAGCGGGCATGACGGCACATCCCTGNGTGCTGGCTGCGGTTAAGGGCGGTGTCGGAGATTCCCGGAAACTCTTCGCCAGATATGAATGCGTACAGGAAATATGCAATGACCAAAATAGTTGGGATTTGAAGAAAATTAGAAGACTGAGAGTGCACAGTTTATTGTGACGGGTTTTTTTGTGGTGCAGATAAATGACCTAAATAGCGGCACCAAAAACTAAATCGAAAAGTGAGCCGAATCCTGC
>NZ_CDPK01000003.1:153633-181664 GCF_900068895.1 Erwinia sp. ErVv1 | reverse complement strand
AGAAGACTGAGAGTGCACAGTTTATTGTGACGGGTTTTTTTGTGGTGCAGATAAATGACCTAAATAGCGGCACCAAAAACTAAATCGAAAAGTGAGCCGAATCCTGCCCGAGAGCAAATCTTAACGGGGATAGGCTCGGAAACCTGCGGACAGATAAACGGTTTTACCGGAGCAGCTCAGCAGTCCGCGGACAGATAAACGGTTTTACTCAAAGCGGCCCAGAAGCCTGAGAGGTGGATAATCCCTGCGGGTGACGGGCATTCCGCAGCGCTGCGGCGAAGACGGAAGGCCAGGCGAGGGNCAGGGATGCTGCACTCAGGGAGCGGCGGGCAGGGATGCCCGCTCGCGACCGGGCCGTCCGGCCTGGAGCCGGAGCCAAAGGCACCACGCAACGCGTGGCGCGAGGACGCCCGGCACCCGCAGGGATTATCCACCGGCACAGCAGAAATTGCAGCCAGCACAACCAATCGGCCAACGCAGGAATTATCCATCGGCACCGCAGAAATTGCAGCCAGCACAACCAACCGGCCAACGCTGGAATTATCCACCGGCACAGCAGAAATTGCAGCCAGCACAACCAATCGGCTAACGCAGGAATTATCCATCGGCACCGCAGATATTGCAGCCAGCACAATCCACCGACACAGCAGATATCACAGCCCGGCCCCCCATTCCATAAGCCTGACGCCGGGCTTCTTAAATCAGACGATACCCTGACTACGCAGATAATCTTCGTAATTGCCGGTAAAATCGTTGATCTTGCCGGGAACCATCTCAATCACCCGCGTCGCCAGCGAACTGACAAACTCACGGTCGTGTGAAACGAAAATCAGCGTACCTTCGTACATCTCCAGCGCCATATTCAGCGCCTCGATAGACTCCATATCCAGGTGGTTGGTTGGCTCATCCATAATCAGTACGTTCGGCTTTTCCATCATCAGCTTACCGAAAAGCATACGCCCCTTCTCACCACCGGAAAGAACCTTCGCGGGCTTACGGATATCATCCTGACTGAACAGCAGACGCCCCAGAATGCCACGCACGGCCTGCTCATCATCGCTCTCCTGCTTCCACTGGCTCATCCAGTCGAAAACCGTCAGATCGTCAGCAAAATCATGAGCGTGATCCTGAGCGTAATAACCGATACGCGCGTTTTCAGACCACTTCACTGAACCCGTATCAGGCTGCAACTCACCCACCAGCGTTTTCAGCAGGGTCGTCTTACCGATACCGTTAGGACCGATAATCGCCAGCTTCTCGCCCACTTCCAGCAGCAGATTAACGTTCTTAAACAGCGGACCCTGGTCGAAACCTTTACTCACCGCCTCCAGCTCCAGCGCGTTGCGGAACAGCTTCTTATCCTGATCAAAACGGATAAACGGGTTCTGACGGCTTGAGGCCTTAACTTCTTCCAGCTTGATCTTATCAATCTGCTTAGCGCGCGAGGTCGCCTGGCGAGACTTCGAGGCGTTAGCGCTGAAGCGGCTAACAAACGACTGCAATTCATTAATCTGCGCCTTCTTCTTGGCGTTATCAGACAGCAAACGCTCGCGCGACTGGGTCGCGGCAGTCATATACTCGTCGTAATTACCGGGGTAAACGCGCAGCTCGCCGTAATCCAGATCGGCCATATGCGTGCAGACCATATTCAGGAAGTGACGGTCATGCGAAATGATGATCATGGTACTGTTACGATCGTTCAGCACCTGCTCCAGCCAGCGAATGGTATCGATGTCCAGGTTGTTGGTCGGTTCGTCAAGCAGCAGGATATCCGGGTTAGAAAACAACGCCTGCGCCAGCAGCACGCGCAGCTTCCAGCCGGGAGCAACCTCGCTCATCGGGCCGTAATGCTGCTCCAGCGGAATACCCACACCCAGCAGCAGTTCACCCGCGCGCGCTTCAGCGGTGTAACCGTCCATTTCACCGTACTTCGACTCGAGATCGGCCACTTTATAGCCGTCTTCTTCGCTCATTTCCGGCAGGGCGTAAATGCGATCGCGCTCTTCTTTGACTTCCCACAGCTCACCGTGGCCCATGATCACCGTATCAAGTACCGTGTACTGCTCAAAGGCGAACTGATCCTGGCGTAGCTTACCGATACGCTCATTCGGATCGAGGGAGACATTACCGCCTGACGGAACCAGATCGCCGCCAAGGATTTTCATAAAGGTGGACTTGCCGCTACCGTTGGCGCCGATCAGTCCGTAGCGGTTGCCGCCGCCAAATTTGACAGAGATGTTTTCGAACAGCGGCTTACTGCCAAACTGCATGGTGACGTTACTGGAAACTAGCACAGGATTGCCTTTCGTTTGCGATGTGAGGGTGTGATTCAGCGCGCATTATGCCAAAAAAAAGGGGCGGCGAATACTCCACCGCCCCTCACGCGTTGTTTACTGCCTGTTAGTGGCTTTTTATCTCGCGTTTCGGCGCGGGCATCGGACGCGTTTCTACGTCATTGCTGAGCCAGTCGTGCAGGTAATGCTCAATCTGTTCCAGGCTGCGATTACGGGTTTCCGGTATGCATTTCACCACAAATACCGCGCCGAACAGGCCGATCAGGGCAAAGATAAAGAATGCGCCCGCCAGGCCTACCGTCGACAGCAGTATCGGGAATGCCAGGGAGATCAGGAAATTAGCAATCCACATGGCGAAGACCGCACCGCCCATAAAGATCCCACGCAGGCGGGTCGGGAAGATCTCCGACAGCAGCAGCCAGGTGACTGGCGACAGCGCACCCTGCTGAAAGCTCAGGAACATCAGCATACCCAGCAGCACCAGATATCCCCGCATCACGTCAGGCTGACCGCCGATCGTTTCAGGCATAAAATAACTGACGCAACCGATAAACAGCAGACAGGCGGTGCAGCCAAACTGACCTATTTTTACCATAGTGCGGCGACCCAGCTTACCCAGCAGCCAGATACCGACAAAGGTCATAATCACCGAGATCGCCCCGTTGCTGATGGTGGCGAATAGCGCCGCATCGGTACTCATGCCTACGGCTTTCAGCATGGTAGGTGCGTAATACATGATGGTATTCACGCCCGAAAGCTGCTGGATCACCGCAATCCCTACACCAATAAAAAACAGCTTTAGCAGCCACGGCTTTCTCAGTTCGCGCAGGCTCGGCTTGCCCTTATTTTCATCCTCGGTCAGGGTTTCCTCAATTTCGGTCAGTTCCCACTCCACGTCACTTTTGGCGCGGGTACGTTCAAGCACCTGGCGCGCTTCCGCCAGCCTGCCCTTCATGGCATACCAGCGCGGGGAGTCAGGCATAAACATCATACCGATCCACAGTGCCACCGCAGGAATGGTGGCAATGGCCAGCATCCAGCGCCAGGTTTCATGACCGCCCCAGGCGGCGTTAAAACCGGCATTCGAGATATAGGCCAGCATCTGCCCGGAAACAATCATCAGCTCCTGAAGGGTCACCAATTGACCGCGCTTGTTCGCCGGGGCAATTTCAGCAATATAGACAGGCACCGTCGCGGCCGCGCCCCCTACCGCAACGCCGAGCACCAGGCGGAAGAAAATCATCCAGTTTACATCGGGTGCCATTGAGGTCCCCATTGCGCCCACGGCAAATATCGCTGCGAGGATAATGATGATTTTCTTACGCCCGGCGGAGGCAGCGAAATGACCCGAGATCAGTGCGCCAAAAGCGGCACCGAACAGCAGCGAGCTAGTCACCAGGCCGGTAGTAAACGGCGTCAGATGGAGCTCATCGCCCATAAACAACAGCGCCCCGGAGATAACGCCGGTGTCGTAACCAAAAAGCAGACCGCCCAGCGTGGCGATACAGGCGACAACCTTAACAAAGGGTTCCGTTTTGGAAGTACTGTTGGGGCCAGAGGCCCGGCTGGGCGTGAGATATTGTTCTTTCGACATAGTGATATCCTAACCTCGTCTTCTAAACCTGATGTAAAGGGATGTCGGAGAATGAAACGTCTTGTCCGACAATAGTCTGCTACCGCATTAATTTAGACCTTTTCTTTCATTTTAATTAACCATGAAAATTAAATTTTGCAACACAGCTCCCATCATCAGCTTGAAATTGTGACAAAAAGCACAGAGAGCGGCGTATACGGTTGTCTCAATTCTCACGCCATGCTATGGAACAGAGTCACCAACAAAGTGTTATTTTGGCCTGAATATTTCACTTTTACCCGGTATAAAATCCTCAGACGGGCAGTGTGTAAAATTATTATTCAATTAATCCGCCTCATCACCGATCCGGGAAGCCGCGCAACATCAGACAAAGGGCGTGAAAGCGAAGGCGGGAGAAGTGAGAGCCAAAGACAGGCTGAGTGAAAGCAAAAGCCGAAGAAGTGAGCACCAAAGAGAGGCTGAGTGAAAGCGAAGGCGGGAGAAGTGGTCGCGAAGGCAGTGGATGCAAGGCCAAAGACAGTCGCGATAAGCCCTTATTCGCATGGATCGATAACAGCGTGTAGTCGGGAAGACTGCCGCCCGGTTACTCGTCTGATGCAGGCAGTCGCAAGGGAGGCGCATCCCTCATCTGGCGCACGCCGTTGCTATGGAAGCACGTTCCTCGTGTGGCGCGCGCCGGTGATGAGGTGATCCTAAGGTGTTTTACTGCCGCTCACGGCCGGGCCGAAGACCGAATAATTTGGCAGCTGAACGTTTTGATACAGCTCCCAGCCCCCGCCAAGGGCTTTGTAAAGCGCAACCAGATCCAGGCTGGTCTGCACCCTGGCCGAGGCGGCCTGCTGCTTCGCCTGAGCCAGCTGACGCTGGGCATCCAGCGCATCAATAAACGTCGAGAGCCCCTGACGATAGCTGTCGTTAGCCAGATTAAAGGCGTTCTGTAGCGCATCGACCGTCTGATCCAGTCCCTCCACCTGCTGCTGATCGGTACGGTAGCTGACCAGCGCGTTTTCCACATCCTGCAGGGCGGTCAGGACCGTTTGTCGGTAGCCCAGCGCGGCATTAGCCTGTTCGGCGCGAGCCAGCTTAACGCTGGAAACCAGCCTGCCCCCCTGGAAGATGGGAATCGACAGGGACGGACCAAAGCTATAGAAATTACTGCTCCAGTTATCCAGGTAGCTGGCATCGGTATTACGCATGCCAAACTGCCCGGTTAACGAGAGATCGGGGAACAGCTGCGCTACCGATACGCCGATATTAGCGGTGGCGGCATGGAGCTGCGCCTCCGCCTCACGGACGTCGGGCCGTCGGCGGGCCAGCGTGGAAGGAATACCCACCGGCACCACCTGCGGCAGCGGTGGCAGGGTCTTAGACTGAGTTAGTTCAGCATCCAGCGCGCCCGGGGGCTTACCGATTAACACCGCCAGCCCGTTCATGGCCTGACGCATCTGCGCCTGATACTGCGGCAGCTGGGCTTTAAGTGAGTTCAGCTGCGCGCGCGCGTTTTCCACATCCATTTGTGGGGCCAGACCGTTACGCTGCTGACTTTGGGTCAGCTCCAGCGTCTGCTGCGCCACGTCAATCTGGCTTTGCAGCGTCTGACTGATTGACTGCGCGCCCCGCAGCTGCAAATAGGTACGGGCAACTTCGGCTTCCAGAGAAACCAGGGCATCGTTGCGGTTCTCAATCGACTGCTGCTGCTGCGCCTTCGCCATCTCAACCTGACGACGCACTTTGCCCCACAGATCTATCTCCCACGAGGCGTCAAAGCTCCCCTGATAAAGCGTAACCGGCTTGTTCAGGCCATCCAGGGCCGAACGGGCCTCTGGGTTGAGCTGATCGGCCTGGTCATACACGCCGTTCGATTCCAGCTCGCCCTTAAGACCAAGCTGCTCACGATTGAGTGAGGCATTGCCGTTCACCGACGGGAACCAGGCTCCACGCGCCTGATTAAGCTGCTGTCGGGAGCCAGCGATGCGCAGCACCGCCTGTTGCAGGCTGATGTTGCCCGCAATGGCGCGATCGATCAGGCTGTCGAGCTGGGGATCGCGAAAGGATTTCCACCAGCTGGGATTGGTCTGCGTCGCCTGTGGGCGGGAACCGCCATCGCCCTGCATATCGTTGAAGGCCACTGGCGTCACCGGCTTCGGCGCCTGATAGTCTGGCCCGACGGAACAGCCCGACAGCGCCAGCAGAGTAACCATTAGCGTCGCTATCCGCGAATGCCGGAATAAAGGAGAAACGTTCATGTCAGTGTGCTCCAGCACTGCCCTCGCTCTTAATCGGCGCAAGCAGAAGACAAAAAGGGATAAGGATCAGGGCAACGATACTCATGCCCAAAAAGACGTCGATATAGGCCAGAATGCGCGCCTGGGCGATCATCTCTTTATACAGCTGTCCGGTGGCAATCGTAACCGGATCGCCTACCGCCGAGGTGAAATCTTTCACCCCCTGCGCCCAGCGTGCAACCGTCAGGTTAAAGGGTTCGTTCAACGCTGACATGTTGTGCACCATATTGGCGCTATGCGTCTGTTCCCGTTCGGTGATCATCGCTGTCGAGAGCGAAATCCCAATCGAACCGGCCACGTTACGGCACATGGTGAACAGCGCCGAGGCATCAGCGTTAAGGCGCTGCGGAATGGTGACAAAGGCGACGGTGCTTAACGGCACAAACAGGAAGCCCAGCCCGATAGTCTGTGCGCTACGCATCAGCACCAGGGTGGTGAAATCTACATCTGGCGTCAGCGTCGCGGAATAGAGAAACGAGACGAACAGGCAGGTGAAGCCGAAGGCAATGATCCACCTGGCCTGCACGATGGGCATCAGCTTTATCACCAGCGGGATGGTCAGGACGATCAGCAGAGCGCCAGGCGAGAGCACCAGCCCGGACCAGGTGGCGGTGTAGCCCAAATCCTGCTGTGCCAGCTGAGGTATCACTACGGAGGTGCCATAGAGGATCATCGCCATCCCCCCCATCAGCAGGCTGGCAACCGCGAAATTGCGGTCTTTCAGACAGTGAAGATCGACCACCGGCTTTTTCGCGTACATCAGCCAGTAGACCGCCCCCACCAGCCCGATGGCGGTCAACAGGGCAAAGGTGACAATGAAGGGTGAGCTAAACCAGTCATCATCCTCCCCGCGATCGAGCATCACCTGCAGGCAGCCCAGCCCCAGCGTAATCAGCCCAATCCCGATATAGTCGATGCTGAGCTTACCTTTCGCCCATTTACGCTCCCACGGCGGATCTTCCAGCAGATGGTAAATAGCCAGCACGCTGAATATCCCAACCGGAATGTTGATAAAGAAAACCCAGCGCCAGCTGTAGTTATCGGTGATCCAGCCGCCGAGCGTCGGACCGAGGACCGGTGCCACAATGATCGCGATTGAGGACAGGCCAAACGCTTTACCGCGATCCTCTGCTTTGAAGTAGTCCAGCAGCACGGACTGCTGTACCGGCTGGAGTCCACCGCCGAAGAAGCCCTGCAGCACCCTGAAAAGAATGATCTGCCACAGCTCCGTTGCGATGCCGCACAGGAAAGAGCAGATGGTAAACATCACGATACAGATCAGGAAGAACTGCTTGCGGCCAAGCATACGGCTGAGGAAGGCCGAAATCGGCAGCACGATACCGTTCGCCACCAGATAAGAGGTCAGTACCCAGGTCGATTCATCGTAGCTGGAGGAGAGCGTACCGGCGACGTGAGGCAGCGCCACATTGACGATGGTGGTATCCAGGATCTCCATGAATACCGCCAGCGTCACCGTTATGGCAACCAGCCAGGGGTTACTGGCTGGCTGCCAGCTCTGGCTGTCACTCATTCCACCGTCACCTTCGGTTCAACTGACAGACCCAGCGGCAGCGGTTTATTCGCATCCAGCCCTTTATCAATGATGATTTTAACCGGGACGCGCTGGACAATTTTCACGTAGTTGCCGGTGGCGTTTTCTGACGGGAAGGTCGAGAAGCGCGAGCCGGAGCCCATCTGGACGCTGTCAATATGCCCTTCAAGCTTCATATCCGGCCAGGCATCAACGGTGATATCAACCCTGTCGCCCGGTTTCATGCGCTCAAGCTGAGACTCTTTGAAGTTGGCGGTGACCCATACATTGGGTGAGACCAGCGAAAATAGCGCACTCCCTGCCTGCACCAGCGTCCCCACCTGAACGTTACGCTTGGTCACGAAGCCATCGTAAGGGGCGCGGACTTCGGTGTAGGAGAGGTTCAGGTTAGCGGTATTAAGCTGCGCCTGTGCCTGCTCGACCTGCTGTTGACGCGCTTCGACGTTGGTTTCCTGCTGACGAATTTGCAGCTGGATTTGCGAAGCAACTTCAACCTGGGCCTTTGCGCTCTCCAGTTCAGCGCGCGCACTTCTTAACTGCGCGCTGGCCGCATCAATATTACGCTGCGAGGTGGCACGAGGATCCACCCCACGCTGACGTTTGTAATCTTCCTGAGCGTTCATCATATTCGCTTCGGCTTTCGCCTGCTGCGCCAGCGCCTGGTCTTTCTGCGCCGGATACTGTACGCGGGACAGCTCCAGTGCAGCCTGGGCCTGATGAAGCTGTGCAACCGCCAGCCCGAGCTGGGCCTGAGCTTGATCGCGCTGGGCGGTGTTATCACGCGGATCAATCACCACCAGCAGATCGCCTTTTTTCACCCGCTGGTTATCCTTCACCCGCAGCTCCGTTACGTAGCCAGACGCTTTCGGGGCAATAGTGACCGCATCCGATTCGGTAAAGGCATCGTCGGTGGTTTCGATATTGCGGTTGGTTAGCCAGTACCACAGCCCGATAATGATCATCACCACCACCACTATCCCCAGGATGATGAGCGGTTTCTTGCCCGGGCGCTTGCGCTCAGGCTCACCGTTATCCTGCTGGTCGCCATCACCCTGCTGATTATCGTTGCCCTGCGGGTTCTGGTTATCCTGCGGGTTACCGTTGTTCTGCGAGTTTTGATTACCCTGCGAGTTACCGTTGCCCTGCTGGTTTTGGTTACCCTGCGAATGCCCGTTATCCGGTGAATTCTGGTTAGCCTGTGAGGGTTGATTTTGCTGCTGATTGTTATTGCGACGACTCAGGTCATCATCTGAGGAAGAAGTTGATTGATTAGCCATAGTTCTCATCAGTTTACAGCGGGCCCCGTTCAGGCCCGGAGGATTCATTCTGCTATAACAATAGGACGTAAATTGACAAATGCCAGCGTTTCTTGACGAAGTCAGACCAGGCTGACTTTATACCGCATGAATGCCTAAAAACAGCGCCCAGCCGATCAGCAGCGCCCAGCCCAGCAGCGGCACGGAATAGAGGTGGAACTGCCACCAGATAGTACGGTCTTTAGCCATACGCAGCGCAATCAGATTCGCCAGTGAGCCGGGCAGCAGGCCAAACCCGCCAATATTGACCGCCCAGGCCAGCAGCGTGCTGGCAGGCAGCGATCCCAGAAGCAGAATGGTGGCAGGCACATTACTGATAACCTGCGACAGACCCGTCGCCATCAGATACTGGCCACCGGGAGGCAGATGCGAGATATAGCCCAGGGCGGGCTGCACCACCGGCAGGCGGGTAAGAAGAAAGACATCAACAAACATCATGATAAACACCGCCAGCAGGCTCCAGTCCAGCGACAGCAGGATACGACGCGCCCGTAGCAGAAAGACGGCAAACACCAGCAGCAGACCCCAGACGGCCAGATCCACTTCCAGCGCCGTGATAAACAGCAGGTAGAGTCCGGCGCTGATCCACAATAGTGGACGCTGCCACTGCGGCGGGCTGCTCTCCTGCGAAGTGGACTGGATTCTCTCTGCGGCGAAAGCCACCCAGGTTAGCAGCAGCAGGCTGGTCACCAGTACCGCCGCCAGCGGCAGCATCTGCCAGATAAATGCGGCAAAACCGGCCCCGCCGTGTCGCCACAGCAGGATATTTTGCGGATTACCGATCGGCGTCAGCAGCGATCCGGCATTTACCGCCAGCGCCTCAAAGATGATTAGACGATTTATGGGCAGCGCGGAGTAGCGCTTGAGGGTCAGGGTGAGCGGCACCAGGATAAAGAGTGCGACATCGTTGGTCAGCACGGTAGACAGCAGCGCGGCAGCCGCCACCAGAAAAAGCGCCAGCCTTCGCTGCGTATGAAAACGCAGCACCAGCCGACGGCCCAGCACGTTGAAATAACCGCTGGATTCAATTCCCCGGGTGAGGATCAGCAGCCCACAGAGCGTGACGATAGTGGGCCAGTCCACGGCTGCGGGAAGCTGTGCCAGGGTAAAGGGTGCGAAGCAGGCCAGCGCCAGCCCCAGCAAAATTAACAGATGCAGTAAGCGATCCTGCAGAAAAGGCCGGAGCAGCGTTGCCATAGAGACTCACAAAGAGGACAGCGTTATTGTTGGTTTTCGTAAAACTGCTTAAAAATGGCCAGCGTCTCATCACTCACATGATGTTCAAGACCTTCGGCATCCCGCCGGGCGGTTTCCGGGCTGATACCGAGCGCCAGCAAAAAGGTTTCCACAATATGGTGTCGCTCGCGGCTCTCTTCCGCCAGCGCCTCCCCCTCTGCGGTAAGAAACACACCGCGGTAAGGAACCTGCTCAACAAGACCACCACCCGCCAGCCTTTTCAGCATTTTGGCAACGGTGGGCTGCGAGACGCCCAGGCGGGCGGCCATATCCACCTGGCGCGCTTCACCAAATTCACGGATCAAATCTGAAATAAGCTCAACGTAGTCATCAATCAGCTCACGACGATGGGCTTCACGTACCTGGCGGAAGCCTTCGACATGCTCTTCGATCTCTTTCAGTTGCGCGGGCACTGCACTTTTTGCGCGACGACTCATTCAGCTTCCTCTTAAGTATTCCTGACGCGTTGCTTCAGCCTCAGTAGTGTGTGCCACATTGTAAACGAAGCACGACGAAGCACAAATATTCGCTACATAGCACTGGCTACGAATTATAGCTCATGCTATAACTGTCTATAAAGCGTACGTATGACTGCGGAGGCCCATCTGATGAAAACACCCCTTTTGCTAAAGCTGCTCTGCCGCTCACCGTTTACGCTGCGGCTGATGCTGCTGGAGATGCTGACGCATCAAACGCCTGCTCCCTCTAAATGAGTTTTTAAACAGCCATAAAAAAATCCGCCACGAAGGGCGGATTTTTTTCGTGCCAGCCGGACCGGCTGTGGCAGTAGCAGTAGCAGTAGCAGCTTAGAAGCTGTAACCTACGCCAGCGATCCAGGTGCCAACGTCAACGCTACGGATACGGCTCTGCTCGTAACCTACATCCAGAGCAACGTTCTGGATTGGGTTGAACTGCAGACCAGCACCGTAGGAGAAACCTACGTCGCTTGAATCAGCTTTGTCACGTACGGTAGTGTCGTTTTCCTGGAATTTGCCGTAGCCAATACCCACAACGCCGTAGATGCTAGCCCAATCGTTCAGGCGGTAAGCAGGACCACCAGTGATACCGTAGTACTGGCCTTTGTTATAAACGCCTGCATCGGTACGATCTTTTTCGGTGTAAGTGAAAGAACCGATCCAACCCAGTGGATCGCTGCCGTTTTCATAGCGATACTTCAGGTTAAAACCGTTAGCTTTGTTTGCTACACCCTGATAATCGCTCTGAGCGTAACCGCCGGTAACGGTGCTTTGCGCCATTGCTGAACCAGCAGAAACTGCCAGTACACAAGCCAGTGCTGAAAGACATGCAATTTTTTTCATAACCACCTCAAATGTGAAAGTACTTCTCTCCTGACAACGCTGGAAATATAACAAAACTTAGCCAGAAACTCTGCCCTGATTTTGTTGTCCAACACAATGTTTGGTGTAACAGAAGGTTAATGGAGTACCCTATGTCATTCTTTTTACTTATAAATACCCCCTTCAAACCAAAGTTCCGTAAAGGCGAAAAAAAATTGCTCATTAAGATTATTCCTAATTAAAAAGGCCCTTTCCTGACATAACTACACACTTGACTGGCCTTATCGCGACTTTTTTTCACCCTTCTTTACCGCTATCACTGCCCATCAAGTAGACTATTGTGAACGTTTACCTCGCTTCACTTACATGAACAAGGATGGTCACAGGATGTCTGCCGCTTCACCTTCATCTTCTGGTACAACCCCGCCCTGGCTCCCGGTGCTGGTGCTGCTCATTGCGATGACCTCAATTCAGGGCGGGGCCGCGCTGGCTAAAACGCTCTTCTCTGACGTAGGTGCGACCGGTATTACCGCGCTGCGCCTGGCCTTCGGCACCGTTATCCTCTGCGTTATTTTTAAACCCTGGCGGTTGCAGTTCAGCCGTCAGCAGATTACGCCCCTGCTGCTCTATGGTCTGGCGCTGGGTGGAATGAATTATTCGTTTTACCTGGCGTTACGCACTATCCCGCTGGGCGTCGGCGTGGCGCTTGAGTTCACCGGACCGCTGGCGCTGGCGCTGGCTGGCTCCCGCCGTCCGCTGGATTTTCTGTGGGTGGTGCTGGCGCTTGCAGGGCTATGGTTCCTGCTGCCGCTCAGCAAGGATATTTCAGGGGTGGATCCTAAAGGTGCAATGCTGGCCGTGCTGGCAGGCGGCTTTTGGGCAGTTTACATTCTCGCGGGCAAACGGGCAGGCGCTCATCACGGTCCGGCGACCGTGGCGATGGGATCGCTGATCGCGTCGGTGATATTTGTTCCCGTCGGACTCGCCTTTGCGCATAGCGGTATCTGGAGCCTGTCGATCGTTCCGGTCGCACTGGCTATCGCCGTTCTCTCCAGCGCCCTGCCCTACTCACTGGAGATGGTAGCCCTCACGCGTCTGCCCGCGAAAACTTTCGGCACACTGATGAGTCTGGAACCGGCGATGGCGGCGATGTCGGGCATGCTGTTTCTTGGCGAGGTGTTATCGCTGGTGCAGTGGCTGGGCCTGCTGGCGATAATTCTGGCCTCCGTCGGTTCCACGCTGACGCTGCGTCCGCCAAAGCAGAAAATTATCCGGGTCGGTAAGTAAGTAGCCAGACTCGCTTATCAGCCGGCCCGGGAGGTGAAAGGCGTATGCTATTCAACCAATAGGCATCACCTTTCCGGCAGGGTTAAAAACCGGTGCTATACTTAGTTCCGTACTTAATTAGGACAACCAACATTAAGAGGATATTAATGATGAGTACCGCTAAACTGGTAAAAACGAAATCTTCTGATCTGATTTTCACCCGTAACGATGTGGCTGACGACGAGAAAAAAGCCACCATAGAGGTGCTTAATCGTCTGGTTACCGAATTTATTGATTTGTCTTTGATTACCAAGCAGGCGCACTGGAACATGCGCGGTGCGAACTTTATTGGTGTACACGAAATGCTTGACGGTTTCCGTACCACCATTATTGACCATCAGGATACCATTGCAGAACGTGTTGTTCAGCTGGGCGGCGTCGCACTGGGGACCACCCAGATTGTTAACGACAGAACGCCACTGAAAAGCTATCCGCTGAACATCCACAGCGTGCAGGATCATCTTAAAGCGCTGGCAGAACGTTACGCTGTCGTGGCAAATGACACCCGTAAAGCCATCACCGAAGTTGAAGACGATGATACGGCTGATATCTTCACCGCCGCGTCGCGCGATCTGGATAAATTCCTGTGGTTTATCGAGTCTAATATCGAATAACTTTCCGTTACCGTGCGTCCGGCACGGTTAACATCAAAGGGTTCAGGAGCAGATGAATTTTCATCTGCTCTTTTCACGTCTGGAGGCAAACATGGCAAGCGGATGGGCGCACGACGACGCCGTACAGGAGCAGATCGACTCCACCATTGATGATGCAGTCAGCCGGGTACGCCGGGCGATACACCATGGCCCCAGCGCGGAGTATTGTGAGGAGTGTGGCGAACCCATACCCGAAGCCCGCCGTCTGGCTTTGCCTGGCGTACAGTACTGTGTGCAGTGTCAGCAGGCGCGGGATGAGCATCAAACCGCTACGTCCCTATATAACCGACGCGGCAGTAAAGACAGCCAGTTAAGATAAATATTCTAAAACCTCGATCGCTTTAGCATTTCTGCTACTGCATGCCGCTGCGTCTGTTGTTTTGCCGCACCGGTTTGCTACATATTATCCTGCACCATAAAGCATCAGCCGCACCACGTTAATGCACCTCTGTGGTGCGGTCACTTTGCTTTCTTCTCTTCTGATGATTAAAACGACTTTAATACGCTGATTTACATAATATTCGTAAACCTGGCATAGTTTTTTCATATGGGAGCTGGCATACGTTTGGGTAAAGAGCTTGCCCGACTGCAATAAGGATAAAATGATGAAATCGATTGTTAAGTTTTCCCTGGCTGCGCTGACGCTGGCGTTTGCCGTTTCTTCTACCGCCGCAGAAAAAAAACTGATTGTCGCGACCGATACCGCTTTTGTCCCGTTTGAATTTAAACAGGGTGACAAGTATGTCGGATTCGATGTCGACCTGTGGGCGGCTATCGCTAAACAACTCAATATTGACTATCAGCTGAAACCCATGGATTTCAGCGGCATAATCCCCGCCCTGCAAACCCATAATATCGATCTGGCGCTGGCTGGCATTACCATTACCGACGAACGTAAAAAGGCCATCGAATTTTCCGACGGCTATTACAAAAGCGGCCTGCTGGTAATGGTGAATGCCAACAACGATTCGATCAAAAGCATTGACGATCTGACGGGCAAAGTCGTCGCGGTTAAAAGCGGCACCGGCTCCGTGGATTACGCCAAACAGCACATCAAATCGAAGGATCTTCGTCAGTTTCCTAATATAGATAACGCCTATATGGAGCTGGGGACCAACCGTGCGGATGCCGTGCTGCACGATACGCCAAATATCCTCTACTTTATTCACACCGCCGGTAAAGGCCGCTTTAAGGCCGTTGGCGACTCCATCGAAGCCCAGCAGTACGGAATTGCTTTCCCGAAAGGCAGTGACGAACTGCGTGAAAAAGTGAACGGTGCGCTGAAAGTGCTGCATGAAAACGGCACCTATAACCAGCTGTATAAAAAATGGTTCGGTAGCGACCCAAAATAAGCTGACGGCCTTCTGGCAATTTTACGCGGGTACAGCCGTGCTGCTGCCCGCGTCTTTACTCCCCCTTAGCGGGTTTTTATCCGGAGAATAAATCATGCAGTTTGACTGGAGCGCCATCTGGCCATCAATTCCGGCCCTGCTCGAAGGCGCCCGCCTGACCCTGTGGATTTCCGTCCTCGGACTGATTGGCGGCCTGATTATCGGCCTGGTCGCCGGATTTGCCCGTGCCTATGGCGGCTGGCTGTCCCGTAACGTGGCGCTGGTCTTTATTGAGTTGATTCGCGGTACGCCGATTGTCGTGCAGGTCATGTTTATCTACTTTGCGCTGCCGATGGCCTTTACCGATTTACGCATTGACCCCTTTAGCGCGGCGGTAGTCACGATTATGATCAACTCCGGCGCCTATATTGCAGAGATCACGCGCGGTGCGGTGCTCTCCATCCACAACGGCTTTCGTGAAGCGGGCCTTGCGCTGGGGCTGTCCCGCCGGGAAACGCTGCGCTATGTGATTATGCCGCTGGCGCTGCGCCGGATGCTGCCCGCACTCGGTAACCAGTGGATTGTCAGCATTAAAGATACCTCACTGTTTATCGTGATTGGCGTGGCTGAGCTCACCCGCCAGGGTCAGGAAATTATTGCCGGGAACTTCCGCGCGCTGGAGATCTGGAGCGCCGTGGCCGTTATCTATCTGTTTATTACGCTGGTGCTGAGCTTTGTTCTGCGTCGCATTGAAAAAAGGATGAAAATCCTGTGATCGAATTTAAAAACGTCTCCAAGCATTTTGGCCAGACTCAGGTGCTGCATAACATCGATCTGACCATCAAGCAGGGCGAAGTGGTGGTGATTATTGGGCCGTCCGGCTCCGGCAAGTCAACCCTGCTGCGTTGTATCAATAAGCTGGAAGAGATAACCGAAGGCGAACTGATTGTCGACGGCCTGAAAGTCAACGACCCGAAGGTCGATGAACGCCTGATCCGCCAGGAGGCGGGTATGGTATTTCAGCAGTTTCATCTCTTTCCGCAGATGAATGCTCTTGATAACGTCGCCTTTGGCCCCATCCGCGTACGCGGCGTCAGCAAGGAAGAAGCACGCCAGCAGGCGCAAGTGCTGCTGGCCAAGGTGGGTCTGGCCGAGCGGGCACACCATTTTCCCTCTGAGCTATCCGGCGGACAGCAGCAGCGCGTGGCGATAGCCCGCGCACTGGCAGTTCGGCCAAAAATGATGCTGTTTGACGAGCCGACATCTGCGCTGGACCCGGAACTGCGCCATGAAGTCCTCAAGGTGATGCAGGATCTGGCCGAAGAGGGCATGACCATGGTTATCGTAACCCATGAAGTGGGCTTCGCCAGAAAGGTCGCTTCACGTCTGATCTTTATCGACAAGGGTCGCATTGCTGAAGACGGTGCGCCCGATGAACTGATTGATAACCCGCCTGGCCCGCGTCTGCGCGAGTTTTTGCAGCACGTTTCGTAACAGACACAGGGTGGACGCGCGTCCGCCCTGCTCCCTCCTTGATCCTTAAATGCGGTGCACGCCTCTGGCAGGCGCTGAGCAGTCTATACTTTTTGGTCGACGCTGTTGTTTGCGCCACAAAGGAAGATAAAGATGTTGGTTACTCCCCCTCGCTGGCATTTCATTGGCCGGTGGCTGCTGATTTTTATGCTGTTTTGCATACCTGAACTTTCAAAGGCCGTCACCCTGCCCGCCGCCGCCGTTGCGGCTTCACAATCTCAGTCGTCCACTACCGACCAGCAGAGTGAGCCCAGCAGCGATCAGAAAAAGGCCGCCTGGGCTGCGCTGGCCGCCATTTTACAAAATGACAAGTCCCGCCAGGCGTTGATCGACCAGCTTAATCACGCGTCTGAAAGCCCTTCATCCACCGCAACGCCCACCCTGACGCCACCGGAAGACACTGAGGACAAAACCGTCCTTGAGAGCGTCACCGACGTCAGTCGCCATTTTGGTGGCCAGTTTCTTTATCGCGTGCAGGAACTCCAGCGCAATATCTCCGATGCGCCTCATAAGTCATTTAATCAGCACACTTTTTTCAATGCCGTCAGCCACTTTGCAATGTTGGCTGTCGCGCTGTTCACCTTCTATGAGGTGACGGGGTGGCTGATGACGCCGCTTTACCGCCGCATGGGGGAGTGGGGAAGAAAGAAAAACAGTGACCGTACCAGCTGGCTGCATCTGCCTGCGATGATCGTCGGGGCATTTGTTATCGATCTGCTGCTGCTGGGCATTGCGCTATTTTTTGGACAAATACTAAGCGACAGCCTGAACGGCGGCAGCCGCACCATCGCCTATCAGCAGGGACTTTTCCTTAACGCCTTCGCGCTGATAGAGTTTTTCAAGGCAATCCTCAGGCTGATGTTCTGCCCGCGCTACGCGCAGCTTCGCTTTTTTCACCTGCCGGATAACCGCGCGAACTACTGGAACCGACGGCTGAGCTGGCTAAGCGGCGTTATCGGCTATGGCCTGCTGGTGGTGGTGCCTATCGTCTCGAATCAGGTTAATCTACAGGTTGGCGCGCTGGTGAACGTGGTGGTGATGGGGCTGATGACCGTCTGGGCGCTCTATCTGATATTTCATAACCGCCGCAATATTCAGCTTGAGCTACAGCGACTGGCTGACCGTTCCCTGTCATTCTTTGCGCTGTTTATTCGCGCCTTCGCATTGGTCTGGCACTGGCTGGCAAGCGCGTATTTTATCGCGCTCTTTCTGCTTTCCATGTTTAATCCCGGCGACAGCCTGAAGTTTATGATGGCCGCTACCGTCCGATCGCTGGCAATTATCGGTATTGGTGCGCTGGTGTCGGGTATCCTGACCCGCTGGATCTCGAAGAAAATCACCCTCTCGCCCGATCTGCGCCGCAACTATCCTGAACTGCAAAAGCGCGTTAACGACTGGATTTCGGTGATGCTGAAGCTGGCGCGCATCCTTACCGTGTTTACCGTCAGCCTGATGCTGCTAAGCGCCTGGAACCTGTTCGACTTCTGGCACTGGCTGACCCAGGGCGCGGGAGTGAAGCTGGTCGATATCATCATTCGTATCGTGATGATCCTGTTCTTCTCTGCCGTCGGCTGGACGCTGCTGGCCAGCCTGATTGAGAGTCGGCTCGCTTCCGACTCCCACGGACGACCGATGCCGAGCGCGCGCACCCGCACGCTGCTCACGCTGTTTCGCAACGCGCTGGCGGTGATAATCACCACCATCACCATAATGATTCTGCTGTCAGAGATTGGCGTAAATATCGCGCCGCTGCTGGCCGGGGCTGGCGCGCTGGGCCTGGCGGTTTCATTCGGTTCGCAAACGCTGGTAAAGGACATTATCACCGGCATCTTCATCCAGTTTGAGAACGGTATGAATACCGGCGACCTGGTCACCATTGGCGCGATCACCGGCACGGTAGAACGAATGTCAATCCGCTCGGTAGGCGTACGGCAGGATACCGGGGCCTACCATATTATTCCCTGGTCATCGATCACCACCTTTGCCAACTTCGTACGCGGCATCGGCTCTTTTGTGGCGAACTATGACGTGGACCGCAGCGAGGACAGCGATCGCGTGAACGCCACGCTACAGGCGGCGGTCACCGATCTGATGCAGGATAAGGAGATTCGAGGGATGGTGATTGGTGAACCCGCCTTCGCCGGACTGGTCGGTCTGACCGACCACGGCTTTACCGTTCGCGTCTCCTTCACCACCCAGCCGCTTAAGCAGTGGACCGTGCGCTTTGCCCTGGACGATAAGGTCAAAAAGCATTTCGATGCGGCGGGTATTAGCGCACCGCACCAGCGGCTCCAGGTGATGCAAAGCGGAACAGAAGTTGACGGTGCGGCCAGCTTCCAGTCCCTGCCCGCACCGGAATAGCAGCATCTGGCCTAACGACGGCTCATCTGACGTTCGCGAAGCGGTTTATCCATAAAGCTCCAGGCGATAAACCGGCTTTGCTTCTGTCCCTGTGCCATATCAATCGTGCGCACCGCAGCGGCACCGACATTTTCCAGCGCCCGCCAGATCTCTGGCAGATTTTCCTTGCGTGAGACCAGCGAGGTAAACCAGATGCACTGGCGGGAGAAGGTCACGCTTTCATCAATCATCCGGCTGATAAAGGCTTTCTCGCCGCCTTCGCACCACAGTTCATCCTGCTGGCCGCCAAAGTTGAGGGGCGCATGTTTATCCAGACCCAGATTGCGAACTTTACGCTGGCTACCCTGCTGCGCCTCTTCGGCAGAAGCATGGAACGGTGGATTACACATCACCGCGTGATACTGTTCATTTTTGTGAATGATACCGCTGAAAATAGCCTGGGGATCTTTCTGCCGACGCAGACGAACCCCACGGTTCAGCCCCGGGTTGGCGGTGATAATCGCGCTGGCCGCCCGCATCGCCTCTTCGTTGACCTCACTGCCGGTAAAGCGCCAGCCATATTCACGGTGGCCGATCAGTGGATAAATGCAGTTAGCCCCGCAGCCGATATCCAGCAGGGTGAGATCGCGTGGCACAACGCCTTTGTTATCTTCGGCCAGCAGGTCCGCCAGATAATGCAGATAGTCGGCGCGGCCTGGGATCGGCGGGCAGAGAAATCCTTCCGGGATCGCCCAGCTTTCAATCTGGTAAAAATGGTGAAGCAGCGCCTGGTTGAGCACTCTCACCGCCGCCGGATTGGCAAAGTCCACCGTCTCATCACCGTACTGATTGACCGACACAAAGGTCGCCAGCGGCGGATGGCTGGCGATCAGCGCGGGGAAGTCATAGCGTCCGCGATGGCGGTTACGTGGGTGTAGCTGAGTTTTTACGGCGGTATTTTTCATGGGCGGCTCTCTTATCTTAAGGCGCGTAAGATACCTGCTGGCGTAAAAATCGTAAACCATTCCCGGCTTTTTTCCCTGCGGGAGCGGCTATTATAGTGAGTCATTCATTTTCTGAGGAGATACCATGTCGCGTACCCGCCACTCTTATCAACCCCGGCTTGGCCACGGCCTGCCGCACGACCCGCTGAATGCTATCGTTGGCCCGCGTCCAATTGGCTGGATCAGCTCGCAAAGTGCCGCCGGTGTCCGTAACCTCGCCCCCTACAGTTTTTTTAACTGCTTTAACTACCAGCCCCCGATTATCGGTTTTTCCAGTCAGGGCTGGAAGGACAGCGTGGCCAATATTGTCGAGACCGGCGAGTTTGTCTGGAACCTGGCTACCCGCGAGCTGGCGGTGGCAATGAATGAAAGCTCCGCCAGCGTGCCGCCGGGTGAAGACGAGTTCGCCCTGGCTGGCGTGACGGCCATCCCCGGTACGCAGGTGGCGGTGAGTATGGTGGCGGAAAGCCCGGTGAATTTTGAATGCAAACTGACGCAGGTGCTTCAGCTGGAGGGCGCAGACGGCGCGAAGCTCCAGCAGTGGATGGTGTTGGGTGAAGTGGTTGCCATTCATATCGATAACGACCTGCTGGAAGAGGGGATTTATCAGACGGCTAAAGCCCATCCTATCCTCCGCGCGGGCGGCCCGAGCGCCTATTACGCTATCAGTGACGATTTGCGTTTTGACCTGGTGCGCCCGGACGCCAGAAAATAGTGCGTTGCGGGTTAACCGTCAGTAAATGGATGGCGCTTAACCTGCCCGGCTGCGCCGCCGGGTGGTAGCCGGGAGGCAACTGCTGTATCCTGGTCAGGCACTACAATGTCTGGCCGCTTTCAACAACAGGAGTGAACGAGAGTGACAATGCAAAGAATTGCCATCGATATGGATGAAGTTATTGCCGATTTCCACCTTAAAATGCTCAATACCGTCAACGCACATTTTTCTCTGTCGCTGACCGCTAGCGAGTTGAACCTCTTCGATTTGCGCCATAAAAACCCTGAGATGCTCAATGAGATGATGGTGCTGGCCAGCGATCCAGACTTTTTTGCCGACCTGGATGTCATCGGCGACAGTCAGCGGGTGATTGCGGAACTGAGCAAGCGTTATGAGATATTCATTACCACGGCGGCAATGGAAGTTCCCACCTCATTTAACGCCAAGTTCAGCTGGCTTAAGCGGCATTTCCCGGCCATCAGGCCCACGAATATTGTGTTCTGCGGTCTTAAAAGCGTTATCAATGCCGATTACATGATCGACGATAATGCCTTTAACTTTGAAAATTTCTGCGGTGAAGGCATTTTGTATACTGCCCCGCATAATTTGCAGGTGACCGGCTATCGTCGGGCAGATTGCTGGCAGGATATTGAGAGGATGCTGCTGTAGGCGCACGGTGCGGGCAGCCATTTTATGCTACTTTACATCAGCCAGATGACAGGACTAACACCCGGAAGGAGAGGACGATATGGCTATCCCCGTTTCGCTCATTGAAGACGCTATCGGCTGGCGCAGACAGCTGCATGCGCAGCCTGAACTGGGCTACCAGGAGATTAAAACCTCCGGCTGGGTGGCCGAACAGCTGCGCGCTGCCGGGCTTCAGGTGCATACCGGCCTGGGCGGGACAGGCGTGGTCGGTACGCTGGAAAATGGCCCCGGCCCCACCATTGGCTTTCGGGCCGATATGGACGCGCTGCCGATCACCGAATCGGGCAATCCAGCCTGGCGCTCGACGCAGCCGGGCGTTATGCACGCCTGTGGTCACGATGGACATACCGCGATGCTGGTAGCGGCGGCGAAGCATCTCAGCGCGACGCGGCGCTTTAGCGGCACCCTGCATTTCGTTTTTCAGCCTGCCGAAGAGAATCTTGGCGGCGCGCGTAAAATGGTGGCCGATGGCCTGTTTGAGCTGTTTCCAATGTCGGCTATCTATGGCATGCACAACTGGCCGGGCCTGCCCGTGGGCCATATGGCCGTAAACAGCGGCGCGATGATGGCGTCGCTGGACGCGTTTGAAATCACCCTACACGGCAAAAGCTGCCATGCCGCCATGCCGGAAAACGGAGCCGATCCGGTGGTCGCGGCTGCCCAGCTAATTCTGGCGCTGCAAACCATTCCGGCCCGGCGTCTCTCTCCCCTCGCGTCCGCCGTGGTCAGCATCACGCAAATCAACGGCGGCGAGGCGATCAACGTTATTCCGGAGACCGTGGTGCTGCGCGGTACGCTACGCTGTCTTCAGGCCGATGTGCGGGCAAAAGTGAGGGAGATGATCGATGCCTTTGTCACCACCTTTACCGTCCCGCTGGGGATCGAGGGGCGGATCGAGTACCTGACGGACTATCCGGTGACCACCAATAACGCGGCCGAGGCGCTAAAGGTGCGTCAGTGTGCGCTGTCGCTGCTTCCGGCGGAGAACGTACACTGGGAGGTCAATCCCTCAATGGCGTCAGAGGATTTTGCCTGTATGCTGGAAGCCTGCCCCGGTGCCTATTTCTGGATTGGTGCAGATGGCGCGACGCCTTCGCCGCCGCTGCATAACGCGCAGTACGACTTCAACGATGAGATGATCGGCGAAGGCATTGCGCTGTGGAGTACGCTGGCTGAACAGCTCCTGCCGGCAAGCTAGTCAGCATTCAGCTTAATATCCGGCCTGTTCAATCTGCACAAGCGCGCTTTCAACATCTCTCGCTCGCCCGGTTGCCACATAACAGCAGGCAATCTGCTGACGCAGCGGCTGCGGTATCGCGATTTCACGCTGCATACAGCGCGCGATCCACGCGGCCGTGGTGGCAGCGTCCTTCTCTGCCGGCAGCGCATCGCGGCCAGTCCCACTCTCTTCCTGACGCGGCAGCAGAACAACCGGCTCAGCACCGGCGATCAGGCTGATAGCCGGGCAGCGCTGCGGATTAGCATATACCTCACCTTCCGTACCGTTAAGCAGCAGCGCCCTGCCGCCGGTGGCGTGGAAAAACTTCGCCACCCGGGGAATATACTCCGGGTGAGAAACGCTGGATAGGCGCAGGGCCGCGTCTTCGGCAAAGGGTGTGAGCAGCTTCGCCAGGGTATGCGCACTGTTACGTACGCCCATCCGCCAGCGCAGAGAGAGCTGTTTTTCCAGCGGCGGGCAGAGCGTGCCGACGGAGATAAACACCAGTTCCCCCCGATTAAGTTTATCCTGCGCCTGGGTCGCATCCGTTACCGCATCAACGCCCAGCGCCCGGAAAACCGCTTCGCTGGTCACTCGGGTAGGGTCGTCGCTCACCCCATGCACCAGCACCGGAAACCCCAACGCCGAAAGCAGCAGCGCCAGCAGCGGCGTCAGATTCCCCTGCCTGCGCGCGCCGTTGTAGCTGGGGATCACCACGGGCATGGGCCGGCCGCTCGGGGGGGTGAGACGCGTCACCCGCTCCTGCATCGCCGCATAAAATCCCGGCATCTCTTCTTCGCCCTCACCCTTAATGCGCAGTGCGATAAGCATGCCGCCGAGCTCCAGCTCGGGCACCTCGTCCGCCAGAATGTGTCGATAAAGATCGCGCGCGGTAGCAAAATCAATATCGCGGGCGTGATTTTTCCCGCGCCCAATCTCTTTAATAATCTGTTTGTAGTCCATGCGGTTGCTCTGTTGATTCATTAACGTTTACGGCGCGCGGTCGATTTCCTGCCGCTCAGCATCGGGCTGACCGTGGGCAGCTTACCCTCGGGCATCGCCGGTTGTTCAATCGGGAACACCGGGAGTGCGCCCAGCAGGCGGGCGCCGTAGCTTTTCGTCAGCAGACGCCGATCGTAGATTACGATTTCACCGTAGCAGGTATGGCTGCGGATCAGCCTGCCGACCTGCTGAATCAGGTTAAACGAGGCGCTGGGCAGGCTCTGCACTTCAAACGGATAGCGGCGCAGGCTTTTCAACCACTCTCCCT
This sequence comes from Erwinia sp. ErVv1, assembly GCF_900068895.1. Lineage (GTDB taxonomy): Bacteria > Pseudomonadota > Gammaproteobacteria > Enterobacterales > Enterobacteriaceae > Erwinia. The sequence continues at coordinate 157,990 of NZ_CDPK01000003.1, read as the reverse complement.
CGGTCAAAATAACCGGACTGTCCACCGGTGGGAAAGCAATTTTATGAATATGCACCTGAGAAAGCAGGTCGCCCTTCAGATCCAGCCCTTCGGCAAAGGACTGTAGCCCAACCAGCACGCTGGTTTCACCCTGCTCAACCCGCTTACGGTGCAGCGCCACCAGCGCCGGTCGCGGTCTGTCCCCCTGCACCAGCATCATTAACCGCAGCTCGGGCAGATAAGCCAGAAACTGCTGCATCGCCCGCCCGCTGGCAAACAGCACCAGCAGTCCTTTGTGCTTTGCCTCTTTAATTTGCTGGCGGAAAAAGTGCGCCATCTCCGCCAGATGCTCGACCTCGGTAGCCAGCATCGGCTCGTAGCGCATTTGCGGTATCACCAGCCTGCCCTGCTCAATATGGTTGAAGGGAGAGTCCAGCGCGACAAAGCGATCGCTCACCTTTTCACTCAGACCGGACATCTCCTGTAGCCGCTGAAAGCTGTTCAGCGAGCGCAGCGTGGCCGAGGTCAGCACCACATGAGGAATTTTACGCCACAGCAGCTTTTCCAGCTGCTCGCTAACGCGGATCCCGGCACAGTGAAAGGTCAGGTGGGCGCTGCCCTCGCGGAGGTCGCGCGTCACCCACTTCGACACCGGCGCACCCGACGCCCGCTCCATTGCTGCCAGCCGCCACAGCTTGCTGCTGGCCTCGAACCANACCCGGCGGCAGAAACTGCGCCAGCAAATGTGACAGCTGCTGGAGCTGTTCACGCACTTCTTCACAGTGGGCTTTAAGCCGCTCCGGATTGCTTAGTGCGGGCGGCCTTTTCGGACGGAACTGCGCCATGCACTGCTCAACCAGACGGCAAAAAAGATCGAGCTGGAGCGTGGTCCAGCCGGGCGTGATATCACCGCTCATTTCCAGCGCATCGCGGGCGACGTCCGGCAGATGGTGTCCTTCATCCAGCACCAGCAGCAGATTTTTGGGCGGCGGGAGCACCGATTCCGTTTCCAGCGCCGCCATCACCAGCGCGTGATTAGCGACGACGACATCTGCCTGCTCAATTTCGCGGCGGGCAACGTAAAAGGGGCACTCGCGATACCAGTGGCAGTTACTGCCAAGACAGTTGGCCTTGTCGGTGCTCAAACGCTGCCACAGCGACTCTTCGATGGTGTCATCACAGTGGTCGCGCAGACCATCCCACTGATGGCGGTTACGCTTCTGTTCCAGCCCGGTGCAAAACGCCCGCTCCTCCTTACTGGCGGTCATATCATCATCAAGAAACAGCAGCAGATCGCCCTGCTTCTCTTCGTCGGTGGCCAGGGCAGAAAGATTGCGCGGGCAGACATAGCGTCGACGGCCAAAGGCCGCGGTGAAACGCAGGTCGGGGATGATTTTTTTCAGCAATGGCAGATCCTTGCTGAATATCTGATCCTGAAGGGCGACGTTGGCAGTACTGACCACCAGCGGCTTTTCCTCAGCCCGGCTGACGGCAATGCCGGGGATCAGGTAGGAGAGCGTTTTGCCGACGCCAGTTGGCGCTTCAATGGCCAGATGACGCCCATCGTCACCCGCCAGCGTTTTTGCCACTTCAGCGATCATCTGCCGCTGAGGAGCGCGGGAGATGAAATCAGGTATTTGCTGCTGGAGGGCCTTGTACCACTCCGCAATTTGCGCTTTTAACGCGACTGTTAGCGCCATGACAACCACATTTGTTCAGAATGGCCTGTATTTTTACACAGTATTCGGTCGGCGTCAGCTCTCCTCTGCAATCATTCGCCCGATCCCCGATGTCATTTCGACTTTGACTGACGCTACCTTGCCAGAAGCGCTCAGTAAGGTCCCGGAAGCACTCCTCACCCTCCCGCAGGCGCGTCGGTAATGACTTTACTCGCCCCCATCCGGCCAATAAAGGGCAAACGCAGCGCAGGCGACTTAACGTCGATACCAAAATTGAGGCCGGAAATATTGAACTCAATTCCCTCTTCAGCGCCCAGCGTCAGGCCTAAAACCCCCAGCAGAGAGATCTGCACGCCTCTGCCCGACGGCGGCAGGCCAACCAGATTATGCAGCGGGCGGTAATCCTTCCCGATGGCATTCGCGGGCAGATCCAGCCTCAGCGCAGGCACTTTCCTGCCAATATGCGCCAGAAATGTGTTGCTGTTTGGGCCGGGCCAGACGCGATAGGTATGAGGCCAGGGATAGCTTTTGATGGCGGCCTCAATATGCGGGATCATCGCCTCGGCCGCACTGCCGCGATGGTCTACCAGCAGACGAGGGGTAGCGCCAAACCAGTAGCCGTCGGGAAGCGCGTAGTTACGCCGCACCACGTTGCTGCTGCCCCAGCTGACCACCTCGTAACGGCTGTATACCGTTTCCCCTGCTTTTTTGAAGATAATCCAGGGATGAACTGCCACCAGGCCACGCCAGCCAAAGGTCGGCGCGGTGTAAACCTGCACTATCGCACTGTTGCGAAATGCGGCTGCGTCCGGGGCAATTCCGGCAGAATCACGACGGGCGCCAGACCAGCTCTGTCCGCTCAGCGCCACGCCGCTGTGGCTCGCACTGAGATAACTTTGCGCAAACGACAGCAGCAGCAGGCAGATAAAACCAATAATAAATATCTTCAAATAGAGCATGTGACGGGCCCGGGGAAGCAAAGTAAAGGGAGGGTCTTACAGAGTAGGCGATTCCGGCTGCGCCTGCCAGGGCGCTGCTACCGGCCGCGTAGGATGTTACAGCACCCATCACCGCGTGGGCCATCGCCTGCGCTTCAGGATTCCCTTCGGTCAGTTTGTGGATCTGCTCTGCCAGATAAGGCGATGCCTCACCGCTGATGGCCTGCCCGATATTTCCACCCGCCAGCCCCTGCACCGCAGCAGTGGCCGCCTGGATCCCCTGTTGCAACGCGCTGCCGGTGCCGAACCCGCTCTCAGTGAACGCCTGATTATAGAAGTTCTGGTGAACCTGACCGGTGATATCACCGTCGGACGGCGTTTTTCCGGGGTTCGCCTTCATCCAGTCGGCTCTGGCCTGGTCGCGGTCCTGCTGCGTCGCACCGGCCATCTTACCATTCGCGGCTTTTGTTGCCTCTATCTCACCCTGCGTCCTGGCAATATCCCCAACCTGACTGCCTGTCTCACCAATCAGCAGCGCCTCTTTCAGCCGCTGCTGCTCCTTATCAAATATCTCCGCCAGCCCCGGATTCGCATGCTCAACGCCACGGCTCAGCTCGGCCGGGATCTTTTCAGTGGAGGTTAAAAGCCTTTTACTTTTAAAAGGCGGAATAAAATAATACTAACCCCTGATATTCCACCTCCCCAAATGCTCATTTTGAATATTTTTTCAAAGTGAAGAAGTTCAAAAGATATTGGGATGCCACCATAAAAATAGAAAAACACCTCTATACAAAGATAAAAGGAAACGCCAACAAGAAACAGCCCCAGCATGCAGCAACTTGTTATTGCTAAGGAGAAAAGTAAGATTCTCATTTTTTAATCTCATCCATTTTATGTTGGATAAGTGAACTTCCAAACTCGGATGAAAGGCTACCGCCTGCATTACCCATCGCCCCTGGAATTTTACTCGGCAACATTTCCTTAGAGATCCCCAGTTGTCCTTTGACTTCGGTGTATTTCAAAAGGTTAGGATCGAATTTAGGATTCCAACCATCGGTTATCAACTTACCTGCCGTATTTGCAATCGGCTTCACAATGTAATTACCAACTCCATATCCAGCTCCCGCCCCAAAACCGTTTGTAATAGCACCAGTCAGCGGATCATCGCCATTGATCTGATTGGTTAAGGCGCCTCCGGCAGCATTCCAGATAACTGTCCCGGTCAGGCCATTTCCGATGGTAATAACATTAGTCCAGCCAGCGACAACAGAGTTAACCGGATTCACCTTGCCATCTTCAGCATACTGAACACCTGCATTAACTCCGGCACCCAGCGCCCACATCGCCTGAGCACTTCCAGGTAACAGCGCCACTCCACCTGTTGCCAGTGCTCCGGCGTAGGCTTTATTCTCCGCCAGACCTCGCTGGCAGGCTTCACCGGAAGGATTATCGGTACAGGACAGTACGTCTGCGCCATGCTGCCTGGCTTTTTCTGCCTGTGCCTCTTCGTTACCACCAAATAAGTTGTTATTNGGTACAGGACAGTACGTCTGCGCCATGCTGCCTGGCTTTTTCTGCCTGTGCCTCTTCGTTACCACCAAATAAGTTGTTATTGACCGAGTTCTGGCCCGCCTGCGCCCCCGCCACTACATCCGCCGTGCTGTCACCGACAACGCCACCGGTCAGGCCCGCCGCCAGCGTACCCAGCGCACTGATGGTCTGTTTCTCCGTCTCCGTCAGTTCGCTGACCGTTTTACCCGG
>NZ_CDPK01000003.1:151796-153517 GCF_900068895.1 Erwinia sp. ErVv1 | reverse complement strand
TCGCTGACCGTTTTACCCGGATACAGCTGATTCATCACCAGCTGCGCCATCAGTTCGCCGCTGACCGCGCCTGCTGCACCTGCCAGGGCGCTGCTACCGGCCGCATACGAGGTTACCGCACCGACCACCGCGTGGGCCATTGCCTGCGCTTCAGGATTGCCTTCGGTCAGTTTGTGGATCTGCTCGGCCAGATACGGCGATGCCGCACCACTGATGGCCTGGCCGATATTTCCGCCCGCCAGGCCCTGTATCGCCGCCGTGGCCGCCTGGATCCCCTGTTGCAACGCGCTGCCGGTGCCGTAAGGGGCCATCGCCGTTTTGTAAGCCTGATCGGCTATCTGCTTGTCGGTAGGATTNAGGTTACCCTGACCGGCGAGTTGTTCTCTGGCGGCCTGAAGGGCAGCCGGATCTTTCTTCGCTTTCAGCCCCTCGATTTCACCCTGGGTCCTTGCAATATCCGCAACCTGACTCCCTATCTCCCCCTATCAGCTGCGCCTCTTTCAGCCGGTTCTGCTCCTTCTCCTTATCAAATATCTCCGCCAGACCCGGATTCGCATTCTCAACATCGCGGCTCAGCTCTTCTCAGTGGAAGTTAAAAGCCTTTTATTTTGAATATTCGGGCTAAAATTATCCCCGCTCCACATATTGATCCGCCAACAGAACCAAGTTTAATTCCATGTAAAACGTCGTTCCATGACATATCAAATGTGCCAGTTAAAAACCACAATATAGTTGACAGGAGTAATCGTCCCAATAAAGCAGTAGCGATCACACCTAAAACTATCATGACAAAAATAAGTAACATCAGCACAGCCTTTCTGCACTGTAATTGCTTATTATTTATCATTTTTATTTACCTCGCCGATAATTTTCTGTGTCGCGCCACTACTGTATTCCGAGCTAATCGATGAACCTGTATTTCCTATTATGCCCGGTAGCTTACTCGGCAGCATTTCCTTAGATAGCCCCAGTTGTCCTTTAACTTCAGTATATTTCAGCAGATCAGGATTGAACTTGGGATCCCAGCCACCGGTGATCCATTTACCCGCCGCATTTGTCCCTGATGAGATCAATTTACCGGCTCCATAACCCAACGCCGATCCTGCGCCATTAGTTATTGCACCCGTCAGCGGATCATCGCCATTGATCTGATTGGTTAAGGCTCCTCCGGCAGCATTCCAGACTACAGTTCCCCAGAAGCCATTCCCCATACTGACAACGTTAGTCCAGCCAGCGACAACAGAGTTAACCGGATTCACCTTGCCATCTTCAGCATACTGAACACCTGCGTTAACTCCGGCACCCAGCGCCCACATGACTTGGGCGGGAGCGGTTAAGGATGCCACGCCACCCGTTGCCAGTGCGGCCGCATAGGCTTTATTTTCGGCCAGACCTCGCTGGCAGGCCTCACCGGAAGGATTATCGGTACAGGACAGTACGTCTGCGCCATGCTGCCTGGCTTTTTCTGCCTGTGCCTCTTCGTTACCACCAAATAAGTTGTTATTNACGTCTGCGCCATGCTGCCTGGCTTTTTCTGCCTGTGCCTCTTCGTTACCACCAAATAAGTTGTTATTGACCGAGTTCTGGCCCGCCTGCGCTCCGGCCACTACATCCGCCGTGCTGTCACCAACCACGCCACCGGTCAGGCCCGCCGCCAGCGTACCCAGCGCACTGATGGTCTGTTTCTCCGTCTCCGTCAGTTCGCTGACCGTTTTACCCGG
>NZ_CDPK01000003.1:132397-151646 GCF_900068895.1 Erwinia sp. ErVv1 | reverse complement strand
TCGCTGACCGTTTTACCCGGATACAGCTGATTCATCACCAGCTGCGCCATCAGTTCGCCGCTGACCGCGCCTGCTGCACCTGCCAGGGCATTGTTGCCTGACGCATACGAGGTGACCGCACCGACCACCGCGTGGGCCATTGCCTGCGCTTCAGGGTTCCCTTCGGTCAGTTTGTGGATCTGCTCTGCCAGATATGGACTCGCAGCACCGCTGATGGCCTGAGCGATGTTTCCGCCCGCCAGGCCCTGCACCGCATCAGTGGCCGCCTGGATCCCCTGTTGCAACGCGCTGCCGGTGCCGTAAGGGGCCATCGCCGTTTTGTAAGCCTGATCGGCTATCTGCTTGTCGGTAGGATTNAGGTTACCCTGACCGGCGAGTTGTTCTCTGGCGGCCTGAAGGGCAGCCGGATCTTTCTTCGCTTTCAGCCCCTCGATTTCACCCTGGGTCCTTGCGATATCCCCAACCTGACTCCCTATCTCCCCAATCAGCGCCGCCTCCCTCAGCCGCTGCTGCTCCTTCTCCTTATCAAATATCTCCGCCAGCCCCGGATTCGCATTCTCCACGTCGCGGCTCAGCTCACTTACGTCCTGCTGCTGCTTCGCCTGGTCACGGATAATAATCGTCCCTTCACTCACCGCCGCGTGGGTGGTCGAGCTGGCGCTATCTGAACCGTTCACCCCGGTCAGCAACGTGTTCGCCATATTTCCGGCGAACTGCCCGTCCACGCTACCGCCCGTGCTGACGCCCGTGCTCTGGTGCTCAACGCTGTAGTCCGCTCTGTTGTCGATATCGCTGAACCCCAGCGTGCCGGTATCCAGTTTATTCCGCTCTGACGCCGCCGTCGAGCCGATAACCGCCCCGTTGAGCTGCGTATGCTCGCCCACGGTAATATCAAAGCCGCCGCTGCCGGCAAAGATGCCCGTCTGATCGGTGACCGACTCCCAGCGGCTGTTCATGCTCTCCTGAGAAACGTTAACGCTGGCCGAGCCGCCGCCTGCCCCCGCACTGCCACTCGCGCTGGCGCTCTGCTGCTTCGCGTCATAGTGGTTTTTGTCCTGCTCGCTGGTCAGCGTCAGGTTACGACCGACCTCCAGCGTCACCGTTTCCCCCGCCACCTGCGCGCCGGTCAGCGTCGTATCCCGCCCGCTGATAAGGGTCACCTGATTACCCGCGTTAATCTGGCTTTCGGTATGGCTCAGAGCATCGGCGTTTTCATGGCCCTTCGCGCTGTTAACGCTCCCCGAGACGCTGAAGCCCGATCCTCCGGCCCCCACACCGAAGCCGACGCCAACCGCCCCACCTTTGCTGCTGTTTTTACTGCGCGTGCTTTCCTGCTCTGCGGCCGACAGCAGGTTGACATCGCGGTTCGCCGACAGCAGCAGATCATGCCCCACCTGAAATTGGCTGCCCTGCACCCGGATATCCCCGTCAGCGCCGGACACGCCGCTGCCGCTGGCGGTGATGCTCAGGTTGTGACCCGCCGTCAGGCTGCTGCCACGCTGGGTGGTCTGCTCAAGGCGACTCTCCGAGGTCGATGACTGGCTCCCCCAGGAGAGGTTCGCCCCCACCGTGTTGCCGTTCGCCGGATCGCTGCCCTTCGCCGCATCCATCTGCAGGGCCTGCCCGGCACTGACGCCGTTAAGCCCCGCCTGCACGCCCTGCAGGGCCGCCAGTCGCCCGCTGCTTTCGCTGGCCTGCTTCGCCGTGGTGACCGCCGTGTTCAGGGCGCTGCCCGCCGTGCCGGAAAGGGCCAGCGTCAGCCCGGAGCTTTTCTGCTCGGTGGTCTGCTTCTGCGACCGCTGGTTTTCTGCCGCCTCAATGTTCACCTCCTTCGCACTCAGCCGCATATCCTGTCCGGCCACCAGGTCAGAGCCGCCGATCAGCAGGACGTTGCCCGCCGTCAGGCTCAGGTTACCGTCCACGCTGCCTGCCGTCGCCGCCGCGCTGGTGCGACTGCTGAGGGTGTCGGTGGTCTTCACGCTCTGTTTACCGTAGCTGACGCCAATGCCGCCGGTGCCGGAGAAGCCGGTTTTTTTCTCCTCGTGGATCTGTCGCACCTCATGCTGTTCGTCCACGCTGGTCAGGCTGAGGTTGTTACCGGCATGGAGCATCACGTCCTGCGTGCCCACCACGCTGCTGCCCTGCACCTGCAAATCGTGCCCCGCCAGCATCGTGACGCTGTGGCCGTCAAGCTGGCTGGCTACCGCCGTCCGGTCGCTGAAGCTGTTGTGATCTACCGTTGTCTTACCGGACAGAAACCCGCTGCTGGTCGATTTAGTATACTGATCGAAGCTTTCCGTAGCCGTGCCGCTGTGGATACTCAGGTCATTACCCGCCTGTACGGTTAGCGCCTGGTTTGCTGATACCCTTGCCGCCGTCATGCTGAGGTCATTCCCCGCCAGCAGGGTCACCTCGCCGCCGCCCTGGATCGGGGTGCCCACCTCCCGGCTCTGCGCCTGACGCAGGGTGTCATCGCTGCCCCAGCTCAGGTTGTCCCGGCTGGCGGTCTCAACGGTGGTCAGGCTCAGATTATTCCCCGCCATGACCGTGGCACGGCTATTGTCGCCGCTGGCGGCGACAATAGCCGCCTTAAGATTCACGTCGCGCCCGGCCTGAATGTCGAGTAAACCTGCGTTATTGGTGACCGTAAAGCTGCCCGTCTGGTTGATTGCCGTGCGGGCGGAATCGCCGTTAAGGCTGTCGTTGCTGCGGGTTGTGGTCGTGATGCTGATATCCCGTCCCGCTATCGCCGTCAGCCTGCCGCCGCCCTGTACGTGGCCGCCGGTATTGGTGATATCCGTTCGTGCCTGCAGCCAGACATCCTGCCCGCTGAGGGTGCCGCCCAGGTTGTTGATGTTATCCGCCAGCATCTGCATGCTCTGCTGCGCGCTAACCGTTCCACGGTTGGTCAGGTCGCCACTGAGCGCCAGCTGCACATTTTTACCCGCCAGCAGTGCCCCGCCGCCGTCAATGTCACCGGGCCTGACCAGACTGTATACCTGCGGGACCAGCACCTGCTGCATCGTGCCGTCCGGCAGCTGTATGGGCCGGGCGACCATCCAGACGATATCGCTGGTCAGCTCACTCATCTGCTTCGCCGTCAGGGCAATGCCGGGCGTCAGGTTATGTTTCCTGCCAAAGTCGATGCCATTGTTCATCAGCGCTTTATACTGATCTTCGTCGCTCTGCTGACCGGCCAGATAGCGCTGCCAGGTCAGGGCGATGATCTGCTCGCGGTTCAGCCGCTGCTCGTACCAGCCGTCGCCGAGCCGCTTATGAACGTTAGCCGGATCGGTTTTAAACGCCTGCAACATCCAGTCCGAGCTGAGCCACGCCTTTTCGCCGATAAAGCGTGGGTCGGTTTCAATCAGCCAGGCGCTGTCGCTTTCTGGTCGCATATGGAACAGGCTGCTGTCAGGCAGGCGGGTATCGGGGCCGGTAGTGCGTACTACGCTGTCCACCCCCTCCCGGGAGACCTCAAGAATTTTGCCGAAGGAGAGGTCGTCTGACCCCGCGATCGGCGCGATGCTGACGCCGCCGGTTCCCGACGGGTTGCCACTAAGGTGGCTCTCCGGTTGATTATCCGGCGTCAGGCCGCTGCCCTCACCCGTGGTGTTGCCGCTGATGTAACCAGGGCGCAGAGCAATGTCCTGAATCACTACCGCTGGTTTCCACGCTTCGGTTACTACCCGCGGTGAATCGCCGCCGCTGTGCTGCTTACGGGTGTAGCGCCGGGTCACGCCCTCCTCTTTTATCTGGCGGGCGGCGACCGGTTCAATGTTATCCATCTGCGCCGCCGTTATCGCCAGCGTACCGCCTGCGATAATCTGACTTTTATCGTTAAGCAGCCGGTCAGCCCCGACGGTCATACTGCCACCGGCAATAATTTTCCCCGGATCGCTCTGCGCGATGCGGTCTTCGGTGATGGTGCGCGTGTAGTCGTAGTGGGTGAACTTATCGCCATCGGTGTTATGGCAAATCACGCCCACGATGCAGATGACCCACGTCTCGTCCTTATACATACTGATATCGTAGTCATTGACGTTATAGCGCACGCCATTATTCAGGCGGTCCACCTGGTATTCAGAAACCTGCTCCTGCGAGATCAGCACGTTTTCAGTACGAAAATGGTCATTGTGGTTATTGATGCTGGCGATATTCAGCGTCATATCCCCCGCCGACTCAAGGGTGGCGCTGTGATTATTGAGTGCACCGCCCTGTCCGACAGCCCGGTAATCGTCGCTGAGCGTTCCGCCCAGGGCCAGGCTGCCGCCGCTGTAGATCAGCGCGTGCTCGCGGTTATTTAGCGTACCAACGCCCAGATCCAGCTGCTGCCTGGCCGCAAGCGTGGCGGCATGGCCCGACGCGGCGAGGTTATTCAGCGTCCCGGCCTTTATCGCCAGCCAGTCACCGTAGATCCGCCCGGTCGCAACGTTGTTCAGAATTTGCGCGTTCAGGCGCGTATAGATGCCGTTGAGCAGGCCATAATTCGTCAGCGTGGCGGCGATCTCCGCCTGTAACAGCCCGGCAGCGATCTCCCCGGTGGCGCTGTTAAACAGCGAAGCGGCCCGGAGCGCGAGGGTGCCCCCCGCCTGCATCAGGCCGTGGTTAGTGAGCTGGCCCGCCGTGGTCAGCGAGAGCGCCCCCGCCGCTTCCAGTGAGCCGCTGTTAATAAAGTCCCGGCTGAGGCTGAGCGACATATTGCCCAGCGACAGCAGACGACCCTCCCCGCTCAGCCAGTCACTTCGCAGGCTCAGCCCCTGTCCGGCTTCGATATCCCCCGCCCTGTTGGTCAGGGTGGCAGCGCTGAGTGAGGCATTTTTAATCGAGGAGATCAGACCGCTGCTGTTATTCAGCCTGTCGGTGAGCGTCAGCGTCAGATCCTCATCGGCCAGCACTTCACCCTGGTGATTATCCAGCTGCTCCGCCGTAACCCGCAGCCTGGCGGCCTGCAGCCCGAGGGTACGACGCTGCGTCGGGTATCCTGATTCATAATCTGTGCGGCGCTAAGCAGCAGCGTCTGGGCGCTGTGGATAAGCCCCCGGGTATTATTGATCACCGCATCCTTTGCGCTCAGCACCATATCGCCCAGCGACTGAATGCGGCCCTGCTGGTTATTCAGCCCGGCGGTGGTCAGCCGCAGACTGCCTTTGCTGATAATCTGCCCCTGCTGGCTGTTGTCCAGCGCATGGCTGCTCAGCGTCAGTTCGCTGCCCGCGGCCAGCGTGCCCTGCTGGTTATTGATATCACCACTTTGCAGTGCAAGGCCGGTATGCGCACTGATAACGCCCGCCCGGTTAATCAGCGCCTGCCCGCTGGTATGCCAGTGCAGGTAAGAGCCGGACTGGATTGTACCGCTGCTGTTGTCCCAGTGCCCGGTCTCCAGCCGCGCATTACCGCCGCTGAGGATCAGGCCGCTGCGATTATCGCCCGCGCCGCTGCGCAGCGACAGCGCACCCGCACTGAGAATGCCGCCCTGCGCCCCGCTGTCGCGGTTCAGCAGCAGGCCGCCGTGGGTATCCACCATGAGGCTGCCGCCGCTGTGGATCAGTCCGCCGGAATTATCCAGCGTGCCGTTCAGGTTGAAGGTCATCTCACCGCTGCCGGTCTGGATAACCTCTCCGCCGCGGCCGGAGAGGCTGGCCGCGTTTACGGTGATGTGCCGGGCCTGGGTGGTAGCCTGGTCAAGCGTCAGCGCGCCGCCCTCCAGCAGCAGGGCGCCATTAGTCAGCAGGCTGCCCTGCGTACCCGACAGCGCTGACGCGCTGACGTGGAGCTGTCCCTCACCCGCATGGGTTATCCGACCCCGGCGGTTAATCAGGCTGGCGGTGCTGAGCGTCAGGTTTACGCCATTGCTGGCGATGCTGCCCCCGGTGTTATTAATGCCCGCCTGGTGCGCCAGCGTCAGATCTGCCTGGCCCAACTGCTGCAACGTTCCCTGCTGGTTAGAGAGCTGATGCGCCGTCAGGCTGAGTCGGTCAGCGGCCAGGCTGCCGCCATCATTGTTTAGCTGCCCCCGGGTATTCAGGCTGAGGGTCTGGGTAGCGGAAATAACCGCGCGGGCGGTGCTGATATCGCCGGAGGAAGCGGTGACGGCAATATCGCGGCCCGCCGTCTGGCTGTCACTGAGATCCACCGAGGCACCCTGAACGCTGAGCTGCTCCGTCGCCAGCAGCTGTCCCTGCGCGCGTAATGCACCGCTGCTGCTGAGGGTCAGGCTGCCGCCAGGTTTAGGCTGCCCGCGATCGTCAACGCCCGCGGCAAAGACGCTTTTGCGGCTGGCCTCAATAGTGGCGGCCTGTACGCGGGTCTGTTGCCCGCTGGCGAGAGTGCCGCTGTGCGTCAGCCGCCCCGCGACGGAGATGGCAGAACTTTCCCTGGCATAGAGCGTCCCGCTGTTGCTGAGGTCGCCCCGCGTAGCCACATCAAGACGGGTCGCGCTGCTGATGCTTCCGCTGTTAGCAATATGGCCGTCGGCGGTGATCGCCACGCTACCCGCCGAGGTGCCGATATGCCCGGCATTGCGTACGCCAACGCCACCTTCGGTGCCGATCAGGCGAATTTTACCGGCGTACATGCCGCCCAGCTGCGCAACGTCAAGGGCAAACTGTGGCTTCGCCTCGCCCTCACCGGCCATTGCGCTGACGGTCTGGTGCGCGGCGTCAATATGATTGTGGCCGGTCGTCACCTTCAGCTCCCTGGCCTGGATCCCGGCATTGATATGCACCGCCCGGGCGATCAGGTCGGTGCTGTCCTGCTGGCTGCTGTCCATTCCCTGGCCGTGAACGGTAATCGTGCCCTGGCTGACGTCGTACCCGGCGATCTGGCCGTTGCTGAGCCGCGCCTGGCCGGTGGTGAGCGTGGCCCGGCTGGCATTAATAAAGCCGCAGCCGTTACAGCTGATCCCGGCGGGGCTGGCAATCACCACCTGCGCGCGCTGCCCGGCCACTTCGATAAAGCCGTTAAGCCGGCTCGGATCGCGTGAGTTAACCTCGTTGAGGATCACCCGCGCCTCGCCTTGCGCCAGCCACGGATTGCCCGCGACCCTTCCGCCCAGCGCCGTTTGTGCCGCCGTGCGCGAGTTATTCAGGATGACGCCTTTTTGATCCACGTCGAACTGGCTGTACTGATTGCGCGACACGCCCGCCGCGCTGGGCGTCTGAATATTGACCTGCGGCGTGCCATTGGCGCTGTTGATCACCGTCGGGCGCTGCCCACCCGGCGCGCCGCCGTCGGCAACCACCCCTGCCGATGCGGGCATAATCGCGCCCGTTGCCAGCAGTAGCGCAAAGCCCAGCGAAGAGAGCGCGGGGGCAAAAAGTTCTCGTGCGCGAGTCACACTGCGTCGGCAGCTCCTTCGGCCCCGGCCCGCCGGGAGGATATCGGCCACCACCACAAGCATACTGCGGGCCTGACTGAAAATAACGCGAAAGCAGCGCGTGTTCATGATGATGTCCTTATCAGTAGAGCTAAAGTGCTAAGCGGTCAGTACGTGTCGGGTACGACGCGCTCAGTAATTCCAGTTCAGGTTGAAGCCGAAGCTTGCGCCGCTGGTGTGGTATCCCGCGGGTTTTGCCAGCGGCACCCCGGCAAAGAGGTCATAGCCGGTATTCAGGGCGCTACCGCGCAGTCCGACGGCGCCACCGGCCAGATGTCGGCCCAGCAGATCGCTGCCCCGGCTGCCGGTTTCACCGTAGTCCACCGCCAGATAGAGCTGCTGCGCCGGGACGGGCGTTGCCCAGCCAATATCGTTACGTACCGTCCAGCCGCTGTCGGCGCTTAGCGAGCGTTCACCGTCAAAACCCCGTACCGTCCAGCGGCTGCCAATAGAGAAGCGGTCCTGCGGGGTCAGTGACGTGCTGCTCATCTGGCGCAGATACTGGCTGGTAAAGCTGAAGCGCTGCGCGGATAGCGTAAAAGGCACGGAAAACTGGCCGTTTAGCTGAAGAATTTTCGCCAGCGCAGTACCTTCTCCCCAGGCTTCGGAAGGTGCCGGGATGGCGCCAAACCAGCGCATTCCTCGCTGATAGCTGACGCCCGCATCGAGCGTCGCGGCACCGATATAGTGTCGATGCTGCAAACCCAGTCGCCACGCGGAGGTATGGCTGCGCTGGACGCCAATTTCGGTGTCATCAAGGTAGCTGCGCGTCTGGCGGGAGAGCAGATCCCAGCTGAGGGTGGTTTTCTGGCTGCCGGTGCGGTGCAGAACGCGGCTGAGCTGGCCGTTCAGGCTCTGGCTAACCCCGCTGTAGCGCACATCGGCGTAGCGTCCTGCCACCGTCTGAAGATAGCGGTATTTGCTGGCGGTCATCCCAAGCAGCCAGTAGCCAAACGGCACGGAGTAGTGGCCGGTCAGATTTTTACTGTTTTTATCGCCGCCGCGCGCCAGGTCGTGGCTGGCCGATACATAGAACAGATCGCTGAGCGACAGCGGATTGTCCAGATAGAAGGTCACTCCTCCCTGGATGCGTCCGGTGCCGGTAGCGCCCGCATCATCAAGAGAGGCGCCCAGCCGCCACATTTTGCGCTGATGCCAGTCTATGCTGACGTCGCTCTCGCCGGGTTTAGCGCCGGGTGACAGCGACATCTCTGCCGTCACCGTGGGAAGCCGCTGGAGATTTTCCAGTCCCTGCTCGACGTCGCGCAAATCGAACAGCGTTCCCGCGCGCGTCGGCAGCGCGGTCCACAGGTTAACGTAGCGCCCGCTTTGCGGCGTCAGGCTGACGGCACTGGCTTTGCCGGCAAACAGCTGGAGGGTGAACGAACCCTGAGTCAGATCCTGCGCGGGTGCAAGCACCCGGCTGGTGACATAGCCGCGATCGATAAGCAAATTTTGCAGGGCGCTCATTAGCAGGTTGATGCCCTGCGCGCCGAGACAGCGGCCGCTGGCCTGATTTGCCAGGCGCTGGAGCGGGAGCCAGTGGGGAAAGTCCTCTGTCCCCTTTAGCAGGATCTGCTGGAGTGGGAAGCAGGGAATCTCATCGGGAAAGTGCAGCCTGGAGCTGCCCGTAGCGGGTGGCGAAAGACGTACGTCAGGCGTAGCGGGCTGAAGCTGTTGTTCAAGCGCCCTCTGCCGCTCCTGCTGGTGAATAATGGCTTCAGATTCAGGCGCGGCGATGGCCGCGCTGCTAAAGAATAGCGCCTGCGCGCTCAGCAAGGCTGCCGCGCGGCAACGCTGTAAAAAATCCCTTTTCACCTTTCACTTCCCTGTTGGCTAAGTCCGTTATTGGCGTTAATTAATCCTTAATCAACCCCGTTTACGCGCGGCATTCTATTCGTTGCCCGTTTAATATTCAATCAAAGATGTAATAAAATGAGACGAGTTTATCTCGGTGCAAACGCGGCGGACGAAAGGGCGCCGTCGCTCCTCAGAGACCGGGGACGTCAGAACATCAGAACATCAGAACTCAATTTTCACAGACAGGGGTTGTACGCCGGAACCACCGACAGCATTATTAAAGGCATTTATACATAACGGTCGTGGCCTCGGGCTCGCCGTCGGTGGAAAGCGCATACCCCGGGATCTGTCCGCTTATTTTCCAGCCCTGCGTCAGATAAAGCTGTTCTGCCACATCGCCGCTGCGCGTATCCAGCACCAGCAGCGTTCTGCCTGCCTGCCGGGCAAGCTGCTCGGCACGGGACAGCAGCTGACGGGCGATGCCGCGCCGCCTGGCCTCCGGATGCACCAGCAGCTTAGCGATTTCAGCGCGGTGTGCGCCATTGGGCATCATGCCCAACACCAGGATAACCGTCGCAACTATCCTGCCGTCAAGGCGCGCAACCATCAGCTGGCGATCGCCGCTTTTCAGGCTGGCGATGACCCCGTGCCAGAAATGGCGCATGGGTTCAGGATCCAGACTGACAAAGCCCACGCTGGCACCCTGCGCTACGCAGGCGCTCAGCACATTACACAGTTCAGCCTGCTCAGCGCAGGCCAGATCGGCAGTAAGCAAATCCCAGGAAAGCGTCATAAAAATTACCTTAGTTGTGTTCAGTGGATCGGTTGCGTGTGCAGTTCTTAAGCACGGCAGACGACCAGCGCGTAGTGTGCCCCTTCTGCTTCGGGCGCGTGAAACGAAGAGCGCCCGTAGAGATGAAACCGCAGAGAGTCCCCCGCTTCCAGTCGCCACTGCCGATCGTTCATGTTGAATAACAGCACGCCGTCAAGTATCCAGAGATGCTGCTCGATTCCGGCGACTGGTGGGGCATCGTAGTTGATCAGTGCGCCCGCCTTAAGCCGTGCTTCCACCAGCTCGCCCAGAAAGCCTGTAGCGGGCGGCGAAACGCTACGTCTTTCAAAGCCGCTCTGGCGATCGCACCAGACGTTTTGCGCCGCCGGACGCAGATGCACAGGCCCCTCCTCATCAACGCCGCTCAGCAACCGCGACAGGGTTAAACCGTAGGCGATGCACAGTCGGTTAAGCAGCGAGGCGGTCGGGCTGGTTTCCGCGCGTTCGATCCTGGAAAGTGATGCGCGGCTAATGCCTGTCAGATCGGCCAGTGCCTCCAGCGACCAGTTCCTCTCCAGACGAAGCTGAGCCAGGCGTTGAGCAAGACGATGTTCAGCGAGTGAAATGTGCACTTAATTTTCTCTAATATGGGAAATAATCTCTTATATGAGATATAGCTGATTTTCTATTCTGCTTCAACTTGTACAATAGAAAAAATAGTTGTACAGCCGGAGGGAGTCCGCTACGGTTAGGGTGATAGAAGAAAGATAAGAGGAATTGCATGGCATTGTACAGTATTGGTGACGTTGCCGAACGCTGCGGGATCAACCCCGTTACGCTTCGTGCCTGGCAGCGCCGCTATGGCTTACTGAAGCCTCAGCGGACTGAAGGGGGTCACCGACAGTTTGATGAAGATGATATTCTGCGCATTGAAGAAATTAAGCGCTGGGTTGGAAGCGGTGTTCCCGTTGGCAAAGTCAAGGCGTTGCTGGAGGGGGAAAATATCAGCGTGGATGATGCCTGGTCCACCCTCAAAGAAGAGATGATGACCGTTCTTCGTCACGTTAAACCGGCAAAAATCAGGAATAAAATCGCCACCATTGGCCGGGAAAATCCGGCGGATGTGCTGATAGACAACGTTTTTCTGCCCATCCGGCAGCGACTCGGCCTGGATCAAAATACCGCGCGTGCCATGTGCAGTCTGCTGGACGGCGCGCTAATCGACTATGTGGCATTCTGTCTTACCGGCTCGCGCAAGAAAGCGGGTAAGGATGCGCTATTAATGGGCTGGGGGACGGAGGACCGTACGCGGCTGTGGCTTGAAGCATGGCGGTTATCACAGCAGGGCTGGCGGATGGACGTTATGGCCGAGCCGCTGGAGATGCCCCGTCCGGAACTGTTTCCAGGCCAGAAGATCTTCATTTTTACCGGAAAAGCGTTAACCCACCGGCAGCAGGAGATGATGAATCACTGGCAGGAGCAGGGTTTTACCGTCTCACATATCGGTCATTAGCGAACGTCGTTAAAAAGCCAGCAAAGGCTTAACGCGAGGGTGGGAAAGGCGATATACTCGTGCCCTCAGCGCTTCAACAAACGGGCAACGGCATGAACTGGCAAAAAATTGGCGTAATTATTATCTTCCTGATGATGGCCCTCGGTGGCATTGGCGGCGTGATGCTGACCGGCTACACCATCCTTATCCGTTCTTAAACCGCCGCATTAACCGCTCGAAAAGTCGATCGGTCACGATCGCCAGCAGGGCGACCAGGCAGGCGCCCTGGATAACATAAGCCGTGTTAAATCCGCTCAATCCAATAATCACCGGGGTTCCCAGCGTTTTCGCTCCCACGGTAGAGGCAATCGCCGCCGTACCGATATTAATAATCACCGATGTCCTGATCCCTGCCAGAATCACCGGTGCGGCCAGTGGCAACTCCACTTTGCACAAAATTTGCCACGCGCTCATGCCCACGCCTTCGGCGATTTCCCTGGCGCTGGCAGGCACCGCATCAATACCGGCCAGCGTCCCCTGTAGAACGGGCAGCAGGCCATACAGCAGCAGCGCGATAATCGCAGGCGCTTCGCCAAATCCCATCACCGGCACGGCAATGGCTAACACGGCTACCGGTGGAAACGTCTGACCTGCCGCGACCAGCGTTTCAGTCAGCGATCGAAACTCCTTCCCGGCCCGGCGCGTAACCAGTACGCCGGCCCCCATGCCGATAATGACGGCAAAAAAGCTGGAAAATGCCACCAGTTTGATATGTGACAGGGCCAGCTGAACAAAACTGTCCTGCTGGTACAGCGGGCGCTCCAGCTGCGGAAAGGCCCGGGCAAACAGCGGGCCGCTTAAGGGCATGAGCAGCAGCAGAGCCACAAACAACAGAATCAGCCATAATAGCGGATCGCGGAGCCAGCGCATCTTAAGCCCCCTTCTGCCGCAGCAGATCGGCGAAATACAGCACGCCAAGCGGGCGATGCTGCGCATCTGTCACCGCCAGCCGATCGGTCTGTCGGGCAATGAACTGTGACAGCGCCTCGCGCAGGGTCATACTTTCGGGAATGGCCTCTTCATCCAGCCACTCTCCCCGCCGCGCCGCCGAGCCGGCGTTGCCGAGTGACAACAGCCTGACGCCCAGCTCACTACGGCCAAAAAAGTCCTGCACGAAGGCGTTTTTGGGTCGGGTCAGCATCTCCAGCGGCGTACCCTGCTGAATCACTTTACCGCCGTCCATAAGCACCAGACGGTCCGCCAGCGCCAGGGCTTCATCAATATCGTGCGTCACCAACACGATAGTGCGGCCAGAAAGCTGATGAATCCGCACAATCTCCTGCTGGAGCGCGGCTCGCGTTACCGGATCCAGCGCACCGAAAGGCTCATCCATCAGCAGTACCTCAGGATCGGCCGCCAGCGCGCGGGCTACCCCCACCCGCTGCTGCTGCCCGCCGGAAAGCTGATGAGGGTAGCGGTGACGAAAATGATCCTCAAGATTCAGCAGTGCCAGCAGCTCGCTGACCCGCTCGGCGATGCGCGCCTTCGGCCAGTTAAGCAGCGCGGGCACGGTGGCGATGTTCTTCTCTACCGTCCAGTGAGGGAAAAGTCCTATTGACTGGATGGCGTAGCCCATACGTCGGCGAAGCACCTGAGGGTTGAACTGGCGGATCTCCTCTCCGGCGAACAGAATCGACCCCTCATCATGCTCAATCAGGCGGTTTATCATTTTCAGAGTGGTGGACTTACCCGAACCCGATGTGCCAATCAGCACCGTAAATTCCCCGTCGGCAATATTTAGCGTCAGATCGCTGACGGCCGGTTTTCCGGCAAAATATTTGCTCACTCCGTTAAAGTTGATCATTGGCGCTTTGCCTCGGTCAGCGAAAGGAGAAATTTGAACAACGCATCAACCACCACCGCCAGCGCAATGACCGGGATCACCCCCAGCAGTACCAGTTCCAGCGCGCTGCTGAGAAGCCCCTGAAAGATGATGGCACCAAACCCACCGGCCCCAATCAGCGCGGCAATCGCCGCCATGCCAACGGTCTGAACCGAAATGACCCGTAGCCCGGAAAGCAGTACCGGCAGCGCCAGCGGCACTTCGGCATGCCAGAAAATCTGTGCCGGGGTCATGCCCATGCCACGCGCGGTTTCAACCACCTCCCGGGGTACCTGCTGTAAACCCGCTACCACGCTTCTCACCAGCGGCAACAGCGCATACAGTACCAGCGCGATCAGCGCGGGCGCTACGCCGATACCGCTGATGCCTATGTCAGAAAGCGCC
This sequence comes from Erwinia sp. ErVv1, assembly GCF_900068895.1. Taxonomy (GTDB): domain Bacteria; phylum Pseudomonadota; class Gammaproteobacteria; order Enterobacterales; family Enterobacteriaceae; genus Erwinia. The sequence continues at coordinate 137,917 of NZ_CDPK01000003.1, read as the reverse complement.
GGAAAGGCCTTTGCCAGCCCGGCCAGCGGGGCGATCAACAGGGCGAAGAGAGCGATAGAGGGTACGGTCTGAATAATGTTCAGCACCGCGAAGACCGGGGACTGCGCCGATTTTTTTCGGTAACACAGCCAGCCCAGCGGAATGCCGATAAGCAGGGTCGGCAGCAGCGTACCCAGCAGCAGCAGCAAATGGCGGCTTAGCGCCTCATTAAAGACCTCCCGGCGGTTGGCGTACTCTTTCAGCAGCGCCAGCTGATCGAGCTGTCCGCTCAGGATTAAAACGATGACCGGGAGCCAGATTTGTCCGTTCAGCAGCAGTCGCCAGAGGGGATTTTTCGTCAGCCGGGTCACGGCATCCGCTGCGGCCAGCAGACAGAGGCCCAGCGCCAGCCAGCAGCCGCTGCCGAAGGCGCTGCGTGCCAGCGGGCTGCCCTGCTGCGAAAGCCGGGCGGCCAGTTCGCCTCCCAGCGCGATCAGCCCCACCAGCAGCAGTTCGCTCAGTAACAGCGTCAGCAGCAGATTACGTCGGGAGAGCGGCAGAAATGCCAGCAGCGGTAGCACCAGCACCGGCAGCAGCCACCCCTCTCCGCCACCGGGCATCAGCTGATACAGGGCAAAAGGCTGACCGGATACCAGCCGATTGGGCGCGTAGTTAAGGAACGGCATCAGGAGCAGCGCCGCGGCCAGCAGTACGCCCAGCATCAGCAATACGCGATTATAAATAGTGAGGCGCACAGTTTCCCCGCGATAACCGACCATCAAACCGGCCTTTACTTAGCCTGTAGCAGCTGCTTTTGTTGCAGATAGTCCGCAGCCACTTTCTTAGCATCCTGCCCCTCTACCGCTATTTTCGCGTTGAGCGATTGCAGCGTTTTTTCGTCGAGTGAAGCAAAGACGGGTTTCAGCCACTCCGCAATGTCCGGATAGGCTTTCAGGACCGCATCACGTATCACCGGGGCGGGCGCATAGACCGGCTGCACGCCTTTAGGATCGCTAAGCGTTTGCAGGCCAAGTGCGGCTACCGGGCCGTCCGTGCCGTAAGCCATTGCGGCGTTAACGCCAGAGGTATGTTGCGCAGCGGCCTTCACGGTGACCGCCGTATCGCCTCCGGCCAGCGACAGGAGCTGGTCCTGCTTAAGCGTAAACCCATAGGCTTTCTGAAAGGCCGGAAGCGCATCAGGGCGCTCGATAAATTCGGCCGAGGCCGCCAGCTTGAACTCCCCGCCCTTTTTCAGCCAGGCGCTCAGGTCGTCCAGTGAATTCAGATTATTTTTCTTCGCCAGATCGCCGCTGACCGCAATGGTCCAGGTATTGTTCGCCGGTGAGGGAGTAAGCCAGGTCAGTTGATTTTTTTCCTCATCCAGTTTTTTTACTTTTTCATAGCCCGCCTGCGCATTTTTCCAGGCTGGGTCCTGTTCGTCATTAAAGAAGAAGGCGCCGTTACCGGTGTATTCCGGATAGATATCCAGCTCGCCCGCCGTAATTGCACCGCGAACGACCTGCGTGGTGCCCAGCTGGACTTTATTGATGGTTTTTACACCGTGATTGTCCAGAACCTGGAGGATAATATTGCCGAGCAGCGATCCTTCCGTATCAATTTTCGACCCCACCCTGACCGGATCGGCGGCCGTCGCCGATCCTGCCAGTGCCAGTAGAACAGCCAGCGTCATTACGCCGCCGCGCGCGGTTACCTTTGCCATTTTCTTTTCCTTTTCGTCAGGTTAGTAACAAGCGTAGCCTAATAAATCAACGGATGAAGCCGGACGGCAAAAAAGCGCGCGGGTCATCACCCTGCTGTCGCCCGGCGGCGAATTTTTGTTAACTGAAGCCAATAAGGTGAGAAGTGCGAACTATTTCCCTCCGTACCGCTCGCGTGTATTCTCAGCGCTTATTCTAATAAAACTGAACGCAACATTATGACGCTTTCAACCACGTCGGCGCACGTCGCCATGGCAGGGAATATCCCAACGGGCGAGCCCGTTATTATCCGCGAGGCAGCCGATGTTTCGCATCTGATCAATACCAGTACGCAGTCGCGAAATAATGCGCGCATTGTGATTGGCATCGCGCTGGGCGGCGTTTTTCTGGATGCCTATGATTTAGGCTCGCTGGCCTTCGGCATGAAGGATATTACGCGGGAGTTTGGCCTCTCTCCGGGTGGCGCGGGGATGGTGGCGTCGGCCATTGCCTTCGGGGCCATTGTCGGCGCGCTGGCGGGGGGCTATCTGACCGACAAAATCGGGCGCTATCGCGTCTTTATGGCCGATATGTTCTTCTTTGTGGTCGCCGCCATCGCCTGTGCGTTTGCCCCCAACGAGTACGTGCTGGCCGGGGCGCGCTTCGTGATGGGGCTGGGTGTCGGGATTGATTTACCGGTAGCGATGGCGTTTCTGGCCGAATTTTCGAAGCTCAGGGGACGGGGAAATAAAGCCTCCAGTATCGCTATGTGGTGCCCCACCTGGTACGCGGCGATCTCCATCTCCTGGCTGCTGGTGCTGTTTTTCTACGCGGTGCTACCCGATGAATATGCCGGCTGGCTATGGCGTATTATTCTCGGCTTTGGCGCAGTACCTGCCCTGCTGATTATTGCTATTCGCAGTCGCTATATGAGCGAATCGCCCGTCTGGGCGGCCAATCAGGGCGATCTGCAAGGGGCCGCGGCGATCCTGCGCAATGCCTGGGGCATTAACGCCCAGGTGGCGGAGGCGTCGGAACGGCCGCCCGTTAAGCCGGTGCGTGCGGCAAGCTGGCGTAATTACGGTGAACTGCTGAAAGGGATTTACCTGCGCCGGACGATTCTGGCCACCGTCACGGCGGTCGCCTCGGCTTTCGCTTATAACGCCGTGGCCTTTGGCCTGCCGGTAATTATCTCCAGCTTTCTGGCGCAGTCGATGCTGACCACCATTCTGGTTTCACTGGCGTTGAATTTGCTTTTTGCCTTTACCGGCGGGCTGCTCGCCGTGCGGCTGGTCCCACGCTTTGGTGCCTGGAAGATGACCGTGCTGGGCTACAGTTTTCAACTGGTGGCGCTGGTCGGTCTGGCCCTGGTGGGCAAGCCGGGCAGCGGCGCAGAGGCGGCCCTTTCTGTTGCCATGCTGGCGCTTTTCCTGCTGGGCCAGGGCGTCGGGCCGGGCTCCCATACCATGACTTTCGCATCACTCAGCTATCCCACTTCGCTGCGCGGCGTGGGCGTCGGTTTTAACCAGACGCTGATGCGCGCCAGCTCGACGGTTTCGCTGTTTATGTTCCCGCTGCTGGCCGCCGCCCTCAGCACTCGCGTCTTCTGGATTATTGCGCTGGCACCGCTGGCAGGGCTGCTGGCGTTACTGTTCATTCGCTGGGAGCCGTCGGGCTATGATGTGGATGCGGAGGATTTCAGTTCCGCCAGCCAGTGATGCTGGTCATCTCCCGACTGGCACAGGCGCGGGAACAGAAGCGGAGGGCCGGAACGTTATCCGGCCATCTGTTTTTGGCTGAACTGCTGAAACTGGGCGGGAATACGGGAGAAGGTGTGCAGAAACCACGGCGTAAAGCGCTCGGGATGTTGCACCATCTCATTTTCCAGCTCGCTCAGTGAGATGTAGCGGTAGGCTTCCGCTTCATCGGCATTCATCTGCGGCAGCTCATCGCTAATAGCGAAAAAAACGTGGCCGTACTCGTGTTCAGTCAGACCGTTACTGAGCGGGAGGTTGTAGCTCAGTTCAAATACCGGTTCCAGCGACAGGCGCATGCCCATCTCTTCGCGCAGGCGTCGCTCGGCGGCGTGGCGGGTCGCTTCTTCCGGGTAAGGATGACCGCAGGTGGTGTTACTCCACAGGCCGCCGCAGTGGTATTTCCCACTGGCGCGCTGCTGTAGCAGCAGTTGATGACGCGAGTTGAAGATATAGACGGTCACCGCACGATGCAGCAGTCCCTTTTCATGCACCTCCAGCTTTTCCATGCGGCCGGTAGGGCGATCGTGACGATCGACCAGTATCACTTCGATTGCAGACATTCGCCCTCCTTAAGATAATTCCCAGTTAGTGTGGCACATCTTTTTAACCTGATGACGTAAAATTCGTGCGAAATGAGAAAGGTTACGCAACTTTAGCAGGATTGCGCGAGTAGAGACGCCAATCGCGAGAGAGCGGAGGGTGAATCCGGTCACCGTAAAGTATTGCTGCGCGGGTGTCATCCCACGGGCAGGATCATATCCAGACCCGCGGGTAGTACCGGAGAGTTTTTATCGCGCCCCGTAATATTTGTATTTGCATCGATTGCCATTTTGATATGATGGCTGCCGATAATTTAGCCGGACAGGATAAGTAGAATAATGCCCCTTGTCTGCGAATTATCCAGGGGCGAAATACGTAAGGTTTTTTGTCCTGCTGGTATTAAGAAATTTCCAACCGGTGCCGATAACGGGAAAGTTAATTTTAATTTATTAAATGGAGGTTTATATGTCTGGGATGGTTTTTTGCCGGGGTTGCGGTAAAGAAATTCACAGTTCTGCCAGAGCTTGTCCACATTGTGGCGCAACGCAGGGTGCGGTGACAGGAGAAAAGAGCCGGATTGCAGCAGCGCTGTTAGCCTTTTTCCTTGGCGCATTTGGCGTTCACAAGTTTTATCTTGGCCGTGTTGGGCAGGGTTTTCTCTATCTGATTTTTTGCTGGACGTTCGTTCCGGCGCTGATCGCCTTTTTTGAGTTTATTATTTACCTTTGCACATCTGATGAGAATTTCGCCAAAAAATATGGCTGATTGGTCAGGGCAACATAATTATCAACCGCGCTGAATTGCATTATATCTGGGTGGTTGTGCAGGCTGGAATTTCTGCTTTGTTGGTGGATAATTCCAGCGTTTGCCGGGCTGCGATATCTGCTTTGTTGGTGGATAATCCCTGCGGTTGCCGATTGGTTGTGCTGGCTGCAATTTCTGCTGTGCCGGTGGATAATCCCAGCGTTGGCCGGGCGTCCTCGCGCCAGGCTTTGCCTGGTGCCTTTGGCTCCGGCTCCAGGCCGGACGGCCCGGTCGCGAGCGGGCATCCCTGCCCGCCNCCTCGCCTGGCCTTCCGTCTTCGCCGCAGCGCTGCGGAATGCCCGTCACCCGCAGGGATTATCCACCTCTCAGGCTTCTGGGCCGCTTTAAGTAAAACCGTTTATCTGTCCGTAGGCTGCTGAGCTGCTCCGGTAAAACCGTTTATCTGTCCGCAGGTTTCCGAGCCTATCCACGTTAAGGTTTGCTCTCGCGCAGGATTCAGCTCATTTTTCGATTTAGTTTTTGGTGCCGCTATTTAGGTCATTTATCTGCACCACGAAAAAACCAGTCACAATAAACTGTGCACTCTCGGTGTTCTGATTTTCTTCATATCCCAACTATTTTGGTCATTGCATATTTTCTGTACGCATTCATATCTGGCGAAGAGTTTCCGGGAATCTCCGACACCGCCCTTACCCGCAGCCAGCACAATGCAATAAGCCGACGGGTGGGGCCCGGTGACAGGCATTCCGCAGCGCTGAGCGTAGAGAGGAAGACCCGGATGG
>NZ_CDPK01000003.1:132078-132341 GCF_900068895.1 Erwinia sp. ErVv1 | reverse complement strand
TGGCCCAGCAGGGAGGCTGGCACAAGGGCATGCCGGGACAGGGATGTCACGTCATGACCGCTCCGAAAGGTCGACGTGCGGAGCGAAGGGATCGCGCCAGGCGCGGCGCGAGGACCGCCAGGCACCGGGCAACACCCGTTGGCGACCATGGGGGCCTCTGTCGCACCGTGCACCACCCGTAAGCGACGGCACCAGGCCTTCAGCCAGCCAGCCGCCGTTCGTGGGTGACATCCCGGATCCTGGCCATATCGGTCACTGCCCGC
>NZ_CDPK01000003.1:131626-131882 GCF_900068895.1 Erwinia sp. ErVv1 | reverse complement strand
ACCCACAGGCTACGGCCCTAAGCGTTTGGCGCGGAGGTTGTCTGATTGCAGAGTTCTCTCCGCTTTCAAACCTGCCTGGGATTGCCTGTCCGACACCGCCCTCACCCGTAGCCAGCACAATGCAAAGGAGCAGACGGGAGGGGCCCGGTGACAGGCATTCCGCAGCCCTGAGCGTAGAGAGGAAGACCCGGATGGCCCAGCAGGGAGGCTGGCACAAGGGCATGCCGGGACAGGGATGTCACGTCATGACCGCTCC
>NZ_CDPK01000003.1:131178-131398 GCF_900068895.1 Erwinia sp. ErVv1 | reverse complement strand
TGCACCACCCGTAAGCGACGGCACCAGGCCTTCAGCCAGCCAGCCGCCGTTCGTGGGTGACATCCCGGATCCTGGCCATATCGGTCACTGCCCGCAAACGGTATCCACGACCTTTACAGCTTCATGCATAACCCACAGGCTACGGCCCTAAGCGTTTGGCGCGGAGGTTGTCTGATTGCAGAGTTCTCTCCGCTTTCAAACCTGCCTGGGATTGCCTGTC
>NZ_CDPK01000003.1:114424-131139 GCF_900068895.1 Erwinia sp. ErVv1 | reverse complement strand
GGGATGTCACGTCATGACCGCTCCGAAAGGTCGACGAGCGGAGCGAAGGGACCGCGCCACGCGCGGTGCGAGGACCGCCTGGCACCGGGCACCACACGTTGGCGACTACCCCAGCCTTGCCGCGCCAGACACCGGGCACCACACGTTGGCGACCACCCCAGCCTTGCCGCGCCTGACACCGGGCACCACACGTTGGCGACTGCCCCAGCCTTGCCGCGCCAGGCACCGGGCACAACCCCCAGGTGACAGCACTAAGCCAGTAACGCGCAAGGCAATGCTCGTGCTTAACTCTCTGGATCGACAATCTGCTGGCGGGGCCGGAAAATATGACCGGCACCGGATTGCATCAGCCGCTCAACCAGCTGATAACCCCCATTCTCATCGGCCTGCGCAAACTCACGCTCGGCAGTGGTCACCGGCGTTGCCCAAAACAAATTAACCTTATCACCCTCGCGCTTAGGTAAGGCAAACTGCCCCTCCTCACGCCCCAGCTCACCCGACAGCAGAAAACCTTCAAAACCCACCGGCGCGACCGCTGACTCCAGCGTATGCCCCTCCCCCAGCCAGCTAAGCCGTGCCCAGGGGAAATGTGCGAAACCTGCCAGCGCACTGGCCATCTGCACCGCGTTCTCCTCGGTCATCACCTCGGCATCAATCGCCATCGCCAGCTCGGCGCGGCGATACTGTGGGGCCAGCTCCTGATACAGATAATCGACCCAGGGCATCGGGCGAATGCTCATCCCCAACGTCAGGAAAAACCAGCTCCCCTGATGATAGTGCTGGGAAATGGCCATCGGCGGCCAGCTCCCCTGATCGATAGCATAATACTTAAGGGATTCGCCGTAGTGGGATTCGTAACACTTAAGCAAATCGCGCTGCATGGGCTCCCACAGATGTGCGTCGTGCCAGTCACGCCAGAAAAGACGGTTTTTTTCAGCCTGGGCGTAATTATCATTGGTCGAAGCCGACCCCAGCGGCGCGGTCAGACGGTTTTCCTTAATGCACCCGGCCGAAAAGCTCACCTGCTTATTCTGATACAGACTCCAGCCCGGGATCACGGCCAGCAGCTGTCCCTGATACCAAAGCGCCGCACCGTCATCGGACGGTTCCCAAATAATTTGTAAACCAGCAGGGTCCAAAGCAGGTTCCGCCTCCAGCGTGCGACAGAAGCTGGCGCTTAACAGCGGTGCTATCCCCTGCTCCATGGCCTCTACGTCTTCGCGGGCAGGTGCAGGCAGAAGATTACGTAGCCAGCAGCCGCGTACGGCAAACTGACTGCGAAAAGACTCGGCGGGCCACAGGTAGAAATAAGCCGTGCGCTCATCCTGTTCAACCCTGGCGATCAGCGTTTGTTGCTGATTAGCCACTTCAGCAATCAGGTACGACGGTCTCATATAGCCTCGACGATGGTGGGAAGGATCCCTTTTCCGGAGAATAGAGCAGGATGTCCTGTTACGCCACGTCACAACAAGAGGAAGAGTCTCAAAGTCTTCCTTAGCGCCCGATGTATCGCTTAATCACGCCCCATGCGCTGCATTGCCCGATGATAGGCCCCGCGACGGATACACCAGCGCAGAACACCGGCAAGCAGGACAAGGCGCTGGCGAATCAACCGATGCCTCAGCGGCGAGAAGCGAAAGCCAAATGCCTGCTGCGCCCATTCGGGAAGCAGTTCAATACCGGCCATCATCATCGCGTGCATCGCGGGTTTTGCCTGCCAGCTGGGTGCAGGGGCATTCATCAGCAGAGCAAGCACTTCACGGGTACGCGCATCGCAGCGCAGTTGGGGCCGTATTCGCTCCAGATAGTCCTCTACCGCCGCGACCGTTTTCGGCACCTCCTCCGCGCCCAGCGCTTCTGCGACCCTCGCCGCTTCCGCATAGTAGCGGTCCTGCTCTGCCAGACTCAGCTGCGGGTTTTTATAGCGCAGATGGGCGGCGAGAAAGCGGCTGGTTTCAGCCACGTGAACCCAGGTCAGCAGTGCCGGATCGCTGGCGGCGTAAGGCCTACCCGCGGCGTCTACGCCGGTCACCTGGAGATGGATGCGCTTCACCCGCTCAATCAGCGTAGCGGCGTCCTGAGTGTTCCCAAAGGTGGTCACGGCAATAAACTGGCTGGTCCGCCGCAGGCGACCCATCATATCCTCCCGGAAGCGGGAGTGATCCCAGACGCCCGCCAGCGCCAGCGGATGCAGCATCTGCATTAGCAGGGCTGATATGCCGCCGCACAGCATTGACGAGAAGTCGCCGTGAACGCGCCAGATTACGCTGTCCGGGCCGTAAAGGCCCGGGTCGCCAGCCGGTTGAGAGAGATCAAATTCATTCATTGCCAGCCCGTTCAGGCGAAAGACCTGCTGCTGGATCCTGTCGCGAACCGAAAGCATAGGGGTTCCTGATTAATGCGGAGTCAAAATAATAAGGGGCGAAAATTTCGCCCCTTATCCCGGCCATAAACGCTGTGCTATGGCTGATTTACCTGCAGAGATTACGGGTAAGTGAACTCTGCATTCTGCGTCCGAACCGAGTCCAGTCCAATCATCACGCCGAATTTGCCTGGCTCAGCAACATACTGCATCTTCGCATTCCAGAAGCTCAGCGCCTGCACGTCGATCGGGAACGTCACCCGTTGTGATTCGCCCGCCTTCAGCATGATGCGCTTAAAGCCCTTCAGCTCTTTGACCGGTCTGCTGATGCTGGCGATGTCGTCATGCAGATACATCTGCACCACCGTGGCGCCGTCACGCTTACCGGTATTGGTAACCGTAACGCTGGCGTTCACCGTACCGTTATGCGGCAGGGTTGGCGCAGACATCACCACTGGGGACACCGTAAAGGTGGTGTAGCTCAGACCATAGCCGAACGGAAACAGCGGACCGTTAGCCGCATCGTAGTAATGCGAGGTGTACTTATTCGGCTTGTTGGCATCGTAAGGACGCCCGGTATTAAGGTGATTATAGTAAATCGGGATTTGACCCACCGAGCGGGGAAACGACATCGGCAGCTTGCCAGAGGGATTGTAGTCGCCAAAAAGCACGTCGGCGATGGCATTTCCGCCCTCGGTGCCGCTGAACCAGGTCTCCAGCAGCGCATCGGCCTGCATATTCTCCTTCACCAGCGCCAGCGGTCGACCGTTCATCAGAACCAGCACCAGCGGCTTGCCGGTCGCTTTCAGCGCATCGATCAGCGCCAGCTGGCTGGGAGGAATGGTAATGTCGCTGCGGCTTGAGGCCTCATGCGCCATGCCCTGGGCTTCGCCGACCACCGCAATAACCACATCCGCTTTCCTGGCGGTGGCAACCGCCTCATCCAGCATTTGCTGCGGGGTACGCGCGTCGACCGTCACCGCCTTTTCATACAGATTGAGGAAATCCTGAATGCCTTTGTTATCGGTCACGTTAGCGCCTTTGGCATACAGTACCGTTGCCTTACCAGCCGTCGCGTTTTTCAGCCCCTGCAGCACGCTCACCGACTGTGCAGCAACGCCCGCCGCCGACCAGCTCCCCATAATGTCCCGCTGGCTGTCGGCCAGCGGCCCAATCAGCGCAAGGGTACCGGACTTTTTCAGCGGCAGCGTATCAAGACGGTTTTTCAGCAGCACGATGCTCTTACGCGCCACATCACGCGCCTCTGCCCGGTGCAAACGGCTTTCGGCGTTGGTATCGGCAGGGTCGCTCTCTTTGGGCCCAAGATGGCTGTAAGGGTTATTAAACAGCCCCATGTCATATTTGACGTTAAGCACGTGGCGGACGGCGTCGTCGATCTCGTTTTCACTTACTGCCCCGCGTTTTACCAGGCCCGGCAGATACTTACTGTAGTATTCATCACTCATGCTCATATTGACGCCGGACTGAATCGCAATGCGCACCGCGTCTTCCGGATCGCTGGCGACCCCATGCTTGATCAGCTCTTTAATCGCCCCGTGGTCGCTGATGGTAATGCCCTTAAACTTCCACTCATTGCGCAGCAGATCTTTTAGCAGCCAGCCGTCTGCCGTGGCGGGCACGCCGTTTAGCGAGTTAAGCGCCACCATCACGCCCCCGCTTCCCGCATCCAGCGCGGCTTTATAAGGCGGCAGATAGTCCTGCGCCAGACGCTGCGGGCTCATATCGACCGTGTTGTAGTCGCGGCCGCCCTCTACTGCGCCATAGGCCGCAAAGTGTTTTACGCTGGTCATCACCGAATAGCGATCCGCCGGGCTTTTACCCTGCATGGATTCAACCATCGCCCGCCCCATTGCCGAGGTCAGAAAGGTGTCTTCTCCGAACCCTTCGGAAACCCGGCCCCAGCGCGGCTCGCGCGTGACGTCGACCATCGGCGCCCAGGTCATGTTCAGGCCATCATCTGCGGCTTCATAAGCCGAGATCCGCCCCACGTCAGCCACCGCCGCCAGATCCCAGCTGGCCGCCAGTGCCAGCGGGATGGGGAAAACGGTGCGCTGGCCGTGCACCACGTCAAAGGCAAAAAAGAGGGGGATTTTCAGGCGACTGAGCTGCATCACCTGATCCTGCATCGCGCGAATATCCTGTCGGGTCACGGTATTGAAAATCGCCCCCACCTGCTCATGCTGGATCATATCGCGGATAGCCTCTTTCGGATTATCCGGCCCGACGCTTATCAGTCGCAGCTGACCAATTTTTTCATCGAGAGTCATCTTTTTCAGCAGATCGGTCACGAAAGCATCGCGGGCTTGCGGCGTTAAGGCATGGGGAGCCTTAAGGTCCTCAGCTAATGCCGGGTGCAGCACCAGGGCGGCAGCAAGGCTGACAGAGCACATCCATTTCATCAGGTTGGTTTCTCTTAATAACTGCGGAGCAGTGAGTGATTTCACGACAGGACACGGGTACGCCAGTGTGCCATAAGTTGATGATAGCAGATAGTATTCAACCCACTGGCGGGATCGCGATCGACTTTTTTACCCCACCGGCACGCGCGGAGTAGTGCTAAGGTTAAGCGGTGATAATGAAAAGGACAACGCCTATGCTTAATTCTTCACGCCCGGACCCTCAGCAGCTGGTAGCAGAACTGAAGCGCATCGTCGGGCGCGCGCATCTTCTTACCGATCCCAGCGACACTGAACGCTATCGTCGCGGCTTTCGCTCCGGCGAGGGTGACGCGCTGGCGGTGGTTTTTCCCGGTACGCTGCTGGAACAGTGGCGCATTCTACAGGCCTGCGTCAGCGCAGACGTGATTATCCTGATGCAGGCGGCCAATACCGGCCTGACGGAAGGCTCCACGCCGAACGGCAACGACTACGACCGCGATATCGTGATTATCAGCACGCTGAGAATGGACAAAATTCAGCTGCTGGATAAGGGAAAGCAGGTGCTGGCGCTGCCGGGCAGCACGCTCTATCAGTTGGAGAAGCTGCTGAAGCCGCTGGGTCGCGAGCCTCATTCGGTGATTGGCTCCTCCTGCATCGGCGCGTCGGTGCTGGGCGGCGTCTGTAATAACTCAGGCGGATCGCTGATTCGCCGTGGCCCCGCCTACAGCGAAATGGCGCTCTACGCGCAGATTGATGCGCAGGGCGCACTGAAGCTGGTGAATCATTTGGGTATCGAACTGGGTAACAGCCCTGAACAGATCCTCAGCCGGCTGGATGATGAAACCTGGCAGCCGGACGATGTCCGCTACGATACGCGCCACGCCTCTGACCATGAGTATGCCGAACGCGTGCGCGATATCGAAGCTGATACGCCCTCGCGCTTTAATGCCGATGCCCGGCGCCTGTACGAAGCATCCGGCTGCGCAGGCAGGCTGGCGCTCTTTGCGGTGCGGCTGGATACCTTCCCCGCTGATACGACTCAGCAGGTTTTCTACATTGGCACCAACGACACAGCCGTGCTGGATACGCTTCGCCGCCATATCCTCAGGGAGTTTCGCGAACTGCCCGTCGCCGGGGAGTATCTGCATCGCGATATCTTCGATATTGCCGAAGTCTATGGCAAAGACACCTTTATGATGATTGACCGCCTCGGCACCGACAAAATGCCGCTGTTCTTCAGCCTGAAGGGACGCGCCGATGCGCTGCTGAAAAAACTCTCGTTTGTTAAACCCAACTTCACCGATCGGCTGCTACAGAAGTTCGCTAATCTGCTCCCCTCTCCGCTGCCAAAGCGACTTAAGCAGTATCGCGACCGCTTTGAGCATCATCTGATGCTGAAAATGTCCGGTGAAGGTATTGACGAAGCGCGTCGCTATCTTGATGCCTTTTTCCAGCAGGCGGACGGCGCCTTTTTTGAATGCGATAAAGAAGAGGGGGCAAAGGCGTTTCTGCACCGTTTTGCCGCAGCCGGTGCGGCGGTCCGCTATCATGCGGTCCATCACGATGAGGTTGAGGATATTCTGGCGCTGGACATCGCCCTTAAACGCAACGATCGCGACTGGTTCGAGCGCCTGCCAGCCGAATTCGACGATGCGCTGGTACACCGCCTCTATTACGGCCACTTTTTCTGCCACGTATTCCATCAGGACTATATTGTGAAGAAGGGCGTGGACGCCCACGCGCTAAAAGAGAAGATGCTGGCTATTCTGGCGGCGCGCGGCGCTGAGTATCCCGCCGAGCACAACGTCGGCCACCTCTACGAGGCGAAGCCGCAGCTCAGAGCGTTTTATCAGCAGCTCGACCCGACCAACAGTTTTAATCCAGGAATTGGCAAAACCACTAAAGCGAAGCACTGGGCAGCGTGCGACTGCGAAAGTCACCAGAAGTGAGATAAATATGCTGACGCTGACTCAGCGTCAGCATCAGCATCAGCATCAGCATCAGCGTCAGCGCCAGCGTCAGCGTCAGCGTCAGCGTCAGCGTCAGCGTCAGCGTCAGCGTCAGCGTCAGCGTCAGCGTCAGCATCTCATTTTGAGCCAGAGTCAGCTTATAAACCAGATTCAGCGACGACGCTGGGCCAGAGCCAGAAGCCATATTACCCTTCAGTCGCTGATCCTTCGGGTTCTTTTACCACCAGATTGCCGTTACGCTGCTCGACGATCATTGTTTGCGGCGTGGAGAGGACCACCCCTTCTTTGCGCAAACGGGTCAGAATATCAAACAGCAGATCGCTCTTGGCACCCGAGACCTGGCGCGGACTGGCGACGTTACCGGTTACCGCCAGCACGATCCCAGCAGAGGTCAGATCCTTGAAGGAGACCGAGGGTTCAGGGGTATCCAGAATGCGCTCATTTTCGTTATAAACGTCCAGCAGCAGATCCCGCACTTTCTCAGGATCGATATCCAGCGGGAAGGTGAGCGTGATGGTGGCCACGCCCTGCGCATTGCCCATGGTGGCGTTACGCACGTTCTGCGAGATCAGCTGTGAGTTAGGCACAATCACCGTTGACTTATCGCCCAGCTGGATTTCGGTCGCGCGCACGTTGATGCGGCGGATATCCCCTTCTATCCCACTGATACTCACCAGGTCGCCCACCTTCACCGGACGCTCGGTCAGTAGGATAAGACCAGAGATAAAGTTCTTCACAATCTCCTGCAGGCCGAAACCGATACCTACCGACAGGGCGCTGACGATCCACGCCAGCTTGTTCCATTGCAGACCCATAATGGAGAGTGCCAGCAGGAACACCACCACGTAGCCAAGGTTGCTGAACAGGGTGATCAGCGAAACGCGCATCCCCACGTCCATGGTGGTCTTCGGCAGAAAGTCATGTTCCAGCCAGCGCTTCACCGAGCGCAGTACGTAAATCCCGACCACCAGACTGAGCAGCGCATTCAACACGTGCGCCGGGACAATATTCAGCGACTCCAGCCCCTTCCCGCCCCAAAACTCAATGGCTTTTTGCACCAGTTCAATCGGCGTTCCGCTACCGAAGGTGCCGTTCAGTGCGGCCATTGCGGCGGCCAGCACCAGGAACGTTTTACCGATGGCACCCAGCAGGGTCGAAACCTGCGCCAGATGGCGTTCATCAATGTTCAGCGATCGCTGAATGCTTTTACCGGTAGAGGTATTGGTTGAGAAGAAGGTTTCACAGGCATCGGACACCAGCTGGCTGAGAATATAGAATGAGCCGAAAACAATGCCAATCCAGATAAGCTCATAGCTCAGGAAGCGGGCCAGCGTAATGTAACCAATCAGCAGGGTGATCATAATCGCCACGCCTACCAGCGTTATCGCCATCTGGATCAGACCGACCAGCGTCGATTTCGCCTCCGGCTGTGCGCCGGAAAGGATGATTTTGCGGCGCACGCGGTTGGTACGCAGGCTGATAGAGAGCGCCGTTGCGCCAATCAGCAGCGCGGTCAGGCCATTAGCAAAAACGGTGGTGCTGACGCTGGTATTGGCGCTGCTGTTGAGAATTTCGATCGTCTGGAAAACAAACACCAGCACGGCGGTCAGCGGCGGGAAGGGTTTTAAAGCCTGGGCCACTTCGTTAGAGATATTGGGTAAACGCCATGAGGGACGGCGGGTGGATAAAAACGCCCTGCCCAGTCCGGCAATCAGCCCGCATAAAATGCTCAGGTTCACCAGCTTATCGGCAAAATCCCTGACGTCGTCCACCACGTTGTCATGGCGGGTAAAGGCCAGATCAAGGAAGTTAAAGGCCAGCACAATAGCCAGCAGGCTGGTCAGCGCGGTCGCGGCGGCCAGGAAGCTGCGGCGCAGGCGCCCTTCGGGCAACAGATTAATCCCCACCCAGGCGAGAAACTGCTCAAGATAGCGGCGCCCCAGCGTGGCGACCAGCACCGACAGCACGAGCCATAGCACGGTGCCCAGGCGCCAGCCGGGTTCCCATGACATCGCCGCAGTTTGCGCCAGTTCGTCACAAAAGTCCCTGACCTTCTGGCTGTCATCGCTCTGCGGAGTAAACAGGGGCGACCAGAAATGTGGCCCGAAAATACTGCCCGCGTTAAGCGCCAGCTGCGTTTTCAGCGCGTCCCGACGCAGGTTGACGATCTGCGCCGAAAGGTTAATGGCGCTGCTTTTAATCGACTCTGCCAGGGTGATTTGATCGTCAATTTTGCCTTTCTGGTTTTCCAGATTTCTACGCTTGCTGGTGACCTCACCGGTCTCTTTTACGCCGCTTTGCGGTTTCGGCGGCGGGCCGAGAACCGCCAGCTGCGCCACCAGCTGGGCGCGCTGTGGCGTAATTCCCTGCGTCAGCGTATCGGCGTCGCCGGACAGCTCCAGCGCCATATCATTAAGGGCGCTCAGCTTGCTGTCATTGGTCTCCCCCGATACCTGCTGCTTAATTTTATCGAGGACTTTCTGCATTTTAGGCAGTTCGACGGCGGCATTGACCT
Source organism: Erwinia sp. ErVv1 (assembly GCF_900068895.1). GTDB lineage: Bacteria > Pseudomonadota > Gammaproteobacteria > Enterobacterales > Enterobacteriaceae > Erwinia. The sequence goes on along the minus strand of NZ_CDPK01000003.1, from coordinate 121,893 downwards.
TCACCGGCGCGTCCTGACTCTGCCCGGATGCGTCATCATCTGCCTGCGCCAGTACCGGAGTGAGTGTCACCAGCGCCAGCAAAAATATGCGAAACCAGGTTAATAACGTAGACATGAACATTTCCAGATATCAAACAATGGATGGCACCGAAGACAGTACCCGTTAAAACCCGCGCCAGTTTAGGCTTTTTCCCAAAACTGATGCTATAGGATTACTCACGAAAATGTGGCGTCATAACGCTTGCCTATGACGTCTTTGTGACGCCTGTATGACAAAATAACAGCAAACTTTAATAGTGGGATGATCTGTTATGTCTGCGTTAAGTCTGATAACCGTCCGCGATGCCGTTGAGAGCGATATGGAGGCAATTACCGCCATTTACGCCTGGCACGTTATTCACGGCTGTGGATCCTTTGAGGAGACGCCACCCGACAGCCATGAAATAGCGTTACGCTATCAAAAAGTGCTCTCGCACGCCCTTCCCTGGCTCTGTGCAGCGCGCGGCGACCAGGTGGTAGGTTACTGCTATGCCACCCAGTATCGCCCCCGTCCCGCCTACCGCTTCACGCTGGAAAACTCTGTCTATATTCACCCTGATTTTAGCGGTCAGGGGATTGGTACCCTGCTGATGAACAGGCTGATCGAACGTTGTAATGAAGCAGGTTATCATCAGATGCTGGCAATTATTGGCGATGGCGAAAATAACCAGGGTTCGTTTAAATTACATAAAAATCTGGGGTTTGACATCGCGGGTAACTTTCGCAGCGTCGGTTTTAAACAGGGTAAATGGCGAGACACCCTGCTGATGCAAAAAACCTTAACGCCTTCCCCGCAGCACAAGGAAGGCTGATGCCCTACTCGACGTCGCTGCCGGCTGCCCCATTGCTGACTATTTCAGCCGCCTTCTGCTTTTTATAGCTTAGCGCAGCGGCAGGAACGGGCGAGGCTTTACCGGTTTCTACCCAGGTACGCAGGCGGTTGGCATCGGCAAAATGGGTATATTTTCCGAACGCATCCATCACCACCAGCGCCACCGGGCGTCGGTTAATCACTGTCCGCATCACCAGGCAGTGTCCCGCCTCATTGGTGAAGCCTGTTTTGGTTAGCTGGATATTCCAGTCGGGGCGATACACCAGGTGATTGGTGTTGCGAAACGGCAGCTGATAGGGAGGATTGCTAAAGGTAGCCATCTCTTCATGTGTGGTACTCAGCTGGCCGATCAGCGGATAGCGCTTCGTGGCGATCAGCAGCCTGGTGAGATCGCGGGCGGTGGAGACGTTTTGCGTCGACAGGCCGGTAGGCTCGACATAATGGGTGTGCATCATGCCCAGCTCGCGCGCTTTCGCATTCATCGCGCGAATAAAGGCATCATAGCCGCCGGGATAGTGGTGGGCCAGACTCGCTGCCGCACGGTTTTCCGAAGACATAAGCGCCAGCAGCATCATATTTTTGCGGCTGATTTCGCTATTCAGGCGCACGCGAGAATAGATACCGCGCATCTCAGGCGTGTGGCTGATATCGACATTAAGCTTCTCATCAAGCGGCAGATGCGCATCAAGCGTCACCATCACCGTCATCAGCTTGGTTATCGACGCCATCGGCCGAACCAGGTCCGGATGGTTAGCGTAAATCACTTTGTTGGTATTAAGATCGACGATCATCGCGCTACCCGAGGCGATCTGTGGCTGCGATACAGGCACAGCATCGGCCTGAAGCGGACGGGCTACTGCCTGATTCAGGATGCCCTGACCAGAAAAAAGTAGAGCTAACGTCAAAAGAGATAAGCGGATTTTCGCAGGCATCGTTAAAAACTTAATCGAAAGGTGATTCTGGTACGGAGAGTCCGTACGCCGCCCCCGCGCAACGGCACTCGGCGGGAGCTGGCCCGCGCATCATACTCTGGAGGATTGAAAATTTACTACAGGATATTCGTTTCCGGGCGTTACCGAATAGCCGCCGGACGCCCGGCGGCGAATTCAGGCTATCAGCCGGTAGCCATAACCCCAGATCACCACGGTCAGGGCCAGTAACACTTCAAAAACCAGGATGCCAATCGCCAGCGTGGAGCCAGAGAAGCGCAGGCTCTCTTCACGATCGATATTCAAAAATAATGGAATGCCAACGTAGAGCAGATAAGCGGTATAGAGCAGCGCCAGCGCGCCCGCCAGTACGCACAGCCACACCAGCGGATAAAGCGCCACCAGGCCACTGATAAATAGCGGCGTACCAACGTAGCCTGCGAACACCGTGCAGCGCTGTAGGCTGGGACGCTGAGGATACTCCCGCGCCATCCAGTAAATCACCCTTCCCATCAGCGCCACGCCCCCTAAAATCAGCGCATAGAAAAGGATCCCCAACCCGACGGCGGTGGCCAGCGAGAGCATAATGGTATGTCGCGCGCCGAGATCCCAGCCAATCTGCGTGGTACCAATCAGCGCACAGATAACCGGGATCAGCGCCATTAACAAAACATGGTGCGTGTAATGGTGAGAGATCGTTTCGTTCTCTTGCTTAATATCACGCATCTCACGATCGGGATGCGCAAGAAGTCCCCAGACATGGTTCATCTTTTCATTCCTCTGCTATGACGCTTCGACGAGCCTGAGACGTTCAGGCGGTGGATGCTATTGAGTATAAGCGCTGTTTAACTGTTTATTTTCCAGGCAGGGTCTGTTTCGGTTAATTGCCTCATTATTCAGCGAATAAAAAACAATTCATCACAACTTTCGCGGCGGTTTATTCCATAGCGGTTAAACTTAAGGGTTTACGCGCATCAACCGCAGGAGATTACGCATATGGATGTTAACGGGCTGATATCACAATACGGTTATCTGGCGCTTTTTATCGGCTGTATCGCCGAAGGGGAAACCTTCACCCTGCTGGGCGGCGTTGCGGCTCATGAGGGACTTTTACACTACGGATGGGTGCTACTGGTGGCGATGCTCGGCGGCATCCTGGGGGACACCGGACTCTTCTTTATTGGCCGCTATTACGGTAGTGCAATCCTTAAACGCTTTAAAAAGCATCAGAAACAGATTGCTAAGGCCAACCGGCTCATCCGCAAACGGCCCGTGCTGTTCGTTATTGGCGTCAGATTTATGTACGGGCTGCGCATCGTGGGACCGATTATTATCGGTGCCAGCAAGCTGAAACCTCAGAAGTTCCTGGCGCTGAATATCATTGGCGCGATGCTGTGGGCGGTGATTTTTGTCTCACTGGGCTACCTTGGCGGCGAGGTCATTGCGCCCTGGCTGCACACGCTGGATCGCCATCTGAAACAAATTTTCTGGGTCGTGCTGATATTCGGTCTGGTCTGGGCGGTGCGAATTTACTTTAAGCGGCGCGCGGCGCGCGAGAAAGAGGCAGAATGAGTCAAATTAAGCGAAAGATTGAAGATCACGGGGTGATAGGTGACCTGCGTACCTGTGCCTTAATTGCCAACGACGGCACCATTGACTATTTCTGCTGGCCCGATCTCGACAGCCCCTCCGTTTTCACCGCCCTGCTGGACGGCGACGAGGCGGGTGTTTTCAGCATTCAGCCCGACTGGCCTGATGCCCGCCGTCAGCAGCTCTACCTGCCCGATACCACCCTGCTGCAAACCCGCTGGCTGGACAGTCAGGGCGTGGCAGAGATCACCGACTATATGCCCGTCTGCCAGGAAGACGAGGATCGCCCACGCCTGATCAGGCGAATAAAGGTGCTGCACGGCGAAGCCACTATCAATCTGCGCTGCGCACCCGTTCACGACTATGCCCGCGCGACCACCTCGGCCAGCCTGAGCGAAGGCAGCGTACTGTTTACTGCCGCCGATCAGCCCACCCTGCGGCTGTGCGGCAACGTCGATTTTACCCTGGACGGCAGCGCGGCCACCGCCCGCTTCACCCTTAAGGCAGGCGAACACCGCGAATTTATTTTCGGCAGCGCCGACGATAAATCGCTTGATGATGAGGCCACGCTGAACTGTTTCCAGCAAACGCTGAACTTCTGGCGCCGATGGAGTGCAAAAAGCTCCTACCATGGCCGCTGGCAGGAAATGGTCAACCGCTCGGCGCTGACGCTTAAGCTGCTGACGTCGCGCAGGCACGGTTCTATTGCGGCCGCGGCCACTTTCGGGCTGCCTGAGGAGCTGGGCGGCGAACGTAACTGGGACTATCGCGCCTCCTGGCTGCGCGACGCGTCATTCAGCATGTATGCCTTGATGCGTCTTGGCTATGTCGATGAAGCCAAACATTTCACCCACTGGGTGGGACGCTGCGTTGAAAACAGCCATCAGGATATTGAAAAGCTCCAGGTGATGTACCGACTGGACAGCGGCACCGAGTTGCAGGAGAGCGAGCTGCTGAATCTTTCCGGCTATGCCAACTCCACGCCGGTAAGGATCGGCAATGGTGCATGGAATCAGTCGCAGCTGGATATCTATGGCGAGCTGATGGATGCCATTTATCTGGCGAATAAGTACGGTGAAGCGATCTCCCACCGCGGCTGGATGCACGTCACCACCATGATCGATTATCTGTGTGACAACTGGAATCAGCCGGATGCCGGGATCTGGGAGATGCGCGGCGAGCCGCAGCATTTTCTTCATTCGCGCCTGATGTGCTGGGTTGCTCTGGACAGGGCGGTGAGGCTGGGAGAGAAACGCTCGCTTGAGGTGCCCTGGACGCGCTGGACGGAGACCCGGGATGCGATTCGTGCAGATATCTGGGCCAATTTCTGGAACGAGGATCGCGGTCATTTTGTCGCCACGCGCCACGGCGATTATGTTGATGCCTCGATGCTGCTGATGCCGCTGGTGCGCTTTGTCGGCGCAACCGATCCTGACTGGCTGTCAACGCTGGATACTATCAAAGAGAAGCTGGTGAGCGACGGATTAGTGCGCCGCTATAATCTGGCGGAGACTCCTTCTGACGGGCTGGAAGGAACCGAAGGATCCTTTGTTGCCTGCTCCTTCTGGTACGTGGAGTGCCTTGCGCGGGCGGGTCGGGTGAATGAGGCTCACTTTGAATTTGAGAAGCTGCTGAGCTACGCCAACCCGCTGGGGCTGTACGCCGAAGAGTTTGACAGTCAGGGCTATGCCCTGGGTAATACCCCCCAGGCCCTAAGCCACCTGGCGCTGATTAGCGCGGCATTTTTCCTGAACCGCAAGCTAAGCGGTGAAGACCCGCTCTGGCAGCCGTGATCGCTCCCTGAAGAGCGGTGAAATCGTTGCTTCCAACCGCCTTTCACAAAATGGCTTTCCATTTGCTGTCAGTCAGGGCCGGGAAATATACGTAAAGTTACCGCAATAGTTAAAATCCCGGTTTATTCCCCGGGGTTATGACCATATAATGTGCAGCCGCTCACACTAAGCGGCACAGGTTCATCTATCCACCGTTTACATGGCGCAACATCTTAGAAAATATGAAAAAGAGCATCCGCGCATTAGCCGCTTTAGTCCTGACCGTTACGGCATACAGCCATTCAGCCTTTGCCGTGGTTTACCCGCTGCCTGCGGCAAACAGCCGTCTGATTGGTCAAAATCTGGAAATTACCGTTCCTCAGGACAGCAAACTTCCGCTGGAAGCCTTTGCGGCACAGTATCAGATGGGCCTGAGTAACATGCTTGAAGCCAATCCGGGCGTCGATGTTTATCTGCCCAAGCCCGGGACCAAACTGATTATTCCTCAGCAGCTAATCCTGCCTGATGCCCCGCGTGAAGGTATTGTGGTTAACAGCGCTGAGATGCGTCTTTATTACTATCCTAAAGGCACCAAAACGGTAGTTGTTCTGCCGGTCGGCGTGGGTGAACTGGGTAAAGACACCCCCATGAACTGGACGACGGCGGTCGAGCGTAAAAAAGATGGCCCGACCTGGACGCCAACCAAGAAAATGCACGAAGATTCGGTAGCTAATGACTCGCCGCTGCCAACGATTTTCCCGGCTGGCCCGGACAATCCCATGGGGCTGTATGCCCTCTATATTGGTCGTCTTTACGCAATCCACGGGACCAATGCGAACTTTGGTATCGGCCTGCGCGTGAGTCATGGCTGTGTACGTCTTCGCGCTGACGATATTAAATGGCTTTACGACAATGTGCCGGTAGGTACGCGCGTGCAGTTTATCAATCAGCCGATTAAAGCCAGCGTGGAGCCTGATGGTTCACGTATGGTTGAGGTGCATAATCCGCTGTCGCAGACCGAGGAGCAGTTTAATTCTCGTGAACCGGTGCCGCTGTCCATTACGCCAGTGGTCAGTAAAGTGGTTAGCGATGCCAGCGTTGACAGTAACGCCATGGACGCCGCCATGAAGAGGCGCAGTGGCATTCCAACGCGGGTCAATGGCGGTGCCGACTATACGGCCCCTGCTGCGATCGCCGTGCAGGAGATGAGTGGTGCATTGCCGAAGGAAGAACCCATGACCCCTGCGACGCAGCAGGGTGCCAACGTGGTTAATCAGGATGCAGCATCTGCCGCGCCGACAGTAGACGGTAGCGCAGCCCCGGTTCAGCAGGCTCCGACCGATGGTAGCGCAGCCCCGGCTCAGCAGGCTCCGACCGATGGCAGTGCAGCACCGGCTCAGCAGGCTCCGGCCGATGGTAGTGCAGCACCGGCTCAGCAGGCTCCGGCCGACGGCAGTGCAGCCCCGGCTCAGCAGGCTCCGGCCGATGGCAAAAGTTCGTTTGTTGTACCTGCTCAGCCAGGCCCAATTTATGACAATAAGTCAACGTCCGTGAAAACCGCGACGCCGGGTAGCGTAGCGGCGGGTTAATAGTTTTAACCTGCGGTAAAGCGGGCGAGTTGCTGGAGCTAAGGGTGTAGTATTTCGCTTCAGCTACCGGGCAGCGTTTCACCAGCTTTGAATGGAAGGGTTCATGTTGATCATGAGCCCTTTTTTATTTTCGGCATTTGGTGGAGAGCTTTTGTGGGTTGCAGGCTGTGATATCTGAGGAGCCGGTGGATAATCCCAGCGGTGACGGTGGGTTGTGCTGGCTGCGATATCTGAGGAGCCGGTGGATAATCCCTGCGGGTGCCGGACGTCCTCACGCCAGGCTTTGCCTGGTGCCTTTGGCTCCGACTCCAGGCCGGACGGCCCGGTCGCGAGCGGGCATCCCTGCCCGCCGCTCCCTGAGTGCAGCATCCCTGCTGCCCTCGCCTGGCCCTCCGTCTGCGCCGCAGCGCTGCGGATTACCCGTCACCCGCAGGGATTATCCACCTCTCAGGCTTCTGGGCCGCTTTGAGTAAAACCGTTTATCTGTCCGCAGATTTCATAGCCTATCCCCGTTAAGGTTTGCTCTCGCGCAGGATTCGGCTCACTTTTCGATTTAGTTTTTGGGGCCGCTATTCAGGTCATTTATCTGCACCACGAAAAAACCAGTCACAATAAACTGTGCATTCCCAGTCTTCTGATTTTCTTCATATCCCAACTATTTTGGTCATTGCATATTTCCTGTACGCATTCATATCTGGCGAAGAGTTTCCGGGAATCT
>NZ_CDPK01000003.1:114061-114262 GCF_900068895.1 Erwinia sp. ErVv1 | reverse complement strand
CCGGATGGGCCAGCAGGGATGCTGGCACAAGGGCATGTCGGGACAGGGATGTCACGTCATGACCGCTCCGAAAGGTCGACGAGCGGAGCTAAGGAACCGCGCCACGCGCGGCGCGAGGACCGCCTGGCACCGGGCCCCACACGTAGGCGACGGCACTAAGACTCTAGCGCAACGGGCACTACCCGCAGGCGACATTCATCG
>NZ_CDPK01000003.1:113549-113851 GCF_900068895.1 Erwinia sp. ErVv1 | reverse complement strand
CGAAACCGCTCTTACCCGCAGCCAGCACAATGCAATAAGCAGACGGGTGGGGCCCGGTGACAGGCAATCCGCAGCGCTGAGGCTGTGAGGAAGACCCGGATGGGCCAGCAGGGATGCTGGCACAAGGGCATGCCGGGACAGGGATGTCCCGTCATGACCGCTCCGAAAGGTCGACGAGCGGAGCTAAGGAACCGCGCCACGCGCGGCGCGAGGACCGCCAGGCACCGGGCCCCACACGTAGGCGACGGCACTAAGCCTCTAGCGCAACGGGCACTACCCGCAGGCGACATTCATCGGAACCT
>NZ_CDPK01000003.1:112921-113400 GCF_900068895.1 Erwinia sp. ErVv1 | reverse complement strand
GCTCAAGTGACAACACGGAGTCTTTGGCAAAGATGGTTCTTATCTACAGCGTTCTTTCCGTTTCCACACCTGATCCAGAGTTTCATATAACCCCGAAACCGCCCTTACCCGCAGCCAGCACAATGCAATAAGCAGACGGGTGGGGCCCGGTGACAGGTAATCCGCAGCGCTGAGCGTAGAGAGGAAGACCCGGATGGGCCAGCAGGGATGCTGGCACAAGGGCATGCCGGGACAGGGATGTCACGTCATNGAGGACCGCCAGGCACCGGGCCCCACACGTAGGCGACGGCACTAAGCCTCTAGCGCAACGGGCACTACCCGCAGGCGACATTCATCGGAACCTCCGTACATCATGCATCCCCACAGGCAACATCTTTGCAGCATCAGGCTCAAGTGACAACACGGAGTCTTTGGCAAAGATGGTTCTTATCTACAGCGTTCTTTCCGTTTCCACACCTGATCCAGAGTTTCATATAACC
>NZ_CDPK01000003.1:112459-112679 GCF_900068895.1 Erwinia sp. ErVv1 | reverse complement strand
TAGCGCAACGGGCACTACCCGCAGGCGACATTCATCGGAACCTTCGTACACCATGCGCCCCCACAGGCAACATCTTTGCAGCATCAGGCTCCAGTGACAACACGGAGTCTTTGGCAAAGATGGTTCTTATTTACAGCGTTCTTTCCGTTTCCACACCTGATCCAGAGTTTCATATAACCCCGAAACCGCTCTTACCCGCAGCCAGCACAATGCAATAAGC
>NZ_CDPK01000003.1:112008-112266 GCF_900068895.1 Erwinia sp. ErVv1 | reverse complement strand
AGGAAGACCCGGATGGGCCAGCAGGGAGGCTGGCACAAGGGCATGCCGGGACAGGGATGTCACGTCATGACCGCTCCGAAAGGTCGACGTGCGGAGCGAAGGCACCGCGCCACGCGCGGCGCGAGGACCGCCAGGCACCGGGTCCCAGCCGTAGGCGACGGCACTAAGCCTCTAGCGCAACGGGCACTACCCGCAGGCGACATTCATCGGAACCTTCGTACACCATGCGCCCCCACAGGCAACATCTTTGCAGCATCA
>NZ_CDPK01000003.1:0-111806 GCF_900068895.1 Erwinia sp. ErVv1 | reverse complement strand
CGGGACAGGGATGTCACGTCATGACCGCTCCGAAAGGTCGACGAGCGGAGCGAAGAAACCGCGCCACGCGCGGCGCGAGGACCGCCAGGCACCGGGTCCCAGCCGTAGGCGACGGCACTAAGCCTCTAGCGCAACGGGCACTATCCGCAGGCGACATTCATCGTAACCTTCATACACCATGCGCCCCCACAGGCAACATCTTTGCAGCATCAGGCTCCTGTGACAACACGGAGTCTTTGGCAAAGATGGTTCTTATCTACAGCNTATAACCACGAAACCGCTCTTACCCGCAGCCAGCACAATGCAATAAGCAGACGGGTGGGGCCCGGTGACAGGCAATCCGCAGCGCTGAGTGCAGGGAGGAAGACCCGGATGTGTCAGCAGGGATGCTGGCACAAGGGCATGCCGGGACAGGGATGTCACGTCATGACCGCTCCGAAAGGTCGACGAGCGGAGCGAAGGCACCGGGCCACGCGCGGCGCGAGGACCGCCTGGCACCGGGCCCCACCCGTTGGCGACCACACCCCTACCCCCTGGCGACCACTAGGGCCTCTGTCACACCGGGCCCCACCCGTAGGCGACGACACAAGCCTCTGCCACACCAGGCGACACTCACGCCGGGATGGTATGCCCGCTGCGAAAAAACGACTGAACTACCACTTAACCCCCAGCCCGGTAATAAAACTCCGCTCGTTAAGCGTATCACGCGTGCCGCTAATCAGGTTATGACCGTAGGTGATATTAAGCGATGACCAGCTGGTGAGCTGATAACGTAATCCCACCTCCGCATCCATACTGAAAATAGCATCGTCATCCAGCGAATGACCCACTTCACCGTGCGTGAAAAGCGACAGCGTCCTGCCCCGAAGGAAACGCTGATAGTCCCAGCGTACTGAAGCCCCAAAATGGCTATCTGAACTGCCATCGCTGTAACTGTAGGCAAAGGCACCGCCCAAAAGCGACATCGAAAATGAACCCAGCTCATCATCCCAAAACTGGTAGCCGGGACCAGTGCCGATCAAACCCTGCTGGGAAATATCCTCTACCCAGTCACGCTTATAGCTCGCCCTGCCCTGCCAGAAATACCGATCGCGAAACATATAGTCCAGCGCATAGCGCAGACTGTAATTATCGGTATTCATCGTACCGTCTTCTTCTTCGCGGTTGTAAGTTCCGCCAAAGTCATTACGCCACTTACCGACATTCACTTTGTTGTTATAGGCGAGATTGTAATCCTGAGTGCGGGTAGAAGCCTTTTTCAGGCTGACACCCGCATCAATATTCCCCGTCCAGCTCAGCGCAGCCGTTTTCGGCTTTGGCTTGAGGAACTCTTCAAATCGGGCGACGGGCACGCGCTGCTGGCTTTCTCCCTGATGCACGATAATGTAGCCAGCATCGGTGGCTTCAAGGCGGGCTTTAAAGGTTTTGCTGCTTTTACCGTTACGGACGTCAAAATCCTTTTCGCTGGACAGGGTACTCACTGCATTCCAGTTTAGCGATACCGTTCCCGCATAGCCGGTGTCTATGACCAGCTTGCCGTCGCTGAGCGAGCGCACCGTGCCGCTGACCCGGTCACCATTTTTCATCCAGACGGTATCAGCGATGGCAAAAGGCGGAGAGACCAGCAGGCAGGTTAGCAGGCCAGCTCGCGCAGGGCCGCCGCGAATTGAGTGGGGCATAGTGGTGAGTTAACTCCTCAACTTACTTCATCAGGACCATTTTTCTTTCCAGGGTACAGGATCGGGCTGGACAGAGTGAGAGGGAAAGGTCTGATAGATAAGCTTATTGCGCACGAAAGGTTCAGGAATTAATAGAAAGCTATGGCAGCTACGGTCAGCAAAACCAATCATCAGGCCGCTGAGCCTGTTACTGTTATCTGCTCTATATACACGGCGGCGCCCAAAGATAATGACTGCTACGCGAACGCCCATCGCGGCAAACTGACATAGCCCAGCGCTCATCGGCTGGGCTGAAATGTGCACTATTAAGCCAATTGAGCCGCTGCGCCTGGTGCAACACCCCAGGCGGCGCATCTGCGGCTACCAGCCCGGTTAAATCCGATGCACCCGTTCCCGGTGCTGGCTGTCAGCAGGTTGGCTTAGGCGGTATTCTCGTTCGGCGGCGTAATCAGTCGAAGCCGCACGGTGATAAACAGCGCCACCATCACTACCAGGGCCGCCGCCAGGTAGATTGAATCCACGCCCCAGCGCCCGATTAGCAGCCCGGCCACCGGGCCGGTAATACCCAGGCCAAAATCCAGAAATGCGGAATAGAGCCCCAGCGCTGACCCCTGATTCTGCGGAGCCACCCGGCGAATAGCCTCCACGCCAAGAGCGGGAAACACCAGCGAGAAGCCGGAACCGGTGAGGAATGCGCCCACGTCCACCATCCAGGATGAGTGGCCCTGCCAGATCAGCAGCAGTCCAATACACTCAATAACAAACGAAAACAGCGACACCCGGATGCCGCCAAACCGCCCGATAAAGCTGCTGAAAATCAGCCTCATCACCACAAAGCCCAGGCTAAACAGAGTCAGGGAAAAAGCCGCCCCGTGCCAGCCGTGACTGGAAAAATACAGGGTGATAAAGGTGGCAATGGTTCCGAAGCCAACCGTCCCCAGCCCCAGACAAAGCCCATACAGCCAGATCCGCGAGAACACCTGGGTGAAAGGAATGCGCTGCCCCACTGCCACCACTACCGCCGGACGGCGAGTCGCCAGCCAGAAGCCAAAAATCGCCATCAGCATAATCAACACCGCAAAGCCGGGGATACCAAACGCGGAGTTGAGCATCACGCCGAGCGGTGCCCCCAGGGCCATCGCCAGGTAGGTTGCCACACCGTTCCAGGAGATAACCCGCGCGCTCTGTAGCGTGCCGACAATATTTATCCCCCACAGAATCGAACCCGTTGCGGTCAGGCTCTCCCCCAGACCCAACGCGATCCTTCCGGCAGCCAGCAGCAGCAGGCTGGTGAGCGCACTGCCGTGGACCGTCACCGCCAGCAGGGTGAACAGGCCGCTAACTCCACAGAGTAACAGCCCCATCAGCACTACCTTTTTGGGGCCGAGCAGATCGGCATAGCGCCCCGCCTGCGGTCGGCTGATCAGCGTGGCAAAGTATTGCAGGCTGATAATCAACCCGGCCATAAACGAACTGTAGCCCAGATCGTTATGCACGTAGCCGGGCAGTACCGCCAGCGGCAGGCCAATAGAGAGGTAGCAAAAGAAGGTGAATATAACGACCGAGATAATACGCTTATTGAGCTGGGCGCTGGATAAAGCTGCTGAGGACATGACGGGACCAGAAATAGGTGTGATGTGAGTCACATCATACCCTTAGCAGACTAAGAGATCCCGTTAAGAATATTGGGAAATGTGACAGCCGCCGCCTCAATCGCCCGCGCAATATCAACGGAGCGCTTAAGCGGTCGGATGTCTGCAAACAGCATATCGGCCTGCGGATACACTTTACGCAGATATCCCAGCCACTGCTTAATGCGCGCCACGTGGTACAAACCGGTGTCACCCTGCTTTTCCAGCCGGACATACTTTTGCAACAGCCTGACCACTTCCGGCCACGGCATGGGCGGCACATTATCCTTTATGACCCGGCTCAGGTTTGGCACGTTTAGCGCGCCGCGACCAATCATCACCGCATCACAGCCGGTCACCGCCAGGCAGTTCTGCGCGCTCTGCCAGTCCCAGATCTCCCCGTTAGCAATCACCGGGATGGTCAGCCGCTGGCGAATTTCGCCAATGGCCTGCCAGTTAATGCGATCGGCCTGGTAGCCATCCTCTTTTGTTCGCCCATGCACGGCCAGCTCGGTGGCACCGGCCTGCTGTACCGCATCGGCTATTTCAAATCGCTGGTCGTCGGAAGCCCATCCCAAACGCACCTTCACCGTCACCGGTAAATGCGCAGGTACGGCCTGGCGCATCGCTTTCGCGCCGCGATATATCAGCTCAGGATCTTTTAACAGCGTGGCGCCGCCGCCGCTGCCGTTGACCGTCTTCGAGGGACAGCCACAGTTGAGATCGACACCCCACGAACCCAGCTCCGCCGCGCGAAAGGCGTTTTCCGCCAGCCATTCAGGCGACTGGCCTAACAGCTGAATACGTACGCGCGTACCCGCAGGTGTGCGACTGGCATGATTAAGCTCGGGGCAAAGGCGAGAAAAGGATTTAATCGGGAGTAGCTGGTCAACAACCCGCAAGAATTCAGTGATGCAGAGGTCGTAGTCATTAACTTCGGTAAGCAGTTCGCGTACCAGCGAGTCAAGCACGCCCTCCATCGGGGCCAGTAGAACACGCATGTCACAACCCATTGCGTTAATAAGGAGGATCTGGGCGATCCCCCTGGTTAGAAAGCGTTAATGCCTGCTTACATTACGCGCATGAAACCCAGCCTGGATTAAGCGCGTTAATATCAGCTCGGATTAGACCGGCGCTGGCGGGTCACGCCACGCGGTGCGGCGCTTCCGCCTTCTGGCCTGGCGCTGCGGCCACTGCCGTTGGCCTGGCGACGCTGGCCGTTACCCTGGCTGCGTTCACCTGAGGCTGCACTGCGTTCGCCACCATTGCCGCGATTTCCGCCCTGACCACGTTCGCCACCGCGGTTGCCCTGCGGCGCGCCGCGCCCACGGCCTGCACCGCCACCGCCGCGCTGCTGACGACCATTCTGGATCGGATCGGCCTTGATAGACGGATCCGGCTCATAGCCGTCAATGGCGATACGCGGGATCTCACGCTTCAGCACGCGTTCGATATCGCGCAGCAGCTTGTGTTCGTCCACGCAGACCAGCGAAAGGGCTTCGCCCGTTGCCGCAGCGCGGCCGGTACGACCAATACGGTGAACATAGTCTTCCGGCACGTTTGGCAGCTCATAGTTCACTACGTGCGGCAGTTCAGAGATATCAATACCACGCGCGGCGATATCCGTCGCCACCAGGACGCGGATTTTACCCTCTTTGAAATCGCTCAGCGCACGAGTACGGGCGCCCTGGCTTTTGTTGCCATGAATGGCCGCAGAGCCAATGCCGTCTTTATTCAGCTGCTCGGCAAGGTGGTTGGCACCGTGTTTGGTACGGGTAAAGACCAGTACCTGCTGCCAGTTATCGCGGCCGATCAGGAACGACAGCAGTTCTCTTTTACGTTTCTTATCAACGAAATGCACGTGCTGAGAAATCTGCTCGGAGGCGGTGTTGCGGCGCGCCACGGAGACCTGCTCCGGGTTTTGCAGCAGCTTTTCTGCCAGACCTTTGATCTCGTCAGAGAAGGTCGCGGAGAACAGCAGGTTCTGACGCTTAGCAGGCAGTTTGGACAGCACGCGACGGATATCGTGAATAAAGCCCATATCCAGCATACGGTCAGCTTCATCCAGGACCAGAATCTCAACCTGAGACAGGTCTACCGCATTCTGATGTTCCAGATCCAGCAGACGACCCGGCGTAGCGACCAGTACGTCAACGCCGCCGCGCAGCTTCATCATCTGCGGGTTGATGCTGACGCCGCCGAAAACCACCAGCGAACGAATATCAAGGTATTTACTGTAGTCCTGCACGTTTTCACCCACCTGAGCCGCCAGTTCGCGGGTCGGGGTTAAAATCAGCGCACGAACCGGACGACGCCCTTTAGGATGGGGGGTCGCGCTGCTCAGCATTTGCAGTAGGGGAAGCGTAAAGCCGGCCGTTTTACCGGTACCGGTCTGGGCGCTGGCCATCAGGTCACGACCGGCTAAGACAACCGGGATCGCCTGACGCTGGATTGGCGTTGGCTCGTTATAACCCTGCTCTGCAACAGCACGCAGAATGTCGGCATTAAGGCCGAGAGAATCAAATGACATAAAATTGACTGACTCCGGATCCGCCCTGACCGCATTTAAGGGTGTAGTTTCCAGGGGGAGAATATGACGTCAGGCTTCGCCAGACGTTTGAAAGGGAGCACAAACCACGGTGCGTAAGCGGCAGATTATAACAGATGTTATCCCCTCACAGAGAGCGTTTCTTTGCGAGCCGATAAAAACGGCGTTTTTACACCAGAAACGCCCCGTCCCTCAGAGTACGGACCCGCATTCTGCGTCTGATGCGGCATATATACGCCAGTCGTAGGGTGAGATCCTATCCAGCGAGGTGTAAACGCTCGCAGGGGTGATAAGGCTTATGCAGCGAGGTGTAAACGTTAGCGGAGGGATGAGGTCTGATGCAGTAGCATGAAGTCGTAATTTGGCTTTAATAAAACGGGCCGCGTATGCGGCCCGTTTCGTCTCAGCGGTGGCGTGGCCTGACGGCACGACGAACCGGCTCTTTCGCCAGCAGTGAAACCAGCGCGGGCCCGGTCAGCATCAGTACACCCACACAGCCCAGCAGCAGGTTATGGTGAACAACGCGTGACAGCAGGTAGAGTACCAGCATGGCCGCCCCAAAATAGTAGGTGGTGGTGACATCCTCAAGGAAGTCGCCAACGCGGCGCAGATGCGGCAGACGCTGTGTCAACAACATGGCGGTAAATACGCAGGCATAAAGCGCCAGTAAAACCATGGTGACATGCAGCAGGCTTTGGTGTTTCCATCCCCACACCAGCGCTGCAATCAGCAGCAGGTGCAACATGATATGTACGCAGGCTTGTCCGGTGACAATCTGGATACGATTAGACCATTTCATTTTCTTCTCCTGGCACACCCAACATCGGTCGCCCAGTTTGGCTATCACAGTAAGCGATAGCGCATTCTTCAGACTACCCCACTTTTCGGATAATGCCGCAAATAATGAGGCTGCCCGGCACTATTTTGTGACAAAGACTACACTTTATTCTTCGCACGACGAAAAGGAGAGCGCGCACAGTATGTCACAAAAACCGCAAGGATTTTCATTAAAAGTCCTGACGATCAATACGCATAAGGGTTTCAACGCCTTCAACCGTCGCTTTATCCTGCCAGAATTGCGCGATGCAGTTCGGGCCACCTCGGCGGATATTGTTTTTTTACAGGAGGTGATGGGCAGTCACGCCGTCAATCAGCTGCAGATTGAAGACTGGCCTGACACACCTCATTACGAATTTCTGGCTGATACCATGTGGAATGATTTTGCCTATGGCCGCAATGCCGTCTATCCCGAGGGACACCACGGCAACGCGGTGATGTCCCGCTTTCCCATTGTGGAGTATGAGAACCGGGATATCTCCGTCGAGGGTACGGAGAAGCGCGGATTGCTGCACTGTAAGGTGACCCTCCCCCATCGCGATATTACGCTGCACGCCATCTGCGTGCATCTGGGGCTTCGCGAGGCACACCGTCATGCGCAGCTGATGATGATGTCTGAACTGATTAACAGTCTTCCCGCCGATGCGCCAGTCATTGTGGCGGGTGACTTTAATGACTGGCAGCAAAAAGCTAACAGGATCCTGCATCGGGAGGCGGGCATGGATGAGGTATTTAGCCAGCACTATGGTCGCCCGGCCCGAACCTTTCCCGCCCGCTTTCCGCTGCTCCGGCTGGACCGCATTTACGTGAAAAATGCCACGGTCAGCCACCCACAGACTATACCGCTCCGGCCCTGGTCGCACCTGTCCGATCATGCCCCTCTGGCCGTGGAGATTCACTTATGAAAATGCATTGGCGTGAAGGTAATCGGCTGAAACTGTTGGAAAATGGTGAAAACTATTTTCCCCGCGTGTTTGAGGCCATTCGTCGGGCGAAAAGCAGCGTGCTGCTTGAAAGCTTTATCCTCTTTGAGGATGAGGTCGGTAATGAACTGCATCAGGTGGTTTATGATGCGGCAAAGCGCGGCGTGAGAGTCGAAATGCTGCTGGACGGCTATGGCTCCAATAATCTGTCGGAAAACTTTATCCACCAGCTAACCGCCGCGGGCGTACGCTTTATCTATTACGATCCCCGCCCGCTGGTGCTAGGCATGCGCACCAATATCTTCCGACGCCTGCATCGTAAAATCGTCGTTTGCGATAATGAGATTGCCTTCGTCGGCGGTATCAATTTCTCCTCGGAACACAACACCAGCTATGGTCCGGCAGCCAAACAGGATTATGCCGTTGAGGTGAAAGGTCCGATCGTTGAGGACATTGCCCTGTTTGTGCAGCAGGCTATCAACAGCGAACAGGTCACGCGCCGCTGGTGGGGGGGGCGCTCCCATCGTTCGGCGCAAAACACCAAACCCGGCGACGCTCAGGTCCTGTTTGTCTGGCGCGACAATGACGAGCATCGTGACGATATAGAACAGCACTATATTGATATGCTGCGCGAGGCCAAAAATGAGGTGATTATCGCTAACGCCTACTTTTTCCCCGGCTACCGCCTGCTGCGCGAGATGCGCAACGCTGCTCAGCGCGGCGTTTCCGTTAAGCTTGTCGTGCAGGGCGAGCCGGATATGCCGATTGTGAAGACGGGTGCCGAGCTGCTGTATAACTTTCTGGTCGAAGGCGGCGTGGAGATTTATGAATACACCCGGCGCCCACTGCATGCCAAAATTGCCGTGCAGGATACCCACTGGTCTACCGTTGGCTCCAGCAACCTTGACCCGCTAAGCCTGTCACTGAATCTGGAAGCCAACCTGATGATCCACGACCGCACCTTTAACGAGGTCATGCGCGGCACGCTGAATCATCTGCTGACCCAGGACTGCCGACGCGTGCAGAAAAGCGAACTGCCGAAGAAAAACGGCTGGCAGTTTATGAAGAGCATGCTGGTGTTTCACTTCCTGCGCCATTTCCCGGCGATTGCAGGCTGGCTGCCCGCCCATACGCCAAAGCTGGCGCAGGTTACCGCGCCCGCGAAATCGGATCAGGCTGACTCCCCGGTACAAAGCGAGCTGGAAACCCAGGATCGCGTCAAACCGGAGCATAAAACCATCAAAATTGAACATGAGCATAAAACGGTGAAACATGAGCATGAGCATGAGCATGAGCATGAGATTGTGAAGCCTGAGAACGAAAAGGTGAAGCGCTGATGTCAGATTCGCACCCTCGCTGGCGGTGGATAAAGAAGATCCTCACCGGGCTGTTTTTTGTGGCCGTGGTTGTGCTGCTGGTGATTTATGCCCGTAAGGTCAACTGGCACGATGTGGCAGAGGTGATCACCCACTATAACCGGCTGGCCATTCTCTCCTCGGTCGCGCTGGTGATCGTCAGCTATCTGACCTACGGCGTGTACGACCTGATTGGTCAGGCCTACTGCGGGCATCGTTTGCAAAAGCGCCAGGTGATGCTGGTCTCTTTTATCTGCTATGCCTTTAATCTGACGCTCAGTACCTGGGTTGGCGGCGTGGCGATGCGCTATCGCCTTTACTCACGGCTGGGGCTGGACGGCAGCACTATTACGCGTATTTTTTCGCTCAGCATCGCCACCAACTGGCTGGGCTACGTGCTGGTGGCGGGCGTGGTGTTCAGTATGGGTCTGGTGCCTGTCCCGTCAGGCTGGTTTATCGGGGAAGGCACGCTTAGAGCGACAGGCGTCTGCCTGCTGGCGTTTGTGCTGGTCTATCTGGCATTTTGCGCTTTTTCACGCCGGCGGCGCTGGACGGTAAAGGGCCATACGCTGGCACTCCCCTCTCTGCGTATGGCCCTGCTACAGTTCAGCGTATCCAGCGCAAACTGGCTGGTCATGGGTGCTATTATCTGGCTCCTGCTCGGGCAGAGAGTGGATTACCCGCAGGTGCTGGGTGTGCTGCTGATCAGCAGTATCGCGGGGGTGATTATTCATATCCCAGCCGGGATCGGCGTGCTGGAAGCGGTATTCCTGGCACTGCTGAGCGGTGAGCACCTCACTCACGGCGCGATTATTGCGGCGCTGCTCGCCTACCGTGTGATCTATTTTATCGCCCCGCTACTGCTGGCGCTGGTGCTTTATCTGTGGCTGGAGAGCCGCGCGAAAGGCCTGCGGCAGAAAAACCAGCAGGCGATGCAAAAGACCTGACGCTGGGATGGAAAAGTCATCGCCATCGGCAGGTCCAGACCTGTTGGGGCGTTGATGGGCAGAAGAGACATATCTGATATTCGGATGATGGCCGCACAATAAGCGATAAAAAAAGAGGTGCCAGCTGCAAAGCGGGCACCTCTCATATCACAATGCTGCCTCAGGCAGCAGGTTCTTACCTTAGCAACACCATGCGGGCGCTAACAGACCAGCGCCTGCTCAGGCAGCATGGGTGCCGTCTTAGCGACGGTTGCCGAAAATGCGTAGCAGCATCAGGAACAGGTTGATGAAGTCCAGATACAGCGTCAGCGCACCCATGATTGAGTAGCGACGCAGATTCTCTTTATCCTCAACGTTGATGCCTTCACCAATATTTTTTAGCTTCTGCGTGTCATAGGCGGTCAGACCCACGAACACCAGCACGCCAATATAGGTTACGGCCCACATCAGCGCCGTACTCTTCAGCCAGATATTCACCACCGACGCCAGCACAATACCAATCAGGGCCATAAACAGCATGCTGCCCATACCGCTCAGATCGCGTTTAGTGGTGTAGCCCCAGAAACTCATGGCACCGAACATACCACCGGCCACCAGGAAGGTGCTGGCGATGGAAGAGTAGGTATAGACCAGGAAAATACTCGCCATGGTCAGCCCGGTAAGCGCTGAATAGAGCATAAACAGCCCGGTTGCCGCCGCCCCGCTCAGCTTGTGCACCATACCTGACAGCACAAACACCAGGCCAAGCTGAACAATAATCAGGCCAAAGAAGGTAATGCGATTAGCAAAAACCAGTTCCATAACGGCTGGCGTATTGGCCGCAAACCATGACACAAACGCCGTCAGCAGCAGGCCGCAGGTCATCCAGCCATAGACTTGCGCCATGTAGGTCTGAACGCCACTGCTGGCCTGCGATACGATTGACCCATTAGAGCGTGGGTATCGATCCATGATTTTCTCCTTATTCTCACGTGAACGGAATTACCACAAGGTAACCGCAAGTCTGGCACAGTCCGGGGAGATTAAGCCAGCCCCGCACTCACCTTTTTCTTCACCCTGGAACCCCTGCCGTACGGTCAGACTGCAAAATCAGTTCAGCCGTGCTTAAAGAAGCGCCAGTTTATGCCGATAGAACGTACACAGGGAGATCGCTAAACAGGAAGTTTGCCTATGCTGCACCTTTTTACGCCGGGGAACCTGAATGAAAACGAAATCAAACCATAAACGGAAGATGAGCACCCGCACGCTGATGCTCGTGACCGGGGCGCTGACCATCACGCTCGGCTTTACCATTACCATTGGACTGCTGAGCTGGCAGTCAGCCAGGCAGCAGCGCATGCTGGCCGGAGAGTATCTGGGGCAGATTGCCGAAAGCCAGGCCCTCAGCGTGCAAAAAGAGCTGGATTATGCCCGCACGGTAGCAAAAGACCTCGGGCAAAGCCTGATTGCCCTGCCGCCCTCCGGCATAACCGACCGTTCCACTGCTGAAAACCTGATGAAATATTCGCTTAAGCAGAATCCCGACTACCTCTCGATGTCGGTGATCTTTGAAGCGAACGCCTGGGATGGAAAAGATGCAGAGATCGCCAAACTGCCCGGTGCCGCGCCGCAGGGCCGCTTTGCACGCTTTGTCGATCGCGATAAGTCCGGTAACTTTGCAATGCACAATCTGGACTCCTTTCTCACGCCAGGCGAGGGGGACTACTACCTTATCCCGCAAAAACGCCAGAAAGATGTGTTAATTGAACCTTATACCTACGCCTACAACGGCGTCGATACCCTGCTCACCTCCGTTGCCGCCGTGATCATCGACGACGGCAGGCTTAAAGCGGTGGTCACCTCAGATATTTCTCTTGCCTCGCTGCAAAAAACCATCGGTGCCATTCACCCCTGGCGGGGAACCGGCTATGCGCTGCTGATTTCTCATGGTGGGCTGGTGGTGTCCGGCACCGATAAAGCGCAGGCCGGGAAGCCTTATACCGGAAATCGCGGGCCGCGAACGCAGGCTATTGTGGAGCATTACGACAGCGCGCTGGGGGAGAAGGTGCTGGAGACCTGGCGTCCGGTGACCATTGGTAACAGCGACAGCCCCTGGTATCTGGGGATTGTCGCGCCGGTGAGCGCGGTGATGGCGGAAGCAAACCGTCAGCTTTACTCTGCGCTAATTATGATGCTGCTCAGCATCATAATCGTCTGTACCGTACTGGGTCTGCTTTTCAGCCGTAAAGTTGCCAGGCCGATTGGTGGGGAACCCTTGCAGGCGGCAGAGATTGCGCTGGGCGTCGCGCGGGGAGACCTGAGCGCGGCCATTCCGGTTGCGGCACAGGATCGGCAGAGCATCTTTTTCGCCATGCACACCATGCAGCAGCAGCTGCGTACCATGGTGGGGGAAATTATCTCCGCCAGCCACGCGGTCAGGCAGGGTGCCGGTGAGATTGCCACCGGTAACCTGGATCTCGCCTCGCGGACCGAACAGCAGGCCGCCGCGCTGGAAGAAACGGCTGCCAGCATGGAACAGCTCACCGCCACCGTGAAGCACAATGCGGATAACGCGCATCAGGCGACCGCCCTCACCAGTACCGCGACGGATATCGCCAGGCGCGGCGAGGATCTGGTACTTCAGGTGGTGCAGATCATGCAGCAGATCGACGACAGCTCACGGAAAATTGGCGCCATCACCAGCATCATTAACGGTATCGCTTTCCAGACTAATATTCTGGCGCTGAATGCGGCGGTAGAGGCGGCGCGTGCCGGAGAACAGGGCCGTGGTTTTGCCGTGGTGGCCGCCGAGGTCCGCAGCCTGGCCCAGCGCAGCGCCAATGCGGTAAAGGATATTTCTGCGCTGATTGGCGAATCAACCCAGCGCGTGGGCCAGGGCGTTTCTCTGGTGCAGGATGCCGGAAAAACGATGCAGGAGATGAGTGCGGCGGTAGACTCGGTAAAAACCATTATTACCGAAATTGTCCACGCCTCTGACGAGCAGTCGCAGGGCATTGGTCAGGTGACGGTGGCGGTTAACCAGATGGATGGCACCACCCAGCAGAACTCGGCGCTGGTTCAGCAGATGTCGGCAGCCGCTGCTTCGCTGGAAAATCAGGCGAAGCAGCTGGCGGAGACGGTCGAACGCTTTCAGCTGGGTGCGGGTTAGCCGCGGGTGAGCACGCCCGGCCGCTCGTGGCCGGACGTGTCACTGCGCTATTTCGCCCGCGTCAGACAGCGTTGATAGCGTCCGTCGACCCGCTGGGCATACCAGGCGGTGGTGAGATTACGGGTGATTTTCGGGCTTTCCAGCTGGATGCCGGGCAGCCTTTCACGCGGCAGGCGCACGCCGGCATTTTTATCAGCCAGGATGAATACCTTCTCCCACAGCGCGCTTTTCTCAAATGCCAGGGTTTCCCCCTGCTCCAGCGCGCGCCGGATACTGCTATTGCTCATGTCCAGCTGCCTGCTCAGGGTACGGACGGCCAGCTCAGTGGCACCCGGCGTGTCTGTACCATAGCGGATCACATCGCCATCCAGCGCCAGCTTAATGCCGGTCAGCTGCGCCACCGCGGCCTGGAAAGCCGCGTTGCGGCTGGCGTACCAGCCCGCATTGAAATCGGCAAAGCGATAGAGCGGCCTGCTGTAGTGGGTGGGATACCCCAGCAGGTGGCGGGTGCCAAACCAGACTCCGCCGCGCCGGGTAAATACCTCATGGCGCAGCGTGCCGTCGACCGGATAAGGGTAGCCTTTTGACTGCGCCTCCGCGAAGTCAATACTCACCTGCATCGGCCCACCGGTATGGATAGGGTTCAGATTGCCAAACAGCCTCTGTCCCATCGGGGCCATATTGATAAAGTCATCGAAAATGGCGCTTAGCTCTTTTTCACTGCGAACGTGATCCAGCCGCCAGGCGTAGCTTTTTCCGCTGGGTGAGTTAATCATCAGAGCGGTACGGACCACAAAGGCTGGAATATGCAGGCTGGCGGCGCGCCGGTCGATCTCACCCCAGGCGATTTTAGGCAAGCCCGCCACCGTGGCATCAACATTGAAGTTGGACTCCTGATCGGTCACCGCAATGACCGCACAGAGATTGTCGGGGGACGCATCAATGCCCTGGCTGTTGAAGGCGGCAAAGATATCGTTTGCCCAGCCCTGCCTGTCGTTCACTCCGGCGGGGATCAGCCGGACAATCTGCGCTTTGACGTCGGCGGGCCGCCGCTCGGGAAGGTTTTTGTGCGGCTGGCTGCTACAGCCTGCCAGCACCAGCAGTGCCAGCAGCAGTCCGCGCTTCAGGGGGGAACGGATCATGACTTTCCTTGTGGTTTATTTCCAGCGCGAGGCAGCCTGGTGGTCGCTATCGCGGGATTCAACCCAGCGGTCGCCGCCAGGCGTGGCTTCACGCTTCCAGAAAGGCGCTCGGGTTTTAAGATAGTCCATAATAAACTCGGCGGCGGCAAAGGCGCTGCCACGGTGGGCTCCGCTTACCCCTACCATCACAATTTCATCACCGGGAAACAGTTCGCCAGTGCGGTGAATTACCGTTACGCGCTGCATGGGCCAGCGCTCACGCGCCTCGGCGACAATTTCTGCCAGCGCCTTTTCCGTCATCCCGGGATAGTGTTCCAGCGTGAGCGCGGAGACGTTATCGCCGAGGTTATGGTTGCGCACCTTGCCGGTAAAGGTCACTACGGCGCCATCTTCATCACAGGCTGCCAGCCAGCGGTACTCTTCTGCCATATCAAACGGGGCCTGGCCGACCCGGATCCGCGTTTCCATTTATCCTCCGGTGACCGGTGGGAAAAAAGCCACCTCATCACCATCCTGAAGCGGATGCTGAGGCGCCACCAGCGTTTGATTCACGGCGGAAAGCAGCTTACCGGTGGTCAGCGCCAGCGCCCAGCGATCGCCGCGCTGAGCCAGCGCAGCCCGCAGCGCCTCAACCGTGGCGTACTCCTGCGGCAGGCTCAGGCTGTCGGTGCCGGTTAACTCGCGGACCTGGGCAAAAAACAGCACGTTAATCATGGTCAGCCGCCCTGAAGTCACCCGACTTGCCGCCGCTTTTACTCAGCAGTCGACAATGCTCGATGGAGATATCCTTCTGCACCGCTTTGCACATATCGTAGATGGTCAACGCGGCGACCGACGCCGCGGTGAGCGCTTCCATTTCTACGCCAGTTTTACCGGTCACGCGGCAGAGGGATTCAATTCTCACCCGCTGCCTGGCAACGTCAGCCGTTAAGGTGACTTCAACCTTGCTGAGCAGTAGCGGATGGCAGAGGGGGATCAGCTCCCAGGTGCGTTTAGCCGCCTGGATACCGGCAATGCGCGCGGTGGCAAAGACATCGCCCTTGTGGTGGCTGCCATCAATAATCATCTGTAGCGTATCGGCATGCATCACCACAAAGGCTTCTGCCCGGGCTTCGCGTACGCTCTCCGTTTTGGCGGAAACATCCACCATATGCGCCTCACCGGCGGCATTAATATGTGTGAGTTGTGACATCTGTTCAGGGCTTCTTTACGTGTGAAACAAAGTTACAGGGGCGGGTGCGGGCATCAAGCTGATCCTGAATGATCCGTTCCCAGGCGCTCTGGCAGGCCCCGGTCGAGCCGGGTATGGCCAGAATTAGCGTCTGATTCGCCATGCCCGCGACCGCGCGCGACTGGATGGTTGAGCTGCCGATCTCCTCCCAGGAGACCATGCGAAACAGCTCGCCAAAGCCCTCAATTTCGCGATCGAACAGCGGCAGAAGCGCTTCCGGGGTGCTGTTTTTGCTGTTAAAGCCAGTGCCGCCGTTGATCAACACCACCTGCACGTCCGTACTGGCGATCCAGCTGGATACCACCGCGCGGATGCGGTAGCGGTCGTCTTTTACGATGGCCCGATCGCAGACGCGGTGGCCTGCCCCGGTCAGCGCTTCACGCAGATAGTCCCCGGAGGTGTCACTGGCGGCGTCGCGGCTGTCAGAGACGGTGAGGACCGCTGCGTCAAGCGGGATGAATTCTGCTGTGGGTTTACCCATGTTGAGCTCCTTACTTAACCGCCGATAAATGAGAGATTCTGCGTAATGCCGGTGTTGCCCTGATGCAGGAAGTGCGTCTGCTTTTTGGTTCGCAGGCTGGCCGCAATACGCGCCTGCAACGCATCCTGCTGATCGTCGCTTTGCAGCAGATCGCGCAGTGACACGCCGCCGTCGCCAAACAGGCAGAGATGCAGCTTACCGACCGCCGAGACGCGCAGGCGGTTACAGCTGGCACAGAAATCTTTTTCATAAGGCATGATCAGGCCGATTTCACCCTGATAATCGGGATGGGTGAAGACCTGCGCCGGGCCATCGCTTCGCGCGCGCGACTGACGAACCCAGCCCTGGAGCAGCAGACGGTCGCGGATCACCTCGCCGGAGATATGGTGCTGACGAAACAGCGCCCCGCCCTCGCCGGTTTCCATCAGCTCGATAAACCGCAGCTGGATGGGCCGGTCACGGATCCAGTTCAGGAATGTCTCCAGGCTGTTATGGTTGATGTCGCGCATCAGCACGGTATTCACCTTCACCTTGCTGAATCCCGCATCAAAGGCGGCATCAATCCCACTCATGACCTGATGAAATTTATCCTGCCCGGTGATGGCATGAAACTGGCGAGCATCCAGACTGTCGATGCTGACGTTGAGCGCGGTCAGCCCGGCGGCGCGCCATGCAGCGACATCGCGGGCCAGCCGGTAGCCATTGGTGGTAACCGCCAGCTGGCGGATGGCGGCGTTCTCGCGAACGGCAGCGATAATGTCGGTGAAGTCGCGGCGCAGTGAAGGCTCACCGCCGGTAAGGCGGACTTTTTCCGTCCCGGCTGCCGCGAAGGCACGAGTAACCCGCCGGATTTCATCCAGCGTAAGGAAGCTTTTGTTGGTTGTACCCTGGGGCTTATAGCCGTCGGGCAGGCAGTAGCTGCAACGAAAATTGCAGACGTCAGTGATCGACAGACGCAGATAATAAAAACTGCGGTCGAAGCTATCAGTAAATTGTTGCACCAGAACACCTTTCCAATTCGGGAGATGCAGGCATTTCTTTCTGCACCCTGGCAACGTATCGTTGCGGCCAGGGCACCCTATCCAAAGACGTAGGTGCCAGGGCTAAGTGTGGTCTACCGACACCGGTAAACCATGGTATGGAAATTCTACCGCTAAACCGTCCGGGATTCCAACATCATCTTTCGCTATATATTTTGATATATAACGTATTTTAGCCGCCTGTTCCCTGCCAGTTTAGGGTAAAATGGCACAAATGCATGTGGCCCGTTTCGGGTCAATAAACCGCTTCAAAACAGAAGGAATTTTATGCGTAATCGCACATTGGCCGATCTCGATCGCGTGGTGGCTATCGGTGGCGGGCATGGTCTGGGTCGCGTGATGTCGGCGCTCTCCCCACTTGGATCGCGGCTCACTGGCATCGTCACCACCACCGATAATGGCGGTTCAACCGGGCGCATTCGTCGTGACGAAGGAGGCATTGCCTGGGGCGATATGCGTAACTGCCTGAATCAGCTGATTACCGAACCGAGCGTGGCCTCTGCCATGTTTGAGTATCGCTTTGCCGGAAACGGCGAGCTGGCCGGACATAACCTCGGTAACCTGATGTTGGTAGCCTTGGATAACCTCAGCGTGCGCCCGATTGAGGCCATTAATCTGATCCGCAATTTGCTTAAGGTAGATGCGTTTCTGATCCCCATGTCAGAGCAGCCGGTGGACCTAGAGGCTATTGATGAAGAGGGGCAACGGGTGCACGGCGAGACGGAAATCGATCGGATGTGTCGTCCCCCCCGCGAGCTGATGCTCTCTCCTGCGGTGACGGCCACCCGCGAAGCGGTTGAGGCCATCGCCGAGGCCGATCTTATCCTGATTGGGCCGGGCAGTTTTTACACCAGCCTGATGCCGGTGCTGCTGATGCCCGACATGGCACAGGCGCTGCGCCGTACGCCGGCCACGATGGTGTTTATCGGAAATCTGGGTAAAGAGCTGAGCCCTGCCGCCGCTCAGCTCACGCTGGCCAACAAGCTGGCAATTATGGAAGAGTACATCGGTAAAAAGGTCATTGATGCCGTTGTCGTCGGCCCCGGTACCGATACCCACAACGTCACCGATCGCCTGATTATCCAGGAGCCGCTTGAGGCGGCAGATATCCGCTACCGGCACGACCGACAGCTGCTCCACATTGCGCTGGAGCATGCTATTCAGTCGATTGTTTAAGCGAAAAGCGGGAGCATACTTATCAGCCAATGGTTTAAGCGGAAACGCGCGGCTAGGAAGCCGCAATAAAGAGCTCGCGCGCCTCGTGTAGCCGATCGCGTACGCGCGCGGCCTCCTCGAACTCCAGGTTCTGCGCATGCTGCTGCATCTCCGACTCCAGCTCGTGGATCTTCTTCTGCAGCGCCTGCGGCGTCATTGCCAGGTAAGGGCTGTCGTCCTCAACAACAGGATGGGAGGTTTTGCCGCCGCGCCCCCGGGTTTTGGTCTTGTTAATGCCCTGCCCCAGCTCAAGAATATCGGCGATTTTCTTGTTGAGACCCTGGGGTACGATGCCCTGCTCCTTATTGTGCAGTTCCTGCTTTTCCCGACGACGCTCGGTTTCACCAATCGCCCGCGCCATGGAGGGCGTAATTTTATCGCCATACAGAATTGCCTTACCGTTAAGGTTTCGCGCGGCACGGCCGATGGTCTGGATCAGCGAACGCTCGGAGCGCAGGAAGCCCTCTTTGTCGGCATCCAGTATCGCCACCAGCGACACCTCCGGCATATCCAGCCCTTCCCTCAGCAGGTTGATCCCCACCAGCACGTCAAACTTGCCCAGCCGCAGATCGCGGATAATTTCTACGCGCTCCACGGTATCAATGTCCGAGTGCAGATAGCGAACGCGCTCGCCGTGCTCTTCGAGATACTCGGTAAGGTCTTCCGCCATCCTTTTGGTCAGTACCGTCACCAGCACGCGCTCATTGATCACGGCGCGCTTGCGGATTTCAGACAGCAGGTCGTCAACCTGGGTACCGACCGGGCGCACCTCAATCAGGGGATCGAGCAGCCCGGTAGGACGCACCACCTGGTCGATCACCTCACCGCCCGATTTCTCCAGCTCATAATTACCCGGCGTGGCAGAGACGTAGATGGTCTGCGGTGCCAGCGCCTCAAACTCTTCGAATTTCATTGGGCGGTTATCCAGCGCGGACGGCAGCCGGAAACCATACTCCACCAGCGTCTCTTTACGCGCCCGGTCACCGCGATACATCCCCCCGATCTGCGGAATGGTGACGTGTGATTCGTCAATAACCAGCAGCCCGTCGGCAGGCAGGTAGTCAAACAGGGTCGGGGGCGCTTCGCCCGGACCGCGCCCGGAGAGATAGCGCGAGTAGTTTTCGATCCCCGAGCAGTAGCCCAGCTCGTTCATCATTTCAAGGTCGAACTGGGTACGCTGGGTGATGCGCTGCTCTTCCAGCAGCTTATTGTTTTCCAGCAGAACGCGTTTGCGGTCGACCAGCTCCACTTTAATCTCTTCCATCGCCTGCAAAATGCGCTCGCGCGGCGTTACATAGTGCGTTTTGGGATAGATGGTATAGCGTGGGATCACCGATTCGATCTGCCCGGTCAGCGGGTCAAATATTGACAGCCGTTCCACCTCTTCGTCAAACAGCTCTACGCGCAGGGCATAGTCATCGGACTCCGCCGGGAAGATATCGATCACCTCGCCGCGTACCCTGAACGTCCCGCGCTGGAAAGCCTGATCGTTGCGGGTATATTGCAGCTCGGAGAGCCGACGCAGGATCGAGCGCTGGTCGATAACCATACCCCGCGTCAGATGCAGCATCATTTTGAGATAGAGGTCGGGATCGCCCAGACCGTAAATGGCCGACACCGACGCCACCACAATCACGTCGCGACGTTCCAGCAGCGCTTTGGTCGCTGACAGGCGCATCTGCTCGATGTGCTCATTCACCGAGGCGTCTTTTTCAATAAAGGTATCGGAGCTGGGCACATAGGCCTCAGGCTGATAATAGTCGTAGTATGAGACGAAATACTCCACCGCGTTATCGGGGAAAAATTCCTTCATCTCGCCGTAAAGCTGCGCAGCGAGGGTTTTGTTAGGTGCCAGCACCATGGTCGGGCGGTTCAGATCGGCAATAACATTGGCCACAGTGAAGGTTTTGCCCGATCCGGTCACCCCCAGCAGGGTTTGATGAGCCAGCCCATCCTCCAGCCCCTCTTCAAGACGGCGAATAGCCTCAGGCTGGTCACCTGCTGGCTGGAAATCGGAGTTGAGTTTAAAGACTTTGCTCATTGGATTGCTACCTGATGATAAATGCTCGCGGACAGGAGATTAATTTTACTCTGCCGTGGCGATTTTGCCAGCAAAAAAGACTGGATATATCCACAGTTATTTTGCATGATAAAGTGAACCTGCCGTTAAGTCCTTATAGATAATCGGTTAAATACTTAATCAAACAGGGAATAGTGAGGTTATCCCCAGAAGGGTCTGCCACTTTAACATTTGTCAAGCGTGGCTGACAAAATGCGGGAAGCGCGCGGCCGGTTTTTTTATCCTGCTTGATTTTCATCAAGTCGTTGATAGTGTTATGCATTCACCGTAAGATGAGTTTCACAGCAACTCGTGTCCAGGCCGCGCTGGCTCTCGCCTGGCGTGAGTTTTAAGCCGCTCATGCACATGGTTATCCACAGGAATGGTGGATAACTGATTTGAGCGCCCGAACCGTCTGCTGTGTATAAAGCTGCGCTGCCGGTAAAAAAGGATGCTAAAAATTTTTTTTTGCTTTTTTTCACTGTCAATCTTCAGCATTGGCATGATGAGTAAGCATAGTTTTGGTGCCGCCGCCAGCCCTGGTTACCCCTTATTTACTTATATCCTTTCCCCTCTCACTGCTTCTCAGACAGGCAACTGCACCATCACCAGCCTGCACGGGGCACCGCCGCAGTGCAGCACCAAATCACTACCGGTAATTATTAAATAAACATTACCAATAACCGCAGCAAAATGCCTGTCGGTATCATGATTGCGTGCAGCACTTAACAACCTGGCCTGTCAATTGCAAGACACTACGGGAAGCAGGTCACCACCCGGCGCGCTCCTTACACCAGAACGAAGCTCAGAGCCGCAGGTTTCTTATACAAGGCATTGAAGACTGTTTGACAGACGACGGAGAGCGGATGCAATCAGGTGCGATCGATAACTGTCTGAAGGAGAGTGTCAGATGCTCAGCTTACGTTCAATTAATCAGTTTTACGGACAAAACCATATTCTGTGGGATGTCGATCTCGAATTACCGCCTGGCACCTGCACCGGCGTGCTGGGCCGCCCCGGCATGGGTAAAACCACTCTGGTTAACTGTATTATGGGTAATCTGCCCATCAACAGCGGCTCGATTATCTGGCAGGAGGGGAGCCTGCCGCCGCAGGATCTGCTGCTGCAGCCAGTAGAACAGCGGGCCGCGCTGGGGATAGGCTATGTTCCGCAGCGGCGTCAGCTCTTTTCACAGCTAAGCGTGGAGGCCAATCTGCAAATCGCGCTGCTTGCCGGTGCGGGTCCCGACAGGCATCGGGCCATCCCCCCGGTAGTGTACGATCTCTTTCCGGCGCTCTGGTCCCTGCGCCACCAGCGCAGCGGCGATCTGCGTGCCGATCAGCAGCAACAGCTGGCCCTGGCGAGGGCGCTGGTGCTGGAGCCCAGGCTGCTGATTTTGGATGAGCCGATGGAGGGAATGTCCTCCTGGCTGGAGGAGGAGATGGGCAATCTTATCCACCGCCTTAACCATGACTTCGGCCTGACCATCCTGCTGCTTGAACAGCGCATTTCGTTTATCCGCCGGGTGGCCGACTACTTTCTCCTGCTGCACCAGGGCCGCAACGTGGCGCACGGCACCGTTGCTCAGCTTGATGAGAATATGGTTAACACCTGGCTGGCGGTTTGAGCGCTCTGTAGCGGCGCGTTATACCGCTCCAGCATGCTGCCTGCCCCGGTTGCGCTGTCTGGCGCCGCTATTCACACCGGCAGTCTGACGTATTGCCCCAGCTGTTCAAAGTCCTCCGCCTCGGTCAGGTAGGGAATTTCGCCCAGCATCGGTGCCGGGAGCCGCTGCGCCAGCGTGGTCAGATACTCCTGATGCCGCTTGCCCGGCGGCTGAACAGCGTTTGCTATCCACCCTGCCAGCCTCAGACCGCTGGCCAGAATTGCCTGCGCGGTCAGCAGCGCATGGTTAATACAGCCCAGCTTGATCCCCACCACCAGCACAACCGGTAGCTGTTCAGCCCGCACCCAGTCGGCGAAGGTTGCGCTGTCGGTGAGCGGGGTGAACCAGCCGCCAGCCCCCTCGGTCAGCACCCAGTTCGCCTGCTGCGTCAGGGCCTTCAGCCCGGCCGAAAGCTGCTGAAAATCGATAGGCCTGCCCTCCTCCGCGCTGAGGATATGCGGAGCGGTAGGCTCCACAAACGCCATCGGATTAATGCTGTCGTAAGGGAGATCCACGGCGGACGCCTTTTGCAGGGCTAAGGCATCCTCATTGCGCAGCCCCTGTGGCGTGATCTCACTGCCGGAAGCGACGGGCTTGTATCCCACGCAGCGAAAACCCGCCTGCCTGGCCGCCTGTAGCAGGGCGGTGCTGGCGACGGTTTTCCCCACTTCGGTGTCCGTTCCGGTTATAAACCAACGTTCAGTCACGGTTAATTACTCCATAAATCAGATGGTAGCTAAGCAGGCAGCCGCGCGCGTCGCGGGGCCAGACCTGTTCGAGCTGATGAAGATGGCGGCGGGTCAGCAGGGCGCCATTCCGCCCCTGATGCAGGTGCGTTGCTCCAATCCCCTTCAGCGAGCGCAGCGCACTCAGCACGTCGGGGAAGGCCAGCGTCAGCGTCTGGCGGTGTAACGTCAGCGCCATCCCCTCTCCCGCTTCGGCAATCTGCCCGGTGGATAAAAACCGGTTAACCGGCGCGGGAAGGTTGAGATGCTGCCAGGCGAGATGAACTTCGCCGAGTGAACCCGCTTCCAGGGTGGAAAACAGAACCTGTCCTCCCGGGCGGGTCACCCGGCACAGTTCAGCCAGAGCCTGGCGCAAATCACTGCACCACTGCACCGCAAGGTTGCTCCAGCAGAGATCAAATTCTGCTGCGTGAAAGGGCAGCGCTTCGATATCGCCCTGGCGGTAGTCATTGGCGGTCTTTCCGGCTCGCGCCCGCTCCAGCATCTGGGCGGAAAGGTCGAACGCGGTAACGTGGTTTCCCGCCTCGCGCCAGCGCTGGCTGAACCAGCCGGTGCCACAACCGGCATCCAGCACGTTCAAATCCCGCTGGCGGGTGGCAAAACCGGCCAGCGCCTCGCCGCTCAGACGCTGAAGTTCAGCATGCTGGTTGTAACCCTCTGCGGCGCGACCAAAGGCCTGGGCGATGGCCTGTTTATCGACAGCGTGCGTCATGCTCCTCCTCCGCACGCCGGGTGAGGCGCGGCGTCAGTCGGTAACCCGTCCGCCGGACAAGTCGCCTGATGCAGCAGGTCCAGCAGTTGTTCAATATCCTCCGCCTGATGCGCCGCGCTGAGCGTAATGCGCAGCCGCGCCGTGCCCGGGGGAACGGTGGGCGGTCGGATGGCCGTCACCCAGCAGCCAAGCTGACGCAGCCTCTCTGCCAGCGCCAGCGCGCGATGCTCATCACCGACAACCAGCGGCTGGATAGCGGTGAGAGAGGGAAGCAGCGTCAGGCCTCGCGCGCGCGCGCCGTCGCGGAACTGATGGATATTCTGCGCCAGTCGCTGACGGCGATCGTCTCCCTGCTGAACGCAGGTCAGTGCGGCAGTCAGCGCACAGGCCTGCGCGGGCGGCATGGCGGTGCTGTAAATCAGGTGGCGGGCAAATTGCAGCAGGTAGTCGGCGGTGTCCTGCTGGCAGAGTACCGCCGCGCCGCTGACGCCAAAGGCTTTGCCAAAGGTCACTACCAGCAGCTCGGGACGGACATTTTGCTGCCAGCAGCTGCCGCGCCCCTGCTCTCCGACGGTACCGATGCCGTGTGCGTCATCCACCATTAGCCAGCCGCCATACTGACGGGTCAGCCGATGGATCGGTGCCAGCGGTGCGCTGTCGCCATCCATGCTGAACACCCCCTCGGTGACCACCAGCGTTTCCCCCGCTGCGTTGCCCGCCAGCAGCCTGTTCAGTGCGTCAGGCTGGTTATGCGCGAAGCGGCGCAGCGTCGCCGGGCTGAGCACCGCGGCTTCCAGCAGCGAAGCGTGGCTGAGCTTATCGGCGAAAAGCCGATCCCCTTTCGCCATCATCGCCGTAATGACCGCCTGGTTAGCGGCAAAGCCAGAGATAAACAGCAGCGCGCGGGGAAAGCCCAGCCACGCGGCCAGCTGCGTCTCCAGCGCCGCACAGGGGGCGCTGTAGCCGGTGACGTGGCCGGAGCCGCCGGCCCCCACGCCATACTGTTCCGCCCCCTGCTGCCAGGCACGAATAATGCACGGCTCGTGACTCAGCCCAAGGTAGTCATTGGCGGAAAAGTTGAGATAGCGACGCCCGTCGATCTGTAATGTCCGCGCATCGCCCTGCTGGTTGATCCGCCGCTGGCGAAACTGCCCCTTCTCCCGGCGTTCGGCGAGGGCGAGATCGATCCGTTGCTGCCAGCTCATAGGGTCCACCACAGATTTAAACGACAGCCTGTCTGGCTCATACAGGCCACCGCGAATTTAAGGCACATCCAGGACGCATTCAGACCGCCGCGTTATAGAACTGCTCGGTATCGGCGTTCAGCAACTGTCCGGCCAGAGACTGCTGCTGCTCGTTATCGCCCGCCTCGGTGGTGGTGTGCTGCGGATTGAGGCCCAGCTTGCGGAAGAGCAGCATATCCTTATCCTCTTCAGGATTGGGGGTAGTCAGCAATTTACAGCCGTAGAAGATAGAGTTTGCGCCGGCCATAAAGCACATTGCCTGGGTCTGCTCGCTCATCTGTTCACGCCCGGCAGAGAGACGCACGTGCGAGGCCGGCATCATGATGCGGGCGACGGCAATGGTGCGGATAAAATCGAAGGGATCGACGTCATCATTGTCCGCCATTGGCGTGCCTTTGACCTTGACCAGCATATTAATCGGTACGCTTTCCGGCGGCGTGGGCAGATTTGCCAGTTGAACCAGCAGCCCGGCGCGGTCGCTGACGGTTTCACCCAGCCCGACAATGCCCCCGGAGCAGACCTTAATTCCGGCATCGCGGACTTTGCCCAGCGTATCCAGACGCTCCTGATAGCTGCGGGTGGTGATAACGCTGCCATAAAACTCCGGGGAGGTGTCCAGGTTATGGTTGTAGAAATCCAGCCCCGCTTCTGCCAGACGCTGCGCCTGTCCGTCGCTCAGCATGCCCAGCGTCATACAGGTTTCCAGCCCCATCGCCTTCACGCCTTTTACCATCTGCTCAAGGTAAGGCATATCGCGGTCGTTGGGGTTTTTCCAGGCGGCCCCCATACAGAAGCGATCGGAGCCGGCGGCCTTCGCCTTACGCGCGGAGCTCAGCACCTCCTCCACTTCCATCAGCCGTTCGGACTCCAGCCCGGTTTTGTACCGCGCGCTCTGCGGGCAATATTTGCAGTCCTCCGGGCAGGCCCCGGTTTTAATCGACAGCAGTGTACTGACCTGCACCTGACGCGGGTCGAAGTGCTGACGATGCACCTGCTGCGCTTCAAACATCAGTTCGAGAAAAGGCTTATTAAACAGGGCCTGAGCCTGTGAGACCGTCCAGCGAGTTGCCATTGCTTGCTCCAAAAAAGTAGTGTCGTGTCGGGTCGTTGCCCGGTTATACTTGTAAACTAATTTTTTTGAAATTGGTTTACAAGTAATTTTATGACCCCTTCAGACCTCGCCTTCGATCGCAGCCACATCTGGCACCCCTATACCTCAATGAGTCAGCCGCTGCCGGTCTACCCGGTGGTCGGTGCCCAGGGCACCTCGCTTCAGCTGGCCGATGGCCGTACGCTGGTGGACGGCATGTCCTCCTGGTGGGCTGCGATTCACGGTTATAACCATCCCCGGCTTAATCAGGCGATGACCGCGCAAATAGCACAGATGTCGCACGTGATGTTTGGCGGGATTACCCATCCTTCTGCGGTCGCACTTTGTCGCAGGCTGGTCGACATGACGCCAGCCGGGCTGGAGTGCGTGTTTCTGGCGGATTCGGGATCGGTAGCGGTAGAAGTCGCCATGAAAATGGCCCTGCAATACTGGCAGGCACGCGGCGAGAAGCGGCAGCGTTTTTTGACGCTGCGAAATGGCTACCACGGCGATACCTTTGCTGCCATGTCGGTGTGCGATCCGCACAATTCGATGCACAGCCTCTATCAGGGCTACCTGCCCAGCCATCTGTTCGCCGCCGCCCCCGCCTGCCGCTTTGATGAAGCGTGGCGCGACAGCGATGCCGATGACATTGAGCGGCTGATAACGCATCACGCTGGCGAGGTCGCCGCAGTGATCCTGGAGCCGGTGGTTCAGGGCGCGGGCGGCATGCGGTTCTATCACCCGCGCTATTTGCAGCGCGTACGGGCGCTGTGCGACAGGTACGGCATCCTGCTGATTGCCGATGAGATTGCCACCGGCTTTGGCCGCACCGGTAAGCTGTTCGCCTGCGAACATGCTGATATCGCGCCGGATATTCTCTGCGTGGGTAAGGCCCTGACTGGCGGAACCATGACGCTCTCAGCCACGCTGACCACCCGTCACCTCGCCGATACCGTCAGCAACGGCGAGGCGGGCTGCTTTATGCATGGGCCAACCTTTATGGGTAACCCTCTGGCCTGCGCCGTCGCCAGCGAGAGCCTGGCGATGCTCCAGGAGAACCATTGGCCGCAGCAGGTCGCGGATATTGAAGCGCAGCTCCGCCGCTCGCTTCTGCCCCTTGCCGACCACCTTGCAGTAAAAGATGCGCGCGTACTGGGCGCTATCGGGGTGATTGAAACTCATCAACCGGTCAATATGGCCGCTTTGCAGGCATTTTTTGTCGAGTGCGGCGTGTGGATACGCCCGTTTGGCCGGCTGATCTATCTGATGCCGCCTTATATTATCAGCCCTGAAGCATTGCAGCGCCTGACGGATGCCATTGCCGGGGCGCTGGAAAAGCCCGGTCACTTTATCGGGGCCTGAGGGTCTCTGATGCGGTAATGGCACAGGGTGCCAGGCATCAGGTCCGCTGATGCACTACGCTTTTACCAGGCCGCATTCCGCATTAAGGAGAAAATTATGCCGCAAGATAAACAGACTAATCGCCGCATCGTACTGGCATCCCGCCCGCACGGCGCACCGACAGAAGCTAATTTCCGGCTTGAAACCGGGCACGTTCCGACGCCAGCGGCAGGACAAATTCTGCTGCGCACCGTCTGGCTTTCGCTGGACCCGTATATGCGTGGACGGATGAGCGAGGGCCCCTCCTATGTCCCGCCCGTGGCGATTAACGAGGTTATGGGCGCAGGCACCGTCGCCATTGTCGAACATTCTGACCACCCTGACTATGCCGAAGGTGACTGGGTGGTCAGCCACAGCGGATGGCAGGACTTCGCACTCTCTGACGGCAAGGATTTGTTTAAGCTGAGCGGCCCGGTATTAAAGCACCCCTCATGGGCACTCGGGATGCTCGGGATGCCGGGCTTCACCGCCTATATGGGGCTGCTGGATATCGGTCAGCCGCAGCCGGGTGAAACCGTGGTCGTTGCCGCCGCCACCGGCGCGGTAGGATCCATCGTCGGGCAGATTGCGAAATTGAAAGGCTGCTACGTGGTGGGAATTGCGGGCGGCGCCGATAAGTGCCGCTATGCAGAAGAGTCGCTGGGCTTTGACCGCTGTCTGGATCACCGCGCCGGTGATTTCGCGGAATCCCTCAGGCGCCACTGTCCCGAAGGGATTGACGTCTACTTCGAAAGCGTTGGCGGTAAGGTATTCAGTGCGGTACTGCCGCTGATGAATACAAAGGGACGCATACCGGTCTGCGGACTGATTGCCGACTATAACAGTACCGAACCTGCCGCCGGCCCCAACCAGCTGCCACAGTTTCAGGGAACTATCCTGCGCAAACGCCTGCGCGTTCAGGGCTTTATCATCACCCAGGACTATGGCCACCGCTTCGGCGAATTCTTTAGCCAGATGAGTCAGTGGGTGGCAGAAGATCGCTTTGTTTTCCGTGAAGATAGTGTGGAGGGTCTGGACCATGCGCCGGAGACCTTTATCGGCATGCTTGAAGGTAAAAACTTCGGCAAGGTACTGATTCGCGTGGCCGGTGACCAACCCTGAGGATAGAAAAATGAAAGTATTAATGGTGCTGACTTCGCATGACAGGCTGGGTGATACCGGTAAAAAAACGGGCTTCTGGCTGGAAGAGTTCGCCGCGCCCTGGTATGTCTTCCGTGATGCGGGGATAAACGTGGTGCTGGCCTCCCCTGCCGGGGGACATCCCCCGCTCGATCCAAAAAGCGACGAGCCAGACGCCCAGACCCTGGACACCGAACGCTTTCGCCAGGATCTCGTGGCTCAGCAGGCGCTGGCCAACACGCAGATGCTGGCCAATATCGAAAGCAGCACGTTCGATGCGGTGTTCTACCCCGGTGGACACGGTCCCCTGTGGGATCTGGCAGAGGATCGTAAAAGCATTGAGCTGATAGAGAACTTTTATGCCAACGGCAAGCCGGTAGGTGCCGTTTGTCACGCGCCGGGCGTACTGCGCCACGTTAAAAAACCTGACGGTACCCCGCTGGTCGCCGGTAAACGGGTCACCGGTTTTACTAACAGCGAGGAAAAAGCCGTCGGCCTGACAAATGTGGTACCTTTTCTGGTCGAGGATGTGCTGAAAGCGCTGGGCGCGGACTATGAAAAAACCGATGACTGGGGCGTGTTCACCCTGACGGATGGGCATCTGGTGACCGGTCAGAATCCCGCGTCCTCGGCCGCCGCCGCCGAAGAGCTATTAAAACTGCTTCACAAATAATAACAGGGAGATGGAATGAAACTGACCAGTCAGGATTTCAACGATGGCGATAAATTGCCCCTCCGCCATGTGTTTAACGGCATGGGCTACCAGGGAGATAACCTCTCCCCACATTTAGCCTGGGACGAGGTGCCGGAAGGCACCAAAAGCTTTGTCATTACCTGCTTTGACCCCGATGCGCCTACCGGTTCAGGCTGGTGGCACTGGGGAGTGGCGAATCTTTCCGCCGATACCCGCACGCTGCCGCAGGGAGCCGGTTCAGGCGTTGCTGCGCTTCCCGCCGGTGCGGTGCAAACCCGTACGGATTTCGGCAGCCAGGGCTACGGCGGCGCGGCGCCGCCAAAAGGCGAGAGCCACCGCTATATTTTCACCGTCTATGCGCTGGACGTGGATAACCTCGAGGTGGATGAACATGCCAGCGGCGCGATGCTCGGCTTCAACGTCCATTTCCACAAGCTGGGCAGCTCCTCGCTAACCGCGCTTTACGCGTAACCAACAGGGCGCTTCAACAGGGCAGATATCTGCCCTGTTTCCTTTCTCAGTCAAGCCGGTGAATCACCACCCACATTGGGCCCTGGCCAACCGCGTAGCGTGCCAGCGGCGTAAGTGCGCCCTGCTCGCCGTCGATGCTGTACACTTCAATATGATGTGACTTCTGCCCGGCCGCCACCAGATATTTCCCGCTGTGATCAATGTTGAAGCCGCGCGGCTGCGTTTCGGTTGGCTGATAGCCGGTTACCGTCAGCAACCCACCGTCTTCACTGACGCTAAAGTGCGTCAGGATACTGGCGGTGCGATCGCAGCTGTACAGATGGCGGCCATCCGGCGTCAGGTGAATATCCGCCGCCCAGCGGGTGTCGCTGAATCCGGCAGGCATCATGTCCAGACTCTGCACGCGTTCGACCGTGCCATGCGCATTGGCCAGCTGCCACACGTCCACGGTACTGTCCAGCTCATTGACGCAGTAGGCGTACTGCTGATTGGGGTGGAAAACCATATGGCGCGGCCCGGCACCTTCCACGGTAGTCACCTGAGCCTGGCGGTGCGGCTGAAGCTCACCGCTGCTTTGCAGGTCAAACAGGCAGATACGATCCTGCTTCAGCGCCGGAACAAACAGCGTTTTATTGCTGAGATCGATATTGGCTGAATGGCAGCCCTCCAGCCCTTTAATCACCTGGAGCGGCTCGCCCGGCAGGCCATCAGCGCCGATCGGCGACACGCTGACGCAGGCATCGTTATAAGAGCCAACGAAGATAAAGCGCCCCGCTTTGTCGGTTGAGATATGCGTTGGGCTGCCGGGCAGCGGCGCCTGTCCGGCTTCGGTCAGCTTACCCCCGGCGTCAATGCGGTACGCTACGATGCGAAATCCCGGGCGCACGCCCACATAGAGAAACTGCTTATCGGGGCTGACCACCATCGGCTGCACCTGGCCTGGGGCATCCACGACCTGGAGCAGCGTGAGTGCGCCCTCGCTGTCAAGCTGCCACGCGTGGATCTGGTGGCTCTCCGGGCTGGCGG
Organism: Erwinia sp. ErVv1; assembly: GCF_900068895.1. Lineage (GTDB taxonomy): Bacteria > Pseudomonadota > Gammaproteobacteria > Enterobacterales > Enterobacteriaceae > Erwinia. The sequence goes on along the minus strand of NZ_CDPK01000003.1, from coordinate 81,398 downwards.
TATAGACGATCTGTTGCATAAATTCTCCTTTCAGTGGGAAACCTGGCTGCCGCAAAGCGTAGCGTATTTTCAGGAAATAATAACGCGACGATCCCCTCTGCAGGGCGCGTGATTTTGTGGCGGACGGCACAGGGTGTAGACTACTGGCGTTTATTTAACCCTATTCGGAACTGATTATGAGCTATCGCGTTATTGCGCTGGACCTGGACGGCACCCTGCTGACGCCGCAAAAAACCATTCTGCCCGAATCGCTGGACGCGTTAAACAAGGCCCGGCAGGCAGGAGCAAAGGTGGTTATCGTTACCGGACGCCACCACGTGGCTATCCATCCTTTTTATCAGGCGCTGGCGCTGAATACACCTGCAATCTGCTGCAACGGTGCCTATTTGTATGATTATCAGGCGAAAAAGGTCTTGCAGTCTGACCTGCTTCCTACCGCTCAGGCGCTGCGGGTGACTGAGATGCTGGATGAGGCCGCCATTCATGGGCTGCTCTACGTGGATGATGCGATGCTTTATCAGCACGAAACCGGGCATGTAAGCCGCACCATTAACTGGGGGCTGTCGCTGCCGGAAGCGCAGCGTCCGGTCTTCAGGCAGGTGGCCAGCCTGGCGCAGGCAGCAGCGGAGGCGCAGTCAATCTGGAAGTTTGCCCTCTCCCACGCCGACACCACCGCGCTCCAGCAGTTTGCGCAGCGGGTGGAAAAGGAACTGGGCCTGGCCTGTGAATGGTCATGGCACGATCAGGTGGATATTGCCCAGGCGGGCAACAGTAAAGGCCGCCGTCTGGCGCAGTGGGTTGCCGCTGAGGGCTACCAGATGAGCGACGTACTGGCGTTTGGTGATAATTACAACGACCTCAGCATGCTGGAAACGGCGGGGCTGGGGGTGGCGATGGGTAACGCCGACGAGGCGATTAAAGCCCGGGCGGGCCGGGTCATTGGCACCAACCTGGAACCGGGCATTGCCGAAACAATCTATCGCGAGGCGCTGTAATCCGTGGTGAGTGAGACGCTTTTGATTTGCGCGTACAGCCACATGCCCGTTTTAATCATCAGTTCGTCTCGTGCCCAGGGCGTGATCCGCGCCCACAGCTCGCTCTGCCCGATGCGCAGTTTGACTTCAATCTGATCCTCCACCGTCAGCAGCTCGGTCACCTGCGCCGGGATGACGTTGCGGATCGTGCTGTTAACCGGAGGCTGTAGCACCAGCGAGACGTCAGCGGACTGAATACGGATGCGCAGGGGCGTTTTCACTGGGGCATTTACCCGGCTGACCCAGATATGCTGATCGCCCAGCGACAGCGCGGTCATTTCATAGCGGGGATGCTGCTCCAGAACCTGGACGCGCAGCACGCTGCTCAGATCGGCGCGCGGCAGCCAGGGGCGCATTGCGCTGCTGGCCCACACCTTTTCCAGCGGGCCCGACGCCTTAACCCGGCCATTATCCAGCACCAGCACGCTATCGGCCAGCTGGAGGATTTCATCCAGGCTGTGGCTAACGTAGAGGATCGGGATAGCCACCTGCCCTGCCAGCCGCTGGAGCCAGGGCAGCAGCTCACGCTTGCGGGGCAGATCCAGCGAGGCCAGCGGCTCATCCATCAGTAGCACCTCCGGGGCGGTGAGCAGCGCCCGGCCAATGGCCACGCGCTGTTTTTCGCCGCCGGAAAGCGATGCCGGATAGCGCGTCAGCAGCGCCTCCAGCCCCAGCAGCCCGACCAGCGCATCAAACTGGGCGCGCATACTTTTCGCCATACCGTATTGCAGATTTCCGCGCACGCGATAGTGCGGGAAAAGGCGCGCGTCCTGGAACACGTAGCCGATGCGCCGCCGCTCGGGCGGCAAATGCACCCCGGCGGCGGCATCGCTCAGCACCCGGCCATTCAGTACGATGCGCCCCTGTTGCGGTTGCGTCAGACCACCAATCGCATTAATCAGCGAGGTTTTTCCCGCGCCGGACACGCCGAAGATAGCGGTGATCCCCTGCGCAGGGAGCTGAACGTCCAGTTCGAGCTGATGGTCGCCAAGACGCTGGCTGAAGCAGAGTTCTAACATTCTCCCCCCAGTTTTTTCCGGCCCCAGCGGGCCAGCCACTCGGAAATCAGCAGCGAGCCCAGCGCCAGCGCAATAGCAATGATGCACAGCCGCGCGGCGGCGTCTTCCGCACCGGGTGTTTCAATCAGGGTATACATGGCGGAAGGTAGCGTGCGGGTTTCACCCGGGATATTGGAGACGAAGGTAATGGTCGCACCAAACTCGCCCAGCGAGCGGGCAAAGGCCAGAACCGTTCCGGCAATCACGCCCGGCAGCGTCAGCGGCAGCGTAATGGTAAAGAACACCCGCCAGCGCCCGGCCCCCAGGGTGCGCGCCGCCATTTCCAGCCCGGCATCCACGCCTTCCAGCGACAGGCGAATGGCGCGAACCATTAACGGAAAAGCAACCACCGCCGACGCCAGCGCCGCCCCGCGCCAGCTGAAAGCGAAGGTAAAGCCAAACCAGTCATACAGGGCGGCACCAATGACGCCGCGCCGGCCAAAACCTATCAGCAGCAGATACCCTACCACCACCGGCGGCAGCACCAGCGGCAGATGGATCAGACTGTCGAGCAGCGCTTTACCCGGGAAACGACAGCGAACCAGAATCCAGGCCATCAGTATCCCAAACGGCAGGCTAAACAACACCGCCACCGACGAGACCTTCAGGCTGAGGGCGACGGCCTGCCATTCCGGTTCGCTAAGGATCATGAGGCAGGCGTGAAGCCATACTGTTTAAAGATAGCCGCCGCCTGCGGGCCTTTCAGGTAGTCGTAAAAGGCCTTTACGCTGGCGCCGGTATGGTTTTTGACGATGGCCATCGGATACTCCACCGGCTTATGGCTGTTTTCAGGGAAAACGCCGACTACCTTCACTTTCTTGCTGGCGACGGCATCAGATCCGTAAACGATGCCATACGGCGTTTCGTTACGTTCGACCAGCGCCAGCGCAGCACGGACGCTGTTTCCGCGTGCCAGCAGCGGGGAAACGGTTGGCCATGCCCCCAACGACTCCAGCGCCTCCTGAGCGTAAATCCCCGCCGGTACATGGTCGGGATCGCCCACGGAGAGGCGCTGCCCTTTCAGCAGGCTTTTCCAGTCGGTAGTTTTAGAAATCGTCACCTGCGGCGCATGACTTTCCGTCGGCGCCACCAGCACCAGCTGATTACCCAGCAGGGTCAAGCGGCTGGCTTCATCAATCGTTTGCTTTTGCGCCGCGTAGTCCATCCACTGCCGATCGGCAGAGATAAACAGATCCGCTGGCGCGCCCTGCTCTATCTGCCGCGCAAGGGTGGACGACGAGGCGAATGACGAGACAATCTTCACCTCTTTGCCCTGCTGATACTGCTCAGCAATGGCCTGCAGGGCATTGGTTAACGAGGCGGCAGCAAAGACGGTGATATTCTCCGCCGCAACGGCCTGCCCCGCCACGCTGGCGCTCAGTACCGCACCGGCAAAGAAAAGACGTAGTTTCACGGACATGGTGTTCTCCAGAGGGTTTCGTTATATGGTTGATAATATAACGAGAAAAAAAACACTGTCATGAAATTTATCGGCAGAGATGAGAAGAAGTTGAGCAGGCGCAGGAAAAAGCGCGCCCGGCGGGTGCCGGGCGCGGCGAGAGACGTTACTGAGGGTTTTTAGCCTGCCGATCGCGGCGATGACCAATTTTAGAAATAACGTTAAAGACTTCACCCAGACCGTAAATCAGGCCAAGGATTATCGCCATTACCACCGGAACCATCAGGATCGCGACGGCCAGGCCTTTTAATAACTCCAGCATTGAAGCCTCCCTTACTGAATAAAAAAGCCATTGTAACCAGCAAGCCGAAAAGTGCACTGTTCTTTTGTGCGTTTCCGCACAATTTATGCCCCGGCCGCCTGACGGTGTACACTTTGCAGATCGTCGTTTTTAACAGGAGCCGCTATGCAGGCCGAAATCTCTCTGACCCTTAAATTGCAGCAGCGCCTGTTTGCCGATCCGCGCCGCATTGAGCTGCTAAAGCAGATCCAGCATACCGGATCTATCAGCCAGGGCGCGAAGCTGGCCGGGATCAGCTATAAGAGCGCCTGGGATGCCATCAACGAGATGAATCAGCTGGCCGATCGCACGCTGGTCGAGCGCGTTACCGGCGGTAAAGGCGGAGGCGGGACGCAGCTGACGGCCTACGGCGAGCGGCTGGTGCAGCTGTTTGCGCTGATGGAGCAGATTCAGCAGAAGGCGTTCGACGTGCTACAGGATGACGTGCCGCTCGGCAGCCTGCTGGGAGCCATTGCGCGCTTTTCACTGCAAACCAGCGCGCGCAATCAGCTTTCGGGAACGGTGGTCGGGCGTGACCATATGCGCGTCCAACAGCACGTTGAGGTGCAGCTTACCGACGGCCAGACCCGTATAAAAGCGGCAATCACTGAACAAAGCGCCAACCGCCTGGCGCTGAGCGCCGGTAAAGAGGTGCTGGTATTGATTAAAGCGCCCTGGATTGAGGTCACGCTGGAGGCCAGTACGGCAGATAACCAGCTACGCGGTACCGTCGCCGGGGTGCTGCGCGGCGAAACCCATAGCGAGGTGCTGATCGCCCTGCCGGGCGGGGAGACGCTTTGTGCCACGCTCAGCAATGAGGCGGTTGACCAGCAAAAACTGCAGCCTGACCTGTCCGTAACCGCACATTTTGATGCGGATAAGGTGATCATCGCGACGCTGCTCTGATCGGGATGCAGGGATTTGACATTAGTCCGGCTGACGATTATTAGTTTGGGTACCCTGCACAAAATGGAATAAATAATGACATCGTTGCATATTTCGCAAGGCACGTTTCACCTCAGCGCAACCCGCTCCCTCTCACTCCCGGCGCTGACGCTTGCGGCCGGCGAAAGCTGGGCCTTCGTTGGGGCCAACGGCAGCGGTAAATCATCGCTTGCCCGGGCGCTGTCTGGCGAGCTTAGCATCGCCAAAGGGGAATACCTGAACGGTTTTGCCCGTCCCACCCGTCTTTCGCTCGAACAGCTCCAGAAGCTGGTATCCGAAGAGTGGCAGCGTAACAACACCGATTTGCTGAGTGCGGATGAAGATGATACCGGTCGCACCAGCGCGGAAATTATTCAGGAAACGGTCAGAGATGCCAGCCGTTGCCAGCATCTGGCCGGCCTGTTTGGGATAACCCACCTGCTGGATCGGCGATTCAAATATCTCTCGACCGGCGAAACCCGTAAAACGCTGCTTTGCCAGGCACTGATGGCCGGGCCGGACCTGCTGATCCTTGATGAACCCTTTGACGGGCTTGACGTTGCTTCCCGCGCCAGTCTGGCAGAGGTGCTGGCCGCGCTGCATCAGCACGGCCATACGCTGGTGCTGGTGTTAAACCGGTTCGACGATATTCCCGACTTTGTCGATAAGGTCGGCGTGCTGGCAGAATGTACCCTTACCCACGTCGGGCCGCGGCAGGAGATTCTGGCCCAGGCGCTGGTCGCCCAGCTGGCCCATAGCGAACAGCTGGAGGGCATGGCCCTGCCGGAAGCGGACGGCGTTGACAGCGAAGCGCCACGCCTCGCGGGCGATATCTCCCCCATCGTGCTGCGTGACGGCGTGGTGAGCTACAGCGATAAGCCCATCCTCAATCATCTTAGCTGGGAGGTGAAGCCGGGCCAGCACTGGCAGATTATCGGCCCCAACGGTGCCGGGAAATCGACCCTGCTGAGCCTGGTGACGGGCGATCATCCTCAGGGCTACAGCAACGACCTCACCCTGTTTGGCCGCCGTCGCGGCAGCGGGGAAACTATCTGGGATATCAAACAGCATATCGGCTACGTCAGCAGCAGCCTGCATCTTGAATACCGCGTCAGCAGTAGCGTCCGCAACGTGATCCTCTCGGGCTACTTTGACTCCATCGGTATCTATCAGGCGGTGTCCGACCGCCAGCAACAGCTTGCCGGCCAGTGGCTCCATCTGCTGGGAATGAGCCCTGCGGCGGGCGATGCGCCGTTTCATGGACTCTCCTGGGGTCAGCAGCGGCTGGTACTGATTGCCCGTGCGCTGGTGAAACACCCGGCCCTGCTGATCCTTGATGAACCCTTGCAGGGGCTGGACCCGATTAACCGACAGCTGGTCAGGCGATTTATTGATGTGCTGATCGGGGAAGGCGACACCCAGCTGCTGTTTGTTTCTCATCATGCTGAGGATGCGCCACGCTGTATTACCCACCGCCTGACCTTTGTGCCCGACGGGGATAGCTACCGCTACGAGCAGGCATCGCAGCGGTAGCGGCCTGAATAGCCTGCTATAGAGTACCGCCGCGTGGGGTGAAGGAGCAGTGTAACCGCTTCCACTTATTGGTATTGTTCAACGTTCTCAACGCTAAATATATTGTGCTATCCACCGAAAGTTCGGAATTATCAGCTTGTGTAAACGATTCCATTTATCCAGACTTGATCACGCTTTGTTTTTTCCCACTGTGCTATTTTTCTTTAAGGCTCCCGACGCATAGAGAAGATTATCAGGACGCAACATGCAAAAATTTAATCCGGTCGATCACCCCCATCGCCGCTATAACCCGCTGGCTGACCAGTGGATTCTGGTTTCTCCTCACCGTGCTAAACGCCCCTGGCAGGGCGCGCAGGAGACGCCTTCTCAGCAGCAGCTTCCGTCCCACGATCCGGACTGCTTTCTCTGCCCGGGCAACACGCGAGTAACGGGTGACAAAAACCCGGACTACACCAGCACCTGGGTGTTCACCAATGACTATGCGGCACTGATGACCGACACCCCGGACGCGCCGGAAAGTGACGATATGCTGATGCGCTGTGAAAGCGCGCGCGGCACCAGCCGGGTGATCTGTTTTTCCCCGGATCACAGTAAAACGCTGCCGGAGCTGTCGCTTCCCGCCCTTGAGCAGATAGTCAGAACCTGGCAGGAGCAAACCGCCGATCTCGGTCAGCACTATCCCTGGGTGCAGGTGTTTGAAAATAAAGGCGCGGCGATGGGCTGCTCCAATCCGCACCCGCATGGGCAGATCTGGGCCAACAGTTTTCTGCCGAATGAAGCCAAACGCGAAGACGATCTCCAGCGCCGCTGGTATCAGCAGCACGGATCGCCCATGCTGGTGGATTATGCCGCCCGCGAACTGAAAGATGGCAGCCGCACCGTCGTGGAAACGGCGCACTGGCTGGCCGTGGTGCCCTGGTGGGCCGCCTGGCCGTTTGAGACCCTGCTGCTGCCCAAAACGCCTGTTCGCCGCCTGGTGGATTTGACCGACGCGCAGCGTCAGGATCTGGCGCTGGCGCTGAAAAAACTGACCAGCCGCTATGACAATCTTTTCCAGTGCTCTTTCCCTTACTCAATGGGCTGGCACGGCGCACCCTTCAACGGGGAAGCTAACGAACACTGGCAGCTGCACGCGCACTTTTACCCCCCGCTGCTGCGTTCCGCGACGGTGCGTAAATTTATGGTCGGCTACGAGATGCTGGCTGAAACCCAGCGCGATTTAACCGCGGAACAGGCCGCCGAGCGCCTGCGTTCCGTCAGTGATATCCATTTCCGCGAGACGGGAGCATAACCATGACGTTAAAGACCTCTGCCCAACAGATCTTCCAGGACAATTTCGGCTACGCGGCCGACCATCACATTCAGGCGCCGGGTCGCGTCAATCTGATAGGTGAACATACCGATTATAACGACGGATTTGTCCTGCCCTGCGCCATCAATTATCAGACGGTGATTGCCTGCGCACGCCGCGATGACCGCCAGGTACGGGTGATTGCCGCCGATTACGAAAATCAGCAGGATACTTTTTCACTGGATGAGCCGATCCTCAGCCACAGCGACTGGATGTGGGCAAACTACGTCCGGGGCGTGGTGAAACACCTCCAGCAGCGCCATAAAGATTTTGGCGGCGTGGATATGGTGATTACGGGTGATGTGCCACAGGGTGCCGGCCTGAGCTCCTCGGCATCGCTGGAAGTGGCGGTCGGAACGGTATTCCAGCAGCTCTGGCATCTGCCGCTCGACGGCGCAGAGATCGCGGTGAACGGACAGGAAGCCGAGAATCAGTTTGTCGGCTGTAACTGCGGCATTATGGATCAGCTTATCTCCGCGCTGGGTAAGAAAGATCATGCGCTGCTGCTGGACTGCCGCACCCTGGGAACGCGCCCGGTCCCGGTCCCAGCGGACGTGGCGGTAGTGATTATCAACTCCAACTTCCGCCGCAGCCTGGTGGGCAGTGAGTACAACACCCGCCGCCAGCAGTGCGAAACCGGCGCACGCTTTTTCAGTCAGCCGTCGCTGCGTGACGTCGACCTTAACCAGTTTAAAGCGGTGGAGCATGAGCTGGATCCGCAGGTGGCGAAACGCGTCCGTCACGTACTGACTGAAAATGCCCGTACGCTGGAAGCCGCCGACGCGCTGGCGAAGGGCGATCTGGCGCGGATGGGCGAGCTGATGGCGGCGTCCCATGCCTCCATGCGCGATGATTTTGAAATTACCGTCCCGCCCATTGATGCGCTGGTAGACATTGTGAAAGCGACCATTGGTGAACGCGGTGGCGTACGCATGACCGGCGGCGGCTTCGGCGGCTGCGTGGTAGCGCTGGTCCCGCTGGCGTTAGTGGATGCCGTGCAGGCGGCGGTGGCGGAACAGTACGAGGCGAAATCCGGCATCAAAGAGACCTTCTACGTCTGTAAAGCCTCAGCGGGAGCCGGTCAATGCTAACAGAACCGCATTCTCATGCTCCTGACGGCCAGCCGTGGCGGATTACCCACCTGCGTAATGCGGGTGGCATGGTCACTACTTTTATGGACTGGGGCGCGACCTGGCTGTCGGCGCGGGTGCCGATGAAAGATGGCTCGGTGCGTGAAGCACTGCTCGGCTGCGCCACACCGTCAGACTACCTCAGCCAGACCGCCTATCTGGGCGCGACCGTGGGCCGCTATGCCAATCGCATCGCCAATGCGACCCTTCACGCCGGCGGCAGGACGGTGCAGCTCGCGGCGAATCAGGGCGCCCATCAGCTGCATGGAGGTCCCGATGGCTTTCATAATCGCCGCTGGCAGATCGTGCGTCAGGCTGAGCAGGAAGTGGAGTATCGCCTGGACTCACCAGCGGGCGATCAGGGCTATCCGGGACGGCTGCTGGCCTCGCTGGTCTACCGTCTGGAGGACGATAATACGCTGACGATAAGCTACCACGCGACGGTCGATGCGCCCTGTCCGGTGAATCTGACCAACCATGCCTATTTTAATCTGGATGCTTACCACGGCGATGCACGTGAGCACCGGCTCCAGGTCAGCGCCGATCGTTATCTTCCGGTCAGCAGCGAGGGGATCCCCAATGCCAATCTGAAGCCCGTCGCCCACACCAGCTTTGATTTCCGCCAGGCAAAAACGCTGGCGCAGGACTTTATGCAGGATGAAGATCAGCGCGCGGTGAAGGGCTACGATCACGCCTTCCTGCTGAACGCGCGCGACGCGGCCACCCCTGCCGCGCAGCTCTGCTCTGCCGATGGGCAGCTGATGCTAAGCGTATTTACCTCTGCTCCCGCCCTACAGGTTTATAGCGGTAATTATCTGGCGGGAACGCCCGCGCGTGAGCAGGGCGTCTACGCGGCGCACCAGGGTATTGCGCTGGAGAGCGAGTTTTTACCCGATTCGCCGAATCATCCTGAATGGCCGCAGCCGGACTGCTGGATTAAACCGGGTGAATCGTTTCAGTCTGTCACCCGCTACCGGCTGACGGCGGTTTGATTAAGCGCATGAAAACGTGCATCCTGAGTGCTTCAGGCTTACGTGCCGTGAAGATTTCCGCTATGGTAGGTCACAATCAAATTGCCAGGGCAATTTGCAGTTTACCAATATCATAGAAACGTCAGATTAAGGAGTTGAGCTATGGCTGTAACTAAGCTGGTTCTGGTACGTCACGGCGAAAGCCAGTGGAACAACGAAAACCGCTTTACCGGATGGTACGATGTTGACCTGTCCGATAAAGGCCGTACCGAAGCCAAAGCAGCAGGTGAGTTATTGAAGAAAGAAGGTTTTACCTTCGACTTTGCTTACACGTCCGTGCTGAAACGAGCCATCCATACCCTGTGGGCTATTCTCGACGAAGTTGATCAGGTCTGGCTGCCGGTTGAAAAATCATGGCGTCTGAACGAGCGTCACTACGGTGCGCTGCAGGGGCTGGACAAAGCTGAAACCGCACAGAAATACGGTGACGACCAGGTTAAGCAGTGGCGTCGCGGCTTTGCCGTTACGCCACCGGAACTGGATCGCAGCGATGAGCGCTTCCCGGGCCACGATCCACGCTACGCGGGCCTGACCGCTGAGCAGCTGCCGACCACGGAAAGCCTGGCGCTGACCATCGATCGCGTGCTGCCCTACTGGAATGAGTCCATTCTGCCGCGCATGAAAAAAGGTGAGAAAGTGATCATCGCTGCTCACGGTAACTCACTGCGTGCGCTGGTGAAATACCTGGACAACATGAGCGAAGAAGAGATCCTCGAGCTGAACATCCCAACCGGCGTACCGCTGGTGTATGAGTTTGACGAAAACTTCAAGCCGATCAAACACTACTATCTGGGCGATGCCGACGAGATTGCCGCTAAGGCAGCCGCCGTGGCTAACCAGGGTAAAGCGAAGTAAGCTTTCTCCCTTCCCTTTTGGGAACAAAAAATCCGCCCTTGGGCGGATTTTTTTATGCCTGTTTCCGGGAGCAACAGCGGCTGTCACCCCCTTCTGCCATCAGCCGCGACGGACTCTGACGGCCTCGGCCAGCTGGCGAAGCACCTTAGTGGTATCGTCCCAGCCGATGCAGGCATCGGTCACGCTCTGGCCGTAAACCAGCGGCTCACCGCTCTCCAGGCTCTGGTTGCCTTCAACCAGATGGCTTTCAATCATCACGCCCATAATGGCCGCTTCGCCGCCAGCAATCTGCTGAGCAACGTCACTGGCAACGTCCATCTGCTTCTGATACTGCTTACTGCTGTTGGCATGGCTAAAGTCGATCATCACCTGCGGGGTCAGCCCGGCCTGCTCCAGACCGCGCTTAACGGTATCGACATGCTCAGCGCTGTAGTTTGGCTCTTTGCCGCCGCGCAGGATGATATGGCAGTCAGCGTTTCCGCTGGTTTCGACAATGGCTGAGTGGCCATATTTGGTCACCGACAGGAAGCAGTGCGGCGCACTGGCCGCATTAATGGCATCGATCGCCACCTTGATGGTGCCGTCGGTACCGTTTTTGAATCCTACCGGGCAGGAGAGGCCGGAAGAGAGTTCGCGATGAACCTGCGATTCGGTGGTTCGGGCACCGATTGCACCCCAGCTCATCAGGTCAGCGACATACTGCGGGGTGATCATATCCAGAAACTCACCGGCGGTGGGTAAACCGGAATCGTTAATTTCCACCAGCAGGTTACGGGCAATGCGCAGCCCATCGTTGATCTGGAAGCTGCCATCCATATGCGGATCGTTAATTAACCCCTTCCAGCCTACGGTGGTACGCGGCTTTTCAAAGTAGACCCGCATTACCACTTCCAGCGCATCACCCAGCTCTTCGCGCAGGCTGAGCAGGCGCCCGGCATACTCTTTTGCCGCCGCCGTGTCATGGATGGAGCACGGCCCAATCACCACTAATAGGCGATCGTCCTCTTTTTTAAGGATAGCGTGAATGGCCTGGCGGGAGCGGGCTACGGTCTGTGCCGCCAACTCCGTGGCCGGAAACTTTTCGAGCAGAGCTACAGGGGGTAAAAGTTCCTTTATCTCTTTGATTCTTAAGTCATCATTCTGATAGTTCATAATCTTTCCAGTATCGTAGTCGCAGTACTGCACACCTGGCGCATCCCGCCCAATTTATCGCGTGCACAGGTTGGTGTAAATCGACGGAGAGAAATTCCTGATAAGGATATTTGCCGTTTTTCCATCCTTAACTACACTTTATTGTGCATACACCTAAAAAAAACGCATAAAGATCACCAGCTTCAGGCGGGCGAACGTTATGCGTCTGGGTATTTATCACCATACTCAGCGTTATTTGGACTGCTTTTATGCCGACTTTTCGGCACTACACAAAATGAATGGGGCAAAATGATGAATAAGATCGCAATCGTACTTCTGGCAACCGCAATGACTTTCGGCAGCACCGCAGCAATGGCTGCAGGCAGCGGCGAAGGTAATTCCAACAACGCCGCCGCAGCGGGCGCGGTAGCCGGTGGCGCAAAAGATAACCTTGCACCTAACAATGTTGATAACAACAAAATCAACACCGGGAGCGAAACCACCACGCATCCGGTGAAAAAGCATCATAAAAAGGCCCAGCATCATAAAAAAATGACCGCTGACCAGATGGATAAAAACGCCCAGTGTAAAGACGGCAAATGCCCGGATATGAACAAAAAAGTGGGTCCAGGCGCGGATACTAAAACCGATGGCACCACCAACTAATTCGTCCTTATGACAAAAGGGGGCGCTGCATACTCCCTTTAGTTGGCCGACAAACCCCACTCACAGGTGGGGTTTTTCATTTTTAGCAATTTTATCTTCGGGCCCGACATCGGAGTAAGCAAACGCTTTCACCTCTACCTGACCCAGTCAACCCTCGCGGACCACAACGGCTAAAAGCCTGACCGCCTGATATGACCGCGCTGAATTTATTGATATCATTAGCAGAAGTATACTGACGGAACTGGAAATTTATGGCTCACACCCACACTGAAGATAAGGGCAACCAAAACCGCCTGCTGGCGGCGTTTATTGTCACTGCGGTATTTATGGTGGCAGAAATTGCGGGTGGCCTGCTTTCAGGCTCACTGGCGCTGCTGGCCGATGCCGGACATATGCTGACCGATACGGCTGCCCTGCTGATGGCGCTTCTGGCGGTGCATTTCGCCCGGCGTAAACCGAGCGCGCGTCACACGTTCGGTATGCTGCGTCTGACCACACTGGCAGCCTTTGTTAACGCCATCGCCCTGCTGGTGATCACCGTACTGATTGTCTGGGAAGCGATTCGCCGCTTTATGCATCCGGAGCCTGTCGCCGGCGGCGTCATGCTGGTCATTGGCGTGGCCGGGCTCTTTGCCAACCTGTTCTCTTTCTGGCTGCTGCATCACGGCAGCGAAGAAAAAAACCTCAACGTACGGGCGGCTGCGCTGCACGTACTGGGCGACCTGCTCGGCTCGGTCGGCGCCGTCGCGGCCGCGCTGATTATTATGTATACCGGCTGGACGCCAATCGATCCGCTGTTATCCATTCTGGTCTCCCTGCTGGTGGTGCGCAGCGCCTGGGCTCTGCTGAAAGAGAGTCTTCATGAACTGCTGGAAGGTGCGCCATCACGGCTGGATGTGGAAAAGCTCACGAAGATGCTAAAGCGCGGCATCCCGGAAGTGCGCAATGTGCATCATATCCACCTGTGGCAGGTGGGTGAGAAACCGGTCATGACGCTGCACGTGCAGGTTATTCCCCCGCACGACCACGATGCATTGCTGCACCGCATTCATGAGTATCTGCACGAACACTATCAGATAGCCCATGCCACGGTGCAGATGGAGTATCAGCACTGTGAGGAGGCGGACTGTACGCTAAGCGCAGAGTCAGCCGGACACGCGCACCATCACCACTGAGTTATAACGAGAGCGCCCGCTCGCCCTGCTGCCGGGCGCTCCGGATCCACAGCCAGCTACCATTGAGCGCAATCAGCGTCAGAATGACATATTCTACCGCCATCGCCCAGACGCCCTGCCGGGCAAAAATCATTACGCTTATCACGTTAATGACCACCCAGATCAGCCAGTTTTCGACGTATTTTCGCGTCATTAAGATCATCGCAACAATGGATAGCACCATCAGACAGGAGTCCCAGAACGGGAACGCGTCCGGCTGCAGCGTCGGCTGCGTCACCGCCAGCCCCATCGCCTGCATGCCCTCCACCGCAATGGCGGTCAGCCAGGCAAATACCGGATTGATATAGCGCGTCATCAGTGCGATAGCGACAACGCAGACCACCAGCCAGGCCAGCGCCTTCGGCAGTCCCATCCAGCGGATTTTTAGCGCCTGCTGATGATCCGCCGTCTGCCTGCTCCAGGCATACCAGCCGTAAATATTGGCTACCAGGAAAAAGAGCTGGAGCAACAAACTGGCGTAGAGTTGGATCTGAAAGAAGATCACCGCGAAAAGGGTGACGTTTACCAGACCAAACGCATAGTTAATTATTTTTTCCTGGCTGGCAAGCCAGATGCAGAGCAGCCCTGCCAGCGTGCCTATGGCTTCAATCCACGAAAGATCGTAACCGCCTGCGCCGAGGGGAATGTGAACCAGAATATTATGCGTGCTGAAAAAATCCATATTGACACCTTTTGCTGAGCAGTAAGGAGGCCCGTTTATTTTTTTAAACCCGCTGCGAAGGTTAACATACGATTCAGCGGGATCAACGCCGCTTCACGCAGTGTAGCCGCCACCTGAATTTCATGCGTGTCGCCCGCCTGTTCCAGCCCGTCGGCAATCGCTTTCAGCCCGTTCATGGCCATCCAGGGACAGTGCGCGCAGCTGCGGCAGGTGGCTCCCTCTCCTGCCGTCGGCGCTTCAAGCAGTTCTTTTTCAGGGCAGGCCTGCTGCATTTTGTAGAATATGCCCCGATCGGTGGCGACGATAAGCTGCGGATGCGGCAGCGTTTTAGCCGCCTGGATAAGCTGGCTGGTGGATCCGACTGCATCAGCCAGGTCGACAATGGCCTGTGGCGATTCAGGGTGTACCAGCACCGCCGCCGCCGGATAGAGCGACTTCATACGATGCAGCGCCTGGGTTTTAAACTCATCATGGACGATACAGGCTCCCTGCCAGCAAAGGATATCGGCTCCGGTTTGCCTGGCAACATATTGCCCAAGGTGACGATCCGGCGCCCAGAGGATCTTCTCACCCAGACCGTCCAGATAATCAATCAGTTCTACGGCAATGCTGGAGGTCACCACCCAGTCAGCGCGGGCTTTGACGGCCGCAGAAGTGTTGGCATAGACGACGACGGTGCGGTCGGGATGGAGATCGCAGAAGCGGCTAAACGCTTCGTCCGGGCAGCCAAGGTCGAGGGAACACTCCGCTTCAAGGGTGGGCATCAGGACGGTTTTCTCCGGGCTGAGGATTTTAGCCGTCTCCCCCATAAATCGTACGCCTGCCACCAGCAGCGTTGAGGCGCTATGCTGGCTGCCAAATCGCGCCATTTCGAGCGAATCGGCCACGCAGCCGCCGGTCTCTTCCGCCAGCGCCTGTATTTCCGGGTCGGTGTAATAGTGGGCCACCATCACCGCATCACGCTTTTTCAGTAATTCTTTGATTTTTTCCCGGTAGAAAGCCTTCTCATCGGCAGTCAGTCGTACGGGTTTAGCCGGGAAAGACCAGGCCGTCTCAGGATTGAACATCAGGCTCATATCGCGACTCTCGTTTCTGGAACTTAACCCATTCAGCAGAATTAAGGCTTCATTACGCTTAAATTCGGATTTTTGTTTGATATGCTAAACAAGATAGCCGAATTTTTTTTCCCTGTCGTCGGTTTTTTCATCTGTGGCGAGAGGGGCCTGCTCTGTCTCGCAGTGAAATATTTGCGGCTGAGGGCAGTTTCCCGCTCGCAATGCATTGTTTGCCGGTGTGGGCTGCTTCCCGCTCGCAATGCATGATTTGTCGGTGTGGGCTGCTTCCCGCTCGCAATAAGTTATTCTCCGGTGTGGGCAGGGCTCAGCAGGCTGCCTGAATCACCATAGTGGGTGGCTTCAAGTCGTAGCAGCAGCGCCTTGACCTCAAGCCCGCCAGCAAAACCCGTCAGTTTGCCATTGGCACCGATCACACGGTGACAGGCGGCAATGATTGAGATCGGGTTTTTTCCATTGGCCGCGCCCACTGCGCGCACCGCCGCAGGGTGACCGATTTGGCGGGCAATCTGCGCATAGCTGCGGGTTTCACCAAAGGGGATGTCCAGTAGCGCCTGCCACACCTTTTTCTGAAAATCGGTGCCGACAAAATCGAGAGGCAGGCTAAAACGAGTACGCTCGCCGGAAAAATACTCGTTAAGCTGTCGCGCCGTCTCCAGCAGTACCGGATGCGTGGGATCCTCCTGCGGCGACATCTGCCGGACACGCTTAGGGTTTTCATTTTCCCACAGTACCGCCGCCAGCCCTCTGTCGCTGGCGATCGCCGTCAGCTCACCCACCGGTGAAGATATCCTTTTAAAGAAGTAATTCATCATACTCACCCTGCGTCACGCCTTGTAGAAACAATAACGCTTATTATCCTTAATCCTGCAGGGTCTGCCAGCCGTTTTCGGACAGGGGAATAAACCGGTTTGCCGTCCGAAAACCGCCAGTTATAAAAATGAATCATTGCTATCTTCGGTGTCAGGTGATGCCTCCGGAGAGCAGAAAACCTGCATGCTCTTCCCCTCCACCCGATGCAATAAGGCAGCAGAATGATCGATCGTACCGTAGCCTGGCGTGCCATGATCTCACGCGACGTCCGCTTTGACGGCGTGTTTTATGTTGGCGTCACCTCGACAGGGATTTATTGTCGGCCCGTCTGCCCGGTCAAACCGCCCCATCAGCAGAACTGCCTGTTTTTTGACAGCGCCGAAGCTGCAGAAAAAGCCGCCTTTCGCCCCTGCCTGCGCTGTCGGCCTGAGCTGGCACCGGGTAATGCGCCGATCGATAACGGCCAGCGAATCGCTAATCTGCTTATCCAGCATATTGAAAACGGCCAGATCGATGCGGCAGAAGGATTAGAGCAGATTGCCGCCCGCTTTGCGCTCAGCTCCCGGCAGCTACGACGCATCATGCATAAAGAACTCGGCGTTTCTTTCGTTGAGCTGCGGCAAACCCGGCGTCTGCTGCTGGCAAAGCAGCTGCTGACCGAAACGGCACTGTCGGTCACCGATATCGCCTATGCCAGCGGCTTCGCCANGCGGCCTCTTCGTCGGCAGCGTCAGATGTGTATAAGAGACAGCGCCTGCGTAAAACCGTTCGCGAAACCGGATCCGCGGTCCAGGGGGAAACCTCAACGCTGCTGCTGAGCTATCGCCCACCCTACGACTGGGCGTGCCTGCTTGACTTCCTGCGCCTTCGCGCACTAAAAGGCATAGAGAGCGTGGATCACGAGAGTTATGCCCGTACGGTGCGTCTGGGGCAATATACGGGCTGGGTGCGCCTGTCACATCAGCCGCATAAGAACAGTTTGCGCGTGGAGTTTACACACTCCCTGATACCGGTCCTGCCCGTACTGCTCCGGCGGCTGAGACATTTATTCGATCTGGACGCTCATCCCGATCGCATCACCACCCACCTTGAGCAATCCCCGCTGCTGCGGGAAAGCCTGCAAAAAAACCCGGGGCTCAGGCTTCCCGGCGCGTTTGATGGCTTTGAAACGCTGGTCAGAGCCGTTCTGGGCCAGCAGATTACGGTTAAGGCCGCTACCACGCTCGGAGGGCGCTTCGCCGCAGCCTTTGGCGAGCCGTTCGCCACCCCGCTGCCGACGCTTACGCATCTGACGCCGCGGGCGGCAGACGTGGCTCAGGCCAGCCTGGATGAGGTTGCCCGCCTGGGTATTATCAGCGCACGCGCACGGACGCTTATCGCCGCCGCGCAGGCCTGTGACAGCGGGGCGCTGACGTTTGATGCCGTAGCGCATCCGGAGCAGGCTATTGCCGCACTGACTGCCCTGCCCGGCATCGGCCCCTGGACCGCACACTATATCGCCATGCGCGCGCTGCACTGGCCGGATGCCTTTGTCAAAGAGGATGTGGTCGTGAGGAAGAATCTGGGCGGCGTTACCGCCAGAGAGGCGGAGGCGCTTGCGGAAGCCTGGCGTCCATGGCGCGGCTATGCCGTTATGCATATCTGGAAAAATCTGGCGCCCTGAGCGTGCGCTTCGTTATCAGACCCGACCTGGTGTAGCTTCGCACCCTGCACAAATGCAGTAAAGCAAAAAGGCGCCTTTAGGGCGCCTTTTGACATTGGTGGGTCGTGCAGGATTCGAACCTGCGACCAATTGATTAAAAGTCAACTGCTCTACCAACTGAGCTAACGACCCGCTGAAGCGGTGTNGTGCAGGATTCGAACCTGCGACCAATTGATTAAAAGTCAACTGCTCTACCAACTGAGCTAACGACCCGCTGAAGCGGTGTACTGCCTGTTACTATCTGATAGTGGTGGGTCGTGCAGGATTCGAACCTGCGACCAATTGATTAAAAGTCAACTGCTCTACCAACTGAGCTAACGACCCACTTTCGTGCTGTCAGAACGTTTTAACATATGTCCCGGCAACGGCGGCATATATTACTGATTTACCGATTCAGCGCAACCACTATTTTAAACTAACCCGTTCAACTGACTACCTTTCGCGCGTATGGACCAGAAATCACGCGATAACAGGTCAAAGTGTGACACTTACTGCGCGCCAGCCCGTTTTTGCGCATTTTTCGCCGCGTCACTGTTCGGATAAAGTTTGACCACCTGCTGCCAGACGGCTTTCGCTTTTTCCGTGTCGCCCTTCTCCTGCATGATCACGCCAACCTTGTAGAGTGCGTCAGGACTTTTCGGTGACTTAGGGTATTTCTTGACCACGGTGGCAAAATAATAGGCCGCGTCGTCTTTTTTACCTTTGTTGTAATTCAACTGCCCCAGCCAGTAGTTCGCATTTGGCTGGTAGGTTGAATCCGGGTATTTTTTTACAAATGCCTGAAAAGCAGTAATAGCCTGGTCGTTCTGTTTTTTCTCCAGAACAAGGGCGACCGCCGCATTGTAATCGGTATTGGCATCTCCGCTTTGCACGCCAGCCGCAGCCGCGCCGCCGTTAGCGTGCGTACCGCCTGAGGCCGCTGCGGCATCCTCACCCGATACGGTCGGCTGAGCCTGAGCATCAGAACCTGTATTGGCACCAGCAGTAGCATTAGCGCTGCCAGCGCTGCTGCTTAGCGTATCAATCTGCTGATAAAGGTTTTTTTGACGCTCGGTGACCTGATTCAGCTGATACTGATTTTCCTGAATCTGTCCACGGAGGGAATCGATATCGCGCTGGGTGTCGGAGAGCTGCTGCTGAAGCTGCTGGAGAAGTTGTCCCTGAGCATTCGAGATACGCTCAAGGGTAGTGACGCGGTCATCGACCGAGCCTGAGCCAACGTTACTGATTGACGCCTGGGCATTAGCGGCCCAGGGAGCCGCTACGCCAACCAGTAACGACAGACCCAACAGGTGAAGTCTGAAGTTACTAATCATGTGATTCTCTTAGTAGACCAGTACGGCACGACG
This sequence comes from Erwinia sp. ErVv1, assembly GCF_900068895.1. Lineage (GTDB taxonomy): Bacteria > Pseudomonadota > Gammaproteobacteria > Enterobacterales > Enterobacteriaceae > Erwinia. Next base: position 62,113 of record NZ_CDPK01000003.1, on the reverse strand, counting down.
GTTTTTAGCATAAGCCGCTTCGTCATGACCCAGCACCGCTGGCTTCTCTTTACCGTAGGAGACGATAGAGATCTGATCGGCAGAAACGCCTTTGCCCTGCAGGTACATTTTAACCGCAGTCGCACGACGTTCGCCCAGGGCGATGTTGTACTCTGGCGTTCCGCGCTCATCCGCATGACCTTCTACGGTCACTTTGTATGATGGGTTGTTACGCAGGAAAGTCGCATGCGCGTCCAGCATCTGAGCGAAGTCAGACTGGATGTCATACTTGTCCAGACCGAAGTAAACGATGTTGTTTTTCTGCAGTTCCTGCATCTGCAGGCGAGCCTGCTCGTCAGAAGACATGTTGCCGCCGCCGTTCATGCCGCTGTTCATGCCGCTATTTGCACCATCGCCCATACCGCTGGTCTGGTCGTTGTTGTTGTTTTTGTGTGAGCTACAAGCAGCCACTGCGATTACTGGCAGTGCCAGCATTAAGCCTTTCAGCACTTTATTCAGTTGCATTTCTACAATCCTATTATTGTTTGCCATACATATTTACACATGCATCACAGATACGGCGACCAGGCAGGTGATTTTACCTGTCCATCGGTTGCCGGAAGACGCGCTTTGAAACGCCCATCAGTCGAAACCAGCTGCAGAACGGAACCCATACCCTGTGTAGAGCTATAGATTACCATCGTGCCGTTTGGCGAGAGGCTTGGCGTTTCATCCAGGAACGTGTCCGTTAATTGTTGCACGGCTCCCGTTTCCAGATCCTGCCTGGCGATGTGCTGCGCACCACCGTTGGTGCTAACCATCACCAGTGATTTACCGTCAGTGCTGACGTCGGCATTCTGATTCTGAGAACCTTCCCAGGTCAGACGCTGGGCTGCGCCACCGTTAACACTGATTTTATAAATTTGTGGACGACCTGCCTGATCGGAGGTATAGGCCAGCGTCTGGCTGTCCGGGAACCAGGTAGGTTCGGTATTGTTATAGCGACCGTCCGTTATCTGGCGGATCTGACCGGAACCCAGATCCATCACGTACAGGTTCATGCTGCCGGTCTTCGACAGGGTGAAAGCCAGCTTAGTACCATCCGGTGAGAAAGCCGGTGCGCCGTTATGGCGTGGGAATGAGGCCACCTGACGGATAGCACCGTTTGCCAGCGTCTGAATGACCAGCGCTGATTTACCGCTTTCAAAGGTCACATAGGCCAGTTTGCTGCCATCTTTTGACCAGGCCGGAGACATCAGCGGCTGCGGTGAACGATGAACGACAAACTGGTTATAGCCGTCATAGTCGGAGACGCGCAGTTCGTATGGGAACTGACCGCCGTTAGTCTGTACGACATAGGCGATACGCGTACGGAATGCACCCTTAATGCCGGTCAGCTTCTCGAAGGATTCGTCACTGGCGGTGTGCGCGGCGTAACGCAGCCACTGTTTGGTTACCTTATACTGGTTTTGCGCCAGAATAGCACCGGGATTCCCTGATGTATCCACCAGCTGGTAAGAGACCAGATAGCTGCCATCAGCCCCCGGCTGTACCTTACCCACTACCACGGCATCAATGCCCAGTGCGGTCCACGCCGCAGGCTGGACTTCCGCCGCCGTCGTCGGCTGCTGTGGCAGACGGGCGCGATCCAGCGGATTAAATTTCCCGCTGTTGCGTAAGTCTGCCGCCACGATGCCGCCGATATCTTCAGGTGCGGCACCCGGACCGTCCCATTTGAAAGGCACGACGCCAATTGGACGCGCGGTGTTCACCCCCTGGGTGATTTCAATACGAACTTCTGCATGCGCGACCGCGACAAACAGCAGTAAAAAACTCAGTGCTACACGAAATGCCTGCTTCATCTTTTCTCCCTTACCTGAACGCGATGTCCACGATAATTAGCAGTGTTTCAAAGAACCGTGAATGCATATGTAGAGTCCGGCACGGGAGTTTTGGTTCCCCCTGCCGGAACATACCGGTTTATTATGGCTTGAATATCAGCGTTGCGTCTTTCACCGCCTGATAAACATCCGCGCTTGGCGGCTTCGGTATCCGCGCCATTCTGGCTGCATTGATTGCCGCCTGGCACAGCGCCGGATCGCCCCCCGACTGCACGGCCGAAATTAACAAACCATCAGGTGCAAGTTTGATGCGAACGTCGCAGGTTCTGCCCTTGAACGTATCTGAATCATAGAACTTACTCTGAATTGCGCCCTGCACCTGACCAAGATAGCTATCAATGGCCGCGCCGGAAGCGCCGGATTTTTTCTGGTTACCCTGCCCCGCCGCGCCACCGGATTTACCCTGCTTTGGCGCATTCTTGCCAGAACTGAGTCCGCCCAGCAGATCGTCAACATCACTGCTGTCTTTTGCGGCTTCAGCAGCTGCTTTTTTCTTCGCATCGGCCGCGGCTTTTGCTTTGGCAGCAGCGGCGGCTTTCGCTTCGGCTTTTGCCTCTGCTTTGGCTTTCGCTTCTGCCTGAGCCTCGGCTTTCGCTTTCGCTTCCGCCTTAGCCTCTGCTTTCGCTTTCGCCTCTTCCGCAGCCTGTTGTTTGGCTTCCTGCGCCGCTTTGGCCTCTTCGGCGGCCTTCGCTTTCGCATCGGCGACGGCTTTGGCTTTCGCCTCCTGCGCAGCCTTCACCTTAGCGGCCTCAGCCGCAGCCTCTTTGGCCTCGGCTTCCGCCTGCTTTTTAGCCTCGGTGGCTGCTTTTTTGGCTTCAGCCTCCGCTTTCTTGTGCGCATCAGCCGCCGCTTTAGCCTGCGCGTCAGCTTTCGCCTTTGCGTCAGCCTGAGCTTTAGCCTGCGCGTCAGCTTTGGCCTTTACCTGCGCGTCTGCCGCCGCTTTAGCCTGCTCATCCGCCTGCGCCTTCGCATCAGCCTTAGCCTGGGACGCAGCAGCCTCAGCCTGCTTCTGCTGCTCCTCGGCCTGCTTTGCCGCTTCCTGCGCCTGCTTCTGTTCTGCTGCCTGCTCGGCCGCCTGCTGCTTCGCTTCCTGCTGCGCCTGCAAACGCTCTTTTTCCATCTGCTTTAGCTGCTGCTGTTCCGCCGCCTGCTTCTGCTGTAGCTCTTCCGCCTGCTGTTTTGCCTGCTTCTGACGCTGCTGCTCGGCACGCTTGCTGTCGCTCTGTTGATTCTGCTGACGATTGTACTGTTCAACCACCGCGCCAGGATCAACCATTACTGCATCAATATCACTACCGCCGCCGCCGCCGCTGGCTTCGATATGTTCGTCAAAAGAGCTCCAGATCAGCAGTGCAATCAAAAAGATATGCAGAATAACTGAAATGATAATCGCTCGTTTTAACTTATCGTTTTGCTCGGTTGCCTTCGACACTCTCGGTTCCCAAAAACGGTTCGAATGAATTAAATCGGCTGCGTCATTAAGCCAACAGACTTAACGCCTGCCTGATGCAGCAGGTTAAGCGCCTTGATGATCTCGTCATAGGGCACGGTCTTCGCACCGCCAATCAGGAAAACCGTCTTCGGATTCGCCTGGATACGACGCTGCGCTTCAGCAATGACCTGTTCAGGAGGGAGCTGCTCCATGCGGTCGTGATCGACCACCAGGCTGTACTGCCCTACTCCCGCCACTTCCACGATCACCGGTGGATTATCATCGCTGGAAACGGTTTTTGAATCCGTTGCGTCCGGCAGGTCAACTTCCACGCTCTGGGTAATGATGGGAGCCGTTGCCATAAAGATCAGCAGCAGCACCAGCAGCACGTCCAGTAAAGGCACGATGTTGATTTCGGACTTCATGTCGCGGCGACCGCTGCGACCACGCTTTCTGGCCATAGAGCCTCCGCTGTTACTTGCTGACGTCGCTGGAGAACGCCTGACGATGCAGAATGGCCGTGAACTCTTCCATAAAGTTATCGTAATTCTGTTCCAGCCGGTTCACGCGCTGATTCAGGCGGTTATACGCCATGACCGCCGGGATTGCCGCAAACAGACCGATCGCCGTGGCAATCAGCGCTTCTGCGATCCCCGGTGCCACCATCTGTAGCGTGGCCTGTTTAACCGCGCCCAGGGCGATAAAGGCATGCATAATCCCCCAGACCGTACCAAACAGCCCGATATAGGGGCTGATCGACCCCACGGTGCCAAGGAAAGGAATATTGTTTTCCAGCGCTTCCAGCTCGCGGTTCATTGAAATGCGCATAGCGCGCGTCGCCCCTTCCACCACCGATTCAGGCGCATGGTTATTGGCGCGATGCAGGCGGGCAAACTCTTTGAAGCCCGCATAGAAAATTTGTTCAGATCCCCCCAGCTCGTCGCGACGCGCCTGGCTCTCCTGATAAAGGCGCGAGAGTTCGATTCCCGACCAGAATTTATCTTCGAATGCGTCCGCATCACGCCCTGCCGCATTCAGAATGCGGGTACGCTGAATAATGATTGCCCAGGAGGCGATAGAAAACCCAATCAAAATCAACATGATAAGTTTGACCAGAAGGCTCGCCTTCAGGAACAAATCAAGAATGTTCATGTCAGTCACTGCTTGAACTCCGCGACAATAGACTTGGGAAGCGCAATTGGCTTCATTAGGTGTGGATTAATACAGGCGATAAGGACTTCCGCTTCGTTCAGCGTCTGCCCCTCTGCATTCACAATTCGTTGTGCGAAAGTCATCGTCGTTCTGGTCATCCTTACTACCTCCGACTGCACCTCGAGAAGATCGTCAAGGCGCGCAGCGGCAAGATAGTCAACCGTCAGGCGACGCACGACAAACGCAACCTGCTGTTCCAGCAGCGTCTGCTGATTGAAATGGTGCTGGCGCAGCATTTCAGTTCGTGCCCGTTCATAAAAAGCGACATAGCTGGCATGGTAAACCACACCACCGGCGTCCGTGTCTTCGTAGTAAACACGCACCGGCCATCGAAACAGCGTTGTACTCACTTCTACATCCCGGTATGGCTTTTAAAAAGTCAGGCTGCATCCCCAGGGGACGTAGCGTTGTTGCTATCTCTGGCGTTAGCGTAGAGACGGCTGAGGCAATAACTCCCCGCGTAACGGCTTAAAATTAACGTAACGCTTGCCGTACTATACGCAAGAGATATGCCCTTGGGAATGGGTTGCCAGAGGGGAGAGAAAATAATTATCGTTTGGAAACAACTTGATTGTTTTTGACAGACTTTTCAGACAGAACATGACAGTGCCTGAAGCAGATAGAGAGGGGTAAACGTAACCTGACGCAGCCGGGATAAGGGCGACGTAAAAGCCGCCCGACACGCTCACTTAAAAAAGAATAACAGTCCTGCCAGCAGCACGCACCAGGCCAGGGGTGGAAAGAAAAAGGCCTGCCAGCGCAGCCGCCGTGGCCGGAACCCTACGCCGTGTATAACGCCTGCGCAGACGGCCCAGATCGCTAACAGCCCCTGCCAGAGCGCCAGCTCACCGCTGTTAGCCGCAAAGCGGGCGGGCTCCCAAAAGATACAGCCCGCCAGTAGCAGTGCCATCAGCAGGGACAGCGCCCGTATTGGGCTGCTGTCCATCACCTTAAGCACACGAAAAATTCCCGTTGTCATCAGCGTTCGTTTTTCACTTCGCTCTCTTCGATATGCTCTATCGCCAGCGCCGTAATGATGCCAAAGGCGCAGGCCAGCAGCGTGCCAAGTATCCAGGCAAAATACCACATTGTGCAGCTCCTCGATCAGTAGAGTGAATGGGTGTTATTTTCAATCTGCTCACGCGTGATGCGACCGAACATTTTGTAATAACACCAGGTTGTGTACGCCAGAATAATCGGCACAAAGATGATGGCGGCCACGGTCATAATTTTCAGCGTCAGCAGGCTCGAGGTCGCATCCCACATTGTCAGGCTGATATTCGGAACCGTGCTGGATGGCATAATGAACGGGAACATCGCCACCCCCGCCGTCAGGATCACGCAGGCCAGCGTCAGGGAAGAGAAGAAAAACGCCCAGGCGCCCTTCTCCAGCCGCGAACAGAGCACCGTCAGCAGCGGCAGTACCACGCCCAGCGCCGGGATAGCCCAGAGTATTGGGGCACGGTTGAAATTCACCAGCCAGGCACCCGCTTCACGCGTCACCACCTTAGCCAGCGGATTCGACGGCGCATTGTGATCCAGCACAGAGCTCAGCACGTAACCCTCTATGCCCTTCATCACCCACACGCCGGCCAGCACAAAGCACACCATCATCACCAATGCTGAAATCTGCGCGGCCCCGCGAGAACGGATGTGCAGTTCGCCGGTGGTGCGCATCTGTAAATAGGTGGCGCCCTGCGTCAGGATCATGCTGACGCTGACGATACCCGCCAGCAGCGCAAACGGATTCAGCAGCTGGAAGAAGTTGCCGGTATAGAACAGACGCAGGTATTCATCGGTATGAAAAGGCACACCCTGCAACAGGTTGCCGAAGGCCACGCCAATCACCAGCGGCGGCACAAAGCTACCGATAAAAATGCCCCAGTCCCAGGTACGACGCCAGCGTGGGTCTTCAATCTTCGAACGGTAGTCAAAACCCACCGGGCGAAAGAACAGCGAGGCCAGCACCAGGATCATTGCCACGTAGAAGCCGGAAAAGGCCGCCGCATAGACCATTGGCCAGGCGGCAAACAGCGCTCCCCCGGCGGTGATCAGCCACACCTGATTGCCGTCCCAGTGCGGGGCGATACTGTTGATCATAATGCGTCGATCGGTATCGGTCCGCCCGAGAATGCGTGAGAGCATGCCCACGCCCATATCAAATCCGTCCGCCACGGCGAAGCCAATCAGCAGTACGCCGATCAGTGCCCACCAGACGAATCGCAGCAGTTCATAAGTAATCATCAGAAGACTCCTGTCTTAGCGTGCTGCCGGTGTGGTAAGGGGAGACTGTTCATAGTGATAGCGACCCGTTTTCAGGCTGCTTGGGCCCAGTCGGGCAAACCTGAACATCAGATACATTTCAACCACCAGGAACATCGTGTAAAGCCCGCAGATCAGAATCATCGAGAACAGCAGATCGCCAACCGTCAGTGAGGAGTTCGCCACCGCCGTCGGCAGCACCTCGCCGATAGCCCAGGGCTGACGGCCATATTCCGCGACAAACCAGCCGGACTCGATGGCGATCCACGGCAGAGGAATGCCGTAAAGCGCGCACTTAAGCAGGAAGGTACTTTTGCCAATGCGGTTACGGACTACCGCCCAGAACGCAGCGCCGATAATCAGCAGCATCAGGATGCCGCTGGCGACCATGATGCGGAATGAGAAGTAAAGTGGCGCGACCTGAGGAATGGAGTCTTTGGTCGCCTGGGCAATCTGCGCTTCAGTGGCATCGCTGACGTTTGGCGTATAGCGTTTCAGCAGCAGGCCGTAGCCCAGATCTTTTTTCACCGCGTTGAAGGCGGTGCGTACCTGAGCGTCATCGTTGCCGGATCGCAGCTCGGCCAGCAGCTGATAAGCTTTCATCCCGTTACGGATGCGCACCTCATGCTGCCCCATCAGCTCTTTCAGCCCGGTCACCTGCTTATCAAGTGAGCGGGTAGCAATCAGCCCCAGCGCCCAGGGGATCTGAATAGCGTATTTATTTTCCTGTGCCTGCTGATCGGGTATACCAAACAGCGTAAAAGGAGCCGGCGCAGGCTGGGTTTCCCATTCGGCTTCAATCGCGGCCAGCTTCGTCTTCTGAACGTCGCCGATTTCATAACCTGACTCGTCCCCGAGCACGATAACCGACAGTATTGCCGCCATGCCGAAGCTTGCTGCAATCGCAAAGGAGCGTTTAGCGAAGGCCACGTCGCGGCCGCGCAGCAGGTAAAAGGCGCTGATACCCAGAATAAACATCGCGCCGCAGGTGTAGCCCGCCGCCACGGTATGGACGAATTTCACCTGAGCGACCGGATTGAAGATAAGCTCTGAGAAACTGACCATCTCCATGCGCATCGTTTCAAAGTTGAAGTCAGAGGCGACGGGGTTCTGCATCCACCCATTCGCGACCAGGATCCACAGCGCAGAAAGGTTTGAGCCTAATGCCACCAGCCAGGTCACCGCCATATGCTGGACTTTTCCCAGTCGATCCCAGCCGAAGAAAAACAGCCCGACAAAGGTCGATTCCAGAAAGAAAGCCATCAGACCTTCAATCGCCAGCGGTGCGCCGAATATATCTCCGACGTAGTGTGAATAATAGGACCAGTTGGTCCCGAACTGAAACTCCATGGTCAGTCCGGTAGCCACGCCCAGGGCAAAGTTAATACCAAATAACTTGCCCCAGAATTTAGTCATATCTTTGTAGATTTGCTTACCTGACAGCACGTAAACCGTTTCCATTATCGCCAGCAAAAACGCCATTCCCAGCGTTAAGGGCACAAACAGAAAGTGATACATAGCGGTCAGAGCAAACTGTAAGCGCGACAGTTCGACAATATCAAACATCTTGACTCCTTGCTCCTCGTTCGAGGGTGTTGGCCCTTGAGATGCGCCCTGCCAGGCGGGGCGGTGGGCCAATGCCAGTAACTAAAAAAGATCCCACGGGTGAGTAAAATAAAGATAATTAATCTCTTTTCAGCGCGCTTTATTTGAAATACCCGCGCTTAAAGGGATATCCGTGGCAAAAAGGGAAAGCGGCCACCTTTAATGATAAACAAAACTTAATTATTAAGAATTATAAATTTCAGCGTGAAGATCATTCTTCAAAATAGGCACCCGACAGGTGCATTTTGATGTAACGCAATTTAATCCAAAAGGCTGCATCTAATCCAGAACTAACAATTTAAATAGATTGTACTTTCTTGATATTAATCAAGGTGTGTACTTTGATTTATATGCTAGCGAGGTTTCGTTGTTAATTTATTGTATTTTTCTGGCCGGCATTGTAAATAATAAAACAATAATCACCTGGATTATTTAACCGAAGCGGCAGGCGGGAGGGGGGCGAGGTAACAGAATAATAAAGGCTGAAGCACGAAGGACCAGGATTATGCTGAACAGGATACGGTCCAGCCCGCCATAAAAAAGCCTGAATCCGCCGATGTGGCGAACTCAGGCCGGGGGTGCTGCCGATTTAACCTCCCCTGCGCAGGCTTAGCTCAGGGCGGCGGCACAGTAATGCAATACGTCGGGTTAGCGAGGCAGAACGGCTTTCACCGCTTCGCCGATGTCGGCCAGGCTGCGCACGGTTTTCACCCCTGCGGCTTCCAGCGCGGCAAATTTCTCATCCGCTGTGCCCTTGCCACCGGCAATGATCGCGCCCGCATGGCCCATACGTTTGCCTTTTGGCGCGGTCACACCGGCAATATACCCCACCACCGGCTTGGTGACGTTTGCCTTGATAAAGGCGGCCGCCTCTTCTTCAGCGCTGCCGCCGATCTCGCCGATCATTACAATCGCTTCGGTCTGTGGATCGTCCTGGAACAGGGTCAGAATATCAATAAAGTTAGAGCCGGGGATCGGATCGCCACCGATACCAACGCAGGTTGACTGGCCGTAGCCGATATCCGTAGTCTGCTTAACGGCTTCATAGGTCAGCGTACCCGAACGGGAAACGATACCGATACGTCCTGGCTTATGAATATGGCCCGGCATGATGCCGATTTTGCATTCGCCGGGGGTAATAACGCCCGGACAGTTAGGGCCAATCATGCGCACGCCCGCTTCGTCCAGCTTCACCTTCACCGTCAGCATATCCAGCGTAGGGATACCTTCGGTAATGGTGATGATCAGCTTAATCCCCGCTTCAATGGCTTCCAGGATACCGTCTTTACAGAAAGGAGCCGGAACATAGATAACGGATGCGGTCGCACCGGTCGCTTCTACGGCTTCGCGCACGGTATTGAAGACCGGCAGGCCCAGGTGTTCTGTGCCGCCTTTGCCCGGCGTTACGCCGCCCACCAGCTGCGTGCCATAGGCCAGCGCCTGTTCAGAGTGGAACGTCCCCTGCCCGCCGGTGAAGCCCTGGCAGATTACCTTGGTGTTTTTATCGATCAGAATGGACATTATTTACCCTCCGCTGCGGCCACAACGCGCTGCGCCGCGTCGCTCAGGCTGGTTGCTGCAATGATATTCAGGCCGCTGTCTGCCAGTTTTTTGGCACCCAGTTCGGCATTGTTTCCTTCCAGACGCACCACGACCGGTACGTTGACGCCCACTTCCTCAACGGCGCCAATAATGCCGTCTGCAATAAGATCGCAGCGAACAATACCGCCGAAGATATTAACGAAAACCGCTTTGACCGCGTCGTCGGAGAGGATGATTTTAAACGCTTCGGTAACGCGTTCTTTCGTCGCACCGCCGCCCACGTCGAGGAAGTTAGCAGGCTGGCCGCCGCTGAGCTTCACGATGTCCATGGTGCCCATCGCCAGACCGGCACCGTTGACCATACAGCCAATATTCCCTTCCAGCGCCACGTAGTTAAGTTCCCACTGTGCAGCCTGCGCTTCACGGGCATCTTCCTGGCTCGGGTCGCGCATTTCGCGCAGATCCGGCTGGCGGAACAGCGCATTGCCGTCGGCACCCAGCTTGCCATCCAGGCAGATCAGATCGCCCTCTTTGGTGATAACCAGCGGGTTAATCTCAACAAGCGCCAGATCGCGCTCCAGGAACAGATTTGCCAGGCCCATGAAAATTTTGGTGAACTGCCCTACCTGCTTGCCGGTCAGACCAAGCTTAAACGCCAGCTCACGGCCCTGATACGGCTGCGGACCGGTCAGCGGATCGAGCGCCATTTTGTGGATCAGGTGCGGGGTTTCCTCGGCGACTTTCTCAATTTCCACGCCGCCCTCGGTAGAGGCCATAAACACCACGCGACGGGTGCCACGGTCCACGACCGCGCCCAGATACAGCTCCTGGTCGATATCGGTCGCTGCTTCCACCAGGATCTGGTTAACCGGCTGACCCTGAGCATCGGTCTGATAGGTGGTCAGGCGTTTGCCCAGCCAGTGCTCGGCAAAGGCGCGGATCTCTTCTTTGCTTTTCACCACTTTCACACCGCCCGCTTTACCGCGGCCTCCGGCATGAACCTGACATTTCACTACCCACGGACCGGCGCCAATCTTGGAGGCGGCTTCTTCTGCTTCACGTGGTGTGGTGCAGGCATAACCGGTGGGTGCCGGTAAACCATACCGTGCAAACAGCTGTTTTGCCTGATATTCGTGTAAGTTCATGATGTTAATCCATTTAGTCGGGATAAACTCAGCCGCATCCGGCAGCGTGCCAGAGTATTGGCTCTCATAGGGCGGGCGCGGCATTCACCGCGCCCGACAGGGTTCAGACGTCCAGCAGCAGACGAGTGGGATCTTCCAGCAGCTCTTTAATGGCGACCAGATAGCTGACCGACTCTTTACCGTCGATCAGGCGGTGATCGTAGGAGAGCGCCAGATACATCATCGGCTGGATAACCACCTGACCATTGACCGCCATTGGGCGATCCTTGATGGCATGCATTCCCAGGATGGCGCTCTGCGGTGGGTTGATGATCGGCGTTGACATCAGGGAACCAAAGACGCCGCCGTTGGTAATGGTGAAGTTACCGCCGGTCAGTTCGTCAACGGTCAGCTTGCCGTCGCGGCCTTTGATCGCCAGCTCTTTGATTTTCTTCTCAATGTCGGCCATACCCAGCGCATCCACATCTTTCAGCACCGGCGTCACCAGCCCGCGCGGGGTGGATACGGCAATGCTGACGTCGAAGTAGTTGTGGTACACCACGTCTTCGCCGTCGATTGAGGCATTCACTTCCGGGAAGCGCTTCAGCGCCTCCACTACCGCTTTCAGGTAGAAAGACATAAAGCCCAGGCGTACGCCGTGACGTTTTTCAAACGACTCGCCGTACTGCTTGCGCAGGCTCATGATCGGCTGCATGTTGACTTCGTTAAAGGTGGTCAGCATGGCGGTGCTGTTTTTCGCTTCCAGCAGACGCTCCGCTACGCGCTTGCGCAGGCGGGTCATTGGCACACGCTTTTCACTGCGTCCGGCCAGCGCGGGTGCTGCTGCTCCTTCCGGCGCTTTCGCTTCTGACGGAGCCGCAGCAGGTTTTTTCGCCAGATGTTTTTCGACATCTTCACGCGTCAGTCTGCCACCCACGCCGGTACCGCTGATGGCGGCCGGGTCGAGGCCGTGTTCGGCGATCAGACGGCGAATGGCCGGGCTGAGTGCGTCATTGCTCTCGTCACTCAGGGACGCGCTCTGGCGCTGCGCAGGCGTAGAAGCTGCGGCTTCAGACTTCGCTGAACTCTCTTTTCCACCGCTGTTACCCTCTTTCAGACGGCCCAGAGGCTGGCGTGAGGTCACCGTTGCGCCCTCATCTTCCAGAATGGCTTCCAGTATGCCGTCTGCGGAGGCCGGAACTTCCAGCACCACTTTATCGGTTTCGATCTCTACCAGGACTTCATCGCGCTGCACGGCATCGCCCGGTTTTTTGTGCCAGGTCGCCACGGTGGCATCGGCAACGGATTCAGGCAGGTCGGGAACGACAATATCTACGCTACTCATTATTTTTCCTTTAATTAATTAACGTTCAGCGCATCATTAACCAGATCTTGCTGCTGCTGCTGGTGAACGGACATATAACCTACTGCCGGCGAGGCCGAAGCTGGACGGCCGGCATAACGTAATGAAGCCTGAGCGGGTACGGCTTCGCGGAAATGATGCTGACTGCTGTACCAGGCGCCCTGGTTCTGCGGCTCTTCCTGACACCAGACAAAATCAGTGACGTGCTTATAGTGCTTAAGCACTTCCTGTACCACTTTGTGCGGGAAGGGGTAGAGCTGCTCAATACGCACGATAGCGACATCGGTCTGCTCGTTCTTACGGCGTTTTTCCAGCAGATCGTAATAAACCTTACCGGCACACAGCACCACGCGCTTCACGCCCTGCGGATCGAGGTCGTCGACTTCGCCAATCGCGGGCTGGAAGCCGCCGTTCGCCAGCTCTTCAAGAGAAGAGACCGCCAACGGATGGCGCAGCAGGGATTTCGGCGACATGACCACCAGCGGACGACGCATCCCGCGCAGCGCCTGACGGCGCAGCATGTGGTAGACCTGCGCCGGGGTGGAGGGTACGCAAACCTGCATGTTCTGCTCGGCGCAGAGTTGCAGATAGCGTTCCAGGCGGGCGGAGGAGNGGTAGACCTGCGCCGGGGTGGAGGGTACGCAAACCTGCATGTTCTGCTCGGCGCAGAGTTGCAGATAGCGTTCCAGGCGGGCGGAGGAGTGCTCCGGCCCCTGCCCTTCATAGCCGTGCGGCAGCAGCATCACCAGCCCACACATGCGGCCCCACTTCTGCTCACCGGAGCTGATAAACTGATCGATAACCACCTGCGCACCGTTGGCGAAGTCGCCGAACTGCGCTTCCCAAATGGTCAGCGTGCGCGGCTCAGCCGTCGCATAGCCATATTCAAAGGCCAGCACGGCTTCTTCCGACAGGACAGAATCCCAAACCCGGAAGGTGCCCTGCCCGTTATGAACGTGCTGAAGCGGAGTCCAGGTGGAGCCATTAGCCTGGTTATGGATCACCGCATGACGATGGAAGAAGGTGCCGCGCCCCATATCCTCCCCGGAGAGACGGCAGGGAATGCCCTCATCGACCAGCGTGGCATAGGCGAGATTTTCCGCAGCGCCCCAGTCGAAGGGCTTGTTACCGGCGGCCATTTCAGCGCGATCGTTGTAGATCTTCGCCACGCGCGACTGCATTTCGATCGACTCCGGCACCGTGCTGATGCGCTTCGCCAGATCCTGCAAGCGCTGGAAGTCCAGGGTTTCCGGGTAGCTCTCATCCCAGTCATGATTCAGATAGGGTGACCAGGTGAAAGAGTGCAGGCTCATCGGACGCCATTCTGGCACCACGCACTCGCCCGCATCCAGCGCATCGCGGTAGAGATTAACCATCTCCGTCGCGTCTTCCAGGCTGGCAACCTTCTCTTCCTGCAGGCGGTCGGCATAGATCTTACGCGGCGTAGGATGCTTTTTGATCTTCTGATACATCACCGGCTGCGTGGCGCTTGGCTCGTCGGCCTCGTTATGGCCGTGACGGCGATAGCAGACCAGATCGATAAACACATCGCGCTTAAAGGTGTTGCGGAAGTCCAGCGCCAGGCGGGTAACAAATGCTACCGCTTCGGGATCGTCAGCGTTGACGTGGAAAATCGGTGCCAGCACCATTTTACCGATATCGGTACAGTACTGCGTCGAGCGGGCATCTTTCGGATTGGAGGTGGTAAAGCCAATCTGGTTATTGATCACGATGCGTACCGTGCCGCCCACCTCGTAGCCGCGCGCCTGAGACATGTTCAGCGTTTCCTGAACCACGCCCTGACCGGTTACCGCGGCATCGCCGTGAATAGTAATCGGTAATACCTGATTGCTGCCCGGCTGGTCCAGCCTGTCCAGACGCGCGCGTACCGATCCCATTACTACCGGGCTGACAATCTCCAGGTGCGACGGGTTGAACGCCAGCGCCAGATGAACCATGCCGCCTTCGGTTTCAACATCGGACGAGAAGCCCATGTGGTACTTCACGTCGCCGGTGCCGAGATGCTCTTTGTGCTTGCCGGAGAACTCATCGAAGAGATCCTGCGGCTTTTTACCCAGCACGTTGATCAGTACGTTCAGGCGGCCACGGTGAGCCATCCCCAACACCACTTCACGGGTGCCGCTTTTACCGGCGTGACGGATCATTTCATTCAGCATCGGTACCAGCGCGTCGCCCCCTTCCAGCGAGAAGCGCTTCGCGCCGGGGAATTTAGCCCCGAGGTAGCGTTCCAGACCTTCCGCAGCGGTGAGCTGTTTCAGAAAGCCCTTTTTCTCATCGGTTGAGAAGGAAGCCTGGCCCGCCACCGATTCGATACGCTGCTGGATCCAGCGCTTCTCTTCGGTGTTGGTGATGTGCATATATTCCGCACCAATCGAACCGCAGTAGGTCTGCTTCAGCATCGCGAACAGGTCGCCCAGCTTCATCGTGTCCCTGCCAAACGCAAAGGACCCCACGTTGAAGGTTTCCTGGAAATCCGCTTCGGTCAGATCGTGGAAAGCCGGATCGAGATCGGGCACCGATTCCTGCTGCCACAGGCCTAACGGATCGAGGTTAGCCAGCTGATGGCCGCGGAAACGGAAGGCGTTTATCAGCTGAAGAACCTTCACCTGTTTGGCATTGGTATCGGGATCGCTAACGGAAGCGGTGTAGCGGGTGGCATCTTTCGCCAGGCGCTTGAAGTACTCGCGGGTGGTCGAATGGAATTGTTCAGGTCTGACTCCCTGACCTGGAAGCTGTTCAAACAGCGATTTCCAGGCAACATCAACAGAGTCAGGATCGGTCAGGTAGTCCTCATAGAGCTGCTCTATGTAGGTCTGATTCGCGCCGGCCAGCCAGGATGAGTCTAGCCAGGGTTTCATCGCGCTGTTCTGCATTGTGATCCCTTAAGCATTTGTGCTTTCTTTCGCCGTGATTTATTTAAAGGGGAGCTTTACAGTTCCCACGCCGCACAGGCGGCTTGCCCTCGGTCGTGTTCCGCAACGTGCTGCGGGACGCGGCCTGAAAGTTCATCGATACGAGCGCTGTGCGCAACTGCTGGCGCCCGGGCCCGTAAGGGAACCCTGGTGAAAAGTTTCTGTTACGCGTTGTCGAAACCTTTCATCAGGGCCACCTGATATCTGCGATCCGGGAACCTTTCGGTTCCCGGTTTACGGCTAATCAGGCACTGCGCTGCAACAGCATTGACTTAATATGGCCGATGGCGCGCGTCGGGTTCAACCCTTTCGGACACACGCTCACACAGTTCATAATGCTGTGACAGCGGAAAACGCTGAAAGCGTCATTCAGATTATCCAGACGCGCATCGGTTTCCGTATCGCGGCTGTCAATCAGGAAACGGTAGGCGGCCAGCAGGCCTGCCGGGCCGATGAATTTCTCCGGATTCCACCAGAATGACGGGCAGGAAGTGGAACAGCAGGCGCAGAGAATACACTCGTACAGGCCATCCAGCTTTTCACGCTGTTCCGGTGCCTGCAAATGCTCACGCGCCGGTGGTTTCTCCCCGTTATTCAACAGGTAAGGCTTGATCTTCTCATACTGAGTATAGAACTGGCCCATGTCCACCACCAAATCCCGGATTACCGGTAACCCCGGCAGCGGGCGAATAACAATCTTTTTCTTACCGCCGCCCAGCGCCGAAACCGGTGTAATGCAGGCCAGGCCATTTTTACCGTTCATATTGATGCCGTCGGAGCCACATACCCCTTCCCGGCAGGAGCGACGAAACGCCAGCGTCGGATCTTTCTCTTTCAGGCGGATCAGCGCATCCAGCAGCATCATGTCGCGCCCTTCATCCGATTCCAGGCTGTAATCCTGCATACGCGGCGCGTCATCGACGTCCGGGTTATAACGATAAATAGAAAATTCGAGTCTCATCGTTTTATCTCCGCAACCTAGTAAGTACGTGCTTTTGGCGGGAACGCCGCGCGCAGCTTCGGCGCCATGTTCACCTCACGGCGAGTCATGCTTTCGCTCTGCGGCAGATACACGCTGTGGCACAGCCAGTTTGCATCGTCACGTTCAGGATAATCGAAGCGGCTGTGTGCGCCCCGGCTTTCGGTACGGAAGTTAGCCGCAACCGCAGTGGCGTAGGCCGTTTCCATCAGGTTATCCAGCTCCAGGCACTCTATACGCTGGGTATTAAAGTCGGCGGAACGGTCATCCAGACGGGCATTTTTCAGGCGTTCACGCAGCAGTTTAAGCTCAGCCAGCCCTTTCGCCATCGCCTCGCCTTCGCGGAAAACGGAGAAGTTGTTTTGCATACAGGTCTGCAATGCTTTACGCAGCTCGGCGGGATCTTCCCCGGTGGTATTGTTGTTCCAGCGGTTCATGCGGGCCAGCGAGGCGTCGATCTCTTCATCGGTCGCTTCCAGCAGTTCACCCTGTTCCTGAATGGATTCCTGCAAATGCAGGCCCGCAGCGCGGCCAAATACCACCAGGTCCAGCAGTGAATTACCGCCGAGGCGGTTGGAGCCGTGCACGGAGACGCAGGCAATTTCACCCACGGCAAACAGCCCCGGCACCACCACGTCTTCGCCCTGTTCGTTAACCGTAATCGCCTGACCGGTCACTTTGGTCGGAATGCCGCCCATCATGTAGTGACAGGTCGGGATGACCGGGATCGGCTCTTTTACCGGATCAACGTGTGCGAAGGTGCGCGACAGCTCAAGGATGCCAGGAAGACGGGCTTCCAGCACTTCGCTGCCCAGATGGTCCAGCTTCAGCTTGATATGCGGTCCCCACGGACCTTCACAGCCGCGCCCTTCACGAATTTCAATCATCATTGAGCGGGCAACCACATCGCGTCCTGCAAGGTCTTTCGCATTAGGGGCGTAGCGCTCCATAAAGCGTTCGCCGTGCTTATTCAGCAGGTAACCGCCTTCGCCGCGGCACCCTTCGGTCACCAGCACGCCCGCCCCGGCAATACCGGTCGGGTGGAACTGCCACATTTCCATATCCTGCACCGGTACGCCCGCGCGCAGCGCCATACCCACGCCGTCGCCGGTGTTGATGTGCGCATTGGTGGTGGACTGATAGATGCGTCCTGCGCCACCGGTAGCCAGCACCGTCGCCCGCGCTTTGAAGTAGACCACTTCACCGTCTTCAATATTGAGTGCGGTACAGCCGACAATCGCACCGTCGGCGTTTTTCACCAGATCCAGCGCGTACCATTCGGAGAAGATGGTAGTTTTGTTTTTCAGGTTCTGCTGATAAAGCGTGTGCAGCAGGGCATGACCGGTACGGTCAGCCGCAGCGGCAGTACGTGCAGCCTGCTCGCCGCCGAAGTTTTTCGACTGTCCACCGAAGGGGCGCTGATAAATGCGACCGTCATCAAGACGGGAAAAAGGCAGCCCCATATGCTCAAGCTCCAGAATCGCTTCCGGGCCGGTTTTACACATATATTCGATGGCGTCCTGGTCACCGATATAGTCGGAACCTTTTACCGTGTCATACATGTGCCATTCCCAGTCATCTTCATGGGTATTGCCCAGGGCAACGGTGATGCCACCCTGCGCAGAGACGGTATGGGAACGGGTAGGGAAAACTTTGGATAACAGAGCACAGCTCTGTCCTGATTGTGAAATCTGTAGCGCCGCACGCATGCCCGCACCACCTGCGCCGACAACCACGGCATCAAATTCTCTTACTGGCAACTTCATTACGCACCCCACACAACAACGGTTCCATAAATTGCATACACTAACAGTGCAACGACCACAATCAGTTGCAGTATCAGGCGTGTAGCCACGGCCTTGACGTAATCTGTTAATACCTGCCACATCCCAATCCAGCCATGCACCAGAATGGAGAACAGCGTTAAAAGGGTGAAGACCTTGGTCAACGGAGAGGCGAAAAAGCCCCGCCAGATCTCATAGGTCAGCGTGCCAGACATAACGATAAAGCCGAGAACATACAGAACATACAGGGTGATAATCATGGCAGCGGCGCGAAGCAGCAGCCAGTCATGAACGCCGTTACGACCCAGTGCAGAAGCGTTGCTTACCATACGAGGACTCCAGCCAGAATTGAAAGCACGACAGTAATAACAAATGTAATGTGCGCAGAGCGCTTACCCGTCTCCATTGTTTCGGCCAGAAAGCCAAAGTCCATCAGCATGTGGCGAATGCCGCCGGCGATGTGATACGCCAGTGCGGTCAGAATGCCCCAAACGATGAATTTGACGAAAAAGCTGCCCATAACGGCTGAGGCTTGCAGGAAGCCCTCGGGAGAGGAGAGTGACAGGCCCAGTAACCAAAGCAGAATTCCAACGGCCACAAAGGTTATGACGCCAGATACGCGGTGGAGAATAGACGCTATTGCAGTAACGGGAAACCGGATCGTGGAGAGATCCAAGTTGACAGGTCTTTGTTTTTTCACGGTTTTGCCCACACAGCCTTTCTTATTTTGCTTCCTCCGGTCCTGAGGGCGGGTCAGACAGCGTTTAATCAAGCACTGCGCCAGGCACTAAAACTTCAACGTCCAGAACTTCAACGTCCAGTGTCAAAACGACGCGTATAAAACGCTGGGTGGCTCCTACAGCAGGGTTTTCCGGAGACCTGGCCGAAGTATAGGGGGTTCACAAACTCATTACAATTCCCCTACAAACATCCTTGTCACATTTAGGTGGAACAGTGATCATCATCACATTTTTCACAATTTATACAAATTTAATTATCTGATTTGACAAAAGTTCAACATTCCTGTTACAAACTAGCGATCGAAATTTATATGATGCACAAAAGTTAAGGGGATACACTTCCCCCTCATGACAAGTTATGTAACATTGGCTTCAACTATACTTAAAGAACCCGATAATAATCACCGACAAGTTATGACCAGAACGGATCTTTAACAACCGCGAAACGCAGACAGATTGTACCCGCCGACCTGCACGCGCCCATCGCTCTGTACCCTGCACGATAAAAGATGCCACAGAGTCGATCACCTGCGCACCAGTATCAACCGCGGATACAGCGGCATTTCCGTTGTCAAAGGTTCACCGATAAGGCGCTAAGGAGACTGTAAATGGCTGATAAAAAAGCAACGCTAACCCTACCAGGCGAAGCTCCTATTGAACTTGATGTGCTGAAAGGTACGTTAGGCCAGGAAGAAATTGATGTCCGTAGCCTGGGTTCACAGGGATACTTCACCTTCGATCCGGGTTTTACCTCTACTGCGTCCTGTGAGTCGAAAATCACCTATATTGATGGTGACGAAGGTATTCTGCTGCATCGTGGTTTCCCTATTGATCAGCTGGCCCTGCACTCCAACTATCTGGAAGTGTGCTACATCCTGCTGAACGGCGAAGCGCCGACCAAAACCCAGTTTGAAGAATTCCGCACTATCGTTACCCGCCACACCATGATTCATGAGCAGATCCATCACCTGTTCCGGGGTTTCCGTCGTGACTCTCATCCGATGGCGGTCATGTGTGGGGTGACGGGCGCGCTGGCCGCGTTCTATCACGATGCCATGGACGTTAACATTGAACGCCACCGTGAAATCGCGGCATTCCGCCTGCTCTCTAAAATGCCTACCGTGGCGGCGATGTGTTACAAGTATTCGATTGGTCAGCCTTTCGTTTATCCACGCAACGACCTCTCCTATGCCGGTAACTTCCTGAACATGATGTTCTCGACGCCCTGTGAAGAGTATGTGGTTAACCCAATCCTTGAACGCGCCATGGACCGCATCCTAATTCTGCATGCAGACCATGAGCAGAACGCCTCTACCTCTACCGTCCGTACCGCAGGCTCATCCGGCGCTAATCCGTTTGCCTGTATCGCTGCCGGTATTGCGTCTCTTTGGGGACCTGCACACGGCGGGGCAAACGAAGCCTGCCTGCGGATGCTGGAGGAGATCAGCAACGTCGAGCACATTCCTGAGTTCCTGAAGCGTGCGAAAGACAAAAATGACTCTTTCCGCCTGATGGGCTTTGGTCACCGCGTATACAAGAACTACGATCCACGCGCTACCGTGATGCGTGAAACCTGCCATGAAGTGCTGAACGAACTGGGCATGAAGGATGACCTGCTGGAAGTCGCCATGGAGCTGGAGCATATCGCCCTGAACGACCCGTACTTTATTGAGCGTAAGCTCTATCCTAACGTCGACTTCTACTCCGGTATTATCCTGAAGGCGATGGGTATTCCGTCCTCTATGTTTACGGTGATTTTCGCTATGGCGCGTACCGTGGGCTGGATCGCGCACTGGAAAGAGATGCACGATGACGGCGTTAAAATCGCCCGTCCCCGTCAGCTCTATACCGGCTACGATAAGCGCGATTTTAAATCAGAGACCGCGGAGTAACGCTTTCCGTTCGGGCGGGGAACCGTCCGGGCGGGCTGATGCCTTCGCGCTTAAGCTTAACGGTGGGCTATGCTCACCGTTCTCCACCCTGGATGGCGAATTCCAGATCATGCGCTATCTGGCGAGGTCAATCTCCATATGCAGAAGATTTTAGGGTGTGTCTGCTGTTCGGTGCAGAAAGCTTAAAGTTAATTAGACAGAATTGAATCGACCCCACGTATCAAGCCGGGGAAATATGACTGGTCTATCACTATTCCGCCCTTGAGCATCCAGCCTTCATCCTCGTGCGGACTGGCTGTGAAATTGAAACCAAACTCATCAGCACCCACCACCTGCCGGACTTCACAGGTGAAAGTTTCTATTCTCGGAACAAATGCGATCGCTGCGGGTTTAACTTTATAGGGAAGGCATTCGTAAAATGCCGACAGTTTGTCGCGTAATTCTTCAAGCTCAAACTGGGCTAGCTCACACTGGCATTGTAGTTTTATGCAAGGTTCTTCGATCTCCAGCCAACACATGATGAGGTCCAGGCTACGTTCTTCCGGTTCTTCGAGTCTTTCGATAAAAGAGAGGCGAAACAGCACGTCTTCATTTTTGATCTCAAACATTATTTGATTTCCTTAATATGGAAATGCATAACTGTCCAGTCCTTCTCTCGCATCAGCACATGTAAGGTATACGATTTCGGTTTATAAACTACCGCCTTACCCACTATAGATCTCGTTAAGCGGGTCATTCCAATGCTATATATGAAAAGACCGGCCTTTCTGCGCGGATCTGGGCTTCGGACTCCATACCGAATGGCTTTTCGATTATCTGAATGGGTATGTAGCGACCAGAATCGGCCATATGTAAAGCGGTTGTTTTAGAGAACTTTATGCTTACTGCGGACAAACCAACTTTAAAGCGCCCCCTTAAAATACTCAGGGTCGCCTCGCTCATTGCAACCTTCATCCGGTTAATTGCAGCCCCTTCAAGTAATGCTTTTCCGGTACGAAGTAGGCGAAACGCGCCAAACATAAACAGAGCAATATCAAGAGGGTCAACGAGCGGCGTTTCTAGCGGAGATTCTCCCAGCGTGATGAATCTCCCGTCAGCATCATAAATCTGCCATAGCCCTGGTGCCTGAGCCACAGAGTAGCCAAGACAAACATTTGTTTGTTCGTCGACTATGGGTTTCGCAATATGCGGCGGACGAAATGAGGGGGTAATTGCAAAATATTCACCCGGCCGCAGGTGCGTTCTGAAGGTGTAATATTGCCCAGGCTCGTTAGGATCAATAAGATCATACTCAGTCATCATATTCCCTTTAATGATGAACTTCTGGTACCGATTAAATCACCACAGTGGGAGTAATGGCAAACAGTAATAACTGCCCAAATTTATAACTCCTCCAAGATTAGACAACTTGCTAAAGAAATATTCAGGGAAGGAAAAGTTGTTCTTCCACGTCATCGCTAAACGGTATAAAAAAGCGTGAAGATCCTATGCTCTGATCTCTGATAACCTGGATGCCTGCAAGGGGATCACACGACATCCCAACGGCTATATTTATCATGGTGAAACACCAGAATTTATTAAGGGGAAAAAATATCCCTATGGCAACGGGTGACACAGATGGGAAAGCTCAGCACAGTCCCCCCTTAATGCTGGCAGCCCGGGCACCAGTAAAAGGGCCGCGATGAAAGCGTGGTCCGCTCGATGATGCTGCCGCAGCGCTCGCACGCCTTCCCTTCGCGATGAAAGACCTTAAAACGAAATAATGCGCCGTGATGCCGTTTTTCACTGACTACGCCCCGCGTCTGATACGAAAGGCGCGGCACCGCCAGCAGCGCCTCCGCCAGTCGTTGCAGCGCTTCTGGCGACAAATCCTGAGCGCGATGGTGTGCGGCAATCCCCGCCTGCCAGAGAATTTCAACCCGCAGGTAATTGCCAAGCCCGGCCAGAAAAGCCTGATCCAGCAGCAGACCGCTGAACTGACGCCGGTGAAAACGGGTTGAAAGCAGGCGGCCCGCCACCTCGGCCACGGTCAGCGACATATCCAGTACGTCTGGCCCCACGCGCTGCAGGAAAGGATGCGTTCTCAACGAATCGCGGTCCAGCATCTCAATGTCCGAGGCGCTATAGAGCAGAATAGTTTTATCCTCCGCCCCCAGCCTGACGCGCAGTACGCGATTAGAGTCAGGCATTTTACCGCTGTCGGTCACGCGCCAGACGCCGTAAAGCTGATTGTGGCTGTAGAGCGTCTGACCGCTGGAAAAGTGGCTGAGTATCGCTTTACCACGGGTCTCAATAGCCTCGATGCGTTCACCAAGCAGCACCGGCTCCCAGACTTTAAGTTCAGGGAACGCGAACCACACGTCGGTCAGCGTTTTGCCTTTTATTGCCTTTTCCAGCGTGTCGGCCGCACGGCGAATTTCAGGTCCTTCTGGCATCAAATATGCCCTCCAGATAACAGGTTAATGCGTTGCGCCGCCTTCCAGACGACGATCTTCCTCGACGGTCAGGGCAATACTTATCGCCATTTCCAGCGCCAGGCCTACCGTCTGCACCGGCATACTCGCCAGGCCTGGATGCTTAACCGCCTGCTCAGGCAGCAGGGGAATATGGATAAAGCCGCCGCGCACCGGGTCTTTCTGCTTAGCCAGGGCGTGCAGCAGGCCATACATCACGTGGTTGCAGACATAGGTACCCGCAGTCTGCGACACCGTTGCCGGAATACCCGCCTCGCGGATCCCTTCCACAATGGCCTTTATGGGCAGAGTAGAAAAATAGGCTGCCGGACCGCCATCGACGATGGCCTCATCAATCGGCTGATTGCCGGCGTTATCGGGAATGCGCGCATCGTTGATATTGATTGCCACCCGTTCAACGCTGATATCGGTCCGTCCTCCCGCCTGGCCGACGGCAATAACCAGGTCAGGTTTGAGTGCATCCAGCGTCTCATTAAGCACCCTCAGGGACTCATTAAACACGCAGGGTAGCTGTTTAGCCACGACGTGCGCCCCACAAATCATTCGTTCATGCAGGTGGCGGACCGCCTCCCATGAGGGATTCACCCGCTCGCCGTCAAAAGGTTCGAAGGCAGTAATCAGAACCGTTTTCATCTAAGCCTCACAGAAACATCAGATACCAAAGCAGGAAAATATTCACTATTAACAATAGCACGCCGGTCGGCACCTGAGCTTTGATCACCGCGTTGCGATCGGGTAGCTCCAGCAGCGCAGCCGGAACGATATTGTAATTAGCCGCCATCGGCGTCATCAGCGTGCCGCAGTAGCCCGAGAACATCCCTATTGCCGCCATCACCGCCGGATTGCCGTGGTGCTGGAGCACCAGGACCGGAATGCCAATACCGGCGGTAACAATCGGGAAGGCGGCAAACGCATTGCCCATCACCATGGTCAGCAGCGCCATGCCGATGGCATAGCTGGCGACGGCGACAAAGCGGTTATTAACGGCCAGATAGGTTTCCGTCAGGTGCGCAATCGCGGTCCCCACGCCCGCGCTGGTAAACAGCAGCCCCAGCGTCGCCAGCAGCTGCGGCAGTATAAAGGCCCAGCCGATGGCATCCAGCAGGCGGCGCGCCTCCTGAACCGACTGCGCCGGGGTATCCCGGGTCATTTTTAGCGCAATCAGCCAGCCCGTCAGGCAGCCGACCATCATGCTAAACAGCGTGACCAGGGTGGCATGATTACCCGCACCAAATACGGCGTTTTGCAGGCCGGGCAGATTATTAAAAGCCACTACCCCTGCCACGGTCACGACTGGAATTGCCAGCGCGGGCAGAAACAGGCGGTTACGCAGCCGTGCTGCACTCTCATCACGCTGCTGCTGGCTGCGCTGATGATAAGAGCCCAGTTTTACGCCGCCCAGCCCGGCAATAAGCGCGGTGATCACCACCAGAACGCCGGTGAGGATATGCAGGTTACGCGCCCCCAGCAGGTTTTCCGCGCCGTCCCCGATAAAAAAGATCGCGCCGTACAGCGCCCAAAACAGTCCGGTCGTCAGACGGCGGGGATTAGCCTTATCGCGCCATGACATGCCCGCGACCACCAGCAGAATGACACCCGCCAGCCAGAAGAGATAGTGCTGTTGAAACATTAGCGTTCTCCTTTGGCTTTCAGGGCCGTGCCGTTCAGCGCCGAGAGTTCGGCCGCCAGGGATTTATCCAGACGCCGCAGGCGGAACGCATGGATCAGAAAAGCGCAGAGTGCCGTAGGTAAACCCCATGCGGCAATATGCAGCGGCTCGGTCTGGATACCCGCCGATTCCTGCATAAAATTATGCATAAAGATGATGGCCCCAAAGGCAACGAATACGTCCTCGCCAAAGAACAGCCCGACGTTATCGGTTGCCGCCGCCATCGCGCGTAGCCGATAGCGCACCTCAGGCGGCAGCTCGCCGTAGCGGTTTTCCGTTGCGCCCTCGGCCATTGGGGCCAGCAGCGGGCGCACCATCTGTGGATGTCCGCCCAGGCTGGTCAGCCCCATGGCGGCGGTGATTTCGCGAACCAGCAGATAAACTATCAGCAGACGCCCCGCCGTCGCCGTTTTGATTTGAGCTATCCACGCCTGTGCGCGCTCTTTCAAGCCATGCCGCTCAAGCAGTCCGATAATCGGCAGCGGCAGCAGCAGGATCAGCGCCAGATTGCGCGTATTGAGGAAGCCGGAGCCGATCTCATCCAGGATATCGCCGATCGGCATATGGGCTGCCAGCCCGGTGATCCAGCCGGCAATCAGCACCACCACCACCGGATTAAAGCGCAGTAAAAAACCCACAATAATCGCTGCGATACCGGCCAGCGGCCACAAATTCACTGCAGTTTCCATCTCTTCTCCTGGTTTCTCTGAATATCGCCCGCGCCGTACCGGGAAACTGAAAATATTGCACCCTGCCCGCTTTTTAAATTAGCGTTCGCTGGTCACAAGGATATGCTGTTCGGCAAAGGCATTGCGCAGCTGGCGGGCAAAGGCCAGTGCATGTGCGCCGTCCCCGTGTAAACAAACCGTTTCTGCCCGCACCCGCACCCACTCGCCGCTCAGACTTTGCACCTCACCGCGCGCGACCATGCCCAGCGTCTGGGCTATCGCCTGTTCGTCGCTGTCGACCAGCGCGCCAGGCTGAGAGCGCGGCACCAGTGAACCATCTGACTGATAGCCGCGATCGGCAAACACCTCTTCCCGGGTGCTCAGCCCCAGGGCCTGCGCCACGCGGATTGATTCGCTGTTCGCCAGCCCTACCAGCACCAGCCTGGGATCCACCGCTTTCACCGCACGGGCGATGGCGTCGGCCAGCGCGGGATCCTGCGCGGACTGGTTATAGAGCATCCCGTGCGGCTTAACGTGCGCCAGACTTCCCCCTTCACTCTCCGCCATCGCCTTCAGTGCGCCAATCTGGTAAACCACCTGGGCGTAAACGACCCCGGGCGGCAGCCTCATACGCGTGCGGCCGAAATTTTCACGATCGGGGAAGCTGGGGTGGGCGCCAATCGCCACGCCACTGGCCAGCGCCCAGCGCACGCTTTGCAGCATGGTCTCTGCATCACCCGCGTGAAAACCGCAGGCAATGTTCGCAGAGGAGACCAGCTGTAGCAGGGCGTGGTCGTTGCCGCACCCTTCGCCGAGATCGGCGTTTAAATCAACCTTCATGTGCTAACCCCCAGGCCATCTGATCGAGTGAGCGCTGACGTTCGCGTTTTGCCTGTAGCGCCTCTTCTAACGTGCAGTGAACAAAGTGGATCGGTTCACCCAGCCGGATCTGCGCAAGGTGATAAAGATCGGCCTCGATCACGCAGCCAATACGGGGATAGCCGCCGGTGGTCTGCGCGTCGGCCATCAGCACAATGGGCTGACCGTTGGGTGGAACCTGAATGACGCCGGGCATCAGCCCGTGCGACAGCATATCCCGCGTGGCGATGCGTTTAAGCGCCCTGCCCTGCAGGCGATAGCCCATACGATTACTCTGCGGGTTAAGCTGCCAGCCGGTCCGCCAGAAGGCCGCCCGGCTCTCCGGGCTGAACTCATGAAATTCAGGGCCAGCCATGGCGCGGATGCGGTTGCCAAACAGCAGCTGACGAACGCCAGCCGGCTTGCTAAAGCGCTGCTGCGGTACGGCCTGCGGCAGCAGGTCGCCCTCTTCGAGTTTTCTCCCCCCGAAGCCGCCAAAGCCCGCTTTAACATCCGTGCTGCACGAACCCAGCACTGGCAATATGTCAAAGCCGCCGTCAAGCGCCAGATAGCTCCGCATACCGCGCTGCGGCATTTTTAGCGTCAGGCGCTGACCCTTCCTTACCGCCGTACGCCAGCCGGTCCACACCGGCTGGCCGTCAATATCCGCACTGCATCCCGCCCCGGTAAGCGCAATCCAGCCGTCGCGCCCGAACTCTGCACAAAACTGCCCCAGGGTTATCTCCAGCACGGCGCTCTGCCGGGGGTTGCCCACCAGCATATTGGCCGTTTCCATTGCCGGATGATCTAATACGCCCCCGACGCTGATGCCAGCGTCCCGCCAGCCTGTCCGTCCCGCATCCTGTAGCGTTGTGCTCATTCCGGCGCGAATAATCTTCAGCATATGCCCTCCTTTTGCGGGATAAATCGCACGCTGTCGCCAGGCCTGAGCCAGGTCGGCGGCCGGTTTTGCGGATCGAACAGCGCCACCCCGGTATGGCCAATCAGCTGCCATCCGCCCGGCGTGGACAGAGGATAGACGCCGGTTTGACTGCCGCCAATACCCACCGAACCGGCCGGAACCGCCACGCGCGGCTCGGCGCGACGCGGCGTATGCAACCGGTTATCCAGCCCGGCGAGATAAGGGAAGCCCGGCTGGAAACCGATAAAGAAGACCTGATATTCCGCAGCGGCGTGCGCCTCCACCACCTGCTGCGGGCTAAGGCCGCTGTGGCGCGCCACCACCTCGAGATCGGGGCCAGCCTGGCCACCATAGACCACCGGGATCTCGATTCGACGGGTTGCCAGCTCCAGCGCTTCGCTCTTCTCCCACCAGAATTGCATCCATTCAATCGCATCCGGCGCCGTGCTCTGTGGGTCGCTAAGCAGTACCGTAATGTTGTTCATTCCCGGTATCACCTCTGTGACTTCAGGGCGAGCGCTGAGCGTGGCCGCCAGCCCCCAAATGCGCTGCTGGCTGCCGAGTGAAACCGGCGGCGCCAGCTCAAGCACTACCGCGCGCTCGCCTAACAGGTAACAACGTGCTTGTTGCAAAACGCCCTCCTGACCCGCAATGCGGCTTTTTTCTCATTAAGGCAAACAGTTATGCGTAAATGTGATTAAGGTGTCAACAAGGCGTGTATCTGTCGTTACTGCGATGAGGGTGAGATAAGCGGTTTTGCGCGGAGCATTGAGGCGTATAACGGGCGACGGCACGCCGCCCGGTTTCATCAGGCGGGATTGGCAATATCAATAAAGGTGACGTCCAGGCCATGTGCCTCTGCAAGCCACTCACCCAGCGCCCGGATCCCTGCACGTTCCGTCGCGTGATGCCCCGCAGCAAAGAAGTGCAGGCCCTGTTCACGCGCGCTATGGATGGTTTGTTCAGAAACCTCCCCACTAATAAATGCATCCACGCCAAAGGCGGCGGCATCGTCGATAAATCCCTGCCCGCCGCCGCTACACCAGGCCACGCGGCGGATAAGCGCGGGCGCATTATCGCCACAGTGAAGCGGCTCACGGCCAAGAACCTGAGCGATGCGGGCAGCAAGCTGCTCTCCGGTCAATGGATCCTGCAATTCACCCCAGGGAACCAGCGGCAGAACGTCGCCTTTGACGGTGATGCCCAGCAACCTCGCCAGCTGTGCATTATTCCCCAGTTCGGGATGCGCATCTAAAGGCAGATGCCAGCCATAGAGATTGATATCGTTCGCCAGCAGCGTTTTCAGGCGGTTTCGCTTCATGCCTTTGATGGTTGGCGCTTCGTTTTTCCAGAAGTAACCGTGGTGTACCAACACCGCGTCGGCACCCAGGCGCACGGCTTCGTCGAGCAGCGCCTGGCAGGCGGTCACGCCGGTGATAATTTTAGCGATCGCTTCCCGACCCTCAACCTGAAGTCCGTTGGGGGCATAGTCGCTAAAGCTCGCAGCGTTGAGTTTCTGATTAACAAGGTGTTCAAGCTCTGTATTACGCATAGTCATTCCCGATTATCTTATTTTCGCGCGGCCTCATAGGCATCAAGGGTCTGCCTGCGCGCCTCTTTATGATCAACAATCGGGACCGGATAATCCAGCGTGACATTATACTTTTCCGCCCAGCTGTGCGGCTGATGGATCCATTCGTCAGGCACCTCTTTCAGGGCGGGCAGCCACGTACGGATAAATTCGCCCTGCCGGTCAAAGCGTTCTCCCTGGGTGGTGGGATTAAAAATGCGAAAATAGGGTGCGGCGTCGGTCCCCGTCGACGCGGCCCACTGCCAGCCACCATTATTCGAGGCCAAATCGCCATCAACCAGCTGCGACATAAAGTAGCGCTCGCCTTCCCGCCAGTCGATCAGCAGATCTTTGATCAAAAAGCTGGCGACGATCATTCTCAGGCGGTTATGCATCCAGCCCAGCTTATTCAGCTGGCACATGGCAGCGTCAACAATTGGGTAACCGGTTTTTCCCTGTTGCCAGGCGGCAAAATGCGCGGGATTATTCTGCCACCTGACGCCGCGCGTCCAGGCAATAAAGGGCTGATAGCGGCACAGTGAAGGGTAAGCGACCAGCAAATGGCGGTAAAACTCACGCCAAATGAGCTCGTTCAGCCAGACAAATTCCCGGCCGCCGTCAAGCGCCTGAGGGTGCTCCGTCAACAGGCGGTGCAGACACTGGCGGGGAGAAAGTACGCCGGTGGCCAGATAGACTGACAGGCGACTGGTGCCATCCACCGCCGGAATATCCCGGTTATCGGCATAATCGGTAACCGTCTGCTGGCAGAAATGCCGCAGGCGCGCAATCGCGGCGTCCTCTCCGCTGGGGAAAAGGGTTTCATCAACCTCCTCGAAGGGGTAGTTAAAGGGCGTCAGCGCGGGCACATCCCGCAGCGGCGCACCCGCGCGCGCGGCCGGTGCGGAAA
The DNA here is from genome assembly GCF_900068895.1 of Erwinia sp. ErVv1. GTDB lineage: Bacteria > Pseudomonadota > Gammaproteobacteria > Enterobacterales > Enterobacteriaceae > Erwinia. The sequence continues at coordinate 32,297 of NZ_CDPK01000003.1, read as the reverse complement.
CGCACTCCGGCAGGCCAGCATGCAGACGCTTGACAAAGGCACGACTGAAGGGAGTGAACACCTTATACATATCGCGATTGCCGGTCAGTACGCTACCGGGAGGCAGCAGCAGGCTGTCATCAAACCCCTGTGAAACCACACCAATATCAGACAGCTCACGCTCGACCGCCGCATCGCGGTTGCGTTCGTTGACCTCGTACTGATAATTGTAAAACATGCGTCCGACCTGATGCTGCTGGCAAAAGGATTTCAGAACCTCAATCGAGGCGGTAAAGTCATCGCACTCGACAGAGTGTAGCGGTATGCCCTTTTCAGCCAGCGATCGTTGCACGTCCTGAAGACTGCTAAAAATAAATGCCGCCTGTCTGGGGGACATTGAGTGTGATTTCCACTGGACGGGCGTGGCAATAAACAGCACCAGAACCCTGGCATCAGCATCGCGGCAGGCCGCATTTAGGGCGTAGTTATCGTGGATGCGCAGATCGTTACGCATCCAGACCAGATGGGTGACCATGAATCTCCCTGATAAGTTTAGTGACCGTAACGCAGTCGAAGCGCTTCCGGATAGGGTTCAAAGTAGCGCTGCTGCACGAGATAAGGATCGGGAAACTCAGACATGTAGTGCTTTAACAGCGTGATAGGTGCCAGCAGCGGCTGAAGCCCCTGCCGGTAGTGATCAATCAGTGAAGCCAGCTCCTGACGCTGCCTTGAACTCAGCTGGGGCCGGAAATAGCCCTGAACATGCATCAGAACGTTAGTGTGGTTGCCCCGCGTGGCCGGATGTTTCAGCAGATCCATCAGCCGCTGGCGATATTCAAGGGCATACTCCTCCAGTGAACTCCAGCTTTCAATGGCCGCAACAAACCGCCCCAGTTCACGGTATTCCGCCTGAGAATGTGCCAGCAGTGACAGCTTATAACGACTGTGAAAAGCGATGAGTTTGCCGCGGGTCAGCCCACTCCGCCACAGCGCATTAAACTCATGCAGGGTATATACGCGTTCGACAAAATTCTCACGCAGCGGCGCATCCTGTAACCGGCCATCCTCTTCAACGGGCAGCCATGGGATTTGGCGCATCAGCTCACGCGTAAAGACGCCGACACCCTCTTTACGATTATTATTGCTGTCCGGCTGATAAACCCGAACGCGTTCCATGCCACAGGTCGGCGACTTGGCACAGACGATGTAGCCGCATAAGTGCTGTAGGTTAGCCACTCGCTGTTCGGAATAGTGCTGCATTTTTTCGGTAACCGGCTCGCCGTGGCCGTTACTGAATGCCAGCTCCGTTTTACTCTCCGCGATATCGATCAGCCTTAACGCCGGGCGGGGAGCAGGCAGACCAATGGCCATTTCTGGGCAGGCCGGCTCGTAATGAATATAGGGAGCGAGTTCATCCGTAGCGAAGGTACATCGCTTATGTCCGCCGTCAAAACGGACTTTGTCGCCCAGCAGACAGGCACTGATGCCAACAGGAATTTTCTCGCTCATAGTTGTACAACCTCTAACTTCTTGTAGAAGTTTAAGTGTAGCCCAGTTGTACCAGTAAAGGCGAGAATATTAAGAATTACTGAATGAAGGGGGAAAAAAAACCCGCCGAAGCGGGTGAGATTAATAGAATTCGCAGCCAGCGGCTTCTGAGTTCGCCAGCCAGACCGGCTGGCTGCTGGTTTTAGACCAGACGCGATGGAGATAGCTGTAAAACCTCGAGCGGTCATGACGAAATAGCATGACCGGCAGTGCGATAAACCCAATGATAACCACCGCGATACGGCGCAGGATTATTCGATGTAAAGAGTAAGCGTGATAGAGCAGCATAAGCCCTCCCGACAGGCCAGCAAGATAAGAGAAGATTTGCCGAAAATAATACGCGTTATAGTGTAATTTTTCATCTCATCTGACCACTTTCAGCGATAAATCCTCTCTTTTATCCTCTCTGAACCGTAATAAAGTTACATTAAGGTTAATTAACTACACTTAATTAACCTTAATGTAACTTAAATGCCTTAATCCACTATTTTCGGCAGCATGACGTGCCGCGTCTGCCTTTACGGGCATCTGTGCACCCCCGGGAATAATTTGGTAGATTGAGAGCTATAGCTAAGCCGCAGAATGTTGGCATACGAATGTATTTATTGAGCGAGACAGCGTGACCACGATCCTGATTATTGAAGATGAAAAAGAGATCCGCCGCTTCTTACGCCTCGCGCTGGAGGGTGAAGACCTGCGCGTTTACGATGCCGATACGCTCCAGCGTGGCCTGATTGAAGCGGCCACCCGCAAACCCGACCTGGTTATTCTCGACCTTGGCTTACCTGACGGTGATGGCGGAGAGTTTATTCGTGAGTTTCGCCAGTGGAGCGCCTCCCCGATCGTGGTGCTCTCTGCCCGCAGTAATGAACAGGACAAAATCGAAGCGCTGGATGCGGGTGCTAATGATTTTCTGACTAAACCCTTTGGAGTGGGCGAGCTGATGGCAAGGGTGCGGGTCGCACTGCGCTATCGCGCAGACCCGAATCCGTCTGCACTCAGCCCGGAAGTGAGCTTTGGCGATGTCACGGTCAATATCGCCGATCGCCGGGTTACGCGGAACCAGCAGGATTTACACCTGACGCCGACTGAGTTTCGCCTGCTGGTGAGCCTGCTCAATCACGCCGGTAAAGTGATGACGCAGCGTCAGCTGCTGAATCAGGTATGGGGTCCGAATGCCGTGGAGCACAGTCATTATCTGCGCATCTATATGGGGCATTTACGCCAGAAGCTGGAAGCCGACCCGGCCAGGCCGCGCTATCTGATCACCGAAACCGGCATAGGCTACCGTTTTATGCCCTGAACGAAAAAAAGGCGCTACGAATAGCGCCTTTGTTGCGGTTCCACCCTGAATAATCAGGCGTTTTTCAGCACTTCACTGACAATCTCTACCGCTTCTTTTTCAATCTTCTCGCGATGCTCGGCACCGAGGAAGCTTTCACAGTAGATTTTGTACGCATCTTCCGTACCGGAAGGACGCGCAGCGAACCAGCCGTTCTCCGTCATCACTTTCAGACCACCAATTGACGCACCGTTGCCCGGCGCTGCCGTCAGGCGGGCGGTGATCGGGTCACCGGCCAGCGTATCGGCACTGACCATTTCAGGAGAAAGCTTCGACAGCGCCGCTTTTTGCGCCGACGTGGCGGATGCCTGCAGGCGATTGTAGCTGGGTGCGCCAAACCGCTGTGCCAGCTCATCGTAATGCTGCTGCGGGTTTTTACCGGTTACCGCGGTAATTTCTGCCGCCAGCAGGCACATGATGATGCCGTCTTTATCCGTTGACCACGGCGTACCGTCAAAGCGCAGGAAGGAGGCCCCTGCACTCTCTTCGCCGCCGAAGCCAAAGCTGCCGTCAAACAGTCCGTCGACGAACCATTTGAAGCCGACCGGCACTTCTACCAGCCTGCGGCCAATATCATTGACGACGCGGTCGATCATCGCGCTGGAGACCAGCGTTTTGCCGACGGCCACATCGCTACCCCACTGAGGACGATGCTGAAACAGGTAATTAATAGCAACGGCCAGATAGTGGTTCGGATTCATCAGCCCGGCAGGGGTAACAATGCCGTGGCGGTCATAATCAGGATCGTTAGCAAACGCCAGATCGAACTTATCCCGCAGCGCCAGCAGGCCCGCCATCGCGCTTTCAGACGAGCAGTCCATGCGGATCACGCCATCTTTGTCGAGGTGCATAAAGCGGAAAGTCTGATCCACTGAATCATTCACGATGGTCAGATCCAGCTTGTAGAACTCGGCAATACGCTGCCAGTAAGCGATACCGGAGCCGCCCAGCGGGTCGACGCCAATTTTTAGGCCTGCTTTCTGAATGGCCGGGATATCAATGATCTGTGCCAGACCTTCGATATAGGGCTGAATAAGGTCTTTTTCCTGCAGGTGCCCACTGGCCCATGCTTCATCCAGTGCGATACGCTTCACGCCTTTCAGTCCGTCCTGAATCAGCGCGTTGGCGCGGTCCTCAACGACTTTGGTAACGTTGGTATCGGCCGGTCCACCGTTCGGTGGATTGTATTTGATACCCCCATCTTCCGGCGGATTGTGTGACGGCGTAATCACGATACCGTCAGCCTGGGCGCCACCCGCTTTATTGTGCTCAAGAATGGCGTTAGAGATTGCAGGGGTTGGCGTATAACCATTATCCAGCTGCACGATAACGTCCACACCGTTAGCCGCCAGCACTTCCAGTACGGAAATGATTGCGGGTTCAGACAGCGCGTGGGTATCTTTCCCTACGTAGCAGGGACCGGTGATGCCATTCTTTGTACGCTCTTCAGCAATCGCCTGCGCAATCGCCAGAATATGCGTTTCGTTGAAGCTCTGACGCCCTGCACTGCCGCGATGGCCTGAGGTACCAAATTTCACCGCATGTTCCGCATTACCCGGATTGGGTTGCAGGACATAATACTGTGAAGTCAATTGTGCAACGTTAATCAAATCGCTCTGCTGGGCCGGCTGCCCGGCACGGGGGTGATTAGCCATGGGCGCTTCTCCCTGATTATCAGGTTATCAGTTAGAGGGTGCCGCAAACTTTGTCGATCAGCTCCGCCGGGAACTGCATCGACTGCATGATATGTTCAATCATGCTGCGTTTACGACCTGTGTTAGTGTTGGTGATCACCCAATACGGCGTGCCCGGAATATGCTGCGGCTTGGTATGGGTGCCGTTCTGTACCAGGGTTTGTTGATTACCCGCAAAGTAGACGCGCGTACGACCGAGCAGTGACTCGGTGCCTGTAGCAAATGCTTTGGGATCAAGACTGTACAGCGTCGAAAGAATCAGCATAAAGCGATTTACCGCTTTTTTCTGATCGGCATACTCATCGGACAGCAGCAGCTCACGTACGGCACGGACGCGATCCTGAGGACGCGATTGTACTTCCGCAGGTGCAGCACTTTTCGCCATCGCTGGCGGCGTTGCTGCGCCCTTTGGCAGCGGCTGACCGGCTGAGAATTTAAGCATACGCCGTAAAATGTCAGAGGCACTTTCACCAATATGCTGAGTGTGGCTGGCGATATAACGGTACAGCTCTTCGTCGACTTCGATAGTTTTCATCATGATCCAGTACGATTATTGCTTATAAGAGCCGCCCGGTGCCGTGTTACAGGGTTCGGTTACGCAGCACGGTTCACAGACCAGCTCTAACATGTGGATTATAAAGTTAAATCCTGCCAGGGTGTAGCGCCAGACCCCAATACAGGCAAAAGTCAGACTATGCCGCAAAAAGGTGGCCTGGAAGCCGTTTATCGTTTCGGCAGAAAAATGTGGATCCATGATACCCTAACCCCTCGTTTCAACTGTAAGAACTTTGCTATGAAATTGAATGCCCGCTTGCAAACCGAACAATCCGCTGCCGCGAATCTGCCCACCGTACTGATCCACGGCCTGTTTGGCAGCCTGGATAACCTTGGCGTACTGGCCAGAGAGCTGAAGGCGACGCGTCCGGTGGTCCAGATTGACGTACGCAATCATGGCCTTTCCCCGCGATCGGATGAGATGAGCTATCCGGCGATGGCGCAGGACGTGCTGGAGACGCTTGATGAGCTGGGGATCGCGCGTTTTGACCTTGTAGGTCATTCGATGGGCGGAAAAATCGCCATGGCACTGACGGCGGCCGCGCCGGAGCGGGCTGGCAAGCTGGTGGTAATTGATATTGCGCCCGTCGCTTACCCTGAACGCCATCATGACGCCATTTTTGCCGCACTGAACGCGGTGATGGCAGCGGGAATAACCACCCGCAGCGAAGCCGCCGCGCTGATGCGCCAGACAATAGAGGAAGAAGGGGTGATTCAGTTTCTGCTGAAGTCCTTTCACGAGGGGAGCTGGCGCTTTAACGTCAGGGCGCTGGAGGCCCGGTACCCAGAGATCATCGACTGGCAGCCGATCCCCGCCTGGCCGCATCCGGCGCTTTTTATCCGCGGCGAACGCTCACCCTACCTTGACGACAGGTGGCGTGACGCCCTGCTGGCGCAGTTCCCCCAGGCACGCGCACATGTGATTGCCGGTGCCGGACACTGGGTACATGCAGAGAAACCTGATGCGGTTCTGCGCGCAATTAGCCGTTTTTATGCGCGTTAGAAACAAATGCTCCCTCAAATTGTTAAATCGTTGTCGTCTCGACTTTCACTGGGGTATGATGGCGCGCTAAAATTTTGTCGCGGGTGAAAATCCCTTTGGCAACATGGCTCAATCCATCAGAACTCCAGCCTTCAGTACCACGATTCTATGGCAAAAGAAAACACGGACCGCACCACGATCGATCTCTTTGCAGACGAACGCCGTCCGGGACGACCTAAAACTAATCCGCTGACGCGTGATGAGCAGCTGCGCATCAACAAACGCAATCAGCTTAAGCGTGATAAAGTGCGCGGGCTTAAGCGCGTCGAGCTGAAAATCAATAGCGATGCGGTTGATGCCCTTAATCACCTTGCTGACCAGCGTAATATGAGCCGCAGCGAGCTGATTGAAGAGATGGTGATGGCGCAGTTAGCCAGCCAGAACCCCTGAAGCGGTGGTTATCTCGCAGTAAGGGACAGCTGAGGGCACAGCACAATGCGACAAAAGCAGGAGGATTACTCGTTTATCCCCCTGTTGCTGTCTGCTATCATTGCCGTTATCTTTTTTAAGTTAGCCATCTCATATCATTAAGTTTCAAGAGGTTATTAAACTCATGGCAATCGTAGGCATTTTCTTTGGCAGCGATACGGGCAATACCGAAAATCTTGCAAAAGTGATTCAAAAGCAGCTTGGCACAGACGTTGCTGACGTTCACGATATCGCTAAAAGCAGCAAAGAAGATCTTGAAGCCTTTGATATTTTGCTGCTGGGTATTCCCACCTGGTACTATGGCGAAGCGCAGTGCGACTGGGACGACTTCTTTCCGACCCTGGAAGAGATCGACTTCAACGGCAAGCTGGTGGCGCTGTTTGGCTGTGGCGATCAGGAAGATTATGCCGAGTACTTCTGCGATGCCATGGGCACCATCCGCGACATCATTGAGCCCAGGGGCGCGGTGATTGTCGGGCACTGGCCAACGGCGGGTTACCATTTCGAGGCCTCTAAAGGGCTGGCGGATGACAACCATTTCCTCGGTCTGGCCATCGACGAAGACCGTCAGCCTGAGTTGACCCAGCAACGTACCGAGCAATGGGTTAAACAGATTTTTGACGAGCTGCAGCTGAAAGAGATTCTTGAAGCCTGAGTGCAGCGGCCTGATGTGGGCGTTGTCTCATATCGGGCCAGTGGTTTTACCTGTAGAAGTAATAGGTACATCTTTGTAATTTTCATCTGCAAATCTGTAAAATATCGCCATCGGTCACCTCACTTATTCAGCGTTCCTCGCTCAACGAGCGATAAGAGTGCTGAGCAAAATGTTAATCCCGTTTTTATTGGGCGTTTGCTTTCCTGGACGTATCGGGTTCTCAACTTTACATCCCACAGCGGTTGCGCATCCCACTCGTGGTTTCCATTTTGAAGTATCAGTTCTATAATGAGACGCACCTAGCTTTCTGCGTCGACCGATGTTTAAGGCTTTTCAGCCACTTAGTGACTAGCAAAGTAACAGGACAATATCCGCATGACTGACAACAATACCGCATTAAAGAAGGCCGGCCTGAAAGTCACGCTTCCCCGACTGAAAATTCTGGAAGTGCTTCAGGTACCAGAGAGCCATCACGTCAGTGCGGAAGATTTATATAAACGCCTGATTGATATGGGCGAAGAGATTGGGCTGGCAACGGTCTACCGCGTACTCAACCAGTTTGATGATGCCGGGATTGTAACGCGTCATAACTTTGAAGGCGGCAAGTCCGTATTCGAACTGACTCAGCAGCAGCATCACGACCACCTGATCTGTCTGGACTGCGGAAAAGTGATTGAATTCAGCGATGAGTCTATCGAGACACGTCAGCGTGATATCGCTACCCGCCACGGTATTAAACTCAGCAACCACAGTCTTTATCTTTACGGCCACTGTACCACAGGTGACTGCCGTGAAGACGAAACGCTTCACGACAAATAATCTTCCGCGTTGCTCAACATAAAAAACCGGTGATCACCACCGGCTTTTTTTTACGCTTTTTTCAGACTTCCTCCACCCTGCTGTAGCGTTTGCCGTCGGCGCTGACCGCGCGCACCAGGACGTTGCCCTCCTCAACCTGCGGTTTGGCCGTGGCCTCATAGCGCTGCCAGCTTTTGCCTGCATCAACGCTGTACTCAATGGCGATGCCAGGCAGCGCGATATTCGCCTCCAGCATTCCGCCAATAATACGCGCGCCCGGTACCGGGATGCGGTACTCAATTCCCCGGCGATCCAGCTTCGACAGCTCGCGTTGACCCAGCAGGTTGGCAAAACGCTGCCACTCTTTCAGCTGAGTCTTACTATCGACAAAATGCGTCTCGCCCCGGGTAAAGGCTTTTCCTGGCTGGTAATCCTGCTCCCAGCCCGCGCGGTGCCATGCTCGCTCCGCCACGGCCAGCAGACGCGGAAACATCATATATTCCATCTGTCCGTCAGTGCGTACCGTCTCGCTCCACAGCTGGGCAGAGAGTCCGGTAGCACCAGGCCAGGGCTTGTCGGATTTTGCCGTAAAGGTTTTCCCGTCGCGATCAAACGACATTTCTGCATTCTGCGGCAGGTTATCCGGCACAAAGCTGAACATTTTGCGCTCGTCGCTGAAACGGGTTCCCCAATAGTAGCCCCGCTCAAGCGGATTAACTTCATTGGGGAAATCGAGATAGACGTAGTCCGGGTTGGAGACGATCACCTCGTAGCCCTTGTTGGCCCAGTCGTTAGCGCTGTCATACCCTCCCCAGTAAAGCGTATCCCAGAAATTCACCGCCACACGCTTCGTGGCGAAGGCACCCGCATTTTCAGCATCCTTCAGGCCATCCTGCCACGCCTGCATTTTCTCTATGCCGTGCGCATTGACCTGCCTGCTAACTTCCCGCGCAAAATAGCTCGGGAGGTGATCAAGGTCAGTTATTTTTCCCGCTTTGATCATCGCCTGACAGACGGAGGATTTTGCCCAGGGTTTATCTTCCTTGCGCATATCCAGCCTGCCTTTACCTTCTTCGGGCTTCTTCTCATCGGTATAGCCTGCGCCAAGACGAATATTTTTCGCTTCATCACCGCCAAAATGCCAGGCCTTCATTGGCTGTCCCGCCGCCAGATGCATCGCCTGGATTTCACTAATCACCTTGTCGGTAAAGCGCAGCGAGGATGTCAGGCAGGGATTGAGATAGCTGGTACGATCGTAAAGCTGGACGGAGGTGGTATTGGAGTCGTCGGTGGGATCCACCAGCCGGTATGCCTCCGCGTCGGCCTGTTTCCCCCCGGCCATCAGGCGGGCATAGCGTGCCTCCATCGACACCACCGCCGCCCGGGCATGCGCAGGCATATCAATTTCCGGGATCACCTCAATACCCCGGGCCCCTGCGTATTTGACGATATCAATATAGTCCTGGCGGCTGAAATGCCCGGAGCCGTTATTATTACTGAAAGGCCCCGATCCCAGCTGTGGCAGCAGGCAGGTTTTCTCGCTGAGATCGTGGCAGCGCTTACTACCTACATCGGTCAGCTCTGGCAAACCGGGGATCTCAATACGCCAGGCTTCATCGTCAGAAAGATGGAAGTGAAAGACGTTCAGCTTCCAGGCCGCCATCTGATCCAGCAGCCGTAAAATCGCCTCTTTGCTATGAAAATTACGGGCAACATCGAGGAATACTCCACGATAAGGGAAACGCGGTGCATCGGCTGCTTTCAGCGTCGCAATTTTGAGGCCGTCAGCGGGGATCAGCGACAGGATCGACTGTACGCCATTCATCACGCCGCGCTGATCGAAGCCGGTCACCTCCGCCAGGGCTTCGCCAATGGTTAGCTGATAGCCGCCCGGGATGGACTGCTGTTTCCCCAGCGCGCTGGCAGCAATCCGGGTCTTGATGGTATAGCCATTAGCCCGTTCCTGAACGCCCAGTAAACTGAAACGCTGACGCAGTGCATCGGCCTGATCGGCCGATAACGTGGCGAAATCGAACCTCACGCCCGATGACAGGTCGGCGTCCCCACTGTAGATCTCCACGCTCATCGGCGTAGGTACAATATGCCCGCGCAGAGTTTGCGCCGGGAGCGTGGCCACGTCGCTATTTTTAGCAAAGCGGCTGGCCGCGTTCATCAGCACGTTTTTGTCATCCGGCGTGCGCCGCCATTGATCGCCAAAAGGCTCGACGAAGCGGGACAGCTCTTCCGTATCCGTTATGGCGATGATTTTTGGGCTGGCGTTGCTGGAGGTAACATACCAGCGTGGCATCACGTCGGTGATAAACAACTGCCAGTACTCATTGATAATCGGAATATCGACCGATGCACCGGCGGCAAAGCCGGTGAATTTGTCCGTCGGCTCAAGCCGGGTCAGGTCGCCGACGACGTGCACCATGCGAAACTGATCGCTATCGACCTTAAGCGTTTTATGCACGTTGGACATGTAAATGGCCCAGTCTTTACTGTTAATGGCCCCGCCTGGGTTGGTTAAGGTGAGGGTGGCCCGGTTGCAGGAAGCCCAGTCAGCGCCCAGCGCGGCGCAGTCCACGCCATTCTGGGCAGCATGGTTATCGGTCACCTTATACTTAACCCCAAACTGACTGATCCTGTCGACCAGCTGCTGATCCGCCAGCACACCCGTGCTGCCGAGCGCTGATATCAGCGCCGCCGCGATCGCACTTTTGTACATTTTCATTATTTCACCTGTTCCTTCTGGTTTTTATGTTCAATCTCTTCAGACAGCCTGCCACAGCGATCCTGAACCTCATCGCCGCCGCCCATCTGCTCTGCATCAAGACAATGCTGATAGTCCCGCGCCGGAATGCGCTCAGGGCTTGGCGCAGGGCCTGACGAGCAGGCGGCTAACACCAGCACGCTGGCGATGAGCAGTAATATTTTTTTCATTTCACACCTCCGTGGTTTTCTGGCGGGGCCTCTGCCCCGCCTGCGGAACGGTTAAAAAATAGTGAATGGTGCGATGACGATAAATTTCACGTCCTGCTCATCCTGGAAGATATTGCCGTATCCCCCACTGAAGCTGGGCAGCGAGGAGTGGTTGTCGTAGCGGGTATAGTGCAGTTTGTACAACGTGCCTTTGGCCCAGCCCGCCTGCACGGTGTGCATCAGATCGAGATTCCAGGCTGATTCTTTCAGGCGGGCGTGGCGATCCCAGGCCGGGCTGCTGGCAGGTTTGGCATCCCATCCCCAGGCACGGGAGGTGCCAAGGCTCCATCCGGGGAGCGACCAGTTGGTTAGATCCCAGCTCACCCCGGCAAACAGGGCTTTTTCACCGTTAGCATTAAAGTCAGAGCGTGAATCCCACCACACGTCCAGCCGCCCGTTCGACGTGGCATAGCCTGGCGTCATCCGTTGCAGGAAAAATCCCTGATTCCCTTCGGCCTTCACCCAGGTGCCTTCCAGTCTGAAATCAAAGGCTCCCAGGGTATACCCCAGCGTCAGCGCCTGTAGCCAGGCCAGGCCGTCATACACATCATTAACGTTCGCAACGCCGCCGTGCGCCTTATCTTTTGCGCCATAAAACTGCCAGCTGGTTCTCAGATTATTCCCGGCAACCGGAAAATCATAAGAGACTTTAGTAAAGTACTGATCCATATAATCCGCGGCCTGCCCGAATGCAGCTTCCAGCACCAGCTGATTTTTGAAATCATATTTCATGCCGATTGAATGCAGATAGCGCACGGGCGTTTTCCCGTCTGCCTGCCGAAAATGATAGGTATTTCTATACCAGGGGGCTTTATATCGGTCGCTCCACATCCATGACATCGAGAGCGCACCCGCGTCATCGAAATCACGATTAAAGCCAACTTCAGCGCCACGATAAGTGCCGGGTAAAAAACTCCAGTGCGATGCCATCAGCGTCTGGCCGGTGGGCTGTAAATAGCCAGCACGTAGCCAGTAATCACCCTGCTTAAACTTTAACGCCGCTTTATATATTGACGCGCCGTTTTTATCCCCGCCCCACTTTTCATCCCAGCGCGTTTTCGCGTCGCTAAAGCCTATTTCGTTGGGTGCGGCAGGCCCCTTGCCTGACATCTCCAACGCGCCAAAGGCGGCCAGATCGAGACCAATAAAATCAGCCAGATAGCCGGATGAAAAATCCAGGCTGCCGTTGAATGTCGAGTGATGGAGGTTTTGTTGATAGTTACCGTATTTATCGCTGTCGGGGTTAAGATCTTTTCTTTCTCGATGTCGCTGCCAGTAATAAACCCCACCACTCAGGGTAGAATCCTCGATAAATCCCGTGGCGCTGGCCTGAGGACTTATCGACAGCGTGGAGAGAGTAGAAATAATGGCAACGGATAGCGTCAGCGCACGACGCGCCGGGTCAGAGATATGCATTGAGAAATCCCTCTCATTGTAAATTTAACAATCCTGAAACAGTAAAAATAATATTTCTTATAAAGAAAGGCACCCTTCAGATGCTGTATGAATAATATTTTTCGCGACGCGAATTATCAATATATAAATAAAGCCAGCTGCCAAAGTATGATCGGCGACACATAATATCGGCTGCTCTGGCTATTATTGGAATAATAAAGGCTAATTTAATCATTACGGAATTAATTAACAGCAGGCTGTAATGCTTTGTGCCGCGCTTATCTGATTAAGCAAAAGCGGATACGCAATTCACCCCGCAATTATTTTTCCTGGCGGGAATCGGGATAGCGAATAAAAGGTATGCTGTCTCACTGATAAGCACCTGCCGATCGCCTTATAGTAGGTTTACTCGATTGAGGTGCAAAATGCGATGAAGTGGAGCGTCAGGGGGAGTGGAACGCAATGGGAAGTGGAATGTAATGGGGAGTGGAATGTAATGGGGAGTGGAACGCAATGGGAAGTGGAACGTAATGGTAAGTGCAACTCACGATGTAAACCCGGCGGTAATCCATTTTGCTGCAAGAAGCAGCCAGGGGATTCCCCCCGGCCAATTCTTAACCCACAGGGTTATTTCAGCGCACAGCGCTTACCCGCACAGGGCGAAAGATTACTCTCCCGCCTTCGCCCAGGTGTCACGCAGACCCACGGTACGGTTAAACACCAGCCCGTTTGCGCCTGAAGTGCGGTCGGCACAGAAGTAGCCTTCACGCTCAAACTGATACGGGCTTTCTGCCTGTGCACCCGACAGGCTGCGTTCCACAAATCCTGAACGAATCACCAGCGACTCAGAATTGATGGTGGTCAGGAAGTCCTCTGCCGCTGCCGGATTGGCCACGCTGAAAAGACGATCGTAAAGGCGGAACTCGGCGGGCAGCGCATGCTCAGCCGACACCCAGTGGATAACGCCTTTCACCTTGCGGCCATCAGCGGGATCTTTACTCAGTGTGTCGGTATCGCAGGTACAGAACAGGCAGGTGATGTTACCCGCTTCATCCTTCGCCACGCGCTCAGCCCGGATAACGTACGCATTGCGCAGGCGCACTTCTTTGCCCAGTACCAGACGCTTATACTGCTTGTTAGCCTCTTCACGGAAGTCAGCGCGGTCAATGTAAATTTCGCGGCTGAACGGCACCTCACGCGTTCCCATTTCCGGCTTATTCGGATGATTAGGCATGGTGAGGATCTCTTCGTGATTAGCCGGCAGGTTTTCAATCACCAGCTTCACCGGATCAAGCACGGCCATAGCGCGCGGCGCATTTTCATTAAGATCGTCACGGATGCACGACTCAAGCGAGGCCATTTCAACAATGTTGTCCTGTTTGGTCACGCCAATGCGGCGGCAGAACTCACGAATAGCGCCTGCAGTGTAGCCACGACGACGCAGGCCGGATACGGTCAGCATGCGCGGGTCATCCCACCCTTCAACAATCTTTTCGCTGACCAGCTGGGTCAGTTTACGCTTGGACATAATGGCGTATTCAAGATTCAGACGAGAAAATTCGTACTGCCGGGGGTGGGCAGGAATGGTGATGTTATCCAGCACCCAGTCATAAAGGCGACGGTTATCCTGGAATTCCAGCGTACAGAGCGAATGAGTTATCCCTTCCAGCGCATCGGAAATGCAGTGGGTGAAGTCATACATCGGATAGATGCACCACTTATTACCGGTCTGGTGATGCTCGGCAAATTTAATGCGGTACAGCACCGGGTCGCGCATAACGATAAAGTTGGAGGCCATATCGATTTTGGCGCGCAGACAGGCGGTTCCTTCGGCAAAGCCGCCGTTACGCATTTTTTCAAACAGCGCGAGGTTATCGCTCACGCTGCGATCGCGATACGGACTGTTTTTCCCCGGGGACGTTAGCGTCCCACGATATTCGCGGATCTGCTCCGGCGACAACTCATCAACGTAGGCCAGGCCTTTAGTAATGAGCTCGACGGCGTAGTGATGCAGCTGATCAAAATAATCAGATGAGTAACGGACCTCGCCGCTCCACTCAAAACCAAGCCACTGCACATCTTTCTTAATTGACTCCACGAACTCCAGATCTTCTTTCACCGGGTTCGTGTCATCAAAGCGCAGGTTACATTGACCCTGATAGTCCTGAGCAATGCCAAAATTCAGGCAGATTGATTTGGCATGACCAATATGCAGATAGCCGTTAGGCTCGGGCGGAAAGCGGGTATGAACACTATTGTGCTTACCGTTCGCCAGGTCTTCGTCAATAATCTGACGAATAAAGTTAGTTGGGCGGGCTTCTGCCTCACTCATCTCAATGTCCTCAGGGATGCTTAGCGTAAATTAGTACGTGAAATAACGGAGTATGATCCACAAAGCAGGGAAGGGAAACAACCGTTTGTTAGCGGCGAGGCAAAAAAAAGGGCGGGGATCTCTTCCCGCCCTGATCGGCTATCTCTTCAGAGGCTAGCCGTGGACGTCAAACAGGCGGGTCTCACCTGCAATCACCGTTCCACCCGCCGCCAGTTGCAGGCTGCTGTAGTCTTCAATATTACTCACCACAACCGGGCTAATCATCGAACGGGCGTTGGCATTCAGCCAGGCCAGATCCATCTCCAGCACCGGCTGCCCGGCAGTGACGACCGCGCCCTCTTCAACCAGCCGGGTAAAGCCCTTCCCTGCCAGCGCCACGGTGTCCAGCCCCATATGCACCACCACTTCGACGCCCTTCTCCGTTTCAAGACAGAACGCATGGTTAGTGTTGAATATTTTAACCACCGTACCCGCTGCCGGTGAAACCACGATGCTGCTGGTCGGTCTGATAGCCAGTCCGTCTCCGACCGCTTTGCTGGCGAAGGCTTCATCCGGTACCTGTTCAATCGCAACCACCTCACCGCTAACCGGGGCCACCAGCGTCGCCACGATACCTTTCGCCGCGTTTGGCACCGCCTGCGGCGGGGCAGAAGCACTGGCCTTTTCAGCTACATCATGGGAAGCAAAAGGAGCAACGCTCGCTTTAGCGATGACCTTTTTCATCTCTTCAGCGATAGATTCCGCTTTGGCACCCACAATTACCTGAACCGTTTGTTTATTCAGCTTGATGACGCCGGACGCGCCGAGACGCTTACAGGCTGCATCATTGATCATGGCTGCATCGTTCACGGAGAGGCGCAGACGGGTGATACAGGCATCAATAATTTTGAGATTATCACTGCCGCCAACCGCGCCAATGTACTGACGGGCAAGCGTTTCCATCCCTTCTTCGGTATTACTGTTAGCACTCTCTCCGGCAGACTGGTCATCCGTGCCGTCATCGCGCCCCGGCGTTTTCAGATTGAACATTTTGATAATCGCGGTGAAGAGCACGAAGTAAACGATAAAGGCGATTGCCCCCATCACCAGCAGCATCCAGACATTGTTGCTGGCGGCGGGTAGCTTATACATCAGCACATAGTCAATTGCCCCCGCCGAGAAGGAGAAGCCCGCGTGAATGTTCAGTGCCGTGGCAACAAACAGGCTGATGCCGGTCAGGATGGCGTGGACCAGATACAGCAGCGGCGCAAGGAACATGAACAGGAATTCCAGCGGCTCGGTCACACCGGTAAGGAATGCAGTGACCGCAACCGACAGCAGCATCCCTCCAACGAGGGGACGGCGAGCCTTAGGTGCAGCCAGGTACATTGCCAGCGCGGCACCGGGAAGACCAAACATCATGATGGGGAAGAAGCCTGACATAAACATGCCCGCGCTGCCGTCACCGGCATAGAAGCGGTTGATGTCGCCGTGGAAAACCGCGCCCGCCGCGTTGGTGTACTCACCAATCTGGAACCAGGCAATGGTATTCAGCACCTGATGGAGACCCGTTGGGATCAGCAGGCGGTTAACAAAGCCAAATATGCCCGCACCCAGCGCGCCCTCAGAGACTATCCACTCGCCCCCGCTTTGAATGGCGGCCTGAACGGGCGGCCAGATATAGCCAAATACCGCCGCCAGAATCAGACAGAAAAACCCGGTCGCTATCGGCACGAAGCGTTTGCCACCAAAGAAGCTCAGGAACTCCGGCAGTTTAATATCCGACCAGCGGTTATAGGTCATTCCGGCCACCAGCCCGGTAATGATCCCCGCCAGTACGCCCATATTAATCGCCGGATTTATGGTCACCATAGCCTTGGTCATAATGAAATAACCCACGGCTCCGGCCAGCGCAGCGGGGCCCGCATTGTCTTTTGACCAGGTAGATGCGACGCCGATAGCAAAAATCAGCGCGAGGTTGTCAAAAATGGCCCCACCGCCCTGGGCGATAAACGGCATATTCAGTAAATCGGGTTGCCCAAAGCGCAGCATAAGGGCCGCAACAGGCAGCACCGCGATGGGCAGTTGCAACGATCGCCCCAGCCTTTGAAAAAATCCTAAAATGTTCATCCTTCCCCCTAAAGACCCGTTAAGGCACCGATTACCGTTCTGCGTTTTTTATAACGGCCAGTTTGATTTTGCATCATAGTAAAATCACCTGACGGAGTGTAAGAAAAAATTAATTCGCTTCGCAAATTAAAAGCGCTGTAATGTGACTTTTATCACCCAGAAATGCAGATAAGCGCACAATAGTCTGGTCATATGCAGCCACTTATTTTATGATCCGAAATATCAGCACGGATTTATCCCTCGCGGATGATGCCCGGAACACGTTACGCTTGCTTACTGCTACGCGCCTTACACTGCTGACCCCCTTCAATATTTAAATGAGGTGATACATGAGACTGATTCCTCTCGCAACCCCCACTCAGGTGGGCAAATGGGCCGCGCGCCATATTGTCGATCGCATCAACGCCTTCAACCCGACGGCAGACCGCCCTTTTGTGCTTGGCCTGCCGACTGGTGGAACGCCGCTTGAAGCCTATCGCCATCTGATTGATATGCATAAAGCGGGCCAGGTCAGCTTCAGGCATGTGATCACCTTCAATATGGACGAGTATGTCGGCCTGCCGAAGGAACATCCGGAAAGCTACCACAGCTTTATGTACCGCAACTTTTTTGATCATGTTGATATTCCAGCGGAAAACATTAATCTTCTTAACGGTAATGCAGAAGATATTGACCTGGAGTGTCGTCAGTATGAAGAGAAGATCCGTGCGCTCGGTAAAATCCATCTGTTTATGGGCGGCGTAGGCAACGATGGTCATATCGCTTTTAACGAACCGGCCTCTTCCCTGGCTTCACGTACCCGTATCAAAACCCTGACGCATGAAACCCGCCTGGCTAACTCGCGCTTCTTTGGCGGGGATGTGGAAAAAGTGCCTAAATATGCCCTCACCGTCGGCGTGGGCACCCTGCTTGACGCGGAGGAAGTGATGATTCTGGTCATCGGTCACGCCAAGGCCCAGGCGCTACAGGCCGCCGTTGAGGGGAACGTCAACCATATGTGGACCATCAGCTGTCTCCAGCTCCATGCCCGCTCCATCGTGGTCTGTGATGAACCCGCAACAATGGAACTGAAGGTCAAAACCGTTAAATACTTCCGCGAGATGGAAGCGGAAAGCGTGAAAAGTCTGTAAATCATCAGCTCAACACAGAGCGGCAAAGTGGCTTTCGCCTGTACCACAGCGTACGCGGCCGGGCTGGGTGACTGCCCCCAGCCAGGCAAAAGCGTTAGCCATTAAGCCGGATATGCCGGGAGAAAATATGTACGCTTTAACCAATGGCCGCGTTTTTACCGGCCATGAGATACTCGAAAATCATGCGGTTGTCATCAAAGATGGCCTGATTGAACGCGTTTGCGCCGCCGATGAACTTCCGGCAGACATTGAAAGGCGCGATACGGGCGGCGCGATTATTGCTCCCGGCTTTATCGATCTTCAGCTTAACGGCTGCGGCGGCGTGCAGTTTAATGATGATATGGCTGCACTTAGCGTCGACACCCTGAACACCATGCAGAAAGCCAATGAGAAAGCGGGCTGTACCAGTTTTCTGCCGACCCTTATTACCAGTACTGACGACATGATGAAGCGTGCCGTCGAGGTGATGCGGGCTTATCTGGCGCAGAATACCCACCAGGCTCTGGGCCTGCATCTGGAAGGCCCGTGGCTCAGCCCACGCAAGCCCGGCACCCATAACCCAGCCCTGATCCGTCGCCCTTCTCAGGCGCTGGTCGATTTCCTGTGTGAGAATGCCGATGTTATCAGTAAGATAACCCTTGCGCCGGAAGAGGTGGAACCCGAGATTATCCGTCAGCTGGTCAGTGCGGGCATTGTGGTGTCCAGCGGTCATTCTCATGCCACCTATCATGAAGCCCGTACTGGCATTAACGCCGGGATCAGTTTCTCCACCCATCTTTATAACGCGATGCCTACCCTCACCGGACGTGAGCCGGGCCTGATCGGTGCCCTGTTTGACGCACCGGAGGTCTACAGCGGGATTATCGCAGACGGTTTGCACGTGCATTACGCGAATATTCGCAATGCTAAGCGTATCAAGGGTGACAGGCTAATACTGGTGACGGATGCCACCGCGCCAGCCGGGGCTAATATTGACCAATTTATTTTCGCAGGAAAAACAATATACTATCGGAATGGGCTGTGCGTTGACGAACAGGGCACGCTGAGTGGTTCTGCACTGACGATGATCGAAGCGGTGGCGAACTGCGTCGAACATGTCGGTATTTCTCTCGATGAGACGCTCCGTATGGCAACGCTTTATCCGGCCCGGGCAATGGGAATTGAGAAAAAGTTAGGTTCAGTTGAAGCCGGAAAAGTGGCGAACCTGACCGTTTTCACCCGTGATTATAAAATAATCCAGACTATCGTTAACGGTGACGAGGTCTTAAGCGAGTAGATACGGAATGACCAGCGGCGGACAGGCTCAGATAGGAAACGTTGATTTAGTTAAGCAGCTTAATAGCGCAGCCGTATACCGGCTTATCGATCAGCAAGGACCGATTTCACGTATTCAGATTGCCGAGCACAGTCAGCTTGCTCCCGCCAGCGTCACCAAAATTACCCGTCAGCTTATTGAACGCGGGCTGATCAAAGAAGTGGATCAGCAGGCCTCTACCGGAGGCCGCCGCGCCATCTCAATCATTACCGAAACGCGGGGATTCAACACCATCGGCATCCGTCTGGGACGCAGCGATGCCACACTCACCCTTTTCGATCTCAGCGGAAAATCCCTGGCTCAGGAAGATTATGCCCTGCCAGAACGCACCCAGGAAACCCTGGAACACGCCCTGTTTAACGCCATCGCCCGCTTTATGGAACAGTACGAGCGAAAGCTGCGTGAGCTGATTGCCATTTCCGTTATTTTACCCGGGCTGGTCGACCCGGTTAACGGGATTATCCGCTATATGCCACATATCAACGTCAACTGCTGGCCGCTGGTCGCAAACCTGCAGGCACGGTTTAACGTCACCAGCTTTGTCGGCCACGATATTCGTAGTCTGGCCCTGGCCGAGCACTACTTTGGTGCCTCCCGCGACTGCGCTGACTCCATCTTAGTGCGCGTACATCGCGGTACCGGTGCCGGGATTATCGCCAATGGCCATATTTTTCTCGGCAGTAATGGCAACGTTGGCGAGCTGGGTCATATTCAGGTGGATCCGCTGGGGGAGCGCTGCTACTGCGGCAATTTCGGCTGTCTGGAAACCATTGCGGCGAATAGCGCGATTGAAAAACGCGTACGTCACCTGTTGTCCCAGGGCTATGCCAGCGTCCTGCGCGAGGAGTGCGGTATTCACCAGATCTGTCAGGCTGCTAACCGTGGAGATGCGCTGGCGACCGAAGTCATTGAACACGTTGGCCGCTATCTCGGCAAAGCCGTTGCCATTGCAATAAACCTCTTTAACCCACAAAAGGTGGTGATTGCCGGTGAGATTACTGAGGCGGAAAAGTTGTTATTGCCGGCCATTGAGGGCTGCATTAATACGCAGGTGCTGAAAGCCTTTCGCAAAAATCTGCCGGTCGTTCGTTCCGAACTGGACCATCGTTCAGGCATCGGCGCTTTCGCTCTGGCGAAACGTGCCATGCTTAACGGCATCTTATTACAACACTTACTGGAAGGTTGATGAGCGCTTTAACCCTGATGAACAGCGAAAGCAGTACGATTAAAAATGTCATCTGCGATATTGATGGCGTGTTAATGCACGATAATACGGCGGTGCCGGGTGCCAACGATTTTCTGCAACGCATTTTAGCCAGGGGATTACCCCTGGTGGTGCTGACGAATTACCCGTCGCAGACCGCGCTTGACCTCTCCAACCGTTTTGCCTCGGCAGGAATCGATCTGCCGGACAGCGTCTTTTATACCTCCGCCATGGCGACGGCTGATTTTCTGCGGCGTCAGGAGGGGAAAAAAGCGTATGTGGTCGGCGAAGGCGCGCTGATCCACGAACTGTACAAAGCGGGCTTTACCATCACCGATATCAACCCGGATTTTGTCATTGTCGGGGAGACCCGCTCATACAACTGGGACATGATGCATAAAGCGGCCTGGTTCGTTGCTAACGGCGCCCGCTTTATTGCCACCAATCCGGACACCCACGCCAGGGGTTTTGTGCCAGCCTGCGGGGCCCTCTGCGCCGGGATCGAAGTCATTTCCGGGCGTAAGCCTTTTTACGTTGGCAAACCAAGCCCATGGATCATCCGCGCCGCGCTCAATAAAATGCAGGCGCACTCGGAAGAGACGGTTATCGTCGGTGATAATCTGCGTACCGATATCCTGGCCGGTTTCCAGGCCGGGCTGGAGACAATATTGGTGCTATCAGGCGTCTCAACGATGAGCGATGTTGACGCTATGCCTTTCCGTCCCAGCTGGATTTATCCGTCAGTGGCCGATATCGATATTATCTGATTCGGGCTCACCCTCCCGCTCCTGCTCATCTTTTAAACACAATCACCCGTAAATTGACGATTATGCAATTTTAATCGCAGTTTACTGGTGATCCATCAATATTCTCCGCAGTGCAACAGACTATTTTTCAGAGAATGGCTAAAACGCTTGCATCATCCGGGGCAGATAGCGCATTTTCATAGTCACAGGGCGAAAATTGTCGCCGTTGACGATTCACATTACCATCATCACCGTTCAGGGATGTCGAGAGGGAGTTAGCTATGTGTTCAATTTTTGGCGTGCTGGATCTGAAAACTGATTCTGCCGAACTGCGTAAGAAAGCCCTGGAGCTTTCACGTCTGATGCGTCACCGTGGCCCGGACTGGTCCGGCGTTTATGCCAACGACCACGCGATTCTTTCACACGAACGCCTGTCAATTGTTGACGTGAACAACGGCGCGCAGCCTCTGTATAACGCCGCCCATACACATGTGCTGGCCGTGAACGGTGAAATCTATAACCATCAGGCACTGCGGGCCGAACTGAGCGACCGCTATGAGTTTCAGACCGAATCCGACTGCGAGGTGATCCTCGCGCTCTATCAGGAAAAAGGCGTCGACTTCCTTGACGAGCTGCAGGGCATGTTCGCCTTTATTCTGTATGACAGCGTTAAAAACACCTGGCTGATTGGTCGCGATCATATCGGTATTATCCCGCTTTATATGGGTAACGATGAGCACGGTAACCTGTTTGTTGCCTCGGAAATGAAAGCGCTGGTGCCGGTTTGCCGCACCATGAAAGAGTTCCCGCCGGGCAGCTACCTCTCCAGCACCGACGGTGAGATCCGCCGCTACTGGCAGCGCGACTGGTTCAGCTATGAGGCTGTTGAACATAACAAAACCGATGCACCGGCGCTGAAAGAGGCGCTGGAAGAAGCGGTGAAAAGCCATCTGATGTCTGACGTGCCTTATGGTGTTCTGCTGTCGGGTGGGCTGGACTCCTCGATTATTTCTGCCGTGACCAAAAAGTATGCGGCGAAGCGCATTGAGGATCAGGATAAGAGCGAGGCCTGGTGGCCACAGCTGCACTCCTTCGCCGTCGGTCTGGAAGGCTCACCCGATCTGAAAGCCGCCAAAACGGTTGCTGACCATCTTGGTACCGTCCACCACGAGATTCATTTCACCGTGCAGGAGGGTCTGGATGCCATCCGCGACGTGATTTACCATATCGAAACCTATGACGTCACCACCATTCGCGCCTCAACGCCAATGTACCTGATGTCACGCAAAATCAAAGCGATGGGCATTAAAATGGTGCTGTCGGGCGAAGGGGCCGATGAGGTATTTGGCGGCTATCTCTACTTCCATAAGGCACCGAATGCCAAAGAGTTCCACGAAGAAAACGTGCGCAAACTGCTGGCCCTGCATATGTTTGACTGTGCCCGTGCCAACAAAGCGATGTCTGCCTGGGGCGTGGAGGCACGTGTGCCCTTCCTGGACAAAAAATTCCTCGACGTGGCGATGCGCATCAATCCGGCAGATAAACTGTGCGGTGCCAACGGCAAAATGGAAAAACACATCCTGCGCGAGTGCTTCTCCTCTTACCTGCCGGAAAGCGTGGCATGGCGCCAGAAAGAGCAGTTCTCTGACGGCGTCGGCTATAGCTGGATCGACAGCCTGAAGGAGGTGGCCGCACAGCAGATCTCCGATCAGCAGCTGCAAACGGCGCACTTCCGTTTTCCGTACAACACGCCGACCTCTAAAGAGGGCTACCTGTACCGTGAAATCTTTGAAGAGCTGTTTCCTTTACCCAGCGCGGCGGAATGCGTCCCCGGCGGTCCTTCGGTCGCCTGTTCATCGGCAAAAGCCATTGAGTGGGATGAAGCGTTCAAAACTATGGACGATCCATCCGGTCGTGCCGTGGGCGTGCATCAGTCAGCCTATAAATAAGCGAACACTTTATCTGTGAAAACGGGGCCTTACCGGCCCTTTACCGTTTGTTTTGCGCACGTTACCTTCAGAATTTGTTGATTTAATCATCAGGCTGGTTATAACCCAGACAAACGAAGCATTTCAGGGCAAAAACGGGAAAAAACTTGTTGACGCTTTCAGGTCAACTCCGCATAATGCGCCCCGCAACGCCGATGAAGGTAGCGCGAAATAAAGATGGCTACGTAGCTCAGCTGGTTAGAGCACAGCACTCATAATGCTGGGGTCACAGGTTCGATTCCCGTCGTAGCCACCATCTTTTTGCGGGAGTGGCGAAATTGGTAGACGCACCAGATTTAGGTTCTGGCGCCGCAAGGTGTGCGAGTTCAAGTCTCGCCTCCCGCACCATTATCATCGCGGTTTTGCACGGATGGGGTATCGCCAAGCGGTAAGGCACCGGTTTTTGATACCGGCATTCCCTGGTTCGAATCCAGGTACCCCAGCCAGTTTTCTTGATGGTCGCTGTACTGAGTGAAACGAACATTGGGATATCGCCAAGCGGTAAGGCACCGGTTTTTGATACCGGCATTCCCTGGTTCGAATCCAGGTATCCCAGCCATTAAGAAATATGTTAGTGTAGTAACGCAGTAAAATTAGGCTACTTAGCTCAGCTGGTTAGAGCACAGCACTCATAATGCTGGGGTCACAGGTTCGATTCCCGTAGTAGCCACCAATTTTATTGGGGTGTCGCCAAGCGGTAAGGCACTGGTTTCTGATACCAGCATTCCGGGGTTCGAATCCCTGCACCCCAGCCATAAAAAAGACGATTTGCATTGCGAATCGCACCCAAGAAATTGGGGTGTCGCCAAGCGGTAAGGCACTGGTTTCTGATACCAGCATTCCGGGGTTCGAATCCCTGCACCCCAGCCATTAAGTAAAGAAGCCCGCTTTTGCGGGCTTTTTTACGTCTGCTGTTTATCAGGGCATCCTCCTCCTGGCCAGACAGCAGAATTCACATCCTGACTACCCGCAATATACTAATAACTGAGCAGAACACTGCGCCATTTAGTTGCCTGGCCAGGTTGCGCCATGCACAACGCGGGTAGGGTGAGAATCTCTCTGTTGAGCCCCGGCGCGCGCATCCCTGCGTCCGGCGGTCTGCCTGTTACGTTGCCGCCACCGGTAGCACTATTTGAGACCGCCATTCAGCGGGAGAGCAATTTAAAGGCCCAGCGCGTAGCGTAACGCCTGGCGCTTCAATACGCCCGAGCGCTCTGCCACCATCAGCCCAAGATTACGCATAACGCGCAGCGGCGCAGACGGATTGCTAAAGGCGAAGTAAAAGAGATCCATCCCGCTTTGCATCAGCAGATTGTCGGTTTGCCGCTGACGCTGATAGCGGCGCAGTACGCCCGCCGATGCCCAGTCCTCGGCTTTATCACGCGCAGCCGTTAGCGTGTTAATCAACGCGTCCACGTCGCGATAGCCCAGGTTAACGCCCTGCCCTGCCAGCGGATTGATGGTGTGTGCGGCATCGCCTACCAGCGCCAGTCCGGGTAACACATAGCGAATCGCGTGGCGGCGCACCAGAGGAAAGGATCCGGCGGTAACCGGCTTGACGTGCCCCAGCCTTGCCGGAAAATGTTTGATAATTTCCAGCTCCAGCTGCTGCATGGTCATGGCCTGAAGCTGCCGAATACGTGCCGGGCTGTCGTACCACACCAGCGAAGCCCACCCGTCGGACAGCGGTAAAAATGCGCGCGGGCCATTCGGTGTGAATTGCTGCCAGGTACAGTCACCGGCATCCCGATCGCAGCGGACGCTGATAAGCATACAGGACTGTGCATAATTCCAGCCGTGAATGCCCATTCCTGCCAGCTGCCTCACCTGAGAGTTAGCACCATCGGCACCCACCACCATCCGGGCGGTCATCTCCTCGCCGCTTTCCAGGCGCAGACGCCAGCCACCGTTACAGGGTTGCAGGTCCTGAAGGCGGGCAGGCGCAATCAGACTCACATCCTGCTGCGTGAGCCGCTGCCAGAGCGCGCTTTGCAATACGCTGTTTTCCACCATAAAACCTAATTCCGGCAGCCCCAGCGACTGCGCGTCAAACCCCACCTGTGCGGTATGCCACTCCCAGGTTTCCAGCCGGCGGTAGGGTGTGGCGCGCATCTGCTGCACCCGAGGCCAGACCTCAAGCTGCTTAAGCAGGTCTACCGAGGCTGCACTGACGGCAGAAATCCTGACGTCGGGATTGCTCTGTGGATCAAACTGGGCAGGTGCCTGCTGTTCAAGCACCACCACCTTAAATCCCTGCGTCGTCAGTCCGCTGGCCAGCGCGGCTCCCACCATCCCGCCGCCAACAATGACGATATCCTCGTTCCGCGTATGTCCTGTCATTATTTTATCCTTTACCGGTGGACTACGGTGCCCTTACCTCTACACCTGTAAGGGACAATTTGTTACCCTTAGTGTATCGGATTTTGCGGGGCCAGTTGAAATCGTAAACGTAAAAGCCTGTATGCTGGTCACCACCGCAGCAAAGCATTACAATACGCGCCCTGCATTCCTTCCTGCATGATAAATGGCAACCAGATGACCCAAAAACTGCATATCAAAACCTGGGGCTGTCAGATGAATGAGTACGACTCATCCAAGATGGCTGACCTGTTAAACAGCACGCATGGCTTCACGCTGACCGACGTCGCGGAAGAGGCCGACATTCTGCTGCTTAACACCTGCTCGATTCGTGAAAAGGCCCAGGAAAAAGTGTTTCATCAGCTTGGACGCTGGAGAACGCTGAAGGAGAGCAACCCTGACCTGATTATTGGCGTCGGCGGCTGCGTGGCTTCGCAGGAAGGCGAGCACATTCGTCAACGTGCCAGCTATGTTGATATCGTTTTTGGACCCCAAACGCTGCACCGTCTGCCGGAAATGATCAATACCGTACGCGGTTCGAAAAGCCCGGTTGTGGATATCAGCTTCCCGGAAATCGAAAAATTCGATCGGCTGCCCGAACCCCGCGCAGAAGGGCCATCGGCTTTCGTCTCCATTATGGAAGGCTGCAACAAATACTGTACCTTCTGCGTGGTGCCCTACACCCGTGGTGAAGAAGTTAGCCGCCCCTGCGATGATATTCTGTTCGAGATAGCCCAGCTTGCTGCCCAGGGCGTGCGTGAAGTTAACCTGCTCGGTCAGAACGTGAACGCTTACCGGGGTGAGAGCTTTGATGGTGAAATTTGTAGCTTCGCCGATCTGCTGCGTCTGGTAGCCGCCATTGACGGCATCGACCGCATTCGCTTTACCACCAGCCACCCTATTGAGTTCACCGACGACATTATTGATGTCTACCGCGACACGCCTGAGCTGGTGAGCTTCCTCCACCTGCCGGTGCAGAGCGGTGCGGATCGTATTCTGACCCTGATGAAGCGTGCTCATACCGCGCTGGAATACAAGGCGATTATTCGCAAGCTGATTGCGGCGCGCCCCACCATTCAAATTAGCTCCGACTTCATTATCGGCTTCCCTGGCGAAACCGAACAGGATTTTGAGCAGACAATGAAGCTGATTGCCGATGTGAATTTCGATATGAGCTTTAGCTTTATCTACTCCGCACGCCCCGGCACCCCGGCGGCCGATCTGCCGGACGACGTACCGGAAGAGGAGAAAAAGCAGCGCCTGTGGCGTCTTCAGGAGCGTATTACCCAGCAGGCGATGGTATGGAGCCGCCGGATGATGGGCACCGTACAGCGTATTCTGGTGGAAGGCACCTCACGTAAAAACGTGATGGAGATGTCCGGCCGTACGGAAAATAACCGCGTGGTGAACTTCGAAGGAACGCCAGCGATGATTGGCAAATTTGTCGATGTCGAGATTGTTGACGTTTACACCAACTCCCTGCGCGGCGTGGTGGTGCGGACGGAAGATCAAATGGACCTGCGCAGCATTGAATCCCCGGCTTCCGTCATTGCGCGTACGCGTAAAGAGAACGAGCTGGGCGTAGGCTCCTTCCAGCCCTGATCCTACCCTTTTGCGGCAGGCCTCCGGGTTTGCCGCATGAATTCCCGCGCAGCGCCCTTGGTTTCCGGAACCGTCGCCCAAATATCTTTTTATACGCTTGCACATTCATGTGCAGCCATAAATAATTCTCTTATGCTATTGCCGCTAAACAGTGCGGCGCTGCCATAATACACCGTCCTCAACTGGCCCTGAGCGACCCAAAGGATTAGTTTGAATATCGAAACACGCGAAATTACCTTAGATCCCGCTGATAACCACCGTCTGCTGAGCCTCTGTGGCCCGTTTGACGACAATATTAAGCAGCTTGAGCGTCGGTTAGGCATTGAAATCAACCGCCGTGACAACGCATTCAAGCTGGTCGGCAAAGCCCTGTGCGTCAATGCTGCCGCGACTATTCTGCGCGATCTGTATGTGGATACGGCACCGGTGCGGGGCCATATTCCGGATATCGATCCGGAACAGATCCATCTGGCGATTAAAGAGAGTCGGGTGCTGGAGCAGGCTGATGACCATGTGCCCGAGTTTGGCAAGGCGGTAAACATTAAGACCAAACGCGGCGTAATTAAGCCGCGTACGCCCAACCAGGCGCAGTACGTTGCCAACGTGCTCGATCACGACATCACCTTTGGCATCGGTCCGGCGGGTACGGGTAAAACCTATCTGGCCGTGGCTGCCGCCGTTGATGCGCTGGAGCGCCAGGAAGTGCGCCGCATCATGCTGACGCGTCCTGCGGTCGAGGCCGGTGAAAAGCTCGGCTTCCTGCCGGGCGATCTCAGCCAGAAGGTAGACCCCTACCTGCGTCCCCTGTATGACGCGCTGTTTGAAATGCTGGGCTTTGAGCGCGTGGAAAAGCTGATTGAGCGAAACGTGATTGAAGTTGCGCCGCTGGCGTATATGCGCGGTCGTACGCTCAACGACGCCTTCATTATTCTCGATGAAAGCCAGAACACCACCATTGAACAGATGAAAATGTTTCTGACACGCATCGGGTTTAACTCTAAAGCGGTCATCACCGGCGACGTGACGCAGATTGACCTGCCGCGTAACCTTAAGTCCGGCCTGCGCCACGCCATTGAGGTGCTTTCAGAGGTGGACGACATTAGCTTTAACTTCTTCCACAGCGAAGACGTGGTACGCCATCCGGTGGTTGCCCGCGTGGTTATCGCTTATGAAGCCTGGGAAGCGGCCGATCAAAAACGCCGTGACGCGCAGGCCGAAGAGCGCAAGCGTGAAGCCCTGGCGCTTCAGCTCGCCGCGCAGGAGCCAAAATGAGTACCGTAATCCTTGATTTGCAGCTTGCCTGCGAAAAGGTGGAAGGCCTGCCGGCTGAATCTGATTTTCAAGGCTGGCTGGAGGCGGTTTTGCCGCAGTTCCAGGAAGAGAGTGAAGTGACAATTCGTGTGGTTGATGAAGCGGAAAGCCGCATGCTGAATCACACCTACAGAAGTAAAGATAAGCCGACTAACGTCCTCTCTTTCCCATTCGAAGCCCCACCGGGTATCGAGCTTCCGCTGCTTGGCGATCTGATCATTTGCCGCCAGGTTGTGGAGCAGGAATCCGCTGAGCAGGAAAAACCGCTGCTGGCCCACTGGGCGCACATGGTTATTCACGGTAGCCTGCATTTACTGGGTTATGACCACATTGAAGACGACGAAGCCGAAGAGATGGAGTCGATCGAGACCGAGATAATGCTTGCTCTTGGCTATGACGACCCGTACATTTCGGAGAAAGCGTTACCCTAAGCAGGCCAGCTGGCCTGATACCATCCCTGCCTCGCCCGTCGCGGCAGGGATATCTTCTTCTCACGACAAGAGTGACAGAAACAAAAACGCCATGAGCGATGACCATTCACAGAATAATGACAGTCCCAGTAGTAAAAAGGGATTCTTTACCCTTCTCCTCAACCAGCTATTTCACGGTGAGCCTAAAAACCGTGATGACCTGTTAGAGCTTATCCGCGACTCCGAACAGAACGAGCTGATCGATCCCGATACCCGGGACATGCTTGAAGGCGTGATGGATATCGCCGGGCAGCGCGTTCGGGACATCATGATCCCCCGCTCACAGATGGTCACTCTGAAGCGTAATCAGACGCTGGAAACCTGCCTGGATACCATTATAGAGTCGGCCCACTCCCGTTTCCCGGTCATCAGCGAAGATAAAGATCACGTTGAAGGTATCCTGATGGCAAAGGATCTGCTGCCGTTTATGACCAGCGGATCGGCACCGTTCAGCATGGAGATGGTTTTGCGCCCGGCCGTGGTGGTGCCAGAGAGCAAGCGCGTTGACCGTATGCTCAAGGAGTTCCGCTCACAGCGTTATCATATGGCGATTGTCATTGATGAATTTGGCGGCGTTTCCGGGCTGGTGACCATCGAGGACATCCTTGAGCTGATTGTGGGTGAGATCGAAGATGAATATGACGATGAAGAAGATCGTGATATCCGTCAGCTGAGTCGCCATACCTATACTCTGCGCGCCCTGACGCCGATTGAAGATTTCAATGACATTTTCGACACCAGCTTCAGCGATGAAGAGGTCGATACCATCGGCGGTCTGGTGATGCAGGCGTTTGGTCACCTGCCTGCGCGCGGTGAAAGCATCGAAATTGACGGCTATCAGTTCAAAGTCGCCATGGCGGACAGCCGTCGTATCATTCAGGTTCACGTCAGAATTCCGGATAATTCGCCGCAACCGATTTTGGAAGAATAATTCGCAATGGCTATTGCTTCACTCTATCAGCGCCAGCGGGTTCGCCTGCTTTTAGCGCTGTTGACGGGTGCCTGTGGCACCCTTTCATTCTCGCCTTATGATTTCTGGCCAGCGGCTATTGTGTCGCTGGTGGGCCTGCTGGCATTGACCCTTAATCGATCGGTCCGTCAGGCCACGGCGATAGGCTTTGTATGGGGGATGGGCCTGTTCGGCAGCGGTATTAACTGGGTCTACATCAGTATCGCCACCTTCGGGGGAATGCCGGGGCCGGTCAACGTTTTCCTGGTTATCCTGCTGGCCGCCTGGCTGTCGCTGTTCACGCTGCTATTTGCCGCCGTGCTTAACCGCCTGTTTCCCCGAACCACGTTTGTTCGCCTGGTTATTGCGGCACCGGCGCTATGGCAGGTCACCGAGTTTCTGCGTGGCTGGATCCTGACGGGCTTTCCATGGCTACAGTTCGGCTATAGCCAGATTGACGGTCCGCTCAAAGGACTGGGTCCATTACTGGGCGTTGAAGGCATTACCTTTGTGCTGATGATGGTCGCGGGGCTGGCGGTTTACGCCGTGGTGAAGCGCCATTGGATAGCCGCCGTCGTGGCGCTGGCTTTGCTTCTGCTTCCCTGGCCACTGCGTCAGCTTAGCTGGTATCAGGCAATGCCAGAGCGCGCCATTAATGTCGCGCTGGTGCAGGGGAATATTCCTCAGTCGCTGAAATGGGATCCTAACCAGCTGATCAATACTCTGAAAACCTATACTGCGCTCACCCGTCCGTTTGTGGGCAAAGCACCGCTGATAATCTGGCCTGAATCGGCCATTCCGGATCTTGAAAGCAATCAGCAGCCTTTCCTGAAGTCGGTCGATGAGGAGTTACGTTCTCAGGGCAGTAGCCTGGTGACCGGCATCGTTGATTCCCGTCTGGAGCATAATCGCTATCATGACTATAACTCGATTATCGTGTTAGGCGGTGAGCAGCCCTATAGCTATAGCAGTAAGAACCGCTATCAGAAAAATCATCTGGTGCCCTTTGGGGAGTTTGTCCCGCTGGAGAGTTTGCTGCGACCGCTGGCACCCTTTTTCGATTTACCGATGTCTTCTTTCAGCCGGGGTGACTATATTCAACCCCAGCTGAAGGTGGCCGGGGTGAATCTGACCGCGGCTATCTGTTACGAGATCGTGCTGGGGCAGCAGGTCCGGGATAATTTCCGTCCGGATACGGATTTCCTGCTGACCATCTCTAACGATGCCTGGTTTGGCCACTCAATCGGCCCATGGCAGCATTTCCAGATGGCCAGAATGCGGGCGCTTGAGCTGGGCCGTCCTTTGCTTCGCGATACCAATAACGGCGTAACGGCGGTGATTAATGCCGATGGCGATGCGGAGGAGATGATCCCACAGTTTACCGCCCGCGTATTGGCGATGCAGGTGGTACCCACTCAGGGTCTGACGCCTTATGCCCGCTTCGGTAACGCATCTGTATGGGTTATCACGCTGTTGTTTGGTTTCATCGCCGTCGTTCTCGGTATCAGAAATCGCCATCGCGCCTGATGTCGGTATTATTTGCCAGGCCCCTTTGGTTTCGACTAACTGTTGGGATTGCGGTGCTGGTCTCTGATACAGCGGCAATATCTGAGTAGTCGGTGGATAATCCCAGCGGTGACGGGCTGCACTATTTGCTGTGTCGGTGGATAATCCCTGCATTTGCCGGGCTGCACTATTTGCTGTGTCGGTGGATAATCCCTGCATTTGCCGGGCTGCACTATTTGCTGTGTCGGTGGATAATCCCTGCGTTTGCCGGGCTGCACTATTTGCTGTGCCGGTGGATAATCCCTGCATTTGCCGGGCTGCACTATTTGCTGTGCCGGTGGATAATCCCTGCGGGTGCCGGGCGTCCTCGCGCCAGGCTTTGCCTGGTGCCTTTGGCTCCGGCTCCAGGCCGGACGGCCCGGTCGCGAGCGGGCATCCCTGCCCGCCGCTCCCTGAGTGCAGCATCCCTGCTGCCCTCGCCTGGCCTTCCGTCTTCGCCGCAGCGCTGCGGATTACCCGTCACCCGCAGGGATTATCCACCTCTCAGGCTTCTGGGCCGCTTTAAGTAAAACCGTTTATCTGTCCGCAGGCTGCTGAGCTGCTTCCAGCAAAACCGTTTATCTGTCCGCGGGCTGCTGAGCTGCTTCCAGTAAAACCGTTTATCTATCCGGGGGGCTGCTGAGCTGCTCCGGTAAAACCGTTTATCTGTCCGCAGGTTTCCGAGCCTATCCCCGTTAAGGTTTGCTCTCGCGCAGGATTCGGCTCACTTTTCGATTTAGTTTTTGGTGCCGCTATTTAGGTCATTTATCTGCACCACAAAAAAACCCGTCACAATAAACTGTGCACTCTCAGTCTTCT
>NZ_CDPK01000002.1:625341-632905 GCF_900068895.1 Erwinia sp. ErVv1 | reverse complement strand
GGTGACACGGCTATGTTGCGGGTCAGAACGCCGGGACGCCGTAAACCCCTCCCTGGGGGCTTCACTGCCGCATCCCTGCGGCAGAGACCCAGCTTATCTGCTCCGCAACACCGCCTTCTGGCTGCGGCGTGGTCTGTTAATATTCTGGCGCAGACCGGGGTCAGAATCTGATTCAGTGGCATGCCTTTGATATGGGCCTGAAGGTCAAAACCACTCCCGACCGGGGTAATGTTATCTGTCGACAGCTATTATGTAGTCTGGGACTGGACGTGAAGAGGTTTTTAACAGCGACGACGTAGCCCGAGGCCAGGCGGGGACCGTTGGCTTAGCGGACCGTCGAGCGCAGGGATGCGCGAGCCGAGCCCACACGGATGTGCCTGCGGCGTGTCCGCGTGACAACGATCCCCGCAGGGCTTTGCACCGTATCAACGCAATGACAGCAAACGTCATAGATGCCAGCCAGGTCAAAACCCGCTCTGGTGATGGGACTATGTTGCTTGCAGGCAGGTCAAAACCGGCTCCGGTGATACGGCTATGTTGCGGGTCAGAACGCCGGGGCGCCGTAAACCCGTCCGTGGAGGCTTTGCACCGCGTCACCGCAATGACAGCAAACGTCACCGATGCCAGTCTGGACAGGGAGAAGCTGGGACAACGTAGCCTGAGGACAGGAGGGGACCGCTGGGGTAGGTAATTCTTCCCTGGGCCAGCATCCCTGCTGGCACCACAGAACGTACGCCGGGGCAGCACCCGGCGCGGTTACGCCTGGTTCAATGCGCGGCGGGTGCGGCCTGAACTGAGATAGTCGGCGATATAATCCTGGGAAATCTCACCGCTATAGCGTCCCTCTTCATCAACGATCGGCATCCACACCAGGTTATGCTCGTAAAGCTTGGAAAGCACCACGCGCAGATTCTCCTCGGCGCGGCCGGTGACGGTGAATTTGTTCAGCTTTTCAATGCACTCACCGCTGGCACCGCGCGCTTCACGACGCTTAACAAAGCCCAACGGCTTGCCGTCATCATCAACCACGGTAATTGAACGCAGATCGTTATCATCCATCATGCCGAAGGCTTCCGCCAGCGGCGTGGTTTTCTTCGCTGTTATCGTTGGCTGCTGATCGGTAACGTCTCCCGCCTGCACCAGTAACAACCGCTTGAGGGTACGGTCCTGACCGACAAAGGAGCCGACAAATTCGTTCGCCGGTTTCGCCAGCAGCTCGTCGGGGCTGGCGCACTGCACAATTTTGCCCTGGCCAAACACCGCAATGCGATCGCCCAGCTTTAGCGCTTCATCAATATCATGGCTGACCAGCATTACCGTCTTGCGAAGCTGACGCTGCATATCCAAAAACTCGTTCTGAATAGACTCTCTGTTAATCGGGTCAACGGCTCCGAAAGGCTCATCCATCAGCAACACCGGTGGATCGGCTGCCAGCGCACGGATCACCCCGATACGCTGCTGCTGCCCGCCGGATAACTCACGAGGGTAGCGATGCAGGAAGGTTTTCGGATCCAGCGCGACCATGCTCATCAGTTCGCAGGCACGTTCACGACAGCGCTTCTTATCCCAGCCCAGCATACGCGGCACCACGGTAATATTTTCTTCGATGGTCATATTCGGGAACAGGCCAATCTGCTGAATAACGTAGCCAATATTACGACGCAGCGTGACGGTATCCAGCCCGCTGGTGTCCTCTCCGTTAATTAAAATTTTTCCGCTGGTGGAGGAAATCAGGCGATTAATCATCTTCAGCGTGGTGCTTTTGCCACAGCCGGAAGGACCGAGCAGAACGCACATCTCACCTTCCGGCACGTTGAGGCTGACATTATCAACCGCGTTAAAGGTAGTGCCTTTCTGGGTAAAGGTTTTGGTCAGATTTTCCAGTTTTATCATTATCGTATCCCTCTGGGTGTCAGGGCCAGCTGCAGACGGTGCAGCAGCCAGTCGAGAATAATGGCCAGCAGGCAGATCATCAGCGCACCGGTAATCAGCATACGGAGATCGCTGCCGCTGATGCCGTTAAGCAGCAACAGGCCCAGTCCACCCGCGCCGATTACCGCAGCAATCGCCATAACGCCAACGTTCATTACTACGGCAGTGCGGATGCCGCCGAAGATCACCGGCAGGGCCATTGGGATTTCCACCCAACGCAGACGCTGCCAGAAGGTCATGCCGATGCCGATGCCCGCCTCGCGCAGGCCGCCGGGAAGGTTTTCCAGCGCCGTATGGGTATTGCGAACAATGGGCAGCAGCGAATAGAGAAAAACCGCCGTGATGGCAGGTACGACACCGATGCCCTGACCAATCATGGAGAACAGCGGGATCATCAGGCCGAACAGGGCAATCGAGGGAATGGTCAGCACCAGGGTAGCAATGCCCAGCACCGGCGTGGCCAGCCATTTGTAGCGCACAATCAGCACGCCCAGCGGCACGCCAATGATGATAGCCAGTCCAACCGCCAGCACCACCAGCCACAAATGTTGTAGCGTCAGTCCGGCAATATATGACCAGTTATCAATAATATAATGAATCGTGTCCATTCGGGATCCTTAGATCAGGCCTTTAGATTTCAGGAAATCATTAGCCACCTGTTGGGGAGACTGGTGATCGATATCTACACGCTTATTCATTTCGGTAATCGTCTCGTCGGTAATCTGCGCCGACAGCGTATTCAGCGCATCAGCCAGGCCCGGATGAGCCTCCAGCGCCTGTCGCGTGACGACCGGCGTAATGGCATAGCTCGGGAAGAAGCCCTTATCATCCTTGAGGATCTTAAGATCGAACGCCTTTACGCGCCCGTCGGTGGTATACACCAGGCCCACATTGACAAATCCGTCGCGGATAGCGTTGTAAATCAGGCCCGGATCCATCTGGCGGATCTGTGGACGGTCCAGCGGCATCGAATAGGCTTTTTGCAAGGGTTTCAGCCCGTCTGAACGGCCGGCAAACTCAAGATCCAGCCCCAGAAGCCAGTTGTTATCGGGATCGTGCTGACGGACATCTTCAATTTTTGCCGCCAGCTGCGACATAGTATCGATATGGTCACGATCGGCACGCTTGCAGTCCATGGCGAAGGCGTAGGTGTCATTCATCGGAGACGGATTGAGCCAGATCAGATCCAGTTTCGCATCCAGCCGCCTGACCGTTTCCCATGCCTCATGCGCCGACATCGGTTGAGTAATATGATTAAAAATAATCAGCGAGGTGCCGGTATATTCCCACATCATATCAATCTGTTTATTGATCATCGCATTACGACTAATTGCGGTCGCGATATTGGTTTTAGGCTCGACCTGAAACCCTTTTTTACGCAGGTAGATCGTGGTGAGTGCGGAAAGAATATGCATCTCGGTAAAGCTTTTGGTCGCCATCACAATCGGCTTTGCAGCCCAGCAGGAGACGGAGGCGGTTAATGCCAGCGTAGCACTCATTGCCAGCGCGGTGTTGCGGACCCAGCGGGTCAAACAGGCCTTAGCCATTTGGTTTTCCTTTTATTCTTAAACCGCGGCGTGCGGGCTCAGCAGGCGGCCTAACCCGGCCAGCAGCATATCGAGGATGAGCGCAAACAGTGCCGTTGCGGCAGCGCCGAGGATAAGCGACGGGAAGTCATTCAGGTAAATACCGGGGAAAATCAGCTCACCATAGCTGCTGGCACCGATAAGAAATGCCAGCGGGGCGGTGCCGACGTTGATTGCCGTCGCCACGCGGATACCTGAAAGCATAACCGGTAGCGCGTTTGGCAGCTCAACCTGGTACAACCGCTGCCATTTAGTCATGCCAATTCCTTTTGCCGCTTCGGTCAGCGCCGGAGGAACGGAGGTCAGGCCGGAATAGGTGTTGCGAACAATGGGCAGCAGAGAGGCCAGAAACAGCGCCACTACCGCAGGCCGATCGCCAATCCCCACCACAATCATCGCCAGTGCCAGTACGGCAAGGGGCGGCAGGGTATTACCCACGTTAAAAATCTGCATCACATACTCTGCCCAGCCACGGGCAAAGGGGCGGCTGAGTAAAACTCCGCTGGGAATACCGACCAGTAATGCTAACAGCATCGACCAGAAAACCAGCAGCATATGCTGTTGGCCAAGATAAATCAGATCGACCCGTCTTGACCGAATAGTATCCAGACCCAGCCCGTAAACCAGCAGGCCGACGATCACGGCAATAAAGAGCACGGCAAGTAAGGCACGCCGGGCCAGCGTTGCATTTTGCATAAATTCCACTCTCCCTGATTATAATTAGTGGGTTACCGCGGTGGTAAAACCTTCACGGAGCGCCCATAGCGCGTTAAACCTATAGCAGCATGTACGCAAATGGCAAATTTTATGCATAAAATCATAAGGTTGGTTTTTAAGCAGATTGAGCGTTATTCCTTATAGGGTAGTGTGTTAGCGTCAATAAAAAATTTTCATCGACTAAAGGTTACAGTGTCACATAGCACCTTAAGCACAATTAACACCATACGTGACCCAATTCAGGCCAGACTATAAGAAAATAAGGAAGGGTCTATGACAGAATTAGCAAAACATCCGGTGACTCATCGCCACTGGATCCTGATCGCCGCGATGCTTGCCATGTTTATGGCAGCCATTGAAGTCACCATTGTGGCAACAGCGATGCCAACCATCGTGGCGGAGCTGGGAGGATTCTCGCAGTTCAGCTGGGTTTTCTCGATTTACCTGCTCACTCAGGCCGTTAGCGTCCCCCTTTATGGCAGGCTGGCCGACCTGTGGGGGCGAAAACGCGTATTTTTTATCGGCACCGGCCTGTTTCTCTGCGGCTCGATACTTTGCGGCTTTGCGCCCCAGATGGGCTGGCTGATACTTTTTCGTGCCGTTCAGGGGCTGGGTGCGGGGGCCATTATGCCGCTAACCGCAACCATCATTGCTGATGTGTATGAGCCTGAGGAGCGTGCATCCATACAGGGCTGGCTCTCCAGCGTTTGGGGCGTAGCCGCGATCGTCGGTCCGCTCACCGGGGCGTGGATCGTTCAGCACTTTAGCTGGGCGCTGATTTTTTGGGTAAACGTACCGATAGGCATCGTTTCAATGCTGATGTTGGCCCGCTGGTTTCCTGAATCGCGCAGCGAAGGTGGTCAAAAGCTTAACCTTGTCGGTAGCGCATGGCTGATGCTCACGGTGACCGCGTTGCTCGCCGGACTGCTACAGGCAGAAAACCTGGGCTACTGGGTTAGCCTGTTCTTTGCCGTTGCCTTGTTCGCCGGTTGGGCGTTGGTGAGCCACGAACGCCGTTCATCGGAACCGCTTTTTCCACTGGCAGTCTGGCAGAATCGAACCATACTGGCCGGGAATGCAGGAAACCTGATTATCGGCGCGGCGATGATGGGCATCAGCGCCTTCCTGCCTACCTGGATTCAGGGTGTTAACGGAGGCACTGTGCTACAGGCGGGCAGTGCGCTGGCAATGATGTCAATTGGCTGGCCGCTTTCCAGTACCCTGAGTGGATGGTTGATGCTCCGCACTTCCTACCGTTTCACTGCCCAGCTGGGTTCACTACTGCTGATTGTGGGGACGGGTCTCCTGCTGACGCTGGACAGTAGCAGCTCGGTGATCTCTGCTGGCGTGGCGGCTTTTGTGATTGGAACAGGGATGGGAATGTCTAGCACGACCTTTCTGATTGCGGTGCAGAACAGCGCAGAATTCCACATTCGCGGCATCTGCACGGCATCTATTATGTTCAGCCGCATGCTGGGTTCGGCGCTGGGTACGGCGGTGATGGGAGCCGTATTGAACTACAACCTGATGGTCAGACTGCCTGCACACAGCGATCCGGTACAGCAGATAATGTCTTACTCACAGCGACAGGGGATGAGTAAGGGGAGTCTGAGTCAGATGATCGCAGAAATTTCAGCTTCATTACACTGGGTTTTTGCCGTATCGGTGCTGATTGCTTTTTTCAGTCTGCTGGTTGCGCGGAAAATACCGGCACAGAAGCCCCGGAAGGCGCGGTAATAAAAGGGCCGCTCAGGGCGGCCCAATCATTTATGAGGAAGGTGCATCCTGAGACGTGCCGGTGCTGGCAGGTTCAGCGGTATCGCTCTCGGTACCATTACGCTTATAAACTATTTTCTGGCTGTCATTTTCGCAATGGCCCACCACCTGGCCACCGGCCTGGTCCGCCTGATCGTTAGGGACGATCTCCAGGCTGAATCCGGAAGCAGGAACACCGTTACTGATAATCTTCTGGTTAATATCTGCTTTTACCGTTTCACATGATGCCTGGGCTGCCAGTGGGGCAGCAACCACCAGAGCGGTTAATATCCACTTAAAACCTTTCATCTTCTCATCCTTATGTTATGAAACAGTAATGACTATAGCAGCTGTTGCCGATCAGGGCGTAACCGGACGTCCGGTACGGCGGTCAAGGCAGCGCAGCGTACTGTTTTCCCAGTAGGCATTTACGTTAAGGCTTTCATTACAGGCGTCGCGGGTATCAAAGGCACGGTCAGTTTTGTCGAACTCTTTTTCGACGCGCGTATCAACTTTATTACGCAACCGACGCGTGTTGTCCCACTGCTCCTTATCCTGGCGCGCCTGCTCGTTGCTCAGTGCGTTGTTGCCATCCTGAATGATCAGGCGGTTAGTGTCTGCCTGCGCGGCGTGCTGAACGCTGAACAGACTACCTAATAGCACCAGTGGCAGGGCTAATTTGCCCAGTTGTGTATGCCAGCGTGTCATTTTCATTTTCATCTCAGGTTCCTTTTAGTAAAGCACGTAGCCGGTAGAGGGGCTGCGAGTAGCGCTTTATATAGTATATCATCCGCATACAAACGCTCACCAGCGGGTACGTCTGTCGTTTAGTATTCAGAGAGATTCAGCATGCTGTTTAAGACTACGATTTTGTTTTTCATTACTGCGCTGGCAGAGATAACCGGCTGTTTTCTCCCCTGGCTGTGGCTGCGTAAAGGCGGTTCAGCCTGGCTGCTGCTGCCCGCCGCACTAAGTCTTGCGCTGTTCGTCTGGCTGCTTACGCTGCACCCCGCCGCCAGCGGGCGGGTTTATGCCGCCTACGGCGGCGTTTACGTCGTGACAGCACTGCTGTGGCTCCGTTTTGTCGACGGTGTGAAATTAAGTCCCTATGACTGGCTGGGCGCGACCGTGGCGTTTTGCGGCATGATGATTATCGTCGCGGGATGGGGAAGGGCTTAGTGTTGCGGTGACGGGGTGCAAAGCCCTGCGGGGACCCTTGTCACGCGGACACGCCGCAGGCACGTCCGTGTGGGCTCGGCTCGCGCATCCCTGCGCTCGACGGTCCGCNAAAGCCCTGCGGGGACCCTTGTCACGCGGACACGCCGCAGGCACGTCCGTGTGGGCTCGGCTCGCGCATCCCTGCGCTCGACGGTCCGCTCAGCCAACGATCCCCGCCTGGCCTCGGGCTCCGTAGTCGCTGCTAAAAACCTCTTCATGTTGCGCCTGGCATTTGTGATGTTTGCTGTCGTTGCGGTGATACAGTGGAAAGCCCTGCGGGGACCCTTGTCACGCGGACACGCCGCAGGCACGTCCGTGTGGGCTCGGCTCGCGCATCCCTGCGCTCGACGGTCCGC
>NZ_CDPK01000002.1:624871-625203 GCF_900068895.1 Erwinia sp. ErVv1 | reverse complement strand
AAAGCCCTGCGGGGACCCTTGTCACGCGGACACGCCGCAGGCACGTCCGTGTGGGCTCGGCTCGCGCATCCCTGCGCTCGACGGTCCGCTAAGCCAACGATCCCTGCGTGGCCTCGGGCTACGTCGTCGCTGTTAAAAACCTCTTCATGGCCGGCCCCGGCTTACAACATTTTTGACAGATAAGGCTGTCATGATCGGATCAGGTTTTGACCTTAGCCACTGCCAGAGAACCCACAGCTCACGCCGCAGCCAGAAGGCGGTGTTGCGGAGCAGATAAGCCGGGTCTCTGCCGCAGGGATGCGGCAGTGAAGCCCCCAGGGATGGGTTTACGG
>NZ_CDPK01000002.1:620396-624682 GCF_900068895.1 Erwinia sp. ErVv1 | reverse complement strand
GGGGACCGTTGTCACGCGGACACGCCGCAAGCACGTCCGTGTGGGCTCGGCTCGCGCATCCCTGCGCTCGACGGTCCGCTCAGCCAACGATCCCCGCCTGGCCTCTGGCTCCGTAGTCGCTGTTAAAAACCTCTTCATGGCCAGCTCCAGGCTACATAGCTGTCGACAGGTAATTTCTTGCCTGGCATAAGTGGTTTCGAGCTTNAAGCCCTGCGGGGACCGTTGTCACGCGGACACGCCGCAGGCACGTCCGTGTGGGCTCGGCTCGCGCATCCCTGCGCTCGACGGTCCGCTCAGCCAACGGTCCCCGCCTGGCCTCGGGCTACGTCGTCGCTGTTAAAAACCTCTTCATGGCCAGCTCCAGGCTACATAGCTGTCGACAGGTAATTTCTTGCCTGGCATAAGTGGTTTCGAGCTTCAGATCCTTAGCAATAAAGGCATGCCAATGAAGCAAATTCTGAGATTACTAAGTGAGGATACTTACAGCTCACGCCGCAGCCAGAAGGCGGTGTTGCGGAGCAGATAAGCCGGGTCTCTGCCGCAGGGATGCGGCAGTGAAGCCTCCAGGGAGGGATTTACGGCGCCCCGGCGTTCTGACCCGCAACATAGCCGTGTCACCGGAGCAGGTTTTGACCTTAAGATCCACCCCAGACTGGGAACTGTGACTGGCATCTGTGATGTTTACTGTTGTTGCGGGGCCGGGTGCTAAGCCCTGCGGGGACCGTTGTCACACGGACACGCCGCAGGCACGTCCGTGTGGGCTCGGCTCGCGCATCCCTGCGCTCGACGGTCCGCTCAGCCAACGGTCCCCGGCTGGCCTCTGGCTCCGTAGTCGCTGCTAAAAACCTCTTCATGTCCGGCCCCGGCTTACAACACTTTCGACAGATAATGCTGTCATGATCGGATCAGGTTTTGACCTTAGCCACTGCCAGAGAACCCACAGCCCACGCCGCAGCCAGAAGGCGGTGTTGCGGAGCAGATAAGCCGGGTCTCTGCCGCAGGGATGCGGCAGTGAAGCCCCCAGGGAAGGGTTTACGGCGCCCCGGCGTTCTGACCCGCAACATAGCCCTGTTACCGGAGCCGGTTTTGACCTTAACACTGCCAGAGTACAGCTCCCCATTCCACAGCCCTAACACCGCAGCCGGTTTTGACCTCCCTGCAAACAATACAAAAGCCAAAAAACACGTCATACCAGAAATGAGTTTAGGGTGTTGTAAAAAAGACATAATGGTATGTTCAAATAGAGAAGATGTAGCGATCGTGTTTATTTACTGAAACGTACCTACACGAGAACCCGCTTCACAACAGCGCTAAACAGTCGACATAAGGACGCATGATGACAGAGAGCAATATCCAGAATTTGCTTAGCAAACTCGAGTTACCACAGGATGAGGAAGCGCTTCGTTGGGTGACCTCACAAAACCTGCGCACGACAAACAAATTTGCCCATGGCGGACGTTTTCATCAGACGCAGCAAACAATATTGCAGTCGTTAAACGATCAATCGAATATCCCCTGGGTTAACCATTACCGCGAAACGGTTTATAACTTCTGGCAGGACGACAGGCATCCGCGCGGTATCTGGCGCCGTACTGCCGAAGCGTCATATCTGACGGCAGAGCCCGAATGGGAAACGGTGCTGGATATCGACCGTCTGAATGAACAGGAAGAAGCAAACTGGAGCTACCGTAGTGCCGATCTACTCTATCCTGATTACACGCGCGCGTTGATTTATTTATCGGGCGGTGGTGATGCCTGTGAGATTCGTGAGTTTGACCTGGTCAGTAAGTCTTTTATAAGCGATGGTTTTTATCTGAAAGAAAGCAAAAGCTTAGTCAGCTGGATTGATGAAAATAACCTGCTGCTGGCGCTTGATGGGGGCGGAGATACCCTTACTACATCGGGATATCCGCGCTGCGTTAGCCGTTGGCAGCGAGGCACCGCCCCGCATGAAGCGGCCTTAATTTACGCTGGCGAAACAACCGACATGGCGGTTTCAGCCTCGCACGATCCCACACCCGGCTTCGAAAAAAGTCTGGTGCATTGCAGCCAGGACTTCTATCACAGCCGCACTTATCTGCTGACCGCGCAGGACGAACTGGAATTTATAGACATTCCAGAAGACGCTTCTTGTGGCTTTTTTAACGCCTGGCTACTGGTTACGCTCAATACTGCCTGGCAGGTTGCGGAGACAATCTACCCCGCAGGCGCTCTGCTGGCGATAGATTTCGCGGCTTTCCAACAGGGGCAGCGCAACTTCAAAATACTGTTCACGCCGGATGCACATACGACGTTGCAGGGGTACAGTTCAACCCGGGATAACCTGATCCTCAATATGACTCAGGATGTGGTTGAGAAAGTTAAAATATTAAAAACTGAGAACGGTCAGTGGCGTGGTGTGAAAACGTTGGTTCTTCCAAACTTCA
The DNA here is from genome assembly GCF_900068895.1 of Erwinia sp. ErVv1. Taxonomy (GTDB): domain Bacteria; phylum Pseudomonadota; class Gammaproteobacteria; order Enterobacterales; family Enterobacteriaceae; genus Erwinia. Next base: position 622,256 of record NZ_CDPK01000002.1, on the reverse strand, counting down.
CCAATATCTCTGCCTCAGGCATAGATATAGAGAGTAACCGCTACCAGGTAGTGAGTTATGGGTTTCTGCAATCCTGTTGCCTGAGCTATGGCGATCTGGATGCGGAAACACTCAGCGTAGTGAAGCAGGATCCGACATGCTTTGATGCGGCAGATTTTGAAGTCACTCAGCATTTTGCCGTGTCAACGGACGGCACTCATATTCCCTATTTTCAGGTCGCTGCCAAAGGGCTGGCACTTACCGGCGATCACCCAACGCTACTATACGGATATGGGGGGTTCGAGGTCTCTTTGACGCCCAATTATTTGGGCGCTAAGGGAAACACATGGCTGCATAAAGGCGGCGTTTACGTGATGGCGAATATCCGCGGGGGCGGGGAGTACGGTCCTGCCTGGCACCAGGCTGCTCTGAAACAGCATCGTCACCGCGCCTATGAAGATTTCGCGGCGGTAGCGAGCGATTTGATCGCACGTAAGGTGACGTGCGCGACCCGGCTCGCAGCGCAGGGGGGGAGCAACGGCGGGCTTCTGATTGGCAATATGCTGACGGACTATCCCGAACTGTTTGGTGCGCTGGTGTGTGAAGTTCCCCTGCTGGATATGACAAATTATCATCGCTGGCTGGCTGGGTCCTCGTGGATTGCCGAATATGGCGATCCGGAAATCGCCGAAGAGAGGGCGTGGCTGCAAAACTATTCACCGTTCGACAACGTTTCTGCTGATAAACGCTATCCGCCAACGCTATTTACTACCGGGACCCGGGACGACCGCGTAAGTCCGGCGCATGCACGCAAAATGGTCGCGCGTATGCAGCAACAGGGCCATGATAACGTCTGGTTGTATGAGGAAACAGAAGCGGGGCACGGTAGTGCGCCGGAGAATACTCAGACGGCATTTTATCATTCCCTGGTTGAAGAGTTTATGTGGAAAATGCTGACGGATCGATAAACCAGGCGATGTTCAGTTAGTGGGGCGGCCCTATGGATTATTTCCAGTGGGAACTTACCTGACTGGCATTTGTGATGTTTGCTGTCGTTGTGGGGATGGGGGGCAAAGCCCTGCGGGGACCCTTGTCACGCGGACACGCCGCAGGCACGTCCGTGTGGGGTCGGCTTGCGCATCCCTGCGCTTGATTGTCCGCTTAGGGTTCCCGCCTGGCCTCAGGCTACGCAGTAGCGGGTACTCGGTGCAAAGCCCTGCGGGGACCGTTGTCACGCGAACACGCCGCAGGCACATCCGTGTGGGCTCGGCTCGCGCATCCCTGCGCTCGACGGTCCGCTAAGCCAACGATCCCCGCCTGGCCACTGGCTACGTGGTCGCTGTTAAAGACGTTCTTACGTTCCGACTCTGCTTATCTAACTTTTGACAGATAATTTCTTGCCTGACATAAGTGATTTCGACCTTCAGGTCCGTGATAACAGAGGCATGCCACTGAATCAAATTCTGATCTACGCCAGAACATTAACAGCCCACTCCGCAGCCAGAAGGCGGTGTTGCGGAACAGATAAGCCGGGTCTCTGCCGCAGGGATGCGGCAGTGAAGCCCCCAGGGAGGGGTTTACGGCGCCCCGGCGTTCTGACCCGNGTTGCGGAACAGATAAGCCGGGTCTCTGCCGCAGGGATGCGGCAGTGAAGCCCCCAGGGAGGGGTTTACGGCGCCCCGGCGTTCTGACCCGTAACATAGCCGCGTCACCGGAGCAGGTTTTGACCTTACGGATGACAGTGTGTGGGGAACTGGCACCTGTGACGTTTACTGTTGTTGCGGGTATCTAGTGCAAAGCCCTGCGGGGACCGTTGTCACGCGGACCCGCCGCAAGCACGTCCGTGTGGGCTCGACTCGCGCATCCCTGCGCTCGACGGTC
>NZ_CDPK01000002.1:619954-620168 GCF_900068895.1 Erwinia sp. ErVv1 | reverse complement strand
GTGTTGCGGAGCAGATAAGCCGGGTCTCTGCCGCAGGGATGCGGCAGTGAAGCCCCCAGGGATGGGTTTACGGCGCCCCGGCGTTCTGATCCGCAACATAGCCGTGTCACCGGAACCGGTTTTGACTTTAAGGGCTCAACATAGCTCTGTCACCGATGCGGGTTTTGGCCTGCCTGCAAAAAATACCGCCGTGTCACCGGGGTTTTCTGTCGTT
>NZ_CDPK01000002.1:618932-619728 GCF_900068895.1 Erwinia sp. ErVv1 | reverse complement strand
GGGTTTTGGCCTGCCTGCAAAAAATACCGCCGTGTCACCGGGGTTTTCTGTCGTTGCGGTGATGCGGTGCAAAGCCCTGCGGGGACCGTCGTCACGCGGACACGCCGCAAGCACGTCCGTGTGGGCTCGACTCGCGCATCCCTGCGCTCGACGGTCCGCTCAGCCAACGGTCCCCGCCTGGCCTCAGACTACGTTGTCGCTGCTAAAAACCCCTTCACGTCCAGCCCTGGCTTACTAAACTTTCGGCAGNGACCCGCCGCAAGCACGTCCGTGTGGGCTCGACTCGCGCATCCCTGCGCTCGACGGTCCGCTCAGCCAACGGTCCCCGCCTGGCCTCAGACCACGCTGTCGCTGCTAAAAACCCCTTCACGTCCAGCCCCGGCTTACTAAACTTTCGGCAGATAAAGTCGTCGTGATCGGATCAGGTTTTGATGTTAGCCACTGCCAGAGCACCCGCAGCCCACTCCGCAGCCAGAAGGCGGTGTTGCGGAGCAGATAAGCCGGGTATCTGCCGCAGGGATGCGGCAGTGAAGCCCCCAGGGAGGGGTTTACGGCGCCCCGGCGTTCTGACCCGCAACATAGCCCTGTCACCGGAGCCGGTTTTGACCTTGTTGCAAACAACATAGCCCCGTCATCGGAGCAGGTTTTGACCTTACGGATGACAGTGTGTGGGGAACTGGCACCTGTGACGTTTACTGTTGTTGCGGGTACCTGGTGCAAAGCCCTGCGGGGACCGTTGTCACGCGGACCCGCCGCAAGCACGTCCGTGTGGGCTCGACTCGCGCATCCCTGCGCT
>NZ_CDPK01000002.1:618438-618740 GCF_900068895.1 Erwinia sp. ErVv1 | reverse complement strand
CTGCCGCAGGGATGCGGCAGTGAAGCCCCCAGGGAGGGGTTTACGGCGTCCCGGCGTTCTGACCCGCAACATAGCCGTGTCACCGGAGCAGGTTTTGACCTGGCAGGCATCTGTAACGTTTGCTGTCCTTGCGGTAAATGGGTGCAAAGCCCTGCGGGGACCGTTGTCACGCGGACACGCCGCAAGCACGTCCGTGTGGGCTCGACTCGCGCATCCCTGCGCTCGACGGTCCTCTCAGCCAACGGTCCCCGCCTGGCCTCAGACTACGTTGTCGCTGCTAAAAACCCCTTCACGTCCAGCCC
>NZ_CDPK01000002.1:618034-618294 GCF_900068895.1 Erwinia sp. ErVv1 | reverse complement strand
CTCGCGCATCCCTGCGCTCGACGGTCCTCTCAGCCAACGGTCCCCGCCTGGCCTCAGACTACGTTGTCGCTGCTAAAAACCCCTTCACGTCCAGCCCCGGCTTACAAAACGTTCGGCAGATAAGGTCGTCGTGATCGGATCAGGTTTTGATCTTAGCCACTGCCAGAGAATCCGCAGCCCACTCCTTAGCCAGAAGGCGGTGTTGCGGAGCAGATAAGCCGGGTCTCTGCCGCAGGGATGCGGCAGTGAAGCCCCCAGGG
>NZ_CDPK01000002.1:617573-617866 GCF_900068895.1 Erwinia sp. ErVv1 | reverse complement strand
GGATGCGGCAGTGAAGCCCCCAGGGATGGGTTTACGGCGCCCCGGCGTTCTGACCCGCAACATAGCCCTGTCACCGGAGCAGGTTTTGACCTTCCTACAAGCAACATAGCCCTGTCATCGGAGCTGGATTTGACCTTGTTACAAACAACATAGCTGCGTCACCGGGCGGGTGTTGACCTTAGCCACTGCCAGAGAACCAGCAGCCCACTCCGCAGCCAGAAGGCGGTGTTGCGGAGCAGATAAGCCGGGTCTCTGCCGCAGGGATGCGGCAGTGAAGCCCCCAGGGATGGGTT
>NZ_CDPK01000002.1:563873-617464 GCF_900068895.1 Erwinia sp. ErVv1 | reverse complement strand
TAAGCCGGGTCTCTGCCGCAGGGATGCGGCAGTGAAGCCCCCAGGGATGGGTTTACGGCGCCCCGGCGTTCTGACCCGCAACATAGCCGCGTCACCGGAGCAGGTTTTGACCTTCCTACAAGCAACTTAGCCCTGTCACCGGAGCTGGATTTGACCTTGTTGCAAACAACATAGCTGCATCACCTGGCGGGTTTTGACCTTAGCCACTGCCAGAGAATGCGCACCCCATTCCGCAGCCAGAGGGCGGTGTTGCGGAGCAGATAAGCCGGGTCTCTGCCGCAGGGATGCGGCAGTGAAGCCCCCAGGGATGGGTTTACGGCGCCCCGGCGTTNGGTCTCTGCCGCAGGGATGCGGCAGTGAAGCCCCCAGGGATGGGTTTACGGCGCCCCGGCGTTCTGACCCGCAACATAGCCCTGTCACCAGACCAGGTTTTGACCTTCATGCAAACAACACTAACCCGCGCAGGCCCTGACCTCAGCTCTTATGGACCTTCAGGCCCGCTACGGTCTGGCCAACCGGCATCATCTCCAGCGTATTAATATTCACGTGCTTAGGCAGCGTCGCCACCCAGTAAACCGCCTCGGTGATATCCTCCGCCGTCAACGGCTCTGTACCGTCGTAAACGCTCCCGGCTTTGGCATCGTCGCCCTTAAAACGGACGTTCGAAAACTCGGTGCCGCCCACCAGGCCCGGCTCGATATCCGTCACGCGCAGCGCCGTACCGTGCAAATCCGTACGCAGGTTAAGGCTAAACTGCCGCACAAAAGCCTTGGTCGCCCCGTAAACGTTACCGCCCGCATAAGGCCAGCTGCCCGCTATCGAACCAATATTAATAATATGACCCACATCGCGCTCCACCATGGCAGGCAGCACGGCACGGGTCATATAAACCAGTCCCTTATTATTGGTGTCGATCATCGCGTCCCAGTCATCGACATTGGCTTTATGAGCCGGTTCAATACCCAGAGCCAGCCCGGCATTATTGACCAGCACGTCAATATTGCGCCACTCAGCGGGCAGGCTGCCAAGCGCCTCTTCAATTCCGGCGCGATTACGTACGTCCAGCTGCAGCGTGTATAAATTGTCACCCAGCTCATCCTTCAGCGCTTGCAGACGTTCATTGCGGCGTCCGGTCGCTATGACTTTATGACCCTGAGCGATAAAGCGGCGGGTGATACTCTCGCCAAATCCCGCGGTGGCACCGGTAACAAACACAATCATCATACTGTTCCTCATCATATTTTAACTTTTCTTCACCCTATCACGTTGCCCACATCCTGATAAGACGCAATATCTATATGTTAATTCCGGGGCTGCACACTACTGGCGCATCAGACCCTGGATATGCCTTTTATTGGTGCGCGACCGGGGAGGTGGCCCGCAGAAAAAGCATTCACCCAATACAGATAGTGACATTGCAATCGTTTGCTTATGCAGGCAAACGATTGCCTGGCCATTTATATTTGCACAGTTAAAAAAGGTCATCAATTTATGCTAACTACCTGAAAATTAGCTATATTAATTTCACCTTGCTCTGGCATGACAATTGCAAATTTCACTTCACCCCTCTGTTGCCATAACCGAAAAAGCACAAGGCTCTTTCAAAAAGGAATCGCTATGTTACCGACCTATACCCAGGCCATTAGGGGAAGTTTTTTTGATTTTACCGCTGCGGCGGAAAATCCCGGGCAGCTTGCCGGTCTCGCCCGCTATATTGAGGATGGGTTGCTTCTACTTAACGGCGGTAAAATTGTTTCGCTGCAAAGCTGGGAAGAGGGCCAGTCGCTGTTAAGCGATCCGCAGGCCGTTATTGACTATCGCGGAAAGCTTATCGTTCCGGGCTTTGTTGACACCCATATTCACTATCCGCAGACCGAGATGATTGGTGCCTTCGGCGAACAGCTGCTGGAGTGGCTACAGCACTATACCTTCCCGGTCGAAAGCCAGTATCACTGCCCGACGCATGCCGCGAACATGTCGGCGTTTTTTTTGCAGCAACTGCTCAGCAATGGCACCACTACCGCGCTGGTGTTCGGCACCGTGCATCCCCAGTCCGTGGATGCCCTGTTTGAAGCGGCGCATCGCCTCAATATGCGGCTGATTGCCGGTAAGGTGATGATGGACTGCAACGCCCCTGACTATCTTACCGAAACGCCCGAGCAGAGCTATCAGCAAACCCGCGAGCTGATTGACCGCTGGCACAATTGCGGCCGTCTCAGCTACGCGCTGACGCCGCGCTTTGCGCCCACCTCATCCCCGGCTCTGCTGGGCAAGGTACGTCAGCTTAAAACCGAATTTCCCGATACCTGGCTGCATACCCACCTTAGCGAAAACCCCCAGGAAATTGAGTGGGTAAAATCGCTCTTTCCCGATCGCAGCGGCTACCTCGACGTCTACGATCACTATCAGCTTACCGGGCGTCGCAGCGTCTTTGCTCACTGCGTGCATTTAGAAGATAGCGAGTGGGACTGCCTGCATGACACCGATTCGGCGGTCGCCTTTTGTCCCACGTCCAATCTGTTTCTCGGCAGCGGCCTGTTCAATTTGAAACGCTGCTGGGACAGGCAGGTGAAGATGGGCATCGGCACCGATGTCGGGGCAGGTACGACATTTAATATGCTGAAAACCCTGGCCGAAGGATACAAAGTGGGCCAGCTACAGCGCTATTCCCTGTCAGCCTGTGAGGCGTTCTACCACGCCACGCTCGGCGGCGCGAAGGCGCTGGATCTGGATAGCCATATCGGTAACTTTCTGCCGGGTAAGGAAGCCGATTTTGTGGTGATCGATCCGGCCGTCTCAGAGCTACAAAAAATGCGCCAGGCCAACAGCCGCGATATCGGGGAAAAGATGTTTGTGCTGATGACGCTGGGTGACGATCGTAATATCGCCAGTACCTGGGTTAACGGCCAGTGCGTATGGCAGCAAAATAGCGTGGAGAAGGGCGAAATTGCCGGGGGCCGTTGATATCCCCGGGAGAGCGGCTGGAGATATCTCGCATTACGTTAGTGACGGGGTTGGCTTCACGGCCTTCTCGTCCTATGCTGAAAGCTTTAGCGACCCGGAGACACGCCCATGCCCCTCTCGTCAGCCAACCCTTTCAGCCAGCCGAGCACACTGCCGTTTCAGGCACCGCCGTTCGATCTCATCTCGGAGGACGACTACCGCCCCGCCCTGGAAGAGGGCATGCGGGTCAAGCGCGAAGAGATCCAGAAAATTATTGCTAATCCCGACGCCCCCACCTTTGAAAACAGCTACGAAGCGCTCGAAAAAGCCGGGCAGATGCTTAAGCGCGTTGAAAACGTCTTTGGTGCCATGACCTCAGCCAATACCAGTGATGCGTTACAGGCGCTGGACGAAGAGATGTCGCCGAAGCTGACCGCGCTGGAGGATGATATCAAACTTGATAGCCGCCTGTTTGCGCGTCTCGACACGATTTATCAGCAGCGTCATTCGCTCAGCCTGTCGGGGGAATCCCTGCGGCTGGTCGAGGTTATCTGGCAGCGTTTCCAGCTGGCCGGTGCCAGCCTGGATGCATCGCAAAAAGACCAGCTCAAAGCGCTGAATCAGCAGGCTGCGTCGCTCAGTACAAAGTTTACCAACCAGCTGCTGATCGCAGCGCGGGACGGGGGGCTGGTGGTAAAGGATAAGACCCTGCTGGCAGGCCTGAGCGAGGCCGAACTGAACGCGGCTGCCGGGGCAGCACAGGCTAAGGGGCTGGAGAATAGCTGGCTGATTATGCTGCAAAACACTACCCAGCAGCCGGCGCTACAAAGTCTGAGCAATCGCGACACGCGGCAGGCACTCTATGACGCCTCATGGAATCGCGCTGAAAAAGGGGATGCCAGCGATACGCGACAGCTGATTATCCAGCTGGCGCAGGTGCGGGCTAAGCAGGCGGCCCTGATGGGCTTTAGCAGCTTTGCCGCATGGCAGCTACAGGACCAGATGGCGAAAACGCCTGAGGCAGCGCTCGATTTTATGCGGGCGATTGTTCCGGCCGCTACCGACCGGGCGCAGCGTGAAACGGCTGACATTCAGGCGGTGATTACCCGGCAGCAGGGAGATTTTACCGTGGCGCCCTGGGACTGGCTCTATTATTCCGCGCAGGTGCGAAAGGAAAAATACGATCTTGATGAGAGCGAAACCAAACCCTATTTCGAGATGTGGAACGTCCTCGATAAGGGCGTTTTCTGGGCGGCCACGCAGCTGTTTGGAATTACCTTCGCCCCCCGCAGCGATATTCCGGTTTACCAGCCCGACGTGCGGGTTTTCGAGATTTTCGACAGCACCGGAGACGCGCTGGCCCTGTTCTATGTCGACTATTTCAAACGCGATAATAAAGGTGGCGGGGCATGGATGAGCAATTTTGTCGGGCAGTCAACGCTGCTGGATACCCGGCCGGTCATTTATAACGTTTGTAACTTTGCTAAACCGGCCGACGGCGAACCCGCTCTGATTAGCTGGGATGATGTTATCACTATGTTCCATGAGTTTGGCCATACGCTGCATGGGCTGTTTGCCAGTCAGCGCTACCCCAGCCTCTCCGGGACGGAAACACCGCGAGATTTTGTGGAATTCCCCTCGCAGTGCAACGAGCACTGGGCCAGCAATGACCAGGTATTCAACAATTTCGCCCATCACTATCAGAGCGGCGAGCCGATGCCGCAGGCGCTGCGTGATAAAATCGTTAAATCGAGTAAATTCAACAAGGGCTACGACATGACGGAGCTGCTGGCCGCCGCGCTGCTGGATCAGCACTGGCACAGCCTTGCGTCGGATACGCCGGTGCAGGACGTGGACAGCTTCGAGAAAAGTGCCCTTCAGCAGGATAAAATTGATCTTGCCGCCGTGCCGCCTCGCTACCGCTCCAGCTACTTCCAGCATATCTGGGGAGGCGGCTATGCCGCGGGATATTATGCCTATCTCTGGACGCAGATGCTGGCCGATGACGGTTTTGAATGGTTTAACGAGCAGGGTGGCCTGACGCGGGAAAATGGCCAGGTCTACCGGGATAAGATCCTGTCACGCGGTAACAGTGAAGATCTTAATCAGCTGTATCGCGAGTGGCGGGGAAGGGATCCTGAAATTGAACCGATGCTGATTAATCGCGGGCTTAAGGACAGCTAAGGGTGTGATAAGTTGGGGAGTATCCGCTACCAGAAGCGGTAGTCCCCGCGCTAAACAGCCGTTCAACCGTAGGGTATCTTTCGCGCTAAACAGCCGTTCAAACATCAGGGTGGGCCTGCGCGGTGCACAACCACTACGCCAGTGGCCCGCCCTGAATGGTCTCGCACATGCCATTCATGATGCGCTCGCCGGTCTCGGTTTTCAGCTCTTCATACCACTGCTGGGTCACCGCCATCTCTTTACCGTGAGTAACATCGCAGCGCTTACGCGCTTTCAGCACCAAATCTTTTACCCGATCGACGCGCTGCTGCTGATAGTGACGCAGCGCCGCCTCAGCATCGAGCGGATGCGATTGCAGCGCGTCTGCCAGTACCACCGCATCCTCCATCGCCGCACAGCCGCCCTGGCCGATATCCGGCGTGGTGCTGTGCGCTGCATCACCCAGTAGCGCCACGCGTCCTTTAACCAGCGGCGAAAAGGGGTCGATATCGTGGATTTCGATGCGGTTAGTGGTCTGCGGATCAATACGTTCGATCAGCGTTTGCACCGGCTGCGCCCAGCCGCTGAAGTAGCGCGTAAGATCGTCACGCAGGGAAGTGCGATCTTCCGCTAAACCTGCGGGCAGGGGAACATCAAAAAAGAAATAGAAGCGGTTACCCGCCACCGGCATCAGCGAGACGCGCTTACCCTCGCCGACGAAGGTGGTCCACTGATCGGCGGGCGCGATGGCTTCATCACACTCAACCAGGCCGTTCCAGTTCACATAGCCTGCATAGCGCCGCTCAACCGGTCTCTCCAGCACGCTGTTACGCACTACCGAATGGGTACCGTCGCAGGCGATCAGCAGGTCACCCCGGACCTCGCTGCCATCTTCAAACCGGGCGATGACGCCCTGACTATCCTGTTCGACCTGGGTTACGCGCTTGCCAAACTGTACCTTTTCGCGGCCGTAATGATTTAGCAGCATCATCTGGAGTTCGGCGCGCGCCACTGGATAAGGACGTTCGCCCGACTGAGCCACCAGCGGATCGAGGCTGAATCGGGTCAGAACCTCCCCCCGTCGAAAATCCTGATAGGCCATCGTGCGCATGTTACCGCCAAGTGCCCGCAGCGGCTCTTTCATTCCCAGGAAATTGAGGCACTTAACGCCATTGGGCCAGATGGAGATCGCCGCGCCGACCGGTTTAATCTCTTTCACCGCTTCATACACTTCCGTTTCAATACCGTACCGCTTCAGGGCTATCGCGCTACACAGTCCACCGATACCGCCACCTATCACTATTACTTTCATGCGTCTCTCCTTTACCAGTTACCCATTCGTGCAATTTTCATACCAGATGCCCGTCCCGCGGCAGACGGGGAGGGATGTGACGAATGAATCGGGCCTGCAACATTCGTTTCATCGGGAGGGGGCATAAGCGCGCGGTATTGCACCAAAAGGGGGAAGTGGTGAGTTAAGGGTCGATGCAGTAAACTGGCAAAGCCCGAAAGATTTGCCACAGTTAACCTATCCCCCTGATAAGGAAGACGCCATGACCATTATTGCCTGCCTGCACGCAGCCCGGAGTAATATCGAACTCTATGAAGCGGCACTGCACGCGCTGGATTTTGACGAGTTTCAACTGCTTCATCGGGTAGAAAGTGAGCTACTGGAAAAGGCCATCGAGGCCCGTGAGATGACCCCTGAGATAGAGGCAGCCACGTTACAGGCGATAGATGAGCTTTGCCAGCAGGCGGACGTGGTCATTGTCACCTGCACCACGCTGGGCGTCGTTGCCTGGCAGGCAGAACGGTTCACTAAGCCGGTATTGCGGGTCGATGCCACCCTGGCGAAAGCCGCCTCGCATTATCACGGCTCAATTCTGGTGCTGTGCACGGCGCACTCAACGCTGGCTTCGACGACGCATCTGTTTGAGGCATTTATTCCCGGCGATCGTCTGATGGTCGAGCTCGTTCCCCGGGCCTGGGCTTACTACAATGCGGGGGATATTAGCGGCTACCATCAGGAAATTGCTCACTATCTACAGCAGCGCCCGGACTCTGCGCTGGGCTGCATCGTGCTGGCACAAAGCTCCATGGCCGGGGCGGAGAAATACATCAACAGCACCCTATCGGTTCTGACCGGGCCTGCGGTCAGCTTGCAGGCAGCGATTGAGACCCTCCTCTGAGAAAAAAGGGCTGAGACTTAAAAAGCTAGAACGGAACGGTAAAGCGTTTTAAGCTGGAGAGACAAGACGTTACGCTTACGGCTCTCAGGGAATATAATGTTCGATATGACGCTGTTTATACTGCTGGTGTTAACCGGCATGAGCTATTTCAGTCATAACATGACGGTTACCATCGCGCTGCTGGTACTGATCGTGGTGCGCATGACGCCGCTAAACGCACTTTTCCCATGGATTGAAAAGCAGGGCGTCACCGTCGGGATCATCATCCTCACTATTGGCGTCATTGCGCCCATCGCCAGCGGCACCCTGCCTGGCAGCACGCTGCTGGGCTCATTCCTCCACTGGAAATCCCTGCTGGCTATCGCGATTGGCATATTCGTGGCCTGGGTAGGGGGACGCGGCGTCTCCCTGATGAGCAGCCAGCCCACCATAGTAGGGGGGTTGCTGATTGGCACGCTCATCGGCGTCTCGCTGTTTCGCGGCGTACCGGTCGGGCCGCTGATTGCCGCCGGCCTGGTCTCACTGTTTATCGGCAAAATGTAGGCTCAGCTTTCACCTGTGCATTCTGCTATCATCGCCGCCTAACATCAGGAGAGTCATACGATGAGCAGTAAGCAGGATAAACGTAGCAAGCGGGCAAAAATGAAGGCGAAACAGGCCAATCAGACCCGCGCCCACGGGCGTCAGATGGACGCCATCGGACGCCAGCGCTATACCGCAACGCCCGAAATGCTGGCGCTGTTTGAGACCCTGCCGCCGCTGGATGAAAGCGGAGACATGCCCTTTATTGCCGACGTCTATCGCTGGTCAGAAGCAGAATATGGTTTTAACGGCAGCAGCGATGAGAATGACAGACTACAGGTCGCCGCGCTCTGCGTGCTCTATATTCACTGGCGCACCAGCGGTGGCACATTGATGATACAGAACGAGATGATCGAAGCCGCCATCCGGCTGACGGATGAAAACGAAGCGTTTAAAACGCAGTATCAGGTGGCCGCGGCTACCGAAGCGTAGGGGAAGGCAGCGGGCGGTGCAGCACCGCCCGAGGGTTTTAGCCGGGGTAAATCCCGCGATCTTTGCGGGCCATCAGAATGCGTTCACAGGCGACAATATAGGCGGCGGTGCGCAGGCTACAGGCTTTCTCTGCGGCTTTGTCCCAGACGTGAACCATCGCCTCGGTCATGATCCTGTCCATCCGCTGATTGATCTCATCCTCGCTCCAGAAAAAGCTCGCCATATCCTGTACCCACTCAAAATAGCTGACGGTCACGCCACCGGCGTTACAGATTACGTCCGGCACCACGGTGATGCCGCGTGAGGTAAGCATATCGTCCGCATCCGGGTAGGTTGGGCCGTTCGCACCTTCCAGTACCAGCTTACAGCTGAGTTTTTCCGCCCGCTCGCGGGTAATCTGGCCTTCGAGCGCGGCGGGGATAAGAATATCCATTTTCACGCTCCAGAAGGTTTCGCTGGCGATCTCTTCAGCCCCGGGGAACCCCGCGATGTTCTTGTGCGTGGTTTGCCAGCTGCTGAGGGCATCCAGATCGATTCCGCCGGCGTTAAAGAGGGTGGCGGTATGGTCCTGAATCGCCACTACCCGGCCACCGGCTGCCACAAACAGCCGTGCGGCCTCGCTGCCGACGTTACCAAACCCCTGAACCGCGATTCTCGCCCCTTCAATTTCGATGCCGGAACGGCGGGCCACTTCGCGCCCGGTGATAAAGACGCCGCGGCCGGTAGCCTTTTCACGACCCAGCGAGCCGCCAAGATGGATAGGCTTGCCCGTGACCACGCCGGTGATGGTAGTCCCGTGGTTCATGGAGTAGGTGTCCATCATCCAGGCCATTACCCGGGCGTTGGTTCCCACGTCGGGCGCGGGGATGTCCTTCTGCGGACCGATAATCAGGCCGATCTCGCTGGTATAGCGGCGGGTCAGGCGCTCAAGCTCACCTTCTGACAGCGTAAAGGGATCGACGCGGATCCCGCCTTTAGCTCCGCCGTAAGGCAGATTCACCGCAGCACATTTAATGGTCATCCACGCCGACAGCGCCATCACCTCATTCAGATCGACATTGGGATGATAGCGAATGCCGCCTTTACCCGGTCCCCGGGAGAGATTGTGCTGTACGCGAAAGCCTTCGAAATGGCGAATAGAGCCGTCATCCATTTGCAGCGGGATATCAACAATCAGCGCGCGCTTCGGATGTCGCAGCGTATCGATCCAGCGGGACAAATCCCCCAGATAGGGTGCAACGCGGTCAATTTGTTGCAGGTATGTTGACCAGGCCGTTGTGCTGCTGTCAGAAACGTAAGATAGCTTTTCCATAACAAACCTTAATTTTAATGAGTTAATTGTGCTGCCAAATCCGGGCGTATTTGGTGAATATCACTTATGCGCGACTAAATTTATCATTAAAAGCATGTTTTGAAATCTTTAAGTTTATGTAAAATTTAACTGTTTTTGGCGACGAAAAGGCATAGCGCGAATAAATAACATCCCAGGAACATCTGATGTCAGGTGAAAGCGAAAGGCAAGTCATATTTATGCATTTAAACTGCATAGTCCGGGATAAACACTATTTCTCAAAACTTTGAATAGGATCAACATTCCTGGTCCGCTTGCGGCGGGAACATGATTTGTAACACTATAACAATACATTTCATCAACCTGAGTTAAACTCACGTTAGTTTACTTTGTCTGACCTTCCGCACGCCCTAAATGGCAGTTTTCAGAGCCTCTCTCGCTTTCTCTGTACTGGCATGACTATTTACTAACAATCACGATGAATCAGATGAAAAAACTGCTTTTTTTGACCCAGCATCGGGTCTGCTGCTTTGTTGCTTTATATGTTGGCATCCTGCTTAACCTGCCCATATTTTTCCGTCGCTTCCATCAGCTCACTCAGGACGCCGCGCTTTCTACCGCCACAGAGATGCTGGCTGCCTTTGCGCTGGTCCTGTTTGTCACGCTGCTCGCCTCGCTGGCTGGACGCCTGCTGTTCAGGATCCTGCTGACGCTGCTGGTGGTGTTTTCCGTTGCCGCCAGCTACTACATGATTTTTTTCAACGTCGATATCGGCTACGGCATTATTGCCTCGGTAATGGCGACCGACAGCCTCGACCTTTCAAAAGAGTCGGTCGGCTGGCACTTTTACCTGTGGGTGGTACTGGTCAGCCTGCTGCCGATCCTGATGCTCTGGCTGTCGCCACTGCCGGAAGCGGCGCTGCGCCGCCATAACCATAAGGCGTTTATGGGCCGTGGCGGCGTGATGATCGCGGCTGCCCTCTGCTGCTGGCTGCCGTTAAAGGTGATGGGCGATCGTCAGGATTCCCTCGACCGCCAGAATAACAGCATGATGGCCAGCTACGGCGGCGTAGTGGCGGGGAGCTACTCGCCGTCAAACTGGCTGTCGGGCGTGGGGCTGCTGGCGTATAGCAGCTGGAGCCAGGCAGAGGACAACCGCAATCTGTTCGATCCCGCTCAGCACTTTACCTATACGCCGCCAAAGGACGTTAACGACCTGTACGTGGTATTTATTATCGGTGAAAGCGCCCGTCGCGACCATATGGGCCTGTACGGCTACAGCCGCGATAACACGCCAAATCTCGATAAAGAGAAAAACCTCGCGGCGCTGGAGGGCTACTCCTGCGATACCTCTACCAAGCTTTCGCTGCGCTGTATGTTTGTGCGTGAGGGAGGCGCGTCCGACGCGCCGGAGCGCACGCTAAAAGAGATGAACGTCTTCTCGGTGCTGAAAAAGCAGGGGTTCTCATCGGAGCTGTTCTCCATGCAGAGCGAAGCCTGGTTTTACAATAAGGCCCAGGCGGATGACTATGCCCTGCGGGAAACTATCCAGTCTGAAAAGCGCAATGTGGGCAAGCCGATAGATGATATGGCGCTGGTTAACGAACTGCGGGATTCGCTGGAACGTCATCCTAAGGGTAAGCACCTGGTTATTCTGCATACCAAAGGCTCACATTTCCTCTATACCGAACGCTATCCGCGATCCTTTGCGCGCTACAAGCCGGAGTGTCAGGGCATTGATGACCAGTGTTCGACTGAAGAGATGGTGAATTCGTACGACAACAGCCTGCTCTATACCGATCACGTACTGGAACAGGTCTTCAATCAGCTGCGTAACCGCAACGCCATTGTCTTCTACGCGTCCGATCACGGTGAATCGATTTCACAGAATATGCATTTTCACGGTACGCCGCGCGACAGGGCACCGATGGAGCAGCGTACCGTGCCGATCATGGTCTGGGCTTCCGATAAATTCCTGCAGCAGCCCGACAACAGCGCGGCCTTTGCGCAGCTAAAAACGCTGGCGCGCGACAAAACGCCGGTGTTTCATGAAAAGCTGTTTGACAGCGTTTTAGGCTGTATTGGCTACACTTCACCAGACGGCGGCATCAACCCGCAGCGTAACTGGTGTCAGGTAAATAAAGCGATAACCCACTGACACCTTTGCCTGAACCGGCACAAGCGGGTATCCTGTTGCCCGCATTTACTGAGACAGTTTCAACTGAGGTCGACATGATTATTAAACCACGCATCCGTGGCTTCATCTGTGTTACTGCCCATCCGGCGGGTTGCAAAGCTAACGTTAAGAACCAAATCGATTACGTGACCCGTCAGGGCACCGTTGCCAACGGGCCAAAAAAGGTCCTGGTGATTGGTGCATCCACCGGCTACGGCCTGGCCGCGCGTATTTCCGCCGCCTTCGGCAGCGATGCCGCCACCCTGGGCGTCTTTTTTGAGCGTCCCGGTGAAGAGAGCAAACCGGCTACCGCCGGCTGGTATAACTCCGCCGCTTTCGAAGAGTTTGCCGAAGCAAAAGGCCTGTATGCCAAAAGCATCAACGGCGACGCTTACTCCGATGAAGTGAAGCAGAAAACCATCGAGCTGATTAAACAGGACCTGGGTCAGGTTGACCTGGTGGTGTACAGCCTGGCGTCTCCTCGTCGTACGCACCCGAAAACCGGTGAAGTCTTTAACTCCACGCTGAAACCTATTGGCAAAGAAGTCACGGTCCGTGGTCTGAACACCGACAAAGAAACCGTCAATGAAACCACGCTGCTGCCTGCTTCGCAGGAAGAGATCGACGGCACCGTGGCGGTAATGGGCGGCGAAGACTGGCAGATGTGGATCGATGCGCTGGACGCGGCTGGCGTGCTGGCCGAAGGCGCGAAAACGACCGCCTTTACCTATCTGGGCGCGAAGAGCACCCAGGATATTTACTGGAACGGGTCGATCGGCGAAGCGAAAAAAGATCTCGATAAGCGCGTGCTGAGCATCCGTGACCAGCTGGCGGCGAAGGGCGGCGACGCACGCGTGTCCGTACTCAAAGCCGTGGTGACGCAGGCCAGCTCCGCTATTCCGGTTATGCCACTCTATCTGGCACTGCTGTTCAGGGTGATGAAAGAGAAGGGCACCCACGAAGGCTGCATCGAGCAGGTCTATGGCCTGTTTAAAGATAGCCTGTTTAACGCATCACCAATCGTTGATGACGAAGGCCGCCTGCGCGCCGACTACAAAGAGCTGGCACCGGAAGTGCAGGACGCCGTTGATAAGCTGTGGCCAACGGTGACTGATGAAAACCTGAATGACATCACCGATTTCGTCAGCTACAAGCGCGAGTTTATGCACCTGTTTGGCTTTGGCCTTGACGGCGTGGACTACGACGCTGACGTGAACCCCGACGTGAAGATTAAAAACCTGGTACAGATGTAACCGTCTGACCGCGCAAAATGGCCCCCTGACCGCATTGGGAGGCCGGCTGTATAGCGCGGTTTTACCCTGCCCGGTGGACGCGTCCTGCGTCGGCCGGGAACCTCCCCTGCGTCAGTCCTTCGTAAAAAAGCCTTTCACCTGCCGTACCGTTTTCATATCTATGCCGTATGTTCTGGAGCGGCCATAATGTCGGCTAAGGCAGTTGTGTTTGAAGGCAACCAGGATAGGTGTTTGCTAAATGCGCAGTGGTTATAGACGATGGATGTCTGCTATGAGCGAGGAGCGGACATTACCCGTCAGAAGTACTGCGCAAACGCGCCGTGTTAAAACTGGATGTTATCCTGTCTAATCCAGCCCATTGATTAACTCAATGGTTTCTGGCCTCAGGCCTGAAACCATGTTTTTTACCGAAATAAGCGCAGAGAAACGCAACAGCCATTAATGCCAGGAGCGCCCAAGGGAATGACACTGCACCGGCATTTTCAAGAAGCAGCCCTCCGATGACTCCGCCGCTGGCGATAGCCACATTCCATGCGGTGGTCACCATCGCCTGAGCAACATCGACATTATTACCGGCCGCATCGGCCGCCGCTGTCTGCATCTGGGTTGACGCGCCTCCGAATGACCATCCCCATACGACGATGGCCAGAAATACCACTACTGGCTCCCGCATGCCCGCAGCCAGCATCAGTGAAACAGCAGCCAGCGCCGACAGGCTGAGCAGAACAAGTTTACGCAGGTGACGATCAACCAGTGCTCCGGTTATCCAGATGCCAACCAGTGCAGCAAGTCCAAAGAGAAGCAGGATGAGTCCGATTTGCGAGGTTAGACCCGATAGCGCCAGAAATGGACCGATAAACGTATAAAGAATGTTGTGTGCTGTCATCCAGAGAAAGATAACCGCCAGAACCGGACGAACCCCGGGCATCAGGAATACTTTCCAGACAGATAATCGCTGCGAAGCCTGCTGTCCCGGCAGGTCGGGAACCGCAATGAGCGTCCAGATCAACAATAAAATCGACAGCGCTGCCATGACCCCGAACGGCACTCTCCATCCCATCATGCCGCCCAGCCATGCTCCCACAGGCGTCCCCAGCGACAGGGCAATCGGAATCCCCACCATGGCAACAGCCAGCGCGCGGCCCTGCAAATCTGCAGGAACGAGGCGACGCGCATAGCCAGCCAGTATTCCCCACGCAAGCCCTGCAGCCACGCCAGACATAAACCGCGCGGCCAGCGTCAGCCAGTAGTTGGAGGAAAAAGTGGTAATAGTGTTGAAAACCAGAAAGGTCCCGACGGCCAGCAACAATACTTTTTTACGGTGCCATCCCCTTGTCAGCACCGTTAACGGAATGGCTGCGAGAAGCGAGCCCAGCGCATAGATACTTACCAGCTGGCCCGCCATTACCTGGGATACGCCAAGGTCTGTGCCGATTTGCGGAAGCAGGCCTGCTGGCAGGGTCTCGGTCAGGATGGCAATAAATCCGGTCATAGCAAACGCCAGCAGCGGCAGAAGGGGGAGCCTGGGTTGTGTCGTGATTCCTTGTGATTCAGTTTCAGCGTGCACGTTGCGTCCTTTTAAACAGTTAAAAAGCCAAAGCAGAGTTCGGAACTCGTCCTGGATTTATATACCAATCGATATATAAATCAGAAAATATAGGCCAGCCTGGAGGTTGTCAAGCACATATGTATCGATTAGTATTTATGTAAGGTTTGCAAAAGCAGGAGCGGATATGGCAAAGATGGGACGTCCACGATTATTTGACCGGGACGAGGCAGTTCGTCAGGCGATGTATCTTTTTTGGCAGTATGGCTATGAATCCACTTCGCTTGCCTTGCTTAAAGCAAATCTCGGTAACGGCATTACGGCACCGAGCTTTTATGCGGCATTTGGTTCGAAAGAGGCGCTATTTGAAGAAGTTGTTGATTGCTATTTGTCGACTTATGGCCAGGTTAACGATTGCCTCTGGGATGATAGTCTCAACCCACGTGAGGCCACTGAACTGGCGTTACGCCGTTCAGTAAAAATGCAGACAGAGCAGGGACACCCAAGCGGCTGTCTTATCGCGTTATCCGTTAATACCTGTTCGCCCGGGCACGAGCATATCTGCCGGATTCTTGAAGCGCGACGCACCCATACCCGCGCAGGGTTCCTTAAGTGCGTCCGTAGAGCCATAGATTCGGGCGAACTGGTCGCAGACACCGATGCACGTGCGCTCGCCATGTATTTGCACAGCTTTGAGATCGGCCTGTCTACTGAAGCGCGTGATGGTGCAACAGGCAAAGAACTTGATGCCTCGGTATCATTCGCGATGAAGGCCTGGGACGCTCATCGTTTGCTGAGTGTTAATTAACCAAAACATGATGCTATCTAAGGCCGCTATTGGCACGGAGCGGACAGAGTGGGTGAGGCAGGAGGTCCGCTGTGAGCGAAGAACGGAAGTTATGTGTTTTTTTGTTGTTCGTAATCCTGCAGATATTTATCTAAAGGATAAGCAGTTCCAAATATGTGAATTTCTCCATCATCTTTATCAATCATGAACGGTGCATTACCTGCCAACTGAGCAGAAAACTCACCTGTTTCTAAATACTCTCTCGATTGAAAACAATAGAACCAGCCTTCTGAGAATCGACCATGAAGAGTAATAACAACTGGGATGTCATAGCCTTTAAGGGTAATCCAAAGCCATTTCCATCGCATTTTGATAAGTAATCATTGTTCCCTCCTCAGTCGATAACGTCATTTGAACTGGCTGATTTGACCTGCTCCCAGCAAACTAACATAGTACGATGTAAGCAAGTTATGCTCTAGGCACGGAGGGGGTCGCCTAAAGCGTAGCGAGGTCCGCTATGAGCGAGGAGCAGACTTAGCGGTTGTTCTCAGTACCATGAAGAGCTAGTTAAACCTAGGTGTATTAATCAAATGGGAGCAGGTCAACCTGACTTGTCCCCATAAATTATGATATTGCGATGCTAGCAAAATCCGCTTTTAGCAATTACTGTGAGGGTAACTCCTTCTTCAAATCAGGATACCCGTTTTAAGATCGAGCTTAAAAGATTCCCAGCCTCCTGGCGGGTCCCACTCTCCTTGGCCAAGCACGGTATCATTCTCTATTGATGTTATGATTACACCATCAATGGCGCACTGCCTGGATTTCCAGAGAATGCCTGCAGCAATATCCATCAGAAAAACGTGGCAGTAAGTTGCAACCAGAACCCGATCATGTAGCTTGTCAGTATGGATGTCAGGCACTGAATAAATATGGCCGACGTAATCACCTAGTGGATGGCTTCTGAACGCGTGTGTGGCTATGTCAAAAACATGAAAATAGTCCCCACAAATGATAGCCACGTGGGATTCATTCAGGAGAAAATCAGAAAAGGCGCTGGAAATAAGCCAGCCATCCTCATCTGCACGTATATATAACTGTAAAATCAGAAGGGGCTCACCGTCGTTTCTGATTAGCAGTCGCCGATCCTTTTCCCCCTTAGAGCCAAAAGGATTGACGTCGATGATCGAAACACCTTCCGTTTCAGCGCCGGGCGTAGGCTGTTCAATATAGGTCGCTTGTAATGTCATTGACTATCCCAAGTGTGAAATGCAGAACAACTCATACTACTTTACAAGCTGAGGTCACGACAGCGTCATACGTTGTCATATGTGCTGACCAGCCCCCGCAGATTAGTCATTCCGATGTTAGCCACGTCCGCTATTGGCACACAGCGGCCAGACGTAGGTGTCGGGTTCGCTATGAGCGAAAGAAGACGTTCGATTTGCAGCAGACCTTGCAATGAACCGCCTGAATCATATAAGGCGATGTACGCCATCGATTTTGCTCAAGTTTATCAGTAAATTTTGGCGCTTCTTCCCAGAAGCCATTTATATCCTTCCTATTTAATGCGAAAGTCACCTGGATAATGATCATCTACAGAACCCGGGTTGTGCCATGAGGGTAAGGTCGAAAGCTACATTGACTGTTCGGTGATTACCGAACTATAATTGTTCGAAAACCACAGAACAGTTGACCCTCTATGACTCGAACTTATCAGCATCCGGCTCCAGAAGAAGTTAACCTGTCACAAATACTTTTTGCCTTGAGTGATCCAACAAGGCTGCAAATGGTCCGTATTCTCTCCGGGCGGGACCGTGTTAACAGCCTTGACCTGGCACCAGACATGTCAAAATCTACCGTAACGCATCACACCGGTACTTTGCGAAAGGCTGGTATAACCACCACACGTCCCGAAGGTCGCAACTGCTGGATCAGCCTGCGGCGTGAATTACTGGACTCAAAGTTTCCGGGGCTTCTGGAAGCCATACTGAAACAGGCATCAGGCACATGATTTGCCTGTTGTGGCCGCTGATACTTGGAGGTTTTGCGCTTGGGCTAGATGCCTATGTCCTGGCCGGGCTCCTGCCAGGCATGGCACGGGATTTACAGACGACGCAGGCTATGGTCGGCCTGGGTGTCGCGGTATTCACGGTGGCTTATGCTGTAAGCGCACCTGCTTTAGCATCTGCTTCAACACATTATTCGACACGGACAGCATTGTTGGCAGGTATAGGCCTTTTCACAGTGGGTAACTTAGCTACAGCGATTGCCCCTTCACTGAATATTCTATTAATCTCCCGCGTGATCGCCGGTATTGGGGCAGGTTTATACTCGCCGCTGGCTACAGCGAGCGCTGCCGCAATGGTTAAAGCATCCCAACGTGGCCGGGCGCTTTCCCTGATACTTGCAGGCTTAAGTGTAGGTACGGCTTTAGGGGTTCCTTTTGGATTATTGCTCGAAGCACACTTTGGCTGGAGATGGACCATTGGATTAATAGTTCTGCTGGGCATTCTGGCTGCATCAGGAGTGGGAAGGGCCAGTTCATTTCCAGCCCCAACACCGCTCAGATGGAAAGAACGACTCAGCGTATTAACTGAACCGTTTATCCTCTCAACCCTTACCGTGACGCTATGTACAGGCATTGCATCGCTGGGTCTCTATACCTATATGGCTGAAATATTATCCTCTCGGGACATGAGTAGTTTTACAGGCATCTTTATATGGCTCTGGGGACTTGGTGGTATGGCCGGAGCGTTATTCATCGGTAGGGCTATTGACCAACACCTTACATCCGCCAGGGCGACGTTAATACTACTCTTACTGCTGGGGATGGGCTTTGCGTTAATGGGATATGCACCAGCGCTTCTGGCAGGTATAGGGTGTTTTATCTGGGGGATGTGCGGTTGGGCCAGTATGGCACCACAACAGCATGTTCTGGTGACCTATGCGCCAAAACAAGCGACGGCCTCTGTCGCCTGGAATTCGTCAGCTAACTATCTTGGTAGTGGCATCGGCGCAACGCTGGGCTCAGCAGCGCTGAATTCAGACATAGCAGCCAGCTGGTTGCCCGCAGGCTCTTTAATGGTCGTACTACTGGCATTAACGCTTCACTCAATTAAACTCCGACACCTCCGATGAATCGCTCATGAACCCAGATGTAATATACGCATCCAGATTTATGGCGCATGGTGTTATCAGTATAAAACGCCAACGTCCGCTTCTGGCACGGAGCGGACAGAGTGGGTGAGGCAGGAGGTCCGCTGTGAGCGAAAAGCGGACATTTGATTAATGTCAGCAATGACATTTTCTAACTCCACCTAACCCTTGTGAAGTCTGTAAAAAAGCAAGTTGAAAAACTCCGCTGGCGGTAAATCGTATTAGGTTAAAGCCTCCGCTGCCGGAGTTTACCGAATGGCGCAGCAGGCAAACCGGCGCGTTCTGGCCCGGTGCTGATCGCCAGCCCCCTGTATCTTGTATGTCTCTACTGAGAGCGCTTGCCTGCCTGCTAATTAACGGATCACACTGACATTTTCCAGTCTCACCGGGGTTTCAGGCTTATCACCGACCTGCATAGTGATTGGAACGAAGATATTAAGCTCCTGGATCCAGGCTAGTTTGTCACTGCTGGACACTTGTCCCTCATTGGTTGCACTGCACTCAACTAACAGATATTTCCCGCCGAACACCGGCGAAAGGGTATTTGCATCGCCCTCGTTTGTCACTTCACATCGTAATGTGGAAGCCGTGACTTTCTTATCGGCGTCAATACTTTCCCACTGCGCCTGATAACGTTGCCCTGTGACTAGCGGGAAGCGCAGATCCGTCTGTAATTTATTGAGCAACGATGCCCCAGAGCTAATGGACATGGTGTATTTAAGCTGTAGCAGATTGGCCAGCGTTAACCGTTGCACCGTCCAGATACCGTAATCTTCCAGCTTGCGTACGTAACCATCGGGTTGCGCATCCAACTGCACGGCGACCTTAGCGAGCGCGCTGACTTCGGTATAACGAACCTGTTTGAAGCGTGGAAGCGCCCAGGGTTTAATCAATGACTGAGCCTGATGCTCAATGGCAGCAGTAAGAGGATATTTTTTCAGCCACTGCGGATTATTATTGCTCAGGTCGGGCATTGATGGCCCCATCACCGTTGACGCCCGCTTATTCGCGGCAGGCACAAAATGCCCTTCGGCAGTAAATTTTTTCCCGGAGGGTAAATCGCAGAACTCCCCGAAGCGCTTCATCATCTGAGAGGTGATTTCAAAGCTACTTTGGCGGCGAACAATGTCAGCCGTTATGAGTGAGTCCGTCACGCGCCCCTCGTTGTCAAAGTTCATCGCTGCAACAGCCTTACCCTGATGGGTCTTGCAGTTGTATATGTAGTGTTCAATCTTTAATACCAGCGGCGCGTCGTAAGGCGGCTCCCAGACGATATCTGCCATGTCATACCCCATGCGCACGGATAAGTTATCGCCAGTGTGCTGAATGCTATTCACATCGACCAGATTGGTGATGCCAACCTCTGACGTGGCGGATAACTTTTCCCACCTGACCTCTTTTATGGGGAGCTGACAAACCGTACGGACATCCTCCGGTGTCATTTGCTTATCATCCTGTGCCGGTGCATATCGCAGATAGCTGTTGCCGTATGAGCGCGTGGAGGTATAGCCCTGGTCATTCAATAAATCCATGTACAGAAGCTGTGCCTTCCCCTGTTTACAGTCAACAGAACGCCATTGCTGAGCTGTCTTTCCGTTGCTGAAGTTCAGAGACACCATATAATTCACACGATCGTGAATTCTGACAATGGATAAGGGATTCGTACCGCCGCCTGTCAATGTGGGCTTTTCAGCAGCCTGAGAGAAAGCAAGAGGGAAGAGCGACAGAAAAATAAGCGGGCGAAATGCAGGTCGAACGAAGTACATACATGTTCCTTCATATATTGACTGAGAACTAATGGTATCGGCAACAGGGGGGAAATTATTAGTCTGACTTGATATGACCAAAAATATCATTGGTATGAGAGGTTACTTTCAGCCGATTTAGGCGGATGGCTGCCAATACGCAGTAGAGCGACTCCGAGCCCATTAAATCTCATATCCACATCTACCGTGGAGTTCATGACTTGGTTGAACTAACCATCTGACTATTTATATGTGACCTGCTCCCCGATGATTGACACCGACTGTTGTTAGCTACTTCCGCTTCTGGCACGGAGCTGACTGACTCACTGGGCAGAAGGTCCAATCTGAGCATAAAGCGAACTTCGCCCCGAGCTCAATTGACGCGGGCATTGCCTCTCAGGGTGATGCTTTTTCATCGCGCCGAGCAGCGCTGCGGAGTCTTTTGACCTTGCCGGCTCGGCGTTAAACGTATTGAGAGAGTCGCGATTATACATCTCATTAGACATGAATCGGCGACCATGAGGGTTCATGGGCTTCAGTGCCAGTCTCGGCGTCCGCAGAAGCCATTTGATCATAAATTCCCCCTGTACGCTGGCCACAACGATATCTCCGTGCTGTGGCCTGGCGCTGCACACCAGCGATAAATCGCTGTGTCACATAAAAAAACCGGCAGGGTGACATCTCATCCCTGCCGTCGAATCGGAGAGCTTAATTTTTCGGCGATTATAGTGAGTTCACTTGTGATGTAAATGTCATTTTTATCTAATGCAAAACTCTTCGATTACTCTATCCCTGTGTATTTTACGACTGACCCTGACAGGGTGCGAAAGGGCGGAAATTACGTTATTGTCAGGAGGATATCTGAACAGGGTTAAGATACAGACCTTTCATTGCCGGCCAACTCAATTCTGTTTCGTCCGTTTTCCTTTGCCCGGTAGAGCGCTATGTCGGTTTTTTTCATTAACGACTGCTGGCTTTCCCCAACTTTCTGGAAAGCAACCCCGATACTGACGGAGATACCCTGACCATCATCCAGTATGATGTTCCGGGCATTCCTGCAGATGGATTCTGCATAGCGAATCACCTCATACCGGGAAAGCCCCTCGCCGATTACCGCAAATTCCTCTCCACCGATACGGAAAACTTTCAGTGCAGGCCCACTGATACCCGCCAGCTGTCCGCCGAATTTGGACAAAACACCATCACCGACATCATGCCCCCACCGGTCATTGATGTGCTTGAAAAAATCAATATCGATGATCATCATGGACAGCTGTGCACTGGTCGTGCTGCTGAGGGTTTCCACAAAATAACGCCGATTAGGAAGCCGGGTGAGTTCATCATGCATGGCGCTGGTCTGCGCCACGGAAAAACGTGAATTCATCCGCATGATGATGCAATAGACGCTAATAACGGTGAGAAGCATTCCGGACAGCTTAAACAAATCTTCGCAGAAGTAGCCTACCCATCGCGGTTGACTGACTATTTCATCCATCACATCAAATGCGCCTGCAGCGATCCAGAGTATGAGGCCGTTAATCGCTCCGCTCAGGGGACCTCCGTCAACGAAAACACAGGCAACATTCCACAAGGTAAAAATCAGGAGCAGCAGGAAGAAGATATCAATATATAACCCCGGACTGGACATGATTTCACGGAAGGTGCCCAGTGGGGAACCTGCGCTGATGGCCACAATGGCAGCAGTGGTGAGTGCCATGCAGGCCCGGAGGATAACCGCCACCCTGAAGCGAACGGATGAAGACTGCAGCATATTGAATTTCCGTAGTGGTGGATGATGTTTAAAACCAGGACCCATAGAGATGGTGTTATCGTGTGTCAGTTTGACGCACCACACCGCACAGGCTCGCTGCGATCGGTAAGGTTGTCAGGTAAAACAGGTAACTCAAAAGTACCTCTGTCAGATAAAGGCGTAAACCCATGAATACCGAAATATTGTCACACCCGGACAACCTCTTAAGTTATCAGAATGGGTAACAAAGGAAGTCGGTTCCCTCCGCCTTCTTGCCGGGTTTTAACTCGCAGCACAAAGACGACCGTCACTCCCTCTAAATTAATGAACTCACCTAATAAACCCATGTGAATTACCCCACCTGATCAAATAAATCACTCTGCGTTATGCTTTTCCGACACAACAGCTGAAGGATAACCTCATGCAAACGGTAAAACCGCGGCCTCCTACCTGAACGAAACCCAGGTCGGCAAAGCGCTATGAGTTTAACGAGTCGATGCAACGCTAACTTAACTAACGGCTAACGGGCCGAATTGAGCGAAAAGCAGACGTTTCGCTAATAATGACTGATTATTACCATCACATTAAACATAACATTCCGGTCACTTCTACTTAGCTTTGACACTGCAAAAGGCATCTGTTGTATGCTGCTTCAGTCAAAAAAGGATGAAAAAACATGACTGATACAAACTAACCCTACTGGAACCGCATGGCTACCTTCTGCGTTTCAGCCAGTACATTGAATAGCGATTCTGCCGCAATCTTTCCGGTCCCTCGTATTTAATATAAGTCAGCCGTTACTGAATTCCTCAGTCCGTCAATCACTGTTTCTGGCAGTATCATGACTGACTTTACGCTGGTTTTAATCCGTTCGATGATTGCCGTTCGAGGTCCCTTCTGCCATACCTCATTCCCGTAAAATGCTTCCTGCGCTGCCTTCATATGCTCAATGTCATCGAATGCCCGGATCAGGTAGTACGAATCCTCATCATGCAGAGAGCAGCCAAAGGCAACGATGTCGATACCAGCCTCACGATGGAGAGGCGCACTTTTCCCGGCCATGATTTCATGAAATTCCTGCCCGGTACCAGGTTGCAGGATGTACTGCAGTAACTCAACTGTTCTCATCAGTTCGGCTCCATTGGTATCCAGGCTCACGATGCGTGATTGGCTACTGCGAAGCGTCCTCAAGCATCGCGACCATCGCCCGCAGGTTGCCGGATGCGTAGCCTTTACGCCATACCAGCCAGATATCCAGTAGCCCGGCATCCTCAGCCAGCGGCCAGGCTGCCACGCTCTCCCGGCCGGGCATGCTCTCCAGCATGCTGCGCGGCACCATTGCCAGACCTGCGCCCGCGCTGACGCAGGCGAGAATACCGTGGTAGGACTCCATTTCGAAAATCTTGCCCGGCGCGGCATGTTCCGCGGCAAACCAGTTTTCAAAGCGGCGTCGGTATGAACAGTTGGCGCGAAAGGCGTAAATGGTCGAGCCGGAAACCGAGGCGGCATTGGGCACCGGCGGATGATTAAGCGAGGAGATCAGCACCATCTCCTCGGCAAAAGCCGCCACGCCATCCAGCTGAGGATGCTTCGGCGGCCCGTCGATAAACACCGCGCTGAAGCGCCCTGAAAACAGACCGTCGGTCATATCGCCAGAGGGGCCGGTGGAGAGATCCAGCTCCACGTCCGGCCACTGCTGATGGTAGCGCGCAATCAGCTGCGGCAGCCTGACGGCCGCGGTGCTCTCAATGGCGCCGAGGGTAAATATTCCGGCGGGCTGCTGGTGGGTGACCCGCTGCCTGGCCTCCTCGGTCAGCGCCAGAATGCGGATGGCGTAATCCAGCAGGGTTCTCCCCGCATCGGTAATATGCAGCCGCAGCTTTTCCCGGCTGAACAGCGGCGTACCCAGATCCTCCTCCAGCTGTCGCAGGCGGGTCGAGATATTGGAGGGCACGCGGTGCAGCCTTTCGGCGGCCGCGGTGACGCTACCTTCTTCCGCCACGGCGCGGAACACTTCCAGCTGGGTCAGATCCATTATTCATTCTCATATTGAGCAGGATATTTTCATTATTATTCATTTTTCAGGAACCATGCGCAAGGCTAGAATGTCAGGAATCGCATCTCAACTGACTACCGCCAGGGCCTGATTGCCCGGCTAACGGGAGATTTAATGAATACAGCAACCAATACGCCAGCCAGTGCCGTTACGCGCAATCCCTTTACCGGGGAAGTGACGCAGCAGATGCCTTTCGCAACGGCCGCAGAGGTGGAAACCGCGCTGGAAAAAACCGCAGGTGCATTCAAGGGGTGGCGCGTCAGCGACCTGGAAAAGCGTACCCGACTGCTGCTAAACATTGCGGGTGGTCTGCGACAGCAGGCACGCGCGCTGGCAGAAAGCATGGCGGACGAAATGGGCAAGCCGGTTTCTCAGGGGCTGGCCGAAGTGGAAAAGAGCGCCAGCCTGTGTGAATGGTATGCCGGGAACGGTCCGGCCTTCCTGGCGGATGAGCCGGTGCAGGCAGGGGAGAACAAAGCCTTTGTTCAGTATCTTCCCCTCGGCCCTGTTCTGGCAGTGATGCCCTGGAACTTTCCGGTCTGGCAGGTGCTGCGCGGCGCGATACCGATTATCCTGGCAGGCAACAGCTATCTGCTCAAGCCCGCGCCTAACGTGATGGGCAGCTCTCTGCTGCTGCAATCCGTTCTGCTTAAGGCCGGCGTACCCGATGGGCTGTTCCACGTGGTAAATGCAGACAACGATAGCGTGGCGAAAATCATCAACGATCCGCGAATCGCTGCCGTGACGCTGACCGGTAGCGTGCGCGCCGGGGCGGCGGTGGCCGGGCTGGCCGGTGCGGCGATCAAAAAGAGCGTGCTGGAGCTGGGTGGGGCAGACGCCTTTATCGTGCTGGCCGACGCGGATATCGACGCGGCGGTGAAGGGGGCGGTGATTGGACGCTTTAGCAACAGCGGGCAGATCTGTATCGCTGCCAAGCGTATTATCGTCGAAGAGAGCGTGTTCGCTGAATTCCGCGATAAGTTTGTTGAGGCCGTCGGGGCGATCAAGGTGGGCGATCCGCGCGACGAATCAACCTTTGTCGGCCCGATGGCGCGCTACGATCTGCGTGATGAGCTGCATGCACAGGTTGAAGCGACTCTCGCAGAAGGGGCAGAGTGCCTGCTGGGCGGCCATGCGCTGCCGGGCGAGGCTAACTTCTATGCGCCTACCGTGCTCAGCAACGTCAGGCCCGGCATGACCAGCTTTACCCAGGAACTGTTTGGCCCGGTGGCTTCGCTGATTGTGGCGAAGGACGCTGACCATGCCATTGAGCTGGCGAATGATTCTGCCTTTGGCCTCGGGGGCAGCCTGTGGAGCCGCGATACTGAGCGTGCTACCCGACTGGCCGCGCAGATTGAAACCGGCGGCGTGTTTATCAACTCACCGAGCTTTTCCGATCCGCGCGTCCCAATTGGCGGCGTTAAACAGAGCGGTTTTGGTCGTGAGCTGTCGCATTTTGGCGTACGCGAGTTCACTAACGTACAGACCGTGTGGCAGGCTTCCTGAGTGACATACAGCCCTGTAAGGGCTTCTGCACCAGTAACGTCGTACGGCGCGACCCATCTCAGGAGAAGTTAAGCCGGGCGTGGGCTGCGTGAGACAAATAAGGGGCTGTGTAGCGGCTGATTCGCTGCGCAGTCCCTGCTGGCGTCAGTGCAGGGGCTTATCCTGCCAGTGACTTCCTGACTTCCTGACTTCCTGACTTCCTGATGCCTCAGTCTGACGCCTCAGATTCCCAACCCTCCAGCTTTTGCTGCCCTTAACACTCACCTGCGCTGCCTGATTAATCCGATCCCTGTTCCATCCCACCGCAACGCATCGTCCGTTCCCAGGCGACAATGTAAATATGCAATTAATTATCTTCACATTTAACAACATAAAATCACTAAGTTTACTAATATTTTACATGACTGCGTACCGACGGCTACCCGTCGCCCTTTACTGCATTAAGGAGTCATGCAATGACATCTCAAGTGATCCCCCGGCGCTCCAGCCTTGCCGTGGCCGTTTACGCCCTGTTAAACCCCTTACCGGTGGGCTTTTTCGTCGCGGCATGGATCTTCGATATTATCTATCTGTTCAGCACCGAAGTGACCTGGACGCGCGCGGCCAGCTGGCTGATTGTTATCGGCCTGATTATTGCCATTATCCCGCGCATAATTAACCTGATACAGGTCTGGACGGGCGTATCTTATCCGCAGGGATCGCCGATAAAAATCCACTTCTGGGCATGGCTGGTGGCGATTGTGCTAGCCATATTCAACGCATTTATCCACACCCGGGATGCCTGGGGCGTGGTGCCCACCGGGGTCATTCTGTCGACCCTTGTGGTCATTTTAATGCTGTTCGCCAACGTGCAGCTTGCACTGCGCGATCGCGCGGTCAGGGAGCTATGATAATGAAAAATAACGCTGTGCTATCTCTGTTAGCCCTCTCGGTTGCGCTGGTGATTTCCGGATGTGACGAAGGGGCGAAAATCGATCCTGCCCGCCAGACCGGGGCTAACCCCGAACTGCCCGCGGCAAAAAGCTTTCTGGTGCCGCCAATGAAAGTACCTGACGGCGAGCCGTGGAAAAAGGGGGAAGCGCCCAAAGTTGCGCAGGGGTTGAAGATTGAGAAAATCGCGGCCGACCTGCTGCATCCGCGCCAGCTCTATACGCTGCCCAATGGGGACGTGCTGGTCGTGGAGGGCAGCGCGCCACCCGGTCAGGTTAGCCAGCCTAAGGAGTTAATTACCGGGCTGGTGCAGAAGGCCGCCGGTAAGGGTGGGCAGGGCGGTAACCGCATTACGCTACTGCGCAACAGCAGCGGCGATGGCAAAACGTGGGAGAAGCATATTTTCCTGCAAAATCTGCATTCGCCGTTTGGCGTACAGCTCATCGGTGACACGCTTTATGTGGCAAACGCCGACGGGCTGATGAAATATCATTACGACAGCGGTGCCACGCAGATCACCGATCCGGGCAGCGAACTGGCTGACCTGCCGGGCGGGCCGATAAACCACCACTGGACGAAGTCACTGCTGGCCAGCCCCGATGGCAGCAAGCTGTACGTTGGCGTCGGTTCAAACAGTAATATTACTGAGAACGGCATCGGGGCCGAATATCGCCGTGCAGACATTCTCGAAGTAGATGTCGCTACCGGGGCCAGCCGTATCTATGCCAGCGGGCTGCGTAACCCGACCGGGCTTCAGTGGGAACCTCAGACCGGGAAACTCTGGGCCGTGGTTAACGAGCGTGATGAAATCGGTGCC
The DNA here is from genome assembly GCF_900068895.1 of Erwinia sp. ErVv1. Taxonomy (GTDB): domain Bacteria; phylum Pseudomonadota; class Gammaproteobacteria; order Enterobacterales; family Enterobacteriaceae; genus Erwinia. The sequence goes on along the minus strand of NZ_CDPK01000002.1, from coordinate 590,142 downwards.
GATCTGGTGCCGGATTACATGACGTCGGTGCAGGAAAATGGCTTTTACGGCTGGCCGTGGAGCTATTACGGTCAGCATGTGGATACCCGGGTTAAACCCCAGCGCCCTGACAAGGTTAAGGCGGCGTTGCGGCCGGATTACGCGCTCAGCTCCCATGTCGCGCCGCTGGGTCTGTGGTTCTATACCGGCGATAATCTGCCTGCCGCCTGGCGCGGCGGGGCCTTTATTAGCGAGCACGGCAGCTGGAACCGCAAGCCGCTGAATGGCTACCAGGTGGTGTGGGTGGCGTTCAAAGACGGGAAGCCGCAGGGGCTACCAAAACCGGTTGTCACCGGCTTCCTCTCCGACGATCGGGAAAAGGTGCGCGGGCTGCCGGTGGGTCTGACGCAGGATAAGCAGGGCGGACTGCTGATTGCCGATGATGCAGGCAACGTTGTCTGGCGCGTAAGCGCCGCGACAGGCCAGTAAACTCAGGCCCACCCTGTTGATTAACAGGGTGGGCCTGACCTCGCTTTATCTCCGCACTTGCCTTTAAGATATATCATAGATATATTTTAGTCCTCGCTCATCACCCTCCCGACGCCCGTCGGAAACATTCAGGCCAGAGTCTGAACATCAGGAGAGATAACGTGCCGGATAATCAACCACAGCGTCGCCTGCCGCGACGCGTCAGAAATGAGCTGCGCTTTCGCCCCGTTGAGGTGCTAAGCAAGCAGTGGGTCGCGAACTGTTTTTACCGTATCGAATTTGGCGGAGAAGCGCTGGTGGGCTTCAATTCCGCGGGCTTTGACGATCACATCAAAGTATTTTTCCCAGACCCCGCCACCGGGGAACTGCAGCTGCCGGTGATTACTGCCGATGGCGTGGAGTGGAAAGAGGGCGTTCGTCCCGCCGCGCGGGACTACACGCCGATGGCGTTTGACAGCCAGGCGGGCAGGCTGACGCTGGACTTTTACCTGCATCAGTCCGGCCTGGCCAGCGACTGGGCAGCAAACGCTCAGCCCGGCGACAGGCTGGCAATCGGCGGACCACGCAGCTCGCTGGTGGTGCCAGAGGATTATCACTTCCAGCTTTACGTGTGTGATGAAACCGGGCTACCGGCTTTCCGACGTCGACAGCAGACGATGTCGGGCAGCAGCATTAAACTGTTTGCCTTTGCGGAAGCCTCCACCGGTAATGACTACCTGGGTAACCCGGCGGGGGTCGATATCAGCTGGCTGGAGAGCGGAAAAATGACGCTGGCTGCGGCAGAAATGCTGATCGCCCGCCTGGATCAGATTGCACTTCCCGCCGATGACTACTTTATCTGGCTGACCGGAGAGGGTGAGGCGGTAAAGAGACTCAGCGACTATTTTCTGCAAACCCGCGGATGTGAAGCCGAACGGGTTCGCGCTATGGCCTACTGGCATCAGAAATAGCCCTGTGCCCCCGTTGAAATTCAACAGGGGGCCGATTACTATCACCCCCCTTTATTCACCATCGGGTCCGCCATGAAAGAGTCTCCCCGTTCCCCCGCCCGCCCCACAGAGGGTAAAGGTGCCTGCGTTGACAGCGCGCGCAGAAAGCGCCGCGAAAAAATGCTGGATGCCGGGGAGGTTCGGCTACTGATGCTGCATTTTTTATCGCAGGGGGCCACCTGGGGCTATGAGCTGATCAAATCTATCGAAGATCTGTCGCGAGGAGAATATACGCCCAGCCCCGGCATCATCTACCCGAACCTGTCGCTACTGGAAGAGAGTGAGCTTATTCAGGTGGGGGATCCGCTGGCCACGCGTAAATGCTGGCGGCTGACCGCAGCGGGTGAGCGTTATCTGTCTGCGAATCAGCAGCCGCTTGAGCGTATCATCACCCGTCTTGGCTCACTGGCGGTGCTGGTGAATAATCGCAGCATTCCCGAGATGGAGCGGGCTATTCACAATTTCAAAATGGCGCTAAACGGTCGGCTTTCCCAGCCGCACCTCTCCCGGGAAAGCCTGTATAACATTATCGACATCCTCGACGACGCTGCAAAAAAGATTGAGCGAAGCTAACGCTGAGCATGAAAAAAGCCTGCCTGTTATCGCAGGCCGTTGCCGTTAGTGATACCCGGTGCGGTGCGCCCCCAGAAATCTCTACTCTCTGAAACCTCTACTCCCAGAAACCTCCACTCCCTGTGACATCTGCCAGCCGAAAAACTTTTGTACTGGCGCCCGAAAACAGCAGTAAAAAGCGTGTCTTTCTCCTCTGATTTCGTTAAATTAGCGTTACAAAAATGTAACCTCAAGTAAGAATATTTTTTATCTTTGCGTCAACACTGAGAGAAAAACATGGTCACTAAACTCACGGGTAGTGTGATAGCGATAATTGGTATCGCTATGCTGTATATGGGCGGCAGGCTTCTACTGCTGGGCGGTTCGCCCTTTTACGTCATTATGGCCCTCGGGCTGCTGGTCACTGCCGTTTTGCTGTTTAAAAATAAAAGGATCGCGCTTTCAATCTACGCCACGCTGATGTGGCTGGTGGCGGCCTGGATTATCTTTGAGGTGGGCTTCGATAAGTGGCAGTGGATCCCACGCGGTGACATTATCGGCCTGATCGGCGTCTGGCTGGCGCTGCCCTGGGTGGTGCGACCGCTGACGCGTACGCAAGACCGGGTAACGGGTCGCGCATTTCATCCCTACCTCGGCACCACCGTACTGGTGATGATCGCCCTGGTTGTCGGCATGATGTTTTACGATCCGCTGCCGGAGGAGGGCAATATCACTACCGCCCGCAATCCGGAGAGTGGCGAAGGCGCGCAGAATGACTGGGCGGCCTACGGCGGCACCGCTGACGGGCTGCGCTTCTCTAACCTGAAACAGATAACCACTGACAATGCCAGTAATCTGGAAACGGCCTGGACCTACCATACCGGGGATCTGCGTAGCACACAGGACGCCAGCGAATACACCTTTGAGGCTACGCCACTTAAGGTGAATAACACCGTCTATTTCTGTACGCCGCATAATGAAGTCCATGCGCTCAACCCGGAAACCGGGGCGCTGAAATGGAAGACTACCCCAACGCACGAGCGTTCTTATATGCAGCAGCACCAGACCTGCCGTGGCGTAAGCTATTACGATGCTGCCGCGACGCCAGCGGTGTCCACCGCTCAGGCCGCTGCCGTTACCACCCCGGCCCGCAGCCAGGCGGTATGCCGCAAGCGCATTTTTAATGCAACCAATGATAATAAGCTGCTGGCGCTGGACGCGGATACCGGCAAGCTGTGCGCCGATTTTGGCGACCGCGGCACGGTCGATCTGCGGGAAAATATGGGGCCGCTTCGCGATCATGCTCTGATGCAAACTGCAGCGCCGCTGGTGGCCGGAAATCTGGTTATCCTCGGTGGTTCGGTCATGGATAACGGTTATAACGCCGGAAACCCTTCTGGCGTGATCCGTGCCTATGATGCCATCACCGGTCGTCTGGTGTGGAACTTCGATCCGGCCCGGCCTGATATGACCCAGCCTCTGCCAGCCGGACAGAGCTATCCGCAGGATACCCCGGTGGCCTGGGCAACGCTCAGCGCTGACACCAAAAACGGCCTGGTGTATGTGCCCTTTGGCAACGCTTCACCGGATGAGCTGGGCACCCATCGCGATGCCAACAGCAATACCGAGAAGTTTCGCGACACGCTGGTGGCGCTGGATCTGAAAACCGGGGCGTTTAAGTGGCGCTTCCAGTCGTCGAAGCACGACCTGTGGGATCGCGATAATCCTTCACAGCCTTCGCTGCTGGATATTGATTACCAGGGTAAACGGCAGCCGGTGGTGATCCTGCCGACTAAAACCGGCAACCTGTTTGTGCTCAACCGGCTGACCGGTCAGGCCGTCTACCCCATAAATCAGGTCGCGGTGTCGACAAAGGGAGGCGTCGCGGGCGAGGACTTCTCGCCTACGCAGCCGGTGTCTGCCCTGAACTTTATTCCGGCTCCCCTGAGCGAAAAATCCATGTGGGGCCTGACGCCCTTTGATCAAATGGCCTGCCGCATCGAATTTAAGTCGATGCGCTATGACGGCAACCCCTGGACGCCCTCGACCGTCGCCGGGTCAATTGTTTTTCCGGGCAATATCGGCGTATTTAACTGGGGGTCGGTCTCCGTTGATCCTCAGCGGCAGATCCTTGTCGCCGCACCGGTTCGCCTGGCCTACAAGTACAATCTGATCAAACGTTCGCCGGAAAATGCGGAGAAGCGTTTGTTTACCAAAGACGGCACGCCGTACTGGAATGAAAACTTTGACGGCGACTACGCCATCCATATTCAGCAGTTCGCTTCCAGCCTGGGCATTCCCTGTATTGCACCACCCTGGGGCCGGATGGTGGGTGTGGATCTGACCACCGGTAAAACGGCGTGGCTGCGTCGCGTTGGCACCACCAAAAACCTGAAAACGACCTTCCTGCCGGGACGCTTTCCCATCGGCTTCCCGATGGGGATGGTGGCGCACGGCGGGCCGCTGACCACCGCAGGCGATCTGGTTTTCCACGGGGCAACGGCAGATAACTTCTTCCGCGCCTACGATATCAATAGCGGCAAGCTGCTGTGGCAGACCGAACTGCCCGCCGGCGGCCAGGCGACGCCCGCGACCTATATGGGCGCGGATAACCGACAGTACGTGATTATTGCGGCGGGTGGCCACGGCTCGATGGGCACCAAAGAGGGCGATGCCGTGGTGGCGTTCCGCCTGAAATAGCTTAACGGTATGTTAAACGGAGAAAGGGGCTGCCTGAATAAAGCAGCCCCTTTTTTATCGCCCGGAGGGTGATAGCGTGGCGGTGGAGAGTTATCACTCTGCCCGGAGCACCTCCCGGTGGTTAAGGGGTTTTATACCCGGACCGTATTCAGCAGATAATCGGCCAGCCGCAGACTCAGTGCTGCGCCGGTCAGGGTGGGGTTCATACAGGAGGCGGACGGCATGACGCTGGTCCCGGCAATAAACAGGTTTGGGTGATCGTGGCTCTGGCAGTGGCGGTTAACCACCGAGTTCGCCGGGTCGTCACCCATTATCGTCGTGCCCATAATGTGCTGGCGGTCCTGATACTGCGTATCAATTTTCAGTACGTCGGCGTTAAGCAGCTGCGCAAAGCGTTCGAAGTCCTTCAGTCCCTGGGTTTTTCCGGCATGCCAGTAGTCGGTTACGCTGTAGTAGATCTCCGGCAGTGGAATGCCGAGCGCGTCCGTTTTTGTCCTGCTGGGAAGCCCCCGGTTTTCCGCCAGCGGGAGCGTTTCAAAATCAATAGCGAAGTTCAGCGACCGTGCCGACAGGCGATGCAGCGCCTTATCCAGCGCGGACCCGAGCACCCCCTGCTGGATCAGCGACGCGGCATAATCGGCAGTCGGTACCGTATTGCGCACCTTAATCTTGTAGCTTGGGAAGTCCCGGCGAAAGTCACCGTCGCGGTTATTAAGATAGACCAGCAGCTCGGTCGGCCCCTGGCCCGGCCACACATCCTCTTTCATCATCAGGTTCATGCTGATGCCGGTATGGCCCATCAGATTGCGGCCCACCTGGTCCGAGCCATTCGCGATACCGCCTGGGTAGCGGGGCGAGGTGGAGTTCAGCAGTAGCTTGGGCGATTCGATGCCGTAGGCGGCCAGCACGAAATGGTGGGCGGTCAGCTGATGCTCCGAACCGTCCGGTTTTTTGTAGCGGATGCCGGTGATTTTACCCCGATCGTCGGCCTCAATGCTGACCACCACCGAGTTATCCAGCAGCCTGGCACCCTGTTCCAGCGCTTCGTCGATATGCATGGAACCGTCATACTTGGCAGCAATGGGGCAGACCGGATTACAGTTGTTGTTGCCCGCGCAGGCCGGGCGTTTTTTCCACGGACGCGTGGCGCGGCCATTCGGCTCCAGCACCGGATGATAACCGCCTTTACCCAGCATGGCGGAGAGGCGGGTAAACAGGTAGCTGGGCGGCAGGCCCGGCATCGGGAAAGGCCGGGAGCGCGGTGGCCATGCCCCGCCGCCGTGGCCGCTCTCATCCTGCCCGTCGACGCCGGACACCCCCAACTCGGCTTCGGCCTCGCCGTACCAGGGCTCCAGTTCTTCGTAGCCAAAGGGCCAGTCGCGACCGCGCCCATAAAGGCTGTGCAGCCTGAAGTCGTTTGGCACCATGCGCCACAGCGCGGAGCCAAAGTGCCAGGTGGTACCGCCGACCACGCGAAGGTAGCGGGTGGCGTACTTTACCGGGCCGACGTGCTGGATGTAGTCGCCATAGGTGGAGGGAACGTGTGGCAGATCGGGGTAGGGGGAACCTACGCCCTGGAGCTTCATATTGGTCAGCGACATTTTAAACGGCGAATTGCGAAAACGTTCGACGATCTCCTGGCGCTTAACGCGTGGGCCAGCCTCGACGATAATCACCGACTTTCCGGCCTTTGCCAGTCGGGTCGCGATAAGGCCGCCCATCACGCCGGAGCCAATGATAATCACCTCGGCATCGACGGGTCTGTCCATTACTCCTCTCCTTTGGTTATTTGCGGATCGTCAGGCTTGCTGCCCCAGGAATCAGGGCCGCCGCCGTAGGTGGGTATGACCAGCACGCCGCGGGTCGGCAGGTACATCATGGCGTCAGCATAGGCAATCAGCTCGCGGTCTGCGCCTTCACCCACCACGCCGGTGTACCAGGCGGCGACAATCAGTGACGCGGTCTGACGCCGGGGATCCTGCACGGCAAGCGTGCGGGCAAGATCGTCAACGTGGGTAAAGCGCTGCGTTTCCAGATACCGGGCCAGCGTGCTAAAGCGTGTAGAGAAGTCCGCTACGCGACGGTTCAGCGCGGCAAAGTAGCGGGCGCTGAGCACCGGGCTGACCGGACGACTGACCAGGAAGGCCGCGATCTGTTGAAAGGCCTGGGTTTCCTGGGTGCGTGCGGCGGCCTGCTGCGGAAAGAGCGAGGCGGTGAGCGCGCTAAGCGACAGTACCGCCATGCCCTGTAACAGCCTGCGCCGGGACAGGGTCAAGGGTAATGAGGTGGGTTCAGACATCTCGCCTCCTTCTGCGGATGATCAGGGCCGCCGCGAGCAGGACAACGGCGAGGGCGGCCCCCGCCAGTACGCCAGGCTGGGTGAGCCGGACCAGCAGCGGCGTGGCCCCGCCCCGGCGCAGCCCGGCGACCTGTTCAGCCGTGACGTTTACCTGCGGGTTACCAAAATTCTTCATTACGTAGCGGCTAACGTCGGCAATCTGCTGGTCACTCAGCCGCATCGCGAAATCGGCATCCGGCCCGAACGCGGGCATGGCGACCGACTCACCCTGAACATTGCGCTGGACGCCAAACAGGATGGTGGCGATCAGATTATCCGGGCGGCTGGCGCCGGTAGCGCTGTTATGGAACAGGGAAGGGTAGCGAGCGTTACCGCTGCCGTCGGGCTGGTGGCAGCTGGCGCAGCTGGCGCTGAATACCTGCCAGCCGGAGTCGGCCTCCTGCTGCCCGCGCAGCCGCGCCTCACTGGCGGAGGGTCCGCCCAGACTCTCTCTGGCCGTTACCTCGCCGTTATCCACGGCCGGTAGCTGACGCAGCCAGGCCACCATCGCCGCAATATCCGCATCGGAGAGGTATTGCAGGCTGTGCTCCACCACCTCGGCCATCGGACCGGCCGCCTGCGCCTTGCCCGGTACGCGTCCGGTTTTCAGGTAGCGGGTTAGCTCTGCCGCCGTCCAGCTACCGATCCCCGACTGGGGATCGGGCGTGATATTGGGCGCATACCAGCTGCCCAGGCTGCCGCCTGCCAGCGCCCGATCGTTCTGCTGGCCCATCAGCATATTGCGCGGGGTATGGCAGGTATCGCAGTGCGCCAGCGCATTGACCAGGTACTCTCCGCGCGTAGCGGGAGTCGAACGGGCCTGTGGCTCACGGGCGAAAAGGGCGTTCCACAGTGCCATAGCACTGCGGAAGCTGAACGGGAAGGGGAGCCGCGTCCGGGGCGTGGGCGTATCGGATGGCGTCACGCCCTGCATAAAGTAAAAATAGAGCGCATGCATATCGTCATCGGTGATGCGGGCGTAGGCGGTGTAGGGCATCGCCGGGTAAAGATGCTCACCCTGGCGATTAATGCCCTTGCGTACTGCCCGAACAAATTCCGCTTCGCTCCACAGGCCAATGCCCGCTGTTTTTGACGGTGTGATGTTGCTGGCGTAAATGCTGCCCATCGGGGACTGAATGGCGTAACCTCCGGCCATCGGCGCGCCCTGGCGGGGTGAGGTGTGGCAGGCGCCGCAGTCGGCGGCAGTAGCCAGATACTTCCCCCTGGCCAGCAGATCGCTATTTTCGTTGCCGCCCGCGCCATGGACTGCGCTGCCCGGCAGCCGGTTAATTTCGGTGCTGCCAGCAGCATAACCTGCGCCGCTGAGCAGCAGCAGGCTTATCGCCAGCGGCAGACAGAGATATCTCACCGGGCAGCCTCTACAGCAGTTCGTAATCGTTAAAGATCAGCGGCGTTTCGCCACCGTTGGTTAACTCCACCTTGCCGGGATCGGTGAGCATCGCATCGCCACGGTGGATCCAGATCTCTTTATTACGGTTCGGCTGGCCGGGAACAGCCACCAGCAGGCGGCCTCCGGTGAAGAATACCCGTACGCCGGGACCGTGCTGGGCGTAAGCGCCGGTTCCTTCACCGGGCTGCAGCGTGACCTTCCAGCCCTTCACGGTTTTCTGACTGAGTACCTGCTGGAAGAGCGGGCTGTCCGGTCGGGTTGCGTCACCAAAGCCCAGTGGGCCATGCTGTTTGATTTCAAATGCCACCTGGTGATTGATCGTGGTATCGATATTGGTGACCCGATCGACCGTCGACTTGCCCTGATGCGCGCCAAACTTGACGTTGCCGCTCTTCATCTCGCTCTCTTTGGCGGGTTTGTCAGGCCAGCTGATGCTCACCCGGCTGCCGTTAACGTGGGTATTGACGTAATCAAGGTGCTGCTCATGATACTGGGTTGACTGGCCGGGACGGATAATCACCCGCATCACCGTGACATACTGATTCTCCAGGATAACGTGATGCAGCGGCTCAAGGTCAGTGGCGACGCCTTTTTCCACCGCGCTGGCCGCGGGCAGGGAGGTCAGCGTAAACAGGCCTGCGGTAAGCAGGGCAGCAATCAGGGGACGTGTTTTAAGGGGCATAATGGCTCCATGAGTGGGGGACTCAGCCCGGTGGACACGGCCCACCGGGCGGTGGCTAAGGTTACTCTTCTACCAGCGTGACCCAGTTGGCACCTTTACCCGTGGGGTAACGGCCCACCAGGGTCAGGGCGCCGGTGACGTTGTCACGGGTATACAAAGAGAGTTGGGTGGATTTTTGCCCGGATTCGATCAGGAAGCGGCCGCTGTTATCAATGGCGAAGCCCCGCGGCTGCTCTTCGGTTTTGATGCTGGAGAGCCAGGTCAGATGACCGTTAACAGGATCGACAGAGAACGATGAGAGCTGACTCCGGGTGCGCTCGGTGGAGTAGAGAAAACGTCCGTCCGGGCTGAGATGGATATCGGCCTGCCAAATTCGCGGTTTAGCCGAAGGCGGCAGCTTATCGTCGCCGGTCAGCGGCCGGGCTTCACCACGCTGCATATCCTCTTTGGGCGAGACGGAATTCACCTCCTCCTGGGGGGTGGCGGTACCGTCAGGATTGAGGGTCAGGCGGGTAATATTGCCCGCCATCTCGGTGAGAATATACATATTGCGCTTGCCCTGCCTGTCCAGCCCCGGTGCGATAACGAAATGGCGCGGGCCGGTCGCCGCTTCATGCTGAATATTTACAAAGGGTGGGTTAGCCGGGGTTACCCTGCCACTGGTCGCATCAAAGTGATACTGCAACAGCTGGTCAGCGCCCAGCAGCGTGACGTAAAGGAAGTGGTTGGTCGGGTCAACCTGAATCGCATGCGCACGTTTGCCGGTATGAACAACCTGCACCGGCGGCGTCTCCACCCGGCCCTGAGCGTCGATGCGGTTGATGCTGAACAGATCGCCGCCGTAGGAGGCGCTAAGCAGATAGCGCCCCTGTTTATCCAGTGACAGATAGGCCATGCTTTCCGGCAGCGGCGTCTCACTGGCTTTCACCAGCGTGCCGTCGGGCTGAATATGCCAGGCCGCCACCCGCCAGGGCTGGCTGCGTACCGAAACATAGAGGGTTTTCTTATCGGCAGAGACCACCGACGACATGGCTTTCTCGCCAGTCGGTAAGGTGCCGGTGGGGATCAGGCCGGGCTTCTCTTTATCCAGCTGATAACCGGTAACCGTGCCGCTGTCGGCGTTAGAGACATAAACCAGGGTGCGGGCCTGTGCGCCGCTGAGGGTTGCCAGCACTGACAGCAGCGCAGCGGCATAAACACGTTTTTTTCGCATATTTTTTTCCTGTTGTTATCTGGCGTTACCAGCTTGTGGAGAAGGCTTCACAGAGTTCGCTGACCTGGGCTTCGTTCAGCGGCTCTGGCTTATTCGTGGCCTGCATCCATAAGCGGGCGGTCTCCTCCAGCTCCTCCAGCGCATAGCAAGCGGCGGACACGGATCGGCCCCAGATAACCGGCCCCAGGCGTTCGAGCATCACCCCTCTGACCTCGCAGGCAAGTTTTGCCACCTGCTCCGCTACCTCAGGCGCGCCAGGGCGGCGGTAGGCGATCAGCGGAATGCGTCCTACTTTCATTACCTGATAAGGTGTGATCGGCGGCAGAATGCTTGCGGCGTGCCAGACGCCCGCCAGCGTCAGCCCCACCAGATGGGTGGAGTGGGTATGGACCACGCCCTGAACCTCCGGGTTACGATCGTAAACCTGGCGATGCAGCAGCAGGGTTTTGGAGGGTTTATCGCCCGATAGCCAGTCGCCGCTAAGAGAGACTTTCGCAATCTGCGCCGGCGTCAGTCGGCCCAGGCAGGCATCGGTCGGGGTGATAAGCCAGCCATCGTCCAGTCGGGCGCTGATATTGCCTGCGGTGCCGACGGTATAGCCACGTGACCAGAGGCTGAAACCCACCTGGCAGATCTCTTCACGAAGCTGATTTTCATTTTTCATCATTACACTCTTTCATTCGCATCAGTGGGGTAGCAGTGTCGGGCAACAGGGCGGCCTGAGGCCATCGGTTAGCGATTAGCCGCCGCGACCTGGGCCGCGCCACCGTTTTTTTTCAGCACCAGCGGTTCCACTTTCCCCATAATAAACATAAAGTTAAACGCGCCGAGCAGGCAGATGCCGCCCGCCACCAGCAGCGGCACCACAAAGGATCCATGGCTCAGGCTGAGCATCAGACCGGTAAAGGAGGCCGTGACGATCCCCGCCAGGTTGCCCGCAAAGTTCTGAATACCGCTCAGCGTCCCCACGTAGCCCGGGCCGGGGGCGACGTCGGCAGGCAGGGTCCAGATATTGGCGGCGGTAAAGGCCAGGCCCGCATAGGTCAGAGAAAACAGCGTCAGGATCACCGGCATGCTGTTGGTAAAGGCGGCAAAGGCGATCACCGATGAGAGCAGCATCCCGGCAATCAGACAGGTTTTACGCGCGGTGGTCAGCGAAAATCCCTTGCGATACATCCAGTCGGAGCACAGGCCGCCGAGCAGGCTGCCGGGGATACCCATCAGCGCGGGGATAGCGCCCAGCGTACCCAGCTCCTTGAGAGAGAAGCCGTGCGCCATGGTCAGATAGGTTGGGAACCACGTCACAAAAAAGTAGGTGGCAAAGTTCATGCAGAAGAAGCCGATCATCATTCCCCAGACCGTCCGGTAGCGGAACAGGCCGGGAATATTGACCTTCTCGCTTTTATCCACCACCTGCACGCTGCGATCGGCCAGTAAATTTTCGCGCTGAACCGGGTCCAGCCCCTTAATCTCCTCAGGTTCGCGATAGAACAGCATCCAGATAGCCACCCATACCAGCCCCAGGCCGCCGGTAACCACAAAAGAGGTTTCCCATCCCCAGGTGCCGATCAGCCATGCCACCAGGGGCAGGGCGATGGCGCTCCCGGCGCGCGGGCCGGCATCGAAAATACCGCTGGCGGTCGCGCGCTCTTTTTTTGCAAACCAGGAGTAAACCACTTTGGCACAGCCGGGATAGCCCCCCGACTCACCCAGTCCCAGCATCAGGCGGAAGGCAAAAATCGAGGTAAAACCGCGTCCGAAAGCGGTGAAGACGGTAAACAGCGACCACCAGCCCACGGCGATGGCCAGCCCCATACGCGCACCCAGCCGGTCAATCATTCGACCGGCGGGGATCTGCATCAGCGCATAGGTCCAGAAGAAGGCCCCGAGGATAAGCCCCATGCTGGTGTCATCCAGGCCGAGATCCCGTTTAATATGGGGTGCCGCAATCGCCAGATTAATGCGATCGATATAGTTAATGGCGATGGCGAAGAAACAAAACGCGATCATTAGCCAGCGGATCCGAGGGTATCTACGCATGGTGAATTCCTTTATTATCCTGATGCTTTTACGAGGGTTATCAGACGGAGGATGCCCCTGACTGTCGCAATCCCTGTTATCATTCGGTAAAATTTGAAGGTAAATTGATAACACGATGTTAAAAGTAAGCGATTACAAAAAACAGTCAAGCGAAAAGTAAGCGCTTTCAAATCTAAGTTTTCGCTGTCTGCAAAATTTGTGGGCGACGTCACTCATTTCAGCATGGAGTTCCATCATGTCCGATAAGCCCGCTCTGCCTGGCAGAGTCTCCCTGGAAGATGTTGCTAAACGCGCTGGCGTGTCGACGGCAACCGTGTCACGCGTGCTGAACGGCAGTGCTTCGGTGCGCCAGTCGCGGCGTGAAGCGGTAGAGCGGGCGTGTGAGGAACTGGGCTATGTGATTAATCGCGCGGCGCGGACGCTGGCATCACGCAGAAGCATGACGATTGGGGCGGTAGTGCCGACGCTTGCCACCGAAACCTTCTCCAGGCCGCTGGCCGCCTTTCAGCAGCAGATCCACCAGTCCGGGTATACCCTGCTGCTGGCGAACTCCGACTTCGATCCGCAAACCGAACTGCAGGAGGTTAACAAGCTGGTGGAATACGGCATTGATGCACTGATGCTGGTGGGTAATTCACACCATCCCCGGCTGCGGGAGCGTATCAACCAGCTTGATATTCCCTGCGTGCAGACTTTTTCCGTTGATCGGCAGCACCCGAGCGTCGGCTACGATAACGAGCATGCGGCAGGCGAGCTTACCCGGCATCTGCTGGCGCTGGGGCATCAGCGGTTTGGGGTGATTGTCGGTACGCCCCCCTCCAACGATCGCGTGTTCGATCGTATTACCGGCACGCGTGAGGCGCTGGCGGCTGCGGGGATAGCCCTGGCGGAAGTGAACCTGATTGATAATGCCTTTACCATGAACGATGCGCGCCAGGCGATGTTTCGCCTGCTGGACGGCCCGGAGCCGCCCACGGCGGTGATCTGCGGCAACGATCTGCTGGCATTTGGTGCGCTGCGCGGCGCGGGGGAACGTTATCTGCGGGTACCCAACGATATATCCATTACCGGTTTCAACGATTATGAATACGCGGAGCATCTCGAGCATCCGCTGACCACGATGCGCGTGGAGCTGGATGAAATCGGCCGCTGTGCGGCAGATTATCTGTTGGCAACGCTAAATGGCCAGCCCGCGACGAGGCAGACGCTGCTCACCCCACGGCTGATTGTGCGCAGCAGCACCGGGACAGCCCCGCGCTAGCCTGAGCGCGGGGTGATTCGGTTAGCTTACAGGATCCTGGTAAGATCCCTGGATTTCCTACCGTGTTAACTGACCATCAGAGCCAGACCTGGATAGATTCCACTTCTGTCTCGCCGCTTCAGGGCTTTTTTGAAAATCCTGCATGGCCTGTTCCAAACGCCTGGCCAGATTCTGCTTATCGTTCACCTGCTTAAGCTGAATAGCCAGATCGTTCACTGTCGGACTTGAGGTTCGCGGTGGCTGCGGAGCCAGATCTGAAGCCCTGGGGCTTGAGATTTCCGGCGGCTGGGGAGCCCGCACGGTCTTTCGGCTGAGGCCCGGACTGGTTAGACCCCACTTCTTCCTCGCCGCTTCAGGGCTTTTTTGAAAATCCTGCATGGCCTGTTCCAAAAACCTGGCCAGCTTCGGTTTATCGTTCACCTGCTTAAGCCGCATAACCAGATCGTTCACCGTCGGACCTGAGGTTCCCGATGGCTGCGGAGCCAGATTGGTAATCCTGGGACTTGACATCCCCGGCGGCTGCGGAGCCCGTACTGTCTTTCTGCTGAGGCCTGGACTGGGTAGATCCCACTTTTCCCTCGCCGCTTCAGGTTTTTTTTGGTGATCCTGCGTGGCCTGTCCCATCATAAGCTTAGCCAGCTTTTGCTTATCGTTCACCTGCTCAAGCTTGATAGCCAGATTAGTCGCCTTTAGGATTGAGGTCGGTGGCGGGGGAGCTGGACGCAGATTGCCCATCCGATCCCCTGACTGGATTTGATTTTTATTACAAGAAGCCTGTGACTTCTTCAAATTAACATTACTGTTAATAACTGTTGATAAACGCGACAATAAAGATAAAGTATTTTTAGGCTGGATCCTGGCCATCGAGTACAAGGCCTTAAAGCCTGTAACAAAACCAGGACCCGAGATAATAGACATATTCACATTTCTCACTATCTTCTAAAATTATAGGATTCCGACGTGGAACTCCTGCTCAGGCCCGCCTGAGCATAAGCTTCAAAGAATACCACTAACCGGGTCCGTCATAACTCCCCTGGTGCTGTAAAAAATTAAAGTTGAGCGGTTTTTGTAAGTTAAAAAACCCCTGGCTGCGGCTACTTAGTGGCTTAGTTTTCCTCGACCACTGACGCAGATGCTCGTGTAAATTATCCACCTGACTGCTCACTTACAATAATAACGCTAATACGGTTGGTAATATGAATCGCTCAGGAAATACCAGACTTTATAATGCAGCTTAGAGTAATAAGAAATAATGCAGCTTATAGTAATAAGAACATTGTCAGATATTGATACTCAAACGTCTGTCTGCATCAGTATCAACACTTTATTACGGTTTCAGAATATTACAGTCTTTATCCTCTTAATTATTTCGGATAGTCCCTGTTCGAGAGAATAATAAGGCCTCTCCAGTTTAAAGGGTAAAGGATCCAGTAATATTATGGTGGTGCAAACTGCAAAAACCGGGCAGCAAGGATATTTTTTCTAAATCCCATCAGCTGAAGGGCAAGCACCACCCTCTGGCGCCTGCAGTGCCGTTCTTTTTTACTGCCTGGAGGCTGGAAGATAAATCAGACAGTCTACTCGCGACAGGTCAGCCCAAAGGATTCGAAGGTCGCCCGCGCCTGCGGCGTGCGCAGCGAGGCAAGCAGTGCCGCCGCATCCTGCGGATTGGCTGCCGCGCGGAAAATACCCCCGGCAAAGGCGGTCACCTTCTGCGCCTCATCGGGCAGGGGGCCGATCACTTTCACACCCGGCACCATCAGCAGCTCGCTGATTTGCTGTAGGGCGAGATCCGCCTTGCCCGTCAGCAGCTGGCTGGCGGTAAATCCTTCGGGGATGGTGGTACCGCGCGACGTCATCTCCGCTTCAATGCCCAGCCGCTCGATCAGCGTTTGAAAATAGATGCCGCTGGCCCCCCCGAGCGACCAGGCCACCGAGCGTGCTGCCAGCAGCGTCTGCTTAAGCGCCGACAGGCTGCTGATATCCGGCGCGACCGCATCGGGTAATATGGCCAGACCAATGCGCGAATCCACCAGATCCACGCGGCTGTCGGCAATTATTACGCCTTCCTCAATCAGCCGCTCGATCACCGGTACGGTGAGGATTGCCGCATCGGCCGGGGCACCGGCGGCAATTTTTTTCTCAATCACCGAAGTGGGATTCCACTCCAGCGTCAGTTCGCAGTGGGGATGCTGCTGCAAAAAAGCCTGCTCCAGTGCGTCAAAGGGCGCGCGAACCGCCAGTGCGCTAAATACGCGCAGGGTTGTATTTCCGGACATACCGTACTCCTTAATAATGGGATCAGCGCGTAATGCGCAGGTAGCGCTCATTTCGAATCAGCGCGTAATGCACATTTAGCGCTAATAATTGTATCAGCGCGTTTTACACAGGTAGCTCTCATCCAGTTCAGACGGGGTGCGCACGCCGAGTAGCGCCAAATCGCGGTCGATTTCATCACGCAGAATATGCATGGCATGCTCCACGCCTGCCTGCCCCCCGATGACGGCCCCATACAGAAAAGGCCTGCCAAGCAGAACCAGATCGGCGCCCAGCGCCATGGCTTTCATCACATCGGTGCCGCGGCGAATGCCGCTGTCGATAATCACCTTCATGCTGCCCTTTTGCGCAGCCACCTCGGCCAGCGAATAGAGGGGCGGCAGGGTGTGATCCAGCTGGCGGCCGCCGTGATTGGAGAGGATCACCGCATCCGCACCAAGATCGCGAGCAATAAAGGCATCCTGCGGCGACATCAGCCCTTTGATTACCAGATTTCCCCGCCAATTCTTACGAATGGCCTCGACGTTTTTCCAGCAGAGCTTGTCGCGCGCCTGGGTGTTTCGCACTTTGCCCGACATCATCGGCGGGCCGCGCTCGGCGTCGGTATTTTCAAAATGCGGCGCGCCGTGACGCAGGAAGGTCTGCGCGACGGTGCCCAGCAGCCAGCGCGGGCTGAGCGCGCTTTCAAGCGCCACCTTCGGGGTGATCTTGATCGGCATACTGAAGCCGCTGCGGATATTGTGCTCGCGGTTACCCAGCATCGGCGTATCGCCGGTGACCACCAGCGTGCTGAAGCCCGCCGCCGCCACGCGATCCAGCAGCCGGTCGATACGCGGCTGATCGCCCGCCAGATAGGCCTGAAACCACGCATCCGGGTTAGCGGCATGTACGTCCTCCAGCTTGACCAGTGAAGAGGCGCTGAGGATCATCGGCACGTTCATTTCACGGGCGGCCCGGGCAAGCGCGATATCGGCCTGATAGGCGACAAAGGAGGCACCGCCCAACGGCGCAACGCCGAAAGGATGATGATAGCTGTGACCAAACAGGGTGGTGCGCTGGCTGCGACCCGAAACGTCTCTGAACATACGAGGGATAAACGTATAGCGCTGGTAGGCTTCAAGGTTACCGGCAATACCGCGCCCGGTTTCAACCCCGCCCGCCACATACTGATAGATCATATTGGGCAGGCGTCGACGGGCATGGCGTTCAAAATCGTCCAGGGCCAGCAGATCGCGAAACCGACGCGGCAGCTTTGCCGTCGCCGGTGCGGTCACGACGGTAGCGGTATCCGGGTCAACCCCGCGCAGCGTGGAGGGCGTAGCAGATGAAGTCATAATGCGTTCTCACAGTCGGTGAACAGGGTTAGCAGTGAGGCATCAGGGCATGACGGGGCATGACGCAAAATGCATTTATTTTGTAAGCGCTTTCAATTGTGATCAATTATCGTTAATATTTCAACATAACATTAACAACGTGAACCGCGTAATCTGTGATCGGGCTCACTTTACAGAAACATTTGTAAGCCCTTACATTGGAACCCGTGCCCGACGCGGTACGACTATACCGGGCAGAGCACGCCCGCCGAGCTGACTCTCTGGAGCGAATCATGACCCGTATTGTTTTACTGCACGCCACGCCGGTCGCCATGGCGCCGATTGATGCGGCCTTTCGGGATATCTGGCCCGAGGCCGAAACCATTAACCTGCTGGACGATGGCCTGTCGGTGGACCGTGCGCGCGAGGAGACACTCTCCCCGGCATTAATCGATCGCTTTGTTCGCCTGGGCGAATATGGCTATGAGATGCAGGCCGGGGGCATTCTGGTAACCTGCTCGGCCTTTGGCCCGGCCATCGACAGGCTGGCGGAGACGCTTCCTGTACCGGTACTGAAGCCTAATGAAGCAATGTTTCACGAGGCGGTGCAGCAGGGAAATACCATCGGCATGCTCGCCACCTTTGGTCCTTCGATACAGACCATGACCGATGAATTTAACCAGTACGTCGCGGAGCATCACTCTGCGGCCACGCTGACCACCGTGCTGGTGGAGGAAGCCATCGATCTGCTGAAGAAAGGTGACGTCGAGGGGCACAATCAGCGGGTGGCCGCGCAGGCAAAAGAGCTGGCGCACTGTGATGTCATTATGCTTGCCCACTTTTCCACCTCGCGCGCTGCCGACAGCGTTCGTCAGCAGGTTGCAATCCCGGTACTGACCGCGCCCCATGCCGCCGTGAAGCGGATGAAGGCCAGCGTGGCGGCAGCGGATCGGCACAGCCCCGCAGGCGTAAAGGAGTAGATAATGTTAATTGGCGTAATAGCGGATGATTTTACCGGGGCCAGCGATATCGCGGTGACGCTCGCGAAAGGGATACAGGGTGAGGGCGGCCTGAAAACAACCCAGTACCTGGGGGTGCCCTCGCGGCCTGCTGAGGCAGAAGTTGAAGCGGGGGTGGTCGCCCTCAAAAGCCGCTCTGTTCCGGCGGATCGGGCCGTGGCCCAGTCGCTGGCCGCCTGCCGCTGGTTACAGGCGCAGGGCTGCGAGCAGATCCTTTTCAAATACTGCTCGACCTTTGATTCAACCGACAGCGGCAATATCGGGCCGGTCATTGATGCGCTGGCGACGCATCTTGGGGCCAAAAGCGTGGTGGTCTGTCCCGCTTTCCCCGCCATGGGCCGCTCGGTTTATCAGGGGCATCTGTTCGTGGGCGATCGTCTGCTTAACGAATCGGGAATGCAGCATCATCCGCTCACGCCAATGACCGATGCCGATCTGCGCCGGGTACTGCAACGCCAGTCGCATAATCCGGTTGTGCATATTGGCTGGCAAACGGTGAGCCAGGGTAGCGACGCGCTGAGCCGGGCATTGGCGAAAGTAGAACAGCAGGCGGAAACCTCACGCGAACGTGCGTCGGGCGCAGCGTCCGATATCGCGCAGCAGGCGGATAACCTTCGTGAACGTGTGCCGGGCGCAGCGTCAGATGCTGGCCTGCAGGCGAACGCGACCACGCTGGTGGTGGTGGATGCTATCAGCGAGGCCGATCTGGCGGCTATCGGTGAAGCCTGCCGCCATGCGCCGCTGGTCACCGGCGGCTCCGGCATCGCCCTTGGTCTGCCGCACAACTTTATTGCGCAGGGGCGGGTAAGCGGCCAACCTGCGCGTACCCCGCAGGTTCCCGGTGCGGAAGCGATTCTGGTCGGCAGCTGTTCGGGGGCCACCCGCGAGCAGATTGCCGAACACAAGAAACATCACCCGGTGATGATGATCGACGTTGGCGACGTGATGAGCGGCATAACCGGTCCCGATCGGCTGGTCGACTTTATTCAGGCGCATCAGGGGCAGTCTCCGCTGGTTTACTCCTCCGGTGATCCGGCGTCGGTCAGGCAGATCCAGCAGCAATACGGCCGTGAGAAGGTTGCCGCTGCGCTGGATGCGCTGTTTGGCACCACCGCACAGCGGCTGGTGGCCGCGGGCACCCGACGTATCGTGGTCGGTGGAGGGGAAACGTCGGGGGCGGTGGTCAGCGCGCTGGATCTGGGTGCGCTGACTATCGGTGAAGAGATCGATGTGGGCGTACCCGCGATGTTTTCTCAGGGGGAGGAACCCATCGCGCTGGCGCTAAAATCGGGTAACTTCGGGGGGAAAACGTTTTTCGCCCGCGCGGTCGCCTCACTGCGCGGCTAACACCCTCTCAGCCGCGTCTCTCTCCGCGCTTTCCTGCGCCGCGTCGAGGGCAGGGAAGCGCGAGCCGGCCGGGGGCTAGAGATTCACCAGCTTTTGCAGAACGGTGAGCTGGCTGACCGCCTGATTCATCGCATCCATCCCCGCTGCGGCATCTTTGAGTCGGCTGATATTTTCCACCATGCTCTGCCGTCCAAGCGCATTCTCTTCGCTGATGGTCGCGATCTGTCCCTGAGCCGAGAGGCTCTTTTGTGCCATATCCGTTGTCGTGCTGGCGCTGCGACCCGCCAGCTTTTTCAGCGTGGCCAGCGTAGTGACCGTTTCGTTGATGTTTTGACGGGTAGCATCCGCCTGTTCTTTTGACGAGCGCGCCAGACGGCGTACCTCCTCCGCAACTACCGCAAATCCGCGTCCCGCCGCGCCAGCGCGCGCAGCCTCTACCGCCGCGTTAAGCGCGAGGAGGTTGGTCTGATCGGCAATGGCGCCGATGCCAGCAGTTATCTGGGTGATGCCGCGGGAAATTTTCTCCAGCTCGGCAAGCTGTGCGGTGAGTTCTTCCTGCGCGGTCAGGGTGATGGCGGCGGCATCGTTAATCGCGCCAATATTCACCCCTGCGATGTCCAGGGCGTCGCTCTGGCGGTTGGTGGCCTGCTCAAGCAGCGGGAAAGTATTGATCACCGGCGCGATGGCCTGCTGGTAGGCAATGACCTTATCAATCACGCCGGTCTGTAGCGTATGCAGGGCTTCCCAACGCCGCAGCGAACGCTGTGCGTAGTGTCCGGCATAGGCCGCATACTCGACCGCAAAGCGCGTCATAGCCTTCACATCCCGGTCGTAAAATACCAGCGCTGACAGCGTTTGGTTAATTGGCACACCGAAAATTTCGCCAAAGCTTGAGAAGCCCGCGGCGGTTACGCCACTAAAGAGCTTGGCCGAAGGCAGGCTGTCCGGGTTATTCAGACGACGCAGCAGGCAGTCATTAAGCAGCATTGCGCTGGGTTTGCCTTTACCGGCTGAAAATTTCAACCACTCCTGCTGTGTGGCATTAACAAAATCCTGCGCCTCCAGAAGATAAAGGCGATCGCCAAATTCCAGGTCGCAAAAAAAACTGAGACTGTCGGTATTAACTTTAGCGACGGAACGAATAAAGTATTCCTCTCCGACTTTCACGCCAAATGTCGTCCCCTGTAAATGTTTTTCAAGCTGGGAAGGCGGGCATTTAAAATAGTCAGCAAGTGCCTCAACGATCGGTTTCTGCTGTCCGTCGGTATCAAACAGCGAGGAAACGGTGCGGGTGACCGGGTTCGCTTCTGCAATTAGCCAGCTTTGCGAGGTCGGGGTAAAGTTCTGGCTCTTAAAGGGTGCAAATGATTTACCTTTCGCCATCTTACAAAATACAATCACCGCTTTATTCTGTAACAGCCCCTCATGCGTTCCAATCCAGGTGTTCAGGAAGTCCGTACGTCCGCCCGCTGATCCGCCTATTGCCAGGCAGGGGAAACGTCCGCTGTCATACCAGGCCTGCATCAGAAATCCTTCTGCCGAAGAGAGGCCGTCGCAGTAGATCATCGCAAAGGTATCTTCAGAGGAGAGCGCCATACTGACCGGCATTTTGTCTAACTGGCGTCGGAGCGCGGCTATGCGCTGCCCGGCCGTGGCCTCGGGCGGGATAGCCAGGTCCAGCTGATGCACTTCATGTTCGGCGATAGTTTGTTGCGGCAGCCAGAGCCAGCTGCCCATCGGCCCGCTGGTGTCGCAGTAGGTAGACTGCCCCTTTTTTGCACAGAGCGCGCCGGTCGACGAAAGCACGATAATCCGGCGATGCGGGGTGCTCAGTTTCTGCCAGGCGCTGTTGATCCGGCTGAAATCGGCTTCGGGCGGCACGAAGACCATCATCAGGCCCCGGCCATCGCCGCTGCCAACCGGAAACCGCGTTGGCACCGCCCGACAGTCAAACGTATTGCTGGCCGGCCGGGCCGCCAGTGAATGTATTTTACGTGGAATAAGGGTATTCCACAGATATGATGCGATGGACATGCTGTGCTCCAGGGGATAATTTAGCTTAAGTCTTTATTTATGGATATGACTTATCTAACCCCAATTTAAATGTTTATTTTTAATTAGGATGAAAACGTGGAGAATTTGGCTGTTATATAGCAAAGAAAATTAAAGGCCGCAAATAATGCCTGTTTTTATTTTTCTTTATCATTCACCCAGGAACGCGACAATAACTCAAACACAATCGAGTTATTAATACGTTAATAAATCTCCTCAGAACTTTTTACCCACATTGAGGGCAGGACAGAGCATTTCCTGACGACGCCGCAGCCCCTTGTTGTTGAACGAACCTGCGGCGGCGTAGGGGTATCCGTTTAGCCCGTTGTCAGGTGAAAGGCGGAGACGGCCTGGGTGAGATGACTGACCTGTTCTTCGAGCGAGGCGGAAGAGGCAGCGGACTGATGAACCAGCGCCGCGTTTTGCTGGGTCACGCTATCCATCTCGGTCACTGCCTGTTCAATCTGGCTGATGCCGCGGCTCTGCTCTTCAGACGCAATGGAAATCTGGTTCATCAGTGCGTCCACCTGAGTAACCGATGTGATAATGGCGTTGATGACTTCGCCCGTCTCTGATACCAGCTGTGAACCCGACTGAATGCTGGCTACTGAGGCGACAATCAGACCCTCGATCTCTTTTGCCGCGACGGCACTTCGCTGTGCCAGCGAGCGGACTTCTCCGGCCACTACGGCAAATCCGCGCCCCTGTTCACCCGCTCTGGCCGCCTCTACCGCCGCATTAAGCGCCAGAATATTGGTCTGAAACGCAATGCCATTGATTACCCCAATGATATCCTCAATTTTTTTGGAACTGCTGTTGATTTGCTCCATTGTCTGAATAACGTCGCGGGAGACGCGATCGCCTGAACGGGCATTTTGTACGGCCTGCTGGGTAAGGCGACTGGCTTCATGTACGTTCTCATTATTCTGTTTTACCGTGGCCCCCAGCTCCTCCATGCTCGCTGCCGTTTGCGTCAGGGCGGCAGCCTGCTGCTCGGTTCGCGAGGCCAGGTCAGTATTTCCGGCGGCAATTTCCTGCGAGGCGCTGGAGACGGTCTGTGCCGAGTGCCGCACCTGACGAATAATATCGGTGAGCGAGTCGCGCATCTGCTCCATCGCGCTCATTAATGCCTGGATTTCACTGCGTGACGGTGTCACAGGTAGCGGCTTATCCAGCACACCGGCCGCTATCTGACGGCAGTGGTCGCGGGCAAGCGTGAGTGGAGCCAATACGAAGCGGCGCAACAGGATCAGCACGGCTGTAATGACGATCAGAAACAGCAGGCTAAAGGTGGCGATCAGACCCAGGCCGAACGTGAAGTTCCCCTGGGCCGTGGCATTAAGGTGTTTAGCATATTGCTCATGCAGGGCCAGCACTTTATCAAGCACGATCTCATACTGCCTGTCGAGCCGGACTACGTTTGGGATCTGACGATCGAATCCTGCCCGGTCGCTGGCCGTAGCCGCCAGGATAAGCGGTTGCAGGCCCTGCTGACGGTAGGCGAGATAAGCCGTGCGATACTCATCAGCCAGCGCCTGTTCATCGGACAGCTTAGGCGCTGCGAGATACGCCTGGAATGCCGCATCCGCTTTTGATACGACTTCATTAACACCGTCGAGCGTCGGTTTCGAGGAAAGCGTGGCGCTATTTTCCATGGCTTTCATATATTCCATCAGGCGAACGCGCAGGGTACGACTGTGGTTAATAGGATCAATAATTGAAAGCACCACGCGTATTTCTTTGTTGACCTTATCCAGCGAGGTGTTACTGCGCGTCAGAAGCCAGACGTTAGAGAGCATACTGGTTATAAAGAGGGTAAATAACACAAGCAGAACAAGCAGGGAGGACTTTTTCAGTGACATCGTAGCATCCTTATCTAAGAAAAGTTAAAAGTAATATCGGCAACGCTGCGGGAAAAATTACCCTTTTTTGAAAATGAGTAAGCTCTGGGTTGCTTTAATTTTCCATAATAATTTTAACGAGTTACGATGTTAGCGAGAAAAAACCGTGCGACCCGTCGCAATTTTGCAACCGCAGCGGAATAATTATTTTTTGCTCGCAGGCTTTGTTAATGATTTGCAAGGTTATTTGTCAGTGGGTGAAGAAATGATTTGTTAAAAATTAAATAATGGCTGAGTGATTAAGAGCTAATTTCTTTATTTGACTATACTTGGATGAAAAGGCTCGCTATTTTTAGTTGTCCCGTTCTGTTGTTAACATAATTATACTACCAACTAAACCTGAAGAGTAATGTAGTCGAATAATAATCTTCCCTGAATATCATCGTATTTAACATTTATTTCATGCCCCTCGCGGGGAGAAATAGTTTTTAAACTGGATCTGGAACGGAGGAGAGGAATGGCCCCGTATGCTTCATTCTGGCAGGCAGGATTTGAGGGTGCCGATCACCTAAACCGACAGGGCGTGCGTCTGTCGATGATCGACGCTAACGGACACGGTGCGAAGGCAGGGGAAGATTACCTGGCGCTCGGTGAATTTGGCATCAGGACCGTACGTGAAAGTGTAGGCTGGCGGCTGTGCGACAGGGGAACAGGATACGATTTTAGCAGCGTCGACAAACGTATGCGGGCGGCAAAGCGGGCAAACGTACAGATATGCTGGACGATTTGCCACTATGGCTGGCCGGAAGGGACCGATCCCTTTCAGGTCGATTTTGTGCCGCGCTTTGCCCGGTTTTGTGCCGCCCTGGCAGCCCATCTGGCCCCTTACTACGCAACTCCACCGGTCTATTCGCCGGTGAATGAGATTTCCTTTACCAGCTGGGCGCTCTCCGTGGGGTATTTTCCCTCGTCGGCCGGGCCGGGTCACTTAACCGGGATTGAGTCCAAACGGCAGCTGGTTCGCGCCGCCATTGCCGCCTGTGATGCAATCTGGCAGGTCGATCCCCGCGCGAGGATCATGCACTGCGATCCGCTTATCCATATTGTTCCGCCCCTGGGCGAGGAGGCGATATGGGGGGAGCAGGTGGCAGGTGAATGTCACGCCCAGTACCAGGCATGGGACATGCTTTGCGGCAAACTGGAGCCTGAGCTGGGCGGGGCGCCGCGCTATCTCGATCTGATCGGGGCCAATTATTATCACGACAATCAGTGGGAATACGTCAGTAATCACCGGCTGTGGTGGCACCTCGGCGATCCGCGCCGTGCGCCGCTGCATACGATGCTTCACTTTCTCTCACTGCGCTACCAGCGCCCCATACTGATCGCGGAAACCAGCCACGTGGGCAGCGGGCGGGGCGCATGGATTAATCATATTGCCGCTGAGGCCGCTCAGGCCATGCTGATGGGCACGGAACTTACCGGCATCTGTCTCTATCCGGTGACCGATCGACCCGAATGGGATAATGCCGATATCTGGCATCGCAGCGGCCTGTGGGATGTTATCCCTGGCGCCGCGGACCCCTTTGTCCGCAAACTGGACCAGCCCTATGCCGACGCGCTTTATCAGGCGCAGGCGACGACAGCACATTTTCAGAACAAATGGATTCAACAGGATCATAATGAGGAGAGTGCAATGACAACCCCTACGCTGATTGTTTTTAGCCACTTACGCTGGGATTTTGTGTTCCAGCGTCCGCAGCATTTACTCTCACGGCTGGCCAGGCATTATCGGGTGGTGTTTATCGAAGAGCCGGTTTACGAGGCGGGTGAGGCCGGACTGCATCTCTCTCATCCGGCCCCCAATGTGACCGTGGCGCGACCGCATACCGACGTTCGCCAGCCTGGCTTTCATGACGATCAGATTGCGCGTCTCCAGCCGCTGATGGCGGCGCTCTGCCCCGAGGGGCGACCCATCGTCTGGTTCTATACGCCGATGGCACTGCCGCTGCTTACCCCGCTCGATCCTGCTCTGGTTATCTATGACTGTATGGATGAGCTGGCCGCCTTCGATCAGGCGCCGCGCCAGCTGTTACAGCGTGAATCTGCACTGCTTAAGCGGGCCGACCTGGTATTTACCGGTGGTCCCAGCCTGTATGATGCCAAACGCGCGCGGCACTCCGATGTGCACTGCTTTCCCAGCAGCGTCGATGCCATTCACTTTGAGCAGGCGCTGGACAGAAGCAACGAGCATCCTCTGCAGGCGGCGATACCTCATCCCCGGCTCGGCTACTATGGCGTGATCGATGAAAGGATCGACACCACCCTGATGGCTCAGCTGGCCGATGCCCATCCTGAATGGCACTTTATCTACGTCGGTCCGGTCGTGAAAATCAGCCAGGCGGCGCTGCCGGTGCGCGACAATATTCACTATTTTGGTATGCAGCCCTATCAGGCGCTGCCGCAGTTTCTGGCTGGCTGGGACGTCTGTCTGATGCCGTTTGCGCTCAATGCCTCCACGCAGTTTATCAGCCCGACGAAGGTGCTGGAGTATATGGCCGCAGCGCTGCCGGTAGTAAGCACCGCTATCAAAGATGTGGCTACGCCCTATGGCGAACTGGTGATGATTGCCCGCGACGGAGCCGATTTTGCGCGCCACTGTGAGCGGGCCATCGCCCTCTCCACTACCCAGCGGACCGCGATGACCGCCGGGATGAAGGCCGTGGTGAGCAACACCTCATGGGAGAAGACGGCAGATGAGATGGCCGG
>NZ_CDPK01000002.1:480129-563846 GCF_900068895.1 Erwinia sp. ErVv1 | reverse complement strand
TCGGAGGAGCAGTCGGGATTTGTCTTCGACTATGCCGGGCATATTATGTTTTCCAACGATCCCTGGGTGCTGGAGATGTACCAGCTGCTGCTGGGGGATAACCTGCACTGGCAGATGCGTGAGGCCTGGATTTATACCGGGGGAACCTACACCCGTTATCCTTTCCAGGGGGCGCTTTACGGCCTGCCGCCAGCGGTCATTAAGGAGTGTGTGCTGGGCGCGATAGAGGCGCGCTACGGTCAGCCCCAGGCAGAGAAGGCCACCCCGGTTGTCATTAAGGACTGCTGCGCCGACGGAAGCATCGCGGAAGCGGAGGGATGTTCGCTAGCGCAGCGTGACCAGGCGGAGGAAAATTTTGAGCAGTTTATCTATCACACCTGGGGCAGCGGCATCGCCAGGCATTTCGCTATTCCCTACAACTGCAAGCTGTGGAAGGTGCCGCTAAGCGAGATGGAAACGTCGTGGCTGGGCGGGCGCGTGCCGCTGCCGGATCTTGCCGCAATTATTGAGGGGGCGCTGGAGCCGGTGGGTAAACCGCTGGGTCCCAACGCTCGGTTTGGTTACCCGCTGCATGGAGGATTCCAGGCGCTAATGTCCGGTTTTCTCCCGCTGCTGCAAGGCACGCTTGAGACCGGCGCAGAAATTGTCCAGCTCTTTCCGGCACAGCATATTGCCGTTTTGCAGGATGGCCGACGCTATCATTATGACCATCTGATCAGTACCGTGCCACTTCCGGCCTTGATTGCCATGCTGGGTGTCCAGGCACCGGCGGAAATACATGCCGCGGCCGCCGGGCTACGTCACACCTCGGTGCGCTGCGTGAATCTGGGGATTGGACGAGCTAACCTGTCCGAAAAACACTGGATCTACTATCCCGGCGAGACGGTATTTCACCGGGTTTTCCTCCAGGGTAACGCCAGTCCGCACTGCAATCCGGAAAATGGTTTTGGCCTGACCTGTGAAATCACCTATACGGATGAGATACCCCTGGCCGAGGAGGGGGAAGCCCTGATCCAGCGCTGTATCCGGGAATGTATCGGCGTCGGGTTGTTTACCGCCGAAGATAAGGTGCTTACCGCCACCGAGGCTGACATTCCCTATGCCTATGTTATCTACGATCATGCGCGGGAAACTAACGTCAGCCTGATCCGTGAATGGCTGCTGCAATACGATATCACCCTCGCCGGACGCTACAGCGAGTGGGAATATTATAATTCCGACCATGCATTTATTGCCGGTAAGAAGGCCGCAGAAAAAATTATCGCGCAGCCGGCTACGCGCGGCGCGGCGATATAATCGCCTGCTCAGGCGTCAGGCGTCAGGCGTCAGGCGTCAGGCATCAGGCGTCAGGCACCCGGCGGTATGGGGTGCCTGACATCCTCAGGGCTGGCGTAGCGGCCGACAGAGGAGGGCTTAAAATACCACCTGCACCTTGGCGGCGAGGTTTTTGTCGCAGGCGGTTTCCAGCGCCTTAACCACGTCCGACTGGGAGAACTCGGCGGATAACAGCGGCAGCGGGTTAATGCGGCCGCTCTCCAGCCAGCGCACGGCGGTTTCAAACTCGTTGATAAAACGAAATGAGCCGACCAGCGCGATCTCTTTTACCAGCAGCAAGCCCAGCGGGAAAGCCGGGCTTGCTGCGCCCATGCCCAGCTGCACAATGCGTCCTCCCGGGCGGGTGAAGCCAGGGGTGGAAGCGATAGCGGCCGCGGCGCCTGACGCCTCAAAGCAGACGTCAAAATAGCCACCATTTTCCTGCCAGGCATCGGTCACGTCGCTATTGCCCGGGTCTGCCGCACGGGAGGCCCCCATCTCCAGCGCCAGCGTGCGGCAGCGTTCGCTCATATCCGTTGCCACGATTTCCGCCGCGCCGGAGGCCAGCGCAGCCGCGATCACCAGGCAGCCAATCGGTCCCGATCCGGTGACCAGCACTTTTTTCCCGACCAGGCTACCCGCCCGGTTAACGGCATGGATCGCCACGGCCAGCGGTTCGGCAAAGGCAATCACTTTCGCATCTGAGTTATCCGCATAGGGAATACACTGCTGCTCACTCACCGCCACGTAGTCAGCAAACCCTCCGTTTACGTGCGGAAGAAACTGAGCGCTGCCCATAAAGCGCATCTGCCCGCAGAGATTTTGCTTTCCCTCAAGACAGCGCGCACAGCGGTTGCAGGGCAGAGAAGGATTGATGGCCACGCGCTGGCCGATCTTAAGCGTACTCTCCGGGGGTGTTTCAGCCACGCGCCCAACGAATTCGTGTCCGAGAATCATTGGCTGCTTCAGCACGGACATCCCCGCCCGGCCATGTAAAAAATAGTGAATATCAGAGCCGCAAATACCGCCGCGCTCCACTCTGATTAACACCTGGTCTGCACCGTACGTCAGGGTACGGCGCTCATTGCGGACATCATGTGCCGCGCTGACCACGCTGGCGGTAATTTCTCTGCTGTCAGGCATAGGGATTCCCTGTTTGAAGTGGAGGTAAGCGCTTAACGCATTTTTAATCCGCTGACGCCCGTTCGACAGGCCAGCTTAACGTTTGGCCGATAGCTATAACGGCATGCTTAACTATAGAACGAATATGAAATCTATTTCACTGCTTAATTGTATAAAAATCAGCCACCACAGGGTCACCGGACAGTTCAATAATAACGACTGGTTTTTTATAGCGGAATTGTCTCGGAATACAGTTAAATTTTTCTTTATAATCACAGCAGCGTGGCTAATGTTTCAGGGCAGGGGGTTGATACTGATGTGGTATAGCCGTGGTTGCAGACACGAGAGGATCTGCTATTTCTGACTTAGAATTGTATCAAAGTTTCCCATTGCAACAATTCCCGCTCTCCCCTGAATCCCTTCGTAGTTGTAAATAAAAAATATTGGTATTACTACAACAACGCCATGTCGGGCAGGTTTTTTTGCGACTCGCCTCGAAATTTCTCTATATAATTCATTAGGTCCGCCTTGCACGGCAAAAGAATGTCGCAGGTTAGCGGGCGTGAGCTTCTTATCTTATGGAAATATTTAGAAACCGGTTTCACCTAAGAATTATCCCATAACGTTACTTGTTTGTGTCCTGTTTACCGCTATTTTATTCACATTTGGCGGATTGAAATGTGCCAGGGGAGAAGTAAACTTCGATTAAATAAATTTTAACAGAGGGGGAAGGAGGAAATGCGCATAAGGGCTTTTAAGGAAAAATCACTCAAGAATAGATTGAGCATCCCAGGCCAGCCATAAATAGAATGATGCGGGAAAATTCTTAATTTAACGAAGAACAAGCCCTGAGCTTATTCTTATTAGTTTGCTGATTAAGATGTTCGCATTGATTTTACAGGGGCGCTGTTGTTTATTAAGAGGCAGCTTAAAGGTTGAGATAAAACTATGATGAAAAAGAATCTGTCAGTCGTGATCCCGGCATATAATGTGGGGGCATACATTGTTGAGTGCGTTGATTCATTGCTGAGCCAAATTGCACTGCCAAATGAAATTATTATCGTCAACGACAGTTCAACGGATAATACGCTGGAACTGATCGAGAAAAAATATGGCGACTCACCCGTAGTGACTATTGTCACCATCCCGAATGGCGGTGCCGGAAATGCCCGCGATAAGGGCATCAGCCTCGCATCCGGTGAATTTGTCTTCTGCTGCGATCCCGACGATATCGTTTGCGCGGGGTTTTATCAGGAATTCAGCGAGGTCATTACCCGACATCCCGAGGTCGAGCTGTTTTGTTTTAATTCACAAACCTTCGTCGACGGTAATCCAACGCAGACCGGCGGTAAGGTAAAGCATGACACCTTTGGTCTGGTGCCCTCGCAGCACGTGATGGCCGGCCTGTTGCGTAACGGATCCTATACGTCTGCGCCCTGGAACTATGTTCTGAAACGCGAGATTATTACGCGCTACAACCTGCAATATCGCGATCGTCTGCATGAAGACCACCGCTATACGCTACAGGCCTTTATGCGTACGGGTATCGCGTGGGTAAGTAAAAATCTTTATTATCGCCAGCGTATCCGTCAGGGCTCATTAACCAACAGTACGAAAGAAGAGGCCTATTTCCGTCATCGCTATGATGCTTTCCTCTGCTCGTACGAAAAATTAACCAGCCTGCCGGGGAACGATCCTTCCCGTAATGAACTCCGTCGTCTCTATTTGATTCACTCTTTTAAATTGATGATCCATTTATCGCTGTCAAATGGAACGCCGTTGCCGGAGTATGTTAAACAGGCGATCGGTTATTTAGGCCGCGATTTAGAGCCGGGTTCATTTATTAACTGGCTGATGCTTCGCCACCCCGACACGTACACTACTTTACTCGGTTTAAAAAAGAGAGTGCGTAAAGCCTGAACCCTTTCACCACCTGCAGCAGTGTAAGGTAACTATTTAACCTCTATTCCTGTGTTGTTAGGTAACTATTTCCTGTCGGTTTTTACGCCGATGGGTCTTTCCGGGCGGGAGAGTGGTCATGATTTGTTACGCGATAACATCTTTAAGGTCACTCTTTTAGGAAAAGTGCCCCTATCCCAGTTTCACCCCGATTGTTAGGGTGAATCACTTTATGGTGAATGGCGCTCCGCTAAGATAAAAGAAGAGACTATGTCGATTAAGCGTAATGCACTGGCGAATTATGTTGGACAGATTTACTCAACGCTGGCCGGAATACTCGTGGTGCCAATGTATATCCATCAGCTGGGCATGGAAGCCTATGGTCTGATTGGCTTTTTTTCCATCCTGTTAACCTGGCTTCAGCTGCTGGACGTCGGCGTATCGACCACGCTGCTGCGAGAGGCGGCGCGCTATCGTGCCAACAGTGAAGATAATCCCTACTTCCCCTCGCTGTTTGCCAGCCTGGGCAAATTCTTCCTGCTCACCTCCGTAGTGCTGGTGGTGCTGGGCTGGATTTTCACCCCCTATATTGCCGAGCACTGGCTTAACGCCAAAACGCTGCCGTACCGCGATCTGGTGATTGCCGTGGCCGTTATGGTGGTCACCGCCGCGATCCGCTGGCGCACCGGGCCATTCCGCAGCGTGATTGTGGGCTATGAACATCAGGTGTGGCTGAACGTCCTGAACGTTATCTCCATTACCCTGCGTACCTTTGGTGCGGTATTTGTTATCAGCTTCGCGCCCAATCCGGTAATATTTTTCTTTGCCTTCCAGCTCTGTATCTCCATTGCGGAAGCGGCCTGCTGCGTCTACAAATCTTACCAGCTGGTACCGCGTGCTAAGCGGCAGAATCACTCCGCTGAGCTTAAAGGAGTACTAAAGCCCTTTTTACGCTTTGCGGTGGGTGCGGCATTCTCGAGCGCTATCTGGACCTTTATTTCTCAGATTGACCGTCTGGTGCTCTCCAAAACGCTGCCGCTCTCTACCTACGGTGCCTTTACCGTGGTGGCTACCGCTGCGACGGGCATTGTGATGCTCAGCAGCCCGATTATGCAGGCCATCGTGCCGCGTATGACCGGGATGCGCGGCAACAAAGAGCAGGGCGAAGCCGAAACGCTGACCCTTTACCGTTACACGACCCAGGCCGTCAGCATCTTTATGGCGCCGCTGAGCATTACTATCGCGCTCTATTCCGGTCAGCTGATCTGGGCCTGGACGCAGAATCCGCAAATTGTACAGCAGATGTCATTTGTAATGACGCTGTATGCGCTGGGAAGCGGGTTACAGGCGATTTGCGGTCTGCTGTACCACCTGCAATATGTTAACGGTCGCCTGTCGATGCACGTTAAGGGCTTCAGCCTGTTCGCCATCGTGCTTATCCCGATGAATATCTATGCCGCCATCCACTACGGTGCGCTGGGAACCGGTATCGTCTGGCTGGGGCAAAATATTTTCTATCTGCTGGTCTGGGCGTGGATTGTCCACCGCAAATTTGCGCCGACCATCCATGCGCGCTGGCTGACGCGGGATGTGGCGATGATCTGGCTGGTGTCGGCTGGCGTAGCGCTGCTGACGCACCTGATCCCCTTCGAGTGGAATCAGAACCGCTGGCTTAACCTGCTCTATCTGGGACTGATTGGACTGGTCAACCTGAGCGTGTGCTGCCTGCTGCATACCAAGGTGCTGGAAAAAATCGGCAGAAATACGTTCAAGCGTACCAGCCTGAGGAGTGAGCCATGAGCCTGATTAATGCTGCGGATTTCCCCTCCATCGCCGTTATTATGCCGGTGTGGAACGGACGGGAGTATATCGGTGAGGCAATAGATTCGCTGCTAAATCAGACGATACTGCCCACCCAGGTGATCGTTATTGACGACGGGTCGACGGACGGCACGCTGGCGCTGCTTGAGGAGTACGCCAGTAAGCACCCGCAGGTACAGCCGGTTCGTGCCGCACACGGTG
Organism: Erwinia sp. ErVv1; assembly: GCF_900068895.1. Classification (GTDB taxonomy): domain Bacteria; phylum Pseudomonadota; class Gammaproteobacteria; order Enterobacterales; family Enterobacteriaceae; genus Erwinia. The sequence goes on along the minus strand of NZ_CDPK01000002.1, from coordinate 557,489 downwards.
GCGTGAGCGCGGCCCGTAATAAAGGGTTAAGCCTGGTCAGCAGTGACTACGTGTACTTTATGGATGCCGATGATGTCGTGGCACCCGAGCTGTTTGCCGATTTTGCCCGCGTCTGGCGCGATCGTCCTGACCTGGAGCTGTTTGGCTTTTCAGCCCGCAAGTTCAACAATGCCCCGCTGGCGGAGCGCCAGTATGAGGGGACGCATCCCCGTCATCTTAGCGGTGAGGTGAACGGTGGGGCGGAACTGCTTAGCAAACTGATCGCGCGCGGCTCGGCGCATCGGGTGCTGTGGACCAGCATTATTTCTAAGGCGCTGATCGACCGGATTAACAGCCCGTTTTTACCGATCCAGAACCACGAGGACGCCCCCTTTATGTTTGGGGTCTATACCCAGGCTAAGCGGGCGTTTTTCACCAGTACTGCTTATTACCTTAAGCGGGTGGTGGACACGTCGTTATCGATCAGCACGCGTGATTTCTCGTGGGTAAAAAACTATTTTATCGCCCGGGAAAACACCGATAATGCCCTGCGCCAGCATCCGGTGGCTAACGTTGACCGCGACCTGGTGGACGGCTATTACGCCGCGCTGATGGGCGGCTGCCTGATTGAAATTCGCAAAAACAGGATGGATGTGCCGCGCGAGTATGATGAAAAAATTGATCGCCTGGCCCGGCAGATGACCCGTAACAACCTTAAGCTAAGGCTCCTGTGGCGCTATTATCCCCTCTACAGCGGGCTGCTATACTGCAAACGCCTGCTGCGGGGACAGCGTCACGCAGGCTGATTAACGCGCTGGGTAAAAGCAGGCAGGGTTTACCTGCCTGCTCACTATTCCGTTCTTTACCCATGCTACGCGTTATCGCCGATCCTGTTGCATCTTTAACACAAATCTTTAGCTGCGCATTCTGATATTTTATATCGGCGTGGACACTCCATTCACCTCACTCGTAACAGGGGTGTCGTTCCTGACACGCCTCGTGGCGTTGGCCGTCGAATTAACTTTAGCGAAGGGTAGGTGCCGGTGGCAACAGATGTTTAATTAAGCAAGGAAATATAATTGAATTATATTTTTTCTGTTCTCACCTGAAGTAAACAGATTTGAAACAGTGTTCTGTTGGTGATTGTAAAGCTCATCAGGAGGGGGTACTACTGCCACTCAGTAAACTTCACCTAAAGGGAATATTAAGATGAAGCGGGCAGTTATTATGATCCTCTTTCTGGCTTCCTGTACGGGGGCGCGTGGGAACGACTATCAGATCCAAATGGATGATTTCACAGCAAACAACGTTCGGAAAATTATCCGCACCCACGTTATTCCCGCCGCCGGTGAGAAACCAGGAAACATTATTGCCGCCGTATCCTCCGCTTTTCTGACGACGCCCTATCAGGAAAATACCCTGACTGGATCGACTGGGGTCAATGAAGTGCTGGTAGCGAATTTCCACGGCGTGGATTGCTTCACCCTGATTGATTATGTCCAGGCGCTGGCGGGCGCGCATGACCAGAAGGCGTTTCTCAACAATCTTATCAGCACGCGATACGCTGGCGGCAGGGTCAGTTACCTGAACAGAAAGCACTTTTTCACTGACTGGTTTGCGACGCTGCCGCAGAATGCGACGGATGTGACCCGGCAAATCAGTACGGAGGCGGTCACCGTCGTCAAACAGCTCAACCGTAAGGCAGACGGCAGTGCATATATACCGGGGCTGGCCGTTATATCCAGGGAGATAAGCTATATCCCCGGCCATGCGATTGATTCAGCTGTACTCAGTAAACTGCAAACGGGCGATTACGTTGGGGTCTGGACGCCCCTTGCAGGTCTGGACGTGACGCACGTGGGGATCGTTATCAAGTCTGCCGGCAAGGTGTGGTTCAGAAATGCCTCATCCCTGAGCATAAACAGGCAGGTGGTGGATTCCCCGTTTACTGAATATATGGCCAATAAGCCAGGAATAATTGTTTTACGAACGCACAAAAACCCTGGGGAGGAGTGATCTTAGCTTAGCATAATTGTGAATACCCTATGTGCCAAAAACTGGAAAAGTCGTTTAATCATAAAAAGGAGTGTTAATGATGAACAAATTTATTTTGGGTGGATGGAGTCAGTCCCTGTCGCGGGAACCGCTTAAAGCGTTCGATATAATGATGTATGGAATGGTGACCAATCTTGATGGATTGACGACCGGTACTGCCGCTGCGCCTGGCTGGAGTCCTGAAAATACCGATAAACCCGCCACGCCCTCTGATTTCAAGGGGAAATCGCTTTGGGTTTATGGCGGAGGGGGATGCTCACCAAATGAAAAACCGTCAGATTCAAGCGAGGTGGCAAGAATAGTCGCAGCGACGCGTATTCGCGGCTGGGACGGCGTTGATTTCGATGACGAGTGTAATATGAATACGGGGCGGGTCATCGAAACGATGAAACTGCTTCAGTGCGAAGGTAAAGAGACCAGCTTTGGTTTCATTGCCGGTTATTCCTATAATCATCCTGATACAGGTAATGGGCCGAAACTGAATGAAAAGGTGAAGGCGATTATTCAGTCAGGTCAGTGCGACCGTTTAATCCATTACTGCTATGCAGCGGCAATGTGGAGTCAGGAGGACATTATTGCTAACGTTATTCCGGCGATAAAAAGAAGCCTGATTCTGGGTGCAGAGAATAAATCCTGTATTTTGGCCCTGACATCCCGGGGGCTTACTGACTGGAATTTGAATTATTTTATCGATCAGGTGCTTGATTTTAATCTGGGCGGGTTATTTATCTGGAAGTATGAGAACTTATCCGATACGCATTATAAAATCATTCGCGACCGGCTGTGGAAATAAATATCGGTTGAGATACTGTCAGTCAGATAAGGCATTCCCTGTACGACCTGACTCAACAGGTGTGAATCGGGGGTTGTCCTGATTGGGCATAATCCCTTCACCGCCTGCTAAAACATGTAAGCCAGCCGCAAGGCTGGCAAAAGAGCGAACAGGTTATCAAACGCATTATTTGGCGGCTTCTTCCCGCAGGTGTCGCGCAGATGCGTTTGCCCTTGCCACCAGCGCAGTGATATTGATGTGCTGCATCTGGCCTGACAGCTTCAGGATCCTTCCATCCACCACGACCGTATCGACATTTTCCGGCCCTGCCGAATAGACGATCAGCGAGGCGGGGTCGCCGCCGCCAAACCCGCTCATATTAAGCGCCGCAGGATTAATAATCTGTATATCGGCGCGTTTACCCACCTCAACAGACCCGGTCACCTTGCCGAGTCCGGCGGCATCGGCCGAGCGGCGGGTGGCCAGCTCCAGCAGCCGATGGGGATCCGGCCCGGTTTCATCCTGGGTTGCGCCGCTTTGCGTCAGCGCGGCCAGCCGCAGCGTGGCAAACATATCTGCGCTGCCTGCCAGCGCGTTGCCGTCCAGGCCCAGCCCCTGNGGCCAGCTCCAGCAGCCGATGGGGATCCGGCCCGGTTTCATCCTGGGTTGCGCCGCTTTGCGTCAGCGCGGCCAGCCGCAGCGTGGCAAACATATCTGCGCTGCCTGCCAGCGCGTTGCCGTCCAGGCCCAGCCCCTGGCGGGTCACGCCTTTAAACTGGTCATAGCGGGTCAGGCCGTAACCAACCCGTTCTTCGCTTATCGGGGTGAGGGCCAGACTGCCTCCGGCCTTTTCCAGCGCGCTCAGCTGGGCGGGCGTGGCCTGGGTGGCATGAACAACGGTGACGAAGGGGGCAAGATAGTGCCGCTGGATAAGCGCGTTAAACATCGCATCAGCCTCGCCGCTCACGTGCACCTGGAGCGGCAGGTGATTATCACGGGCAAAGGCATATTCCCGATCGCGGATCGTCCAGGCGGCCTCGTCATGGAGGTCGCGCGGCAGCCGCCAGGCCAGGCCGAGTGAGACGCGGTCATGCGGTTTCGCCATCCGTTGCTTTAGATGCGCCAAATCAATCGGCGTGGCCGAGGTTTTATCCGGCCCGCCATAAAACATAATCGCTCTGATCCCCGCATCGCTTAGCGCCCGGTATCCCGCATCGCCCGAAGCCGGTCCATGAACGTTGTCGAAAAAGTCGCTGCTGGTGGTAATGCCCGAGGCGAGCAGTTCAATGGCCCCGGTATACATTGCCGTGTAGATATCATCCGGCTTCATCACGGCACCAAGCCGGTTGCTCACTGGAAAAAATTTACCGTCTTTATTACGAAACTGGCCCCGCAGAGTGGTGATCCACAGGTGTGAATGCGCATCAACAAAGCCGGGAAGCACAAACTTTCCGGTGGCATCAATCACTCTGGCATCCGCCGCGTGCAGGTTTTTGCCAATGGCGGCGATGGTATCGCCCCGGATCAATACGTCGGTATTTTCCCGATCCGCGTCGCCCGCGCGCATCGACATCACGTAGCCATTTTTTATGAGTAAGGAGGAGGGAGGTTCAACAGCCTGAACGGGTACAAGGGTGCTGGTCAGTAGTAGCGCGGACAACAACAGACGGGGTAGCAGAGGCATAGCGTTTCTCCTGAGGGGGAGAATCAACCCTGGCACAAAATGGTGGGGGAGAAAAGTAAAAGGCCACCCCGTAAGGGATGGCCCTGGTAAACATCGGCCCTGCTGTCAACAGGCACAGCAGGACGACGTCGCGTCAGCGTTACTGACCTTTCGGGCTGTTTTCGGGCATCTGCGAAGGCAGTTTTAACAGGCTGCGTTTACCTGCCACTTCCTTCGCGTCAATGGCCGGTGCGGCATTACCCCAGGCGTTACGGATGTAGGTGGTCACCGCGGCGACCTGCTCATCGGAAAGCTTCCATGCAAAGCTCGGCATTGCCCCGCTGGTGGGGTTACCCGCCGTGACCGCGCCGCGTCCGCCCTGAAGCACGGTGGTGATCAGCGAGGATCCATCCGGCCCCATAATTGCCGGGTTGTTCGCCAGGCTGGCGGCAAGGTTTGGAATACCTTTGCCGTTACTGTTATGACAGGCGGTACAGTTCACTGAGTAAACGTCTGCCCCCATTTTCATCTGCGCTGAATCTGCCGCCAGCGGGGCAGGTTTCTTACGATCCGAACCCGGCTGCGATTTAATATAGGTCGCGATCGCGTGCAGATCCTTATCACTCAGATGCTGGGTCGAATTGGTTACCGCCTCGGCCATGGGGCCAGATGCTACCGCCACATGGTTACTGCCCAGTTTAAGGTAGTCCACCACCTGATCTTCGGACCAGTTGCCAATACCGGTATAAGTATTGCTGGTGATCTCAGGCGCGTACCACTCGCTGAGGTTGCTGCCCTGGAGATACGCGCTGGTATCACCCCCGATAATGTTTTTCGGCGTATGGCAGGCGGCACAGTGTTCAAGTCCCTGAACCAGATAGGCACCGCGGTTCCACTCGGCAGATTTAGAGGCGTCAGGAGTAAACCCTTTGTTTTCAAAAAACAGCAGGTTCCAGCCCATCATCGCCAGACGGATGTTATACGGGAAGGGAAGGTTAGTTTCCGGTGCCTTGTAATGCACCGGCTTAACCGAACGCATATACATCCACAGATCGTGCATGTCGGCATCGCTGACCTTCACGTAGGCGTTGTAAGGCATCGCCGGATAGAGATTTTCTCCGTGTTTCCCCTTACCGTGGCGAACGGCGCGGTAGAAGTCACGCTCGGTCCAGCTGCCGATGCCGTACTCGTTGTCCGGGGTGATATTGCTGGCAAAGATCCCGCCAAACGGCGTGCTGATGGCATAGCCGCCGGAGAAGGGCGTTTTGCTGCCGGGTGCGGTGTGGCAGGCCACACAGTCACCGGCAATCGCAATATATTTACCCCGCATCACGGCTTCAGCATCCGACGCCGCTGGCGGCTGTCCTGTCAGCACGCTGGTTCCGGCAACGTCATCCGCGCGGGTGTTGCCGTTTTGCCACAGCAGAGCCACGGCAACGGCGGCGGCAACCACAACGATACCGCCTGCAATTTTGATTTTTTTCATCTCACACCTTCACCAGCGGACCAGGGTTTTTCATGTACTGCTCCAGGATAGCTTTTGCCGTCCACAGGCTCAGTGCGCCAATTGTGCCCGTTGGGTTATAACCGGCATTGTTCGGGAAGGATGAGGCCCCCAGCACAAACAGATTGTGCGCGTCCCAGCTCTGCTGATAGCGGTTCAGCACGCTGGTCTTTGGATCGGTGCCCATCACCGCGCCGCCGATGGTGTGATCGCTGGCGAAGTTATAAGGGGAGTAGTGACCTGATGCGGAGTTGGTCCCCAGAACGATTTTGGCGCCCATGGCTTTGCCGATCTCAACGCTTTTCTCTTCAATGAATTTGGCCGCGCGGCGGTCATTTTCGTTGTAGTCGAAGGTGACGCGCAGCAGCGGGTTGCCATTGCTGTCTTTGTACTCCGGATCCAGATCCAGATAGTAATCTTCGTGGGAATAGCTGGTGCCCTGGCCAAAGATAAAGGTGCCGTTCTGGAACGCATGGGTATAGGCTTTTTTCCACTCTTTTCCCCAGCGTGGCGTACCGGGCGGCAGGGCATCGGCGTTACCGATTGGCCTTGCGCCACGGGCCACGACCAGAATACCGGCACCGCCGATAAAGCCGAGGTTGCTGTGGTCAAAGTTATCGCCGTTAAAGTCATCAACCTGCTGGGAGAGTGCGCCCGCGCCGATAAACTGGTTAAGGTTTTCATCTTCAAAAAACAGGCTGGCGCCCGCCACCGTCTGGAAGCTGTAGGCACGTCCCACCACGCCGGTTTTACTGACCGGATCGTAAGGCTTGCCGATTTTGGACAGCAGCAGCAGGCGGACGTTTTGCATCTGGAAAGCAGACAGGATCACGATGCCTGCCGGTTGCTCCCACTCTTTTTTGTTACGGTCAACGTAGGTGACGCCGGTAACGGTTTTGCCATCTTCCGCTTTATTCACCCGCACCACCGCCGAGTCGGTCAGCACGGTGAAATTTTCACGCTGCATCAGCGCCGGGATCACACAGGCGTTCGGGCTGGATTTAGAAAAATTGCCGCAGCCGTAATAGAGGCAGTAGCCGCAGTAGGTGCAGGGACCCATGCGCACGCCCAGCGGGTTAACGTAGGCACGAGACGCCTGGCCTGCCGGCACCATAAAGGGGTGCTGACCGAGGGATTTGGCCGCATCGCGGAACAGGTCGGTCAGGCGCATGCCTTCCAGCGGCGGCAGCGGATATTCACTGCTGCGATTGCCCTCAAACGGGTTACCGTCAGGAATGGTTTTGCCGTTGAGCCTGCCCGCTTTACCGGAGACGCCGGCGATTTTTTCAAAGCGATCGTAAAACGGCTCCAGCTCATCATAGGTCACGCCCCAGTCCTGGAGGATCAGGCCGTCGGCAATCTGCTTTTTACCGTAGCGCTCAATGGTTTGCGTATAGGGTTGTAAATCAAACGGGGTAAAGCGCCAGGCCATACCGGCCCAGTGTGTGCCGGATCCGCCAACGTTATAGCCCAGCTCATTCAGGTTCCAGTCGCGGCTTGGCAGCGCTTTCTGGGTAATATTATTGCGAAAGGTGGTGGTTTCTACCGCAGGGGGGAGCAGCATGCTGCGGCGGGTGTCCCAGCGCAGCTCGTCGGTATCTACCGACGGGGGAAAATCCGTGGCGGTTTCAAACCAGGGACCGCGCTCAATCGCGACGACATTTAATCCGGCGCGGGTTAACTCTTCGGCGATCAGCGAACCACACCACCCCAGGCCGACGATAGCGACATCAGCTTTTGGACGTACATTATTCATCTTCAGAACTCACATTTGCTCAGAAACACAACGCCCAAATTTACAGGGTGTTATCAATCAGACTGGTCGGGATGATATTCAGCTTTTGCCCTTTTTTACTGAGCATGTCGCGGAAATCGTAGCGCGCGCCGGGAAAACCAATCATTTTCCAGCTGGTCATATCTTTATTACCGCCATAGATGGGGTCAGATAAGAATCCTTCGCGCACGTTTTGCAGCAGCAGTTCAAAAAAGACCTTCGTTTCGACGTCGGCGCCTAAATCGAACTTATCGGCTTCCATGGCGTGCAGGATGCTCTCCTGCTGTTCGCTGCTTAACCCAATAAAGTCCTGACCAAACCGCGCGCGGGTGGCACGATCCAGTGCGGCCAGACCCTGACGGTAACGCTGTGCGGGCGTGAGGGGAGACTGAGGACCCTGCTCAGGGGTGCCCTTAACGAAGCGGCCAAGGCGGTATTCGGCCACGGCATTGCCGTAATCACCCGCCAGCTGACGGTCAATAAACACGGCACAGCCAGCATCTTTGCCGCTGAGGCTCATTTCATCAGCCGGAATAAAGCGCTCGGCAATGATTGCGACCGTATCGAATTCGTGCTGAGTCAGATACTGAAGACCCCCTTTACGGGGTGGAGGAGGTGGGGTGTTAATCTTACCGGGTTCCCATGGCTGTCCACCATTCACAACCTCGGCCTGCGCAGCAGGCAGTGAGGAGGCGACCCCCAGTGCAACCACTGAAGTGAGAAATTCTCTGCGTTTCATATTTTTCCTGGTTAACTGATCACAATGCGTGGAACTATTTTTAGTTTTTTTAAGGCGGTGACTTGATGAAAAAAGCACCTGACCAGAGTTTTTCTTTATAAAATAACAAGCGAATTATTAACAATTTAACAACAGGACCAGAATAATTTTTTCCCCCAGGCCAGGGAAGTTTTATGTTGAGGGTTTTCCATCATTTGTTGAGGGTTTTCCATCATCGGCCTGGTGTTATTCCCGCTAATGCCTTTCTATAGTGAACTCACCTGACCCTGCAGGCCGCCATACGCTGCGGCTTTCTTACAAAAAAAACTGGAGTGACTATGTTTCCTCGTACGCTACCGCAACCTGAAGTAATTTCTACCGATACCCTGCCCACGCTGCGCTGGGGGATTATCGGTCCGGGCTGGATAGCCGATCGCTTTGCGGCGGCGTTTCGTCACCATACCCGTCAGCAGCTGGTGGCCGTGGCGGGCCGCAATCAGGAAAAAACCGCTGCGTTTGCTGGACGCTGGGATATTCCGCAGGTCTTTACCGATGCCAGTGAAATGCTGGCGCTAAAAGATCTGGATGTCGTCTATGTCGCCACGCCGCATAATCATCACTTCCCTGATGCAATGAAGGTGCTCCAGGCCGGAAAGCACGTTTTGATTGAAAAACCGCTGGCCCTGAATGCGCAGGAAGGGGCAAAGCTCCAGCAGGAAGCCCGCGCCAGAAAATTATTCTGCCTTGAGGGGATGTGGTGTGACTTCACACCGAAGTATGATGTGCTGCGCCAGCTGCTGGCAAACGGCGATTTGGGCGATCTGCATACGCTGATTGCCGATCACGGCGAGTATTTTACGCCCGATCACCGTATCTTTAACCCGGACCTTGCGGGCGGGCCGATGCTGGACCTGGGGAGCTATCTTATCTCGCTAAGCATCACCGTGGCCGGCAGCGTGCCGGCTCAGGTGCTGGCGCAGGGGCAACCGGCACCTGGCGGCGTTAACGGACAGGCTTCCATGCTGTTCACCCACGACAACGGCATGCATTCAGTGTTGAATACCACGTTATTCAGCCGTACGCCTTCGGGTGCGGTGATTGCCGGACGGGATGCGACCCTGAGCCTTAACGGGCATTTCTACGCGCCCGGTGATTTTACCCTGGCGTCCAGCGAAGGTAATCAGCTCCTGCACTGGAAAGATAAGGGTGGACATTATGAACAGCTCTCGTATGAAATTGAGCACACCGCCTGGTGTATCGGTCAGGGGCTGATTGAGTCGCCCATCCGGCCGCTGGGAACGTCGCTGATGACGCTGAGCACCATGGATAACGTGCGGCGTCAGTTGGGCATCGTATTTAATGAGGAAAGGCAGGATTGAAGAGTAAGCGTTGCAGTTGTGGGTCATTTTTTTCGGAGCAGAAATGAAGAAAATGACCCTGGAGACGCTGGCCAGGCTGGCCGGCGTTGGCGTAGCTACGGTGGATCGGGTACTCAATGAGCGCGGCGGCGTCTCGCCGGAGACGGCGCGCAAGGTATTGCTGGCCGCGAAGCTGAACGGCCTCAACCGTATTTTGCCTGAGGCGTATCAGCATCCCTGGCGGATTGAGGTCATCCTCAGCGCCAACGGTTCCTATTTTTTCAAAGGCCTGGATGACAATTTCAGGGAAATTGCCAGCGCACTCGGCTATCGCCGGGTGACGCTGCATCGCACGTTTATCGCCGAATCCCACCCTGAAAGACTGGCCGCACACATTGCTGAGTGCGCCCACACGCGCGACGGCATCATTGTTTATGCACAGGATCACCCTGCGGTTTATGCCGCGCTGGCGAGCTGTCGCGAGCGTGGTATTCCGGTGATCACCATCGTAACCGATCTCCCGGATGCTGCCCGCCTGTGCCATGTCGGCATCAACCAGCTCCAGGCGGGACGCACGGCCGGTTTGCTGATGGGGCAGACCCTGAAAACAGCGGGTGAGGTGGTGGTGGTTAGCGGTCGCTGCGACTACAGCGCGCACCGCGAGCGTATAGAGGGCTTCCGTCAGGTGCTTCTGCGGCGTTTTCCACAGATTAGCCTGAAGGAGGTGCTGGCAGGGCAGGATGAACGACAGACCATACGGCGTTTGCTGGGCGAGACGCTGAAAAAAAATGGCAATATTGTCGGGCTGTACAATACCGGATCCGGCAATACTGAGATCAGCGCCGAGCTGGATAATCACCATCTGCTGGGCCAGTGCGTCTATATCACCCATGAACTCTACAGCCTGACCCGGCGTCTGCTGCACAGCGATTGCCTCTCTTATGTACTGGATCAGAACGCCCGGCAGCATGCCCAGCTGGCGATGGATATTCTGCTGAAAAAACTCAGCACCAATCAGGATGCTGACATCTATCAGAGCGGGAAGGTGGATTTCAATATTATTACCGCTGAAAACTGTGACTGATCCGAGAAAAATTCCCGACATCTCCACAAAGCGTAGCGCTTAAGGATGGGGGTTATCTGGTCCCCTTAAAGGAGTCCGCTTTCATGAATACTGAAATCCATACTGTCGTCGCCGTCGTGGGTCCAGGTGCCATCGGCACCACGGTCGCGGCGGCGCTGCACGAAGTCGGCCGTACACCCTTGCTGTGTGGACGCACTGCCCGCGATCGCCTCACGCTGCAAGAAGGCGACCGCTTTATCACCATACCCGGTCCCGTTCAGACCAATCCCAAACAGATTGCTCGCACTGTTGATCTTGTTTTTCTGGCAGTCAAGGCGACACAGGTCGAGGCGGCAGAAGAATGGCTCTCGGTGTTGAGCGGTCCAGAAACCGTTGTGTGCGTTTTGCAAAACGGAGTGGAACAGTTGGATAAGGTCGCTCCACATTACGGACAAATCGTTCCTGCCGTTGTGTGGTTTCCTGCGCAGGCACAATCAGATGGCTCAGTGCGCCTGCGCGGCGACCTGCGCCTCAGTCTGCCGGACTTATCGGCTTCCCGCGTGGTGGCCGAAGCGCTGGAAGGCACCCGATGCTACGTGGAGCTGGCCGCAAATTTCAGTTCCCTGGCCTGGCGTAAGCTGTTGCAGAACGCGGTGGCTGGACTTATGGCGCTTACGCATCGCCGTTCTGGTATGTTCGGCCGCTCTGACATCGCTAAGCTAACCCTCGCCTATTTGCAGGAATGTCTGGCCGTGGCCCGCGCAGAAGGCGTTGAGCTTGGTGACGAAGTGCCGCAGGAAATCCTCGATAAGTTCCAGGCAGCGCCTGCGGACATGGGCACCTCAATCCTCACGGATCGAGAAGCTGGCCGACCACTAGAATGGGATATCCGCAACGGTGTTATCTCGCGGCGCGGCCGGGTTCATGGCGTCCCGACGCCGATTAGTGACATCCTGGTGCCACTTCTTGCGGGGGCGAGCGACGGTCCGGGTTGAGCGCCATACCCCTTATATGCTGTCAAAGGTACGCGTGTTTATCGATTTTCTCAGTGAGGAACAGGTGTTGAGAGGGGGTTAAGATGACAATCCGGTGCGCGGAGTCCCTTCCACGCAACGTTGAGCAGTCTGACGCCGGGAAAGGGATTTACCCGCCGGGTCAGACTTAAGCGCTTACTCCTGGGAGGATGTCTCCCCATAAGCATCAATAATCTGCTGCGTGGAGGCGGCTTCAGCCGCTGAGGTCGTACTCTTCTCAGCTGCAGAGGGAGAACTTTGCTGCGCCGCAGCGGCAGCGGTTGCGGTGGTCTGCTGCGCCTCGGTTGCCGCAGGCTGAGCGGTCGTGGTGGTCTGCTTCGCCGCGGTTGCCGCAGGCTGAGCGGTCGTGGTGGTCTGCTNGGTCTGCTGCGCCTCGGTTGCCGCAGGCTGAGCGGTCGTGGTGGTCTGCTTCGCCGCGGTTGCCGCAGGCTGAGCGGTCGTGGTGGTCTGCTGCGCCGCGGTTGCCGCAGGCTGAGCGGCCGTGGTGGTCTGCTGCGCCGCGGTTGCCGCAGGCTGAGCGGTCGCGGTGGTCTGCTGCGCAGCGGTTGTCGCGGGCTGCGTGGTCGTGGTGGTCTGCTGCGCCGCGGTTGCCGCAGGCTGAGCGGTCGGGGTGGTCTGCTGCGCCGCGGTTACCGCGGGCTGCGTGGTCGCGGTGGTCTGCTGTGCTACCGCTGGCGCAGCCGGTTTTACTGGCGCTGGAGGGAGCGGCGTTTCGCCCCGATCGGTAAAGGAGGGCTTATTCCGGGTGACCGAATAGGCAACATGCCTGACCTCGCCCTTCTTCGAAACGACGGTGATAGGATCGATAGTCACGCGACCATAGCCGAACAGCGTACGAACATAGCCGCCCACTTTATGCTTCCCGTCGGGAATATGTAGCGCTTTACTCTCACCGCGGGTCAACATGCCTCCCTCATTGCCGTCAATGGTCACAAATACCGAGGAACCATCATCGGCTTTGGTGGTTAAGTGTGAAACATCTATCTGGGAAGGACCGGAGAAGAAATCGGGTGGAGGCCCACCGGCCTGATTTTTAGCACATCCGGTGAGCGTTATGGCGGCCACAGCGGCGGCCAGGGTGAAACGATAAATCATAGTACCTCGTTATCCACTACGGCTTAGGACCTCCTATAATACTGCTACGGCATCGGCATAAACAGTCACTTACCGTTAGGGTTCATCTTAAAATTGTTAGCATTTGGTAAAAGCGACGATCTCAGATTCATCAATATCATGCGTAATTATGCAGCAGTTGCGGGGGGGATATTACTCAAACCCCCAACGGTGTGCCAGGATGAATAACACAACGTTGCTTGAGATAGCCTGTAACATTAAGGAGATAAGATGAAAAAAATCCTGACGCTGGCAGCCCTGCTGGCTTTTAGCTTGAATGTAATGGCCGATGACGGGGGATTTAAAGGGGGGGAGGCACCACCACCGCCGCAGAAGAAGGATGCCGGGTATAAAGGCACCGAGGACACAACCGAAAGTCAGATCAGTGGCATTCGCGATCTCAGAGATGGGGCGTGGGTAACGCTGGAGGGGAATTTGATCAAGCAAACCGGGCGCGATACGTTTCTTTTTCGCGATAAGTCCGGCACCATTGATGTCACCGTTCCTCATGCTGCATGGAAGGGGCGAAAATATGGTGCTGATGACCAGGTTCGCATCAGCGGCTACGTTAAAGGGCGTGGCCAGCATACGCGCGTAGAAGCGAAACAGGTTTCTGAGCCGTAACTCATGCCCGATTACGGTCGTTATCGCAGACCGGATGCGCCCCGGCAGTGATATCGGATCGCTGCCGCGGGGCGTATCGAAAGCCCCCCATGATAAATGTTATTTTCCGCTATCCTTATCATCATTTTATTTATTGCGGACGGTTACATATAGCGACTGATAAATAAAAGGATTTTCTGAATTAATTCAGATAAGGGTTTTTTTCTTACATTCAGATATTCACCTGTATGTTGTAATTTATAAGCTAATCATGAAGATAAGAATATTTATTATTTTGTGATTGATGTCGCACCCCATTCTTGCAAAGGCCCGGCAGCCTGCTAGCCTTATAAAGGCAAGAGGCCTGCTGGGGTGGCTTCCATTTTTAACAGGATTGTATTCCAGCAGGATATCTTTTAACACGAAGAGGAATTTTGTATGACTCAGCATCGTGAAAACGAAGATCGTGAAAAAGCATCAGACGCAGGTAAAAAGGGCGGCCAGGGCAGCGGCGCTGGCAACTTCAAGAATGATCGAGAAAAAGCTTCTGAAGCTGGAAAAAAAGGCGGATCAAAGAAATAATTTTCTTGCCGACTTTAGGTAGGTCAAATTAATTCATCGCGTAACGCCTGCCGCCGTCATGGTTTTCGCTATGGCGGCGGTAATTATTTCTGTCCATACAGAATTACCCCCCCCCTCCGCTACGGATTTCTTCTCATATTTACTTTTCCCATGCACAACATTATTTAATGATCAGGCAACTAATTTGATATTGACTTCACCCGCGAGGCTGTTGAATGCGGATGGCAGATAACCTATGCTCAAATCCTTATGTGGGGGTGGCGAACAGGCTGCCTTAAGGCTATGCCATCTGTCCAGGTAGAGAATTCTATGAATATAAGAAATGCGTTATCTGCTATTCCTGAAGTTTGCTTTAACACTAATCCGGTAAATGACGATCTTAATGGTGAACTTGTAGCAACCATTTTATTTGTGCAGAATAGTATTATCCCGCAAGGCAGGCATATCGCAGGGGATATTCAACCGCATTTAACGGCTAACCGTAAAACGATGGTGTTATTTAAGCCAGCGCCGGGTTCTGGAAATAATCCTTCAGTCGTTATGCGTGTGGAAAATGCTGCGGGCTCAGTGGTTGGGCGCTATACAATGCTTACACCGGAAAAGCTAACCCGGCCCGTGGCACTGGACGGGATTATCTACGGTGAAGGATTCTGGTCAGCTATATTACCTGCAACGCTGATTGAGCCGGGGATAAAACTTGAATTTGAGCATAATGGCAAGATGGGCAGCCTGCATGATATTACTGTGGGCGCGCCGTCTGAACTCATTATTCATACCATTGATTTAGGCATGTTGACCCCTTTTCGAGGGCATTTTACTTTTCAGTCTGTATCTGAGTATCACCGACAATATTTTCATCAAATACCGGTAAAAAAATTAGTGGTCTCACGTTACGAGCCTCAGTATTTCACTGAGATTATGTTGCCAGATGGGCGTTTATTAAAAGATTATGACCCCAGCACCGGCGGCATCTACGATGGCACCATGCGGCAACGTATAGGCAAAGAACTGATCTCACTGGGTATTGATAATGCTAATTATGGTATCAATTCCTCTAAAGGAACCGGCGAAGAGAGTCATCCTTATAGCGTTGCGCAGCTGGCGGCGCATAACTCCGTCGGAAAATATGTTAACGGAATAATTGTTCATGGATTGTCTGGCGGCGGTGGGATTGTTACCCTTGAAGACAGCGTGGGTAATGAATTCAGTCATGAGGTAGGTCATAATTTTGGTCTGGGCCATTACGAAGGTGATTTTGCAGGTTCGATTCATAATCGCCCCTCTGAAGTAAATTCCTGCTGGGGGTGGGACAGCGATAATAACGCATTTATTCCTAACGTTGAAAACGCGGTAACAAACCTGCCAACCTGTCAGGAGGGTATTTGTGCTGCACCCTTTGAGGGCCATAGTTTTGGGCGTGATGCCATGGCCGGTGGTAAACCTCTTTATAAAGATGTAAATAACTTCACACTTTATACCCCTTACGTACTGAATAAGGCCCAGATTTTCCTGGAAAATAAAGCTGTTTTTGATGCCGCGTCACCTACCGGGTTTAAAAAGTGGAACGCGACCGACAGAGCAATGGTTCCGTGGATAAATACCATATTGTCTGACCCGGCCAGCGGTCGTGAAGTTAAGATCCCCTTTAAACAGGGTGTTTCCGTAGTTACCCTGGTGGGCTATTATGATCCCTTTCAGATTATGACCAGCTATATGTATCCTCCACTTCACGGATCCTATGGTATGGTTTATCCCTCAGATGGAGAGACATCAAATCAGTGTTATATTGAAGTGCAAACCCAAGGCAACGGTAACTGGTATTTCAGGTTAGCCTATATCAGGTTTGGTGCTGAAGTAATGAATAAGTTTCATATAAATTTTGAGGCGCGGCTTAATCCGGTTAGGGCAACCCTTTTTATAAAAGGGAAGAGCGTAGCCTCAATGGATATCGGGCAGGCTACTGAAAGGAGTCTCTATACCATCAATGGCCATGAATTCAATAATGGCTATCCCGCCACGCTCTTAAACGCCTCCGCTGAGAGTGGCGATCTCTCTGGATGGACGCTGGATAAAGGGCAATTCAGGGTAGTTACCGGGCAGGACAATATTCTGGCGGCTGAGGGAGATTCCTTTTTTACCGCGCGTAGCGGCGGCTACTGGCCCGATAATAACGATCGTATGAGCCAGCAGGTGGCGCTTGATACTGTCATGGTTTCATCAGGTAAAACCGTAGCAACCCTGACATTTAAATCTAACGGGTGGGGAGACGGTGATTATGGCGAAGTGTGGCTGATTGCCAGGAATCGGTCTGGTATTGAGGTAGGCAGAACTTCCATCCTTTCCATTCATGCTAAAAGAGAGTGGACGGATAACCGCGTTTCACTGGAGTTGCCGATCGGTGCCGCTACGCTAATCGTTGAGGTTAATGCGTACAGACTCTCNAAAAGAGAGTGGACGGATAACCGCGTTTCACTGGAGTTGCCGATCGGTGCCGCTACGCTAATCGTTGAGGTTAATGCGTACAGACTCTCCGGAACGACCTCTGATGTCCACTTCGATCAGTTTGAACTGAACGTTGAGAGAGTCCTTCCCGCCGCACTACAAAACCCCTCAGCTGAGACGGGGAACCTGAATGGCTGGAAACTGGAAAAAGGGGAGTTTAGCACGATCGCTATGCAGGATGACATCCATGCGGCAGATGGAAACTACTTTTTCACCGGGCGCAATGGCGGCGACTATCCCGATAATCACGATCGGATAAGCCAGGAGGTGGCGCTTGATACCGTCATGGTCTCAGCGGGTAAAGCCCTGGCGACCCTCAGGTTTCAATCTAACGGGTGGGGAGATGGGGATTATGGTGAGGTGTGGCTGGTAGCAAGGGACCAAAGAGGCGTAGAGGTCAGCAAAACCTCTATCCGTTCGGTCCATAACCTCCATAAGTGGACGGATAACCGCGTTTCACTGGAGTTGCCGATCGGTGCTGCTACGCTAATCGTTGAGGTTAATGCGTACAGACTCTCTGGAACGACCTCTGATGTCCACTTCGATCAGTTTGAACTGAACGTTGAGAGAGTCCTTCCCNGCTACGCTAATCGTTGAGGTTAATGCGTACAGACTCTCTGGAACGACCTCTGATGTCCACTTCGATCAGTTTGAACTGAACGTTGAGAGAGTCCTTCCCACCGCATTACAAAACCCCTCAGCTGAAACGGGGAATCTGAATGGCTGGAAACGGGAAAAAGGACAGTTTCGGGCGATTGTCACCCAGGATGATATCTATTCGGTGGACGGAAACTACTTTTTCACCGGGCGTAACGGTGGCAGCTATCCCGATAACAACGATCGGATAAGCCAGGAGGTAGCGCTTGATGCTGACGTGGTCTCAACAGGTAAAGCCGTAGCAACTCTCAGGTTTCAATCTAACGGGTGGGGGGATGGGGATTATGGTGAGGTGTGGCTGATAGCAAGGGACCAAAGAGGCGTGGAGGTCAGCAGAACCTATACCCGTTCGGTTCATAATCCCCGTAAGTGGACGGATAACCGTGTTTCACTGGATTTACCCATTACTACCGCGACGCTGGGGGTGGAGGTGAATGCATTCAGACTGTCCGGCACCACGTCAGACGTTCACTTCGATAACTTCATACTGAACGTCAAATAACACCCGCATAATTGCACCAATAACTGGATGTAACAGCCTGCCCACCGCCTCAGGGCAGGCTATAATTCCCCGCAGTAAGCAGAGCGCAACCCTTATTCAATTTCGTTATAACTCATTTCCTAATGGTCCTTTTCACCCTCAATACTCACCTCTACTATCGCGAGGACATTAGCCCAGACAATAATGTATTCATTTTAATCAGTTTACTTAATTGGTCGTCGATTTTTGTACATAACAACAGCAGGCTCCACCCGATGATAGTTTTGCGCAACGTTTCCAGGATTTTCAACACCAGCGCCGGTCCGGTCACCGCGGTTGACGATGTCAGCCTTGAGGTAGGACAGGGACAAATATATGGCATTATCGGCTACAGCGGCGCAGGCAAAAGCACGCTCATTCGCCTGCTTAACGGGCTGGAAAAGCCCACCGCCGGCAGCGTGACGATTGCCGGGCAGAATATTGCGACGGCAAACGGCGAAGCCCTGCGCGCGGCAAGGCTAAAAATCAGCATGGTGTTCCAACATTTTAACCTGCTGTGGTCGCGTACCGTCAGTGAGAATATTGCGTTTTCCCTGCAAATTGCCGGGGCCCCAAAGGCCCAGATACAGGCGCGGGTAAAAGAGCTGATTGAGCTGGTGGGACTGGCTGGCAAAGAGAATACCTATCCGTCAAAGCTCAGCGGCGGCCAGAAGCAGCGTGTGGGCATCGCCCGCGCGCTGGCGAATAACCCGGAAGTTCTGCTCTGCGACGAGGCGACATCAGCCCTTGACCCGCAGACCACCGATGCCATTCTCGAATTGCTCCTGGATATTAATCGCAAACTTCAGCTCACCATCGTGCTGATCACCCACGAAATGCATGTGGTTCGCAAAATCTGTCATCGGGTTGCGGTGATGGAGGAAGGCAGAATTGTGGAGGAGGGCGAGGTGCTGTCGGTGTTTACGCATCCGCAAAAGTCTATTACCCGCCAGTTTGTGAAGCAAACCACGGAATACAGCAGCGCCGACACGCCCTTTAACGCCGCACTGGTTGATGGCGACGCGGGCAGCGTACTGAAGTTGACCTTTGTCGGCCAGAATACCAGCCAGCCCATCGTGGGCGAGCTGACGCTGAAATACGCGCTGCCGTTCAATATCCTGCATGGAAAAATGACCCAAACCGCCCACGGCACCTTCGGTGAGCTGTGGCTACAGGTCCCGGCCAGCGGTGCTCAGCTGGAGAATATACTGGCCGATCTGCATGCCCGCGCCGTCACGACCGAGGTAGTCAATCATGATTGAGACACTTTTTCCGCATCTGAAGCTGGACCAGCTCTGGTCAGCAACCTGCGAAACGCTTTATATGACTGCACTCTCAGGCGTTGCGACCTTTGTGCTGGGGCTGCTGCTGGGGCTGGTGCTGTTTCTGACTGCGCGCGGCGGGCTGTATCAGAATCGCGTGCTCTATTCGATCATTTCGATTCTGGTCAATGTGTTCCGTTCTATTCCCTTTATCATTCTGATCGTACTGCTGATCCCCTTCACCAAAACGCTGATCGGCACCATTCTGGGCGCGAATGCGGCGCTTCCGGCGCTGATCGTCGGCGCGGCGCCTTTCTATGCCCGGCTGGTGGAGATCGCCCTGCGTGAGGTAGACCGTGGCGTGATTGAAGCCACGCGTTCAATGGGCGCGCGACTGAGTACGCTGGTGTTCCGCGTTCTGCTGCCTGAATCCTCTCCGGCGCTGGTTTCCGGTATTACGGTCACCCTGATAGCGCTGGTCAGCTATAGCGCGATGGCGGGGGTGATTGGCGCGGGTGGCCTGGGTAATCTGGCCTACCTTGAAGGTTTCCAGCGTAACCACAGTGACGTCACGCTGGTGGCAACGGTGATGATTCTGGTGATTGTTTTTATCATCCAGTTTTTAGGTGATGTCATTACTACACGGCTCGACAAACGTTAACGTTAAGGATGGAATAATGAAAAAAACACTGACGCTGCTGGCTGCGGCCACCCTGGGCGCGCTGAGTCTGAGCGCGTGGGCAGATACCCTGACCGTGGGCGCTTCCAATGTCCCGCACGCGGAAATCCTGGAGCAGGCAAAACCGATTCTGGCTAAGCAGGGTATCGACCTTGAGATCAAGCCTTTCCAGGATTACATCCTGCCGAACACGGCGCTGGCCAGCCACGACATTGATGCGAACTACTTTCAGCACGTTCCCTACCTGAACAGCGTGCTGAAAGATCATGCGGGCGATAAAAGCTATGACTTTGTCAGCGCGGGCGCCATTCATATCGAACCGATTGGCATCTACTCCAAAAAGTATAAGTCGCTGAAGGATCTGCCGCAGAATGGCAAAGTGATCATGCGTGACGCCGTAGCCGAAGAGGGGCGTATCCTCTCGATTTTCGAAAAGGCCGGCGTGATTAAGCTTAAGCCAGGCGTCAGCAAAGTGGATGCGCGCATCAGTGACATTGTGGACAACCCGAAGCATCTGCAATTCCTCGCAAACGTTGAGGGCGCACTGTTGCCGCAGATGTATAACAACGATGAAGGTGACGCGGTAGTGATTAACGCGAACTACGCGATTGATGCGGGTCTGGATCCGGTTAAAGATCCGATTGCGGTTGAGAGCGGCGAGAATAACCCGTATGCCAATATCATCACCGTGCATCGCGGTGATGAGAATAAGCCAGACATTAAAGCACTGGTTACCGTTCTGCACTCTAAATCAATTCAGGACTGGATCCGCACCAAATATAAAGGCGCGGTTATTCCCGTTAATAACTGATGCCACAGGCCGGGAAACCGGCCTTTTTTATACTGCGCTTACGTACGCCGGTTTTTGTGCCGCTTCGATTTGCGGAATGGTCAGCCGGGGATCAAACAGCCCGGTCGAGAGATAGGTCAGGCCGCTGTCAGCCAGAATCACCACAATACGTTTGCCGGCGTTCTCCGGCCTGCGGGCAATTTCACGCGCCGCAAAGAGCACCGCGCCGGAAGACTCCCCAACCAGAATACCGTCCGAAGCCGCGACTTCGCGCGCGGTCTGTATCGCCTGCCAGCTCTCCACGGCAAAGACATCATCTACCAGGGTACGATCGAGCGTGGGCGGCACCCGTTCAGGTGCCACGTCGTGGAAGGCGTGCACCCCGGTTATCTCACGCCTGTCCGGGTTATCAGGGCCAGGGATCGAGTGGCTGCCTGGTTCAACGCCAATCAGCTGAATTGATGGCGAGTGCTGCTTCAGATAGCGTCCCGCGCCGGAAAGGGTACCGCCGGTGCCGACCGAGGCGATAAGCAGATCAATATGGCCGCCGGTCTGCTGCCAGATCTCCGGTCCGGTATGCCGGTAATGGGCATCAGGATTTACCGGATTCTCCAGCTGGCAGGTAAAGCAGATATTCGGCTGCTTCAGGATAACGTTAGCCGCCAGCCAGCGGGCGGCAGCAACAAAGTCACCGTCGCTCTCTTCAATAACGTTGTCAAAGCCCTCGACCTGGCTAAACGGCACGATCTCCGCACCAAAGGCAGTGAGTATAGCAAAGCGCTCGGCGCTCAGTTTGTCGTGAAGATAGACGCGAAATTTATAGCCCTTTGCTGCCGCAATGGCGGCCAGCGCAATACCGGTATTGCCGCTGGTGGTGTCGACCAGCGTCATGCCGGGCCGCAGCCTGCCGTCACGCTCCGCCGCTTCTATCATCGCCAGCGCGATGCGGTCTTTACTGCTGTGATTAGGATTAAAATACTCCAGCTTCGCCACCAGCTCGGCCTGCAGGGTAAACTGCTGGCTGAAGCCGTTAAGCCGCAGCAGTGGGGTCTGGCCGACCAGTTCGGTAATGCCGTTATAGATTGTCATTAAAGGCTCCGGGGATAATTCAGGCCGCGGGGATATCCGCGCCAAGTAAATCGAGCACGCGGGTACGAAGCTGGATCAGGCGCGGGTCGTCGCGCCGACGCGGCCAGGGCAGGGCCACGTCAAGGGTGTCGATAATACGGGCGGGACGCGGGCTAAAGACCACTACCCGATTGGCCATCAGCAGGGCTTCTTCCACATCATGAGTGACCATCAGCGCGCTGAACTGCTGCTCCCGCCACAGTGCGACCAGCTCCTGCTGCATACGGATGCGCGTCAGGGAGTCGAGCTTGCCGAGAGGTTCATCCAGCAGCAGCAGTCGGGGCCGGTTAACCAGCGCGCGTGCCAGCGAGGCGCGCTGCGCCATGCCGCCGGAAAGCTGATGCGGCCAGGCATGGGCAAACTGGCTTAAACCCACCTTCTCAAGCATGGCGTCGACGCGAATTTTGTCCTCTGCGGTCAGCCTGCTGCGGGTTTCCAGCCCCAGCGCGACGTTACGCCACACGCTGCGCCAGGGGTAGAGGGTGGGATCCTGAAACACCACCACCCGGCTGGGATCGGGGCCGCTAAGCGGCCTGCCATCTTCCTCAATCTGCCCGACGGCAGGCCTGTCAAGCCCGGCCACCAGACGCAAAAGGGTGGATTTCCCACAGCCGGAGGGGCCAAGCAGGGCAACAAATTCCCCCGGCTTCACCCGTAGCGAGACGTCGTCCAGCACCGGGAGCGCCTCACCGCCCAGATAGAACGCGTGGCTGATGCCCGCAATAGTTAATGCCAGCCCGGTGACCGGGCTAATGTCTTCGGCTAACGTCATTTATGGTCCTTATATCTTCTGCTGCTGGCGGTTATATTCCGCGCTGAGAATAAAAGGTAAATAAACAATAACCGCTAAGCTAACGTACAAAGTGAATATAGTGAGGCTTTGAGACATATTGCCGCTGGCAGAATTATTAATGCACTAATGTTATTTGGTGGATATTTCCAGGCCTGTAAAAGTAGTGAGCACATCATACTTCAGGGAGTTAATTATGGCCGGTCACCGGAATTTTTCGCGACGTTCCTTTATTCAGACGCTTGGCGCGATGGGAGCAGGAATAGGGCTGGCTTCAGCGCTGCCTGCCTGGGCTGAACCTCCGACAGCCGCCGGGGGAAAACTGACCCCCGTTAAGCTGGCCTGGGGACAGACGGCGGTCTGTCAGGCACCGATCTCCGTGGCGCTACAGCAGGGCTTTTTTAAAAAATATGGCCTGGACGTTGAGCCGGTCAACTTTAGCGGCCCGACGGATGCCCTGCTCCAGGCCATCGCTACCGGGCAGGCGGATGGCGGCATTGGTATGGCGCTGCGCTGGCTTAAACCGCTCGAGCAGGGGTTTGACGTCGATTTGACCGTCGGTACGCACGGCGGCTGTATGCGGCTGCTGGCCCCGGCCAGCGCCGGGATCCACAGCGTACGCGACCTGGTGGGAAAAAGCGTCGCGGTGTCCGATCAGGCCAGCCCAATCCGCAATTTCTTTGCTATCCAGCTGGCTAAGCAGGGCATTGATGCCGACAAACAGGTCAACTGGGTACAGTACCCGGAAGACCTGTTTGGTGAGGCGCTGCGCAAGGGGGAAGTCCAGGCGCTGGCCACCGACGATCCCCAGGGATGGTTAATCAAACATCGTGAGGGGCTGGTCGAGGTGGACAATAACCTTAACGGCGAGTACCGCAATCTGACCTGCTGTGTATTAGGCCTGCGCGGATCGCTGGTACGTAATAATCCCGCCGTGGCGCGGTCAATTACCCAGGCGATCGTGGATGCCCAGCAGTGGACCGCCGATCATCCGGCAGAGACGGCAAAAATCTTTGCCCCCTATGTGCCGGGCCAGGTACCGATTGACGACATCACCGCGATGCTGCGCGAACATACGCACCATCATCACTCGACCGGCGACCAGTTGCGTAAAGAGGTCGCGGTGTATGTCAATGAGCTGAAACTCATCAACGTGATACGTCCTGATACCGATGCGCAGCGCTTTGCGGAACACTATGTTCCCGAGCTGCTGCCTGAGGTTCAGCACGCGCATATGAGCTAACGGAGGCACCATGTCCAGCGACGCCTTTACCGATGCCAGCCCGAAGAAAAGCAGCGGGCATACTGCACTGCCGCCGGTCTCATCGCCTGCAATCCCATCCGCATTAGCACAAACGTCTGCACCATCAGCTGCTATTCCGCGCACGTTCGTACAAACGCCTGCGCCCCCGGCAGCCATTTCGCCCGCCTTAGCGCTGGCGGTACTCGCCTGGTGGCTGCTGGCGGCGCTGATGATCTTCTGGCCGGACCGGCAGGTGGGTTTTGCGCCGCCGCGCTTTGTCGGTGAAACTCACCGGCTGTTCGTGGTGCTGGCGGTCTTCCTCACCCTCGCAACGCTGCTGGGAAGAGTGCTTAACGGGCGGCTGTTCGACCCGCTGCGCAGGGCGGCACGCTGGCTGGTGGTGCTGGCCGTGCTGATTGCCCTGTGGGAAACGGTTACCGCCAAGCTGGCGCTGCTGCCCGCGCCTTTTTTCGCGCCGCCGCGTGCGCTGGTTGAGGCCTATGCCACCGACTGGCGACGGCTGGGGGACAGCGTGCTGAATTCGCTGCGGCTGCTGGCGGCAGGTTTTGTACTGGGCAGCCTGAGTGGCTTTATCACCGGCGTTGCCATCGGCTGGTCGCGTGGGCTGGGGTACTGGGTTCATCCGGTACTGCGCCTGCTGGGTCCGGTTCCCTCAACGGCGCTGCTGCCTCTGTCGCTCTATTTCTTTCCCTCCAGCTTTTCCGCGGCAATTTTTCTGATTGCCCTGGCAACCTGGTTTCCGGTGACGGTGCTGACCTGGTCAGGTGTCAGCAGCGTTGACGATCGCTATTATGACGTGGCAAGAACTCTGGGGGCGCGTCCGCTGTTCCTGATCCTGCGCGTGGCGGTACCGGCATCGCTGCCGCACGTGTTTGTCGGGCTGTTTATGGGACTGGGGGCATCATTTTCGGTGTTGGTCGCCGCGGAAATGATGGGGGTGAAGTCGGGGCTGGGGTGGTATCTACAGTGGGCGCAGGGCTGGGCCGCCTATGCCAATATGTACGGTGCGCTGATCGTGATGGCGCTGCTATTCTCCTCGCTAATCACGCTGCTGTTTACCCTGCGTGACCGGCTGCTGTCATGGCAGCAAGGTGCGATGAAGTGGTGAGGGGATATCAGCAGGGTTGTTTGAGCGGTGTAATTACCGCCGGGATGGGTATATGATGAAGAAAAGGTGACCAGCACAGAGGCGAAGGAATCGCAATGCGGAGTATTGAAGAGGACAATAAATTAGCAAACAGGCTGTCCTATCTGTTTTTGTTTGCGGGTGTTATTCCGCTGGTAGTGATTTGGGCGATGGATTTGCATAACGCTGACTCTGCCATTCTGAAGGATATCGCAGCCAGAACCGCCGATCTTCCGGGACTAATATCTGCAAAAAATCCGCTGATGACTAAGGTCATGGATGTTTATTGCAAAACCGCACCCATTTTGGCTTTTTTATGCTTTGCGTGTACGATAAAGATTCGCAAAGTTATTAAGAATGTTGACAGAGCGGCGCTTATACGCTCTTGTCTGCTCAGTCCATTCTTCTATGCATTTTGTTTTTATCTATTATTGTGCTGCGATCATGAACTGACCACCGCAGGGAGACCTCTCAGGCTGATGTCAGGACATAATTCACTCTTGCTGCTGGCGTATATTGCATTCTATTTTGTGATATTTATGTTGAGCTATGGCGTGCTTTTTATTCCTGTTATTGCTCGCAGGCTTTTAAAAGAAAGGCGGCAATGACCGCCTTTCTTTCCAGTTAATTTGCGGGGCGGATTATTTGCTGATTTAGTTTGTCAGCCACGTTGTCATCAATCAATGCTCCGACGATGGCAGCGAACATAATTCCTGATATTCCCACAGCTATCGCAGGAACGCCAGCATATAACAAAGCAAGCCCAATTGTCGCTGAGAAAAAACCTAAGGCCAGGCTGGCAGCTATCCCGCCCAGCACCCAGGACTCTACTTCCAGTATTAGCGGCCCCCAGTTTCCAGTTTCATATCCTTCGATACTTTTTTGCCTCACCTTCTCGACTTTCATCACTCTATCAGCAATTTTAAACGCTTTTCCGAGATTACTGAGTTTATTCGCCATATCCTGAGCATCTACATGCTTCCACGCATTAACAATCGCATCTTTATCTGCTTTATTGATTTTCATCGCAGGATTAGACGTGACTTTGCTCAGCGATGCCATCGCTTGATCGTAACTGCGAATATTTTTCCCCTGGAAGTTCTTTATATCATTCGCAATTTCGTTAGCCAGCGATTTATACTTATCTCCAAGATACTCACCCATTCGGTCACCGACATCAGCGATAAGCCCACTGGTTTTGCTCAGCGTCTCTCTTTCAGCACTGGCTTTCTCGGCCGCTTCCTTCTCACGCTGACGTGCCAGTTCTTCCTGCTCTTTTCTTGCCCTGTCCTCTGCATCCTTTTGCTTTCGTGCATTATTAATCACCACCAGTTCAGCCTGTGCCAGCCACGTTGCCTGTTTCGCACGCACAATCCTCTGACCAGAATGGCCACTGTTTACCAGCGGTGCATTAGCGCTTATGATTTTATTCAGCGCGGCAATACGTGCATCGGAAGTATCACCTCTAAAGGAAATAGTAACGAGACCACCTGGATTTGAGCCTGCTTTCTTTCCATTATTTGCCGTCCCATTATTGTTGGGAATTAAACCGGGTGGTAGAGGACCGAGGTTCACTCCCACCCTGTATCCATCCACGGTGGGAACTGCTGGTGATGAAAGAGATACTTCGGCTATAATATCGCCGTTTCCATCGATATAATAGCCTGTGAACTCTTGTGGATTGATACCAAAAGAACGGGCAAGGGTATCACCTGCGGCTCGGGAGACTACACTGCTATTTCCCTTGTTATTATTGTGCGACCCATTATTTCCCTTGTTACCTCCGCTACCTCCGCTGTTACCACGTGGACTTTCTGAGCCTGGATTAGATGATGGGGCATCGACCGTTATAGTACCCTGATCATGGCTTTTGCTCATATTATTTTCCTCATCCTTAGGGTTTATAAGAGCTTGTAAATCTGTGGTGCTGCGCCTCGAAAGTTCTGATGCTATCCCCATAGAGTGATTTTCAACATATCATAACCGCACATTCCACTGTGATTTGGGATCTGACTCCTGTTATTTGAATAATTAATTTTTGTCCATTTTAGTTCGCGTGTTGTTATTTTTTAACTCGCCTGCTTAAATGATGCTGCAATATATACTTTCAACTATAAGGGGGTTCTACGCCGGAACCGTCGAAATTTCCGGCGCGAGGTTTTCAGTGATCTTTAGGCACGTTAATGACTCCATTTGCATTGCCTTGTGCCAGCCTTCCCATCAATTTTGCAAAGCGAAAATATTCAGGCTATCGCAGGAGAATGTAGTCCATCTGTACTCTTGACGCGCTGTCCATCACCCGTTAAGAGGCATCCATATAGTCTTATTTCATCTTCAGGCCATAGGTGAGCGGGAGTAGACATATAATTTCCTTATCATTGATGATTTAAAAAAATGCGATATTCACGCTGTCACCATTTACAGTAACGCGTAAAAATAAAAATCATAAGTGTGGCGAATACGCCTGTAGGCCAGACAGGGCTGTCAGGGAAAAATATTCCTGAAGCAGTGCGAAAATAATCGTGAGAATCACTGGTCCGTACAGAGATGATAAAAATCTAAGTTGCCACGCTCGAATACCGGTTCAATCAGGAAATACATCATTTCCAGTTATTGCATGTAAAGTGCGAAGTGCCAGGCTGGGTTTTGAACCTGTAGACGATGGGCACTATCCGCCGCTTTCTGGACAAGGCCATATGTAGCCACAACTCCAGCTATCGTACCCGCTGCACGTCCTGTAAGGGTGCTGGCAGCGATATGGACATTCACTGTCATAAGCGCTTTTTTAATATGTTCTAATTTTGCTGTTTATCAGACAACGTTGGTGGGCTTGCTGCGGGACAGTCAAATTCCGCTTGTCCGAATAGCAGCGGGCATAACCAGGCTGTATTGCAGTCATAAAGTGTACGTTATTTTCACGGTAAGTCACTCCCAGGCCCGTCTCCTACCAGGCATGAACGCTATGCGCAGCGGGAAAAAATCTGCACACCCTAAGGTTAACGGCCATGGGCACCTTCACTGTCTTCACAGCTTGAGCAACAGGCTCCCCACATTGTCCACCGTGATATCGCCAGTTCAGTAACAACCTGGTGGATGCGATGTTTTTCCATAAAAACCGGTATAAGTCGTTTACAGCACCCGCTGCAAAAAGCGCTGCGTGCGCGGATGGGCGGGGCGGTTAAGTACCCGCTCTGCGCTACCGGATTCAATTATTTTACCCTCAGCCATAAAGACCACGCGATCGGCCACCTCCCGGGCGAAGCCAATTTCATGCGTGACCACCACCATCGTCACTCCCGATAGCGCCAGCGTTCTGATGGTTTCCAGCACTTCGCCAACCCGTTCCGGATCCAGCGCCGACGTCGGCTCGTCAAACAGCATCACCTTAGGTTCCAGCGCCAGCGCGCGGGCGATAGCGACCCGCTGCTGCTGACCTCCGGAAAGCTGGCGCGGCCATGCTTCAGCTTTCTCATGCAGGCCGACCGTTTCCAGCAGCCGGTAAGCCCGTTCAACGGCCTGCCTGCGGGTCAGTAACCCCTGCACGACCGGCGCTTCGGTAATATTATCCAGCACCGTCATATGTGGAAAAAGATTAAAATTCTGGAAGACATAGCCAACCTGGGTGCGCTGCTTCAGAATTGCCCGCTCCTTAAGCTCATACAGCCGGTCGCCTTTGCGACGGTAGCCGACATATTCGCCATCAATCTGTATAAAGCCTTCATCGACGCGCTCCAGATGGTTAATGGTACGCAGCAGGGTGGATTTACCCGATCCTGACGGCCCAAGGATCACCGTCACCGTGCCTGGCTCAATGGTCAGGCTGACGTTATCCAGTGCGGTAAAGGTGCCATAGCGTTTGCTGATATTACTGATTTCAATGCGCCCCTGGCGCGAGCGCGGCAGGGGGGCGTGCGCAACGTCAGATTGCGCTCCCTGCGGCGGGTAAAGTTGATAAGCTTCGGACACGGTAAACTCCTGCGTGCTGGCACCGCTGTTTAAGGCTGAGCACGGCGAAAAAAGGTGATGCGCGGCCGGCCAGATTCGTGCAGCACGCCACGCGCGAAAAAGCGCTCCACGTAAAACTGCAGGACAGACAGCACGGTGGTGATCAGCAGATACCAGACGCTGGCGACCATAAGCAGCGGGATCACCTGCTGGGTGCGGTTATAAAGTATCTGTACGGTGTAAAACAGCTCGGGCATGGAGAGGACATACACAATGGCGGTACCCTTAGCCAGGCCGATCACTTCGTTAAAAACCGTGGGCAAAATGGCCCGCAGCGCCTGAGGCAAAATGATGCGAAAGGTGCGGCGCAAGGGCGGCAGGCCCAGGGCGGCAGCCGCTTCATGCTGGCCCCGATCCACCCCAAGAATGCCGCCGCGAATAATTTCTGCGGTATAGGCACCCTGTACCAGCGACAGGCCGAGCACCGCCACGGATAACTGATCCAGTACATCGGTGGTGGCGTGGTGAAAGAAGGTGACTGAGGTAAAGGGGATCCCCAGGGACAGCTGGTCATAGAGATAGGAAAAGTTATACAAAACAATCAGTACCAGCAGCAGCGGCAGCGATCGGAACAGCCAGATATACCCCCACGCCAGCGTACTCAGCAGCCAGGACGGCGACAGGCGCGCCAGGGCCAGCGCCGTGCCCAGCAGGGTGCCAAACAGCGTTCCGAGCAGCGTTAGCATCAGCGTTTTCCCCAGACCGCTCAGGATTATGGGATCAAAAAACCAGCGGGCAAACACCGCCCATTCCCAGCGTGGATTCGTCGCCACCGACTGCACAATGCCCAGCAGGATAAACAGCGAAAAGAGTGCGCCCAGCAGCCGCAGTGGATAGCGCGCGGGTACGACCTTCAGCGCGGAATGGGCGGTATGCTTGGTCAGCGCGGAACGAACGGGATTATCGGACGACATCTCAGCTCCTTATGCACTCTGCTTCAGCGCGGACGGATGATACAGCGCTTTAGTAAAGGGCAGACGCCCGTCATAGGGCGGCAGGGAGTAACGTTCCGGATCGACGGAGGTATCAAACTGCGGCTGGTAGCCGTGGGACAGGTAGAGCCTGACCGCCTCCGGCTGGCGAAAGCCGGTGGTGAGAAACGCCTGCTGATAGCCCTGGAGTCGTGCCAGACGTTCCAGCTCGGCAAGCACCTTTTGCGCCAGCCCCTGGCGCCGCATAGAGCGATGCGTCCAGATGCGCTTAAGCTCGGCCGTGCGGGCGTCATAGCGTTTAAACGCCCCCATGGCGATCGGCGTCTCATGGCGCAGCAGGACGATAAAGGCACCCTCGGGTGGGGCGTACAGCCCCAGGGGCTCAACCTCTTCGGCCTGAGCCGCGAAATAATCACCGTAGCGCTGACGGTACTCCGCAAACAGCCCATCAAGCACCGGTTCAATCAGCGGATCGTCCGGACTGGTATGAATAAAGCGATCGTCGATCATCGGGTTCTCCCTGCTCAGTCGCCGAGGCCCGGCGGATTAATCTCAGAGTGGTCTATTTTCTCCACGCTCTCCTCCCAACGATCCAGCACCTGGAGATAACTGCCGTTGGCGATTGCGCTGTTTAGCGAGGCCTGGACGGCGTTCACCAGCCCATTACCCTTTTTCAGGGTGACGGCAATATTGGCAGTTTTAGGCCAGCCGCCGGGAACGGTGCCCACCAGCCGGGTGGTGCCGGTCTGTCTGGCCCGCCACGCACCGGTCACGTTAGGGCCAAAGCTGGCATCGGCCCGGCCGGATTGCAGAGCGAGCGTGGAGGCAGCATCATCCGTTACATAGAGCGGCTGGAAGGGGGCCAGCCCCTTCGCCTGATTCTGTTTATCCCAGCTCAGCAGGATGGCTTCCTGATTGGTACCGGAACTGACAATAATGCGTTTACCGGCAATATCCGGCGCGGCGTCGATCTTAACGATCTTGCTGGTGCTCTTAACATAAAAGCCCAGCGTATCCAGACGGTAGGTGGCAAAGTCGAAGCGCTCTTTCCGCGCCTGGGTAACGGTGATATTGAATATTGCCGCGTCATACTTACCGGACGCGACGCCCAGCGGCCAGTCCTCCCACGAGGCGGGAACGATATTCAGCTTCAGCCCCAGCCCGTCGGCAACCAGGCGGGCAATATCCGCCTCGCTGCCAATCACCGTTTTGTTGTCTCTGGCATATAAGCCAAACGGCGGGGCGCTGCCTAACACCGCCAGCGCTACGGTCAGGCTACCCGGCTTAACAAATTTAAACCCGGGGGGAATTAATGCCGCGGCGGCGTTATTTTTAACGGTATGAATGGGGGTTTCATTCGCCACCAGGTCGGCGCCAGCGGCGTGGCTTAGGGTAGTAAAGCTGAGGGCCAGGGCCAGTGCGGCCAGGCGCGTTCGATTCATCATTTTATTGTTTATCCGTATTTTCATTTTCCACTTTCCCTGCACTATTCTCCAGGGGGCGGATGAAGTAAAACAACAAAACTAAATAAACTAAGGGCGAAATAACAATAAGGGCTAATTAAAAACCACGGCGCTCCATTACCGGGAGGTTTGTGACAATAACGGAAAACCTAAGTCGGAATTAATATTTAATACCCGGCGGCTTATATGAAATTCTGATGCAAAACCGCGAGGAAGGCTGCCGTGAATTACCGACTGAGTTTATTAGATCAAAGCCCCATTGCTGAGGGAGAGCGTGCTGAACAGGCGCTCAGCACCACCCTGACGTTTGCGCTCGAGGCCGAGCGGCTGGGCTATCATCGCCTCTGGGTATCTGAACACCACGACAGCGATCGGGTGGCAGGCAGTTCGCCGGAGGTGCTGATCGCCTGGCTGCTGGCAAAAACCGCCCGGCTACGCATCGGCTCCGGCGGGGTGATGCTTCAGCACTACAGCCCCTACAAGGTGGCGGAGAATTTCCATCTGCTCGCGTCGCTGGCTCCCGATCGGGTGGATCTGGGCATCGGCAAGGCACCGGGCGGGCTGCCGCTTTCTACCCGGGCGCTTCAGGGCGCACGAGGGGAAAGCCGTGACGACTTCACCACGCAGCTCACCCGGCTGGACCAGTACCTGAATCAGGATGGGGCAAATGCTTCCGGGGACGAAGCCCGCGCGCTACCCGCCCCGGCCACCTCGCCGCAGCGGTTTCTGCTGGGGGCCAGTAAAGAGAGCGCACGTCTGGCCGCGTCCCTGGGCTGGAACTTTGTCTTTGCCGGTTTTATCAACCCCGACGAGGTCGCGATGACTGAGGCCGTGCTGGCTTACCATGAGTATGCCGGTGGGCGGGGTCAGGCTTTGGTGAGCCTGGCGGCGCTGGCTGCCGATACCGAAGAAGAGGCGCGGGCACACGTGGCCGATCAGCATAACTTCCGCGTCACGTTGGGGGACAAACACGTCACCGTCGGTACGCGCGACCAGGCAGAGGCGTTTGTGCGTCAGGCGGGGGCCAGCGATTACCGCATTGATAAGCAGCCGCTGACCATCCTGCACGGCACCGCAGCGCGCATTCACGAAAAGCTGGCTGCCCTGCAGCAGCGGCTAAACATCTCCGAATTTATCCTGCACACGCCGCTGGCCGATGCCAGCCAGCGTCTGCGTTCCATCGCCCTGCTGGCGGGCCAGCAGTAAGGAAATCTGATGAGCAACACGACCACGATTAAACTCGGACTGATGCTGCACGGCGCGGGCGGGCATATGAACGCCTGGCGTCACCCAAAGGCCCCGGTGGATGCCAGCGTTAACTTCCGCTACTTCACCGGGCTGGCGCAGCGTGCAGAGGCGGCGGGCTTCGATTTTCTCTTCGTCGCCGACGGCCTGCACATTAATGAGAAATCACTGCCGCATTTTCTAAACCGATTTGAGCCCATTACGCTGCTCTCCGCGCTGGCGTCGGTGACGCATAACATCGGCCTGGCGGGGACGGTTTCCACCTCCTACAGCGATCCCTTTACTGTCGCCCGCCAGCTGGCCACGCTCGATAATATCAGCGGCGGCCGGGCAGGCTGGAACGTAGTGACCTCGCCCCTGGAAGGGTCGGCGCGCAACTTTGGCAAGGCGCACCCGGATCACGCGCTGCGTTATAAAATTGCCGGGGAGTATATCAGCGTGGTGCAGGGGCTGTGGGACTCCTGGGAGGATGATGCCTTCATTCGCGACAGGCAGAGCGGCAGGTTTTTTGATGCGGCAAAGCTGCATAAGCTGAATCACCAGGGGGAGTATTTCTCGGTGGAAGGGCCGCTCAATATCCAGCGTTCTCCCCAGGGGCAGCCGGTTATTTTCCAGGCGGGTGCGTCGGAAACCGGCATTGCGCTGGCCGGCAAATCAGCGGATGCGGTGTTTACCAATGCCCGTACGCTGGAGGAGGCGCGGATCTACGCCGACAGGCTCCAGGCAGAAGTGGCGAAAAATGGGCGGGAGCCGGTGGGTATTTTTCCCGGCATCAGCCCGATCGTCGGGAAAACGGCAGAAGAGGCCGAGGCGAAATATCAGCATTTGCTTTCGCTGCTCTCGGCAGAGGACGTGCTGGCTTATCTGGGACGCTTCTTTGACCACCACGATTTCAGTCAGTATCCGCTGGACGGGCCGTTCCCGGATTTGGGCGATTTGGGACAGAATACCTTCCGTTCGACCACCGACAGTATTAAACAGCGGGCGAAGGCGGAAGGGCTTACCCTGCGCCAGGTTGCCTTTGAAACCACGCTGCCCCGGGGGGAGTTTTTCGGTACGCCAGAGCAGGTGGCTGAGACCTTTATTCGCTGGGTGGAGGAAGGGGGAGCCAGCGGCTTTATTATCAGCGGGCCGGTGCTGGTGGAGGCGCTGGAGGATATCACCCAGCTTGTCCTGCCGATCCTCACCGCGCGCGGCTACTGGCAGCCATCAGACCAGGCTACCCTGCGCGGGCGACTGTCGCTCCCCTTTAAAACCAGCCGCTATGCGACGACGGCGGAGCAGGCCAGACAGCCTGCGCGGGTGGAAAATTAAGGTATATTCACTGCTGTGACACAAGTGCAGGTGGGCAGCCGCGGCCGCCCACCTGCACAGGCGTTATTTTCTGTCGAGCGACCAGGTCGCGCTGCTGACGTCCACTTTCACCGGCAGCAGGCCGATTTGGGTGAACTTATCGGCCAGCTTCTGCTGCTCCTGAAACACGGCCGGGGTCATGCGCTCTGCGCCGAAGGGCATTCTGGCCAGCGCACGCTGCCAGATGGGCTGCGCCAGGCCGGTAGAGGCGGAGAGGATTTTCGCCGCATCCTGCGGGTGCTGATTGGCCCAGTCGCTCAGATCCCCCAACTGATCCACCACCTTCAGCGCCGTTTGCGGATAGCGGTCGGCAAACTTACGGCTCGCCAGGTAGAAGGTATAGTGTGGCACCAGGCCCGTCGCGTCCTTCACCCGTCTTGCGCCCGTGCTGCTTTCCACCTCGGCGTAGTAGGGGTCCCAGATCACCCAGGCATCCACCGCCCCGCGCTGGAACGCCGCACGCGCGTCGGCAGGGGGCAGATAGACCGGGATGATGTCCCGATAGCCTGACCCGGCATCTTCCAGCGCGCTAACCAGCAGGTAGTTGACGTCGGAGCCTTTATTCAGCGCCACGCGTTTCCCTTTGAGATCGGCCACGGTTTTAATCGCCGAATTTTGCGGTACGACGATCGCCTCGGTTTTGGGGTTGGCGGGAGAGTGGGCAAGGTAGACCAGATCGGCCTTCGCCGCCTGAGCAAAGGTCGGCGGGGCATCACCGGTGGCGGCCAGATCGATGCTGCCGACGTTTAACCCTTCCAGCATCTGCGGCCCTGCCGGAAATTCAACCCAGCGCACCGTAATACCCTGTTTTTTGAATTCGCTGTCCAGCGTGCCGCGATATTTAAGCAGGGCGAAGATATTGGCTTTCTGAAAGCCGATATTTACCGCCGCAGGGGTCTCTTCCGCCAGTGCGTGAGAGGTAATGCTAATTAATGCGGCCGCCATCAGGCTGCTCAGCCAGACCTTTTTCATCCTGTTTCCCTTTATGTCATTACACTACGGGCAACATAGCAAAAGGCGTGGCAACCGCTTAATGACGAAAATAGCTAACCTTAGCCCAGCGGCGGAAATGCGGGCATGGCCCGGACCCGCAGCCGCAGCGGATTATCGGTAAGGCTTATAAACGAAGCCTGGGCCCGCGGCCGATTATTGAAAAGGCTTATAAGCGAACGTCAGCGCGGCCATAGCGGCCGCAATGAGCGCTGCCGCAGTAAACACCGCCGTACTGTTCCCAGGAAGATACCCCATAAAGCCAGCCAGAAATTGCCCAAGAAACAGGGCCATGGAAAGGCGGGCAAGATTTCGTCCGCGCTGAGCCGGGCTGGAAAGCTGCACCATCAGATGATTAACCAGCGGGACCGAGAAGCCAAATGCACAGCCCATGACGATGCCGCCAGGCACAAAAAAGGGCATAGAGGGAGCAAAGGCAAACAGCAGATGCCCCACGGCATACAGCGTAAAAGCCAGGGCAAGCGTTACCCGCCCGGACAGGCGCCTGACCAGCTCTGGCATCAGCCACGCGGCAAAAACCGCTATCAGCGAGACGAATGAGAGAAAATAACCGGTCTGCGCTTCACTCACCCCTATGGCGTTAAAGTGCAGCGGTAGCAGGATAATGGCGGTAAAAAAGCAGATCATCGAAAACAGTGCGGCGGTATAGGTCAGCCTTAGCGCACCGGTTTTCGCCCGCGGGGACGCGGCCGTCTCTTCCGGTGCGGTGTGTGGGTCGCCCGGTATAAAGGCCAGCACCATCGCCAGTAATACCCAGGCAAGCAGATAGAGCGTAAATGGCCAGCGCCAGCCTGCGGTGGCAAGTAGACCGGCGAGAAACAAAAAGATGACGCCGCCCAGTTCAATCGACATTCCCTGACGGGCAATCATTCGCATCCTGGCCTCGCCGTGATAAAACGATGAGATCAGCGCGGTGCCGCTGGACATCACCAGCGCGGTGGGCATACCGAGTAGCAGCCTGTCGGTAAATACCGCCCAGTGCCCGTGCAGAAAAGCGCCACCCGCACCGAACAGGCCATATAAAAACAGTCCGATATGGAGTGAACGCGTCAGCCCCGCCCGGTCAACAATCCGTCCGGCCAGCGGACCAAAAAGGACCACGCCAAGTGCCGGAAGCGTCACAAGCCAGCCGGCGGCATCCTCCACGCCCAGATGGCGGGAAATGGAGGGCAGGCCCGGTACGATAACGCAGCCAACCATGATGGTCAGGCAGGCCACGGCCATCAGCGTAAAGCCACCCGTTTGCGGGAGTGTTTTCATAAATGACCTTTAATCAGTGAGGAGTGGTGACAATGTCACGTCACCCTGGGGGCACAGGGTCAGGACAAATCAGAGCTTCATCAGCCGGGAGGCATTCTGCCAGGCAACGGCATTACGTTCGGCTTCACTGACGCTCGCACTGCGGATCCAGCGGCTGGCGATATCCGTCTTCTCAAACGGATAGTCGACCGAGAACATCACATTTTCCGGGCCTATGCTGTCTAACGCACAGCGCAGCGCGGCATCGCAACAGACGCCGGAGGTGGTGATAAAGATATTCTTGCGCACGTAGTACGAGGGCATCTCTTTCAGGGCGTATTTCAGATTGGCGGTCTGGATCCGGCTGTCCAGCCGCCAGAGCTGGATGGGCAGGGTTTCCCCCATATGGCCGAGAATGATTTTAGCGCCGGGGAAACGGTCAAAGGTCCCGCTGAAGATCAGGCGCATCGCATGGCTACAGGTTTCAACCGCCCAGCTCCAGACTGGCCCCCACATCTCAGGGTGATCGGTAAACATATGGGGATGATCCGGTGGATTACCCGGATGGAGATAGACAGGCACATCCAGTTCCTGCACTTTTTCCCAGAAAATATCGTAGCGGCGGTCGTCGAGATAGAGGCCGTTAGTTTCGCCATTGATCATTGCCCCCTGCATTTTCAGCTGCCTGACGCAGCGCTCCAGCTCCCGGGCTGCCTCCCGGGGATCCTGCATCGCAAGATGCGCAAAGCCACCATAGCGATGTGGATTGTTATGCATCTCTTCCGCAAGGCGATCGTTAGCGTAGCGGGCGAGCTTCACCGCCTGCTCTCTGTCTGACTCAATCTGGACGCCGGGGCCGGAGAGCGACAGCACGGCGAAATCAATGCCGTTTTTATCCATCACCTCCAGACGGCCCGCACCGAAGTCGGACAGAACGGGCACGACGTTGTTGAACAGCGCCGGTTTGATATTCTGTTTTGTTTCAGCCAGGTAGGTCACAAACTCCGGCAGCATAAAGTGTTCTTCGAGGGCAATAATCTTTTTCGGGGCCGATTCAGGCTTGCTGTGCGGCACGCTATCATCCGCCCTGGCCGATAACTGGCCTGCCGTCAGTATGCTGCTGCCCACGGCAAGCGTCGCTGCGCCTGCCGCTGCGCTGCGTAAAAAGTGTCTTCTGTTACTCATCAGCCCGGTCCATTTGTTGTCAAAGGTGGAATATTAAGGAAACGCCTATCGTTTCCTTAATCGACTATACGGGCGAAGACGCAGCAGCATAAGCCAGCGGCTGTAAGCAACGGTGATAAAGGGTAAGCAGGCATAACGGCTGGACGGCTGGCGGCGAGACGGTTACGTCCGATGAAAGAGCAGCGGGGAGATAAACGTCAGGGCGTCGTTGATTCGGGGGCGGATATCATACGCCGGAACAGGGGGCGTCAGTCCCAGCAGGATCTCCCGCAGTACGGGGGAGATAATCAGGGCCTGGAGCTGCTTAGCAGCATTCTGCGGCCAGTCAGGGTTGATAAAAGGCAGATGCTGAATGTGCTCAAACCACCTGTTCAGCAGCAGGCTTGCGTTTTCAATGCCCATCTCCTGATACATTCTCAGGAACTGCTGCTGCTTGCCCCTTTCGTTTTGCAGCAGCCTGAAGAGGGCGACAGATTCGGCAGATAGCGCCCGCTGCGCCAGCTCGGTAAAAAACAGGGTCAAAATGTGCACGGTCTGTTCGCGGCTCTGCGGGATGGCCAGGTCGGGGATAACCCGCGTGGAGGACCAGTCCACGATAATCCTCTCGATGAGGCTCTCTTTATCGGCGTAAAACCGGTAAAAGGTTTTTTTCGCCACTCTGGCGTTCCGGCAGATCTCATCCACGCTGACCCCTTCAACGCCTTTCGTTTGCAGCAGATGAAAGGTGCTTTGCTGGATTTTGTTAATCAACGTCGCTTCGGGGACGGGCGGGCGACCCCTACGGGGGAGATCGGTTTCTGTGGCTGTAGTGAGTGGATGATTTTTCATTAGGGTATTCTAATGCTTCCCGGTAATTAATCCACTGGCTAAGGCCGACAGGGGCGCCGTCACTCCTGCCACACCGCATCCCGTACTTTGATCGCCCGGGGCAGCAGGCCCAGCGCATAGAACCGATCGGCAATGGCCTGCTGCTGGCGAATAATGGTGAGATCCATCCGGCGCGTCTGATGGCTGCGCCGACCCAGCGCACGGCCTACCGCCTCGGGAGCCAGGCCCAGCTCAGCCGCGAGCAGGTCGGCGGCGTCTGCGCGGTGTGCATCGATATAGCGGCCCGTCTGCTCAAGCGCGTCAATCAGTGCGTGAAGCAGGTCGGCGGAGTGGCGAATAAACTGCTGGTCGGCAAGATAGAACTGATGGTTGCTGACCCGGCCTTCGCCGTTTGCCAAAACCCGCATCTGGCCGCTTTGCTCCGCATCGCTGAGTAGCGGGTCCCACATCATCCAGGCATCCACCGCATGGCGATCGCTGGGCGTCAGCGGGTATTTCGGCGGGGCATAGACGATGCGGACATCCTCTGACGTCAGGCCCGCTTCATCAAGAATGTGCAGCAGCAGATAGTGGACGTTCGAGCCTTTGTTAACCGCCACCCGTTTTCCCTTCAGGTCAGCGAGGGTGCGAATGGGGCTGTCCCCGGTAACCAGCAGGGCAACGCTCTGCGGCGCGGCCGGCTCCCAGGCCACGTAGCGCAGCGCGCTGCTGGTGGACTGGGCAAAGATTGGCGGAACGTCACCGGTGGTGCCGAAATCAATTTCATGATTTTCCAGGGCATACAGCAGCTGCGGCCCGGCGGGAAACTCACTCCACAGCACGCTGACGCCCTGGTCGGCAAACTGCGCCTCCAGCGACTGGCGGGCTTTGAGAATGCCGAGGTTGCCAAACTTCTGATAGCCAATACGCAGCTCGCGTTCGCCATCTTCCGTCGGGGCGGATGTTCGCGCGCCACCTGTGGCCAGGCTGCGCCGGGGTTTGATCAGGCCGAGGTGCCCGAGGTGGGTGCGTAGCGTATTGCGACTGATCCCCAGCAGGGCGGCGGTTTGCATCTGGTTGCCCTGGCTGAGTTCAAAGGCGTTGCGCACCAGGGATTCGATTACCCGTGGATAGAGAGGGCCGTTATTCTCGCGCAGCTGCTGGCGCAGGAAGCGGTCGAGATCTTCTTCCTCATCCGGCAGCGCCGCGCCGCTCACCGGGCCGAGGCGCAGCTGACGCGGTGTAATAAGCGGCTCCCGGCTGAGCAGGACCGCATTGTGCAGGGTATTTTCCAGCTCGCGGATATTCCCCGGCCAGGACCAGGACATCAGCGTAGCCAGCGATTCGTCGCTCAGACGCAGCAGTGGACGACCAAGACGCCGCGCGTAGAGGGCCAGAAAATGGCTGGCCAGCACCGGAATATCCTCGCGTCGCTGGCGCAGCGGTGGCAGGGTGACGGCGGCGACGTTAAGTCGGTAGTAAAGGTCTTCGCGAAAGCGGCGTTCGCGAATAGCGCTGGCCAGATCGACATGGGTGGCCGCCACCACCCGCACGTTAACCCTGACCGGGCGACGCGACCCGACGCGGGTCACCTCACGTTCCTGGAGCACCCGCAGCAGTTTCACCTGGAGCGGCAGGCTCAGCTCGCCAATCTCATCCAGCAGCAGCGTACCGCCCTCGGCGGCCTCAAACCAGCCCTGATGGCGCTCAGCCGCACCGGTAAACGCGCCTTTCTCATGACCGAACAGCTCCGACTCCGCCAGACTCTCGGTCAGCGCGCCGCAGTTAACCGCCAGAAAGGGCTGCTGGCGACGGGGGCTGTGGTGGTGCAGATAGCGTGCCACCACCTCTTTTCCCGTGCCGGTTTCGCCGACGATAAGCACCGTGGCGTCGGTGGGGGCCAGACGGTCCAGTACGCTCTGAAACGCAATCGAGGCGGGATCGATCAGGTCCGGGCCGGGGTTATGCATGCGATTCTCCTGCGGTTTAACGAAAAGCCACGATACCTGCTGATGGGAAATGAGACGAGGGGGAAGGCGCCCGTTTTGCTGCCAATGCAGCAATTTATGCCCGGCCGCTGCTGCATTTGCAGCAGCCTGCCCCGTAGCGATAAAAAGGTAAGCAATTGAAAATAATCAATTTTTATTGATTTAAAATCTGGCATGCATCCTGCTAAGTTCTTTATAACCTAATGAGCATAATCTATGAAATAAATTCAGATATCGTTATATAGGAAAGTGATAATGAGCGACGCAACGCAGGAAAAGATCAACGTATTCTGGTTTCTGCCGACCCACGGCGATGGACGCTATCTGGGCACCACAGAAGGGGGGCGGGCGGTGGATCTGCCTTATTTGCAACAGGTTGCGCTGGCAGCAGACAACCTGGGCTATTACGGCGTACTGATCCCGACCGGGAAAAGCTGCGAGGATTCCTGGCTGGTGGCCTCGGCGCTGGCACCAATAACCAAACGCCTGCGCTATCTGGTTGCGGTTCGTCCTGGCCTCCAGCCGCCGAGCCTGGCCGCCCGTATGGCGGCGACCCTGGATCGTCTCTCGGAGGGGCGGCTGCTGATCAATGTGGTAACGGGCGGCGATCCGGTTGAGAACAAGGGCGACGGCATCTTTCTGACGCATGCTGAACGCTATCAGGTCACGCGCGAATTCCTGACGGTCTACTCCCGCCTGCTGAAGGGGGAGAAAGTCGATTTTGCTGGCGACCATATCCGCGTGGAGGGCGCTGAGGTGCTGTTTCCACCGGTGCAGCAGGACGGGCCGCCGCTCTACTTTGGCGGCTCCTCTGATGAAGCTATTGAGGTGGCGGCCAGCCAGGTCGATACCTACCTGACCTGGGGGGAGCCGCCCGATCAGGTTGCTGCGAAGCTGGCGGTGGTGCGTCAGCGTGCAGAGGCGCGCGGACGGACGCTCTCCTATGGCATTCGTCTGCACGTGATCGTCCGCGAAACGGAAGAGGAGGCGTGGGCGGCAGCCGATCGGCTGATTGCGCATCTTGACGATGACACCATCGCCGCGGCGCAGAAGATTTTCTCACGGATGGACTCCACCGGTCAGGCAAGAATGAGCGCGTTACATCAGGGCTCGCGCGAGGGGCTGCGCATCGCACCCAATCTGTGGGCCGGCGTCGGTCTGGTTCGGGGGGGAGCAGGTACGGCGCTGGTCGGCAATCCGCAGCAGGTCGCCGAGCGCATCCGCGAGTATCAGGCGCTGGGTATTGAGAACTTTATCTTTTCCGGCTATCCCCACCTGGAGGAGGCGCATCGTTTTGCCGAACTGGTGATGCCGCTACTGCCGCTCAGCGGGAAGAGCGATCGGCCACAGCAGACCCTGAACACCGGACCCTTTGGTGAAACCATCGGCGGCGATCGCCGTCCGCAAAAACCACAACAGTGAGGTTTAAGCATGACCCGTCAACCGATTAAATTTGCCTACTGGGTGCCTAACGTCTCGGGCGGCCTGGTGATCAGCCAGATCCCGCAGCGTACCAGCTGGGATTTCGACTACAACCGGAAACTCGCCCAGACTGCCGAGCGCGTCGGCTTTGAATACGCCCTGACGCAGATCCGCTTTACGGCGGGCTATGGGGCGGACAATCAACATGAGTCGGTGACCTTTTCTCAGGCGCTGCTCGGGGCGACTGAACGGCTTAAGGTGATTGCCGCGCTGCTGCCCGGCCCGTGGAATCCCACGCTGGCGGCGAAGCAAATCGCCACCATCAGCCACCTCTCTTCGGCGCGCATTGCGGTGAATATCGTCAGCGGCTGGTTTCGGGGAGAATTTAAAGCCATTGGCGAGCCGTGGCTGGATCACGAAGAGCGCTATCTGCGGTCGGAAGAGTTTATTCGCTGCCTGCAAGGGATCTGGCAGGAGGAGAGCTTTACCTTTGCCGGTGATTTCTACCGCTACCGCGATTATTCGCTTAAACCGAAGCCGCTGCAGCCTCTGCCGGAAATCTTCCAGGGGGGAAGCTCACGCGCCGCCCGCGATATGGCCGCCCGGGTGTCTGACTGGTACTTTACTAACGGCAATACGCTGGAAGGCGTTCGTCAGCAGGTGGTGGATATTCAGCAGAAAGCGGCTGAAAACCAGCATAGCGTCAGGATTGGCGTTAATGGCTTTGTGATTGCCCGCGACAGCGAGCAGGAGTCGCATCAGGTGCTGCGTCAGATCGTGGAGCAGGCCAACCCCGACGCGGTAAAGGGCTTTCAGCACGAGGTGAAAAATGCCGGTAGCGCATCGCCGG
Organism: Erwinia sp. ErVv1; assembly: GCF_900068895.1. Taxonomy (GTDB): domain Bacteria; phylum Pseudomonadota; class Gammaproteobacteria; order Enterobacterales; family Enterobacteriaceae; genus Erwinia. The sequence goes on along the minus strand of NZ_CDPK01000002.1, from coordinate 515,053 downwards.
AAGGTGAGGGCAACTGGGCCAACTCGACGCTGGAGGATCTGGTGCAGTATAACGACGGATTCAAAACCAATCTGATTGGCACGCCGCGTCAGATTGCCGAACGTATCATCGAACTGCATCAGGCCGGGGTGGATCTGCTGCTGCTGGGCTTTCTGCACTGTCAGGAAGAGGTGGAATATTTTGGCCGTGAGGTGATCCCGCTGGTACGCGAACTGGAGCGGCAGCTGCAACCGGAGCTCAGTCATGGCTGAAAGAGAGATTGTTATCGTCGGCGGCGGCTTTACCGGGACCGCGCTGGCTATTCATCTGGCCCGGCTCGGTCACGCCGGGCTGAGGGTGACAGTAATCGAGCCTCGCGAACGTCTGGGGCAGGGGGTGGCCTACAGCACGGACGATCCGACGCACCGCATTAACGTGCCCGCATCGCGCATGCAGCTGTCGGCGGAGGAAGAAGGGGCATTTGACCGCTGGTATCGCGCCTCAGACGCCTTTATTGCCGATCCGGATGCGCAGTGGTCCGACGGCAGCGTCTATCCGCAGCGGGGTCAGTTTGGCCGCTACATTGCTGCACAGTTTGACCACCAGGCAGAGCACGCTCCGGTCAGGCTGGTTCACGTTCGCGATCGTGCCGTTGCGCTGGATAACGGCGTGGTGGTGACCGCCTCCGGGGAGCGCTATCGGGCGGATGAGTTGGTACTGGCGATCAGCCATCCCCCGCCGGCATTGCCGAAAGTTCTGACCAGGTCGCTGAGCGGCCATCGTGGGGTTATCGCTAATCCCTGGCAGCAGGACGCGCTGGCGCGGGTTGGCAAAGAGGAGCAGGTAGCCATTATGGGGAGCGGGCTGACCATGTCGGATGTGGTCGCCTCGCTGCATCGTCAGGGGCATCGGGGGAAGATTACCGTCTTCTCACGGCGGGGACAGCTGCCGCGCGACAACCTCAGCGGCAGCTGGGATGCCAGACCGCTCGATTATCAGCAGTCGCCGACTACCGTGCGCGGCTGGCTGCGGCGGATCCGCCGGGAGGTAGCCCTGGGGGCAAAGGAGAATCTGCCGTGGCAGCGGGTGCTGGATGATATCCGCCTCAACGGACAGCGCATCTGGCAGCAGCTACCGCTGAAGGAGCAGCAGCGTTTTCTGCGCCATCTGCGCCCGTGGTGGGATGTGCACCGCTACCGCATCGCCCCCCAGGTTAGCGCGGTGCTTGAGCTGCTGCAAATCAGTGGGCAGCTGACTGTCCTGGCGGCGCGGCTGGAACGGGTTGAGCGTAAAGGATCGACGTTAGCGCTGACGCTTGCCCGCCGCGAAGGCACTCAGCAGACGCTGCTGGCCGACCGGCTGATTATTACTACCGGCCCGGCACAGGGTGCACTGCTCAATAGCGATGCGCTGCTGAGCCAGCTGGCGGCAGAAGGCGTGATTCAGGCCGATCCGCTGGCGCTTGGGATCCGGGTCGATGACGCTTCCCGAACGGTCAATGCACAGGGGCAGAGCAATGCCCATCTGTGGGTGGCGGGTCCCGCCGCGCGAGGGCATTTTGGCGAGCTGATGGGGCTGCCCCAGGTTGCCGAACATGCCGTGTTTATCGCGCATCAGCTGCTCGGTATTACCTCCAGCCCTCATCAGGAGCGATGTCCCGCCTCGCTAACAAACTGATTTATTCCCCTTTACACCTTGTTAATACGTACGGCCTGCCGCTGGCCGTGTCTGACCGTGGAGTGTGCTATGTCTTTGCAACGCGAAATACGCCTGAATGCTTTTGATATGAACTGTGTCGGTCATCAGTCGCCTGGCCTGTGGATGCATCCGCGCGACCGTTCCTGGCAATACAAGGATCTGGACTACTGGACCGATCTGGCGCGCCTGCTTGAGCGTGGCAGGTTTGACGGACTGTTTATCGCCGACGTGCTGGGCGTCTATGACGTGCTCAACGGTAATAACGATGCCGCCCTGCGTCATGCCACGCAGGTGCCGGTTAACGATCCGCTCGCACTGATCACCCCGATGGCGATGGTGACGGAAAATCTGGGGTTTGGTCTGACGGCCTCCCTGTCGTTCGAGCATCCCTATCCCTTTGCCCGCCGTCTCTCCACGCTCGATCATCTGACTAAGGGCCGTATCGGCTGGNATATTGTGACCTCCTATCTGGAGAGCGGTGCGAAGAATATCGGCCATCAGGCGCAGACCGATCACGATGCCCGCTACGATTATGCCGATGAGTACCTGGCGGTGGTCTATAAACTGCTGGAAGGCAGCTGGGAAGAGGGGGCGGTGATACGTGACCGCCAGCGGGGTATTTTCAGCGATCCCGCCCGGATCCATCCCATTAATCATCAGGGGGCCTTTTTCCAGGTGCCCGGCATCCATCTGTGTGAACCCTCACCGCAGCGTACGCCGGTGCTTTATCAGGCCGGGGCATCCAGTCGGGGTAAACAGTTTGCCGCTGAACATGCCGAATGCGTCTTTGTCGCCGCGCCGTCAAAAGTGCTGCTGAAAAAGACGGTTGCTGACATTCGTCGTCGTGCAGCCGAAGCGGGACGTGACCCGCGCAGCGTGCTGATTTTTAATTTGCAAACGGTGATTGTGGCCGACACGGATCGCGCCGCGCAGGCTAAATGGCAGGAGTACAAGGGCTACGTCAGTTATGAAGGGGCGCTGGCGCTGATTTCAGGCTGGACCGGTATTGATTTTGGCCAGTACGCGCCGGATCAGGTGCTGAAAAATCTGCACACCAACGCCATTCAGTCGGCGGTGGAAACCTTCTCCACCGCCGATCCCAACCGACAGTGGACGGTGCAGGCGCTGGCCGACTGGGTTGGGATCGGCGGTTTCGGTCCGCTGCTGGTGGGCAGTGCGGAAACGGTGGCGGATGAACTGCAGGCGTGGGTAGAGGAGACCGACGTCGATGGTTTTAACCTGGCCTATGCGGTGACCCATGAAACCTTTACCGACGTGGTGGAGCTGCTGGTACCCGAGCTGCAAAAGCGCGGCGTGTATAAGCAGGATTACCGGCCAGGCACGCTGCGGGAAAAGCTGTTCGGGCAGGGCCCCCGGCTGGTGGCACCGCATCCCGGCGCCGGCTACCGTCATCCTTCCCGCGAACCCGCCCAGGCGGAGTTCGCGACGGCTACCGGCAACCTGCATGAATAACTCAGGGAGGTCTGAATGAACACGCTCAATATTGACGATACCCTCGCGCCACCCTCTTCGACACCGGTCAGTTCGGTTAGCGATGTGGCGCGGTTGATCAACAACAGCGCGCATAAGAACAGCTATGCCCGCTGGATCGTCTTTCTGGCGCTGGGCGGCGTTTTCCTGGATGCCTACGATCTCACCACGCTCTCTTACGGCATTGACGACGTGGTGAAAGAGTTCGGCCTGACGCCAGCGCTAACCGGGCTGGTGACCTCATCGATCATGATCGGCACCATCGCAGGTAACCTGATCGGCGGCTGGCTGACGGACAAATATGGCCGCTATACGGTGTTTATGGCCGATATGCTGTTTTTTGTGGTTTCCGCCATTGCCGCCGGACTGGCGCCCAATGTCTGGGTACTGATTGGGGCGCGTTTTCTGATGGGCATCGGAGTCGGCATCGATCTCCCGGTAGCGATGGCCTACCTGGCCGAATTCTCTAAGTTTACGGGGAAAAGTAACAAGGCGAGTCGGCTGGCGGCCTGGTGCCCGATGTGGTACGCCGCCTCCTCGGTCTGCTTTCTGATCGTTTTCGCGCTCTGGTTCCTGTTGCCTGCCGGGCACGCTAACTGGCTGTGGCGCGCCTCGCTGCTGTTTGGCGCAGTCCCCGCGCTGCTGATCATTGCCGTACGCAGCAAATTTATGAATGAGTCACCGCTGTGGGCGGCGAAGCAGGGCGATTTAACCGGGGCCGCACGCATTCTGCGTCAGGCTTACGGCATCAATGCCCATGCGCAGGATACGGGCCAGCGGGTGGATGAGGAGCGCGCGCGCCAGGCAGGCAGCTTCCGACTGCTGTTTCAAAAACCCTGGCGTGAGCGAACCCTGGTGACGGCGGTAATGAATATCTGTATTTCATTTGAATACACCGCCATCGCTTTCTTTCTGCCCTCTATCCTGGCCCGCTTTCTGGGTGCCGGGGTGTTTGAGACGATCTCGGCCTCACTGGGGCTCAACGCGCTGTTTGCTTTTACCGGCGGCCTGTTGGGGATGCGTCTGGCATGGAAGTTTCAATCCCGTCATGTGGCCATAGCCGGTTTTGCCCTGCAATTTATCGCACTGATTTCACTGGCGCTGGTCGGGCATCCGCAGGCGGCGGCCGGGGTAGTCTTTGCCGTTCTGATGCTGGGGCTGTGGCTGTTTGCCGAAGGCTTTGGCCCTGGCGCCCAGATGATGATCTATCCGGCGCTCGCTTACCCAACCCATATTCGCGCCACCGGCGTGGGATTCGGGCGTTCGCTCTCCGGCATCGGCAGCGCGCTGGCGCTGTTTATCCTGCCCATACTGCAGGCCGCTTACGGCACTAATATGTTCTGGATTGTTTCGCTGGCCGCCATTATCCCGATCTTCTTCCTACTCATCATTCGTTACGAACCGACCCGTCAGGATATCGATGACCTGAACGACACAGGAGAACACCATGTCTGAATCATATCAACCCGAGTATGACGCGCTGGCTGCTCGCTTTCGTCCGATATTTACCCGTATCGCAGCGGGTGCGACAGAGCGGGAACGACAGAGAGAGCTGCTCTATGAGCCGATCCGCTGGTTAAAAGAAGCGGGCTTTGGCACCCTGCGCATTCCCGTGGCGGAGGGGGGGCTGGGCGCTACGCTCCCGCAGCTTTTTCAACTGCTGACCGAACTGGCCGAAGCGGACTCTAATCTTCCTCAGGCGCTCAGAGCACACTTTGCCTTTGTTGAAGACCGCTTAAATCAGCCGGACAGTGAAGATCGCCGCCGCTGGTTTAATCGCTTTCGCGATGGGGAGCTGGTTGGCAGCGGCTGGAGTGAGATTGGCAACCTGAAGCTGGGTGAGGTATTGACTAAAGTGTCGCCCATTGAAAACGGCTGGCACCTGTCTGGCGAGAAATTTTACAGTACCGGAACGCTTTATGCTGACTGGATCGATGTTTACGCACAGCGGACTGATAACGGCCGCGATGTCATCGCCGTGGTCAGCACGCACCAGCCGGAGGTCGAGTGCGATGATGACTGGGACGGTTTCGGACAGCGCCTGACCGGCAGCGGTACCACGCGCTTTAAGCAGGCGAGGGTAGAGCCGCCGCACGTTTATGACTTTAGTGAACGCTTCCGCTATCAGACCGCTTTTTATCAGCATGTGCTGCTATCGACGCTGGCGGGCATTGGCCGGGCCATCAGTCGGGATGCCGCACAGGGCGTGGCGGGTCGTAAACGTATCTACAGTCACGGTAACGCCAGACAGGTGAAGCAGGATGCCCAGGTACTTCAGGTGGTGGGGCAGGTTGCCAGCTGGGCGTGGGCGGTTGAATCGACCGTCCAGCGCGCCACGCATTCGCTCCAGCAGGCCTTTGAAACCCATAATAACGCTGAGGGCGAGAGTGCAATCCGGCACGCCAATATCCTTGCCGAGGTGGAATCTGCAAAAGCGCAGGTCATCGCCTGCGAACTGATTACCCGCGCGGCAGGGGAGTTATTTAACGCGCTGGGCGCATCGGATACCCGGCTCAGCAAAGCGCTGGACAGGCACTGGCGCAATGCCCGGACGCTGGCATCGCATAATCCGGTGATTTATAAAATGCGTAACGTCGGAGACTGGGAGGTTAACGGTAGCGAACCCACCTATGTCTGGCAGATAGGCAACGGCGAATAGGGGAAGAGTCGGGCACGGCTACCCCGCCAGTAATACCTGGGGTAGCCGGTTTGTGTATCAAATGGGTCCCAGAAGACGCTCTGATTTCGCAGAATATTACCCGTTACCATTCCCCATAGGGGGAGGTTTTCCCATTGATAAAACTCTGGGTGGTTTTGTCATAGCGGTATCCCTGAGAATGGTTTGTGATCCCCTTACAGGCATCCAGTTTATCGCCGAAAAATGTGCTAATTCGGTTTGGTGTGACTGGCACATCATTCGGTTTGTTTAGAGTTACTAAACACCCGGGGCGACGTAATCCGAAATATTACGCACGACATGAGCTCCTGACGGAACCGCGCATACTTACTGCTGAGAATTTCCAGCGCGGTATCCTTCGCGAAATCTGCATCTCGCTTTTCAGAAGATGCGATGGCGTTGCGAATTTTTCGAAGGCATAGCTGAAATCACCCGGAGTCTTCATTGATGCAAACATAAATGTTCCACATGTAATAATTAGGTGCTTTATAATTAATAAAGCAACCAATTAACTCGCAATCATTGACCACCTGATAATAAGCAGGCATACAGCCACGCATTTAAATTACCGTATCACCTTCTCTACAGAATCCGCTTTCTGCCCAATATAGCACTTTCCCGGAAGCGGCGATCCGCTGCAGATCGCACAGTGGCTGCAGGCCTGCCATGATTCCGGCATTGCCGTCCGGATGCAGCTTAATGAAAGCACCACACCGGAGGAGGGTACCCTGCCTGCGGAGCAGCAGCACAGACTGAATGAAATCCGGAACTCGCCGTAAGGCAGTCAGACCAGATAAAACCGCAGAAGCATCCTGCCTGCCAGATGCTGAAACCACCACACCTGGCACGAAAGATGAACTGAAAAGGAAAGGGGTCTGAAGCCTTTGTTCGCGAACTGGCACAGCGTGTGCTGCAACACGGAGACGCACTTATGACCATCGCACAACAACTCGAGCAGAAGGGTATTGAGAAAGGTATCCAGCTTGGCAGACAGGAAGGTCGTTCAGAAGGTGAGCGCGAAGCAACTCTGAAAATAGTCCGTACCATGATGCAGAACGGCAATTACCGCAATACCGTCAAGAAAATGACCGGGCTGACAGAAGACGACCTGGCGCAGATCCGCCACTAACCATCCTCTCCCTGCCTGACCGTCAGCACATCAGATGCCCTGCGTAGCGGGCTCCGGATACTCTTTCTTTAGAAAGCATGTTTTGTTCAGAAGTAACTGTAGCTGTAGTGGCTCGCAATCGAAATCCCCCCGACTCGCAATCGGCGCAATTTTCGGCTCACATTAACTGCAAATGAAAAATGCCACCGGCTCACATTAAGTGATAATGGGCTCGCATTTATCCGGCCCGGCTTGAAATCCATTTCACCGGGCTCACAATAACTGAAAATAAAAACACTATTGTTTAAAAAACATCATCGATTTTATTTATGTTTTGTTCCTTGTCGGCAAGTAGGGTTTTGTGTCCACCATTGACACACCATGGTATTTCTGGAAAACAAGCTTTACACGTGAGCCTGAGAATTTATCATTTGCAGCCTTAACCTGAGATTTTACTATCAGATGTAACGCAGTATCTTCGGATGGATGTAAATCTTCATTAATTAACTCATTTCTATAAAATTCATCTAAGCTGGCTCTATGTTTTTCTATCGAATCCTTACTTAGTTCATGATGAGTTTTAATTCTTCGCTTTAACGAGGTCATTTTTACCTGTGACTGAAAAGTTCTACTAATATTTTTTATAAATTTTTTTTTTGAGTTCTCGCTTACATTTTGATTGCTTGCAACTTGGTAAATGGAGTTACTTGGTATTGATGAATTAATTGAGTTTCCATGCATAAAATTTCTCCTTTTTTATCTATTCATAATTATAGCTAATCCATCCTGTAATACTATAAAAAAACGCCCATACGTATTTTTTAAGTAAACCCAAAATAGTCAATCCGGTGAGACAGTTTTTCTGTCTCATTTGGGTTGTTTTTGTCTCATCCCGGAGTTACGTTCTCATCATCTGGAGTTAAATGAGACAGTTCTCATTATTATGGCACTTTACGGCTATGCCCGCGTTTCAACCAGCGACCAGGATCTTACTCTGCAGACACAAACTTTTCGCGCTGCCGGTTGTGAAATCATTCGATCAGAAAAAGCCAGCGGAAGCAACCGGACCGGAAGGAGCGAGTTGCAACTGTTACTGGCGTTCCTGCACCCCGGTGATACGTTGATGGTGACCCGCGTGGATCGCCTGGCCCGCAGCATTAAGGACCTGCAGGGTATCGTATATGCCCTGAATCAGCAGGGCATAACGCTCAGGGCAACAGAACAGCCAGTGGACATGCGCTCGGCAGCAGGTAAAGCTTTTCTCGATATGCTGGGCGTTTTCGCTGAATGTGAAACCAACCTTCGCCGGGAGCGCCAGATGGAAGGGATTGCCGCGGCGAAGTTTGGTGTGACTGGCACATTGTCACTGCCGCCGCTGTTTTATATCCAAACCTTTTAGTTACAACATGCAATTAAGCTTCGTTTACCTTTAGGCAGGCATCAGCGTAGTGAGTTGATATTGAAAATTCAGCAGGAGGTCAGGACAAAATCGAAATAATGCGGGAAACTTTCTTCTGGCTGATTGAAGGGTAGGGAAGTCAGGCTTACCCTTGCCCGTTAGAGGGAGGAAAGGGTAAGCCAGTAAATCTGTTGCCGTGGTCACGATACTGTCTGGTTAAAGGGACTTTTCCAACGTTCTCAGCAAGGGAGCAATATGCCCGGCAATCAACTCCATGGAGCGCATGGTTTCAGGGTGTGTTGGTTCAACTATTCCACGCCGACCTGACGCCAATGCTGGGCGATGAGCTGCAGCACTTCTTTGTTTTGCGGCTGCGGCAAAGATTCATATATCCTGCGGCCGTCGCCGCAATGACTGAAGTGGCCTGGGGGTAGTTAGGGGAGAACAGGGTTTCAACGACCTGCCTTCGCATTGGTGGCATGCAGTAGTGCTCGGCGGACGCGAAGGTCGCTGACCAGCGGGTTATCCGGTCGGTAATCTGATTCAGAATGCCACCATTAGGGTAAAATCCACCCGCAGGGGGATACATGTAGCGGCTCGCAATCGAAATCCCTCCGACTCGCAATCAGCACAATTTTCGGCTCAGATTAGGTGACAATGAAAATCCTCCCGGGCTCACAATAATTGCAAATGAAATTTATATACCATCAACTTTCTCCGGCCCACTCTGAAAGTGCCTGTCCAGGTGGAATTATCCTGATTGTTGTATGATTGTCTTTGCAGCCTGACCGGCTGCATAACATACACAGGAGAATCCCATGAGCACATCGTTGTTCAGCAAAACCCCGACGGTGACGGTTTTCGACAATCGCGGACTGACCGTGCGCGATATCGCGTACCACCGCCATCCCGGCTCCCCGGACGCTACCAGTAAGTGCATCACTCGACATCAGTACGATACCCGCGGCTTTCTGACGCAGAGCGCTGACCCGCGCCTGCACGACGCTGGGCTGGCGACCTTCACATACTTCACGGACCTGGCCGGCAGCATCCTGCACACGCAGGGAGTCGATAACAGTACCACCGTCAGCCTGAATGACGCCGCAGGCCGGCCGTTTCTGGCGGTCAGCAACATCAGCACTGCCGGTGATGGCGCGGAGGACAGAAGCCAGGCGGTGACCCGCACCTGGCAGTATGAAGACTCAGAACTGCCCGGGCGTCCGGTGAGCGTGACCGAACAGGCCACCGGTGAAGCCGCCCGCATCACGGAGCGCTTCGTGTATGCCGGCAATACCGAGGCGGAGAAAGCCCTCAACTTCGCCAGACTGTGCGTCAGCCACTACGACACGGCCGGCTTGGTGCAGACCGACAGCGTGGCGCTGACGGGTGTGCCGCTCTCCGTCACCCGCCGTCTGCTGAAGGATGCGGATAACCCCGATGTGGCAGCCGCCTGGCAGGGGACTGACGTCTCCGCCTGGAATGACCGGCTCGATACTGAAACATACTCTACCCTGACCACCGCTGACGCCACCGGCGCGGTGCTGACCACCACCGATGCAAAAGGCAATACGCAGGGAGTGGCGTACGGCGTGGCAGGCCTGCTGTCGGGCAGCTGGCTGACGCTAAAGGGCGGAAAAGAGCAGGCTATCGTGACATCCCTGACATACTCTGCTGCCGGGCAGAAGCTGCGCGAGGTACACGGCAACGGCGTGGTGACCACGTACACGTATGAAGCAGAGACGCAGCGCCTGACCGGCATTAAAACGGAGCGTCCGGCAGGACACGCCTCAGGTGCGAGGGTCCTGCAGGACCTGCGCTATGAGTACGACCCGGTGGGCAACGTGCTGAAAATCAGCAATGACGCCGAACAGACCCGCTTCTGGCGCAATCAGAAAGTGGTGCCTGAGAACACATACGCCTATGACAGCCTGTACCAGCTGGTCAGCGCCACCGGGCGCGAGATGGCCAATACCGGACAGCAGGGCAGCAGCTTACCGTCCGCCACCGTACCCCTCCCCACCGACAGCTCTGCATATACCAGTTACACCCGCACTTACACTTATGACGAGGCCGGCAATCTGACGCAAATCAGGCACAGTGCCCCGGCGACCAGTAACAGTTACACCACAAACATCACGTTAAGCGACCGCAGCAACCGGGGCGTGCTGAGTACCCTGACGGATAATCCGGCAGAGGTGGACGCGCTGTTCACGGCGGGCGGACAGCAGAAACAGCTGCAGCCAGGGCAGAACCTGGTCTGGACACAACGTAATGAGTTGCTGCAGGTGACGCCGGTGGTGCGAGATGGAAGCGCGGATGACCGGGAAAGTTACCGCTATGACGGTAGCAGCCAGAGACTTCTGAAAGTCAGCATGCAGAAAACAAACAGCAGCCAACAGACGCAGCGCGTGATGTACCTGCCGGGGCTGGAGCTGCGCACGACTTCAACAGGCAGTATAGAAACGGAGAGTTTGCAGGTGATAACCGTGGGCGAGGCGGGCCGGGCACAGGTGCGGGCGCTGCACTGGGAGAGCGGCAAACCGGCAGACATCAGCAGCGGTCAGATGCGTTACAGTTACGACAATCTGATTGGCAGCAGCCAGCTGGAGCTGGACGGCAACGGCAACATTATCAGCATGGAGGAATATTACCCGTATGGTGGTACGGCGGTATGGACAGCCCGCAGCGCGGTGGAAGCGAATTACAAGACCGCGCGCTATTCGGGCAAGGAGCGTGACGCGACGGGGCTGTATTACTACGGGTATCGGTACTATCAACCGTGGGCGGGTCGGTGGCTTAGCGCGGACCCGGCTGGCACAGTGGACGGGCTGAACCTGTTCAGGATGGTACGGAATAATCCTCTAAGGTTTTTTGATAAGGATGGACTTGCTCCAAATGAGGAAAAATCTCAACAGGAGGTTGGCAGAACCTATATTAAAGAAGCTAAATATTTAGCTGCAGAACAATTATCAGTCGCTGAGAAGTTTTTGAATAACTCATCTAATAATGAAGTAGCGTTAGATATCTATAAGACATTTTTTGGGCTGCATATGGGAGAAGAAAAACTAGGTATCTGGAAGGCGCAAATAAAAAATGTGTTACAGGGGGTAAATAAACTGGATACGAAAAGAAATGTCCAGTATTCCCCGCTGAAGATAACCGCATCTGGAGAAAAATCGGAGAGTGTAGCAGCCGAAGCCGATACTCAAGCATTTCAGCGTGGGGAGAAAATTTACATGAATACTTATACGGATGTACTGGGAAAAGTCAAAAAAAATGAGACACTTGGCATTGATCATTTAGCTCATATTTTGATTCATGAAATTTCACACCTCAGCCTGAATACGGAAGATAATGCGTATATTGGAGTGGTGAAGAATGAGGGATATCAGGAGTTAAATGCTATGCTCGCTCTTCTTGAACCAGAAAAGCTACCGACAACTAAAGGAGAGCGTGAGGAAACTATCCAACAACGACGTACCCGAGGAAGTCTGGACGCGCTGAAAAATGCAGACTCTTTTACAACAGCAACTCGTTATCTGGCTTATACTGCAAAAAATGCTAATTTCTATAGTTATTTTTCCCAGCAGAAAAAAACCTTCAAACCCGAAGCCCCGTCTCTTATCGCGAATCCGCGTTGGAAGTCATTGTAATTTATTAACACTATTCAGGCTATTTTTTCAAAAAATATTCTGATTTGTCTTTTATCAGTAGACCTAAAGAAGGCAATCCGGTGAGACAGTTTTTCTGTCTCATTTGGGTTGTTTTGCCTCATCCTGGTGTTACGTTCTCATCATCTAGAGTCTAATGAGACACTTTCACCAAAATGGCACTTTACGGCTATGCCCGCGTTTCAATCAGCGATCAGGATCTTATCCTTCAGACACAAATTCTCCGCTCTGCCGGTTGTGAAATCATCCGGGCAGAAAAAGCCAGCGGAAGCAGCCGTACCGGAAGGAGCGAGTTGCAACTGTTGCTGGAGTTCCTGCGCCCCGGTGATACGTTGATGGTGACCCGCGTGGATCGCCTGGCACGCAGCATTAAGGACCTGCAGGATATCGTGTATGCCCGGCGTAACGCTCAGGGCAACAGAATAGCCAGTGGATACGCGTTCAGCAGCAGGCAAGGCCTTCCTTGATATGCTGGTCGTTTTCGCTGCGTTTGAAACCAATTTGCGACGTGAACGCCAGATGGAAGGGATTGCCGCGGCGAAAGCGCGGGGCGTGTACCGGGGAAGAAAGCCCTCAATAGATCCGGCAGAGGTCTGGCGCCTGTTCACCACGGAGAAGATGGGGGCCATGGCCATTGCTCGTCAGCTTGGGATCGGGAGGGCCTCAGTCTACCTGGCCCTGGAAAAAAAGGGGTCAGCATAGTGGATCCTTAAAAGTCAGTATTTACAGAGATGTGGCAGTTAATATCGGACTTCTGAAGGGGCAGGTGAACCAGGTAATTCAGCTAAGGTTAACCAGCGTATGAATAAAGGATCCTCCTTTAACAGCCAGCTCAGGACTGTGCAGGTTTTATCCTGGGTCTCAGTCAGGTAATTAGTTACAACATACAAAAGGTTCTTATTCATTTCACCTGACCATTAGCGCATATTTTTAGTCTGTGGAAGTTGTACCAGGTGATACCGCGTCTGGAACCAAAGTATTTTCTGTTAGGGCCTGAGTTGAGGGTTTTCACCGGGGTGACAAAGCGCATACCATCCGCTGAAGCTACCTCGCTTCTTGTCGGATGTACACTGATAACTATCGTGGGCTACCAGATTGCAGTTCGCCTAATAGAAAAAATGTTGAACAAATAACGGTAAACGAAACCGGGCTACGTCCGGTAACTTCTTCAGGCACGGTCTTCCCAGCTGTCAGAGAACAAAATGTTCCCGTCGCAATATTTCCAGGTGATCTTTTCATACATGAAAGATACCGACTCCATGTGGTTTATCGCTGACATTCCTGCCATTGTAGCTATAGGAGTTCTTCGCTGTATTTTAGCCCGGCGATGACACCGGGCAGGGGAGCAGAGTTAGCTTATGCGGCATGAATGCGTACGCGATTGATATATCATTCAGTGTTGCTACCAGAATGCGTTTCGCCAGCCGTCGAAATCCTCTGGGCGGCACAGATGAGCGCGAGGTGGCTAAGACCCTGAGGCAAGTTGCCGCGCCAGCTGCCCGTTCTGACGTCAAACATCTCATTGAAGGTCTCAACGTTACCGCGATCGCACAGGCTGTCGAGGATCTCATTCATGGCATTTTCTGCCCGCTCGCGTTCGCCCATGGCCGCCCAGGCCTCAGCCAGCCAGAAAGAGCAGGCGACAAAGGTGCTCTCCTCCTGTTCTACGCCGCTGTAGCGATAAAGCATCGCCGTATCATGCCCCAGTTCCCTCTGAATCGCCTGATAGGTTGACAGCATCCGCTGCGGATTAACCGTATTGCCATAGTGGTAAACCAGCGCCATCGAGGCATCCAGTCCGGCTTCGCTCTCGGGGTAGAACAGATACGCCTGTTTTGATTCGGACCAGCAGTGCGTTTCAATCCAGTCGCGGATGCGATCGCGCTCACGCTGCCAGCGCTCAACCCAGGTCGGCTCAATATGCTTGCCTTCCGCCATGGCTACCGCTGAATCCAGCGCCAGCCAGCAGGCCATTTTAGAGTGGGTATAGTGCTGCTCTTCAGGCAGTTCCCAGATGCCGGAATCCTTCTGCCGCCAGCTGTCGGCGCAGCAGTTAGCCAGTTCTCCCAGCATACGTGAGGTCGCCAGATCCAGCACGTGACCCGCTTCGATAAACAGCTGCGCGGTCGCCAGCATATCGCCATACATACTCAGCTGGACCTGATCGCGCGCGTTATTTCCCACCCGCACCGGCTGGGATCCCTGATATCCCTTCAGCGGCAGGTAGCGCTCTTCCGGGACAATTCCGCCCTCGAGGGTATAACAGGCGCGTAGCTGCACGCCGTGACGAATGATGGTGCGGGTTAACCAGGAGAATGCCGCCTTACAGTCTTCCAGTGCACCAAGGTAGACGAAAGATTTGATAATCAGGCAGGCATCACGTACCCAGGCATAGCGGTAATCATAGTTTTTCTCGCCGCCAATGCCTTCCGGCAGTGAGGTGGTGGCGGCAGCGGCCAGTGCGCCAGTCGGTGAGTACCACAGAAATTTTAGCGCCAGCGCAGAGCGCTTAACGTGACCGGGGAACAGCCCCTCGTAGCTCAGACTATTGACCCAGTCGCACCAGGCCGTATGGCTGGTTTCGATTCGTCCATCGATAGCAGTCAGTTCGGGTACCGCCAGCGGCTCTTTTTCCGTCGCCAGAAGCGCAACCAGCGAACGTGAGCCGGGGGAAGTGGTGAACCGACCGGTTATCTGTTCATCGCTGCTCTCTTCGAGGGTCACGTCATCACTGGTGCGCAGCATAAGCATCAGATCCGCAATGTGAAAAACGGTTCCCTGCTGCGTTTCCGCACGCCAGGGAGAGCGGGTTTCCGCCACGGTGCCAGGCCGCATGCAAAGCGTAAACGCCACTTCGCCTTCAACGCCCTCAATGCGTCTGGCCAGTTCACTCCACGGCAGTCGTCCGGCCAGGGTGCTATTGATCGATTCAGTCACCCGCGCCACGCCCGTTTCAGTTTCAAAGCGGGTTTCCAGCACGTTGCTGTTTTCACGATACTGGCGCTGAACGGAGTAGGGCTGCACGGGCTCAAGCTGGAAATATCCGCCGATCTCATCATCCAGAATACGGTCAAACAGCGGCGGGGAGTCGAGATTGGGGGCGCACCACCAGTCAATGGCGCCGTCGGGTGCGATCAGCGCAACGGAACGACCTTCGCCAATGGCGGCATAATCACCCAGATCGGCATAGCCCTGCTTGCGCGTTGGGCTCTGATACGTTTTGTTTTTCACTCGGCACTCATCCTTGTCAGGGAGGGGTTATACGCGGCCAGGAAACGGCTTTTGCGCAACGGCATTGGACAGAATAAGTGAATCATTCCGGCCCGGTCTTTTTTCATCCTGATTGAAAAGTATAGATAATTTTTGCCGAAGTTCACGTGGCTCAGAAAAAAAGGTTACCGGGAACAATACCTGGCGATCGTGAAATCCTGTTCTATGCTTAGTGGCAACACCGCCCGAAATTAACAGGAGCAAATTATGACGAGCAAGAATGGCCTCCCGGCATCACTGAACCAAACCAACAGCGATGCTTATCCCGTCCCGCCTTTCGAGCGACAGAAGCAGCCGTTTCCTGGTCTGGCGAGCAAAATGAATCCCCGTCCCGATCACGGCGAAACCTCCTACAAAGGTAGTGGACGCCTGGCCGGCCGCAAAGCGCTTATTACCGGGGGTGATTCTGGTATTGGCCGCGCCGTCGCCATTGCTTATGCTCGCGAAGGCGCCGACGTAGTGATCAACTACCTGCCTGAAGAAGAGGAAGATGCGCAGGAAGTGATCAAGTTAATTAAGGAAGCAGGCCGCAAAGCGGTTGCTATCCCTGGCGACATTCGTGAAGAAAGCTTTTGTCAGAATCTGGTAAAGCAAGCCGCTGAACAGCTGGGTGGACTGGATATTCTGGTCAACAACGCTGGCCGTCAGCAGTACCATGAATCCATTAAAGACCTCTCGACTGAGGACTTTGACGCCACCTTTAAAACCAACGTTTATGCCATGTTCTGGATAACAAAAGCTGCGCTGGATCATCTGCCACGCGGCGCAACTATCGTTAATACCACCTCGGTACAGGCTTACCAGCCAAGCGATATTCTGCTGGATTATTCGCAGACGAAAGCCGCCATCGTTGCCTTTACCAAATCACTGGCAAAACAGCTGGGGCCGCAGGGAATTCGCGTTAACGCGGTCGCCCCCGGACCCTACTGGACCGCGCTACAGTGCTGTGGCGGACAGCCGCAGGAGAAAGTTGAGCAATTTGGTGCCACCGCGCCGCTGGGCCGCCCAGGCCAGCCGGCTGAAATCGCGCCGCTGTACGTCACGCTCGCCTCCCAGGAGAGCACCTACACCTCTGGTCAGGTTTGGTGTTCTGACGGCGGTACCGGTACGCTGTAACAGACCAGGATGCCGTCTTAGCGGCCTCCTGATGCAGTAAAAAAAGGCCAGAGAGAATGCGTTCTCTCTGGCCTTTATGCAGGGTGCGAAACCCTGGCCTGCTTAAGTCAACCGGTCGCGTGCTGCCAGGCGGGGTGAGGCAGGGTATTCATGTCAGCAACCATGCTCCGGAGTTTATCAGGGAGAGGATTCCATACAGATCGGAACAGAGAAAATACCTGTTTTGTTTCGGTATGACGCGGGACTAATGTATGAGTATATCCGCCCTCGTATTTTAAGATAAATACAGTTTTCTTTTACTTCAACTGAAGCGTTTTTATCGTCAGTTATAAGAAAAGGCTTCTTATTATCTCCTTTTACGCTTTCCTGAAAATCCGCATCACTTCTACTCGCATCAAAAACATAATACCGATAAGAGAAATTGGTAGTGGCTCCAGTGCTCGCTTCCGTGATATAAAGATTAGCTAAATTATTAACCCTTACCTTCTTTATTATGGACTGTTCAAGTGGTGAAAATTTTATTATCTGATATGTTCCAGTCACGATCAGTGCGATTAAAGCAATCAGAAAATAGCTTTTTTTAAAAACCTGAGCGTATCGCATAATCTATCCCCGCTCTAATCCACCCCTGGTCATCAGGATCATCACCAAAAGGGCTATCGCCATACCAAATGCCATATTCCTTCTCACTCGTCCCAGCCCTGCCTTGCGCCCATCCCGCGGCTCTGAATAATACTTCTTTTCCGATCCCAGCAGCCGTTCCTACAGCTCCGTAATTGAAGTTTCCGAAATTAGCGTAGTGTTTTCCAGACCGTTTTTTATAATCCCATGGACCGTTATTACGCACCTGAGAGTAAAAGCAGGCATAGGTCAAAGCAGATGGCCCTTTGTGGAATCTGGCAATCATCATGTTGTTGAGTACAGACACACCTGGTGGTGCGAAAGACGAGACATCATAAGGTGGATGAGATGTTACTGCTAAGGTTGGATAGCGCATAGTTACGCTCTCTCATTCCAGCAATCTGAGAACAACAAGTTGCCAACACAATGTTTCCAGGTAATTCTCTCATAACGCAACTCGACACACTCCAGGTGATTATGTTTTTCTTTTGCTGGATCTTTGGTGTCGTGCATTATGGGTGACATTCCAACAATTTTAACACCTTCCAACAGCATGTTAAAATATTCAACCTCCTGGCCGGCATCATTGATATTATACCATCTAATTTCAGCTGACATGAGTGTCTGACCGGTTGCAACGGCTTTGTACAAATAAGGGGAAGATGAATCAAATTCTTTTTGAAGGATTACTGAAGAATGTTTTCTGGTTCCGGTCACTTTCCCTGTCATAGCATCTGTTGGTAAACTGAGATTATGCGAAAATCCGTTTATTTCGATGCTACCTTCTCTTTCCTTCACGTCAACGGAACCTCTGATATCAGCTCCGCCGTCATCTTTCAACCACATATATGCTGGTATTGCCATTCTATTAATTTCCTTTTAATAAAAGTGTAATTTATTCCATAAGCGCTTTTGGTCTTCCGCCGTTTTTCACTCTGGCCCGCGCAGCCTGAAGTCCGGCCTGGGTTCTTTCCCGTGTCAAATTACGCTCAAATTCAGCCAGTGCCCCAAAAAGATGAAATGTCAGCATACCGGATCTGGAGGTGATATCAATGGATCCCCTAAGGCTTTTAAGCCGATATTATTCGACTCCAGCAACTTGACCATTTCAATCAGGTCATTTTGCGAACGAATCAGACGATTCACTCGCAAGATAACCTGGTATCTCAGGGACGGGTAAATTGTAATATAGCCTGAAATGATTTCACCCGCATAGGGTTAAAATGGATCGTTATGTGCGCCCTTATCGAAGCGGGCTGTCAGCCTGAGAATGCAGCATGTATGCTAGTCTGTACTGAATCTGACCTGAGATAAAGGTAGCCCGACCATGAAAAAGATAGGCTTTTTGTCATTCGGCCACTGGACGCCCTCGGCGCAGTCGGCAACGCGTTCAGCAGCGGATGCGCTGCTCCAGTCCATCGACCTTGCCGTGGCCGCCGAAGAGCTGGGCGCGGACGGGGCTTATTTCCGCGTGCATCACTTTGCCCGCCAGCTTAGCGCGCCATTCCCGCTACTTGCGGCGGTGGCGGCCAGGACGAAGCGTATCGAGATTGGCACCGGCGTTATTGATATGCGCTACGAAAACCCGCTCTATATGGCGGAAGATGCGGGCGTGGCTGACCTGATCAGCGGAGGCCGGTTGCAGCTGGGGCTGAGCCGCGGTTCGCCGGAACAGGTTGTCGACGGCTGGCGTTATTTCGGTTTTGAGCCGCAGCAGGGTGAAAACGACGCGCAGATGGGCCGCAGGCACACCGAGGAGCTGCTGGAGGTGCTGCGTGGAGAGGGCTTTGCCAAACCCAATCCGCAGCCGATGTTTCCTAATCCGCCCGGATTACTGCGCCCGGAACCCTGGTCCGACGGGCTGCGCGAACGTATCTGGTGGGGATCCGGCTCCGATGCTACCGCCGTATGGGCCGCAAAGCTGGGGATGAATCTGCAAAGCTCCACGCTGAAAGATGATGAAACCGGTGAGCCGTTCCATATTCAGCAGGCCAGGCAGATCCGCGCTTACCGGGCAGCGTGGAAAGAGGCGGGTCATCAACGCGAGCCGCGGGTGTCGGTCAGCCGCAGTATTTTTGCCCTGATAAACAGCACCGATCGCGCCTATTTTGGATCCAGCCGGGAAGGCGGCGATCAGATAGGCTATCTGGATGAGAAAACGCGGGCTATTTTTGGCCGTAGCTATGCAGCCGAGCCGGAAGCACTGATCGCCCAGCTGGCAAAGGATGAAGCGATTGCCGAGTCGGATACTCTGCTGTTGACTATCCCTAATCAGCTCGGCGTTGACTACTGTGCTCACGTGATGGAAGCCATCCTGACGCACGTCGCACCCGCGCTGGGCTGGCGCGAGTAAAAGAGCAGGGCGCCATCTGTTTCTCGCCCAGCCGGGTTCGCAAGGAGCAGGGCGCCGGTCAGTTTCCCACCTTGCCGTGTTCGGTCTGTTCCGAGGTGGAGAAGCCGGTGGTGCCCTGAGCATGCTCACCGGCACCGGACACCCTTTGTAACTGGATCGTATGCCCTTTTTCCCAAGCATCGGCTCCAGTGACGATGGGATGAGCCTGAATATCACTGCGCTGCTGGCGGATCTTCCGGGTATCCGTATCGAAGCGACGATCCCTGTCGGCAAGCAGTTTAGGATCCAGCTGCCCGTCGGCGGTAAAGCCCATCATCAGGGACGGAATGCCAAGCGGCAGCGTTTTGTCCCGATCGGTATGCCAGGTGTGCCAGGTTTTGCCGTAGGTATTTACCAGCTTTTTCATCAGTGAATTTTCAGCCGCCTCGGGCAGGCCGGGTGCAATCAGACTGCCGGATTTGACCTCGTAGCGATGGCTGTGCCACAGCTTTTTCTCCTCGGGCGGCAGGCCCGCAAAGAGTTTTTCGCTGATAATGTATTCCACGCCCATCAAATGGGCATCACGCGTATTCCCGTCGTAGATAACCGCCTGCATCACATCGTCATTGAGCACGGTGACGTAATGATGCGCTTCCATCTGACCATTTTTGTCGCCGTTATAAAAATGAAAGCCGTCAAGGTAAGCATTGATCGCGTCAACGGGCGGGCGGGACTGCATCAACGCTGCGCCTTTATCCAGCACCTCCAGCTTAGTGGATTCTGGGTTTCCTGGCGCGTGAACCTTAGGCGGCGTATTGCCCCCGCCGCAGCCGGTCAGTATCAGCAGCGAACTAAACAGGGCAGCGCAGGATAACGTGGCAGGTTTTCTCAGGGGCAGACCAATTGTCACGCGTGTTGGTGCGGAAAGGGGGATAATGTTATTAAGATCGGGCATCGTAATTCCTCTTACAGGCGTACCGCCGCTAAATTTGCTGTAAGTGTAACGGCGGTGAGGAATTGTGCGCCCGCAAGAGGGGATTTATGTGCGTCCGGTCATATTAGGGGTTTGAGGCCCAACCGTACGTTTTCGTACGGTTGGGCCTCAAACCCCGATAAACAGGCACATGTGGTATCCAACCAGCACGGAAAAGATGCTGGCTCTGCCCCGTCTCACGTGAACGCATCACGTACCTGATAAAGTGAGTTTCAAGGCAGTGGCTGCGGAGATGTGTGATTGATGGTCTGGCACATTCTCCCACAAAATCAGAATAAAAAAACCAACGGTCTGACGCTGGTCGCTACGCTCCTGGTTGTGGTTATACCCACATCGGGAGCATTAGGTATACTATCGCCCAAACCATCCCTCATCATTGTTTACTCGCCACTCCTGATTACCTATACTTTCGTTGTGGACTTTATAACAACATAAGGATAAAGAAAAAATGGCTATCCCCGCTTACCTATGGCTTAAAGACGATGGTGGGGCACACATCAAGGGGTCTGTAGATGTTCAAGACCGTGATGGCAGCATTGAGATTAACGGCTTTTCTCATAACCTGAGTATTCCAACTGACGGAATGACAGGGAAAATAACTGGAACCCGCAAGCACTCAGCCGTAATACTCCAAAAGGAGTTTGATAGCTCCAGCCCTTACCTTTACAAAGCCGTAGCTACTGGTCAAACCCTCAAATCAGCCGAATTCAAATGGTATCGCATTAATGACGCTGGTCAGGAAGTTGAATACTTCAACATGCTGCTTGAAGGTGTGAAAATTGTCGGAGTTTCACCGGTGATGCACGACACTAAAGACCCCGCTAAAGAAAAGCATAACCACCTTGAGTGTGTAGAGCTTCGCTATGAAAAAATCACTTGGAAATACTGCGATGGTAACGTTCAATTCACCGATGCATGGAATGAGAGAGCGCAAGCGTGAGATACCCAACATTAGCGGCATCACCTCACCCGCCGTATGATGTGTCCTCTTTTGCTCCCCCAGGCGTGAATATCGTCAATAACATGATGATGGCACGTTTTCACCGTGGCCCGTCAGCCCTCACCTACATCTGGTTTTATTATCAGGTAAGAAATCACGGGCCGTGGGATTACAAACAACGCGATAGGAAGTACGCAGCCTTTGGAAACTTCAACTACGGCGCTGTTGGGGCAGCAGCGGGTATCCCTGATCAGATTCTGCTTCGTGGTGCAGGTGCTGCGCAAACTCTTGCAGGTACAAGCCGCCCTGAGTTTGCTGATTATCAGGGCCCTAACTCTTATGGTGATGATCCAGAAGATCAGACATGGATAAGGGCAGGTTTAGATTATGCGAAACGTTCGGGTTTTTAAGTGGGCCGTGGTGATTTTTGCCATCGTTGCTTTATACAGTGCGTGGAAAGTACTTAATTCCCCTATAGACCAGACCATTTACAAAGTTGAGAAAGTTAACTCACAGATCACGCTATACGTCACAGAGGGAAGCGCCGGTGCTACGACAGGTTTTGTGTACCAATATTATTTGGTCCCTTCAGCAGTCACCAGAAACAATTTCCTAAAAGGTTTAGGCGATAAATACTGGGCCTTTTTATCAACGTCTGACGGAAGTGCGAAGATTGATATAAGTGACCTGGCTATTCACCTAACCGTTAAAGGGGATGTATACAGCTTCAATAACGGGGCGACTTACTTAACTACGATATATCTGAATGCATCACCATTCTAAGAGTAAATCCAGCATGAAAGCTGGATTTTGGGGTCTGAAGCCAATGGAACGAAAAAATACGTTAATGAAGTACTGTCTGATATATCGCAATATAATAGACACAAAGAATTGTACGTTTTCGTACGGTTGGGCTTCAGACCCCTATTAACTGAATATCGCTGTCACAGTACCATCGCAATAAAGGCGTCAATATCATCTATTGCCTGCTGACGTGCAGCGGCAGAAGGTGCCACCACCAGCTTATCGGAGTAGCCGTTAAGCAGTGCCGCCAGCTGGCGCGTGATGCGCTGGCTGTCCGTCACCCTGAACGCGCCGCTCGCTTCGCCGGTGATGATAATTTCGGTCAGAAACTGCTTCCACTGATGCATCAGCTGGTCGGCCAACGCGGCCCATGCCGCGTTATGCGCCGCCAGCTGCCACAGGGAAACATAGAGCTGCCAGACTGCATCCTGTCCCTCGGGAAGATAGTTATCCACCAGCGCTTTGAGCTTCTCTCCCGGCGGCAGGTGCGCAATGCGGGCTTTAACCTCCTCCAGCTCGGACAGCATAAAATGCGTCAGCGCCTCAATACAGAGCGCCTGCCAGTCGCGGAAGTAGTGATAGATATGACTGCGCGAGATACCCAGATGTTCCGTCAACTCGCGCGTTGTTACTTTCTCAACGCCCCTGACGATAAACAGTTCGATTGCCCCATCAAGGATTTTGCCTCTGAGCGTGTCAGCCATCTCTTTCATCTTTGTTCCTTTATAAGGCGGCCCTGGGTCAGCCGAAGTAAAAAGCGTTCAGTATATTACCCCGGCAAAGAACTGTTTATAACAAAATCCCAAGTGGCTTTTCCAGCCTTTAGCTTTTCGCCCCGACCTGCTGCCGGATTTCAGGCTGTCTTAACATGTATCTCAACGCAACCAGACTACAGGCAACCAGAACTGTCGCGCCGACCAGCACCAGTCTGAATGCGCGATCGAAAGCTTCTCTTGCCAGCTCGGTCAGTATAGTGGCGTAGGGCTGACTCATTTCCCTGGCGATCAGCAGCGCTTCATCCAGGCTGTCATAGGCCTTCACGCCGTTAACTAACCCTTCCGGCAGGACAAGGATAGTGCTGTAGGCCGCCGTCATCAGGCCGCCCAGCAGGGTAACCCCCAGTACGCCACCCAGCTCCCACGAGACATCCTCTATGGCGGCGACCATCCCGGCTTTTTCCTCTGGTGTATTGAGCATGATCGCCGTTGAGGCCGCGGTCACCGGGCCGCCAAGGCCAAATCCGAGGATAAACAGTGCAATCATCTGATATAACAGGCCGTTTTCAAAACTTAGCGCCAGGCAAATAATCCCCAGTGCGGTCAGACACAGGCCACCCAGAATGATCCGCCGTTCACCGAGGCGCGGTAGCAGCATGCCAGCCAGCGTGGAGGAGAGCGCAGAAGCGATTGGAATAGGGAGAATGGTCAGCGCGGCCCTCAGCGGTGACAGATCCTGAACCAGCTGTAGCCGCTGGGTGAGTACCAGCTCGATACCGATCAGCACGATCATCGAGATAATGGCGACGGCGACTCCGGCGCTGAATCCCGCATTTTTGAACAGGGAGAAGTCGATCATAGGATGGGTTGAGCGCGTCTGGCGTCTGACAAACAGCCCCATAAACAGGATACCGGTTAACCCGCTTACCGCCACGGCCGCCATCGAGGCATCCATTTTGCTCAGCTCTTTCAGCGCATAAATGACGCCGACCAGCCCGATCATGATCATCAGCGATCCGATCACATCACAGGGGCGTTTTACATCACCCTCGATGCGGGGGATATAGAGCGCGGCGAATACGATGGCCACCAGCACCACCGGTACGTTAATCAGAAACACCGATCCCCACCAGAAATGCGCCAGCAATACGCCTCCGATTACCGGGCCAAGGGCGGCGGCGCCTGAAGCCACAGCGGACCAGATGCCGATGGCAAGCGCCCGTTCGCGCGGATTGGTAAAAACATGGCGTACGATGGAGAGTGTCGCAGGCATCATCATTGCTGCACCCACCGCCAGAAATACGCGGGAGGCAATCAGGATCTCTGCGCTGGGTGAATAAGCCGCACAGAGTGATGCAGTGGCAAAGACGGGCAGGCCGCTCATAAAGAGTGTTTTATGGCCAATGCGATCGCTGAGCATTCCTGCGCCCGGCAGCAGGCAGGCCACGACCAGCGGATAGGCATTCACAATCCACAGTTTTTGCGAAGCCGTGGCGTCCAGTGCCTGGGTAAGCCGCGGCAGTGCGGTATAAAGAACAGACATATCAATGACAATAAGGAAAAGGGTGCTGGTGATGATCGCCAGTATCAACCAGCGATTTTTGACGTACATGATTTTGCCTCAGATTGAAAGTATCCTGGTCCCGGCTCAGGGTAGTGCAGGCGGGTTTCCAGGTTCGATCGCTTCTTGCACCGCGCAGAAGGGCGGCGAAATAACGTTTGAGCAACCGCTCAAGCCGGAAAGTTACTTGAGCGGTTGCTCAAAGGCAAGGTGGATGAACCGGTTGTTTAGGTGGGATTGAGTTTGCAACAGGGGTAAGGCGCGTCTGTCAGGCGGCAGGAAGGCGTGATTTAAGGGAACCAGCTGTAACCCTTTGGTACGCGAGAGAAGCCCACCGCTCGCAGCGCCGGAACCAGCGGGGAGCCGCCGACCGGTTTGCCATCCACCCGTTCCAGGATAAATCTGAGCTGCCTGTCGCACTTAAGCGCCACGGCCAGCGCAGCAATGGCCGCGCGCTCATCGCTGTCCTTTTCGGGGGTAAAGGTCAGTAGCTCTTTTCCGCCCTGAACCAGACAGAGCAGAAGCCGTCCATGGCAGATAACGATCAGCGAACCACTGCGGCGCGTGGGGCGGACCCCCTGTAGCGATGTTGGCCATGGGAGCGTAGCCCCAAAAGGATTAGCGGGATCGATGGCCGATAACGCCACGGCGAGAAGCCGGTCCGGTCGCCTGTCCGCCACGGCCCGGAGTTTTTCGATCGTCGCATTATCGGCAAACTGGGCGCCGCCCAGCCCCTGAACAAAGCGACCCCGCAGCATGCGTCCGGCATCTTCAATGCCGCGCAGAACGGGTTGTAGGGCAGGGAAGCCGCCCGGCACCTGCTCGGATATCGCCGCCCCCCGGGCGATAACGCCATATCGATCCTGCATGTTCTCAACCCACGCCAGTACGCGCCGCGTTGGCGTTACGGTGTCACGAATCACCGCTGACCAGCGTCCGGTCAGACTGTTAATACCCGGCCCTGCGCGCGGTGAGGGCGCTTTTGCCGCCAGATGGGTATGTCCACGTCGGCTGCGTAGCACCCGATGGGCGCGTCCACGCTGGGTCGGCAAGGGGCTCGTTAGCGCACGCAGCGCAGCCCAGGTATCGGTGGTAATGTAGCCAGACCACACCAGCTGCCACATCGCCCCGGCAACCTCTTCCGGGTCGCTCTCTTCCAGCTGCGCCAGGATCTGACGCATAAAATACGCTCCGCCGTTAGCCAGTATCTTCATAATGGCCTGCTGAAGCGGCGTCTGGATCCCGGTTCCTTCTGCCGCTTCCACGGACAGGGGTAGCGTTTCGGCTGCAAATTCGCTGATATGCAGGGAAACCAGACCATCATGAGCGGCCACAGCCTGTTCTCCGGTCCAGACCACCTCGCCGGTGGCCAGCAGCTCATCCAGCATGGAAGGTTGATAGTCCCGCACGCGCGCGGGTAAAATCTGCGTCTCCCACTGAGAAGCAGGAAGTGCAACGCCTGCCAGCTGCTCAATGACGCGCGCAACGCCGTTGGTCCCGGTATAGACGCCTTCTGCGACACCTTCATGGTGTGGGACCCCCTCGCCGATCAGCCCCTGCCGCATTAGCAGCGACGTGACCCAGGCCTCCTGCGAAACCGGGCGCGTTGCTTCGCGGGCAGCCTGCAGGGAGCGCACACGCATTCGTCGAAACACCTCCTGAGCCACCCACTGTTCAGCGGTGGATGCATCTTCCGACAGGTTAAAGTTACCCTTTAGCACCTTTCCCTGTTCCCGCAGGCGTTCCAGCTCTGCCTCCGCTACCGCGACACCCAGGCCGAACCCTGAGGCAACGTCCTGGCTGCTGAACAGCGTATGGGTGCGCGCGTAGCGGCCAATCAGGTCCCGCAGCGGATGCGAAACCGGTTCCAGAAAGGCCGCAGGGACAGACGCAGGCAGCAGGGTGCCCAGTGCATCGCGCAGTCGGGCAGCATCCTCAACGGATGCCCAGCACGGCTTACCGGCTATCGTCACCTGAATGATACGCCGGGCATCTGCCAGTACCCGCAGGCACTCCGCTGCCGTCTGATCTTCTGCCTCAAAGCGCCGATTCATCTCCCCGGACGAGAGCGGACCCAGCTCGCGCAGCAGATCCGCCAGGCCTTCACTGCTGGCGACCCGGTACTCTGGCGTCAGTCGCTGTAGCTGCTGTTCAATGACAGAGACAACNCGGCAAACTGGATCTCGTTCTGCTGGATCCTCCCCATCACCCCGTGCAGCGCCGGAAGGTCGTAGACATCCTGCAGACATTCACGCGCGGTCTCAATCAGTACCGGAAAATCAGCATATTCACGCGCCACCTCGAGCAGCTGACCCGCGCGAAGACGCTGCTGCCAGAGCGGCGAACGTTTGCCGGGGTTGCGCCGTGGCAGCAGCAGCGCGCGGGAGGCGCACTCGCGAAAACGGGCGGCAAACAGAGCGGAGCTGCCGACTGCATCGGCAACGGTGCGCTGAAGCTGCTCCGGTTCAAACAGGAAAAGCTCAGCGCCTGGAACCCGGCCGGCCGTATCAGGAAAGCGGGCAATGATGCCATCATCGCTGGCGACCACCGAGCCTTCCAGCCTCAGATCCGTGCGGATGCGCTCGGCCACGGCCAGCCCCCACGGACTGTTAACCCGCTTTCCCCAGGGGGAGTGGAGAATTACCCGCCAGTCGCCGCTCTCATCGCGGCAGCGTTCAATCAATAGCGTCCGGTCAGTGGGAATCACCCCGGTGGCCTGATGCTGTTCATCGACCAGCGCAAGAATATTTTGCACCGCATAGCGATCCAGCCCGCTACGGGACAGCACCTTTTCGACCGCGCGCAGACCATGCTTAGCGGCCATCTGTTCTTCAATATACCGCAGGAAAGCCCCGGTCGATTCACCCAGCTCGGCGGATCGCCCCGGGCCTTCACCACGCCAGAAGGGCAAGCGGGCAGAACGGCCCGGGGCGGGGACCACTACCACCTGATCGTGAGTGATCTGCTGGATGCGCCAGGAGCTTGCCCCCAGCGTGATGATGTCATTAAGACGGGATTCATACACCATCTCCTCATCCAGCTCACCGACGCGGCGTGAACCCGCCTGCTCCTCACCTTCGGGTAAGACTACGCTAAACATGCCGCGATCCGGGATGGTGCCACCGCTGGTGACGGCCAGATGCTGCGCACCCGGCCGGGGAGTCAGCATACCGCTGTCGCGGTCCCAGACAATCCGCGGGCGAAACTGGGCGAACGCATCAGAAGGGTATTTCCCGGACAGCATATCCAGCGTGGCATCAAATGCGCCGCGCGGCAGCGTCTTAAAGGGATCCGCACGGCGTACGGTGCTGTACCAGTCATCAACGTGCAGGGGATCCATGGCCACGGCAGCAATAGTCTGCTGGGCCAGAATATCCAGCGGATTACGCGGTGGCGCGATTGCCTCCAGCTGACCGGAAAGCATGCAGTTAACTGTTACCGTCGCATCCACCAGATCGCGCCGGGTACGCGGGAAAATCACCCCGGATGAGATGCCGCCCACCTGGTGGCCAGCCCGACCCACGCGCTGGAGTGCGCTGGCGACGGAGGGCGGTGACCCTACCTGAATCACCAGGTCAACCAGCCCCATGTCAATGCCCAGTTCCAGGCTGGAGGTGGCTACCACGCAGCGGAGTTCTCCCGCTTTCAGGGCCGATTCAATCACCCTGCGCTGCTCTTTTGAAACCGAACCGTGGTGCGAACGGGCGATGACCGGCGCGGTTTCCTCTTCGCTCTGTGTGGTGCCGCCGCTGCGCGAGCCATACTGAAAGGCCTGAGTTGAGGCTTCAGGTGCCTGGCTGAGCCGCATGGCGTAGCGCTCATTAAGGCGGGCGGTGAGTTTTTCAGCCAGCCCCCGGGAGTTGGTAAAAACCAGCGTCGCGCGGCATGCCAGCACCCGGTCGAGAATGCTGGCTTCCACATGGGGCCATATCGAACCCGCCGCACCGCTCTCCTGCGCGCTGTCCGGGCGCGTCGGACGGCTGGAGATATCCGTCATATCTTCCACCGGCACGATAATTTTCATATTCAGCTGGCGGTCAGAGGCGGGATTCACGATGGTGGTCTGCTGCGAACCGCCGAGGAAGGCGGCGACGGGGCCAACCGGGCGCACCGTGGCGGAGAGGCCGATCCGCTGAGCGGGCGCCGGGAGCAGCGCGTCGAGTCTTTCCAGACTCAGGGCAAGCTGTGACCCCCGTTTACTGCCCGCCACGGCGTGGACCTCATCAAGGATGACGGTGGTGACGCCGCGCAGCGTCTCTCGCGCTTTCGACGTCAGCATTAAAAAAAGGGATTCCGGCGTGGTGATCAGGATATCCGGGGGCCGCCGCAGCAGTTTGCCTCGCTCCGCTGTGGAGGTATCACCGGATCGCAATCCTACGCTAATGCTGATTTCAGGGGCGCCCATTCTGCTGCGCTGCCCGGTGACGCCCTCGAGCGGAAGCCGCAGATTACGCTCGACGTCGGCAGCCAGGGCTTTAACCGGGGAGAGATAAAGGATACGCGTGGTCGTCCTGCCCGCCTTTTTACCTGCTTCTGTGGCTATCTGACGCTCTGCAAAAAGGGCATCTATGGCATAGAGAAAGGCGGCCAGCGTTTTGCCCGACCCGGTAGGGGCGATGACCAGGCAGCTACTACCCAAAGCAATAGCCTGCCAGGCGGCCCGCTGAACGGGCGTCGGGGCAGGGAAGGCGGAACGAAACCAGGCCTGAACGGGAGCGGAAAACCGATTCAGCGGATCTGTTTCAGATTGCGTATCCAGCTCAGGCATGACACTCCTCTAGCCCTGATGCAGCCATTTTTCATATTTTTCCGGCCAGGCTACCGTCGGCGTACCGGGTTTACCCATGCCGAAACCGTGACCCCCGCTGGAATAACGGTGCATCTCGACCGGCACATGCGCATGCTCGCAGGCCGCCGCCATAATCAGCGTATTATGCGGATCTGAAATGGGATCGTCCTCGGCCTGAACCAGAAAGACCGGCGGGGTTTGCCTGGTAACATAATTCTGCACCGACCAGGCCGCTTCTGCAGAGGCCGAAGCATCTGGCCCAACCATAATTTTATGCGTTGAGGTATGAGTATAGGGCTTTTCCAGGGTGATAACCGGGTAAATCAGCGCAATACGATCGGCATGGATAGGCGTGTTGTCCAGCGCATCACGCGCGGGGTAGGACGCAAAATCAGTGCGCGTCGCCGCCATCCCAAGCAAATGCCCCCCGGCGGAGAAGCCTAAAACGCTAACGTGTTTTTCATGCTGCCGGACAATCCTCAGCGCCCGCTGGGCATCCTGAAAGGCCACCACGCTTCCGTCTTTCCAGCCTTCGGCAGGCAGCCTGTAGGTCAGCACCCAGGCCGTATAGCCACGAGCGGTAAGCCACTTTGCGGCGGGCCAGGCTTCTGGGCCCATTTCGATTCTTTTATATCCGCCGCCGGCCGCAATCAGCACGGCCTTACCGTTCGGAACGGCAGGCGTGAAGCGGGTGAGCAGGGGACGGCTCACGTGGGTCAGGGCGCCTTTGCCTGACAGATCGGCGCTGCCGGCTGGGCCGCCACCCCCGGGCGGATTACCGTCCCACAAAGGAATTTCACTGTTTTGTCCTGACGGGCTGGCCTGTAAAATGCCCGCCCGGACGGCGACGAATGTAGCAGCAACACCGGTGAGAAAATGACGACGATTCATAGTTCACTCCTGGTCTTAGGGAATGCTATTTCACTACAGTAATCAGGACATAATGTGAAGTAAATGGTGCGGTATGTTACATCGTGCAAGCGGGCGTTGCGGGGGGCGGAATTCGCACTGGAAGGACAGAATGAGCAATGTAATGGCTGATATTGCATTAAATGTCATTAATATGTCATGAATTAATATAATACTAATAGAAACCTTTAGAAACACCTTGGTTTTTAATGACATTGTTAACCTGAAATACAGACCTCTGGAGCTTTTATGAATTATCAGTGCTGTTCCCCGCTTTATAAACGCACCTTAACCCCATTACTCTTATCAGCGTTAGCGCTGGCGGCCACATCATCTGTGACTGCAGCAGAAATACCGATGACGAAAGCCAAAAATGTCATCATAATGATTAATGATGGTGCAGGATGGGGCACATGGGATGCAACTGCATACTGGCAATATGGCAGTCGGGAAAAAACGCCTTATGCCGGATTTCCGATCAAGTATGCGATGACCACCTATCCGCTGAATCCCTCGAAGCAGGCAACTTTTACCGCGGATCCCTTAGTCAATTATGATCCACTCAAAGCATGGGAAATCACTCCGGATGAAGATAAGGACCTGCCCTTTAAAGGGTACAAATATTTAGCCACCAACCCCACGGATAGTGCTGCCGCAGGTACCGCTCTCGCCTCCGGGGTTAAAACCTATAATAATGCCATTAACTATGATAATAACGGCAAGCCCATAGAATTCGTTACGCTTATTGCTAAAGAGCAGGGCAAATCTACAGGTGTTGTCACCAGCGTTCCTTTCTCACATGCGACACCTGCGGCCTTTGCTGCACAGAGTGCATCGCGTAATGATTATCATGCGATCGCCCATCAAATGCTTACCTCCGGCAAGATTGATCTAATTATGGGAACGGGCCTGCCCGGGTTTAACGTCAATGGAACGGACTGTCAGCATCTGGCCGAGGGTGAATCAGCAGTGGGCTGCGGCAAAGATGCCCACACTTTTCTGGCTGAAGATGAGTGGCGGGCTTTGCAAACGAATAAAATTATTCCTTTCAATGCCCATCAACCGTGGAAGATAGTGCGGACTAAAGATGAGTTTGCCTCTCTGGCAGAGGGTTCCCTGAGTTATACCGGACCGCTGCTTGGCTCCCCTAATGTAGCCCCGAGCGGAACGCTCCAGCAGGGGCGTCAGGGCGCAATTACCGGCAAAGATACCGCAACGCCGTCAGGAGATGCCTTTATCCGCACGGTCCCGACATTGAAAACCATGAGCGAAGGCGCAATTAAACATCTCAGCCAGAACGATAAGGGCTTTTTTGTGATGATTGAGGGAGGAGCAACCGACTGGGCAGCACACACCAGTAATGCCTGTACGGGTAAGGGGGACTGGGGCAATTCTTACAATCCTAACTGCAGTGGCGTGGAGTACGGTCGTCTGATTGAAGAGACCGCAGATTTCAACAATGCTGTATCGGCGGTCATTGACTGGGTGGAAAAAAACAGCAGCTGGGAGGAAACACTGCTGGTTGTAACGACAGACCACGATAACGGGATGCCTATGGGACCTGATGCGCAAAAATCGGCCTTTCAGGCCGTCATCAATAAGGGCAAAGGCCATATGCCTGGTATCTCATTCCGTCCTACGGGAAACCATTCAAACTCGCTGGTTCCTTTATGGGCGAAAGGCGTCGGGGCCGAGGCGTTTAATGCCAGAGTACGAGGTACGGATGCAGGTTATGCAAGATATGTTGGACTGAATGATGGCAAGTTTATTGATAATACGGACGTTTACCAGGTTGTGAAAGCCGCGCTGGAAGGCAACGTGGTGGATAAAAACACCCCGTAAGATGTGTAAAAGTCGCTCCTGTAGAATTATCAGGGGCGACAATATCAATATCATCACCATTAGTAGAGGCGACAAATCTCAGGATTTCACGTAGCGTTACCTTGGTGCGCATAATGTATATTATGTTAAATTTAATATACTGATTCCGCTGATTCCGCTGATTCCGCTGATTCCGCTGATTCCGCTGATTCCGCTGATTCCTTAGCTCATGCTCTCACTTACCCAACTCGATGTTCCCTGCTATCAGCGCCGGTGGATTTTATAGAGGTGGCAACCTGTTTGAGTTTTCTCATCGTTTGGCCTTTCTCTATTCACCACGTTAGTGCGTTGATCCTCTCGTTATCTCACTATCCTTAAGCGGTATGCTTTTCACCTGCCCCTGAGAAAACTCAATTCCCGTCACCACGCTTCTTTGTGGCAATCCACCGGGCGCTTCAAGTATGTATTGTACGACGTACTGCCCCTTGTCTGTGAAGCGGTAAAAGTTGGGTGGAATGCATAACTTGCCGTTTTTAACCCTTAGATCAGGCGAATCCGTAACGGACAACTTTTGTGGGGGTGTTCCCCTGGGATTAATCGAGATCAGAGAAGGTTGGTAGTTTGCTGCGTTACTAACTATAAAACAGACATCTTCTCCAGTCTGACTCACCGTGGTGGTTTCGTCTGCTGTTAACCTGTCACCTGATCCTGGGCAACCAGTCAGAAAAAAAATCGATGCAATCAGTAAGATGGAGCAACGTTTACGCTTATAAATCATCATTATCTCCATGGGAAGTGACTCATTGTTTCCTTGTACTTTTGTTGAACTACAGCCTCGCTCTTATCACCATCCAATGTAATATCCCCTCTTCTCTTAAGTGTCGACCACACTGCATAGCCGTAGTGACTCAAAATAAAATGGTCTGCAATGACTTGGGCCTGTTGTTCCATTGGATAACGCCTCAAAGGTCGACCGTCGAGTTTATATCGGTAGCTGACTGCAAAGCTGACTAAGCCTCGCGCGATAACATTCATCCCTCTTTCGCGCTGCCATACATGGCTCATCTCATGAATAAAAAGATGCTGCGAGGGATAATCCGCTACGGAGAAATCACTGCTATACCAATTCCTGAAGTACAACTCCCCATTCGGGGTCATCTGAGACTTCCTTCCTTTTGCACATCCATGTATATCTCCTTTTATGTGTTCAACACCGATATAGGAATGACAGAGCGGTATTTAAGAAGTTCAATTAAGGGCTTCACGTCCTCAGTAGAGAGGGATCCGGTTTGATTATCCCGCCAACCTACTCTTTGGCCATTGGCGTCGCAATCTCATCAACTTTCGTTTCGCCCTGGATTTTTTCGATTCTGTTACGAACCCCGGTTACCTGATCGCGGTTATGCAGCAGGGTGTAAGTCAGGTCAAATGCGGTACTGGTGCCGGGCTGTAGCTGCTTCACGCGCTTCTGCTCACGCTCAATGGTCACCGGATAGGCATAGCTGGTGCCAGGCTCAATACCGGTCACGTAGCCCTGCTTCAGGGTATCGGTGTTTTTCCATAGCGTCAGGACGGGCAGCTGCCGGGTATCGAACTGGATGGCAGCGCCCTTATCCCCGGCTTTATTGATCACCGCCGCAACGGTCTGATGGTTTGCATCAGACAGCGGACTGATGTTGAAAACCATTTCATCGAAACCTTTGGTCGGACCCGCATAGGTCTGCCATGTTTTTAAACCCGCTTTGGCATAATCGTTAAAGGGGCTGATGCCGGATATCGGTGCCAGGAACCGCGCGCCTTCTTCCAGAATGGGCGTACTAAAGTTGCTGTGATAGATAATCTGATAATCGTGCGGATAGTCTGCATGGTTGGTTAAAACATCATGCAGGCTGAAGCTGTTGCTGCCGGGGACGTAGCGCAGCTCGGTAAGGGTCTGCAAATCCGCTTTTTTGAAGGTGCTTTCCTTGATCAGGCCGCGAATTCGAATTTCATGCGGAGCGGCATCCGCCACTTCCACTTCGAGCTGGGATACCGGCGTATTACCCGCTTTGCCGTGCAGGGTATAAATCTGACCGTCAGCGGTGACTGGATGGCCAGTCCATTCGTAGCCGCAGCGGACCATCATTTCGTTAAAACCTTCCAGCCAGCCCACGCCGTTGCGGCTTTCCAGATTGATAAATGCCGGGTTCACGACCTCTTTTACCGGCGAATCCCAGCCCATTCTTGAGCCGAAGCCCTCCACGCGCAGCAGGTTCATGCCCCGGGTCGGACTGAGGGTAATTGTCAGTCCCGACTGACTGTGAATGACAATGATTTTACTGCCTTCCTGTTTACCCCCGTGGAGCACCTTTTGTTCGATGCTGAACGCGCTGTCCTTAATCTTCAGCTCGCCGCTGGAAATCTTCCAGTTCCCTTGATCTACTGCCTGTTCAGCACTTGTCAGCACCCAGGTTTTAGCCACAGCCGGAGCAGAAATTATTACTGCCAGCACCGTCAACGCCGCTCTTTTGTTCATTTGTATCCTCTTTTGCTGAATCGTTTTTAGATTAGTTAAAGGAATTTACTGATAAGTAACAAATAGAAACGTGACTTTCCTCACCCGGCAGGAAAAGGCCGGTGAGGGGCTTCGGAAATGGGATGTGGATCACAAGCTGTCGGCAATAACGAAACTGTTACACTGGATTATGGTGATCTTGAGATGACAAGGCTTTAAACGATTCAGCTTAAACGTATAAAA
This sequence comes from Erwinia sp. ErVv1, assembly GCF_900068895.1. Lineage (GTDB taxonomy): Bacteria > Pseudomonadota > Gammaproteobacteria > Enterobacterales > Enterobacteriaceae > Erwinia. The sequence continues at coordinate 480,420 of NZ_CDPK01000002.1, read as the reverse complement.
AGCGAGCGCTGGAGGACCAGGCGCACTCAAGCCTGGCCCTGTCCCTTTTAGCGGGAATCAGGCTCGACCCACCGTGGATTTACGCTTCGTGCGGATCAAGCAGCGACAGGTGATCCAGAAAGCTCACCGCAAAGCTGCCGGTGCCGCGTGCGGATGATGCCCGCTCGCTGGCCTGGGCATAAACCGCATGGGCGGCCGCCACCGCCGTCAGCGGATCGGCCGGGGTTGAGAGGAAGGCAGCAATTAAGCCACCCAGACTGCAACCCGCTCCCGTGACCTGCGTCAGCCGGG
>NZ_CDPK01000002.1:375518-480122 GCF_900068895.1 Erwinia sp. ErVv1 | reverse complement strand
CAGCACCCAGGGGACACCCGCATGATGTGCAGCCTGCGCGGCCTGGCGAACCTCCCCGGCCGTATTGCTCATCAGGCTGGCGGCGTTGATCCAAACCGCACTGGCATGACTGCCGAACACCTTTTGCCAGTCGAGCGCCGCGCCAATTGCGGGTCCCGCGCCCACCGCCAACAGCACGTTGGCAGAAAGGTTAGCGGCAATATAGTTGATCAGCCCGTAGCAAAAAGGCTTGTGCTGTTTGATATGGCTGAGCGCCTCTCGTACTGCGCTGTCGCGCCATGAAAGCTGTTGCATAATAAACCTCATCACCCTGGTAGAAAAAAATCGTCAGTCAGCGGATAAAGATGCCTCTTCCCTGCCCCTTTTCAAGCGGCAGGCCGGGATCGCTCAGCCAGCCGTTTAGCGAATCATCATACAGTCGCAGAGACTGCGGATCTTCGCCTGCGACGGTAAACGCCAGCGCCAGCCCGGCCGCGTTGTGAGTCCGCGCCCGATTTCAGTTGCAGTATTGTGAGCCAAAATTAGCGCTGATTGCGAGTCCGGCCGTTTTCGATTGCGAGCCGCTACACTTAATCCTTGATTTATCTCTATGCAAGGATAAAAATCCATGCTCTTGACATGGAATTACGGAGTTGAGCGATGGCTATACCTGTTTACTTATGGCTTGAAGATGATTGTGGTACACCGATAAATGGTTGCGTTGATGTGAACGGCAGAGATGGAAGCATCGAAGTATTAGAACTAATGCATTCTGTTGAGCAACCTACAGATCATTTGACAGGAAAGGCTACGGCGAAACGCTTGCATAGCTCCTATGCGTTTATGAAAAGCATTGATAGCTCATCCTCTTACCTTTACAAAGCTCTTTCATCCGGTCAGACCTTGAAAAAGGCGGTATTTAAGTTCTACCGAATCAACTATAGCGGACAGGAAGAGGAATACTTTCGAACGACCATTGAGAATGTAAAAGTAACCGAGATAGAGCCTTTCATGATGAATATAAAAAAACCGCAATGGGAAAGGCACGACCATCTGGAATACGTTGATTTAGCTTACGAAAAAATCACATGGCACTATCTGGACGGTAACATTATTCATACTGACTCATGGAAAGGGCGGGCAGCATAATGACATGGGAATACGATGTAGCTACACACAAATTCACCCGTAATGGTGAAACGTACACTGCAGATTATGCAGGTGCAACAGGGTTTAAAAATGACAGTTCACAAGAGTGCGTAAGCGGTAAAGGTCCGCTCCCCAGAGGCACTTATACAATCGGCTCTCCTCACAACTCAGCTCATACAGGCAAATACACCCTTAACCTCACACCGAACCAAAGCAATGCCATGTGTGGACGCTCTGCTTTCCGTATTCACGGCGCAAGCAAGAAGCACCCTCTGGACTCATCGGAAGGTTGTATTATCGCCCCGATTAGTGTCAGAAAGAGCATTTGGGCTAGTGGTGACAGGGAGTTAAAAGTGAAATGAAATATATAATCCTTGCCCTTGCAGCTATGGCTTCTCCTGTTGCTATGTCTATGCAGATGACAGGTTTTGGTGCTAACTACTACCAGGATGATTCATCCATTCCAAACTACGATACCAACATGAATTTATCTCCTCATGTGATTGTTGGCGACAACATCTTTGTTATGGAGTTTAGCAATATTGCAGACATTGCAAAAGCTACTGGCGTAACAGTTAACCAAGGCGATCAAGCCTCGTGGCTTTGCCTTAAATCTAAAGATGTGGACTACTGGTTTATCTCTGATAATGAGATGGGGCAAGGCGATTTAACATCCATTGCACTGACTAAGTCTGGGCAGCAAAAAGGTTGTTCTTCTTACAGTGGTGATTTAAGCGTTTCGATTAAAGGAGTTCCTTTGCTGAAAGCCCCATTAGAGAAACTTTCATCGATATTCTCAAGCAAGCCTGCTGGCAATGTAATCCAGTATTGCAGTGAAATCAACTATGGTGATTTCACCCAGATGAACTGCATCAAATATTATGTTGAAAACAAAAATGTGAGTGGTTTGTTTATTAGCCAAATCACAGCCAGTTAATATCCGCTGGCCACTCGATTGAACATAACATCTGTTTTTTATCGGCACCGCCCGATCCGGAACTGTTTTTCCAGTTCCGTCATACTCTATTTCCCCGCCAGTATCATCCAGTGCGAATCCTCGCCGAATCTCCCTGCTTACGGGTTCACCCTCACGCGGTACCACAGTATCCTGCTCAGGCTCGCGATAAGCAGCTATGTTCAATCGTCATCGGCGAGGTGTCCCGCTATGCTGCGTTGATAAAGCCCGGACGATGCCGGGCTGATGGGATAATTGGGATAATGACGGTGAGGCTTACCCTGTGACGGCCTTACAGAGGACGGAGGCTATCCGCGCCCTGCTACGGCCTTCGGAAGATGGCGATGCTGCGCCCCTCCAGCTCGAACTCTTTCTCACGCGTGATGACCAGACCACGCTTTGCGCTGTCAAAAGTGGTCAGCTCAAGCACCCAGCCCCCTTCGCCAAACTGCGGGATCAGGAACGGGACGTTGCCTTCGAAGGGATTAAACAGCATCAGCACGTCGTGCCAGATACCCTCCTCCTGCTGTAAATCCTCGCGGCCGAGATAGACGCCCAGCGTTGATCCTTCATCCCACTGCTCCGGCTGCTGAAAACCGCCCCCGGCGTTAAACCATTTGATATCCATGCCGTCGCGCCAGTTCTCGCGGCGAAGCAGCGGCTGCGCGGCCCGCAGGGTAATCAGCTGGCGGGTAAATTCGCGCAGCGCATCACTGCTCCCGGGCAGATTGTCCCAGTGGATCCAGGAAACCTCGCTGTCCTGACAGTAACCGTTATTGTTGCCCATCTGGCTGCGGCCAAACTCATCGCCCGCCAGCAGCATCGGCGTACCGTGTGAGAAAAAGATGGTGGTCAGGAAGTTGCGCTTCTGCCGCTCACGTACCGCATTAATGCCTTCGTCGTCGGTTGGCCCTTCGGCCCCGTAATTGTCGGATCGATTATCATTATGGCCATCGTTGTTATCTTCGCCGTTCGCCTCATTGTGCTTTTCGCTGTAGGAAACCAGATCGTTTAGCGTAAACCCGTCGTGGGCGGTAATGAAGTTGACGCTCGCCCAGGGCCGGCGTCCACGCTGATCGTAAAGGTCGCCGGAACCCAGCAGGCGGGCGGCAAAGTCCGTCGAGACGTTATTGCCCTTCCAGTATTCTCGTACCGTATCGCGATATTTGTCGTTCCATTCGGCCCAGCCCGGTGGAAAACCGCCAACCTGATAGCCTCCCGGGCCAATATCCCAGGGTTCTCCAATCAGCTTGAGCCTGGAGAGCACCGGATCCTGCATCACGGCATCGAAAAAGCCGCTGCGCTGATCGAAGCCCTCCGGCTCGCGGCCAAGAATGGTCCCGAGGTCAAAGCGAAAGCCGTCGATATGCATGGTTTCCGCCCAGTAGCGCAGCGAGTCGGTGATCAGTTGCAGTACGCGCGGGTGCGAGGTGTTAACGGTATTACCCGTGCCGGTGTCATTGATGTAATAGCGGTGCTGGTCTGGCAGCGTGCGATAGTAGGAGAAGTTGTCGATGCCCTTGAAAGAGAGCGTTGGCCCCAGCTCGTTCCCCTCTGCAGTGTGGTTGTAGACCACGTCCAGAATCACCTCTATACCGGCGTCGTGGAAGGCACGTACCATATCGCGGAAGCCCTGAATGCCCTTCGGACCAAAATAGCGTGAGGCGGGCGCAAAGAAGCCCAGGGTATTGTAGCCCCAGAAATTCTTCAGTCCGTTGTCGAGCAGGTGCTGGTCATCGGGGAACCAGTGAACCGGCAGAAGTTCGACCGAGGTGATGCCCAGGCTCTTGATATAGTCAACCGAGGCCTGATGCCCCATCCCTTCAAAGGTGCCGCGCAGCTCCACGGGCAGCGCAGAGTTAAGCTGGGTGAAGCCTTTGACATGGGTTTCGTAGATAACGGATTTCGGCCAGGGCACCGAGGGCCGGTTATTGTCCTGCCAGTCAATGGCATTCGGATCGATAACCCGGCACTTAGGCATAAAGGGCGCGCTGTCGCGCTCGTCAAAGGTGAGGTCCTTCTCCTCATGCAGCAGATCATAGGCGTAGTGCGCATCATTCCACTCAACGTCACCGACCAGTTCGCGCGCATAGGGGTCAATGAGCAACTTATTGGCGTTGAAACGGTGACCGTTCTCCGGATCGTACGGGCCGTGAACGCGATAGCCATAGAGCGCGCCCGCCTTCAGACCCGGCACATAGCCGTGCCATACTTCGTGGGTATATTCCGGTAGCGTAAGCCGGGCGATTTCCGTTTTGCCACTTTCGTCAAACAGGCACAGCTCAACGCGCTCCGCGTGTGCCGAGAAGATGGCGAAATTGACGCCGTCCTCATCGACGGTTGCACCAAGAAGATGGCTGGATCCTGCCGTAATTTCAAAAGGTTTACCGTCAGACATTTATCCCTACTCCTGATAATTCATCACTTAACAGCACCAGCGGCGACAGGTTACCCAGCGCCGTTAAAGTCAATCGGTCCACCAGCGAAATGGTTTCACCGCTGAGAACATTTCGGTAGCGTCGGTTTGCGAGACGCTCGGGCAGGATGATTTCCGTCTGCGTCCAGCCCGCAGGGTGCCCCAGGTCGGATCCGTTAACGGCATCAAACACCAGACGCGGCGCGATAACCAGTAGCGTGCCCTCATGCCCCACCCGGGCAAAAGCGATAACTTTCTCTGCACGGTTACCCGATGCGCTAAGCGGCAGATACTCCCCGCGACTAAACAGGGTCGGCATTTGCTGACGCAGATGCAGCAGCCGGGCGATAACCTGTTGCTTGAGCTGGCCATCGAAGTCCCTGTCCGGCGTCAGCGACAGGTTTTCCTCCCCCAGCCGCTCAAGCGCGGTGAAATCCGGCTCGCGGCGGTTATCGGGATCGACAAGGCTGAAGTCCAGCGTTTCGCTGCCCTGATAAATATCCGGCACGCCGGGCGCGGTAAGTTTGAGCGTGGTCTGGGTCAGGCCGTTGACCAGCCCGGTACGGATAACGGGCTGCAGAGAGGCAGTAAAATCGTGCAGGAAGGCGTGACTGGCTGGTGCAAGCAGCTGGCGGGCATAGTTGAGCACCGCCTCTTCGTAGGGCGCATTGCTGTTGCCCCAGTCGGTGCGCAGCTTGGCTTCGCGCAGCGCCTTTTCGACAAAAGCGATAAACCGCCCCTCAAGCGCCTCCAGTCCCGCGTTATCTTCCGGATGCAGGCGAACCGGCCACGCGCCTGCCAGCGCCTGATACAGCATCCATCTGACTGCGGGTTCAGGTGCCGGACCGTCGTCGAGCGTGATGATATGATGCTGGTTAATCTGGCTCCAGCGTGCCACGCACCCGGCCCAAAACCCCGGCGCTTCGGTCAGCGCATAGAGGCGGGCGCGGGCATCTTCCCCGCGTTTGGTGTCATGGGTCGAGGTGGATGAAATCGCGTCCGGCTGCCGTTCCAGTCGTCTCTGCATATCTGCATGAAACCGGGCGGGCGAAAAGTCGCGCGGCAGCGGATCCGCGCCCACTTCGTTGAGCCCGAGGTTCACGCCGTGGCGGAAGAACAGCGTATCCTCTACCGATTTTGCCATCAGCGGGCCAGTAAGCTGCTGGAAGCGAAGGCGAAATGTGACGGCGTCACTTAATGCAGGCTCGGAGAGGTGACCTTTCAGGATCCCGACAATGAAATTGAGCGCCTGAGAGTCCGGCGCATTAACGCCGCCCCTGACCGCTTCAACCACCCGGTCCAGCAGCGCACTGTCGGCCTCCGGTAGTCCCTGTGCGGTGCCATAGGTGCGATACACCGGAAAGGCAACCAGCAGTTCGCGCAGTGCCGCGCGGAGGGGACTTTCGCTTTGCGTCACCCCCTCCTGCGTGGTAATGGCCTGGGCGAGATGCAGTAGTCGGTTAAACTCCCCGGCAAAATTCCTGTCGGCCATCAGCACCTTTGCCGCGCGCAGTTCGCTCTCCATCGCCACGGGCCTGCCGACCTGCTGTTCGTAGTCCCTGCGCAGGTTGCCAATCCCACTGTTATCCACCAGTACGTCGGAAAGCGAAGAGATAAATTCATAGCCCGTGGTGCCGGAAACCGGCCAGTCGGCGGGAAGCTGCTCGCCCTCGCCGAGAATTTTTTCGACCGTAATATAACAGGCGGGTCCGGCTTCCTGGCGAAGACGCTCAAGATACCCTTTCGGATCGGCCAGACCATCGACGTGGTCCACGCGCAGCCCGTCAACCGCACCGGAGTGCACCAGTTCCAGGATCAGCCGGTGCGTATCGTCAAACACGGCGCGATCCTCCACCCGTACGCCAGCCAGCCCGGTTATCTCAAAAAAGCGGCGGTAGGAGAGATCGCTCGCCGCATCCCGCCATGACGTCAGTCGCCAGGGCTGACGCTGATGGAGCGCAGCGATCCCGGCTTTATCGGTCAGCGCGAGTACCTCAGCTTCCTGCCCCTGCCAGGTTTCGGGTGCCAGCGGATAAAAACTCTCGTAGCAGGCCAGCGCGGGTTTGCCGGTATGCGGATCGGCTTTGACTGCGATATCCCCGTTCTCCAGTACCTGCTCAAACGAGTCGCCAAGAAAGGGCAAGGTCAGAGGGCGCGACCAGTCGATATCAAAATGTCGGGCGTAGCGGCTTTTTTCGCCGTGCTCAATCACGTCATACCACCATGCATTCTCCAGCGAGGCGGCCATATGGTTCGGTACAATATCCAGAATCAGGCCAAGCCCTGCTTCCTTCAGTACCCTAACCAGCCGGTCAAAGCCTGCACGCCCGCCAATCGCCGGGTCAATGGCGTTAGCATCGGTCACATCGTAGCCGTGGCCAGATCCAGAGGTCGCCGTAAAAACCGGCGAGGCATAGAGGTGGCTGATGCCGAGACGCTTAAGATAGGGTACAAGGCCAGCGGCCCGGTCAAAGGTCATGCCGTTGCGAAACTGAATACGCCAGGTTGCCGTTGGGATAGTCATTTACTCTCTCCCGGGGCTAATCGTACAAGAATGCTGTTTTGCGGCAGCGTTTCACCGGCTTCAGGCCAGGCGAAGATTGTCTCGCCTGGCTGGTCAGGAAGCGGCTGGGCTGCCGCGCCAATATTCAGCGCCAGGGAGAGGGTCCCCTGTGGGAAGGCCCAGCTTACGGCAACAAAGCCCTCCGCGGTTCTCACCACCCTGCCCGCGTTGCCGCCAGCGGTGGCAAGCAGCGGCACAACAGACTTTTGCCTTAGCGCCAGCAGTTCGCGGGTCAGCGCCAGCCAGTTTTTTCCCTCGTCGCTCTCTGGTTTGCGCCAGTCAAGTTTGGACAGGGCAAACGTCTGCTCTGCGTTAGGATCGGGAACGCTGCCATCGTCATGACCCGCATGCCCTTCAAACTCCTTCGCGCGACCCTCGCGCACGGCCCTGGCAAGTTCGCCATGAAAGTCAGTAAAGAACAGGAAGGGATTCGTTTCCCCATACTCCTCACCCATAAACAGCAGCGGGATATGCGGTGAGAGAAGCAGCATGGCCAGCAGGATCCGGGTGCGATCGGCTCCGGCGAGCTCAATCAGCCTTTCACCCCTGGCGCGATTACCTGTCTGATCGTGATTCTGAATAAAGTCGACAAAGGCCAGCGGCGGCTGACCGCTGCTTTTAACCCCGTGCTTTTTGCCGGTTTGCGCTGAAACCTCACCCTGCCAGGCGAAACCTTCCGTCAGGATGCGGGCAATCAGCTTTTCCGGCTGATGGGCAAAATCGCGATAGTAGCCGTGGGTTTCGCCGGTCGCAAAGACGTGAATGGCATTATGGAAGTCGTCGTTCCATTCGCCGCTATACAGCGGCACGGTGCCATCCTCCCCGCGCGGATGCAGGAAAATAACGTTGCGGTTGTCCTCGGTGGTCAGATGCACGGGACGGTCGGTAATTTCAGCGCGGACGCGCTCAGCAATCTCAATGAGAATGTGCTTCCCGGAGGGATCGTCGATCTGATCGATGGCATCGAAGCGCAGGCCGTCAAGGTTATACTCCTGTAGCCAGTAAAGCGGTGCCTCCGCGATATAACGTCGGACGGCATCGACATCGTAGGCAATGCCCGCGCCCCACGGCGTCATCCGCTCTTTATGGAAGAAGTCCGGTGCCAGCAGCGGCAGATAGTTACCCTCAGGCCCGAAATGATTCAGGACAATATCCAGCACCACGGAAAGGCCATGGCCATGCGCAGCATCGACGAAGGCTTTGAAATCATCCGGTGTGCCATAGGCGGAATGTGGTGCGTAGAGCAGGACACCATCATAGCCCCAGCCGCGATCGCCGCCGAACTGGGACACCGGCAGGAGTTCGATCATCGTGATGCCGGTTGCGGCGAGGTAAGGCAGCTTTTCAATGGCGGCGTTAAAGGTGCCTTCCGACGTGAAGGTGCCAATATGCAGCTCGTAGACCACCGTCTCTTCCCATGGGCGCCCCGCCCAGGCGGTGTTTTGCCAGCGGTAACTCAGTGGATCGATCACTATCGAGGGGCCATTAACATCTGCTTTTTGTGCCCGGGCAGCGGGATCCGGCACCTGCGTGCCGTCGGCAAGCACAAAATTATACTCCGCACCCGGCGCAACGCCCTGTAATGTCGCTTCAAACCAGCCGTCGCCGGCCGGGTCCATCTCTGTGTCTTTACCTGAGAGTCTTAACGTCACCCTCTTCTGTCCGGTCGCCCAGAGACGAAAACGGACTTCACCCGCGCCGACGTATTCCGCGCCCCAACTTTTCGTAAATTTCCCTGACGCCATTCGATTGCCTCGTTTAACCCGTAAGTGAGCAATGGGCGCCATCGCCCGTTTGTTGTTCAGGTGATGCCAGTATAAACCGTTAAAATTTGTGGCTGTTGGGCAGCTGTCATCGGACGGCCGCCCGAAGAACAATCATAGACTATTCCTTACAACCCGTACTTTAAGGTAACCGTCTGTTTCAGGTCGTGCGCTTACCTTAGACGGGCGTTTTAATTACGGAACAACCCTCTGATTAGAAAGGGGAAAGAGGGGCAAAATTTAATCAAAATAAATCATTGAGTCATAACCTGAAAAGCCCTATATTGGCCGCGCTTTATTTATGGCAACAATTAACTTAATTCAATTATTCAACCCGGGCGTTCTCAGACCCCCCGGTTGTAGGAGTGATATGATGACGGATAAAGTCCGTATTGATACTTTAGGTGCGAATTCATTAAACGGAAACAATGAAACCTTTTTAGCCAGACAAGCTGAATTTGAATCGAATGTCAGGAGCTACCCCCGTAAGCTGCCGTTAGCCATTGCGAAAGCACAGGGCGTGTGGATCACCGATGTTGAGAATAATCAATATCTTGATTGCCTGGCTGGCGCAGGTACGCTGGCGCTGGGCCATAATCATCCTGATATTCTGCAAAGCATCCAAAATGTCATTACCAGCGGCTTGCCGTTACATACTCTCGATCTGACTACGCCGTTAAAAGATCAGTTCTCGGCTTATCTGCTCTCTCTCTTGCCCGGCCAGGGTAAAGAGTACTGCCTGCAGTTCTGTGGTCCTTCAGGTGCCGATGCAGTGGAAGCGGCGCTGAAGCTGGCGAAAAAGCACACCGGCCGCACCGGCGTAATCAGCTTTTCCGGCGGCTACCACGGTATGACGCATGGCGCGCTGGCGGTAACCGGTAACCTGGGGCCGAAAGAAGCGATCAACGGCATGATGCCGGAAGTGCAGTTTATGCCTTACCCGCATCTTTATCGCTGCCCGCTGGGCATCGGCGGTGAAGCCGGGGTTAACGCGTTAACCTACTACTTCGAGAATCTGATTAACGATGTTGAAAGCGGCGTGCGCAAACCTGCAGCGGTGATCCTCGAAGCGGTTCAGGGTGAAGGCGGCGTTAACCCGGCACCGATCGAGTGGCTCCAGCGCATTCGTAAGGTGACCCAGGAGCACGGCATTCTGCTGATTCTGGACGAGGTTCAGGCCGGATTTGCGCGTACCGGGAAGTTTTTTGCCTTCGAGCACGCCGGTATCGAGCCGGACATCATCGTCATGTCCAAGGCCGTCGGTGGCGGATTGCCTCTGGCCGTGCTCGGCATCAAAAAGCAGTTCGATGCCTGGGAACCCGGTCACCATACCGGTACCTTCCGCGGCAACCAGCTGGCGATGGCCACCGGCCTTAAGACGCTTCAGCTGCTGAAAGATAATCAGATTGCTGACAAAGTCGCGGCGCAGGGCGAGTGGTTGAAAGCACGCCTGGCGGAACTGCAGGCGCGTTATCCGGTAATGGGCAATATTCGCGGGCTGGGCCTGATGATCGGTATCGAGATCGTGAAGCCGGGCGAAGCGCCGGACCATATGGGTAGCTACCCTGCCGACGGCGAGCTGTCTGCTCTGTTACAGAAGAAATGCTTTGAAGCCGGCTTAATTCTGGAGCGCGGTGGCCGTCACGGTAGCGTATTGCGTCTGCTGCCTTCCCTGCTGATCAGCAATGATGAGCTGGGTATTTTCCTGGAAAAATTTGAACAGGCCCTGTTAGCGGCTGGCGTTCAACCAGTCTGAGTGGAGTAATGTAATGTCCGGGTCAAACCCAATTCTGGCAGGCTCTGCGCAGAGTATCGAAGCCTACCAGCAGGCGATTGCGCAGAGCAGTCAGGCGGTGGTCGAGTGGCTTAAGCAGCCTGAGATGTATCAGGGCAAAACCGTCGCTGAACTGCGTGAGCGCATCGCGCTGGATTTTAATCCTCAGGGCCTGGGCAACCAGGTCGCCATTGAGCGCGCGATTGAATACTTTCTGAAAGACAGCCTGTCGGTGCATCATCCGCAGTGCGTGGCGCATCTGCACTGCCCTAGCCTGGTGGTCAGCCAGGCGGCGGAAGTGTTGATCAACGCCAGCAACCAGAGCATGGACTCCTGGGATCAGAGCCCTTCCGCCACCATCATTGAGATGAAGCTGATTGAATGGCTGCGCGGACTGGTCGGGTTCCCGCACGGTGAGGCGGGCGTCTTTACCAGCGGCGGTACGCAGAGCAACCTGATGGGGCTGATGCTGGCACGCGATGCCTTCTTTGCGCGTCAGGGCCATGCTATTCAGCAGGATGGCCTGGTCGGCGACCTGCGCAAAATCAGGGTGTTATGTTCTGAAAACGCACACTTCTCGGTGCAGAAGAACATGGCGCTGTTGGGCCTGGGCTACCAGTCGGTCACGCTGGTGAAAACCGACGCGCTGGCGCGGATGGACGTGAACGATCTGGCAGAGAAAATCACGCAGGCGAAGGCCCGGGGTGAGCAGATCCTGGCCATTGTCGCCACGGCAGGTACCACCGATGCCGGTGCTATCGATCCGCTGCGCAGCATTGCCACGCTGGCGGCAGAACACCAAATCTGGGTTCACGTCGATGCGGCCTGGGGTGGCGCGCTGTTGCTGTCCGAAAAGTATCGTGATTATCTGGACGGCATTGACCTGGTGGATTCCATTACCCTGGACTTCCACAAGCAGTTCTTCCAGACCATTAGCTGTGGCGCTTTCCTGCTGAAAGATGAGCGCCACTACGAGCTGATGCGCTATCAGGCTGCCTATCTGAACTCCGAGTTCGATGAAGCCCAGGGCGTACCGAATCTGGTTTCCAAATCGCTGCAAACTACCCGCCGTTTTGATGCGTTAAAACTGTGGATGGGTCTGGAAGCGCTGGGACAGCAGCAGTACGCGGCCATTATCGATCACGGCGTGACGCTGGCGCAGCAGGTTGCCGGTTACGTCAGCGAGCAAAGCTCGCTCGAATTAGTGATGCCGCCACAGCTGGCCAGCGTGCTGTTCCGCTATCGCTCGCCGGAGCAGGCAGGCAGTCATAACGATGCCGCCGTCGCGCTGCTTAATCAGCGGATTGGCGATGCCCTGCTGGAGTCGGGCCGCGCCAACGTTGGCGTCACCGAATTTAACGGTGTCACCTGCCTGAAACTGACGCTGCTAAACCCGACCGTCACGCTGGAGGATATCAAAGTCCTGCTGACGCTGGTTGAACGCACCGCCGGACAGCTGCTGACGGTGTAGCTCTCCCGCCGTGAATAGCAAAAAGCCCGCAGGATGATGTCCTGCGGGCTTTTTTTTAGGCAGCGTTTTAGCTGTGGCACCCCGACCAGGTGCCCCATGGCTTACAGCGCCATATCATGCCCGGCCGCAGCCGCTTTTTTCTGCTGACCGGCGTCAGCTGGTGCGTCGCTGGCTTTATCACCCATCTGAATCACCGGCGGCTTAGTCAGCTGTAGCGTGGAGGCGGTATCGTCCCAGACCTTCTGCGTCAGGGCAACGTTGCCATTCAGCTTCTGACCATAGCTCGGCACAATTGAGCGTATTTTGCTCTGCCACTCAGGCGACTTAAACTGCTCGGGGAACAGTTTCTCAATCACGTTAATCGCAATTGGCGCGGCGGTAGAGGCGCCCGGGGATGCGCCAAGCAGTGCCGCCACGGTTTTCTGTTTATCGGTGACAATTTCAGTACCCAGCTTGAGCACGCCGCCCTTATCCGCGTCCTTTTTAATGATCTGCACGCGCTGCCCGGCCTGAATCAGTTTCCAGTCCTCTTTCTTCGCATCGGGATAGTACTCCTTCAGCGATTCGAAGCGGTCCTCGTCGGTCAACATCACCTGCCCGACCAGGTATTTCACCAGGTCGAAGTTATCCATACCCACGTGGGTCATGGGGATAACATTATGGCTGGTGGTGGTGCTCAGCAGATCAAACAGCGAGCCATTTTTGAGAAATTTAGTTGAAAAGGTCGCAAACGGCCCAAACAGCACCACGCGCTTGCCATCGAGATAACGGGCATCAAGATGTGGCACGGACATCGGCGGTGCGCCTACCGAAGCCTGACCGTACACTTTCTCCTGATGACGGCTGGTGATAGCCGGATTTTCGGTCACCAGGAATGAGCCGCCTACCGGGAAGCCGGCATAGTTTTCGCCTTCCGGAATGCCGGTTTTTTGCAGCAGCTTCAGTGCACCCCCACCCGCGCCGATAAAGACATATTTTGCATCGACAACGTGTTGCTCGCCGCTTTTCACATCTTTGTAGGTCACGTGCCAGGAGTTGTCGTCGTTACGCTTAAATTCTGTCACTTCCGCCGAGGTTTTCAGCGTAAAGTTATCATTCTTTTTCAGGCTGCCTACCAGCTGCCGGGTTATCTCACCGTAGTTAACATCGGTGCCCACCGGCGTCCACGTCGCCGCGACTTTCTGCTGCGGATCGCGTCCTTCCATAATTAATGGCGCCCACTGCTCAATCTGCTTATGGTCGGTAGAGAACTTCATCCCCTGGAACAGCGTGGTGGTTTGCAGGGCTGCGTAACGCTTAGTCAGGAACTCAACGTTTTTGTCACCCCAGACAAAACTCATATGCGGCGTCGAGTTGATAAAAGAGTGTGGATTGCTCAGCACGCCGTTACGCACCTGAGTGGTCCAGAACTGCCGGGAAATCATAAAGGCTTCGTTGATTTCCAGGGCTTTACTGAAATCAATCGTGCCATCCGGACGCTCCGGCGTATAGTTCAGCTCCATGTTAGCAGAGTGACCCGTGCCCGCGTTGTTCCAGCCGTTAGAAGACTCAAGGGCCACACCGTCGAGTTTTTCCACCATCAGCTGTTTCCAGCCCGGCTGTAACGTCTCGAGCAGGGTCCCTAAGGACGCGCTCATAATACCGCCACCGATAAGCAGTACATCCGTTTTTTCTGGCGCAGTTTCTGCGCGGGTGGCAGTACAGACCAGTAGCGCTGCCAGCGAAAGCGTGGTGGCGAGTTTTGTTGCTTTAGTCATCAGGGTTCTACACTTTTGTCTAAAAGGGTTAAAAATATCCCCGGAATATTAAAATATTGTTACTTAATGGTTGGTGGTTTTTTAGTTAATTAATTATTAATGTTGGAAGTCGTTTTATTTAGTTACTAAACCTGCAGGTGGAAACGACTGATAATGCCGGTCAGTGACTGCACCTGCTCCTCCAGGATGGTGGTTGCCGTCGCCGAGGCCTGCACCAGGGTGGCATTTTGCTGGGTGACGCTGTCCATTTCGGTGACCGCCACGCCAATCTGACTGATGCCCTTGCTCTGCTCAGAGGAGGCAGACGCAATTTCACTCATCAGCGAGGTCACGCCGGTCACAGAGGTGATAATCTCTTCGGTCGTGCGTGTGACCAGCGCAACCTTCTCTTCTCCCTGTTTGACGTTCAGATTTGAATCGGCAATGAGCTTTTCAATCTCACGCGCTGAGTGCGTACTGCGCTGCGCCAGCGTGCGAACCTCATTAGCGACAACCGCAAAACCCCGTCCCTGCTCGCCCGCCCGCGCAGCTTCAACGGCGGCGTTCAGCGCCAGAATATTGGTCTGGAAAGCAATGCCATTAATCACCGAGGTGATTTCGCTGATGGCCGTGGCGCTGGTACGGATATCGCTCATGCTGCGAACCACATCCTGCATGGCTTCTCCGCATTGACGGGCGGTGGCCGATGCCGATGCCGCCGCGCCGCTTGCCACATCCGCATTCGCCGCGTTCAGGGTAACGGTAGAAGAGAGCTGTTCCATACTGGCTGCGGTCTCCTCCAGCGCAGCGGCCTGCTGCTCGGTGCGGCTTGAAAGGCTGTGATTACCGTCGCTGATTTGCGCGGTGACGCGCGCGACTTCTCCGACGCCCTGCACTATTTCGCCCATCAGCGTATTCAGGCTCCGCTGCATCCCTTCCAGCCCCTGTAACAACCTGCCCACTTCATCATTGCGGGCGGGCGGGAAGCGGGAGGTCAGATCGCCTTCACCTATTGCCGTCGCCACTTCTCCTGCCCGACGCAGGGGTGCTATCAGCACGCGCCGCAGCAGCATCGCAATCACCAGGCCGGTAAGAATAAACAGACCGAATGAGACTATCGCGGCAAGGCGGGCTGTCCAGCTGTCGCGATCCGCCTGCTGCGTGATTTCGACTGAAGCCTGTTTGTGCAGAGCGATAACCTTATCAAGCGGTACGCGGTAGGCTTCGTCCAGCGCTACCACCCGGGTACCCGCCAGTTGCAGGAAAAGGGGGACATCCTTTTTCTCCAATGCAGTGAAAAGCGCACTGACGCCCTGCCCGGTATAGTCCGTATAGCGTGCGGCCAGCTCATTTGCCAGCAGCTGCTCCCCGGGCATTTTCGGCGCCGCCTGATAGGCCACCATAAATTTCATGCCACCATCATAATAGAAGCGCGCCTGCTTCAGCGCGCTGTTGAGCGCCTGAGGATCGCTGTCCGTCACGTGTGGCACCGCAGCAAGCAGCGTGGTTCGGGCTGCCCGCATCCAGTTAGTGGTATCGGCCACGCCCAGAGTGGCCGATACCTCACGGTTCAGGTTTTTGAGAGAATTGGCGCTACGCTGCAAATAATGTGCGCTGAGCAGTGCAGAGGCGAGAAAAACCCCCAACAGGCACAAACCTGAAACCAGCAGTAGAGTGGTGAGACGGATATTTTTCAGCATAGCGATAATCTCTTTGGGAGGTTATCGGGTTATCGGCAAAATCGAATGAGTTTGTTAGCAGAATGTAAACTTATTGAGGCTAAATGTGATATGCATCGTAGTATTTATGCAGCGGGAACATCAGTTGCCCGACATAAAGTGGTTGGGATCACAGGATGTGAGACTTATCACAGACAGATCCGAGGTAGAACACAGGATGTGTTTTGGGCTCAGGCGCTATGCCGTAACGGTTCCGAGGCCCTTAGCCGTCCGTTAATGCGTGAATCAGTCATGCTGTACGCTGCACAGGAATAACGTACTCAGTGGCAAATTTGTTCCAGTTCATCATCAGAGAGGCCAGTCAGATCTTTTACCGAATGCAGCGGCATGCCCGCTTTAAGAAGGTTACGTGCAACATCCTGCTTTCCTTTTTGTTCACCGAGCTGCATACCCTTCTCAATACCCTTCTCAATACCCTTCTGTTCAAGCTGGTTCGCAATCGTCATCAATTCGTTCCCATGCTGCGGCACTTTTTGCGCCAGGTTACGTACAAAGGCTTCGGCGTCATCCGTTTCACCCGCCTGTACAAGATAGTTTATCAGCGAAACCAGCTGTTGTCCCGTCAGGTTGCTGCCCAGCAACGCTGTTGATAGCCGATCCAATAAATCGCTCAGGTCACGGCGATGAATATGTTTTTGCAGCAGCGTGAGCGCCGCCATGCTGCGATGATTCATGATGTCATCATCAGGAATAACCGTCACGTCTACCAGTTGAAATGCCTTGCCATAAAGATTACCGGCCAACCCGGGATCATCAAACTCCTGCAGCCAGTTGGTAGAAAAGGGGTATGGGCTACGCCGGCCTGTGTAAAACAACACAGGGATAACCAGTGGCAGCTTTTTATGCCCGGCGTCCAGATGGCGCTGCATTGCCGCTATCGCATAGCGCATCAACCGAAAAGCCATATGCCGATCGGGTGTTGACTGGTGTTCAATAAGCACGTGAATGTAGCCATCACCGGCACAGGTTTTGAGGCTGTAAAGCACGTCACTGTAATAAGCGCGCAGGTTGTCTTCAACAAAGCTCCCCGATTCAAGCTTCAGGGTAGACAGGTTGCAGATCGTACGCAGTTCAGGCGACAGATGGATAGTAATGAAATCCCTGGCGGTATCCGGGTGGGTCAGAAATGCCTTAAACGCTGCGTCATGCGGTATCGGCGTGTACTTCTCCATGCTTTCAGCTTCCCTCTGTGAGCACAACACGGCGGCAGGTCAGAAATATAGGGTAAAAGCTACCCTGGCCTCAGCCTGTTCCACTGGCAAAGTAATCACCTAATAATAATCGTTATAATCTGCTGTTATAAATAGAAAAATATCTAATATTAATCGTTTTCGGGGCACTCCCAGCTCAGGGATGATTGATACTAATAACGAGGAGGTCTTAACGACGCGTTTTGAAAAGAGAGGGAGCGTAGCTTGTCGCCTTACAATGCGATGCGCAGTGAAGAGAGCGACTGTTGCAATGGCAGCCATCATGGGTATGGAATAACCCTCTGAGGAGTGACTACTCAGAGGGTTTGAACGTCTGAACGCGGATATCAGCTTCTGTGGACAGGAAACCTCAACCCTGAGGCCCCTTAAGGTTTAAGGATTACCTTGGTCCAGTCTTTATCGCGGGAATCAAAATGCTTGTAGCCCTCTGCCGCATCGGCCAGCTTCAGACGCTGGGAAATAATCTGTGCCGGATTGGCTTTTCCTTTATGGATAAGGTTGGCAAGCTGACGATTATAGGCTTTTACGTTCGCCTGACCGGTGCGCAGTGTCTGGCCTTTGAACCAGAAGCTGCCGAAATCGAACGGCATCTTCCCTTCCTTCGCCAGATCGGTGCTGCCACCCGGATCCTGTGGCACAAATACGCCCACGGCGCCGATACCGCCTGTGGCTTTGGTCGAAGCGACCAGGCTGTTCATGGTTGCGCTATTATCCTCTTTACCGTGCTTATTGCAGCACTGATAGCCTACGCATTCACAGCCGCGATCCGTTCCTTTGCCATCGGTCAGGTCCAGGATCTTTTGCACCGCCTCGTCACCTACCGCATTGATTGCGGTCGCGCCCATTTTCTCGGCCAGCGCCAGGCGATCGGGATGGGTATCCACAACGTAAACACTGGCCGCGCCTTTGATCAGGGCTGAGTGAGCGGCCATCAGGCCAACCGGTCCGGCACCGTAAATCGCCACGCTTTCACCTGCCCGCAGGCCTGCCAGCTCTGTTGCATGCCAGCCGGTGGGAAAGATATCGGACAGCATGACATAATCGTCCTCTTTTTCGACCGCATCTTTCGGCAGCGTCAGGCAATTAAAGTCTGCAAAAGGCACGCGCAGCAGCTCGGCCTGCCCGCCTTCCCAGGGGCCCATCTCTGCAAAACCATAGGCCGCGCCTGCTGTGCCAGGATTGGCGGTCAGGCAGTAGCCGGTCAGGCCTTTTTCACAGTTTTCACAAAAGCCACAGCCAATATTGAACGGCAGACAGACATAATCGCCTACTTTCACGCGCTCAACGCCGCTGCCGACCTCAATAACCTGGCCCATATTTTCATGGCCAAGAATACGGCCCTGCTCAAAACTGGTTCGTCCCTCATACATATGCAGATCGGAACCACAAATATTGGTGGTGGTAACACGAATCAGGGCATCAGTGGGTTTGACAATTTTTGCATCCGGCACATCCTTCACGGAAACATCGTACGGGCCATTATAAATAACCGCTTTCATAATTCTCTCCTGTATATTGCCATCGCATCATGACGTTACTGATACCTGATAAAACGTAGTTCCTCCTGAATGATTTCGCCATTGCATTAAGAAAAGCTTACAAAAAGCCTCTCAGCGATTTTAGCAAACATATAATTACGCAGATTATTCCTAAGCGATACCGCCGCTATTTCGCAGATTAATCTTAAAAATATAATATTGGGAAGCAAGCCCGTTTAATTTAGTCAGCCTGCTGATTTTCATCATTTATAACGGTGCAGAGCACCCACCAGATTGCAATATTTAATCACTGTGCTGAGAAAACGCAGAAAGTCTGGCCATATTTCTTCACACTTCTCTTTGCTAGTTATTCCTTCTGAGGAACGGCAGCAGATGCCCCAGCATTTCCCCAGGGACCTCTTCCTGCGGAGAATGACCACAGGGCAACCCCACGCCCGTTACCTCTCTGGCCTTCTCCTGCCAGGTGCTGATGACGTCATAGAGCTGGCCGACCGTACCCTGCTCCCCCCATAACAGGAATAACGGGCACTGAATGCGTTTTTCGCCGTCTGATGCATCGTCTTCCAGATCTGTCGTGGCTGCGGCGCGATAGTCTTCACATACCGCATGCAGCATATCCGGGTGCTGATAACAGCGCAGATAATCGGCGAAAATAGCAGGTTCGGTGGCGTCTGGCGTTTTATTCTGCGCATCAATATGTTGGCGTAGAAAAAATGCCGGATCCTGACCAATCATTTTCTCAGGCAGCGGTGCAGGCTGAATAAGAAAAAACCACCAGAAATAACGCGTGGCGAACGTTTTATCCGTCAGTGCGTACATTGTCGCCGTCGGCGCAATATCAATAAATATGCAGCGGCTGACCCGGTCAGGATAATCCAGCGCCAGCCGATGCCCTACGCGCCCTCCCCGATCGTGACCGACAAAAATGAAGGTGTCATAATTTAACCGGTCCATCAGCTGAATTATATCCTGCGCCATGACGCGTTTAGAATAATTGCGGTGTCCCTCGCCGCCCGGCGGTTTATCACTGTCGCCGTAACCACGAAGATCGGGCAAAATGACACTGAATTCCTGCGCCAGCGTGGGAGCCACTTTATGCCAGGTAAGATGATTTTGTGGATGCCCGTGGAGAAGGATCAGAGGTGGCCCGTTACCCCCCATCGCAACCCGTAATCTCACTCCGCTGGCAAGGGTCACATCGCCCAGCCTGAAGCCGGGGATAAAGGGGGACGGTCCCCGGTCGATCCAGGTGTTATCGTTCATACCCGCTATCTCTGCGCTGGCCCCAGGGACTGTCGATGGGCGTTACGGCAGCTTTTTCACTGCCCGCGTTCAGCATCATAAGATACAGATCTTCCACTTCCTTACGCGCCCAGGGGGTACGGCGCAGAAACTTCAGGCTGGATTTAACACTGGGATCGCTTTTGAAGCAGTTAATATTGATGCGGCGACCCAGCTCTCCCCAGCCATATTTTGCTACCAGCGCGTTAATCTGCATTTCCAGCGTAACGCCGTGTAAAGGATCTTTGGAAGCGTGCGTGTTCATAAACGTCCTGAATAAGTGAAAAATGGATTCACCAGGGGTGCGAAAAAAACTCTTCTGACAGCTGGCGATAAAAAAGCCAGCGCATAATCGCGCTGGCTTCAGTTTATCTTAACGCATTGTCAGGGCAATCGTCAGAAATCCGCTTTAAGTACCACGCGGTAATTCGCTTTTCCGGCGCGGACGTGCTCCAGCGCGTCGTTAATTTTCGACATAGGGAAGAACTCTACCTGCGGCGCGATATCCGCACGCGATGCCAGTTTCAGCAATGAGCGAAGCTGGCCCGGCGAGCCGGTTGATGAGCCGGTCAGGGCTTTATCTCCGGTAATCAGATCGAAGGCGCTGACCTGGAACGGCTTCATGACGGCACCAACGGTATGGAATTTACCCTGCGGAGCCAGTGCATCAAAGTAAGGTTTCCAGTCCAGATCGACCGCCACGGTGCTGAGGATCAGATCGAAACGGCCTGCCTGATTTTTCAGCGCTTCCGGATCGCGGCTATTAATCACCTCATCGGCACCCATATCCAGAATTGACTGCTTTTTGCCCGGCGTGGAGCTGAATGCGACCACTTCGGCTCCCATCGCGCGCAGAATTTTGATCGCGATGTGGCCCAGGCCACCGATACCGATAACACCCACGCGGCTGGTAGCGGTGATATTGCTCATCAGCAGCGGTTTAAAGACGGTGATCCCCCCGCACAGCAGCGGGCCGGCACTTTCGACATCCAGTTTTTCCGGCAGCGGGATGACCCACTGCCAGTCGGCGCGCAGCTTCTCAGCAAAACCACCATGATTAAGGATGGTCGGTGTCGTGCCGTTCTCACAGTTGACCTGGTGACCATTAATACAGGCGTCACAGTGCTGGCAGCTTTTCGCCGTCCAGCCAATACCCACGCGCTGGCCAAGCGAAAGGCCCTTCTCTTTAGCCGCTTCGCCCAGCGCGGTTACGCGACCCACCACCTCATGACCGGCAATGGTCGGGTAGCGTGAAATGCCCCACTCGTTATCGATCATCGATAAATCGGAATGGCACACGCCGCAGTATTCAACCGCTACCTCAACTTCTTCTGCGCTAAGCTCGCCGGGTTCGTATTCATACAGTTCCAGCGCCTTTCCGGCTTCCATTGCTGCGTAGCTTTTGATTTTCATTCGTTACCTCAGATTCCATTAACATCGGCAGTGAGTGTAGCAAAGCCTGAGGGTGTGCTATAAAGCCAGACGTGTGATTGGTCCTGTGGTGTGTATCAGGATGTAAATTTTGCGGGGTTTTTATGCAGCTATTCGCTTAATTATGTCTTCTGATAAGCTGCTTCTTCAACGTCAGGCCCGCTATCTCTGCCGGACCTGACGATTAACGTTAAATCTACAGTGCACTGAATGACTACTTTAAATGCTAAGGATGTGAGACAGGTATTGACATTTCGCTTCGGAAAATATTTTCAGGATCAACGGCTCGTTTAGTATTGATCAGCATATTTACTTTGTCTCCATAGTAAAGCTCCAGCCAGCGCGTATCTGTAGTGCCGGGTTGATTACTGATATACCGCATATCCACGTCAGGATAATTAATAAAACAACCTTCATAGCGCTGATTATCGCTAAAGGGCTTACCATTCTGCTGCGAAAAAAAGTCATTAAAAAAATCCTGACACCAGCGTATACACTTATCTTCATTAATCGGGTCTGTCCAGTAAGCCTGCAGCTGTGATTTCAATAGTGAATGTCGCTGATGTACCGCCGTGGGATTACTGACCTCATCATTTGTATTAACGCAACCACCATATGAGTCAATTTGTAATAGAGCCTGGTTAAGATGTGTCTGACCGGTCTGATTAAAGTGAGTCCAAATTGCATCAACTTCAACGTCGGTAAAATTCTCTATTTGATAAAAAGATTTATATTTTCCGAACTGGTTGCTACCTGAACCGTTTATAGTTTGAGTTAAATACAACCAATCCATTAAACGCGCATCTTTGAGTGGGTTGCTTAATCTGGCCTCTTTACCCTGAAGCCTGGTCACTGGCCCCCACGAGTTTTCCATGGAAGCGACATAAGCATTGGTCCCCGCGGCGCTGTTCATGTGGTGAACAAAATCTATCAGTGGCGCGGTCTGATTAAGCGCATCAACCCGCCCGTTAGTTCCTGTATACTGGATCAACAAACTAATATCACCGGTAGAGCGATGCTGTAACTTGAGTAGCGTAAAAAGCCCACCATTAGCCAGCGCAGGATCGCTACTGTTCCAGTGCCGATCGTTCTCTTTAAACCAGCGCCAGTATTCCTTAAGAAAATGTTTTAGCTTTTCTTTGGTGAAACTTGCCCATGGCCATGAAAGTGTGAGCAGATAGGCCTGACGGGGAGCGTGAGGTAGATCTTTGTAATAATAATTGAGAATAATGCCATAGTTGCCGCCGCCGCCACCGCGGCAGGCGATAAAAAGGTCACGTTCAGTGCCCGTGCTGTTCAGGCTAACATGTTTTGAAACCAGTCCCTTGCCATTCAGGTCAGGCACAAGAATATCCACACCACTTAACCAGTCTACGGTAAGTCCATGCAGTCTTGAAAGCAGACCGTAGCCCCCGCCACATATATGGCCACCCGATCCCACGGAGTAACATGAACCGCCAGGAATTGTTCGGTTAGCTGTTTTATACAGTGCGTTGTAACCGTCCCAGTTCTGATTGCCCGTCGCCGCGCGAAATTTATATTTCTCACAGGTATTGTAAGGGGAGTTAACATCGCCCGCCTCACTAAATTCCATACCGGTCATCAGGCTAAGATCGATGATAGCAAGTGGCTGGTGTTCTTCACCCTCCAGCTTATTAGATACAAGGCCTTCGTAGCAGTGTCCACCACTTCGTATCGTAATGCGGTAACCTTTTTCAAGCGCATCATTTGCGGAACGGTGAACTGATTCAGCACTATCACAAATATAAATATAATCGCCTTCTTTCCCTTGCGTAGGTCATCTTAAATTAAATCCTTTTTTAAGCGTTTCATAACGATCGTCTTGCTTGTCTATAATGATATGATTCGACATTCCGGCATCCTTATATCTAATAATTCGATGTAAGTCTTTATACAGACAGGTTTATAAAAAATATTAACTGGTAAGATTGTAAAGAGCATTGTTTCTCACACCCTTCGCATTTAAGTTCAAATGGAGTATGAGTTTATTTTATTTATTAATCAATGCTATAAAAATAACCTTTTTTGTTTTTTAAGGGTATATCAAATGGAAAGCGAAAACACATCATGATTAAGGTCTTGATTACCACCTGAAGGTTGGGTTATAGAGGGATGAGCAAAAAGTGGGAAAATAGGCCCCCACTTTTTGCTGTCAAATTCCACAAACATTTCGTCATCAAAAAGGCATCACAGCAGCCCCAGCCATGTCTGGTTCGACTTCGTAACCTGTCTTTATGCGAGCATCGATAGCCACCTTGCGAGATTCTGGCTCCCGGGCAAAGCGACAGTACGGTTCCCAGGTGCGCATGTCCTGTACCCACTCCGGTAGTAAATTATAGATCGCTTTCTGCATCAGGCGTCGTCCGTCGCGGGGTATTGGTGCTATGATCGGCATCGCTCAGTCCGGTTGGTGGTTTGGGATATTTGGCGATTGATCAGATCGCACAATCCGGGCTGAATTTCCTTTAAGTGATCTACTATTCGGCGCAGCTATTTAGTTACACTTACGCCATCCCTTTATTTGCCCTGGAGTTATAATTCCCGGAACGGCAAATTCAACACTTTTAGAATGGATGCTGTGACTTACCTCAAGGGTTGCAGCTGTATCGACCCCCTGGTGTGGTTGCAGGTAAATAGCATATTCATATTTTCCATAAGATCCGCTTTTTAGCCTTTTAATTGATGTGGAAACATATGAATATTGATCACGTGAACCAGTCATATGGTCTTCAATTGTACCTAATTTTTCTTTTTGGGGATAAAAGCCGCCTGCTGCTATTACTTCATCCAGAGAACGATTATCCTGCCGATAAACCATGATGGGTTCTTTATTTGTAACCCATCTTTTGGCTGAAAATCTTTTATCCACATCAAACGGGCCATGCATGCTCTCGGCCCATGTTCGTTTAAGATCAACAGGAGTAAAGTCAGTGTGCATTTCAATATGTGACATAGCCACCCCCCTTGAAACCCCAGTACTTTCCATCATGTTTTCTTCAGGAGTATTTATATAGTTATTTCCATTCTCTCTGCTAAAAGAAATAGAAGTTATTTTTTTACTGCCAAATCTTTTTTTACCTATGACCTCAAATCTCGATTCAGCACTCTTATCAAATTTCCCACTCAATTTAAAATAAACATCTTCGTATTTTAAGTAAAGTTGCCCCTTCTCCGAATCATATAAACCTGGATGAGTTTCAGATGGCTGTAGTCCCTTTATCTTACTTGCTGGTATTCCATTTTTTTATTCGTATTAAGCTTGTTCACCAGGCCTTCAGAAAGATGTAAGCACGACGTCCCAGGAGATCTAGCCAGTCGACAAGGTGAATAGTTTACTAATGACTTCTTTTTTTCATTGACAATAAAATATCTTTTATCAAACCGGGACACCTTGATATTTTCATTACCACCTTTGATGACACCGCTTATGCTCACATCCTTCTCATTTGATGGAATGTAACGATAGAACTTATCACCAACTTTTATCGTATGAAAGGATTCTCCAGACTGTTTACTTGTTACACTATATATACCATGCTGAACTGGACTAATTCGACTAAGAGTATTTTTGTCTATAGCCCCATTTAACTTATTTGTAATGTGATGGTCAAAGTAAACATTATCACTTAGGGATTTAATTATTCTGTTTTTATTGGTTATTTTTTGCTCCCATCTTTTAGTTTGCGGAGAGTAAGATATTCTTCGACGCTTACCATGAATATGAGTAAAATATCTACCATTTTCAGATATCAACCCCCTAGCTTCCCCTTTAATATTAACTAGTATTTTATTATTTTTAAAAGATAAGCCCTCAGGCACTCTTAACTGACCTTCAATTGTTTGTCCTTTTGAATTTCTCGGGGAAAAATCTACAATACTTTTCCCCAAAGCAAGAAGTTGATCGTTTGCTTCAGATAAATCATCTACATTCAGCTTTTTATTATCTATGCCATCAGCCATCATTCTGAATAGTGCCCCACCCAATCTCTGTGTAACCACAAGCGGCATGCTACCAGGAAGTAATGCTGTAACCATCGATATTAGTTTGTCTACCACTGAGGTTATTGATTGAATATTTTTTATTTCCTACGGGGTTGGGCATCGTTTATAATTGTTATAATAATGAATGACCTGAGCTTCCTTTGCAAGTTCACCTACCGGATTACTGAAAGTTTTACCAACCTTTCTAAATACATCAGAATAGGTTAAATGCTGTCGATCTTCAATGCAGGAAAAATCCCGTTTTTCAATTTTAACATCATCAGGTACGGGAGGATGAGTCGTTGTTTTCTTTTCAAATACGGCATATCTTGGGAATCGATTTGTATCTTTATCTCTGACAGGTAATGCATTTTCCCCAGAAAAACGTAGAGGATCATTTTGAAGTATAACCCCCCCTGGATGGGGTTTGCGGGATAGAATCCCTGAGAGTGCTGATTAAATTAATACCATCAGCTAACCGAACCTGGCTTAGCAGCATTAGCAGCGGGGCTGCTATACCCTGTCTCGGATTTGTAGTCTGGTGCGATACTCGGTTTAGTTCATCATTAGAATTGACGACAGTGTGAATACTACTTCCGAAGTGAATTTTTCCATCCGGGATGGCAGAGTGGTCTGGGCCTTTGCTCTGAGCCTGTGTTGTGGAATACTTCCTTAAGTTATCTTGAAGCTTATTCTGGTGAATTCCGGCTAATTTTCTGTGCTGTAACAATGATACTGGCATGATTGAGCTCTCTTACTTTTAAACATACCTTAATCGCATACCTGTGCATGTATTACTTTCAATAAACAATCATTTCGCTCATTTAGTTACTCCCTGCCGGTTTGATCCCGTTAACCTCCTGTCGATATCAATCCGGTCCGGAGGGACACCGATTTTCGCCAGGGCTTCCTGCTGGACAGTCAGATCCTCTTACGGACACGATTAATCGAGGTCAGGATGACAACCCGAATAAGGCAACAGGCAAAAGGTGGCCTGGCAATACACTTTGCTGAACGGGCATTGCACCTTCCAGAGCAGCAATGAAATTATTGACCCTGGATGCGCGGGTTGCCGGGGTGACGGAGATATCGGCGGTTCCGACGTAGAACCGCCTAGTGTGAACCGATGGCGTTTTTCACTTGTCGTTAATGTGATGCAAAATTTGCGCCGATTGCGAGTCGGAGGGATTTCGAATGCGAGCCGCTATACGCAGGGATGGCTGAAAAACCCACTGCCAGATAGCCATGCTTCGGGCTGAAAAAACGTATTAGCCTTACATTTCGCTCTTTAGCTGCTGTGTAACCTGGCCTATCGCGTCAACCACCTGAGTGGAGTTGTTTTGTATATCAATAATCACGCTCCCCGCTTCCCGCACCATCATCACGCCCTGGTCAGCGCGGATCAGGTTAGCCGAGATATTTTTCTGTGCCAGGCTGGCCAGGGACTGATTGCTTTCCACCACGCTGGCGATTTGCAGCGTGGCGCTGTTAATGTTCGCCGCCAGGCTGCGCACCTCGCTGGCAACCACGGCAAAGCTGCGACCGTGGGTTCCGGCCCGCGCAGCCTCGACGGCCGCATTCAGCGCCAGCAGGTTGGTCTGATTGGCGATGGTTCTTATCGTTTCCACAATAACCCCAATCTGCGCCGACTGGGTACTCAGGCCATTCACATCTTCGGAAACCTTCCGCAGCTCATGGGCGATTTCATTCATCTTTGTGACGCTGTTTTCAATCACGCTGACGCCCTGTCGGGTATTATCGCGCGTTTCCAGCGCCGCCTGGTAAGCATGCTCGGCGGCGTCCCGTTCCTGCTGATTTTTAATCACCTGTTCGGTGACGTCGGTGGCAAATTTAACCACCTCATACAGCCGGTTGTTTTCATCAAAAACCGGGTTGTAGGTCGCGCGCAGCCACAGAGCCTGACCTTTCTTATCCACCCGCAGGAACTGCCCGGAAATGAAGTCACCCCGTCCCAGCTTGTCCCAGAATTTCTTATATTCAGCGCTGTTATACAGCGCGGGTGAGCAGAACATACGGTGATGCCGACCGACTATCTCCGCACTCTGGTATCCCGTGGCCTTCAGAAAGTTAGTATTGGCGCGCAGCACTTCTCCCTCAGGGGTAAAAGCAATCACCGCCATCGAACGGTTGATGGCATTGGTCATTGCCCGCTGCTCCTGCGCGGCCAGAATCCGGCGGGTGACATCGGTCGCCAGCTTAACAATTTTGATGATGTGTCCACGACGATCCGCTACCGGAACATAGTGCGCCTCCAGCCAGAGCGCGGTGCCGTCTTTTGCCCGCCGCTGGAAGGTATCACTGAAGCTTTCACCACGACGAAGCCGTTGCCAGAACTGTGCATACTCCGGCGACCGAATCAACTCCGGGGGGCAGAACATTCGATGATGCTGACCGACGATCTCGGCCAGTCCGTAGCCCATTTTGGCCAGAAACAGCCCATTAGCCGAAACAATTTGCCCGTCGGGCGTGAATTCGATCGTCGCAACGGCATCGTTAAGCGCGCTCAGCGTAGCCTGAGAATGTCGACGCCCGCTGCGGACGAAGCGTGAAAAGAACCCTGGTATTAATGTCCCGCTCATGGTGTAACCTTATTAGCCATAATTATTATATTCGTCACAAAGACACTATCGGCAAAGGTCAGAAAAACTCCATAATTAAATTGCGTGAAATATAATAGCACCCTATCTATTAGCAGGGTTCAGGATCCGCCAGCCGCGCCCGGCGGCATTGTGCAATCTCATTGGGAAAGTAATCGCCTGTTTACCCTCTTATTTCCGCATTCGATTTAAGTCAAATCCCCTAAAGTGGTCAGCAACCCGGAGCGTGTCTGACTCACTGATACCGGATATCTGACTAAAAAGGTCCTTTTTGCGTGGCAAAATCATTTTTACGCAGCGGAAGTCTGGATGCGGTTCTGCCGCTTGGAGAGAACGGCCAGCCTGTTTACCTGTCAGCCCTACAGCTGCGCGAGACGCTGCGCCTGAGAAAGCAGCAGCAGATTGCAGACTGCCTGGCAGTACCCCAGCCCAATGAGGCTGGCGATCGTCTCGACTGGTACTCGCCCGTCTCCGGCAAGGTTACCTCCTGGGCGGCCGCCAGTGAATCCGCGCGCGCCCATGCACTCAATCAGCTTATTGCCTGCCAGCAGGCAGTTGACGTGATGTGTCAGCGGGCTCAGCAGTCTGACAAACCCAGCCAGAAACTGTTTGGCGCGCTGTTATCCCGGGCGATGCAGTTTCCCGATCCGAACTACGTGTATCTGGTGGGCGGTAAGCCGGTGATCACCTTCTGGGGATTCGTCAGCCCGGAGAAAAAAGCCCGTCAGGACGCCCTGGAGTGCCTGCGCGCGACGGAAGAGGAGCAGCCACCGCGAGTCTTATCAAAACTGACCGCTTCAAAACTCACTGAGGTGGCCGCGCCAGCGCCGGTACTGACGGCCAGTCACGCTACCCCGGCGGTGCCCGCTGAGCCTGAAGCGACGCAGACAAGCCCCGCTGCCGATCTTCCTGCGGCCCCCGCGGTTTCCGTATCGCCGACCTCTCCCTTATCCGAACTAAACGCAAAGAAACCTGCGTTAAAAAACAGTCTGCTTCGCTACGGCTGGACCCTGCCCGCCGCCGCACTGCTGGTCGCGCTGGGCGTACAGCTGAAAGGCTGCGAGTCCACGACCCCACCCGCTTCTCAGGCCAGCGCCCCACGGCCTGCCGATGGGCATGACACGAAAACCAACCTGCCGGACGTCACCCCGACCCGCGCCGCTGAGCAGTCTGCGGCTAATGAGACGACACGCCGGTCAGGCGAAACCATTGAGACGCAGCCGGTCGGGAACGCGGCGGAAGCGGCGGCCAGTGCCCGGCCTGAACAACCGGCCAGTGCGTCGGGCGCCGACGCAGGGAAATCCGCCCCTGTGGTATCTGCCGTTAGCGCACCGGTTAGCGGAAACTCCGCGAATCCGACCCTGCCCGTCGCGGCGGCAAATGCCGTACCCGCGCCGGTTGAACAACCCGCAGTGACCAGTGAAGCGGCGGCGGCGATCCCGGTCGCAAAAGATGATTTAGTCATGCCTGCCGATGCGGTGAAGCTGGGATCGACGCGGTTTATTAACGGCGGCTGGCGGGTTATCGTCGGCGGTAAAAATCCCATTACCGGCAGGCCACCCAGCCTGCGCTACCAGATGAAAAATGGTAAAGGAACGGCGCGGATAATTCAGGGCGATGGCATCAGCTGCCGCGTGGATGTCTATGCCGGTCTGATGAAGTCAGGCAACCTGGTGATCAACAGCCGAACCAAAGCGAAATGCAGCGACGGCTCGCGCTATCAGATGCCTGAACTGGTGTGCAAGCAGGGAGCCAATGGCCCGGCCGAATGTAGCGGCCAGTACGATACCAATACGATATTACCGATGACGATGAAGCGCGAGAGTAAATGATGATGCTGGCGACGATCGCTGATTTTAAACCGAATATGACGCTGATTCAGAACAGTGGCATTCAGTTCCTCGACTTTTCCCTGACGCCGGTGCTGGATGCTGAAATGCCGGGCAAGTTTGTGCGCCAAACGGCCAACGGCCCGCTGCTGCGTTTGAACTTTAACGCGCAGAATGGCCGATACCTGCTGCCGGTGGTAGCCGGTGGCATGCCGGAAGTGGTGAAGCCTGAGTTCAGTTTCCCCCTTGAGCAGTCTCTGTCACTGCTGGAAGGGATATGGCTGCCGCTGCCCTTTTTCCGTTTCAATCCGCCGCGCAGCTTCAGCAGCGGCCCGGATAACTGGGCGCGTATGCAGATCGTCGCGCTGGATAAGCCCGATCAGAACGGTAAAACGCACCGCGTCTGCCTGGCATTTGAAACGCGCACCTGGCCCGAAGGCGAAGATGAATCACTGGCGTTAAATGAGAGTGATGCCCAGTCCGGCGTCAGTTTTGCGCTGGCTCACCGCAGCGAAGATCTGGGCGAATTCCTCGATCACACCTGGGTCGATGGCTGGCTGCGCGAAGTGTTCAGCCAGCAGGTGGCGAAAATCGAACAGCGCCCACAGGTGAATGTCCGCACCGCCCTGCGCGAGTTTGAGTATCAGGCGCACTACCTGAATATCCTCCATATGCTGGGTCATCAGCTGGTGCTGCCCGAACTGAAAATCAGCGCCGCCACGCTACAGGAACCGGCGATTTCGGTCGATCTGATCCTGGACGTGGGTAACTCTCACACCTGTGGGATTATGGTGGAAGATCACCCTGACGATCCTCAGGGACTGAAGCATACCTACGAACTGCATCTTCGCTGCCTCAGCGCCCCGCATCAGGTCTATAACGAACTGTTCGAGAGTCGCGTGGAGTTCGCTCAGGCCAGCTTTGGCAAACAAAATTTTTCGGTGGAGAGCGGGCGCGATGACGCCTTTATCTGGCCGTCGATCACCCGTGTCGGGCGCGAAGCCAGCCATCTGGCGCTTCAGCGGCTGGGGACTGAGGGCGCTACCGGCATCTCCAGCCCACGTCGTTATCTGTGGGACGAAGAGATCTACACGCCGGGCTGGCGCTTTAGCCGTACGCCGGGCAGCGCGGCCCAGGAGCCACCGGCCACCGCCATCCCGCTGACCAGTCTGGTCAATGACGAGGGCCAGCCGCTCTATAACCAGCCGCTGGAGGATCGTCTGCCGGTCTTCTCACCACAGTACAGCCGCAGTTCGGTAATGAGCTTTATGCTCTCTGAGCTGCTGGCTCAGGCGCTGATGCAAATGAACAGCCCGGCACAGCGGCAGAAGATGCTGCACAGCAGTGCCCCACGCCAGCTGCGCAATATTATACTCACCCTGCCCTCCGCGATGCCGAAGCCCGAGCGTGAAATTTTCCGCCGCCGCATGCACGAAGCCATTGCGCTGGTGTGGAAATCCCTGGGCTGGCACCCGGCTGACGATGATTTCAGCAGCGCCGCCGATAAGGCGAAAAGCAAGGTGCCGGTGCCGGAGGTGCAGATGGAGTGGGATGAAGCCACCTGCGGGCAGATGGTCTATCTGTATAATGAAACTCAGGTGAATTTTGGCGGGCGCGCCGAGGCTTTCTTCATCAGCATGGCACGCCCTGACCGCGCGCGGGCATCCGACGAACCCCCAGGTAAAACGCTGCGTATCGCCTCTATTGATATCGGCGGCGGTACCACCGATCTGGCGATCACCCAGTACCGTCTGGATGATGGCGTGGGTAATAACGTAAAAATTATGCCGCGCCTGCTGTTCCGTGAGGGCTTTAAGCTGGCCGGGGACGATATCCTGCTGGACGTGATTCAGCTGTATGTGCTGCCGGCGCTGCAAACCGCGTTTAAACAGGCGGGCATGGCTAATCCGGAGGGCGTAATGACCCGTCTGTTTGGTCATGAAGGTCGTCTGGACGGTCAGTCAACGCTTCGCCAGCAGGCCACCCTGCAAATCTTTATGCCGGCGGGCCAGGCGATTCTGGAAGCCTATGAGCGCTTCGACCCGCTGGAGCTTAACGCAGAGGTTGATGCGCGCGTTGGCGAGCTGCTGGCCCAGCCGCCGACGGCGAAACTGCTGGACTATATCAATCGCGAGATCCAGCGTGAGCTGCCGGGCGAAGCGGAGGAATTTGATATCCTGCGGGTGCCGCTGGTAGTGAAACTCAGCGCGCTGCATGCGGAATTTCTCTCCCAGGGGATGAATATCACCCACAGCCTGCGCTCGATGTCCGAAGTGGTGGCGGTCTATGACTGTGACGTGCTGCTATTAACCGGCCGCCCATCGCGCTTCCCTGGGGTACAGGCACTGTTTCGCCATCTCCAGCCGCTGCCGGTCAGCCGCATTCTCTCACTGGACGGTTATCACACCAACGACTGGTACCCCTTTAATAAACAGGGGCGGATAGAGAATCCAAAATCAACCGCGGCGGTTGGTGCGATGCTCTGCCTGCTGTCGCTGGATCTGCGCCTGGCTAACTTCTGGTTCAAAGCCGGTGATTTTCAGCCTTACTCCACCATCCGCT
Organism: Erwinia sp. ErVv1; assembly: GCF_900068895.1. Classification (GTDB taxonomy): domain Bacteria; phylum Pseudomonadota; class Gammaproteobacteria; order Enterobacterales; family Enterobacteriaceae; genus Erwinia. The sequence goes on along the minus strand of NZ_CDPK01000002.1, from coordinate 448,144 downwards.
ATCTGGGCATGCTGGACGGCAGCGGCGCACTGAGCAGCGACAACGTCTGGTACGCCGATATTGACCTGGACGATGAAGCCTTTACCCTCGATCCCCGTCAGCGCTTCCAGGTGCGCGGCACCCTGACGCTGGGCTTCCGCCAGCTGGATAATGACCGCTGGCCTGCGTCGCCGCTCTATTCCCTGACCATCGCCGATCCGCTGCTGGCGCGCAGCGTGGCCGGTGATAAAGTATTGAAAATCAGGCTGGCGGCAATAAAGGGGCCGGATAACGCCGCCCCTGAACGATTTGAAATCGCTGAAGCCACGCTGGATGACGGTACGCTGGTGCCGCCCGAACATCTGCGGCTGAAGTTAAATACCCTGGCAAACAGCGGTACGGGCCTGACCCATTACTGGATTGACAGCGGGAGCGTATACAAGAAATGAAACCGTTAACGCCTAAACAGCTGGCGGCGCAGTTTGGAAAAAAACTGGATGCCATTACCCATGGAATTGACCTTTCAACTGAGTGGCTGACGCGCGCGCGCGAAACGTCTCCGCGTCTGGATATGGAGGCCGACCGGCTAAATGTCAGCCTGCGACGTCAGCATAACCGGGCCTCCGCCCTTGCCGCAGCGGCTGAGAAAGAGTGTGCGATAGGTTTTTTTGGCCTGTCACAGGCAGGCAAGTCCTGGCTGATTAACGCCCTGGCGGCCAGCGAAAAAGGTCGGCTGGAAATTGCCTTAGGGGCCGCCACGCTTGACGAAACGCTTCTCAATCCTCAGCAGCAGACCGGTACGCTGGTGACCCGCTATACCGGGCAGCAGGTGGAGGTGGATAACGGCTGGCCGGTGAAGCTGGCGTTACTCAACGAGGAGGCGCTGGTTAGCATTCTGGCCGATGCCTGGTCCCGGCGCGCAGGTGAGCAGCCGATCCGCATGGATGAAGCACAGATCGGTGAACGTCTGCAAACGCTGTCGATGTCACGACAGCCAGCAGAGACTGACGGCATGAGCCGCAATGATGTTGTTGCCCTGTGGGATCGGCTGTCGGCCAACCCGCTCTGCGTCAATAAGGCGCTGGAAACGCATTTCTGGCCGCTGGCGATTGATCTGGCTCCGATGCTGAGCGTCGACGATCGTGCGCGTCTTTTTTCGCTGCTGTGGGGCGAAGACAGCGAGCTGACCGCCCTTTACCGTCAGCTGGCGCATGTGCTGCATCACCTTTCCTGCGCGCCGGATGTCCTGGCGCCGCTCGCCGTGCTGGACGATCCTTCGGTCACTCTTCTTAACGGTCAAGGGCTGCGCTACTTTAATACCGCCAGCGATCCGGTGATTCAGGTCGTACCGCAGAAAAAGGGTCGCGCGCTGAAGCCGGTCAACGTGGCGCTGTCAGAGCTGACCCTGCTGGGGCGTGAGGTGCGCCTGCCGTTCTACAGCGCACCGCGTGAAACGCTTTTCGAGCAGGTGGATCTGCTGGATTACCCCGGATTCGAAGAGCCAGCTGTTCTGCCAGACGACCGGCACCATGAGCTGGCGCTGCGCTTCCTGACCGCCAAGCGCCCTTACCTGCTGACCCGTGCCGCTGAGCACCAGGATATCTGCCTGCTGATGGTTTGCAGCGCGGTCGGGCAGCGCGCGGATACGCCCAGGGTGGGCCGCATACTGGATAACTGGGTTAAGCAGACTCAGGGAGAAAATGCCCAGGCGCGCAGCGGGCGGAAACCTGGACTGATCTGGGCGCTAACGCCCTTCGATCAGCGTATTACCCACGGTCAGAACTATGACGCCGCCGTCCAGCGTTATGTCGGCAACCCCGGCGACGCCTGGGGGGCGATGCTGGCAATGGATGAGAAAGGCATCGGGCGTATGGCAGGCTGGCTGGTAACCGAAGTCCGCCGCGACAGCAAGCTGGCACGACTGCAGGCGCAGCGCGAGGAAGTTCGCCGTGAGCTGACTGACAATCTGCTCGGCCGCTGGTTCCAGGCTTCTGATAAAGAGGAGCCGGAAGCGCGTTTGCGCGTGGCGGAAACGCTGCTTAAGGCATTGCAGTCGCGCACTGGCGTACATGGCGAACTGCTGGAGCGTCTGCTGCCCGACCGCGAAACGCTGCGCCACCTTTTCCTGCAGCAGCAGCAGCGTCCGGCCCGTCGCGCGCAGTCCGAAGCGCTTATCCCCAGCGCTGACGATCCCTTTGGCATTGGCATGAGCATCGACCTGCTCAGCGATGATCCTCTGCCCGGCCTGCTTAACCCCGCAGACGTGCCGCCCGCTGAGGAGTCGGAAACGGAGTTTGCCCGCCGGGTTTACCTCCACTGGATCAATCTGCTCCGCCAGCTACCCGACAGCGGCCAGTTGCTGGCGCTGCTGGGGGTCAGTAAATCCACGCTGGAAATGCTGACCGGCGAGCTGATCACCGCCAGTATCAGGCTCGATATTGAAGCCTCGCTGGCTACGCTGCTCACCGATCAGGACGCATCAGGCACGCCAGCCGAGATGATAGCCGATCGTCAGGTATCCCGTGCGCTGAGCGTGCTGGGTGATTTTGTTGCCTGGCTGGGCTTTCAGCACGTCGCTGAAGCAGATCGTCCGGCGAGCCGGATCAATCGCGGGCAGAAAATTTTCGCCAGGCCGGAAACCCAGACCGCCAGCCTTGGCCCCGGCCAGCGTCTGACCCGACTGGCGCTCAAGCCTAATAATCACGCGGCCTACTATATCTATGACTGGCTGGTTGGGCTGAATGAAACCATTATGCAAAATGCTGGCTGGTCTGCCGCGCGCGAAATAAGCAGCGCGCACCGTGACGAGCTGGCGGCTATTTTGCAAAAGATAGGGGGTTAAGGGTATCCGATAGCTTTCGATGGATAAGCTGCTAAGGGTATCTGATAGCTCTCGATGGATAAGCTGCTAAGGGTATCTATTGTCTCTGCAATGGACAGGTTGTTAACGACTGTTGTCAGCAACAGCGGCCCGCCGCGGGCCGCTTATCTCACCGATACGGCTCACCGCCCCCGACGGCAATTCTGGCGGCCGCAGCCAGCACGTCCTTTCGGCTGGACGCATCCTGGCGCGGCTGGGTAAAGTAGGTCACCAGGATTACTGGGGCGCGGTTTTCAGGCCAGATAACGGCAATATCATTGGTGCTGCCGTAGTCGCCACTGCCGGTTTTATCCCCCACCGACCAGCTGGCCGGCAGACCGGCGCGGATACTTTCCGAGCCAGTGGTATTTCCCTTCATCCATTCGATCAGTTGGGTACGCTGCGCAGCCTTCAATGCGTGACCCAGCGTCAGTTTACGCAGGCTGTCAGCCATGGCCACCGGCGTTGTCGTATCGCGGGCATCGCCAGGGATTGCGGTATTCAGCGTCGGCTCCGTGCGATCGAGTCGAAAGAGAGCATCCCCCAGTGAACGCGCATAGTCGGTGACCTTCGCCGGTCCACCCAGATACCCAACAAGCTTGTTCATTGCCGTATTATCGCTGTATTGCAGCGCCGCTGCGCTTAATTCGCCCAGGGTCATGCCGCTGTTAAGGTGCTTTTCGGTGATGGGATTATAGTTAACCAGCTCGGACGTTTTGATCGCCAGCCGCTTCTGCAACAGGTTGTCGTCCGCCTCACTCTTTTTCAGCACGGCCGCAACTGCCATCACCTTACTGGTACTACAGAGGGGGAAGCGCTCGTCGCCGCGATAGGCAACCTGCGAATTGTCTGCGGTATCGATCAGCGCAACACCCAGACGTCCTCCGGCATTTTTCTCCAGAACGGCGAGCTTCTGCTGAATAACCGCTGCCTCCTGTGGCGTATACGCCCACAGGAGCGGACTGGCGAGAAGTAAGGGGAGCAGCGCCACCGCTCTCAGCACCGTGCAATGCAAGGTATTTATCATTGTGCGTTCCTTCATGGTCTTATTTTTATCCCAAACTGAAACTGAGCCTGAAATTGAAACTGAGCCTGAAACTGAGCCGGTGCGTGCGCCTGACCTGGGATCAGGTCTTACCTGTTCTCAGCTCCAGTTCCCCTTCCAGCGCCACCTGCGCCTCACGCATGACCGCAACGGCGGCATCAAACCGGGCGGCATGCGGATGTGCAGCCAGATGGTGAAGCGTGATGCGTACGGGCAGTGCGATGCTGCCGGTCAGCGCGTCCCATAGCGCATCCAGGTTAGCGCCAAAGCCCTCTTCCAGGGCAAATTTAGCGACGAACTGACGGTAGAAGTCATTCATATCCGCAATGGTACGAAAATCAAAGCTGACGCTTTTCATCTCACTTTACCTGCTCAAAATGGCGATAATGATCGCGGGTGACGTAGATCAGCCCGTCGCTGGAATAGAGCATACGATCGCTACCGCGACGGCCACACTGGTAGTTAACGTCGGCTTCAAACCAGCGCCGTCCCTGCCCGTCTGGCAGGCGCCCTTCGCGGTTAGAAAAGCGATCGCCGCCGATGGCCCGCCCCGGCAGTGCTTCACAGAGGTTACCTCGTGCAGGATCCCATCCCTGACGCCTTGCATCACTTTTTTTCAGGTACAAGGGCGGCAGCTGCTGGTGCTGATGCAGGTAGTCCGCCACCCGCTGCTGCTGCGTCAGTACGCTGATGTCATCACGGAATGACGTACTGGCTTTACTGCCCGCAGGGCGCCTCTCCTGAGAGGGGTGTGAGCCATGTTGGTTGGCGACCGGGGTTGTAGCAGGCCGGTGAAGCCCGACGGCGGTCGCTGCTATGGCTAAAATAGCCGCAATAATCAGTTTTTTATTCATTGTGAAATCTTAACCTGAGCAAATAATTGTCGTCTATATCTTTTATTCTGCGTCGGGTTTCTTCCGGTACTCCGTTAGCAGGGCTGAAACTGGCTACTTACCCCGCCCCTCCCCCCAAAAAGATGGCCTATTTTATCCTTTCGGTGAATAAGTCGTAGCGACCACAGTGTATTTAACAATAAAGAAGGATGCCGTCATAAAAGCCAGTAAGCTTTACATAGTTATGTTTGGTTTATCATAAAAAAGCACCACATTATTTTACGCTAACCAGACATCAGGGATTAACTATCATTACTTACTGATGATCAATCATTACTCACTAATTACTAATCACTCATTAATGGTTAATGGTTAATGGTTAATGGTTAATGGTTAATGATTGATCACTATTAACCATAAGGTAGTTGTAAATATCGGCAAACTAATGCACCAGGGAACGTTTATTATTTAAAGCAGCTTATGTTAATTACTGTTATTTTGGCATCCTATTATAACGCCTCATCAATGGAATAAAAAAGATGACTAGCTATAATTCAGTAACACAATTAAGCTGGATAACATATTATGAATAATACCTCAAAAGCCCTCTCCGTATTGCTGCTATCAGGTTCATTTCTCTCTGTAGCCCATGCTGTTGACAGAAATATCTTATGGGATAAAGTGCACAATCAGTGTGAGCCTCAGTATAAGGCAGACGGAAAATATACTCCCTATAGCCTGGTGGATGAGCATGATGGCTACGTTATTTATAAAGGCGACAGCGATAAATACCAGTATCTGCTGCTGCCGACGAAGCAAATAACCGGCATTGAGGATGAACAGCTGCTTGCAGACAATCAGCCTAACTATATTTATCTTTCATGGGAGGCTCGCGATCTTGTCGCGGAAAAAACTGACAGAAAAGTCAGGGAGCAGGATATTTCACTTACCGTTAACTCGCTTAATACGCGTTCACAGGATCAGCTTCATGTCCATATTTCATGCCTGGCTCAGCCTGTACGCGAAGCGCTGGACCGCATGGATGTTAAAAATATCGACAATGACTGGCACGTGTTTCCTGAACCGCTCAAAACTTACACCTTTAATTATAAAAAACTATCATTTTCTGAGCTAAAAAATAGAAATGTTTTTAAAGATGTCAGTGACAAGGTTGCAGCGGATGGCGGTGAACTACAATATTCTACCTTCGCAGTTGTCAATCTTGATAGTGATAACTTTATGATCCTCGAAGCATCGGGTACATTAGAAAAACGCATTGGCGCAGAAAAATTGCAGGATCATACCTGCGCACTGGCGCAATAACGTCTTATCTGCCTCAGCGTCTTGCGATACTGAGGCAGATAAAACTTACCGCCGATTCTATATCAGCCGTGCCTGGCGTAGTTCACTTTTCAGGTAGGCATAATAGACCGGGGCGGCAACTACCCCAGCCAGCCCAAAGGCAGATTCGAAAACCAGCATCGCCAGCAGGATCTCCCAGGTTTTTGCATTGATGCGGGTGCCAAAAATGCGCGCATTAATAAAATACTCCAGCTTATGCACCACGATCAGGAAAATAAGTGCGATTAGCGCAGCCTCCAGCGAAATCGACAGGCCAATCAGGATAATCACCGTATTCGAGATTAGGTTGCCAATTATTGGCAGCAGCCCGGCCACAAAGGTTAACACCACGACCGTTTTCGCGAAGGGAAAATGCAGGCCAAACATCGGCAGCAGGCCGAAAAGGAAGCCACAGGTCAGCAGCGTATTGACCAGCGATACCTTGATTTGGGCAAAGACCACGTTATGAAACGACGCCGCCAGCAGCGTCAGACGCTGAAGGAGCGCCTGCTTGAGCGGAGCCTGATGCGCATCATCGCTGCTGACCCGCAGGGAAACGATCGCCCCCAGCAGCATGCCGATCAGCATGGTGGCGAAGGTATGAGCGGCGGTACGACCAAAGGTTTGCACCACCACCAGATGTTCCCGCAGCCAGGTCACTACCTGATGCTGGAGCTCATCAATATCGGCGGGAAGATAGCGGGTAACCACTGGCGACAGCGTGCGCTGTGCGTCCTCCAGCAGCTTGCTGGCCGCTGCGTGGAAAGCAGCGGGATTCTGGAAGTCATGCAGCAGATAACCAATCAGCTTGGTGATCCCCAGCGCCAGACCAAGCACCACCACCAGCGTGAGGGAAAAAATAATGATCCACCGCGCCAGCGGACCTTTCACCAACCTCTCCACCCAGGGGGTGAGCGCCAGCACCGTTTCATAAACGATAAATCCGGCGAGAAAACAGGGCAGCAGCCGCAGCGGAAAAATCATAAACAGCGCGATAAATACCAGGATATAGCTGGCGGCCTGACACAGCCCCCGTTTATTCAGTTGAGACATCTCCATGACGCTTCCTGTCTGAAATATTAAAAATCCGATGTAATTCAGACAGTATACAAGGTCCGCTGCATTTTGCGGCCGATTTAACGACGATGCGCCAGCGAACGAACCACGCGGTCGCCAAGCATCTGCACGCCCTGCACCAGCACGATCAGCACCACTATCGTGCCGACCATCACCTGCTGGTTAAAGCGCTGGTATCCGTAGCGGATCGCCAGGTCGCCCAGACCGCCTCCCCCGATCACGCCCGCCATTGATGAGAAGCCAATCAGCATCACAAGCGTCAGCGTAATACCGGCCACTATGGCGGGCAGTGCCTCCGGCAGCAGTACCTTAGCGATCACATGCCAGTGGGTGCCTCCCATGGCGATCACCGCCTCCGTCCTTCCCTTTTCAACCTCATCCAGCGCGTTCTCAACGATACGGGCAAAAAAGGGAAAGGCGCCCAGTGCAATGGGCACCACCGCCGCCGTACTGCCCAGGGTGGTACCGACCACCAGGCGGGTAAAGGGGATCAGCGCAATAAGCAGCACGACGAAAGGCAAAGAGCGCCCAATATTAATCAGCGTGCCCAGTACGGCATGGATCCAGGGCAGCGGGTAAAGACCGTTGCGACGGCTGACAAATAGCAACACGCCGAGCGGCAGGCCGATAAGCAGAGTCAGGCCGCCCGCCAGGCCAACCATATACAGGGTTTCAAGCGTTGCCTGCCCGAGCAGAGCAAAAAAGCTGTCCCATTCCAGGCTAATACGCATAGCGTGTTTCCCTCGTCGTCCATACCTGCTCCTGACCAAACGTCAGCCCGTGGCGGCGCAGAAAAGCCTGCTCATCATGGCCACCCTGTAGCAGGGAGTCACGCAGCGCTGACCGGGGATCCATCAGCAGGTCGCGCAGCGCGCCCTCTTCCACCAGACGCCCCGTTTCAAGCAGGGCCGCGCGATCGCAGACGGCTTTGACCACTTCCAGCTGGTGGGTGATCATCACGATGGTCAGGCCAAACTGCTGATTGATCTGCTTCAGCAGGGCCAGCACGCTTTGGGTGGTTTCCGCATCGAGCGCACTGGTCGCCTCGTCGCATAACAGATAGTCGGGCCTTGCTGCCAGCGCCCGGGCAATGCCGACCCGCTGCTGCTGACCGCCGGAAAGCTGGGAGGGAAACGCACGGGCTTTTTCATTCAGCCCAACCAGGTCCAACAGCTCCGCGACGCGCGTCAGGCGCTGTCCGCGCGGCATACCCGCAATTTCAAGCGGTACCGCCACATTGTCAGCGACGTTACGGGAATGAAGCAGATTGAAGTGCTGGAAGATCATGCTGCTGCGCTGCCGCTGTCGCCGAAGGTCCCCGGGCGTGAGCAGAGTGATATCCTGTTCGTCGAACAGGATCCGTCCTGAATCAGGTCGTTCCAGCAGGTTCAGACAGCGGATCAGCGTACTTTTTCCGGCGCCGCTGCGCCCCACAATGCCGGTAATTTCCCCCTGCCGCAGCGTCAGTGATACGTTTTGCAGCGCCGGAGTTAACGCGCCCGGATACTGTTTTGACACCCTGTCGAGTCTGATCATTGCGGCTGTCCCGTAACCGGGATCACCGATCCCTTATAGTTTTGGCGGATAAATTCGGCCACCTGCTCTGACTGCAAATCCTTTGCCAGGCGCTTGATACGCGCATCCCCTGCCAGGGCAGGCGTGGTGACCAAAATGTTGGCATAGGGATTATGCTGCGAACTTTCCAGACCGAGCGCATCTCTGGCTGGCACCAGGCCGGCCTCCAGGGCGTAATTACCGTTGATCACCGCCAGGTCAACATCGTCCAGCGCCCGGGGGATCTGCGGTGACTCCACTTCCAGGATCTTCAGATGTTTCGGGTTGCTGGCGATATCCTGCGGCGTAGCCTGATTTTTTGCCGGGTCGTCATAGCCTGGCTTCAGTTTGATCAAGCCCTCTTTTTGCAGCAGGTAGAGCGAACGGCTGAGATTGGTGACGTTATTTGGCACCGCAACGCTGGCATTATCGCGCAGTGCGCTAAGGGTTTTAATCTTGTGGGAGTAGATCCCCAGCGGCTCAATATGTACGGTCGCCGCAACGCGGAAGGTCTGTCCCAGCGCCTTCTCCTGCTCGCGCAGATAGGGAACATGCTGGAAATAGTTAGCATCCACGTCGCCGTGTGCCAGCAGTTCATTGGCGTTGACCCCGCTGGTCAGCTCAATCACTTTCAGGTTGAGGGAGGGGTCGATTTTTTTCACATAGTTCAGGATCTCCGCATGGGGAACCGGATCGGCTGCGACCCGCAGCGCCTCCTCCGCCTGGGCGGTAAAGGAGAGAGAAATTAACAGGGCGAGCCCGCTGAGGCTAACGGCGGCGTGGCGAGTCATAGAGAAGGCTCCTTATGCGATCGGTTTGACGAAGGTTGCTCAATGGGTTGATCAATTTTTTGCGTCAGCAGGTCGCCATACCAGCGGGCTGCGACGTCAGGGTGCGAACGCAGGCGGCCCTTCAGATAATTCCAGCCCACCTCCCGCAGCAGCGGATTGAGCGGATGGCTGGCCGGGCCATGCGCCAGCTGACTGAGCTGTTCGTTCAGCTGATAAACCGGTACGGCGCCGTCCAGCTGGGCACCGAGGAAAAACGCGATCGACAGTCTGTCGCTACCCGTTGCCGGGGAAATAACGCGATGGACGGTAGCGCGCAGGTAGCCGTTAGTCGCCAGCTCCAGCAGTTCACCGATGTTAACCACAAACGCGCCGGGCAGCGGCAGCGCATCCACCCAGCGATCCGGCTCAACCTCCACCTGAAGCCCGCGCTGGTTATCCTGCAGGAGGAAGCTGAGAAACCCGGAGTCCTTATGTGCCCCAACGCCCTGCCCGCTCTCATCACCCGTCCTGCCGGGATAACGGATCAGCTTAACGTGTTCATTGGGCTTTTCACCATACAGCCCGTCGAAGGCGTCACCGGGCAGCGAAAGGGCTTCGGCAAAGGCGCGCAGTAGCCGCAGCGACATGCGGGTCATCTGCTGCTGCCAGGCCTGTAGCTCCCTTTGCAGCTCGGGCAGCGCTTCCGGCCAGAGATTGGGCCCCTGAAGTCGCTTCCAGCCCGCTTCGCCTGGAGCCAGCGGCAGCGCTTCCCGCTCGGCGCCAATATCAAACTGCTCGCGCCAGTCGGGCTGGCTGCGGGTGATTTCCGATCCCGCACGGTTGTAGCCGCGAAAGTGCGGGGAGTGAATCATCGCGACCCGCTCTTTCTCCTCATCCGGCAGCGCAAAAAAGCGCCGTGAGAGCTGCTGGACCCCGGCGGAGAGTGCGGGATCGACGCCATGGTTGATCAGGTAGAAAAACCCCACTTCCCGTGCGCTCTGACTCAGCCGATCGAGGAACGCCTGCTGCTGCTCCGCCGAACCGTCAAGATGGGAGAGATCCAGAATAGGTAATGACGTGACGTGTTCCACTTAACCTCCAGGAGATAAACCTGCCTGAGATGGCGACCATCGCCATTCAGCCGCTGACTGACAGGCACTATTGCGGTTTTTAACGTCGGGATGAAATATGAAATACAGCAATGATTAACTGATAGCTGAATAAGCCCAGTCAGGTGAAATTTCCCCCGCTTGACAGCGATTGAGGGCTGGCCTAAGCTTGCGGAATATTAACTAACTAACTTAGCGATCTAATCAGGCCGCATCGAAACTGAGGAAAACCATGCACCACGAGGTTAATCACGAGTCCTTGCCAAATGAAGATCCGCGTGCGATGCCCGTAGCAGGCGATACGATTGCCCAGCAGTTGCAGAGGATCGCTATTCTCACGCGTGATGCCGCCGCAGAGCTGGGCAACGCAATGGGGATCAATCAGACCGATCTGGCGCTAATGGAGCAGCTGATCGCTTCGGGGCCGCTCTCTCCCAATGAGCTTGCCCGCCGGCTTTCCCTTACTACCGCGGGCATTACGCTGGTCATTGACCGGCTGGAGCGCGCCGGGCACGTGGCGCGCGAGCGCCAGCAAAGCGATAAGCGCCGCGTGCTGGTGCGTCCCATGCAGGCTTCTGTGGCACAAACTTACCGCCATCTCGCGCCAATGCTCACCGGGCTGGAGGCGCTATTGAGCGCACTTTCACCTGACGATCGCACAACGATAGATCGCTTTCTCGCGCAGGTTATCGCCGTTTATCAAAACAGCCTGCCAGCCCTGACAAAAAAGGAAAAACGATGAACGCTACGCGCAGGATCCTGATCACCGGTGCCAGCGTTGCGGGCCCCACGCTGGCCTACTGGCTGTCGCGCCAGGGTATGGAGGTTACCGTTGTCGAGCGGGCGCCAGAATTCCGCGACGGCGGTCAGACGATTGATATTCGCGGCGCGGGCCGGGTAGTAGCGCAGCGTATGGGGATTGAAGAGGCCATTCGGGCTAATTCAACTCATGAAGAGAGCATAAAATTCGTGGATGAGCAAAATCGCACTCGCGCGCAATTTGGCGCAGGCGCGTATGACGGCAACGGACCGGTTGCGGAGCTTGAAATTCTGCGCGGTGAGCTGGCAAAGCTGCTAATTGAACACTGCGGTAAAGGGGTGACCTATAAATTTGGCGATAGCATCGCCTCACTTGAAGAGCTCTCTGATGGAGTGAAAGTGGGCTTTGAACACGGGGAAGAGGCGGTTTTCGATTTGGTGATCGCCGCAGAAGGGGTCGGATCCTCTACGCGTAAGCTGGTGTTCGGTAACGAGGTCAAGCGCAGATCCTTTAATCTCTATACCGCCTGGTTCACCCTGCCCCGCGCGCCGGGCGACGCGCCAGATATGAGGTGGTTTAATGCGCCCGGCGGATTATGCGTCTGCCTGCGTCCTGACAACCTGGGCACCACCCGTGCACTGCTGTCATTTCAGGAACCACCGGGTGGCTATGAAAAACTTTCAGCACACGAGCAGAAAAGTGTGCTGCGGGAAAAGTTTGGCCATTTAGGCTGGGAGACACCGCGCGTACTGGCCGCGCTTGATGACGCAGACGATCTCTATTTTGACCAGATTTCACAGGTTAAAATGGATAGCTGGTCAAAGGGAAGAGTAGCCCTGGTCGGTGATGCCGCATATTGCGCCTCCCCCATCAGCGGGATGGGAACCAGCCTGGGGATGTGCGGCGCTTACGTGCTGGCCGGGGAGCTGGGACGTCATGACGATCATAAAGAGGCCTTCGCTGCCTGGGAAAAAATTATGCGCCCCTATGTTAATCAGGCACAGAGCGTGCCGGGGTTTGCACCGCGCCTGGCCTCTCCCCATTCGCGCGCCGGGATTGCCTTCGGCTATGCCGTACTGCGTATGGCAAACGCCCCCTTATTCAGGCCGCTGCTGGCAAAGTTTCTGACGCCCAAAGCCGATGCCATTGTGCTGCCCGACTATGACATTAATCCTACAGGGAGCGGTCAGGCACAAACCTGAACCTGACGACGCCAGGCACCGGGAGACTGGCCAAACTGGCGTTTAAAACTGCGGTTAAAGGACTGCTGAGAGTCAAAACCAAATGAAATCGCCACGTCGAGGATAGGTTCCGCGCCCCGCGCAAGCCGCTCGGCTGATTTTTTCAGGCGGCGAGCGCGAATGTATTCGCCCAGCGCGTAGCCGGTGTGCTGTTTAAACATCCGTTGCAGGTGCCATTTGGAGTACCCTGCACGTTCAGCAACGGTATCAAGATCCATTTTCCCTTCGATATGGGTATCGATCCACTTAACGAGATCGTTAATAAAATCATCGTGACTCATTGCTTTCCCCTTCTGGTTTTTTTGTTTTCACTCATGCGTCAGAGCTGAACTTCCTCAGGGACGCGAGTAAAAGGTAACTTTAACGAATGCACTTAGTTACGGTAAAGGAGAGGTCGCCTTAATGCAAGTTTAATTGTTGCATTAAATGCGATCGGTAGCGCATGAGGATCTGATGTTCAGGGGCGTTAGCTAAACCTGTTGGGAACAGACTGACTGTGTTTAACCAGCCAGACAGCTAATATCTCAAAGGCCGCACAACGTTAGCAGTGCGGCCTGGCAATGGAGATGGAGATGGAGATGGTTGCGGAGCGGGCCTCAGATAGCGACATCTTCGGGGTTTTTCTGCAACTCGCAGCTGCCTTCAGGATGACGGCTGTCGCGGGCATGGATCTCTTTTAATGCATCCGCAACCGTCCATTTGGCGAGTACGTCAAGCGAGGCCTGTTCAGCCTCGCGCGCCAGTTCTTTAAAGAACCAGCAGGCGTTGGCACTCACCAGACAGCGGGCCGATACCTCAGGTCGTCCTGCCAGCAGGGGTTTGTCTTCCAGCACCGAGGTATAAATATCGCAGAGCGAAATCGCTTCTGCGGGTCGACCAAGGCGAATAGTCCCTGAACGACCCAGCGTCGACACGATAATGCCATCGCGGGTTAGAGGCACCATCATCTTGCGCACGAAACTCGGGTTAGCCTCAAGCCCCATGGCCAGAATTTTGCTGGTGCTGCGTTTACCTTCCCGCTCTGACTGGGCCACGCAGAGCACCATTTGTAAGGCCGTAGGAAAACGAATATCAAGCATGTTCAGATCCTTGCTTTCAGCTGCCTTTGGGTAAATCGACAGCTCGTCATAAAAAGCATTAAAAATCAGTCGACTATAATTAACTACCTGCTGTTAATATAACAAATATTGTTGCATTTTAGAAGACACACGCTTAGCGATTACTGCTTTCCCCGTTATCACCCTGAAAAACAAGCGGTTATAAACCTTGCGATGATTTCTCACTGAGATACTGATAAACCACCGAGAGATCTTTTTCACCGTAGCCTGCGTCAACCGCCTCCTGCCAGACGTCAGAGATCATATTTAGCCCCGGCAGCGCGCTTTTTTCGGCAGCCGCAAGTGCAAGCCTGACATCCTTCAGCGCCCAGGTGAGATGCATTTGGGGTTCGTAACGGCCTTCCCTGATCATCTCCAGTTTGCTCTTAACGTAAGGTACGGCCAGCGGCCCTCCGTCCAGCACCGACCAGAAGTCATCCGGGCTAAAACCAAACTCTTTCGCCATCTGGGTACTTTCAGAAAGCCCCTGCACCATGGAGATAAGCCAGGCATTCACCACCAGCTTCATTCGGGATGCCGCGCCGGCCTCGCCCAGCCATTTGGTGCCTTTCGCGATGGCGGAGAAGACGGGTTCAATGGCGGCGGCGCGCTGACGATCGCCGCTGGCCAGCACCACAATCTGTGCATTTTCGGCCGGCGTTTTAGTCCCGGATACCGGCGCGTCAAGAAACACGATATCCCGCCGCTGCTCAGCGAAGGTTGCGATCAGCCTGTCAGTGCACGCAACGCCGACAGTGCCCATCTGCACCACTATTGCACCCTGCCTGAGCGCTGGCTGTGCCTGTTCCAGCGCACTTTCCGTAGCATCGGCGTCGGCCAGCATCACGATGACCACGTCGGCCTGCCTGACGGCTTCCTGTGGACTGTCTGCCAGCCGCAGTCCGGCGCTTTGCAGATCCTCCCCACGCGATCGGGTGCGATTCCAGCCCGAGGTGGTAAAGCCATTTTTCAGTAAATTAGCGGCGAAGGCGTGGCCCATCGCGCCCAATCCCAATACCGCAACAGAGGGACGTTGATTCATCAGATGACATCCTTATGTTTGAAAAGAGGGTAACCCACGCGGCGACCCCAGTTTCCAGGGTAGCGTAATGCGCCATGAAATACCCGGTTTGCGCCAAAAAACCTCCCCGGAGATTTGGTAAGCGGGTGTAAACAACAGCAAGGGTAAACTTACGCTCAACAAACCCCGCGTAGTGGCGAGTGTTTTTTTATTGTTGAAGTTCGGTTAATGCCGCGCATGGTTGAATGCGGGCATTCGTCAGACAGAGCAACTCGTGAGCCCGAATAAATCATGACCGATCAACCGCTAACTGTGTTAACCGCACGGCCTGACCGTGGCAGCGACCTGTTTTTTTCCCTTGTTTCCGGCGGTTTTCGGCCCGGCAAGTCCTGGGATAAAGGCATTTTCCGTGCGAAGTTTTTATGGCGATCCTGCTTCCACCCGGTACTGACGCTGAAGTGGCTCGATCGTATCGCCAGCGATCCGCTGATTGCCGGGCTGCTGAAGGTGCAGGATCGCCTGCCGGGTAAAATTCATCGTCCCTATCTTGCCGTACAGTTTTCAGCGGCTGAGCGCTTCAGGGCGATCAATGCGCACTACACCTGGGTTGAACAGCTGCAAAATGCCGACTTGCGCCAGGCACTGAGTACGCGCGACAGCACCCTCATATGCAGCTTTAGCGGTAAAGAGGGTGACGCTTACAGCATTACTCTCGGCGGCGGCGTGAAGTTTGACAAGGAAGGAGAAGCCACGCTGTCACTGCTGCGTGAGGGGACTGCGCTGGCCCGCATCACCTTCTCGGTGGTTGACTACGCGCAGCAGAAAACCCTGTTTATCGGTGGCCTACAGGGGGCAGACAGCCACATTCCCCACGAGCTGATCAGGCAGGCGACGAAATCCTGCTACGGCCTGTTTCCCAAACGTCTGCTGCTGGAGGCGCTGCAGCTGATTTTTACTGCTAACGGCATTACACGCATCCTGGCCGTCAGCGATAAGGGGCATATCCATCAGAGCGCCCGCTACCAGCGTAAGAAGCGAGGCGTTTTTCTGGCCAGCTACAGCGAGTTCTGGCAGTCAATTGGCGCAGAGCCGGAGACGCCCCTGCTCTTTGCCCTGCCGTTACGGCTGGAACGCAAGCCAGAGAGCGAGATCGCCAGTAAAAAGCGCGCCGAGTATCGCCGCCGCTATGACCTGCTCGATCGGCTCCAGGCCGGACTGCTCTGCTAAGGCTCTCCACGCCACAATAAACGCGGTTATCGCCCCGTTAAATAACGGACAGCGGGGGCGATAACCGACGTCTCTTTATGCCCGTCGTCCCCGCAATATACTCACTTTCTTATCGCCACCCTTCCGCCAATATCCTGCTGGTAGAATTCCAGAACCTGTCTATACTCTTTTATCCTGCTGTTCTCAGCGTTTTATTCGCTATTTAAAGGCATTACGGAGGGAATACAATTCCGGAGGGCGTCAGCTTGTCCGGCACCGGGTTGTTATTCTGATTTACAAAAAAGGTAATATTTTGATGTCATCTGACAGATAAATAAAACACAATATGCGCTCTTTTTCTTGATTTCGTCACAACGAAATTAACTTTCTACCAACAAGTCGTTTACCTCAATGCAATCAATTACCGTTTCACGTAAAACGGCATGGCTACGCGTCATTATGTTAGCCATTGCTGCATTCATTTTTAATACTACCGAATTTGCTCCGGTTGGCCTGCTGTCCGATATCGCCACCAGCTTCTCAATGAAGACGGCGCAGGTGGGGCTGATGCTGACTATCTACGCCTGGGTGGTGGCGCTGATGTCGCTGCCAATGATGCTGTTGACCCGGCAAATTGAACGACGCCTGCTGCTAACCTGCATTTTCACGCTGTTCATTGCCAGCCATATTCTCTCTACCTTTGCGTGGAGCTTCAATATTCTGGTGGTATCGCGTATCGGAATCGCCTTCTCACACGCGATATTCTGGTCAATTACCGCCTCTCTGGCGATTCGCGTGGCACCGGCGGGGAAAAAGACGCAGGCGTTAAGCATGCTGGCAACAGGGACAGCGCTGGCTATGGTACTCGGACTGCCGATTGGTCGTCTGATTGGTCAGTATCTTGGCTGGCGTATCACCTTTGGGATCATCGGCATTGTTGCGCTGATCACCCTGCTGTGCCTGATTAAGCTGCTGCCGAAGCTGCCAAGCGAACATACCGGATCGCTTAAGAGCGTGCCGATGCTATTTAAGCGTCCGGCGCTGGTGGCACTCTATTTGCTGATCGCCGTAGTGGTGACCGCGCATTATACGGCCTACAGCTATATTGAGCCGTTTATTCAGGGCGTCGCCTCAATGGGGGATAATTTCACCACCTTCCTGCTGCTGATATTCGGTGCGGCGGGTATCCTGGGCAGCATATTGTTCAGCTCGCTGGGCAATAAATATCCGGCCACGTTCCTGCTGGGCGCCATCTTCCTGGTGTCGGCCTGTATGCTGAGCCTTTATCTGGCCGTGACCCACAGCGTGGCAATCTCCATTCTGTGTATCATCTGGGGTATGTCGATGATGATTATCGGCCTGGCGGTGCAGGTCAGGGTTCTGGCGCTGGCACCGGATGCAACCGATGTGGCCATGTCATTAATGTCCGGGATTTATAACCTCGGCATTGGCGGGGGTGCCCTGCTGGGTAATCAGGTCAGCCTGCATCTGGATATGGTCAATATCGGCTATGTGGGCGGCGGCATTGGCCTGCTGTCGCTGCTGTGGTGCGCGTGGAGCATGAAGCGCTACCCGCAGCTGCGCATTAACGGCTAACCCTTTCCTCCTTTGTCCGGCACAGGGTGTTACGCACCACCCTGTGCCGGACAACTCCCCGCCTCTGCGGGCATGATTCTCCTCCCGCTTCTTCTCTTAGTTTTTCAGGCGGCTCTGACTTTTATACAGCGCCCAGCCGCTGATTAACGCCAGCAGCATCAGGTAATAGCTCGGGGCTAGCCGCGTGCCGGTGGCGGTAATCAACAGCGTGCAAATCAGCGGGGCAAATCCACCAAAAACGGTGACCGCCACGTTATAGCTGATGGCCATACCGCTTGCGCGAGTACTGACCGGGAACAGGTCGGCCATCATTGAGGGCACGGTAGAGAAATAGACCGATTTCAGCAGCGCCATCCAACCCACCAGCAACAGCAGCGTCGCGGGCGTAGTATGGCTAACGACCAGCAAAAATCCCGGATAGATTGTCAGAATGAGCAGCAGCAGCGCGCTCCACATTAGCCGTCTGCGCCCGACTTTCTCAGCCCACAGCCCCATCAGGGGGGTGACCACCGTCAGGATCACGCCCGCCATCAGGGTCGCGCTGAACGCCGCTGAACCGGGAAGATGCAGCGTTTTTGTCGCATAGGTAGGCACATAGTTAAGCATATAGTTAATGGCGGTGGAGATGACCATCAACCCTATGGCCAGCAGCAGCAGGCTTTTCTGCTGACCCGCGAGCGTGCGCAGCGGCGAGGCGGCTTTATCCTGTTTGATAAAGCTGTCAGGCTCATGCAGATGTCGACGGATATAGAGCCCCACCGGGCCGATAAGCAGGCCAAAGGCAAACGGGATACGCCATCCCCAGGCCTGAATCTGCGGTTCGCTCAGCCAGTGCGTAAGTCCCAGCCCGAACGCGGAGGCCAGCAGCGTACTGGCACCCTGGGTAGCAAACTGCCAGCTGGCAATAAATGCCCGCCGGTGTGGGAAATGCTCCACCAGAAAAGCCGTTGAGCTGCCAAACTCGCCTCCGGCGGAAAACCCCTGAATCAGCCGCGCAATCAGGATCAGGATCGGCGCCGTCAGCCCGATTGTGGCGTACGACGGCATCACTACGATGATTATTCCGCCGAGCATCATCAGCGAAATCGACATCATCAGCGCCTTTTTGCGCCCCACCCGGTCAGCCCATGTTCCCAGTACAATGGCCCCCAACGGGCGGATCAGAAAGGAGACGCCAAAGCTGCCGAAGGTGAGCAGCAGGGAGACCGAGGGATCCTCCGTCGGGAAGAAAGCCTGAGCGATATAGCTGGCGAAAAATCCGTAAACGGCAATATCAAACCATTCCAGCGCATTGCCGACGCAGGTCGCGAACAGCGTTTTGTACAGGCTGGGAGGCGCAGTAATGGCTTCCTGCGATTGCGTTAGCGTGCTCATGCTGCACCGCCCGTCTGCTGACGAAAGCGCCGGTGCTGTTCGATAAGCGCATCGCCCTGCTCGCCCAGTTCCCAGAATAGCCGGGTCATAATCTGCAACCCTTCGCGGGCGATAGATTTCAGCATATGCTCATCGACCGCATGCTGGCCGCAGGCTGGATAGGAGTGCGGCACCCATAGCGTGGGCAGATCCAGGATATGGGCAAACACATCGTTAGGCAGTGACCCACCAAGATTTGGCAGCAGGACGGGCTTTTTGCCGCTGGCGTTGCGCATGACGTTCAGCGCCCAGCTTACCAGCGGATCCTTCGGATTAAGGCGCGTGGCGGGCGACCCTCTGAGCACCCCGACGTCAACCTGCTGGAACCCCTGTGCATCCAGATGCGTACGAAGATGATGAGCAATATTTTCCCAGTCGGTGCCGACCACAAAACGCAGCTGGCAAACCGCTGTCGCACTCCCCGGTATGGCGTTCATGGGCTGCGCCGGATTGCCAGCAATCAGCGAAAGCACCTCAAACGTATTCCAGCCATAGAGGCGCTCAACCGGCGTCAGGCCGGGTTCGCCCCACTGCACATCAATGTGCGGCCCGTCCTCGCTCTCGTACAGATCGATTTCGCTCAGTATGGCCCGCACGTCCGCGCCAATGGCTGGCGGCTTCAGTGCGCTAACCAGCAGTTGTCCGTGCGGGCTGACCAGTGAGGCCAGCGCGTTAGCCAGCTGGACCCCGGGATTGCTTAACAGCCCGCCCCAGTTGCCGGAGTGATAATCACGTTCGCGCGCATCAATGCTTAGCCGTACGTTAACCGCTCCACGCGAGCCGAGAAACAGCGTTGGCTGATGCGCATCTGCGCGCGGGCCGTCAGAGGCAAGAAAGATATCGGCGCTAAGCAGCGCCCGCTGTTCGCGACAGAGCTGGGCCAGCCCCGGGGAGGAGATCTCCTCACCCATCTCAAACAGGAACTTGCAGTTGAAGTTCAACCGGTTACCACGCGCGATGAAAATCTGCTCCAGCGCCGCGATATTGACCGAGTGTTGTCCTTTGTTGTCGGCGCTGCCGCGCCCGTACCAGCGATCGCCCTCTTCCGTCAGCTGCCAGGGAGAAAGTCCTTCACGCCAGTTTTCGTCATCGCCAAAAACCACGTCGCCGTGACCATAACAAAGCACCGTTGGCAGCGCGGGATCCTCAATCCGCGTCGCCAGCAGAAAGGGAGGCGCATCCGCCTGCGGATTATCCAGGCCGCGCAGAGTAAAGCCCATTGCACGCATCGCCGGTGCGATCTCCTCATCCAGATAGCGCGCTAATGCCTCGCGGCTTCCCTTCTGCTGGCTCTCCGAACGGATAGCCACCCGACGGGCCAGAACCCGCTTAAACTCCCCGCTGTCAAAATATGCTGTTGCCAGCGCTACCGCCTGTTCACCTGTCATTCGATCGTCCGTTGTGTGTTTATCAGTTATTTTGTTATGCGTTCCATCTAAGCTAAAATCCCGCTTTGCCACAATTATCAAAATATCAAATAAGCCTTGCTCTAAAAGCAAAGGTTAATTGCACAGTGAACAGGCATGCACCTGAATGAGGCACAACCATGCAGAGCACTGAAATTCGTTATTTTCTGGCGGTCGCCAGCTGTGGTTCGCTCAGTGCCGCCAGCCAGCAGCTGTTTGTTGCGGTTTCGGCTATCAGCCGACAGATCCAGCGGCTGGAAGCCGATATCGGCACGCCGCTTTTTGACAGGCATGCCAGAGGCATGGTGTTGAACGATGCGGGGAAAATCTTTGAAAACCACGTCCGGCGAAGCCTGCTGGATATGGAACATGCGCTGGCGGAAATAAAGGGGTTAAAAGCGGTACGCCGCACCGCGCTGCGGCTGGCCTGTACCGAGGGGATGGCATGGGATCTGCTGCCGACGCTCTGCTCACGCTTTCGCCAGCAGAATCCGGCGGTCAGCTTTACCCTCACGGTTGGATCGGCTGGTCAGGTGGCTGAGACGCTCCGTCAGGGGGAATGTGACATCGCTTTTCAGTTCAGCCTGCATCCCGAAAAAGGGGTGGATGTGGTGGCCTCTTATCCTGCGCCGGTGCTGATGGTGATGCAGGCATCTCACCCTCTCGCCGGGCGTCCTTTCCGACTGACGGACCTCTCTGCCTTTCCCGTCGCCCTGCCGGATCGGGGTTCAACGGTGCGACAGCTGTTCGACCTCAGCTGCCAGATGAGCGGAACCTTTATTGAACCGGTCATGGTGTGCGGTAACTTTGGTACGCTGTACAGCTTTATGCAGCAAAACCCGCTGGCGGTGACCATTTGCAGCCCCTTCACCGTGCTCTTTCAGGCGCGTAAACAGGGCCTGATCCTGCGCTCGCTGGGTATCGATCAGCTTACCCAGCGTACCCTACAGGTTCAGACGGTGGTGGGCCGTCAGCGGTCGGCGGCGCTTCAGCTGTTTCTGGCTTTCGTCAGCCAGCAGCTACTCGAGGAGAGCCAGAGCCTGCGTCGCGAGTACGGTTACTGACTCCCCCTTAGCGTTATTTGATATCGACACCATAGAAGATATGCTTACCGAAAGGGTCAATCTGATAGCCGCTGACCTCTTTGCGCACCGGCTCAAAGATTGTCGAATGAGCAATCATTACCGCAGGGGCCTGATCGTGCATAATCTGCTGGGCCTGACGGTACAGCGCGATGCGTTTGTTATGATCGGGCTCCACGCGGGCTTCGCTAATGAGCGTATCGAAAGGCTTATAGCACCACTTTGAAGAGTTAGAGCCGCCGTTGGCCGACGTACAGCTGAACAGCGGGCCAAAGAAGTTATCGGGATCGCCCGTCGCCGTCGTCCAGCCCATCAGCGCGGCCTGATGCTCGCCATCCTTCACCCGTTTAAGGTACTCACCCCATTCAAAGCTGACGATATTGGCTTTGATGCCAATTTTCGCCCAGTCTGCCTGAATCATCTCCGCCATCCGGCGGGCATTAGGATTATAAGGTCGCTGAACGGGCATCGCCCACAGATCGATCGCCGTGCCGGGCGCGATGCCCGCCTCTTTCAGCAGCGCTTTGGCCTTTTCGGGATCGTAATCATAATCCTTAAGGTCCTGGTCAGCACTCCAGACACCGGGTGGCAGCAGGTTTTTCGCTACGGTGCCGCTTCCCTGAAACACCGCGTGAATAATCGCCGTTTTATCTATCGCCATCGTTAACGCCTGACGCACCTTCACATTGTCCAGCGGCGGTTTACGGGTGTTAAAGGCCAGGAACCCGGTGTTCAGCCCGGCCTTCTGCATCAGGGTAATATCTTTGTTTTCGCCGATGCGTTTCAGATCTGCCGGATTAGGAAACGGCATCACCTGGCATTCATTTTTTTCCAGCCGTGCGAAGCGTACCGACGCATCCGGCGTAATGGAGAAGATCAGCCGATCCAGTTTTGCTCTGCCCTGCCAGTAGTCAGGAAACGCCCGGAAAAGAATGCGTGAGTCCTTCTGATACTGCACCAGCTCAAAAGGTCCGGTGCCGATCGGATCGCTGTCCACCTTCTCCGGCGTGCCGGCCTTTAACATCGCATCGGCGTATTCTGCCGAGAGCATCGAGGCAAAGTACCACGCCAGATCGGCAAGAAAGGGGGATTCAGCATGTGCCAGCGTAAATCGCACGGTGTTATCGTCTACTTTCTCAATACTTTGGATCAGCGAACCCAATTCCAGGCTTTCAAAGTTGGAATAGACGCCGTTTGAGACGTTATGGTAGGGGTTTTGCGGATCTTTCTGTCGCATAAACGAGAAGATCACATCGTCGGCGTTAAAGTCGCGTGAGGGCCTGAACGCTTTGTTGCTCTGAAACTTCACCCCTTTGCGCAGGTGAAAGGTGTAGATCCTGCCATCCGGGCTGATGTCCCAGCGCTCAGCCAGGCTGGGGATAAGCTCGGTAGTGCCCGGCTTAAAATCGACCAGTCGGTTGTAAATGGGCACCGCGCTGGCATCCACGCTGGTGCCGGAGGTGTAAAGCTGGGGGTTGAAGTTTTCGGGTGACCCTTCTGAACAATAGACCAGCGTTTTCGCCGCAGCGCCTGAGGCAGCGGCCAGTGCCAGCGCAGCAACGGCCGCTCTCAATACCGACTTTTTCATTTATACCCTCTCGTTATGATTTTTTGTCCCTGACGCAACAACAATCCACTGACTGACTGAGTTAATTACTGATAAAGCGGCAGCAGGCTGGCTTTGTTCAAAAGCCAGGCCGCGAGATTTACTGTACCAAAAGCGATGACGGTAACGATGATTATTTTTTCCCACCGGCTGTGTGCCACGCCCGGCGCGAATTTCTGCCGGGCCTTGATCGCCAGGAATGCGGGGATAAAAACAGCCCAGACGGTCGCCAGCAGGCCCGCATAGCCAATGGCGGCAAGGAAACCGTCGGGGAACCACAGCGAAGCCAGCAGCGGGGGTAAAAAGGTTAGCGCGCAGACCTTCAGCCGTTGCAGAAACGAGCGCCCCAGTTTTAACCGGTCGGCGATGAAATCAAATAGCCCGGAGGTGACGCCGAGGAAAGAGCAGAGAACGGCAAAGTGAGAAAAAACATTCATCAGCAGCTGAAGCCCACCCGCCGGAAGGTGGTTGTGCAGCGCCTCCAGCAGGGCCTCAATATCCCCCCCCTGGGCGATAATCGCCGGAAATTCAGCGCGGGGCAAATTTCCCATCGTCGCGGTCAGCCAGAACAGGTAGATAACCAGCGCCAGCGATGTGCCAAAAATAAGGGCTTTCCCTACCTGCCTGCGATCGCCTGCGTAGTACTGATTCAGCCCCGCAATATTGCCGTGGTAGCCAAACGACGCGAGGCAGAACGGCACCACGGCTAAAACGTAGGGCCAGTAAGCGGCAGAGGCCCCTTCGCTGTTAAGGAGTACCGGCAGTTTCACCTGCATCAGTAAGCCGCCGAAGAGGATCACCAGCAGTACGATTTTGGCTAACAGACAGAAGGTCATCAGGCGGCTGACCTCTTTCGTTCCCAGACAGACCACCGCCCCCACGCAGCAGGTCAGCAGTATCTTCGCCTCGCCCTGGGTGACCGACAGGCCCGCCAGGTTTAACGAGTGCTGATAGACCGGACCGCTGGCTGATATATAGGCATAGGTGAGGATACCGAGCACAAACAGAATGCTGATCGCGTTAATCGCTGCCCATCGTCGGCCCAACAGGTCGTGAGTAAGCGTGTTGTAGCCTTCACCGGGCTTGTAATAGCGGGCAGCCTTCAGAAACAGCAGACCTGAAAAGAGCATGCTTGCCCAGCTGCCCAGCAGGACTAAAACCGACCAGCCAAACCATGCTCCGGCCATCACCACCGGCAGGGTAAACATGCCCGCCCCCACTACCGTGCCGCAGATTATCATGGCACCCCACCATACTGAGGGGCGATGCGAGGAAATGGCCGAATCTGTCATATAGAAACCTTAGTGAAATTAACTCTTTGTCACCTGGGACGCAGGCAGGCGTATCCTGCCACAAAAAGGCTTTGGGGATAAGGTTTGATTCTCCAGGGTATGACTGATGACGTATCGCGTTTGGCAGGGAATGACAGATTGTGAGTGCGCAAGCACAAGGGATGAAAGGCGTGTAGACAAGATCAAGTGGTGAATAATGTGAAGGGAGTTAACCCCGCCGGGACGGGCGGGGAAATGAACCTAACGGGCAGTTAGTTCAGCTTATAATCCAGCGTGATTTCAGCGCTAATCAGCTGAGACACCGGACAGCCCTGCTTGGCCTGATTGATGATTTTATCAAACGTTTCGCTGTCGATACCCGGCAGTTTAACCTGGCTTTCCAGCGCAATTTTGGTAATTTTGAAGCCGTCACCGACTTTATCCAGTGAGACATCCGCCACGGTATCAATGCTTTCAGGCACATAACCTTCGTTGCCCAGCATCAGTGAAAGCGCCATGGAAAAACAGGCCGAATGAGCGGCACCAATCAGTTCTTCAGGGTTAGTACCGGGTTTGCCTTCAAAGCGAGTATTAAAACCATAAGGCTGCTCTTTGAGCGCACCGCTTTCGGTGGTGATGGTGCCTTTGCCTTTTTTAATATCGCCTTCCCAGTGTGCCTGCCCTTTCTTATGAATGGTCATGATTATCCTCCTGTGTGTTTATCAATGGGATTCAGTATAGTAGCTTCTCAGCACTTCGCTCGGGCCGGGCTTGCAAATGGCCGTTCTTTGACCATTAATTAGAGGGTTGCTACTCAATCCCACTCTTCTGTAAGGAATCGAAGTATGTTTACGCAAGGCGATATCGTTCAGTCTAAAACCGGCGGCCCTAAGATGGTTGTTTTGCAGGTAGGGGATACCACCCTGACCTGCGCACGCGTTGATGATGCCGACAGAAAAGCCATTGAGGTGGCCGCCGATTCGGTTAATCCGTATCACGAAGAGGGCGACTTCGGCGTGTGCTGAATTCACCTTTCCCCGTTTTCACTTTCCATTAATCCATAAGGGAGTGCCAAATGCCGCAGCGCCTGGCTGAACAGCTTACCACCCGTTTTTATCGCTACCTTGCCGTCACCAGCCAGAGCAATGCCGCGGCGACGACGCTGCCGAGCACGCCCGGGCAGCATGATATGGCCCAGCTGCTGGCCAGCGAGCTGCGAACGATGGGCCTGCGGGACGTTGTTATCGACGAATTCGCCACGGTCACCGCCGTTAAGCCCGGCAACTGCCCGTCTGCGCCGCGCATCGGCTTTATCACCCATATTGATACGGTTGACGTCGGCCTCTCGCCTCATATTCATCCGCAGACACTGCGCTATGAGGGTAAGGATCTCTGCCTGAACGCCGGGCAGGATATCTGGCTGCGCCGGGAGGAACACCCGGAGATCGAGGCTTATCAGGGACAGGAGATTATTTTCAGCGACGGCACCAGCGTGCTGGGCGCGGACAATAAAGCGGCGGTCACCGTGGTGATGACGCTGATGGAAAATCTGCAGGATGCGCCCCACGGTGATATCGTCGTCGCCTTCGTGCCGGATGAAGAGATTGGCCTGCGCGGCGCTAAGGCGCTGGATCTGGAGCGCCGCTTTAAGGTTGACTTCGCCTGGACCATTGACTGCTGCGAGCTGGGCGAAGTGGTCTATGAGAACTTCAACGCCGCATCGGCTGAACTCCTGTTTACCGGGGTGACGGCACATCCCATGTCCGGTAAAGGGGTGCTGGTTAACCCTCTGCTGATGGCCCTGGACTATATCGGTCATTTTGATCGCCACGAAACACCAGAGCATACCGAGGGGCGCGAGGGTTACGTGTGGTTCAACGAGATGACCGCCAATGCCAGTGAAGCACGGGTGAAAGCGTCGATTCGTGACTTCGACCGTCATGCCTTTGAGCAGCGCAAGCAGACGATGGCCGACATCGCAGCACAGATTGCCGCACAGTATCCCACGGGCGAGGTCAGCCTGCACATCAGCGATACCTACAGCAATATCAGCAACGCGATCGGGGAAGATCGACGGGCGATCGATCTGCTGCTGACGGCGCTGGAACAGCTGGATATTGTCCCTAAAATCACCCCGATGCGCGGCGGCACCGATGGGGCCGCGTTATCCGCCAAAGGCCTGCTGACCCCTAATTTCTTCACCGGCGCGCACAACTTCCACTCAAAGTTTGAGTTTTTGCCGGTGCCCTCCTTCGTCAAATCATACCTGGTCGCGGAGAAGCTCTGCCTGCTGGCTGCTCAGGATAGCCGTTGATGCTCGGCCATCCCTGTGGAAACCCCGGCTTAACCCCGTCAAACCGGGTTATTTCACCGCAACATCAATGCCGGGGAAGAACTTCGCCGCCAGACGGGTGACGGTACCCTCAGCCTGCACCTTGGCGATGGCCGCATCCAGCTGCTGTTTCAGCCTGACGTCGTCTTTGCGCAGGCCAAATCCTATGCCGACACCCAGTATCTGCGAGTCTTCCACCGGTTTACCCGCAAAGCCATAGGCCTGGCCCTGAGGCTTATCAAGAAAGCCGGACTGACCCGCGGCTGACATCACCAGCGTGCCGTCCAGGCGGCCCGCGAGCAGATCGTTATAGACCTGATTCTGATCCTGATAAGCGGTTATGGTTACCCCCTGCGATTCCCAGTGTTTCCTGGCGAAGGTTTCCTGTACGGAACCCTGCAATACGCCGATCGTTTTGCCCTTTAACGCCGCAACGTCAGGCGCAAGCCCTGCCCCTTTGCGGCTGATCAGCTGGCTGGGAATACGATAGATTGGGCGGGTAAAACCAATGCTTTTTAACCGCGCCTCGGTGATATTCATCGCCGAGTTGATCGCATCAAACTTCCCGGCCGCCAGCGCCGGGATCAGCGCATCAAAGCTGCTTTCCACCCAGCTGCAGGAAAAATTCCCCGCCTGGCAGACCGCTTTTCCCAGTTCAATATCAAATCCCTGTAATTCGCCCGCCGCGTTGCGACTCTCGAACGGGGGATATTCCGACTCCAGCCCAAACCGCAGCGTATCCGCTGCGGCAGACATCGAGGTGATCAGGCCCGCAACCACAAACAGTGCATTCAGCTTCTTCATCAACTTCAACTTCCCCTGATAGTTATTAGCGCGGCTTTACCTGGCACAGCGCCTGGGCGCCCGCGCGCAGTGTGGCTTCATCTTTAGCGAACGAGAGACGGATTAATTTATTGTCGGTGCCGTCGGTATAAAAGGCCGAGAGTGGGATGGTCGCCACGCCGTTTTCGACAATCAGCTTTTTGACCATTTCACTGTCCGGCAGGTCACTGAATTCTGCATAGCTTGCCAGCATAAAAAAGGATCCCGCCGACGGCAGCAGGCGGAAAGGTGACGCCTTCAGCAGCGAAGCCAGCAGATCGCGCTTATGCTGGTAAAACGCCCCCAGCCCCAGATAGTTATCAGGGTGACGAAGGTATTCTGAAAAAGCCACCTGCATGGGTGTGTCCGCGGCGTACATCATAAACTGATGCACCCTGACCAGCTCGGTCATCAGTTCGGCGGGGGCCAGGCAGTAGCCCACGCGCCAGCCGGTGACGTGAAAGGTTTTCCCAAACGATGAGACGATAACGCTGCGCTGCGCCAGTTCGGCATGGGTTGCCATGCCCTGATGCTGACGCCCGTCGAAGAGGATATGTTCATATACCTCGTCGGAAAGCACCACGATGTCGGTATGGCGCAGAAGCCGCGCCAGCTGGTCGAGATCCTCAGGGCTGAGCACCTGGGCGCTGGGATTGTGCGGCGTATTGATAATAATCATGCGGGTGCGCGGCGTGATAGCTGCCTGCACCTCATCCCAGTTGATCGTAAAATCAGGCAGATGCAGCTTCAGCCCAATCGGCGTAGCCCCCTGCAGCCGCACCACCGGGGCGTAGCTGTCGAAGGCCGGCTCGAAAAAAATCACTTCGTCTCCGGCGTGGACAAGTCCGCCGATCGCGGCGTAAAGCCCCTGACTGGCGCTGGCGGTAATCAGCACTTCGCTGTCGGTATCGTACTGCTGCCCATAGAGGGTCTTAACCTTGTCGGCCAGCGCCTCCTTTAGCGACAGCAGCCCGGTCATCGGCGCGTACTGATTATGTCCCTGCTCCATCGCGCGGGTCACACTCTCAATCAGTGCGCGATCGCAGGGAAAATCCGGCGCGCCCTGCGAGAGATTTATCGCCTTATGCTGCGCCGAAAGCTGGCCTATCACCGAGAAGATGGTCGTACCGACGTCCGGCAGTTTCGATCGCTGAGGTACGGCTGAGAGGATAGTCATTAACGCTCCGGTCACTGAGAAAAACGCGATGCTTTATTCAACGTGAGGACTCTTGAGCCGACAAGCGAATTGTTGTCATAATAGCTATGACTTTTCGACATTGCTCAGAGACGCCCTATGCCCCGTCGTCCGCTGCCGTTAAACGCCATTCATACCTTTATTGTGACTGCACGCCACCTTAATTTAACCCACGCGGCACGGGAGCTCTGTATTACCCAGGGGGCGGTGAGCCGTAAAATAGCCGCGCTGGAGAACTGGCTGGGATTCCCTCTCTTCGAGCGGCACGCCCGTGGGTTAAGGCTGACCGTGCAGGGCAGCAGCCTGCTCCCCTCTTTCAAAAGTGGATTTGAACAGATCGCACAGGCCGCTGAGCAGGCCAGCACCCGGCATACGACCCTGCGCCTTAAGGCACCCACCTGTGCCATGCGCTGGCTGGTACCACGGCTGGTGGCGCTGGAGCAGGCCCGTCCCGAACTCCATGTGGCGCTGACCACCACGGTTGACCACGGCTCAGGCCTGGGACATTTTGATGCTGCGATCCTTTACGGCGCACCGTCGGTGGCGGGCTACCGTCTGTTTGACGAGGTGCTGACGCCGGTGATGGCCGCCAGTTTACTGCCCGCAGGCGGCCTGTCGTTCGAAGATTTAACCCGTTTTACCTTTCTGCATCCTACCGCCGATGGCCGGGACTGGGCGCTGTGGCTGGCCGGGCGGCGTCAGGCGCTGATGATGAAGCGCAACCAGCATTTCGACACCATGGATCTGGCGATCGGTGCGGCGATCCAGGGGTTTGGCGTGACGATAGCCGATATCACGCTGATCCAGTCCGATCTGGCGATGGGCCGGCTGGTGGCACCCTTTCGCGAAACGGTGAAGACGGGCGCGGTCTACAGTCTGATCCAGCGCCCGGAGGAAGAGGCGCCACCCCAGCTTGCGGAAGTGGTGGCGTGGCTGTGTCAACAGCCTTAGAAAGAGACCCACTCATCGGCGGCGGCCACTGACCTGGCGGCAGAGACGGGCTTCACCGGCGTGACTCTGACCGCCGGCGGCGCGCGACGATCGTCATCCGTTCCGGCAGAAAGCCGGAATCGGGAGACGGAGAGCGTCAGCTCCTCGGTCTGGCGTTCCAGCGAGCTGGCGGCGGCAGAGACCTGTTCAACCAGCGAGGCATTCTGCTGGGTGACGCTATCCATTTCAGTAATGGCGGTGCCGACCTGTGAGATCCCTTTGCTCTGCTCTTCCGAGGCCGAGGCGATCTGTTTCATGATCTCCGTGACTTCGGCGACTGATTTCAGCATCTCATCCATGGTACTTCCGGCCTCGCCGACCAGGCGTGATCCGCTGTCGATGCGGCTCACGGAGTCTGCGATCAGCGTTTCAATCTCCTTTGCCGCACCTGCGCTGCGCTGTGCCAGATTACGTACTTCGCTGGCCACAACGGCAAAACCACGCCCCTGCTCACCGGCCCGCGCGGCTTCGACGGCGGCGTTCAGCGCGAGGATATTGGTCTGGAAGGCAATACTGTTAATCACGCTGGTGATTTCTGCGATTTTATTCGAACTGTCGGTGATGCCTTTCATGGTGGTGACCACATCCGCGACCAGCCTGCCACCTTTCCCGGCGGTAACCGACGCGTTCTGCGCCAGTTCACTGGCCTGGTGGGCATTATCGGCGTTGAGCTTCACCGTGGCCGTCAGCTGTTCCATGCTTGCCGCCGTCTCTTCCAGCGCCGCCGCCTGCTGTTCGGTACGTGAGGAGAGATCGTTATTACCGGATGAAATTTCCGTCGCGCCGCGATAAATACTGTCGGTACCCTGGCGAATTGCGCTAACCGCGTTACGCAGGCTCTCCTGCATCTCTCGCAGCAGGGGCACCAGTTTACCGACGCAGTTACGGCCAATATCGTCAATGGGCTGGCTCAAATCGCCTTCGGCAATCTGCCGAAAGTGCTGGCGAATGCCCTCCAGCGGACGCACCAGAATATTGACGAGGTAACGGTCAGTAAACAGCAAAATTAGCAGACCAATTATGACGGCCAGAACAATGACCGTTTTGGTTACCCTGGTCAGATGATCGACCGTGATGCGGGTGATATCCAGCTTTTCCCCGGCTGCGACGTTAAATTTATCCACGGTTACGCCAAACCCGCGGCTCAGTGCCGGCGTGACGCTGGCAGCATGACGACGAAATTCGTCCAGAGACGGCTGCTGGGCGAGGTGCATCTGCGGCAGAACGCCCTCATCCAGCAGCTTCTGCCAGCTGGCGATCACTGTGCTGGCGTAGGCCGGACTGAGGGGGCCGGGCGCTTCGGCTTTGAAACTGGCAAGCTGCGCCGCCATGCTGTCGAGCGCCTTCTGCGCGGAAGCCATATCCGCTGCGGCAGAGGCACTGCCAGCCTGGCGTGATTCAATGGCGCGGGTAAGGCGGGTGATAAAGCGGAAATACTGGTCGTTACCCTTACTGAGGGTGGTCATCTGGTTTACCAGCAGGCGATCGACCTCATTCCCTTTGCCTACCGAGCTGAGGGAATAGACGCTGTACAATCCGACCCCCAGCCATAACAGGCAGAACAGGCCGAGCACCCACAGCATAACGCTTCGGACGGTAAAATCTTTTAACAATCTCATAACTTCTCCAACGCTAAAGGAATACTGAATCCTTCGTCCCAGTCTGAGGGACGCATATCTCCTTTTATCGGCACGTCAGAGCAAAGTATGAGTTAATTTTCTATATGGGTCAGAACGTTAGCTGCCCTGATAATTTGTTAAATGACTGTAGTTAAAGTTGTTTATTCATGGAAGGTTACACTCAGCTAATTAAAACCTGTTTTAAAAAAGTGGCTCTTTTGTTAATTGATTATCCATCCAGGCGTACCATCCTGCTGACCAGCAGGCGAAAGAGCTGAGTGCGCCGCCGCATAAATCGCTTCTCCAGCCTGATGACGCTGCGTCCCTGCTCACCAAAGCGCATGATCTCATCCTGCCCGGGCTGCCAGGCGGGCCAGGTCACCTCACCGGAAAGCGTCTGAGTGGAAGCGGATGCATCGCGGGCGAAGCGCAGCCAGTATTCGCTGACCTTTTGCGCGAATGTGCGGTCGGCGTCGCTAAAAGGCGGTTCCTCGCTCTGCGCTGAAAGCGGCGTGAGCGTATCCATGGTGTAGGGGATTTCATTGCCATGCGCGGTGCCGTACGGATAGATCTCCCGGGCGTTTTCTGAGACGTAGTCAAAGTAGTAGCGCCATACGGGTGCCCCCCGTCGATGCTGTGCCAGCGCGGCGATGTGTCCCATAGTGGTGAAGGTCATATCACGCGCAACCTGGCGGCCCAGTTCGCTGTCGTCACTGATGCCGCTGTAAAGCAGGCGGATCATTTTTAACCGCAGCCCAATGCGCTGCGTTTTGCGGATATCGGCAATCACCTTTGCCGGATCGAGCCCAAAATAGCTCAGTACGCTGGCTTCATCGCTGTTGCTGCCGATCATTAACGGCAGCCTGTGCTGGCGGGCGGCACTGAACACGTCAAGCATCGGCACGGGCAGCACCCGATCGCCCGCTATCGCCACCGGCCCGCTTCCCATTGCGCCGTCCAGCTGATAAAACGCTTCCGCCGGGAGCGCGCGCAGCTGCTCCGCCGTGGCATCCTTTAATGTGAAATGGGCGGCCACCGCCACGCCGTTCTTCAGCGCCTTTTCGCGAGGCATATCGGCAAGCGTGTAGGCACTTTGCGCAATTCCCTTATGGAATAACCCAGTTGTCAGCGGAGAGGCAAACAGGGTAAGCACGCTCCGCGCACCGGCAGACTCGCCAAAAACTGTGACGTTGTCACGATTACCGCCAAAGGCCGAGATATTGCGCTGCACCCACTGGAGGGCGGCGATTTGATCGAGCAGACCGAAGTTGTTAACGTTTTCGCCCGCCTGATACTCCTTATCCAGCGCCGGATGGGCAAAAAAACCAAGATGGCCGAGTCGGTAATTGAGGGTCACCACCACCACGCCGCGCGCGGCCAGCGGCTGGCCACTGTAGGGCGGCAGCCCGCCGGAGCCGATAGCGAATCCCCCACCGTGGATCCACACCATTACCGGCAGCGCAGATGGAGGCGTCAGGTCGGGTGTCCAGACGTTTAAATAGAGACAATCCTCGCTGAGTGCACCCGGGTCCCCGCCACCGATGGCCGAGCAATAATCACGATTCTGCCAGCTGGCGTTACCCCACTGCGTCGCATCGCGCTCGTCCTGCCAGGGCTGGACCGGCTTAGGGGGTTGCCATCGCCGGGCGCCCACAGGAGGAGCAGCATAGGGTATGCCGCGAAACACAATAACATCGTTCTCCTGCTCCCCTTTCAGCCGGCCTTCCGCCGTCTCTGTCCTTATAAAACGCGCGTTTTTCATTATCTCACCTGTAACAAGTCTGCTGACTAGTATTTGCAGACCCAGGACCAAAGTCCACTCAAGCGCGTTATTTGCAGATTATGCTTAAACGCCGGTACGGGCGCAGGCTGGCATTACCTTTCTGCATCCTGACTCACTGGCCGGGTAAGACCGCAGCGCCCCAGGCTCTGCTGCTCGCACTGCTGGTACAGGGTGAGTTCATCAGCCACTTCGGCCCCCAGAGCGGCTTCAAACACCTCGCGTTCAGATCGTCCCCGAGCCTGCACGCGGGCCTGTTCACCGAGATTCGACTGGAAAATTCCGGCCGCACTGACCGGCAGAAAGTCCTCATAGACCATCGGAGTGGCAACAACCAGGCCGCGATCGATCAGTTCTTCAGGGTCTGCGTCAGCGGCTATCGCTGCGGGACTGGCCTGGCCTTTCTCGGTCAGTGCCCAGTTAAACCATGCCAGCCCCTGCTGGCGGAGCTTACGTGCATCATCTGGAAAAGCAGTGAATGCTGCCGTCAGCCGCTGTTGATGCGTGACGTTGTCACTGGAAGTGCCCGCTTCCTGCAGTAATCTGTCGTAAAGCGCCCGTCCTTTAGCGGTTAGCGCCACACCGCGCTGTTCGATCTCGCCAAAACGCGCGGTATGCGTGCCCGCGATGCGATCGGTAAAGTTAACCGGTTCATCCAGCGCTTTAAAGCTGGTCTGCCGAAGCAGCAATCCCACACGGCGTGTCGGCGGGCCTTCAATAATCGCTTTGGGGCTGATCCCCACTTCCGGCATCCGTGCCTGCACGCGATCGATATCCAGCGTGCGCGGCGTAAGGTGGTTAATGTGGCAGCCGGGGAAACAGACAACATCGGCAATTAACCGATGCTGCTGGCTCAGCGCCTCATAGGTGTCGCTATCAACGGTTGTTTGCTGATGCCAGCGGAACGTCTCCAGCGATTCGTGAATAAAGGCCCTGGCCTGCGCCTGACTAAAACCACCCTGCCGCTGGTGCAGGGCAATCAGCTCACGACAGTCAGCGGTGAAAATATCCCGGGCGGCGAGCACCTCTGTGGCTTTTGCCCGCACATGCGGATCGTCAATCAGATCCAGACGCAGCAGCGAGGTAAATAACCGGAAGGGATTGATACTGAGCGCGCGATCGTCGATGGGCCGGAAGGCCGTTGAATGCACCGGCACGCCGGCCTGGGAGAGATCGTAATAGCCGACCGGGAACATACCCATAATGGCGAACAGTTCACGCAGCGTGGAAAGCTCCGCCGCCGTGCCGACGCGTATTGCGCCGTGGCGCTCTACGCTGAGACGGGAAAGCTCCCCGGCTGCGGCGAGCTGAGTTTTCAGCGCCGGATCCTGCTCCAGCACCTCACTATTCACCTGCGCGACCAGCTTCAGCAGCGTGCCGTACTGTGGCACCTCCCGCTGATACATGTCTGACATCGCGCTGGCGAACCCGGCGCGGATACTGTCTGCTGAAACCCATGAGTCTGCCATCGTCTGACCTTTTCTGCTGCGGGAATGCGCTCAGATTACTGGAAACTCAGCGGCACAGAGAAAAAAATGAGCAAACTGTGATCCGGCAAGGCTAATCGCGACGATAGCCATAGCGGTATTTTGCCAGCAGCATCAGCGTGGTCAGCAGCGCCGGGAGGGCCAGACTGGTAAATACCTCGGTGATATGCCAGCCGATCGCCAGCATCTGCGCCCCAACAAAGGCGCTGAGAATGGCCCCCATGCGCCCCACTCCATGCATCCAGCTGGACCCGGTTGCCCGGGCATGGGTAGGATAGTAGCTGGCAGAGAGCGCATTCATTCCGGTATTGGCACCGTTCAGGCAAAAACCGCTGCCGAAGGCGACCAGGCTCAGCGTAAGCGTATGCGCGGGCACATAGCCAATCGCTACCGTGGCGATAGCACCGACGAAGTAGATCGCCGCCAGCGCCAGATTGGCATTGAAACGGTCCATCAACCAGCCCGCAAACAGCGAGCCAAGCGTCCCCCCAGCCTGGTATACAGCGGTCACCAGCGCCGCCTGCGTCACCGTCATTCCCATGTCTTTTATCAGCGTCGGCAGCCAGCTGCCGATCAGATAAACCAGAAACAGCCCCATAAAGTAGCCGCACCACAGCATAGTGCTGCCAAACAGGTAAGGTCGCGTCAGTACCAGACCGACCGCGCCCCGGTCAGCCTTTTTTTCACCGCAGGCAAAGTGGCTGTCCGGCCCCGTTGTTCCCGGCGCCATCTGCTCGACAATCTGGCGGATCAGCGGCGCAGGCGCCTCGCGTGAAAGCAGGAACTGCACCGATTCCGGCAGCCACTTCAGCAAAAAAGGAACGATGACTAACGGCAGCACGCCACCCAAAATCAGTACCGCGTGCCAGCCAGCCGTGGGGATAAGCCAGGATGCGGCAAAGCCGCCTGCTGCCGCACCGAAGGTGAAGCCACAAAATACGACGGTGATCAGAAATGCGCGCCTGCGCGCCGGAGAGTATTCTGCAACCAGGGTGCCCACATTTGGCATGGCCGCGCCCAGGCCAAGCCCGGTAAGAAAGCGGAACAACATCATCTGCTCAGGATTGTTCGCAAACGCCGTCGCCAGCGTTAGCAGGCCAAAAAAGAGCACGCTGCTAATGATAATCACCCGGCGGCCAAAGCGATCCGCCAGCGGGCCTGCCGTCATCGCGCCCAACGCCAGCCCCACCAGCGCGGCACCAATCACCGCCCCCAGCTGTTGGGTACTGACGCCCCATGCCGTTTTCAGCGCGGGGGCAATAAACCCCATCAGGGCGATATCCATGCCGTCCATCGCCACGACGGCAAAACTGAGCAGGATAATGCGCTGCTGATAGCGGCTTAGGCTGCCCTCATTAATCAAGGTTCGTACATCAATCGCGGCGGTGCTCTCCACGTTATCGCTCCCTGGTTCCGGCGGGTCACAATCGGCTGGCGGTGACCCCAAAAAAGTGCCGGCTATGATAACGGATTGCGCGCGATTTCTCCTGAATAAATAGGGCCATTTTGTGTGCAACAATACTCGTCGGGAATGGAAGGCCAATCGCGCAAGAAACCACGTTAGTAAGTCAATTCTCTGATTCGTCTACAAAAAATTTAGATTTCTTTGCTATCGCTGACAGTTCAGTTTTGTCAGTTATTTCGTGTATACTCGCCATGAAGTATCTGCAAGTTTTAGGGATGAAAGGTGGAATGCTATGAAAGTGAGTGAAACTGCATTGCTGGAGTCAGGATTTAGCCATGCTGATCTTCAAAAAATCAAAAATAACGTGGAAAGTTATGGCGGAACTCTTGAAGAAGCGGTCAATGATCTCGCCCGCCGATTTAGTACGTTGCTCTGGGTCACAGGGGTATGTATTGTTGTTTTTCTATTACTGGTTGCTTTCACTTCACCCATCAGAGTAATGGCGGGAGGGCTGGCGATTATCGTTGGAATCACCATCATGTCATTTGCTCAGCCCCCGAAACTTTCATACAAATCCTGGCGTTACCGGAAAATCTTCAAAGGTTAACTATTGCCACTTTCTGTCGTAAGAAGGTCGAAAATCACTTTTGCTTTCACACCGTAACCAACAGTCTTCATTGTTAATTTGGGGCGGCTCATCGTTTCTACTTTGCGATAATAGTCCCGCGGCATCCATCTAAATAATCTCCATGCCCCCGGATTTCGTGCCAGCCCCAAAATACTGTAAGCACTCGCCCCCAGAGTGACCCCGTTATAAAAGGGCTCCGTTTGGGAAACGGAAAATATTGTACGCTAGGACTAAAATTTGACCATCTCGATACGAGAGAACCGCTACCTGAGCGGCTTCTCGTATTCTGAGGGGAATCTCGATACTGCGCACCACTCAAACGATCTTAAGAAGATCATTCTGAATCTTTGATCTTAATAGTATATGTTTTATCAAATTCCCCGCCTGTCGCTACATTAGTGCCAAACAATCCGCCTGCTACTCGTATGGTGACGATCCCCTGCTTTACTGGTACTCCCTGAATCCTGACGCAATTGTGAGCAGGAGAATCATTACAATACCTTAAAGTTAATCCTGTATCGGGGGGAATTATTTCACCTACGAATCTTTCTTTCCCACTAGAATCTAAAGATGATACAGCACCACCATTTATATTTATTTCACTGGCATACGGCGTTCCTACTATAGCATAGTTAAGTGAATTACCATCAGGAGTAACATCAGCATGTAAAGTACATGCTGATACTGAAAATGAAATATAAATAACAGAAAATATCCTCATGGCTATTTTAATGGTTTGAAAACCATCCCCCCGAAGAATCTATTGATAAAAAATTGCAAATCTTTTTTCTGTTTAATCCAATTAGCTGACCTTCCCCAGGAAAATAATTTTAAATTAACATACCCATTATCATCCTGTGTTACAGAACCATCCCATACAACCCAGTGCGTAGGTAATGTCGTGTTGTTTGTACTACCTTCAAGCAGTCCATCATTTATTAATGTCACAACTTTATGGCCTTGCTCTACATACTTATTTAAATCTCTGATTCCCTGGACGCCTGCCTGAGTGATTCCTACATTACTGAACACCTTTTCATAACCGGCCTTTTCAAACCATTCCGTTAGTGTTTGCCACATTGTGATGCCAGCAACTGGAGAATCAAGAGCTTCAAAGCTCAGCATGGTATTCTCTGAATCCCTGAGTCCAGCCAGTGTCATCCAGTCAAGCCCTAAGATCCTTGGCTGACCTCCACTTGTATAAAACATACCTGAAGGGTGTTTACACCCTTCGCCAGGGGAGATTGTCAGTGCACCTATTTTAGTCTTTCCATACCGCCATAGTTCCCTGGCAGCTTGTGCATATACATCAGGACGGTCCATTTGAACACAGTAAAAAAATGCAGCAGGTCCACATACACTTGCCCTATCCTGATAAGGGTAAGAATAATGATAAAATCTGTCGTTTATCTCAGATTCAATTTTGTTTTTTTCAAAAGGGTCTCTGGGATTACCAATGGAGTATTCTTTAGCAATAAACGGTCGTTCAGGAATGGTGATTTTTATCTGCTTTGTTTCGCCCCCCTGACTTTCAGGCTTCATTGTCCCTTTTGACTCAAAATAACAGGGGTTTTCCCGCTTCACCGGAGACCAGGCTTTGCCTGATGCAAATTCTTCCAGCGTGTACATCTTAGTGAACGGAACAGGCGTTACACAGTGCGTGTGTAACATGGTTTTTCGGTAAAGCCTCATTTCCATAATATAAATGGTCGAGAGTGACTCATTTATATTTCCGGCCATGTGACTATGTGTTTCATAATTACCCAGAAACGGCTGTTGTTTCACATCCACCAGAGGATATTTATTCCTGCTGGAGTCCATGCGATAAATGCACAGGTCATACAACAAAGAATCAGCCGGGACATTAGAGTTAATACGGGTACTGAGGTGGTAAACAGCCATCATTAATCCATTAATATATGCAGGTTAATATTTTCAGCGGATTCAGCAAAATGACACTCTGTCATCCCCTGGTTATCCGTACTCCCCGTTTCGGTGTGGCCTTCCGGGAATATCAGAACGTACCGGCAATCCACCATCAGCCTGCCGTCATCATCGGCACACTGAAAACGAAGGGTGTTACGTGAAGAAGGTTGCTGTGCCGGCTGGCTCTGTGCGCTGACAATTTTTGCCGTTGACGGATTTCCCACCGCAATAACGAAGTTCGTTCCGGTCGCACATCCACAGCGTACTGGTGAACCATCGACGGCTACGGCCCGTCCCTGTGGGTTGGTCTGCCGGAGATCGCCGGAAGCAATCACTCCTGGCTGCCCGCACTTCGGGCAGAGTGACGTTTTATCGCCCACGTAGAGCTTTCGCCTTCCGTTCACCGACCAGCCCTGACTCCCGGCATAACAGACTGCCCCTGTTGACGTTTTATCACCATCAAGCCCGGAGTTTTTGCCGTGCACACCGCTCCATCTGTTGTCTGACATACATGTTTTCCTCAGTCCGTAAGAATATGCAGGCTGATATCGTCTGCCGATTCGGCATAATGCCATCCAGTAACCCCGTGCTCATCGGTAACGCCAGCTTCAGAGCGTCCGTCCGCGAACATCAGGGTATAACGGCAACCGGCCATTAGCTGCCCCTCGTCACTGGCGCACTGAAAGCGAATACAGTTCCGGGCGCTGGAGTCCTGAGCTTGCTGTGCAGTAATGGAGGTATGATGGGTATTGCGGGAGGTCAGGGTACCCGGCATCGTGCTGGTATACTGTGTGGCAGAGCCGAAAACGTAATGGTCCGGGCAATGGCATAACACTCTGTCACCCGTGGCAACATAAGCCCGCCCTTCTTCGGCCCAGTCCTGAGCCGAAGCCAGAAGTTCAAAGTAGCCATCACATTTACTGCATGATGCCTTGTCACCGGTCCGGGCTATTGCTTTATTTCCCTCAAACCAGGTCGCAGTGGCAGAAATGATTTCCCCATAACTTGTTTTGTCGCCCAGGCAGGCCAGTGCTCTTGCCATTATTAATCCCTCAATATATAAGCGGTTATACTCATCGGCATCATACAGCAATCACGACTTAACCAAAATCACTCGCTTCTGATTGTCGGTACAGCGCCTGAATGCGGCATATCTGGGAAGGGCTGTATCCCGTTGCATCCGCTGTGTCCCTGATACTGAGTTTCTTGACCTGCCGGTAGTACAGGACTTTCTGATGCCGTTCCTGATCGGCCTGTTTTCCCCGGTATTTACCCAGCGTATGGGCCCGTTCAATTCCTTGCTTTTGATGCTGGCGGCGACTCAGCCAGTCCTTATGCGACATCGCGGCCATCAGATCGATAAGCATATTATTGATGGCGGTTATCACGGCGCGGGTGATAGGGTCGACCTGCGAAGGGTCTTTATCTGACAGTGCCTGCCATGAAGTGGGGACATCCAGGCTGACAATCCGCAACTCGTGTTGTTCTATCTGCTTTTTCAGCGTCATCCAGTCACTGTTGCTGAGACGGGTCAGGCGGTCTATCTGCTCGACCAGCAAAATATCATTACGGTGACTGTCCATTAGTAAGCGGCCCAGCTCCGGACGGTCAAG
This sequence comes from Erwinia sp. ErVv1, assembly GCF_900068895.1. GTDB lineage: Bacteria > Pseudomonadota > Gammaproteobacteria > Enterobacterales > Enterobacteriaceae > Erwinia. The sequence continues at coordinate 408,080 of NZ_CDPK01000002.1, read as the reverse complement.
TTTTGTACCGCTGATGTTCTCCCGATAGTAGCTGGCGATTTTATGCCCCCGTTCCTGGACGAACTGCTCCAGCATCTCTTTTGCCCGATCGGCGAACTGATCTTCCGTCGATGCCCTTAAATAAGCTCTGATGAACATTTTTTGACCATATTATCGCATTTAGGTTATTGCATTTATTCTATCGCATATAGGTTATGTCATTTATCGTGTGCCGCCACGTTTTGCTTATGGCGTCAGGGTGTACCCTTATGCGATAACCATTTTTGTTAAAAATAACGCATCGAATAATTTATGAGGGAAACTATATGGCAAGGAGGCAAATTCTTTCTCTGTCGGAAAGAGAATCATTACTGGCATTACCAGACGATGAGTTAACGCTAACCCGAATGGCCTATTTCAGCGAGCAGGATCTGGCATTTATTAATGCTCACCGTAAACCCGCCAGTCGGTTTGGTTTTGCCGTCCTTCTCTGTTATCTGAAAAATATCGGGTTTGCTCCGGATAAAAAATCGTCTCCGCCGGCAGAATTGCTCAGAGTCATTGGCAACCGCCTTAAACTTTCAGCAGAACTCTGGCAGGAATATATTTCCGGCCGTGATACGACCCGGCGTGAACACCCGGGGGAACTTTATCGTTATCTGGAACTGAAGGCTTTTAATGGGGCATTTCAGAAAGAATGTATCCAGTATCTGCTCCCTCTATCTACCCGGACTGACCGGGGAATGCTTATCGCAGAGGAATTACTGAAACATCTGCATCAACAGCGAATTATTGTTCCTGGTATTGATGTTGTGGAACGTACCTGTGCTGAAGCAATGACGCTGGGTGATAAAGCGGTTTATACCACGCTGAATACGCACCTTGGCGTCACGCATAAATCAGCGCTTGATTCGCTACTGGTGACAACTGAAAAACAAATCCCCCGTTTGACGTGGTTGCTTCAGCCTCCGGGGAAGATCAATGGAAAGAATGTCCTGCAACACATAGACCGCCTTAACGCCATTGAAGCACTGACGCTACCGGAAGGTGTGGAGAGAACCGTTCACCAGAACCGGCTGCTGAAACTCGCGCGGGAAGGTCGCAAAATGAGCAGTCGCGATTTAGCTGATTTTGTCTCTGCACGTCGGTATGCAACGATGGTCTGTGTACTGACTGAGGCCAGAGCCACAATCATTGATGAAATTATAGAACTGCATGAACGTATACTGGGCAGTATGTTCAGCCGGGCAAAACGTCAGCAGGCCGAATGCCTTCAGAAAACGGGCAGCAGAAATTACGTCAGTATGTTTCCGTTGGACAGGCTATCCTGGATGCACGCAACGCAGGCGAAGATCCTCTGTCTGCTGTTGGACAGATATTACCGTGGGAAGATTTTGCCGCCAGCCTGGAGGAAACCCGAATTCTAGCACGCAAGGATAATTTCGAACCGCTTCATCTTATTACCGAAAAATTCAGCACACTGCGCAAATATTCTTCCCGGTTGTTATCGGCCCTGCAACTGAGGGCCACTCCGGCCGCCTTACCACTTAATAATGCCCTTGATACTATCCGTGAGATGTACCGTAAACAGCTAAGAAAGGTTCCTTCATCGGCACCGCTGGATTTCATTCCTGAGAGCTGGAAAAAGATGGTGGTCACTCCCTCAGGTATTGACCGACAATACTATGAAATTTGCGCAATGAACGAGCTGAAGGGGGCACTGCGGGCCGGTGATATATGGGTCCGGGGCTCCCGGCGCTACAAAGACTTTGATGACTATCTTATGCCTGACGACGATTTCGAAAAGTTATTAAATAATAACCAGTTAAATTTACCTGTTGAAACAGAGTGCGGGGCTTATCTTAAGGCGAGGCGGACGCTACTGGCCACCCGGCTGGAGGAAGTTAATGCAATGGCCGCTGCCGGGGATCTTCCCGATGTGGATATTTCAGATAAAGGTGTAAAGATCACCCCGCTGGATAACAGCGTTCCTTCAACAGTCTCACCACTGGCTGACCTGATTTACAACATGTTGCCGCACCCCAAAATTAAAGAAATACTGGATGAAGTTGAACGATGGACAGCCTTCACGCGTCATTTTACCCACCTGAAGAACCCGCTTACCCGCCCGCAGGATGATCGTTTGCTTCTCACCACCATCCTGGCGGATGGCATCAATCTGGGGCTGACTAAAATGGCAGAGTCCTGTCCGGGAACCACACGGGCTTCGCTGGAAAATATGCAGGCATGGTATATCCGTGATGAAACGTACTCTGCTGCACTGGCCGAACGGGTTAATGCCCAGAAGTCACGTCCGCTGGCGGCATTATGGGGAGATGGTTCAACCTCATCTTCTGACGTCCAGAATTTTCGGATTGGCAGCCACGGCCGCTATGCGGGTCAGGTTAATCTGAAGTACGGTCAGGAGCCGGGGGGTCAGTTTTATACCCATATTTCTGACCAGTACAGTCCGTTTTACACCAAAGTGATCAGCCGTGTTCGTGATTCCACCCACGTACTTGATGGCCTGCTGTATCACGAAAGTGATCTTGAAATCACGGAGCATTACACCGATACGGCAGGTTTCACGGAACATATTTTTGCGCTGATGCATCTGCTGAGGTTCGCTTTTGCACCAAGGATCCGGGATCTTCACGACAAACGGTTATTTATTCAGGGGAAGGCTGATAAATATCCGGCTCTATAGTCTATTATTTCCACAACCCGACTGAATATCAAAGAGATAGAAACCCATTGGGATGAAATTCTGAGGCTGGCGACCTCAATCAAACAGGTAACGGTGACCGCTTCTCTGATGCTGAAAAAACTGGCCAGCTATCCGAAACAGAATGGACTTGCCAAGGCGCTGAGGGAAATTGGCCGTATTGAGCGAACTTTGTTTATGCTGGACTGGTTCCGCGATCCAGCATTGCGTCGCAGGGTTCAGGCCGGTCTGAATAAAGGAGAAGCCCGGAATGCCGTTGCCAGAGCCGTCTTCATGCATCGTCTTGGCGAAATAAGGGATCGAGGTCTGGAAAACCAGAGTTACCGGGCCAGCGGACTGACGCTGATTACCGCCGCGATCACATTGTGGAATACCGTATATATAGAAAACGCCATTAACCTGCTGAAAAAAAAGGGGCTACATCTCAATGAGCAATTGTTGTCACACTTGTCTCCGCTGGGCTGGGAGCATATTAATCTGACTGGAGACTTTATCTGGCGAAACAATAAAAAACTGGCTGAAGGGAAGTATCGTCCTTTGCGGCCAGTTGATGTCAGTCAGTACAAAAAATCATCGTAACGTACAATATTTTCCGTTTCCCAAACGGAGCCCTAAAAAGCCAACCCTGTTTTCGGACTGAATCCCATAAACTGGGCTGTTTGCATCACGGAATCTGCAACAATTCCCTGTGAATGTCTGTAGCCCGTTGGCTGTGTAAAATTGATTGTTTCCTTAATAAACCGTTAATTCCGTCAACAATTAAGACCGCACCGGCCAGCATTCCTATCGGACCCATTGTGGATAACATCACAAACCCACCGAAGAGCACCACGCCTGATAGCACTACATTTACCGCCGAAATCACATACCCGACAATCTTATTATTTTCCCGGACAAACTCCACTTTGGCATAAAGTTTCGCTACTTTCGTGCGCAGCATTCGATCCTGCTCTTCAAGATTTTCGGTCTCTGCCCTAAGGGTTTTTATGCAGGCCATGCACTCTTCATCAGACTTTGCGCGTCGTACGGCGGTGAACTGCTGCTCTACAACCTCTTTTATTTCCTGGACAAATTTCATCCGGGTCAGCCCGTCTCTGAGATTGAAAGCAGACAGTGTATTAGCTGTATTGATAAGCTTTCTTGCCTCAAGATTAACCATTGTTTTGGCCCAGGCTTTATTTCTTCCGCCAGAGCGCATCATATCAAGCAATGCCGCATCCATTTTATTTCTCCCTGTATATACATCGCTGATGATACCCCTAGTCAGACCACAGATGCGGTTAAACAAAGCGACGCCTCGTCGCCGTATGCACGTTAATAACGCTTTTCGGTGACTCAGTCGTCCTGTCAATCAGCGGCTGCGTTTAGCATGACGCTCACGATTATCCAGTCGCGCACGTTCACTTTTACGCAGCGCCACGTAGCAGGCCCCGCTTCCGCCGTGCTGAACCTGTGCACTACAGAAACTCTGGACGTTTTCAAACTGCTGCAGCCAGCGTGAGAGAAAACTGCGCACAATATTGGCATGAGAGGTCGTATTCCGGCCTTTACCATGAATAATTAACAGATTGCGAATATTGTCCTTTTCCGACTGGCACATAAATTGATAGAGCGACTGACGACAGGATTCAACCGGCTGGCGGATGAGATTCAGGCTGGCTTGGGGGCGATACTTTCCCTGGCGCAGCTTGTCCAGCACGCCCTGCTGGATCCCCTCGGCTTTATATTCCAGCGGGGTGATAAGCGGCAGCAGATCGTCCAGGCTGTCGATCAGCGGATTATCTGGCGTGTCGTCGTCGGGCAATCGTGGAGGAGTGAGCGTGGGAGGTCTTAACCAGAGAACATTCTCACCATCACTCAGCGGCGTAACGTCGCCCATTGCCTCTCTGAACAGCGCGTTATCATCAGGATTTGTCATCGCATGCCTCCGATGGGGTCAGCGTGAGGCGGAGGGCGACTCACGCGGAAATGACTGCCGGACAAGTTTAGCAAATCTTCCGGGCGAGCGTCTTTCCCTAATCCTCTGCCGCCAGGGCAAATCTGGCGCTCTCTTCGTCCGTCACCAGGCCTGATATCCATCCCCCTTTCAGCACGGCGCAGATTGCCCGATGCTTCTCCTGCCCTCCGGCAAAAGCGATGACGCTGCGCGAGGTGGCGGAGGTCAGCCTGACGCTGGTGAGCCGCGCATCCAGATCGCTGCTGACCCGCTGTCCGTCCTCACCGATGAAATGCCCGAGCATTTCGGCGGCTACCTGCTGTTTTTCCAGCATGGCGACCTGCTCGTCGCTGATAAAACCGTCGACATTGAGCGGACAGCCAGGCGCAACCTGCCCGATCCCGACATAGAGCACATCCGCCTGCGCGGCTTTCTCGGTGACCGTACGGTAGATCCGGTGGTTGCACCACAGCGCGCGATCCTGTTCGCTGTCGGCGTAGAGTGGCGCGGGCAGAATAAAATAGCGTCCCTGCGTTTTCTCCGCCATCCACAGCGGCACGTCGTAGCGGGTACAGGAGCCATCGCTGGCAATCGCGCCAATCAGCGAGACGCAGCTGTGTTGCGGACGATCGAATAGCGGCAATTCATCTATCGTGGCGCGTAGCGTTCTGCCCGATCCCACGGCGATGGTCTGTGGCGTTTCGAGCTTTAATGTCTGCCCCATCACCTCCGCCCCTGCCACGGCAATCATCTGCTGAAGCCCCTCTGGCCCCGCACCTGACGAGGGCACCACCTGGCAAAAATCGAGTTTGAAGCGCGTTTTAAGGCGCCCGGCCAGCGTCATACAGTCTGCGACCGGATGCGCAATGGTGACGCTAACCAGTCCCTGCTCGCTGGCCATGGCGACCAGACGCTGCGCCACCTGGCGGGAAACGCCCAGCCTGTCGGCAATCTGATGCTGGGTTTCCCCCGCAACGTAGTACAGCCAGGCGGCCCGGGCAGCCTGGTCCAGCTTCCTGTCGTGCTTGCTCATGAGTGTGCTCTGCAACTTTTTTCTAAGCTTACTCTGAATAATTGCCCAGCTTTCGGGCAAAAGCAAATTGTGTGATCGGTTCCGCAGACAACAGCTCAGTTTGACAGCAGGCTATAGCACATCAGGCAAAAGCTCATGGTGAGAGCAAATGCCCAATTAACAGGAGAGTATGATGACTGCTTCAACCCATTCCGTCTGGATGCACATCGGTGCTGGCTCTTTCCATCGCGCCCATCAGGCCTGGTATCTCCACCGCCTGCGCGAACAGGGGGACAAAACGTGGCATATTGCACTGAGTAATATTCGTGACGACGCCGTCCCGCTGCTGACGGCACTGACCGCGCAGCAAGGGGAGTATGTGCTGGAGACCGTGACGCCGGAAGGGGATCGCGCCTACGAAAAAATCAGTTCGATCAGAACCATTGTCCCCTGGGACGCTGAGCTGAAAGGGATGATTGCTCAGGGAGCCGATGCGGCAACGCGCGTAATTGCCTTTACCGTGACGGAGAGCGGCTACTATCTGGATAACGATCATCAGCTTGATGCTCAGCATCCCGATATTCAGGCTGACCTGCAGGGCGAAGCGCGTACCCTGTATGGTGCGCTGACCCGCGTGCTGCTGGCGCGTATGGCCGCGCACGGGGATCCGGTCACCCTGCTGAACTGTGACAATCTTCGCCATAACGGTGAGCGCTTCCGCCAGGGCTTTTTGACCTTCCTTTCGCTGCGCAAAGAGGAAGCGCTGTACGCCTGGGTGCGTGACCAGACCACGTCGCCCAATACTATGGTCGATCGCATCACTCCTCGCCCGACCGACGATATCGCACCGCGCGTGCTGAAGGCCACCGGCTTTCGCGACAGCGCACCGGTGATGGCCGAGTCGTTTATTCAGTGGGTAATCGAAGATGATTTCGCTGCGGGCCGCCCGGCGCTGGAAAATGTCGGCGTCGAACTGGTGGACTCGGTTCTGCCCTGGGAAGAGGCGAAAATCCGTATATTGAACGCCAGCCACAGCTGCATTGCCTGGGCAGGCACGCTGGTGGGGCAGCTCTGCATCCATCAGAGTACGCAAACTCCGGAGATCAAGGAGATGGCGTGGGAGTATGTCACGCAGGATGTTATCCCCTCGCTTCTGCCCAGCCCGCTTGACCTTGAAGAGTATCGTGATGTGGTGCTGGCCCGCTTTGCGAATCCCTGGATACGTGACACCAACCAGCGCGTGGCGGCAGACGGCCTCTCTAAAATACCGGGCTTCATCACCCCTACGCTAATGGAACGCTATGCCAGCGGCGAGACGCCGCGTGCAACCGCGGTTCTTCCCGCCCTGTTCTTTCTTTTCCTCCAGCGCTGGCACGCTGAGGCACTCCCGTATGCCTATCAGGATGGTGCGCTCAATGCGCCCGAACTGCATGCCCTGCTGGGCCGGGAGGATGCACTACAGCGTTTTGCCAGCGATGAGACGCTGTTTGGTCCCCTCGCCCATAAAGCGGAATTTGCCACCCTGCTACAGGACACCGTAACCAGCCTGACCGACTGGGCAAAACAGCCCCAGTCGGTAAGCGACGAGGGAGTCGATTATGTATCTGGGAATTGATGCCGGAACCTCGGAAATCAAGACGCTGGTGATTAACGATCGGGGCGACGTGGTTGCCACCGCCGGGGCCAGGCTGAGTGTCCAGCGCCCTCATCCGCGCTGGTCAGAACAGGATCCGGCACAGTGGTGGCAGGCGACTCAGCAGGCGATAGGTGAACTGCGGCAGAAAGTGGGCGACAAGTGGTCGCAGATACGTGCTATCGGCCTGTCGGGCCAGATGCACGGTGCCGTGCTGCTGGACAGAGATAACCGCGTGCTTCGCCCCTGTATATTATGGAACGACACCCGCAGCGCGGCGGAGTGCACGGAGCTGACGGCGATGGCCCCTGACCTTGCGGCTGTCGCGGGCAACCTCGCCATGCCAGGGTTTACCGCGCCTAAGCTGCTCTGGGTGGCACGGCATGAACCGCAGATCTTCGCGCAGACCGCAAGCGTGCTGCTGCCAAAAGACTATCTGCGCTGGAAAATGTGCGGTGAAAAAATCAGCGATATGTCCGACGCCGCAGGTACGCTGTGGCTGGATGTGGCCAGACGTGACTGGTCAGACAGCCTGCTGGCAGCCTGCGGTCTGACGCGTGACCATATGCCCCGCCTCGTCGAGGGATCGCAGCCGGCCGGGAAGCTTAAGGCTGAACTGGCACGAAACTGGGGACTGAGCGAAGAGGTGATTATAGCCGGAGGCGGCGGGGATAACGCCGCCAGCGCGGTAGGCATTGGCGCAGTGGAACCCGGTGATGCTTTTATCTCGCTGGGGACCTCCGGGGTGCTGTTTGCCGTCAACGATCGCTTTCGCCCGAATCCCGCCTCTGCGGTCCATGCCTTTTGCCATGCTATCCCGGACCGCTGGCATCAGATGAGCGTGATGCTGACCGCCGCCAGCGCCCTGCGCTGGCTGTGTGATTTACTGGGTGCATCTGAAACGACGCTGCTCTCTGAAGTAGCGACCTTAAGCCTGTCCGAACAGCAGATCGCCCCGCTATTTCTGCCTTATCTTTCGGGCGAACGCACGCCGCATAACGATCCCGATGCCACGGGTTCGTTTCATGGCCTGACGCACAGTACGCAGCGCGCCGCGCTGGCCTATGCCGTGCTGGAGGGCGTGACCTTTGGCATGGCCGACGGCATGAAAGTGCTGAGCGAAGCGGGCACCTCGCTGGAATGCTGTTCCCTGACGGGCGGCGGCGCCCGCAGTCCCTGGTGGGCACAGCTGATGGCCGACGTGTTGGATCTTCCCATTATAACCCACCAGGGCGGTGAAGCGGGCGGCGCGCTCGGTGCCGCGCGGCTGGGCTGGCTGGCGGATGGTGGGGAACAGACCACCGTCTGCCGCAAGCCGCCGGAGCTGAAACGGTATCTGCCCGATGCGGGACGCCAGGTGATGCTGCGCAAGCGCCTTGCTCACTTTCGCCTGCTCTACCAACAACAGCGCGAGGCCCGCGCACTCGGTTTCTAAACTCTACCCGGCCGCCATGTCCGTCCGGGCCCTGCATGCATCAGAGGAATTATTATGAAATCAGAAAAACACTGGTTCGGACTGCCGCTCTCTCTGTTCTGGGGCTATATCGCTATAGCCGTGTTTATGAGCGGCGACGGCTTTGAGATGGCCTTTCTCTCCAAACATATTACCGATATGGGCTTTACCCCGTCTCAGTCGGCGCTGGTCTTTACCCTTTATGGTGCCGCAGCCGCACTGGCGGCGTGGAGCTCCGGGGTGGTGGCAGAAATTATCACTCCGCAGCGGGCCATGCGTATCGGCTTTTTCCTGTGGGTGATCATGCATATTCTGTTTATGACCCTGGGACTGGGAATGCGCAACTATCCGCTGATGCTGCTGTTTTACGGCATTCGCGGACTGGCCTATCCGCTTTTTATTTACTCATTTGTTATGCTGGTCGTGCAGAATGTACCGAAGCACCGGCTCTCCTCCGCGATGGGGTGGTTCTGGGCGATGTATTCTATTGGTATTGGCTGCGTCGGTAGCTATCTTCCCAGCTTTACCATTCCCTGGATGGGCGAAACGGGTACGCTATGGTTTGCCATTGCCTGGGTGGTCGTCGGCGGCCTGATGGCGATGTTTTTGCTGCGTAACGTCGGGGGGGAAAGTGAGAAAGCTAACCTCTCCACGCGGGAAAAACTCACCGAGCTGTCGCGGGCAGTGACCATCCTGTTCACCAATCGCAATATTTTCCTTGCCTGTCTGATCCGCATCATTAACACGCTTTCGCTGTTCGGCTTTGCGGTGGTTATGCCGCTGCTGTTTGTTGGCAGGCTGGGCTTTACCATGTCCGAGTGGTTGCAAATCTGGGCGGTGTTCTTCTTCATCACCATTTTCACCAATATAATGTGGGGCGTGCTGGGCGAATACATTGGCTGGATCCGCCAGGTACGCTGGTTTGGCTGCCTTGGCTGTGCGATATCGAGCCTCGCCTTCTATTATCTGCCCGTCACCTTCGGCCACAACTATTGGGTGGCGATGATACCCGCCGTGATGCTGGGCATTACCGTGGCGGCATTTGTGCCGATGACGGCCGTTTTCCCGGTGCTGGAACCAAAGCATAAAGGCGCGGCCATCTCGATTTATAATCTTTCGGCAGGTCTCAGTAATTTCCTTGCGCCAGCAATCGCTTCGCTGGTGCTGCCTTTCTTTGATATCGTCGGCGTGGTCTGGACCTATACTGGTCTCTACCTGTTTGCAGGGATTTTGACGCTGATTATCCGCGTCGAGCAGCCCGCACGCATATCGGCAAGTCAGGAGTCAAAAGGCTATGGCGAAGCCGTTCCGCTACAAAACAAGTAGTCCTGCATTGAATCAGTAAGTTACGTAAAGGGATAGCCTGAATGTGGGCTATCCCTTTTGCTTTATGTGGCTAAAACTGCTCTGATGAGTTCCTTTTTGTAACTAAAAAATGTTAAAATTGACCTTAGTCAATAATCAGTCGAGCGTATCACTATGATCCCTGAAAAGCGTATTATCAGCAGGCGTATTCAGTCTGGCGGGTGTGCAATTCACTGTCAGGATTGCAGCATCAGCCAGCTCTGTATCCCCTTCACGCTGAACGAACACGAGCTCGATCAGCTGGATAACATCATTGAACGCAAAAAGCCGATCCAGAAAGGCCAGACCCTGTTTAAGGCAGGCGATGAGCTGAAATCGCTTTATGCTATTCGTTCAGGGACAATTAAGAGCTATACCATCACCGAACAGGGTGACGAGCAGATCACCGGCTTTCATCTGGCGGGTGACCTGGTGGGTTTTGATGCCATCAGCATGGGCGAACACCCCAGCTTCTCTCAGGCGCTGGAAACCGCCATGGTGTGTGAGATCCCCTTTGAAACGCTCGATGACCTCTCCGGTAAGATGCCCAGCCTGCGTCAGCAGATGATGCGTCTGATGAGCGGCGAGATTAAGGGCGATCAGGAGATGATCCTGCTGTTGTCGAAGAAAAATGCCGAAGAGCGCCTCGCTGCGTTTATTTACGGCCTGTCGCGCCGCTTTGGACAGCGTGGTTTTTCGCAGCGTGAGTTCCGTCTGACCATGACCCGCGGTGATATCGGTAACTACCTGGGACTGACGGTAGAAACCATCAGCCGCCTGCTGGGCCGCTTCCAGAAGAGCGGTATGCTGGCGGTAAAGGGTAAGTATATTACGATTGAAAACCACGACCTGCTGGCCGAGCTTGCCGGTCAGAGTCGCGCTATCGCCTGAACCTTCGTCGGGCTGGCCTGCCAGCCCGACGCCCTCTTAGCCTGGCGACGCCTCAGGCTTATGATTATTTGTTATAATATTGATCCCGCTATAACTTTTAACTTCTTCCCCTGACCTGATTAGGCTATCTTTAAGCTGACACGCTCAGTGTATGGAGAAACCGTTATGGCTAAGTATCAAAACATTCTCGTGGCGATCGATCCTCAGCAGGACGATCAGCCCGCGCTCCGACGTGCTGTCTATCTTAATCAGCGCCTGGGAGGCCGTATCACTGCCTTCCTGCCAATTTATGACTTCTCCTACGAGATGACCACGCTGCTCTCTCCTGATGAACGATCCACGATGCGCCAGGGCGTGGTAAGCCAGCGAACCGAATGGATACGTGAACAGGCCCGGGCCTATCTGGATGCCGGGGTCACGATTGATATCAAGGTCGTCTGGCATAACCGTCCCTTTGAGGCGATTATTCAGGAAGTGCTCAACGGCCATTACGATCTGGTCCTGAAAATGACACATCAGCACGACAGGCTCCAGTCGGTGGTCTTCACCCCAACCGACTGGCATCTGCTGCGTAAGTGCCCGTGCCCGGTGTGGATGGTGAAAGACCAGCCCTGGCCGGAGGGCGGTAAAGCCGTGGTTGCCGTGAACCTCGCCAGTGAGGAGCCGCATCACGACCCGCTGAATACCCGGCTGGTGAAGGAGACGCTGGAGCTGGCAGAGATGGTTAATCATACCGATGTCCATCTTATTGGCGCCTACCCGGTTACGCCGATCAATATTGCTATTGAGCTGCCCGACTTTGACCCCAGCGTCTATAACGATGCCATTCGCGGCCAGCACCTGCTGGCAATGAAGGCGCTGCGCCAGCAGTTTGGCATTGATGAAAAGTTTACCCACGTTGAAAAAGGTCTGCCGGAAGATGTGATCCCCGGACTGGCAGAGCAGCTTGACGCAGGCGTAGTGGTACTGGGCACCATTGGCCGTACCGGGCTGTCAGCCGCCTTCCTCGGCAATACCGCTGAACAGGTTATCGATCACCTTCGCTGCGATCTGCTGGCAATTAAACCCGATGGCTTTGTGTCCCCTATTGAGCTGGACGACGATTCGGACGATTAAGGCACCCAAAGCGGCAGGATAAGAGCGGTGTGGGTTAGATCAGACGCTTCAGATCTCAGAAGCTTCATTAAAAAGGGAAATGCTTAAGCATTTCCCTTTTATTTCCGGCTCAACAACCTTGTTAAGCTGCTGTGACGCGTTAATACGCAGGTAAAGTGGTTAAATGCATCCACGCCAGGTGAATGCATCCCGCACCCTGCCCGCTACAGCGCTTTCAGAATGGCTTCAACCGTGGCTTTAGCATCGCCGAACAGCATCTGCGTATTCTCTTTAAAGAATAGCGGGTTCTGCACACCGGCATAGCCGGTATTCATTGAGCGTTTAAACACCACCACGTTATGCGCCTTCCACACCTCCAGCACCGGCATCCCTGCAATGGGGCTGCGAGGATCGTCCTGCGCAGCCGGGTTTACCGTGTCGTTAGCGCCAATGACCAGCACCGTGTCGGTATCGCTGAAATCGTCGTTGATCTCATCCATCTCCAGCACGATGTCATAGGGGACGCGCGCTTCAGCCAGCAGAACGTTCATATGACCCGGAAGGCGGCCCGCTACGGGGTGAATACCAAACCGCACCTTCACGCCGAGGGCGCGCAGCTTAGCGGTGATTTCAGCTACCGGGTACTGGGCCTGCGCCACGGCCATCCCGTAGCCGGGGGTAATAATGACCGTGCTGGAGTTTTTCAACAGCTCAGCGGTGCCCTGCACGTCGATTTCACGGTATTCGCCTTGTTCGTCGCTTTCACCGGTTGAGCTGCTGTCAGTACCAAAGCCACCCGCAATCACGCTGATAAACGAACGGTTCATCGCTTTACACATAATGTAAGAGAGGATCGCCCCGCTGGAGCCTACCAGCGCCCCGGTGACAATCAGCAGGTCGTTGCTCAGCATAAAGCCTGCCGCCGCTGCCGCCCAGCCCGAGTAGGAGTTCAGCATTGACACCACTACCGGCATATCTGCGCCACCGATGGAGGCCACCAGATGCCAGCCGAAGGCCAGCGCAATCAGGGTCATTACCACCAGCGCAAAGCCCTGCGTCGCCGTGCTGTCAGTGCGCACAAAGATAATCAGCAGGCACAGCGATACTACCAGCGCCAGCAGATTAAGCTTGTGACGGTGAGGCAGCATCAGGGGACGTGAAGAGATTTTGCCCCGAAGTTTGCCAAACGCCACGATTGAACCGGTGAAGGTTACCGCACCGATAAAGATGCCAATAAAGACTTCGGTAAGATGAATATTTTCCAGCACGGTATCCATACCGGGGGCATGATCGAGGTAGCTGTTAAAGCCGACCAGCACCGCGGCGAGGCCCACAAAGCTGTGCAAAATCGCCACCAGCTCCGGCATCTCGGTCATTTCAACCTTCTTCGCCAGACGGATCCCGAGGGTGCCGCCAATAATCATCGCGACGATGATCCAGCCCACGCTACCGCTGTCCGGCCCCAGTATGGTTGCCAGCAGCGCAATGGCCATTCCGCTGATGCCGAACAGGTTCCCCTGTTTGGACGTTTCATGTTTCGACAGCCCGGCAAGGCTGCATATAAAAAGAATTGCGGCAACAATGTATGCTGCAGTAACTAATCCGCCAGACATTGATTATCCCTTAGTTCTTACGAAACATTTTCAGCATGCGCTGAGTGACGGTGAAACCACCGAAGATATTTATGCTGGCAATCAGCACGGCGATAAAGGAGAGGAAGCTGACCCAGCCGCCGTGTCCAATTTGCAGCACCGCGCCCACCACAATAATGCCCGATATGGCATTGGTGACGGACATCAGCGGAGTGTGCAGCGCGTGGCTGACGTTCCAGACCACGTAGTAACCGACCACGCAGGAGAGCGCAAAGACGGTAAAGTGCGAGAGGAATGCGGGAGGTGCCACGTTGGCAAACCAGCCAAACAGGATAATGGCCAGGGCAAAAAGCGCATATTTACGCAGCGGAGAAGCGGGCTGTGCTTCCTCCTTTTCCGGCGCGCGGGCAGCAGCAGGGGCGGCTTTCGGTGCCGCAGAGACCTGAATCGGCGGTGCAGGCCAGGTCACTTCCCCCGCGCGGATCACCGTAACACCGCGAATAACCACGTCGTCAAAATCGACGTTAATTTCGCCGTTTTTCTCTTTACAGAGCAGCTTGAGCAGATTCACCAGGTTAGTGCCATACAGCTGGGAGGACTGTGTGGGCAGTCGGCTGGGCAGATCGGTATAGCCGATAATCTTCACGCCGTTATCCGTGGTGGTAACCCGATCGGCAACGGTCAGCTCACAGTTACCGCCGGTCTGGGCAGCAAGGTCGACGATAACGCTGCCGGGCTTCATCAGGGCGACCGTCTCAGCGGTGATCAGCTTCGGTGCCGGCCGGCCCGGGATCAGCGCCGTGGTGACAATAATATCCACCTCTTTTGCCTGAGCGGCGAAGAGCGCCATCTCAGCTTTAATAAAGGCTTCGGACATCACTTTGGCATAGCCATCGCCGCTGCCGGCCTCTTCCTCAAAATCGAGCTCGAGGAATTCGGCACCCATGCTCTGTACCTGTTCTTTCACTTCCGGGCGGGTATCGAAGGCACGGACGATGGCGCCCAGGCTCCCTGCGGCGCCAATGGCGGCCAGACCGGCCACGCCTGCGCCAATAATCATGACTTTGGCGGGCGGCACCTTACCGGCGGCGGTGATCTGCCCGGTAAAGAAGCGACCAAACTCATGAGCCGCCTCGACAATCGCACGATAACCAGCAATATTCGCCATCGAGCTGAGCGCGTCCAGCGACTGCGCACGCGAGATGCGCGGCACGGCGTCCATTGCCATCACGGTGACATGACGGGCCGCCAGCTTCTCCAGCAGGGCCGGGTTCTGCGCAGGCCAGATAAAACTGACCAGCGTACTGCCCTCACGCGTTAGCAATATCTCTTCGTCGTTTGGCGCATTCACCTTAAGCACGATGTCAGCCTGCCAGGCTGCGTGCGTATCACCAAGGGTGGCACCGGCGGCAACAAAGGCAGCATCATCAAA
Source organism: Erwinia sp. ErVv1 (assembly GCF_900068895.1). Classification (GTDB taxonomy): domain Bacteria; phylum Pseudomonadota; class Gammaproteobacteria; order Enterobacterales; family Enterobacteriaceae; genus Erwinia. The sequence continues at coordinate 392,988 of NZ_CDPK01000002.1, read as the reverse complement.
GCTGGCCAGTTTGCCGGCCCCGTTCTCTACCACAACGCTGAAACCCAGCGCCAGCAGCTGCTCAACCGTCTTCGGCGTGGCAGCGACTCGCGCTTCGTTGGGCAATCGTTCTCTGGGTATTCCGATTAACATAATATTCCCTTTCATCAACAATGGGGATGATGGTGAGTTCGGTCAGTCATGGCCCGCAGGCCATAAAAGGAACTGTATCAAACTGTTTATAAACTACTGAAATTATGTCCCGCGATCCAGCCAGTACCCGAGGGTTTCTGATGATTTCATATAAAAATTCAGAGGCAAGTACGAAAAACGCTATTTACCGACTGAATTTACGCGTTTATAAGGCAGACTGTGCTGGCTTGCCCACGATTAGATCGTAAATTTAACGTCTAAAAAATAAGATTTAACAATGAATTAACCTGATTACCGGTAACAATTACCACTATTTGCGGTAAAGCCCGTTTGAGAAGGGGGATTTTACCTCGCGCTCTAATTATTATTTTAGAGGGAGAAGCCCGCGATGCGCTTTCGCTCAAAATGGCTGAGACAGAACGTATTATTACATGCAATAATCGGCTGCTAATCTGTTACACATCAAGAGTCCAGCACGTTTTTGTACTCATTTTTTGCGTAAGGCGAAGGATTATTTCTATGAAGCTGAAGAACACCATTCTGGCATCAGCCCTGCTGTCGCTCATATCATTAACCGCGCATGCGGCACAGGAGCTGACCCCAGAAAAGGCAGCCTCGCTGAAACCATTTGACCGTATTGCCCTGTCGGGTCGTTTTAATGCGATCAATGAAGCCAGTGCAGCCGTCTCAAAACGTGCTGATGAACTGGGCGCTGCTTCCTATATTATTCAGGGAATTAACGATACCAACGGCAATGGCGGTAACTGGCGCGTCGTGGCGGATCTCTACCATGCCAACGCACCGGTTGCGGTTAAAAACAGAGACCGCATTATTAACGGCGTCCGTGAGCTGACCAAATCTGAAGCCTACCGGCTTGAGCCCTATGATACCGTTTCCATCAGCGGCTTCTATCGCAGCCAGCCCGATGTAAATGATGCCATTACCAAAGCAGCCACTAAAAAAGGCGCGGCCTCGTTCTTTATCGTCCGTCAGGTCGATGCGAACAGCGGTGGCAATCAGTACATAACGGCCTATATTTACAAGAAAGATGCGCCAGCCCGTCGGGTACAGTCTCCGGATGCGGTGCCAGCGGATTCTCAGGCAGGTAAAGCCGCCCTGGCAGCAGGTGGCGCGGCCGCTAAAACCGTACAGATCCCAGGCGTTGCCTCTTCTGAAACGCCAAGTAACAAGGTTGGCCGTTTCTATGAAACCCAGTCATCTACCGGCGAACGCTATACCGTCAGAACGCCGGAAGGTAAAAGCGTACAGGAAGTGAGCGCCATTACCGCCGCACAGATGCAGCCCTATGACAGCGTTACCTTCACCGGCCACTTCGGTACTCCGACTGAAATTTCAGAAGCGGTAGGCCGTGCCGCGATCGCTAAAGGGGCGAAGTATTATCACATCACCCGCCAGTGGTCGAATCAGAGCGGTGGTAACCTGACCGTTTCGGCCGATCTGTTTAAATAATTTCATCAGGTAAAGACGGCGGCTCCGCCGTCTTTACTTTTTATTGCATAATTTTCGCATGTATTATGCATAAAAACGCACCTTTCACCCTCGGTCTCATTGCATCTCCCCCCCTCACTCCGTAAAATCGCCAGCCAGTTTCAGATGAAAACGCCGTTTTTGCTGCGCCCAGGTCGCTCAAAATCGCAACATCAGGCTGAACATGGTTTTTTATTCTGCTATTGGGACGATTTTTTGGACAAAAAATTAGGTCTTACCGCCCTTACGGCGCTGGTACTCAGTTCAATGCTCGGCGCTGGCGTATTCAGCCTGCCACAAAATATGGCGGCCGTAGCCAGCCCGGCCGCGCTGCTGATTGGCTGGGCGATAACCGGCGTGGGAATTATTCTGCTTTCCCTGACGCTACTGCTGCTTACCCGCATCAAACCGGAACTGGACGGCGGTATCTATACCTATGCCCGGGAGGGCTTTGGGGAGCTGGTGGGCTTCTGCTCCGCCTGGGGATACTGGCTGTGCGCGGTTATCGCCAATGTCTCCTATCTGGTCATCGTCTTTTCAGCGCTGAGCTTTTTTACCGATTCGCCGGGACACGTCGTCTTTGGCGATGGCAATACCTGGCAGGCGGTGCTGGGCGCGTCCCTGCTGCTGTGGCTGGTTCACTGGCTGGTATTGCGCGGCGTGCAGACGGCGGCCAGCATCAATCTGGTGGCAACCCTGGGCAAACTTATCCCGCTGGGGCTGTTTATCGTGCTGGCGGTAGTGGCGTTTAAGCTTGACTGTTTCAGGCTGGATTTTAGCGGCATTCAGCTCGGCAAGCCGGTCTGGCAGCAGGTGAAGGACACCATGCTGATTACCCTGTGGGTCTTTATCGGCGTTGAAGGGGCGGTGGTGGTTTCTGCGCGCGCGCGCAACAAAAAAGACGTGGGCCGGGCAACGCTGCTGGCGGTGACAACCGCCCTGCTGGTCTACCTGCTGGTGACACTGCTCTCTCTGGGTATTGTGCCCCGTGCCGAGCTGGCACAGATGCGTAACCCTTCGATGGCGGGTCTGATGACGCGGCTGATCGGTTCCTGGGGAGACGTGGTCATTGCCGTCGGGCTGGTGGTGTCCGTCTGCGGCGCCTACCTGAGCTGGACGATCATGGCGGCCGAAGTGCCTATGCTGGCTGCCGGACAGGGTGCCTTTCCGCGCTCGCTGGCGAAGCAAAATGCGCGTGGTGCGCCCTCTGCCTCACTCTGGCTCACCAATAGCAGCGTACAGATTTGCCTGATCCTGATCTGGCTCACCCATTCGGATTACAACACCCTGCTGAATATCGCGTCTGAAATGATTCTGGTGCCCTATCTGCTGGTGGGAATGTATCTGATAAAGGTCTCTCGATCGCTAAACAGGCCGATGGTGACCGCCATTGCCGTGGGGGCTACGGCCTATGGCATCTGGCTGCTGTATGCCTCTGGCCCGCTGCATCTGCTGCTGTCGGTCGTGCTGTACGCTCCGGGCGTATTGCTGTTTATGTTCGCCCGGCGTGGCGGTCGCGCGGAGAAAAATCTCAACGGCATGGAAAGGGTGGCCATCGTGCTGCTGATGGCAGGTTCAGCCCCTGCCCTGTGGACGCTGATGCATTAATGGGATAAGGCGGGTACCCTTACCGTTAAGCAGTCATTCTGCTGGTTAAGGTTAAGCGGTTTGACGTACTCCATACGGATCGCGTCAAGCTGCTGATCGGATAGCGTATAGGGCAGCAAAATATCGAAGGCATTGATATGCTGTTGTTCAGCAAGGGTTATCAATCGGGCGATGTTAATTTCGTCACTGACCTGGGTAGAAATGATCTGTAACGCCAGGGCCTTAAGTCTTTCAGAAGGCGCGGTGGGCAGATCGGGCGAGTTTTTCGTCACCATGCCGAAGATAGGCATCACCCCATAAATGGCGTCGACGAAGCTCCAGCGTTTTTTACAGGATGCGGAGAGAAAATCCGTATAATTCAGGCAGATATGGTTACTGTGCAGCGCAGAAACCTGCTCTTTATCCGACACCCTTTATGCTCCTTTCTCTGGTACGTGTTATCCGATAAGTTGTCAGAACAACCCTGCTAATATAATGGCATATTTTAAGGGGGATATACTATATATCCAGCATTATTTAGCAGCGGGTAATAGTAGTCACGGTAAACATTGGGTAATCTTACTTTCCCTCTTCAGATAAAAAAACCTATGAACAGAATAGTATTTGTTGAAGACGATCAGGACGTTGGCGAGCTGATTGCCGCTTATCTTAACCGTCATGACATTGAGGTGATTGTGGAAAGTCGGGGCGACCGCGCCGAAGCCACTATCGCCGAGGCCAACCCTGACCTGGTGATGCTGGACATCATGCTGCCGGGCAAGGATGGGATGACGCTGTGCCGCGATCTGCGTACCAGCAAGATTTGGTCAGGCCCCATTGTGCTGCTGACGTCGCTGGACAGTGATATGAACCATATTTTGTCGCTCGAAATGGGCGCCAATGACTACATTCTGAAGACCACCCCGCCCGCCGTTCTGCTGGCGCGCCTGCGGCTGCATCTGCGTCAGGCGGGTGTGTCCACCCAGAGCGACGATATTGCGCCGGCGCAAACCGGTCAAAAGGCGCTGCGCTTCGGCACGCTCTCTATTGATCCGCTAAACCGACAGGTGATGCTCGGCGGCGAGATTGTCGCCCTCTCTACCGCCGACTTTGATTTACTCTGGGAGCTGGCTACGCATGCAGGTAGTACGCTGAACCGAGACGCCCTGCTGAAAACGCTGCGCGGCGTCAGCTATGACGGTATGGATCGCAGCATTGACGTCGCCATTTCCCGCCTGCGCAAAAAGCTGCTGGACAGCGCGACGGAACCTTACCGAATCAAAACGATTCGTAATAAAGGATATCTGTTTGCACCACACGCCTGGGATGCAGAATGAAAAAGCTTTTTATCCAGTTCTATCTGCTGCTGTTCGTCTGCTTTCTGGTGATGGCGATGCTGGTTGGTCTGGTCTACAAATTTACCGCCGAGCGGGCCGGTCGCGAGTCGATGGATGATTTGATGAAAAGCTCGCTCTATCTGATGCGCAGTGAGCTGCGGGAGATCCCGCCGCGCGACTGGAACAAGACCATTGATAATCTGGAGCTGAACCTGTCGTTTAAGCTGCATATTGAGCCGATGAGCAAATATCAGCTCGACCCGACTACCCTGCGCCGCCTGCGCGCCGGTGAAATCGTGGCGCTGGATGATGAATACACCTTTTTGCAGCATATTCCGCGCAGCCATTACGTGCTGGCCGTCGGCCCTATCCCCTATCTCTTTTTCCTGCATGAGATGCGCATTCTGGACATTGTGCTGCTGGCCTTCATCGGCATTTCGCTGGCGCTGCCGGTGTTTATCTGGATGCGGCCACACTGGAAAGACATGCTGCGGCTGGAGTCGGCCGCACAGCGCTTTGGTCAGGGGCATCTGGATGAACGCATCCATTTCGACAGCGCCTCCAGCCTGTTGAGGCTGGGCGTGGCCTTTAACCAGATGGCGGATAACATCAACACGCTGGTTGCCAGTAAGAAGCAGCTGATTGACGGGATTGCCCATGAGCTGCGCACGCCGCTGGTGCGGCTGCGCTACCGGCTGGAGATGAGCGATAATCTGACCGATGCCGAGGCGTCGGCGCTAAATCGCGATATTGGCCAGCTGGAAGCGCTGATCGAGGAGCTGCTGACCTACGCGCGGCTCGATCGTCCAAAGGTAGATTTAAATTTGCAGTCGCTGGATCTCGCTGAGTGGCTGGCTGAACGTCTTGATGATATTCGATCCGTTCATCCTGAGGTGGAGATTGAGCTGGATACGCCACAGCGGCAAAACCACGGCGTGGCTGATGCCCGCCTGATGGAGCGCGTTCTGGATAACCTGGTGAATAACGCGCTGCGCTATGCCGGTCAGCGTCTGCGCGTCGGGCTGTGGTTTGACGGCAATACCGCCTGTCTGCAGGTGGAGGATGACGGTCCCGGTATTCCTCCTGACGAACGGGAGCGGGTATTTGAACCCTTTGTCCGCCTTGATCCCAGCCGCGACCGCGCGACGGGCGGCTGTGGCCTTGGACTGGCTATCGTGCACTCGGTCGCACAGGCATTTGGCGGCTACGTGGTGATTGATGCCAGCCCACTTGGCGGCGCCAGCGTTCGCTTTTGCTGGCCCGTTGATCTACCCTTATCGCCTCCCCGCGCTGCCTGACGGCGCCTGTTGATAGCAAGGAATCCCATGTCCAGTGCCTATGAGAATCTGACAAAAACCTTTACCCGCCTCTCCCGCTTTGGCCATCTTTCTGCCATCGCCGGATGGGATATGATGACCATGATGCCGCCGGGCGGCAGTGCCCCACGCGGTGCCGCACTGGCTGAGCTAAGCGTCCTTCAGCATGAAATCCTGACCGCAAAGCAGGTGGGGCAGTGGCTGGATGAGGCCGAACAGACCCCGCTCAACGATGTCGAACAGGCCAATCTGTTTGAGATGCGCCGTGCATATCAGCAGGCCGCGCTGCTTCCCGCCTCACTGGTAGAGGCTAAATCCATCGCCGGTTCGCGCTGTGAACATGCCTGGCGTCAACAGCGTCCTGCCAATGACTGGCAGGGTTTTGCTGAAAATTTACAGGAGGTGGTCAGGCTAAGCCGCGAGGAAGCTGAAATTCGCGCCCAGGCCAACGGCTGTTCCCGCTATGATGCGCTGCTGGATGTCTTTGAACCAGGTATGACCAGCGCCAAACTGGATAAAACCTTCGGCGACATCAAGAGCTGGCTGCCGGAACTGCTCCAGCGCATCGTTGAAAAACAGTCGCGGGAGCAGGTCGCGGTGCCGCCAGGCCCGTTCGCCGTCGAGTCGCAGAAGCACCTTGCTCTGGCAGTAATGAAACAGCTGGGCTTCGATTTCAACGCTGGCCGCCTGGATGTCAGCAGTCATCCCTTCTGTGGCGGCGTTCCCGAAGACGTTCGCATTACCACCCGCTACAACGAAAATGAGTTTATCAGCGCGATGATGGGCGTGATCCACGAAACCGGTCACGCACGCTACGAGCAAAATCTGCCGAAGCAGTGGGCAGGTCAGCCGGTCGCCCTCGCCCGCTCAACCGCTATCCACGAGTCGCAGAGCCTGTTTTTTGAGAAACAGCTGGGACGCAGTGCCGAGTTTCTCAGCCTGCTGCTGCCACACGTTAAGCAGCTGCTGGGTGACGGGCCTGCGCTGGAATCCGCAAACTTTATCGCCCTGAATCAGCGGGTGAAGCCGGGGTTGATTCGCGTCGATGCCGACGAGGTGAGCTATCCCGCCCACGTCATCCTGCGCTATGAGATTGAGCGTGCGCTGATTGCGGGTGAGGTTGAGGTCAGGGATATCCCGACCCTGTGGCAGGAAAAAATGCAGGCACTGCTGGGGCTGGATACCACAGGAAACTACCGTGACGGCTGTATGCAGGATATTCACTGGACCGATGGCGCCTTTGGCTACTTCCCTACCTATACGCTCGGCGCAATGTACGCGGCACAATTGTTCCAGGGCGTTAAAAAAGCCCTGCCGCAGGTGAGCGAGCTGATCCGCGAGGGCAACCTTCAGCCGGTATTTGACTGGCTTTCACAAAATATCTGGCAGCACGGCAGCCGTTTCACTACCCGGCAGCTGATTGAAAATGCCACCGGAGAAGACCTTAACCCACGGTGGTTCCGTGAGCATCTGGAAAATCGCTACCTGAACGGCCTCTGAGCCTTGAGTTAAGCGGCCACCGCAGTCGCGGTGCCGCTTTGTTCGCCCTTATCGCCGAACCATTGCCATTATTGTCAGACAGAGTTCCTGCTGCGCCTCATCGCGGGCGAGTTTACCGGATGAGACGTAGTAAGCCAGGCCGTTGGCCGCGCCGAATATCGCACACAGCGTCACTTTTTTAAGGCCCCCCGCGCGGTGAAAAGGTGCCAGCGCCAGACGGCACTTCTCAATATAGGCCTCTTCCGCATTCAGCCGCAGCGATTCCAGCTCCGGTGAGCCAAGCAGCGCCGCTTCCAGCCCGGGTATTTCACGCCCCTGCGCCAGAACACAGTCAATATGTGCGCTGGCGATAATCTGAGCTTTATCATCCAGTGTGTCATCGCTGGTAAACAGCGCCCGGTCGATCATGTCATTCTGCTTTTCCACAAATGCCAGATAGAGCGCGCCAAGCAGCGCCTGCCGGGTTTTAAAGTGGCTGTAAACCACAGGTTTTGATACTGCTGCTGATTCTGCAAGATGCCCAAGCGTTAATGCGTCGGTCCCTTCGCACTTAATAATCTGCCAGGCTCTGGAGATTAACTGATTATAACGCTCTTCGCGGCTCCATCGCTGGCGGGTCTCCAGGGGCATTTCCGATCCTTTCGGGGTGCTGTCTGACATAGTTATATACCAAAGGTAGATAATTTTCGCCTGTTTATGTACTCTTAGTATATAGCAACGACTGGCTAAGTTAAAACCATCCACCGTCTGACAAACCTTATTAAGGAGACGAAAAATGAGCAGGATATTAATCCTGGGCGCGACAGGAAATCTTGGACAGCTTACAGCAGATGCGCTGGCCTCGGATCCCCAGGTAACGTTACGCGTCGCCAGCAGCCGCAGAAGTGGTTATGACCGTCTTAAAGCGCGTTTTCCCCATGCTGAAGTGGTCATCGCTGACTGGTACGATCGCGAGAGCCTTGTTAAGGCTATGCAGGGCGTTAACCGGGTTTTCGTCGCCACACCTGATTTTTACACCGATGAGCACCTCGTCACGCCTAACATAATTAGTGCGGCGCAGTCAGTTGGCGATATTGAGCAGATTGTCCGTCTGATCGCTATCCCGGATGGGTTGACCGCCGATCGGCTGTCGCCTGAATTCCTCGCGACGCGCTGTGGGGCAAATCTGCACGTTATTGCTAAGCCGCTACTGGTAGCAAGCGGGCTTCCCGTCACCTTTCTGAACGTCCCCGCCTGGATCATGTTCAACCTCCCCTGGTTTCTCGCGCCGGAGGTGAAAAAACATCGTCAGCTTGCCATGCCTGCGGTTACCGATGCCTCCAGAATGTGGGTTTCTGAGGGTGATATCAGCGAGGTCGCCGCCAGGCTTCTGCGCGGTTCAGTTGAAGATCACATCGGTCGCGAGTACGTCCTTACCGCGGCCCAACGTTATAATTACCCGCAAATCGCCGGTATCCTCACTGAGGAACTGGGAGAACAGGTAACCTTTGTGGATGAGGAAGGCCCGCTGCGTGAAATGATGGGGGACAAATTCGACACGCTGATGACCTATTTTCGTCATGAAACCCAGGCCTACGGTGAGGTTACCCACCATGAAACCGTTGTGGATCTTCTGGGGCGTCCACAGGTGACCGTGCAGGACTATATCAGGCACCATCGCCATCTCTTTATCTGAGACACCCAGAGAGGATGTAAGCCGGTGTTCTGTGGCGGCACAGAACAGGGTATACTACCCTTCTGCTTTCGCCTGCCGCCGCTAACCCCTACGCTGCCCTGGTACAATGCGTACAAGTCCGTTGTACAATCCGTTACACGCCGATACCAATCACTCACTGAAAGCCTTCGTCCCTTCTCATATAGTTCTCCTACCGGCCCCGCAGTGGGCTGACATGTGAACTAACATTTGAGGGTTTTGCAATGAAAAAATTATTTGCTCTGGTTGTAGCCGCTGCAATGGGTATGTCTTCAGTTGCTTTCGCTGCTGAAACCACAACTGCTGCACCAGCCAGCACCACTACAACTGCTGCTGCAACGCCTGCTGCAACTACCGCTGCACCGGCTAAAACGACCACCACGACTAAGCATCATAAAAAACATAAAAAAGCGGCTAAGAAAGCTGTAGCGCAGAAAGCTCAGGCTGCTAAAAAAGTGCACCACAAAAAAGTGGCTAAAAAATCTGTAGCGCAGAAAGCTCAGGCCGCTAAAAAAGTGCACCACAAAAAAGCGGCTCACAAAGCTGTAGCGCAGAAAGCTCAGGCTGCTAAAAAAGTTCACCACAAAAAAGCAGCTCACAAAGCTGTAGCGCAGAAAGCTCAGGCTGCTAAAAAAGTGCACCACAAAAAAGCAGCTCACAAAGCTGTAGCACAGAAAGCTCAGGCTGCTAAAAAAGTGCACCACAAAAAAGTCGCTAAAAAAGCGTAATTTGTCGTGCGGGAGCCCGCTCCCACTCAATACTGACTCACTAAAACACCCGGATCCTCCGGGTGTTTCTTTCTGGAGTATCGGATGATGATTCGTCGCTACTTATTCGAAATTATCCTGCTGACGATGATTGCCTGCGGTGTTGTTGCCGCCAGCTTCTATCTCTGACTCCTGTAGCGTGCTGATATTCCAAATTAATCTCCCTTTTAAGCCACTATCCGTCTATAGTTACTACTGTTACGTGGTACTAACCTCACAATAATTCTCCATTCAGAGAGAGACATGCGCCTAACTGCTGCCTTTTTAATCGGATGTTTCGCCTTTTCGCACTATGCCCACGCAGACGATGATGACGGGCTTAATGAAGCTGACGTCAAAACCCTCTTCTTCGGTAAAGACGATCGTAAACCCGTTGATAACGCTGCAAGCCAGCCGTGGGAAGCCATCGGCCAGCTCGAAACCGCCAGCGGTAACCTCTGTAGCGCCACCCTTATTTCTGCCCACCTGGCCCTGACGGCCGGCCACTGTCTGCTGGCCCCGCCCGGTAAAATCGACAAAGCCGTCGCCCTGCGCTTTATTGCCAATGGCAAAGGCGGCTGGCGTTATGAGATCCACGATATCGAGGCGCGTGTCGATCCCGCCCTGGGTAAGAAACTGAAAGCAGATGGCGACGGCTGGATTGTTCCCTCTTCTGCCGCCCCCTACGACTTCGGGCTGATTATCCTGCATAATCCACCGTCCGGGATCACGCCGATTCCCCTCTTTGACGGCAGCCGCAGCGACCTGACTGCCGCTCTGAAGCTGGATGAGCGTAAGGTGACGCAGGCAGGCTACCCCGAGGATCATCTCGACGCGCTTTATGCCCATACCGACTGTGCAATCACCGGCTGGGCGCAGAAAAGCGTTCTGTCGCATCAATGCGATACTCTGCCAGGGGATAGTGGCTCCCCGCTGTTGCTGAAGGTGAATAATGCCTGGCAGCTGATTGCCGTGCAGAGCTCTGCACCCGCGGCAAAAGACCGCTATCTTGCCGACAACCGCGCAATTGCCGTCACCGCCTTCCGCGACAGCCTTGAAGCACTGGCCCAGTAGTGTGCATCAATAAAAAAACCTCTCACATGAGAGGTTTTTTTTTACCTGCGGCTCTCTTTAACGGCATTTCGCCGTCTTTTGCTGAAGATAAGCTTACGTTTACGGCGGGTGCCTGATGCGTTAGTTAGCCGCCAAATACCAGTCTGGCGCTCTGCGCACCGGCATATTCTGTCGTAAACTGTTTCGCCTCCTGCGCGGTTTTCACCACATAAGCGTAATTAGAGGAAGGCGTCCACTTGCTCGGCGGCGACGTTTTATTCGGCAGCGCCGGATAACTTCCGCTGTCGGTAAAGGTTCCGGTGCCTTTATCATCAAGCATGCCATTTTTTTCGCTTCCGGCACCAAAGTAATTCGCTTCGGAAACAATTTTTGCCCCGGTGGCAATAGTGAACCCCAGCGCGAAGTTATTAATATAGTTATTGTAGAAATGAAAGTAACCGTACCTGGCCAGGCCGGGCGCACGGGTATAAACATTTTCAAAATGGCAGTGGCAGACGGTCAAATGCGGAAAACCGTCATAACCCGTCTGGTCATCAGCCGGCCAGCCAAAAATCAAGCCATAGCGATGATTCTTAAACAGGCAGTTACTGACGGTCGCCCAGTCGGCTTTCGCGCCAATATACAGCAGCTTATCCGTGCTGTGGTCACTGTCGGCCCACTCATGACCTTCCCAGGTAACGTGGTCGATCCAGTATTTATTACCATGGCTGAGATAGAGCTGAATATCATCGTTTTGGTTAATCTCACGGCTGTGCTGCAATACCAGATTTTGAAAAATAATATTCCCGGAGGCTTCCGTGCTGCGGAAATGAATATTATTAAGCGTGCGGTTTTCATACGAGCCAACGAGGGTTTTATTTGCCCCCAGATAAACTTTTGTCAGGCTGTCTGCCCGAATATTACGGTTTAACACCACCACGCGCGGCGTTGTATCCTCCAGCGCCTTCTGCAACTGATCCAGCGTTTCAACATAGACTACTGAACCTGCCCATCCACCGGTCACACCTTGTGCTTTAGCAAAACCGCTAATGCCCGCTAATTTGCTATCCGGATAACTCATATTACTCTCCTTTCATTAATGGCCCCTAAGGGGGATCTCCCTTAAGTTATAGCCCTAACGGTAGAGAGCAGGCCAGTTATTTCCCGCTTAATTGATTAATTTGACTTAACTAATTAAACGCGACCCCGCAGGGTCGCCGATCAGGATGAAATGTCATCCATCGCCTGCTGGATACGCTTCTCCGAGACCGGATAGGGCGTTCCCAACTGCTGAGCAAAGTAGCTTACGCGCAGCTCTTCAATCATCCAGCGAACGTCTTTCACTTCCTCATCATCGCGCCGGACTTCAGGTAATTTGTTGTACCAGCTGCTCCAGGCCTGCTGAATTTTTTCAACCTTCAGCATTCTGGCGCGATCGCTGTGGGGATCCACCGGCAGCTTTTCGAGACGTCGCTCGATGGCGTGCAGATATCTCAGCGTATCAGAGAGCCTTTTCCAGCCATTTTGCGTCACGAAACCGCGGTAGACCAGGCCACCCATCTGCGCCTTGATATCCGAGAGCGCCAGGGCCATGGTCATATCCACCCTTCCCTTAAGCTTTTTGTTAATGGTAAAGACGGAGGTCAGGATTTGTTCAACCTTGCTGGCGATATCCACCACCGTATCATTCAGCCCGGCGCGTACCCGCTCATGAAGCTGGCTGAAGGCCTCTTCCTGCCAGGTCGGACCGCCGAACTCCGCAATCAGCCGGTCAACGCCGCAGGAAATGCAGTCGTCAATCAGCTCCAGCACTTTACCGTAGGGGTTGAAGTAGAGTCCCAGCTTGGCTTTGTTGGGCAGTTTCTCATGCAGGTATTTCACCGGCGAAGGGATATTGAGCAGCAGCAGCCTGCGCTGACCTCGCCACATCGCCTTCTGCTGGGCATGCTGGCTGTCAAAAAGACGAATGCCGACGCTCTCCTTTTCATCCACCAGCGCTGGCCAGGCTTTCACGCTGTAGCTGCCGCGTTTCTGCTCGAAGTGGTCCGGCAGGTTGCCGAAGCTCCAGCTTTGCAAACCGCTCTGCTCCAGTCCGTCATCCGCCACGTCCGCCAGCGTTTCCTGGACCTTGCCCTTCAGCGCATCCTTAAGCTGCGTCAGGCTTCGCCCTTCACCCAGCTTACGATTTTTTTCATCGACCACCCGAAAGGTGATTTTCAGATGATCGGGTACCTGGTCCCACTGCCAGGCCTCACGATCGATGGTTATACCGCTCATGCGGCGAAATTCGCGCTCCAGCGATTCCAGCAGCGGTAACGCCTGCGGGGTGGCACGTCCCATAAACGCATCGGCGTAGTTAGGGGCAGGAACAAAATTTCGCCGCACCGGTTTGGGGAGCGACTTGATCAGCGCCACCACCAGCTCGCGTCGCAGACCGGGGATCTGCCACTCGAAGCCCGCCTCTGTGACCTGATTAAGCAGCGGCAGCGGAATATGCACCGTCACGCCGTCGGCCTCCTGGCCTGGCTCAAACTGATAGGTCAGCCGCAGGCGAAGATCACCCTGCTGCCAGATATCGGGATAGTCCAGCTGGCTGACGCCGTCGGCGCCCTCCTTCACCAGCATCTCCCTGACGAAATTTAGCCGCTCGGGTTCTTCCCGGCTGGCCTGCTTCCACCAGCTGTCGAAGTGGCGCGCAGAGACAATATCATGGGGGATACGGCCGTCGTAAAACGCATAGAGCGTTTCATCATCTACCAGAATATCGCGGCGACGCGATTTGTGTTCCAGCTCTTCCACCTCCTCGCGCAGCCGCAGATTAGCCCGGAAGAAAGTATGGCGCGTCTGCCAGTCGCCCTCAACCAGCGCATGGCGAATAAACAGCTCACGCGACAGCACGGGATCGATCGGACCATAGTTGACCTTGCGCGCGGCAACAATCGGCAGTCCGTAAAGGGTAACCTTTTCGCTGGCCATCACCGCGCCCTGGGCCTTCTCCCAGTGCGGCTCGCTGTAGCTGCGTTTGATCAGATGCCCGGCGACCGGCTCAATCCACTCCGGCTCAATGCGCGCCGCAATGCGTCCCCACAGGCGGCTGGTCTCAACCAGTTCTGCCACCATGGTCCACTTCGGCGGTTTTTTAAATAATCCCGACCCCGGGAAGATGGCAAAGCGGGCATTACGCGCGCCGGTATACTCCTGTTTGTCCGCATCCTTCTGCCCCAGATGCGAGAGCAGCCCGGTGAGTAGTGCAGTGTGAACGCTGCGAAAATCACCCGGCTCGGTGTTGAGCGGGATCCCCTGCTCGCGCACAACCTGACGCAGCTGGGTATAGATATCCTGCCATTCACGTACGCGCAGGTAGTTGAGATAGTCGGTCCTGCACAGGCGTCGGAACTGGCTGGAACCCAGCGCCTTTTGCTGCTCCTGAAGGTAGTCCCACAGGTTTACAAAGGAGAGGAAGTCAGAATCCTTGTCGGCAAAGCGACGATGTTTTTCATCGGAGGCCTGCTGCTTATCAACCGGCCTTTCGCGCGGATCTTGAATGGATAACGCCGAGGCGATGATCATCACTTCGCGGGTACAGCCGTAGCGCTGCGCTTCCAGCACCATTTTTGCCAGCCGGGGATCGACCGGTAGCTGCGCCAGTGAGCGGCCTGATGAGGTCAGCTTATAGTGCTGATTTTCGTTCTGGGTAATTGCCCCCAGCTCTTCAAGCAGCTTGACGCCATCCTGAATATTGCGTTTGTCGGGCGCTTCCACAAACGGGAAGGCGCCGATATCGCCAAGCCCAAGCGCGGTCATTTGCAAAATAACGGATGCCAGGTTGGTGCGCAAAATTTCCGGGTCGGTAAAAGCCGGACGGCTGAGGAAATCATCTTCCGAATAGAGCCGGATGCAGACCCCTTCCGACACGCGCCCACAGCGGCCCATACGCTGGTTTGCCGAGGCCTGCGAAACCGGCTCAATCGGCAGCCGTTGTACTTTCGTGCGAAAGCTGTAGCGACTGATGCGGGCGGTACCGGGATCGATAACGTATTTGATCCCCGGCACGGTCAGCGAGGTTTCAGCGACGTTGGTCGCCAGTACGATCCGCCGTCCGGTGTGCGACTGAAAGACCCGGTTCTGCTCGGCGTTAGATAAGCGGGCAAAAAGCGGCAGGATTTCCGTATGCGGCAGATCGCGCCGGTTCAGCGCATCCGCCGTGTCGCGAATTTCACGCTCGCCGCTCATAAAGATCAGAATATCTCCGCGGCTGAGCTGGCCAAGTTCATCGACGGCATCAAAAATCGCCTGTAGCTGGTCCCGCTCGGTGTCTTCTGCGTCCTCAACGATGGGCCGGTAGCGCACCTCAACCGGCCAGGTGCGGCCCGTAACCTCGATTACCGGTGCATTATGGAAGTGTCGCGAGAAGCGCTGAGGATCGATGGTGGCCGAGGTGATGATGACTTTCAGATCCGGACGCTTAGGCAGTAATTCGCGCAGGTAGCCCAGCAGGAAGTCAATATTCAGGCTGCGCTCGTGCGCCTCATCAATAATGATGGTGTCATACTGCATCAGCAGCCGGTCCTGCTGTATTTCCGCCAGCAGGATCCCGTCGGTCATCAGCTTGACCTGAGTCGTGTCGCTGACCTTGTCGTTAAAACGAACCTTATACCCAATACAGCCGCCCAGCGTGGTTTCCAGCTCGTCGGCAATACGGTCGGCGACGGTACGTGCCGCCAGGCGACGCGGCTGAGTATGACCAATCAGGCCGGTGATGCCCCTGCCCAGTTCCATACAGATTTTGGGGAGCTGGGTGGTTTTACCCGATCCCGTTTCACCCGCGACAATCACTACCTGATGATGACGGATGGCTTCTGCTATTTCGTCCTTTTTCTGACTGACCGGCAGATCTTCCGGGTAGCGAATAGCAGGCGTCGCCGCGCGTCGCTGGGCGATTTTCTGTTCAGCCTGGGTGATTTCAGCATCCAGCGCGTCGGCTAAGGCCTGCTGAGCGCTGGCCTCTTTCATTTTTTTTGCGCCGTTGAAGCGCTTTTGCAGACGCTGGCGATCGCGCAGCATTAGCGAATCGAGTCGCGGCAGCAGAAGTGCCAGCGCTGACTGAGGATTTTCTGACATAGGATTTACACGCTCATTCTGTTGCCGTTGAACCGGTCAACAGCGGACTAATCAGGATAAAAATTTTGCGTAGTGTAGCACAGACAGACACTTAGCCATTGTCCGTGCGTGGTTTGCTTGTTCAGTAATTTCGAACGTTGACCTCAGAATATTGCACTATCCCTGAGGGAGGTTTGTCCATAGAGTGTATGTCATTGAGCGGAAGGTGTTCCGCGTATCACACAGGAAATTATCATGAGCAATGTATTAGTACTGAAATCCAGTATTCTCGCCGGTTATTCTCAGTCTAACCAGTTGGCCGATCATTTCGTTGAAGAGTGGAAAGCCGCGCACGGTAGCGACACTATTACCATTCGCGACCTCGCTGCGAATCCAATCCCGGTGCTGGATGGCGAGCTGGTCGGTGCGCTGCGTCCTTCCGATGCTGCACTGACCCCGCGCCAGCAGGAAGCGCTGTCTTTGTCTGACGAGTTGATTGCCGAGCTGAAAGCGCATGACACCATTGTTATTGCAGCACCGATGTATAATTTCAATATTCCTACTCAGTTAAAAAACTATTTCGACCTGGTTGCCCGCGCGGGCGTGACGTTCCGCTATAGCGAGAATGGTCCTGAAGGCCTGGTGACAGGTAAGAAGGTGGTGGTTATTTCCAGCCGTGGCGGCATCCACAAGGGTACCCCTAGCGATTTGCTTACGCCTTATCTGAAGCTGTTCCTTGGTTTCCTGGGCATGTCCGACGTGAAGTTTGTTTTCGCCGAGGGGATTGCATATGGTCCGGAAGTGGCAACTAAAGCCACGACTGACGCGAAAGCCGTGCTGGAAGATCTGGTGACCGCATAATTTTTGTTTATGCTGTTGCGGTGACCGATATAGCCCGGTGGACAATTCCCATGTCCACCGGGCTTTTTCTTTAGGGGTAGTCTTCTGTTCGGCTGGGGGCATGTCAGTTGTGCAGGCTGAAATTTCTGCTGTGTCGGTGGATAATCCCTGCGGTTAACGTTGGGTTGTGGCGGCTGGAATTCCTGCTGTGCCGGTGGATAATCCCTGCGGTTGCCGGGCGTCCTCGCGCCACGCTCCGCGTGGTGCCTTTGTCTCCGACTCCGGGCCGGACGGCCCGGTCGCGAGCGGGCATCCCTGCCCGCCGCTCCCTGAGTGCAGCATCCCTGCTGCCCTCGCCTGGCCCTCCGTCTTCGCCGCAGCGCTGCGGATTGCCCGTCACCCGCAGGGATTATCCACCTCTCAGGCTGCTGAGCTGCTTTCAGTAAAACTGCTTGTCTGTCCGCAGGCTTCTGGGCTGCTTCCAGTAAAAACTTTTAGCTTTCCGCCTGTACGTGAGTGCTTTCAATAAAACCGCTTGTCTATCCGCTGGCATTTGAGGTGCTTTCAGTAAAACCGCTTGTCTATCCGCAGTTATCATCAGCACGACGTCCAGTTAAGCCCTAATAACATTCAGGCTTTTGAGCTGTAGCAATGCTCATCCATTTTCTTATTTGCAGA
>NZ_CDPK01000002.1:375071-375448 GCF_900068895.1 Erwinia sp. ErVv1 | reverse complement strand
CGCAGTTATCATCAGCACGACGTCCAGTTAAGCCCTAATAACATTCAGGCTTTTGAGCTGTAGCAATGCTCATCCATTTTCTTATTTGCAGAGTTCTTTCTTTTAAAACTTGCCGAAAGATCTTGTGTAACCCCCGAAACCGCCGTTACCCGCAGCCAACACAATGTAAATGGAGCAGACGGCCGGGCCCCATCCGTTGGCGACTACACCAGGCCTTTAGCCAGCCAGGCAACACCCGTAGGCGACAACACTGAGCCTTTAGCGCACTGTGCACAACCCTCAGGCTATGGCCCTGAGGCTTTGGCAAGGAGGTTGTCTTATTTGCAGAGTTCTCTTTGCTTTAAACCTGCCAAAGAATCGCCTGTAACCCCCGAAAC
>NZ_CDPK01000002.1:229488-374949 GCF_900068895.1 Erwinia sp. ErVv1 | reverse complement strand
TGGCAAGGAGGTTGTCTTATTTGCAGAGTTCTCTTTGCTTTAAACCTGCCAAAGAATCGCCTGTAACCCCCGAAACCGCCGTTACCCGCAGCCAACACAATGTAAATGGAGCCGGCGGGTGGGGCCCGGTGACAGGCATTCCGCAGCGCTGAGCGCAGAGAGGAAGACCCGGATGGGCCAGCAGGGATGCTGGCACAAGGGCATGTCGGGACAGGGATGTCACGTCATGCCCGGTCCGAAAGGTCGACGAACGAAGCGAAGGAACCGCGCCACGCGCGGCGCGAGGACCGCCAGGCACCGGGCCCCATCCGTTGGCGAATGCAACAGGCCTTTAGCTAACCAAGCCCCATTGGCGATGGCACTGAGCCTTTACCGGGCAAGGCACCATCCGTTGGCGACGGCACCAGACTTTAGCCAGCCGGGCACAATCCGCTGGCGACGGCACCAAACCTTTAGCCAGCCGGACAACACCCATCGGCGATATGCTCCAGTCACCACCGAAATGGCACACGATTAAGGTGTTTTCTGTAGCCACTGCCCGTTAATCCCACGAACATATTCGCCCGCAGCGGCCCTGTCGACCAGCTTCATCCCGGCAATACGGGCAACCTCTTCCGTCGTCAGACCGTTTTGCCGGGCCAGCACTAGATATTGCTGACTGCGCCCCTGATTGATACGCTCAACCAGTGCCAGCGTATCCGCATCCTGAGCTCGAGGCGCGATATAGCCGGACAGCGTCTCACCTACCCGACCCTGCTGACGCCCCTCGCTCAACGTCAGTGCCATAGCCGCCGTCGGCAGCAATAGCAGGCAAATCAGCATATTTCTTAACCTGCCCATCATGCCCCCCTCAAAATAAATCACTCTGATTTTTTAACAGTGCCTCAACGTCTTTATCCACCTTGATATGGATCTCATGCTCAATTTTGACGTTCATATTGATGGTAATCGGCTCTTTTGGTGCAGCGATCTCAATACGGGGCGTACAGCCGCTAAGCAGTAGCGCAGCGGCGGGCATCAGCAGGCTAATGCGTTTCATCAGATTTTTCCTTGTGCTTCGGCAGTGTGGCGTTATCTTCCAGCCATGACTGCACGTTATCGCCAAAGCGCAAACTGCGCCAGAGCTGAAACAGGTTTTCCTGCTGCGTATAGTTAAGCGACACGCGCTGATTTTTATCGCTAAAACGACTGGTACCGTTAACCTGCGCCCTGAAGGTCATCATCCCGAGGTTATCCAGATCCAGCGTGGCCCAGCTGCGTGAAATTTCCATATAACGTAACCAGTTCATCGCCGCACCTGCCGCAATATTGTTGTTGGAAATCGTATCCGCAAAGTCCTTATCCATCCGGACCGTCAGCGGACCGCTATTGGCAATCCAGCCGTCCTTAATCAGCCAGCGGGGATGACTCAGCCACAGCGGCAGCGCACCATTAATATGCCCGGACATCGCAATCTGTTTCGGCTTTATCGCCGTGACCAGCTCGCTGACGCTGATATTTTTAATGCGCAGCGTCGCGGCTTCATGCTGCGGCATCTGCAAACTCTCCATACGCAGCGTCCCCCCCAGAATATCCATGCCGACGTTACTCAGGCGCAGCGGCTGCTCTTCACTCCAGGGGTAGCCGCCCTGGAGATCGGCAGTGATATTTTGCAGGGTAAACTGATTTTTAATCGCTTTGATACGAAGAGAGACCGGTCCTTTTGCGCCGAAATACCAGCGATCGACCTTCAGCCTGAACGGCAGGGAGAAATCGACGCCGCTGATGTCGTTATCCGGCAGTGAAACGCTCCCGTTGCTCACCACCCAGTGACCACCCGCCTCCAGGCCGCTGTCGCTGGCAGCGGAAAAGGCCACCTGCGCCCTGAGGGTGCCGGAGCGGATCTTCATTTTCAGGTCGTTACTCAGCAGCGGCTGGAAAACCGTAAGAGGCTGCGTTGGCCACCAGGCCTGACCGCGCAGATGCGCACCATCCCAGCGGCCCTGCAAGCGCACCGGGCCAATTGCCTGCGCCTGAAGCGTGCCGCGATAGAGAAAAGAGGCCGGATCGCGCCCGCTGACGTTAAGCGCCAGCGTGGCGGGCGGCAGGTAACCGCCGTCGCCAAACAGCGTCTGCCGGGCGGTCAGGCTGAGCGCACCATCAAAAGAGGGTTTAGCCCGATCCCAGCGCAGCGGCGAGGTTAAGGTTAGTCTGGGCGCGTGAACGTTGACGCCGCCATAACGGATCCGATCGAAGCCGGTGGAGAGTGACGTCAGTTCAATCAGCGTCTCCTGCCAGCGCCCATTTCCGTTCACATCCCAACTGGCCGACAGCGGTACCATTTTTCCGTTGCCCCAGTAGCGCCACTGCCACAGGCCTTTATCCGGCCAGAAGCCCGTCGCGCGGCCATCCAGATGCAGTCTGAACCGCCCCATTTGCGGATCGTGGGCGCTAAGGATCGCCTGTAAACGCCCATCCACTCCCGCTGAAGATAGGGTGACCCCGGCCAGCGGCCAGCGTGCCTCGTCAACCTCCAGCGTCGGGAGTAGCCGCCCTCGCATGCGCAGCAGCGCACCCGGGCTGAGCCAGAGTGCGGGATCCAGCAGCGGGCCACGCACTTCACCCGGAAGACCTGCATAAAATTGCAGCTGGGCCAGCTTGCTTTCGCCAGTTATCCTGAAGGGTAACGCGCTATTAACGAGGTCGAGGTGGCCCGGCCCGAGCGTCAGTACCACGTTGCCCTTCCCTCCGCGTCCCTGAGTCAGGACGTTCAGACGTCCGGTAATTTCCGTTGCCGCCAGCCCCTGTTGCCAGTGATTCAGGCTCAGGGCCACGCCGCCGGAAAGCGGCTGGGAAGCCCAGGGCCAGCGCCACTGTCCGTGAGTTATCTGCACGCTGTCGGCTGAAACCTGCCAGGGTAAGCTGACCAGCGGCGTCTGGTTATCCTTCGCCGTGACCAGCAATTCACCCTGCTGCTGCTGCCAGTTCAGCCTGACTGTCAGAGGATCCGGCACGCCCTGTAGCGTCAGGTTAGCGCCAAGCTGCCCCTCCTCTGGCAACGTATTGGGGATGACAGGAAGATGCAGAGTGCCGGAAAGCTGTACCGGTTCAGGAATGCCGGGGGCCTGAAAGGTCAGCGCATCGACATTCAGGCGGTCGCCTTCCAGCCTCGCCTTAAGGGACAGCGCGTCACCGCTGTAAGTGATTTGCTGGCGATCGCTATCCAGGCTAAGGCGCAACGCGCCAGCCAGATTTTGCCACGGGGCGATCGAGAAATGATCAACAGAAACCTGCGCAGAAGGCAGCATCGCCTGCCAGGCCGCCAGCGTTCGCGGCGCGGCCTCGGATTTTCCGTTGGGTAACCGATCGAAACATGCGCTGTCGATATTGACGTCTGCGGCATCGAGCAGCCAGCGACCCTTTCGCTTGCTCAACGAAACATCACGCACGTTAGCCAGCACGCACTGCCCGGCCAGATAGCGGATACCCGGCAGGGAAAGCGCGCCCTTATGCCAGCCTGGCCGTCCGTCCAGCGCCACGGACGTTCCCGCCGGAAGCCAGACTCCCGCCAGCCGCGGCAGCCAGTGCGTAATGGTCAGCATCAGTCCTGCCAGCAGCAAAACGACACTCATTACTGCTGCGGTTAAAATTTTCCAGCCCCGGGTCATGGCAATATAAAGTCCGTTTATTTAGACAGGTTAAGTGAGGTAAATGATGGCACGTTAAGCCCGGATGGAGAAGTTTTTCCCCGAAAACAGGCCAGGCAGCCGTGATATTTACCGCAGCTCTGGTAAGGGTCGCAGCCTGATATCAAATCTTGTTAAGATGTCGGTTGATGAAATCCCTTCGGCATAGCAGGAGAGCAATCGTGAAAATAGCGGTGTACAGTACCAAACAGTACGACAGGAAGTATCTGGAGCAGGTTAATAATAGCTATGGCTATGAACTGGAGTTTTTTGACTTCCTGCTCACCGAACGTACTGCTAAAAATGCCACGGGCTGCGATGGCGTTTGCATCTTTGTCAATGACGATGGGAGCCGCGCCGTGCTTGAGGAACTGGCCGGGCTGGGCGTGAAATTCGTCGCGCTGCGCTGTGCGGGCTACAATAATGTCGATCTCGACGCCGCCAACGCGCTGGGTCTGCACGTGGTTCGCGTTCCCGCTTATTCCCCGGAAGCCGTTGCAGAACACGCGGTAGGAATGATGATGACGCTTAACCGCCGTATTCATCGTGCTTATCAGCGAACCCGCGACGCTAATTTCTCACTCGAAGGGCTGATTGGCTTCAATATGCATGCCCGTACCGCCGGCGTTATCGGCACGGGTAAGATTGGCCTTGCCACGCTGCGTATTCTTAAAGGCTTCGGCATGCGCCTGCTGGCGTCCGATCCCTGGCCAAATCCGCTGGCGCTGGAGATGGGCGTGGAGTACGTGGATAACGCCACCCTGTTCCGGGAAGCAGATGTTATTTCGCTCCACTGTCCGCTAACCCCAGAAAACCACCATTTACTGAATATGTCGGCATTTGAAAAAATGAAAGATGGCGTGATGATCATTAACACCAGTCGGGGCGGGCTGATTGATTCTCAGGCGGCGATTGATGCACTGAAATTGCAGAAGATAGGCGCATTAGGCATGGATGTGTACGAAAACGAACGTGACCTGTTTTTTGAGGATAAATCCAACGACGTTATTCAGGACGATATTTTCCGCCGTCTGTCAGCCTGCCATAACGTGCTGTTCACAGGCCATCAGGCATTCCTGACGGCGGAGGCCCTGACCGGCATCTCGCAAACGACGCTGCAAAATATCAGTCAGCTGGCCGCAGGGGAGTCCTGCCCGAACGCGGTAACGGCATAAATCATTCGGCCAGCGGCTAATGGGTTATTCGCTCCGCCTGCTCCATCCCGGCTCACCGCCCCGCTTAACGCGCGCAGGTTCCGCCAGCCAGCGCGCTTTCATTACAGCGTCGTCCATTTGCCAGCTGGCACATGCCGACGGCAGAGCCATCAAGCTGACGCGAAAGGGCCAGCGTGCCACCGGCATTGGAGCAGGCGCTGGCAGCCAGATCGGACATCACGACTTTAGTGGGAACGTGGGCACTGGTTGCCTGCTGTGGCGGTTCATCATTGCTGTCGCTGCTACAGCCTGAGAGCACGAGAGATGCCCCCAGCAGCAGTAAAGTCGCTGCTTTCATTATCCACTCCGGGTTGGTATTTATGCGGTTTGTCAGCATAAGCCAGGATCGGATGTGGGTCGATAGCTGTCACGAATATTTACCATTTAATAATCTCAATAATAGCAATAGCCTGCGTTCTTATTTTATAAAAAAGGGCGTGTAACGATGAAAGATGACAATAAATCAGAAGGATAGCCTGTGTTAATGGATCTGTTATTACGTATCGCGCTGGCCGGTGCACTGGGTGGATTAATTGGGCTGGAGCGCCAGCTGCGGGCTAAAGAAGCGGGTCTGCGGACGCATATTTTAGTGGGTATCGGTAGCGCCATGTTTATGATCGTTTCTAAATATGGCTTTGATGACATCATTATGCAGGCGCATATTGGTCTGGATCCCAGCCGTATTGCCGCTCAGGTCGTCAGCGGAATGGGTTTTTTGGGCGCCGGGACTATTATTATTCAGAAGCAGATCGTTAAGGGGCTGACGACTGCCGCCGGTCTGTGGGTCACCGCCGCGATTGGACTGGTCATTGGGAGTGGTCTTTACGAAATCGGTATCTATGGCACGCTGCTGGCACTGGTGGTGCTGGAAACGTTCCGCAGAATTAGCCACTGGCTTATCGGCCGCCATCACACGCTGGTGTTTCATCTTAAACCGAAAAGCGTTCCAATGGTGCTGATTGTACTTGAGAAAGAGCGCGTCAGGACCGGTCAGGTGTCCATTGTGAATCGGGATGTCGAGACCGGACTCTGTGAGATGACGATTGACGTGACCCTGTCACGAAAAATTGCCCCACACCAGATTTATGATTCACTACTGGAAATTAAAGGCGTGCATTCGGTTGAAATGCATTAGCCGTGACGTAAAAGGGATTATCATGGCCGTTTAGTCCGGCCAAATTTGCAAGCAAACGTATGGAGAACAGAATGAGCGATAAAAATATTCTTGTTGTAGCAAAATTCACTGCCAAACCGGGCAAGGCTGATGAGCTGAAGAAAGTCCTGACGCACGGAGTGAAACCTGCCCGGGCAGAAGCGGGATGCGTTCATTACGATCTTTACCGCAGCGTTGAGGACGGTAACGTCTTCCTTTTCCACGAAACCTGGAAGAACGAAGAGGCCGTCAAAACCCACGGTGAACAGCCGCATTTCAAAACCCTGATGGCCGATGCTGAACCGCTGCTGTCAACGCCACCTGCCGTACACCGCGTGTAAAAGGCATTCTGAACGCGGCCAGTCGTTCATCCGGCTGGCCGCAATAAAAATCAGAAGGCGGACTTCAGCAGCACGGCACGACAGGATTTACCTTTAATCTTCACCTGCTGGAGCTGCTTCATCGCCTGCCGTGCACTGTCATGACGAATAGCCACATAGGCGTGGGTAGCGGCGATATCAATTTTTCCTATCACTTCACTCTTCAGGCCCGCATCACCCGTCAGCGCGCCCAGGATATCTCCTGGACGTATTTTGGCTTTACGCCCGCCGTCCAGGCACAGGGTAGCCATTTCGGCTGGCAGCGGCTGTGAAGCGACCGATTTCAGTTCAGCAACGCCCTTCCAGCTCAGCTTCTGCTGTAAAAAATCCTCGAGCGCATGGGCGCGGATCATCTCATCCGCAGCCACAAAGCTAATGGCGCTGCCCTGCTCGCCCGCACGGGCGGTACGACCAATACGGTGAACATGAACTTCCGGGTCAAAGGAGAGTTGATAGTTGACCACCATTTCCAGTGATTTGATATCCAGACCGCGCGCGGCCACATCGGTTGCGACCAGCACGCGACAGCTGGCGTTGGCAAAGCGGATCAGCACCCGGTCGCGGTCGCGCTGTTCAAGATCGCCATGCAGGGCCAGAGCGCTAATCTCTTTGCTCTCCAGCGCGTGAGCAATGTCATCGCACTCGCGTTTGGTATTGCAGAACACGACGCAGGAACGCGGCTTTTTATCGCTTAACAGGCCAATGAGCGCGGGCAGTTTCTCGCGCGGGCCTGCCTCGTAAAATACCTGTTCGATAGCCGGTAGATCGGAGACCACATCGGTTTCGACGGCCAGCGGATCGCGCTGGATACTCTGGCTGATTTTCGCCATGTCCTGCGGCCAGGTGGCTGAAAATAACAGCGTCTGGCGCTCCGTTGGGCAATAGCGGATTATCGTATCGATATCCTCACGAAACCCCATCTCCAGCATCCTGTCCCCCTCATCCAGCACCAGCGTGGTGACCTGCCCCAGCTTGAGCGTTTCACGCTTAAGATGATCGAGGATACGTCCGGGCGTTCCCACCACAATGTGAGGCGCGTGCACCAGCGAATCGCGCTGGGCACCCATCGGCTGCCCCCCGCAGAGCGTGAGGATTTTAATATTTGCGGTAAAACGCGCCAGACGGCGCAGCTCTTTAGCGACCTGATCGGCCAGTTCGCGCGTAGGACATAGCACCAGTGACTGGGTAGTAAACTGCGTCACGTCTATACGGTGCATCACACCCAGGCCAAACGCAGCGGTCTTACCACTGCCGGTCCTCGCCTGGGCGCGCACGTCGCGCCCCGCCAGGATCGCCGGCAGCGACGCGGCCTGGATAGGTGTCATGCTGTGATAGCCAAGCTCGGTCAGATTATCGATCTGGCTGGCTGGCAGGGAAGTCAGGGTTGAAAAAGCAGTCACAAGTTACTCTCTGATAGAAACCGACGGGCGTATTGCCGCAGAGTGTACCAGAGAACGGACGATGGCGGTT
This sequence comes from Erwinia sp. ErVv1, assembly GCF_900068895.1. Classification (GTDB taxonomy): domain Bacteria; phylum Pseudomonadota; class Gammaproteobacteria; order Enterobacterales; family Enterobacteriaceae; genus Erwinia. The sequence goes on along the minus strand of NZ_CDPK01000002.1, from coordinate 367,067 downwards.
ACTGGCGGATGCACTAACGCGCAGCAGGCGATAAGCGACAGGATGCGCCGTGAATTAACGATGCAGGGACGGTAAAAGTAAATAATTGGCGCTGGCTTTCGCCGCTGTAATCCGTACCATACTCGCCACAACGACGCATGCCGGAACCGATGAACTCTAACGAAAAGATTTCATTGCTGAGAGAAACTGGCAAAATAAGCGTAATGCCCCCCATTTTGAATCTGAGCCGCTAAATTATGCACCAACATCAAGACAATACTAAGAAAGAGCAATACAACCTTAATAAGTTGCAAAAGCGTCTGCGCCGCAACGTTGGGGAAGCGATTGCCGATTACAATATGATTGAAGAAGGCGACCGCATTATGGTGTGCCTGTCGGGGGGTAAAGACAGCTATACGATGCTGGAAATACTGCGCAATCTCCAGCAAAGCGCGCCGGTCTCTTTTTCCCTGGTAGCCGTTAACCTCGATCAGAAGCAGCCAGGTTTCCCGGAACACATCCTGCCTGAGTATCTCGACAAGCTCGGCGTGGAGTATAAGATCGTCGAAGAGAATACTTACGCCATCGTGAAGGATAAAATTCCCGAAGGCAAAACCACCTGCTCACTCTGCTCGCGCCTGCGACGCGGCATTCTCTACCGCACCGCCACCGAGCTGGGCTGTACCAAAATCGCCCTGGGCCATCATCGCGACGATATTTTACAAACGCTGTTTTTGAATATGTTTTACGGCGGAAAAATGAAGGGTATGCCGCCTAAGCTGATGAGCGATGATGGGAAGCATATCGTTATACGCCCGCTGGCTTACTGCCGTGAAAAAGACATTGAGCGTTTCGCCATTGCCCGCGAATACCCGATTATCCCCTGTAATCTGTGCGGCTCCCAGCCTAACCTCCAGCGTCAGGTGATTGGCGATATGCTGCGCGACTGGGATAAACGCTATCCCGGACGCATCGAAACCATGTTCAGCGCGATGCAGGACATTGTGCCTTCGCATATGGCCGATACGTCGCTATTCGATTTCAAAGGAATTCAGCACGGTTCAGAAGTGGTGGACGGCGGCGATCTGGCATTCGACCGCGAGCCTGTGCCACTCAGGCCTGCCGGCTGGCAGCCGGAGGATGAAGAGGACGCCCCGGTTCGTCTCGATGTCATGCAGATCGGATAAGGCAGTCAGGCGCTGGTTATGCTAACGGCTGTTGAGCAGCCTGATGCTGCTCAACGGCCAGTCCCCGGTTACATATGCGGGGGGGGGTCCAGAATTGGATCGGGATCGCCCGGGGGGGGATCAGGCATCGGCTGAGGCGTCGGGAACGGCTCAGGGATGGGCACAGGGTCGGTAGGGATAGGGTCAGATGCGTGCGGAGTGTCCATAACGTTTGCAGTTAACATGTCTTCCTCCTCAGTCTTTGCTTGAATACTAAGCATAGGCACCATCTGACACAGTAGCAAACGGCCAAAAAAAAGCCGACTATGCGTCGGCTGTTATGAATCAAATGTGCTATGCAGTAATTCAAATTTGGAAGTAGTACAATATGGAGCGCAGCGCCCATCGCTTGACGCTGCATTCACCTGCGAAACAGAGTTTGCCTCCGCTGAACCGATTTTGTATTGATATGGATCAGGTTTATTTTCGCTTTAGCGACCTTTACGCCCCCTTCCCTACAGCCATTTACGCTGGCGTAACCACACAGCAACACCCAACACCAGCAACACTAACAACAGGCAAAACGCGCCAAAACCGTAATGCCAGCCGCCGCCGGGAATACCGCCTAGATTGACACCGAACAGCCCGGTCAGGAATGTGGTAGGCAGGAACACCATCGCCAGCAGCGACATGGTATAGGTGCGGCGGTTCATCGACTCAGCCATCACCGTACTGATTTCATCAGAGAGTACCGCCGTACGCGCCAGGCTGGCGTCCAAATCATCCAGCCCCCTACCCAGCCTGTCTGCGATATCCTGCATCCTGCGGCGATCGTCGTCGCTCATCCACGGCAGCCGCTCACTGGCAATACGCGAGAACACATCACGCTGCGGAGCCATGTAGCGACGCATGATAATTAACTGTTTGCGGATGAGCGCCAGTTCGCCGCGCGGCGGTACCTGCTGATCCACTACTGCATCTTCAAGATCGATAATCTTATCGTGCAGCTGTTCAATAAACTCGCTGGTATGATCGTTAAGCGCGTCGCAGACCTCAACCAGCCAGCTTCCGCCATTCACCGGTCCGTTACCGTTCTGGAGATCGGTCAGCACCTCGTCGATGGCATAGACCTTACGCTGCCGGGTTGAGACAATAAGTCTCTCATTGATAAATACCCGGATCACCACCAGCTGATCGGGGCGAGACTCGCTGTTCAGATTAACACTGCGCAGGGTAATCATCGTGCCATCGCCAAGCCGGCTGACGCGAGGGCGCATGCTGTCGCCACCCAGCGCATCGCGGACGGAATCCGGCAGCAGCGGCGTGGACAACAGCCAGTCGGCACTTTCCCGGTGGGTGTAATTCAGGTGTAACCAGCAGGGGCGATCGCTTGCTAATACGTCTTTATTATCGATGGGGATCAGCCCACCTTTGCCGTCCAGCTGACACGCAATAATTGCGTCCGTAACCTGTAATGACTTACCTGCAATAACGTCCACGGCGGCTCCATTTTAAGGACAATCAGTGCGGTACAGTCTAGCCTGCCGCCGGGTCGTTGCAAAATGGTTAAGGTTACTCAGCCGTTAGAAACCATGTCATTCTGCAAACCCGCCCTGCGCCAGGTTAACCCTGTTGACTGGCTGCATCGTTCAGCCTGAATTGCGCGACGGCATAGTCAGCGATCGCCCGATCCTGCTCACTGGTCCCGCCGCTGATACCAATCGCCCCCACCACCTGTTCGTTGACGATTAACGGATTCCCGCCTGCAAAGACGATGACTCTGCCATTCAGGGTATTATTCACACCGTACAGCTCGCCGCCCGGCTCAGCATCTTTCTTCAGCTCCTGGGTCGCTTTACCAAACAGTGCGCTGGTGTAGGCCTTGTTAATGGCATGTTCAATACTGGGTAGCTGCGCGCCATCCATTCGCATATGGGAGATTAAAAAACCCGAGGCGTCCACGATGGCAATATTGCTCGGTGACGCAATGTCTTTCGCCTTATCTATCGCGATATCCGTCAGGCGCCGGGCTTCGTTTAAATCAATGTTATTTTTTACAATCATGACATTCCCCCTGGTGGTCGTGAAAAATCATACTGCACAGTATGAAACAGCTTTTAGCCTGGTAGAAACCGCATGCTAATTCAAGCAGATGGCTGGGATATTTATCTCTCTAACTAAACGTAGATATATTAATAAGTGGAATAAGGATGCAGCAAGAGTTATTGCGGTGACGAGCATATTCAGAAAGGATGATATTTACAACGCGGTAAAAAACGCTGGCACATTATGCCAGCGCTGCCGTTATTAGCGAGCAATTTCAGTAAAGTGGTGTTCATCATAGGGTTCGGTAAGGAACGTATTAACCACATCGTTAAAGGCAATCCAGTGTGGTGTTTTCTGATGCTCACTCAGTACATCTTTACCTGACCAGAGTTCAATTAATGCATAGTGGTTTTTATCATCTTCATTGTTCCACAGCTGATAAAAATGGCAGCCCTCTTCTTTGTTGGACTCGACGACCATATTATTCAGTACGGCAAGAAATTCCTGCTTATTTTCCGGCTTAACTTTAAAGAATACATTAAGTGTAATCATAGTAATTTTCCCTTGTGCAAGTGAATATAGCTGATTTCTTTTGACGCAGAGAAGGTTACTTGACCCAGTGAATTCCTTAAAGTAACTTGTTTTCAATAGATCGTTTCACTAAATGGAAAACCTATGAAACTTCGTTCGGCTGAGGCCTTTTGTCGCGTGGTCGAGCTGGGAGGGATAGTGCCTGCGGCCGAGGCAATGTTCTGCGTCCCCTCAAATATCACCAAAATGATAAAAGAACTTGAAAGCGAGCTCCGGGAGCCGCTGTTTGATCGTTATAAAGGCAGACTCAGCGTCACCCCTTTTGGCAAGCAGTACTACCAGGATGTCAGTCAGCTGCTTGAACTCTCTGATAAAATCCACAAAAAGCATCAAAAAGGCGCTGACGTGTCTACGCTGACCATTGGGGCAATAGATGTGGCTATCGACTTCTGGTTACCCAGGCGGGTTGTGGGTTTTATGCAGGAAAACAGCCATATTCGGGTCAACCTGATCAACGCCTACTCGCGAGTGCTGGAAGAGAAGCTGATCAATCGTCAGCTGGATATGATCTTCTCTGACGGACCGATTCTCAGTCCTGAAGTCACCAGCGCGCTGGCATTCGAAGAGCGACTGGTACTGGTTGGACACCCGGAAAGGGTCAACGCTTCCCCCATCCCGCTATACAGTTTTGGCAAAGAGTGCCTTTACAGCGATATGGTCGAACGCTGGCATGCCGAACAGCCAGCGGGCAAATACCAGATGACGCAGATGGAAAGCTATCAGACGATGCTTTTACTGGCGGAGAACAATTTTGGCATCGGCTTTATTCCCGAGCGCGTATTGGGGGAGCGTGCAGCGGAGAAGGAGCAATATCAGCAGGCGTGTATTTCCTGTAATGTCTATCTCGCGTGGCACCGGTTTATAAAGCACAAATCTGTGGCCAATATGCTCGATTATTTACAGGTGGAATATTGAACACTTTGTGATAACGCCCACTAATTTAACCTGCGCCACGCGGATGGTCAGTTCTGAGGTCTTAGAAAAGGCATCCTGGTGACGCTCGTTATCGCCTGCTTAGCGGATAGAGAAAGGTACGATTTGATTCAGAATCACAAAAATTTTTAGTCGTTTTTTGCAAGAAAATTATATACGGATATGATTATATTTAAAATCATCAAACAATTTATAATTTAAGGGAGTTGAGTTATGGGCTTATCACCTAACAGATCTTTTCTGCATGCTTTCTATATTAATAGGTATGGATCCCCATCAGAAAACAATGCATTAAATGGTAATAAAAACCACAAAACAGCAGATTTTTCCTCCCGTTGTATATCGGTCGTTCAGAGATCTGATATCTCCTTTATTAGTAAAACTGAAGGCCAACACGTTGACAATCGTCATGAAGGGATTAGAAGAGGTGCAATCCAGCAGGAATTAGATAAATTTCCTCCAAATGCTACAACGGAAGAGATTAAAGAATTGATTAAAAGAGAGTTACCTTCTCGCAGACATTTCATTTTCTAATCAATAATTACCCCTGAGCATCAGAATGCACTGATGCTGATGTAGTTATTCATCTGCATGCTCTGGCGTATGTGCTTATTACAGAGCACATATCATCAAAATCGCTGATTTAACTTATACTGCTTAACTTCGCGATCTCTTGTCTTTCCCTGGTTTCTCATCGGTATCGTCCCTGTTTGGGATGATACCTGGATTGCCTGCTACACATCTTTTATAGATGCTGCGTACCAGCCGATCATATTCACCAGAATACGCAGGAATCGCAGTTTACACTCTTAAGATGGGGAAGCCGCCGCTCCTTTTATGCATGAACGGGCGGCGGCTGGCTGACAGGCGATCGTTCGGATAATCAACCATCAATACTAATCGTGTTGATGTGTTTGATACTCAAAGGGGAAATTGGACCTTCAACTTGCACCTCATCTACAGCGAGATAGTTGGAATGTATCGCATCTTTAGCTAACGCCAGAGCTTCATCCTGTGGAATACCCAATTCTCGAATAGCTAGATTCGCAATGCCATTAATCAACGATGTGGGATTTTTATCCATATTTTCTCGAAATGAGAAAACTTGTTGTTTGTTGGTTTCTATTTGATAAAGGTAATATTTTTTGCTCTGGCCTTGATGCTCTATCATATGGATAAAGTCTTTAACTTTTTCTTTTGAGGTTGAAGCAAATACGGTATTTTTACCAAATACACGAACCTAACAAGGCTCATTACTGTTGGTGCCAGAAAAACCAAATTTCTTAATCGTTGCTGGGGAGCGTGTATCTGCACGATAGACAGTTGTGTTTCTCACTGAGCTAACTGATTTTGCGAAGGTAACATTCCCTGCATTGGGGGCCGGAGTGGAAGAAGATGTTTTATAGAAGCTAGAAACGAATGATGTGATTTTTCCTGAAAGCATATTAAACCTTGTCCTTTGATAATAGGATTATCGCACGGTCTGTCGCTGCCGGTTGATCCGGCTAACGGAAAAATTACGGGACCGCGTCAGCATTCTTCCATGTTAGTGGAAAAGGAAATTGACAGTTCATCGCCTTATCTGCAACGCGCCGTAGTAACAGGACAGACACTAAAAAGCGCCGAAATTCGCTTCTATCAGATCAATCATGCCGGTCAGGAAGTCTGTCATTACATCATCGCACTGGAAAATGTGAAGGTGACGGGGGTTAATACCTCCGTACCAAATGTAAAAACATCCAGCTCACAGCTCAATCACATCGAAAATGTCAGCCTTGAGTATGAGAAAATCACCTGGCGGTATGTCGATGGTAATGTGCAGTTTTCTGATGCATGGAATGAAAGGCCTACCGCATAGTAAAATGCGCAATGCGTCGCTTTCAGGGGCGCATTTTCTTATCAAAACGAAGTTGTTTCCTGATGAGAAAAAATACTTTTGATAGAAACAAATACAGCAATACAGTTAATACCAGTGTTGTTGAAAAATTAAGGTAAAAGTAAACGTTATCAATATCTTCAACTGAGGCGCTGTCATTGATAAAATTCGAAATTTTGTCAGCAGTATCAATGCTTACTATATCATAAAAATAAGGGGCAGATAGTCTGCCAACGATGAAGAGGATAATCATAAAGGTCACAATTTTGATTATCCTGCGGAGCATAGCTGCCATTTATATAACCACTTCAATTTGCCCGTAAGCCTGCATATTTTTCATGCAGGTTACGGGGATCTTGCTGGTTCTCAACAGCGCATTTCTAAGAGTCGCATAATCACTATCATGACACAGGGTTATACAACCTTTAGATATTCTGCCGGGGTGTAACCTGAAGTTACCTCTCCAGACGTCATCAAGCCACCTTCCGTCATTCACGTTACCCCACGAATCAGGAAACAAAGCAAACCACTCGCTATGCTTGAAGCTTGCCCCATATACATAGTGGTTGATGATATCCCGGCTGACTTCATTAGCTCTTGAATAAGAGAGAAGCCTTCCCTGTGGTCTGTCCACAATCCAGTATCTTCCTAGTGGTACAGGACCCTGAGACGGTAGTTTTGAACAGCTGGACTGATTTACACAGCCACCATTCCCGGAGAAGGCCATAAATACACCGACGCCTGGAACTGTCAGAGGTGCTATGTCCGCCCCATTAAGTATAAACTTTCCGTATAAAGCCACTGAAATTCCTTGATATTTTTTATATCCATCCATCATAGCGTTATTAACAATTCAGTAGTTTGAGCTACAGCAAGGAATTTTTCATTTCCCGCTTTTGCACAGCAAAGCTTTACGGCTGGAGTTCAGACCGTTTTTTCAGCCGAAAATAGGTGGCTCGTGAAATACCCGTTTTTCTGGCACTGTTGCAAAAATCTGAAGGTGATAAAATTATGGCCACCTTTTGCTGACGGAGCAGCGCATGAACCCATTCAAAGGCCGGCATTTTCAGCGTGACATCATTCTGTGGGCGGTACGCTGGTACTGACCCTGACCCAAAATCCTGCTCCATTCAGAAACAGAATTCCGGCATGATAAACACTCCCCTGAACGGAGGATGTGCCGATGAAAAAGTCACGATTCACCGAAGAGCAGATTGTTTTTGCCCTCAAGCAGGCTGAACTGGGTACGTCAGTGCCGGACGTCTGTCGCAAGCTGGGCATTTCGGATGCCACTTTCTATACGTGGCGTAAAAAATACGGCGGCATTTCTCCTTCGGAGCTGAAGCATATGCGGCAACTGGAAGAGGAAAATCTGCGGCTGAAGAGGCTGGTTGCCGATCTGAGCCTCGACAAGGCGATGCTGCAGGACGTGCTGGCAAAAAAGAGCTGACGCTGGCACGCCTGCGCGAATGGGTCAGGGATTTGCAAGCCCGCTACGGTGCCAGTGAGAGACAGGTCTGTTTTGCGCTGCGGGTCAGCCGCAGCTCGTTTCGATATCGTTCTGTGGCCGCCGACGACAGCGCACTGCGGCTACGCATCCGTGAGATAACCGAAACCCGGGTTCATTACGGGTACCGCCGGGTACACGTGATGCTCAGGCGGGAAGGCTGGCGCGATAATCACAAAAGAATCTACCGCCTCTACTGTGAGCAGGGTCTGTCGCTGCGCCTCAAACGGCCACGCCGCAATAAATCGGCCCAGCGCCGACAACCGCAGCCTCAGGGTCTGTATCCGAATCACGTCTGGGGCATGGATTTTGTCTCGGACGCGCTGTTTAACGGGCGACGACTGCGCCTGCTGACGGTTATCGACCTTTACACCCGCGAATGCCTGGGGATCTGCGTAGGGCAGAATCTGCGTTCAACAGAAGTGGCAGAAATGCTGAACAGCATAGCGCTCAGGCGTCCCTTACCGCAGTTGCTGAAAACCGATAATGGATCTGAATTTGCAGGAAAAATGCTGGACAGGTGGGTGTATGAAAGAGGTATTAGGATCGACTTCTCACGGCCGGGAACACCGACGGACAACGCCACGGTCGAGTCCTTCAACGGCAGGTTGCGGCAGGCATGCCTGAACGAGAACTGGTTCATGTCTCTGGAGGATGCACGGTGCAAAATCGAGGCCTGGCGCATACACTATAACCAGAGTCGTCCCCATTCTGCACTGGGCTGGATGACTCCCTCTGAATTTGCCGAAAAATCTGCCGGTTGCCAGAATACGCAACCAACATGAAGCCGGTTATTCCTGATTATGAATGGATCACATACGGGGAGCGGGTCAATGATAAACATTACTAGCCTGGCGATGGATTAACCAGAGGGGAGCAGGTCAACATCCCATCAGCATTTCTGCTGCTGCAACCCTTTAAGCTGTGCCAGACGCTGGCTGGCATGTTTTTGCGCAAGGCTTTTTGCGACGCCATTGCCAATGCCAAAATCCCCAATAAAGCCCAGCACCGTCAATCCGTTAAACTCGCCCGTTTTATTAATTTCCGCCTGAACCTGCTCCTGTTTGGCAAGCTGATCCTCTATACCCTGACAATCAAGGGTGGTTGCCTGAACATTGCTGACCGGCGGTGACGACGGATACTGCTTAAGGGCACAGCCGGAAAGCAATAACAAAGCACATAGCAGAGCGGTATTACGGGCCATAGATCACCTGAAGGGAGCTGGAGGATGTGATAGCAACGGCTTTATTATCTGCTGGTTCCGGCAGCATGATGCGGTGAATAGTTCATCAATTCACCGCTAATTGTCACCATAGGTTTGCGTATGGCTTCCTGAGTCAAAGACCACCCTGCGGTCAGCGGCCATACGACGAAATGTTCACCGTGCTTAGTGCTTAGTGCTTAGTGCTTAGTGCTTAGTGCTTAAGAATATAGAGTTCGCGGCTATAGGCCACATCTTCAGGATTATTTACAGGATAACCTTTCACCCAGGGCTTAATCAGACGGCCATTGGTGTACTGATAGATCGGCGCAATGGGGGCCTGGTCCGCAATAATTTGCTCTGCCCGGTTATAGTCGCTGCTGCGGGCCTCGGCGCGCGTCTCCTGGCTGGCCTTATCCAGCACCGCGTCGTACTGCTTATCGGAAAACTTGGCAATATTTCCACTGTGGCTGGAGGTCAGCAGGCTGAGGAAGCTCGAAGGTTCATTATAGTCCCCCACCCATGAGGCCCGGATAACATCAAAATTGCCGCTGTTACGGCTGTCAATATAGGTTTTCCACTCCTGATTTTGCAGCTTCACGCTGACGCCCAGGTTTTTCTTCCACATTGACGCCACGGCGATGGCAATTTTCTGGTGGTTTTCGGAGGTGTTATAGAGCAGTGTCAGATTCAGTGGATGAGTGGGGCCATAGCCCGCGGCTGCCAGAAGCGCCCTCGCCTGCATATTCAGTTCAGCCTGAGTATGCTGCTGCAAAAAGCCCGGCACGGGTTTAAACCCGGCGGTCACGTCCGGCGTAAAATGCCAGGCGGGTTTCTCGCCGGTGCCTAATACCTTTTCAGCAATAATGGTGCGGTCGATAGTCCATGACAGCGCCTTGCGCACGCGCGGATCTGCGGTCGGTCCTTTGGTAGTGTTAAACGCGTAGTAGTAAGTTCCCAGCTGATCGGGCGTATAGACCTCATTGGGGATCTCTTTTTTCAGCAGGCCATACATATTTTTAGGAAAGGATTCGGTGATATCAATATCATTCGCCCGGTAGCGCTTGGTGGCGCTGGACTCTTCATTAATCGGCAGGAACGTCACTTTCGTCAGCAGCGAGTGCGCGTTATCCCAGTAGCTGTCATTACGTACCAGCACCAGCTTTTCATTCACTACCCGCTGCTGAAGCTTGTAGGCACCGTTGCCGACCAGATTTTCTGGCCGCGTCCAGTTTGCCCCGGCCTTTTCAATCACCTTCTGCGGCACCGGGAAGAGGCTGACGCTGGCGGCCAGGCTGGGGAACCAGGGAACCGGCCTGTCCAGCGTCACTTTCAGACGATGGTTGTCCAGCGCGGTTACGCCAAGCTTATCCGGTGAAAGCTGGCCTTTAGCAATTGCCCCGGCATTTTCAATACCCGCCAGTCCGGCAAACCAGGCAGAGTCGGAGGCAACCGCAGGATCAACCAGCCGCCGCCAGCTGTAAACAAAATCCTCTGCCGTGACAGGGTCACCGTTAGACCAGCGCGCGTCATTCCTGAGCGTGAATATCCAGCTTTTATTGTCGGTGGTATGCCACTGTTCTGCGACGCCGGGAACAATCTTCCCCGACGCATCCTGATTGGTGAGGCCTTCGAAAAGATCGCGGATAACCTGTATTTCAGGCAGGCCGACGGCTTTCGCCGGATCCAGCGAGGCCGGTTCATCTTTGATATGACGCACAATCTCCTGTCGTTCTGCCAGCACCGATCCGGGCGGCACGACCGCCGCACAGAGAGAGAGATTAACGGCCAGCGCAGCGGCAGCGAGGGTGAAGCGGGAAAGTTTCCTCATCAGAGCACCTTTAAACGATCGGGGTCGATTCGACAGGACGGGCGTATGACAGCACTTTAACGCAAATAGCTGATTGAAAAACAGCATTTTCCGCGCCCCCGATCGGGGCAGAGGGCGTCGCCGCGTACAGCGCTTTTGTTCGCCCGGTTTTTGCGCTAGTTTGAGGGAAATTATTCCGGAGCCAATACTATGTCTTTGAAACATCCACGACCCCGGCGCGGCAAGCTGGATGCTGAGTATAAGATTTATGGCACCTCAGTGCTGGGTGCCCCGCTGCTCTGGTTTCCCGCTCCCGCAGCGGATAGCGCCAGCGGGCTGATTCTGGCCGGCACGCATGGCGATGAAAACGCCGCAGTGGCTACGCTGTCCTGCGCGATGCGGACGCTGCAGGAGACGCATCGCCGACACCATGTGGTGCTGGCGGTAAACCCGGACGGCTGCCAGCTGGGGCTGCGTGCGAATTCACGCGGGGTGGACCTAAATCGTAATTTCCCCGCCGCTAACTGGCAGCCGGGCGAGACGGTTTATCGCTGGAACAGCGTGGCAGAAGAGCGCGATGTCCTGTTGTCAACGGGCAACCATCCGGCTTCAGAGCCTGAAACGCAGGCCCTGTGCGACCTGATTCACGCACTTAACCCGGCATGGATTGTCACGCTGCACGAGCCGCTGGCCTGCATTGAGGATCCTCACACCAGCCTGCTCGGACACTGGCTGTCAGAACGAATGGCGCTGCCGCTGGTTACCACCGTTGGCTACGCCACCCCCGGTTCGTTCGGCAGCTGGTGCGCCGACCTGAATCTGCCGGTGATAACCGCCGAACTCCCGGTAATATCCGTTGATGAAGCCACGGAAAAATACCTCGACGCGATGGTGGATCTGCTAAGCTGGCGTTCCTGACAGCGTAATGCGCCCACAGCTGAAATGCAGGGCTGGCTCCGCATCCGCGGCCAGCCAGGTAGGGCCATCGAAATCAACGTAGCGGGCGGACAGGACCAGCGGCAGCGCGGCGTTGATTGCCCGTGAGGTGCAGAGCATACAGCCGAGCATAATCTCAAATCCTTCCGCCTTTGCGGCCTCTGTCAGCGCCAGCGCCTCGGTCAGACCACCGCTTTTATCCAGCTTGATATTAACCATTTCATAGCGCCCCCTGAGCACGGGCAGGCTCTCACGCGAGTGACAGCTTTCATCGGCGCAGATGGGTAGCGGATGGATAAAGTTTTCCAGTAGCGCATCTTCACCAGCGGGGAGCGGCTGCTCCAGCATCACCACGCCGAGGTCGGCCAGCAGCTGACAGCGCGCCGCCAGGCCCTCTGCATGCCAGGATTCATTGGCATCGACGATAAGCATCGCATCCGGCACGGCCGTGCGCACCGCAACCAGCCTTTCAGTGATCAGCTGGTTATCCATTTTGATTTTTAACAGTTTTGCTCCGTTCTGCCACAGCGCCAGCGCACCGCTGGCCATCATCTCCGGCGTATCAATGCTGACGGTCTGCGCCATGGCGACCTGCTGCGGCATCTCTGTACCGGTAAGCTGCCAGAGTGACCGCTGCTGCTGGTTTACCTGCAAATCCCACAGCGCCGAGTCAATGGCATTGCGCGCCGCGCCCGGCGGCAATACCAGCTGGAGCGCTTCACGCGTCATCCCCTGGGCCAGTGCGTCCGTCAACCCGACGATCTGCGCCAGCACGGAGGCTTCGGTTTCGCCGTAGCGTGGATAGGGCGTACATTCACCGATCCCCCTGACGCCCCCCTCCTCCAGCTCAACCACCACCACCCCTGCCTCACTGCGCGCGCCACGGGCAATCACGAACGGCGTATGTAATGGCCAGCTTTCTGGATATACCCTGACTGTTCTCATAGACGGATCCTTGAAGGGAGTGAAATTCCCTGTTATGCCAGTGTGTGGCAAAACACAGCTTACAGGCCGGTTATGCACCGGCCACGCTTTTACTGCGGGGGCGCGTTACCCGCATCTTTTTTGGATGTTGCATCCTCCTCGCCACCTGCTTTTTTCTGGCTCAGACCATACTCACGAAGTTTATTCGCTATCGCAGTGTGGGACACGCCGAGCCGTTTCGCCAGTTTACGCGTGCTGGGATAATTGAGATAAAGGCGGGTCAGCACTGAACGCTCAAACCGGCTGGTGATCTCATCCAGCGAACCCTCAATGGCCTCATCCCCCAGCGGCATATCCAGGGCAAATTCAGGCAGCATGATATCCTGTGGCCGCAGCTCATCCCCTTCCAGCTGCGTCAGGGCACGATAAAGCACATTTTTCAGCTGACGAACGTTGCCAGGCCAGGTATAGCGGCTGAGAAAGGCGCTTAGCTGCGGGGAAAGCGTCGGTCTGGCTACGCCCTGTTCGTCCGCAAAGCGGGCGACAAACAGATCGGTTAACGGCAGAATATCCTGCGCGCGCTCGCGCAGCGGCGGCAAATTGAGCGTCAGCACGTTCAGGCGGTAGTAGAGATCTTCCCGGAATTCGCCGCGCTGTACCATTTCCGTCAGGTTCTTCTGCGTGGCGCAGATTACCCTGACGTCAACGTGAACTTCGTGCTCTTCACCGACGCGGCGGAAGGTGCCATCGTTCAGAAAACGCAGCAGTTTGGTCTGCATCCGGGGCGTCATTTCGCCGATCTCATCCAGCAGCACTGAACCGCCGCTGGCCTGTTCAAAGAAGCCCTTCTTCCCTTCAAGCGCATTCAGATAGGCCCCGGCGGCATGACCAAACAGTTCGCTTTCAGCCACATCATCCGGCAGGGAGGCACAGTTGAGGGCCAGGAAAGGCTTTTTACCCCTTGCACTGCGCAGATGGCAGGCCCGGGCCAGCATGTCCTTACCGGTGCCGGTATCGCCAACGATCAGCAGGGGCGCATCCAGCATCGCCAGCTTGCGGGCCTGATCGATGACCTGCCGCATTTTCGGGTTTACCGCCACAATATGCTGAAAATCGGTATCATCATTGACCTTCAGGTTCTGCAGCTGCTGGCCCATTCTCGCCGTAGACTTGAGCATCACCACAGCGCCAGCAGGCTGGCCCGCGTGGCTATTATCTTCAGCGGCATAAATGGGCGTGATCTCCATCAGGAAGTCTCGTCCCTGGATCACCACATGCAGCGCCTGCGGCTTGTCGCTTTCATTTTCCAGCCAGCGCTGGAAGTTAAAACCCGGGATCAGCGCACCCGCGCCTAAACTGCGCATTTTCGCTTCGTTAAGGGCGAACAGCCTCTCAGCCGCCGGGTTAACCCGTTCGATTTTGCTTTTCAGGTCGATAGAAAAAACCGGTTCCGGCATCGCAATCAGCAGTGCGCTAAGCGCACGGTGCTCGCGTTCAGACGGCAGAAACGCCACCGTCTTCACGTCGGTTACGCTCGGAATGCGACGGATTTCAGCCATTAGCTGGCTGAAGGACTCAAAATCGACCGGGGAGAAATTAAGGTATATGCGCCCGATAGAGGCTATTTCGATACCGCGAAGATCGATGTTGCGATCCACAAGCAGATCGAGCAGCTCGCGGGTCAGACCCAGCCGGTCCTGACAAAAAACTTCCAGACGCATGCGTGATAACCTTTATTTATGATGGGGCATTCCAGGTGGCGTAGTGCCGATAATACCTTATGATCCTTAACGTCAGAAGTGTCTGGAAGGAAAAGTTGACAGGTTGCAGGTTATTTTTCCGGATTTTTCCGCAGCGTCTCTTTCAGCTCGGTAATCAGATCGCGTCGGAAGTCACCGAGCCGCGGCTTATCCCCCGCCATCCAGGGCAATGGCCGGCAGAGCTCCATGGTTTTNCCAGCCGGAACAGACGCAGGCGGCTGAAGTAGCCCAGTTCAATGCCATACAGCGTGGCAATGCGATTAACCAGCCGCAGGTTGCGCCAGGCAATAAAGGTCATATCGACTAACGCCAGCGGGCTGACGGCAATCATCAGCGTCGATTCGGCCGCGCTGCGGCCAATTTCCCTGCGGGCCTGGCGATCCAGCTCGGGCTGGACCATACGGGCATAAAGCCCGACGATTTCGCGGTCGTTATTGGTTTCATGCAGGGCACCCCGCCAGCGTTGCAGCGCGGGATGCTGACGGGTCAGGCCCGCCTGGCGCGCCAGTCTCTCGCAGAAATCACGCCCTTTGCCGATGCCGTGGCTGGCCAGCAGGTCGCGCGCGACATCCCTTTCCTCCGCGCGTTCACGCAGCCGGTAAAGCCGACGCCATTCGGTCACCAGCGATCCAATGCCCGCCAGCACAATCATTCCCCCCGCCACGCAGCCGCCCATCGCCACCCAGTCCTGCTGGAGCCATGCGGTATGAGCCCACTGCGCCCCCTGAGCCACCAGGCTGACGGCGAATATTCCCAGCCCAACCCGCACCATTTTTCGCCACAGGCTGCGTCGCGGGCGGAGTGCGGCCTCCACCACCTGCTCACCCGCGCTCTCCTCTTCGGGTTCGGAAAGGGGATCCTGCACGGTGAAGGTGGAAATCCCCGGCTCAAATGCCCGGGCGGGTTGCAGCACAGAGGCCCTGTCAGCGGCTGAGACATCCGGCTGGAACCCTGATGCGGGATCCTTTTCCGCCCCTGTCGTGGGTGTAAAATCAATACGCGGTTTGAGCGGGGTGGTCATCGCAGCTTATCTCCCAGTAGAAATTCCAAAGCAGAGTCCATACGGATATGCGGCAGCGGGCGGTCCCTGTCGATCGACTGAGGCCGGAACTGTTCGAAATGAAAGCCCTGCTGCTGCCAAAAAGCCTCGCCCGGCAGGCGCGGCGGCACCTCGCCCGGAAAAACCGTGAGCGGCGCGTTATCGTTTAGCCGGTGACCCCGCAGCGCCGGAAAGCTCTCTCCCTGATGATCAACCAGGCCACTTTCGGTTGCCTGCACGGCGGCCAGCGCCACACAGTCGATGTCAATGCCTTCAAAGGCTGCATTTTGCCGTGCGTCCTGCACCAGCTGCTCCAGCAGCGAAACCAGATTGGCATGCTGGCTGGTGGTGACATGGTCAGATTTGGTCGCGGCAAACAGCAGTTTATCAATAACCGGT
Organism: Erwinia sp. ErVv1; assembly: GCF_900068895.1. Taxonomy (GTDB): domain Bacteria; phylum Pseudomonadota; class Gammaproteobacteria; order Enterobacterales; family Enterobacteriaceae; genus Erwinia. Next base: position 350,900 of record NZ_CDPK01000002.1, on the reverse strand, counting down.
GAGAACAGGCGGCGAAACAGCGTACGCTGACCATATGAGAAGCTTTGCATCAGCTGGGTCATTGCCAGCCGCATATCGTTAAAGGCTTCGGGACCGCTGTTCAGCGGCTGCAGGCAATCCACCAGCACGATCTGCCGGTCAAAGCGCAGAAAATGATTTTTGTAGAATCCCTTCACCACATGCTGACAGTAGTAGTGAAAGCGGGCTTTCAGCATGGCGTAGTTACTGCCCGCCCCGGCCTGTGTCAGGGTGGAGTCATCCGCGGCATCCGCCTGCGGCCAGGGGAAGAACTGTAGCGCGGGCGCACCCGCCATCTCTCCCGGCAGCACAAATCTGCCCGGCTGGATAAAGTGCAATCCTTCCTGCTTGCATCGCAGCAGATAATCTGTCCAGGCGGCGGCGATTTCTGCCAGGCGGTTTTCGTCAGCGGGGGCCAGCGGATCAAGATCGTCACACAGCGCGCGCCATCGTGCTGACCACGCCGCCCGCGACCCGGTAAGCATGCCGTCCATCTGCCGCGACCAGCTGAGATAATCCTGCGCCAGCATGGGCAGATCCAGCAGCCATTCGCCGGGATAGTCGACGATTTCCAAAGTGAGCGTTGCAGTGTCGGCAAAATGGCGCAGGAGTGACGCGCGGGAACGGTAGCGCAGCGCCAGACGCACTTCGCTGACGCCTCGCGTTGGCGTTGGCCAGTTGGGCGGCGTGCCATAAAGCTGCGCCAGGCCTTCATCATAGGTAAAACGCGGGATGCCCATATCCCGCTGCGTGATGCGTTTGACTCCCTGTAGGCGCCCTTCCCGCACGGCGGTAAAGAATGGCAGTCGCGCACCGGCGTTAACGTTAAGCAACTGATTAATCAGAGACGTAATAAAAGCCGTTTTTCCGCTGCGGCTCAAGCCGGTAACCGCAAGGCGCAGGTGGCGATCCGTTCCCCGACTCACCAGCGAAAGTAATTCACTTTGCAGTCGTTTCATCCAGGTGTAAGGACCTCTTATAACGGGTGTATTGGCGTGATTGCGTCACCCAGTGTAGCAATTTATGGCGGGTTCATGCCCTCAGGGTTTATTCCAGCGCGCCGTGGCGTGACGCATCATCCGGCGCAGGAGAGGTTCCAGTGCCCAGGCCAGCACGATTTTTAGCGGGCGGCGCGCAACAGATTTGACCGCCCAGCCGGCCAGGCCCGCAGGGCCGTAGCTCATCGCACCGAGCAGCATAAATTTACCAGCCTGCTTTAAAACGGGTCTGGCGTGACGGTTAAAAGTCTGATGAACATTACGCAAGGGGTGTCTCCAGAATTATACCGGGCCCGGATGCGAGCCCGCGTGAACAACGGGATTAAAGCTGACGAAACCGACTGCGAACGCTAAAGGTTTCTGAGGTCACATAGCGTTCCATTTCGCGTAGCGGTAGCTCGACGCCGCGCAGTTCGTTCTGCAAATCATCGAGCAGTTCGCGCGCGCAAGGCCGGGGTTGCGCGCCAGTCGCCGCGCTGTCCGGCTTTTCATCAAGCAGGAAGGCCAGCGCAAAATAAGCGATAGCGGTGAAGATAAAAACACCGAAGAAAAGCGACAGCACCACCATCACCCGCACCAGCTGCACCGGTATATCCAGAAATTCAGCCAGGCCCGCGCAGACGCCCTTGATCTTACCTCTGGCCGGAATGCGGTACAGCCTGCGGCCCTTAAATGTCAGGTCAATCATGGCTGCCTCCAGTTAGGGTGCTCCGCGTTAAGGATCTCTTCCAGCGTCTGAATGCGCTCGCGCATCCTTTTTGCATCAGCCGTGAGCTGCTGTAGCCGCTGGACCTCGCTCTGGGACAGTTCAGCACCGCCATTCTGACGGTTACTGTAGTGCAGCCATAACCAGACCGGTGCCACAAACAGCATAAAAATGGTTAAAGGTATGGCCAGAAATAACGCGCTCATTCACTCTCCTTGAAACAGTTATCCGATAGCTGACGTGGGCACCCACAGGGGTGCCATTCAAAGACTTATTCGCCGCGGTTCATTTTCGCTTTCAGCGCGGCCAGCTGCTCGCTGATTTCGTCATCGGCGTGCAGGTCGGCAAACCGCTGGTCGAGCGTCTGCTGTTTGCCAAAACTCTGGCTTTCGGCTTCCGCTTCCATATGGTCGATGCGGCGTTCAAACGACTCAAACCGCGCCATCGCCTGATCGATTTTACCGCTGTCCAGCTGGCGACGCACATCGCGAGAGGACGAAGCCGCCTGGTGACGCAGGGTCAGCGCTTTTTGACGCGCGCGCGTTTCGCTCAGCTTCTTCTCCAGCTCGCCGATTTCGCCTTTCAGACGTACCAGCGTCTCATCGACCTGCTCCGCTTCCCGGCTCAGCGTCGTGACCAGCTCGGTCAGCTTCTGCTTTTCGATCAGCGCCGCGCGGGCCAGATCGTCTTTCTCTTTGCGCAGAGCCAGCTCGGCTTTGTCCTGCCAGTCGGCCTGCTGTGTTTCCGCCTGCTCGATACGACGCGAGAGCTGTTTCTTTTCTGCCAGCGCACGGGCAGAAGTGGAACGGACTTCAATCAGCGTGTCTTCCATTTCCTGAATCATCAGGCGAACCAGCTTCTGCGGATCTTCCGCTTTTTCCAGCAGAGAGTTAATGTTGGCATTCACGATGTCAGCAAAGCGAGAAAAAATACCCATAATTACACTCCTCATTAATCTGTTTATCAGGCGCGGTGCGCTCTGTTATCTAATTCAATTCCCGTGCCAACTTTTATCTTACTGATTTAACACAAAAAGATTACTTTACACCCTGGCAAGGTAAGTTTAAGGTGGTGTAAATCACTAACAGATGGTGAATTTCATGAGCGAATTTAACGATACCCTGCTGGGCGAGTCGAACAACTTTCTTGAGGTGCTGGAACAGGTTTCCCGCCTTGCCCCGCTGAACAAGCCGGTGCTGGTGACCGGCGAACGCGGAACCGGCAAGGAGCTGATCGCCAGCCGCCTGCACTACCTCTCTGACCGCTGGCAGGGGCCGTTTATTTCGCTAAACTGCGCGGCGCTGAACGAAAACCTGCTCGACTCCGAGCTGTTTGGGCATGAGGCGGGCGCCTTTACCGGTGCGCAAAAGCGCCATCTGGGCCGCTTTGAGCGCGCAGACGGAGGAACGCTGTTTCTGGATGAGCTGGCAACGGCCCCGATGCTGGTTCAGGAGAAGCTGCTGCGGGTAATTGAATACGGACAGCTGGAGCGGGTCGGTGGAAGTCAGCCGCTACAGGTAAGCGTCAGGCTGGTCTGTGCCACTAATGACGACCTGCCCCTGCTGGCACAGCAGGGGAAATTCCGCGCGGATTTGCTCGATCGTCTCGCCTTCGATGTGGTACAACTGCCCCCGCTGCGCGAACGCCGCAGCGATATTCTGGTCATGGCTAACCATTTCGCCATACAGATGTGTCGGGAACTGGGACTGATGCTTTTTGCCGGATTCACCCAGAACGCACAGCAGACGTTGCTGGCCTATCACTGGCCCGGTAATATTCGTGAGCTAAAAAACGTGGTTGAACGCTCAGTATACCGCCATGCAGAACCCGACCAGCCGCTGGATGATATTATCCTCGATCCTTTTCAGCGGCGTTCCTCCGCGCTCACGGCACAATCAGCACCGGCACCGACGGCTGCGCCACAGCTACCCGCCCTGCCCGTGGATTTACGCCGCTGGCAGAATGAACAGGAAAAAGCGCTGCTGGAAAAAGCCCTGGTGGAGTCCCGCTTCAACCAGCGCCGGGCGGCTGCGTTGCTGGTGGTAACCTATCATCAACTGCGCGCGATGATGAAAAAGCACGATATAAATGGCGAGAAACAGGCAGTTGTTCAACCTTAACCCAGAGAAACACCGATGAACCTGAAATTAATTCCACCCGTTATTATCCTCGTTGCGGCCGTCGCCTTTATGTCGTGGTTTTTAGCCAGCGGCGCGTTTGCACCTGGAAGCTAAAGTTCCTGACCCCGCGCGCGGCGCTGAGGTCATTTCTAAAATGCATAACGTGCTTATTTTTACGCCTTTTTAAGACAATAATATCTATTTTGTTTTAACTCTGTAGGCTGTGGTCATCAGTAAGCGAGGGATTGGTACTGAGTGCATTTTGGATAACCCCTTTTGTAGTGCTTGCTGCCCGGTAACGCGGGCCTTTTTACATTACAACCGAATTGAACAAGCGGGATACTCCTACTATCCTGCAAGTGGAAATAAGCCCGCCTCGTGCGGGTTTTTTTTCGTCTTTCGGCATCCAGTGAGAGCAAAAAAAAAGCCCGCTCAAGGCGGGCTAAAGTATTACTGGAAGCAATGTGAGCAATGTCGTGCTCTTCTTCAGTAGAGCCACCGTCGAAGCGCATTTGAATAGTAATCATTCTCACTACTGTCTGTAAAGCATTTTGTTGAGAATTTTTCTCATTACCATAGCAACCCTGGGCGTATTGGCAGCAATCCGCCGGGCGGTGGGTTAGGCGTTCAGGCGCAGGGTGGTTTAAAAAGCGCCAGTTACCACTGCAAACTTTGGGCGATACGGGAGAGTGCGATACACTCTGATTATTGCCTGATTTTCAGATGACCTATGCGCACACTTATCCCCACCCTACTGACCGGACTGGCTCTGCTGGCCTCTGCCTCTGCCTGCTCCGCCCCGCCGGGCGATATTCGCCAGAGCGGATTTGTCTACTGCGTTAACGGCGCGGTAACCACGTTCAACCCGCAGCTGGCCAGCGGCGGACTGGTCGTGGATACGCTGGCCGCCCAGATGTATGACCGCCTGCTGGATGTCGACCCCTATACTTACCGGCTGATCCCCGAGCTGGCGGAAAGCTGGGAGATACGGGACGACGGTGCCACCTACCGTTTTCATCTGCGCCATAACGTCCCGTTTCAGAAAACCGCCTGGTTCACGCCCACGCGCGCGATGAACGCTGACGACGTGGTTTTCAGCTTTCAGCGTATTTTCGATCGCCGTTCGCCCTGGCATAACGTTAACGGGGGCAGCTATCCCTATTTTGACAGCCTGCAATTTGCCGATGCGGTTAAAAGCGTGAAAAAGCTCGATCGGAACACCGTTGAAATCCAGCTAAAAAATCCTGACGCCTCTTTTCTCTGGCATATGGCCACCCACTACGCCCCGGTGCTGTCGGCAGAGTATGCGGAACAACTGACGCGCGCAGACCATCAGGAGCAGATGGACCGTCAGCCGGTGGGCACCGGGCCTTTTATGCTCAGCGATTATCGTACCGGACAATATATTCGCCTGGCGCGCAATCCTGACTACTGGAAGGGTCTGCCGCGTATGGCGCAGGTGGTGATTGATATGGGCGCAGGCGGCACAGGACGGCTGTCGAAGCTGCTTACCGGTGAGTGCGACGTGCTGGCTTACCCGGCGGCCAGTCAGATTTCCGTGCTGCGCGACGATCCCCGCCTGCGGCTTACGCTGCGGCCGGGGATGAATATCGCCTATCTGGCCTTTAACACCCGCAAAGCGCCGCTGGACCGCCCGGACGTACGTCAGGCGCTGGCGCTGGCGATAAATAATGAACGCCTGATGGAATCGATCTATTACGGTACGGCGGAAACCGCCGCCTCGATCCTGCCGCGCGCCTCCTGGGCCTATAATAATGATTCGCGGGTGACGGAATACAATCCCGGTAAGGCGCGCGAGTTGCTGAAGGCACAGGGCGTGGAAGACCTGCATCTCACGCTGTGGGTGCCCTCGGCTTCTCAGGCGTGGAATCCCAGTCCGTTAAAGACCGCCGAGCTGATTCAGGCCGACCTGGCGCAGATTGGCGTGACGGTGACTATCGTCCCCGTTGAAGGCCGTTTTCAGGAAGCCCGCCTGATGGAGATGAACCACGATTTGACGCTGGCGGGATGGGCAACCGACAGCAACGATCCGGACAGTTTTTTTCGCCCGCTGCTGAGCTGTGCGGCTATAGGATCGCAGACGAACTATGCGCACTGGTGCGATGCCGCGCTGGATGACGTGCTGCATAAGGCCCTGCTCTCCCAGCATCTTTCATCGCGCGTCGACTACTACGCTCAGGCGCAAAGCATGCTGGCAAAATCTTTACCGGTGCTGCCGCTGGCTTATTCTCTCCGTCTGCAGGCCTACCGGGCCGACATCCACGGTCTGGTACTGAGTCCCTTTGGTAATGCGTCGTTTGCCGGCGTTCATCGCGATAAGGCTGGGGGGAAATAATATGGTGATTTTCACTCTGCGAAGGCTGGTGCTGTGGCTGGTGACGCTATTTATGCTGACGCTGGTGGGCTTTAGCCTGAGTTATTTTACGCCGCATGCCCCGCTACAGGGCGCCTCATTTAGCGATGCTTTTGTGTTCTGGTATAAAGGACTTTTCCAGCTCGATTTCGGCGTGTCGAGTATCAACGGCGAACCAATAGGCCCGCAGATACGCGAAGTGTTTCCGGCCACGCTTGAGCTCTGCCTGCTGGCTTTTTCACTGGCCATGCTGATTGGTATTCCACTGGGCATCGCCGCAGGTGTCATGCGCAATAAATGGCAGGATAAGCTTATCAGCGCGATTGCGCTGCTCGGATTCTCCCTGCCGGTGTTCTGGCTGGCGCTGCTGCTGACGCTCTATTTCTCGCTGAATCTCGGCTGGCTGCCCGTTTCCGGGCGGTTTGACCTGCTTTACCCGGTCAAAAATATCACCGGCTTTGCGCTGATTGATGCCTGGCTTAGCCACTCCCCCTGGCGGCATGAAATGATGATCAGCGCGCTGATGCACGCCATTCTGCCGGTGACGGCACTGGCCGTCGCGCCCACTACCGAGGTGATCCGACTGCTGCGCATCAGTACGCGTGAGGTGATGGAGAAAAACTATATTAAGGCCGCCGCTACCCGGGGTCTGTCGCTGATGACCATTATCCGGCGTCACGTGCTGCATAATGCGCTGCCACCGGTTATACCCCGCCTGGGACTGCAATTTTCAACCATGCTGACGCTGGCGATGATCACCGAAGTGGTGTTTAGCTGGCCGGGTCTGGGTCGCTGGCTGGTGGATGCCATTCGCCAGCAGGATTATGCGGCTATCTCAGCGGGCGTGATGACGGTGGGTGGATTGGTGATCACCGTTAACGTTCTGGCGGATATTCTCGGTGCCCTCACCACGCCACTTAAGCATAAGGAGTGGTATGCCCTCAGATAACATTTACGACGAGAAGCGGTTACCCAGTCCGCTTCGCCACACCTGGGGCCTGTTTTACCGGGATACCACCGCAATGATTGGCTTTTATACCTTTATTGCGCTGCTGCTGGTGTGCATCTTTGGCCGCCTGCTGGCTCCCTACGGTCTCGACCAGCAGTTTCTGGGCTATCAGCTGATGCCGCCCTCATGGTCGCGCTATGGCGATGTCTCATTCTTTCTCGGCACCGACGATTTGGGTCGTGACGTGCTGAGCCGTCTGCTGAGCGGTGCCGCCCCCACCGTGGGGTCGGCGATTCTGGTGACCCTGCTTGCCGCCGTCTGCGCCATGGTGCTGGGGGTGATGGCCGGTCTGACCCGTGGGCTGCGGTCCGCCCTGCTTAATCACGTGCTGGATACGCTGCTCTCGCTGCCCTCCCTGCTGCTGGCAATTATCGTGGTGGCCTTTATGGGGCCACGGCTTGAACATGCGCTGCTGGCGGTATTTCTGGCGATACTGCCCCGGCTGGTTCGCGCCATCTATACGGCGGTGCATGACGAGCTTGAGAAGGACTATGTGGTCGCGGCCAGGCTGGACGGGGCCACCAGCATGGATATTCTTCGTCATGCGATTTTCCCCAATATCCTTGGGCTGCTGGTGAGCGAATTTACTCGTGCGCTGTCGATGGCGATCCTGGACATTGCCGCACTGGGTTTTCTCGATTTAGGTGCGCAGTTGCCCTCACCTGAATGGGGCGCGATGCTGGGTGATGCGCTGGAGCTGATTTACGTGGCCCCCTGGACAGTGATGCTGCCCGGCGGCGCCATTATGCTGAGCGTACTGATCGTCAATTTGCTGGGTGACGGCATCCGCCGCGCCATTGTATCGGGAGTTGAATAGATGCCGCTGCTCGATATTCGCAATCTGACCATTGAATTTATCACCGCTGACGGACCGGTGAAGGCCGTGGATCGCGTCAGTATGACGCTAAGCGCGGGCGAGGTTCGCGGGCTGGTGGGCGAATCCGGTTCTGGTAAAAGCCTGATCGCGAAGGCGATTTGCGGCGTAACCCGCGATAACTGGCGCGTGACCGCCGATCGTATGCGCTTTGATGATATTGATCTCCTTCATCTTTCTCCGCGCGAGCGTCGCAAAATCATCGGCCACAATATTTCGATGATTTTTCAGGAGCCGCAGTCCTGCCTGGATCCCTCTGCCAGCATTGGACGCCAGCTGGTGCAGGCGATCCCCGGCTGGACGTGGAAAGGCCGCTGGTATCAGCGCTTTCGCTGGCGGCACCGCCGGGCCATTGAGCTGCTTCACCGCGTGGGGATTAAAGACCATAAGGAGATTATGAGCAGTTTCCCCTATGAGCTGACCGAGGGGGAGTGTCAGAAGGTGATGATTGCCATCGCCCTGGCGAACCAGCCGCGGCTGCTGATTGCGGATGAGCCAACCAATGCTATGGAACCGACCACCCAGGCGCAAATTTTTCGGCTGCTGTCGCGGCTTAATCAGAACAATAACACCACGATACTGCTGATCAGCCACGATCTTCAGATGCTGAGCCACTGGGCTAACCGCATCAATGTGATGTACTGCGGCCAGACGGTGGAAACTGCGCTGAGTCCCGATCTGCTCGATACGCCGCACCACCCTTATACCCAGGCGCTGATCCGCGCCATGCCGGACTTTGGCCGCGCGCTACCGCATAAAAGTCGGCTGAATACGCTACCCGGCGCGATCCCTTCGCTTGAGCATCTGCCGATTGGCTGTCGGCTGGGTCCACGCTGCCCCTATGCCCAGAAGACCTGTATTCAGACGCCGAGGCTGACCGGGACGAAAAGCCACCTGTACGCCTGCCACTTCCCGCTCAATATGGAGAGTCAGTAATGGTGGATACGCTGCTTGAAGTGCGCGCGCTGAGCAAAACTTACCGCTACCGTACGGGCCTGTTCCGCCGTCAGCACGTGGAGGCGGTAAAATCCGTCAGTTTTACCCTGTCTGAGGGTCAGACGCTGGCGATTATCGGTGAGAACGGCTCGGGTAAGTCAACCCTGGCGAAAATGCTCAGCGGCATGATTGCGCCGACCGCCGGCGATATTATTATCGATGACCGGCCGCTGGAATACGGCGACTATGGCTATCGCAGCCAGCGTATTCGCATGATATTTCAGGATCCCTCTACATCCCTGAACCCGCGTCAGCGCATCAGTCAGATTCTGGACTTTCCCCTCAGGCTCAATACCGATCTCTCAGCCGAAGCGCGCGAAGAGCGCATTATTGCTACGCTGCGCCAGGTGGGCCTGCTCAGAGATCATGCTGCCTACTACCCCCATATGCTGGCACCGGGGCAGCGGCAGCGCGTGGGCCTGGCGCGCGCGCTTATCCTCCAGCCGAAGGTCATTGTCGCCGATGAGGCGCTGGCCTCGCTGGATATGTCGATGCGTTCACAGCTAGTTAATCTGATGCTGGAGCTACAGGATAAGCATGGCATCGCCTATATCTATGTCACCCAGCATTTGGGGATGATGAAGCATATCAGCGACAAGGTGCTGGTCATGCATCAGGGAGAAGTGGTGGAGCGCGGCAGCACCGCGGATGTGATGGCCAGCCCGCTGCACGACCTGACCCGACGCCTGATTAGCAGTCACTTTGGCGAAGCCCTGACCGCCGACGCCTGGCGCAAGGATCGCTAACCTCATTATACCTTTACGCTATTAATTAGCACCGATTGGTCTTTGGTTCACTTCTCCCGTTGCGCCAGGATGATTCTGTTCTTCAGGCCCGGTCAACGCGTTTTGCCGCCTTTTACCCTTTCGCCGGGCCGGCTAACTTGAAAAGGAATGACCATGGAACAGCGCCGTTTTTCCGGCAACAGTCACTGGTATCATGAAACACAGTCCACGCTCACGTCGCAGGCTGCCCCGCTGGTTCCTGAAGCGGCCGATATCGAAGATCGATTTTTGCTAGGCCTGGCATCAGCCTGCACGGGTGAATTACAGGAGACGATGTTCCTGGCGCAGCCTGCTCTGCTCGCTTCCCGTGAAATGTATGATGTGCTGCTTCCCCGACAGGTCACCACCAGCCTGACGCACACCCTGACGCTGTATGACCGGCTGAGCACCGCGCTGACCGTCGCGCAGGTTACCGGTATTCAGCGTCTGTGTAATCACTACGCTGCGCGGCTTAATCCGCTGCCTGGCCCGGACTCCTCGCGCGAAAGCAATCATCGCCTGACGCAAATAACGGAATATGCCCGCCAGCTGGCCAGCCAGCCCACGCTGATCACCCCCGCTACGCTTATGCGCCTGGATGAGGTTGGCCTGACGGCACCGGATATAATCACCTTCAGCCAGATAATCGGCTTCGTCAGCTACCAGGCTCGCGTGGTGGCCGGTATTCACGCCATGCTGGCGCTGCCAGTTTGCTGGATCCCCGGCGTAAACGTACCAGCGGATGCTGACCCCTTTTTACCCGGCGACCGCTGGCAGCCGCAGCTGCCGCCCGTCGAGCTGCGCTATGCTTCCGCGCGCCAGCTGGAAGCGCTGACCTTTTGCCAGCCACAGGCCGTGCTGAAGGAGAGCGCATGGCTTTTAGCGCATGACGCGTCGGCACTTTATGGCTGGGGCAGGTTGTTTGCCGCGCTGGAAGCGTCGCTTGAAACGCCTGAAGGCGCGCTGGCGGCGGCCGTGGCGGCGAGGATTAACGGCAGTGCGGCCTGCTTTTACCGTTATCCATCAGGCGTGTTACGGGATGCCTTGCAGCAGAACATCGAACGGGCCATGGCAGTGGCTGGCGACACCGATCGGGCCATCATTCAGGCGGCTGCTCAGCTCACCCGCTCGCCCGAGCGCTTTAACGCCGCTCAGGTCCAACCGCTTCAGGCGCAGGGATTCACGCTTAGCCTGAAGCTGAACATTTTCATGAGCACGGCGCTGGCCAGCTGGAACAACCGCCTGATGCAGTCACTGGGCACGACCACCTGACCAGCCGCGTACCTCATCAAAAAAGTGCTGTGACAGCGGTGTCGCCCTGCCCGGCTCCGCAATCACCACTGCGGCCTGACGGGCCATCGGCTCGATAACCAGCCTGCGTCGTTGCAGCTCGGGGGTCATTTCCGCAAGCAGGTGTCCGCAGGGTGAAATCAGCGCCCCCAGGCCAACCTGGGTGGCCTGTACCAGCTGAAAAATCGAGGTGGTTTCCAGTATCACCCGCAGGCGGACGTCGGCTTCGCGAAAGTGGCTGTCCAGATAGCGCCGGAAATAGCGCGTCTGCTCGGCAAGGCACAGGGGTATCCCGGCCAGTTCGCCAGGCATCAGCGACTCGTCGCCCACCAGCTGCGGGAAGTGTTGCGGGTGGAAGACCACTTCCACGCCTTCATCCTGTAATGAGATGGCCTGAAAATGCAGCTCACGCAGGGTCGCAGGCTCAAAAAAGCCAATGCCGACATCAACGGTGTGGCTGTTAAGCGCATCCAGCAGCTGATCGGCGCTAAGCACCGCCACCCGGTAATCGAGATCGGGATAGCGGTCGCCAATGACTTTCAGCATCAGCGGCAGCGAGAGGCTGCACTGCGGTACCACGCCAATACGCAGCGTACCGTTTACCCCGTGCTTAAGGGATTCCACCTCCAGCTTAAGCCCCTGGTAAACCGACACGATCTCCCGCGCCCAGACCAGCACCCGCTCGCCTTCGGCGGTAAAGCCATCAAAGTTGTTGCTGCGGTTAATCAGCGACAGTTCCAGCTCCCGCTCAAGGTTTTTCAGGCGCATCGATAGCGTGGGCTGACTGACAAAACTGGCCTCTGCGGCGCGGCCAAAGTGCCTCTCGCGCTCAAGGTTGACCAGGTAAATAAGCTGTTTTATATCCATTATTTCTTAATATCACGTCATTAGGTACAGTCAGCGGGGTGATCATGTTGACGCTGAGCCGGATGCGGGAAGACCTATACTGACACAGCGTCCCATGTTTCAATGGTGTAAACAACCGCACTCTTTTCCTGGTTTCAGATCCATTCAGGTAACGCCGAGGGCTGTTTTGACCTCGTTGGCGATGTTCTCTACCTGCGGACCGTAAACAACCTGTACGTCATGATCGCTGACGCGCTTTACGCCGTTTGCTCCGGTCGTTAGCAGGGTTTTGTCATCCACCTCCTGCATCGCCCTGACCCTCACCCGCAGTCGGGTAAAGCAGCAATCAATATCCTCTATATTGGCCTCGCCGCCCAGCCCGCTGATAATGATCCGCGTGCGCTCTCCGGCATCGGAGATAGCGGATTGTTTATCCTCCTCTTCCGACTCTCTGCCGGGGGTTTCGACCCGCATGCGCAGAATAATAAAGCGGAAACCGTAGTAATATACCGGTATATAGAGTGCGCCCAGCACCAGCGTCCACCACCACTGCGTTTTGCCGCCGCCCAGCACCCCAAAGACCATCAGATCGATGGCGCCGCCCTGCACATTGCCAATCATCAGGTGCAGCACTGACATCAGCATAAAAGAGAGGCCGCTGAGCAGCGCGTGCAGCAGGTACAGCACCGGGGAGACGAAGATAAAACAGAACTCCAGCGGTTCGGTAATGCCGGTGGTAAACGAGGTCAGTGCGCCTGCCAGCATCAGGGCTTTTACCCGCTGTTTGTGTTCAGGGCGGGCGCAGTGATACATCGCCAGCGCGGCCGCAGGCAGTCCGAACATCATGACCGGAATTTTGCCCTGCGCCAGAAAGCGGGTGGCGCTGCGTACCGCGTCATCGCTGAGGCTTTGCGGATGCGTAAGGGAGTAATTAAAGATATTCAAAGCCCCTACCAGCGTTTGATTATCCACCTGAGCGATGCCGCCTATAGGCGTGAAACGCACGGTTTCATTGAGAATGTGGTGAAGTCCGGTGGGGATCAGCAGCCGCTCGCTGCTGCCATACAGAAATGCGCCGTACTGACCGCTTCGGCCAATCAGTGCGCCAATCCAGGCTATCCCGGAACCTATTGTCGGCCAGATCCCAGCCAGCAGCACCCCTGCCAGTGGCAGAACCAGCACGGTCACGATGGGCACCAGCCGCCTGCCGCCAAAGAAACCGATGGCCATTGGAAGCTGCGTGGTATAGAAGCGGTTATGGAGCGCCGCCGTCAGCAAACCGGCGATCACCCCGCCGAGCACGCTCATATTAAAGGTAAAGATGCCCAGCGTTTCGGTGTACTCCGCCGAGGTCATCAGCGCGGCGGTTTGCGTCATCCCCTTTGCCTGAAGGGCTGCGGACGTGGTGGTCGCGGCGGTCAGCCCCTGCGCCGCCAGTGTGGCACTGATGCCAACGTGCATAGCAATAAAACCGATCACCGCGGCGAACGCTGCGGTGGGCTTTTCGGCTTTCGCCAGACCAATTGCGCTGGCCACGGCAAAAAAAAGCGGCAGGTTAGCAAATAGTGCGCCCGCCACCTTACGAATAAAGCCGATCAGCAGTTGAGGGAGGGGCCAGCTGGCAAAGGTTTCGCCGGTTACGGCCGGATTTTGCAGGGCAGCCGCCAGGCCGAGGAAAATACCGGCGGCCGCAATCACGGAGATGGGCATCATCAGCGCCTTCCCGAAGGCGTGGATTTTACTGGCAAATTCTTTCATAGGTCCCTCAACGCGTCGGTGAGAAAGCCTAATTATTAGCCAATTCGCCGGACGGGAACGGTTTGCTCATAGTTTTGTGGCGCAATGTTTGAGTCCCATCACGCTTTCGCGATAAACATTAGCTATCGCACCATTAAACCAATCAATTAGACAATTTTTTTACCTGAATGCAGACTTATCCCATAAAAGAAGCAATAGTTTATTAACATCCCAAAAACATAAATTAAACCTGCGAAGCCATATGAAATTTAAAACTGCAATCAAGCCCTATGAGGCAGCTGCCGGCGGTTGGGGATCTCTTGAAGCCACTACCCGTTTCGTCTTCGACAGCAAACAAGTTCTGAAAAACATGCGTAACCTGATGCGCATGAACAAAGCGAAAGGCTTTGACTGTCCGGGCTGTGCCTGGGGTGACGATAACAAAAGTACCTTCAGCTTCTGTGAAAACGGTGCCAAAGCGGTAACCTGGGAAGCCACCCGTCGCTTCATTGATGCCCGTTTCTTCGCCCAGTACAGCGTTTCCGCCCTCTATCAGCAGAGCGACTACTTCCTGGAGTACCAGGGTCGCCTGACCGAACCGCTGCGCTATAATCGCGAAACCGACCATTACGAACACATCAGCTGGGATGATGCCTTTGCGCTGATTGCCAAACATATTCATGCGATGGATAACCCCGATCAGATGGAGCTTTACACCTCTGGTCGCGCCAGCAATGAAGCCTCATGGCTGTATCAGCTCTTTGGGCGCCTGCACGGCAGCAACAACTTCCCTGACTGCTCCAATATGTGCCATGAGGCCAGCGGTACGGGCCTGAAGCGCAGCATTGGCGTGGGCAAAGGCACCATCCGGCTTGATGATTTTGACCATGCCGACGCTATTTTCGTCTTTGGTCAGAACCCCGGCACCAACCATCCGCGTATGCTGCACAGCCTGCGTCACGCGGCCGATCACGGGGCAAAAATCGTCACCTTCAATACCCTGCGCGAGCGCGGCCTTGAGCGTTTTGCCGACCCGCAGAAACCGCTGGAAGTGGTGACCAGCAAAGCCGGATCCATTAGCTCCACCTATTACCAGCCGAATCTCGGCGGCGATATGGCGGCCATTCGCGGCATGGTTAAAGCGCTGAACGAAACCCATAAGGCACTGATTGCCACTGGCGCAAAAGGGCTGTTTGACGATGTGTTTATCAACGCCAAAACCGAAGGTATGGAAGAGTATCTGGCGGTGGTTGAGTCGACCGAATGGACACAGATAGAGAAGCAGTCCGGGCTGACTGAGCAGCAGCTGCGCGAAGCGGCAGCCATTTATCAGAGTGCCGATCGGGTTATTTGTACCTGGGCGATGGGGATCACCCAGCATAAACACTCGGTTGATACCGTTCGCGAAATCGTTAACCTGCAGTTGTTGTTTGGTCAGCTGGGTAAAAAAGGCGCAGGCCTCTGCCCGGTTCGCGGACACAGTAACGTGCAGGGCAACCGCACGATGGGGATCGATGAGAAACCGTCTCAGGCTTTCCTGGACAGTATGGCGAAACACTTTGATTTTGAGCCCCCTCGCGACGCCGGCCACAATACGGTTGAAGCGCTGGAAGCCATGCTGCGCGGTGAAGTGAAAGTGCTTATCGCCCTCGGCGGAAACCTTGCGGCCGCCGCGCCGGACAGCCCACGTACCCAGGAGGCGATTCGCCGCTGCGGCCTGACCGTACAGATTAGCACCAAGCTCAATCGCAGCCACCTCTGCCCCGGCGCCGAAGACGCGCTGATCCTGCCAACGCTGGGTCGTACCGAACAGGATATTCAGGCCACCGGTCCTCAGTTTATTACCGTGGAAGATTCATTCAGCATGGTTCACGCTTCCGAAGGCGTGGGTAAACCCCTTGCCGACACCCAGCGTTCTGAAACCTGGATTGTCGCCAGTATTGCGCAGGCGGTACTGGGCAGTGAGAAAGTTGACTGGCAGGCGCTGGCGGGCGATTACAATCTGATCCGCGACCATATCGCCGCCACCATTCCGGGTTTCGATGATTTTAACGCGAAGTGCGACATCAAAGGCGGATTCTATCTGGGCAATGCCGCTGCTGAGTTCCGCTTTAATACGCTGCACAACAAAGCGCAGTTCAGCCCCGCCAGGCTGCCGGACTCACTGTTTCCCCAGCTGGACGGCGTTGAGGTGCCTTTTACCCTGCAAACGCTGCGGTCGCACGATCAGTACAACACCACTATCTACGGGCTGGATGACCGCTATCGCGGCGTTTACGGTCAGCGTGAGGTGCTGTTTATCCATCCGGATGATTTGGCGGCGCAGGGACTGTCGGCCGGCGACAACGTCGATATCGAAACGCTGTGGAATGACGGCATTACCCGTCGCGTCAGCGGCTTTAAGCTGGTGCCTTACAACATTCCGCGCGGCAACCTGGCGGCCTACTATCCGGAAACCAATCCGCTGGTCCCTCTCTCCAGCTTTGGTGACGACAGCGGCACGCCGACCTCGAAATCAGTGCCGGTGAAAATCAGCCTTTCCGTGGTGAAAGACGCGCTGCGTATCGCCTGATCCCTGCCCCCTCCCTCATCAATCTAAGCCGGGTCTCCCGGCTTTTTACTTGCCGCGAGCCGGTTAATCGCGTAAAACTGTCTGCCGCTCTTAGGCCACGAAAACTGTTGAGATTATGTTCCAGGATAACCCGCTGCTCGCGCAGCTCAAAGAGAAACTCCACTCCCAGACGCCGCGTGTTGAAGGGGTGGTAAAAGGCACGGAAAAAGGCTTCGGCTTTCTCGAAGTAGACGCACAGAAGAGTTACTTTATTCCGCCCCCTTTTATGAAAAAGGTGATGCATGGCGACCGCATCAGCGCGGTGATCCAGACCGATAAGGATCGTGAAGTTGCCGATCCCGAAACGCTGATAGAGCCCTTCCTGACCCGTTTTGTTGGCCGCGTACAAAAGAAAGACGATCGTCTTTCCATCATACCCGACCATCCACTGTTAAAAGATGCCATTCAGTGCCGCGCGGATCGCAGCGTCCAGCATGATTTTCAGCAGGGCGACTGGGCCGTGGCCGAAATGCGCCGCCACCCGCTGAAGGGCGACCGTACCTTTTACGCCGAGCTGACGGGCTTTATCACTACCGCCGACGATCATCTCGCCCCCTGGTGGGTCACCCTCTCACGCCACAATCTGGAACGTGAAGCGCCCGAGGCGACCGCTGGCGAAATGCTGGATGAGCAGCCTGAGCGCGAAGATCTGACCGCGCTGGAGTTTGTCACCATCGACAGCGCCAGCACCCAGGACATGGATGATGCGCTCTACGTGCAGGAAACGCCGGAAGGTGAGCTGCTGCTGACCATCGCTATTGCCGATCCGACCGCTTATGTGGCTGCCGACAGTGAGCTGGATACTATTGCCGCACAGCGCGCATTCACCAACTACCTGCCGGGCTTTAATATTCCGATGCTGCCGCGTCAGCTCTCTGACGATATCTGCTCGCTGCGCCCGCATGAACGCCGTCCGGTACTGGCCTGCCGCGTTCGCGTTGCCGCAGATGGCTCGCTGGGTGCGGATATTCACTTCTTCGCCGCCTGGATTGAGTCCAAAGCCAAACTGGCCTATGACAATGTCTCTGACTGGCTGGAGAATATCGGTGACTGGCAGCCAGAAACGGACGCGATCGCGAACCAAATTCGTCTGCTGCACCGCCTCTGCCTGGCACGCGCCGAATGGCGTCAGACCCATGCGCTGGTGTTTAAAGATCGCCCTGATTTCCGCTTCCTGCTGGGTGAGAAAGGCGAAGTGCTGGATATCATCGCTGAACACCGCCGTATTGCTAACCGTATTGTCGAAGAAGCGATGATCACCGCCAATATCTGCGCGGCGACCGTACTGCGCGATAAGCTGGGCTTCGGCGTTTATAACGTCCACCAGGGCTTTGATGCAGCCGGTGCTGAGCTGGCGGCCAACGTGCTCGATAACCACGGCGTGAAGGTTGACCCACTGGCCATCGCTACGCTGGAAGGTTTCCGCGCCCTGCGCCGCGATCTGGATGCGCAGCCGACGCAGTTCCTCGACAGCCGTATCCGCCGTTTTCAGTCCTTTGCTGAGGTCAGTATCGAACCCGGTCCCCATTTCGGTCTGGGCCTTGAGGCCTATGCCACCTGGACCTCACCTATCCGTAAATATGGCGATATGATCAACCATCGCCTGCTGAAGGCGATTATCAAAGGCGAAAGCGCCCCACGCCCTCAGGATGCGATTACGGTAAGAATGGCCGAGCGTCGGCGTCAGAACCGCATGGCTGAGCGCGATGTCGGAGACTGGTTATACTCGCGCTTCCTGCAAAGCGCTGCGGGAACCGATCAACGCTTCAGTGCGGAGATTATTGATGTGTCACGCGGCGGAATGCGCGTGCGGCTGACCGACAACGGCGCGGTTGCCTTTATCCCTGCCCCCTTTATTCACGCGGTGCGTGATGAGATGGTATGCAGCCAGGAGAACGGCACCGTTCAGATCAAAGGTGAAGTTGCTTACCGCGTCACGGACGTGATTGAAGTGACGATCGCTGAAGTGCGTATGGAAACGCGCAGCGTCGTGGCCCGCCCCGTCGCATAACCTCCTTCAGGTGGGATAGCCCCTTATCCCACCTGCCTCATCCGATAACGAAAAAAACCTCCCCTCCTCACACTTCTCCGCTGATTCACTTTCATTAACAAACGATTACATTACCTTAAGCTTCTGTGCCCCTTCTTATGGTTGCTGCAAGGAGTTATGTAATGAGAAACGTCAAAACCGGCGTGATATGGAGTACGGTGGCGGTGATCGGCGCTGGCGCGTTTGCCATGCTGGCATTAAGCCGTGGTGAACATGTGAACGCACTGTGGCTGGTTGTGGCCTCGGTAGCCTGCTATAGCATTGCCTGGCGATTTTACAGCCTGTTTATCGCCAGGGATATTTTTGAACTGGATGACCGCAGACGGACGCCTGCCGAGCGCCATAACGACGGTCTGGACTATGTGCCCACCAATAAATGGGTACTGTTCGGTCATCACTTCGCCGCGATTGCCGGGGCCGGGCCGCTGGTTGGCCCGATTCTGGCAGCACAAATGGGCTTTCTTCCCGGGACCATTTGGATCCTGGTCGGCGTGATGCTGGCCGGTGCGGTACAGGACTTTCTGATCCTGTTTATCTCAACCCGGCGCGATGGCCGCTCGCTGGGTGAAATGGCTAAGCAGGAGCTGGGGGCCTTTGCGGGCGTGGTGACCATGCTGGGCGCGCTGGGCGTGATGATTATTATTCTTTCCGCGCTGGCGCTGGTAGTGGTGAAGGCGCTGGCGAACAGTCCCTGGGGGCTGTTTACCATTGCCGCCACGCTGCCGATCGCCCTGCTGATGGGCATCTATATGCGCTATATCCGCCCGGGTAAAATCGCAGAGGTGTCGCTGATTGGCTTTGTGCTGATGATGGCCGCGATTATTTATGGCGGCGATGTCGCGCAGCACCCTACCCTTGGCCCCTTCTTTACCCTCGAAGGGACCACCCTGACCTGGGTGCTGGTAATCTATGGCTTTATCGCGTCCGTTCTCCCCGTCTGGCTGCTGCTGGCGCCGCGTGACTATCTGTCAACCTTCCTCAAAATTGGGGTGATTGTCGGGCTGGCGGTGGGGATTGTTTTCGCCATGCCCGAAATGAAAATGCCCGCCCTGACGCAGTTTACCGACGGCAGCGGCCCGGTATTTTCAGGCAGCCTGTTTCCCTTCCTGTTTATTACCATCGCCTGTGGTGCCATTTCTGGGTTCCACGCGCTGGTTTCCAGCGGCACCACACCGAAGCTGATCGAGCGTGAAAGTCATATCCGCTTCATTGGCTATGGTGCAATGCTGATGGAGTCATTTGTGGCGATTATGGCGCTGATTTGTGCCTCCGTGATCGAACCCGGCGTCTATTTCGCCATGAACTCGCCGGCAGCGCTGATTGGCACTACGGTGGAAACGGCCTCGCAGGCGATCAACGGCTGGGGCTTTGTGGTCACGCCAGAAGTGCTGAATGGCATCGCCCGCGATGTGGGTGAAGGCTCAATACTTTCACGGGCAGGTGGCGCACCGACCTTTGCCGTCGGCATGGCGCATATTATCACCGAAGTATTTAACAGCCGGGCAATGATGGCGTTCTGGTATCACTTCGCTATTCTCTTTGAAGCACTGTTTATTCTCACCGCCGTCGATGCCGGTACCCGGGCCTGTCGTTTTATGGTGCAGGACCTGATTGGTACGGTAGTCCCCGCCCTCGGTAATAATCGCTCATGGCTCGGTAACATTGCGGGCACCAGCGTTGCCGTCGCCGGATGGGGCTTCTTTGTTTATCAGGGCGTCAAGGACCCCCTGGGCGGGATCAACACGCTCTGGCCGCTGTTTGGCATTGGTAATCAGATGCTGGCCTCCATGGCGCTGATCCTCGGCACCGTGGTGCTGTTTAAAATGAAGAAACAGCGCTATGCGTGGGTAACCCTTCTGCCAACGGCCTGGCTGCTGATCACCTCAATGACCGCGGGCTGGCAGAAAATTTTCCATCCCCTGCCGAATATTGGTTTTCTGGCGCAGGCGCGTAAATTCTCAGCTGGCATTGAGAATGGCACTGTTATCGCTCCGGCGAAGACGTTAGCGGATATGCAGACGATTGTATTAAGTAACCAGATTAACGCGGCGCTTTGCGCCTTCTTTATGCTGGTCGCGGTGACGATGCTGATTGCCGCCTTTTTTGTGATCCGCCGTGCACTCAACAGTGCCCACCCGACCGTTCACGAGAGCGATACAACACGACGAAATGAGGCCAGCCATGTCTGACAATACTACGCGTCTTACTGCCGGGCTGTTTATATCCCGGCTGACACAGAGCTTCAGATTGATGGTCGGGGTACGGGACTATGCGGGCTATCTGCGTCATATGCAGCAGCAGCACCCTGAATTAACGCCCATGACCGAGAAAGCGTTTCACCGCTACTGCATTGATGCTCGCTATCCGGGTAAAGGCGGCGGTTCCGGCAGGTGTCCCTGCTAACGTTGCCCCGGCAGTTCACCCGGTGCATACAGGTGCGTCCCCCGAGCGTCGGCTCGGGGGTTAACCTTATGATTTCCCTATCCGGCAGTACCATCGTGACCTCGAATTTTTTAGATGTCCTTGTGCGCAATCCAGCGGGGCATATTAGTTTCGCCGTTCATCTTCACTTAAGAAATATATTCATTATTCAGCTTGTGATTGTGCAGGTTGACGAATACTGTTGCTAAAATAATAAGATACAGCTGCATCGCATGTTTTAAGGAGATGATTAAATGACCGATGATTACGGGCAGTCGTTATTTTATACCCGGTTTGGTACTACAAGCCCTCATTGGCGTTTAACTTCCGACAGCGATGCGCTCAATTTCGCCGAAGACGAAACCTCTTCCACTCACATCGCTGTGGCGCTCACCCCGGTTCAGGCCAGGCTGCTGCGAGGTATGACCGTGATCACCTCCAGCGTGAATCTGACTCTTTCTCTCTATGGTGAAGAGATCCCGATGCATCTGGTTGGCCGCAAGGTTAACCGCTCGGAATGGGCGGGGAGCGCATCGGCATGGGGTGATACCTCTGCCGTGGCGCGCGACCTGTCGTTAGGGCTGTCCTTCGCCGAGCAGGTCGTCTCCGAAGCAAATTCGGTGATTGTTATCCTCGATCAGCGTGGAAATATTCAGCGCTTTAACCGCATGAGTGAGGAGTATACCGGCCTGAAAGAGCAGGAAGTGATTGGCTGCAATGTCTTCCAGCTGTTTATGACCCGCCAGGAAGCCGCGGCTTCAAGACGTAACATCAGCGGATTTTTCCGGGATGGCAGCTCCTATGAGGTAGAGCGCTGGGTTAAGACCAAAAAGGGCCAGCGACTGTTTCTGTTCCGCAATAAGTTTGTCCATAGCGGCAGCGGCAAGAACGAAATCTATCTTATCTGCTCCGGTACGGATATTACCGAAGAGCGCCGTGCACAGGAGCGTCTGCAGGTGCTGGCCAATACGGATACCATTACCGGCCTGCCCAATCGCAATGCGATCCATCTTGCTATCGGCGACGCGGTGGAGCAGCGTGGCGACACTCAGGTGGGCATTGTTTATCTGGACCTGGACAACTTCAAGAAGGTCAATGATGCCTACGGGCATATGTTTGGCGATCGGCTGTTACAGGCCGTCTCCCTTGCCATCCTCGGCTGTCTGGAGACCGATCAGACGCTGGCCCGTCTCGGTGGCGATGAATTTATTGTGCTGGCGCTTAACTCAAGCCAGTGCGCGCTGGAGGCGATGTCAGAGCGCATTCTTGAGCGCCTCAAGCTGCCGTTTCGTATTGGGCTGATTGAAGTCTATTCCGGCTGTTCAATCGGGGTGGCGGTCAGTCCGCAGCACGGCGACGACCGCGAGAGTCTGATACGCAATGCCGATACCGCCATGTATACCGCCAAAGAGAGCGGGCGCGGCAAGTTCTGCATCTTCTCCACGGAGATGAACCAGCGGGTGTTTGAATATCTTTGGCTGGATACCAATTTGCGAAAAGCCCTCGAGCAGGATCAGCTTATCCTTCACTATCAGCCAAAGCTCAACGCGAATGGTCAGGTCTCCAGCGTGGAGGCGCTGGTGCGCTGGCAGTCGCCAGAGCGCGGCCTGGTGCCGCCCGGCAGTTTCATCTCCTATGCCGAGGAGTCAGGGCTGATTGTCCCCTTAGGCCGCTGGGTGATGCTGAGTGCGCTGGCACAGACGCTCCGCTGGCGGGAACAGGGCATTCATCTGCGTGTTGCGGTGAACGTTTCGCCTCGTCAGCTGGCCGATCAAAGCATCCTGGTCGATTTCAAACAGGCGCTGGAACAGGCGGGGTTGAGTCAAAGCCCAATCGATATTGAACTGACCGAAAGCTGCCTGATTGAAAATGAAGAGAAAGCGCTCTCGCTGATGGCACAGTTTAAAGCGCTGGGCGCAGAGGTACATCTTGATGATTTTGGCACCGGCTATTCGTCGCTTTCACAGCTGGCGCGCGTGCCGATTAACGCCATTAAACTCGATCAGAGCTTTATTCGCGATGTGAACCACCAGCCGGTGTCGCAGTCGCTGGTTAAAGCCATCGTCGCCGTTGCCAGGGCGCTGGATCTCAGCGTGATTGCCGAGGGGATCGAAACTAAAGAGGAAGAGGAGTTTGTCATTGCCAGTGGAGTGGATGGGCGTCAGGGCTTTCTTTACGCTAAGCCAATGCCCGCTA
This sequence comes from Erwinia sp. ErVv1, assembly GCF_900068895.1. Taxonomy (GTDB): domain Bacteria; phylum Pseudomonadota; class Gammaproteobacteria; order Enterobacterales; family Enterobacteriaceae; genus Erwinia. The sequence continues at coordinate 327,890 of NZ_CDPK01000002.1, read as the reverse complement.
ACGAGCTCGAGCACTGGCTTAAAGCGCATCTAAATAATTAGCTTACCTTTCTCAATGCCTGGGCGCTGTGGCGATTTTGTATCAGGACCAGACGCTCCATATAGGCAAGGTCTTTGGGCTCCATGGTGAAGGCAAAATCGACCCAGTCTTCGGTGATGTCCATCAGCTCAGCACGCGATAATTGCAGTACGCGCTGGCGGGCTTTCAGCATCGCCCTCACCCCGTTAAGTTTTGGCCGCAGGACGTCAATAAAGGTACGGGTAGCCTGGTAGCCTTCCCCGGGTTGAAAAACCTTATCGACCAGCCCGCGCTCTGCAAACCACTCGGCGCTGTGAGACTCCCCCTCGCAGATTAACTCCTCCGCCAGCTTCATGCCGGAGCGGCGCGCCACCAGTGAGTATCCCCCCATCCCCGGGAAGAGGTTGAAGGCGATTTCAGGAAAGCCCATCCGGGCGGTGTCCTGTGCGAGGATGAAGTGGTGCGCCAGCGCGGCTTCAAAACCGCCGCCCAGCGCGCTACCCTCAATCATTGCAATACTGACTGCGCCGGTATCGAACCCCCTCGCGGCGGCATGGATACAGTCTACGCAGGCCCGGGCATAGGCACGCAGAGCTTCACGGCGTCCGTTTTTAATGCACTGGGCGAAGAAGTTGAGATCGCCGCCTGCATTGAACATGGTCGGCACCAGCGAGCCGGTAACCCAAAAATCGATCGGCAAACCTGAACGCTGGGCGGCATAGCTGAGATTCATTATCTCTTCAATAAGCTCATGGTTAAAACTTGGACGCGGCTGCGCCCGTAGCATCATCCACATCGTACGGCGGCCTTCTTCGTAGTACGCGGAAAGCTGGGTGGTTTGTCCAACTTCACTAAACAGCCTGCAGGTAGTTTGATTAATAACGGTCATGGTATTTCCTCTGTTTATGGGTGTGCTCAAATGCGGTTCAAGCGTAATCCAGAGGGACTGTTCTCTAAACGGGTATCTGATTTTTAAGATAAAACAGAGGGGGGCCCGACGCAGGCTGTCAGCCGCGTGCGTGACCAGCGGTGACAGCAGTTTTAGGGGTGGGAATAATGCGAAAGTAACTTAAGCATCGTTGAAAGAATTACTTTTTCTGACCATAGGTGGCATTACTGCCGTGCTTGCGAAGATAGTGGCGATCCAGAAGAGGCTGCTGCATTGCCGGGAGTTCAGGCGAAAGCTGCTGGCTGTAAATACCCATGTAAGCGNCGGTTTCCCACTCATAGCGCCCCTGAATTTCGCTGGTGTGCATCTGCCGGGTACAGGGAACCGCCCCGTAGAAGTCGTCGGCATGCGTGGTACCCCATGCGGGAATATCCCGGCCCGACTGGGCCCAGATGGTGGCATGACGTGAATGCGTATGGACAATTCCCCCAATTTGCGGCCAGGCCTGATAGAGCGCCCGATGCGTGTCCGTATCTGAAGAGGGCCGTTTGCTCCCCTCGATAACTTCGCCCGTCAGTATGTTAACCACCACCATATCGTCCTGCGTCATTGCACCATAGCTAACGCCCGAGGGCTTAATCACCATCAGCCCGGATTCACGGTCTATGGCGCTTACATTCCCCCAGGTGAATACCACCAGGTTATGACGCGGAAGGTCGAGATTCGCCTCCAGCACCTGCTGCTTGAGTTGTTCTAACACTTTCTGCTCCCATCGCGTTTCTTTTTATTTTCATTGTTCGCGGCGAAGACGGGTATGGAGGTAACGGCTGGATGTGCGGCAGAAACTGGCTGTCGATCTCTAATTGTGATGATTCAATTAAAAAATGTAGCGCTGAAGAGGCTGCTGCCAGAATCACGTGGCGCTAAATAAGATTTTTTACCTTTCGCCCTGCCCCCGCCGGGTTATAATTAATGTCAGCAATAGAACCAGGAGTGATAGTTAGCTATCTAACCTTTTAGACACAGGCACTGCCCCTCACGTACTGCTCGTAAGAGAGTGAGAAGTTGATTATGCGGTTTGTTTCTTTTTAGGAAGATAAATCGCTAATAATTATGCTGAGAGCGGGCCAGAAACGCAGGTTGAACGCTATACTTAAGCAGAGTTCCCTGTAGTAGCAATTTTGGAGAAGTAATTATGTCTATGACCGCAAAACGCATTTCCGCCGCCGTGCTGGCCGCCACGTTAGTCCTGTCACTGAGCGCCTGCTCACACTGGTCAAAACGCGATCGAAATACAGCGCTTGGGGCGGGTGCCGGCGCAATTGGCGGTTCTGTTCTTTCCAATGGTAGCGGTTTAGGTACCCTTGGCGGGGCCGCAGTAGGTGGGGTTATCGGCCATCAGATTAGCCGTTAATTTCGATACTAATAAATAAGACTATAGCAGCACATCCCTGCCAGGGCCGCGAACACTCGCGGCCCTGACTTTTGACATCAGCCACCCGCCAGCTTTACCTTCAATCCCTTGGCTTCCAGCAGCGTTTTAATCAGGTCACGCTTATCGCCCTGGATTTCAATAATGCCGTCCTTAACCGCACCCCCGCAGCCACATTTTTTCTTTAGCTCCGCGGCCAGCTTCTCCAAATCGCTATCCGTTAAATCCAGCCCGCTTATCAGGCAAACGCCCTTCCCCTTTCTGCCGCTGGTCTGCCGCTGAATGCGGACAATACCGTCGCCCTTAGGGCGCTGGGGAGCCGCTTTCGGCGCATCAATGCGGCCCGTGTCGGTCGAATAAACCAGCCTGTTTTCGTTATCAGCCATTATGCCTCCTGTAATGAAGCCAGAATCGCGGAGAGCGTGGCCGCCGGATCCGGGGATTGCGTGATGGGGCGGCCGATCACCATATAATCCACCCCCGCCTGCTGTGCCTGCTGGGGCGTCATAATACGGCGCTGGTCGCCCGCTGCGCTGCCCGCTGGTCTGATACCTGGCGTCACCAGCTTAAAGGCGCTTCCCAGCGCCTGCTTAAGGCTAACCGCTTCGTGCGCAGAACAGACCACGCCATCAAGACCACACTGTTGCGTCAGACGCGCCAGCCGTTCGGCGTGTTCAGCGGGCGACAGCGTGATACCCAGCTCCCTGAGATCTTCCGTGTCCATGCTGGTGAGCACGGTAACGGCAATCAGCATGGGGGCATCTTTGCCAAAAGGAACCAATGCTTCGCGGGCTGCCGTCATCATACGTGCCCCACCGCTGGCGTGTACGTTTACCATCCAAACGCCAAGCTCGGCGGCGGCGGCCACCGCGTGCGCCGTGGTGTTGGGGATATCATGAAACTTGAGATCGAGGAAGATCTCAAAGCCCCGCTGCTGAAGGTCCCGCACCAGTTGTGGGCCAAACAGGGTAAACATCTCTTTGCCTACCTTCAGGCGACAGCTTTTGGGGTCAATCTGGTCAACGAAAGCCATCGCGCTGTCAAGACACGCGTAGTCTAATGCCAGCAAAATCGGAGAACCCGCTATCTGAGGTGAATGCATGGATATACCCTTTTAAGTAAAGCACCAGCGGTGCAGGCGAGAAACGGCATGCATTCTACCTGTGGCGCCGGAAAATTCACAGTTCCCTGCTCAGTTTTCCCTTTTCTCCCCTGCCAGACTGGGTAAACGCTGGGGGTTCTGAAACCCGCTGATTGCAACCCTTCAGTATGTTGTAACTAAAGCGCGATGCGGACCCAGACCGGCAACGCGGGCTGCGTTACTGGCCGTCAAGACCGCGAATAGGCTTAACCGAAGACCAGGCACGGCAGGATGGGCAGTGCCAGTAAAGTGCATGGGCGGTAAAACCGCATTTATGACAGCGGTAGCGTGGCTTGGTGCGGATTTGCTCTCCGACCATATCGCGCAGTACCATCAGGCTCTCTTTCGCCCTGCCATCTTCCGCTTCGTGCAGGTGATAATCCATCAGGCGGTGGAAGCCCCGCATGGTCGGATGCCGTTGTAGCTGCCGATTGATATAAAGCTGCGCGACCTCTCCCCCTTCATCTTTCTCAATAACATCGGAAAGGTAGAGTTCGGCAGCGGCCCCGGTATTCTCTTCTACGCAGCGCTTAAGGTAGTCAACCCAGTCATTCTGCTTATCGAGATGCTGGTAGCAGGTTTGCAGCATCTCCAGCGTTTCGCTGACCAGCTCTTTATCCTGCTCGATCACACGCTGCAAATGGCCTACCGCTTTCGCATATTCGCCCCTGGCCATATGAATGCGGCCCATCATTATCGACACGCGCGCGCACTCGCGATCGGCCGACTCTCCTTTACGCAACAGCGTCATCGCCCGGTCGAGATCGTCACTGCCCATTGCCTGCAGCGCAAGCTCGCAGTAAAAGTGGGCGATCTCCAGACGTTGCTTCTCTTTCCCCAGCTTAACCAGCCGCTCTGCCACTTCAATGGCTTTGCTCCAGTCGCTGGTCGCCTGGTGGATAAGCAGCAGCTGCTGCAGTGCCCCAATGCGAAAATCGGTTTCATCCACCAGATGACTGAACATCTCTTCGGCACGATCGTAGAAGCCGGCCGCCATATAATCACGTCCAAGCTGCTGGATGGCCAGCAGACGCTGGTCGTAAGTCAGGGAAGCGCTTTCCATTAGCGACTGGTGAATGCGTATGGCCTTATCCACCTCGCCGCGAGAGCGAAACAAATTGCCCAGCGTAAGGTGGGCTTCAACCGCTCCGCTGTCCTCTTTGAGCATGTCCAGAAAGAGATCGACGGCTTTGTCCTGCTGATTTGATAACAGAAAGTTTACGCCCGTAACGTAATCTCGCGACAGGCGGCTGGCTTCCTGTTGTTTATCCTGCTGCGCACTCCTGCGCCCCATATACCAGCCATAAGCGGCGGCAACGGGTAATAACAGAAACAGCAGTTCCAACATAAAAAATTATTCCTTAACAGCGGGGACGGGTGACACTGTCACGATTTCTTCTGCCTGACCCAGCTGCTGCTGGAGACGTTTAACTTTACGCTGAGAGTGGGCCAGTGACACGCGTACCCGCAGCCAGAAAAGTCCGCATATTGCCCAGCCCAGAATAAAACCGGCGGCAAACAACGTCGCTAACAGCGTGGATACCCGATATTGACCCTGCGCTAACAAATAGTTAAAGGTCACCGTCTGATCGTTGTGAGCCCCCAGGGTAATGGAGATGATAAAAATCACCAGTACCAGTAAAAAAATCAGCAAATATTTCACAGTCCGTCCTTTAAGCTGGTGTTATCCAGCTGAATTATGCCAAAAAAAATGCCCTGTTGCTTGTCTGATGCGTCGGGAACCGCATTGACCGGGAAAACAGGCCCTCAGCATGCTGTAGATATGGGGCCTGCCGGGGTAAACTCAATTACCGTCTACTGTCGCTCGCGCTTCGCGATCTCTTTTTGCTCATGCACCGGCACGGTTAGCGGGCCACAAAAGCGCTGCACCAGCCACGTAGCCAGCATCACCAGCAGCCAGCTGATTACCGTTGAGGTGATCAGGTCGCGCGGCCAGTGCATTCCCAGCGCCAGCCTGCTGCCCATTACGCCCACCGCCCAGAGGATAATCACCGCGACGGTTACCCTGTGCCGCCTGGGCCACAAGAGCCCTACCGCCAGTAAGGCCCATGTAGCAGCAAACATCGTATGCCCTGACGGAAAAGCATAGCCCGTTTCAAACGCCCAGTGCCGCTTGAGCCACTCCGGGAGCTGTGTATCCTGGCGCATTGCCTCGGTCACTACCGCGCTGCGCTGCCTGCGCGTTTGCTCATAGAAGGTTTTTTCATTCAGGCCCTGACTCTTCTCCAGCCACAGCACGTAGGGACGAGGCTCCTGAACCTCCCGCTTAATAAAGGTCTTGGCGTACTGCCCTACCAGAAGCGAGGCAGCAACGATCAGTAACAGCACCACTGCCGGTTTAAGGCGAAACCGTAAGCACCAGAGAAACCACCCACAGAGCAGGAGGCTGGTCAGCGTTCCCCACGGGCTGGTGACGGTTTCCGTGAGCCCGAATAGCAGCTTGTAGCCTGAGCCCATTTCTACCGGCTGCCACTGCCAGCCCGAGAGCCACACGCCAACCGGCATAATCAGTAATAACAGCGCACCCAGGGTGGTGCGTTTGGCGATGCTAAACATAGAATCCCTTAATCGTTGCGGGGCTTACACTACTTTCTGCTGAGAATATGATGAAAAATAATAACATACTGGGCCGGAACGTGATAATTGTGCGGTATAACAGCGATCGCATTAACTCATTCACTTTACCGGCACTGATTGTGGCAAAATAGCAACATTGATGAGTGTCAGACTGCTGACAGCACGCTACCATGATGATAGCGCAACACCTGAAGATTCTGGAGAATCACATGCAGCTTAAAAGGGTGGCAGAGGCCAAACTGCCCACGCCATGGGGGGATTTCCTTATGGTAGGTTTTGAAGAACTGGCAACGGGCCATGACCACGTTGCTCTGGTTTATGGCGACATTACCGATGGCGAAGCGGTACTGGCCCGCGTTCACTCTGAGTGTCTGACCGGCGATGCGCTGTTCAGCCTGCGCTGTGACTGTGGTTTTCAGTTGGAAGCCGCGCTGAATCACATCGCGGAAGAGGGGCGCGGCGTGCTGCTGTATCACCGTCAGGAAGGGCGTAATATCGGTTTGCTGAATAAAATCCGCGCCTACGCCCTACAGGACAAGGGTTACGATACGGTTGAAGCAAACCATCAGCTGGGGTTTGCCGCCGACGAGCGCGATTTCACGCTGTGTGCAGATATGTTCAAACTGCTTGGCGTGCGGGAAGTGCGTTTGCTGACCAATAACCCCCGTAAGGTTGAGATCCTGAGTGAAGCCGGGATTAATATTGTCGAGCGTGTCCCCTTAATCGTGGGACGTAACCCCGAGAACGCCCACTACCTTGATACCAAAGCCGCTAAAATGGGGCATCTGCTGTCAAAAGAGTAATTACTGCATATTGAAATGCCCTTATAAAGGCGCAGGCCAGGTACGGGTTTCCATACTGCCTGGTATTACCACTGCACAGCACCACTGCACAGCGTCAGGAGCGGGTTTACACCCGCTCCCTTCCGGGTCCCAGCTCTCTCTGCAAGGCCCCCTCTCTGTCAGTATTTGCCGGCCTGCTTACCCGACTCAGTACCCTGGAGCGGACCATCCCCGTCAGTTGAGCATATTGCGAATCACGTAGTGCAGGATACCGTCATTCTGATAGTAGGTCAGTTCGTTACCCGTATCGATGCGACAGCGCGCGTCAAGCGTCTCCTGAGTACCGTCAGCGCGGGTTAGCGTCACACTCACCTGCCCGCCCGGTTTAAGGGCGTTAAGATTTGCCACATCTATCTGTTCGTCTCCGGTCAGACCCAGCGTTTTGCGCGTCACCCCCTGCGGGAACTCCAGCGGTAAAATTCCCATGCCGATAAGGTTAGAGCGGTGAATACGTTCAAATGACTCAGCGATAACCACTCTAACGCCCAGCAGACGCGGTCCTTTAGCTGCCCAGTCCCGACTTGAACCCGAGCCGTACTCTTTACCGGCAATGACGGCCAGCGGCGTTCCCTGTTGCTGGTACTTCATCGCCGCATCGTAAATTGACAGCTGCTCGTCACCCGGCACAAGACGCGTCACGCCGCCTTCGACTCCCGGAACCATCTCATTACGGATGCGGATATTGGCGAAGGTGCCGCGCATCATCACTTCATGATTACCACGACGGGATCCGTAGGAGTTGAAATCGGTGCGTTCTACGCCGTGCTGCTGCAAATAGCGCCCTGCCGGGCTCTCCGCTTTGATGCTACCGGCCGGTGAGATATGGTCAGTCGTCACCGAATCACCCAGCATGGCAAGAATTCTGGCTCCCCGAATGTCTTTGACCGGCTCTGGCTCCCTGCCCATCTCATCGAAAAATGGCGACAGTCGAATATAGGTTGAACCTTCATCCCAGTCATAGGTTGCCGCCTCGCTGACCTTAATCTCCTGCCACTCGGGCGTACCCTCAAATACTTCGGCGTATTCTTTATGGAACATGGCGGTGGATACCTGTCCGACCGCCTCGGCAATCTCCTCGGGGGATGGCCATATATCCTTCAGGAACACTGGCTTACCCGTCGTATCCTCCCCGATGGGATCCGTTTGCAGATTGATTTTCATATTCCCCGCCAGCGCGTAAGCGACGACCAGCGGTGGGGATGCCAGCCAGTTGGTTTTCACATAGGGATGAATGCGACCTTCAAAATTACGGTTTCCGGACAATACCGCCCCGACGGTCAGATCCCCTGCCCTGATGGCATTTTCAACCGCATCAGGTAGCGGGCCGGAGTTGCCAATGCAGGTCGTGCAGCCGTAGCCGACAAGGTTAAAACCAAGCTTATCGAGATAAGGCGTCAGTCGGGCAGCAGCCAGATAATCTGATACCACTTTCGATCCGGGCGCGAGGGAGGCCTTCACCCACGGTTTTCGCTTCAGTCCGAGGGTAACCGCCTTTTTAGCCAGCAGGCCTGCGGCCATCAGTACGCTGGGATTAGAGGTATTGGTACAGGATGTAATAGCAGAGATTACCACCGCCCCATCATCGAGCTGATGCTCTCTGCCGGTCTGGCTGTCGGTATAGGTCACGGGCTGGTGTTTTTTCACCGCCTGATTGACTTCCAGCTCATTGCTGGCATTAAACGCCTCGGGTACATCACCCAGCGACACCCGGTCCTGAGGGCGTTTAGGCCCGGCCACGCTGGCCTCAACGTCATTCATATCCAGCGCCAGCGAACTGGTAAATACCGGCTCATCGCCCCTGTTACGCCACAGGCCCTGAGCTTTAGCATAGGCTTCAACCAGATCCACCTGTTCGGCGCTGCGGCCGGTCAGGGTCATATAGGCGAGAGTGACATCATCTACCGGAAAAAATCCGCAGGTTGCACCATATTCCGGGGCCATATTGGCAATGGTGGCACGATCCGCCAGCGGCAGGTCGTCCAGCCCGTCGCCATAAAATTCAACAAATTTGCCGACCACGCCGTGCTTGCGCAGCAGCTGGGTGACGGTGAGCACCAGATCGGTAGCGGTAATGCCGGGCCTGAGCTTACCGGACAATTTAAAACCGACGACGTCGGGAATAAGCATCGAAACCGGCTGTCCGAGCATAGCGGCTTCTGCTTCAATACCGCCCACGCCCCACCCCAGCACACCCAGCGCATTAATCATGGTGGTATGAGAATCCGTACCCACCAGCGTATCCGGCCAGGCAAACTCTTCCCCGTCCTGCGTTTCATGCCAGACGGCCTGCCCTAAATACTCCAGGTTTACCTGATGGCAGATACCCGTTCCGGGTGGAACCACGCTAAACTTATTGAACGCCTTTTGCCCCCAGCGTAAAAACACATAGCGCTCGTGATTACGTTCCATTTCCAGCCGGACGTTTTCCTCAAAGGCATCATCATCACCAAAGCGATCGACCGTGACCGAGTGATCGATGACCAGATCCACCGGCGTTAGCGGATTCACCTTCGCCACATCACCGCCCAGGCGGTTAACAGCCTCACGCATGGCGGCAAGGTCGACAACGGCGGGAACGCCGGTAAAATCCTGCATTAACACGCGGGCGGGACGATAGGCAATCTCACGGTCAGCATGTGCATTTTTAAGCCAGCCAGCCAGCGCGGCGATATCGTCAGCGGTCACGGACTGGCCGTCCTGCCAGCGCAGCAGATTCTCTAACAAAACCTTGAGGGATTTGGGCAGACGCGCAAGGTCGCCAAGCTCTTCAGCCGCCCGGCTGAGGCTGTAGTAATGGTAACGCTGGCCTTTTACATCCAGCTGATCCTTACTTATTTGGTGTAGGGTAGACGACATCACTCCTCCTTTGTTTCACTCTGACTATAACCCGAGTTTTTACAGGGTCAGATTTAAACATAGTACATACATCAGGTAACGTTCTGATAACAACACCAAATGACAAGCACTGAAACAATCTGAAGAAACAAAAACGCCCCGCGGACAAAGTCAGCGAGGCGTTTCTATTAAAGAGGGCGGAGCAATTAGCGCGTACTAGCGCATTATCATTCCCATCCAGACGAGGCTCGTCCAGAATAAGGCGGAAAAGGTCCAGGTCGTAAACCAGGTCATTTGCGTTAAATTCATATTTGCCTCACTCAGGTCGGAAAATGCCAGTCAGGTTGAGCTTAAAAAAAGTTGCCGACAAAATGTCGTTTGGATGATTTGCTTACGCATCCCGGCAGCGCGGCATCACTCAGTCATAATAGATGCTTACCGCTAACGTTGAGGCTAACTCTCAGTATTAAAAAAAATGAGTAAAAAATAAAAAATGAGACGGTTTATTATTTGTTTTCGTTGTCCATCATCATTTCAATAAACTGACGCTGCGTATCGGTCATCTGCCATGATTCGGGAATAATAACCTGATCCTGTGAAGGGGCTTTGCAATACGTTTCGTTTATCTTTCTGCTCTGCTGCGGATGGTGGTTCGCTGACCGTAGCTGCATGGTTATCCCCAAATACGCCAAATCATGAATATTACAGCGATCCAAAATACCGCTGATCCCGCAAAAATCGCCAACCAGGCCTTGCGCTTCAGATTGCTGTTACGCTGAACCTTGAGGGTCTTATGCCCGAATTCGGGTTGTACAGATAATCTCGTAGCCATAGTTTTTGATAATCACTCTCATTGAAACGATTGTTTGGACCAATCAGAAATTAGGATGAATCCTAAACATTTTACGGGATGAAATCCAGTAATTTTTATTGAACAAAACGATTAATGGGATTTATCAAAAGGCGCATACTTTAATAGTTGCCTTTAATGAAACTAAAGTAAATTTATTAACGCTTAAGCCAAATAAATCGACTTAAGTTACATTTTAGATCCGTTTATTTCTATAAAATTTCTATTTCTGGCTTTCCAGGCGCCATCTGGCGGCTCTTTTAACAAAAAGTATGATAAGCATCATGGCCTTCCGCAAAGTCAGTTAACAGAAAATGTGTTCTGTTTCTCATTTAATGAATAACAATAAAAAAACATGTGAACCATGTTCTGTTTATGAAAAATAATTAAAAGGTTTCAGCGATGTTAACAATAGTTGAAGGTTTTCGAAGGGATGAGGCCCGTTACGCGGGCCTTGACATAACACAAATTATGGAGATGGAGATCACCTGGCGGGAAGTTTAATGTCTTTGAACATGGCTTCAATGTCTTCATTCGAGCGCAAACCGACGGCAGTATCGACCACATCTCGCGTCAGGTGAGGGGCAAAACGCTGAATAAAATCATACATATAGCTTCTCAGGAAGGTGCTTCTTCGAAAGCCTATCTTGGTTGTACTGTATGTAAAGACATCGGTTGCCTCAATGCGAATGAGGTCAGGGTCTGATACGGGATCTACCGCCATGCTGGCGATGACCCCTACGCCCAGTCCCAGTCTGACATAAGTTTTTATTACGTCAGCATCGGTCGCAGTAAAGACGATACGCGGCACCAGCCCTGCCCGATTGAATGCGGTATCCAGTTCTGATCGGCCCGTAAATCCGAAGGTATAAGTAACCAGCGGGTATTCGGCCAGTTCCTCAATGGAGATTTTCGTTTTACCCGCCAGAGGGTGATCGGGGGTTACGACGATTGCGCGATTCCAGTGATAGCAAGGCAGCATGATTAAATCGTCATACAGGTGCAGGGCTTCGGTGGCGATGGCGAAATCCGCATTGCCTTTCGACACGGCCTCTGCAATCTGTGTGGGCGATCCCTGATGCATATGTAATGAGACGCGTGGGTAGCGTTCGATAAACCCTTTGATCACATTGGGCAGCGCGTAACGAGCCTGTGTGTGGGTGGTCGCGACATAGAGTGACCCCTTATCTGGCCAGGTGTGCTCACCCGCCACGGCCTTAATCGCATCCACTTTTGACAGGACTTCCCGGGCAATACGAATAATTTCCTGTCCTGCCGGGGTGACCTGAGTCAGATGTTTGCCGCTGCGGGCGAAAATCTGGATGCCAAGTTCGTCCTCTAACATGCGAACCTGCTTACTGATACCGGGCTGGGAGGTGTATAGCCCCTCAGCCGTTGAAGAGACATTGAGGTTATGATTAACCACTTCAACGATATAACGCAGCTGCTGCAATTTCATTTGTTATTCCATCCAGGGTTGAAGCCCGCGCGCCGGACACAGGTAGAGGTTGTAGCGCAATGGGCTACAGCCAGCTGATGCCGGTCTAATGCTTTATAATAATAAGAAAGGCGTTATCTATAACAACTATATCAAATATGGTCAGGATGTATAGCGCAGGAGAGGGGTATTAGATGGGCCAGCAGCGTGCTGGCCCAGATCGGATTACTTTTTACTGGCGGTCGTCTTCGCTGATTTTACATCAGATTTGGCCGACGTTTTCGCAGTTGTTTTAACTGCAGCTTTTGCCGGGGCTTTGATAGCCGGTTTGGCCGTCGCTTTCGCTGCGGCTTTTGTGGCTGCCTTAGAGGGGGCTTTGGACGTTTTCGCTGCGGTTTTTGCCGCAGCCTTCTCTGCCACTTGCCATTTGCCATCTACATAGAATGCAGACCAGCCCGTGGCTTTGCCGTCTACGTCCGTGCTGACATACTGCTGCTTCGTTTTGCGGCTAAAGCGCACCACGGACTTATTGCCATCGTCGTCCGCGACGGGCGCATCGGCCAGATAACGTAATTTCTCCGGCAGGCGGTCACGAAACCGCTGGAGCTCTTCAACCTGCGGCGCGCGCGTTTCCCGTGATTTAGGGAAGGTGTTCGCCGCAAGGAATACGCCAGCCGCTCCGTCGCGCAGCACGAAATAGGCATCCGACTTCTCGCACTCCAGCTCCGGCAGAGGAACGGGATCCTCTTTCGGTGGCGCCACATCACCATTTCGCAGGATTTTACGGGTGTTTTTACATTCGTCATTCGTGCAGCCCATGTACTTACCGAAACGCCCCATTTTAAGGTGCATTTCAGAACCACATTTCTCGCACTCAACCACCGGACCATCATAGCCCTTGATGCGGAATTCGCCCTGCTCGATTTCATATCCGTCGCAGCCTGGGTTATTTCCGCAGACGTGCAGCTTCCGATGATTATCAATCAGATAGCTGTCCATTGCCGTTCCGCACTTCTCACAGCGACGACGGGCGCGCAGCGCATTGGTTTCAGCATCATCACCCTCGAGAATATTCAGGACTTCATTCTCAGGGATCAGGTTAATGGTCTGCTTGCAGCGCTCTTTTGGCGGCAGGGCATAGCCCGAGCAGCCCAGGAATACGCCGGTGCTGGCCGTGCGGATCCCCATTTTACGTCCGCAGGTCGGGCAGTCGATGGAGGTCAGGACCATCTGATTCGGCTGCATGCCGCCCTCTTCCGGATCCTTATCGGCCTTTTCCAACTGTTGAGTGAAGTCGGCAAAAAACGTATCGAGCACGCCCTTCCACTGCGCTTCATTATTCGCGACCTGGTCCAGGCTGTCTTCCATATGCGCGGTGAAGTCATAGTTCATCAGCTCGCGGAAGTTCTCCTCCAGTCGGTCGGTAACGATTTCGCCCATTTTTTCCGCATAAAACCGGCGGCTTTCAGCGCGAACATAGCCACGATCCTGGATGGTGGAGATGATGGAGGCGTAGGTTGAAGGACGGCCAATACCGCGCTTCTCCAGCTCGCGTACCAGGGATGCTTCGCTGAAACGTGCCGGTGGCTTGGTAAAGTGCTGAGCAGGCTTCAGCGCTTTCAGGTTCAGCGCTTCACCAGGTTCAACCGGCGGTAGCGTCCGCTCTTCGTCACCTTTACGCAGGGCGGGCATAACGCGAGTCCAGCCATCGAAACGCAGGGTGCGGCCACGCGCTTTAAGCTTAAAATCGCCAGCAGTAACGGTCAGTGTGGTGGAATCGTATTGCGCAGGCATCATCTGACAGGCAACAAACTGGCGCCAGATGAGCTGGTAAAGACGCTGTGCATCAGGCTCCATATCTTTCAGCTGTTCGGACTGAATGCTAACGTCTGAGGGGCGAATCGCTTCGTGCGCTTCCTGTGAGTTATCTTTGCTGGTATAGATATTCGCCGCTTTCGGCAGATAACGGTCGCCAAACTCACTTTCAACGTAGCCGCGCACCATGCTTATCGCATCCTGGCTCAGGTTGGTGGAGTCCGTACGCATATAGGTAATGTGACCCGCTTCATACAGACGCTGGGCCATCATCATGGTCTTTTTCACGCCGAAGCTCAGGCGGGTACTCGCAGCCTGCTGCAGCGTAGAGGTAATAAAGGGCGCACCGGGTTTGCTGCTGGTCGGTTTATCCTCGCGATCGGCGACGACATAGCGCGCTTTTTCCAGCAGGCTCACTGCCGCCTGCGTCTGCTCGCCGTTAACCGGTCGGAACGGTTTATCGTGCTGATGGGTAACTTCCATCAGCAGGTCTGTCCCTTTAGGGGTGCTGAGATCGGCATGCAGCTCCCAGTACTCTTCCGGGACGAAGGCTTTAATCTCGCGCTCGCGCTCCACCACCAGACGGACCGCCACGGACTGTACGCGTCCGGCTGACAGACCGCGAGCCACTTTTTTCCACAGCAGTGGGGACACCATATAGCCCACGACGCGGTCCATAAACCGGCGGGCCTGCTGGGCGTTTACGCGGCTGATATTCAGTTCGCCCGGCTTTTCAAATGCCTGACGAATCGCATTTTTTGTAATTTCGTTAAACACCACGCGGCTAAAGCGTGAATCATCGCCACCAATCACTTCCCGCAGGTGCCATGCTATGGCCTCCCCTTCGCGGTCAAGGTCAGTTGCGAGGTAGATATGGTCAGCGTTTTCCGCAAGGGATTTCAGTTCAGAAACCACCTTCTCTTTACCCGGTAGGATTTGATAATTCGCTTCCCAGCCGTGATAAGGATCGACGCCCATACGGCTTACCAGTGCCGTTTTTTCGTCCTTTTTGACCTTCTTAGCCGGTTTACTGGTTGTAGAGTCAGCGCTCTTTTTAACCGTTGAGCCACTGGTCGGCAAATCGCGGATGTGACCAACGCTGGATTTCACCACGTAGTCATTGCCGAGATATTTATTGATCGTTTTGGCTTTTGCCGGGGACTCAACTATTACGAGAGCTTTGCCCATATTTACCTTTACCTGTTTAAAACATCCGAGTGTAGACGGTGCCGTGTGCCCATAGGCAATAGCATTGCGTTAAGGTCGGGTAGAATCAAGGCTACCCCGTGAGTATTTGTTCCTTCACCTCTTCCTGTTCAGGCTTCCAACCTGCTGATTAACGACACCTTTTACAACCTGTTAAGCGCATTCCTAACAAAGCGTAAAGTCTCATTTACGCCCGGAACCTGAAACGCCCACACTGTACCTGATAAAATTTGATACGCAACTTAATTAGCATCTGCCCGCCATTTACGCCAGGAACCAGGGAAAAAAGCACAACATTGCGCAGACTCTGTCCTGATCTTGCGGTAGAGGTCATACCGGACGTAAACTAATCTCTGTGAGCGTGACTATAAAGGAGAGAACTCGATGAAACAGACTGAATCAATCGATCGTGTCCCACTGCTACAGTTGGCAAACCAGATGATTGCCGACCATGAGAATTATTTTCCGGGAATGGAAGCAACGGACGTTGAACAAAATGGTGATTTGCTTATTTTTCGCGGGGACTACTTCCTGGATGAACAGGGGTTGCCTTCTCAAAAGAGTACGGCAGTGTTTAACGTCTTCAAATTGCTGGCGGTAACGCTTTCTCCACGCTATCACCTGAGTACCTGACGCCCGCAGCGCGGGCGTCTCAGTTCTTACAGCAGCGGCCTGTTGCCACGCTGCCACAGACGCAGCAAAAGACGCTCGGTGCTGCTGGCCGCGCTTTGCGTGAAGCGGTCCATCATTTTTTTGCGCCGCGTGAAGCGTACATTAATTACCTTGTGGCTCTCCAGGCGATCGATGATCAAATCATCGCTGGTGCCGATGGCGTCAATTAACCCATTCTCCAGCGCCTGGGTGCCGAACCAGTGTTCGCCCGTCGCAACCCTGTCGATATCCAGTGAAGGACGCATCTGATGAACAAACTGTTTAAACAGCAGATGCGTTTCATTGAGATCCTCCTGAAACTTCTCGCGACCCTGCTCGGTATTCTCACCGAAAAGGGTCAGCGTACGCTTATACTCGCCCGCCGTATGCAGCTCCACGTCAATCTCGTTACGCTTTAGCAAACGGTTGAAATTGGGGATCTGCGCGACGACGCCAATTGATCCAATGATGGAAAAGGGTGCGGCCACAATGCGATCCGCCACGCAGGCCATCATATAGCCGCCGCTGGCGGCGACCTTGTCAACCGCGACCGTCAGGCGAATGCCCTTTGCGCGCAGGCGTTGCAGCTGTGAGGCAGCAAGACCGTAGCCATGCACGACGCCGCCCGGGCTTTCCAGCCGAAGCAACACTTCGTCCTGCTCTTTGGCGACCGCCATTACTGCCGAAAGCTCTTCACGCAGGGAGCTAACCTCATGTGCATCCATACTGCCTTTAAAGTCAACCACATACAGGGTGGGTTTGGCCTCTGTCACTGCCTGGCCCGCGCCTGCCCGCTGTTTAGCCGCTTTTGCCTCCTGCTTGTCCTTCTTTTTTTGCGCCTTGTGCCATAACTTTTGCTCATGGGGCTCCATCCCCGCCAGCATCATTTCATCCTTCATTTCCCGATAGTTTTCATCCAGGTGTACTATCTTTAACTGGCCGCTTTGCGCGCGCTTGCGCATCATCAGGTTAGTGATAATAATGGCGATAGCGGCAATCGCCACCACCACGGTGACCGTTTTGGCCAGAAAAAGCCCATAGTAAGAGAGTAATTCCACTCATTCCGCCTTGTTTAACATCATATTTAATCAATCGCTAGTGTAGCTGAGACACTCTCCGTCGTCGCCAAAATCCTCGTATTAACGCACGCATTCGCTGCTGCTATCGTTGAACCGGGGGGGATTTTAAGGCATAAAGCACATTCATATCCGGGTGAGAAATTCACTTTTTACTTTCCGCCGCCTTATTTTCGCCAGAGGAATTTTCATGGACTACCACCCCAGCGCCAGGTTGCTAACCGATCGTATCATTCTTGTTACCGGCGCCAGCGACGGTATTGGCCGCGAAGCGGCAATCACCTATGCCCGACATGGTGCACAGGTTCTACTACTGGGACGTAATCCACAAAAGCTTGAGGCCGTCGCCGGGGAGATTGCCGCGCTGGGTCAGGCCCCCGCCAGCCTGTATGTCCTCGATTTAGACAAGGCTACACCGGGATCCTGCCAGCGGATTGCCAGCGAAATCAGCCAGCACTACTCCCGACTGGATGGTGTACTGCACAATGCTGGCCTGCTGGGTGATATCGTCCCGATGGATAAACAGGATCCGCAGGTCTGGCAGCAGGTGATGCGGGTGAACGTTGACGCCACCTTTTTTCTGACCCAGGCGCTGCTGCCACTGTTGTTAGTCTCCCCCGGAGCTTCCCTGGTGTTTACCTCCTCCAGCGTGGGTCGTCAGGGCCGTGCAGGATGGGGGGCCTACGCCGTATCAAAGTTTGCCACCGAGGGCATGATGCAGGTGATGGCCGAGGAGTACCCGCCTGAGCAGCTGCGAATTAACTGTATTAATCCGGGTGGGACGCGTACCGCAATGCGTGCCAGCGCCTTCCCTCAGGAGAATGCCGGTAAGCTGAAAACACCGGCAGATATTATGCCGCTCTATCTTTATCTGATGGGCGACGACAGTAAAGGCGAAACCGGCATTAGCTTCGATGCTCAGCCGGGCCGCAAACCCGGCGCGGCTGAGTGATGGCTGAGGATCGCCATCAGCAGCGTCAGCAAAAGCTAAAGGAGAAGGTAAATGCCCGGATAGCGGCGGCTACGAAGGCGCACGGTATTCTGATGGTTTTCACCGGTAACGGTAAAGGCAAAACCACGGCGGCTTTTGGCACAGCCTGTCGGGCAGTCGGTCACGGCCTGCGCGTAGGGGTTATCCAGTTTATTAAAGGTGAATGGCCAAACGGCGAACGTAACCTGCTGGAGCCACACGGCGTGGAGTTTCAGGTGATGGCAACCGGATTTACCTGGGATACACAGAACCGAACCACAGATACCCTCGCCTGCCAGCAGGTTTGGCAGCATGCAAAACGGATGCTTCAGGATGAGACGCTGGATCTGGTGGTTCTGGATGAGCTGACCTATATGGTGAGTCTGAGCTATCTCTCCGCAGAGGAGGTGGTGGCTGCGCTGCAGGGGCGGCCTTCCCAGCAGAATGTCATTGTTACCGGCAGAGGCTGTCACCGTGAAATCCTTGATATCGCGGATACGGTGTCCGAAATGCGACCGGTCAAACACGCCTTCGATGCAGGTGTTCAGGCTCAGCAGGGTATTGACTGGTAAACAGCACCTTGCGCGGGAGCCATTTTGCGCGGTGCAGCAACAGTCCGGGGAGTCGCCTACGGGTGGGGCCCGGTGCCTGGCGGTCCTCGCGCCGCGCCTGGCGCGGTCCCTTCGCTCCGCTCGTCGACCTTTCGGACCGGGCATGACGGGACATCCCTGTCCCGGCATGCCCTTGTGCCAGCATCCCNCCGGCCCCCACCCGCCTGCTCCTTTTATACTGTGTTGGCTGTAGATAAACGAGGTTCAGGGGTTACAGAAAACCTTGAAGGCAGGCAAGCCCTGCGATTGTAAGAATTATCTTCACATTGAGAGTAAATGGAGAGAAGGAAGCGGCGACCGTTTTAACTAAAAGTAAGCCAGGGCCCTATACGGAAAATGGTTTTATTCATAAAAGCGACTGTAAAGCCTGACAGGTGGACAATCCCAGCGGGTGACGGGCAATCCGCAGCGCTGCGGCGAGGACGAAGGGCCAGGCGAGGGCAGCAGGGATGCTGCACTCAGGGAGCGGCGGGCAAGGATGCCCGCTCGCGACCGGGCCGTCCGGCCTGGAGTCGGAGCCAAAGGCACCAGGCAAAGCCTGGCGTGAGGACGCCAGACAGCCGCTGGGATTGTCCACCGCAACAGCAGATATCGCCGCCAGACAGCCGCTGGGATTGCCCACCGGCATAGCAAATATCGCAGCCTGCACATCTGACCGATAAATACTGATGTTGCTGACTGCCGCAGCAGATATCGTATCGACTTAGCGGCTGTTATTTCTGGTGCTACTCTTCGCCGGCTTACCAGCAGGACGACGGCTACCGCTGACCTGAGTATGACGCTTAACCGCACGGCGAATCTGATTAGCCTTAGTACGACGACGATCCTTTTCTACCGCTACCTTGCTGTTAATTTCCGGAGGCAGACCGACCAGCTCACGAAGATAGTTAGTGGGAGCCAAATCCAGCTCCGTCCATCCACCGCGGGGCAGCCCTTTAGGTAAATTGATATCACCGTAGCGGGTACGAATTAATCGACTCACCTGAACGCCGACGGACTCCCACAGACGACGAACCTCACGGTTGCGGCCTTCGGTCAGCGTCACGTTATACCACTGGTTGATACCTTCCCCACCGGAAAACTTAAGGGTCTTAAAGGCGGCAGGACCATCCTCCAGCTGAATACCACGACTGAGCTGCTTGATCTTGTCATCATCGATCTGACCAAATACCCGTACCGCATATTCCCTTTCCACTTCACGACTTGGATGCATCAGGCGGTTAGCCAGCTCACCATCTGTTGTGAACAGCAGCAGGCCACAGGTATTCACATCCAGACGCCCTACGGCTATCCAGCGTGCGCCGCGCAGCTTGGGTAAACGGTCGAAAACGGTGGGACGTCCTTCGGGATCGTTACGCGTACAGAGTTCGCCTTCTGGCTTGTAGTAAGCCAGCACGCGGCACACTTCGGTAGCAGACTCGGCTAATGACAGCAGGTGCCCGTCAATACGCACCTTAAGGGCCTGAGACGGCTCAACGCGGTCACCCAGCGTAGCCATTTTGCCGTCCACGCTGACGCGTCCGGCTGAGATCATTGATTCGATTTCGCGACGGGAACCGTGGCCGGCTCGCGCTAAAACTTTTTGTAACTTTTCGCTCATGGAGCACCCTCTTTGTCGCCTTCCCAGGCGTCATGATATATCGCTAAACAACAGGCACGGTGTAAGCTACTTAATCTGTTGTATTATATGTACTTTATAGATGGCATGGCTTGCGCGCAAGGCCACCCACAAGGATTCGTGGCCGCACATACTACATGATTTTACCGATAAAGGATTCTGTTAATTAATCACGTGGCAGTAGAGGACGACAGGCATTCCGGCCATTATCTGGCGCAGTGCCTACCCAGTAGCCGCTGTTACGCCGCCATTCAATTCCGGGCATCGCCTGACGTCGTGAGTTGATTTCATTACCAGGCCGGGCACAAGTAAGATATTTCTAAATAACCAGTATCTGACCAAATGCTGTAATAGGCTTAGCCTTTCGAAGAGTAATTTGGCTTAATACAGCTTTCGAAACGCTTTTTTAAACCACACCTTTGATTTGGCTTAAAATAACCTGTCCGTTGAGGATAAATTAATAATTAAGCTCTGCGTATGATAATTCGCGGCCTATTGCTGTGATAAGCACCTTCTTTATTTCGTCCCCAAAAAGGGGCTATTTACCCTCAGTTTGGCTTATAATACCCGCAGAGGATGTAAAAGGTGTTTCCAGTTGTAATAACCACCACACCAATCATATGCGGCATTTTTATCTGCAAAAAGGGCTTTTTATTAGCATTTACTGCTGCGCAAAGGAAAGCAGCCAGCTTAACAACACGGTAGATTAGCTTAATCCCTGTTTAATTCTTTTTTCGTTTCGAGCTGCTATTAATTAGTTTGCCTGATGAATAAGAGTGTGTAGAATTCATTCAGGCGGACAGAGTGTCGCCGGATTGAAATGTTAAAAGAATATTATAATTTAGTTCTAAGTCGTAAACATAAATATATAAAACTTTATAAACTTTTGATTTAAATATACGGGAAGCTTTGGCTTCTCACCTCCTGCTGACCTGACGTCAGCATCGGCTTTCACGTCAATTATCTTCACCAGGGATATTCTGACGTGTCCGACTCGGTAAGTGAACGATGAAAAAGATAATGATGATTGCGGCGTTAGCTTCGCTGACGCTGACCGGATGTTCCGTGGGGAAATATCAGTACAGCAGCGAAGCAATGAAGCGTGTTGATATGAATTTCACCGGCATTCCTACCGTCCTCGGTATCGGTGCGCTGGGCACCAGTATCCCGCTGACGCCTGAATACAGCCTCACCGCAGCACACGTCGCTAAGTTCTCCGTACAGCGCGTTAAGGCTTACCACCCGTATTGCGACCTGGCGATCATTTACCATAAAAATGATGCCGCTACGCTCGCAAAATTCCGCAGCGCTGAAATTGGCGCCCCCGTTAAAATGTATGGCTACAGCTTTATCTCTGCCATGCCGGTTGAATCTTCGGGCGTGAACCTGGCGCTGACCGGGATAAGAAATGAATGGAATAAACGTCCATGCGTAGCCATGGCTTCAAATGCCGGCGTGGTAAAAGGCATGTCAGGTGGAGCGGCTTATAACAGTGATGACACGATCGGCGGGGTGATTGTCGGCTTCACCAGTGAAGTCAAAAATCACAGGAATGCGGCAACACCGC
Organism: Erwinia sp. ErVv1; assembly: GCF_900068895.1. Lineage (GTDB taxonomy): Bacteria > Pseudomonadota > Gammaproteobacteria > Enterobacterales > Enterobacteriaceae > Erwinia. Next base: position 306,333 of record NZ_CDPK01000002.1, on the reverse strand, counting down.
TGAAAAACGTTTCACTCTATATTCCTTATCAGGATTTCAAAGAGTGGCTGGCGAAGTCCACAACCTGAACCAGGTTAATTGCCCTCTCAGAAATGGACAGACATGCGCAACGATCAATAGCTGCCCTGCGGATAGGATATCCCGCCGGGCAGCAAGCATGACTACAGGAATGGCTGTACGTCGCCAACCCCTTCCCTGACAACCTCCGGCGTATTCTCCGTAAGATCAATAACCGTAGTCGGCTGCTGTCCCAGATAGCCGCCATGAATAATCAAATCCACCAGCTTGCCTATTTCATCCTGAATGGCTTCCGGATCGGACTCCGTAAAATCATTGCCGGGCAGCATTAGCGACGTTGACATCATTGGCTCGTTCAGCGCTTCCAGCAGCGCCAGCGCAATCGGATTAGACGGCACCCGCAGGCCAATGGTTTTTCGTTTATCGCTCATCAATCGACGCGGTACTTCCTTCGTCGCCTTAAGGATAAACGTGTAGTTGCCGGGCGTATTATTTTTAATCAGCCTGAACGCCGTATTGTCGACATAAGCATAGGTCGACAATTCTGAAAGATCGCGGCACATCAGCGTGAAGTTATGGTTACCGTCGAGCTTGCGAATGCGGCAGATACGCTCCATGGCGGTTTTATCTTCCAGCTTGCAGCCCAGCGCGTAGCCCGAATCCGTAGGATATACGATCACGCTGCCTTTATTCAGTAGCTCAACGGCCTGTTTAATCAGGCGCGGCTGCGGGTTTTCCGGGTGAATATAGAAAAATTGACTCATTAAAAAAACCTCTCGTTTGCCGCACGGCTGGCGGAACAAACCTACTCTATTTCAGGAAAGCGCTGCCACACGGCCTCGACGCCCCCCGGAAGCCATAATTTTTTACCAAGCTCAATCCACGGGCAGGGCTGATGAAAATCAGAGCCCTGCGAAGCGGCCAGCCGATAGTCCTGCGCGTAGCGCGCCAGCTGAGTCCGTTCATGTGGCGCCTGCTGACACTGCGCCACTTCCATCGCGTCACCGCCCTCTTCACTGAAGTGTGAGATCAGGCGCTTAAGCCACTTGGCCGACAGCCCGTAGCGGCCCGGATGTGCCAGTACGGTTCGACCGCCAGAATGATGAATAGCATCAATGGCTTGTTTAATTGTACACCACTGTGGCGGCGCGTAGCCGGTTTTCCCCCGGGCGAGGTAGTTTTTAAATACCTGCGCCATATTATCCGCCTTTCCCTGGGCAATCAGGAAGCGGGCAAAATGGCCACGGGTAATCGCGCCTCCCTCCGCCAGCGCCATTGCGCCTGCCAGCGCGCCAGGGATACGTGCTTTCTCCAGTCGCTCGGCAATAATTTCAGCCCGGGCGTGGCGACGCGCGGTCTGCGCGTTCAGAAACTCGACCAGCACCGGATGAGTGCAGTCGATGCCAAGCCCAACAATATGGATCTCATGGTTCTCCCACAGCGTGGAGACTTCCACGCCCGCTATCAGTCTTAGCGGTAGCTGATGCTTAGCAATCGCCTCACGCGCCGGCTGCACGCCTTCAGTGGTGTCGTGGTCGGTGATGGCCAGCACGCCCACGCGATGTTCCACGGCTCTCAGCACCAACGCCTCCGGGGTCAGAAACCCGTCGGAAGCGCGCGTATGGCTGTGAAGATCGTATATGGGAAAAGAACTAAGAAGGGTGGGTTCGCTCAAAACGGCTCCGGCATCGGCGGAATAAATGGAGCAACATGATAACCAGAATTATCAGCGGAGAGAAAAAGAGTATTGACTTTTTTGCCGCGAACCAGTTAACTAGTACACAAGTTCACATGCAAGGGTATCTGAAAAATGAAAACATTCACGTTAGTTATGACCGGCTGGTGGCGTACTTCTCCCTGAACGGGCGGAGGAGTCATACACGTCATCAGACGCTGTGCAGATACCCGAGCCCGCCTACAGCGGGCTTTTTTTTTAGCAAATTCAGAGAACTGACCTCATGCAAAACGCCAGACCTACAGTGAAGTTGATAACCGGCAATGCGCCCTACCGCGAAGATCCGGCATCCGTATTTCATCAGCTCTGCGGTGCCCGTCCCTCCACGCTGCTGCTTGAGTCGGCTGATATCGACAGTAAGCGCAACCTGAAAAGCCTGCTGATTGTCGACAGCGCGCTGCGCATCAGTGCGCTAAACGGCGTGGTCAGCATTCAGGCGCTTTCTGAGAATGGCCGGACCATATTGCCGCTGCTTGATGCCGCCCTGCCCGAGGACGTAAGCAATAGCCTGCGTCCCGACGGTCGTGAACTCAGGTTCCCAAAGAATAATGACGTTCAGGACGAGGATTCCCGTCTTAAGGCAACCTCCGTTTTTGACGCGCTGCGTCTGATCCCTCAGCTGGTTAACAGCCCGCAGGAGGAGCGCGAGGCGGTGCTGCTTGGCGGCCTGTTTGCCTATGATCTGGTCGCCGGGTTTGAGGACCTGCCTCCCCTGAGCAACGATCAGCGCTGTCCTGACTATTGCTTCTATCTGGCAGAAACCCTGCTGGTTATCGACCATCAGAGCCAGACCGCCCGACTGCAGGCCAGCCTGTTTAGCCCGGCACCCGCCGAATTCCTGCGCCTGCAAAGCCGTATCGAACAGCTGCATGCACAGATGCTCCAGCCAGCAGCCCCGCTGCCGGTGCAGCCGGTCGAATCGATGGTGCTGAGCGGCAACCAGAGCGACGAAGAGTACTGCAGCGTGGTGCGTGAGATGCAGAAGGCAATTCGGGCGGGTGAAATTTTCCAGGTGGTACCTTCACGGCGCTTCTCTCTGCCCTGTCCTTCTCCGCTGGCGGCGTATGAGACGCTCAAAAACAGCAACCCCAGCCCCTATATGTTTTTTATGCAGGATCGCGACTTCAGCCTGTTCGGTGCCTCTCCGGAAAGCTCGCTGAAATATGACGCCGCCAGCCGGCAGATTGAAATTTATCCCATCGCCGGGACCCGCCCGCGCGGCAGACACGCCGACGGCACGCTGGACCGGGATTTGGACAGCCGCATCGAGCTGGAAATGCGCACCGACCATAAAGAGCTGGCGGAGCACCTGATGCTGGTTGATCTGGCGCGCAACGATCTGGCCCGCATCTGCGAGCCGGGCAGCCGCTATGTTGCCGACCTGACCAAAGTCGATCGCTACTCTTTTGTCATGCACCTGGTGTCGCGCGTGGTGGGCCAGCTGCGTGGCGATCTGGACGTGCTGCACGCCTACAGCGCCTGCATGAATATGGGTACGCTGAGCGGCGCGCCTAAGGTGCGCGCCATGCAGCTGATTGCTAAAGCTGAAGCCACCCGGCGCGGCAGCTACGGCGGCGCGGTGGGCTATTTTACCGCTAACGGCTCTCTGGATACCTGTATCGTGATTCGATCGGCATACGTTGAGGATGGCATCGCAACCGTACAGGCGGGCGCGGGCGTCGTACTGGATTCCATACCGCAGGCCGAAGCGGATGAGTGCCGCAACAAAGCCCGCGCGGTTCTTCGCGCCATTGCCACCGCTCATCACTGCAAGGAGATATTCTGATGGCCGATATTCTACTGCTCGATAACTTTGACTCCTTCACCTATAACCTTGTCGACCAGCTGCGGGCCTTTGGACATAACGTCGTGGTTTATCGCAACAGCGTCCCTGCGCAGACGCTGATTGAGCGCCTCCAGGCGATGGAAAAACCGGTGCTGATGCTCTCCCCCGGTCCCGGCGCGCCGGCAGACGCGGGCTGTATGCCTGAACTGCTGCGACGGCTGCGGGGTCATCTGCCGATTATTGGTATCTGTCTTGGCCATCAGGCCATCGTGGAAGCCTGGGGCGGCCACGTCGGCCAGGCCGGTGAGATCCTGCATGGCAAGGCTTCGGGGATCGCCCATGACGGCGAGGGAATGTTTGCCGGACTCAGCAACCCACTGCCGGTGGCGCGTTACCACTCGCTGGTTGGGAGCAATATTCCGGATGAACTGACGGTTAATGCCACCTTCAACGGCATGGTGATGGCCGTTCGTCACGATAACGATCGCGTTTGCGGCTTCCAGTTCCATCCGGAATCCATTCTGACCACGCAGGGCGCACGTCTGCTGGAACAAACCCTCGCCTGGGCGCTGGCGTAAGATAAGGAGAGAATGATGAACGCTATTCTGGAAAAACTATACCAGGCGAATTCCCTGACGCAGGCCGAGAGCCACCAGCTGTTTACCGCCATTATTACCGGGCAGCTGGAACCGACACAGCTGGCGGCTGCGCTGATTGCGATGAAAGTACGCGGTGAGCGTCCGGAAGAGATTGCCGGAGCGGCAACCGCGCTGCTGGAAGATGCAAAGCCCTTCCCGCGCCCGGATTACCCGTTTGCAGATATTGTCGGCACCGGTGGCGACGGCAGCAACAGCATCAATATTTCCACCGCCAGCGCCTTTGTCGCCTCGGCCTGCGGACTGAAAGTCGCCAAGCACGGCAACCGCAGCGTTTCCAGTAAGTCGGGATCGTCCGATCTGCTCGCCGCCTTTGGTATCAGCCTCGATCTGCCTGCGGATGAGGCGCGCAAAGCGCTGGATGAGCTTAACGTCTGCTTTTTATTTGCCCCTCAGTATCACACCGGTTTCCGTCATGCGATGCCGGTACGTCAGCAGTTGAAAACGCGCACCCTGTTTAACGTGCTCGGCCCGCTGATTAACCCGGCTCGCCCGCCGCTGGCGGTGATCGGCGTCTACAGCCCGGAACTGGTGCTGCCGGTGGCGCAGACCCTGAAAATGCTCGGCTACCAGCGTGCTGCCGTGGTCCACGGCGGCGGTATGGATGAAGTGGCGGTGCACAGCGCGACCCATATTGCAGAACTGCGCGACGGCGAAATCACCCATTATCAGCTGACGCCGGAGGACTTCGGCCTGAGCTTCCACCCGCAGGAGGCACTGGCAGGTGGCCTGCCAGAAGAAAATCGTGACATTTTAACGCGATTGCTCCAGGGTAAAGGCGAGCGCGCGCACGAAGAAGCCGTGGCAATCAACGTCGCTCTGCTGTTAAAGGTTTTCGGACATGAAGATCTGCGTGAGAACGCGCAGCAGGCACTGAACGTCATTCGCAGTGGCAAAGCTTACGAGCGCGTTGTGGCACTGGCAGCAAGAGGATAATCATGCAGGATACCGTACTCGCTAAAATTGTGCAGGACAAAGCGCTGTGGCTGACCGCGCGTCAGCAGCAGCAGCCGCTGGCCTCCTTCCAGAACGACATCGTCCCCGCCACCCGCAGCTTTTATGATGCGCTACAAGGGGCCAGGACGGTGTTTATTCTGGAGTGTAAGAAAGCCTCTCCATCAAAAGGGCTGATCCGCGAGGATTTTGACCCGGCCGCTATCGCCGGTGTTTACAAGGATTACGCCTCGGCCGTATCGGTGCTAACCGATGAGAAATATTTCCAGGGGCAGTTCGAGTTTTTATCCATTGTCAGCGCGGCCATTACTCAGCCAGTGTTGTGCAAAGACTTTATCATCGACCCTTATCAGATCTATCTGGCACGTTACTATCAGGCCGATGCCATTTTGCTGATGCTGTCGGTGGTGAATGATGAACAGTATCGTCAGCTGGCGGCCGTCGCACACAGCCTGAATATGGGCGTGCTGACCGAAGCCATCAGTGATGAAGAACTGGCGCGCGCCACGGCGCTGGGCGCCAGGGTGGTCGGCATCAATAACCGCGATCTGCGCGATCTGTCGATTGACCTGGATCGCACACGTCGCCTTGCGCCAAAGGTGGCCCACGGCGTGACGGTGATCAGCGAGTCGGGTATCAACAGCTACGCCCAGGTGCGTGCGCTTAGCCATTTTGCCAACGGTTTCCTGATTGGCTCGGCGCTGATGTCCGAAGAGGATCTGGCCGCCGCCGTGCGTCGGGTTATCATGGGTGATAACAAAATTTGCGGACTGACCCGTCCTGAAGATGCCCGAAGCGCGCTGGAGGCTGGCGCTATCTACGGCGGACTGATCTTTGTTGAGGGATCCCCGCGCTGCGTGAACATTGACACCGCGCGGACCTTAACGCATGCCGCTAAACTTAAGTACGTCGGCGTGTTTCGCAACAGCCCTGTCAGTGACATTGTCACCACCGCCGCAGCACTTAGCCTGCATGCGGTACAGCTGCATGGCGATGAGGATCGTGATTTCGTCAATGCCCTGCGGGTACAGCTGCCGGCTGACGTGCAGATTTGGAAGGCGTTCAGCATTGTGAACACCCTCCCCGTTCGCGACTGGACGGGCGTTGATCGCTACGTCTTCGATAATGGTAACGGCGGCAGCGGTAAGAATTTCGACTGGTCCCTGCTGGAAGGCCAGACGCTGGATAACGTCCTGCTGGCAGGCGGTCTGGGGGCAGATAACTGCGTACAGGCTGCACAGCTGGGCTGCGCGGGCTTGGATTTTAACTCCGGCGTTGAAAGCCAGCCCGGCGTTAAAGACGCCGCCAAAATTGCCTCGGTGTTTCAAACCCTGAAGGCTTACTGATGCCGTTTGGGCTGGCCCCGTCCAGCCCGACAAACGAAAAGAGAAGCAATATGACTTTATTGAATCCCTACTTTGGTGAATTTGGCGGTATGTACGTGCCGCAGATTCTGATGCCCGCACTGAATCAGCTGGAAGAAGCCTTTGTCAGCGCGCAGCGCGATCCGGAATTCCAGGCTGAATTTAACGATTTGCTGAAAAACTATGCCGGTCGCCCAACCGCGCTCACCCTGTGTAAAAACCTGACCAAAGGCACCCGGACCCGTCTTTATCTGAAGCGCGAAGATCTGCTGCACGGCGGCGCGCATAAGACGAACCAGGTTCTGGGCCAGGCGCTGCTGGCTAAGCGGATGGGCAAATCTGAAATTATTGCTGAAACCGGCGCGGGTCAGCACGGCGTCGCCTCTGCCCTCGCCTGTGCCCTGCTGGGCCTCAAGTGCCGTATCTACATGGGTGCCAAGGATATCGAGCGCCAGTCACCAAACGTGTTCAGAATGCGTCTGATGGGTGCCGAAGTGATCCCGGTACACAGCGGCTCGGCGACGCTGAAAGATGCCTGCAACGAGGCGCTGCGCGACTGGTCCGGCAGCTATGAGACAGCCCACTATATGCTCGGCACTGCGGCAGGCCCGCACCCCTTCCCGACGATTGTCCGCGAGTTCCAGCGCATGATTGGCGAAGAGACGAAAGCGCAAATCCTCGAAAGAGAAGGCCGCCTGCCGGATGCGCTTATCGCCTGCGTCGGCGGCGGCTCTAACGCCATCGGCATGTTTGCGGACTTTATTGATGAGCCCTCCGTCAACCTGATTGGCGTTGAGCCTGCCGGCCACGGCATCGAAAGCGGCGAGCACGGTGCACCGCTGAAGCACGGACGCGTGGGGATCTATTTCGGTATGAAAGCCCCCATGATGCAGACCGAAGACGGGCAGATAGAGGAGTCCTACTCTATCTCCGCCGGTCTGGATTTTCCGTCAGTCGGCCCACAGCATGCCCACCTCAACAGCTCAGGTCGTGCTGATTATGTCTCTGTTACCGACGATGAGGCATTGGATGCGTTTAAGCTGCTATGCCGAAGCGAAGGGATCATTCCGGCGCTGGAGTCCTCACACGCACTGGCTCACGCCCTACGGATGATGCGCGACGCGCCTGAGAAAGAGCAGCTCCTGGTGGTTAACCTGTCGGGACGGGGCGATAAAGATATATTTACCGTGCACGATATTCTGACCGCGAAGGGAGAGATCTGATGGAACGTTACGACGAACTATTTAAGCAGTTGAAGGCGCGGAAAGAAGGTGCCTTTGTCCCCTTCGTGACGCTGGGCGATCCCACGCCCGAGCTGTCGCTACGCATAATCGACGCGCTGGTTGCAGGCGGTGCCGATGCGCTGGAGCTGGGTATTCCCTTCTCCGATCCGCTGGCTGACGGTCCGACTATTCAGAACGCCACGCTGCGCGCGTTCGCGGCCGGCGTCACGCCTGGCGTCTGCTTCGAGATGCTGGCAACCATTCGCCAGAAATACCCCACTCTTCCCATTGGGTTGCTGATGTATGCGAACCTGGTGTTTTCAAACGGTATTGATAATTTCTTTGCCCGCTGCCAGCAGGTCGGTGTGGATTCGGTGCTGGTGGCGGATGTCCCCATTGAGGAATCGGCCCCCTTCCGTCAGTCCGCCATGCGGCACAACGTAGCGCCGATATTTATCTGCCCGCCAAATGCCAGCGACGATCTGCTGCGGGAGATCGCCTCGTGGGGCCGGGGCTATACCTATTTGCTGTCGCGTGCCGGCGTCACCGGTGCCGAGACGCGCGCCGCGCTGCCGCTGGGCCACCTGGTGGATAAGCTTCGTGAGTATCATGCCGCGCCGCCGCTACAGGGCTTTGGCATCTCTGAACCCTCTCAGGTGAAAGAGGCGCTGGCGGCAGGCGCAGCCGGTGCCATTTCGGGTTCCGCTATTGTAAAAATTATTGAAAAAAATCACGCCAATCCCCCGGTGATGCTGGCCGAGCTGACGTCGTTTGTCAGTAGCCTGAAAGCCGCAACGCGCTAATATTGCGACTAACGCCCTGCCTGACCCGGTAAGGCGTTATTTCAACACTATTTTAAGCGCCCATATTTGATAATTTCCATTTCGTGGCTAACACTAGATAGGCTACAGAGCGTTTCTGTAAATACGGCTTATGCCAATCAAAGATGACAGGGAGATCGATAATGAAGTTGTTTAAAATGCTGACGGGTATGGTTGTTGCAGCAGTAGTGGCTATTACAGTCAGCGCATGCGCGCCAACCCCGACTAAAGAAGGCACCGGTGGTTATCTTGATGACACGGTAGTAACGACCAAAGTTAAAACCGAACTGCTGAAGGATGACTCACTGAAGTCTACGGAAATTAACGTTGAAACCTTTAAAGGTCGCGTTCAGCTGAGCGGCTTTGTCTCCACCCCGCAGATGGCTAACCGTGCGGTGCAAATCACCCGTACCGTGAAAGGCGTAACTGCGGTAACCAACAATATGCAGATTAAATAAATCGGCTTTGCACGATTACAGAGGCGCACTGAGTGCGCCTTTTTTTTCGCCTGAAATCAGAAGCGATAACCTGCGCCGAAGAAGAAGACGAATGGATTGATATGGGTGTCAATGCTCTGACGGTCGCTGCCCGCATCAAACCGGACTTTGGTATCAATATCCATATACCAGAGCGAGGCGTTCAGCATCCAGTTCGGCGTCAGTTGATAATCCAGCCCCACCTGTCCGGCGATGCCCCAGGTGTTTTTTACGCTCAGATTACTCAGTCCTGCATCGCGACCGGTCTGGTTGAAATCAGTGTCGTAGAACATGGTGTAGTTAATACCGATGCCGGCGTAAGGCTGCCATTTGCTGGTATTACCCATAAAATACCACTGCGCCATCAGGGTTGGCGGCAGCTGGTGTACGGTAGCCAGCGTGCCGGTGGCTGCCAGACCCACCTTGTGGCGGAATGGCGTGGCGCCCAGCAGCTCGATACCGATATTGTCGGTGGCCATATAGGTAAACGTCAGGCCAAGCTGGGTGTTGTTGCTGACGTCAAACTCGCCCAACCCCAGCACGTTGTCCGAACCGCCCGTGGGGCGCACGGTCGCAGAGCCTGCCCGTATAAAGAAATCGCCTGCCTGATGTGCGGACGCCACCGCGGGCAGCAGCGTTACCAGAGCCAGGGCCAGTGCTTTCAGTTTCATCATCACTCCTTTGCAATTTCAAAAGCGCGCAATACACGCCGTCATTTTTATTGGCGACATATTTACATTGATTAACGGGAAAGATCATCCTAATCAATTCTTTTAAACTCCTTAAAAAACAACGATTTGATTTAGATCAATTTACGCCCCTCACAAGCGCAATAAATAGCCCTTGCGGGAACATATCCGGCGGCTTATGTTGCTTATCTCCTTCCATGTGATTTTGGTTCGACGCCTGAGGGCGGGGTAATCGAATGAGCGATAGCATTAACCCCTGCATTAACTGTGGCGCCTGCTGCGCCCATTTTCGCGTCTCTTTTTACTGGGCAGAAGCCGACGACGGCGGCGGCACCGTCCCTGCTGACCTGACCGAGCCGTTGAATCTGTTCCTGCGCAATATGCGCGGCACCAACGCGGCGACCCCTCGCTGCGTGGCGCTGGAGGGCGAACCTGGCGGCTGTGTCTCCTGCGGAATTTATCAGCAGCGACCCACCCCCTGCCGCGAGTTTGCCCGTTCCGGCGAGGATGGCGTGGCGAATGAGGCCTGTGACCGGGCAAGGGCACGCTATGGATTGCCGCCGCTGTTTTATCCGGTAACACCTTCTTTAAATGAAAGTTATGTAAGTCAGGGTGCCAGGTTCGCCCCAGACCATGTACAATCCCCGGATCGTTAATGCAGGCTTGAAAGGAGAGTACATGTCAATCACGGCTGGCTCGTTATACCGTGACACGGGGAATTTTTTACGTCATCAGCTGGTTACCATCGTGCTGATGTCGCTGCTAACCTCATTTATCACCGTTCTGATCGGCCACGCGCTGACGCCCGGGGCCGACCAACTCTCCATGCTGACCGACGGCAGCCGTGGCTCGGGCATGAGCCTGCTGGAAATGGTTCAGAATATGTCGCCCGATCAGCAGCGTATTCTGCTTCGCGCTTCAGCAGCCGGTACTTTTGCTTCGCTGGTGGGAAATACCCTGCTGCTCGGCGGCATGCTCAGCCTGATCCCGATGGTGTCAGCCGGTCAGCGCGTCAGCGCGCTACGTGCTATCGGCACCTCGGCACCCTCGCTGCCGCGCCTGCTGCTGCTGGTGTTTATTATGACCCTGGTGGTGCAGCTCGGCTTTATGGTGCTGGTCGTGCCGGGTGTATTGCTGGCCGTGGTTCTTGCGCTGGCTCCCATCGTACTGAGCACGGAGAAAGTGGGTATTTTTGCCTCGATGCGACTCAGCGTGCGCCTGGTATGGGGACATCTTAAGCTGGTTGCACCGGCGGTGGCACTCTGGCTGCTGGCCAAAATCGTTGTGCTGCTGCTGGCATCCTCGCTGACCGTCCTGCCCGCCAACGTCGCCTCGGTCGTGCTCAATGCCTTGAGTAATTTGATTTCGGCGATAATGATTATCTATCTCTATCGTCTCTATATGCTGTTACGTTAGTCATAACCGGGTGCTCTGCCACAGGGCACCCGCGAGATTATGATTGTTCGCCTGAGTCTGTTATCCGGAAACCCTTATGAAGCAGCTACTTGATTTCCTCCCTCTCGTTGTCTTTTTCATTTTCTATAAGCTGTATGACATCTTCGTCGCCTCAGGTGCGCTGATTGCAGCAACGGCGCTGGCGCTGGTCGCCAGCTGGGTGCTCTATCGCAAGCTTGAAAAAATGACCATCATCACCTTTGTGCTGGTCGCCGTTTTTGGCACCCTGACGCTGGTTTTTCACAATGATGAGTTCATCAAATGGAAAGTAACGGTGATTTACACCCTGTTTGCCGTTGCGCTGGTGTTCAGTCAGTTCTGGATGAAACAGCCCCTGATCCAGAGCATGCTCGGCAAAGAGCTGACGCTGCCGGCCGCTGCCTGGCGCAGGCTAAATATTGCCTGGGCGCTCTTTTTCCTTGCCTGCGGTCTGGCAAATATTTACGTCGCATTTTGGCTGCCGCAGGAACTTTGGGTTAACTTTAAAGTATTCGGTCTGACCGGCCTCACCCTGGTTTTCACCGTTATCAGTGGGCTTTATATCTACCGCATCATGCCCCAGGAAGAAAAATAATTTTTTAACGCCCGGAAATCATTCCGGGCATTTCAGCACTTTTTATTGAGAAGCCTATTAATGAGCGATGACACTAATCGCGTTCCGCAGGGCGAAATGGTTCTGCGAACGCTGGCTATGCCTGCTGATACGAATGCCAACGGCGATATTTTTGGCGGCTGGCTGATGTCACAAATGGATATGGGCGGCGCGATTCTGGCAAAGGAGATTGCCGGTGGGCGTGTCGTCACCGTACGCGCCGATGGCATGACGTTCCTGAAGCCGGTAGCGGTGGGAGACGTGGTGAGCTGCCATGCCCGGTGCATTCGCACCGGTACCAGCTCAATCACGATTAACATTGAAGTGTGGATAAAGAAAGTGTCATCTGAACCTATCGGTCAGCGATACTGCACTACCGAAGCGGTGTTCATCTATGTCGCCGTGGACGCCCAGGGGAAATCCCGACCGCTGCCGGCGGGAAAAGGTCATTTTGACCTGAAGGATCGGGACTGACTCCCCCCTTACTGAGAAGCAGCCCGTAACAGATGCTCCACCATCATTGCCCTGCATGGGCGCATCGCTGGTGCGGTGCGCCCCTCCGGCAGAGCCTATTCAATACTTGAGCCGCCATTGATGCGAAACACAATATTCATCTTGATGTCCTTACCCGGCTTATTCGGCTCATAACGCCACTTCTTCATTGCCTGCCTCACATCACGCTCGAACATATTGCGCGGCTCGGCGGAGAGAATGCGAATATTCCCCACCTGGCCGGAGCTGTCAACGTCGAACTGTACGCGAACCCGCCCTTCTATTCTCAGCGCAAAAGCGCGTGCCGGGTAGCCGGGTTTACCGATGCTGAGTGCCTTCGGCCCGCTGGCAACGGATGATGTGGAAGGCGTCGGCGAGCTCTTCGGTGCCGTTGAGGGCGTGGTCGATGGCGCCGGATGTTCATTAATTGGCGAAGCGTGCCGGGGTTCTTCCTCCGGTTTCACCTGCTTCTTCGGCTTTACCACTTCTTTCCTGACCGGTTTGGGCTTAGGTTTAGGCTTAGGCGCCGGTTTAGGAATGGCAACGGGCACAGGTTTTGGCGGTTCGGGTTCGGGAACCGGTTCTGGCTCAGGTTCCGGCACGGTTTCCTGCGGCGGCGCTGGCTGGGAAGCCGGCTGTGGCACGGGCTGTACTGCCGGTGCGACCAGTGACACGCTGATTGGCTGAGACGCTTTAGGTAGTTCAACACTCCGGTGAAATGAAGCATAGAGGATCCCGCCAATCGCTGCCGCATGCAGCGCAATGGAGAGCAGCATGGGCAGGGAAAAACGGCGGGGGAATGATGTTTCGGTCAGCGTCGTCATAATCTTTCTGCTGTAAATGTGAAGCACTAAGTGTAAATGCAAATAGCAATCAGTTTCAATAACATCAGGCGGCCATGCGAGCGATTTGTCAGAAATTGACTTTTGGCTGACCTTAATCAAGCGCGAGCAGGCTTTTCATTTGCACAATAGTGAACGATGACATAACGTGATGACAAAAATCTTGTCGATTCCACAGGAGTTGTAACGTGCTCTACGTAATTTATGCAGAAGATAATGCCGATTCACTGGAAAAGCGCTCGGCCGTGCGCCCTGCCCATCTGGCACGTTTGCAGCTGCTACAGGATGAAGGACGGTTGATTGTGGCCGGGCCGATGCCAGCCGTGGACAGTAACGAACCGGGCGTGGCAGGTTTTAGCGGTTCAACCATCATTGCCGAATTCCCGTCGCTTGAGGTGGCGCAGGCCTGGGCGCAGGACGACCCGTACATTGCCGCGGGCGTCTATAAACAGGTCGCCGTAAAGCCCTTCAGGCGGGTATTTTAACCCGGAGTACTGCCTGCGATGGCGCAGGCAGTACTCACTACGAGAGTAGTGGGTTAACAAACAGTATCGAACGGCGCTGCTGCTGACTCAACTGGTGGCGGATGGCATGCATACGGCCATAGCGTCTCGACTGCCCTTCCAGCCAGCGCGCCCGGCGGCGTTTAACCTGACGCGACATGCGCCAGCGCGCAACTTCATTCTTACTCCGTCTCATTTCGACTCCCGGCTAAAAAACACGCGGCGCATTATAGACCTTTATCGCCTTCGCCCAGGTCCGATGACTTAAAAACATTAAAGGTTTCGCCCGCTCGCATCTGCACGTAAACTCCTCTTACTTAGCGTGAACGGAATTTCCACTGACATGACGACTTTTTATACTTTACTCAGCTGGCTTCTCATTTTTGGCTACTGGTTGCTGATAGCAGGTGTGACGCTACGCATTCTGATGAAGCGCCGTGCCGTGCCTTCAGCTATGGCCTGGCTGCTGATTATCTATATTCTGCCGCTGGTGGGTATTATCGCCTATTTGTCTTTCGGCGAACTGCATCTGGGCAAGCGCCGCGCCGAGCGCGCGCGCACCATGTGGCCCTCAACGGCCAGATGGCTTAACGATTTGAAGTCCTGTCACCAGATTTTTGCCCAGGACAACAGCGACGTCGCGCGCTCACTGTTCCAGCTGTGTGAAAACCGACAGGGGATTGCCGGGGTCAAGGGCAACCAGCTCCAGCTGCTCACCTCCACAGAAGAGACCATGACCGCGCTTATCCGGGATATTCAGCTGGCGCGGCATAATATCGAGATGGTGTTTTACATCTGGCAGCCCGGCGGGATGGCCGATGAGGTGGCCGAATCACTTATGGCGGCGGCGCGGCGCGGCGTACACTGCCGGCTGATGTTGGACTCCGCAGGCAGCGTGCAGTTTTTCCGCAGCCCCTGGCCTGCAATGATGCGCAATGCGGGCGTGGATGTGGTGGAGTCGCTAAAAGTGAGCCTGCTGCGCGTTTTTCTGCGCCGGATGGATTTGCGTCAGCATCGTAAAGTGGTGCTGATTGATAACTATATCGCCTATACCGGCAGCATGAACCTCGTTGATCCGCGCTATTTCAAACAGGATGCCGGCGTCGGGCAGTGGATTGATCTGATGGCGAGGATGGAAGGTCCGGTCTCGACCACCATGGGGATAATCTACTCCTGTGACTGGGAGATCGAAACGGGCAAGCGCATTTTACCGCCGCCGCCCGACACCAATATCATGCCCTTTGAACAGGAGAGTGGTCATACTATTCAGGTAATTGCGTCCGGCCCCGGTTTCCCGGAAGATCTGATCCATCAGGCGCTACTGACGGCGGTTTACTCCGCACGTGAGCAGCTGATTATGACCACCCCCTACTTTGTGCCCAGTGACGATCTGCTGCATGCCATCTGTACCGCGGCGCACCGTGGTGTGGATGTCAGCATCATTGTGCCGCGCCATAACGATTCCTTGCTGGTTGGCTGGGCCAGCCGGGCTTTCTTCGCCGAGCTGCTGGAAGCGGGCGTGAAGATCTATCAGTTTGAAGATGGCCTGCTGCACACCAAAAGCGTGCTGGTCGATGGTCAGCTAAGCCTGGTCGGGACGGTGAACCTTGATATGCGCAGCCTGTGGCTGAATTTTGAAATTACGCTGGTGATTGATGATGACGGATTCGGCAGCGATCTGGCGACCGTCCAGGACGATTACATCGCCCGATCACGGCTGGTCGACGGCAAGCGCTGGGCGCGTCGCGCCTACTGGCAGCGTATTGTTGAACGACTGTTTTACTTCTTCAGCCCGTTGCTGTAAAACGAGCGAAATTGCACAGCGCCCAATGGGCATGATGGGAAATGATATGGATTTGAATAATCGTCTTACCGAAGATGAAACGCTGGAACAGGCCTACGACATTTTTCTTGAGCTGGCAGTCGATAATCTCGATCCGGCCGATGTCATCCTGTTCAATCTGCAGTTTGAAGAGCGCGGCGGCGCCGAGCTGTTTGACCCGTCTGACGACTGGGCGGAACATGTGGACTTCGATCTCAACCCGGACTTTTTCGCCGAGGTGGTCATTGGTCTGGGTGATGCCGATGGCGAACCGATCAACGACGTTTTCGCCCGCGTGCTGCTGTGCCGTGAGAAAGACCACAAGCTGTGTCATATTTTATGGCGTGAGTAAGCAAGACGGTCAACAGAGCTGAGGCCTGATACGGCCACCGGTTACGGCATCAGTAACGTCCGCGGCTCAGTTCGAGCCTGATGCGGCACCCCGTTTATGTGCGACGGCGCATAAGCGGGGTGCCGTTTTTATTTACAGCGGATCAACCTTCAGGCAGGAAACCGCGTGGCGGAAGCTCCCCTCCAGCAGCGGGCGGGTTTTCGCACATTCGGGACCGGCAATCGGGCAGCGTGTACGGAAAACGCAGCCGGACGGCGGGTTGATCGGCGACGGCAGTTCCCCTTCCAGCAGCTGAATCACCTTGTTTTTCTCGCGATCCGGATCGGGGATAGGCACCGCTGACATCAGCGCCCGGGTGTAAGGATGCTGCGGATTCTGATAGACCTCATCATAGGTCCCCAGCTCTACGGCATGGCCCAGATACATCACCAGCACGCGATCGGAAATGTGCTTCACCACCGCCAGGTCATGAGCGATAAAGATTAGCGACAGCCCCATCTCCCTTTGCAGCTTTTGCAGCAGGTTAACCACCTGTGCCTGAATCGACACGTCCAGCGCGGAAACCGGTTCGTCGCAGATGATCAGCTTCGGCTCCAGGATCAGCGCACGGGCAATACCGATGCGCTGGCACTGGCCGCCTGAGAACTCATGCGGGTAGCGGTTAATCAGGTTAGGCAGCAGCCCGACCTTCATCATCATCGTTTTAACCCGCTCTTTCACCTCAGCCTTTGCCATTTTGGGATGATAGGTACGCAGCGGCTCGGCAATAATATCGCCAATGGTCATGCGCGGGTTCAGCGAGGCGAGCGGATCCTGGAAGATCATCTGAATATCGCTGCGTGCCCTGCGCCACTCCTCTTCACTCTGCCCCAGCAGGTCGCGTCCCAGCCAGGCCACGCGGCCATCGGTCGCTTTTACCAGGCCAATAATGGCGCGAGCCAGCGTGGATTTTCCACAGCCCGACTCGCCGACCACGCCCAGGGTCTCCCCTTCGTAAAGCCGCAGGCTGACGCCGTCAACCGCCTTCAGGGTTTTGGAAGGCTGCCAGAACCACTGCTTACCGTCCTTGATGTCGAAATGCACTTTGAGATCGGCGATCTCCAGCAAAACTTTCTTTTCAGCGACCGCACTCATACCAGTTCCTCCGCGGGTTTAAAGCAGGCACGTAAACGCCCTTCGCCGAATGGCGCCAGCGGCGGTGCGGTAGAGCAGATTTCCATCGCGTGGGGGCAACGAGGCTGGAACGGGCAGCCTTTCGGCAGACGCAGCAGATTAGGCGGATTGCCCGGAATAGTGGTAAGCGATTCGCCCTCCGCATCCAGACGCGGCACGGCATTAAGCAGCCCAATAGAATAAGGATGCGTAGGCTGATAGAACACGTCGCGCGCGCGGCCATACTCCATGGTGCGGCCTGCGTACATCACCAGCACCTGGTCACAGATGCCCGCCACCACGCCCAGGTCGTGGGTGATCATAATAATCGCCGTATTGAATTCCCTTTTCAGGTCATTCAGCAGCGTCATAATCTGCGCCTGTACCGTCACATCCAGCGCAGTGGTGGGCTCATCGGCAATAAGCAGTTTAGGCCGACACATCAACGCCATCGCAATCATGACCCGCTGACGCATGCCGCCCGAAAACTCATGGGGATACATTTTCATGCGCTTGCGCGCCTCAGGCATTTTGACGGCATCCAGCATGCGTACCGACTCTTCAAACGCCTGCGCGCTGCTCATCCCCTTGTGCAGCCTGAGCACTTCCATCAGCTGCTCGCCCACCTTCATATAGGGGTTAAGGGAGGTCATCGGGTCCTGGAAGATCATCGCAATCTGCTCGGCCCGCAGCCTGTTAAGCTGCTTTTCCGGCAGGTTGAGGATCTCTTTACCGTTAAACAGCGCCGAGCCGCCAATTCGGCCATTGCTGGCCAGCAGCCCCATCAGGGCAAAGGCGGTCTGCGACTTACCTGAACCGGATTCGCCCACAATGCCCAGCGTTTCACCGGCGCGCAGGCTAAAATTGAGGTCGTTTACGGCGGTAACATCCCCGTCCGGCGTTCCAAAGGTCACGCGCAGATCCTTTACGTCAAGCAGCTTGCTTCCCGTCAGACTGGCCATCGCTGGCTGTTGTTCAATTATGCTCATCGGGAAACTCCTTAACGATCTTTCGGGTCGAGGGCATCACGCAGGCCATCGCCGATAAAGTTGAAACAAAACAGGGTGACCACCAGGAAGCCCGCCGGAAACAGCAGCAGCCACGGCGACACTTCCATTGAGTTAGCGCCATCGCTCAGCAGTGCCCCCCAGCTGCTCAGAGGCTCCTGCGTGCCCAGACCGAGGAAACTGAGAAAGGATTCAAACAGGATCATGCTCGGCACCAGCAGCGAGGCATAAACCACCACCACGCCCAGCACGTTCGGCACGATATGACGAACCACGATATGCGGCGTGGAAACCCCGCCGACGTGGGCCGCTTCAATAAACTCCTTGCGCTTCAGGCTCAGGGTCTGACCGCGCACGATACGCGCCATATCAAGCCAGGAAACCAGCCCAATCGCCACGAAGATCAGCAGAATATTACGGCCAAAGAAGGTCACCAGCAGAATGACAAAGAACATAAAGGGAAAGGAGTTGAGGATCTCCAGCAGGCGCATCATGACCGAGTCGGTTTTGCCCCCGAGATAGCCCGCCAGCGAACCATAAAGCGTGCCGACCAGCACCGCCACCAGCGCCGACGCCACGCCGACCATCAGCGAAATTCGGCCGCCAATCGCGACGCGCACCAGCAGATCGCGCCCGGAGGAGTCGGTGCCGAAATAGTGTTTCGACACCAGATCCGGCGCGGCGGACATCATGCCCCAGTCGGTATCGTCATAGGTAAACGACGACAGCATGGGGGCGAAAATGACAAACAGCGCAATCAGTACCAGCACAATCAGGCTGCCCAGCGCGGCACGGTTATGAATAAAACGACGGCGTGCGTCCTGCCACAGGCTGCGTCCTTCGACCTCCAGTTTTTCACTGAAGGCATCAAGAGCGGCGCTATTTTTCTTACTTAACATCATCGCGAGCTCCGGATTTAGTAACGAATTTTGGGATCGATAACCGCATAGAGCACGTCAACGATCGCATTAAACAGGATGGTCAGCACCCCTACCAGAATGGTCAGGCTCAGCACAAGCGAATAGTCGCGGTTAAGCGCGCCGTTAACAAACAGCTGACCAATGCCCGGCAGGCCGTAGATGGTTTCAATCACCATTGAGCCGGTAATGATGCCGACAAAAGCCGGACCGAGATAGGAGAGTACCGGCAGCATCGCGGGTTTCAGCGCATGCCGCAGCACGATGCGGTGCATTGGTAGCCCCTTGGCGCGAGCGGTGCGGATAAAGTTGGAGTGCAGCACCTCAATCATTGAGCCGCGCATAATACGCGCGATGCTGGCGATATAAGCCAGCGACAGGGCCACCATCGGCAGGATCATAAATTTCGCCTCACCGCCGTTCCAGCCGCCACCCGGCAGCCACTTCAGTGCAATGGCGAAGATCAGCACCAGCAGCGGTGCCACCACGAAGCTCGGTATTACCACGCCGGTCATTGCCACCCCCATCACCATAAAGTCCCATTTGCTGTTTTGCTTCAGCGCGGCAATGACCCCGGCGGTCACCCCGAGGATAATGGCCAGCAAAAAGGCCGCCAGGCCCAGCTTAGCGGAGACCGGGAAGGCGTGGCCTACCAGGTAGTTAACCGAATAGTCTTTATATTT
The DNA here is from genome assembly GCF_900068895.1 of Erwinia sp. ErVv1. Classification (GTDB taxonomy): domain Bacteria; phylum Pseudomonadota; class Gammaproteobacteria; order Enterobacterales; family Enterobacteriaceae; genus Erwinia. Next base: position 286,794 of record NZ_CDPK01000002.1, on the reverse strand, counting down.
AAACGACGGACCAAAATCCCCATGTGCCAGCTGGATCAGGTAGTTGCCGTACTGCTTCCAGATGGGATCGTTCAGATGGTATTTGGCTTCAATATTTGCCATAACTTCCGGCGACAGCGTGCGCTCGCCGGTAAAGGGGCTGCCTGGTGCAAGACGCATCATAAAAAAGGAGATGGTAATCAGAATGAGTAACGTCGGGATCGCTTCCAGAACGCGACGAAATATAAACTTTAACATTGCCCGTACCTGCTGGCTTGTGCCTTAGCACTGCTTAAAATGAGACACGCAGGAGGAGGTGACCCTCCCCCTGTTGTTGCCATTAATGTTTGATGATGTAGAGATCTTTGTCGTACACGTAGTTCAGCGGATCTTTACCGGTGTAGCCGCCGACGTAAGGCTTAACCAGGCGGGTATTGGCATAGTAAAAGACCGGCACAATGGTCGAATCCTTATCTAAAGTCTCTTCCGCCTGGGTGTAGGCTGCGCTGCGCTCTTTTTCGTTACTGGACGTGGACGCGGCAGCAATCGCCTTGTCAAAATCTGCTGATTTATAATGAGAGGTGTTATTGCTGCTGCCGGAAGTCATGGTATTCAGGAATGACGTCGGCTCGTTGTAATCCGCGCACCAGGCGGCACGGGCAACATCAAATGTTCCCTGGTGACGCGTATCAAGGAAGGTTTTCCACTCCTGATTGGTCAGTTTTACATTCACACCTAAATTTTTCTTCCAGATGGATGCCGCCGCGATAGCCAGCTTTTTATGCAAATCGGAGGTGTTGTAAAGCAGTTCGAAAGTCAGCGGTTTGTCGGCGGTATAGCCCGCCTCGGCAAGCAGCTTTTTCGCTTCAGCATTACGCTGATCCTGCGTTTCGCTAAACCACGCGGGTTTCGTCACATTGGCACCGTCAATTGCAGGCGGCGTGTAGCTGTAGGCAGGCTGCTGCCCCTGCGCCAGGACTTTATTCACCATGATGTCACGATCCAGGCCCAGCTTCAGTGCTTCACGGACGCGGGAGTCAGTGAAAGGTGCTTTCTGGTTATTGATTTCGTAGTAGTAAGTACAAAGATAGGGATCAACGTGCAGCTCTTTTGGATTATCACGCTGTAGCTTTTTAAACAGTTCAATCGGCAGGTTGGTATAGGTCATGTCACTGCCGTTACTGCTGAAATAGCGGTTAACGTCGCTGACCTCAGAAGGGATCGGCAGGAAGGTGACTTTCTCCAGTTTGGTATGGGCATTATCCCAGTACTGGGGATTGCGCACCACGACAATACGCTCATTGATGATGTGCGATTCAAGCTTGTAGGCACCGTTACCCACCCAGTTCTCCGGTTGAGTCCACTTTTCGCCAAACTTGTCGATAGCAGGCTTGTAAACCGGGGACATGGAGGGGTGAATAAGCAGCTTGTAGAAATAGGGAACGGACTCGGTGAGGGTTACCTGGAGCGTATGCGCATCTATGGCCTTTACGCCAAGCTGATCGGGGCTTTTCTTACCGGCAATAATGTCGTCAACATTTTCAAGATGTCCGTACTGGAGATAGCTGGCGTACGGGGAAGCAGTTTTAGGATCAGCCAGGCGCTGCCAGCTGTAGACGAAATCCTGAGCGGTAACCGGCTCACCGTTTGACCATTTCGCGTCTTTGCGCAGATGAAAGGTCCAGATTTTACCGTCTTTGTTCTCCCAGCTTTCAGCCACGCCAGGGATCGGGTGACCGGAAAGATCGTTGATGACCAGCCCTTCCAGCAGATCGTAACTGACGTTCGCTTCAGGCACGCCCTCAATTTTATGCGGATCGAGAGACTGCACCTCGTCGCCATTACCCTTTACCAGCTCCTGCTTCGCCGCCAGCTCAACGCCTGCCGGTACGGTAGCCGCGATTGCCATATTTCCCGCCAGCGCAGCAAACACCCCAAGCGCAATCAGACTTTTTTTCGTGATATTGGTCATTATCTACTCCAGTTTTTATTATTGCTGATGTGGTCTTAACACCAGCTTCCCCCGTTAAACGGGCTATCGGCTCAGGCTTCCGGAACGACGGCATCCCGAGCCGTTAATGCGTTACCCTGATTTATTACGGTTTTCGCCCGTCACGAATAACCCGTAGTTCTTAATGCTTTACGATGTAGAAATATTTAATATCGGTCAGATCCTGTGGGTCTTTACCGGTAAATCCACCGACCCAGGGTTTCACCAGCCTTGCACTGACCCGGTAGTAAACCGGCACAATGGCCGAGTCTTTATCAAGCTGAGCTTCCGCCTGCTGATAGATGTCCGCGCGCTGCTCATCCGATACCGTCAGTGTTTTAGCCATCAGGTCGTCAAAGGCCTGACTTTTATAGAACGCCGTGTTAGTGGATGAATCACTCAGCATGGCATTCAGAAAGGTAGAGGGTTCGTTATAGTCGGCACACCAGGTGGCCCGCGCGACATCGAAATTACCCTGATGCCGGGTATCCAGCATGGTTTTCCACTCCTGGTTATCCAGCTTCACCCCGGCGCCCAGATTCTTTGTCCACATTGAAGCCGCGGCGATGGCCTGTTTTTTATTCACGTCGGAGGTGTTATAGAGCAGCGTGAAGCGGAGGGGTTTCTCAGCGCTGTATCCTGCCTCTGCCAGCAGCGCTTTGGCTTTTGCATTGCGTTCTGCCTGCGTCAGCGTCATCCATGCAGGCTGCGTCAGGTGCGCGCCATCAATAAAAGTTGGCGTGAAGCCCCCGGCCGGTATCTGCCCCTGCCCCATAATTTTGTTGGCGATGATATCGCGGTCGAGGGTGAGCTTAACCGCAGCTCTTACCCGGGGATCGTTAAAGGGCGGTCGTTTGTTGTTCAGCTCGTAGTAAAAGGTGCAGAGCAGCGGACTGATACGCACCTGACTGCCCAGGGTTTTCTTCAACGTAGGAAAAAGATCGGGCGGCAGTGCGCTGTTAGTCATATCAATTTCACCGCTGCGATAGCGGTTCACGTCGCTGCCCTCGGCGGTAATGGGCAGGAAAGTGGCTGTTTCAATAACCGTGCGGGCATTATTCCAGTAAAGTGGATTACGCTTCACTACGATTTTTTCATTGATCACCCACTCACTCAGCGTATACGCACCGTTGCCGATAAAGTGGGCGGGCTGCGTCCACTGGTCACCCCATTTTTCCACCGCCTGGCGGTTAACGGGTCGGAGCGCGGTATTGGCGGCCAGCGCCACAAAATAGGGCACGGGTTCGCTGAGGGTAATCTGCACATGCGCGTCATCAAGCGCTTTGATGCCCAGCGCCGATGGGGGCTTTTTACCCGCCAGAACATCATCAATGTTGTCGATATGGGCAAATTGCAGATAGCTGGCGTAGGGTGAAGCCGTTTTCGGATCCACCAGTCGCTGCCAGCTATAAACAAAATCGGCCGCGGTCACCGGTTGACCATTGCTCCAGCGGGCATCCTTACGCAGCGTGAACGTCCAGATCCTGCTCTGCTGATGACTCCAGCTCTCTGCCACGCCAGGCACAATGTGGCCGTTATTATCCGTGGTGACTAACCCTTCAAGCAGATTGCCGACAACGTTACTTTCAGGCACCCCTTCAATTTTTTGCGGATCCAATGAAGAGACTTCGCTGCCATTATTAATCGTGATGGCCTGACTGGCGGCGAGCGTTACGCCTGCGGGTACCGTAGCAGCCGACGAAACGCCGGAGTAAATACCTAAAACAACCATCATCGCCTGGCTAAAACACGGGCGGCGGTACGAAAGATATTTCATTAAGCGTAGTTAACCTGTGTTTTTGGATCTGTTATCAGATCGGTTAAAGCCGATCTTATTTGCACATCCAATGCCAATTATGAAGACGATTTCCGAAAACTATCAGAACGCTGATTTCGACGCCAAACCTAAATAACAAAAATGTTAACTTATTCTCTTTTATCACGAAACGATCACAAGAAGAAGTGTTATTTAACAAAGCAAATTAAGTAACAGAGGGCTATTTATCAACAGGTTAACTCGATTCAGGCCAGGAATGTGCCGATCGCGCCTTTTTTTGACGTTTGCCGTAGGGAGATGAGTAAGAATCCACACTTTACCGGCGTCTTTGCCCAGAATGCAGGGAATGATTAGCATTTTATTCCAGCATCAAGCCATTCTATCGGATTTTAGTCGTGAAATTTTAATAACATTTTCAGGTTAGCTTCTGATAAGAATGCAATTTTCAGTAATTACATTAATAATCGAGCGCGGATATTAAGCAGAAGGAATAAATGCACCATAAAGAGGCGATAAACGCGTGCAGTGCATCATTTTGGTGCGCAAGGAGACCTGCGATGGAAAATAAGCGCAGATTATGCGCTTTATATTAGGCTCTTCAGGCAGGAGTCGTTTAGTGCGTCAAACCGGGAAAGAGCACTTTGATACCGGTAACAATAAATTCGATCCCCAGCGCCATGAGCAGCAGCCCCATTATGCGGGTGATGACGTTGATGCCGGTCTGTCCCAATACCCTGACCATGAGCGGTGCCGCACGAAACAGCAGCCAGCAGCAAAACGCAAACAGCGCAATGGCGAGGCTAAAGCCCAGCAGATTTTGCCAGCTGTGATACCGCGTGCTCCAGACGATGGTGGAACTGATCGCGCCCGGCCCGGCCATTAACGGCAGCGCCAGCGGCACTACGCCGATACTCTCCCTGATTTCCGTCTCTGATTTTTCCTGTTTATTCTGCTTATCTTCACCCAGCTTACCGCTGATCATCGACATCGCGATGGTCACCACGAGGATGCCGCCCGCGATACGAAAAGAGTCGATTGAGATGCCGAACAGTTGCAGGATGGCATCGCCCAGAAATAACGAGGTCAGGAGAATGATCGCCACCGAGAGGTTAGCTGTCATATTGGTTTTGTTGCGCGCAGCGGGAACCTGATAGCGGGTCATACTGATGAAGACAGGAATGATCCCAACCGGATTAACCAGGGCGAATAAACCCACAAAAAATTTAATATAGCCTGAGAAATCTAAAATTACGGGGTTCACACTGTACTCCTGAAAGGGCCTGTTCAACGTGCGGTAATTTAATGTAAAAGCAATGCGCATACCATCCCGCCGGGGTAGAATTTCCGCCTGTATTTTCCACCAAAAACCAGTATGAAAACCTAAATACAGGTGAATACCCCCTATTACTGTCTGTCAGGCGGCGTTTGCCGCTCGACATCTACCGCCTGGTTCAAATTATGTGAGCTGAAAGGTATCAGCAGAGATTATCGGTGATCCAGATCAACTCTGGAGTACCTCATTATGAGTAAGCTTTGTTTTGTCAGAGCAGGTCTTAACGGACCTCCCTCTGAATGAGAGGCCTGATCCGCCAGGTAGAGCAGGCGATTCAGTTCAATGATGACATCAGGAGGGAGACTCTTTCAGTAAACACAGACGCTTTATGTTGTAAAACCTTTGGGCCTGTCACATTAATAAAACAATAAGTTAAAGCCTGATTACTACAATTAAGGGTTCTGATTCGTTTACTAATAGAGTTTAACTTTCATCAGGAGAGCATTATGGCCGTTACTAATGTTGCTGAACTTAACGCACTGGTTGAGCGTGTTAAAAAAGCACAGCGTGAGTATGCTAATTTCACCCAGGAGCAGGTGGATAAAATTTTCCGCGCAGCCGCGCTGGCCGCAGCAGACGCGCGCATCCCCCTGGCTAAGATGGCCGTTGCTGAGTCGGGTATGGGGATTGTCGAAGACAAGGTGATCAAAAACCACTTCGCTTCTGAATATATCTACAACGCTTACAAAGATGAAAAAACCTGCGGCATTCTCGAGACCGATGAGACCTTCGGCACCATCACCATTGCTGAACCTACCGGGCTGATCTGCGGGATCGTGCCAACCACCAACCCTACCTCTACCGCTATCTTTAAAGCACTGATTAGCCTTAAAACCCGAAACGGTATTATTTTCTCTCCCCATCCACGTGCTAAAGATGCTACCAATAAAGCAGCGGATATTGTGCTCCAGGCTGCCATTGCCGCCGGCGCACCTAAAGATATTATCGGCTGGATTGATGTCCCCTCCGTGGAGCTTTCTAATCAGCTAATGCACCATCCGGATATTAATCTGATCCTCGCCACCGGCGGCCCCGGCATGGTTAAGGCAGCTTACAGCTCAGGGAAACCGGCCATCGGCGTTGGCGCAGGTAATACCCCGGTTGTTATTGATGAAACGGCGGACGTCAAACGTGCCGTGGCGTCAATCCTGATGTCAAAAACCTTTGATAACGGCGTCATCTGTGCGTCAGAGCAGTCCGTTATCGTGGTTGATGCTATTTATGATGCGGTCCGTGAACGCTTCTCCAGCCACGGTGGCTACATGCTTCAGGGCCAGGAGCTGAAGGCCGTTCAGGACATCATTTTGAAAAATGGCGGCCTGAATGCCGCTATCGTCGGTCAGCCTGCGGTCAAAATTGCCGAGATGGCCGGGATTAGCGTACCGGGTAACACCAAAATTCTTATTGGCGAAGTGGAAAGGGTTGATGAGTCAGAACCTTTCGCACATGAAAAGCTCTCCCCTACCCTCGCGATGTACCGGGCAAAAGATTTTGAAGATGCCGTGGTTAAGGCTGAAAAACTGGTTGCGATGGGCGGCATCGGGCACACCTCATGCCTCTATACCGATCAGGATAACGAGCGTGAACGCGTCAATTTCTTCGGTGATAAGATGAAAACGGCACGTATCCTGATTAATACTCCGGCGTCACAGGGGGGCATTGGCGACCTGTATAACTTTAAGCTGGCCCCTTCGCTGACGCTGGGCTGTGGTTCATGGGGGGGTAACTCCATTTCTGAAAACGTCGGACCTAAACATCTGATCAACAAGAAAACCGTGGCCAAGCGAGCAGAAAATATGTTGTGGCATAAACTTCCCAAATCTATCTATTTCCGCCGCGGTTCCCTGCCTATCGCCATGGAAGAAGTGGCGACGGATGGAGCCAAACGCGCCTTTATCGTGACCGACCGTTATCTGTTCAACAACGGCTATGCCGATCAGATCATTACCGTACTGAAATCACACGGTATTGAAACGGAAGTGTTCTTTGAGGTCGAAGCGGATCCGACGCTAAGCGTGGTACGTAAAGGCGCTGAACAGATGCACTCCTTTAAGCCCGACGTGATTATTGCGCTTGGCGGCGGATCGCCAATGGATGCGGCCAAAATCATGTGGGTGATGTACGAACATCCTGAAACGCACTTTGAAGAGCTGGCCCTGCGCTTTATGGATATTCGTAAACGCATCTACAAGTTCCCTAAAATGGGCGTGAAGGCAAAAATGATTGCCATTACCACCACCTCTGGTACCGGTTCTGAAGTCACACCTTTCGCCGTGGTGACTGATGATGCGACCGGTCAGAAATATCCGCTGGCAGATTATGCGCTGACGCCGGATATGGCCATCGTAGACGCCAACCTGGTGATGAATATGCCGAAATCCCTGTGCGCCTTTGGTGGCCTGGATGCGGTGGTACATTCACTGGAAGCCTACGTTTCCGTGCTGGCAAATGAATACTCTGACGGCCAGGCGCTACAGGCATTAAAACTGCTTCAGGAGAACCTGCCTGCCAGTTACAGTGAAGGGGCCAGGAATCCAGTAGCCCGTGAGCGCGTGCATAATGCGGCGACCATCGCGGGTATCGCTTTCGCTAACGCCTTCCTCGGCGTCTGCCACTCTATGGCGCATAAGCTGGGTTCGGAGTTTCATATTCCACACGGTCTGGCCAACGCCCTGCTTATCGCTAACGTTATTCGCTATAACGCCAACGATAACCCAACCAAACAGGCTGCATTCAGTCAGTATGACCGCCCGCAGGCCCGCCGCCGCTATGCTGAGGTTGCTGACCACCTGCGACTGACCGCGCCTGGCGATCGCACCGCACAGAAGATTGAGAAGCTGCTTAGCTGGCTGGAAGAGATGAAAAGTCAGCTTGGCATTCCGAAATCTATTCGTGAAGCTGGCGTACAGGAAGCGGACTTCCTGGCGAAAGTTGACCAGCTGGCGGATGATGCCTTCGACGACCAGTGTACCGGTGCCAACCCACGTTATCCGCTGATTGCCGAACTGAAACAGATCATGTTGGATAGTTTCTACGGCCGCGAATTTACCGAACCCTTTAGCAACATGGCAGAGGCCATTGTTTCACAGTCGGTTGAAATAAATACGCCTGTGAGAAAAAGCAAAAAGGTAAAATAGTAAAATTTGTGTAAAAAAAAACCCGCCAGTGGCGGGTTTTTTCCAGTAATGTTTAATAAAACTAATAGACGACGGAAATAAGAAGCAGGCTATTCATATACCTGCCTACCAGAATAGCCCGGATCAGCTACTGCCCTTATTGCCGGTTTTACCGTGAATAGCCTGTAGACAACCCTGTTCAATTGCCGCGTTATAATGCTTACGACAGACGGAAACATAGCGCTCATTTCCACCAATGACGACCTGCTCCCCCTCTTTAAAGGGTGCTCCATTTTGATCCAGCCTTAATACCATTCCAGCTTTACGCCCGCAGTGGCAAACGGTTTTTAATTCAACCAGCTTATCTGACCAGGCAAGTAAGTAGTGGCTGCCGGTAAATAACTCTCCCCGGAAATCTGTACGTAGGCCATAGCACAGTACAGGTATATCTAGATTATCCACTACCCTGGAAAGCGCCTTAACCTGATCGCGGGTCAGGAACTGACATTCATCTACCAGCACGCAGTTAACGGGTTCAATACTCTGCTCAGCGTTAATTTCATCAAACAATGCAGTCTCGTTATTATACAATTTTGCAGGAGATGAAAGTCCAATTCTGGAACTGACCTTACCCACCCCGAAACGGTTATCTATTTCAGCGGTATAGACCAGCGTGCGCATACCGCGCTCCTGGTAGTTGTAGGATGACTGCAACAGGGCAGTTGATTTACCTGCATTCATAGCAGAATAGTAAAAATACAGCTGAGCCATTGTGCTCGACTCCAGAAACAGGGTTCGTGTTAGACCGTAAAGTGTATCACAAGCCCTCCGGGCGGCGTACCGCTACCCAGTAGCCGAGGTTAATAATCCCCATAAGATGTTTATGTCTCTACTACAGGCGGCCAGGCTGGTTTTTTAAGCCGCGCTAAAGATGTCCTCCTTAACAATTTCCCTGCAATAGCTTAGTAATAAATGGGATGTATGCTGTGATTATCCACTGACTTTTCTAAAAGTTAGCCGGTATACCCACTGAAAAGGTGATCTCATCTGCTGTCACAAATAGGCAATTTACAGGCTGTTTATCTACTAAATGGCAGCTGTCAGCGAGGGGGGTTACAGAGTGATATTGCCTTTCAATTTACTTTCCCACTGCATTATTAAGAGCCGTAAATGCAGGAGTGACTTGTTATTCTGAATTCCTTACAAAATTATCTATTGCAGTTAGGATTAACGCCCTCTATTATTATCAGGCAAAACAGCCCCCCACTTTTTTATAATTTTGAGATTTAGACAATGAGCGAAGCACTTAAAATTCTGAACAACATTCGTAGCCTGCGTGCGCAAGCCAGAGAATGTACGCTGGAAACTCTGGAAGAGATGCTGGAAAAGTTAGAAGTTGTTGTTAACGAGCGCCGCGAAGAAGAGAGCCATGCTCAGGCAGAGAATGAAGAACGTAGCCGCAAACTGCAGCAATATCGTGAAATGCTGATTGCAGACGGTATTGATCCTAACGAATTACTGTCAACGCTGGCTGCTGTTAAAGCACCGGGTAAAACGAAGCGTGCTGCGCGCCCGGCTAAATATAAATATATTGATGAGAATGGCGAATCCAAAACCTGGACCGGCCAGGGCCGTACGCCCGCTGTAATCAAGAAAGCCCTTGATGACGGCAAATCTCTTGATGATTTCCTGCTGTAAATTGAAGTCTGACGGCATTTAAACGTGTCTACGTTACAGGCCACATTTTAATGGTGTCAACGTTCTACCCTCCGTGGTGTTTCTGATAGCCACAAAAAAAGGAAGCCATAAGCTTCCTTTTTTATTTACCGCCTGCTGTTAAACCTTATAAAACTCACGATACCAGCTAACAAACCGCGCGACGCCGGTCTCCACGCCCGTCTGAGGCTTGAAATCAATCGCGTCGAAGAGTGCTGCGGTATCCGCACTGGTTTCTAATACGTCGCCGGGCTGCATAGGCATCATATTTTTGTCAGCTTTGATATCCAGTGCTTTTTCTAACGCCTCAATATAGGCCATTAGCGTAACCGGCTGGCTGTTCCCAATGTTATAAACACGGTAAGGCGCTGAGCTACTCGCAGGATTGCCCTCTTCTACCGTCCAGTCCCGATCGGGCTGCGGGATAACGTCCTGCAGGCGAAATATGGCTTCAGCAATATCATCGATATAGGTGAAATCACGTCGCATCTGACCGTTGTTATAGACGTCAATTTTCTCACCGGCGAGCATGGCACGCGTAAATTTAAACAGTGCCATATCCGGACGTCCCCACGGCCCATAGACGGTAAAAAATCTCAGGCCGGTGGTTGGAATGCCATACAGGTGGGAGTACGAGTGGGACATCAGCTCATTGGCTTTCTTCGTCGCCGCATACAGCGAAACGGGATGGTCCACGCTGTCATCCGTTGAGAATGGCAGCTTGCGATTAAGACCATATACCGAGCTTGAAGAGGCGTACAGCAGATGCCCCACCTGATGATGACGACATCCCTCAAGAATATTCAGATGCCCTATCAGATTAGCGTCAGCATAAGCCAGAGGATTCTCCAGCGAATAACGTACACCAGCCTGTGCTCCCAGATGGATAACGCGGTCAAATCCTTCATTACGGAACAGCAGGGCAATGCCCTCGCGGTCGGCAAGATCGCATTTGATAAAGGTAAAGTTAGAGGATTGAATTAACGCCAGGCGGGCCAGCTTGAGGTTTACATCATAATAGTCATTCAGGTTGTCGATACCGACAACCTGGTGACCGGCAGCGAGCAGGCGTTGTGCTACGTGATACCCTATAAAGCCTGCTGCGCCGGTAACCAGATATTTCATACTGCCCTCGTTAATTATGCAATTTGTATTGAAGCACCGCGGCCGATTGCATAATAAACAAATCCGCGCTTGCTGACTCTTTCAGGATCATACAGGTTACGACCATCAAAAATCACCGCTTCTTTAAGAGCATTTTTGATAACATCGAAATCTGGCGCGCGGAAGCTCTGCCATTCGGTACAGATAACCAGACCGTCAGCACCCTGCAGGGCCGCTTCTTTGGTTCCCATCAGCTTAAGGTCGCTGCGGTGGCCATAAATACGCTGCGCTTCGTCCATCGCTTCCGGGTCAAACGCCTGCACGGATGCACCCGCCTGCCAGAGAGATTCCATCAGCACGCGGCTGGAAGCCTCACGCATATCGTCGGTGTTAGGCTTAAAGGACAGGCCCCAAAGCGCGAAGGTTTTACCCTCCAGGTTCTCACCGAAATGACGCTTGATAAAGGCTGGCAGCTTGGTTTTCTGCGAGTCATTCACGTCTTCTACCGCCTGTAGCAGGCGCGGCTTATAACCAATCTGCTCTGCGGTTCTGATCAGGGCCTGAACGTCTTTCGGGAAGCACGAACCGCCATAACCGCAGCCTGGGTAAATAAACGAGTAGCCAATGCGGGAATCTGAACCAATGCCCTGACGAACTTTCTCTACGTCTGCACCCAAACGCTCTGCCAGGTTGGAAATTTCGTTCATAAAGCTGATTTTGGTGGCCAGCATGCAGTTAGCCGCATACTTGGTCAGCTCAGCGCTACGGATATCCATCAGGATCATGCGATCATGGTTACGGTTGAACGGCTCATAAAGCTCGCGCAGCAGTTCCACCACCTCATCATTATCCGTACCCACCACGATACGCTCAGGACGCATGCAGTCGTTTACCGCAGCACCTTCCTTCAGAAATTCCGGGTTAGATACCACGTCAAACGCGATCTCAGCACCACGGGTTTTCAGCGTTTCTTCCATTACTGCACGCACTCTGTCAGCGGTACCCACGGGCACTGTTGACTTATCAATCACCACTTTGTGGCCATTCATATGCTGCGCGATGGTGCGCGCCACGGCAGTAACGTATTTCAGATCGGCAGAGCCGTCTTCATCCGGTGGTGTACCCACGGCAATAAACTGCATAACGCCGTGGTTAACGCCCTCTTCCGCGTTAGTGGTGAACTTAAGGCGACCTGCCTCATAGTTCTGCATAACCAGCGGCGTCAGGCCTGGCTCAAATATTGGAATGATCCCTTTCTTCAGATTTTCGACTTTATTTTCGTCGACATCGATGCAAAGAACGTCATGTCCGACTTCGGCCAGAACCGCAGCCTGAACCAGACCAACATAGCCGATACCAAATACGGTGACTTTCATTGAATTGTCCCGGTTAGAAATTAAACTTATTTTTTATTGCCAACAGTGCTTTCAAGCCACTCTTTAAAGTCGCTGCCCAGCGTATTATGACGTACGCCGTATTCTACGAAAGCCTGCATATAGCCCAGTTTGTTACCACAGTCATGGCTAATGCCTTTCAGGTGATAGGCTTCAACCGTCTCTTTATCCATCAGCATGGCAATGGAGTCGGTAAGCTGAATTTCGTCGCCTGCACCCGGAGGGGTTTTAGCCAGCAGAGGCCAGATATCCGCAGACAGCACATAACGACCCACAACGGCCAGATTAGACGGTGCTTTATCCGCTTTTGGTTTCTCAACGACGCCAACCATAGGCGCACTTTCACCCGCGCTAAGCTCTGCACCCTGGCAGTCAACAACGCCGTAGGCGGTTACGTCTGCCACTGGCTCAACCATGATCTGGCTGTGGCCCGTTTCATCAAAGCGACGCATCATATCGGCCAGGTTATCCTTCGCCAAATCTGATTCGTATTCGTCAATGATCACGTCCGGCAGAATAACGGCCACAGGCTCATTACCGACAACCGGATAGGCACACATGACCGCATGGCCCAGACCCTTCGCCAGACCCTGACGCACCTGCATAATGGTGACGTGTGGAGGGCAGATAGACTGGATCTCTTCCAGCAGCTGGCGCTTAACGCGTTTTTCCAGCATAGCTTCCAGCTCAAAGCTGGTATCGAAATGGTTTTCAATCGAGTTTTTAGAGGAGTGCGTCACCAGCACAATCTCTGTGATTCCAGCTGCGATACACTCATTAACGACATACTGAATTAACGGCTTATCAACCAGCGGCAACATCTCTTTCGGAATTGCTTTGGTTGCTGGCAGCATACGCGTACCCAAACCTGCTACAGGGATTACCGCTTTTTTTACTTTAGACTTATAGGCAGACATCAAAGTACCTCTCTTTAGGCCGTTCAAGTTATTACTTGATATGTCGAGTTTAAAAACGAGATGAGTATACCAGTTGTATACGGGTGGATTTATCCTGGTTAAACCATTTCAGCGCAAATTAAGATTATTACCCAAGTGTAAAGCCAATTTTTGGCCCTGCTAATCCCGCACGGCGCAAAATAATCCCTTAAACGGTTATTCCGTCGTCAACATCAGACGCAGTCTGCCGCCCGCGCCCCATACCTGGCACTGCCATGTGTCACACCGCTGACTTATTTGGTTAAGATGCGTACTACCCAGCGTGCCAAGGGGAATACCATTACTCAGCTGAATTTGATGGGTATTAACGTTGAGCGTGGCGTTTAAACCTGCGGAGACTAAAATCAGATTTTTTAAACCCTGATGATAGTAACCAACCAGTAAAGGAAATTGTCCCTTTAGATTGGCCTGCCGAAGCAGCAGATTAACCTGTTTTAGCAGGCCGTTTAATTCAGGCAGACGCGGAGCCTGGCCCGATAATTGATCCTGGAGTAGCCCATTGAATAACGCCCGCAGCAGAAGCGCCGCTAATACGCCGTTATCCCCGGCGCGCGTGACGTCAAGACAGTAGAAAGCCAAATCTTTTTCCGACAGGGCTGCCACATCCAGGACCAGACCCGGCTGCTCGGCCATCGTCAGCTGGCGGTAATTAATACGGCAGTTGGCGATAACCTGCTGCACCGGCGGCTGTAGCTGCTTGAGCAGTTTGGCAGCGGCCTGTGGGTCGCGCACCAGCGCATCCCAGTCCTGAAACAGCTGTTCGTCCTCTTCAACTTTCGAAGTAAACATAGAGGGATAGAGACATTCGTAAACCGCCTCCCGCAGGCGGTCCAGGTCTTTAAGCGGCTTCAGCAGCACGTCCTGCACGCCAAGACGGAGTACGCGCGCGATATCCGCCATGTTTTCGGTGGCGGAGATAACCAGAATAGGCACTGCACTGCCCTTACTGCGCAGATGTTCTACCAGTTTAAGCCCGTTCATTCTGGGCATGGCAAGATCGCAGATAACCAGGTCGGGGGTTAGCTGGTTCATTTTTTCCAGCGCCTGCAGGCCATCATCTGCCAGTATGTTTGTTGCGCCAAGCGCAGTAAGAAAATTGTCCAACAGAGAGCGGAAAACGACCTCGTCTTCAACAATCAGAATCTGTTTTCCCGTTAATGGTTTGTCCATTATCCCCCCTCACACAGCAGATAACTCAATAGTGGCTCATAATCAACATCCGTGCCCGTCAGAATTACCTTTCGTATTCTCATTCAAACATCCGGCAGCGCATTCTGGTGGGCCAGGGGAAGTAATTCATCCATTTTTTTCTCAACGGCCAGCCTGCCGGCTTCAATTGCCTCTTCCGCGCGGTGGAAGTCCAGCGTGGAGATTTGCGGGCAAAAGGGTTGTATCAGTATATCCGGTGGATCGCCAGCCATGCGGTTTCGCTTAAGGCGATTTTCCAACACCTGGATAGATGTGGTCATTATTTCCATCGCGCCTGGGCTTTGGTTAACCTTGCGCTGCACTTTTTTCGCCAGACTTTGTCGCAGCCTTCCTCCCCAGCTATGGACCGACTGGCTGGCCTCCTCTTCATTTCTGGGCGTAACGGACAGCAGATCCTGCTGCATCAGATGCGCGTCATGCTGCAGGTCAACGGCGATGACGATATCCGCCCCCAGCGCACGGGTCAGAGAGATGGGCACCGGGTTGACGACCGCGCCATCCACCAGCCAGTAACCATTCCAGCTAACGGGCGCAAGCAGACCCGGCATGCTGCAGGAGGCTCGAACGGCCTGGTGCAGATCGCCTTCAGTAAGCCATAGCTCACGGCCGGTGCTAAGATTCGTTGCGACCGCGCCAAAAGGCAGGGCGCACTGTTCGATTTTGTCGTGATGAACCAGCCGCCTGACGTGATTGAAGACGCGTTCGCCTCTGAGCAACCCACCCCGACGCCATGAGAAATCCATCAGACGGATAACATCCCAGTAGCTGAACGACCGCACCCAGGTCTCCATCAGCGGCAGCCGATGGCTGGCATAAGCCGCGCCCACCAGCGCGCCGACGGAACAGCCCGCAACGACATCGATTTTTATACCTGCCCTTTCCAGCGCATGTATAACGCCTATATGAGCCCATCCTTTGGCAGCGCCTGAACCTAGCGCCAGTCCGATTTTAACCTTTCTCATCCCACCTCTGGCGTTGACTTGAGTTACAAATAGCATCATCCCTGCTGCTCGGTTACCATGGTGCCCTGGTTTTAAATCAGCATCTTAATTTTTCTATCGGAGTCAATGTGTCAGACCCTTGCCCCTGCTGTAGCGGATTGGAGTATAGCCTATGTTGCCACCCCTATCTAAACGATATGGCAATAGCCCCAACGCCTGAAACGCTGATGCGTTCGCGCTATACCGCTTATGCGATGCAAAACGCGGATTATTTGATCGCGACCTGGCACCCTTCCTGCGGCGCAGAGAGCTTTCGCCCGGCGCTTGAAGCGAGCTTTGCCACTACCCGGTGGTTAAGTTTACATATTATTGAAGCAAAAAAACCACGGGATTCTTCTGAAGGGTTTGTTACATTTTTTGCCAGATTCTCTGAAAATCAGCGTCATAGCTTTATAAGTGAACGTTCACGCTTTCTTCGTGAGGAACAACGCTGGTACTATATCGACGGAACATTCCCTGAAACGGGACGAAATGACCGCTGCCCCTGCGGCTCAGGTAAAAAATTTAAGAAATGCTGCGGCCAGTAGCGTTCGCCATTAACACAAGAATTGTTTCGACAGGACCCCCATCGCAATGCACCCGCAAACACTGCAACGAAAAGTTTTAAGAACAATCTGCCCGGATGCCAAAGGGCTGATCGCAAAAATCACCAACATTTGCTACAAGCACGAGCTGAACATTGTGCAGAACAATGAGTTCGTCGATCACCGTACCGGGCGTTTCTTTATGCGTACCGAGCTGGAAGGCATTTTCAATGACGCAACGCTGCTGGCCGATTTAGACAGCGCGCTGCCAGAGGGTTCGATACGTGAGCTGAATTCAGCCGGACGTCGCCGCATCGTTATCCTGGTGACCAGGGAAGCGCACTGCCTGGGCGATCTGCTGATGAAAAGCGCCTACGGCGGACTGGATGTTGAGATCGCAGCAGTCATTGGCAACCATGAAACCCTGCGCACGCTGGTCGAGCGCTTTGATATTCCGTTTATTTTCCAGAGCCACGAAGGTCTGACCCGCGACCAGCACGATAACAATATGGCTGCGGAAATTGATCGCTTTCAGCCCGATTACGTGGTGCTGGCAAAATATATGCGCGTACTGACGCCAGCATTTGTTCAGCGCTACCCCAATCGAATCATCAATATCCACCACTCGTTTCTGCCTGCTTTTATCGGAGCCCGCCCTTATCACCAGGCTTATGAACGCGGCGTCAAAATTATTGGCGCCACGGCGCACTACGTGAATGACAATCTGGATGAAGGTCCTATCATTATCCAGGAAGTGATCCACGTAGATCATAATTATACGGCCGAGGATATGATGCGTGCCGGCCGCGACGTTGAAAAAAATGCGTTGAGTCGCGCGCTTTATCAGGTGCTTGCCCAGCGCGTTTTCGTTTATGGCAACCGCACGATTATCCTGTAATGCCCTGGTCTGTCATGGCATAAAAGGCTTTTTTGACTGACAATGCAGCAGTCAGGGCAAAAAAGCGGCAAACGATTGATATTCGGGGCGCGCGGGGTTTACACCCGTATTTCATCTGATATGATGCGCCCCGCTTGAGTGAACAGAGCGAGCAAGGCCAGTGGTGGGGTTCCCGAGCGGCCAAAGGGAGCAGACTGTAAATCTGCCGTCATCGACTTCGAAGGTTCGAATCCTTCCCCCACCACCATTCGCACCAGCCGTATTGTTAGCGCTTTTCAGGCCATCCCAGCACCGCAAGGTAAAGGATGAGAAGTTTCAGATTTGATACTGTAATACGCTTCCCCTGGTGGGGTTCCCGAGCGGCCAAAGGGAGCAGACTGTAAATCTGCCGTCATCGACTTCGAAGGTTCGAATCCTTCCCCCACCACCATTNTACACCTTTACCTTCACATATGCCGCACTTTAGCCGCAGTTTCACCTACACCTTAATAGCGGTTGCTGATAGCGATGCAGGTGGAGCCATGTAGATAAGCAGATGACCGGGCGCAGGCTGAGCATGACGGATGACATATACCGCCAGACTCTGCTACCATCCGGGCTTATTCCTTCGTAAAGACGGCCTCCGCCATGAAATTTGTTTCTTTTAATATCAATGGGCTGCGCGCCCGTCCTCACCAGCTAGCCGCCATTATTGAGCAGCATCAGCCTGACGTCATCGGCCTGCAGGAAACCAAGGTTCACGATGATATGTTTCCGCTTGATGAGGTCGCCAGCCACGGCTACCACGTCTTTTATCATGGGCAAAAAGGTCACTACGGCGTCGCCCTGCTGACGAAAGCCGAGCCTCTCACCGTCAGACGTGGTTTCCCGGGAGATGAAGAAGACGCCCAGCGCCGCCTGATCATGGCCGAGATCCCCAGTCCGGCAGGAAATATTTTGGTGATCAACGGCTATTTCCCGCAGGGGGAGAGTCGTGACCACCCCACCAAATTCCCGGCGAAGGAAAAATTCTATCGCGACCTGCAGAATTTCCTTGAGACGGAGCAAAAGCCCGCGAATCAGGTACTGATTATGGGTGATATGAATATCAGTTCCGCCGATACCGATATCGGCATCGGGGAAGATAGCCGTAAGCGCTGGCTGCGCACCGGCAAGTGTTCTTTTCTGCCTGAAGAGCGGGAGTGGATGGACAGGCTGATGGGCTGGGGCCTGGTGGATACCTGGCGGGCGCAGAACGCTGAGGTCAGCGATCGCTTCTCGTGGTTCGATTACCGCTCAAAAGGCTTTGACGATAATCGCGGTCTGCGTATCGATTTGCTGCTGGCCAGCAGGCCACTGGCCGAACGCTGCGTCGCAACCGGTATTGACTATGACATTCGCGGAATGGAAAAACCCTCCGACCATGCGCCGGTCTGGGCGCAGTTTAGTTTTGATTAGTCCGTTAATCTGACCGGGCGAATGCCCGGTTAATCGTTAATTCTGATGTAGCGTTTGCCAGGTCAGGTTGTTAGTGCCAACCGAGCGTTCGTCGCGGCGGCACTGCAAAAGTATCCCTTCCATTTTCACCACCGATCCTTCGGTATAGCTGCGATTCTCCCAGGTACAGCAGCGCAGACACGGCGGCTGATTGCTGTTTTGCCCCTGCGTCCACGCCTCTGGCGGCATATCTACCACCACGCCGGTATTGTTTCTGCCTGCGGGCACATAGCCGCCTGACCCGTATCCACTGCTCACGTCACTGCCCTGCCCGCCGCCAACGTGCAGGCTCTGACTGGTTGCCGCTGCCTGACCGCTTAACAGCAGCGCAGCAAACAGCATCACTACGGCATTTTTTCTCATTACTCAGTTTCCTTCGCTTTGGACGCCCTGCGACGCGCCGGTTTTTTACGATTTTCTGCCGCAGGAAGGCCACGGAATGCATGCGCGGCGGGCTGCTGCCGGGCCTGCGAGATCAGATTATGCAGCGTCTCTACCAGCGGCATCATAAAATCCTGATAGCGGCACTGCTTTTCACTGATTTTAGTCAGCGTGGACTCCCACTGGGCGGTCATATCCGGTCTGGCTGCCATCTCTGGCAGCGAGTGGATCAGCGCCCGCCCGGCGGGACTGGCATGAATATAGCGCCCTTTTTTAAACAAAAAAGCCCGTTTGAAGAGCAACTCAATAATCCCGGCGCGCGTAGCCTCTGTCCCTAAACCATCGGTCGCACGCAGCACTTTCTTTAGATCTTTATCCTGGACGAAGCGCGCAATACCGGTCATCGCTGAGAGCAGCGTGGCATCGGTAAAGGGTCTGGGCGGCTGTGTCTGCTTCGCCACCACTTCTCCGCGCTCGCAGAGGAGCTCATCCCCTTTTGCCACCACCGGTAGCGGCGTGCCGTCATTTTCCTCATCCCGTTCTTTACTGCCGAGCAGCGCACGCCAGCCCGCTTCGGCCAGAAATCGGGCCTTAGCCATAAATTTCCCGCCGTTGATATCAAGTTCAATCACGCATTTGCGGTAGACGGCATCGGGACAAAACTGCATCAGATACTGGGTGGCGATCAGCCGGTAGATACTGCTTTCATTTTCACTCAGGCGCAGGGTGCCGCCGCGTGCCGTCGGGATAATTGCATGGTGCGCATCCACTTTTTTATCGTCCCAGCAGCGGTTCTTGCGGTCGCTGTCAAAATCGGCAGGCGTTTGCAGATCGGGCTGGTGTACACCTATCGCGTTAAGAACGGCATGACGCCCGGCAAAGTGCTCATCCGGCAGGTAACGGCTGTCCGAACGAGGGTAGGTGATCAGCTTATGGGTTTCGTAAAGCTTCTGGCAGGTATCAAGCACGGTCTGCGCGCTAAGGCCGAAGCGCTTCGCCGCCTCGATTTGCAGCGTGGAAAGAGAAAAAGGCAGCGGCGCCGTGTCGTTTTCCCGCCTGTCGTTATAGCTGGTGACGTGGGCAGGCTGACCGCCAATACGCGCCACCACATGGTCTGCCAGCGGGCGATGCAGCAAACGCCCCTCCTCATCCTGCCAGGATTCGCAGGCATCGCTGGGCTGCCATAGCGCGACAAATCGCTCATCAGCGGGCGTGACGATATGCGCCTTAACTTCGTAAAAATCTTTTGGAACGAAGCCTTCGATATCTTCATCCCGCCGTACCACCAGCCCCAAAACCGGCGTTTGTACCCGACCTACGGACAGCAGGCCGTCATAGCCTGCATTGCGCCCCAGCAGCGTGTAGGCACGGGTCATATTAATGCCGTAAAGCCAGTCGGCCCGCGCCCGCGCCAGCGCAGAGACGCACAGCGGGATAAATTCGCGATTTTCACGCAGCCGCCCCACCGCCCGTTCAACCGCCTGGGGGTTGAGATCGTTAATCAGGCAGCGCTGCACCTTTTCGCGCTTGCCTGCCGGCAGCGCCAGATAATCCAGCACCTCGTCCACCAGCAGCTGCCCTTCCCTGTCCGGGTCCCCGGCGTGGATCACTTCAGTCGCCTGTTCCAGCAGCGTCTTGATCACATTGAGCTGTTTTGCTACCGAAGGCCGCGGCTGTAGCTGCCATTTTTCCGGGACAATCGGCAGATCGGCCAGCGACCAGCGCGCATAGCGGCTGTTATAGCTGTCCGGCTGCGCCTGTTCCAGCAGGTGCCCGACGCACCACGTCACCATATTATCCGGTCCGCAGGCAATGTAGCCCTCGCCCCGGCGGTGCGGCTTAGGTAATACATCCGCTATCGCGCGGGCAAGGCTGGGTTTTTCGGCAATAAACAAACGCATGCGAAATGACATCCTGCTTAACTTACAATTTCTGTTACTGAACGCACGGCGTACCGCGGCATCAGTTCACCCGGTGTCGCCCTGTGGCGTGCACCTCAACTGACCCGCGACGCGGGCGCGGGTATCATGGCCCGCAATGGTAACCTGTCAGGCTAAGCGTGGTAAGTCCGGGCGCATAATTGCCGCTCCGTTTGCTTATTATCGCGACAAATTGCAGAGCGGGTCACAAGCCTGCAGGGATTGTGACCCGCTGTCACTCAGAAATAACTGACAAATGGCGCGGTGTCGGGCGGAAGAACGGTAGTGGAAGATTTGAGCTGGGGCGTACCAAGGTACAGAAAACCCACCAGGCTATCCTGCTCGCGGCAGCCAAACGCCTCGCGCACCGCCTGATGCTCAGTCCAGGCACCGGTACGCCAGACGCCGTTAAACCCCTGCGCCAGCGCGGCCATCTGCATTGCCATCACCGCACAGCCTGCGGAAACCACCTGCTCCCAGCGCGGGACCTTCGGATGGTCTTCGCAGCGCGCTACAACGGTGATGATCATCGGCGCGCGAAACGGGGACTGTTTTGCCTTTTCAATGGCCTTTAAATCCATATCATCCTGACGGGCCGTCGTTTCCAGCAGCTGGCTGAAGCGCTCGCGTCCTGCGCCTTCGATAATGCTAAAGCGCCACGGCTGGAGCGTGCCGTGGTCGGGCGCGCGCATACCGGCACGAAGGATATTCTCCAGGGCTTCACCCGCAGGCGCCGGTTCACTGAGCCGCGAGGCAGAACGACGGTTAACCACTAAATCCAGCGCATCCATAAATTTCTCCTGATAATGATTCTGATTTAGCAGAAACTAGCACAGGATGATGATTTGTTACAGCATGGCGCTTTTTCCTGCTGACAATAGCGCCCTGGCTAATTAGGATGTCACCAACCTGCTCCGGTTTCGCCGTTCGTGCGCTATTGCACCCGGTGAAACGGGCTTTTTTACCGCGATTATGGAGATAATATGCGCACTTTGTGGCGAGCAATCGCTGGTTTTTTTAAATGGACCTGGCGACTGCTGAATTTCGTCCGTGAGTTCATTCTCAATCTGTTTCTGGTGGTATTGATTCTGATCTGTATTGGAGTTTACGTTCAGTTCAGCCGCCCTGCCACGCCGGAACAATCCCCTAAAGGCGCACTGATTGTTGATCTGAGCGGCACGGTGGTCGATAAGCCCTCCGTCAGCAATAAGCTCAGCAAACTTGGTCGCCAGCTGCTGGGTACCAATAGCAACCGCCTGAAGGAGAATTCGCTGTTTGACGTAGTGGATGCCATCCGCCAGGCGAAAGGCGATGCCAATATTACTGGCATGGTGCTCGATCTGCGCGATTTCGCCGGTGCCGATCAGCCCTCGCTCCAGTATATGGGTAAGGCCCTGCGCGAGTTTCGCGACAGCGGTAAACAGATTTACGCCACCGGTGACAGCTACAGTCAGGCACAGTACTACCTTGCCAGCTTCGCCAATAAAATTTATCTCTCCCCACAGGGTACGGTGGATATCCACGGTTTTGCCACTAACGGACTCTACTATAAGTCACTGCTGGATAACCTGAAGGTCTCATCACACGTCTTCCGCGTGGGGACCTACAAGTCGGCCGTTGAGCCGTTCCTGCGGGATGATATGTCTCCGGCAGCGCGCGAGGCGGACAGCCGCTGGATGGGCGAACTGTGGCAAAACTATCTCAATACCCTGGCGGCCAACCGTCAGATCACCCCGGATCAGGTTTTCCCGGGTGCGCAGGGCCTGCTCGATGCACTACAGAAAACCGGCGGCGACACGGCTGAATACGCCAAAAATGCCCGGCTGGTGGATGAGTTAGCCTCGCGCTCAGCGGTTGATCAGCAGCTGACGAAAGTTTTCGGCTGGGATAAAGAAGCAAAAGATTTCAACGGCACCAGCATCTACGACTATCAGGTCAAAGATCAGCAGTCAGCCGACGGCAATATCGCGGTGATTATGGCTAACGGTGCGATCATGGATGGCGACGAGACGGCGGGCACCGTGGGGGGNGCCAGTCCGAACACCCTGACCGGCTCGATTGGGATTTTCGGCGTGATTAATACCGTCGAAAACTCACTCGGTGCGATTGGCGTTCATACGGATGGCGTGTCTACCTCGCCGCTGGCCGATGTGGCCACCACTAAGGCGCTCCCGCCTGAAGTTCAGCAGATGATGCAGTTGAGCATTGAGAACGGCTATAAAAACTTCCTTAATCTGGTGGCGCAGGCCCGTAATAAAACCCCGGAGCAGATCGACCAGATCGCTCAGGGTCACGTCTGGACGGGCAGCGATGCCAAAGCAAACGGACTGGTTGACGCGCTGGGCGACTTTGACGATGCCGTTGCCAAAGCGGCCGAGCTGGCTAAGCTGAAACAGCCCCAGCTAAACTGGTATCAGGACGATCCGGGCATGCTTGATATGCTGTTCAGTCAGATGGATGTCTCAATTCGCGCCGCGCTGCCTGATGTCCTGAAGGTGTGGCTGCCCGCGCCGGTTATGGACACCATGGCGGCAATGAGGGATCAGCCCGGCCTGTTTGATAACCTTAACGATCCGCAAAATCGCTATGCCATCTGCCTGACCTGTGGTCAGGTGAAATAACCCGGTGGCAGCCCGGCATCACGTCGGGCTGCCTTTACCCCTATTCCTGTCATGCGCCTGTACGACAGGCCAGAGCTTATACATGCAAAAGAAATCTATCTACGTGGCCTATACGGGTGGAACCATAGGCATGCAGCGTTCTTCCCAGGGCTATATTCCGGTGTCTGGGCATCTGCAGACCCAGCTGGCAAATATGCCCGAGTTTCATCGCGCCGAAATGCCTGACTTTACCATCCATGAGTATCAGCCACTGATTGACTCATCGGATATGACCCCGCAGGACTGGCAAATCATCGCCGAGGATATTCGTCAGAACTACCATCGCTATGACGGCTTTGTGATCCTGCACGGCACCGATACCATGGCCTTCACCGCGTCTGCGCTCTCTTTTATGTTGGAAAATCTCGCCAAGCCGGTAATTGTGACAGGGTCACAGATTCCGCTTGAGGAACTCCGCTCCGACGGACAACAGAATCTGTTGAATGCACTCTTTGTGGCGGCGAACTTCCCGATAAATGAAGTATCTTTGTTTTTTAACAATACGCTTTATCGCGGTAACCGCACGACCAAGGCACATGCCGACGGTTTCAATGCGTTCGCCTCACCCAATCTGGCCCCGCTGCTTGAAGCCGGTATTCATATCCGCCGCCTAAACACCCCGCCAGCTCCCCACGGCGAGGGTGAGCTGATCGTGCATCCGATTACCCCGCAGCCGGTTGGCGTGGTGACGATATATCCCGGTATCTCAGCCGATGTGGTCAGTAATTTTCTCCTGCAGCCGGTAAAGGCGCTGATTCTGCGCTCGTACGGTGTAGGTAATGCCCCCCAAAACCCTGCCTTCCTGAAGGAGCTTAAGGAGGCTTCCTCGCGCGGGATAGTGGTTATCAACCTGACTCAGTGTATGTCCGGTAAGGTCAATATGGGCGGTTATGCCACCGGCAACGCGCTGGCGCTTGCAGGGGTGATCAGCGGTTACGATCTGACCGTCGAGGCGACGCTGACCAAGCTCCATTTTTTACTGTCACAGGGCCTTTCGAGCGACAGGGTACGTCAGCTGATGCAGGTTAATCTGCGCGGCGAACTGACGCCAGACGAGAAATAAGGAACCATAATGAAAACGCAGCAGGCACTGTTATTGATTGATTTACAGAATGACTTTTGTCCCGGCGGCGCGCTGGCCGTGGAGGAAGGTGATGCGGTTATCGCCGTAGCAAATCAGGTTGCGATGCGTTTTCACCAGCGTGGTCAGCCGGTGGTCGCCACGCTCGACTGGCACCCGCATCACCACGGCAGCTTCGCCTCAAATGCCGGAGAAGTGCCCTGGACCATGGGGGAGCTGGATGGGCTGCCCCAGGTCTGGTGGCCCGATCACTGCGTTCAGGGGAGTAAGGGGGCAGAGCTGCACCCTGAGCTTAATCGCAGCGTGCTCGTCAAGCAGATCTATAAGGGAACGGATCCCCGCACAGATAGTTACAGCGCCTTTTTTGACAATGGCCAGCGCAGCCAGACCGGCCTGGACAGCTGGTTAAAATCGCAGGGGGTGACGGCGCTAACGGTGATGGGCCTGGCGACCGATTACTGCGTGAAATATAGCGTGCTGGACGCGCTAAGGCTGGGCTATCGCGTCAGCGTGATTGTCGCAGGGTGTCGGGGTGTGAATCTGGAAGCGGGTGACGGTGAGCGGGCGCTGGCGGAAATGGCGGCCAGCGGCGCGCTGCTTATCAATGCTGAGGGGGCGGAAGGAACGCTCCGGTAAAACCTGCTGCCGGGATTTAACCGGGGATCGTGGCGTGAACCAGCGACATTTATTCCTCCAGGAATAATTTATTGCAGCTTAATGCGGGTGACGTTGTCATCCACGATGCCAAACGCTTCCTTAAGCTCTCTTTTGCTTTTTGTCACCATCTCGCCACCCTTGCCAATGCTCATATGCTGCGGCTGCTCATTATATTTCGCCTGCCACATCATCACCAGCTGCAGGCTGTTCTCTTTCTGCGCATCCGTCAGCGCGACGCCGTCGGCCCATTTACCCGTTTCAACGGCAGTCAGCAGACGCTGGTAAACATCCGGCGTCATGGCATTAATCATCTCATCCAACACCATTGCCGCTATCCTTTAATGTTGTTGCCTTCTTCGTCAGAAAAGCTTAACGAAGCGGAATTGACGCAGTAGCGCTCGCCCGTAGGCTGAGGACCATCCGGAAATACGTGCCCCAGGTGGGCATCACAGCTGCCGCAGCGAATTTCGATACGCTGCATACCGTGAGTGTCATCTTCAATATAACGAATAGCATCATCGCTGACGGGCTGGTAAAAACTGGGCCAGCCGCAGCCGGAGTCGTACTTGGTTTCCGACAGGAACAGCGGCGAATTGCACACCAGGCAGTGATACAGCCCTTCACCTTTGTTATGCAGCAGCTTGCCGGTAAAGGGTCTCTCGGTACCGCGCTCCTGGGTCACATAACGCTGTACTTCGTTCAAATCGGTTTCTGGGTTCAGATGTTTGTTAGCCATATCGATACTCTCTGGCGGTGTGTTCTGGATAATGTCTATCATTCTAACAAATACATAACAACGTCAGGGGATTTTTTCGCTTACAGAGATATCTGAAAGTAAAAGCAGACGATTATGTGATTCAGATCACTCTTTGATACCCCTGCCCCTTTATATTCGTGCAGGAAGGCCCAAGATTAGGTTCTAACGGGTGCCGCGAATCATGCTTTCAGATAAATTATTCCTGCTCGCTGGTTTGATTTGTCGCAACAATTGAAGCGATTCCGCTTGACGCCTGGTAAGGTTTTTGTAATTTTACAGCCAACCTTTTATTCACTAACCAATAGCTGGTGGAATATATGACTATCAAAGTAGGTATCAATGGTTTTGGCCGTATCGGTCGCATCGTTTTCCGTGCTGCTCAGCAGCGTTCTGATGTAGAAATCGTTGCAATCAACGATCTGCTGGACGCCGAGTACATGGCTTACATGCTGAAGTACGACTCTACCCATGGCCGTTTCGACGGTACTGTAGAAGTCAAAGACGGCCACCTGGTTGTTAACGGCAAAACCATTCGTGTTACCGCTGAAAGAGATCCAGCTAACCTGAAATGGGGCGAAATCGACGTTGACGTTGTTGCTGAAGCAACCGGTATCTTCCTGACCGACGAAACCGCACGTAAGCACATTCAGGCTGGCGCGAAGAAAGTCGTACTGACCGGTCCTTCTAAAGACAACACCCCAATGTTCGTTATGGGCGTGAACCACAAGTCTTACGACGGCCAGGACATCGTTTCTAACGCATCCTGCACCACTAACTGCCTGGCACCGCTGGCAAAAGTGATCAACGACAAGTTCGGCATCGTTGAAGCACTGATGACCACCGTGCATGCAACCACTGCAACCCAGAAAACCGTTGATGGCCCGTCTCACAAAGACTGGCGTGGCGGTCGTGGCGCATCTCAGAACATCATCCCTTCTTCTACCGGCGCAGCAAAAGCCGTAGGTAAAGTGATCCCTGAGCTGAACGGCAAACTGACCGGTATGTCTTTCCGCGTCCCTACGCCAAACGTCTCCGTGGTTGACCTGACTGCTCGTCTGGCTAAGCCTGCCTCTTACAAAGAAATTTGTGATGCAATCAAAGCGGCTTCTGAAGGCGAACTGAAAGGCGTTCTGGGCTACACCGAAGATGACGTGGTTTCTACCGATTTCAACGGCGAAGTTCTGACTTCTGTATTTGATGCCAAAGCAGGTATCGCCCTGAGCGACACCTTCGTCAAACTGGTTGCCTGGTATGACAACGAAACGGGCTATTCAAACAAAGTTCTGGATCTGATCTCTCACATTGCTAAATAAGCAGTTGAAAGACTAATCAGGGCGACTCCGGTCGCCCTTTTTTTATCGGCTTGAAAAAGGTTTCCTCATGAGCGAAAAACTCTTTTCCCTGGCGGTTACTGACCAGATCACCCCCTATATTTCGCAGAGAAAAATAGGTGACCTGCCCCTTTTAACCATTGTTCATCCAAAAGTCAGGGCGGCCATCACCTTACAGGGCGCGCATCTGATTGCCTGGCAGCCTGGTAGTGAAAAGCCCGTTATCTGGCTGAGCGAGAAGACAGCCTTTACCGCAGGGAAAGCCATCCGGGGCGGCGTGCCTGTCTGCTGGCCGTGGTTTGGTCCGGCAGGTGAACCCGCACATGGCTTTGCCCGTAGTCTGCCCTGGACGCTGTCAGCACACGATGAGAATGAAGAGAGCGTGATGCTGACCTTCGTGCTGGAAAGTGACGAGCGCACGAAAAAGCTCTGGCCGCATGATTTCACACTGATTGCGCGCTTCCGCTTCAGCGATCGCCTTGAAATTGAACTGGAGGCACACGGAGACTTTGAGGCAACGGCCGCGCTGCACAGCTACTTTAACGTTGCCGACATCGCCGGTGTTGAAGTGAGTGGGCTTGGCCACCCCTATATTGATAAGGTCAGTGACGGGGCTGAGGGAAACTCTGCATCCGGCAGGCAAACCTACCCCGATCGGGTCGATCGCGTGTATACCCAACCTGAAGACTGTAGCGTTATCACCGATACTGTCGGTCAGCGTACCATCGAAGTCTACCACCACCACCATAGTGACGTTGTCACGTGGAACCCTGGCCCTGCACTGTCATGCAGTATGGGAGACATGGCCAATGAGGGTTATAAAACGATGGTGTGCGTGGAAACAGCGCGTATCTCATCCGCAATGAAGAGTTCGGGCGAGAGCCCATCCCGGCTGGCTACCACCATTAAAGTGCGTAAAAACGCCTGACGATACGCAGTGAGGCGGTAAAAAAGTTACCGCCTGACCAGGCTTTAATCCCTTACTGCCTTACCTTGCCACCCGATCGGGTTTGAATGCCGCCAGGCGCGACCCTGCGCTGGCTCGGCTTAGACGACGTCGAGCGCGACCTTCCCGGTGGGCGGTGGAAAGGCCTGGTCCATCAGCGCCAGCTCCTCCCTGTTCAGCACCACCTTCAACGCAGCCGCATTCTCGTCAACGTGTTGCACCGATCCTGCTTTGGGAATAGCCATGACGCCCTGCTGGCGAATAACCCAGGCCAGCAGCAGCTGGGCTACACTGATGCGCTTTTGCTGTGCAATCTCCGCCATCACGCCGTTATTCATCAAATCGTGACGCAGACGCCCCGCCTGCGCCAGCGGGCAGTAAGCCATCACCGGAATGCCGCGCTGCTGGCACGCAGGCAGAAGATCGTACTCAATTCCGCGCGAGGCCAGGTGGTAAAGCACCTGGTTAGCCGCGCAGCCCGATCCCCCTTCTTCTGCCAGCAGGTCCTGTAGATCACTCTTATCGAAATTGGATACGCCCCAGTGCCGGATTTTACCCGCCTGCTGGAGTTGCTGCATGGCGGTGATGGTTTCCTCCAGCGGGATGCTTCCAGGCCAGTGAAGAAGATAGAGGTCGAGATAATCCGTTTTCAGGCGACGCAGGCTGCGATCGCAGGCTTCAATGGCACTCCCGGCCCCGGCGTTCCAGGGATAAACTTTTGAGACCAGCCAGGCCTTGTCCCTTCTTCCCTGCAATGCTTCGCCGACCACTTCCTCTGCTCCGCCGTCTGCGTACATTTCAGCCGTGTCGATTACGCTAAGACCCAGTTCGAGTCCGTGCTGCAGGGCAGCGACCTCTGATTTACGCTGGCCGCTATTTTCCCCCATATACCAGCTTCCCTGGCCGATGGAAGGCAAGGTTATCTCTTTTGAAAAGTTTACGGATGAGCTCATGCATTCCTCCTGCACTCTTTTGGGGGTGACTATCATGCAAAAGGGCGCAGAGCGCCCTTTTTTGATGCGATAACAGGCGATCAGAACGTGTAGC
Source organism: Erwinia sp. ErVv1 (assembly GCF_900068895.1). GTDB lineage: Bacteria > Pseudomonadota > Gammaproteobacteria > Enterobacterales > Enterobacteriaceae > Erwinia. Next base: position 257,542 of record NZ_CDPK01000002.1, on the reverse strand, counting down.
TAACGCCCGTCCACAGCATGACCTGAGCGTTATTGTCGACCATTGGGCTGTCTTTCACTTCGCTGCTCAGACGGGTATAGCGGCCTGAAAGCGATGCGTTCCAGCTCTGATTAATCGCATATGCGGCGGTCAGCTCCAGATAGGGGCTCCAGCTATCGTCTGCGTCATAGCTGCTAAGTCCGCTACGGCGCGACTCGCGTTTGGAGACGCCATAGTAGTAGTCATTTTGATTTTCACTGCTGTACAGCGCACCAATACCCGGCGTCAGGCTCAGATCGCCAATCTGGAAGCGATAAAGATAGGCCAGATCCCAGATAATGCCATTACTGTTATCCAGCAGATCGCCCGCGACCACGGTGCGTACGATGCCCCAGTCACTGGTGTGACGATACGCAAGCCCGCCCATCGCGGTCATATGGCGGTTATCCAGTTTTTTCAGCTGCTTATTATCGGTGTCGCTGGTTTTGAAATTTTCCGGTGATCCCAGCACGGTCAGCGATAGCTGGTCCTGTTTGTCATTCCAAAGATAATACCCGGCCTGAAAGCTGCGAACGTAGAAGCTGTCACCTTCATAATTGATAATTGGTAAAGGGTAATAGCGGTTCTGCCCCCCTTTATACGGGCTCTGACTGTAGATGACAGAGGCACCGAGGGTTAAGGGGTTGGCCTGAGCAAGGGATGCTGCCAGAGATGAGGATAAAATGACTGCCACAGCGCTAACTTTGAAATAGTTCACAATTAATTCGTTCCATAAATATAACAATCGAGTACGGTAGTTTAACAATCTCTGCCGCGTAAGTTAAAATCCTAATACAACCTGTAGCACTCAGAATCAATTTTTGCCATGAATCCGCATGAATCAATTGCTGCGGCTAATTTACAAATTCCCGACAGACCGCACCAGTTCAGGTTGTCGCTAAGTTGGATTATAACTTTGTTATTGAAATATCATTGAAAAGCTTTGCGGCATCAGGACATTTTACGAATGCCAACTACGCTTTAATAGATAACGTTAAGTTTTAATGAGCAGAGTGACCCCAGGATTTGTGTATCCCGATAAAAAAATGTCTGGTTGGCATAAGGGTTGCTGTACTCATTCATCAGTTCCTTCAGGGGCTAACCACACTTAGGCTCCTGGTTCCTGTGCTAAAAATGAAAGGACGGGCATCGCTATGAATATATTCGATCACTATCGTCAGCGTTATGAAGCTGCCAAGGACGAAGAGTTCACTCTGCAGGAGTTCCTGACCGTTTGTCGGCAGGATCGCAGTGCATACGCCAACGCGGCAGAACGACTGTTAATGGCTATTGGTGAGCCGGTAATGGTGGATACTGCCCTGGAGCCACGCCTTTCCCGACTGTTTTCTAACCGTGTCGTTGCGCGCTACCCCGCTTTTGAAGAATTTTATGGCATGGAAGAAGCGATTGAACAGATCGTCTCTTACCTGAAACATGCCGCGCAGGGGCTGGAAGAGAAGAAACAGATCCTCTACCTGCTGGGTCCGGTAGGCGGCGGTAAATCCTCACTGGCCGAGCGACTTAAGTCGCTGATGCAGCGCGTGCCTATCTATGTGCTAAGCGCCGATGGCGAACGAAGCCCGGTTAACGACCATCCACTCTGCCTGTTTAATCCGCAGGAGGATGCCCATATTCTTGAGAAAGAGTACGGTGTCCCGCGCCGCTATCTCGGCACTATTATGTCTCCGTGGGCGGCAAAACGCCTGCATGAATTCGGCGGCGACATCTCCCGCTTCAGAGTCGTTAAGGTTTGGCCTTCTATCCTTGAGCAGCTGGCCATTGCCAAAACCGAGCCGGGTGACGAAAACAATCAGGATATCTCCGCGCTGGTCGGTAAAGTGGATATCCGTAAGCTGGAGAACCACGCGCAGAACGACCCTGATGCGTATGGTTATTCCGGTGCACTCTGTCGGGCAAACCAGGGGATTATGGAGTTCGTCGAGATGTTTAAAGCGCCGATCAAGGTGCTGCATCCCCTGCTGACGGCAACCCAGGAGGGCAACTATAACGGCACCGAGGGTATCTCTGCCCTGCCGTTCAACGGCATTATTCTTGCGCACTCGAATGAGTCAGAGTGGGTGACCTTCCGTAATAACAAGAATAATGAAGCCTTCCTTGACCGCGTTTACATCGTCAAAGTGCCGTACTGCCTGCGCGTCTCTGAAGAGATCAAAATTTATGACAAGCTGCTGAACCACAGTGAGCTGAGCCATGCTCCCTGCGCACCCGGCACGCTGGAGACGCTGGCCAGATTCAGTATCCTGTCGCGCCTGAAAGAGCCAGAGAACTCCAGCACGCACTCTAAAATGCGGGTTTATGATGGGGAAAGCCTGAAGGATACCGATCCTAAAGCTAAATCCTATCAGGAGTACCGTGATTACGCGGGCGTCGACGAAGGCATGAACGGTCTCTCGACCCGTTTCGCCTTTAAGATCCTCTCCCGCGTGTTTAACTTTGACCACGCAGAAGTGGCGGCGAACCCGGTACATCTTTTCTACGTGCTGGAACAGCAAATTGAACGTGAACAGTTCCCGCAGGATGTTGCCGAGAAATACCTTGAGCACCTGAAAGGCTATCTGATCCCGAAATACGCTGAGTTTATCGGTAAGGAGATCCAGACAGCTTATCTGGAATCCTATTCTGAATATGGTCAAAACATTTTTGATCGTTACGTGACCTATGCAGACTTCTGGATTCAGGACCAGGAATACCGCGATCCGGATACCGGCCAGCTATTTGACCGCGAGTCATTAAACGCTGAGCTGGAGAAAATCGAGAAACCCGCCGGGATCAGTAATCCAAAAGATTTCCGCAACGAGATTGTTAACTTTGTCCTGCGCGCCCGCGCGCACAATAGTGGCCGGAATCCAAACTGGACCAGCTATGAAAAACTCCGCACGGTTATTGAGAAAAAGATGTTCTCAAATACCGAGGAGCTGCTGCCGGTCATTTCCTTTAATGCCAAAACGTCCACGGATGAGCAGAAAAAACATGACGACTTTGTCGACCGAATGATGGAAAAAGGCTATACCCGTAAGCAGGTTCGCCTGCTGTGCGAATGGTATTTGCGGGTCAGAAAATCGTCCTGATAGCAGCAGAGTGCATTAATCGGGCCGGAATCATCCGGCCCAGCTTGCAACATTGTTTGGGGGAGCTATGGCCTATTTTATCGATCGGCGTCTTAACGGCAAAAATAAGAGCGCGGTGAATCGCCAGCGCTTTTTACGCCGCTACAAGTCGCAAATCAAACAGTCGATCTCCGAGGCCATCAATAAGCGTTCGGTAACCGACGTTGATAGCGGCGAATCCGTTTCCATTCCCGTGGGTGATATCAACGAACCTATTTTCCATCAGGGCCGGGGCGGCCAGCGTCATCGCGTGCACCCGGGTAACGATCACTTTGTGCAGAATGACCGCGTTGAGCGCCCGCAGGGGGGCGGGAGCGGTGGCAGCGGTCAGGGCCAGGCGGGTCAGGATGGTGAGGGCGAGGATGACTTTGTTTTCAATATTTCAAAGGATGAGTACCTCGACCTGCTGTTTGAAGATTTGGCCCTGCCGAATCTGAAGAAAAATCAGCATCGCCAGCTTAACGAATACAAGGTTCATCGTGCGGGCTATACGTCCAACGGTGTGCCCGCCAATATCAGCGTCGTGCGCTCGCTGCAAAACTCGCTGGCGCGCCGTACGGCCATGACCGCCGGTAAGCGTCGCATGCTCGGCGAGCTTGAAGCCAGTCTGGAGCTGATTGAGCATTCTGAACCTGCTCAACTGCTGGAAGAGGAGCGCCTGCGCAATGAAATTGCCGAACTGCGCGCGCGTATTAAGCGGGTGCCTTTTATTGACACTTTTGATCTCCGCTTTAAAAATTTCGAGAAACGTCCGGAACCCTCCAGCCAGGCGGTGATGTTCTGCCTGATGGATGTCTCCGGTTCAATGGATCAGGCGACGAAGGATATGGCCAAGCGCTTTTATATACTGCTCTATCTGTTCCTGAGCCGTACCTATAAAAACGTGGACGTGGTCTATATACGTCATCATACCCAGGCTAAAGAGGTCGATGAACAGGAGTTCTTCTACTCACAGGAAACCGGGGGAACCATCGTTTCCAGCGCGCTAAAGATGATGGATGAGGTGGTGAAAGAGCGCTACGATCCTGCGCAGTGGAACATTTATGCCGCCCAGGCATCGGATGGTGACAACTGGGCAGACGATTCACCCCTGTGCCATGAAATCCTGGCCAAAAACATTCTGCCGGTCGTGCGCTACTACAGTTATATCGAAATAACCCGACGTGCGCACCAGACCCTGTGGCGCGAATACGAGCAGCTGCAGGCCCGATTTGATAACTTCGCCATTCAGCATATTCGTGAACCTGAGGATATTTACCCGGTATTTCGTGAGCTTTTCCACAAACAGGCGGAAGAAAACTACTAAATTCAGGCCTGATCTTTCCAGCCAGTACAGGTTTACTGGCTGTTCACTCTCCCCCCATAACAGTATCGGCAGCAAAAATCGTCTTCCTGGCGCTTTTTTTTGTCCAATTCCCTAAATACAACACTAATCATACGCACTCAGCGGCATTTGTAATGGCAAAATGTATGCTATTTTATCCTTCTCTGTAATTTCCGCTTTTTTCACCCTGCGGGCCCTCAGAAATTTTGACAGCTGGAGCCGTTTTACAACACACTGTTAAAACACATCTTTACCCACACAGGAGAATTGCCTTTTGGAAGCCAGCGCTATCTACAGTCTGTTTATTATTGGTTCCGTGCTGGTCGCCGCAAGCATTTTGCTGAGTTCGTTTTCGTCAAAGCTTGGCATTCCCATTCTGGTCATTTTCCTTGCGCTTGGCATGCTGGCGGGCGTTGATGGAATCGGCGGCATTGCCTTTGACAATTACCCCGCTGCATATCTGATCAGTAATCTGGCGCTGGCGGTCATCCTGCTGGATGGCGGCATGCGCACCCAGGCCAGCTCATTTAAAGTTGCACTTGGCCCCGCGCTCTCGCTGGCAACGGTCGGCGTGCTGATCACCGCCGGCCTGACCGGTATGGCTGCCGCCTGGCTGTTTAATCTGAATATGATTGAGGGCTTTCTGGTCGGTGCCATTATCGGTTCGACGGATGCCGCCGCCGTATTCTCCCTGCTGGGCGGAAAAGGGCTGAACGAGCGCGTCAGCGCCACGCTGGAAATCGAGTCCGGCAGCAATGACCCCATGGCCGTGTTTCTGACTATCACGCTTATCGAAATGATACAGCAGGGGCAAACCGGGCTGAGCTGGATGTTTGTGGTCCATCTGATCCAGCAGTTCGGACTGGGCATCGTACTGGGACTGGGCGGCGGCTGGGCGCTGCAACAGCTGATCAACCGCGTGTCGCTGGCCAGCGGCCTCTATCCGCTGTTAGCGGTCAGCGGCGGCATCCTGGTCTTCGCCCTGACGACGATGCTGGAAGGAAGCGGTATCCTTGCGGTCTATCTGTGCGGCTTTTTACTGGGCAACCGTCCTATCCGTAACCGTCACGGCATTTTGCAGACGTTTGATGGTATGGCCTGGCTGAGCCAGATTGGTATGTTCCTGGTGCTCGGCCTGCTGGTTAACCCTAAGGATCTGTGGAATATTGCGCTGCCGGCTATGCTGCTTTCGCTGTGGCTTATCCTGTTTGCCAGACCGCTTTCCATCTTTGTCGGGCTGCTGCCGTTTCGGGGCTTCACGACCCGTGAACGCTTCTTTATCAGCTGGGTCGGGCTGCGCGGAGCCGTGCCTATTATTCTCGCTGTCTTCCCGATGATGGCGGGGCTGCCTCACGCCTCCCTGTTCTTTAATATCGCCTTCTTTGTTGTGCTGGTCTCCCTGATGGTTCAGGGCACGTCGCTGGGCTATGCGGCCCGGAAAGCCCGCGTGGTGGTACCACCTACCGCCTCCCCTATTTCTCGCGTCGGTCTGGATATTCACCCTGAGAACCCCTGGGAACAATTCGTTTATCAGCTGGGGGCGGATAAATGGTGCGTGGGCGCTGCGCTGCGCGATCTGAAACTGCCGCGCGAAACGCGCATTGCCGCCCTGTTTCGCGACAATTTACTGCTGCACCCCACCAGCAGCACCCGGCTGAAAGAGGGCGATGTGCTCTGCGTGATCGGTCGCGAGCGCGATCTGCCTGCACTGGGTAAACTTTTTAGTCAGTCGCCACCGGTAGCCCTGGACCAGCGCTTCTTCGGCGACTTTATTTTGCAGGCCGACGCCCGCCTTCAGGACATCGCTGAAATCTACGGGATTGAGCTAACGGATGAAATCAATCTCCAGCAGTCACTGGGGCATCTGATAGCCGGTATGATTGGCGGCGCACCGGTGGTCGGCGATCAGGTCGAGTGGAAAAACATGATCTGGACCGTGGCTGAAAAAGAAGCCAATGAGATAAGCCGCGTGGGCGTCAGGGTGGCGGAAGACAAAGAATAGTCCTGATCCGATCCCTTTTGAGACGGATAGCGTCTACGCTTAAAGTTCGTTTCTGTCAAAAGGGAGGATTACCATGGGTCACGTCGTTAAAATTGGTCGCTATGAGATTGTTGATGCCGATATGGATACGGAAAATATTGATACCGTCAGCATTCCCTGCAACACCAACCCCGGTCTGAGCTACCAGCTGGATGGTTGGGACACAGAAACCAGCGTACCGGCCTGGATTGATGGCGAGCCGGTTGATCTTGCCATTTGTCACTATGACAAAGAAAATGATCGCTGGGTTTTAAAAAAGCCTGCCTGATTCTACCCCCCCCCTTCACCGTAGCGACTCTTCGCTGCGGTGGATTTTTTTAAAATCGATCGTTAATTGTTATTTTATTGTCATAAGAAAAAGCGATAATACTCCGCCCCCGCTTCGTTTAAATAATTTCACCCCTGATTTCCCGCGCCACCAATAGCATTTTTTTAGGAATTTCCCGTATTAACTAACGCAAATATCTGCTGCATACTCTCACTACTGCTTCAGGTTGAAACAGCTAGAAGATGTCTGCTGCCTTATTACAACTGATTTTGGCAGCAGCCCTTCGCAAGGATAAAATAGTTAATTTCAAGGTGTTAATACCCGTATCATCGCCCCTGAACGCGTGCTTGTTCCTCGTCAGGTTACTGATTCCTCATGATGAATAGAGAGCAGCTATTATGGCTAGTACTCTTGTGCTTAATAACGGTCGTCGGGTTTTTAGCGGTACTCAAAAAAATATTATTGCCAAGGTGGCGCTCAGCCTTTCAGATTTAATTTCCATTAATCTGGCCTTGTTTTTAGCCGCTGCTACCGTGCAGGGCATTTGGGGTAATTTAGATATTTTTATTCCCCCTCAGCAGCTTGAAATTCGTTTTATTACCCAGCTGGTTATGTCGGTAGTGTGTATCGCGGGGTTCTGGATGCGTCTGCGCCATTATACCTACCGCAAACCCTTCTGGTTTGAGCTGAATGAAATCATTAAAATGCTGGTGGTATTCTCTCTCCTCGATCTGGCGCTGATCGCGTTTTCAAGATGGGACTTTTCCCGCACCCTGTGGAGCTTCACCTGGATTTACGCACTGATACTGCTCCCCCTGCTGCGCGCGTGCGCCAAGAGAGTGCTCATCCACGCGGGTCAGTGGCAAAAACAGACCATTATCATCGGGTCCGGAAAAAATGCGCGGGAAGCCTATGCCGCCCTGCAAAGTGAGGAGCTGCTGGGCTATGACGTTATCGCCTTTGTAGCCAGCCAGGGACACAAAGGTGCTGAGAAGCTCAATGGCGTGCCGGTGATCACCGCTAAAGACATTGTCTGGGACCGGGTTGATTTGGAAAATACCCAGTTTGTGGTGGCAATGGAGTACGAACAGCAGGTAATGCGCGATGACTGGCTGAAACTACTGTCGAAAAAACGCTGCCGGTCAGTCTCAGTTATCCCTACCCTGCGCGGTGTGCCGCTCTATGGCACCGACATGTCCTACATCTTCAGCCATGAGGTGATTATTCTCCGGGTCAGTAATAATCTGGCTAAACGCTCGTCACGCTTCCTTAAGCGTACCTTTGATATCCTGGTAGCCTCGCTGCTACTGCTGTTTCTTGCGCCCGCTTTTGCGCTTATTTGCTGGATGGTTGGCCGTGATGGCGGCGCCCGCATTTACGGCCATGAACGCGTCGGTCAGCATGGTAAGAAATTCAAATGCCTTAAGTTCCGCTCAATGGTCACCAACTCGAAAGACGTGCTTGATGCCCTGTTAGCGAGCAGTGAAGAAGCCCGCGCGGAGTGGGACAAAGACTTCAAGCTTAAAAATGATCCACGAATCACCAAAATCGGTGCCTTTCTGCGTAAAACCAGTCTGGATGAGCTGCCGCAGCTGTGGAATGTCATTCGCGGTGAAATGAGCCTGGTGGGACCACGCCCGGTGATCGAAGCAGAACTGGCGCGTTATGCGGGGGATGTGGACTATTACCTGATGGCTAAACCGGGGATGACCGGCATCTGGCAGGTAAGCGGCCGTAATGACGTTGATTATGACACCCGGGTTTACTTCGATTCCTGGTACGTAAAAAACTGGGCGCTGTGGACGGATGTGGCCATCATGTTCAAAACGGCAGGCGTTGTTTTACGGCGGGATGGTGCCTACTAAGCGGCACCGGCCACACAGGTTTTAGCCCGGCCTGCGCCAAACTGTTTATGCCGACCTTTGTCATTTAGCTCAGGTCGGCATGAGCCAAAGGGTTTAATGGGCCTCTGCAAGAGGATTAATTTTTATCAGCCTCCCCCTTTCCTTTTCCTGTCGTAATCTCTACCCTGTGCGGCTGGCTTTCAAACGGATGTCGCCTCGTACGATGCAAAAATTCACCCTGATTCTTCTTAGCCTGGTCCTGCTGGCCCCGCTGGGTATCGATCTCTATTTACCCACCCTGCCTGATATTGCTCAGGGCCTGAACACGCCGGTGAGTACCCTGCAGACCACCATTCCCCTCTTTTTACTGGTCATGGGCCTCGGGCAGATTGTCGCCGGGCCGCTGGTCGACAACTTTGGCCGAAAGCCGATTGCCCTGATCGGCCTGCTGCTTTACCTGCTTGGCAGCATTCTGGCTGCCACCGCCGCCGGCTGGCCGCAGTTTCTCACCGCCCGTGTCGTGCAGGGCTGCGCAGTATGCTGTACGGCCGTGGTCGCGTTCAGCGGCGTGCGCGATCGCCTGGATGGCGATGATGCCGCCAAAGCCTATGGGTTTCTTAACGGGGCGCTGAATATTGTTCCGGCCCTGGCACCGATGCTTGGCGGCTTTCTGGCTGAATCTTTTGGCTGGCGCGCGCCCTTCTGGTTTTTAGCCTGCTATGCGCTGGCGGTGGGTGTGCTGGTGCTGTTCTTTCTGCCGGAGACCCGCCCCGCCGGCACGCTGCCGGTCAAAGGACTGCCGCTTAAGCAATACGCTCAGATCCTGCGTCAGCCGCGCTTCCTGGCCTTTGCCTTCGCTAATGCCGGTGCGCTGGGAATGGTGCTTACCTATGTTTCTCTCGCCCCTCAGGTGCTGATGAACGAGGGAAAACTTTCCGCGCTACAGTTCTCGGTGGCCTTTGGCGCTAATGGCTTCTGGATTATGCTGGTCAGCGTACTGGTCAACAAGATGATCCGCAAAGTGGGCCGCCCGGTCTGCCTGATGATTGGCAGCATGGCGATGGCGCTCGGGGCACTTCTGCTGTTTGCCGGTGTCGCCCTTTTCCCCGCGGGTTGGCAAAGTCACTGGGCGCTGTATATGCTGCCGGTGGCCGTTGCGGTAGCCGGCCTGGCTTTCACCGTCGGACCGGCCACCAGCTACGCGCTGGAGCCTTATCGGCAGCAGGCTGGCGTTGCCTCTGCGCTGGCGGGGTTTATTCAAATGGCGGGCGGCGCGAGCGGTGGCCTGTTGGTGATGGCGCTACCGATTGCTGAGAAATCCGCCCTCGGCGTGATGATGCTGGCAGGGGCGGTGCTAATCGCACTGGCGTGGATCTACAGTAAAAAAGTGCGCGGTACGCTGACCGCGCTGTAACTTCAGATAACCGTGACCGGCACGCGCGGCGCCAGTGCGCACATTAGCTCATAGCCCACCGTGCCGGCAGCGTAGGCCACCTCATCAATTTTAACGTTGTTACCCCACAGTTCCACCTGACTGCCTATCCCCGCCTGCGGGCAGGGCGTCAGGTCAAGGGTCAGCATATCCATTGAAATGGCCCCCACCGTATGGGTCATCACGCCGTCAACCCATACCGGTGTCCCGCTCGGTGCATGACGCGGATAGCCGTCCGCATAGCCGCAGGCCACCACCCCGATACGCTGTTCTCCAGCCGCACGATAGCGGGCGCCATAGCCCACGCCGTCGCCACTTTTTAACGTCTGAATGCCTATGATCTTACTGCTCAAGGTCATCGCAGGCCGCAGGCCGCTGCTGGCTACGTCATGCCACCGACCACTGGGAGAGGCGCCGTAAAGCACAATACCCGGTCGCACCCAGTTAAAGTGCGTTTCGGGATGCCAGAGCGTGGCGGCGGAGTTCGCCAGCGAGCGGGGGCAGTCCAGCCCTTCCGCTACCGCATTGATACGCCGCATCGGTTCGACTATCCCCTCGCGACTTTCCGCTTCGGCAAAATGCGCCATCAGCGTCAGCTCACCGACATTTTGCAGCGCCCGCAGCGACTGCCACGTCTGGTTGACCTGGCCGGGCTGAAAGCCGAGCCGGTTCATGCCGCTATTCATCTTGAGGTAGATATCCAGCGGCGCTGACAGCCTCGCCTTCGCCAGCGCCTGAATCTGCCAGTTGCTGTGAATACTGGTGGTTAACCGGTAACGATCGAGGATCTCAAGCTCGCTGGCATGAAAGAACCCTTCCAGCAGCAGGATAGGTTTTTTCCAGCCGCGCTCGCGCAGCAGAATCGCCTCATTAAGATCCAACAGGGCAAATCCATCTGTTTCGTTAAGACTTTCCCTAACGCGATCGATACCGTGTCCGTAAGCGTTGGCTTTCACCACCGACCAGAGACGGGAATGAGGGGCAGCCTGGCGGGCAACCGCCAGGTTATGTCGCAGCGCGCTGGTGTCGATAGCGGCGACAATCGGACGAGACATAACTTCTCCTGAATCAGATACGATAACGATCAGCGGCTGGCACCATGCAACGTCTGGCCAACGGTCGGGTAGAATCCTGGCAGATAACGCATTACCGACAGGTCATCAGCGGCAATGGCGGGGATCCTTCGCGAAATGATATCAGAAAGCAGCTGCCCCGAACCGCATGCCATTGTCCAACCGAGCGTTCCATGACCAGTATTGAGATAAAGATTGCTCAGCGGGGTTCGCCCCACAATTGGCGTCCCGTCAGGCGTCATGGGTCGCAGCCCGCTCCAGAATGACGCCTGGGCGATTTCCCCTCCGCCAGGAAAAAGGTCGCCGACCACCATTTCCAGCGTTTCACGTCGCGCCGGACGAAGGGACAGGTCATAACCGACAATTTCAGCCATCCCCCCAACGCGAATGCGGTTGTCGAAGCGGGTGACGGCCACCTTATAGCTTTCATCCAGTACGGTAGAGATGGGTGCGGCCTGCGGATCCCTGACCGGAAGGGTCAGTGAGTACCCTTTAAGGGGATAAACCGGCACGCTGACCGTCTGTTCCAGCAGTCCTCTGGACCAGGACCCCAGTGCCACAACGTACGCATCGGCCTCGACCGTTTCCGCACCGCACTTCACGCCCGTAATCCGGTTTCCCTCCTGTAACAGAGCATCGATCGGGGTGTTGAAACGAAAGGTCACGCCGACAGCAGCGGCCATAGCAGCCAGCCGCTGGGTGAAGAGCTGGCAGTCACCGGTTTCATCGTTGGGCAGACGCAGACCGCCGGTCAGTTTGTGCCGGCTGGCCGCGAGTGCAGGCTCGGCGTCAGTCAGTTGAGCCGCCTCAAGCAGTTGATAAGGCACGCCCGCTTCCCGCAGTACCGCAATATCTTTGGTGGCGCTTTCGAACTGCTGCGCGGTGCGAAACAGTTGCAGCGTACCGCCCTGCCTGCCCTCATAGGCAATGCCCGTCTGCTGGCGCAGCGTTTTCAGGCAGTCGCGGCTGTACTCAGCGATGCGTACCATGCGGCTTTTGTTCTGCTGGTAGTGATCAAGATTACAATTTTTAAGCATCTGCCACATCCAGGCCAGCTGGAAGCGGCTGCCGTCAGGACGAAATGCCAGCGGCGCGTGGCGCTGGAACATCCATTTGATTGCCTTTAACGGCACGCCCGGCGCGGCCCAGGGTGCTGCATAGCCGGGTGAAATCTGTCCGGCATTTGCCGCGCTGGTTTCCTGTGCCACGCCGGCCTGCCGATCGATAATCGTAACCTCATGCCCGGCCTGTGCCAGATACCAGGCGCTGGCCACGCCAACCACACCGCCTCCCAGAATGACAACTCGCATAACTCTCCACCGCCGTTTAAAAAAAAGAGGATTAAACTGCCTTCACGCGACTGCTGCGAACGATTACGCTACGTCACTTTATCTAACATTACGCTGACACATTTCACATCTTTTTTACTCTAAGCGGTAATAAAAAGAGTTAGCGCGATGAAATACGGAGTTTAATTCCGCAGGTTAGCCATTATCAGCAGCAAATTATCGAGGATTGGCGTTTTTTGCGCTTTCCCAGCAGAATATGATTTGCCCATAACATTCCCTTATAAACAGCATATAATTTCAGCTATTTCATCTGAACCTTTATTTACTGCTGCCTAAAAATGATATTTCATAATCCGCTCTATTTTGTCCTAAATAATTCATTTGGATTCGTCAGAAGGATCGCCGGGAGTGAACTATCATTGAGTTATTGGCTTGCGTTCCGGTTTTGCAGGAGTATATCTATGCTCTGGTAGCCGGGTGGAAAACGGATCTTTTGTCGCTACAGGTTGTAACGTCGAAAACCGGTTTTTTAAAAGGGGTACGCTATGACGACTATCTTTGACGATCCGATTAAGGACAGCAAACGACTCAGTGATGGACCCGACTGGACTTTTGACCTGCTGGATGACTATCTGGCAGAGATTGACCGCGTAGCCAAACTCTATCGGCTCGAAACCTATCCACATCAAATTGAAGTGATCACCTCTGAGCAGATGATGGATGCCTATTCCAGCGTCGGCATGCCCATAAACTATGCTCACTGGTCATTCGGTAAAAAGTTTATTGAAACCGAACAGCGCTATAAACACGGCCAGCAGGGCCTGGCGTATGAAATTGTTATCAATTCGAATCCCTGTATTGCCTATCTGATGGAGGAGAATACCATCACCATGCAGGCGCTGGTCATTGCCCATGCCTGCTACGGACACAACTCCTTCTTCAAAAATAACTACCTTTTCCGCAGCTGGACCGACGCCAGCTCCATTGTTGACTACCTGATTTTTGCCCGAAACTATATCAGCCAGTGTGAAGAGCGCCACGGCGTGGAAGAAGTCGAGAAGCTCCTTGATTCCTGTCATGCCCTGATGAACTACGGCGTTGACCGCTACAAGCGCCCGCAAAAAATCTCCCTGCAGGAGGAGACGGCAAGACAGCAAAGCCGCGAGGAGTATCTGCAAAGTCAGGTTAATATGCTGTGGCGCACCCTGCCGCGTCGCGAGCGGGAAGAATCCCAGCAGGCGGCAGCTCGCTACCCCTCCGAGCCGCAGGAAAATCTGCTCTACTTTATGGAGAAAAATGCCCCCCTGCTGGAGTCATGGCAGCGCGAGGTGCTGCGTATCGTGCGTAAAGTCAGCCAGTATTTCTACCCGCAGAAGCAGACTCAGGTGATGAATGAGGGCTGGGCAACGTTTTGGCACTACACCATCCTTAACCATCTTTACGATGAAGGTAAGGTATCAGAACGCTTTATGCTGGAGTTTTTGCATAGCCATACCAACGTCATTTACCAGCCCCCCTACAACAGTCAGTGGTATAACGGCATTAACCCCTACGCGCTGGGGTTCGCAATGTTCCAGGATATTAAGCGTATCTGTCAGGAGCCAACGGAGGAAGATCGCTACTGGTTCCCGGATATTGCCGGCAGCGACTGGCTGGAAACCCTGCATTTTGCCATGCGTGAATTTAAAGACGAGAGTTTTATCAGCCAGTTCCTGTCACCGAAGGTGATGCGCGACTTCCGTTTGTTCACGGTAATGGATGACGATCGTAACAATTTCCTGGAGATCGCCGCCATTCATGATGAAGCGGGTTATCGGGCCATTCGTCAGCAGCTGTCAGCACAGTATAATCTGAGTAATCTGGAGCCGAATATTCAGGTGTATGACGTTAACCTGCGCGGTGACCGCTCCCTGACGCTGCGCTATGTGCCGCACAGCCGCGCGCCGCTGGATAAAAGCCGTCGCGAGGTGCTTAAGCACGTGCACCGTCTGTGGGGCTTTGATATTCATCTCGAGCAGCAGAACGACGACGGCAGCACTGAAATTCTCGATCGCTGCCCGCCGCGCACTTCCCCGCTTTAACCTCGTTAAAACATAAAAAAAGCGGAGTCAGTCATCTGACTCCGCTCCGGCTCGCCCTGAGGGTGAACAACTGCCTAAAAGAGGCTTATCTGCCTCTGATTACCGACGCTGTGGGGGGAGATCCGTCGGCATGCTGGTCTGCATGTTATGCCAAATCTCACCGCTGCGGCGGCCATAGTCGCGCACGGTATCCACAATAATATCGTACTGCTGCTGCTGGCAGATAACGTTCAGCTTCTGGTAGAAATCCTGGGCCAGCTTACGCGCTTCAGGATTAGAAAAATAGTGACGCCCGACGCGGGTATACAGCCCTTTCAGACCGTTCAGGATCAACCCATAGATGGGATTGCCAGAGGCGAAGGCCAGACCACGGAAGATGCTGTAATCAAGATCGGTATAGGCTTCGGCTTTATCATCCACGCCCCTGGCCGTTTCCAGCACCTCCAGAGCTTTATCCGGATAGGTACGAATCGCGCGAAGAATAAATATCGAGGAGATATTGGTACGCACCGCCAGCAGGTTATCTATCAGCTGTGGAACGCTGTCGTGATCCAGACGTGCCAGCGTTTCAAGAATGCTTAAGCCGGACGTTTCCCAGAAATTGTTCACCCGGGTCGGTTTGCCATGCTGAATGGTCAGCCAACCATCGCGGGCAAGTCGCTGTAACACTTCCCGTAATGTCGTACGGGTGACGCCAATCAGTTCCGAAAGCTCTCTTTCCGCCGGCAGAATTGAGCCGGGCGGAAAGCGACTATTCCAGATGCTTTCAATAATATATTCTTCAGCGAAACCGGCAGGGCTCTGCGCCTTAATGACCATAGCGTTTTGTTTCCATTGCGTTCATGACTGCAAAATTGTGCTCATCATACCAGATGCTCCCGGCATCACATAGACGGGCAGGCTGCGAAAACGCTGAGGCGCTAACAAAACATAAAAAAAGTTGCTGGCAGGTCACTCCCACTTTCGCACCTCTGTAATCAGCAGGCTCTGAAAGCTCTGAGATAGCACTCTCCGGAAAGAATTAGTCCCACTCAGGTCAATTTCTCGGTGAAATTCTACGCTAACATGCTGGTGAACCGGCGCTTTTGGTTTACACTGCCGGTTCAACACCTATTACATGGATTGACTATGTTGAGATATTTGAATAGCTGCTCCCGCGGGCGCGGCGCCTGGCTTTTGATGGCCTTTATTGCTTTTGCTCTGGAAATGGTCGCACTCTATTTTCAGCACGTCATGATGCTGAAACCGTGCGTTATGTGCATTTATGAACGCTGCGCCCTTTTCGGGATAATGGCGGCAGGACTTGTCGGCGCCATCGCGCCAGCAACGCCGCTGCGTCTGGCAGCGATCGCTATCTGGATTTACAGCGCCTGGGAGGGCGTCCGTCTGGCCTGGGAACATACGATGATTCAGCTTCATCCCAATCCGTTTGTGACCTGTGATTTTGCCGCCCGCTTTCCACAGTGGCTGCCGCTGGACAAAATCCTGCCCTCCGTTTTTGTGGCCAGCGGTGACTGTTCGCAGAATCAGTGGTCCCTGCTTACGCTTGGGATGCCGCAGTGGCTGATTGGGATTTTTGCGGCCTTTCTGCTGGTCGGTATTCTCGTGCTGGTGGGTCAGCCGTTAAAACCGAAAAGACGGGATCTGTTTTCTCGCTAGCTCTGCCGCTACTCAACCCACCGCCGGTGGGTTTTTTTATCACCTGTTGACCTCCCGCCCTCCCTGGCAGAGACCAGGGTTGAAGGACTGTCTTACGGCGACTACGCTTAGATGACACGTCTGATCGAAGAGGAATATTATGAAAAACATCGCGTTAATGCTGGTTCTGTCCTTCTCTGCCGCCGCGCTTTCCGGCTGTGCGTGGTGGGGAGGAGAAAATACCCACAGTGCCCCACCGGCTCCACCCAGCGGCCAGCAGCCACCCGGCGCGCCAGGCGGCAGCGGCCCGGTCGGTCAGCCTCAGTCCTGACAGAAACGGTACCCTTGCCAACGCCAGCGGGTGATTCCGCTGGCGTTATCCCTGCAGGTATCAGGAACCCATGCTTTTATGCACGATCCCCAGCACGCTGCTTAAATCCTCCAGAGCAACCTGACCGGATGCAGAGGCTTCACCGACCATGGCGAACGTCAGCGCCGATCCGGTCAGCTCTCCGCTCATCCGCGTCAGTACACCCAGGTCGCCCATAGACATCGTCAGAACCGGACGTTGGGCGTAATGCTGATGCATCTCCCAGGTTGCCGTTAGCAACGTCAGAACATCTCCCGGGTCGGCAGGCATCGCAGCCAGCTTGAGGATATCCGCCCCGCGCGCCTGCTGTTCGCGCAGCCGCGAGACGATCTCCTCTTTCGCCGGAGTGGACTTTAGCTCATGGTTAGACAATATCACCTTAACCCCCCGCTGGTGAGCCAGGGCGATAAGCGGATCGGTTTTTGTCCGATCGCGATACATTTCAACGTCAATCAGGTCAGCAGTGCCTTCGGCCAGCAGCTGTTGATACAGCTGTACGTACTGCTCGTCGCTGACCGCTTTTTTGCCGCCTTCGTCCTGGGTACGAAACGTCAGCAGCAGCAGCTTGTTCCCGAGCCGGTCGCGTACCTGGTGCGTTAGCGCGGCCATGGCGTTCGCATCCAGTGCGTTCTCCAGCATATCCAGACGGAGTTCCAGCACGTGAAAATCCTGGCTGGATGCGACTTTATCGACAAAGGTCAGAACATCCGCCGGGTGGCTGGCAGTGGTCGGCACGATAACCTTCGGACTGCCCTGTCCGATGGTGATGTCACGGAGCGTGAGCTGTGGCGGCTTATCTGTCGCAGCAGGCAATGGCTGCCCGGTGGGCTGACTCCGGGCCGCAGAGGGCGTTATCAGGGATAGGGCGAGCATGGCACCGCTGGCGCCGAGGAATTCTCTGCGTTGAATCACGTAACTTATCCTTTTAACCTGTAAAACATAAGGATAAGCATAGCAAAGATTCGGAGCGGCTGACGGCGGGCGGCTTCAGCCCCTGCCCGGTTTATTGATGATATGATCTTCCCAGTCTGTCACTTCGCTCTCCCTGACCGCGATATGCCGCACGGAGATGCGCCCGGCGTGCATCGCCGCTTTGGACCCCGTACGCAGGGGATGCCAGACAGGAAGATTTTTCCCTTCTGCCAGTACACGATAGGCACAGCTGGGCGGCAGCCACGAAAAAGTGGGCAGATTATCCCGCGTCAGTTTGATGCAATCCTCTTCATATTCGAAGCGGCGCTCGTAATTGCGACACTGGCAGGTTTTGATGTTCAGCTGGTTGCAGGCAACGTTAGTGAAGTAAATCTCATCGGTGTCGGCGTCCTGCAGCTTATTCAGACAGCACTGACCGCATCCATCACAGAGGGATTCCCACTCTTCATCGCTCATTTGTTCCAGCGTTTTACGCTGCCAGAAAGGGGTGTCAGTCATCGTGGTATCCGTTTAAGTAAAAAGCCCGCACCTTATAAACAGTTCGGGCTTCAGTTGCAAGCCTTACAACACCCGCGTCGCGATGCCGTGGCCGCCGAGTGAGACTTCAAGTCGGTCGCCTGAAACCATCGGGCCCACGCCCTCAGGCGTGCCGGTAAGGATCACATCCCCGGCGCGCAGCGTGAAATAGCGGCTCATAAAGGCGATGAGCGGCAGAATGGGGTGGATCATATCAGAGGTATTCCCCTGCTGGCGCACCTCGCCATTGACCACCAGCCGCAGATCGACGTTTTGCGGGTCGGCATCAAATTCGTTTACCGGAATAAAGCCGGACAGCGGGCAGGAATTATCGAACCCCTTGGCTTTTTCCCAGGGCTGACCGGCCTTTTTACAGCCCGCCTGGATATCGCGCAGGGTCAGGTCAAGCGCCACGCCGTAGCCGGCAATGGCTTTTGCAACGTGCTCTTCCGAAGCCTGCTTCAGGGTAGAGCCAATCAACACGGCCAGCTCCACTTCATGATGTACGGCACCTGAATCTTTCGGAATAGACAGCGGCTGACGGATGTCGCAGATCGCCGTTTCCGGCTTAATGAACAGCACGGGTTCGGTCGGTGTGGCACTGCCCATCTCTTTAATGTGCTTAGCGTAGTTGCTCCCTACGCAAACGACTTTGCTTACCGGAAAGTCTAATAACGCGCCCTGCCAGTTATGATGCTGATACATATCCTTCCCCTGTCTGATTGAATGAGGTAAAGCCCATAGCGGGCATCCGTTCAGTTACTGAGACATCGCATCGGCCATCATGCCAATGCTGATAGCAAAATACCAGGAGCGATTCCAGCGCAGCAGGGTACGGAAGTTGTCATACACCATAAATGCCCTGACGGGTGAATCCTCGGGAATGATGATCCATGCTTTTTGTTGCGTATCAGGCAGATTAGCCTCGCGGGTCAACCGTACACCCAGCTTCTGCCACTCGCCGACGGTTTTCGCCTGGTTTGCTTTCAGACCCGCCATCTCCGGCACGAAATCAACCGGGAGGATGGCCTCCCGGCCCCAGCTTCCGCCCGCCTTCCAGCCCTCTTTGGTCAGATAATTAGCCGTGGACGCGAAGACGTCAGCCGTGTTGTGCCAGATATCGATTCTGCCGTCCCCATCGCCATCTGCACCATAGCGTAAAAATGAGCTGGGCATAAACTGATTCTGCCCCATGGCACCGGCCCAGGAGCCCTGCAGATCGCCGGGGGCAATGTGCTGCTGCTGAATAATGTGCAGTGCCGCAATCAGCTCCCGGGTGAAAAAGGCCTCGCGCCGTCCTTCAAACGCCAGCGTGGAGATCGCGGAGATCACCTCTTCCCGACCCTGAATGTTGCCAAAATGACTCTCCATCGCCCACAGAGCGACAATGTACTCTGGCTGCACGCCCGAGCGCTGGCTTACGGGGGCCAACTGCGCCCGGTATTGCTGCAAGCTGTCGCGCGCCTGCTGAATCTTCGCCGTCGTTAATACGCGCCCCAGGTACTCGCTGAGGGTGACTTTATTCTCAGGCTGATTGCGATCGGCTGAAATGGCGCGATCGACAAAGTGTACCCCGTTAAAGGCGGTATTGAGGGTGGCATCGTCGATACCCTGCTGCCTTGCCTTATCTTTTAACTGCGCCACATAGGCCGGGAATTCGGCAGGATCGCGCCCTTCCGTGGCCAGCGTGCTTTTGCTCGTGGACAAAAGTAAGTGGCCGTGGGTGACAGCAGATCCGGCTGAAACTGATGATGGCAGCGCAGGAGTCGCTGATGCCTGCGTGGGGGCCGCGCTGTTTTTACTGACGCATCCCGCCAGCGCAAGCGCGAGAATAATTGTGCTGAGCGAGGGAGTTTTCATGCGGCATCCTTTTGGATTCAGACACCGCCACAAATTAAATCTGAACGACGAAACCGGTAGCGGTGAATAATTGCAGACGATTCTTAATTAGGCTTCTTCGCCGTTTCCAGATGACTCTTAAGCAAACTTTCCAGCGGCGGGGGAACTTGTAAATAATAACCCTGCTCTTGCAGACTGGCTTTTACCTTATCCAGGCTGGCATTGACCAGACGCTTACTGCCATCAAGCGGCAGCATCATCGCCATTTGCGGCTTGCCAAAACCCCTGAGCAGTTCTTCCGGCACGCGGGAGAAATCGTCCTTTTTTTCAACATAAAGATAAGTCTGGTCACGCTTTGGACTTCTGTAGATCACACAAAACATATTTTTTACTCGAATTAACCTGGCTGGCACCTTGCCTGAATATAGTAGTAACTATAACATGCTTGCAGAACTTCGGAATATTTCCCCATTACGATTAAATGCCGGTTCAGCTGGCCTGATTGGGGAATTTGAATAACAGGACTGAGCCGGGCCAGATGTCACAAACGCCAATTGAGTTAAAAGGCAGCAGTTTTACTCTGTCAGTTGTTCACCTGCACCATGCCGATCCGGACGTGGTTCGTCAGGCGATTCAGGATAAAGTCAATCAGGCGCCAGCCTTTTTGAAAAATGCGCCGGTCGTGTTAAACGTGGCTTCATTAACCCGCGACGTCAACTGGCGACAGATGCAGGAAGCGATTACCTCCGCCGGATTGCATATCGTTGGCGTTAGCGGCTGTAAAGACGAGTCGTTAAAACGTGTTATCAGCCGGGCAGGTCTGCCGCTGCTGTCGGAAGGCAAGGAGCAGCAAAGAAGCGCTGAGATTATTGAGCCTCCCGCCCCGCAGCCTGCCGCTGAACCTGCCGCCGTCAGAACCCGATTAATTAATACGCCGGTCCGATCGGGTCAGCAAATTTACGCTAAAAACAGCGATCTGATTGTGACCAGCAGCGTTAGCGCCGGGGCGGAATTGATTGCTGATGGCAATATCCATATTTATGGCATGATGCGTGGTCGCGCCCTTGCCGGTGCGAGTGGCGATCGTGAATGCCAAATTTTTTGTACCAGCTTATCAGCCGAGCTGGTTTCCATCGCCGGTGAATACTGGATTATGGACCAGATCCCTGCTGAATTTTTTGCAAAAGCCTCGCGTCTTTGTTTAAAAGATGGCGAGCTGACTATACAGACACTGAACTGAGCCAGGCTCACGAGCCCTTTCTTTTCTTAAGGAAATTATTATATGGCACGCATTATTGTAGTTACTTCGGGTAAAGGAGGCGTGGGAAAAACCACGTCCAGCGCGGCCATCGCTACCGGTTTAGCCCAGAAAGGTAAAAAAACCGTGGTGATCGATTTTGATATCGGCCTGCGTAATCTCGATCTGATTATGGGCTGTGAGCGCCGCGTAGTGTACGACTTTGTGAACGTAATACAGGGTGACGCTACGCTGAATCAGGCTCTGATTAAGGATAAGCGTACCGAAAAACTCTTTATTCTGCCTGCTTCGCAGACCCGTGATAAAGACGCGCTAACGCGTGAAGGCGTTGAGAAGGTGCTGGATGACCTCGGGAAAATGGACTTCGACTTTATCGTCTGTGACTCCCCGGCCGGGATCGAAACCGGTGCGCTGATGGCGCTTTACTTCGCCGATGAAGCCATTATTACTACCAACCCTGAAGTCTCCTCCGTGCGTGACTCCGACCGCATCCTGGGCATCCTCTCGTCGAAATCCCGTCGGGCAGAAAACGGCCAGGATCCGATTAAAGAACATCTGCTGTTAACCCGTTACAATCCGGGCCGCGTTAACCGTGGTGATATGCTGAGCATGGAAGACGTGCTGGAGATCCTGCGTATTCCACTGGCGGGCGTTATCCCGGAAGATCAGTCCGTGCTGCGTGCCTCCAACCAGGGCGAGCCGGTCATTCTTGACGCTGAATCCGATGCGGGCAAAGCCTATGCCGATACCGTTGACCGTATTCTCGGTGAAGAACGCCCCTTCCGCTTCATTGAAGAAGAGAAGAAGGGTTTCCTGAAACGCCTGTTTGGGGGATAAACCATGGCCTTACTCGATTTCTTTTTATCCCGTAAAAAGAGCACAGCCAATATAGCCAAGGAGCGGCTGCAGATTATCGTGGCAGAACGCAGGAGGGGCGATAGCGAGCCCCACTATCTGCCACAGCTGAAGAGGGATATTTTGGAAGTCATCTGCAGGTATGTGAAGATCGATCCAGAGATGCTTAGCGTGAAGCTGGATCAGAAAGACGACGACATTTCGATTCTGGAGCTAAACGTGACGCTCCCGGAGGCAGAAGACGCCCCGAAATGAGCCGCATCAGCGTATGGCTTTCCCCTGCGGGTTGCAGGGGAAACCATCAGGCGTATTCAGCCTGCAGCAGCGCCATGATGTCGTTGCCTAACAGCTGTCCCCGCCAGCCATCAATCAGCTCTGGCCTTCTTTCCTGCGGCTTTATTTTCCAGTACCAGCTTAACAGCTGATTAATCTGACGACGTGAAGCCAGCAGTTCCTGGCTGACGCCGTGTTGCTCAGCGGCCGCCGCCACGAGCGATTTTAGCGCCTTGAATGCCGCTTTGTAGGCAGGATTGTCAATCAGGTTAACGATCGGCTCGGGTAGCTCGCTGTCATCAAAGGCATTTGCCTGCGCCACCATGCCCACCAGCGCCCTGCCGTGAAAACGGATCTCCTGACCGGCCAGACCGAGGTGATCGAGTTCGCCCAGCGACCCCGGCATAAAGCGCGCCACCTTCCACAGGTTCTCCTCGCGCACAACAAAGTTAACCGCCATATCCTTTTCGCGAGCCATGTCAAGCCGCCAGGCCGCCATCAAACGCAGCGCCGCCAGCTGGCGTGGACGCAGCTGCCAGGCATTGGTGATGTCACGGTAAGCCTCTTCAGGCGCAACCACCACCTGTCGACGTCGGCACAGCAGCCCACACTCATCAAGCGCAGCGTCCAGCTTACCGGCGGCCCCGGCTTCGGCCATCAGCTTGTGGGCGATGGGCAGCAGATAGAACACATCGGCGGCGGCATACTGGCACTGCTTTTCCGTCAGCGGTCGCGCAATCCAGTCGGTGCGGGATTCACTTTTATCCAGTGCGATGCCGGTAAAGGATTCAACAAGCGTGGCGAAGCCGCAGGACATCGGGCGTCCGGTAAAGGCAGCAAGTATTTGGGTATCAATCATCGGCGTGGGCAGAACGCCATACTCGTGCAGAAAGACTTCCAGGTCTTCGCTGCCAGCATGCAGGAACTTGATGACACCCTCGTCAAGCAGCAGGTCGCGAAACGGTGCCCACTCGGTAATAGGGAGAGGGTCAATAAGCGCGATCTGCTCCCCGTCATACAGTTGAATCAGCCCCAGCCGGGGATAATAGGTACGGGTCCGGACGAATTCGGTATCCAGCGCCAGCGCGGGGAACTGACGGGCAGTCTGACAAAGTTCAGCCAGCGCCTCGTTGGTGGTTATCATGGTGTAATTCAAAACGATCCTCTCGCTGCGGCGTTCTGCGCCTCAGTGTCATCACAAAAAAACGCCGGGAAACCCGGCGTGATAGCGTTTATCGGCGGTGTTGTCACCTCGTCAGGATGCTTTCGCTATCCTGATTGCCTCATCGCGGAGTTCGCGCCGCAGGATTTTCCCCACGTTACTCTTGGGCAGCTCAGTGCGAAATTCGACGATTTTGGGAATTTTATACCCGGTAAGATGTTTTTTGCAGTGGATAATCAGCTCCTCCTGGGTAAGAGAGGGATCTTTTTTTACCACACAGATTTTTACCGTTTCACCCGCGGCCTCATTGGGCACGCCGACGGCGGCGGCTTCCCTGACCTTTGGGTGCAGCATCAGCACATCTTCGATTTCATTAGGATAAACGTTAAACCCTGAAACCAGAATCATATCTTTCTTGCGATCGACGATGCGGATAAAACCTTCGGCGTCAACGGTAACAATATCTCCGCTGTGAAGCCATCCATTTTTGAGCACCTCATCGGTGGCCTCCGGCTTCTGCCAGTATCCCTGCATCACCTGGGGGCCTTTGATGCACAGTTCACCTGCTTCACCTGCGGCGACTTCATTACCCTGCTCATCCACCAGGCGGATGTCCGTTGACGGCACCGGCAGCCCGATACTGCCGCTGTGGTAGCGAATATCGTAGGGATTGACGGAGACCAGCGGCGCGCATTCGGTCAGGCCGTATCCCTCAAGCAAATAGTGTCCGGTCAGTTTCTCCCAGCGCTCGGCGACCGCCTTCTGCACTGACATTCCCCCACCTGCCGACAAGCTCAGGCTGGAGAAATCCAGCTTTTGGAAATCACTGTCGTTCAATAACGCATTAAACAGGGTATTCACCCCGGTAATGGCGGTGAAGCGCGTTTTAGCCAGCTCCCGCACCAGTCCGGGAATATCCCGGGGATTGGTGATTAACAGGTTTGCACCGCCCAGCTCGATAAACAACAGGCAGTTCACCGTAAGCGCAAATATATGGTAAAGCGGCAGCGCGGTGACGACCGTTTCCTTCCCGTCTTTCAGCAGAGAACCATAGGTTGCCCGGGTTTGCTCCAGATTCGCCTGCATATTACGGTGGCTCAGCATCGCCCCTTTGGCAACGCCGGTGGTGCCGCCGGTATATTGCAGAAAGGCCAGATCGTCGTTAACGATGTCCGGTCGCACATACTGCATCCGGTAACCTTTATGCAGCGCACTGCGAAATGAGATAGCGTCCGGAAGATGATATTTAGGCACCAGACGCTTGATGTATTTGACCACAAAATTAACCAGCGTCCCTTTGGCGGGCGAAAGCTGATCGCCCAGCCGGGTAAGGATCACATGTTTAACCTGGGTTTTCTCAACCACTTTTTCCAGCGTATGGGCAAAGTTCGACACAATCACAATAGCGCTGGCACCGCTGTCATTAAGCTGGTGCTCAAGCTCGCGCGGCGTGTAGAGGGGATTGACGTTAACCACCACCATCCCTGCGCGCAGGATGCCAAACAGGGCAATCGGATATTGCAGCAGGTTCGGCATCATCAGCGCCACCCTGTCGCCCTGTTTCAGCCCCAGCCCTTCCTGTAGCCAGGCGGCAAAAGCCCGGCTGCGCTCCTCAAGCTTACGAAAGGTCATCACCTGCCCCATATTGATAAAGGCGGGCTGATCGGCGTAGCGTTTTACCGCCTCTTCAAAGAGGTCAACAAGGGATGTATAGCGATCGGCACTGATCTCCGCAGGCACATCGGCGGGATAGCGTTTTAACCAAATCTTGTTCAAATAAGTTCCTCCTGAACACGTGATATTTTCCATCGCACCCTCAGCTCGTCGCGTTTGTTAACATTATTTTAACTCAGCGTACCAGTTTGATTACTTCTCCGTTATGAGGTTGCGAAGCCCATCACTAAAAACATTTTCATTCAGAAAAAATATAAAAAAATGCCCCGCCAGCGGAAAGACAGCCAGCGGGTCACGTTGATTATTTTCTACCGGGCTACTCAGTCAGGATGGTCTGTACCTGCGCCGGGCCCTGATTAAAGTAGCCGAACGGCGGCGGTCCCCAGTAGCCACCGGAGTGACGTCCACGTGGCGGGCCATACCAGACCCACGGATCAAGCGGCTGCGGCGGTGAGACCACCTGCTGCGTCAGGTGCCAGCGCTGATAGCCGGTCACGCTCACCACCACGAAGTTATAGGCAGCCTGCCCAATCACACCCTTTTCGGTTCCCTTAATCGGACCGACAACGGTGACCATTTGATTATTAAAATCAACCGGATCGACAAAGCCGCTGATGTCCGCATAAATACGCCCAACAGAGGCACTGCCTAATATCGGCCGGGCGGTATCATCCAGCCGCATAGCGGCAATTTCCAGCCGGGTGCTGCCGTTTTGGTTTATCACCTTCACCACCCGGCCGCCAAAGCGTGACTCCTGACCGATAAACAGCTGAGGCGCACTCATCACGCGCGTTAAATCCTGCTGGGGCGTAGCCGACGTGCCTTTTACTGAGTCCGGTATGCTTACGCAGCCGAGAAGCAGCATACTGACAAGTAATATACTGCCCGTCTGTACCAAAAATCGTTTACGCATAGTGTTCTCCGAGATACCGTTCCTTTTGACTCCGGGCGCGTTAATTAGTTGCCAACTCACTCACGCCCCGGCAACTTTTTCCATGCGACTTCATTACGCAGGTAGGTGGGTTCCGCCAGCTCAACCGCCACGGTCCTGCCCTGCTTAAGCGCCAGCGCGGCCAGGGGCAGCATATCCTCCGCCTGCGGAAGCTCGACCCCGGTCATCTGTAAATCAAGGTGAGCACTTTCTGCCAGCTGCGGCCAGGCCTTCCAGCCTGTCCCCACCAGCGCCCAGCACCCGGTGAGCCGGGACATTCTCTCCTGCGCCGCCTCGGGGTTTAGCACCGCTTCGCTGTCGTCTCCCTGCCAGATACCCTGCTCATCCCGCTGATATTCTGCCCAGTAGACCTCGCCCATTCTGGCATCAATCGCTGCCAGAACGCGGGTGGCACCCTGGCGGCGCCATGCGCCTTCCGCCATGGTTTTCAGCGTCGACACGCCAATCATCGGCAGTTCCGCGCCCAGTGCCAGCCCCTGGGCGATGCCGATGCCGATGCGCACGCCGGTGAAGCTGCCCGGCCCCTGACCAAATGCCAGTGCATCCAGTTCGGTCAGCGCCGTATTGCCCTGCTGGAGGATCGCCTGCACCATCGGCAGTATGCGCTGGGTGTGTTCGCGGGCGCAAAGCTCAAACTGGGCGGTGACCTTCTGGTCGTGAAGCAGCGCCACGGAGCAGGCCTCCGTGGCCGTATCAATGGCTAAAATTCGCGTGGACATACTCACCTCTGGCGGGGAAAATTTTCGGCGCGCAGCATAGCATACTGCGCAATAATTTACTGCCGGACTTCCGGCTTAAATCAGGTCTTTGCCGACGATATGGCTATGCGTCAAGCTTAAGGACGCTGCGGCTAAGCGTCCGGCTTAAGAAAGGCCACTGCCTGCTGAATATCACGCGTACGCGGCGTCGGCGGCAGGCTGTTAAGGAACACCGCACCGTAGGGGCGCATAACCAGCCGGTTATCACAGATAACCAGTACTCCGCGATCGTCAACGTCACGGATCAGGCGGCCCACGCCCTGCTTGAGAGTGATCACTGCGTCCGGCAGCTGGACGTCGTCAAAGGGTTCGCCGCCCCGCAGTTTACAATCTTCCATTCTCGCCTTAAGTAGCGGATCGTCGGGCGAGGTAAACGGCAGTTTGTCAATGATCACCAGCGACAGCACATCCCCGCGCACGTCGACGCCCTCCCAGAAGCTACTGGTGGCCACCAGCAGCGCGTTCCCCGCCGCGATAAACTGTTTCAGCAGTTGCCCTTTGCTGGTTTCACCCTGTAACAGAACCGGCAGGGTCAGCAGCGATCGGAACTGCGCCGCCAAATCGCGCATCATTTTATGGGAAGTACAGAGAAAAAAGCAGCGTCCGTTATTGGCTTCAATCAGCGGCAGCAGCATGCGCGCCATTCGGCTGGCGCTGTCAGGCTGGTTAGGCGACGGCAGATTTCTCGGCACGCAGAGCAGGGCCTGCCTGGCGAAATCAAACGGGCTGGTGAGGATCAGCGTCTCGGCCTGGCTGACGCCCAGCCTCTCCACAAAGTGGGTCATCTGCTCATTTACCGCCAGCGTCGCCGAGGTAAATATCCAGGTCGCCGGGCGCTCGTCCATCACTTCGCGAAAGCGATCGGAGACGGAGAGCGGCGTCAGCGCCAGCACAAAGTGACGGGAGTTACACTCATACCAGTAGCTAAAGCCGGGCTGTGAGACATCTTTCAGCCGCTTAAGACG
This sequence comes from Erwinia sp. ErVv1, assembly GCF_900068895.1. Lineage (GTDB taxonomy): Bacteria > Pseudomonadota > Gammaproteobacteria > Enterobacterales > Enterobacteriaceae > Erwinia. Next base: position 229,851 of record NZ_CDPK01000002.1, on the reverse strand, counting down.
GCCGCGATAGAGTGCCGCACGCTCGAAAGCCGCATCCAGCAGCGCCGAACGGCCAAGCGACATTTTCGCCACGTCATAGCAGAGTTCGAGCGCATCATCGAGCAGCGTCAGGGCGCGCTGGATATTGGCATCGCTGAGGAGGTCGCGCAGGTTGCCGCGAAAGCCCGGATCGCCAAGCGCCAGACGGAAATCCTGTGCACACTGCGCCAGACGGTCCGCCGATTTTTGCAGCTGCTGCGCATCACGGACCTCGGTGCGGTAAGCAATGCTGATGTCTTTAGCCAGGTCGAGCAGCTGCTTGCTTGAGAGCTGCTGCCCAAAATACTGGCTGGCGATATCCGGCACCTGATGCGCTTCGTCGAA
>NZ_CDPK01000002.1:161887-229481 GCF_900068895.1 Erwinia sp. ErVv1 | reverse complement strand
ATACAGCGGGCAGTCGCTGCCCAGGCAGTTATCATTGGTGCTGGTCACCAGCGGCCATACCGTGCTGTCCTCGGCCACGCCGCCGCAGGTGCTGATATCACCGTCCAGGGTTTCTGACGACCAGCCGCGCAGGTGGACCAGGTCACTCATCGCCTGCGCCACCAGCTCACCGCCAGCCATCGACTGCTGCTCAAGGCGCTCCAGGCAGAGATAGTTTGAGCGCCCCTTAAGCAGCGCGAGGGAGCCTTTATACTTAAGCGCCCGTGCAACGGTGGGAAGATCGCGACTGTAGAGCTGATCCTGCAGCGCCTTTGAGCCGGTTGAGATAATCACCTTTTTGCCGGAGCGGAGCGCCGGTGCCAGGTAGGCAAACGTTTTACCCGTGCCGGTTCCCGCTTCAACCACCAGCTCGCGCTTATTTTCGATAGCCTGAGCCACCGCTTCTGCCATCTGGCGCTGCGGTTCACGCGGTTTAAAACCCGGAATAGCCAGCGCCAGCGCGCCGTCTGCTGCAAAATCGTCTGCCACACACCCTCACCACCTGTAAGAAAACACTGTAATTATGTCAGTATCCGCCCTGCCACTCCACCCTTTAGGTGACAGCAGCAATAAAACTGTGGCAGGCTGGCTGCAAATTTGTACTGCTATAAATGAGGGAAGTCATGAGCATTGAACGTCTGGATCCAGAACACCGCATGTCGGAAGCGGTTATCCATAACGATACTATCTACTACACCAGCGTACCGGAGAACCTTGATGAGGATGCGCACGCGCAAACGGCCAACGCGCTGGCGGTAATTGACCGGGTACTGGCCCGCGTAGGGTCGGATAAGAGCCGCATTCTTGATGCGACTATTTTTCTGGTGGAAAAAGAAGATTTCGCCGCGATGAATCGCGCATGGGATGCCTGGGTTTCACCGGGGAATGCGCCGGTTCGCTGCACCGTTCAGGCCAACCTGATGAACCCCAAATATCGGGTCGAGATAAAAATCATCGCCGCAAAATAATCGTTATTAGCCGATCGTTGGCGTTGGACGTTGCAGCCGGCGCGTTCCGGGTGGCGTAGCACGTCGCCACCCTCTGTCAACGATGACGTAACGCCAAAATAAACGTTATCACCTCTCAGAAAGCAGAATTACTCCTCATACTCCTCTTCGTCGTCATCCCCGTAATCGTCATTATCCTGATTGCGTTGATCCTCGTTTTCGTCGTCGTCATCCTCTTCGTCATCAAAGCGGGCCGTTATCATATCGCCCGTATGATTTTCACGGATCTCAGCCGCTACCAGCTGTATCGCCTGCCCGCTGCTCATACCCTCTGACATCAGTTGCTGAATGCGCTCTACCGCCTGCTGCTGCTGGTCGTACGAAAGCGCTGGTAATCCCGTAATCATATCCACTCCAGTAAAAATCGCGTAGCCCGTCTGCGCGTAACAAACAGATGTCAGCATTAAAAAAATATGTCAGGCTTGTACTCTGTCCTGGTCAAGGCCTGCTAAATTATCATGCCAGTTGTTTATCATTCTTTGAAGTATACGCCTGAAGCGCTTTTGAATCTGTTTAACTGTGTAGCCCAGCAGCCCTGGTCGATGCTGCTACACTCCGGCTTTGCCGATCACCATGATAATCGCTTTGATATTATGGTGTCCGATCCGCGTATTACCCTGACGACGCGTGGCGAAGTGACCACCATTGAGAGCGATGATGCGTCAGAGCAGAGTAAAGACGATCCCTTGACGCTGCTGGACCGGGTCATGGCGCAAACCGGCCTGAGTGCGCCTTCGCATCCTGACCTGCCCTTTCAGGGCGGCGCGCTCGGACTGTTTGGCTACGATCTTGGCCGCAGATTTGAATCGCTCCCCCAGCAGGCAGAGCAGGACTTAACCACGCCCGATATGGCATCAGGCCTCTATGACTGGGCGCTGATTGCGGATCATCATCTCAAGGCACTGACGCTGGTGGTTCAGGGCGATGCTGATAAGCGCCTGGCGTGGCTTAACGCCCTGACGCCGCCCGGCATCGATCCGTTCCGGTTAACCGACCGCTGGCAGTCAAATATGACGCGCGAAGCCTACGGTGAAAAGTTCCGCCGCGTGCAGCAGTGGATCCAGGCTGGAGACTGCTATCAGGTTAATCTCGCCCAGCGTTTTAGCGCCCGCTACACGGGTGACGAGTGGCAGGCGTTCAGGGAGCTAACCCGGGAAAATCGCGCGCCCTTCAGCGCATTTATCCGCCTGCCTGAAAGCGCGATTATCAGCCTCTCTCCTGAACGCTTTCTTAAAATCGTCGGCCGTGAGATCGAAACCCGTCCTATTAAAGGCACGCTTCCTCGCCTGAGCGATCCCGTCGCCGATCGCCTGCAGGCAGAAAAGCTGGCGGCATCGGTAAAAGACCGGGCGGAAAACCTGATGATTGTCGATTTGCTGCGTAACGACATCGGCCGCGTAGCCGTTCCGGGTAGCGTACGCGTTCCCGAGCTGTTTGTGGTTGAGCCATTCCCGGCGGTGCACCACCTGGTCAGTACGGTTACCGCGGAACTGAAGGCGCCGCTAACGCCCTGCGACCTGCTGCGCGCCTGCTTTCCCGGCGGCTCCATCACCGGCGCGCCAAAAGTCCGTGCGATGGAGATTATTGATGAGCTGGAACCGCACCGTCGCAATGCCTGGTGCGGCACTATTGGCTATATCAGCTTCTGCGGCAGAATGGATACCAGCATAACCATCCGCACGCTGACTGCTGAGCAGGGGCAGATTCACTGTACCGCCGGTGGCGGTATCGTCGCCGACAGCGAAGAGCAGGCGGAGTATCAGGAAACTTTTGATAAGGTCAGCCGGATCCTGCCCTGCCTGGACACCGCCAATGTCTGACGGTCCACTGACGCTTGAGCAGTTTATCAGCCGCTTTGTGCTGCAACCCCCGCAGCCTGATGCAGGCCCGCTGCCACTGCGCCGGGCGGCGGTGCTGGTGCCGATTATTGCGCGTCCCCGCCCCTCGTTACTCCTGACGCGGCGGGCCGCGACATTGCGTAAACATGCGGGTCAGGTAGCCTTTCCCGGCGGCATGGTGGATGAGGAGGATAGCTCCCTTATTTTTACCGCGCTGCGTGAAGCATACGAAGAAGTGGCGATCCCCCCCGCTGCCGTGCGGGTAGTGGGCGTTCTCCCCGCCGTGACCAGCAGTACGGGCTTTCAGGTCACGCCGGTGGTGGGGATCCTGCCCGATACGCTAAAGTGGTGTCCAAATGAGGATGAGGTTGAATCGGTATTTGAAATGCCGCTACAGGAGGCCCTGCGTTTAGGGCGCTATACGCCGCTGGATATCCATCGTCGGGGTGTGCAGCACCGCGTATGGCTCTCCTGGTTTGATGAGTATTTTATCTGGGGAATGACCGCAGGGATTTTACGCCAGCTCAGCCTGCAGGTATCGGCAGAGCGGCTACTCACGGCTTCACCGACAGAAAACCTGCCCGGCGTACGACTGCCACTATTTTAAACCAACTTTTTACCGTTTCTTCCGGTCAAATCACTTCACAAATGCCCTGAATCATTTATATTGCAGCGCCAGACAGCAGTAGTCAGCCTCATCAGCATTCCGTTCCGACGGCCTGCGGCCCTCAAGGAGTTTTTGTGATTAGCGTTTTCGATATGTTTAAAATCGGCATTGGCCCTTCCAGTTCGCACACCGTCGGTCCAATGAAAGCCGGGAAACAGTTTGTCGACGATCTGGTGAGCAGCGGCAGGCTGAATGACGTGACCCGTATTGCCGTTGACGTTTACGGCTCGCTCTCCCTGACCGGCAAAGGCCATCATACCGATATTGCCATCATAATGGGCCTGTCGGGCGCCGCTCCGGATAGCGTAGATATTGATGCCATTCCCGGCTTTATTCGCGATGTCGAACAGCGGCAGCGCCTGCTGTTGGCGAACGGCGCGCATGAGGTAGATTTCCCGCGCGAGGGTGGGATGGTTTTCCGCAGCGACACCCTGTCTCTGCATGAGAATGGCATGCGCATTCACGCCTTCGCGGGCGAGACGGTGATTTACAGCAAGACCTATTATTCCGTCGGCGGCGGATTTATTGTCGATGAAGAGCATTTCGGCCAGACCACGCTGGAAGAGGTCGAGGTCCCCTATCCGTTCAACTCGGCAACGGAGATGCTGGACCACTGTCATCAGACGGGCCTGTCGCTCTCCGGGATGATCATGAAAAATGAGCTGGCGCTGCATGATAAGCAGGAGATTGAGAAGTACTTCTCTGATATCTGGCAGAGTATGCGCGACTGTATCGATCGCGGGTTGAATACCGAGGGCGTACTGCCCGGCCCACTGCGCGTTCCCCGTCGCGCCTCCGCGCTTCGCCGCCTGCTGGTTTCCTCTGATAAGCTCTCCAGCGATCCGATGAACGTCATCGACTGGGTCAATATGTTTGCCCTGGCGGTAAACGAAGAGAACGCAGCCGGTGGACGGGTGGTTACCGCCCCCACCAACGGCGCCTGCGGCATCGTTCCCGCCGTTCTGGCCTATTACGACCACTTTATCGAGTCGGTCAGCCCGGACATTTTTATCCGCTATTTTCTGGCCTGCGGTGCGGTGGGCATTCTCTATAAAATGAATGCCTCAATTTCCGGCGCAGAGGTGGGGTGTCAGGGCGAAGTCGGCGTTGCCTGCTCCATGGCGGCGGCCGGGCTGGCCGAACTGCTGGGTGCCAGCCCGGAGCAGGTATGCGTAGCGGCGGAGATCGGCATGGAACACAATCTGGGACTCACCTGCGACCCGGTCGCCGGTCAGGTACAGGTGCCCTGCATTGAGCGCAATGCTATCGCCTCGGTTAAGGCCATCAATGCTGCCCGAATGGCGATGCGACGCACCAGCGCAGCCCGGGTTTCTCTCGATAAGGTCATTGAAACCATGTACGAAACCGGAAAAGACATGAACGCCAAGTACCGGGAAACCTCACGTGGCGGCCTGGCCATTAAGGTTCAGTGCGACTAGCCCTGCAGGTTACTATTGTCTTTCCTCATCCCCTCGCTTAAGGTGTGCCAGTGCAGATACCTGTTTGGGTAACACAGCACTGGCCTGCCCTCACCCTGAACGAGAATTACGTCGCGGCAGAGCCAGATAACCCACTGTTTTAGTTAATCATGCTTTTCTCTTCTGCATGGCTAAACTTAATGACTGGCAGGCCGATAACAGGTGCTCAGTCTCTGTATAGGCGTCTTGATTTAGGGTGGTTACTGATGCAAATGTCCCAGGAAGTATTCGGACAGTTTCGGCGCAAGCGATTATTTATCGCCATTATTGTCGCCGCATTAGTGCTCATCCTTACGTTAGCCTTCCGCTTTATGGAAGAGAAAAATCGCATTGAACAGCAGTCCCATATTTTCGCCAATAACGCTATTCAGCGCTTCGACCGTTTGTTTTCCCCCCTTGACGTTGCGGCCAATAATACGCTGGGGCTGGTAGGGCTCTCCTGCGAGCAGGTGCGTTTTCCGCTGATTGAAAAGCTGGCGTCATTGCAGACCGTGCGAACCATTATTCTGGTAAATAACGACACCCTGTACTGTTCCAGCCTGTCCGGCGCCGGTGATCTCAGTTTCAGTAACAACTACCCTGAACTGGCAGTGAATAACCAGCGCATGATGCTCAGTTCGGACCAGCAGCTCCTTAAAGGCTCGCCTGTTCTGCTATTCTGGACGCCGCAGGATACCGATAATCACTCCGGTATTTTGCAGGTCATTAATATCGAAATGATGAGTAACTATCTGCTGGAACCGACCCTGCCATGGGTTGAGCGCGCCATTTTCAACGTGGGTGATAAAAGCCTGGAATACGGTAATCCGATGGTAGAAAAGGCTCTGCCCTCAGAAGATGAAGTCACCTGGCAGGAGGCTTCACTGCGTTATCCTTTCTCTATCACATTGTTTGGTCCGGCCCCGACCCGGCTGGCGCTGATGACCATGCCCTCGCAGCTGCCGTTAGCGCTATTGTTGAGCCTGCTGATGGGCTATATCGTCTGGCTGGCAACCGCCAACCGCATGAGTCTCTCCTGGCAAATCAGCTATGGCATTAATGCCCGCGAATTTATGGTCTACTGCCAGCCGCTGATTAATTCACGCAGCGGCGACTGCGACGGTATCGAACTGCTGCTGCGCTGGCATACCCCGCGACAGGGCTGGATACCGCCGGATGTCTTTATCCCCCTGGCCGAGCGCCAGGATCTGATTGCGCCACTCACGCGTTTTGTTTTAAGTGAAGTCGTACGCCATCTGCCTCTGCTGCCCAGCTGCCCAAGGTTTCATATTGCGATTAACGTCGCGGCCAGCCATTTCCATCAGCACCAGATTATCGACGATCTCCAGCGCCTGTGGTGGCCGGCAAATCCGGTTCCTCAGCTGATTGTCGAGCTTACCGAACGCGACTCGCTGCCGGAGGTCGATCAGCGCGTGGTGGCTTATCTGCACACTTTAGGGGTAAAGCTGGCCATTGATGATTTTGGTACGGGCCACAGTTCCCTCTCGTACCTGAAAACGCTCAGCCCGGACGTGCTGAAAATTGATAAGGTCTTTACGGCGGCCATCGGGACAGATGCCATTAATGCTACGGTAACGGATATGGTGATTTCCCTGGCCCAGCGTCTGAATATCAGCCTGGTGGCGGAAGGCGTGGAAACGGAAGAGCAGGCTACCTACCTGCGGGATAAAGGCGTGGATGTATTACAGGGTTACTTCTATGCGCGGCCCATGCCGCTGGGGGATTTTCCAGACTGGCTGAGTAGCCATAAAAGCCTGCTGTTTGCCTGAGACGTCTCAGCGGGCAGGGAGTGAAGTTACCCGCTGTCCGCTGAGAGACAAGCGCTTGCCCACGAGTAAGAGACAATCGCCCTCAGCTCAACACCCACGCATGGCGGCAGACTTTTTGCTGTCCGCCGCCAGCTGCGGTAAAGGCTTTTCGGCGCTGGAATTAACCTTCTTCTTCTTCCTCATTATCCTGGCGCTGGCGCGTGACGCGAACCAGGTCAATACGGTATTCGGTCGCTTCGAGGATCTGAAACGTTAGCGGCGGCAGCTCAATGATCTCACCCACCTGGGGCAGCTGCCCCTTCTGGGCGATCAGCAGCCCGGCCAGCGAAGCATGGTCCCTGTCCGCCGTGACCAGCACCTGCGTGTCCAGCAACTGCTGTAGCGAGTGCAGGTCGGTGCCGCCCTTAACCCGCCATCCTTCGCCGTCGGCGATGATATCCGGGGTTTCATCTTCATCCGGGAACTCACCGGCAATCGCTTCCAGCACGTCCAGCGGGGTAATCAGCCCCTGCACTACGCCAAACTCATTGGTGACCACCACAAAGCTTCCTCTGGCACGACGCAGCACGCCAAGCAGGTTAAGCGGTTCCAGCGTATCGGGTACAATTATCGGCGGAGTGGCAGAGGCAAAGGTTGCCACATCGATGCCGTGGTCCAGCGCAACCAGCAGCTCTTTCGCCCGCACCACCCCGATAACTTCATCCAGCTCGCCACGACACACCGGGAACAGGCTGTGAGGCGTATCCAGCAGCTGGAGGCGAACCTCATCAGCCGGACGCTCTGCATTGACCCAGGAGATTTCACCGCGCGGCGTCATAATACTGCGCACCGAGCGCGAGGCCAGCGTCAGCACGCCATTGATCATATAGCGTTCCTCATCCTTGAAGGTCTCGCGCGGCCTGTCATTCATCTCACTCTGTTCACTGCTGCCGGTCGCCGGGCCACGGCGGCCCCCCATCAGACGGACAATCGCTTCGGCGGTTCGCTCGCGCATCGGCCTTCTGGCCTGATGGCGCATAAAGTTCACCCGTGCAATCTGATTAAACAGCTCAATCAGGATTGAGAAGCCGATGGCGGCATACAGGTATCCCTTAGGAATATGGAACCCAAAACCTTCGGCAACCAGACTCAGGCCAATCATCAGCAGGAAGCTCAGACAGAGTACGACAACGGTCGGATGCGCATTGACGAATCGGGTCAGCGGCTTCGAGGCCAGCAGCATAATGCCCATCGCAATGACCACGGCAGTCATCATTATCGCCAGGTTGTTCACCATGCCCACGGCGGTAATCACGGCATCGAGTGAAAATACCGCATCCAGCACCACAATCTGAATAACGACCGCCCAGAAGCTGGCATAGCCCTTGTTGCCCTCGCCGTTGTGATCGCGGTTTTCCAGCCGTTCGTGCAGCTCCATGGTGGCTTTGAACAGCAGAAACAGCCCCCCCACCAGCAGGATCAGGTCGCGGCCGGAAAAGCTGAATTCGCCCACGCTGAACAGCGGCCGCGTGAGCGTCACCATCCAGGAGATCAAAGACAGCAGCCCCAGACGCATCACCAGCGCCAGAGAAAGGCCAATGAGTCTGGCTTTATCGCGCTGCTTTGGTGGAAGCTTATCGGCAAGAATGGCAATAAAAACCAGGTTATCAATCCCCAGCACGATTTCAAGAACGATAAGCGTCAGCAGACCGGCCCAGATCGAGGGGTCTAAAATAAATTCCATTACAGACTCCAGATACGTGATGGTGAAAACGCAGCGGGCGACGAGAAACTCGCGCGGGCTGAATAATCGCAAAGGGGTTGAAGCGGGTCGTCTGAAGAGGTGACGAAGATAAAACTGGTCGAAGGTACCAGGGGCTGAGTGAAGCGACGTCGATGACAGTCCATAGGGTGGGCTGAGGCCCGTTACTCCTGTGTTAAAAAAGGATCCCTACTGTAAACAGCCGTGACCATTACGTCAAAAATATTTTCTTACACTTACACTCGAACCTGGCTTAAATGCTAATCATTCTTACAACAGAGCCTAATGAGTGAAACAAGGGTCTAAATAGCTGAGCACGGTCACATAATTTATTTTTTCGCACATTAAAATAAATCGCGTCTTAAGGGGAAACGTTTACACCGCTTGATGAAATAATTATTCGTCCCCTGCCACGTCATGTTTTATACACAGCATCATAAAGGCTAGACCCTTTGATGACTACACGCGCGGCTCAGAAGTGTTTGTGGGCCGCTGGATAGAGTAAACGGAGGTAGCAAGTGACCATTGCTATTGTGATCGGCACGCACGGTTGGGCTGCTGAGCAGCTCATTAAAACGGCCGAAATGCTTCTCGGAGAACAGCAAAATATCGCGTGGATAGATTTTGTCCCGGGTGAAAATGCAGAAACTCTGATCGAGAAATATCAGGCGCGGCTGACCAATTTAGATACCCACCAGGGTGTCCTGTTTCTGGTTGACACCTGGGGAGGCAGTCCCTTTAATGCCGCCAGTCGTATTGTGGTTGATAAAGAAAATTATGAGGTGATCGCCGGGGTCAATATTCCCATGCTGGTGGAAACGCTGATGGCGCGCGATGACGACCCCAGCTTTGCTGAGCTGGTAGCCGTTGCCGTGGAAACGGGGCGTGAAGGGGTTAAGGCACTTAAAGCCAAAGCGCCTGAACCTGCCCCTGCACCTGTCCCCGCAGCGGTCAACGCCCCTGCTGCCCCCCAGAAACCTCTGGGACCTGAGGATCATATGAAAATCGGGCTGGCGCGTATTGATGACCGGTTAATCCATGGACAGGTTGCCACTCGCTGGACGAAAGAAACCAATGTGAACCGTATTATCGTCGTTAGCGATGAAGTCGCCGCCGACACCGTGCGTAAAACGCTGCTTACCCAGGTGGCCCCGCCGGGTGTAACGGCGCACGTCGTCGACGTTGCGAAAATGATACGGGTATGGAATAACCCAAAATATGCCCGGGACCGCGTCATGCTGCTGTTTACCAATCCTACCGACGTCGAACGTTTGGTTCAGGAAGGGGTGAAAATAACCAGCGTGAACATTGGCGGCATGGCATTTCGTCAGGGAAAAATTCAGGTTAATAACGCCGTGTCCGTTGATGATAAAGATATTGCGGCATTCAAAAAGCTTAACGAGCGCGGTATCGAACTGGAGGTGCGTAAGGTCTCCTCCGACCAGCGGTTAAAAATGATGGAGCTGATCACCAAAATGAATAAATAGCAAAAGTTCGCATTATTGCCTGAACGCACAGGCTTAACTCAGTTCATGACTTTTAGAGGAGAAGTGCAATGGAGATTACCACTCTTCAAATTGTACTAATATTTATCGTTGCCTGTATTGCAGGCATGGGATCAATTCTTGATGAATTCCAGTTCCACCGGCCGCTGGTGGCCTGTACCCTGATTGGTTTTGTCCTCGGTGATGTTAAAACCGGCGTCATTATCGGTGGTACGCTGGAAATGATCGCCCTTGGCTGGATGAACATTGGTGCCGCCGTGGCACCTGATGCCGCCCTCGCCTCCATCATTTCAACTATCCTGGTTATCGCCGGTGGGCAAAGCGTTGGAGCCGGTATCGCTCTGGCTATTCCGCTGGCAGCCGCCGGTCAGGTGCTGACCATCATTGTTCGAACCATTACCGTCGCCTTCCAGCATGCAGCCGATAAGGCCGCAGAAAAGGGCAACCTGACCGCAATTTCGTGGCTCCATGTTTCCGCACTGATTTTGCAGGCAATGCGTATCGCGATCCCGGCAGCCATCGTCGCCGTCTCCGTGGGAACCAACGTTGTCCAGGGGCTGCTGGATTCCATCCCTGAGGTGGTGACCAACGGTCTTAACATCGCGGGCGGCATGATTGTCGTTGTCGGTTACGCCATGGTCATCAACATGATGCGCGCCGGGTATCTGATGCCTTTCTTTTATCTGGGTTTCGTCACGGCGGCCTTTACCAGTTTCAACCTGGTTGCCCTGGGCGTCATCGGCGTGGTGATGGCGGTGCTCTATATCCAGCTGGCGCCAAAATATAATCGCGTGGCAGGTGCGCAGGCTTCAGGGCCAGCCGCTAATGACCTCGATAACGAATTAGATTAGGGAAAAGGTGAGCAAAATGGTTGATACCACTTCTACTACCACAGCAACGACTGTGCAAAAGAAACTGACGCCGGGTGACGTGCGTGGCGTGTTCCTGCGGTCAAACCTGTTTCAGGGGTCATGGAACTTCGAACGCATGCAGGCCCTGGGCTTCTGTTTCTCTATGGTGCCGGTTATCCGTCGGCTCTATCCTGAAAATAATGACGCCCGCAAGCAGGCCATTAAACGCCATCTGGAGTTTTTTAATACCCACCCTTATGTCGCGGCACCGGTACTCGGCGTCACCATGGCCATGGAGGAGCAGCGTGCGAACGGCGCAGCAATCGACGATGCGGCCATTAACGGCATCAAAGTCGGCCTGATGGGTCCGCTGGCTGGCGTGGGCGACCCGATATTCTGGGGCACCGTTCGCCCGGTTTTTGCTGCACTGGGTGCGGGCATCGCCATGACCGGCAGCCTGCTGGGGCCAGTTCTGTTCTTTGTCCTGTTTAACCTTGTCCGTCTGCTGGTGCGCTACTACGGCGTAGCCTATGGTTACCGTAAGGGCGTCGATATCGTAGGGGATATGGGCGGCGGCTTCCTGCAAAAGCTGACCGAGGGGGCGTCGATTCTTGGCCTCTTTGTGATGGGGGCGCTGGTCAATAAGTGGACGCACGTGGATGTGCCGCTGGTGGTATCCCGTATTACCGACCATACCGGAAAAACCACGGTAACCACCGTCCAGTCGATCCTGGATCAGCTTATGCCAGGCATGATACCGCTGCTGCTGACCTTCGGCTGTATGTGGCTGCTCCGTCGTAAAGTCAATGCGCTGTGGATTATCATGGGCTTCTTTGTCATTGGTATTTTTGGCTACTGGATTGGCCTGCTTGGCGTGTAACGCGTCGCCGGGGTAACCCGGCGAACTTAAAAGGTCGGCCGGAACCCGGGTTTATCATTCCGGTCGGCCTTTTGTGGGGATATTAAAAGATGTCACTGACTGATTATTTCATCGTGCTTTTTATCGCACTGTTTATGATGTATGCGATTTATGATGAGCTGATTACGGCTCGAAGACGGGGTGACACCCGGCTGAGGGTTCCCCTCAAGCGTCGCAATGGACTGGACAGCGCTATTTTTACCGGGCTGATTGCCATCCTCATCTACAGGAATATCACCAGTCAGGGGACGCAGGTCACCACCACTTTACTGATGGTGCTGGCCTTTTTTTCTGTCTATCTGTTCTGGCTGCGCCAGCCTAAACTGCTGTTTAAGGCAGAAGGTTTTTTCTATGGCCCGGTATTTATTGAATATCAGCGTATTCAGAGCATGAATCTTTCAGAGGACGGGGTGTTGGTTATCCAGCTTGAGCAGCGCCCACTCCACGTCCACGTCAGTAAGCTCGACGACCTGGAGAGCATTTACCATTTTATGGTCCGGCAGCACCTGGCAGATACCTGAACTACGCCGCTATCCGTCAGACTACGGCAGAGTGGCTATTACGCTGCCACAGGCGCAGCGTAAAGTCGGTTTCACACTCAAACTCAGGCGTGGTCGCCAGTACGCCCCACACTTCCGGACGCGCGCGCCATGCAAGCGGCGTCATTTGCAGCAGGGCGGCGGACTCTTCGCTGTTAAGCCGCATCGGGTAGTTAAGAGAGTGTTGCTCCACCAGTTCGAACCCTTCCATCTGCTCCGGGGTGTCGTCATGCAGCCGCACATCCTGGTAGATCAGCGCCTTAAACTGAATCAAGTGACGCGGACCGGGCGTGACCGTCAGCACGTATCCCTGCTCTTTCACCACCCGGGCCAGCTCCTGGGCTTTACAGGGCGCATAGATACGTAATACGGCATCAAAGGTACCTTCGGCAAAGGGCAGACGATGGCTGGATGCCACGCAGAATGAGACGTCACGGTAGCGCTTAGCACCGATCCTTACCGCCACCCGGGAAACATCAAGGCCGTGTATGTCCGCCTCGCCCTGGGCCGCCAGACGAAGCGCCACGGCATGGGTGTAATACCCCTCTCCGCAGCCGATATCCAGAACCCTGACCGGCCCTTCAGGCAGAACACGCGCAATCATGTCACAGACCTTCTGCTGGAGCGGGTGATAATGTCCGGCATCAAGGAATTCGCGTCTTGCCTGCATCATCTCTGCGCTGTCCCCGGGCTGCTTCGAGCGCTTATGCTGCACGGGCAGCAGGTTAACGTAGCCCTCTTTTGCCCGATCAAACTGGTGCCTGTTCTCGCAGCGCCAGCCAGACGCATCAGGCAGCAGAAGCTGGTGGCAAAGTGGGCATTGGTAGGACATAACGACTCTCCGGATAGTATTGACGGCGGCAGTTTACCGGAAACGGGAAGCGAGGGCAGAATTTATTGGCGTGCATGAAAAAGCCCTGCCGGTGCTGGCAGGGCTTTAGCATTAAGATTTTGGCCTGAAAGACTCACCGCGCACGGCGAGTCAGAGGCTAAGATCGAAATTAGATAGCGGTGACGTTCACAGCAGCAGGGCCTTTCTGGCCGTCCTGAATTTCGAACTCAACGTTCTGGCCTTCAGCCAGAGTTTTGAAGCCATTGCCCTGGATTGCAGAGAAGTGAACGAACACGTCTTTGCTGCCGTCTGCAGGGGTGATGAAACCAAAACCTTTAGACTCGTTGAACCACTTAACCTGACCTTTAATCTTTGCCATTTTGCAAATTCCTTAGAGTGTTTATTCGCCCGAGGGCTTAACGTACAGAAAAACCAGAGACATTACTGCATGAGGCACGGATTAAGGCTCGGCAAGGAAGCGGTATTCAACGTCTTTACTCGAAACTTCTTTACTGAAGATGCCATACATAAACAGAACTGTACCTCGTTTTAACTAAAAGCGTTATCACATATTCGTTTATTAATGGCAAGTCATTTTTAAACGGTATATGAGATATCGCTCAGGATTGAAACAGAACAAGGAGCGAATGCACATTTCTGCGAAGTGCGCACGCCATGTCAGACAGGTTTTACGCCGGATGAGGGATTAACGCCTGTACAGACAGCCTGTTACTGATTTCCGTATCCTGAAACCAAGCTTATCCTGCCGTCGTGCTTAAGTCTATTACCTGTTAAAACATTAAGTGAATACTAATCATTGATATTGCACTTTTATGGCAAAGCTTACTCAAAAAAATTCATTTAAATTGGGGTGAGTAAGTGATTACCCCGCTGCCCGTCTGGTACAAAAAAAAGTCACATTTAAAAGTAGCAATTTAAATTGCACCAAAATCAGGAGACTATATTTCTCACTGCCCCATTAGCAGGCAGTGAGAGACAACAATTAATAATGGTCGTACCATCAGTGATTTTGTTTTATTTGGAATATCAGGCTTTCCCTGCCTGTTAGCCCACACAGCGTTTTAAGAATTTTCCTGGCTGATATTATTCAGCGACCTTTTTACGCCTATTTTCCACGCCTGAAAGCGTGCGGCATCCAGGCCAGCAGCCTGCATAGCCGCTGCCAGCACGGCTGGCGGCTCGTCCAGTGATTCATCTGCCAGTTCAAATACGCCCCAGTGAATAGGAATGCTTAGCGGCTCTCCCAGCGCAGCATGCAGTGAAACCGCCTGTTCGGGATCCATATGCTGCCCGCGCATGAACCACGTTGGTGCATAGGCACCCACCGGCAGCGCCGCCAGATTAAAGGGGCCCAGCCGACGATTAATCTCCAGCAGGTTATCGCTGTACCCGCTGTCGCCGGTAAACCAGAAATTCACCGCCGATGATTTAACGGTCCAGCCGCACCAGAGCGCACGATTCCGATCAAAGGGCGTGCGCATGCTCCAGTGGCGTGCCGGAACCGCATGCACCGTGATACCCATGGTCTGGGTGCTTTCCCACCAGTCAAGCTGGGTTACCTTCACCGCCCCGCGCTTGCGGAACCAGGGTTCAAGCCCAAGCGGAACAACAAATTCCACGTCGGGGAAGCGACGCAGGATCTGTCTGATGGTCTTGCGGTCAAGATGATCATAGTGGCTGTGAGAGATCAGCACACCGTCCAGCGCGGGTAAGTCCTCGATGCTCAACGCGGCCGGGGTCTTACGCTTCGGCCCATAAAAGCTGAGGGGCGATGCGCGCGGCGAGAGAACGGGATCGATAAGGATGTATTTCCCCTCCAGTCGCAGCAGCAGACAGGCATGGCCCAGCCACCAGACGGCATCTTCACTGCCGCCCAGCTCGGCCCGGCGCCACCACTGCCCGATAAATCCGTCGTAACCCTGCGCGGGCGGAAAGGGTAGTCCGGCGGCTTTGCGCTCTTTTCGCCAGCGCCTGAGATCGCCATTCTGGCGCAGGTCAGGTTCGGGATTGCGAAAACCTTCAGGCGTATGATGCGCCTTGGCAGGATCGTACCAGGGATTTTTCCAGGCCATGCGTTTCCTTTGGAATAATTAACGTTCAGGAATGAGGCGAATAAATTCTTTGTTCTGGCTGTCGGAGGCGGGATCGCCCTTCTCATTACCGGCCAATGCGTCATTCAGGCGGCGAAGCAGCAGGGTTTGCCGTTTTTGCTCCTCCAGCAGCGACTCCAGCAGGCGGATATGCTGACTGGCCTTCACGCTGGCCCGATTGACAAAAAACCAGACTATCAGCCCGAGGATAACCAGCGCGAGCATAAAGCCTGTGGAAGCGAGCCCTGCCGCGCCATTTGCTAATTCATTCATAAAGGCCTCTAAAAGCTAATGTAATACATTATCTGCCAATGCAGACTTAGCCGAATTCTACCCGCTCCGCCTGGAAATGATAGCGTCATCACTGTTATTTAAGAACCTTCGCGAAGGCGTGTGACGACCCTTTGTGTATGCTTCATTACGAAATGCGGGCCGCGCCGCAGTATGCTGCTATTATGAGTGCCAGCAGCGAGGCGGTAACGTCAGGATTGCTGTTAAAACAATCTTAAGGAGAAAACATGAGATTTTTAGTTCGACTCGTTGCGCTGTTAATCATCATTTGGCTGGCCCTGCTGGTGACCGGCTATGGCGTACTGGCTGGCAGCACGAAAAATGTTGCGGGCATGGGCCTTCAGTGTCAGTACCTCACCGCAAGGGGGATGATAACGGCTCAGTACCTGCACACCGATAGCGGTATTGTGGGCGTAACCGACTGTCCGCTACTGAAAAAAAGCGCCGAAGTGGTCGATAACTGATACAAAGCGGGTCTGCGCCATGCAGATCCGCGCGGTTAAGTTGGATTGATCGCCAAAAAATCATTAGCATGGTGATATTCACCCCTCCTGCACAGTAAGGTCGATGCCGAAAACTCCCCCAATGGACGGACTGCCCGTTCCCCAGCGCTATGGCGCTATCCTGGCCATTGCGCTCGGCCTTACCGTTGCGGTGATGGACGGGGCTATCGCCAACGTCGCCCTGCCGACCATCGCCCGCGATTTGCTGGCCAGTCCGGCTGAATCTATCTGGATTGTTAACGCCTATCAGATGGCGATAATCGTCTCGCTACTCTCCCTCTCCTTCCTCGGCGATATTATCGGCTACCGGCGCATTTATCAGGCAGGACTGGTCATTTTCACCTGTACTTCGCTGTTTTGCGCCTTCTCCAGTACGCTGGGCATGCTTACCCTGGCGCGCGTGCTACAGGGCTTCGGCGGCGCGGCGCTGATGAGCGTGAATACGGCGCTGATCAGGATCATCTATCCGCAGCGGTTTCTCGGGCGCGGAATGGGCATCAATTCTCTTATCGTCGCCGTGTCCACCGCCGCCGGTCCAACCGTTGCGGCGGCTGTGCTTTCGGTCGCCTCATGGAAATGGCTGTTTCTGATTAATGTGCCAATAGGAATTGCGGCGCTGGCTCTGGCCCTGCGTTTTTTGCCGGACAACGCGCAGAAAGTCCAGGGGCAGCGCTTTGACGTTATCAGTGCGATGATGAATGCGCTGACCTTCGGCCTGCTCATCTCGGCCCTCAGCGGCTTTGCACAGGGGCAGAACACCCGGCTAATTCTGGCTGAAGTGGCTGCGCTGGTGGTTATCGGCTTTTTCTTTATCCGTCGCCAGCTGCGTTTACCCTTCCCACTGCTGCCGGTTGATCTCTTCCGTATACCGATCTTTTCCCTCTCCATTGGGACGTCGGTCTGCTCTTTCTGTGCCCAAATGCTGGCCATGGTTTCACTGCCGTTCTTTCTGCAATCGGTACTGATGCGGGGTGAGGTCGCCACCGGCCTGCTGCTGACGCCGTGGCCGCTGGCAACAATGATCGTGGCACCCATCGCAGGCAGACTGATTGAGCGCTACCACGCCGGTCTGCTGGGCGCTATTGGGCTTGCCCTGTTTGCCTCCGGCCTGTTTGCGCTGGCGCTGCTGCCCGCCTCACCGGGTGATATGGATATTATCTGGCGCATGGCGCTGTGCGGCGCGGGTTTCGGGCTGTTTCAGTCGCCAAATAACCATACGATCATCTCATCGGCTCCGCGTCAGCGAAGCGGCGGGGCCAGCGGTATGCTGGGAACCGCGCGCCTGCTGGGCCAGACCAGCGGTGCGGCGCTGGTGGCGCTGATGTTCAATCTGTTTGGCGATCGTGGCACGCACGCCTCGCTGGTGCTGGCAGGCAGTTTCGCCGTCGCGGCGGCGGTGGTCAGCGCAATGCGCATCCGCCAGCCCGACCCCGATTGATGCCTTCTGCGGCATAAAAAAACCGGGCCTGTGCTGATGCCTGTCACTTAAAGGTGCTCAGCATCAGGCACAGGCCCGGTTTTGACTCAAACCTACCGCTATTTCAGATATTGACCGCTGCGCAGCGCCTCGATGCGCTTATCCAGAGGTGGGTGGGACATAAACAGCTCGCTGAGCGATTTCGACTTACCGTTGATGCAGAATGCCTGCATGGTGCTGGCCTCCTGCGGCTCATAGCTGGTCTTCAGACGCTGTAGTGCGGCAATCATCTTCTCACGCCCCACCAGCTTAGCCGATCCGGCATCGGCGTGAAATTCGCGGTGACGCGAAAACCACATGGTAATAATGCTGGCAGCAATACCAAAGACCAGTTCCAGCACCATCGAAACGACAAAGTAGACCATTGGGTTGCCGTTGTTGCTCTCCCCTTCATCCCGATCGCCGGAGAGGAAACCTGCGGCCAGCTGGGCCAGTATGCGTGAAATAAAGATAACAAAGGTGTTCACGATACCCTGGATAAGCGTCATGGTGACCATGTCACCGTTAGCAATATGGCTGATTTCATGTGCCAGCACCGCTTCAGCTTCATCCCGGCTCATATTCTGGAGCAGCCCGGTGGATACCGCGACCAGTGACGCGTCACGACGCGCGCCGGTGGCGAACGCGTTAATATCCGGTGCGTGATAAATGGCCACCTGCGGCATGGCGATGCCGGCACGCTGAGCCTGTTGCGATATGGTCTGCATCAGCCAGCGTTCAGTTTCATTACGCGGCTGCTCTATCACTTCGCCACCAACGGATTTCAGGGCCATCCATTTCGACATCAGCAGTGAAACGAACGCACCGCCGAAGCCAAACAGACCCGCCATAATCATCAGGCCATAAACACTGCTCGACTGGATCCCCGTCAGGCTGAGTATCAGCCCGAAAACCAACATTACACCCAGGTTGGTCAGCAGGAAAAGCGCAATACGCATCATATAATTTCATCTTCCTCAGTTAACGGATTCGCACAACGCGGATAGCTATCGTATGGGTTCCGGAAAACATTTCAAGCGCTCTTAATCGTTAAGTACCTAAAAAAACATAACTTTACACTGTGAATGAACCCGATAGCGGATCGGTAAGAGATGCACTTTGGTGGTGCTGAGGAGGGTTGGAATACGCTGGAGGGGGCTGGCAGTAAAAACAAGGGCACAGACTGTGCTGTGCCCTGGGACGTTATTTTGCTGCGGAATCTGACGGTTGAGCTTTCTCAAGCTGCGCCATGTCATTGGCAATATTCACCGTCTCATCCAGATAAGGATCGGGTTCCTTATAGTCCTTAGGCAGATCGTCAAGCTTAGCCAGCGGCTTCTTGCCCTCCTGCTTCAGACGCGCGTTAATGCGCTCCAGACGCAGTGCATCATCTTCATGATTCTCTTTCTCGCGCTCGGCCAGATTGAGAGAGATAATGTTGCGCTTCTCCTTCATCGCGTTGAACCGCGCGATATCCTTGAGGATGTACTGGAACTCCTGATCCTTCGCAATACGTTCCTGATGATCCTTCAGCAGCTGCGGTACCAGCGCTTTAACGTCGCCGGTTTTGGTATAGTTCGCGGCCGTCACGCTATCCCATGGCAGCGCGTTATCCTCAAACTTCTCACCGGTTTCAATCGCTTCCACCCCGGTAGGCATCATCAGATCCGGCGTCACGCCTTTACGCTGCGTACTGCCGCCGTTGATGCGGTAGAACTTCTGAATGGTGTACTGGACGGAGCCCAGCGCAGGCCATTCAGGGCGCAGCATCTGATCGTAAATGCGGTTCAGCGAGCGATACTGCTGCACCGTCCCTTTCCCGAAGGTCGGCTCACCCACAATCAGTGCCCGGCCATAATCCTGCATGGCAGCGGCAAAGATTTCCGAGGCTGAGGCGCTGAAGCGATCGACCAGTACCACCAGCGGACCTTTATAATAAACGATCCCGTCGTTGTCGCTGTCCTGACGCACCTTGCCGATGTTGTCACGCACCTGAACCACGGGACCGCCTGGAATAAACAGGCCAGAGAGCGAAACCGCCTCGGTCAGTGCCCCGCCGCCGTTGGTGCGCAGATCGATGACAATACTGTCAACGTTTTGCTTTTGCAGCTTCTGCAACTGAACCTTAACATCGTCGGTCAACCCAACGTAAAAGCCGGGAATATCCAGTACGCCGACTTTCTGCTTGCCCACGTTATGCACGGTCATTTTCACCGCGCGATCCTCAAGACGGATCTTTTCACGCGTCAGCGTAACCAGGCGGGTTTTGGTGCCCTTACCTGCCGGCAGCACTTCAAGGCGCACCTTGCTACCTTTAGGGCCTTTGATCTGCGCAACAACGTCATCAAGTCGCCAGCCAATCACATCCACGATTGGCTTGCCCGGCTGGCCTACGCCGACAATTCTGTCGCCGACGGTGATTGATTTACTTTTCGCCGCCGGTCCGCCTGCCACCATAGAGTTGATGACGGTGTAATCGTCATCCATTTGCAGCACAGCACCGATCCCTTCAAGCGACAGGCTCATTTCGGTATTGAACTGCTCGGTGTTGCGTGGAGAAAGGTAGTTGGTATGAGGGTCGATCTCGTGAGCAAACGCGGTCATCGCCAGCTGGAACACATCTTCGCTGTTGCTCTGGGCCAGACGACGAATGGCAAACTGGTAGCGTTTGGTCAGGACATCGCGGATCTCTTTATCCGTTTTACCGGCCAGCTTGAGGCTGAGTTCGTCATATTTGACTTTCGCATCCCACAGCTGGTTCAGTTCGTCCGTCGTTTTCGGCCACGGCGCTTTGCTGCGGTCGATATCAACGGTGTCATGACCATTAAAATTCATCGGCTTATTGAGTACCGACAGCGCATATTGATAGCGCTCAAAACGACGCTTCTGCGCCAGATTGTATAAATCGTAAAACACGTCCAGCTGACCGGATTTTAGCTCGTCACCCAGGGTGCTCTTCTTGCTGTCGTACTGCTGGATATCAGAGGTCAGCAGCACGTTATGGCTGTAGTCGAGCAGATTAAGATAGCGTTCAAAAATCTTAACCGAAAAATCTTTATTAAGATCAAACTGGCGATAATGAGATCGCGTAAAGCGAGAAGCTACGCGCTCACTCACTGTGGCATGCTGCGGCTCCTGATGAAGCTGAGGGATCTGGTCTGCGCGCACGATGGTATCGGCGGCAAAGACCTGCCCTGCCAGAAGCAGTCCCGCAAGTGCGGTCGTTTTAAAAAAGTTGTTCATGCCCTGATTGGCCTCCGTATCAGAACTGCAAGTGTTCTGCGCGTACTATCATTGCCATGCCGGAAGCTAACTGTACACGGACGCCATCTTTGGTAATTTCAAGAATGGTGGCATCCATCGCACTTTTGCCTGCGGTGACTTTGATGTTCTGGCCGACTTGCAGTGCTGTGGTATCGGTAACGGGTTTGCTGCGCGGTGGTTGACGCTCTGCGGAAGGTGCGCGCTCGGCGGCAGGTTTGCTGCGGACTTTACGCGGCTGCTCACCTTCAGCGCCAGGTTTACGCACCGGCTTACGGGGACGGCGTGGAGCACCTTCTTCACCCGCTTCGCGTTTTTTTGCCTGCTGCTGTTCGCGCTGGGCCTGTACGCGGGCTTTCGCCTCTTCGAGCTGCTTACGGGCATGCTCAACATGCTGCTCTTCAAGGACGCCACACGCATTGCCGTCAAGATCAACGCGCGTTGCGCCTGCCTTGATGCCGTACAAATAACGCCAGCTTGACGTGTAAAGACGCAAAGCAGAACGAAGCTGAGTTTTACTCAGGTTCATTTCGCCCTGAACACGATCAACTAAATCCTGAAAGATGCCGATCTTAAGGGGTTTTGCTTCACCTTCAGCGCTAAAGCATTCGGGAAAACGCTCTGCCAGAAAGGCGATAACTTCTTTACTGCTATTCAACTTAGGTTGATTTTCCATGAAATTTCCTGATTACAACGGGTTTGCCAATCAGCGCAGGCATGAACAGGCGTCATTATAATGACACCGTCAGCAAATGCTACGTGATCCAGCGCTTTAGCTGCGTTTGATGTGAATAAATTTTTCCACATCCGATCCGGCCAGCACTTCACACAGCCCGTCGGTCAATGTTTTCAGTCCGACTTCATCATCATTGTCGAAGCGGTTATATTCCACGCTGTCGATATCCAGAACGCCGATTGTCTGGCCATTCACCACCAGCGGCAGGACGATTTCAGCATTGCTGGCCGCATCACAGGCTATATGGCCCGGGAAGGCGTGAACGTCCGCAACGCGCTGGATCGTGCATTCGGCTACCGCCGTACCGCACACCCCTTTACCCACAGGAATACGTACGCAGGCAATTTTGCCCTGAAACGGCCCTAATACCAGCGTGTCTGGCTCGGTCAGAAGATAAAACCCTGCCCAGTTGACGCCTTCAAGACGCTCGAATAAAAGCGCGCTACAATTACCCATTGCGGCCAGGAAGCTGGTTTCACCGGCGATAAGCGCGCGCAAATCGCGGTTGAGGTCCGAATAAAATTCTGTTTTTGTCATTTTTTAACCATTGTGGAAACTTGTCGCGCGGTGGATGATGACCGCACCTGATAAAATAAGCATGATATGTTCAGATCGATAAGGTGAATCATCTCAAGAGTTAATATACCCTTAGTACCGTCTGGACCTTAAGCATGACCCGATGTGTTATCTGACATCATGGTGTACGACCAGGCCTAACCCTGCCCTGCATACGCACTGCCGGGTCAATCAGCATAGTCAGGATTATGAAAATACTCACCATTAGTCATGCTCTGCCTCAGGCACGTTATCAGCGTTGTCCACAATGCGATACCCTTTTTTCCTTGCCGGATGTGAAATCAAACGAGTCTGCGCACTGCCCGCGCTGCAATGCACGCATCCTGAACGGTCGCGACTGGTCAATGACCCGTCTGACCGCCATGGCCGTCACCATGCTCCTGCTTATGCCGTTCGCCTTTAGTGAGTCGCTGGTTTCTATTCGGCTGCTCGGCACCAATATCAGCGCAACCCTGATTGGGGGCATTTATCAGATGGCCCAGCAGGGCAACGTGATCACCGCCTCTATGGTGGCGTTCTGCACCATTGGTGCGCCGGCGACGCTGGTGGCGTCAATTGCTTACCTCTATTTCGGCAAAAAGCTGGGGATGAATCTTCGCCCGGTACTCTTAATGCTCGAACGGCTGAAAGAGTGGGTCATGCTGGATATCTACCTGGTGGGTATTGCCGTCGCCTCAATTAAAGTGCAGGACTACGCCAGCATCACACCCGGCCCCGGACTAGTGGCCTTTATCTCGCTGGCGGTGCTCAGTCTGGTCACCCTGATTCATATGAACATTGAGCAGCTGTGGCACCGTTTTTATCCACAGCCGCAGCCGCAGGTTTCACCCGATAAGCTCAGGGTATGCCTGAGTTGCCACCATACCGGGCTACCTGACGAACGCGGACGCTGTCCCCGCTGTCATACTCCGCTGCGCCACCGTCGCCGCTTTAGCCTGCAAAAATCCTGGGCGGCGCTAATAGCGGCGATAGTTCTGCTCATTCCGGCCAACCTGCTGCCCATTTCTGTTATCTATCTGAATGGTGCCCGTAAAGAGGACACCATACTGTCAGGGATACTCTCGCTGGGATCGGGGAATGTGCCCGTCGCGGCAGTGGTTTTTATTGCCAGTATTTTAGTACCCTTTACTAAAGTGATTGTCCTGCTGACGTTGTTGATCAGCATACATTTTAACTGTGAACAGGGTCTTAAAACCCGTATCCGGCTACTGCGAGTGGTTACCTGGGTTGGGCGCTGGTCTATGCTGGACCTGTTTGTCATCTCGTTAACCATGTCGCTGGTCAATCGCGATCAGCTTCTGGCTTTTACTATGGGACCGGCGGCCTTCTATTTTGGCTCATCGGTCATACTTACTATCCTTGCCGTTGAGTGGCTGGATAGCCGTTTACTTTGGGATGCTCATGCAACAGGAAACGCCGACTACACCGACTGACGCACGTATAAAGAGACGGCGCAGAATTTCACCGTTCTGGCTGCTGCCTTTTATTGCGCTGCTTATCGCGGGCTGGCTCGTCTGGACGAATTACCAGGAGCGCGGCTCCACGGTCACCATTGATTTTGCCACGGCTGACGGCATCGTCCCAGGCCGTACGCCGGTGCGCTATCAGGGCGTAGAGGTCGGGCTTGTGCAGGGCATCAGCATGACTGACGATCTGCGCACCATCAAAATCAAGGCCAGTATCAAGAGCGATATGCGCGATGCGCTGCGCGACGAAACGCAGTTCTGGCTGGTGACGCCCAAAGCATCACTGGCAGGCGTATCGGGTCTGGATGCGCTGGTGGGCGGCAACTACATCGGTATGATGCCGGGCAAGGGCAAGCCGCGTGAGAATTTCGTCGCGCTGGATACGCAGCCTAAATACCGCGTTAACACCGGCGAAATGCTCATTCATCTGCATACGGCCGATCTGGGATCGCTGAACAGCGGCTCGCTGGTCTATTTCCGTAAAATTCCCGTTGGCCGCGTTTACGACTACAGCATTAATGCGGGTAATCGGGGCGTTACTGTCGATGTGCTGATTGAGCGACGCTTCACTAATCTGGTGAAAAAGGACAGCCGCTTCTGGAATGTCTCCGGGCTTAAGGCAGATGTTGGGTTAAGCGGGGCGAAAGTGCAGCTGGAGAGTCTGGCGGCGCTGGTGAACGGTGCCATCGCCTTTGACTCGCCGGATGCCTCGCCCCAGGCAAAAACGGATGATAACTACGATCTCTATCCCGACCTGGCGCACAGCCATCGTGGGGTGGTGATTGCGCTGGATCTGCCTGACGGTAAAAATCTGCGCGCCAACAGTACGCCGCTGATGTATCAGGGGTTGGAAGTAGGCACCCTGACCGCACTCAATTTGCAGCCGGGCGGCAAGGTAACCGGTGAACTGACGCTGGATCCGTCCGTTACCGGGCTGATGCGTACCGGCACGCGTATTGAAATGCGCAGCCCTAAAATCAGCCTGACCGACAGCAGCCTCAGCAGCCTGCTGACCGGCAATACGCTGGAGCTGATCCCCGGCGACGGTGAGCCGCAGGATCGCTTTACCGTCTTGCAAAGCAACGCTGCGCTACTCCAGCAGCCGGACGCCATTGCGGTGAAGCTGACCGCCCCCGAAAGCTACGGCATTGATGCAGGGCAACCCCTGATGCTGCACGGTATGCAGATTGGCCAGGTTGTCAGCCGCGATCTTACCGACAAAGGGGTTAATTTCAGCGTGGCCATCGCGGCTAAATACCGCCATCTGGTACATGGTGACAGTAAGTTTATCATCAACAGCCGGCTGGACGTGAAGCTGGGACTGGACGGGATGGAGGTGCTGGGTGCCAGCGCCAGTGAATGGGTCAACGGCGGCATACGGCTGGAGCCTGGTAACAAGGGTGAAGTGAAATCCAGCTACCCGCTCTATGCCAATGCGGAGAAGGCGGCGGAGGGTATTACCACCAATCAGCTGCCCACCACCCTCACCCTGACAGCCAACAGCCTGCCCGATATTCAGGCCGGTTCCGTGGTGCTCTACCGCAAGTTCCAGGTGGGCGAGATCGTAGATGTCATTCCGAAAGCCAGCCAGTTTGACGTGCGCGTGCATATCAAGCCGGAGTATCGCAATCTGCTCACGGCGAACAGCGTGTTCTGGGCTGAGGGCGGCGCGCGCGTACAGCTTAACGGCGGCGGACTGACGGTCCAGGCTTCACCGCTTAACCGTGCGATAAAAGGAGCGATCAGCTTTGATAACCTGACCGGCGCGGGCATCGGTCTGACCAGTAAAGACAAACGCGTGCTCTACGCCTCTGAGACGATGGCGCGTGCGGTAGGTAGCCAGATTATGCTGCACACCTTTGATGCCAGTAAGCTTTCACCCGGTATGCCGATTCGCTACCTTGGCATAACCATTGGGCAGCTTGAATCGCTGGCGCTGAATCAGGATAAAAACCAGGTGATCGCAAAAGCCGTGCTTTACCCTGAATACGTGAATGATTTTGCGCGCTATGGCAGCCGCTTCTCGGTGGTCTCGCCGGTTATCTCCGCGGCCGGGGTTAATCATCTTGATACGCTGCTGCAGCCCTATATCAATGTCGATCCGGGTAAAGGCCAGGCGCAGCGCACCTTTGAACTTCAGGAGTCCACCATCACCGACGCGCGCTATCTTGATGGCCTGAACGTGGTAATGGACGCACCTGAGGGCGGCTCGCTTTCCGTGGGTACACCGGTGCTGTTCCGCGGAATTGAAGTGGGTACCGTGACCGGCACCTCTCTGGGCGCAATGGCTGACCGGGTGCAGATAACCCTGCGGATCAGTAAAAAGTACCAGCATCTGGTGCGTAATAACTCGGTCTTCTGGCTGGCCTCGGGCTATAACCTGAAATTCGGTCTGATCGGCGGGGNGAAAACCGGCACCTTCCAGCAGTTCATTCAGGGCGGCATTGCGTTTGCCACGCCGCCAACGATCCCACTGGCGCCGCAGGCCACCTCTGGCAAGCACTATCTGCTGGAGGACGAAGAGCCGAAAGACTGGCGTAAATGGGGGACCGCGGTTCCCGCTAAATAAGTCATAACGGGCAGCCTGGCTGCCCGTTTTTTTTACGTCCTCCGCCTGTGGTAAACTCCCTGCACTTTATCCCAGCGGAATTTTTCAGTGTCCCAATCTTCCCGAGTCTATTTCCCCGAGTCATTTCTCGACCAGATGCGCGCCCTGCTGCCCGATGCAGCGGATTATGAGCGCTTTATCGCTATCAGCCAGCAGCCGCTGCGTCGCAGCATTCGCGTCAATACGTTAAAAATCACCGTCGAGGCATTTCTGCTGCTGGTTGAACCGTACCGCTGGGCACTGACGCCCATTCCCTGGTGTAAAGAAGGTTTTTGGATCGCACGGGAAGACGCCGATGCCCTGCCGCTGGGCAGCACGGCGGAACATCTCGCTGGCCTGTTTTACATTCAGGAAGCCAGCTCAATGTTGCCGGTCACCGCGCTGTTTGACGGCATGCCGGAGCCCGAGCGAGTGATGGACGTTGCCGCTGCGCCCGGCTCCAAAACCACGCAAATTGCCGCCCGCATGGGTAACCGGGGTGCCGTGCTGGCCAACGAGTACTCTGCCAGCCGGGTGAAGGTGCTGCATGCCAACCTCAGCCGCTGCGGCGTCAGCAATACCGCGATTGCCCATTTCGACGGTCGCGTATACGGCCCGGCCCTGCCTGAAAGCTTCGACGCGGTACTGCTGGACGCGCCCTGCTCGGGTGAAGGCGTTATCCGTAAGGATGCGGATGCACTGCGCAACTGGTCGCCCGAAAGCACGGCTGACATTGCTGCCACCCAGTACGATTTAATCGACAGCGCTTTCCATACGCTGCGTCCGGGCGGCACGCTGGTCTACTCCACCTGCACATTGAATCAGAGTGAAAACCAACAGGTCATCGCCTGGCTGATGGCCAAATATCCCGACGCGGTGGCGATTGAGCCGCTCAACGGGCTGTTCGCGGGCGCAGAGCGCGCCGCTACGCCGGAGGGTTTTCTGCACGTCTTCCCGCAGATTTTCGACAGTGAGGGCTTTTTTGTGGCGCGCCTGCGCAAGCTGCAAAGCGTTCCGCCGATGCCCGCGCCGGGCTATAAAGTCGGCAAACTCCCCTTCTCCCCGGTCAAAAACCGGGAGCAGCAGGAGATCAGCGCGGCAGCAGCAAAAGCGGGACTGGTATGGAACAGTGCGACACACAGCCTGTGGCAGCGCGATAAGGAGCTGTGGCTCTTTCCGCAGGCGATAGAATCTCTGCTGGGTAAAGTGCGGTTTTCACGTATCGGCATCAAGCTGGCAGAAACCTTCCCTAAAGGCTGGCGCTGGCAGCATGAAGCCGTGATTGCGCTGGCGGACCCGCACGCCACCAACCGCTTCGAACTGACGCTTGCCGAAGCCGAAGAGTGGTACAGAGGACGGGATATCTACCCGGAACGGGACCTGCCGGGAAGTGAAATTTTGGTCACCTGCCAGCATCAGCCTGTCGGCATAGCTAAAAAGGTGGGAAGCCGGATAAAAAATAATTATCCGCGCGATCTGGTGCGCGACGGAAAACTTTTCTCATCCTGATGGCTTACTGTATCTGCGCCAGCGTCAGCGAGTGACCAAAAACAGCACCGGTATCTATATAGTGCTGATTGAAAGCGTGAAGCGGCGTATCAAGGGGCGTATGACCAAAATAAAAGGCATCCGCCCCACGGATCTCCGCACCCGTTCCGTTTTGCAGGCGTTCAAGACGGGTCCTGCTCCAGACCACGTCGGTGGTATCCACCGCGGCCCCCCAGGCGTAAACGGCGGCGGGGTAATCGGCATGAGCGACCACGACAATGCGGCTGCCCTGCACGATATGCAGGATCAGCGGCAGCAGGCGGCACTGGCTCAGCGCATGCTTTGCCTCGATCATGCCCGGCCCGCTCAGCTCATAAAACCAGTCGCCACCGTTTCGAATCCACGAACTGTGCTGTCCGACGGTCAGCGCAGCGATCGCCATTTCTTCATGATTACCCCTTACGCTGCGAAACCACGGCTCAGTCAACAGCGTCAGGCAGCCGAGACTGTCCGGCCCCCGGTCGATCAGATCGCCGACGGCGACCAGCAGGTCTTGAGAATAATCAAAATTCACCTCACGCAGCCTTTCATCCAGCAGTTGCCGACAGCCGTGCAGGTCGCCGACGATATAGATATGTCGCCAGCTTTCACCGTTAAGAGACTGATAGATCATAATGAGACCGCCCAAACATTTCCGGGAAATATTGACTGTATGTTTAAGATTAACCTCCTACAGTGTAGGCAGTTTACCGACGAGGGTAGTATGAGCTTATGAGCAGCCGTAAACAGTTTTATTGCCTGCTGGCGGTCATTACCGTGGGGAGCGTGCTGGTGATTGAGGGGCTGGCGAGACTGGTGCACCTGATTATTGTGGGATAAAGCCAGGGGCAGCGTCAGCGGTGAATCAATGTGATTCACGCCTGACGCAACGATAACGGGATTACCTGGCTTTCAGGGCCCGCGGGTTTTTGCGCAGCGACGCCGACCAGTTATACTCTTTAATCTCACTCTCTTTCGCAGAGGCAGGCTTGCGAGGCTTGCTGGCGATAACCGCTTTAGTCGTCTCCTTCACTACGCGATCTTTCATCACCAAACGCTTAGCTTCCTTCAGGATCTCTTTTTCCTCTTTCTTGCTGGCGATATGCGCCAGTTTAAGCGTCAGATGCTTCACTTTGGCTTGAACCAGCTCTTTCTCGGCATCAGTAAACTGGTCAATCGAAATTTCTTTGTCACTTTTCATCAGGTTGGCTCCAGGCCATTACGTACGGACGCAATTGTCGTGTATCGGTCTTGCCTCCTGAGGGTAGAGCCTTGACGCACGATTAACAAGAGAAAGCGCATATTTCGTGCGGAATAATCGGAAACTCGTTGACTATAGTCTTAAATCTGAGGTAAATGCGGCGGATTGTGCTGACATGCAAGCTGGCTGGGTAAATGATCATCGCCTGCAAAAGCAGGGGCACTGTTGCAAAGTTCACGATGAGGTGGCCTTTTGTATTATTGAAAGACCTTACATTTCAAAGACCCGGCTAACCAGACGCATCTCGCCCAGGGGAGCACCATAATAAAATGTTGAGGCCTGACCTCTACGAGTGCACGTATAACCTCAATACCTTTGATTGTGGCGTANACCAGACGCATCTCGCCCAGGGGAGCACCATAATAAAATGTTGAGGCCTGACCTCTACGAGTGCACGTATAACCTCAATACCTTTGATTGTGGCGTAAGCCGTCTTCATGGATTCAAATCCCAGCGTGGCGCTGATTATTCTTTTCAGCTTCCCGTGATCGCATTCAATAACGTTATTACGGTACTTAATCTGTCGGTGTTCAACGTCAGGCGAACACCGGCCTTCACGTTTAAGCAGAGCGAGGGCCCGGTAAAGATAAGCCCAGCGACCATTGACCTTCACGTACGTTTCATCAATGTGCCACGGGTTGAGATCGGAAGGATTACGCCAGCACCAGCGCAGTCGTTTTTCCATTTCAGGCGCATAACGCTGAACCCAGCGGTAAATAGTGGAGTGATCGACATTCACACCCTCAGCCAGCATCTCCTGCAGCTCAGGGTAGCTGATGCCGTATTTGCAGTACCAGCGTACCGCCCACAGAATGATGTCACGCTGAAAATGCCGGCCTTTGAATAGGTTCATGCGCTGCTCCGTCAGCAAAAGGTGGCTATAATTTTATCACCTCCAAATTTTTGCAACAGTGCCGTTCGCTCCAAGTTGGACTGTATGCACGAACCCCCCGTTCAGTCCGACTACCGCGTCATGTAAGGTAACTATCGTCTTTAGTCCAACCCTTACAGGCACATCAAATCTCCATTGGCTGTAGCCATTGGTAACTGAGGTATACGAGAGAGATATTTAGAAGGTCTTGGAGTAGAGCCTGACTGCGGCTACATTGGCAGAAGAGTTTTGGTATCTGCGGTCTCGTATACCCAGTTACCTTCGGAACTAAGAGTTGGTAGCTCTGAATTCCGGCAAACAGACCACCGTTGGTAGCGGTGGTTTTTTTTGTTTGCAGCCCAAGAGACTACTGTTACCTTTCCGCCATATCAAGAAAAAGCTCATTAAAGTTAAAAAATTATTGTGACCAACTTCACAAACGGCGATCATTAAAGCTGTTATATTCACCGCAAAAGTTGGAGTATTAAATGAAATGGAAAACACTATTTTTATTTTTTCTTGGGATCGCTTGGTCAACAAAAGCATCAGTTCAAAACGATACAGAAATAGAAAAGGAATTATCAACCGTTAAATTTTTTTCTATTGGACTTAATGGATTTGTGGCAAAAAAAATGCCACAACAAATAATATACGAAAAAGTACTAGAAAATACCAATTCAGTATCAATTTTTAAAAACGTTATGGAAAGCCATGAATCTACACCAGAAGGTAAGGCATATTCTGCATGTGGCCTCTGGGAAAATAAAGAACCAGAAAAAATAAAATTAAAAGATGAATACGGTGACCTAAATGTAACAATATTAAGTGGTGACATCCTTAGGCAAGAATCCTTAGGGAAGTTTATTGGTAACATCAAGAAGCATGGTTGTAAATAAAGGAGAGTAATAAATGGAACTGTTAGAAAAGAAAGAAACTGAATGCGTTTCTGGTGCAATGAATCTAAATGGTTTGGGGGATCAACAAATATCATAGACCTTCGCGGAAAGGATATGGGTTCGTGGATAGATGCAGCAAATACCTGCTGGAAGCCAGGTACACCATCAAATATTATGTATCCTGGTGGATTTTTCATACCTAATATCCGCTTTTAATGTTGATCAAAAGCCCATCCCATGTGGGCTTTTTACTCACAAATCGAAAGATAGTCCCGGACATTTCCTCTCTTTGAGCAGTTCCTTCTGGCACTGCTCCTGCACCACCCGGACACGCGCTGTCGTCACCTCGTACTCTTGCTGCTGCACTACCGGCTCAAGCGACTTAATTGCTCGCTCAAACTCTGTACCTGCCTGCTTGTAGTCCCTCCGGTTTTTAGTACCACCGCCAATGAGGATCTCCGGCCAGTTTTTCCCTCGCATAGATAACAGGTGGTATATCACACAGTGAGCTATGCGGGCGTTCTTCGTTATATTCTGTACGCCATTCTTCTGTTAGCACGCGGACTTCTGACAGCGTTCTGAACAGATACATATCAGGTATTTCTGTTCGTAGTGTTTTATTAAATCGCTCAATAAATCCGTTCTGCATGGGCCTACCGGGCTGAATAAAATCGAGTATCACGCCGTTCATCTCTGCCCATTCACCTAAGGCGGCGGCAGTGAGTTCTGGCACATTATCACTTCGTATAAAAGCCGGATAGCCTCGTTCTGCACTTAATCGCTCCAGGATGCGTACAACACGATGAGCCGGTATATTCAAGTCAACTTCGATTGCCAGTGCTTCCCGGTTAAAGTCATCAACTATGTTAAATAACCTGAATCGCCGCCCGTCGCTCAAGGCATCACTCATAAAATCAACTGACCAACAGTGGTTCATTTTATGTGGAATAACCAACGGCTGTGGATGCCTGCC
Source organism: Erwinia sp. ErVv1 (assembly GCF_900068895.1). Lineage (GTDB taxonomy): Bacteria > Pseudomonadota > Gammaproteobacteria > Enterobacterales > Enterobacteriaceae > Erwinia. The sequence continues at coordinate 197,781 of NZ_CDPK01000002.1, read as the reverse complement.
CGGTAAGCGTTTTTTTCCTTTGCGCCGAAAGTTGAGTTTTAACAATTGATAAATCCGGTAAACCCGTTTTGCATTCCACAGTAATCCTGCCTGGCGTAACTTTTTGAACATAAGTCCAAAACCATAGGCCGGATAGTGATGCGCCAGTTTTTGTAGTACCTCAATTACAGACCGGTCCCGTGCTGTGTTCGGGCAATAATGCAACAGGCTTCGACTGATACCGATAATCCGGCACCCGCGTCGTTCGCTGGCCTGATGTTCCGTCATAACGTAATGCACCAGTTCACGCTTCTCAGACACCGTTAAAGTTTTTTTGACACAACATCCTTAAGAATTTCATGATCTAAGCTCAGGGGTGCGTACATCTGCTTTAATCGGGGCGATTCTCTTCTTCCAGCTCTTTCATTCGTTTGATATCAGAGGAATCCATGCCGCCGTATTTAGATTTCCAGTTGTAATAGCTGGCCTCCGACACACCGTTTTCGCGACACACATCCTTCACATGCCGCCCCCCTTCAACTTCTTTCAGAACCCGCAGGATCTGAGTTTCAGTGAAACGCGCTTTCTTCATGATGAGCCTCCGTTGGTTGTATTTTAACCAGAGAACTCCATTACGCGGTAAGACTAAATTCAGGGGGGACTACAGTATGGCCGACAAGTCCTGGTGATTAAGCCCGTTTGTGTTTGTCATTCTGGTGAAGTATTCAGGAAGATCTATAAAGTTTTGCTTTAGTATAGACTGAGTAATAAGTAGGCGTTAGGATACCTTGTTTATTGAGAATAGCGAGGAAAGGTATGGATACGGTAGAGCAGTTGAATGGAAAATATTTCTTCGATGGAATGAGCGTTGATGGCGATGAGCTTTTGCTCTGGTTAATACTCGATGAATTCAGAAAAAGATTTAGTGAAATCACGGATATTGTGGCTGTTGCCTCGATATTAGCAAGTTTTCCTGTTATCCCTGTCAGGGGGAAATTGGACGTCGAAAAAGCGACCAAGGGAACAAGTCCGCTTTCAATGATGAGCCGGATGTATATTCGTCAGAGATTTAAGAAGCCACGGCGAACAATTACCTGGAAGAAAATGTTACGTGGCGAGTGGGCATATACGACCAGCGTCGGAGCTTACGTTGGGCGCTGGGTTCCGTGGATTGGAGCTGCGATAACAGCTTACGATCTCTCTATCATTACCCGGAATGTTATTCACCGATATAAATTAATCACAGGGGTAAGAGGATAACGACGGTATGAATAAAGCTGAAGTTGTACGCAACCTGATTGCTAAATATTTTTGGGTGATGTCCGATGATGCATCCCTGAGTACAGGTAAGAAAAGCGTATTGCCTGAAGAGGCCAGTGATTTCATTGAAGAGTATGCTTCCTCACTTCAGATTGATATGAAAAATTTCGACTTCAGCAAGTATTTTCCTAATGAGGGCGTACGTTTTTTACCTAATGCTATTTTGCCAAAATTTATGCGCAGTGATGATAATCAGCCCGAGCCATTAACAGTTCATATGCTGATTGAATCTGCTGAGGCGGGGCGTTGGCTTTACTCATAGCTGTAACATAGACCATTTGTAAGAGACGTTAAAAGCTTTAGCAAAACAGATATCAACTGGCTGGAGTCGTCGTTTTCCCGCTGATCCTTCAGCAAAGGGGGTTGAGCTCCAATCATGTAAAAAACCACGATAAGAGATCAACAAATTGTTTTTATTGAAAAATTTCTTAGAGCCTGTAATTTAAATTGTGTATCTGCCTGTTTTTGATATCTTCACTCCAACAACGGAGACAGGCAATTTATGGACGAAAAGAAACTCAGAGCCCTTGCGACTGAACTGGCTAAAGGCCTTAAAACCGAAGCCGATCTCAATCAGTTTTCCCGTATGCTGACAAAGCTTACCGTTGAAACAGCGCTCAATGCTGAGCTGACTGATCACATCGGCCACGAGAAGAACGCCCCCAAAACAGGCTCCAATACCCGTAATGGCTACTCGTCAAAAACCTTGCTTTGTGATGATGGTGAGATTGAAATCAGTACGCCACGCGATCGTGAAAGCACCTTCGAACCGCAACTGATAAAGAAAAACCAGACGCGTATCACCCGGATGGACAGCCAGATTTTGTCCCTGTACGCCAAAGGCATGACCACGCGAGAAATCGTCGCCACCTTCAAAGAGATGTACGACGCGGATGTTTCACCCACGCTGATTTTTAAAGTCACCGATGCGGTTAAAGAGCAGGTCACAGAGTGGCAGAATCGCCCCCTGGATGCACTTTATCCCATTGTTTATCTTGACTGTATTGTTGTAAAAGTTCGCCACGGTGGTAGCGTGATTAATAAAGCCGTCTTCCTCGCACTGGGCATTAATACCGAAGGCCAGAAAGAGCTCCTGGGCATGTGGCTGGCAGAAAACGAAGACGCAAAGTTCTGGCTCAGCGTGCTGACAGAGCTTAAAAACCGGGGCCTTCAGGATATCCTGATTGCCTGCGTGGACGGTCTGAAGGGCTTCCCGGATGTGATAAACAGCGTTTATCCCCAAACGCATATCCAGCTGTGCATTATTCACATGGTGCGTAACAGCCTGAAATACGTGTCGTGGAAGGACTACAAAGCCGTGACTGGCGGGCTGAAAGCGGTATATCAGGCTCCAACAGAAGAGGCGGCGTTAATGGCTCTGGAGCAGTTCGCAGGGGGCTGGGACGATAAATACCCGCAAATCAGTAAAAGCTGGTATGCACACTGGGAAAATCTCAATACGTTTTACAATTATCCACCGGATATCCGTAAAGCTATTTACACTACGAACGCCATCGAATCGCTGAACAGCGTGATCCGTCAGGCAATAAAGAAACGCAAGGTGTTCCCGACGGATGACTCGGTGCGGAAAGTGATTTATCTGGCGATCAGGGATGCTTCAAAAAAATGGAAGGTAGCTGATGACGTATTTGCAGTACCAGCGTACCGCCCACAGAATGATGTCACGCTGAAAATGCCGGCCTTTGAATAGATTCATGCGCTGCTCCGTAAGCAAAAGGTGGCCATAATTTTATTACCTCCAAATTTTTGCAACAGTGCCAGAGAAAACGGGTATATCCCGCGCCACGTATTTTCGGCTGAAAAAAAGGTCTGTTCTTCTGCCATAAGGCTCTTTCGAGCAAGCAGAATAATGAAAAATTCCTTGCTGTAGCTCAATCTATTGAATCGTAGTTGGCACTACTATAGGCGAATATAAAAAATATCAAGGAACTTCAGTGACTTTAAATGGAAATTTTTTACTCAACGGAGCAGATATAGCGCCATTATCTTTTCCCGGCGTAGGTACATTCATGGCATTCTCCGGTAATGGTGCTTATAAAAATCGAGGCGGTTGTGGGAAACATCCGGGAGATGGTCCAATCCCCGAGGGGCGATATTGGATCCTAGGACGAGGCAGCGGTGGCCCCGTTTCGAAAATAATTGCTTTTTTTAAAGACACTTACAACAAATACCATAGCGGCGCGGAGTTTGCCCGTTCAGAATGGTTCGCGCTTTACCCCAATGACTGGAGTATTGATGATTCTACATGGATAGAAGGAGTCAAACGCGAGCATTTCAGGCTACATCCGGGCGTTTTATCAGACGGCTGTATAACACTTGTTAGTAACGCTGATTTCCGCACACTCCGCAATGCCCTGATCAATACCCCGCAGATTCATGTCCCATGCATGAAAGACCTTATGGCCTACGGCATGATCGAGGTTGTCAGTAATGGCTATAACATTTGCTCGTAGAATTGCCTATCTGGTTTGGTTTGTGCTGTTGTGCTACATCGGTGCGAGATTAATAGATCCTGCTAAGTTTATCAGCCTCGAAACTACACAACATTTTGCAGAGTGGATGGATGGGAATGTAAGCCAGGAAAACTTTGATGATTTATGGGTCCTGGCTTGGGTTATTTGCTCGCTAGCATTCGCCATGGTCGGCTACATAGCCACAATTCGAATAATCAGAAAAATACGCCGATAGCTGCATGTTTTTTCAAACAGTTTTTCGCTCGTTCCACGCATCGGCAAATTTCACGTTACCGTCTACGTAGTGCCGGGTGATTTTTTCGTAATTGAGGCTGACGTGTTCTACATGGTTTAGCTGTGAACTGGATAGCTTCGTGTTAGGAATAGAGGTGTTTACACTCGTTACCTTAACGTTTTCCAGAAGTATGATGTAATAGCAAACCTCTTGCCCCGCATCATTGATTTTATAAAAACGGATTTCAGCGCTTTGCAGCGCCTGCCCTGTAGCAGCTGCACGATTGAGATATGGAGAAGAACTATCAATTTCTTTTTCAAGCATCATAGATGAATGCTGGCGGGTACCGGTGATTTTACCGCTCGCAGCATCAACTGGCAGCGTTAAACCGTGTGATAAACCGATAATTTCAATGCTGCCTTCACGATCCTGAACATCAACAGAGCCTTTAATGTCTGCACCGCCGTCGTCCTTGAGCCACATATTAGCAGGGATTGGCATCTATATATCCTTTTGTTTGATAAATATCGTATTTTGTTCTGATTAAGTGAACCTGACGTTGGCTTAGATCAATCAAACCGTCAAAACAAAAGGAAATTCTTATATATCATTAATTTAATTCACTAGCGTGGTTTTTTACATGATTGGACCTTAAACTCCGAGTGCAGATTGGTCTGGCTCCGGAGGGGAAAGTGGCCGTCTGGTCACAGGGAAGTGGTTCTGAGTCTAATTACCGCGTCACCCCGTCAGTCCTGAAAACCTTATCAGGGGATAAATTAGATATTTGCAAAGGAATAATGCGGTTTTCTAACAGCTATGAGTACGGAAAAGATACCGAGGATTTTATCAAAGGGAAAAAATATCCTTACGGTAGTTGGTAAGCAACCTATTGGGCACTGTTGCAAAAATCTGGAGGTAATAAAATTATGGCCACCTTTTGCTGACGGAGCAGCGCATGAACCCATTCAAAGGCTGGCATTTTCAGCGTGACATCATTCTGTGGGGGTAAGCTGGTATTGCAAATACGGCATCAGCTACCCTCAGCTGCAGGAGATGCTGGCTAAGCGTGGTGTGAATGTCGATCACTCCACTATTTACCGCTGGGTTCAGCGTTATGCGCCTGAAATGGAAAAACGACTGCGCTGGTACTGGCGTAACCCTTCCGATCTCAACCCGTGGCACATTGATAAAACGTACATGAAGGTCAATGGTCGCTGGGCTTATCTTTACCGGGCCCTCGCTCTGCTTAAACGTGAAGGCCGGTGTCCGCCTGACGTTAAACACCGACAGATTAAGTACCGGAATAACGTGATTGAATGCGATCGCGGGAAACTGAAAAGAATAATCAGCGCCACGCTGGGATTTAAATCCATGAAGACGGCTTACGCCACAATCAAAGGTATTGAGGTTATACGTGCACTCGTAGAGGTCAGGCCTCAACATTTTATTATGGTGCTCCCCTGGGCGAGATGCGTCTGGTNTACGCCACAATCAAAGGTATTGAGGTTATACGTGCACTCGTAGAGGTCAGGCCTCAACATTTTATTATGGTGCTCCCCTGGGCGAGATGCGTCTGGTGAGCCGGGTCTTTGAAACGTAAGGTCTTTCAATAATACAAAAGGCCACCTCATCGTGAACTTTGCAACAGTGCCCTCCGACATCCGCGTAACCATGCGTTATGCGCACTTCGCGCCTCATCATCTGGAAGAGGCCGTAACTAACAATCCGCTAGCGAGAATCTCCAAAAAAAGTGACTACAAATTGTCTACATAGGTTCCTGGAGGGTGCAATAAGGTACAACAGGGTGCGCTATAAATGATTGATTTTAATGTAAGTCACTGTTTTTAAAACCCAAACAAAAAAAGACCGAAGACGATTCCTGTCTTCGGTCCAGGGAAATGGCTCTTTTAACGGAGCCTTGCGCTAAAAGTTGGCATTAATGCAGGCTATGTCGCCTTGCACTTTAAAAGGTAGTACAGGTGCGGGGATAATCCAGCCAGTTGTAAACCGAGCATAAAGAAGATGTTCGCTTTGTGATCGTAACGGAACAATTGCGAATGGATCTGAAAAAGGGGCGGGAAAAACAGTTAACGTGCTGGCATAAAGTGAAAACCCGATACCAGCGCCGTCTGAGTGCGTTATACAGATTTCTAAATAGCTGTTACAACGCGCTATTTCGTCACGAAGCTTTTACTCGTATTTAATCACAGAGCTTCTGGGCGCGATCGATAATCGGCTGCAGGCTTTTCTTCTGGCCCGGATGCTGCGGGTCGTCAATCTGGATAACGCTAATCGGCTGGCCCTTAGCGCTGCCACTTTTTACCAGCGCCTCGGCTTTGTCATTGAGCGGATACTGCATCAGCGTGCTGGGGTTGATGGCGAACAGCGCGTTGCCCTTGGTGCAGGTCAGCATCACTTCTTCACGATCGAACATCCATTTGTCTTTGCCGACCTGGAAACGACTGACGGTAATAATCTCTGCCGCCATCGCACTGGAACAAAAACTTAACGCAATCATCAGACTGGCTAACTTCTTCATGGTGGTTCAATTCCTCTTAAGAAAACGTCTGCCGCGCAGACGGTAGAAAATGATAATCAGGCGGGTTCAAGCGTGGCAAACAGGCTTACCAGCAGAAGCACAATGGCCGCCAGCAGCAGTTCAGCCAGCGTCGCCTGTATAAACCGGCGCTGGCCCTGCTCCCCGCTGTGCTTGAAGCTTGGGACCAGCCAGTAGCGATTAAACAGCGCGATGCCGCACATTAGCCCCACCAGCGCAATTTTTATCAGCAGCAGCCGGCTGTAGAGTTGAAAATGGCCCGGCGGCCAGCCGAGCAGCAGCCACGCGTTAACCACCCCACTCAGCAGCACCAGCGCCACGGCAAGATGCCCATAGCGTGAGAAGCGCATCAGCGTATGGATCGCGTCATTGCGGGCGGGCTGTCGCACATCCACCATCAGCAGCAGAACCGGCAGCAGCCCGCCCGCCCAGAAGGCAGCGGAAATCAAATGCACGGCGTGATTACTGCGCTGTAAAAACCCGAGCGCGCCGTCCAGCATGGCGGCGTGGCCAGTAAATGCCAGACCGGCAAGCTGTCCAATACCACTTAGCAGCAGCAGGCACTGTTGCCCCCTGCCCTTTAGCCCCAGCGCTGCGACACCGACCACGCCGGCGATAAGCTGCCACTGCCAGGCCACGCCAAAGCGGGTTTGCAGCACCAGGCGCCAGACGTCGACATTGCTCACGTCTGGCCAGCCGTTGCCCATCATGCCGGTTTGAATCACCAGCAGTAGCACCGCCGTTAGCAGCGAGGCGATAGCGCCTGACTTAAGCAGTGGAGAGAGTCGCACCGACATATGCGCCCTGAATTGGGCGGGCGCCAGGAAGACAGTAAAGGCGCTGGCGCCGGTTAGCGTGAGCAGCGCCATAAAGTGCAGCCAGCGGCACAGCACCCAGCACAGGCTGACAGACATATTACTTCACGCTAAAGGTGTAGTTCCCATTGGTTTTGTGCCCGTCAACCGACAGCACGTGCCAGTTGACCTGGTACTGGCCGCCTGGCAGTGGCTGCTTCAGGGGGACAATCAGCTGGTTGTGCTGTTTTGGCGCGCGTTCGGCCTTTTCCAGCGGCACGGCCTGCTGGCTGGCATTGAGCACGTCTACGCCGCTAAAGGCGGGTTCGATATCCTCAGAGAAGGTCAGCGTCAGGGCCTGCGGAGAAGCCTCCACGTTGGCGTTCGCTGCCGGATACTGGCTTTTCAGGTGGGCATGAGCAGAAGCCTGCTGCGAGCACGCGGCCGCGAGTGCCAGCGTAAAAACCATTGAGAACTTACGCATCATCATCCTATTATCCTTTGCCTGGCAACCTGTTGGCTGCGTTAAGGCCGAAAGAATACTCCGCTTAAAATAAGGTGTCGAGCCGATAAGGGCGATTCCCGCCGTGAGGCTTGCGAAAGTCGCGCAACTGCTTTACTTTTGGCGCGGATATCAGGAGATCCCCATGAAATACAATCTGGCTGAAGTGTCCCAGGAAGAGAAAGATAAGGTTAACGTGGACCTTGCCGCCGCAGGTGTGGCCTTTAAAGAGCGGTATAATATGCCGGTCATTGCTGAAATGGTTGAGCGCGAACAGCCAGAAGCGCTGCGTGACTGGTTTCGTCAGCGACTGGTGCAGTACCGGCAGGCATCGCTCAGCCTTTCCCGTCTGCCCTATGAACCCAAACTAAAATAGCGTTAAATTTATGGCTTCCCCGCTTGTTTTTCCCGGTCGCTTCGGTTGATATAGCGCTTCATCACAGCCCCAGCAGGAAAGCCTATGTCCGTGTGGAGTATTGCCGCTGCACAGTCAGGATCGCGTCCCGGTCAAACCGAGTGGAACATTTCGCGCCATCTTGAATTTATACATCAGGCCGCCCGACTTAACGTCGACGTCCTGATCTTCCCTGAACTCTCTCTCACTGGCTACGAGTTAGCGCTGGCAGCAACCCTGGCGATGTCGCTGGACGATCCCCGCCTGCAGGTTTTTGCCGATGCGGCCAGCCAATACCACATGACGATTATCGTCGGCCTGCCGCTCAGGGACGAAAACCGTACGCTGCTTGCCGCCATCACTTTTTTACCGGAAGGAACACGCATCGCCTACGGTAAGCGCAATCTGTTTGGCGATGAGAAGCAGATATTTCAGATCGGTGAGAGCATCCCCCTGTTCGGTTATCCCCGGCATCAGGTGGCGATGGCAATCTGCGCCGACATCAGCGTGGAGGCCTTCGCCCGCGAGGCGGCACAGCGCGGGGCAAATTTATATGCCACCGGGGTGCTGGTCTCTAAGCAGGGCTACCAGAAGGACTGTGACTTTCTTGCCCGCTGGTCGCGCGAATACAAAATGGCGGTCTTAATGGCTAACCACGCCCTGCCCACGGGTGGCTACCAGAGCGCCGGTCAGAGTGCGCTGTGGGATGAAGCCGGACAACAGATTGTGCTGGGGGGCAGCGGCGAAGAGCTGGTCATTGCCCGCAGACAGGGTAAAGATTGGCAAGGCGAAGTGCATTCTGTAGGCTAACGGTCAGATTTTCAAAAGGGACGCATTATGCTGCGCGTAATAGATACTGAAACCTGTGGATTGCAGGGCGGGATTGTTGAAATAGCCTCCGTGGATGTGGTGGGTGGAACCATTATCAATCCCATGAGCGATTTGGTCTGTCCGGATCGCCCCATCGGCCGCCAGGCGATGGCGATTCATCGCATTACGGAAGCGATGGTTGCCGATAAACCACCCATTGAGCAGGTTATCAGCCGCTATCACGGCAGCGCGTTTTACGTAGCGCATAACGCCAGCTTTGACCGCAGAATGCTGCCGGAGATGCACGGAGAATGGATTTGCACTATGACGCTGGCACGCGGCCTGTGGCCGGGGCGTAAGTATGGTAATCAGGCACTGCGCGAATCGTTGCAGCTGGAGGTGGAGACGCCGCCGGGCCTGCATGCCCACCGGGCGCTGTATGACTGCTATGTAACGGCGGCACTGCTGGTCCGCATCATGGATTTTTCCGGCTGGGATGAGGCGGAACTGGTTCGCCGGATGAACGTTCGCGGCTCGAGCAGCACCTTCCCTTTTGGCAAATATCGCGGCAGTAAAATCGACGAGGTGGCAAAGCGCGACCCCGGCTATCTTAAATGGATGCTGAAAAACATCCCCGACCTGAAGCCCGACCTTCGCGGTGCGATGGAACGGGCGTTGTCAGCAGACTAGTGTGCATTACCCGCGCTGAGCGTCTCCTGCGCCAGCGCAATGATAAAGGCATACTCCATTGCCACCCCTTCATAAGATTTGAACCTGCCTGATTTCCCGCCGTGTCCGGCATCCATATCCGTGCACAGCAGCAGCAGGTTGTCATCCGTTTTCAGCTCGCGCAGCTTCGCCACCCATTTAGCAGGCTCCCAGTACTGAACCTGTGAGTCGTGCAGACCGGTGGTCACCAGCATATGCGGATAGGCCTGACGGCTAACGCAGTCGTAGGGGCTGTACTGAGATATGTAGCGATAGTACTGCTCCTCCGCTGGGTTGCCCCACTCGTCATATTCACCGGTGGTGAGCGGAATGGACTCGTCCAGCATGGTGGTGACGACATCGACAAAAGGGACCTGCGCCACAACGCCGTGGAAACGGTCCGGCACCATATTGATAACGGCCCCCATCAGCAGGCCACCCGCGCTACCGCCCATGGCATAGAGCTTTTGTGGATCGCCATAGCCGCGATCCACCAGCGCGTTGGTGACATCAATAAAGTCGTGGAAGGTATTCAACTTATTCAGTAGCCGGCCATCGTCATACCACTGCTGCCCCAATTCGCCGCCGCCGCGAACATGCGCCAGTACAAACACAAAGCCGCGATCGAGCAGGCTCAGGCGGCTGGCGCTAAAGTCGGCATCCATACTGCTGCCGTAGGAACCATAGCCATAAACCAGCATCGGGTTTTTACCGGGACGGAAATGCTCCCGGTGGTAGACCAGCGAAACCGGCACCTCCACGCCGTCGCGCCCCTTGATCCACTGGTGCTCGCTTTTATAGTGGCTGGCATCGAACCCTTTCACTTCAGCCTGCTTAAGCACCCGACGCTCGCCGCTGTCCATGTCCATCTCAAACAGGGTGTCTGGCGTGGTCATCGAGGAGTAGCCGTAGCGCAGTCTGTTAGTCTCGGGGTTGGGGTTGTAGGCCAGCCAGGTCACATAGGCCGGATCGTCATAGGCGATACCAAAGGACTCGCCGCTTTTCCTGTCGATCTGCCGCAGGCTGGTTAGGCCGCGCTGCCGCTCTTCCACCACCAGCCAGTCGCGAAACAGGCTGAAATCCTCCAGCACAATGTGTTCGCGTGCGGGGATCAGCGTTTCCCAGCTATTTTCACGGAAGTGATCGGTGCGGTAGAGCCCGAAGTTTTTTCCTTCACGATTCGACCGCACATAGAAGTGATGCTGATAATGGTCGAGGGTATATTCGTGATCTTTGCGGCGCGGGCTGAACACCTGGGGTGCGGTGTCCGCATATTCGGCATCCAGCAGCAGAATTTCACTGGTGGTACTGCTGTTCAGCGCAATAAGGATAAAGTGCTCGGAGGTGGTCTTATGCACGCTGACGTAAAACGTGTCATCCTTCTCTTCATACACCAGCTCATCTTCCTGCTGCGGGGTGCCCAGCCTGTGTCGCCATACCTGCCAGGGCAGCAGGGTTTGCTTGTCCTTCAGGACATAGTAAAGCGTCGTGCTGTCGTTGGCCCAGACAAAGCTTGATGACACATTTTCCAGCACTTCATCGTACCAGTGCCCCGTTTCCAGATTGCAGAAGCGGATGCCGTACTGGCGGCGGGAAAGAAAGTCTTCAGCCAGCGCCATAATGGTGTTGTCCGGAGAAATACCCAGCCCGCCCAGCGTGTAAAATTCACTGCGTGCGGCGCGCTGGTTACCGTCTATCAACGTCTGCCATACGTCGGGCGCATCAGTATTTTCAGGCTGGCGGGTATAGATAGCGTACTCATTCCCCTCTTCATAGCGGCGCTGGTAGCGGTAGCCATTTTTGATATAGGGCACCGAGCGATCGCGCTGTGGAATGCGATCGACAATTTCTTTTAACAGCCGGTCCTGAAGCGCCTGCTGCGACTGCATCACCGCCCTGCCGTAATCATTTTCGGCATGAAGATAGTCCAGCACGTCGGGATCGTCACGCTGGTCATCGCGCAGCCAGTAATAATTATCTGTTCGCGTATCGCCATGCAGCGTCATCTCGAAAGGTTTTTTTCTGGCTATCGGTGGTGTTTTCATCACATCTGTTCCGCTCACTAAAACATATGCACTAAGGGTGGCATGTTGCTGCGATGAATGCCAGGTAACGATAAAGTGTGATCTGAAGCACGTTCTGAAGCGATGACTATACTCATTACTCTGCCAGCAACCTCAGACCCTCGCCAGGGCGATATCAGGCAGATGCGAGGCCTGACGACGGCCCGCAGATTTTACTGCACATTTTTAAAAGGGAGCAGATATGCGCTTTAGTAATAACCCACTGTTTATCAACACTGTTTTGCTGGGTGGCACGCCTGAAGAGAAGCTGATTGCTGCGTCTAAAGCTGGCTTTCAGCAGGTTGAGCTTTGGCGTCAGGACGTGGAAAACGCGAAAGGCAATGCACAGGACGTAGGGACGTTTACCCGGGAACAAAAACTTTCTCTGACGGATTACCAGGTGCTGCTGGATTTTGACGGTGCGCCGGATGGCGAGCGTGAAGATAAGCGCAGGCTGGCCCTTGAGATGCTGGATACGGCCGTCAGCCTGGGCGCAACCACGCTACTCACCCCGGCATCTACGCATCATGCCTGCGTGGCCCATCGGGAAGAAGATGACCTGCGCTGGCTGGTGAAGGAGGCAGATAAACGTGGGCTGCGCGTGGCGTTTGAAGCGATGGCGTGGAGCACGCATATCAATACCACCGTTCAGGCATGGCAGATGGTGCAGCGAATCAATGCGCCCAACCTCGGGCTGGTCGTCGATGCGTTTCATATCTTTGCCCGCAACCGTACCATTGCCGATCTTGCGGGGATCCCGATGGAAAAGATTTTCCTCGTCCAGCTTTCAGATCTTAGCACCCTACCCGGGCAGGACCAGCTGATAGATACCGCCCGCCACAGCCGACTGCTGCCTGGCCAGGGAAATTTCCCGCTCTACACGCTGCTGGACTACCTGGAAACTCAGGGTTATGCAGGCCCGCTTGGACTGGAGGTCTTTAACGACAGCTACCACCAGCAGGCTCCTGATGAAGTTGCGAAAGAGGCGATGCACGCCCTGAAACGCTGTATTGCCCAGCGGGGCCAGTAAAACCCGCTCAGCCCGGCGGGTCGCGTAACCGCTTAGGGTAGCATAACGGCTGCAAACCCCTTCCGATGCCGGTTGGTTCGCCGCACGACCTCGTATGATTATTCGCCCCGGCCTGCCGCTGGGGCGACTGACCGTTATGCCGCTTTTGGCGTACGGGCAGACTTACGTTTGCTCGCGTTAGCGGATGCACCCTCAGCGGTTTCTTCATCCAATTCATCCGCGGATGCCTGCACGTCTGTAGGCTGCTGCTCACTCACTTCAACAGGGTCAGCGCTATCAGCCTCTGCGCGGGCAGAAGCGTGATTCGCCTCTGTTTTTGCCCCTTCCGGCATTTTGCTGGTCTTCACAATATGCTGTACGGCATCCTTGTTCTCTGCCAGGAACAGGCCAAAGGCTTCACGCTGCTGCTCATCAAGCGCCACCGGCCCTTCACTCAGCCAGTCGCTGAAGACTTCAGCCATATCAAGCATTTTATCGTAGGCGTCCGCGTCTTTTTTACTGGCGAATGTCATCTTTTCCTCACCTTTTCTAACGACAACGTATTTTATCTCAACAGCCATTCCGCTCACCTCATTTAACTGTATTTTTATACAGTATAGCAGCAGGCTATTTTTAGCTCAAGCCCGGAAAAGCAGATGAATACGCAAACGTTTTCGTTTATACTGCGCGCGTTTTTTTCCTCCAATCAGGTAGCAACTATGACCACTCTCGGAACCGCGCTGCGCCCTGCCGCAACCCGCGTAATGCTGTTAGGATCAGGTGAACTGGGTAAGGAAGTCGCGCTGGAATGCCAGCGTCTTGGCGTCGAGGTGATTGCCGTCGATCGCTATGCCGATGCGCCCGCAATGCACGTGGCCCATCGCAGCCATGTGATCAATATGCTGGACGGCGAGGCGCTAAAATCACTCGTTGCGCTGGAGCGCCCTGACTATATCGTGCCGGAAATTGAAGCCATCGCCACGGATATGCTGGTTGAGCTGGAGAAACAGGGTCAGCATGTGGTGCCAACCGCCCGCGCGGCGCGTCTGACGATGAATCGTGAAGGTATTCGTCGTCTGGCTGCGGAAGAGCTCAGCTTACCCACCTCTTCCTATCGTTTTGCCGACAGTGAAGCCGCTTTTTTGCAGGCCGCCGATGAAGTTGGCTTCCCGTGCATCATTAAGCCGGTAATGAGCTCATCGGGTAAAGGTCAGAGTTTTATCCGCGATGCCTCACAATTGAGCGCTGCCTGGCAGTATGCTCAACAGGGTGGACGGGCGGGTGCCGGACGCGTCATCGTGGAGGGCGTGGTTAAGTTCGATTTTGAAATCACCCTTTTGACCGTGAGCGCGGTTGACGGCATCCATTTTTGCGCCCCCATTGGCCACCGTCAGGAAGACGGCGACTACCGTGAGTCCTGGCAGCCGCAGCAGATGAGCGATCTGGCCTTGCAGCGCGCGCAGCAGATAGCCGAAAAAGTGGTTAGCGCCCTTGGCGGCCACGGCCTGTTTGGCGTGGAGCTGTTTGTGTGCGGCGATGAGGTGGTATTCAGCGAAGTGTCACCGCGGCCACACGATACCGGCATGGTGACGTTGATTTCTCAGGATCTCTCCGAATTCGCCCTGCACGTTCGCGCCTTCCTCGGCCTGCCGATTGGCGGGATCCGCCAGTATGGCTGCGCGGCCTCTGCGGTGATCCTTCGGGAGCTGGAGAGCGATAATGTGCGGTTTGCAAATCTCGGCGCGGTACTGGGGGCCGGTTTGCAGATCCGCCTGTTCGGTAAGCCTGAGATTCAGGGTAAGCGCAGGCTGGGCGTCGCGCTGGCGACGGGTCAGGATTGCGACGATGCCGTTCAGCGCGCTGTCGCCTGTGCGGCAGGCATTAAGGTTAGCGGCTGATACATCAAACAGATTCCGGCGGCGCAGGGCAGTCCCTGATAGCCGTTGGTGGAGCCAGTCGGATAGCCCCCATAAAGGGCCTGCCCCGTAAAACTCGCGCAGCGTGCCATGACGCTGCGCGAAGAGGCGCTACTCGAACTCGTTCCAGGAGCGTCCGTCGCGGGTGATCATCGCGACAGAAGCAACGGGCCCCCAGGTTCCTGCCTGATACGGCTTAGGTGCTTCTTTATCGGCTGCCCATGCGTCCATGATGGAATCTACCCACTTCCAGGCCTCTTCCACCTCATCACGGCGCACGAACAGCGCCTGAATACCCCGCATGGTTTCCAGTAACAGCCGCTCATAGGCATCTGCCAGGTGCGACTGGTTAAAGGTTTCCGAGAAGCTCAGGTCCAGCTTGGTAGTTTGCAGGTTATGCTTATGATCAAGCCCTGGCACCTTGTTGAGGATCTGAATATCCACGCCCTCATCGGGCTGCAAACGGATGGTCAGCTTGTTCTGCGGCAGCTCCTGCCAGGACTCCTTGAACAGGTTCAGCGCGGGGTTTTTAAAATAGACCACCACTTCGGAGCACTTGGTCGGCAGACGCTTACCGGTACGCAGGTAGAAAGGCACGCCTGCCCAGCGCCAGTCGTCAATATCCACGCGGATAGAAACGAAGGTTTCGGTGCTGCTGGATTTGTTAGCATCCTCTTCTTCCAGGTAGCCAGGCACTTTTTTGCCCTGCACAAAGCCGGAGGTATACTGGCCCCGCACGGTTTTCTCGCGCACGTTAGTATGATCGATGCGGCGCAGCGAGCGCAGAACTTTCACTTTCTCGTCACGAATGCGGTCAGCCGAGAGATCGGCCGGCGGCGACATGGCAATCATCGTCAGAACCTGTAACAGGTGGTTCTGGATCATATCCCGCATCTGGCCAGCTTTGTCGAAATAGCCCCAGCGCCCTTCTATTCCCACTTCCTCCGCCACGGTGATCTGCACGTGATCGATGGTGCGGTTGTCCCAGTTAGACGCGAACAGCGAGTTGGCAAAGCGCAGCGCCAGCAGGTTTAAAACCGTCTCTTTGCCCAGGTAGTGGTCAATACGGAACACCTGGTTTTCCTCGAAATATTCGCCAACCTGGTCGTTAATTTCGCGTGAGGTGTCCAGCGACGTCCCCAGCGGTTTTTCCATTACCACGCGAGCGGGCTGGGCGTTGAGCTTCGCGGTGCCCAGGCCTTTACAAATCGCCCCAAAGGTACTTGGCGGCATGGCGAAGTAGTTGATGGTGACGCGGTTTTTCTGGTCGAGCATTTTACCCAGTTTAGGAAAATGCGAAGAGTCATTAACGTCGAGGTTGCAGAAGTCCAGACGATTGCTGAGCTTGTCCCACAGCGCCTCGTCAATCTTCTCCTTCATGAAGGTTTCAAGCGCTTCGCGAACCACCTTGGTATAAGCGGCCTTATCCCAGTCAGCGCGACCCACGCCAATAATGCGCGACTCCTCGTGGATCTGGCCGGCTTTTTCCAGCTGATACAGGGAAGGCAATAGTTTCCGGCGCGCGAGATCGCCTTTGGCACCGAAAATAACCAGATCGCATGCCTGAGCCGTTTGTGTAACCGCCATTATAATCTCCTCGTTGCAGGACGAGCCTGACCTGCTGATTCCATAAACATCCAGGCTCTTATTATCATTCTCTTTCAATACAATGTACTGCTTTTGGCCGGTCCACGTAAACCTGACCGCTCTGTAACAGCACAGAGTATGCCATTTAAGCCGATTATATCGACGATACCGCCCTCAGGTCGGTTAGTTCATTCGTTCTTTTCAACGGTTTTGTGTCTGTTGTCCGCGCTAAAAATACGATGTAGCTCAAACTCTGACAAAATAAACTGCGATTGCCGTCTCAATGCTGCCGCTGCCTGTTTAGCCCATTGTATATTCTCTACAAATTGACATCGATTTCTCCTTTGAATGAAATCGTCAGAAAAGATGAGCGAAGCACGCCATGAATATGCTGGAAAAAATTCAGGTCACCCTGCTCCACCTGAGCAAATCCGAACGTAAGGTCGCGGAGGTGATTCTGGCCGCCCCGGAATCGGCCATCCATGTCAGTATTGCCCTGCTGGCCCGCGAGGCGGCGGTAAGTGAACCGACCGTGAACCGCTTTTGTCACAGAATGGGTACCAAAGGCTTTCCCGACTTCAAACTGGTACTGGCGCAAAGCCTGGCGAACGGTACCCCCTATGTCAGCCGGCATGTCGAAGAACATGATAGCGCCGGAGCGTATCTGCAAAAGATTTTTGAATCGGCCATGGCCGGTCTCGACAGAGCGAAAAACAGCCTGGACGCCGTGGCCGTCAATCGCGCCGTCGACCTGCTTACGCAGTCGAAAAAGATCGCCTTTTTTGGTCTTGGCGCGTCCGCCGCCGTGGCTCACGATGCCATGAATAAATTTTTCCGCTTCAATGTACCGGTGATCTATTCCGATGATATTGTGATGCAGCGCATGTGCTGCATTAACAGTGCGGAAGGCGACGTGATTGTGCTTATCTCGCACACCGGGCGTACTAAAAATTTAGTCGAACTGGCGCAGCTTGCGCGGGAAAATGATGCTACCGCGCTGGCTATTACCTCGCCGGGGTCGCCCTTAGCGCTGGCAGCCACGCTGGCACTGACGCTGGACGTGCCGGAGGACACCGACATCTATATGCCGATGGTCTCCAGGCTGGCACAGCTCACGGTGGTGGACGTGCTGGCGACGGGGTTTACGCTGCGTCGGGGAGCCAGTTTTCGTGATAACCTCAAGCGGGTAAAGTCGGCGCTAAAAGAGTCACGTTTTGAAAAAGAGCCGCTCACGCCGGGTTAACCGCCCGAAGAGGCACAGAGGTTAATCATCCGTGGCCCGCCCGATAACAAGCGCTCACCTTTACCGGGGTTGCTGCTGCAACACCCCCTTATAACGTCAATGGAGTTATACATGTCAAGACGTCTCAGAAGAACCAAGATCGTTACCACGCTGGGTCCCGCTACCGATCGCGATAATAACCTCGAAAAAGTCATCGCCGCGGGTGCCAACGTTGTCCGTCTGAACTTCTCGCATGGTACGGCTGAAGATCATCTTCTCCGGGCGAATAAAGTGCGTGAAATCGCCGCGAAGCTGGGGCGTCATGTGGCGATCCTCGGCGACCTGCAGGGGCCAAAAATTCGCGTCTCCACCTTCAAAGAGGGCAAGGTGTTCCTGAGCATTGGCGATCGCTTCCTGCTCGACGCCAGCCTGGGGAAAGGTGAAGGCGACAGCGAGAAGGTGGGTATCGACTATAAAGGTCTGCCCGCCGACGTCGTGCCGGGGGATATTCTGCTACTGGACGACGGCCGCGTGCAGCTTAAAGTGCGCGAGGTCCAGGGCATGAAGGTCTTTACCGAAGTCACGGTGGGCGGCCCCCTCTCCAACAACAAGGGGATCAATAAGCTGGGCGGCGGCCTGTCAGCGGAAGCCCTCACCGAAAAAGACAAAGCGGACATCCTGACCGCGGCCAAAATCGGCTGTGACTACCTGGCCGTCTCCTTCCCGCGCTGTGGTGAAGACCTCAACTATGCCCGCCGCCTGGCGCGTGATGCCGGTTGTGATGCAAAAATCGTCTCCAAAGTGGAGCGTGCCGAAGCCGTTGCCAGCCAGGAGGCGATGGACGATATCATTCTGGCTTCAGACGTGGTGATGGTTGCCCGTGGCGATTTAGGGGTAGAGATCGGCGATCCCGAGCTGGTCGGTATCCAGAAAGCCCTGATCCGCCGCGCCCGTCAGCTTAACCGCTCGGTAATTACCGCCACCCAGATGATGGAGTCGATGATCACCAACCCGATGCCGACCCGCGCAGAGGTAATGGATGTGGCCAACGCCGTGCTTGATGGCACCGATGCGGTGATGCTCTCCGCCGAAACGGCTGCCGGACAGTATCCGGCGGAAACCGTCTCCGCAATGGCAAAAGTTTGCCTGGGGGCGGAAAAGATCCCCAGCATCAACGTGTCCAAACACCGGCTCGACGTGCAGTTTGATAATATCGAAGAAGCCATCGCCATGTCGGCGATGTATGCCGCTAACCATCTCCAGGGCGTTACGGCCATTATCACCATGACCGAGTCGGGGCGTACCGCGCTGATGACCTCACGCATTACCTCCGGCCTGCCGATATTCGCCATGTCCCGCCATGAACGCACGCTGAATCTGACCGCACTGTATCGCGGCGTGACGCCGGTGTTTTTCGACAGTGACAAGGATGGCGTCGCCGCAGCGCATGACGCCACCGACCTGCTGCGCGATAAGGGCTTTCTGATGTCCGGGGATCTGGTGATTATTACCCAGGGCGACGTGATGAGCACGACCGGTACCACCAATACCAGCCGTGTGCTGCGCGTGGAGTAGCGGCGCGATAGCCAGGCGATGTCGTGCAGCTTTAACCCGCACGGCGCTGGAGACGATTAAGGGCGGAATTTCCGCCCTTTTTACTGCGCACTACTTAGGATAGAGGTCCTTACGCCGGTAAGGTTCGATATCCCCCTCTTTACGCGTTTTCAGCAGCTTGAGGATCCAGGTGTACTGCTCGGGATGCGGGCGCACGAACACCTCCACCTCTTCGTTCATCCTCCGGGCCAGCGTGGTATCGTCGGCCTCCAGCAGGTCATCCATCGGTGGCCGCAGCAGGACGTCCAGCTGGTGCGTTTTGCTGTTATAAACCGGAAACAGCGGCACCACTCTGGCACGGCATACCTTCATCAGCCGCCCTACGGCAGGCAGCGTCGCCTTGTAGGTGGCAAAGAAATCGACAAACTCACTGTGTTCAGCACCGTGATCCTGATCGGGCAGATAGTAGCCCCAGTATCCCTGACGGACCGAGCTGATAAAGGGTTTGATGCCGTCATTACGGGCATGCATTCTGCCACCAAAGCGACGGCGGATCGCGTTCCAGACGTAGTCCATCAGCGGATTGCGCTGGTTATGGAACATCGCCGCCATTTTCTGCCCTTCCGAGGCCAGCACCATAGCCGGAATATCGACCGCCCAGCCGTGCGGGACAAGGAAAATCACGTTCTCCCCCGCATCGCGACAGCTGTCAATGATTTCGCGGTTATGCCACTTAATGCGCGGACGGGTATGCGCAGGACGCAACGCCAGCTCTGCCATCATCACCATTGACTGTGGTGCAGTGGCGAACATATCGTCGATGATTTTTTCCCTTTCTGCTTCAGGAAGCTCAGGCAGGCAGTAATACAGATTAATCTGTGCCCGACGTCGTGCGCTTTTCGCAAATTTTCCCGCCAGCCGCCCCAGCGCGCCCAGCAGCGGATCGCGAAGGCGGGCTGGCACCCAGGCCAGTCCGGCACAGCAGCCAATCGCCAGCCAGTTGCCCCAGTAGCGCGGCATCAGAAAGGATTTCTGAAAAACGGGGATAAATTCAATGCTGCTTTTTTTGCTCTTTTCCATGCACTCGCCTCAAACAATAACCGGCCTATGATAGTGCCGACGGGCGATAATGCAATGCCCCATCATTTTACGGATAAAACGAAAAAGCCGGCGGGAGCATCCCGTCGGCTTAAGAAAAATCCGCTAAGCCTATTTGAAGCGCAGCTGCGGCATCACTTCCCGGACCTGGGCCAGATAAGCACTGCGCTCACTGCCGGTCAGGCCTTCCATCATTGGCAGCTTCGCCGTCAGTGGATTGACCGCCTGATTATTGATCCAGATTTCATAATGCAGATGGGGGCCGGTTGAGCGTCCGGTGTTGCCGGTTAAGGCGATACGATCGCCGCGCTTGACCTTCTGACCCGGCTTCACCAGCAGCGTTTTCAGGTGCATATAGCGGGTCATATACTGGCGACCGTGACGGATGGCAACGTAGTTCCCTGCCGCACCGCTGCGCTTAGAGACGATAACTTCACCATCGCCCACCGCCAGCACTGGCGTGCCGATTGGCACCGCGAAATCAACGCCTTTATGCGGCGCAATGCGCCCCGTTACCGGGTTCAGACGACGGGGGTTATAGTTTGAGGAGATGCGATACTGTTTCACCGTGGGGAAGCGCATAAAGCCGCGGGCAAGCCCGGCGCCGCTGCGATCGTAGAACTTACCGTCATCGGCACGAATGGCATAATAATCCTTGCCGCCGCTCTCCAGGCGTACCCCTTTGAGCTGACTCTGCTGGGTCTTGCCATCCATCATCTCGCGGGACATCAATACCGAAAATTTGTCACCGTGGCGCAGCTTGCGAAAGTCCATCTGCCACTGGAGGGCTTTGATCACCGCACTGATTTCACCACTGCTCAGTCCTGCCTGTTTGGCGCTGGTGACGAAGCTGCCTTCAACCGTGCCGGAAAGTACGCTGCTTTTCCACTCGCCTTTCAGCATTTCAGAACTGACTTTAAAGGTATCGCCCGAGCGATCGTAGGTGCGGGTTTCGCGATGGGAGGCTTCCCAGGTGAGGCGCTGTAGCTGGCCGTCATCGGTCAGCGTCCAGGAAATTTGCTGGCCTACCTGTAAATTACGCAGGTCTTTATCGGCTTTAACCAGCTGAGCGATGTCGCCCATATCAATGCCGTACTGATTCAGAACACTGCTCAGGGTATCGCCGGAGGACACGACATAGTCGTGCGTACCGGTTTCATTCTGCACGTCTTCATCTATTTCATCTTTAGGTACGTCATCTTCAGGGGCGGGCGTATCCTGATCGAGAGGTTCACTGGCCTCCGGCAACAGCTTACGCAGCTGATTTTTATCCATCTCAATCGTTTTTACGATGGGATTTTCATCAGCGGGATGATGGACATAAGGCCGCCAGACAGAGACGGCCAGAGTAACAGCGGTAAGTGAACCCAGCATAATGCGGTGGGTTCTTGGCAATGTGTTGAACGCCATGGCGACAGCGCGGGCAATCTGCTGCACGTATTATATTCCTCTAGTCTCCTTTCAGGCAGCTCGCGTACTGGGTGGACAGCTGTGAGAGGAATTTCACATAGCTGTCTCTGCCCGGAGTGATGGCGGTGCCCAGTGGGTCCAGCGTACCAGAACGTACGTCAGTCCCGCGGGCAACGGCCTCAATCACGGCTGGCCTGAACTGTGGTTCAGCAAAGACGCAAACGGCCTTACGCTCAACCAGCTCTGTTCGTATTTGATGTAGTCGCTGCGCGCCGGGTTGGATCTCAGGGTTAACGGTAAAATGTCCCGTTTGGGTCAATCCGAAATGTTTTTCAAAGTAGCTGTAGGCATCGTGAAAAACGAAATAACCCTTTCCTTTCACCGGAGCAAGCTGAGACTGGATTTGCGAATCGGCGGTAGCCAATTCTGCCTCAAAATGCTGCAGGTTCGCGTCTAGTTTGTCTCTGCTTTGCGGCATAAGTTCCAACAATTTTGCGTGGATTGCAACCGCAGATTGCCTTGCGATTTCTGGGGACATCCACAGGTGCATATTGTACTCGCCATGATGATGAGAATGTCCCGACTCTTCATGGGCTTGTGACCCCTCTTCATGCCCGCTATCGTCATCATCGGCACCGCGAATAAGCAGGGGTTTTACCGCCGGCAGCGCGGCCAGTTCAATGGATTTCCCGGCGGGCAATTGTCCCACCGCTTTCGGCATAAACGCCTCCATTTCCGGCCCCACCCACACCACCAAATCCGCGCTGCGCAGGCGTTTGACATCAGAAGGCCGCAGGGCATAATCATGCTCGGATGCGCCATCAGGCAGCAAAACCTGGACAGGCGTCACGCCGTCAGCAATGGCAGCAGCAATGAAGCCAAGGGGTTTAACCGAGGCGACAACCGCCGCCTGGGCAGGCAGGGTCAGCGAAGCGGCAAAAGCAAGCCCCGCAAGGGAGGCGAAGGCGGGCTTAATTTTATGTAACATAATGCGTCATTCCATCGTGAGGGGTCGATGGAATGTGATATTATAACATTCTAAAACTTCTGCAACCTGTAATCACTATGACCTCACTGATAAGTCTTGAAAAAATTTCGGTCAGCTTTGGTGCTCGTCGCGTCCTCTCCGATGTGTCGCTTACGCTTAAGCCGGGGCGTATTCTGACGCTGCTCGGCCCTAACGGGGCAGGGAAATCTACCCTGGTTCGCGTAGTGCTGGGGTTAATAAAACCCGACCAGGGTAGCATCCACCGCCCTGCCCAGCTCCGTATCGGTTACGTTCCACAAAAGATCCATCTGGATTCCACGCTACCGCTGACGGTTGAGCGCTTTATGCTGCTGCGCGGCGGTGTGCGGCGCGCGGATATCGTCCCGGCGCTTAGCCGTGTCCAGGCCGCCCAGCTGCTGAACTACCCGCTGCAAAAACTCTCTGGTGGGGAGATGCAGCGCGTACTGCTTGCCCGCGCCCTGCTCAACGATCCGCAGCTGCTGGTGCTGGATGAGCCGACTCAGGGCGTTGACGTTAATGGTCAGGTCGCCCTCTACGATCTGATAGACCAGCTGCGTCATGAGCTGAACTGCGGCGTGCTGATGGTATCGCACGATCTGCATCTGGTGATGGCCAAGACCGACGAGGTGCTGTGCGTGAATCAGCATATTTGCTGCTCCGGCACGCCGGAAGCCGTGTCACAGCATCCTGAATTTATCGCCATGTTTGGCTCTCAGGGAGCCCAGCAGCTGGCAATTTATCGCCACCATCATAACCATCGGCACGATCTCCAGGGACGTATCGTTCTACGCAGAGGAACAGGTCAGTGATTGAACTGCTTTTACCCGGCTGGCTGGCTGGAGTGTTACTGGCGCTGGCGGCTGGCCCGCTGGGGTCATTTGTGGTCTGGCGTCGTATGTCCTATTTTGGCGATACCTTAGCCCACGCCTCCCTTCTGGGCGTCGCGTTTGGCCTGTTGCTTAACGTCAGTCCGTTTTATGCGGTTATCGCGGTCACGCTGTTACTGGCGATGGTGCTGGTCTGGCTGGAGCGTCGTCCCCACCTGGCGATCGATACGCTTCTGGGCATTATGGCGCACAGCGCGCTGTCGCTGGGGCTGGTGGTGGTCAGCCTGATGTCAAACGTGCGGGTGGATTTAATGGCCTATCTGTTTGGCGATCTGCTGTCGGTGACCCCAACCGATCTCTACAGCATTGCGGCGGGCGTGGCCGTGGTGCTTACGGTACTGGCATTTAACTGGCGTTCGCTGCTGTCAATGACCATTAGCCCGGAACTGGCGCAGGTGGATGGCGTGAATATCCAGCGCAGCAAAATGGTGTTAATGCTGGTGACCGCGCTGACCATCGGCGTGGCAATGAAGTTTGTCGGCGCGCTGATCATCACGTCGCTGCTGATCATCCCGGCGGCCACCGCCCGTCGCTTTGCGCGTTCGCCGGAACAGATGGCCGGCGTTGCCGTGCTGGTGGGGATAGTGGCCGTGTCGGCGGGCCTGAGCTTCTCTGCTACCTGGGATACTCCGGCGGGGCCGTCGGTGGTTCTTGGGGCCTCACTGATGTTTTTACTCAGCATGGCGGTCAAACCCCGCGTCTGAGATAACACACAAAAAAACACCCTGCCAGCGTTATGCTGTCAGGGTGTTTTTTTTCGGTCTCATCTGACCCGGGCATGCGCGCAATACCGCTCCACGTTGATGCGCCCGACGGTCGGCTTATCACCGTCGCGCCCGCTCTCGCACTCTCCGGAACCGGGATCTACTCTTCCCGGGTGATGCCAAAATGCTTATAAGCATGCTGAGTTGCGATGCGCCCGCGCGGGGTACGCTGGATAAATCCCTGCTGGATCAGATAAGGCTCCAGTACGTCTTCGATGGTTTCGCGCTCCTCACCAATTGCCGCAGCAAGGTTATCCAGCCCCACCGGACCACCGGTAAATTTGTCGATGATCGCCAGCAGCAGCTTACGGTCCATATAGTCAAACCCTTCGGTATCGACGCTCAGCATATCCAGCGCGCGGGATGCCACCTCGCCACTCAGGCTGCCCGCGGCGCGCACCTCCGAGAAATCCCGTACGCGCCGCAGCAGTCGGTTTGCGATACGCGGTGTGCCGCGGGCGCGACGGGCAATTTCCAGCGCCCCCTCCTCGCTGAGCGGCAGACCCAGGCAGGCCGCGCTGCGCGCCACGATATACTGGAGATCCTCAACGCGGTAGAACTCCAGCCGCTGCACGATGCCGAAGCGATCGCGCAGGGGTGAGGTTAGCGATCCCGCCCGCGTGGTGGCGCCAATCAGGGTGAAGGGCGGCAGATCCAGCTTGATTGAGCGCGCGGCAGGGCCTTCGCCAATCATAATATCCAGCTGGTAGTCCTCCATCGCCGGATAGAGCACCTCTTCCACCACCGGTGACAGCCGGTGGATTTCGTCAATAAACAGCACGTCGTGCGGTTCAAGGTTGGTCAGCATGGCCGCCAGATCGCCTGCCTTCTCCAGCACCGGCCCGGAGGTCGTGCGCAGGTTTACGCCCATCTCGTTGGCAACGATATTCGCCAGCGTGGTTTTACCCAGCCCCGGCGGGCCAAAAATCAGCAGGTGATCGAGCGCATCGCCGCGCATTTTGGCTGCCTGGATAAAAATCTCCATCTGCTCGCGAACGACCGGCTGGCCGATATACTCCTCAAGCAGTTTGGGGCGAATAGCCCGATCAATGACCTCTTCTTCATTGATGGTTCCCGGCGAGACCAGGCGGTCGGCTTCAATCATGCTTTACCTCAGATAGCTGCGCGCAGGGCTTCGCGAATAAGCGTTTCGCAGTCGGCATTCGGGCGATCCACTTTTGCGATCATCCGGCTGGCTTCCTGAGGTTTATACCCCAGCGATACCAGCGCAGCAACCGCTTCACTTTCCGCATCATTGGATACTGCGGCGTTTTGCACTTCGCTGGTCAGTGCGAAAGGTGCATCAGCAGCAAACAGATCGCCATGCATACCTTTGAAGCGATCTTTCATTTCCACCACCAGCCGCTCGGCGGTTTTTTTGCCCACGCCAGGCAGTTTAACCAGTGCGGCAATCTCTTCCCGTTCTACGGCGGTCACAAACTGCTGGGCAGACATGCCGGAGAGGATAGCCAGCGCAAGCTTAGGCCCCACGCCGTTCACTTTGATCAGCTCGCGAAACAGCGCGCGCTCCTGCTTGCTGTTAAAACCAAACAGCAGCTGGGCATCTTCGCGCACCACAAAGTGGGTGAAGATCACCGCTTCGTGGTTCAGTTCGGGAAGCTCATAAAAGCAGGTCATCGGCATATGTACTTCATAGCCCACGCCGTTGGCTTCCAGCAATACCTGCGGCGGCTGCTTCTCAAGAATAATGCCTCGTAAACGACCAATCACATCTTACCCCTTATCTTTTAGGCTACCTGCTGATGAGCATCAGTGCGGGGTTATAGCATAAAAAAAGCTGGATGGATATCCAGCCTCTCAGGAACGCAGGCGACCACGCGCCAGGTTAAGCTGCCCTTCTCCCATGCGGTTAGCATTCTGGCTAACGTGACAGTGGGTGATGGCAATGGCCAGCGCATCGGCGGCATCCGCCTGGGGATTAGCGGCCAGCTTAAGCAGCGTTCTGACCATATGCTGCACCTGGCTTTTTTCCGCGCTGCCCGTGCCGACCACGGTCTGTTTCACCTGCCGGGCGGCGTATTCAAACACCGGCAGGTCCTGATTTACCGCCGCCACGATTGCCGCACCGCGCGCCTGACCAAGCTTTAGCGCGGAGTCCGCATTCTTCGCCATAAACACCTGCTCAATGGCAAAATATTCCGGCTGGAACTGGGTAATAATCTCGCTGACTCCTGCATAAATCAGCTTCAGGCGGGTGGGTAAATCAGTCACCGAGGTGCGTATACAGCCGCTGCCCAGATAGGTCAGCTGCCGTCCGACCTGACGAATAACGCCATAGCCGGTTATGCGTGAACCTGGATCGATACCTAAAATGATCGCCATCACGCGTCTCCGGCCAGAGGGATTTTAAGTGAGTGCAACGCCATTAAAGGGTTGCCGCCACCTCATCAGAGATGTCACCGTTATGGTAGACTTCCTGCACATCGTCACAGTCTTCCAGCATATCAATCAGGCGCAGCAGTTTAGGTGCCGTTTCAGCATCCATATCGGCCTTCATTGATGGGATCATGGTGACCTCGGCGGATTCCACGGCCAGTCCCGCCGCTTCCAGCGCATCCTTCACCTCACCCAGCGACTCCCAGGCGGTGAACACGTCAATGGCGCCGTCATCATAGGTCACCACATCTTCCGCACCCGCTTCCAGCGCTGCGTCCATTACGCTGTCTTCTTCCAGACCCGGCGCAAATGACACCACACCTTTACGGGTAAACAGGTAGGCGACGGAGCCGTCCGTGCCGAGGTTGCCGCCGGTTTTGGTAAACGCGTGACGCACTTCGGAAACGGTACGGTTACGGTTATCACTCAGGCACTCGACCATCACAGCCGTGCCGCCGGGGCCGTAACCTTCATAGATGATGGTTTCCATGTTGCTGTCATCTTCACCGCCCACGCCGCGCGCAATCGCACGATTCATGGTGTCGCGCGTCATGTTGTTTGACAGCGCCTTATCCATTGCCGCACGCAGGCGCGGGTTGGAGGCGGCATCGCCGCCGCCCAGCTTGGCCGCCGTGACCAGCTCGCGGATAATTTTGGTGAAAATCTTACCGCGTTTGGCATCCTGAGCCGCTTTGCGGTGTTTGGTATTTGCCCATTTACTGTGACCAGCCATTAATTCCTCTCTCCTCGATCCCTCACAGGCTACCTCAATGATAACGCCTGGATAGTCAGATAATTTAAAACCGTCTTGCGGTCAGAAAGTTAATCCAAAAGTGATACAACAAATTCTTCAATTGCCTGGCGGTTACTCCAGGATTTCGTCAGCTGCGCGGCCTCTTCGGCGGGCAGCCAGCAAAACGCCAGGTGTTCGCTCAGCACGATATCCCGCTCCGCTGGCAGAGCAAGACTGAACCAGTGCTCGGCGTTATGCGTGATATCAGGCGCATAGCGGTGGCGGAAATGCGCGAAGATTTCGAATTCTATCTGACGCTGGCAGTCGCTGACTGTGAGCTGCTCAGCGTTGACGTTAATTCCCGTCTCCTCCCACACTTCGCGCACGGCGGTTTCGGCCAGCGTTTCCGCAGGCTCCTGACTGCCGGTAACCGACTGCCAGAAGCTGCTGTCATCCCGCCGCTGCAGCATTAGCACCCGCCGGGTATCGCTGGCGTAAATCACCACCAGCACCGATACCGGATGCTTAAAAGCCATTTACTCGCTCTCTGATGACGAATCAGACGCGCGGGCCTGCTGTTTTTTCACGACTTCAATGCCCAGTTCGCCCAGCGATGCTGGGTTCGCGAAGCTTGGGGCCTCGGTCATCAGGCAGGCTGCCGCCGTCGTTTTCGGGAACGCGATCACGTCACGGATGTTATCCGTACCGGTCAGCAGCATCACCAGACGGTCGAGGCCAAATGCCAGACCCGCATGCGGCGGCGTACCGTATTTGAGCGCATCCAACAGGAAGCCAAATTTCTCACGCTGTTCCTGCCCGGTAATGCCGAGAATGCCAAACACCGTCTGCTGCATCTGCCCATTATGAATACGCACGGAGCCGCCGCCGACTTCATAGCCGTTAATGACCATATCGTACGCGTTGGCAATAGCCGCTTCGGGAGCCGCTTTCAGCTCGTCCGGCGTCAGCTCTTTCGGCGCGGTGAACGGATGGTGCATCGCGGTCAGACCCTCTTCACCGTCATCCTCAAACATCGGGAAGTCGATAACCCACAGCGGCTTCCAGGCGGCAGCATCGGTGATGGCCAGGTCGCGGCCCAGCTTCAGGCGCAGCGCACCCAGCGCATCAGCCACCACTTTCGCCCTGTCAGCGCCGAAGAAGATCATATCGCCGTCGGCGGCGTCGGTCCGGGCCAGAATGGACTCAACGATGTCCGCATTCAGGAACTTGGCCACCGGGCTGGTGATGCCTTCCAGGCCTTTCGCGCGCTCATTGACCTTGATATAAGCCAGGCCTTTCGCGCCGTAGATTTCAATAAACTTGCCGTATTCGTCAATCTGTTTACGACTGAGCTGAGCGCCGCCCGGCACACGAAGCGCCGCCACGCGACCTTTAGGGTCATTAGCCGGCCCGGAGAACACCTTAAACTCAACGGTGTTCAGCAGGTCAGCAACGTCCACCAGCTCCATCGGATTGCGCAGGTCCGGCTTGTCAGAGCCGTAACGACGCATCGCCTCTTCGAAGGTCATTGTGGGGAAATCACCCAGATCAACGCACTTCACGTCCTGCCACAGCTCGCGCACCAGACGTTCCATGATCTCACGCACCTGCGGGGCGGTCATAAACGAGGTTTCAACATCGATCTGGGTAAATTCAGGCTGGCGATCGGCGCGTAAATCTTCATCGCGGAAGCATTTGACCACCTGATAGTAGCGGTCGAAGCCCGACATCATCAGCAGCTGTTTAAACAGCTGAGGCGACTGCGGCAGAGCATAGAACTTGCCTTTATGCACGCGGCTGGGTACCAGGTAGTCGCGCGCGCCTTCCGGCGTGGCCTTGGTCAACATCGGCGTTTCGATATCCAGAAAGCCGTTGTCATCCATAAAGCGACGGACGAAGCTGGTGATTTTAGCGCGCGCCTTCAGGCGCTGAGCCATATCCGGGCGGCGCAGATCGAGGTAGCGGTACTTAAGACGGGCTTCCTCGCTGTTGACCTGATTGGAATCCAGCGGCAACGGCTCGGCGCGGTTGATAATGCTCAGGTCGGTGGCAAACACTTCGATCTCACCGGTCGGCATCTCGCTGTTTTTATTTTTATCGTCGCGAGCGCGGACGGTGCCGGTGAGCTGAATGCAAAATTCGTTACGGAGTTCAGAGGCCAGCTGGAAAGCTTCCTGACGGTCCGGATCGAAAAATACCTGTACGATACCTTCGCGATCGCGCATATCAATAAAGATCAGGCTGCCCAGGTCGCGGCGGCGGTTGACCCAACCGCACAGTGTCACTTGCTGGCCTACGTGGGACAGATTGAGCTGTCCGCAATAATCAGTACGCATAACGATATCCTTTAAACTTCGCCGCTCACGCGCAGCAGTTTTGTTGTCTCTGCCCATGCAGGCGATGCTGTCGCGAAAAATGGCGGCCATTATAATTGAAAAAGCCCGGCGCGATAAGAGCCGTAACCGCATCAACGCCCCCGAAAGCGGGCAAAATAGCCCGCAGACACCCCGCCTCTCATAAACGCTAACAAATTTCACCCTTTGCGAACATTGTTCTTATCGCAGAAAAAGCAGGATTAGCTGTATTCTCAATGGTTTCCCTTTTGCACCGGAGAGACGATGTTAGAGATAAATACAGCCAAAACCGCACTGGTATTAATCGACCTTCAGGAAGGGATACTGCCCTTTGCCGGTGGACCACACAGCGCATCTGAGGTAGTCGCCCGCGCCGCAACGCTTGCCGCGAAGTTTCGCGCCGTCAATGCCCCGGTAGTGCTGGTGCGCGTGGGCTGGGCCAAAGACTTCGGCGACGCGCCGAAGCAGCCGGTCGATGTCAGCCACGGCGGTGCCCTGCCCGAGAACTGGTGGGTCTACCCCGCCGCGCTGGGCAAAGAGGAGAGCGACATCGAAGTAACCAAGCATCAGTGGGGCGCATTCTACGGCACCGACCTGGAGTTACAGCTGCGCCGCCGGGGTATTGATACCATCGTGCTGGGCGGTATCTCCACCAATATTGGCGTGGAGTCCACCGCGCGTAACGCCTGGGAGCTGGGTTTCAACCTGATCGTCGCTGAGGACGTTTGCAGCGCGGGCAGCACCGACCAGCACGAGGGCAGCATGAAAAATATTTTCCCGCGCCTGGGCCGTGTCCGTCACTCCGCGGACATTATCGCCGCATTATAAGCTGACAGCCCGTCACGCCTGCTGACGGGTTGCACTCCGCTGCTGGCCTCGTTACATTTCCTGCTGGACGATACGAGAGGGAACGCCGGTGAAGCCTTTTTATCTTGGACTGCCGCAGTGGCAGCATCCTCAGTGGAAGAAGCTGGGTATTGCTACCCTTGCGGACTATGCCCGCTATTTTAACTGCGTAGAGGGTAATACCACGCTTTATGCCCTGCCGAGGCCGGAGATCGTGCAGCGTTGGTACGACATGACGCACGACGACTTCCGTTTCTGCTTTAAATTCCCGGCGACCATCAGCCATCAGTCGGCTCTGCGCAACTGTCAGGATCTCACCGCAGAATTTTTTAGCCTGCTCGCCCCGCTTGATACGCGCATGGGTCAGTACTGGCTGCAGCTGCCTCCGGCTTTCGGCCCGGATGAGCTACCGGTACTCTGGGCATTTTTGGATACCCTGCCCTCTGGCTTTCGCTACGGCGTGGAGGTCCGTCATCCGGCATTTTTCACCAAGGGAGACGCTGAACGGGCGCTTAACCGTGGGTTGCACGATCGTAGCGTTAACCGGGTGATCCTCGATACGCGCGGCGTACATTCGGCAAAACCGAGTAATCCAGCCATTATCGAAGCACAGCGCAAGAAACCGGTACTGCCGGTACATGCGGTGAAGACCGCCGATCAGCCGATGATTCGGTTTATCGGCGGTGACGATCCCGGGGCTAATCTGGCCTGGTTTCAATCCTGGCGGGCGCTGCTGCCGCGATGGGCCGAACAGGGCCAGCCCTGGCTGTTCATCCATACCCCCGACATTGGCTTTGCACCCGACTTGGTTCAGGCTCTCTGGCCCACCCTGCAGGCGATCCTGCCGCAGTGCGGAGAAGCGCCGGACTGGCCGCAGCAGGCGCAGCTGTTCTGACGCTGAACGTCCGAAATCATCCTCAACCTGTCGCCTTTCCCTGACAGATTGCACTTTCATCGCTATGATGTTGCCAGATATTTTTAATAAAACGATGGAGTTGGAATGGTCAGCGCCCTGTATGTTGTGCTTGGTGCCCTGTTTCTTATCAAGCTGTCTTTAAACGTTTCACGGCTGCGTCAGCAGTATCGGGTTGCCTGGGGTGACGGCGGGTTTTACGAGCTGCAAATCGCGCTGCGCATTCACAGCGGTGCGGTGGAATTTATCCCGATCGCTGCCCTGCTGCTAATTAGTATGGAAATGAACGGCGCTGATATCTGGCTGCTGCACCTTACCGCGCTGTTTTTTTTCCTGGGCCGCCTGCTGCATATCTATGGCCTGCGCACCAGCACCCGGTTGTGGCGCAAAAATGGCACCACTATTTCCATCCTTTCGCTGCTGGGAATGGTGATTATCAATTTGATTTATCTGCCCTGGGACCTGGTTCTGACGCTGCGCTAACGCTAAAACGGGCAGGCGGTACCGCCCCGCCGATCGCCCCGCGTGGCAGAAAGGGTGCAGCCTGCGCTGCTTTCTGCCAGAATACCGCCTTTCCGTTTTCCTTTCGGACTTACCACTATGTCTAACCGCGATATGCTGTTCTCCGCGCCAATTGCCAAACTGGGTGACTGGACGTTTGACGAGCGCGTGGCTGAAGTTTTTCCCGATATGATCCAGCGCTCGGTGCCGGGTTATTCGAATATAATTTCGATGATCGGCATGCTGGCCGAACGTTTTGTCCAGCCCGACACGCAGATCTATGACCTGGGCTGCTCGCTGGGCGCGGCGACGCTCTCCGTGCGCCGTAATATTCATGTTAATGGCTGTAAGATTATCTCCGTTGATAATTCGCCGGCCATGGTTGAGCGCTGCCGCCGCCATATCGATGCTTTCCGGGCCGACACGCCGGTTGAGGTTATCGAAGCGGATATCCGTGATATCACCATTGAAAATGCCTCAATGGTGGTGCTGAACTTCACCCTGCAATTTCTGGAGCCTGCCGAGCGGCAGCAGCTGTTGAACAACGTCTGGCAGGGGCTGCGTCCCGGCGGCGCGTTGGTCCTGTCGGAGAAGTTCAGCTTTGCCGACCAGGACGTCGGTGAGCTGCTGTTTAACATGCATCACGATTTCAAACGAGCCAATGGCTACAGCGAGCTCGAGATCAGCCAGAAGCGCAGTATGCTGGAAAACGTTATGCTGACGGACAGCGTGGAAACCCATAAACAGCGGCTGCGTACCGCCGGTTTTGAACATGCTGAACTCTGGTTCCAGTGTTTTAATTTCGGCTCGCTGATCGCGCTTAAAGCAGGATCTGCCTGATGGATTTTGGAAATTTTTACCAGCTTATTGCCAAAGGTCCACTGGCCCACTGGCTGGAAACGCTCCCTGCCCAGCTTGCCGCCTGGCAACGCGAGCAGCTGCACGGTCATTTCAAATACTGGGATCGATCGGTGGAGTACCTGCCTGCGCTGACGCCCGAGAGTCTGGATTTGCTGCACGGCGTCAGCGCTGACAGCAGCCAGCTGAGCGATCGCCAGCGCGACGGTATTGAGAAACTGCTGCGTAATCTGATGCCCTGGCGTAAGGGTCCGTTTTCGCTCTACGGCGTGAACATTGATACCGAGTGGCGCTCGGACTGGAAATGGACGCGCGTGCTGCCGCACATTTCACCGCTGGCAGGCAGGACAATTCTGGACGTGGGCTGCGGCAGCGGCTATCACCTGTGGCGGATGGTGGGTGCTGGCGCCAGCCTGGCGGTGGGCATCGATCCGATGCAGCTGTTTTTATGCCAGTTCGAGGCGGTACGTAAGCTATTGGGCAGCGATCAGCGCGCGCATCTGCTGCCGTTAGGTATTGAGCAGCTTCCCGAACTCAAGGCGTTTGATACCGTTTTCTCTATGGGCGTGTTGTATCACCGCCGTTCACCGCTTGATCATCTGCTCCAGTTGAAAAACCAGCTGGTGAGCGGCGGTGAGCTGGTGCTGGAGACGCTGGTGATTGAGGGCGGCGAGCGGGATGTCCTGGTGCCGGGCGAGCGATATGCGCAGATGCGCAACGTCTATTTCATTCCCTCTACCGGTGCGCTGAAAGGGTGGCTGGAGAAGTGCGGATTCGAGGATGTGCGTATTGTGGATTATTCGCGTACCACGACGGACGAACAGCGCCGTACCGACTGGATGGTGACCGGCTCACTCGCGGAGTTCCTTGACCCCGATGACAGTTCTAAAACCGTCGAGGGCTACCCGGCTCCGCTGCGCGCGGTACTGGTGGCGCGCAAGCCTTAAGCCCGCGCCCGCGTTTTGCCCCGTACCCGTCGAGGCGGCACGCCCTGTGCCGCCTCAGATTAAGGCTATTCCGGGTGATGTTGCCCTTCAACCCTCGTTCGATTTCGCTCCGACACCCTGGCGTAGTTTTCAGCAGTTTCAACTTATGTGAAACTTTCCGAAAAGCGTTTTTTAACAAGCCACGACGCGATAAAAAGACCAGGATAAAGGAGACACACTTCTGTTTTATTTCATTACAAGGAGTCTTGCATGAGTAAGTTTGTATTCTCTTCACCGCGGAAATATGTTCAGGGTGCAGGCGTGTTGGCCCAGCTGGGCGAGTACGTCGCTGAGCTTGGCAATAACGCGTTTGTGGTCGCGGACGACATCGTCTGGGGGCTGATTGGAAAAGATGTCGAAATCTCACTGAAGCAGAACAACATTGCGTTTCACTATCAGCAGTTCAATGGTGAAGCCTCCAGTAATGAAATTACCCGCCTGGCAGGACTGGCAAAAAACGGCGGAGCCAGCCTGGTCGTCGGTCTCGGCGGTGGGAAAACCCTGGATACCGTGAAAGCCGTCGCGGATGAACTGAAGCAGCCTGTGGTTATCGTTCCGACGATTGCATCAACGGATGCCCCCTGTAGCGCACTGTCGGTGATCTATTCGGATAGCGGCGTGTTTGAAAGCTACCGTTTCTACAGTAAAAACCCTGACCTGGTGCTGGTAGATACTCAGGTTTGCGCCCGCGCACCGGTCAGATTGTTCGCTTCCGGTATCGCCGATGGGCTGGCGACCTTTGTTGAGGCGCAGGCGGTAAAACGCTCGCACAGTAAGTCGATGGTCAATGGCGATCCGACCATTGCGGGCATGGCTATTGCCGAGGCCTGTGAAAAAACGCTGCTGACCTATGGGTTCAGCGCTTACCAGGCCGTCGAGAAAAAGCTGGTGACGCCCGCCGTGGAGGCCGTGGTTGAGGCGAATACGCTGCTTTCCGGACTGGGGTTTGAGAATGCAGGACTGGCAGGCGCACACGCGATCCATAATGGTTTTACCGCCATCGAAGGCGATATTCATCATCTTACCCACGGTGAGAAGGTAGCCTATGGCACGTTGACGCAGATGGTGCTTGAGCAGCGTCCGGATGAGGAGATTGCCCGCTATATTCGTTTTTATCGCGCGATTAAGATGCCGGTTACGCTGAAGGAGCTGCATCTGGAAAATGAGAGCTGGGAGAATCTGGTGAAGATTGGCGCACTGGCCAATAACGAAGGGGATACGCTTAAGAATCTCAATCCGAATCTCAGCGCAGAGGATATCGCCAGCGCCATTTTGGCCGTTGATGCCTTCAGTCAGACGGTTAAATAGCGTCCTTTAGGTTAAGCCCGTCGCTGGCATGCGGGGCCCGGTGCTACAAAAGCTGGAGGTGTCGCCTGGGGGTGGGGCCCGGCTGGCTAAAGGTCTGGTGCCGTCGCCTACGGGTCTGGTGTCGTCGCCTACAGGTCTGGTGCCGTCGCCTACGGGTCTGGGGCCGTCGCCTACGGGTGGGGCCCGGTGCCTGGCGGTCCTCGCGCCGCGCATGGCGCGGTCCCTTCGCTCCGCTCGTCGACCTTTCGGACCGGGCATGACGTGACATCCCTGTCCCGGCATGCCCTTGGGCCAGCATCCCTGCTGGCCCATCCGNCCTTCGCTCCGCTCGTCGACCTTTCGGACCGGGCATGACGTGACATCCCTGTCCCGGCATGCCCTTGGGCCAGCATCCCTGCTGGCCCATCCGGGTCTTCCTCCCTCCACTCAGCGCTGCGGATTGCCTGTCACCGGGCCCCACCCGCCGGCTTACTACATTGTGCTGGCTGAGGGTAAGGGCGGTTCCGGGGTGACAGGAAACTCCTTGCCCGGTTTTATTGTGGAAAGAACCCTGCGTATTGATAAAAGGTCTTATCTGAAACGACTCAGAAGCCTGAGAGGTGGACAATCCCAGCGGGTGACGGGCATTCCGCAGCGCTGCGGCAGAGACGGAGGGCCAGGCGAGGGCAGCAGGGATGCTGCACTCAGGGAGCGGCGGGCAGGACGC
>NZ_CDPK01000002.1:124722-161809 GCF_900068895.1 Erwinia sp. ErVv1 | reverse complement strand
GCTGCACTCAGGGAGCGGCGGGCAGGACGCCCGCTCGCGACCGGGCCGTCCGGCCTGGCGTCGGAGCCAAAGGCACCACGCGAAGCGTGTAGCTGCGACGTCCGGCAAACGCTGGGATTATCCACCGGTCGTGCAGGTATTGCAGCCTGCACGACCGGCCTGCCAACAGGCAGGGTGTCGGATTGCCTGTCAACGGGCCCCACTCGTCTGCTCCTTTTGCACTGTGCTGGCTGTAGGTAAAAGCCGGTTTCACTAAAAGCAATTCAGAAGCCTGAGAGGTGGACAATCCCTGCGGTTGACGGGCATTCCGCAGCGCTGCGGCAGAGACGGAGGGCCAGGCGAGGGCAGCAGGGNGCAGGGATGCTGCACTCAGGGAGCGGCGGGCAGGACGCCCGCTCGCGACCGGGCCGTCCGGCCTGAAGTCGGAGCCAAAGGCACCACGCAAAGCGTGGCGCGAGGACGCCCGGCAAACGCTGGGATTATCCACCGACACCACAGGTATTGCAGCCCAAACAACTAACCGGCAAACGCTGGGATTGTCCACCGACACCACAGGTATTGCAGCCCAAACAACTAACCGGCAACCGCTGGGATTGTCTACCAGCACCTCAGATATTGCAGCTTCATGGCAGGCCAATGCACAAGACCTCAACGCGAAGTCGGCGTCAAAGACAAAGCCTGGCATCGGTCAAGGGAAAGTCCGATCGTCTTCCTCTGCCCTGCCCGCTTTATCCCAATACTCAAAGCGATAGGCAGTCGTGATATCACGGCGAATCATTCCCGCCGGAAACAACTCCGTCTCGCGTGAATAGCTAAGGGTGCAATTGCCGCGATCGTCCCACAGCTGGCACTCATCAACTGTATGCAGCTGGCTCAAGGGCGATGTCGTCAGCGTACGCAGCATAAGCTCACGATCCTGGCTGTCATAACGCAGGAACATCCGGTTGCTACCCGAAAAGGAAGACGTCAGCTGATTCTTCTTATTCCACTGATAAATGCTCTCACCGTTCGCCAGACTGTCCGAACCGCGCGCGACGCTCTTAATCAACCGGAAACGTGCATCAAAACTGTTCGTTGTTGCGGTAAAACCTTTCACTCCCTGCAACAGGAAAGTATCGGTAGAACTGGTGATAGTGCCATTCCTGCCGGTCATATAGCTGATGATGCCCTCCTTGCGCGTCACCGGCTCAGCCTCGCCCGCCCTGATTACAAACACCGAAATGTCATACGCAGTTTGCCAGCCATCTTCAACGCGGGTGATGCTCTGCACCGCCTTCATCACCACATTGCCTTCATTTTTATCGACGCTAATATTCGCCTGGAGCAGCACGCCGCAGGCATCAAACTTCGCCAGCATCCGCTTTTGCCGATCCACGTCCTTACCAAATTCACCGACGACCACCTGCTTTACCGGGCCGGTTGCGGTTCCACCCAGCACTAAAAGAGCATTGCTGTCGTTAATCTGCTGATAATGAGGCGGGCAGCCCGGCGTTGCCATTACAACACCCGTGTGCAGCAGGACAGCACAACAGGCACTTAGCAGAAGGGGTTTCATACAGGGTCTCGTCAGTAGGCAGGCATCCCTGCAAAGTATAATGGGATTATCCTGGGCGCAACTCTCGCCAGATAAAAAAAGCCCCACCAAAATGATGGGGCCTGGTACTTGCAAACATCACGTCGCTGAACTGGCGTGCTGCGCGGCAAAATCGTTTCAGGCGACGTTAACAGATGAACTGTGTAACATCGCGCCCTTCATGGCTTCAACCATATCACTGTCCACGCAGGTTCGGCTGAATTCGTCTGTCTCTGCCACCGAACTCATTGAAACACCCGCTTTGCGATAGCGCATTGGTGATGAAATTCGCTGGCTGGCCGAGCTGTGTAGCTCGCTGAGCCCGGCATCAATAAACTTTTGCAGGTTGCTGAGACGCACCCCAGCACCCGCCATGATGATTGGACCGCGGGTAGTGCGCGTTAGTTCCCTTAATAAGGGTAAACCACTTTCGGCGCTTTGCTGCTGCCCCGACGTCAGAATGCGCGCTACGCCAAGATCGGTCAGCTGTTGCAGCGCAGTCAATGGGCTGTGGCAGAGATCGAACGCACGATGGAAGGTCACCGCCATGCCATTACAGAGCGCCATTACCTGCTTCATGCGCACAAGATCAATATGACCGTCCACGTCCAGTACGCCGACCACCAGCCCTGGAAAACCCCGTTCCCGAATAAAATCGATATCAGATTTGATTTCCTCAAATTCGCCAGCGGAATAGCAGAAGTCTCCGCCACGTGGTCGTACTATCGGGTGGACCGGGATGGTCAGCCTCTCTCGAGCCTGCATCAGACTACCGGCAGAAGGCGTAAGTCCTCCCTCAGCCGGGGCAGAGCAAAGTTCGATACGATCGGCTCCGGCTTTTTCGGCCGCCAGTGCGCAATCGACTCCGTAGCAGCATACTTCCAGTTTACACATCCCATCCTCCTGTTAATGACCGCCGTCAGGTTGTGAAAATCACAGCTGATGTTTAATCTGCCTTAAGACATTAGTAATTATATTAACGGGAATCACTGACATGACATCCAGTTTTAATGAACGGATCGATCGCCGTCACAGCGATAGTGAAAAATGGCACAAATACGGGAACCAGGACATCCTTCCCCTGTGGGTGGCCGATACGGATTTCCGATCGCCAGAATGTGTGATTAACGCGTTGAAACAGCGTGTTGAACACGGCATCTTCGGGTACGGCATTACGCCGCCTGAACTGATTGATTTGGTTATTGCCCGCATGGCAGAACGCTACCAGTGGAAAATAGAGTCGGACTGGCTGGTTTTCCTGCCAGGAGTGATCAGTGGCCTTAATCTTTCGGTCCGCGCCTTTACCGAGTCCCATCAGGGGACCATCGCGCCGACGCCTGTTTACCCGCCTTTTCGCTCAGCGGCAAAACTGGCAAACCGTACGCAACTCAATGCGCAGCTGCGTCTGGAAAATCAGCGCTGGGTAATGGACTTGCTGGCGCTTGAAATGCAGATGACCGGCAACGAAAAATTACTGATGCTCTGTAATCCTCAGAATCCGGGCGGCACCGTTTACCGACGTGAAGAGCTGGAGAGCCAGCTTCGCTTCGCTCAGCGCCACGATCTGATTGTCTGCTCAGATGAGATCCACTGCGATCTCATTCTGGAGCCGGGTCTGAAGCACATCCCTTTTGCCAGCCTCAGTGAAGACGCCGCGCAGCGCTCGGTTACGCTAATGTCTCCCTCGAAAACCTTCAATATTGCCGGTCTGGGCGCATCGCTGGCGATCATTCCTAATCCTGAACTGCGCAGGCGATTCATGCAGCAGCGAAAAGGCGTCGTACCCCCCGTGGATATTCTTGCCTACGTAGCCGCCACCGCCGCCTGGCGCGATGGACAGCCCTGGCTTGATAAGCAGCTGGCCTATTTGCGTGGAACGCGCGATCTGCTAACGGCAGAGATTAACGCCATGTCGGGTCTGACGCTGTCTGCGCCGGAAGCCACCTATCTGGCGTGGATCGATGCCAGTCAGTTAAATGTGGCCAGCCCCGCGCTCTTCTTCGAGCGTCACGGGCTGGGATTCTCGCCGGGGCGCGATTTTGGTGATGATGCCTTTGTTCGTTTCAACTTCGGCTGCCCGCGGGATATGATTAACGAAGCCCTGAAACGTATGAGAAACGCGGTCAGTCTAATGAATCGCTAGGGCTTACGCCCCTTCGCTTTCCACTATTTCCTTCAGGCTCCAGGGATGGAACTTGATGGTGATACTGCCATTCGACACGGCAAGAGTGGGATTGGGCAGCCGTTCACCTTCCCCCGCCGGTGCGCTGTTTTTTATTGTCACCCCGGGCTGCACCAGTCCGGTATCAGATAACAGCGCCAGCGCGCGGTTGCCCAGCTCGCTTTCTTTACCCCGCAATACGACCTCAATATGCTCCCAGCCTTCATGTCGGTAGAGCCGATTGCCGGGCCAGGGAAGCTCGATCAGGGTGATCGCCCAGGGGCCCACCGTCAGCCCTTCCGTCAGTTCAAAAAGGGCAACGGGGCGACCATTAATATTTTTTTCTGAAAATAGCGTGCCGTGCTGTAAAAAACCTTTTTTCCATCGTTCCGCCGTCGTAATCTGGTTACAGCGCACGGCAATATGATCAATTTCAAGATCGGCCAGTCTTAAACCCAGACTTTCTGAAAATTCATCCAGCGAAGTCAAGAAACGCGGCAGATCATTGATAAGGTCGGTTAACTCTTCTGCAATTGGGCCTGTCAATGGCTCCCCCTTCGATACTTAAGTTAAATTACTGATTTTTTTTCAACGCCAGCGCCCGTATCGGACCAGTTAAACTCTTTATTTATCCAATTTCATGCTGAGAAGATGATATATAAGCCATTCTTCACTCAATTATACCCAGCTTATGCTGGTTCAGTACCAGTTTTTGTTTTAGATAGTTATACTTAACTATATGTTTTCATTTAGTTAATTTACAAAAATGCGACTTTTCTTAATTCCTGCGCGGCATCTTCCAGGCTATTCTTATTTGAGACAGATTGATCGTGACTCTCACTCAAGGAATAACCCTATGCTTATGTTGCTACTTGTCATCGTGCTGATTGCGATGATGGGATTTGCGCTGGTACGCCACTGGAAGGTACGGAATAATAAAAACACTATTTCCAGCCCGCACCGCACCCACCGTCGTCGTCCATAGCGATTTCCCGAGGGGGGACAGCCCATACTGTCCCCCTCTCATCGCAGTGGCAGCTCCACTGCTCACACCGGTAAAAATGCCCGGGTTTGCCGTCATTTGCGACCAGCTTCATGGATAACTCCCTCCGAAATGCAGTATACTTCCCCCCTTATTTTTTTGCGCCCCGGCGCGCGGGTCATATCAGCATAATTAGGGTAATTCGGTGAATATTCAGGCTCTTCTCTCAGAAAAAGTCAGTCAGGCGATGATCGCCGCAGGTGCTCCAGGCGACTGCGAGCCACAGGTGCGTCAATCCGCCAGAGCACAGTTCGGTGCTTACCAGGCCAACGGCATCATGGCCGTGGCAAAAAAGATGGGCAAGGTGCCCCGACAGCTGGCAGAAGACGTCATTAAACATCTCGATCTGGCGGGCATCGCCAGCAAAGTTGAGATTGCCGGCCCTGGCTTTATTAACCTTTTTCTCGATTCTGCCTGGCTGTCAACGCAGATCGATAGCGCCATTGCCGCTCCCCGCCTGGGCGTAACGCCGGTTGAGCCACAGACCATCGTTATCGACTATTCCGCGCCTAACGTGGCAAAAGAGATGCATGTGGGTCACGTACGTTCCACCATTATTGGTGACGCGGCGGCGCGTACGCTCTCCTTCCTGGGGCATAAGGTTATTCGTGCTAATCACGTTGGTGACTGGGGAACGCAGTTTGGCATGCTGATTGCCTTCCTGGAAAAACAGCAGAATGAGCAGCACGGCGAAATGGCACTGGCCGACCTTGAAGGCTTCTACCGCGAGGCCAAACGCACTTATGATGAAGATCCCGCCTTCGCCGAACGTGCCCGTGGCTATGTGGTGAAGCTTCAGGGCGGTGACGAATACTGTCGCACGATGTGGAAAAAGCTGGTCGACATCACCATGACGCAGAATCAGTCCATTTACGATCGGATGAACGTCACCCTGACGCGCAACGATGTGATGGGTGAGAGCCTTTATAACGATATGCTGCCCGGCATCGTTGCCGATCTGAAAGCAAAAGGTCTGGCCGTTGAAAGTGAAGGCGCCACCGTGGTCTTCCTGGATGAGTATAAAAATAAAGATGGCGACCCGATGGGCGTTATTATCCAGAAAAAAGACGGGGGCTATCTTTACACCACCACCGATATTGCCTGCGCTAAATATCGCTACGAAACGCTGAAGGCCGACCGCGTTATTTACTATATCGACTCCCGTCAGCACCAGCATCTGATGCAGGCATGGACCATTGTGCGTAAGGCAGGCTACGTGCCTGAGTCGGTGCCGCTGGAACATCATGCGTTCGGTATGATGCTGGGCAAAGACGGCAAGCCCTTCAAAACCCGTGCGGGCGGCACCATTAAGCTTTCCGACCTGCTGGACGAAGCCGTTGAGCGTGCCACCCGTCTGGTCAGTGAAAAGAATCCGGATATGCCTGCCGAACAGCTTCGCGCACTGGCGAACAGCGTCGGTATCGGAGCCATTAAGTATGCCGACTTATCGAAGAGCCGTACCACCGACTATATTTTTGACTGGGATAATATGCTCGCCTTTGAGGGCAACACCGCGCCCTATATGCAGTATGCCTACAGCCGGGTGCTGTCGGTATTCCGCAAGGCCGGCATCGGGGAAAGCGAGATAACCGGTCAGACGGTTATTCGTGAAGAGCGTGAGTCTGCCCTGGCCGTTCGCCTGTTGCAGTTTGACGAAACTATTACTCAGGTGGCCCGAGACGGTACGCCGCACGTGATGTGCGCCTATCTGTATGATCTGGCCGGGCTGTTCTCAGGATTTTACGAGCACTGCCCGATTCTGACCGCTGATGATGAAGCGACGAAGCAGAGCCGCCTGAAGCTGGCGCTGCTGACGGCGAAAACGCTTAAGTTAGGTCTGGATACGCTGGGCATCGATACGGTAGAGAGAATGTAGCATTCCCGCAACGGTCAGGGTGCGGCGATACGCGCCCTGCCGTTTTCCTGTTGAAAGACGATTATGTAGTCAGGTTATAGGCCCTCATTAGATCAGCCCCCTGATGACTTCATATATTTTGAAATTGGAAATTCCAAATTCCCCCTTCCATGTTCAATCTTCACTTCAGCTTCGGATGATTTTGTATACTTAACCCGTCCATACTGTTGACGACTGATATTTAATGCAGCCAACGCCCCCCTGAATTGATCGCCTGCATCAGGATGACGCGTCGTTTTTAACAGGCCCATATCATTGTCACCCTGAGCATCAAAACCTGTCGCGTATGCTTCAGGATCCGTCAGTTTCCCCAGAAGTCCAACTGTCGGGTTGTAATTTTCGACAAAACCGCTGTAGCAGGCGTATAAAGAAACGGCTTTAACCGTCGTATGACTTTCCAACGCA
The DNA here is from genome assembly GCF_900068895.1 of Erwinia sp. ErVv1. GTDB lineage: Bacteria > Pseudomonadota > Gammaproteobacteria > Enterobacterales > Enterobacteriaceae > Erwinia. The sequence goes on along the minus strand of NZ_CDPK01000002.1, from coordinate 154,713 downwards.
TCTATAGCCGCTTTATCAAGAAGTTCCACAGGGTTCTGAGAAAGAATAACAACACTTTGATGCCCTCTTTTGGGGCTGATTGCTCCATGATAGTCGATAATGACTTTATCAATATTTTTTAGCGTTTTTTTCCCTATACTGTTCCAAGTATCAGTAAATTCTTTAACCCCCGAGACATATGCCCCCTTTACATCGTGTCCCTTATGCATCAAATAACTCATTTTTTTCTTCGAAAATTCGTGGGTTGCATAGGCTTCTGAACCAGGAAAAGAGGAGTATGGATCGGGTTTAGCACTGATATAGAGAATATTATGCCTGGGCTTATTCTCTGCGCGCGCTGTCGCCACCTTCTCTTTGATATTGAATGGCAAATCAACTTTGGCGGGTGCATAAAGTGTTTTTAGCTCATCAGCGTTTTCTTTCTCCCAGGGATCATCAGGACTTAACCCTGCTACATCCTTTAATCTGACTGGATTGTTCCTGACCATACAGAACAGGTTCTGTCCATCAATTGTTCCTGCCGGGTCAGCACTCAGCCATCTACCCACCCAACTCTGGTAATAACGGTAACCATAATAATATAGTCCCGTCGCATCCCGCTCTTTGCCCGAGTATCGCCGGGTTTTGTAGCCGGCCTCCACCTGACTCCGGGCCGCCCACGCCGCTGTTCCACCAAAGGGGTAATACTCTTCAATGCTGATAAGCTTACCCTCGCTATCCACTTCCAGCCCGCTGCTGCCAATCAGATTGTCATAGCTGTAACGTAACTGATAGTTATCGATATCCGACGGTAAGCCAATGGCCCAGTACAGCACGCGCACCTGAGCACGTCCGGCGTCCCCCACCCTCACCGTATGCAGGTCTTCTTTTAGCCTGTCCCCCTGATAAGTGGCGCGGAGTTCCAGTCCCGGCAAATACAGTGTGTGCTGCGTCTGGCTGCTGCTGCCATTCATCCTGGTGCTGATCTTGCTGATACGCATCCCGTCACTACCGTAACGGTATCGCTCATGATCGAAAGTGGTCTCCTCACGCGTTACTGCCGTGACCCGTTGCAACTCCCCACGCATATTCCAGTGCAGGTCTTGAACCAACAGCAGCTGTAACTGATGTCCGCCAGCGTCAAAAAAATCGTCAACCTGATTGATATCTCTGCTCAGGGAACTGAGCACTGCGCGATTACTCTGGGAAGATACCGTAATGTCGGTGGTAAAACTGTTGCCTGTCGCGGGCGCGCTATGGCGGATTTGACAGAGATTATCACCCCGGTCATAGCGCCAGTAACGCGTGTATTGGGTATAAATATTGTCATCGGAGGGGAGCGGGATAAACGGAGCAGGCATCTGACGATGCTGCTGGCTAATAGCGGCTATTTCACGTCCGGTCGCCTCAACCAACTGATACAAACTGTCATAAAGATAGTTATTCTGCGGCACGACCTTCTGATTGCGCCAGAACCGGGTCGCTTCTGCATCATTGGTTACCTGTACCACGTTGCCCACCGGATCATAGGTATAGCGCAGGTCCTGTAGCAGGCTGGCACCGCTGGCATGCCCGACCGGACGCTCGGTTTTAATGCCGGTCAATCGCTGGCTTTCCCTCTCGTAAGTGTAGGTGGTCACCACACCGTTGCCGTGAACTTCCCGCAATTTCTGGCCCGCAGCCGACCAGGTCAGGGAAGCCACGATAATCTGTTCACTTCCTCCCCGCAGCGTCAGCCAGCTTTCATGCAGCTGTCCGGCAATATCATACGCCATACGCTGCTGGTTACCGGTCGCATCTGTGGTCATCAATGTTGCCCCGGTGGTATCGGCCCTACTCCGCGTAATGTAGACCTCCGGAACCAGCAGGTCCTGCCAGGCCACCTCGTCCCTGTCCTGCCAGTCAGCATCGACCCCCTCCCTTAATACCCGACGGCTCACCGAAAGCGGGATACCTGTCAGTGCGAGACTATCGATCTGACTGAGTCCCGCGGGGTCGTAGTGAGACACGCACTGACCCATCAGATTCATATCTTTCCCATCTGATGCGTTGCTGGCCCAGATAAATCGCTCCGTGATACGGGCGGCCTCTCCCGTAGCCTTCTCACTAATGCTGAGAAGGCGACCGGGCAGGTTGTCCTCTTCATACTGGAAGGTTCGGGTGCTGCCAGAGGCCGAGATACTCAGAACCGGGCGACCAGCAATGTCGTTTAGATTGAGGGTGATACCCGCATCCACGCTGTCGGTGCGCAGAGCATCACCCGTTAGGAGGGACAGATAACTGAAATTAGGCCTGACCCTGATGTCCCCCTGCTGCAGATCAAACAAACGTGGATCGATACTGTGCATAAGGTGTCCACGCGCATTGAAATGGTGGCGGGTTATACGCTCATCGGTCACTGTGAGTGAGTCCTGGTGACGGTGGTAGCGCAATGTACGTACCACCCGTCCCCGATTGTCCATTACTGTGACCTCCGGGGTATTGTGATATAAAGCATTGTCCGGGTACCGCATGGGCAGCCTCCAGGCTGAGTTAAGAATAATTAGATGAATAGATGAATAGATGAATAGATGAAGGTATTAGGGTATGAGAATAAGGGGATTAAACAGCGCGCTTATTTGGGTCTGTCATTGCAATAACAGTATAAAGAGATAATGAAAAGCCTGGGTGCCAAAAATTCGGCCTGGATGCCTACAGGTGAAGGGTAACAGTGATAACGCAGGACCAAATCCGGCAGGAGAAAGGGACTGTTGCCAGGGAAACTATCCGCAAGCGGGCGGGACGTAACTGCAAACCGTCACAATATTACTGTAGTGAGTATGGCTTGAAAATTACGATCCCTGTGCGTTAGCCAAGTATAAATGTGGTTTACTACTCGCGTAATCTGCCTGTTATGTCGCGTATTAAAACTTAACGGTAGTTCACCATCACTTCATTACTCAGTACCCGCAGGGGCTGATTCAACCTGCCCTTTCCCACTACGCCGTAAACAAAATGCAGGCTTTCTGACGCGCTGACGTTGGTCAGCCCCTTCGTGGTGCCGCTTGCGCCGTCAATGGCGACGCAGCGGCTCTCCGCACAAAGATGCACCCGCAGATCGCCCGGCGCCGGGCCGGTGAGCACATAGCGCCACTCGACCTCGGTCATCACTCCGCTAACCGGCTCCGGCGACGTTAATGCAGGCGAGGCCGCCTGCATACCGCGATTGATCATGCCGGGTCCGGCGCTGCTCGCCTGCCAGGCGCCCGCCGCCTGCGTGATGCACGGCAGAAGCAGCAGCCCCCACAATGCCTGTTTCATTACTGCCTGCCAGGGGTCAGTAGCACGGGTCTTCGTCGGTTTCATCAGTGGCCTCCAATGGTTGAGGTCATGCGCATCTGTCAGTTTCATCAGTGGCCTCCAATGGTTGAGGTCATGCGCATCTGGCGGTTTTCAGTTAGCTCCAGGTTAGAAATAACCATCAGCTGCGGCAGATTACGGCGCAGGAAGCGGGCAAGCAGCGCCCGTAGCGGGTGGTTCACCAGCAGTACCGGCGGTGCGCCCAGTGATTCCTGATGCGCCAGCGCGCCCTGCGCCTGCGCCAGCAGTCGGTCCGCCAGACCAGGCTCCAGCCCGCCGCCGCCCTGTAGCGCCTGCAACAGCAGGCGTTCAAGCGTACTGTCCAGACCAATCACCTGAACTTCGCCGGTGCCAGGGAACCACTGCTGGGTAATTGCCCTGCCCAGCGCCACGCGCACCACCGAGGTCAGCTCGTGCGGATCGGTCTGTATTGCCGCGTGTTCCGCCAGGGTTTCGATAATGGTGCGCATATCACGGATCGAGACGCGCTCGGACAGCAGATTTTGCAGTACCTTATGCAGGGTTGTCAGCGTGATAACGCCCGGGATCAGATCCTCGGTCAGCTTCGGCATCTCCTGAGTCACGCGATCCAGTAGCTGCTGCGCCTCCTGACGACCAAATAGCTCGCTGGCGTACTGTCCTATCAGGTGGTTAAGGTGGGTGGCCACCACGGTACTGGCCTCGACCACCGTATAGCCCTGGATCTGCGCCTGCTCTTTCAACGCACTGTCGATCCAAATCGCCGCCAGGCCAAAGGCCGGGTCAACGGTGGCTTCACCCGGCAGCGTTCCGGCTGCGGTACCGGGGTTAATTGCCATCCAGCGCCCCGGGTAGGCATCGCCGCTGCCAATTTCCACGCCCTTCATCAGAATACGGTAGCGGGCCGGGGGCAGATCCATATTGTCGCGAATATGCACCACCGGCGGCAGGAAGCCCATCTCCTGAGCGAATTTCTTACGGATGCTGCGAATGCGGCCCAGCAGTTCACCATCCTGTAAATGGTCAACCATCGGGATCAGCCGATAGCCGACCTCCATTCCCAGCGAATCTTCAAGCTGCACGTCGGTCCATGAGGCCTCGACGTTGGCCGCCGTCTCAACGTTGGTTTTGCTTTGCAGCTGCGGCTCAGCTTTGGGTTTGATCTCTTTGCCGCGTATGTACCAGGCCAGACCCAGCAGGCCGGCGGTAAACAGCAGAAAGACAAAGTTAGGCATACCGGGAACCAGTCCCAGCAGACCCAGCACGCCGGCACTCAGCATCATCACCCGCGGGTTTTTAAACAGCTGGCTTACCATCTGCTCGCCAACGTCCTGATCGGTGCTAACGCGGGTCACGATCACACCCGCGGCGGTCGAAATCACCAGCGCCGGGATCTGCGCCACCAGGCCGTCACCAATGGTCAGCAGCGTATAGCTTTCCGCCGCGTGACCGACGTCCATACCGTGCTGGATAACCCCCACCAGCAGGCCGCCAACCACGTTAATCACCATGATCATAATACCGGCGATGGCATCGCCGCGCACAAACTTACTCGCCCCGTCCATCGAGCCGTAGAAGTCCGCTTCCTGGGTCACTTCGGCGCGGCGTTTTTTCGCCTCATCCTCACCCACCAGTCCGGCATTCAGGTCGGCATCGATGGCCATCTGTTTGCCCGGCATCCCGTCCAGCACAAAGCGCGCGCCAACCTCGGCAATGCGCCCTGCACCCTTGGTGATAACCATAAAGTTGATGATCACCAGAATAATAAACACCACGATGCCGATGGCAAAGTTACCGCCCACCAGAAAGTGACCGAAGGCCTCCACCACGTGCCCCGCCGCCCCGGCGCCGGTGTGGCCCTGCATCAGGATAATACGGGTGGAGGCGACGTTCAGCGCCAGCCGCAGCAGCGTGGAGAAGAGCAGAATGGTGGGGAAAGCGGCGAATTCAAGCGTGCGCTGGGTGAACATTGCCACCAGCAGCACCATGATTGACAGCGCAATATTAAAGGTAAAGAGCAGATCGAGGATAAAGGGCGGCAGCGGCAGCACCATCATCGACAGGATCATCAGTATCAATACCGGCCCGGCCATCACCTGCCACTGGGTATCTTTAAAATTCGGTAACCGTAATAGTGCGGCCAGATTCGCCATCAGTCGTTTTCTCTTGTGTCAAAGTCCAGCGCTTCCGGCACCGGTAGATTGTCAGGTTTTTTCGGAGCCAGGCCGCCTTCCAGCTTCCAGCGACGGAGCTGCCAGACCCAGGCCAGGACTTCTGCCACGGCGGCATATAACGTTCCCGGAATATGCTGGCCAATTTCACTGTGCCGGTACAGCGCACGCGCCAGCGGCGGCGCTTCCAGTACCGGAATGCGATGCTCTTTACCCAGCTCACGGATGCGCAGCGCAATATCGCCGGCCCCTTTAGCGACCACTTTCGGCGCGCTCATTTTGCGTTCGTCATACTGCAGGGCGACGGAGTAGTGCGTCGGGTTCGTCACGATAACGTCGGCCTTCGGCACGTCAGCCATCATCCTGCGCCGTGCGGCGGCCCGCATCTGCTGGCGGATACGCCCTTTAACGTGCGGATCCCCCTCCTGCTGTTTGTACTCGTCGCGAATATCCTGGCGGGTCATCCGCAGCCCTTTAAAATAGCTGTAGAGCTGCCAGAACACGTCAAATCCCACCATCGGTGACAGCCCGAGCACCACCAGCAGGCTGCACATCGCTATCATATTCAGCGCGCTGGCCAGCGCGGTAAAGGGTGCCTCGCTTATTAAGCGCAGCATGTCCGGCCAGTGAAGGCGCAGATACCCCCAGGTGACACAGCCTACCAGGATGGCTTTCAGCACGGCCTTCAGCAGTTCAGCCGCCGACTGTGCGGAAAATAATTTGGCCAGCCCCTTAATCGGGTTCATTTTGCCAAAGTCGACCTTGATCGCTTTGCCACTGATCACTACCCCGCCCAGCAGCATCGGCGCGGCGATGGCCACCAGTACCAGCCCGGCCATCATAGGCAGCAGGGCCATCACCGCCTGGGTGATCAAGTCGCCAATCTGGTGCAGCATCTGGCTGGTATCACTCACAACCGAGTGATTGAAGCTCAGCCCGTCCGTCAGTATCGCCCCCAGCTTGCGGCCCATGCTTTCGCCGCCAATCCACAGGATACTTAAGCCTGCAACCAGCATCAGCACCGAGGTCAGCTCGCGCGAACGGGGGATTTGCCCCTCCTCACGCGCTTTTTCTATTCGGTGGGGGGTAGCGGATTCGGTCTTCTCTTCATCGCTGTCCTGGGCCACGGCAGCTCACCTTTAGTACGGAATTTCAGGGGGTAGCATGCCAAACTGCCGCAGGAATAATGGCGCGAGTAAACGCGTAAAAAGGGGGTTATTTCACGGATGGTAAACGGGAAGGGAAAAACAGCGGGCCAAAGACGCAGAGGTTTGTCTCAGCGGGATAATAAACATCCACGCCGAGATTCATCCTCTGCTCCCCTGATAGCACCACCGCCACGACGCGTTTCAGACGCCGTGGCCGTCAATCTAGCCACCGCCACGACGCATGCCAGACGCCGTGGCCGTCAATCTAGCCAACGCCACGACGCATGCCAGACGCCGTGGCCGTCAGTTTAGTGACCGTGATCGTCGGTTTTAGAAGCCGAGGCTGTCGAGCAGGTCATCCACCTGGTCCTGGTTCGCCACCACACCCGGTGCCGTTCCATTGATTTGTGGACCATTTAGCAGGCTGTCGGCATCCTTTTTCGCCCGACCCGGCTGCTCAGGAATATTCTCCAGCAGCACAGCCAGCAGCTGGCGCTCAATCTCCTGGATAACGTCCATCATGCGCTTGATCACCTGACCGGTCAGATCCTGGAAATCCTGCGCCATCATGATTTCCATCAGCTGGGCGTTGGTGAAGGCGGTGTGTTCCGGTACGGATTCAAGATAACCACGCGTATCCGTAACCAGAGAGCGGGCATCTGCCAGGTCTACAGGATGTTCAAACCATTCATCCCAGCGGCCTTTCAGCGCCTTCGCTTCTTTCTCCATCAGGTTCTGACGCGGCTGTGATGCCTCCACGCAGTTCAGAGCACGTTCTGCCGCCTGAGCGGTCATTTGTACTACGTAATCCAGGCGATCGCGGGCATCCGGAATGGCTTCTGCCGCTTCGGCAATCGCCTGATCCAGTCCCAGCTCACGCAGACTGTCGCGCAGCATCCGCGTCAGCGATCCAATTCGGGAGATGATGTCGTGGGCCGAGGCCGCATCAACATTTGGTGTCGGTAAAGTGGTCATCTCGGCTCCTTACATACCCAGCTTTTCGAAGATCTTACCTAACTTCTCTTCAAGCGTGGCCGCGGTAAAAGGTTTAACGACGTAGCCGCTGGCACCAGCCTGCGCAGCCGCAATGATGTTCTCTTTCTTGGCTTCAGCCGTCACCATTAGCACGGGCAGCTTGCCCAGCGTGGCGTCGGCACGAATCGTTTTCAGCAGTTCCAGGCCGTCCATATTTGGCATGTTCCAGTCGGAAACCACAAAATCAAACCCGCCTGCGCGCAGCTTGGTGAGCGCGTCAACGCCATCCTCGGCTTCTTCAACGTTGTTGAAGCCCAGTTCTTTTAACAGGTTACGGACGATTCGACGCATCGTGTTAAAGTCGTCGACCACCAGAAACCGCATATTCTTATCTGCCATACCTACTCCTGTTTTTTGTAGCCCCGCGGGACGGGCGCTGCGTTATATACGTAATGCCTGTCCGGCGCTAATTTTTGCCAGCATGTGCTGGCTGATTTGGTGAAGATCCACCACCTCACTGGCGCCCCCGAGGCCAATTGCCTCGCGAGGCATACCAAATACCACGCAGCTCGCTTCGTTCTGAGCGATGGTCCAGGCGCCTGCCTGATTCATTGCCAGCAAACCTGCCGCACCGTCATTGCCCATTCCGGTCAGGATCACGCCGACGGCGTTCCGACCGGCATACTGCGCCACTGATTTAAACAGGACGTCCACCGAAGGTCGGTGCCGGTTGACCGGAGGACCTTCGTTAAGCTTGACCTGATAGTTAGCCCCGCTGCGCGCCAGCTCCAGATGCATTGCGCCCGGCGCGATATAGGCGTGGCCCGGCAGAATGCGCTCGCCGTCCTCTGCCTCTTTTACCGTTATCTGGCAGAGCTTGTTCAGCCGCTCGGCAAAAGAGCGGGTAAAGCCTGGCGGCATATGCTGAGTAATCAGCAGCGCCGGGCTGGTCGCCGGCAGCGGCTGAAGCACATGCCGAATGGCCTCGGTGCCGCCGGTAGAGGCTCCGATAGCAATCAGCTTCTCGCTGCTCAGCAGCGGTCCGGCTTTCAGCATGACCGGGGCGCTCTGCGGGCTGCGCATTTGCAGCCTGGCCCGTGAGGCCGCACGGACCTTATCGGCAATCATCTGGCTGTAGGCCAGCATCCCTTCGCGAATACCCAGCGAGGGTTTAGTCACAAAATCTACCGCCCCCAGCTCCAGCGCGCGCAGGGTAATCTCTGAGCCTTTGCCGGTCAGGGAGGAGACCATCACAACCGGCATCGGTCGCAGGCGCATCAGCTTTTCCAGAAAATCCAGTCCATCCATGCGCGGCATTTCCACATCCAGCGTCAGCACGTCGGGGTTGAACTGCTTAATCAAATCCCGCGCCACCAGCGGATCCGGTGCCGAAGCCACCATCTCCATGTCAGGATGGCTGTTGATAATCTCCGTCATCAGCTGCCGCATCAGTGCGGAGTCGTCAACGCATAACACTCTGATTTTGCCCATTATCTTTCCTTAGTCAGTCCGTAGACCGTCTGGCCGCGCAGATAAAACTCTTTACTGATCTGGCTGAAGTTCTCTGAATGTCCGGCAAACAGGATCCCGCCGGGCTTCAACATCGGGACAAAGCGTCGCAAAATCTTCTCCTGCGTCTCTTTGTCGAAGTAGATCATGACATTGCGGCAAAAAATCGCATCAAACGGCCCCGGAACCGCCCACTCATTCGCCAGCAGATTCAGCTGCGCAAAGGTGACCATATTGGCCAGTTCTGGCCTCACCCGAACCATCCCCGAATGGGGGCCGGTGCCGCGAAAAAAGAACTTCTGCATCTGCTGCGGTGACAGCGTGCGCAGCTCTTCCTGACGGTAGACGCCGGCCAGCGCCTTCTCCAGCACCTGGGTGTCGATATCCGTCGCATGGATCTGGAACTTACCCGGCCCGCTGCCCAGCGTTTCCGCCAGCGTCAGCGCAATCGAGTAAGGCTCCTCACCCGTTGAGGCCGCCGCGCACCAGACGTTGAAGGAACCGCTGCGCCGTTTGGCGTGTTCAGCCAGGATAGGAAAATGGTGCGCCTCACGGAAAAACGCCGTCAGGTTAGTGGTCAGCGCGTTAATAAACGCCTGCCACTCCGGGCTGTTGGAGTCACTCTCCAGCAGCGCAAGGTAACGACCAAAATCGTCGATGCCTAACATCCGCAGTCGGCGAACCAGGCGGTTGTAAACCATCTCCCGTTTGTGATCGGCGAGTACAATGCCTGCCCGCTGGTAAATCAGCTGGCTGATACGCTTAAAGTGCGTATCGGATAACGGCAGGCGCTGCACCATCTGGGCCAGCAGCGTCGCGTTTTCCGTTGGCGCTAACAACGTCGATTTTTTCATCCTGATCCACCCTGCAATTTGCAGATTAAGGGGGTTATAAACGTCTTGTTTTCCCTGTAAGCCTGCGTTGCTACCTGTTCGGGCTTATCCTGCGGCATCCAGTGAGAATCGGCTCACCGTGTCGGTCAGATTATCAGCCTGTGCTTCAAGTGCTGCCGTGGCGGCTGCCGCTTCCTCAACCAGCGCGGCATTCTGTTGTGTCACCTGATCCATCTGGCCGACGGCCAGCGCGACCTGTTCTATTCCCCGGCGCTGCTCGTCAGACGCAGAGGCTATCTCAGCCATAATATCGTTCACGCGGGTGACCGACTGAACGATCTCCTCCATGGTTTCGCCCGCGGAGGCCACCAGCGTTGAGCCCTGATCGACCCGGCTAACCGACGCCTCGATCAGCCCTTTAATCTCTTTTGCCGCCTGCGCGCTGCGCTGGGCCAGGCTGCGAACCTCGCCCGCGACCACCGCAAACCCCCTGCCCTGTTCACCCGCCCTCGCCGCCTCTACCGCTGCGTTCAGCGCCAGAATGTTGGTCTGGAAGGCGATGCCGTCAATCACGCTGGTGATATCGCCAATTTTCTTTGAACTGAGGGCGATTTCACTCATGGTGGTCACCACGTCGCGGGTCAGCGAACCTCCTTTAAGCGCCGTCGAAGAGGCTTCTTTGGTCAGCAGCGACGCCTGCCGCGCATTGTCTGCATTGCCGGTTACCGTCGCCGTCAGCTGCTCCATGCTGGCCGCCGTTTCCGTCAGCGAGGCCGCCTGCTGCTCGGTCCGTGCGGAAAGATCGTTGTTACCTGAGGCAATTTCACGGATGCCCGTCTGCATGGCATGGCTGCCGTCCCGCACGTTAGCGACCGTTTCAGCCAGCGCCTGCTGCATGGTCTGCAGGCTGATAAACAGCTGGCTAAGCTCATTGCGTCCTTCCGCCACAATGCGGCCACCGAGGTTACCGGAGGCGATGCGCTCAAAGTGACCGCGCATATGCGCCAGCGGGCCGATAACGGCTTTTTTCACCCAGGTCACACCGGCCAGCGTCACCAGCAGCGACAGCAGTACGGTCGAGAAAAATATCGCCATCGACTGCGTGTAGAATCCCTTGCTCGCCTGGCTGGCATGAATGCGAAGCTTGTCGATATGCAGCATCCAGCGGTTGTACTGCGCCTGAAACTTGTCCTGCGTGCCCTGCGTGGGAGAGTTCAGGAAGTCCTGTAGCTGGTAGTTCTGTAAATAAGCAATCAGCCGCGCCAGCTCCTGGGAGTATCCGTCATAAACTCCCTTCATCTCCTTCTTCAGGACGCTGCCTTCTGGCGTCAGTGCCGGGATGGCTTCAAAGGTCTTATAAGCGTTATCGGCAGCATTCAGATCTTCCTGAGCCTTTGCCATTAAACTTGTTACCTGATCGCGCGGCATACTCAGTGCCGCACGCGTCCCGGCGCGGCTTAGCGTCAGGCGTGCGCTGAGTAAATCAGCCCAGGCCTGCCCCAGCGCGTCACGCTGGTTACCGCTGACCTCGACGTCATGCAAATTTTTCGCGTCCAGGCGAAAAGAGTTAAACGATAACCCGCTGCTAACGATCTGCATCACGCAGAACAGGCCCAGTAAAAATATGATGGTGGTTGAGATGCGAATGCGGGCAAACATTGAAGTCTCCTGGTGTTGCCGCCCATCGCGGGCGGCTAAGGTCACGTTAAAAGGTTTCCCAGTTATCGTTGGATACCGGTGCAGCCAGCGCTTTGCGTGACGTTACCTGCGGGGCAGGCGCGTCGCTATGCGTTGTTCTGCTGACGTTAACGGCCTGAATGGCATTTTCTTTACGAATGCGGAAGACCGCGACGGCCTGGTTCAGCCTGGCCGCCTGCTCTTCCAGCGCGGCCGAGGCTGCCGCAGACTCTTCAACCAGCGAGGCGTTCTGCTGCGTGACCCGATCCATCTCGGTCACGGCCGTACCCACCTGGTCAATGCCGCGACTCTGCTCATCGGAGGCGGAGGCAATTTCACCCATGATGTCGGTGACGCGGGTGACTGCGCTGACAATTTCCGCCATCGTCTCACCAGCGCTTTCTACCAGCACCGAGCCGGTATCCACACGGGTGACTGAGTCTTCGATCAGTCCTTTAATCTCTTTTGCCGCCTGGGCGCTGCGCTGTGCCAGGCTGCGTACTTCACCGGCGACCACGGCAAAGCCTCTGCCCTGCTCACCCGCACGGGCCGCCTCAACCGCGGCGTTCAGCGCCAGGATATTGGTCTGGAAGGCGATGCCGTCAATCACGCTGGTGATATCAGCGATCTTCTTCGAGCTGCCCGCGATGTCGTGCATGGTTTTGACCACGCTATCCACCACCTTGCCACCCTTCTCAGCGGTACCGGAGGCGCTGAGCGCCAGTTTGGAAGCCTGGCGCGCGTTTTCGGCGTTCTGCTTCACGGTAGCGGTGAGCTGTTCCATGCTGGCTGCGGTCTGTTCCAGCGAGGCGGCCTGCTGCTCGGTACGCGAGGAGAGGTCATTATTGCCGCTGGAAATTTCGCTGGCGCCGGTATAAATCGCGTCGGATCCATCCCGCACTTCGCTGACGGTCTGCACCAGCGACTGCTGCATCTCATGCAGGCTTTTGGCCAGCTCGGACATTTCATTGCGTCCATCAAACTCAACGGTCTGGGTCAGATCGCCGCGGGCAATGTGTCGGATATGGTCAATGTTGGTTCTCAGCGGCCGCAGCAGCATGTTGCTGATGCCGCTCCAGGCCAGAATAATCACCGCCAGCGAGATAATCAGCACCAGCGTCAGTACCCAGATAGTCTGCTGGTAGGAGTGCTGACTGGTTTCAACCACGCCCGCGGTCAGCTGGTCATTGGTGTCCAGCCAGCTCAGATAGGATTTCTGAAAGCTGTCCTGATAGCTCTGCGTCGGCTGGGCAACAAAGTCATCGAACCTGCCGGTGTTCATCATCACAATCAGGGCATCCAGCGCGTCATGAAGCTGCTTATAATCCGCCAGCATCACCTTCACGTTGTCCGCTTTTTTTCCCTGTTCAGTGAGCGCGGCATTAAATATCGCCAGTGATTTATCCGCGTTATCCAGCTCCTGCTGCGCCAGCGCCATCAGATCGTTGACGCTGCTGCCCCCGCCGGTTTTCCCTGCATCCTGAAGATGACGAATACCCGAACGGTTGAGTGTGTTACGTGCCTGCACCAGCGAGACCCAGGCATTGCCCATCGCCTGCTGAGAGGCGCGCAGCCGCTGGCTAAAGGCAAAGTTATCCCGGTCATTTTTGACGGTCTGGAAGAACAGGCCACCGGTACCCAACTGAAGAACAGCAAACAACACCAGCACACTCACCAGGCCGGTAACGACTTTCACTCGCTTAAACATAACTACCTCTGAACAGGGGGCCAATTGGAAATGTTATCGGCAGCGGAGCGGGGATCTTTATTAAGGATTTGACTGATTGCTCAAAGGATAAACTTATGATCGGCAGAAATGCGCCGTGGGCCGGCGCATGTCGATTATTGACGGAGGCGACGCATCAGAACGTTTCCCAGTTACCCTCCGTTGCGACTGGCGCGGCGACTTTCCCGGCGGTCAGCTGACGCTGCGGAGTGATTACCGCCGATGGCGCGGCCTTGATCGCCTGCGCCCGGTGCATACGGAACACCGACACGGCCTGCGTCAGGCGGCTGGCCTGCTCTTCAAGCGCGGCGGCGGCCGTGGCGGACTCTTCCACCAGCGAGGCGTTCTGCTGGGTCACCCGATCCATCTCGGTGACGGCGGTGCCTACCTGATCGATTCCACGGCTCTGCTCATCAGATGCCGACGCGATTTCGCCCATAATATCGGTAACCCGGGTGACCGCATTGACGATATCATTCATGGTGTCACCGGCGGTGCCTACCAGCACGGTGCCGCTGTCTACCCGCGAGACGGAATCTTCGATCAGCCCTTTGATCTCTTTCGCGGCCTGCGCGCTGCGCTGCGCCAGATTACGCACTTCCCCCGCCACCACCGCAAATCCACGGCCCTGCTCACCCGCACGGGCGGCCTCTACCGCCGCGTTTAGCGCCAGGATATTGGTCTGGAAGGCGATACCGTCAATGACGCTGGTGATATCGGCGATTTTTTTCGAGCTGCCCGCGATATCACTCATGGTTTTCACCACGCCATCCACCACCTTGCCGCCTTTTATCGCCGTCTCAGAAGCGGTCAGCGCCAGCTTTGAGGCCTGACGCGCGTTCTCAGCGTTCTGTTTCACCGTGGCCGTCAGCTGCTCCATACTGGCCGCCGTCTCCTCAAGGGAGGCCGCCTGCTGTTCCGTACGGGCTGAGAGGTCGTTGTTCCCGGCGGCAATTTCGCTGGCCCCGGTCAGGATGGCGTCCGAACCGTCGCGAACGTCACTTACGGTACGCACCAGCGCCTGCTGCATCTCTTTCAGGCTGGCGGCCAGCTGAGCCATTTCATTGCGCCCTTCAACCTGAATATCGTGGGTTAAATCCCCGCTGGCGATCTGGCTGATATGCGCAATATTGCTGTTCAGCGGCTTAATCAGTACGCGCTTAAGACCAAACCAGCACAGCACGATCAGCGCGATAACCAGCAGCATCACCGCGGCAATCATCCAGAGCATTGAGGTGTAGGCTGACTGGTTGTCCGCTACGCCCTGCATCATCAGCACGTTCTGCGCATCCCGCCAGTGGGTATAGGCCGCCTGCATCGCCTGCTGCTTCTCTTCAATGTTCATTTTGAACATCTCGCTCAGCTGCTGGTTGTCCATCAGCTGCAGCATGCTGGCCAGCGCTTTGGAATAGAGGACATAGTTCTGCTCGAGGCTGGCCACAATTTGTGGATCCATGCCCCTGGTGGAGGGAAGCGACTGATAAAGCGCCCAGGATTTATCCGCACTGGCCAGCAGCTGCTTGCCCTGATCGCTAATCACACTCAGCGATGAGATGCTGCTCTGTGCTAATGCATTACCCTGCAGACGCAGCATGCCGCGGTTGAGGGCAATACGCGCCTGGTTAAGCGCCACCCAGGCGTCGGTAAATGCCGACACGTTTTCGCTGGCATTTTGCGCCACCGCAAAATTCGTTTTATCGCTGTTCAGCGCCTTAATAAATAGCCCACCGGCCAGCAGTTGCAGAGCGCCAAATACCAGCAGAACCAGCAGCAGGCTGGTCACGACTTTCATTCGTTTAAACATAGATACCCTTGGTGTTTTTAAAATGGGACAACAGAGAATTTATCGGCACGGGCTGGTGGATCTTTATCCAGCGCAGTAGGGGGTAATCGGAATAATATGTTGCTATCTAAGACAAACCTGGCGGCATCACGCGGGAGAGCCGTTCAAAATACAAAAAAGGCCGACAGAAAGTCTGCCGGCCCTTTTCACCCTGAGGAGAACGCTTACGCGCTGCGCAGGTTATCCACCAGCGCCATCTCGTCGCTGCTGAGCAGCTTCTCGATATCGACGAGGATCAGCATACGGTCACCCAGCGCACCCAGCCCGGTCAGGTACTCGGTTGACATGGTAACCGCGAACTCTGGTGAAGGGCGGATCTGGTCCTGCGTCAGCGACAGTACGTCGGAAACGCCATCCACAACGATGCCCACCACGCGGTGCTCCAGGTTCAGCACAATCACGACGGTATTATCATTGTATTCCACATCCGGCTGCGCAAATTTCACGCGCAGGTCGATGATCGGGACGATAACGCCTCGCAGGTTGGTCACGCCTTTAATAAAGGTCGGGGTATTGGCGATGCGGGTAACCTGATCGTAACCGCGGATCTCCTGCACCTTCAAAATATCAATACCGTACTCTTCGTCACCCAGCGTAAATACCAGGAACTCCTGACCGACGGTTTCGCCAGCGATTTTAGTAACAGTTGCCATTCCAGTCATAATTCTACCCTTAATAGGTTAACGTCAGGCTGCGGCTCCCGCCACGCGCTTTTCACGGTTGAGAGACTGCAGTGCCGAAACGTCGACAATCAGCGCCACGCTGCCATCACCGAGGATGGTCGCCGCCGAGATCCCGGGCACTTTGCGATAGTTGCTTTCGAGGTTTTTGACCACCACCTGGTGCTGACCAATAAGCTGATCGACCAGCAGCGCATAGCGTTTTCCGGCGCTTTGCAGGATAACCACGATGCCCTGCGTCGCTTCGGTTTTCGCGCCCTGCACTTCAAACACGTTCCACAGCTCAACCATCGGCAGGTATTCACCACGCACTTCCAGTACGCGTTCGCCACCGGCCAGCGGATGCAGGTCGTCCGCCAGCGGCTGAAGTGATTCCATCACCGCGTTAAGCGGCAGAATAAAGACTTCGTTTGCCACGCGAACGGACATGCCGTCGAGAATGGCCAGGGTTAACGGCAGCAGAATGCGAATGGTGGTGCCTTTACCCTGCTTAGAGGCGATTTCAACGTGTCCACCCATCTCCTGGATATTACGTTTCACCACGTCCATGCCGACGCCGCGTCCGGAGACGTCAGTTACCTGTTCAGCGGTCGAGAAGCCCGGCGCAAAAATCAGCATGCCGACCTCTTCATCACTCATCGCCTCACTGACCGGCAGGCCCGATGAGAGCGCCTTAGCCAGAATACGTTCGCGATTCAGACCGGCACCATCGTCGTTCACTTCGATACAGATATTGCCGCCCTGATGCTCAGCGGAGAGCGTCAGTTTACCGACGGGATTTTTGCCCGCTGCCAGGCGTTTGTCCGGCGACTCAATCCCGTGATCCAGGCTGTTACGCACCAGATGGGTCAGGGGATCGATAATGCGTTCAATCAGGCTTTTATCCAGTTCGGTTGAGCTTCCCTGAAGGATCAGCTCCACTTCTTTTCCGAGCTTGCTGGCCAGATCGCGTACCAGACGCGGGAAGCGGCTGAAAACGTATTCCATCGGCATCATGCGGATCGACATTACCGATTCCTGCAGATCGCGGGCGTTACGTTCCAGCTGCCCCATGCTGTTCAACAGATCGCCGTGCGCAACCGGGTCCAGTTCGCCCGAGCGCTGCGCCAGCATCGACTGGGTGATCACCAGTTCGCCGACCAGGTTAATCAGTTGATCAACTTTTTCAACCGCAACGCGGATGCTGGTCGATTCGCTGGCCTTGGCGGCACCGGGCTTTTTCACGCTTTCAGGCTTGAGGGCGGGCGCTGCCTCGCTGACCACAGGCGGAGCCACTTCCGGCTTAGCTTCCACCTGCTCCACGACGACGGCAATGGCCGGTGTCGCAGTTGGCCCGGCGGCGGCCGCGTCGATAAAGTTGATCTGTGACTCTTCAATAACGAAGCAGAGTACGGCCCGGATATCATCCGGATCGACCGTCGCATCCAGGGTGGCTTCCAGCGAGTTTTCGCCTTTGACTACGTCTGAGACGGTGCACAGATTGCTTAGCTCTTCCAGCATCAGCGGCACTTCACCCGGCTTCAGGTTACTCAGTACCAGACGCTGACCCGCGGCGCTAACCGCAGGCTCAGCCGCCGTGGCGGCGAGCGTTTTCGGCGCTGGGATCACTTCACCCTTTGCTTCCAGCGCCAACTGACGCAGCGCCTGACAAATGTATTCAAACGTCGCGGTATTGGGTTCCGTGGCGGTTTTATAGGCATCCAACTGTTCCTGCATAATATCTTTAGTTTCCAAAAACAGGTTGATGATATCGGTGCTCAGCTGCATTTCGCCGCGCCGCGCACCGTCGAGAATGTTTTCCAGAATGTGCGTCGTTTCCTGCAGTACGGTGAACCCAAAGGTTCCCGCCCCGCCTTTAATCGAGTGCGCCGCCCGGAAGATAGCGTTAAGCTGCTCCGAATCGGGTTCCTGCGGATCCAGCACCAGCAGGTGTTGTTCCATATCGGCCAGTAATTCATCGGCCTCATCAAAAAATGTCTGGTAAAAATCGCTGATATCCATGCTCACGGTATCACCTCTGCTGTGAGTCGCGATCGGTCTGGGCCGCTGGCGCAGGTACCGCCGGGGCTAACGCCGCGTGGGTTACGTTGCTACCCGCAGGCTCAGCCGGTGAGGGTTGAGGGTCGGGTTTTTGGCCGGCGGCCATAGGAGAGGCCGGTGCCGCTAACTGTTTTAAACTGGCTGGATCGCTGTCGCTGACCTGCACCGCGTCACTTTCCGCATTTTCTTTCTCAATCTGCACTTCGGTGTCGTGGTTCAACACCACCAGACTGATTCGACGATTTACCGCATCATCCGCGCCGCGGTTCTTTAACTTCATGGTGTCGGCCATGCCTATGACGCGAATCATCTTCCCGCTGGCCAGACCGCCAATAATCAGCTCACGTCGCGAGGCATTAGCGCGATCGGCCGACAGTTCCCAGTTGCTGTAGCCCCGGTCACCGCCCGCATACTGAAAATCATCCGTATGCCCCGCCAGGCTGATCCTGTTTGGCAGGTCGTTCAGGACCGGCGCTATCCCGCGTAATATGTCGCGCATATAAGGCTCAACTTCCGCACTGCCGGTTTTAAACATCGGACGGTTTTCACTGTCGATAATCTGGATACGCAGCCCCTCTTCAACCAAATTAATAATCAAATGGGGACGCAGCGTGCGCAGCTTAGGATCGGCCTCAATCAGCTGATCCAGCCTCTCGCGCAGGCGGTTAAGACGGATCTCTTCCAGCTTGCGTTTTTGCGCATCCATATCGACCACCTTATGCACCTCACCCTGTTTCTGAGTGGGGTCATCGCCCCCACCCGGGATGGGACTCTCGCTGTCGCTGCTGCGCGCGCCGCCGGTCAGCGCCACCTTCAGGGGCGTTTTAAAGTAATCGGCAATTTTCACCAATTCCTGAGGGTTGGAGATCGAAATTAGCCACATCACCATAAAAAAGGCCATCATTGCGGTCATAAAGTCAGCGTAAGCAATCTTCCATGAGCCGTGTCCGCCCTCATGTTTCTTATGCTTTTTGCGCTTAACCAGCACAATGGGGTGATTGTTATGCTTCATGCGTCCTCGTCGGATGTCTGTTTCGCTGGTGATTTCGCGTTACGAACGTGCTCCTCCAGCTCGGTGAACGACGGGCGATCGGTGGAGTAGAGCGTTTTACGACCAAATTCAACGGCAATCTGCGGTGCATAACCGTTCAGGCTGGAGAGCATCGTGACCTTGATGCACTGCATCATCTTGGTGGTTTCCGCGCACTTTTGCCGCAGTACGCCCGCCAGCGGAGAGATAAATCCGTAGGCCAGCAAAATGCCGAGGAAGGTTCCGACCATCGCGTGGGCTATCAGGGCACCCAGCTCTGCCGCCGGGCGATCCGCTGAAGCCAGCGTATGCACCACGCCCATTACCGCCGCCACGATGCCAAACGCGGGCAGTGAATCACCCACGGTCTGAAAGGCCATTGCGGGCACTTCGCACTCGCTTTCGTAGGTTTCTATCTCTTCGTCCATCAGCGCTTCAATTTCAAAGGCATTCATATTGCCGCTGACCATCAGGCGCAAATAGTCGGTAATAAAGTCCACTAATCTTTTATCGGCAAGAATGCGTGGGTAATTAGAAAAAATTTCACTTTCCTGAGGGTTTTCAATATCGCGTTCAAGCGAAAGCATCCCCTGCTGGCGGGATTTCGCCATCAGGCGATAAAGCAGCGCCATCAAATCCATATAAACAGCTTTATTATATTTTGACCCGCGCATTAATAAGGGCATGGCCTTGAGGGTCGCTTTTATCGCTTTACCGTTATTCCCTACGATAAACGCGCCAATCCCTGCCCCACCGATAATTAACAGTTCAGAAGGCTGATAAAGCGCGCCGAGGTGGCCGCCGACCATCGCGAAGCCACCCAACACTGACCCCAGTACCAGAATGTACCCTAAAATAATTAACACAATAAATCCTTACGTCTGCCGACGCGTGGGTGAAAGATGAATCAGCGTGTAAAGACGCGTTATCGCGGCACGGGGCAAAAAAAAAGCAGCGGTTATTAACCGCTGCTGGATTCATTCCACCTGTCGAGCCCGATTAAACGGCTTGTTTAATCTGTTCATCCAGCAGTTGTGAAATGTTATCGGCAGGTTCTGCGATAAGTTTACGTCTTTTTACCGCGCGGGACGGCGGCTGGCACAGGCTGCAAACGAAGCTGCCAACGGGCTGGTGCGCATGGTTAATAAAGCTACCGCCGCAGCATTTGCAGTCAGACAGTTCGAGCATGCCGCTCTCAACAAACCGGACCAGGGTCCAGGCGCGGGTCAGCGCCAACAGCGGGCCTTCGTCCTGTTGCGGACACTGTTCGAGATAGAGACGGTAGGCTTTAATCACCGCGTCTACGCCCTGGCTCTGCCCGCTTTTGAGTAAAAACTGCCAGGCGTTACAGAACATGGAAGAGTGGATGTTCTGTTCCCAGGTCATAAACCAGTCGGTAGAGAACGGCAGCATGCCTTTTGGCGGCGGGCTGCCGCGCAGCTCTTTATAAAGCTTTATTAATCGACCGCGGCTAAGCTGTGTTTCACTTTCTAACATTTGCAGGCGCGCACCCAGCGAAATGAGTTCCATCGCCAGCTGAATATCGCGCGCTTCCTGTACAATACTTTTCTCGCTCATTAGCTCGCTCTCTTTTTCGGCGTTGCTTCTTCTTTGGTCGTCACACTGCGTAATAAACGACTGGATAACAAAATGCCGGTATGGATTTGCTGTAAATCATCCACGCGAGACGCCTGCGTTAAGCGTTTAATCGTATTGTCATCGTTAAAACGGAATTGACAGATCAGCTGATTAGTTTCGGCAAGTTTTACCATCTCTGGCAGCGTTAATTGCGCGAGCGTATCAGCCATCGCCTCATCAATACCAAGACGAAACATTGCAGAAGCTTTTTCCTGATTTATAAGGCGCTGAGCAAGTAATAAATATGACAGATTAATATCGTAAATATGTTTGAGTAATTCTGATGTACCCATTTTTTTTCCATCCTGACTAACACGACTTAAACGTTTGCGGGTTATACCGCTACCTTGTTTGCTGCTTGGTAAATCTAAAAATGGCAAAAAACTAGTGGCAGAAGCCAAACGTTTGCGAAGCTGTTAGCCGCACTAGAGGCTGCTAAACAGAAAGTAGTCATTACTCATTTTGCCAGTTGCTGCTCCGTCGTTTTCGCTCTCTTCCCTGGCGCAATCCCTTGTCTGTTTCACACATCTTTTAAGACAATTCCGAAAACAAGGCAACTCTATCCGCTCTTATTTCGACATACAATGTGAGCCACCTCAAATTTTAGATAAAGTGTGACGTAGATCACACTTTATCGGAAATTTCTTGCCCGAGACCCTTTAGTAGCGCTTTTCATTAGTGCACTAAGTAACCATTTTCTACTCTTTTTGTTAAAATTTAACATTTAATGATCATTTTCAAATGAAAATGACTCTCTTTACGCGTATAAATCGGCGAAAAGGCGTGATGCAGATCATGATTAGAATAAAGTGTTGGGTGTTGATTGTTTTGCAGAGTTTAATTCTTAATTTAACCCTGTTGACATGATGTTAGATTAATCACTCAGAGTGACTGTTCAGTATGAGTTGCAGTGCAGAAGTGTGATCTTACGCAGGTTCTTTTTATGAAGTGAAAGTCTTTTGTAAGCCGCGCCAGGCTTGTGTTTGGGGTATGAAAATAGATGTAACTGATGGTTACATTAGAAAGGTGAATGTTTGGAGGCTTTTTTCAGGATACGGGTTAAGTATCGGCGGCGGTGAGGATTTCTTTAGTAAAAACGGTTTTTTTTTGCTTTTTTTCTAATAAATGGTCCTTATTGCACACTTTATGTACGTGTATTTTGCCGGACAGGCATAAAAAAAGGGCGATTTGCGATCGCCCTTTAAAAGAAGTGGCACGGCTTATGCTAGGTGTGGGAGGTCGCGGTCTGCGTATCCTTCTTCCCGGCGGCCGGACGGGCAGGAACGGCCTGCAAATCCTTCAGATAGGTTTTACGCCAGTGGGTGATGTCGTTTTTGCGCAGCACGGCCATCATATCGTTATAGCGGGTGATACGTTCCTCCAGCGGCATCGTCAGCGCCTGGTTGAGCGCGGCGGCCACCTCATCACGATCGTAAGGATTGACGATTAACGCCGATGTCAGCTCATTGGCTGCGCCGGCGAAGCGCGACAGCACCAGTACGCCCGGATCTTCAGGGTCCTGTGCGGCAACATACTCTTTCGCCACCAGGTTCATTCCGTCACGCAGCGGCGTGACCAGGCCGATATCGGTCAAACGGAA
This sequence comes from Erwinia sp. ErVv1, assembly GCF_900068895.1. GTDB lineage: Bacteria > Pseudomonadota > Gammaproteobacteria > Enterobacterales > Enterobacteriaceae > Erwinia. The sequence goes on along the minus strand of NZ_CDPK01000002.1, from coordinate 132,546 downwards.
TATTTTCATCAGCAGGCGACGGTCGAAGTGCTGATTGAGGTAATAGAGCGGCGTCCACCCCAGGGTGCCGTAATGGCCGTTGATGCGCCCTGCTTCGGTCTCCAGCTGGTGACGGATATCCTGATAGGCCTGTACGTCACCGCGCGACGTTGGCGCAATCTGTGAATAGCGGATCTGGCCCCGGTGCTCGGGATAGTGTTCCAGCAGCGCCTCATAAGCGAGAAAACGCTCCGGCAGCCCTTTTGAATAATCCAGACGTTCGCAGGCAATAATATTCTTCGCATCCCCCAGATCCCGCTTCATTGCGGCCATTTTCGGCGGCAGCGGGCCTTCGGCCATCTCTTTAATACTGTCTGGCTCAATGCCGATAGGATAAACCTCAGTGGCAAAGCTACGGCCCAATGCCCGATGCTGTTTGCCGTCGCTCTCTACCTGCGTCATCAGCGACAGGCACTCTACAAAGGCCATGCGATCGCTCTCGGTCTGGAAACCCAGCAGATCGTATTCGCTCATCATCTCCAGCAGCTCGTTATGTGGCGGCAGGGCGTTGAAGATTTCGGGGGTTGGGAAAGGAATATGCAGGAAAAAGCCAATACGGTTGGTCACGCCCAGCTTGCGTAACGCTGCGGCAAACGGCAGCAGATGATAATCATGGATCCACAATACGTCATCAGGCTGTAGCAGCGGCAGCAGGCGCTTTGCCAGCAGCGTATTGACGCTACAGTATCCGTCCCAGGCTTCACGCTGGAAATTCACTAAATCGAGACGGTAGTGGAAGGCGGGCCAGATAACGGCGTTCGAGAACTGCAAATAATAGAGATCGTAATCGTTCTGATTCAGTCCAAAAGAGGCATAGGTCACGCTGTCCTGCTCGAACAGCTCCATTTCCTCGTCATCTTCACCGATCTCATTGATGTTACCGTTCCAGCCAAACCACAGTCCACCGGTGGTTTTCAGGGCATCCATAATGCCGACGGTCAAACCGCCCGCGCTGGTTTTGGAACCATCAGGTACAGCAATGCGGTTAGATACGACTACTAAGCGACTCATAACCTTAACTCCTTACCGACGTTGTTTCGTCTTAATCTAATTGTAATTGTATGTTTTCAAGCCAGTGATAAACGGCATTCACGTCCGGCAGCCGATAGCCTGCCTGCGTGTCGCCCTCACCCACTTTTATTGCGATGCCATCCCTGACATTGACCGCTTCAAATCCTGCCTCATCGGTCAGATCGTCACCTAAAAATACGGGCGTTCGCCCGGCAAACGGCGGTTGCTGCATAAAGGCGGCAACCGCGGCGCCCTTATTCACGCCCTTTGGTTTTAACTCCACCACGCATTTACCAGGCTGTAGCGCCAGCATGGGGAAACGTTCGGTCATTGCCTGCGCCAGGGCCATGATTCCCTGCTGATAGTGCTCCGCGCCACGATAGTGCAGCGCGAAGGCCATCCCTTTCGCTTCAAGGTGCGTCCCCGGCATATCGGCTATGGCATCGTTCAGCCGCGTTGCCAGTTCGCTGGCAACCTCCTGCGGCAGCGACAGACGCTCAACGTTGTCGCGGGCATCGCGGCGTTCAGCGCCGTGGACACCAGCAAGGGGAAAATGGAGCGGCGCGGCCAGCGCATCCAGCTCGCTAATGGGGCGGCCTGAAACCAGCGCAACGGCCCCTTCACAGGATGCGGAAAGACGTTTCAGGCTGGCAATTACGGATTGGGGAATAAACGCGTCATCCGGGCGGGGCTGAATGGCGGCAAGCGTACCGTCAACGTCGAAAAAGAAAGCATAGCGGCCCTCTTTATTCAGGGGCGGTACCTCATCATTCTGGGTGTTCACACGACTCCTCCTGCTTAAAATAGTTGTGATGTTGCGTCTGGCCCTGGTCCATGGCGTCAGGCCTGTTCGACGCTGGCGCCGTGACGGGCTTTTCTCGTCCGGTCACCTGGGTCATTAAAGCGGGGCTGCAATGCGGGAAGCAGACCTGACGGGAAAGTCGCGGTCGCCAGAGTAAGGCGGGGGAGAAAGGCGTCCGTTTAAATTTCATCCTCTTTCTTAAACATTTTCTTTCTGTCATCTGGCTGCACCCTGGGTGCAACATGCCCGTTCCCGCTGCACTATGCGCAACATCGTTAGTTTTCAGTATAGTCACTGATCCCGTCTCTGCCAGACCGACTGGCGCTTATAAGCCCTTTTCTGATCTTCAGACTGTCAAAAAAAGCGTAATAAAGACATAGGATAAAGGCGAATTATGCCGGGAAGCGGTCGGGGAGAAAGCGCGGGTAATGTGCAGGTATAAATGGGCATAACAAAGGGTATTAAGCGCCGCAGGAAATTAAGTGAAAACCGCAGGAAGTTACGCGAAAAAGATGTCGTCGGGACAAAAGCGGTGAAGGCAGGGGCGTGAAAAAGTGAGTGGGCAAACTGGCCGCCTTTATTTATTACGTCAGGAGGCCAGCGGCACCATCCACAGTGCGTTAAGGTTAATATCGCTCCAGGTGGCAGACTCTTCCAGTCCGGCTATGCTGTCCCAGCAGTAGCGGCTGCCCAGATCGACGATTTCCGGCTTTATCGGCTGGCGGGTGATCAGCGAAAAGAATACGCAGACCTTAGGTTGCAGCAGCGATTTCTCTCCCGGCTCGGCGATCACCGCAATGCGCCCGGACGCCAGCCTGACCACCGAGCCAGGGGGATAGATCCCCACCGCCTTAACAAAAGCGTGAAATATCTGGCGGTCAAAGTGGCCTTCCCAACTCGCCATCTGGTGCATCGCCGCCGCCGGGTTCCAGCCTGCCTTATAGGGGCGGTCCGAGGTGACCGCATCATAGACGTCGCAGACGGCGGCCATACGGGCCAGCAGAGAGATCCCCTCACCTTTCAGACCATGGGGGTAGCCTTCGCCGTTGATCCTCTCATGATGATGCAGGGCGACGTCCAGCACCTCAGTGTCACCGTTGCTTTTTCGCAGCAGCGACTCTCCGATCGCCGGATGCAGCTTCATCAGCTCAAATTCGTCGTCGGTCAGCTTGCCCGGCTTATTGAGGATCTCCAGCGGAATGCCGGCTTTACCGACGTCGTGCAGCAGTCCGGCCGTGCCCGCCTGACGCACCTGTCGTTCATCCAGCTGCAGCTGACGCGCCAGCGAAACCATCAGCGCACACACTGCCACCGAATGCAGATAGGTATAGTCATCGTGCGTCTTCAACCGTACCACGCTCAGGAGAGCGGCCGGATGGCGGCTGATCGACCCGCCGATTTCATCCACCAGCGGCAGCGTGCTGTCGGTCCTGATGGTTTTCCCCATCCGGGCATTACTGAACATATCCATTATCTGCCCTCTGGCCATCAGACAGATAGCCTGCGCCTGCGCCACTTCGCTGTGCATACTGGCCTTAACGGGTGCTGCCTGAGCGATAACGGCCTCTGTCGATGGCGCGACGTCAGGCGCACGGCCTTTATCCAGATCGATCCAGACTTCTTTAATGCCGTTCTCAACAATAATCTGAATTTGCTGTTCGGTGGTAAGCAGCATATCGTTGCGTACCAGCGGGTGTTTCAGCCAGAAGACTTCCAGTTTGTGCACGTACATCCCGATGCGTAATGCTTCTATCCCGATTCGACTTATCATCGCGCCCTCTGCCTGCTCCCCCATTCAGTACAGATATCGGCATCGTCCGAAAAACCTTCACCGCGTAAAATGATGTTGGTGCGCATTTACTAAAAATTTACGCTTCGGGCTTGCTATTGAAAGACCTGTCCCCCTTTACTTTTCGGGGGGGATCCCGGGCGATACCCCGTAAAAATCGTTAAGCAAAATGACCTTATCAAGATATTCACCCAAGCATAACAACGACTTATTGTTAATTCTTTTTATCCCCGCCTTTTTTATCGCGTTTAATTTGTAGTGTGAGATGGTTTTCACGGAGATATTCAGCGTCCTGCCGATATCTCCGGGCGTTTCACCGTGAAGCAGCAGGCAGGTGATAATACGTTCAGGCAGGGATAGCGGGCAAATGGGCGGTACGCTGCGATTAAGATGCCTGATTATTTCCTTAGCCATCGCCTCTCCGCTTAACTTCCTGGAAACCAACATACTGAAACGGGTGCTATGTTTTATACTTTCCTGATAAGCGTCGATAAATACCGCGCAGGTTTTCCTGGCGGAATAACTCTGTAGAATTCTCTCCATTTTCTCACGCTTATTGGAATCAATGATTATTGCACGGGGACGATCTTTTTCGTTTGGCTGCGCAATACTTTCTTCCTCAGGATCCGGCACGTAGGGTTCATACCCCATCAAAGAAAGATGGACAGCCAGACCCAGCGTAAAATAGGTATCCTCAGAATATATACAGATTCTCATCGTTTTTTCTCAGGGTAAATATCCGTCAGACGCTTTCTTTTCAATATAAAAATAGAAGGGCTTAATCATCTCGCGCTTCAAACAGTGGCCCTTAACTTCAAACGTCTCAACGCGCATGATAAAGTCGTGCTCAACGCCCAGCGTGGCCAGCCGCAGCTTCAGCGCCTGCATAACCTGCCATAGCCGCTGGCTGGATGATTTGAGGCCGTGCAGATCCCAGACGTTATACATAATCTGCTCGTTCGTCACAATTTTCCCATTGGCATTTTCCAACAAAAAGAGGAATAGCCTCATCATCGTTTCCCTCAGAATATAACAGCGTATCTTCCTGCTTTTTGAGTCAAAATTACTTAACCTTCTCTGGGCTATTTCAAGCTGAACATTGCTCCCAATATAATATCCAACCAGCACTCTTTCCATAAACTGCCATCCTTTTTAGTAAATTGAATTACGCTACCCAGATGAACCACCTGCAACAGGGTATCTTATGTTACAGAAAGCGGTAAAAAACCAGTACCGCTTGAGCATGACAATAAACCATCAAACTATATGGCAGATTACTCCAGAAAAATAAGCATATTATTCCATGAGTGACGTCTTTCCCGTCCTTTATTAAAAGATTAATGATAATGAAGAGCACGTTTTCCGACATACTCTATAAGTAAAGTCATAAATATATTACTTTGTTTTTCCTGGTTAAGCAGAATTAAACTCTGTTGGCGGTGCGGGGTGAGAAAAACCCGCCGCTCACGTCAGCTATCCACATAATACATCCCCTGCCTGAAACCTCAGATTGTTAAGCATCACTTCATTAGCCTCGTTATCGGTTTATCACTTATCCGTCAGCGTTATCGATTATCCACTGCCGGTTCACCCTGGGGGTAATTTACGCCAGGCTAAATTCCCTGCCTGTTCAAGCGCTTTCATAAATCTTCCGGAAAGCGTCTTGATTGTGGCGCGCTTTTACAGATACTGTATATAAATACAGTTAACCCGGAAACACCATCATGCAGTTCATTTCGCCCGGAGACATTAGCAGCACCCTGCTTCTACCGCTCTTTACTGAGCGCGTACCCTGCGGCTTTCCCAGCCCGGCCCAGGACTATGTTGAAGACCGGCTCGATCTCAACAAGCTGGCGATTAAACATCCCAGCGCCACCTATTTTGTTAAAGTCAGCGGCGACTCCATGCGCGGCGCGGGCATTGGCGATGGCGACCTTCTGATTGTCGACCGCTCACTGACCGCCGAACACGGCGACATTGTGGTCGCGGCGGTTGATGGCGAATTTACCGTCAAAGAGCTGCGTACCCGCCCCTTTCTGCAACTCATGCCGCATAATAGCCTCTACACGCCGATTGTATTTCACAGCGAAGAGGAGCTGGAGATCTTCGGCGTGGTGACCTTTACCCTGAAAGCGCATAAGTAACCATGTTTGCCCTGGTGGATGTGAACAGCTTTTATACCTCGTGCGAAACCGTTTTTCGCCCCGATCTGCAGGGCAAGCCGGTCGTGGTGGTATCCAATAACGATGGATGCATCATTTCCCGATCGGCCGAGGCAAAAGCGCTGGGGATAAAGATGGGGGCACCCTACTTTAAACTGAAAGACGAGCTGCGCCGCCAGCAGGTGCACGTTTTCAGCTCCAACTACGCGCTCTATGCCGATCTCAGCAACCGGGTGATGACCACGCTCGCCGATATGGCCCCTTCCGTGGAAATTTACTCGATTGATGAAGCCTTTATCGATCTCTCCGGCGTCAGCCACTGCATGTCACTGGCCGACTTTGGTCACCAGATGCGCAGTCAGATCTTAAAGAACACGGGCCTGACCGTTGGCGTGGGGATTGCGCAAACCAAAACGCTGGCCAAGCTCGCCAACCACGCGGCGAAAACCTGGCGCAAAACGGGTGGTGTTGTCGATCTCTCAGACGTCGATCGCCAGCGTAAGCTGCTGGCGCTGGTGCCGGTGGAAGAAGTATGGGGTGTGGGGCGGCGCATCAGTAAGTCACTCCATCAGATGGGTATCCACACCGCGCGTGATTTGGCTGACAGCGCGCTGTGGGTCATCAGGAAGCATTTTAATGTGGTGCTGGAACGTACCTCACGCGAGCTGCGGGGAGAACCCTGCCTCAGTATGGAGGCGATGCCCGCCACCAAACAGCAGATTATTTGCAGCCGCTCCTTTGGTCATCGCATCACCCACTATAGCGATATGCACCAGGCTATCTGCACCTATGCCGAACGCGCGGCCGAAAAGCTTCGTCAGGAGGAGCAGTACTGCCGCTTTATCAGCGTTTTTGTCCGCACCAGCCCCCACGCGGAGGGCGAAATTTTCTACGGTAACCAGGCTTCCGGTACCCTGCTGACCCCCTCGAATGACACGCGCGACATTATTCGTACGGCCACGGAGGCGCTGGACAGAATATGGCGGGACGGTCATCGCTATATGAAGGCTGGCGTGATGTTGAGTGACTTTTTTAGCGAGGGCGTGGCACAGCTCAATCTGTTTGACGACAGGCAGCCCCAGGCTAACAGCGAGGCGCTGATGGGCGTGATCGACCGGCTGAATCAGTCGGGGAAAGGCAAAATCTGGTTTGCCGGGCAGGGAACGCAGAAAAGCTGGGCAATGAAGCGGGAGATGCTGTCCCCCGCCTGGACCACCCGTTATGCCGACCTGCCCGTTGCAAAGTGAATCACATTCATCACACACGGCCAGGCAGGCTGCGGGAGACGCAGCGTCGATGTCCCGCAGCCTGCCCGCGCGGTGCTACAGCGCGTTGATCTGCTGCAAAACAGACTTTTTGACAGCCTGCTGCTTCGACGGGCTGTCGGCCAGTGTCGGCTGCTGCTGAAAGGCCTGATCGAGCTTCTCCCCCAGCGTTGGCGAACCGGTTATCCAGGCATTGGTCGCCTCATCTCCGATAACCGCTGCCACCACCCGGGCGGCCTCCTCCCAGGTCTGTATCGCTATCCACGGCGTATCAAGCGAGTAGGCAGGCGTGGCCGAAGTGACCCGTAGCGGCACCTCGGCCACGATATCCCGCGATGAGCGCCCTATTCGCAGCGTAAAAGGGCCTTCCAGCACCCAGTCCTGTCGGTCTTCGTCGTAGTACGAGAAGGCGCGCTTATCCAGTTGCAGGGTAACGGTTTTAGACTCCCATCCCTTCAGCGTCACCTTTTCAAAGGCCTTCAGCTCCTGCACCGGGCGGTCAAGACGCGCGACGTTATCCCCCACGTACAGCTGCACCACCTCTTTGGCGGTTCTGTCCGAGGCATTGCGCAGCGTCAGGCTGATGGTCACGCTCTGCTGCTTATCAATGTCAAAGACCGGGGAGGACGGCGTGAGCGGTCCATATTCGATTTTCGCGTAGGAAAGGCCGTGGCCAAAAGGATACGCCGGCGCAATGCCTTTAGTGTCGTAGTAGCGATAGCCGACATAGATGCCCTCGCCAAAAATGACCGTCTT
>NZ_CDPK01000002.1:58144-124711 GCF_900068895.1 Erwinia sp. ErVv1 | reverse complement strand
TTTATTCTGCTGGTGAAAGGCAGCGGACACTTTCGCGATCATCGCCAGCTCATCCGGATGCACCGCCATCGTGTAGCTGTCGGCCCCCTCCGTTGAGCTGCGGCCAATGGCAATCAGCGCAATATCGCTTTTTTCCACCGCGCGGCGCAGGGTTTTGTCCAGGCTACCTTCATCCAGCCGTTGCTTATCCAGGGTATCAATAAAGGTCACGCCCGCATTACGCATCCCCTCCTGCAGGCTAACCCGCTGCTGCGGGTCAATATTGACCTCGGCGCTGCCGCCACCGGTGTCAAAAAAACGGTGAACGTTCTCGCCGAACGCGGCAATGCGCTGACCGCGCCTGACCGGCAGCGTATGGTCACTGTTTTTCAGCAGTACCATAGAGTCCGCGGCCACCTCCCGCGCCAGCGCCGCAGGATCAGCCGGGGCAGCCTCCTCCGGCGGCGTGGCCTGCTTGAACGCCTGGGTTTTCACCACCGTTTGCAGAATACGGGTCAGGTTAGTATCAATCTGTTTTTCCGTCAGTGCACCGGACTTCAGCGCCGTGAGCACCACCTCCTGCGGGTCGGTATTGCGGGGAACAAACGGCGTGTCCTTTTGCGACTTCCCACCCGGCATATTCAAATCATTGCCCGCCAGCAGCGCGCTCACCGGATCGGTCACGCCGTACCAGTCGGACATCACCATGCCGTTAAATCGCCACTGGTCGCGCAGGACCTGCGTTAACAGCCAGGTATTCTGCGAAGCGGCGGTGCCGTTAATCGCCGGATAAGAACTCATGATGGCCCAGGGCTGAGCCTCGCGGATCGCATATTCAAAGCCGGGAAAGTAGATTTCACGCAGCGCACGTTCGGAGACGATCTGGTTAAGGGTCTGCCGACGGGTTTCCTGATTATTCGCCGCGAAGTGCTTTACTACCGCCCCCACGCCCTGCGCCTGTAGCCCACGAATATAGCTGGCGGCGATGCGCGCGTTCAGCAGCGGATCCTCAGAGAAGTATTCAAAATTGCGTCCATTACGCGGGCTACGCTGAATATTGATCGCCGGGCCAAGCATCAAGTCCACGTCCCTCTCCCGCGCTTCCCGGCCTATTGCACCGCCCACGCGCTGAATAAGCGCCGGATCCCAGCTGGCGGCCATCGCGATGGGCACCGGGAAGCCGGTTGCAAAGCGCTTTGCGCCACCGGTCGGCCCGGCCCCGAGCCTGACTCCAACCGGCCCATCGGCAAAGACGATGGATGGGATGCCCAGACGAGGAATAGCCAGGGTGGAACCTGCCGCGCCCGCCACCTTCGCAGAGTTGTTCATGCCGGTGCCGGTGACCAGCGCGGCTTTTTCCGCCAGCGTCATGGCGGCAATCACTCCCGGTATGGAGGCGGTATCCGTAAGCTGGGGGGCGCAAAAAGCGGCAGAAAAAGGCAGGGAACAGGCAGCGAGCAGGCTCAGGCGAAGCACTCTTTTTTTCATATTAGTCCCTCAATCAGGGCATTCACCGCGGGTGAATGCCCTTTCCGTTATTCATCGTTTGGGATTAGACCATCTTTAGCCGTTGTTTTTCAGCGATCTGGCGCACAGAGATCGAATACGCAGCCATCGAAGCGCACGGGCAGAGGGCCTGCCCCGTAACGCTAATTACTCTGCGTCCTGATTGACTATACTCATCTGGCTCGAAGACGCGCCCGCGAAGGTGCGACGGTTTCCCTGTCAGGAGTAACGTTTTGATTAAATGTAGCGTGATGTATCCCAACACTGAAAATGCCCGGTTTGACTATAACTATTACCGCGATGTGCATCTGCCGCTGGTCGAGAAGAGAATGGGACACTACCTGGTTTCCTGGTCGATAGATAAAATCGTTGGCACGACCGAAGGCGAACCGGCGCCTTATATCGCAGCCTGCCATCTGATCTGTCACTCCGTTGAGGATCTGCAAAAGGGCATGGCCGACCATATTGACGAGATCGTCGGGGACGTTGCGAACTTTACCAACCTCACCCCGCAACAGTGGATTTCGGAAATCGTGAAGTAAATCACCGCCGGTTCGGCATAAAAAAACCCTGTCAGCCTGAGGCTGACAGGGTATCGACGGCGCGCTTACCTCCCGTCCCACCTGAGCATCGCATTCTGCCACCGGTCCGATGGCAGAGTTTGAGCGTCGCCCGGTGATTACAGCAGGTTTTTTTCGGCCAGATTCAGCGCGAAGTAGCTGAAAATCAGGTCGGCACCGGCGCGCTTAATTGCGCCCAGGCTTTCCAGCACCACATCGCGCTCGCTGATTGCCCCGGCCTGCGCGGCAAACTTAATCATCGCGTACTCCCCGCTGACCTGATAGGCCGCCAGCGGCAGATCGGTGCGCTCCCGCACGTCGCGAATGATATCCAGATAGGCGCCTGCTGGCTTAACCATCAGCGCATCCGCCCCCTGAGCCTGATCGAGCAGGGATTCGCGAATCGCTTCGCGGCGGTTCATGGGATTCATCTGATAGGTTTTACGATCGCCCTTCAGCGAGGTGCCTGCCGCCTCACGGAACGGGCCGTAGAATGAAGAAGCAAACTTGGTGGAGTAGGACATGATCGCCGTATCGGTAAACCCGGCCTCATCCAGCGCCTGACGAATCGCCGCAACCTGACCATCCATCGCCGCCGAAGGCGCAATAAAGTCAGCCCCGGCGCGCGCAGCGGCAACCGCCTGCCTGCCGAGGTTCACCAGCGTGGCGTCGTTATCCACCCCGCGATCGTGCAGCACGCCGCAGTGACCATGGGTGGTGTACTCGCAAAAGCAGGTATCGGACATCACGATCATTTCCGGCACTGCATCCTTACAGATGCGCGACATACGCGACACCAGACCATTCTCCTGCCAGCTATCACTGCCCGTCTCATCGGTATGATGTGAGATACCAAAGGTCATCACCGAACGAATCCCGGCTTTGGCGATACGCTCAATCTCGAAGGCCAGACGTTTTTCCGGAATACGCATCACGCCAGGCATCGCCTGGATCGCTTTGTAGTCATCAACGCCCTCTTCAACGAAAATCGGCAGCGCCAGATCGTTGATGCTGAGCGATGTTTCCTGGAAAAGTGAACGAAGAGAGGGGGACTGACGCAGACGTCGTGGACGCTGGCTGAGAGAGATACTGGACAAAACAACCTCGGTTTAGCGGCTAATCACCAGCCCGAACGGCAGGCGGTGACGAAAAAATGAGTCTGCTAACAGTATACCTCTGCGTGCCCTCTGACAACGTTTGTGGCCTTCTTCCCACCCCGGACGGCACAGAATGTGTAACTTAGTGCGCGGCCTCGCACTTTCACGGATAAAGCGCTCGTCCTCCTGATGAGACTGCTATGCTCAGGTGACCAGGCCCTTCACCCCTGATCTTCGCCCTGACCCTCATCGGTGAAGTATCCGACCTGCCCTACTCTTCCAGACTTGTCTGTTATCACGCGTGCCATCCTGCCCTTACTTAAGCCCGGTGCGTACGTATAAGGAATTGATGCGTGAGAAACCCATTTAGCGGCAAAGCGATCGGGCAACGCGTCCCGATGCCTGAAAAAAACGACTACACCAGCGTTAAGCCGGAGCTTTACTCAGCAGAACAGATGGTGCGCTACGGCGAGAAACTGGCCCGTTCCCATCGCCTGACGCAGCAAAAGCAACCCTACTACCTGCTGAAAAGATTGAATGATAACGAAGTGAGCCTGGCCGAAAGCTGTGAGGTTATCAGCCAGGGAGACAAAAGCAGCCGGGCACCGGCGGGTGAGTGGCTGCTGGATAACTTCTACCTGATTGAGGAACAGATCAGGCTGGTGCGCCAGCTGTTACCGTTTAATTTTGGTAAGGGCCTGCCGCAAATCGCCCTGCCACACTACGGCCCGCGCATCTACGATATTGCGACCGAGGCGATCGTACACAGTGACGCCCACTGGGATCTCAGTCTCCTGGCCCGGTTTATCACCGCCTATCAGACGGTAAGCCCGCTTACGCTGGGCGAACTTTGGGCGCTGCCGGGCATGCTGCGCCTGGCGCTGATTGAAAATCTGCACCGGGTGGCGATCGACGTCGCTCACGCCCACCAGCAGCGCGCACTTGCTGAGGAGTGGGTCAGGCGCATGCTGGAGTGCGAGGAGAACGAACCGGCCAACCTTATCGTGGTAATGGCGGAGATGGTGCAAAGCCAGCCGCCGGAGAGCAGCGCATTTATTGCGGAGATGATCAGAGGGCTACAGGGTCATGGCTCCCGCCTGGCGCTGCCGCTGCTGTGGGTGGAAAAACGCATCGCCGAAGCCGGGCTAACCTCCGCCGAACTGGTCAATCGCTTTAATCAGCAGCTGAGCAGCAATCAGCTCTCCGTCAGCAACAGCATCAGCGGGCTGCGCCAGCTCAATGAAATTAACTGGGCCGATTTCGCCGAATCGGTAAGCCTGGTGGAGCAGTGCCTGCGCCAGGATCCGGCCGACATTTACGCGCAGATGCATTTTGATACCCGGGATAACTATCGCCATCATATTGAAGTTCTGGCGCGCCACAGTGCCTTTAGCGAAGAGGCCGTTGCCCGTAAGGTGGTAGTGCTGGCGGGCGTGGCTCCGGCAGAGAGCGTCAGGCGGCACGTAGGCTATTATCTGGTCGGCAAGGGTCGGGCAGAGCTGGACAGCGTGCTGAACGCACATTTTCATCCCCTTTCGCTGCTGCGCAGTCAGCTCAATCAGACGCCGCTGCTGTGGTGGCTGGGAAGTATGAGCCTGCTGGTCATGGCCTTTAGCACCGAACTTCTTTTTCACGGCTATCGCCAGGGAATGGGGTGGTCGCTGCTACTGCTGACGTTACCGGTCATCGTGGTGGTTAGCCAGTTCACCGTCGCGATGCTGAGCGAAACCCTGACCCGTAGCCGTAAGCCTGAGCCGCTGCCGCGCATGGATTTTTCCGCCGGTATTCCGGCCACGTGTCAGACGCTGGTGGTGATCCCCTGCCAGCTGGGCAGTGAACAGCATATTGATGCGCTGGTAAACCATCTGCACATCTGCTACCTGGGGAATGCACAGCCTAACCTCTACTATGCGCTGCTGACGGACTTTCACGACAGCGCGGTCCAGCAGGCGCCAGAACACCCGGCGCTGCTGGCCTATGCGGCCAACAAAATTGGCGCGCTGAACCGGCTTCATCCGCGCGACGGTGCGCATGACAGGGCATTTACGCTGCTGCACCGCGAAATAATTTGGAACCCGGCACAGGGCGTCTGGATGGGTTATGAACGCAAGCGCGGTAAACTCTATGCCCTGCATCGCTGGCTGCGCGGGCAGGATACGCCGTTTTCGACCATCGTCGGGGCCAGTCAGTCAGTGCTGGCGGCGGTGAAATACATTATTACCCTGGACAGCGATACGCTGCTGCCCAGGGAGATGGCGCATCAGATGATCGCGGCGATGGCGCATCCCCTCAATCTGCCTGTCTGGGACGCGCATCGCCTGCGGGTCACGGCGGGTTACGCCATCCTTCAGCCGCGCCTGGCGGAGGAGATCCCAACGGGCGGCCAGGGCCGCTACGCTGCGCTGTGCAGCGGCGAGCCGGGCATCGATCCCTACTCGGCCATCTCTTCGGATATCTATCAGGACCTGTTCGGAGAAGGATCCTTTGTCGGCAAGGGCATCTACGATGTGGATATGTTTATGCTGGCGACCCACAACAGCTGCCCGGAAAACCTCGTGCTCAGCCACGATCTGCTGGAGGGATGCTACGCGCGTTCCGGCCTGCTGAGCGATGCCGTACTTTATGAGCAGTACCCTAACAATTACCTGGCGGACGTGGCGCGCCGCTATCGCTGGACGCGTGGCGACTGGCAGTTGCTTAACTGGCTGCGGCTAAAAGTGAGACGGGCTGACGGCAGCCGGGGTGATAACCCCCTCAGCCACCTCTCCCGCTGGAAACTGCTGGACAATTTACGTCGGAGCCTGGTAGCACCCAGCCTGCTGATTACGCTGTTCTATGCCCTGTCGCCGGCCCCTGATGCGCTGTTATGGTTGGCCTGTCTGCCCGTTGCCATGCTGCTGCCAACCGTTGCCGCGCTGGTCATCGGCCTGCTGAAGAAAAATCGGCGTAATTCGCTGTCTCAGCATATTCGCGCCGTGCTGCGCGGAACCCGTAGCCAGCTGCTGACCACGGCGATGCAGATCGCTACGATGCCGCATCAGAGTCTCTACTCGCTGCGGGCGATTGCCGTCACGCTCTGGCGTCTCGGCGTCAGTCACCGCTATTTACATGAGTGGGTCGGCTCTGACGCCGGAAGAAACCGCTCAGCGCCGTCTGTGATCGCCTTTTATCGCGTCATGTGGATCAATCCACTCGCCGGTATTCTCCTGCTGCTGATTAGCGGTTTATCACCGCCTCCCATGATGGCTATCGCGCTCTTACTCTGCCTGTGCTGGGTTGCGACGCCTGCCGTGCTGGCGTGGCTGAGCCGCCCGAGAACCGTGGCGAAACAGCCGCTCAGCCAGCCACAGCGAAACTATTTACGGCAGATTGCCCGCGAAAACTGGGCCTTTTTTGACACCTTTGTTACCGCAGAGGAGAACTGGCTGCCGCCGGACAACGTTCAGGAGATCCCCCAGCGCCGCGTGGCGCATCGCACCTCACCCACCAATATCGGGCTCTCGCTGCTGGCCACGATGACCGCACGGGATTTTGGCTACCTGACCCAGCAGGAGGTGCTGCTGCGCATTACCCAGACGCTGGATACGCTGGATAAACTCGAGCACTATCGGGGCCATCTCTATAACTGGTACGACACCCATACGCTACAGCCGCTCCATCCGCGCTACGTCTCCAGCGTCGACAGCGGTAATCTGGCCGGTCATTTGCTGACTCTAAAAACCGGGATAGCGGCCTGGCGTAACGCGCCCATTCTGGATATGCCCAGCGTGCTGGCCGGCGTGGATGACACACTAAGATTGCTGCAACATGAGGTGGGGGGGAAAATGCCCGCCGCCCTTAAGCCGCTGCGTCAGCGTTTACAAATAGCCCACCGTCAGCCCCCGGATAAGGTCCTGCCCGAGCTGATTATCATGCGCGAGCTTGCCGCTGCGCTGCTGAACGATATGCCCGCCCTGACGGGTAGCTGGCTGCAAAACCTCCATAAGCAGCTTGAAGCGGTCTGTGAAGAGTGGCAGCTGATGGCAGGATGGCGCGACCCGCGCGAGCCGGTTACTCCCTTCCCCTCACTGCTGTGGCTGGNCCATAAGCAGCTTGAAGCGGTCTGTGAAGAGTGGCAGCTGATGGCAGGATGGCGCGACCCGCGCGAGCCGGTTACTCCCTTCCCCTCACTGCTGTGGCTGGTGGAACAGCACGAACAGGTTGCCCCAGGGGGGGATGACGGACTGCATACCGCCAGGCTGGTTGCGCAGAAAAGGCTGGCTATGATTCACGAGCTGGAACTGCGGCTGGAAGATCATGCCACCATGGATTTTCGCTTCCTGTATAACGCGACCACTAACCTGCTGAGCGTCGGCTACGACTGCGAGGCCAGCAAACTGGATAGCGGGCACTACGATCTGCTGCCGTCTGAAATTCGCCTGACTAACTATGTCACCATCGCCACCAATCAGCTGCCGCTGAAGAGCTGGTTCGCACTGGGTCGGCTCTATACCGAAATCAATAGCGATCCGGTGCTGATGTCGTGGAGCGGGTCAATGTTTGAGTACCTGATGCCACAGCTGGTGATGCCGCTCTGGCCGGATACCCTGCTTTCCCGCATGTGCCAGACGGCGGTGACGCAGCAAATTGCCTGGGGTAAGACGCACCATATTCCCTGGGGGATTTCCGAATCGGCCTGGTATGCCTTTGACAATCAGCATAATTATCAGTATCACGCCTTTGGCGTGCCGGGGCTGGGGCTGAAGCGCGGCCTGAGCCAGGATATGGTCATCGCGCCTTACGCCACGCTGCTGGCGCTGCCGGTGCAAGCTCAGGCGGCGATTAAAAACCTCCAGAGTCTGGAAAAGCTGGGCGCACATGGCGTCTACGGATTTTACGAGGCGCTCGATTTTACCGCTTCACGCCTGCCGCAGGGGCAGTCACAGGTGATCATTGAGTCATGGATGGCCCACCACCAGGGTATGGGCTTTCTGGCGCTGTCGAATCTGCTGCTGGATGCGCCGATGGTAAAACGCTTTGCCGCAAATCCCGATTTCGCATCAGCGCGCCTGCTGCTACAGGAACGCGTGCCAACCACGGTCGAGCTTTTCACTCGCCGCCGTAAATTTGAGTCAAATGAGGGCACGCTTCAGCAGCCTGCGTTGGAACAGCGTGAGTTCAGTGACGTCAATACGGCCTTACCGGAGGTCCAGCTGCTGGGGAATGGCCAGTACCACTTGATGGTTACCCTCGCTGGCGGTGGTTACAGCCGCTGGAATAATCTGGCCCTGACCCGCTGGCGGGCGGATGGCACAAAGGATAATCGGGGCACCTTCTGCTATCTGAGCGATCCCCAGAGCGGTGAAGTCTGGAGCAACACCTGGCAACCGACGGGTAACAAAGGCGCGCAATACCATGCCCTGTTTACCGATGCGGGGGCGGAATTCCGCGTCACCACCGGATCACTTAGCATCCACAGCCATATTGTCGTCTCGCTGGAAGACGATGTTGAACTGCGACGAATCACGCTAACGCATCGTGGTCGTCGCCCCAGAACGATTGAGCTTACCACCTACGCCGAGGTGGTCCTGGCACCGGCCAGCAGCGAACTGGCGCATCCCACCTTCAGCAACCTGTTTGTGGAAACCACCCTGCTTCCGGCGCTGGAGGGCATACTCTGCCATCGTCGACCACGTGAAGCCGCAGAACAGACCCCGTGGCTGTTCCACCTGGTGGCGATTAACGGTTCGGTTGGCCGTGAAACCTCCTTCGAGACGGATCGCGCCGCCTTTATTGGCCGTGGTCGCACCCCTACCACACCGCTGGCGCTGACCCGGCCTGGGCCGCTGGGGAACGGTGCTGGGGCGGTACTGGACCCGATTATGGCAATCCGCCAGCGTATCAGCCTGAAACCTGGCGTCCCGGTGGTGGTCGACGTGCTGTATGGCGTAAGCAGCAGCCGTGATAGCAGCCTGGCGCTGATGGAAAAATATCGCGATCGCACCATCGCCGATCGGGTATTTGAAATGGCATGGTCCCACAGTCAGGTGGTGCTGCGGCAGCTGAATGCCAGCGAAGGCGACGCGATGCTGTTTAACCAGCTTGCCTCTGCGGTTATTTTCCCGATCACGGAGATGCGGGCAGACCGGGAGGTGCTGAGTCGCAACCGGCGCGGACAGTCGGGGCTGTGGGGCAATGCGATTTCTGGCGCCCTGCCGATAGCCGTACTGGCCATCGGGAGTGAAGATAACCTCGGCATGCTGAAAACGCTTATCCAGGCGCATCATTACTGGCAGCTGAAAGGGCTGGAGGTGGATCTGGTTATCCTCGTACAGACGCGTGGAGGTTATCAGCAAAGCCTGTTTACACTGGTAACCAGCCTGATCGCGTCCGGCCCGTCCGCCGCCCTGACGGATAAACCGGGCGGCCTGTACGTGCGCAAAACCGAGCTGTTAAGCAGCGAAGATCTGACGCTGCTGTTCAGCGCCGCCAGTCTGGTTCTTGACGACAGTCGCGGCAGCCTGGCAGATCAGCTGACCCAGCCGATACAGATGCCGCCGCAAACGCTACAGCTTATCCCCCTGATCCCCCGCCTGCCCCGGCCTGATTACCCGGCTAATGCGCTGGCGTTCGACATTTCTCAACTGCACTTTTTTAACGGCCTCGGCGGCTTTAGCCAGGACGGTCGGGAGTATTGCATCGTGCTGAAAGCGGGGCAAAGCACCCCTGCTCCCTGGTCCAATATTCTCGCCAACAAGGATTTTGGCAGCGTTATTTCCGAAAGCGGTCAGGCCTACAGCTGGTTTGGCAACGCGCATGAATACCGCATCACGCCGTGGGAAAACGATCCGGTCAGCGACAGCTCGGGTGAAGCCCTTTATCTGCGGGATGAGGAGAGCGGCGAATTCTGGTCGCCCACGGCCTTACCCGCCAGAACCGACTGCGACTACGTAACCCATCACGGTTTTGGCTACAGTCAGTTCAGCCATCAGTACAGCGGTATCGCCAGCGAACTGCGGGTGCTGGTGGCAAGAGATGCCCCGGTAAAACTGGCCGTGTTAACCCTCTCTAATCATTCAGGCCATACCCGCAGGCTCTCGGTGACGGGCTACGTGGAGTGGACGCTGGGCGAGCATCGCAGTAAGACGGCGCTGCATGTGGCAACCTCACCGGCCAGGGTGGTAAATGGCTGCGGTATCCTGGCGACCAATCACTATCGCGATACCGACGCCGGGCGAACGGCGTTTATCGCATTAACCGGCGTTCACTGCTCGGTGACCGGCGATCGCCGTGAATTTATTGGCCGCAACGGGTCACTCAGCAAGCCCGCGGCGCTGGGCATGCAGCGGCTTTCTGACAGGACCGGCGTGGGATTAGACCCCTGCGGTGCCGTTCAGTCGGCGACGACCATTATCGATGGCGATCAGCGCACCTTTATTTTTATCCTCGGCGTGGGGGAAGATCGGCCAGAGGCGGAAAGGCTGATTGAGGTCTGGCTGAATGAGGCGAAGGTCAGAGAGGAGCTGGCGGGGGTCCACGACTACTGGCACCACATACTGGACAAGATCCAGCTTTACACGCCCGATGCGGGCGTCAACCTGCTGGCAAATGGCTGGCTGCTTTATCAAACCCTGGCCAGCCGTATTCTGGCACGCAGCGGCTACTATCAGTCCGGCGGTGCCTGGGGTTTCCGCGATCAGCTACAGGATTGTCTGGCGCTGAGCAATGCTCTGCCCGAGCGGCTGCGTGAACAGATCCTGCTCTGTGCCAGCCGGCAATTCACCGAAGGCGATGTGCAACACTGGTGGCATCCTCCAACCGGCCACGGCGTACGCACCCGCTGCTCAGATGATTTCCTGTGGCTTCCGCTGGCGATCAGCCACTACGTTGAAACAACGGGAGACAAAACTCTCGTTGAGGAACAGGCGGGATATCTGGAGGCGCGTCAGCTGGAACCCAACGAGGAGTCCCTCTATGAACAGTCGGCTGTCAGTACCCTGAAAGAGTCAGTCTGGCTGCACGGTATTCGCGCTATCAAACGCGGCCTGGTTTTCGGTGAACATGGCTTACCGCTGATGGGCTCCGGGGACTGGAATGATGGCATGAGCCAGGTTGGGATTGCCGGACGCGGTGAGAGCGTCTGGCTGGGTTTCTTCCTTTATACGGTACTGCGTCGCTATGCGGCACTGGCGGAAACGCTGGGTGATAATGACACCCTTACGCTCTGTCGTGACCAGGCGGACAAGCTGCAAAAGAATCTCCAGGCGCACAGCTGGGATGGTGAGTGGTACCTGCGCGGCTTTTTCGACAGCGGGGAACCACTGGGTTCACACCTCAGTAAAGAGTGTCAGATTGACGCTATCGCGCAGAGCTGGGCAGTGCTCTCGGGTGCAGGCGATGCCCAGCGCACGGCGGTGGCGATGAAGTCGCTTGACGATAAACTGGTTGATAATGACAACGGGCTGATCAAGCTACTTACGCCGCCTTTCGACGGGAATGGCCCCGATCCGGGCTATATTCGCGGCTATCTGCCGGGGGTGAGGGAAAACGGCGGCCAGTATACCCACGGTGCCATCTGGGCAATTATGGCCTTTGCGGAAATGGGTGACAGCGAGCGAGCCTGGCAGCTGTTTGCGCTGATAAACCCGATAAACCACAGCCTGACGCCGGAAGCCACGCAGCGTTATAAGGTCGAACCCTATGTGATGGCTGCGGATGTTTACTCCGTTGAGCCGCATATCGGACGCGGAGGCTGGAGCTGGTATACCGGCTCGGCGGGCTGGACCAGCCGCCTGCTGATTGAAGCCCTGCTGGGCATTAAACGTCGGGGCGAAGGCTTAACGATTCGCCCGCATATGCCTTTGGCATGGCCGGCGCTGACGCTCACCTGGCGTGAAGGCACCAGCCGTTACCATATTGAGGTCATACGCGGTACGGCGGATTATGAACTCTGGATGGATGGCGTAAAGCTGGAGGAGGCGATTATCCCCCTGAGCGTCAGGGGCGAGGAGCATCAGGTTAAAGTTATTCTTGCGGGATAAACGAAAGGTCACTGTGGCCGGGTAAAGATGAGGGGCGTATCACGCCCCGTCGGGGCGATGCGGCGGGAAGAGACACAGGGTATAAGTAAAGGCCAGACGCCAAACGCCTGGCCTTTATCCTGTGGGTGTTATGCCGCAGCCTGAGCGATCTGGGTCAGTTTTTCATCGGTACTTTTTTCTTCCGCCAGCGTCTCTGCCAGCAGCTTAGCCGCGTCCTTATAGCCGAGCTTTAACGCCATGGCGTGCAGCGTACCGTAGGTGGCAATTTCATAATGCTCCACCTTCTGTGCCGCACCAATCAGCCCGGCATCTAAAACCTCTCCCTTCTCGACGGTGTCGATCAGTTCCTGGGCTTCTTCTGCCAGCCCTTCCAGCGCATGGCAGGTCATACGTTTGATTTTCACCCCTTCGGTGACGTCCACCAGCTGCTGAATGCGCTCTATTTGGCCGCGGGTTTCTTCAAGGTGTTTATTAAAGGCCGCAACTAGCGTCTCACTGGTGGCGGCGCGCGCCATTTTCGGCAGGGCTCGGGTTATCTGTTTTTCTGCACTATAAATATCTGACAGGTCATGTATAAAAAGTTCTTCTAAAGTAGTAATAGACATAATCGGCTCCGGAATAATAAATTAAGGCCAGGAATTATTATTAATTCTGACCAGCATGAAATAATAATTTCGGTAACGCAGGTGACCCCCCGCCTGCCGCTTCGCTCCGGCAAGGGGATTTTGCTCCGTACTCTTCTACTGCGCAGAGCAAATGGCACAGCCACACCCAGTGAAGGCGTATTTCTGCGTTATTTTTCTGCTACTTTTAGTCCAGGTTACCTGGATCCCGTTACGTAGATAATAGTAGGTGATAAAAAGACAATGCGAGGCTTATTAAATAAAATACATTATCTGAGCGATAAAATAATAATTAAAGCGCACAGTAATCATCGGGTTAAATTTAATTACCGGCGTGTATTCTTTATGTGATGTATTTAACAGTATTATTGTCAAGATTGTCTGTGTCATTGCCCTTACCCCGCGCCTTTTACAGCATCTTGCCGGGGGTTTATTTTCTCTTTTCACACGTCTCACCGGGTCTAAGGTCTGCAATCTGTTACAAAGACTGAAAAAAATATGTTAATTCAAGCAGATATTGTGCCGCTCTCCGCATTTTCGTCCATACTTATCGCAGTGATTTTGCCGCAATAGAGGAGTAATGATGGAATTTCTGGGTTGGACTGCCGCAACCGGTGGTTTATTACTGTTAATGTCGCTGGCTTCCGGGTGGATTAACCGCGGCCCTATCACCACCTTTGCACTTTACCTCATCGCCGGGGTGATCTGCGGCCCCTGGGTGCTTAATCTGCTCCAGGTGGATGTCGCCGCGCATGCTGATCTTGCCAAAAACCTGACAGAGATCGCCATGGCCGCCTCGCTGTTTATCACCGGGCTGAAGCTGCGTCTGCCTTTACGGAGTCAGGGCTGGCGCATCGGTATGCGTCTGGCGTTTCCAGGCATGCTGCTGACGGTAGGCGGCGTGACGCTGGCCGCGCATTTTCTGACTGGGCTCTCCTGGCCGCTGTCGCTGGCCTTTGGCGCAATTGTTGCGCCTACGGACCCGGTGCTGGCCAGCCTGATCGCGGTTAACGATGCCCGGGATGATGATAATCTGCGCGTGTCGCTCTCCAGCGAAGCGGGCATGAACGACGGAAGCGCACTGCCGCTGCTGATGCTGGCAATGCTGCTGATAACCACCCAGGGCGATCTGACGCTGGCGATGTTCAGCCACTGGGCGCTGATCGATGTTTTATGGGCTATCGTCGGCGGCATCGCTATTGGCTTTCTGCTGGGACGCTTCGTCGGTCAGTATGCGACGCATTTACGTTATACCCACCAGGACGTTGCGCCTAATGACTTCCTGGCACTGGCGCTGATTGCGCTCAGCTACGCTGCGGCACAGTCACTTGATGCCTCAGGCTTTCTCGCCGCCTTTGCCGCCGGTGTCGGTCTGCGACGCGCTGAAATGCGCGTGACCCGTCGGCAGCCAGCGGATACGTTCCAGGACAGCGATAACCGCCCCCCCGCTGAGCTGATGGTTAACCCACATATTCGTCACGAGTCAGGCGAGTCCAACGCTGCCAGCTCCGTGGGCCTGGTAGTGGGCGATGCCCTCTCCTTTGGCGATATGATTGAAAGACTGTTTGCCGCAGGGATTATTATCGTACTGGGCGTCACCCTGGCTCATCACTGGGATCCAGTGGGCCTGCTGATGGGGCTGCTGCTGTTTGTGGTGATTCGTCCTCTGTCGGTGTGGGTGGCCACCATCGGGATGGGCGCGCCGCGTAAGCAGAGGCTGATACTGGGATGGCTGGGCATTCGCGGCATTGGCAGTATCAACTACATTGCATGGGCTTACACCCACGGCCTGGGGGGCGATGAGGCGAACCGCATGGCCAATATGGCCTTTACGCTGATTGTGGCCAGCGTAGTGGTACACGGCATTTCCGTGACGCCGCTGGTCAACTGGCGGCAGGCTAAGGTTGACGCAGCGGCTAAAGCTGCCGCAGAGGCCGCAGAAAAAGAGAAATCGCGCGGGTAAACAGATGAAAATATCAGACAGTTTTCGCGCGCACTTCCTGCGTGAGATCCTCGCGCCCCTGGTGCTGGTGCTGCTGATTACCTCTCTCGGCGCGGGCTATGCCGTCTACTGGGCCACGTCAAAAAGCAATGCCGAGGCCGCGGCGCGCCAGCACCATATTATTCAAACGTCTCTTTCTCAGAGCCTGAGTGAGATGATTATCCAGCATCGCAGCCTTGCGCTGTGGCAGCCGCTGGCGCGCCATGTGCAGCATACTCCGCCTGACCAGGCCTGGCTGGATCAGAACGTGGGCGCATGGCTTTCAGGCATGTTTGGTCATCAGCGGGTTTATATCCTGCGTCCTGATGGCCAGCCGGTTTACCAGTGGGAAAATGGCCGCAGCGTGCGCCCCGACGGCGCGACACCTGTCACGCCAGCCGTAGCGGCTGCGCTTACCGGTCTCAGCCACGCCGTAGCCAGCCTGAAAACACGCCGTGAAAGCGTGGGATTCGCGCTGATTGATAACCGCCCTGCTGCGCTCGCGGTGGGAACCATTGATGGCGACCCCGCCCAGCCTCGTCGCTTTGTGCTGGTCAGCATCCGCTATCTGGACGGCGCTTTTCTCGACGCCCTGTCACAGCGCAGCCAGCTTCAGGGGCTTTACTATGCTGATAAGGCCCCTCTCCGCCATCTTACGGCTAACTACCCGCTGATAAGCCCGGCTGGCTATCCGCTGGGTTACCTGGCATGGCAGGCAGACAGGCCAGGGACCCGGATGCTGGGCATCATCGCCCCGCTGGTCGTAGCCGTGCTGCTGATTATTACCCTTATTTGCACGATGATGATCCGCCGCATTTGGCTCTCCTCACTCCGGCTCTCTCAGTCGCTGCTCCAGCTCAGCGCCAGCGAAGCCCAGGCGCAGCATCTGGCCTTTCATGACGTGCTGACCGGCCTGCCCAACCGTGCGCTGGTTGAAGAGCGTCTTGCCCAGACGCTCGGCAGGCGGATGCGAGATCCTGACGGCGACAAGGTGGCGCTGTTGCTGCTGGATCTCGATCGCTTTAAACTGGTCAACGACACTTACGGTCATCATGCGGGCGACGACTTAATTATTGAGGTGGCGCATCGGCTCACGCAGCGGGTGGGCGAAAAGGATACCGTGGGTCGCCTCGGCGGCGATGAATTTGTGGTTATCCTGTCGGCCGTAGCGACCTCTGCGGAAGTAGAGAGGCTGTGTGAGCAAATAGTGGAGGATCTCTCCCGCCCTTTCATCCTGCTGGGATGTGAAACCTGGATTGGCGTCAGTATCGGCGTCATGCTGGTCAGCGGAGAGCATACCGACCGCGCCGAGATCGTACGCAAAGCGGACATCGCGCTCTATCAGGCGAAAAGTCAGGGGCGGGGCCAGTATCAGTTCTTTGATCCCTCGATGGATGAATCCATTAAAACGCGCCTGCAGGTGGCGACCGATCTGCGTCAGGCGCTGCTGCATAAGCAGAACCTGGCGGTTTACTACCAGCCGCAGATGGATATCTCTGGTCAGAAAGTCGTTGGGCTGGAGGCACTCATACGCTGGAATCATCCGGTGCTGGGCGCCATTCCTCCCAGCGAGTTTATTCCGCTGGCGGAGGAGATGGGGCTGATTATTCAGCTCGGAGAGTGGGTGCTGCGTGAGGCCTGCCGCGTGTCACTGGCATGGCCCGATCTGGTCATTGCGGTTAATGTCTCTCCCCTGCAATTTCGCTCGCCGGGGTTCGTCGAACATTTTGAAGCGATTGTAAAGCAGGAGAATACCCTGCCTTCACGCATCGAACTGGAAATTACCGAAGGGGTGCTGATAGAAGATAGTAAGGGCGCGAAGAAGATTATGAGCCGTCTGCGTGAAGTCGGATTCCATATTGCGCTGGACGATTTTGGCACCGGTTATTCCAGCCTTAATTACCTGAGCCATTTTTCAGTCGATAAGATTAAAATCGACCGTTCATTTACTCAGGCACTGGGGGTGACGGAAAACTCCATGGCGATCATTGAGTCGGTCGTCAGGCTGGGCCAGGCGATGGGACTGGTGGTTACCGCAGAGGGGGTAGAGACCAGCAGCCAGATGGCGGCGCTGGCCGAAGCAGGCTGTAATCAGCTTCAGGGATATCTTTTTTCGCAGGCAGTACCCGAGGGCCAGATTGCAACGCTACTGGCCCGTGAGGAGGCGTAAGCCAAATCAGAAAAAGCCCAGCGGCTCGGTGCTGTAACTGATTAGCAGGTTTTTGGTTTGCTGATAGTGATCGAGCATCATTTTATGGTTTTCCCGTCCGATGCCCGATTTTTTGTAGCCACCAAAGGCCGCATGAGCGGGATATAGATGATAGCAGTTGGTCCACACGCGTCCGGCTTTGATGGCGCGGCCCATGCGATAAGCCCGGTTAATATCCCGCGTCCAGACGCCTGCGCCCAGGCCGTAAATGGAGTCATTGGCGATAGCCAGGGCTTCGGCCTCATCTTTAAAGGTAGTAACCGCCACCACCGGCCCGAAGATCTCTTCCTGAAAAATGCGCATACTGTTATTCCCCTTCAGCAGCGTCGGCTGAATGTAGTAGCCGCCTGACAGCTCTCCTTCCAGCTTCTCCACGCCGCCGCCCGTCAGCAGCTCTGCGCCCTCTTTATGGGCGAGATCGAGATAGGAGAGGATCTTGTCGAACTGCTGCTGCGACGCCTGCGCGCCAACCATCGTCTCGGTGTCCATCGGATCGCCACGTTTGATCGTTTTGATGCGCTTCATCACGGCTTCCATAAAGGGCACATAGATCGACTCCTGCACCAGCGCGCGCGACGGACAGGTACAGATCTCGCCCTGATTCAGGAAGCCCAGCACCACCCCTTCCGCCGCTTTTTCAATAAAGCCCGGTTCGGCCTGCATAATGTCTTCAAAGAAAATGTTCGGTGACTTCCCTCCCAGCTCGACGGTTGACGGGATCAGGTTCTTCGCCGCCAGCTCAAGAATATGACCGCCAATGGCGGTAGAGCCGGTAAAGGCGACTTTTGCGATGCGGGGGCTGCTCGCCAGCTCTTCGCCCGCCTCGCGCCCAAAGCCGTGCACCATATTCAGCACGCCTTTAGGCAGCAGATCGCCGATCAGCTCAACAAACAGCGAAATGGAGAGCGGCGTTTGCTCGGCAGGTTTAAGGATCACGCAGTTACCCGCCGCCAGCGCCGGAGCCAGCTTCCAGGCAGCCATCAGCAGCGGAAAGTTCCATGGAATAATTTGCGCTACCACGCCGAGGGGCTCATGAAAATGATAGGCGGCAGTGAACTCATCAATCTCTGCCGCGCCCCCTTCCTGCGCGCGAATACAGCCCGCAAAGTAACGGAAATGGTCCACCGCCAGCGGCATATCGGCGGCCAGCGTTTCACGCACCGGCTTGCCGTTATCCCAGGTTTCATTAACGGCGAGATACTCCAGGTTTTCCTCCAGCCGATCGGCAATTCTTAGCAGCGTCAGCGAGCGCGTCTGCACCGAGGTTTTGCCCCAGGCCTCAGCGGCGGCGTGCGCTGCATCCAGTGCCTTGTCCACATCCTGGCGGTCGGACCGGGGAAACTGCCCCACCGGGGAGCCGTTGACCGGCGAGCTATTAGAAAAATATTCGCCGTTTATCGGCGGGACAAACTCACCGTTAATATAGTTGCCGTAGTGCGACTTAAGAACGATCAGCGAATCTTTATGGCCCGGATATGCATAACGCATCTTATTCTCCCATGGGGTCGTACGCCCCGCCTTAGTTAACATGCAGGTAACTTACTATTAACATTATTGCTAAGCGAGAGAATGGCAGAGCGTCACGGATGAAACTGTGATCGGGTATAAGAATTGGCAAAATCTGCAACTAAGTGTGAAGTACCGCACAGACAAAAGGAGAAATGAATAAAGGGCGCAGATAGCGCCCCTTTCAGTTAGCCCTCAGGCAAACAGGCTGTTCTGACGATGGCGGGGCCAGAAGTTCAGCAGTAGCTGACGGGCCCAGGTGGGTTCCGCCTGGTGTGACATCAGGCTGCTCACCTCGCGCTCGCGCTGCGCGTTCTCCATGCAGGCAGTCATAATGCTGCCGGTAAATTCCGGATGGAACTGTACCGATATCGCCTGCGGGCTGTAGCGGATGATCTGGCAGTCATCCAGCGCAGAGACGGCCAGAACCTGCGCCCCCGGCGGCGGCTGTAGTACCGACTGACGATGGGAAAGCCAGGCAGAAAAATGCGTCGGCAGCGCACCGAGCAGCGGATCGTGGCGATCGCCGTCAACCGTGGTGAGCTGCTGAAGCCCTCTCTCCCAGCCGCGCGGGTTGTCCCCGACCTGGCCGCCGAGGGCATAAGCCATAAGCTGATGCCCGTAACAGACGCCCAGCAGGGGCAGATCCTGCTCAACCGCGCTGCGGATCCAGGCGGCGGTGCGCTCGCTCCACTCCGCATGATCGGTCACCATCGCCCAGGAGCCACTCAGTATCGCCGCCGCAACGGAGGACGGCGCAGGAAGCTCATCCCCCAGGTCGGGACGAATGACAATGTAGTCCTGTGGCTGCAAACTCAGTGCGTCCACAAACCAGTGTTGCTGCTCGCCCACCTGCGCACTGACGCGCTCGGGCGGCGTTTCGAGCTGAATAATTGCTAAGGGAAGCGAAGAAGACATAAGGTTTAGGGTTCCTTTTGGTGATCTCTGACGCACACCTGACGCAAATCTCAGGATTCAGAACCTTATCATGGCAAGCTGCCGAGAGCTTGTCACATGACTTATAGTGAGAGCTAATGCAGAAAATGGCATAAGGCGCTGCGGGTTGCAGCACATCTCGAAGCATTTATACATCTATAAATAGCGCAAGAAAGAAGGAATACTATGGATAACCGCCTGATGACGTCCCTGTGGCTATCGCTCTGGCAGGGCTTGCATAGCAATGACGCCTCGCCGCCTGCCGTGGCGTTTACCGCCGGGGAACGGCTGCAATCGGCCTGGCCGGTCACGGAGCTGGGCATCAGAGTGCTTGACCTGACGCGGATTATTGCCGGGCCGGTCGCCACGCGCTTTCTCGCTGGCCTGGGGGCTGAGATTCTGCGCCTGGATCCGCCTGGCTGGGAAGAGGCTTCCCTGGAGGAGGAGATTACCCTCGGTAAACGCTGTGCGCGTCTGAATTTGAAATCGAAAGAGGGTCGGAAAGCTTTTGAGACCCTGTTAGCGCAGGCGGACGTGCTGGTTCACGGTTTTCGTGCCGATGCGCCACCCCGGCTTGGCTATGACACCGATGCATTGCAAAGGCTATCGCCAGGACTTATCGACGTCAGCCTGAACGCCTGGGGCTGGAGTGGCCCGTGGCGCAACCGCAGGGGATTTGACAGCCTGGTCCAGATGGGCTGCGGTATCGCCGACTATGGGCGGGGAGGAGACGTAAGCACGCCGCCCTCCCCCCTGCCGGTTCAGGCGCTGGACCACGCCACGGGCTACATGATGGCAGCCTCCGTGCTGAAAGGCTTGCGGCAACGACGGCGGCATAATATCGGTTTTACCGCCCGCCTCTCGCTGGCCAGAACCGCTCTGCTACTGACCCAACGCCCCTACCCCGTCGCTGATCGGCCCCCAGGCCTGGGCGCTGACGTAGCGGGCGATCTGAATGCCGAAACTGAGATCGCCGCCCGGGGAATTGGCTATCGCCTGAACGCCCCGGTCTGGCTGCCCGGCACGCCGCTGATCTGGTCACGACCCGCCTCGCCGCTGGGGTCGTCGGCACCATGCTGGTCTAATACTTCCAGTTAGGATCACCGGCCAGCTTTTGCCTCGCTGTCTGTTCCCCAAACGGCCCCCTGTCAGGGCTGATGCAAAGGCCAGGACCCTCGCCCGATTTCAGCCTTTCCCCACCTCAGCTTTCGTTATCTTCTTCCAGTTCGTCGCGCATTGCCTGTAGCGCTTCGCGGGTGATCGCTGCCAGGGTGCGGTAAAATGCCGTTGTGGCATGGGCTTCAACCTTGCCGAGGAACTGACCGCACCACGGCAGCAGGTAGTCATCAAACAGGGTGATCTGCGCCGCAAACTCATCCGCTTCCGACTGGTCCTCCAGCCAGGAGGAGGCCAGCAGCAGCGCGCCAATATGGTCGGCCGGCGCATCACTTAGCGGCATGCCGCGGCTTTGCAGAAAGCGCCGGACCTCAGACTCATCCGGTCCGTTTTCCCAGTGCGAACCATAGGGCGGTACGCTGCAATCACTGCCCACAAACAGCGCATTGTAGTCCGTTGCCAGCGCCTGGGGATCGCTGTTCTGTTGCAGGCGCAGCAGCAACTCGTCCTGCTCCAGCGGCCAGTGCTGTTGCAGCTTGCCTTCACGCAGGAGCGTGAACAGCGGAACCAGCAAGGGATCCTGAGGCTGACGGTTATACAGCGAACCCAGCAGGCGACAGAGGATTGAAAATTCATTCATGGTAAGTCTCATCATAAGTAAAATGTGACAGGGTCACGTACGGACGCATTTAGTAGCCGCGCGACAGGTCGACGCGGCCTGACGGCATCTGCCCCGCCTCGCGCAGGCGGATGGCCTGTGCAATATAGTCCATAGCATCGTCAGGTAACGTTACAGCGGCATTATGAGGCGTAATGGCAATGGCCGGATGCGCCCAGAAAGGGTGCTGTGTATCCAGCGGTTCACGCGCAAAGACATCCAGCGCGGCGGCCTTTACCTCACCCGCCCCGATAGCGGCCAGCAAATCATCCTCGACCAGATGCGCGCCTCGCGCCAGATTAAGAATAAACGCCTGGGGTTTTAACTGCTGCATCAGCTTCCGGTTCAGTATACCCGTGGTCTGCGGCGTATTGGGCAGCAGATTGATCAGCACCTGACAGCCGTGCAAGAACGCGTCCAGCTGATCGTCACCGTAAAAACTGCTGACCCCGGGCAAATCCTTCGGTGAACGGCTCCAGCAGCGCACCGGGAAGCCCCAGGCCAGGAGGCTCTCCGCCACGCTGCCGCCCAGTACGCCCGCCCCCAGAATGCCGACGCCGAAGTCGCTGCGGGAATAGTTTGGTAGCGGCTGCCACAGGCTTTGCGTTTTTTGCTGCTGATACTCCGTAAAGCGGCGGAACCAGCCCAGCACGTGATACACCGCGTATTCCTGCATCTGACGGGCCATGCCGGTATCTTCCAGCCGGAACAGCGGCACCCCGGCGGGCAGCATAGCGGGATACTGTCGCAGCTGCGCGAGAATATCATCAACGCCTGCGCCCAGTGCAAATACGCCTTTTAACGTCGTGCGCCCCGTTAGCATCTCTACCGGCGGCTGACGAACCAGCGCATAGTCGGCGGGCGCATCGTCGCCGGGTGTCCACTGGCGAATACGCGCCTGCGGCAGGCGCTGCTGCAGGCCCGCAATCCATTTATCGGCGCGAAAGGATGGGTGATAAAAAATGACGTCCACGTATGATCTCCTCTTTTTTTATCAGGCTCGGGTAAAAACGCGCGGATGGCAAGCAACAATCCCGGGATACGCCAGGCATCCCAGGGTTTATCAGCGTGCGACAGCAGGCTCAATCAGCCTGCGCAACAGCGGCATAAGCATCAGCAGGATCAGCCCGACCACCGCACTCCCCCAGCCGAGCAGGCTGAAAATATGGCTGTAGCCCGGATTAGTCAGGAGCGGCGTGCTGCCGCTGTTTTCGGGCATCAGACCTGACACGTATCCCGCCAGCACCGATGCCACGCCGGTAACCATCATCCAGCAGCCCATCATAATTCCCTGATAGCGGGCCGGAGCCAGCTTGCCGATCATTGCGTAGCCGATCGGTGAGAGCAGCAGTTCACCGATGCTTTGCAGTACATAGCTGATGACAATCCATTTAAACGCCACCTGGCCATCACCGCCCGCCAGCAGGATCCCCAGCGGCAGCACCAGCATTCCCAAACCAATAAAGAACAGCGATGAGGCAAACTGCAGGGGGATGTCAATGCGCCAGCCGCGCTCGCGCAGATTGCGGAAGCCCAGCGCCAGCAGCGGCCCGCCGATAACAATCACCAGCGTATTGATGTTTTGTACCCACTGAGGAGCAATCTTTATGCCGTAAACGTTCAGGTTGATATTGTGCTCGGTAAACAGCATCAGTCCCATGGGGGCCAGCTGATACAGCGTCCAGAATACCAGCGAACCCAGCGCCAGAATCAGCCAGGCCGTCATTTTACGCTGCTCCTCGCGCGGCCTGTGGCGCAGAGTGGTTGACGCCAGCAGCAGGAAAATAATTACCCCCAGCCCGATGACAAAAGAGCCGGTAAAGCTGGCGTGGGTTAGCATCAGCCGCACCAGTGGCACCAGCACCGCCAGGATGATCGCTCCTCCCACCATCCGCAGCCTGAACTGGCTTTTACTGACGTGCAGCAGCGGCGTGTCAATATCTGCCAATATTTTCCAGCACAGCAGCGAAATGACGATGGCGACCATATTGCCGAGGGTGGCGAACAGGAACAGCGAATGATAATGCTCGCTCAGCTGGAAGTAACCTGCGCCGGTAAAGCCCAGAAAGAATCCGAGATTCATCCCGGCATAGTTCCAGAGAAAAGCGGTCTCGCGGCGGTTATCCTCAGGTTTAAAACGCTGGGTAAGCATCATATTAATGCAGGTGACGTTCAGGCCGCTGCCGGTAAGAAACATCGCCAGCCCCCAGTACAGCCCTTCTGCGGTTTGCCCGGCGAGCACCCAACAGCCGATAACCTGAAGCAGCATACCCAGCACAAAGAGAATACGGTTGCTGAGGAAGCGTCCGCCAAGATAGCCCCCGAACAGGTGCAGCCCGTAGTTGAAAGCGCCAAAAACGCCCATCATGGCGTTGGCCTGCCCTTCGCTAAATCCCAGACGTTTGGTGGCGTAGAGCACCAGGGTCGAATAGAGCACGGCAAAGCCGAGGGTGGCGAAGATCTGAATAAAGAACAGCGCCCCGGAGCCACGAATGGCGGCGGTATCAGTATATTTAGCAGCGGTATTCACAACAGCCCTCATGATTATCTGATGCAGAAAAGTGCATCATTATGCACAGAGCGCCGCATAATTACCTTTATGGATGCGGACTTTTCATCATTTATCCGGCCATTTGCCTGTTTAAGCAGCAACATGCTGTAAAACTGACTAAACGAACGGGAAATTTCACAAAGGGAGTTGACCCTGCCCCGGCTTTTACCTACATTAGCGCCCAGGCACAGTGTGCCAGCAAAAATACGGTGAGGTGTCCGAGTGGCTGAAGGAGCACGCCTGGAAAGTGTGTATACGGCAACGTATCGAGGGTTCGAACCCCTCTCTCNACGGTGAGGTGTCCGAGTGGCTGAAGGAGCACGCCTGGAAAGTGTGTATACGGCAACGTATCGAGGGTTCGAACCCCTCTCTCACCGCCATATTAAATGAGAAAGCCTGAGCGAAAGCTCAGGCTTTTTTGTTGCCTGCCAGATAACCGCTGCCGACTTCCGGGCGGGATAAATCACGCCGTACAGTCAGTTGCCGCAGCAGCGCTTAAAATAATTTCCGGTTGGTAAACAGGCGCCTGGCGGATAGCGCGCCTGCGGCTTAAGCAGATAGAATAAAAGGGAAAAATTCTTCTTGACCGGCGGGGCGTGACTCCCTATAGTAGCGCCCCGTTGCCCTCTGGGGCAGGGCAGTAAAAAAATACGGTGAGGTGTCCGAGTGGCTGAAGGAGCACGCCTGGAAAGTGTGTATACGGCAACGTATCGAGGGTTCGAACCCCTCTCTCNACGGTGAGGTGTCCGAGTGGCTGAAGGAGCACGCCTGGAAAGTGTGTATACGGCAACGTATCGAGGGTTCGAACCCCTCTCTCACCGCCACATTAAATGAGAAAGCCTGAGCGAAAGCTCAGGCTTTTTTGTTGTCTGCTTATAGCCGTTTAGCCGTAGGCCACCAGCGTACGCTGGCACAGCTGCGAGCGCACGCAATCCTCTTTACCAAAACGTATCACGCCAATCATCTCGTCCTCCACAAAGCGGGACAGCGCATCGCTCAGGCCAGACTGCACATGGGACGGCAAATCACACTGGGTAATATCGCCGTTGACGATGACGGTTACGTTTTCCCCGAGGCGCGTCAGGAACATTTTCATTTGGGCGGCGGTGACGTTCTGCGCCTCATCGAGGATCACCACGGCATTTTCAAAGGTGCGTCCGCGCATATAGGCAAAGGGGGCTATCTCCACCTTGCCGATTTCGGGCCGCAGGCAATACTGCATAAAGGAAGAACCGAGACGTTTAACCAGAACGTCATAGACGGGCCGGAAGTAAGGGGCGAATTTCTCAGCAATGTCACCCGGCAGGAAACCCAAATCTTCATCTGCCTGCAACACCGGTCGCGTAACGATAATCCTGTCTACATCCTTGTGGATCAGGGCCTCTGCCGCTTTGGCGGCGCTTATCCAGGTTTTACCGCAGCCCGCTTGGCCGGTGGCGAAGATCAGCTGCTTGCTTTCTATGGCTTTAAGATAGTGCGCCTGAGCCTCATTTCGGGCTTCAATCGGCGAATGGTCGCGGGTATCTCGCGCCATGCCAATTGCGTCCAGCCCACCCATTTGCACCAGCGAGGTGACCGACTCTTCCTCGCGCTGACGGTGACTGCGCGAATCGCTACGCAGTACGCGTTTAGCTTCACGGCGCGCTTTGATCACTGCTTTCTGTCTTCCCATAGTGGCACCTTACAGTTGGTTTCATCTCCCGCATCAGAATGTCAGATGCGATTACGTGAACGCTTTAGAGGTTTTAGTGGCTTCCTTGTAAGCCTTGAAAGGCCGCTGGATATGATGCAAAGCAGAGCATGCGCTAAGCCAGACATCGTTGTGGAGCGAAGACGGCACGTTGGCCTTTGATGCGTGAATGAGAAGAGGATAGATCGTTGAGGTTGAACCACCTTCGCAGGGGAAAGCGATAACGGTATGGCTGTGACGCTTGTATCGGTGACAGGACTTTACCATTCGCGATCTCCGTGATGATTCAGACAACACCCTTGTGTACCGCTTAATTAAGGTGCAACAGATCACGGACGGATTCAACATCTTTTTTAACAACTAATGCAACAATCATTATCATTGTGAGGAAAAGAGACCACCCGCCGGATACGCTGGCAGGTGGAAAAGGCGTCAGGTGCTCAGTAATCCCTGCCCAAGGTAGTGCTGGCGGTCCTCCACGCCCGGCAGAACAAAGAAGTACCCCCCGCCCGCGGGCTTGATATATTCCTCCAGCGCTTCGCCGTTAAGCCGGTTCTGTACGGTGAGAAAGCCTTTCTCCAGATCCTGTTGATAGCAGACGAACAGCAGCCCCATCTCCAGCTGACCGGCCAGCGAAACGCCCAGCGAATAGCTGTAACCCCGTCGCAGCATCAGGCTGCTTTGCGTGGCAGGCGTGCGGGGATTGGCAAGACGAATATGCGCATCCAGCGGGGTGATATTCCCCTCCGGATCGCTGGCATAATCCGGCACGTCGCGCTCATGCTGCATGCCGAGCGGCGCGCCACTGTGCTTAACCCGACCAAAAATCGTCTCCTGCTCGCGCAGTGGGGTGCGATCCCAGAACTCAACGTGAAAGGGGATAATGCGGGCAACCTGATAGCTGCCGCCCACTGCCCACGCTGGCTCGCCCTGCTCTTTTGTCACCCACACCACAGAATCCATCAGACCTGAATCTGCCGTATCCGGGTTGGCGGTGCCATCTTTAAAGCCAAGCAGGTTGACTGGCGTCTCTTTCCCCCTGCTACGCGCAGCATGGTCGGAGATAAAGCCTTCCCGACGCCAGCGAACGCTGAGCAGATCCGGTGAGTGTTTGATAATATCCCGCAGCGCATGAATAACCGTGTCATTGGTATTCGCACAGATTTGCAGCAGCAGATCACCATGACACAAACGGGCATCAAGCGCGTCGTTTGGAAAACGCGTCATCGGCTGGAGCTTAAGCGGCTTATGCGCCTGCAGGCCATAGCGCTCATCAAACAGCGAATGCCCAACCGATACGGTGATAGTCAGGTTATCCGGATAGATGCGATCGCCAAGAATACCGGAATCCAGCGGCGGCAGACGTGGATTGGTCACCTGGGGTGCCTCGCCTCCCTGCGTTAAGAAAGCGATGCGGTCCGTCAGCAGCCTGAACAGGCGAGTCAGATCGTCCCTGTCGCCTGCCAGTACGTCAAAGGCGACCAGCATCATCGACGCCTGCTGGGGGGTGACCACGCCTGCCTGATGCGGACCGAAAAAAGGCTGCGCCTCCAGCCGGGCATTGGGCGACAGCGCGCCCGGCGAAAATGATTTTTCCCCGGAAGCGCCCTGTACCGGGCAGCCGCCCCCCACCGCAAACGCGCCGCCGAGCAGCCCCATTCCTTTCAGTAAACGACGACGCGACGGCAGCGCCGCGTCGTCAACAGGTTTGCTTGCCATTGCGGATTAATCCAGACCCAGCGTACCACGCAGCTTCGACAGGTCTTCCGCCAGCGTGGTGATGGGGCCTTTCATGGCGTTACGGTCAGCGGTGGTGAGCTTATCGTAACTCTCATAGCCATCTTTGGTGCGGTACTTAACGAGTATCGCATCCACTTTGCTGAAGTTAGCATCAACCTTTGTCAGCAGAGCCGGATCGGCTTTTTCCAGCGCAGGTCGCAGGAGGTTAACAATTTTCTGAGCGCCATCGACGTTCGCCTGGAAGTCCCACAGGTCGGTGCGGCTGTAGCGATCTTCTTCACCGGAGATTTTGCTGGATGCCACTTCTTCAATCAGACCCGCCGCACCGCCCACCACTTTGCTCGGTGGGAAAGCCAGTTCATCCACGCGTTTTTGAAGGTCTAGCGTATCGTTATAGAGCTGGTCAGCATAGGTATCCATGCCTTTGGTGCTGTTGTCGCCGAAAAGCGCCTTCTCCAGACGGTGGAAGCCGGTAAATTTAGGGTCTTCTGCCTTTTTCTCGTAATCGTCTTCGCGGGCGTCAATTCTGCCATCCAGATCGGAGAACAGCTCTGCAATGGGTTCGATGCGCTCATAGTGGCGACGGGTTGGCGCATAGAGCGCCTTCGCTTTCGCCACATCTCCAGCTTTTACCGCATCGGTAAACGCTTTAGTGCCGGTCACCAGCTCGGCGATCTCACGGGTGACATAGGCTTTATAAGAGGCAATCGGCCCGACAAGCTGCATCACATCCGGCTTACCGTCCGAGGGCTTACTGCCCTTCACAATCAGCTTGCCTTTGGCATTGCTCAGCAGGCCGCAGGTCATATCATATTCACCTGCTTCAAGGTTGGCGGTGAGCTTTTGCGTAAAGCCAGGTGCGATGTTCTCGCGCTCTTCGACCACCATTACCCCTTTGAGGATCTCCCACTCCAGTCCTTTCTGGCTGTGGTTCTGAATAATGAACTGGGTCTTACCAGCGTTAACGGTGACGGTCATCGGATCGCACTGTTTGTCGTTAACGGTGATGTGAACCTGAGGAATATCTGCGGCCATCGTCGCACTGGACGCGGAGATCAGGCTAAGGAGCGCAGCGCTCAGCGCATGTTGGCGAATACGGAGTGTCATAGTCAATCCCTGTAAAAAGTGAAGGTGCCCGTGATACGGGCCAGAAAAAAAGTCTATCGGGCTGTACGTAATGTTTCGGCCTGCGTACGCACTGGCATAAAGAACAGCAGCAGCGCAGGCAGGAGATAAATCCACCAGACCGCCACTTCACTGACGCTGGGAGATTCCTGATAGCCAAAGACGCCTTCAAGCAGCGTACCGATGAGGCTGCTGGTAGAAAGCTGGTTGCTCATGTTGAATGCAATATCCTGGAAATGATTCCACAGGCCCGCTTCGTGGAAAGCGCGAATAGCTCCTGCCGCCAGCCCGGCGGCCACGAACAGAATAAACAGGCTGGTCCATTTGAAGAAAGCGCCCAGGTTGAGGCGTACTCCGCCCCAGTAGATGAGCATTCCCAGCACAACGGCGGTCGCCAGGCCCAGCATGGCCCCCAGCGGCGGAGCGATGCCGACATCCTGCTGGAAAGCGGCCAGCAGGAAGAAGACCGATTCCAGGCCTTCGCGGGCGACTGCGAGGAAGACCATAAATATCAGTGCCCAGCCGCTGCTGTTCCCTTTTTGCAGCGCGTTATCCACCGCCTGTTCCAGTTCGGCTTTTACATTGCGGGAGACTTTACGCATCCAGAATACCATCCATGTGAGGACGAAGACGGCGATGACCGCCACGATGCCTTCAAACATTTCCTGCTGTTTTTGCGGGAATTCACCGGTGGTTTCGTTGATAAAGTAGCCTACGCCCAGGCAGAGCGCAGCGGCAACAAACACCCCGGCCCACATGGCACCAAACCATTGACTTCTTTGAGTACGCTTCAGGTAGCTGGCGATAAGGCTGACAATGAGCGCGGCTTCAAGTCCTTCACGTAACATGATCAGAAAGGGTACAAACATGCAAACGCCCTCAGGTGCGAAAAATAAATTCAGTTCCAGTAAAGAAACGTAAATCGAAACGATACCGATTATCATTATCGTGCAAGAAAAAACAAGAGGCCGTCCGGCTATTTTCACGTTTTGCCTGGAAGCATTGAGTGCCAGTGGGTGATATCTCTTATGGCAGTCAGTGAATTTTTCGGATAGTTGTTGTCGGGGTGCGATGCCTGACGAGCCGGTGGATAGTCCCAGCGGTTGCCGGGCTGCACTATTTGCTGTGTCGGTGGATAATCCCCGCGGTTACTGGTGGGTTGTGCTGGCTGCAATTTCTGCTGTGCCGGTGGATAATCCCAGCAGGTGCCGGGCTGCACTATTTGCTGTGCCGGTGGATAATCCCTGCGGGTGCCGGGCTGCACTATTTGCTGTGCCGGTGGATAATCCCCGCGGTTACTGGTGGGTTGTGCTGGCTGCAATTTCTGCTGTGCCGGTGGATAATCCCAGCGTTTGCCGGGCGTCCTCGCGCCACGCTTCGCATGGTGCCTTTGGCTCCGACTTCAGGCCGGACGGCCCGGTTGCGAGCGGGCATCCCTGCCCGCCGCTCCCTGAGTGCAGCATCCCTGCTGNGGTGCCTTTGGCTCCGACTTCAGGCCGGACGGCCCGGTTGCGAGCGGGCATCCCTGCCCGCCGCTCCCTGAGTGCAGCATCCCTGCTGCCCTCGCCTGGCCTTCCGTCTGCGCCGCAGCGCTGCGGAATGCCCGTCACCCGCTGGGATTATCCACCTCTCAGGCTTCTGGGCCGCTTTGAGTAAAACCGTTTATCTGTCCGCGGACTGCTGAGCTGCTTCCAGTAAAACCGTTTATCTGCCCGCGGGATGCTGAGCTGCTTCCAGTAAAACCGTTTATCTGTCCGCGGGCTGCTGAGCTGCTCCGATAAAACCGTTTATCTGTCCGCAGGTTTCCGAGCCTATCCAAGTTAAGGTTTGCTCTCGCGCAGGATTCAGCTCATTTTTCGATTTAGTTTTGGTGCCGCTATTTAGGTCATTTATCTGCACCACGAAAAAGTCAGTCACAATAAACTGTGCACTCTCAGTCTTCTGATTTTCTTCATATCCCAACTATTTTGGTCATTGCATATTTCCTGTACGCATTCATATCTGGCGAAGAGTTTCCGGGAATCTNTTCTTCATATCCCAACTATTTTGGTCATTGCATATTTCCTGTACGCATTCATATCTGGCGAAGAGTTTCCGGGAATCTCCGACACCGCCGTTACCCGCAGCCAGCACAAAGCAAAGAAGCCGGCGGGTGGGGCCCGGTGACAGGCAATCCGCAGCGCTGAGTGGAGAGAGGAAGACCCGGATGGGCCAGCAGGGAGGCTGGCACAAGGGCATGCCGGGACAGGGATGTCCCGTCATACCCGGTCCGGAAAGTCGACGAGCGGAGCGAAGGAACCGCGCAACGCGCGGCGTGAGGACCGCCTGGCACCGGGCACCATCCGTTGGCGACGGCACCAAACGTTTAGCCAGCCGGGCCCCCATTGGCGATTGGCGACGGCACCAAACGTTTAGCCAGCCGGGCCCCCATTGGCGATTGGCGACGGCACCAAACCTTTAGCTAGCCGGGCCCTCTCACTTAGTCGGCGCTAAACTCCGCCTCAGCCTGCTCGAAACGCTGCTGTGCCGCCGCCGACGTCTCTGGCCCCAACAGGCTAAACAGCACGATAGCAATAGTACTAAACAGGAAGCCCGGGATGATCTCATACAGACCCAACCACCCGTACTGCTTCCAGATAAGAACCGTGGCCGCACCGATAATCATTCCCGCCAACGCGCCGTTACGGTTCATCCGCTTCCAGACCAGTGAAAGCAGCACCACCGGACCAAACGCCGCACCGAAGCCCGCCCAGGCGTAGCTCACCAGACCCAGCACGCGGTTCTGTGGGTTGGATGCCAGCGCAATCGCCACCACCGCCACCAGCAGCACCATCATCCGCCCTACCCACACCAGCTCACGCTGGGTCGCACCCTTGCGCAAAAAGCTCTTGTATAAATCTTCGGTTAACGCGCTGGAACACACCAGCAGCTGACAGCTGAGCGTGGACATCACCGCCGCCAGAATAGCGGAAAGTAAAATACCGGCAATCCAGGGGTTAAACAGGATCCTCGCCAGCTCGATGAAAATTCGCTCGCCGTTATCCGCTACGCCCGCTGCCTGCTCAGGATGATTATGGAAGTAAGCAATACCAAAGAATCCTACCGCTACCGCCCCTGCAAGACAGAGCACCATCCATGCCATACCAATACGACGGGCGCTGCGAATGGAGCGGTGAGAATCGGCCGCCATAAAACGCGCCAGGATATGCGGCTGGCCGAAATAGCCCAGCCCCCAGCCTAGCAGCGAAATTACCGCTACAAAATTCAGGTTTTTCAGCATATCCATATTCTCAGCGCTCTGAGCCCGGATAACCGTCAGCGCATCACCCAGCCCGCCAACGGCGGAGATAACGATCACCGGCGTCAGGATCAGCGCAAAAATCATCAGGCTGGCCTGCACCGTATCGGTCCAGCTTACTGCCAGGAACCCACCGACAAAGGTATAGATAATAGTGGCCGCCGCCCCCGCCCATAGCGCGGTTTCGTAACTCATGCCAAAAGTGCTTTCAAACAGGCGCGCCCCAGCCACAATGCCCGACGCGCAATAAATGGTGAAGAATACCAGAATAATCAACGCTGAAATCACCCGCAGCAGCTTACTCTTATCTTCAAACCGGCTGGTGAAGTAGTCAGGTAGCGTCAGCGCGTTATCGTGATGTTCTGTCTGGACCCGCAGACGTCCTGCAACAATTTTCCAGTTCAGCCAGGCCCCCAGCGTCAGACCGATGGCAATCCAGCTTTCGGAGATGCCAGAAAGGAAAATGGCACCCGGCAACCCCATCAGCAGCCAGCCGCTCATATCGGATGCTCCGGCAGAGAGCGCCGTAACCACGCTGCCCAAACTTCGACCGCCAAGAATGTAATCGTCAAAGTTTTTAGTTGACCGCCAGGCGATAAAACCAATTAACACCATGCCAAAGATATATACGCAAAAGGTCACCATCATTGGTGTACTTGCTGTCATTGAAATTCTCCATTTATTATTTTAAATGCGCAGTGCTCAAGGTTGCACTGGCGGTGCCACCGGAACGTAGCAGCCCCCTCCTGTCAACCCAGCGCAGGTATCCTNGCTGTCATTGAAATTCTCCATTTATTATTTTAAATGCGCAGTGCTCAAGGTTGCACTGGCGGTGCCACCGGAACGTAGCAGCCCCCTCCTGTCAACCCAGCGCAGGTATCCTGCCGTAAAGGGTGTAAGCGCACAAACGATTTAACACATCAGTTACAGTAACTTCACCCCATGTCACAGACTCAACAATGAAAGGTTGCACCGGATCACAACCCGGCAAGTTGCACCTTAAAAAAGACCTTAAATATCCAGATACTACCTGTAACTACCGTTCTGGCGCGATACTTGCAGCAATATCCATGCCGCTTTTCAAAACAGCGCTTTCATCGATCAAACAGAGGCGTATTTAACAAGGTTGCACAAAGTTGCAACTTAAGTGATATTGCTCAATATCGTCGTCATTTATCATTTCAAGGAGCTAGAGGCATGGGCACAACTACCATGGGCGTGAAGTTGGATGAAGCCACGCGCGAGCGCATCAGGCTGGCTGCGGGTCAGATTGATCGCACCCCACACTGGCTTATTAAGCAGGCGATTTTTAATTATCTTGAGCAGTTGGAAAATGGCGCAGCCCTGCCTGAAATTCCTTCTCAGCTGCTGACGCACGAGGGGGATGAGCGCTCAGAAGATGAGCAGCATCAGCCGTTCCTTGAGTTTGCCGAGCATATTCTTCCGCAGTCCGTGACCCGTGCCGCGATCACCGCCGCCTGGCGCCGCCCTGAAAATGAATCCGTGGCGATGATGCTGGAACAGGCGCGCCTGCCTGCTCCCCTGGCGCAGCAAACCCATCAGCTCGCTTACCAGCTTGCTGATAAGCTTCGGCACCAGAAAGGTGCAACCGGACGCGCCGGGATGGTGCAAAGCCTGCTGCAGGAGTTCTCTCTCTCCTCTCAGGAGGGGGTGGCCCTGATGTGTCTGGCCGAGGCGCTGCTGCGCATACCGGACAAGCCGACCCGCGATGCCCTTATCCGCGACAAAATCAGCAACGGTAACTGGCACTCGCATCTGGGTCGTAGCCCCTCGCTGTTCGTCAACGCGGCCACCTGGGGTCTGTTGTTTACCGGGCGCCTGGTGTCCACCCATAACGAAGCCAGTCTCTCCCGTTCGCTTAATCGCATTATCGGTAAAAGCGGCGAACCGCTGATCCGCAAAGGCGTGGATATGGCGATGCGCCTGATGGGCGAACAGTTTGTGACCGGGGAAACCATCGCTGAAGCCCTTGCAAATGCCCGCAAGCTGGAGGAGAAAGGCTTCCGCTACTCATACGACATGCTCGGTGAAGCCGCCCTGACGGCGCAGGATGCAAAAGCCTATCTCCTCTCCTATCAGCAGGCGATTCAGGCCATTGGCAAAGCCTCCAACGGTCGCGGCATTTATGAAGGCCCCGGGATTTCAATTAAGCTTTCCGCCCTGCACCCTCGCTACAGTCGCGCCCAGTACGAGCGCGTGATGAGCGAACTTTACCCGATTCTGAAATCCCTGACGCTGCTCGCACGCTCCTACGATATTGGCATCAATATTGATGCCGAAGAGGCGGACCGGCTGGAGCTGTCGCTGGATCTGCTGGAAAAGCTCTGTTTCGAACCAGAGCTGGAGGGATGGAACGGCATTGGCTTTGTGATTCAGGCCTACCAGAAGCGCTGCCCGTTCGTCATCGACGCGCTTTGCGATCTGGCTCAGCGCAGCCGCCGCCGTCTGATGGTTCGTCTGGTGAAGGGTGCCTACTGGGATAGCGAAATAAAGCGCGCGCAGATGGAGGGCCTGGAGGGCTATCCGGTCTACACCCGCAAAATTTACACCGACATCTCCTATCTGGCCTGTGCCCGAAAGCTGCTGGCCGTACCGAACCTGATCTATCCGCAGTTTGCCACCCATAACGCCCACACGCTGGCGGCTATTTATCAGCTGGCGGGTAACAACTACTATCCCGGCCAGTATGAGTTCCAGTGCCTGCACGGCATGGGTGAACCCCTGTACGAACAGGTGGTGGGCAAAGTGTCCGACGGTAAGCTCAACCGCCCCTGCCGCATCTATGCACCGGTTGGCACGCATGAAACCCTGCTGGCCTACCTGGTGCGCCGACTGCTGGAAAACGGCGCGAATACCTCTTTTGTCAACCGCATCGCCGACAAGACGCTACCGATTGACGATCTTGTGGCCGACCCGGTCGAAGAGGTGGAAAAGCTGGCGCGCAGCGAAGGCGGCGTGGGCCTGCCCCATCCTAAAATTCCTTTGCCGCGCGATCTCTACGGCAGCGCGCGCGTGAATTCCTCCGGGCTGGACCTGGCCAACGAACACCGTCTGGCCTCGCTGTCGAGCGCGCTGCTTAACAGCGCCATGGAGCCCTGGCACGCGGTGCCGGTGATTGACGGTGAGCGACAGCCGGGTGAACCCCTGCCGGTCCTTAATCCGGCCGAGCCGGGCGATATCGTCGGCTATGTGCAATACGCCAGCGAAGCCGATGTCTCTATTGCGCTGGACGCCGCCGTCAGTGCGGGGCCGATCTGGTTCGCCACCCCACCGCAGGAGCGTGCGGCCATCCTGTCGCGGGCGGCCATGCTGATGGACGGGCAGCTACAGCGGCTGATTGGCATACTGGTGCGCGAGGCGGGTAAAACCTTCAGCAACGCCATTGCCGAGGTGCGCGAAGCCGTCGATTTCCTCTATTACTATGCCGGACAGGTGCGGGATGATTTCGATAATGAAACGCACCGCCCCCTCGGTCCGGTCGTCTGCATCAGCCCATGGAATTTCCCGCTGGCCATCTTCACCGGACAGATCGCTGCCGCGCTGGCGGCAGGCAACAGCGTACTGGCAAAGCCTGCCGAACAGACGCCCCTGATTGCCGCCGAAGCGGTAGCCCTGCTGCACGAGGCAGGTGTACCGGTCGGCGCGCTCCAGCTGCTGCCTGGCAAGGGCGAAACCGTCGGCGCGCAGCTTACCGGGGATGACCGCGTGCGCGGCGTGATGTTTACCGGCTCGACGGCGGTAGCGACCCTGCTACAGCGTAATCTGGCAGGCCGTCTCGATCCGCAGGGGCGTCCGACACCGCTGATTGCCGAAACGGGCGGGATGAACGCGATGATTGTCGACTCCTCAGCGCTGACCGAACAGGTAGTGGTTGATATTGTGGCCTCCGCCTTTGATAGCGCAGGGCAGCGCTGTTCGGCCCTGCGTCTGCTGTGCGTTCAGGAGGACGTGGCCGAACATCAGCTGCAAATGCTGCGCGGTGCGATGGCCGAATGTCGCATGGGCAATCCGGAACGCCTCTCTACCGATATTGGCCCGGTCATAGATGCCGAAGCGAAAGAGAATATCGAGCGTCATATTCAGGCAATGCGCAGCAAGGGGATGAAGGTTTACCAGGCGGCAGTGCAAAATCAGCAGGATGTTAAAGAGTGGCAGAGTGGCACCTTCATTCAGCCAACGCTTATCGAGCTGGATAGCGTCGCCGATCTGGACAAAGAAATCTTTGGTCCTGTACTGCATGTGGTGCGCTATACCCGCAGCCAGCTTCCGCAGATAAT
Source organism: Erwinia sp. ErVv1 (assembly GCF_900068895.1). GTDB lineage: Bacteria > Pseudomonadota > Gammaproteobacteria > Enterobacterales > Enterobacteriaceae > Erwinia. The sequence continues at coordinate 88,818 of NZ_CDPK01000002.1, read as the reverse complement.
CGCGCAAATTAACCAGTCAGGCTATGGTCTGACGCTGGGCGTGCATACCCGTATAGACGAAACCATTCATCAGGTGACCAACAGCGCCCGCGTCGGCAATCTTTATGTCAACCGCAATATGGTTGGCGCTGTCGTCGGCGTGCAACCTTTTGGCGGTGAAGGCCTTTCCGGCACCGGTCCAAAGGCGGGTGGACCGCTGTATCTGTACCGGCTGCTGTCGCACCGCCCTGATGGCGCGCTGCGCGTCACGCTGGATCGTCATGACGGTGAGCACCCGGTCGATGCGGCGCTGCGCCCCTCCCTGCTGGCTGCGCATCAGGCGCTGACCGCGTGGGCGCAGGATAAACCTGAACTGGCGAGTCTTTGCGCCCGCTATGCCGAACTGAGCCAGGGAGGAACGGTTCGGCTGCTGCCGGGTCCTACGGGAGAGCGCAACACCTTTGCCCTGCTGCCGCGTGAGCATGTTTTATGCCTGGCGGATACGCAGGAGGATGCGCTGACGCAGCTGGCGGCCGTTACGGCAACGGGCAGCCGGGTACTGTGGCCGGAAGATGAGCTGCTCCGCAGCCTGTTTAAAACGCTACCGGAGGCGGTGCAGGCACGGATAGATTTCGCGACGCAGCCGTTGGAAAAAAACAGTAGCTTTGACGCGGTTATATTCCATGGCGATGCCGACAGGCTGCGCGAAGTGTGTAGGACGGTGGCTGAACGCGAAGGTGCGATTGTGTCAGTACAGGGCTTCGCGCGCGGCGAAACCAACCTGCTGCTGGAACGCCTGCTGCTGGAGCGTTCACTCAGCGTCAATACGGCCGCGGCGGGTGGTAACGCCAGCCTGATGACCATCGGCTAACCGCATCATGGCGGTGTCGGGCATCTCCCCGACACCGTCATGATGTTCAATGTGTTACCAGCGATCCCTTCCTTTTCCTACACGGCCTTAAATCTGCCTGACTGGCCAGTACGCTATTACCCTACCTGCCATAAATAAATATAGTTCCAGCCGGCAATGATATTGACCTGACCGCCCCGCAGTTGTTGACCACCCATAAGGTAATTATTTATCTATGGAAGTGAAATAATTCATACACGCTTAAATCCAACAATTATCGATCTGATAAGTTAAAAAGAACTCAAAATAAATAAATAATGCCATCTAACTTTAAATTGAATTTACCCACTCGTTACATTAAACAACAATTAATGATATGCAAACTTTTCAACATTATTATTCAAATCACACATAAAATAATTAGCATTGGTGGTTTAATTTTGTTTAAGTATTATCTGCGACAGGATAAAAAAGGAGGCATGACGTGTTGATGATTCTGGACGTGTTTAATCACTCAATACTTTATAAAAGGAAAGTAGTAAGATTTACGAGAATGGAGTTTTCATTTATGTTGTTCCTTATTGAGAGGCGTAATAGCAGTCCATTTCAAACGGACGAAATTATTGAGTATATCTGGAAAGATCGCAGCCAGGTCATTATCAATAACAATCTGAACCAGCTGAGCTATAAGGTGAGAAAGAAAATTTCAAAACTCGATGATTTTCTTACATTAGAAATGAAGAGAAATAAGGAAAATAGAATTGTCAACAACAAAAGGGTAATCATTCTGACATTAAAAAGCAGATTACTGGCAAAGGTAATTACCCGTTTTTATAAGGAGGTGTAGCTAAAATATTTAATTGCCGCCCCCTCTAAACCAGTACACTTTACTAAGAAATTTTCGACATACTATTCAGAAGACGAAAGATCGCCATAAGCGATTCCGGCCGGATAAGCGAAATGTCAGTCTGAATATTTTTTCAGAAATAGTTTGATGATCAGTAAAAATTCAGAGACTACGCCAGATATAGCGGTAATGATTACTAAGGAGAGGTATGAAGAATTATTTTATTTAAGACAGATACTATATTCAGCCAGTAAAAGGGAGTCTTTGCGATCAGCAGATAAGGATTTAGATGAAATATTGATTACTCTGTTTTTTTTGCCTGGTATTATACAAGGTCCTTGCATCAAACGAATCATTGCAAAGCCCGCGCAAAAATAATGGCGAAATGACAACAGGGGCATCATAAATTGACGCCCCTGTTCACCCGTATATCAGGTAAAGCGATGGCCTGATTCAGAATGCCGCGCCTTCAGGCATTAAGGAATTTTTCCAGGAACTGGCGGGTACGCGGCTGCTGCGGCGCAGTGAACAGATCGCGAGCCGGGCCCTGTTCGACAATTCGCCCCTGATCCATAAAGATTGCCCGGTCCGCCACGTCGCGGGCAAAGCTCATCTCGTGCGTCACGATAACCATCGTGCGCTTTTCCTGTGCCAGCGCACGAATGGTACTGAGCACCTCCCCTACCAGCTCAGGGTCTAGCGCAGAGGTCGGTTCATCGAACAGTATCACTTCCGGCTGCATCGCCAGCGCACGCGCAATCGCCACGCGCTGCTGCTGACCGCCCGACAGGCTGCGCGGATAGCTCATCTCTTTTCCCTGCAGCCCCACTTTCTCCAACAGCTGCCGGGCGCGTGCTATCGCCTGTGCTTTGGCCTCACGCTTAACGATGACCGGCCCTTCAATAATATTCTCCAGCACCGAACGGTGGGGAAACAGATTGAAGCTCTGGAAAACAAAGCCGACCTGCTGACGCAGGCTGCGGATCTGCTCTTTCTGGCGGTGCATTCCCAGGGAAGAGTCGATCTGAATATTGCCGACCTTGATGGTGCCGCTATTCGGCTCCTCAAGCAGGTTAATGCTGCGCAGCAGCGTGGTTTTACCCGATCCGCTTGGACCAATAATCGCAACGACTTCGCCCGATTTAACCTCAAGATCGATGCCGTGTAGTACGGTCTGACCATTAAACTGTTTAACCAGTTTGCTGACTTCAATGGCGCTCATTTTGACTCCCGATCCTGACGATTAACGTGGTCTTCCAGCTTACTCTGTAACAGCGAGAGCAGCGTTGCCATCACCCAGTAGATCAGGGAGGCGGCCAGGTACATCGTGAACACTTCCAGCGTGCGTGAGGTAATCAGCTGCGCCTGACGGAACAGCTCAGGAACCTGAATGGTCGCGGCCAGCGAGGTATCTTTGACCAGGCTGATAAAGCTGTTGCCCAGCGGCGGCAGAGCGGTTCTGGCTGCCTGCGGCAGGATCACCCGGCGCATGGTCTGCCAGCGGGTCATGCCAATACTGGCGGCGGCTTCCCACTGCCCGCGCTCAATTGCAGCAATGGCCCCCCGCAGGGATTCTGACGCGTAGGCGGCGGTGTTCAGCGACAGGCCAATCATCGCCGAGGGAATGGGATCCAGCTCAATGCCAAACTGCGGCAGGCCGTAGTAGATCAGAAACAGCTGAGCGATAAGCGGCGTACCGCGGAAAATCGACACGTAAAAACGCGACAACCATGACAGCGGCCAGAAATGCGACAGGCGCATCATCGCCAGCACAAAACCCAGCACCAGCCCAAAGAACATGCCACCGATGCTGAGCTGAAGGGTGAATACCGCCCCTTTCAATAAAAAAGGTGCTGAATCCAGCACCAGTTGAATACTTTCCTGCATTATTTAGTTACGTCCACGCCAAACCATTTATCAGAGAGTTTACCCATCGTGCCGTCCTTCTGCATGTCCGCAATGGCTTTATTGATAGCGTCACGCAGATCGGTGTTGCCTTTGCGCAGTGCCACACCCGATTCCTGACGGGAGAAAGCCGGACCCGCTGCGGCCAGGGTGTTACCGGTTTTCTTCACCAGATCCAGCGCGGCAAGGCGATCAACCAGGATAGCGTCAATGCGGCCAACGCGCAGATCCTGATATTTAGTCGGGTCATCATCATAGGTGCGAATATCCACGCCCTTCACGTTCTGACGCAGCCACTGCTCATAGTTTGAACCCAGGCCCACGCCGACCTTTTTGCCGCTCAGATCTTCAGGACGTTTGATGCTGTCCGCGTTGGCTTTTTTGGTCAGCGCCTGAATACCAGAAATGGTATAGGGGGTGGAAAAGTCATACTTCTTCTCACGATCGGGTGAGAGCGTCACCTGATTGATTACCACGTCGATGCGTTTAGAGTCGAGCGCGGCAAGCATCCCATCCCATTTGGTCGGCTTCAGGCTGGCCTTCACGCCCAGATGCTGCGCCAGGGCAGTAGCAAAATCGACTTCGAAGCCCGCCAGCTTACCATTTTCATCCTGGAAGCTGAACGGGGGATACGTCCCTTCCAGGCCCACCAGCAGGGATCCACGCTCCTTCACTTTGGCCAGCAGATTTTCTTGTGCCGCATAGCTGGCCGAAGAGAAGCCCGCCACCAGCGCCAGAGACATCACACCCATTACCACCCGGCGACGCACCAGAGAAAAATTCATAGTCACTCCACGCTATTATTAGTTCAGGGAAGCCGCCCGGCTTCCCGCTTATTGTCAATCTCGCTGCCTGCAACCCGGGCTAACCGGCAAAATTTACCCAGCCCGGCGCGTTTATACCAGATGGCAGCGATAAATTACCCGATACAGCTTAGACCATATGGTGATAAGCAAATAACGCAGGCGCACCGCCGGTATGAATAAAGGCGATGGGGCCTTCACGCGTGAAGCGCTGCTGGCTGATACCATCAATCAGACCGGCCATCGCTTTACCGGTATAAACCGGGTCAAGGAAGATGCCCTCAAGCCGTGCCAGCAGCCTGATGGCCTCCAGCCCTTCTTCGTTTGGCATACCGTACTGCGGCGCGAAATAGTCATCCCACAGGGTAACCGGCGCTGAGGAGGTCAGCGCCAGCGAAGCGGAGAGCTGCTGGCGGATCGCCTCAACTTTTGGCCGCTGCTCCGCTGCCCGGCGTGAGACGGTGACCCCAATCAGTTCGGTTTCCGGTAGCAGCAGCTCCAGCCCCACCGCCAGCCCCGCATGGGTACCTGCGCTACCGGAAGCCACCACCACTGCGGCAAAATCAACCACGCCTTCCGACTGGTGTGCCAGCTCCTGTGCGCATTCAACGTAGCCCAGCGCACCCAGCGCGTTCGAGCCGCCCACCGGCACCACATAGGGACGAAAGCCCTGTGCCTCCAGCCGGGTGGCCTGCTCCGCAAGCTGGGCATCCGGGTCATGTAGCGCATCGACCATGACCACCTCGGTCTCCATCAGCTCCAGCAGCAGACGGTTGCCGTTGCTCAGATAATTCTCTGACGCGGTATCGATCGGATTTTCCAGCAGCGCGACGCATTTCAGCCCCAGCTTAGCGGCAACGGCGGCCGTCTGTCGGACGTGGTTAGACTGGATGGCCCCGGCGGTTAACAGAACATCTGCGCCCTGCCGCAGCGCGTCAGCGGCCAGATACTCCAGCTTTCTCAGCTTATTGCCGCCCAGCGCAACAGGCGTGACATCGTCACGTTTAATGAAGATATCGCGGCCAAGATGGTCGGAGAGACGGGGAAGATACTCAAGCGGCGTGGGCGCACCCAGCAGCTCTAATTTAGGAAAGGAAGATAAAAGATGTAAGGACAACGCAGCCTCCGTGGAAAGCGCAAACGGTTATCCTTACAGTTTTACAGAAGAGAGCCAAAAGGTAACGTAAAAGAGGCGTTCAGCGCGAACCTAATTACGCTGCCAGCCTAAAAATTGGTCATATTTGCGCAGGGCGATGCGGTAATTATTGTTCCCGGCGTCAGGAAGGTCATTTTCCAGGCATTCGTGCCAGCTGTTCCCGCTGAGCTTTTCAGCAGGGAAATTGCGCGCCGACAGCATATCGTCAAGGCGACGCAGACGCACAACGTATTCACGGATCGTGCTATGACTCATCTCGGTCTGCTCAAACAGATACTGTTTGAATGCCATGATGTCGAAATAATTTGGATGCGTATTGCAATAAATATCACTGCAAAAGCGGCACAGCGCCGTCAGTTCATTTTGCAGTTTCAGCCACACCTGATCGTCGATCAGCTGATCCATCCGGGCTATAGCCTCCTTGTTTATTATCTGACCGCGAAACACCAGCGCCATACGATCCAGCACCTTGCCACAGTGCGAACAGTTACTCTGGCTGTGTTTGTAGTCTTTCAAATAACGGCTCAGCGGCCTCATTTTTGTACTGGATCTCATTTTGAGTCCCCGGTTGGTGTTGAGAGTGCAAAGCTGACTCCGTCAGCGCGCTCCCGCTAACCGGGCGCGCAGGCGTTTTATCGCCTGACTGTGCAGCTGACTGACCCGGGACTCCCCGACCTCAAGCACTGCGCCAATCTCTTTCAGATTCAGCTCTTCCTGGTAGTAAAGCGTCAGCACCATTTTTTCGCGGTCGGGCAACGCCTCGATCGCTTCAATGACGCGTTCGCGAAGGTTCCCTTCCAGCAGCTGGTGAAGCGGATTAGCCTCTTCATGGCCTTCCGTCACCAGCTCGGCGCTGTCGCCGTGTTCTTCCCGAAATTCGTCGTAGGAGAACAGCTGGCTGTTATTGGTATCCAGCAGGATCTGCCGGTAATCCTCTAACGACACGTCCAGCTGTGCCGCAACTTCCTGCTCGGTTGCCGAGCGGCCAAGTGACTGTTCAACGCGGTGCATAGCGCCCGCAACGTCACGTGCGTTACGTCGCACGCTGCGCGGTGCCCAGTCGCGGCTGCGCAGTTCGTCAAGCATGGCCCCACGGATGCGCTGTACGGCGTAGGTGGTGAAGGCCGTTCCCTGTAGCGCGTCGTAGCGCTCCACGGCGTTAAGCAGCCCTATTCCCCCTGCCTGTAGCAGGTCATCCAGTTCAACGCTGGCAGGTAATCTGACCTGCAGACGCAGCGCTTCGTGACGTACCAGCGGTACGTAACGCTGCCACAGCGAGTTTTTGTCCATCACCCCATCGGCGGTATAGAGATCGTTCACTCTGACTACCCTGCGTTAGTTAAGTTATCGGCACGATTATCTGTTTCTGTAGGGAAGATTGATTGGTGGAATAGCGCTAATAAAGGCGGTTTATTTCAATTTTGTTTAAGAAAGCGGCGCGTTGCGCAACCGCCATTCAGGAAGTCAGGCAGACGAAGTTTGTCGCGCGTGGCCTCGGGTACCAGGTGCCACAGTGCGCACACCTTCCCTTCCAGCTCCTGATAAAACGGCAGCAAAGTGTGATCCTCCTGCAGCGCGCGGCGGAATTGAACCGTGCCGTTTTGCGCATCAATGCTCAGCCGACGGCTGGTAAAGAGGCGTTGCAAATCGCTGCGCAGGAACAGGCCATTGTCGGTGCTGTTATCCAGCATGACACCCTGCTCGCTTTCACGCGTGTCGATATGACAGGCTTCCACCCACGGCCACTGATGCTCATCCGTTAGCAGCGTGCCGGTGATCACGCAGGCGCCATAACGCTCGCGGACTGCCTTACTGAACTCCTGATTGCTGGCACGATGCCACAGCCGGGCTTTAACCCGACGCCCCACCTGAGTTCCCTGAATGACCCCGGCCGGAGGCGGCAGCATCGGCGAATTCAGTACCACAATAAACTGCAGCTGACGGGAATATTCAAAGCAGGGTTTCGACTGCTGGTCATACAGCTGCCAGTACTCTTCCTCATCTTCGCTGCGCAGCAGGGACAGCGTATACCCCCGCTGCTGCAGCAGGCTTTGTGCCATGATCGACGCGGGATCGAGCATAGCCAGCACCTTGCTCTCGCCCATCACCTTCCATGTATTCCACGGCGCCGGATCGGCAGGACGCCGGAAATAGAGAAAGCTTTCCTGACGAACAAGATAGTGTTCAAACCGCTGCAAATAATTCTTACGTTCATTATCGCTGGCAATAAACAACAGATCTTCCAGCGGGATCTTGCTGTCTTTACTTGCAAAGACGGCGCGGATCGTCCAGTTTTTACTGGAAGTGGACGGGCTGAGTAAGCCCCGGCTGGTCAGCGATTTATCGTCGGGGTACCGCTGGCTGTAGCGTTCGCTGATTTCATCGAACGACAGCTGCTCCCCGGGTAACAAGTCATAATTGAAGCGCATCGGACACTCCAGAACAGGATAAAATTTCGCCCCCCTGCGCTACAGGCTGGGGTGAGACGCGAAACGGTGGCAATATGTTCAGTTATCGGCAATGCGTAAAGATTCTGTAAGGTCGAGTGAAAAGTTTGTTCATAGAAGGCTGTTGCCCTTTACCAGCGGGGTACCCTTTAGCCTGACCCAGCAAAAATCAGGCGCGGATCAGCGTTAACAATCGAATCAGATCGTAGCCATCCCACAACAGGGTGAAGTGTAACGCCTGCCCCACCGGAACAATCCGGTCAATACCTGACGGACGGCGGCGGCGGATAAAATCTTCGATCGTTTCCCTGGACAATCCGCAGTAAGAGAGGGTCTGCGTGGTTTGGCCACAAACCGGCGCGATTTCATCAATACTGTTCGCCTGATACTCCAGAAAATAACCGCAGGTACCGCTGTAATTCAGGCTGTCGCCTGTCAGTTCAGGCAATTCCACCCGAACCAGCCTGTTGTCCCTGACCGGCTGACGGACCACCCCCGCCACTTCGGCACTCAGCAGACAGAACGCGTTCAGCTTTTCAACCGCACTGACGGCCTGCAGAGTATAACGTGCCGCGCTGACCCGATTAAAATAGTGCCAGAACTGCTGACGGGCTTGCTCGCGCAGCGCGGCGTCGCTCCCCAGCCAGACCACCAGTCCTGGCGAAGAGCAGGCATTTTGATCGCTGTGCAGCGTATCGTTATAGAAATCCAGCGCAATTCTGGCCTTGTCAGCCTTTTGCAGATATCCCTCGGCATCGATTACCGCAAATGAGTGACGATTGGCGAAGGCAATATCCAGCGATCTCGGCGGCAGCGGTGACTGGCGCAAGGCCATAATGGTTGCATCGCCGCCCCAAATCAGTCGGGTTTGACACACGCCGGAAAGCGCATCGTTAATCGCCCGCTGCTTGTCATAACGGACCAGCACAATGGCAGACGCGAAGTGCGGGTAAAGCACCAGTGCTTCCTTGAGTGCCTGACAGATCATCTCTACCTGATGAAAGCTTTTGCCCGGCAGGCGAACCACATTGGCGTTGCCCGTCAGTAAACCGACCAGCAGGCTATAGGCAAAATTTACCGCCACATTGGCAGGGGCTATATGGAAAGCCACACCCCGCCCCTGTCGCATCGCCAGATCGGGATAAGTGTCCTGCATCTGTTGCAGAGATGCAGGACGACACCAGAAAGCCAGACTGGCAACATCACTCCACGCTTTTACCTCAGGCTGGCGCAGCAGGGCCTGAGAAAAACAGGCAACAAAAGCCAGAATTTCAGGCGAGAAAGGCGCACGAGCGGGGATGCTGCCGATCGCACGCAACTTTTCAGCATCCCCCAGCAGAAATTCAACGTCATTAAAGTTGTGCGGCATAAGTGTCACTGCATCCTCTCAACTCGGCATTCTTTAAGCGCCCGAGCACGCGAAAATACTTGCCTTTTCGTCCACAAGGACAATTATCCTCCCCCAGCAGTACGCCTTCATCCTCGGTCAGCAGCGACTGGCCAGGATAGGATTCCGGAAGCGCGGAAATCACCTGAATGATGCCGCGTTCCCCCACCTCACAGACAGAGAAATCCTGTGGATCACGAATAATGACATCCGACCAGAGGCTGGCGTGCATTCGGCCATGCTCGCATTGCATGTAAATACAACCGGTCTGCTCTACCATCCCGTAGTAGTCGCTGACGCGTTGCAGGCCAGTGACCTGCTGCAAACTGCGGGCAAACTGTTCCGGTGACACCGCCTGCGATTGTAATTTTTTCCAGCCGCCGCCGTGGACCAGGGTGGCCTGCGAGAGGTCGTAAAGGCCGGGAGTGGCCTTCAACTGTTGCCAGAAGTGCTGCCAGACCATAAAAGTGAAGCCAAACAGCAGGATTGGCTGACCGCGATGCTTCATCAGAAAAGCCTTCAGCGCCTGATGATCCAATGCCATCTGCTCGTCCAGCGCAAAAGTGATATTCCTGCCAAACAGTGAGAAACCCAGGATCCCGGCACCTCGGGCAGAAAACAGGCTGCGGTCCTTCATCACCACAGAGGAATCGATGATCAGCATGGGTAGGCGGGCAGTACCGATAAAATCGCTGACAATCTTTACCAGAACCTTTTGTTGCAGGTTGGCGGTGCTTTTATCCAGCAGGATGCGCGAAACCTGCTGGCCAGAGGTGCCGGAGGAGGTCATTGTTTTGACCACCGCCTCTGCGGCAACACTGCTTAGGGAAAGCGTCTTAAACAGTGAAACGGGCAAGAATGGCAGCGCAGACAGCGTCTCCACGGTCTGCAGGTTACACCCCTGAGCCGCAAGGATACGCTGATAAGCCTGACAGTGCTGCTGATGATGCAGACACAACTCGCGCACCCGCTGCAGCAAAAATGCCTGTTTATCAACACGGTTTAAAGAAAACGGCGCCAGCTTCAGCCCTTCCTCAAATCCCGGCGTCATCTTCGTTCAACCTCTCATAATGTGTTTTACCAGTGGCGGTCAGCGGAATGGCCGGGACGATGCGAAAGCGAAATGCTGAAGGATGTAAGCGGGTGCTTTGCGCCGCATAGCGCAGGACTTCATTTTGCAGATCCGGGTCGGTCAGCACGATAGTTAACCGATCATCCCTTCCGATGCAGGCACATGCCAACCCGCTGAACCGGTTTTTGAGCAGCATTTCCATCTCGTCAAGCCCAACCCGGTTGCCAAATATCTTCAGAAAACGCTTTTTCCGCCCTACCACGGTGAAACAACCCTGTTCGTCGAACACAGCCAGGTCACCGGTAAGCAATTCGCCATGCAGTTGGTCCCCACAAACCAGGTCATCGCCTGAACTGGCGTAGCCCATCATCACATTCTCGCCGCGGTAACAGAGTTCACCCTGCACCGCAGGCTGTACAACCAGCTCCCCCTGATCATCTTTGAGAAACAGGTGACCGCCTGGGATGGCCTGGCCGATTGCCCCACATTTTTCCACCGCCAGCTCAGCGGGTAGCCAGGCCATACGGGAAGTGGCTTCTGCAGCGCCGTACATCACGATAAATTGCTTGCCATTCTGTCGCGCATAGTCGGCAAAGTGCTGATGCAGCGCGGGCGAGAGCTTGCCACCCGCCTGAGTCAGCGTACGCAAAGAAGGCAGCGACATGCGGCTGAAACGCAGACGGTGTAGCATTTCCCAGGTATAGGGCACACCGGACAGTGACGTCACCTGGTTGCGCTCAATTCCCTGCCAGAATTCCCGCTGCATCACGCTTTGCGTGGTCATCACCAGGGTTGCCCCTGCCAACAAATGGCTGTTGACGATGGACAAACCGTAGACATAGTGCAGAGGAAGATGAACCAGTGGGCGCTCGGTGGCGTCCAGAGCCAGGTACTGCTTAATGCTGTCGGCATTACACTGCAGGTTACGCCTGCTGAGGCGCACCAGTTTGGGGCTGCCCGTTGAGCCGGAGGTGGTCATTAGCAGCGCCAGATCGCGATGGAGCGGATAAGTCGTTAACCTGGTGGCGATCAGTTGATAATCACGCCACTGCCAGACAGGGTCAGAGCCTGCTGCCATCGGCTGCCAAATCAGACCTGGATGATATGTTTCAGCTAAGGACCCTAGCCGCTGAGGGTCCAGATCGGCATCGAGTAACAGGGGTACCGCGCCTTTACGCAAACAGGCCAGATACCCCACCAGCGCAGCAACAGTGTTGCGGCAGAGAATAAACACCAACCCGGATGCCGGCAGGTATGGCTCCAGTTGACGACATACCTCAGCAAGGTCGCCATAGGAGAACGTACAGCCCTGCTCATCGATCAGGGCCTGAGTTTCAGCATGCTTTTCAAGTTGCCAGAACATCGCCATCAACGCCGCATAAAGGTCAGGACACGATCGGAAATCTGTGTAGCCGTCAGACCGGCCTGCTCAAGCATCCAGGCATAATCGCCGGCATGGGGGTACCCCTGCGGGATACCCACGATCAACTGCACAGGTTTGTGCGTTTTATCGGCAAGATATTCGGCCACGGCACTTCCCAGCCCTCCGGTTTCACTGTGTTCTTCCACCGTCACCAACAGGGGAATATCCGACATCTCATCCAGAACAGCGTAATCGAGTGGCTTGATGGTGTGCATATCCACCACACGCGCGCTGATCCCCTTTTCTGCCAGTAGATCGGCAGCTTGCAGGGCAACGTGTACCATGCTGCCGGTCGCGACAATCCCTACTGCCTTCCCTTCACGCAGGATGTTCGCCCGCCCAATTTTCAGCACAAAATCTTCTTTATAGACAATGGGAGCGCGCATATTGCCGGTCAGACGCAAATAGACAGGACCGCAATGGTTAAGGGCGGCCTCAGTCATTTTTACGGTAGCCGTACAATCTGCAGGAGACAAAATGGTGATATTAGAAACCGCACGCATCGCGGCCAGATCTTCGATTCCATGATGCGTGGCACCAAACATACCGGTCGCCAGCCCGGAAGCCAGGCCAACCAGCTTCACATTTTGCTGCATATAGCCGAGGTTCAGACGCACCTGTTCCGCTGCGCGGAAAGTCAGAAAATTGGCAAAAGAGGTGACAAACGGGATGCAGCCGCCAGCGGCCAGACCGGCAGCTACGCCGACCATATTCTGTTCAGCGATGCCAGCATTAAAAAAACGATCCGGATAACTGACGGCAAAACGATCAAGTCCTGAGGACTTGCAAAGATCGCCGGACAGAGCAACAACTTCAGGATGATGCTCCGCCAGATCCAACAGCGTAATACCGAATGTTCCACGAGAGCCCAACATTGACCAGGAACGCACTGTTGCCGGTTTAATGGTCAGCATGATTTCTCTCCATCAAGTTCGGCCAGCGCCTGCTGCATTTGCTGTTCGTTCAAGCGGTTACGGTGGAATTCTTTATTATTTTCCATAAAAGAAACCCCTTTCCCCTTCACCGTCCGGGCCAGGATCACTTTCGGCCTGCCATCGCGCAGCGTGTTGAAAGCCGCCAGAAGCGCCTGATGATCGTGCCCGTCGCAGGTCAGGGTCTGCCAGCTGGCGGCCTGCCAGAGCGCGGGCAGATTCATGCACATAATATCGTCGGTAAAACCGTCGGACTGCAGGCCATTTTGGTCGACAATCACCGTCAGGTTATCCAGTCGGTGTTGCGCAGCCATAAACGCCCCTTCCCAGACAGCGCCTTCATTGCATTCACCGTCGCCGATCAGCACATAGGTTTGCCATGGCTGGCATTGCAAACGGTGACTCAACGCCAGTCCAATGGCAAAACTCATCCCCTGACCCAGACTGCCGCCCGAAAAATCAATGCCGTACTCTTCATGTTTGGTGGGGTGAACCTGCAGCACAGAACCATTAATCTCAAAGCTGTTCAACTGCGTTTCGCTGATTATCTGATGATGAAACAGCGTCGCGTAGAGGCCCAGTGCGGCATGGCCTTTACTCAGAATGAACACATCACGTTGCCTGTCGGTAATTTTCGCAGGCCTGTAGCGCATCACACTCCCGTACAACACGGCCAGCACATCGGTCATCGACAGGGCTGGCGAAATATGTACCCCATCGCTGGGCGCGTTCCAGGCCACGGTCAAAATACTTTTACGGATTGCCGTCGCGGTCTCACGTAAAGCAGTGATGGGCTGGCTCATTTTAACCCTCCATCCACCCGGATAGTCTGGCCGGTAACGTAGCTGGACAGTTCAGAAGCCAGGAACAATGCGGTTTCTGCAATTTCTGAAGGCAAACCCGCACGGCGTAAATCAGCCCCCTGCCTGGCTGCTTCAACCACCTGTTCCGGCATGGTCAGCAGCATTTCCGTCTCGGTAATGCCGGGGGCGATACAGTTGGCACGGATACCATGCTCTCCCAACTCGGCGGCAATGGATTTGGTCATGGCAATCAGCGCGGCTTTCGCTGCACCATAAGCAGATTTTCCGGGATTACCATCTTCCCCTGCGGTGGAAGCGATGTTAATCAGGCTGCCCTCGCCATTGCGCAGCATCAGCTTGACCATGAACTGGCTGAAAAGGTACACCGCAAAGAAATTAACCTCAAACTGCTGACGAAGCTGAGCCTCGGTGGTCATTTGAAACAGACTGTTATGGGTGATCCCGGCATTGTTTATCACCGCGGCAAGCGGCCGCTTTTCTGCCATGATGCGCTTCACCGCCAACTTCATCGCGGCGGGATCCGTCATGTCAAAAAACAGCGGCCAGATGTCTACCTGACAGGCGGCGGCAATTTGCTGCATGTCAGCAATAAAATCGTCATCTTCGGCACGCACATGTGCATAAATATTGGCGCCGTTGGCGGCAAAAACCTCTACCATTGCCCGCCCCATCCCTCGGCGGCAGCCAGTGATCAATACTGTTTTGCCCTGCATTAACATAGTTATCCCCTCAGCCCATCCCGCCATCGACCCGAATAATCTGGCCGGTAATGTAGCTGGCGCTGTCCGAAGCCAGATACAGCAACACATTCGCCACTTCTTCCGGCAGGCCAGGACGCTTCAGTTCACACCGCGCCATCTGCCTTGCCATCACCGCTTCCGGCAGCTCAGCGGTCATTGCTGTGGCAATCACGCCCGGCGCCACCGCATTGACCCGAATCCCCTGAGGACCGAGCTCTGCTGAAAGGGTTTTTGTTGCCGCAATCCAGGCCGCCTTTGATGCGGCATAAGCGAGCTGGCCCGGATTACCGTCCAGGGCAGAGATACTGGAAATATTGATGACGCTGCCCTTTTTCTGGCGAAGCATCAGTCTGGTGATGTACTGGGTGAAGACCAGTTGAGAGAACACGTTAATCGCAAAAGTTTTCTGCAGCTCAGCGAGCGTCATCATCGGGAATAACGCATCAAAATTTGCCCCTGCAATGTTCACAAGGATATCGATCGGTTTTTTGGCTTTCTGAATGGTCTGTACGCCGAGTTTAATAGAAGCTTCATCCAGCAGATCAAACAAGACAGGAATAATCTCAACCTGATAGCGATCCTGCAGCGTGGCAATCAGATCTGAAAATGCCTCATCTTCTTGCTGGCAGCAGGCAAAAACGGAGGCACCAGAAGCCGCAAACGTTTCCAACGTGGCTTTACCAATGCCCTGCAGGCATCCGGTAATAACCGCCCATTTTCCAGCGAGTAACATAAAAACTCCTATAATACGACGTCGTATTTTTTCAGAATTTCTTTGCCCGCAGCCCAGGAGGAGAACGCAATAATATCCTCCGTATCCAGCATGATATCAAAGCTCTCTTCCAGCGCGGCAATCATGCTCATGTGGCCGACCGAATCCCAGGCAGGAGTATCCTGATATTTGTAGTCAGGCAGAATAGCTTCATCAACTTCAAAGGTTTCAACAAAAATAAGGTTATATTTTTCAATATCAGACATGATGATTTTCTCAATTAGCTTAAAATAAACTCGCTTACACTGAAGGGGCAGCTAACGCGGGAGGCAGCGCATACAGCACCAGGTCGTAAGCATACTTCTTATGATGATTGCTCAATGTGATCAGGTCATGAACGAGATAATGATTGGCATAGTAGTACGGGGCCAGGTGTCCACTCTGTCCACAAATTCGGCGACATAGCCGCTGCCGCAAAGCACTACCGGCAATGTATTCTGATGGATTTTGTCTAACGCCAGTAAAAAATGGGTATGGCGTTCAGTAATA
Source organism: Erwinia sp. ErVv1 (assembly GCF_900068895.1). Classification (GTDB taxonomy): domain Bacteria; phylum Pseudomonadota; class Gammaproteobacteria; order Enterobacterales; family Enterobacteriaceae; genus Erwinia. The sequence goes on along the minus strand of NZ_CDPK01000002.1, from coordinate 73,192 downwards.
CGAGAAAGAAAATCCATCCTTAAGCCCCACCGCTGCGTTTCAACTATTTGAATACGCGCTTTTCATCGTTTTTGCGCATGACACGTGCCGGATTACCTAATGCAATCACGCCTTCCTGAACAGAATTAAACACCGCTGCGCCCATGCCAATAATGACATCCTTTCCTACGGTGACCCGCTGCTGAATCACCGCGCTCATGCCGATAAATACGCGCTCCCCAATCAGACAATTCCCCCCCATCGTTACATAGGTGGAAAGCACGCTATGATTGCCTACCTGGCAATCGTGTCCGACGCTGGAATAAGGCTGCAGGTAAACGTTCTGCCCCAGCACCACATCGCAGGAGATAAACACACCGGCGGAGAGCACACATCCGGCACCGATTCGGCTACAGTCAGTCAGCACCACATCAGGATGAATCAAGGTGGCGAGCGGAATGCCCTGACGCAGGACCTTCTCCGCCAGCCGAGCACGCGCTTCAGGCTCTCCCACCGCAATCACTACCGCAATATCCTGACTGAGAGCCTGTTCAAACGTAATCACGGCAGTGCCCTTCACTTCACGGTTAGGGGCTATATCATCAATAAATAGCATTTCATCCCAGCGGGGCGCTGCATGCTGAATACGCTGTGCCAGAACCAGTACCTCACGACCTAAGCCGCCGGCGCCATAAATAGCCAGTTTCATACTTATCGTCCGTCAGTGTGCTACGGGAATAAGCCTTAATTTGACATAAAATGAAGAAAAGTCAGGCGGTGAATACCGCCCGTTTTCTCTCTCTTATCCGGAGATTGAAAGCTGCTTTCTCTTTCAGGCAGCATTGACGCTGCTGGCGCGAATAATGATCGCAATAATCTGATTTTGCTCAGCCGCAGAGAGGTTCGGATGGATTGGCAGGCAAAGTACGCTCTGCGCCATTTTGCGGGCTACCGGCAGGTTGGCCTCCGCTGAAGATTCATAACCCCGATACATAGGAAACGCTGAAATCAACGGATAGAAGTACCGCCTGACAAAGATGCCGTGAGCTTTCAGCTCGGTATAGAGTTGATCGCGGCTCAGTGGAAAGAGTCCTTCATGAATGAACATGGGGCAGTAAGCATGGTTCCACGCCGTTGTCTCCTGAGGAGCGAGGAAAGAGATACCGTGGATATGCGCCAGCGCCTGGCGATAATTCTGGTAAATGGTCTGACGCACTGCCAGCGCAGCATCAATGTGCTTGAGCTGCAGCATGCCAAAAGCCGCCTGAAATTCATTCATTTTGCCGTTGATACCAGGCGCCACCACGGTGGTTTCATCCGCGAAACCAAAGTTTTTCAGGTAATCAATGCGGCGTTTGATTTTTGCATCCGGGCAAATAATCGCCCCACCCTCAAAGGTGTTAAACACTTTGGTGGCATGAAAACTCAGGACCGAAAGGTCGCCATGTTGCAGCACGCTGACTCCTTCCTGCTTCACCGCAAAACAGTGCGCCGCATCGTAGATCACTTTCAGGCCATAATTGTCGGCAATATGCTGGATACGTTCGACATCACAAGGGATACCATAGCAATGCACCGGCATGATAGCGCTGGTCGCAGGGGTGATTGCCGCTTCAATTTTCGCAGGGTCCAGATTGCAGGTGACCGGATCAATATCCACAAAGACTGGTTTAATATCATTCCACAACAACGAATGAGACGTGGCGACAAAAGAGTAAGGCGTGGTAATCACTTCGCCAGTGATACGCAATGCCTGCAAAGCGGTCACCAGCGCCAGCGTGCCGTTGGCAAACAGACAAATATGCTCCACCCCCAGATAGTCAGCCAGCGCCTGTTCCAGTGCCTGATGATATGGCCCGCCGTTCGTCAATTGCTTGCTCTTCCAGATATTCTCCAGATACGGGATAAATTCTTCCAGCGGCGGCATCAGTGGGCTGGTGACCAGGACGGAAGAGGCAGCTTTAGGGTCGCTATTGTTCATATTGCATCACCTGCTATTGATTAAATTATCCCGGCTCTGCCAGCCCTGTGAGTGGCAGAGTCGGGAAGTTTACTGCAGCCATATCTGAGCAAAAAGCGACAGTTCTGACCCCGTCAGCATCCAGTCCTGCTCAACGACAACCTGTAATTCCCGGCCCAGACGCTCACTGGCCACGGGATCGTTGAGATGCATCCGCAACGCATCCCGCCAGTCTTTAAAACGGTTTCTGACCCGGGTGACCGGCAGCGCCCCCTGGAAACTGCGCACATCGCTGCAGATCACCGGAATAGCGCAGGCACCAAACTGCAGTAATTTCAGGTTGTTTTTGCAGGCGCTGAAAAAGTTATCTTCAGCCGGGACCAGAGCCAGGTCGAGATTTAACGAGGCCAGCCGCTGGCCATAAAGTTCCGGAATCCCCTGGCCATGGACTTCATGAATACAGTGCCGCAGGCTGTCCGGGCAGGTGCCCAGCACGATCCATTCAACCTTATCCGCGAACTCCCGTATAAGATCGGCGATAACGGCAAGATCGGTAAATTCGTCGGCCGTGCCAGACCAGCCCACCCGAGGTTTCTTCCCGCGGTTGCGGTAAGTGTGCAGCCCGCTCCAGCTGGCCTCAGACAGGCAAACTGGCAGAGCCACGATGTCGCTGTGCAACCCTTCCAGCGCTTCCGCCAGCCCTGCAGAGGAGACAATCAGCCGGTCCATGCGGCTGAGGGTGTTCTTCAGCTGGATCACCGCCTCATTTTTCAGGTCGTGGCGATAATGGTTTTTTAATCCCAGCGTCGGCACGTTTTGATCGAGCCAGTAAACTTTGAACAGCTTATCAATGCGCGGCAGCCCTGCCGTCCAGATCTGAAAAGCTGCGGTGGTCTGATGCTGTAAAATAATGCTGTCTGGCTGATACTGCGCCACGCGAGCCAGATCGGGCAGTTCCGCCAGCGACATCCCGCTAACGATGCCCTGTTGCTGCAGAGCATTAAGCCCCTCACGGATCTGCCAGCTGGCTTTGTCCTGTTTCTCGTCGGTGACGGCAAAAAGAGTCGGAACCGATATCCCGGCCAGGGGGTTCCAGCAGGTAAGACTATGGGCTTCCAGTTCAAAGGTTTTACTTTTAAAGGAAAGAGAACTGTTGTAGGCCGGGTCGCGGGCAATCAGAGGCTGCCAGCGCTGATACAGGGTGTCCTGCTCCAGGCTGAGCTGAGAGGCATTTTCCGGCTGGCTGTCCTCTGCGCTGCTGCGCAGAATGCGGGCATGGGGTGTCCAGACCGTTAAATAGCCCTGCTCTCGTATGCGCAGGCAGAAGTCGATATCGTCATAGCGGTGTAATGAGGCGTCGAAACCGTCCACCGCCAGCAATGCCTCTTTTCGCACCAGCATAAAGTCACCGGAGACCGCGCTATAATTCTGTTCCAGGCGCAGGCGGTTCATCATCGTCACCTGCTGCTCAACTGCCCCTTTGAACACCTCGCCCGCCAGCCCGTCAATGCCCAGCACATAACCGGCATGATGGACTCGTCCAGAAGGGGTAAGCTGCCTGCCACCGACAATGCCTACTTCCGGCCGCAGAGCGTGATTAAGCAGATTGTCCAGCCAGTATTCATCGCTGATCGCCAGCTCGGCATGCAGATACAGCAGGTATTCGCCACTGGCTGAAGCGACGGCCAGATTGCTCATGCCGCTGCGCTGGAATTTGTCCGGGAAAGCGCAGACTTTAATGCCGCTGCCTTCCAGCCGGCCAATTTCGCTTAACCAGCCGTCACGGGCTGGTGAGCCTTGATTATCGGCAACAATAATCAGTTCATAGTGGGGATAACGCGTTCTTTCCATTACGCTGGTCAGGCAGCCAATCAGCGATGGCAGATGAGCACCTGCCAGAATCACGATGCTGACCAACGGCTTATGCTGGTGATGGTAGTGAACGCGATAATGACCGTTTTCGTCACAGCTGATTTCAGCATCCTGGAAGCCGCGCTGGTGGATATGGCGCTGAATAACCCTCATTTCCTCCACGGCATCGCCCTTCTTGCTGCTGGTCAGCAGTAAAGGCTCAGGCAGATGGCCGATTGAAGCGAAACCAGTACTTTCAATTAGCTTCAGGATCAGGGCCAGTTCGGCTGCATTGCCGCAGCCCTCTTCCAGCCCCCCGGCAGCCTGCAGCAGGTCACGCCGGAACAGCCAGTGATGCGCCATGGTGGCCGGTGAACTGAGAAACAGATCCAGGTTGAAATCCGGCCGTGACAGACAGGCCGTGGGTGCACTGCCAGACATCGTCACTTCATCGCCATAGACGGCCAGCAGATCGCCAATTTGCGGCAGTGCGGCAGCCAGCGCGGTCAGCCCTGAAGAAGTGAATCTGTCACCTGCCTGCAGGAAGATAAACCACTCACCGGCATGGTTTTCAATCACCGCATTCACGTCGCTGAGATAAAGATCGCTCTGCGTCACCTGTAGCGTTGTCTCTGCCAGGGTAAGAGGCTCATCACTCAGGACAACCGGGGTGATCTCTAATCCGGTACGAGGCTGCTGCCGGATGGAAGAGAGTGTCTGCTCAACGGCAGACGGTTTGCTGCCCAGTGCGCCGATCACCGCCACCACTTTTACCGTGACGGGATTAGCCGCATGGTGCTGCTCGATCAATACCTGCTGTGCAGGCGTCAGCCTGCGCGCCTCCAGCCAGCTGAAAAACTCACTGGTGGCAAAAGCACGCATCAGCGCCGCACTGATATCCACCCAGTGCAGTTTGTGCAGGTCGGTAAAGGGAGCAACCCTGACTTTGCCTTTAAAAAGCTCGTCAGGCTTCGCCCAACCCAGCTCCAGCAAATACTGCGGTAATCTCCGGTGACTGATGTCCGCACGCTTATCTTTATCCCGTCCCATCTGGCTGACCTGCTCATCCGTGATGCGGAAAGAGGACAGCGGTTCCACCAGATATGCCAGATCGCCCTTGCGCAGAATTTTCAGGTAGAGGGTGAGATCGCCGAGGAAATACATTAATTCCCCTTTCAGGCAATACAGTGAATCCTCAGTGGCGACAATGTCCAGCAGATGCTGGCGGCGCATCAGTACACAGCTCGGCTCACCGATGAAGTTGCTGATGCAGCCGCTCATAAAGTTAATAATGTCCTGGCCATTCATCACGCTGTCGACACTGACAGGAGGACTATTGGTTGGCACTGCATTCAGCAGCTCACCCACGGCATCAATACGATGGCGCCTTGACGTGGCCATCGTTACCGATGGCCCGGCACTCATCGCTTTGACCAGTTCGCTGACGCAGTGAGGGGCTAGCAAATCGTCATCAAACAGGAATTTGATAAATTCACCGCGGCTTTCGGTAATGCACTGTTCGCCGTTAAGGATTTCTCCCAGCGAAGGATCATTGCGGATATAGCGTAACGGGAAACGGGACAGAGGCTGATAACGACTGACCACATCCCGGATAAACAGCGTCGGGCAGTCGTCACTGACAATGATTTCGCAGTGAGGATAATCCTGATCGAGGGCGCTTTTCAGCGCGGCTTCGAACCAGGCTGTTTTATAAGAGGGAATAACAATACTGACGAGCGCTGGCTCTGCCATGATTCACCTGTTCTCATTCTTTCAGGGGTGCATGGGCAACCCGGGAAGCTGTCGGTGCAAATGACACCAGATAATGCCCACTTTAGCCTGAGGAAAGGCGATCCAATGTGAGCATTAGAGGTGATAAAGGTCGCTATTCCGCCCGTTAACCAAATGCAGCCCTACGACTGCATCATAAACGCGCGGTCAGATCACTGAGCCGTCCAGGCTTTCAGCCAGCGGGCAGCATTGTCACCAGACAGCATCCAGTCGCGCTTTAGCTGGGCCTGCAGCTCATCGCCCATTCTGGCACTGGCATCCAGATCGTTGAGGTGCATACGGATTGCATCCCGCCAGTCTTTAAAGCGATTACGTACACGAGTCACCGGCAAATCGCCCCGGTAGCACTCCACATCACTGCAGATTACCGGTACGCCACAGGCACCGTACTCCATCAGGCGCAAATTGCTCTTGCAGGAATTGAAGATATTTTCCTCAACCGGCGCCAGCGCCAGATCCAGATTTAACGCCGCCAGAGTGGCCGGGTAAATTTCAATATCCACGCCATAGTGCAGCTCATGAATATAGGGGCGTAATTTATGCGGACACATTCCCATAAATACCCACTCAACCTCGTTTGAAAACTCCTTGACCACATCAACGATCATCTCCAGATCCCCGGTGTGACTTGAACCGCCCGCCCAGCCCACACGAGGCTTTTGGCCCTGACGGCGCTGGCTCTGCAGGTTGCCCCACCACTGGACCGGCAGAAGATTTTGCATCACCACGATCTCGCTGTGCATCCCTTTAAAGGCTTCAGCCAGCGGCTCCGTTGACACCACAAAGCGGTCAAAAAAGCCCAGGGTGCGGCGCATTTTTTTCCACATGTCCTGTTTGAAATCTTTATGGTGATGATTTTTTATCGGCACATTGAGGATGTAGTCGTCCAGCTCGTACACCTTGAAGATCTCAGTTGCCGCCACTACCGGTGCCATCCAGTTCTGGAAAATTTCGGAATAACGCCGCTGAATAACCAGACTGTCCGGCTTATGCTGCGCCAGTTCGGCAACAGACAGCAGGCGATTGTGCAGCTTGCCATTGGCCATGCCCTCTTTCTGCATTGCACTGAACGGACCGATAATACGGTAGTGTCCGCAGCCGGCCGTATCGGCATGGTTGGCAAGGATTGTCGGCACTCCTGGGCGGTTAACCGGAGACCAGCATTGCGCGCTGTCGCTGTTGAGATCGAACTGACGGCTTTTCAGGGAAAGGTTGGCATTAAATGCCGGATCGTTAGCGATCATCGGCAGCCAGCGCCGGTAAAGTTTAGTGTCCTCATCCTGCCTGAGGGTTTTAGCGGCCTGAGCGCTCTCCCCCTGGAATGGATTATGGCGGCCAGCGGGACGCAGTATGCGCGCATAAGGTGTCCATACCGTCATGTAACCCAGCTCGCGCGCCCGCAGGCAGAAATCTACATCATCGTAAAGTTGACTGCTGGTATCGAATCCGCCAAGGGCATCATAAACTTCGCGGCGCACCAGCATAAAATCACCAGAGACAGCACTGTAGTTCTGGTCGAGTTGCAGACGTCCCAGATAGCTGACCTGATCGTCTGGCATGCCGCGAAAAGCATCGCCAACCGCGCCGTTCACGCCCAGCAAGTACCCTGCATGGCGAATACGGTTCTGAGAATTAAGCTGCTTACCGCCAACAATACCCACTTCTGGACGCTGAGCATGGTTAAGCAAATTGTCCAGCCATTCTCCTTCCGTGACCGCCAGCTCACAATGCAGGAAAGCCAGATATTCCCCACGGGCTGCCGTAGCCGCCATATTGCTCATCCCGGCATGCTGCCAGACCTGCGGATAATGCATCACCTTAATTCTTTCAGGATCCACACTGGCAATGCTGGCCAGCCAGTTTTCCCGCTCAGAGCTTTGCTGACTGTCCGCCACGATGATCATTTCATAATTCAGATAGCGGGTTTTCTCCAGCAGCGTGGTGACAGAGGTGATCAGCGAGGGCAAATGCCAGTTAGCCAGAATAATCAGCGAGACCAGCGGCTGATGCGCATGCTGGTAACGCAGGCGGTAATTGCCAAATTTATCCAGTGCTACCTCACCTTCCGGATAACCCCGGTTGGCGAGATGGCGTCGCAGGATATCGGCATCTTCGGCTATTGCCCGCAATTTCAGCGAGGTCATCAGCAGAGGTTCAGACAGATGGCCAATAACGTCAAGGCCCTGACTCTCAATCAGTTTAGTGATCAGGTCAAACTCACCGGATATCGGGTAAGCCGCATCGAATCCTTCAGCAGCAGCAAGAAGTTCGCGGCGGAATAACCAGTGCTGCGCAAGGGTTTTGGGGGAACTGAGGAACATGTCGAGGTTGAAGTCAGGCCGGAATGAGATGCCGCCGGGCTGCCCTTCCATGGCAAAAAATTCATCAGCGAACAGAGCCAGCACGTTGCCAGCCTGGTGCAGTGAAGTGGAAAGCGCAATGAGGCCGGAGGAGAGAAACGTCGTTCCGGCATCAATAAAGATAAACCAGTCGTCACTGCGTTCAGTCAGTACGCTATTGATAACCGCCACGCGGTTCTCATCCGTAGCCGGATAACACGGAATACCTGCGGGGTCCGCACCAGTCGCTCCCACTACAATAGGATTTAAAATCAATACCCTGTTGTCGATTTCAGCAAAACTGGCCAGCGTCTCCGCTACGCTGTTCTGCGTCGCTTCTGTTACGGTAATGACAACACCGACGCTCACCGGGCCGCCATTTTCCTGTGCAACCTGGGCAATGTATTCCTGCTCAAAAGGTTCGAGCTTGCGCTGTCCCAGCCAGCCGGTCATCTCGCCCTGAATAAAGTTGTTGTAATGCTGCTGGCTGAAGTTCTGGTATTCAAAAATGTCCGGGGTCAACACCCCGGCAACCCGCACCATATTCTGAGGTTTTTCCGCCTGACTGAACCAGCGTTGCTGGCGAAGATAATGGAAAAGCTTATCCCGATTTGCGACCACTCTTTCGTCGTCATCACGTTGCCCTGGCTGTTGATAAACAGTGGAAACGCGGATAGTGCAGAGGGGTTCGTTAAACCAGTGAAGCAGGTTGCCCGGCAACAATTTTGCGTAGAGCGTCAGGGCCTCGACTTCCAGCAGATTTTCATCATTGATCGAGAAGAAGCCCCCCTCACGGGCAATCAGGGATAATAACTCTTTCCGACGGAATAAGGCGACACTCAGCTCACCTATTACGTTAAAGCTGAGCGTGCTCTGCAGCCGCAACAGATCCTCTCCGTTGATCAGGCTGTCTGCATTCACCAGAGAAGAGTTCGACAAAATATTCGGCACAGGGTTATTCAGGCAGTCTGTTCGGACGCGACTGGTCACCGCGACGGAAACCTTTTCATTAACCGGCATCACGGTCAGCAATTTACTGACCGCATCCGGTGCCAGCCAGTCGGCATCAGCAAGGAATTTTATATATTCACCCTGCGCTTCCTGCACCGCGTTTTCATACACCTCTCCCTGATCTTTCGGATGGTTGTAAAAACGTATCGGATGGCCCGGCTTATCAATATAGGGTGCGGCAAAATTATGAATGTATTTATCGCCGCTGTTGTCAGCAATCAGAACTTCACAATGTGGATAATCCTGAGCAAGCGCGCTTTTCAGTGCCTGTTCAAAATAGGTAGGGATGCGCGCAATAATAATGATGCTGACTAAGGCTGGCGTGGACATGGCAGATATGCTCCCGGAAGGCTGAAATCCCAGTCTGTATCAGGGTTCTGGGAATAAAATGAATTTTTTATCTTAACGACAAAAGTCAATTTCAATTGCGGGAGAAAGTGGGTAAAAGCAGGTTATTCCGGAAGTTTGCTTTCCAGTTTTTGGCCTTAAAAAAAAACCCCGCCGGAGCGGGGTTTTCAGGAAGATTAATCCGCGGGTTATTAGCCCTGCAGCAGAGACAGAACCTGCTGTGGAACCTGGTTAGCTTTCGCCAACACGGAGTTACCAGCCTGCTGAATAATCTGTGCTTTAGACAGATTCGATACTTCCGTCGCGTAATCGGCATCCTGAATTCGGGACTGCGCTTCCGACAGGTTAGTGGTGGTGTTGCTCAGGTTGGTGATAGCTGAATCCAACCGGTTTTGTACCGCACCCAGGCTTGAACGGAACTTATCAACCTGTGCAATCGCTTTGTCCAGCAGAGCCAGCGGGTCAGACGTTGAAGTGCCGGTATAGAGATTGGTGTTGCCGGTGTTAGAGATATCAGAAATATTGTTGGTGGTCGATGTGGCTGTATTACCGCCGTTGGCAATACCACTTGACGATACAGTGTAGTCTTTGCCCTGTACGGTGACGAAGCCGACTGCATTACCGCTGGCATCTGCACCAACTTTAATTGCCTGACCGGTCATTACACCTGAAGACACACCATTGGTGCTGTCAGAGTAGTCAACTTCAGTTGTGTTCAGTTCAATTTTACCGCTGGAGCCAACAGACACAGAGTAGTTGTCGCTGCCAGAAGAAACAACGTAGGTACCGGTTGATTTGCCATCGCTACCCAGCACGCTGTGCAGAGAGAGACCAGAAGCGGCAACACCCAGATTTTTAGCCACATCGCTCAGGTCAACGGTAGACATTGCACCAGAACCGGAAGCATCGCCAACCTGAGTAATGTTGTCGCCCAGGCTCAGGGAGTTTTTATCTACAGAGAAGCCTTTCAGGCCCAGAGTAGATGAGTCGATTTTCTGCAGGTCAATAGAGATGGTTTCGCCATCGTTTGAGCCAACCTGGATTTTCATGGTACCGTCTTTCGCCAGTACGTTCACGCCGTTGAATGAAGTCTGACCGGATACGCGGTCGATTTCGTCCAGACGTGATTTGATTTCGTCCTGGATTGAAGACAGGTCGGAATCGGAGTTGGTGCCGTTCTGAGACTGTACGGTCAGTTCACGAACGCGCTGTAAGTTGTTGTTTATTTCTGACAGTGCGCCTTCAGTGGTCTGCGCAGCAGAGATACCGTCGTTAGCATTACGTGATGCCTGAGTCAGGCCGTTAATGTTAGAGGTGAAACGGTTAGCAATTGCCTGGCCAGCGGCGTCATCTTTCGCGCTGTTGATACGCAGACCAGAAGACAGACGCTCAATAGAAGTAGACAGAGCAGACTGGTTCTTGTTGATGTTGTTCTGGGTGATCAGCGAGAGGCTGTTAGTATTGATTACTTGTGCCATGATAAAGTTTCCTGTTAAATCATTTCGGGTTAAGTTGGTTGGGCTGTTTGCCCCCCGGCTTCATCGCCGTCAAGGTTGTTATCGTCTGCCCTCCCCTAACCTTTAGAATTTTTTTTATCCCAGGCAGATTATTTTCCCGGACCTGTCTACTCTCCGAAATACCCTTCTCTATTAGCGCTATTCGCTTTATTAACCCGATGCAAATAGTCGTAAACTTTACTCATTGCTGGCCGATAACTACGCTATTCACTCTCCGTGTTGACGACATAAAGGAATTATTATGGCTACCATCTCTACACTGGGTATCGGTTCCGGCCTTGATTTGAGCACCATTCTGGATAATCTTCAAACTGCCGAAAAGGCCTCACTGACACCCATTTCAACGCAGCAGTCATCCTATACGGCAAAGCTGAGCGCCTACGGTACGCTGAAGAGTTCACTGACCTCTTTTCAGACTGCGAATACCGCACTGAACAGCGCCGCCCTGTTTGCCTCCACCAAGGCGACCAGCACCTCCAGCGCATTTAGCGCCACCACCACCACGGGTGCGGTAGCCGGTAAATATACCGTTAGCGTATCTCAGTTGGCCACGGCGCAGACGCTGACCTCAGCGGTGCAGAGCAGCAACACCACCGCGCTGGGCTCCTCGGACAGCACCATTACCATCCAGCAGGCGAACGGCAATAAAGCCGTCGCGGTCTCCGTTAGCGCCGCGAACTCCTCGCTGACCGGCATTCGCGATGCGATCAATAAAGCGGATGCGGGCGTTACCGCCAGCATTATTAAAGTGGGCGATGGCAGCTATCGCCTGTCGATGACCTCGAACGATACCGGCACGGATAATGCTGCGACGATAAGCGTCAGCGGCGACAGTACGCTACAGGGGATCCTCAACTACGACGGGACCTCCAGCAGCAATATGACCCAGAGCGTTGCGGCGCAAAATGCCAAACTAACGGTAAACAACGTTTCAATTGAAAACAGCAGCAACACCATCAGCGATGCACTGGAAGGCATTACCCTTAACCTGACCGATACCACCAGCGGCAATCAGACGCTGACGGTGACTCAGGATACGACCAGCGCCTCCAGCGCTATCAGCGACTGGGTTAACGCCTATAACAGCCTGCAGGATAACTTTGCTAACCTGACCAAATATACCGCCGTCACAACGCAGGCCACCTCTCAGGACAGCAGCAATGGTGCCCTGCTGGGCGACAGCACCCTGCGCACCATCCAGTCGCAGTTGAAAAGCATGCTGACCAATGCCGCCAGCTCTTCAACCTATAAAACGCTGGCGCAGATTGGCGTGACGACGGACCCGACCAGCGGTGATCTGAAGCTGGACAGTACCGCGCTAACCGCCGCGCTCACGAAAGATCCCGATGGTGTGAAACAGATGATCGTCGGAGACGGTAAAACTACCGGCATTACGACCACTATAGCGACCAATATCACCAGCTGGTTATCCAGCAGCGGTATTTTACAGGCGGCAACGGATGGCGTGAGTAAGACGCTGAACAATCTGACCAGCCAGTACAATGCTGCAAGTACCCGCATTGATAATACGATTGCGCGCTATAAAACACAGTTTACCGCGCTGGACGTAATGATGAGCAAGCTAAACAGCACCAGCTCATACCTGACCTCTCAATTCAGTACCAGCAGTTCTTCAAGCAGTTCTTAAGACATAAGGAGTCGTAATGTATAGCGCAAGCGGTACCAAAGCCTATGCAAAAATTGGTGTGGAAAGCGCGGTCATGAGCGCCAGCTCAGACCAGCTGATCACCCTGCTGTTCGACGGGGCGCTGAGCGCCCTGGTTCGCGCACGGCTATTTTTGCAGGATGGCAACTTTGTTAAAAAGGGAGAGTCCCTGTCTAAAGCCATTAACATCATTGATAACGGCTTGAAAGTGGGGCTGGATGAAAGCAGTACGGACGAACTGACGCAGAATCTGATAGGTCTGTATCGTTATATGGTACATCGTCTGCTGCGGGCGAATCTTGATAATGATGTGAGTGTGATTGAAGAAGTTGAAGCGCTGCTGCGCAATATCGCCGACGCCTGGAAAGAAGTTTCAGGTTCACCTGCACTGGTTCAGGACGCTGTCTAAATGAATATCGCCCCGCACATGTTCGGAATTTATCAGCAGCTGTTAGTGATCAGCCAGTCTATGCTGCGTCTGGCCTCAGAAGGTAAATGGGATGAACTGATCGATACGGAAGTCAATTACGTCAGTACCGTTGAAAAACTGGCGGAAACAACCCGCGATGTGGCCATTCCGGCGCAAACGCTGGATCAGCTGCGTCCCGTATTGCGTCATATTCTGGACAACGAAGCCGAAGTGAAACGTATGCTTCAGCATCGGATGGGCGAACTCGCCGATCTGATTGGGCAAAATACCCGTCAGAAGTCGGTTAATTCAGCGTACGGTAAACTGTCTGGAGTCGTGCTTTTCCCGCATCAATCCACCTGAAATAATAATATTTGCCTATGACTTTTCCCCATACTTGCCAGCGGGTCAGCGTGCACCAGAATATTACGCCGTGACCCGCGCTTTTTCCGCAGCCTGCTCCATACTTCAGACTCATCGCTGTTGAAACTGGAGCAAGGACATGCGCAATCCCACGCTGTTGCAATTCTTTCACTGGTATTACCCCACAGGCAGTAAGCTCTGGCCAGAGGCCGCCGACCGTGCGCCGTGGCTGGCTGAAATCGGCATTACCGACGTCTGGCTGCCGCCCGCGTCAAAAGGCGAGTCCGGTGGCTTTTCGGTAGGCTATGACACTTACGATCTCTTCGACCTGGGTGAGTTTGAGCAAAAGGGTTCCCGCGCCACGAAATATGGCGATAAAGATCAGCTTATTGCAGCGGTCACTGCGCTTCGTGATCATCAGGTTGGCGTGATTATGGACGTCGTGCTGAACCATAAGATGGGCGCGGATGAAAAGGAGCAGGTGCAGGTTAACCGGGTGAATCCGGATAATCGGGATGAGATCGACAGTGAGGTTATCGGGGCTGAGGCGTGGACGCGTTTCACCTTCCCGCCGCGTGCGGGGCAGTATTCAAAGTTTGTCTGGGATTATAAGTGCTTTAGCGGCGTCGACCACATTGAGAACCCCGATGAGAACGGCGTGTTTAAAATCGTTAACGACTATACCGGTGAAGGCTGGAACAGCCAGGTTGATGATGAGCTGGGTAATTTTGATTATCTGATGGGTGCGAATATCGATTTCCGCAACCGGGCGGTGACCGAGGAGTTAAAATACTGGGCGCGCTGGATGATGGAGACGCTGCCGTGCAGCGGGTTTCGCCTCGACGCGGTAAAACATATTCCGGCCTGGTTTTACAGGGAGTGGATCGATCATATTCAGGAGGTGGCGGATCGGCCGATGTTTATCGTGGCCGAGTACTGGTCGCATGAGGTGGATAAGCTCCAGCACTATATACACCAGGTCGAAGGCAAGACCATGCTGTTTGATGCCCCGCTGCAGATGAAGTTTCACAACGCCTCACGCGAGGGTGCCGGTTTCGATCTCAGCCAGATTTTCAGCGATACGCTGGTCGCCCACGATCCGTGGCACGCGGTGACGATTGTCGCTAACCATGATACCCAACCGCTTCAGTCGCTGGAAGCGCCCGTCGAGCCCTGGTTTAAACCGCTGGCCTATGCGCTGATTTTGCTGCGCGAAGAGGGTGTCCCTGCGGTTTTCTATCCTGACCTTTTTGGTGCGCAGTATGAAGATGAAGGGTCAGACGGTGAGATTTACAAGATTGAGATGCCGGTTATCCCGGAGTTAGAAGCGCTGATTCGTGCCCGTCAGTTTTACGCGCACGGCGTGCAGACCGAGTGGTTCGATCACCCTAACTGCGTGGCCTTTGCCCGCAGCGGCACGGAGGAGCATCCTGGCTGCGTGGTGGTGATGTCCAACGGTGATGAGGGGGAGAAGACGCTGTCACTGGGTGAGGGCTTTGCGGGCACGCACTGGTACGATTTTCTGGGGCACCGCGAAGAGGGGGTCACCGCGGATGAGGGGGGAAGCGCAGTTTTCCGCTGTAATGCGGGTAGTCTGAGCGTCTGGGTGATTCAGGAGTAAGTTCCGAAGTGGGGCCCGGTGCTGCATAGGCCTGGGGTGTCCGCCTGGGGGGGCACGGTGCTGCACAGGCCTGGGGTGTCGCCTGGGGGTGGGGCCCGGCGCTACAAAAGCTGGAGGTGTCGCCTACGGGTGGGGCCCGGTGCCTGGCGGTCCTCGCGCCGCGCGTGGCGCGGTCCCTTCGCTCCGCTCGTCG
>NZ_CDPK01000002.1:57807-58115 GCF_900068895.1 Erwinia sp. ErVv1 | reverse complement strand
CCTCGCGCCGCGCGTGGCGCGGTCCCTTCGCTCCGCTCGTCGACCTTTCGGACCGGGCATGACGGGACATCCCTGTCCCGGCATGCCCTTGGGCCCGCATCCCTGCTGGCCCATCCGGGTCTTACTCCCTGCGCTCAGCGCTGCGGAATGCCTGTCACCGGGCCCCACCCGCCTGCTCCTTTTGCATTGTGCTGGCTGCGGATAAAAGCAACTCAAAAGCCTGAGAGGTGGACAATCCCTGCGGTTGACGGGCAATCCGCAGCGCTGCGGCGAAGACGGAAGGCCAGGCGAGGGCAGCAGGGATGCTG
>NZ_CDPK01000002.1:18360-57785 GCF_900068895.1 Erwinia sp. ErVv1 | reverse complement strand
GACGGAAGGCCAGGCGAGGGCAGCAGGGATGCTGCACTCAGGGAGCGGCGGGCAGGGATGCCCGCTCGCGACCGGGCCGTCCGGCCTGGCGTCGGAGCCAAAGGCACCACGCAACGCGTGTAGCTGCGACGTCCGGCAACCGCTGGGATTATCCACCGACACAGCAGATGTTGCAGCCCGGACAACTCACCGGCAAACGCTGAGATTATCCACCGGGAGAGCAGGCGTTGCAGCTAACCAACCAGCCAACCAGCAGAGTGCCGGGAACCCTGACACCGGTAACCACACACCCGATTCGTCTACATTGTGCTGGCTGCGGCTATACGCAGTTCCAGGGAGTACAGGAAAGTTTCGCCGGGTTTAATGCAAAATGAATTATGCAGTTCAGGAAAAAAAGTGTCATTGAAAGGGGTTCAAATGTCCGCGTGCGAACAGGGCTTGGCCTGAAGTCGCTCAGGTAATGACGGAACGACAAATAGGTTTTACCCAAAACAACGCAGAAGCCTGAGAGGTGGACAATCCCTGCGGTTGACGGGCANCAGGGATGCTGCACTCAGGGAGCGGCGGGCAGGGATGCCCGCTCGCGACCGGGCCGTCCGGCCTGGAGCCGGAGCCAAAGGCACCACGCGGAGCGTGGCGTGAGGACGCCCGGCAAACGCTGGGATTATCCACCGGGAGAGCAGGCATTGCAGCTAACCCGCTAACCCGCAGAGTGCCGGAAACCCTGACACCGGCATCGCAGATATGGCAGCCCAAACAACTGACCGGCAAATGCGAGAATTGTCCGCCGGAATGCCCCTCACCCGCCCGTCAGGACTTCTGATTTCTCAGCATAGGCTTATGGTGCGCCTTACCACTGCTGGAAACAGTCGCTTTCGGCTTCGGCGGTGGGGCATCATTCACGTGTGCCAGCGCATTCTGACACTCTGCCGTCGGCTGCTGCACTTTTTGCAGTACCAGCTTGTCATAATGGAGCGTCATCCCTTCCCGCTCCAGCGGCATCACGCGGGCTTCATTATTCACGTTAACCCAACGATCATCGAGGCGAGTCACCTTACCGGGTTTGGCAATGACCCGCTGCCACTGACGGCAGTCAAGCGTATCGCCCGCGGCGGTCACGATCAGGCTTGCCACCGCCTCTTTACTGACCAGACCTTTTTGCGGCCCCATCGTCTGCCAGTTTCCCACCAGATCGGCAGGTGGAGGCGTTTTAACCACATTGTGGTAATTAGGTATCTGTGCGCAGCCTGACAGCGCGACGGCTGCTGCGGTCATTACAATCCACTTTTTCATTTTCAGTTCCTGACTCCTCGACCAGGCGCTACGTTATAATTTCTGATTAACCACCGCAAGCAGCTTCATACCGTTGTCCCCTTCAGCCATAACAATATTTGCTTCAAACGCCCATTCACGCATGCAGCAGCAACATCTGCACCCACTGGCATTTCACCAAACCGCGCCCCGGTGTAAACTGACGCGCATTATTACGTGCAGGACAAATGATGAAAACAATTGAAGAGTACTACACCACCGCCAGAAGCCTGTTTCTTGAGGCCTACCCTGAAATAAAGCAGGGAATCGACAACCTCCAGGAAGAGGATGCGCAGGCGCTGGGCATGTCGCTGGAACAGTTACAGTCGATGCAATCCGACCGCGCCTGGGCCGCCTTTACCCGCGAGAAAAAACTTGATGGTATGCTCTTTGCCATCCAGCTGGCAGAGCCAGATAAAGACGTGGCGGCTGTCGCTATCGAAACCTATCTGCGCCAGCATGCTGAAGCGCTGGGGATGAGCTGGGAAGAATTTTGTATTAAGAACGAACTTTAAGCGCTCGGGGCCTGCTCCCGCGGCCCCTTCAACTTCCTGATGTGCTATCCCTCCTAAACAGTGCCATCCTTTTTTTAAAATTCACCCCGGAAAAATGCTTTTTTGCTGCCTAAACAGCTGCTAAGAATGCTCCCAAAGCAGATGTCACAGCAGATTATCGTTCGATAACGGCAACTGATTGCGCTATATATGCTTACAGCCTGTGACCTGGAGATAATAAACTTTTTAGGATGATTAATAATCACATGAGGACGTAATAAAACCTCCACCAGAATATTCATCCGTATAAGTATAATTAATGCGATAGGTCCGGTGTTATTGCGTTAGAGAACCGGGTCGCGTATGTTAACCGGGCAGAGTTTTACCGTAAGAAATGCGGCGTTAAGCCTGTTGTGAGGTCTGCACAGGCTCTGTAACCCTGTCATATTGCGACCTCCCGCAGTGCCAGGGCCTGTAAGAACTTTGAGCCAGAACAATGCCAATAATTAAATATAAACTCGATTCAGCCATATTCTTATTTTTTTTCTCCTTCTGTTTAGCCACGCTGGGTATAAATTGCCGCACCGTTCAGGCGCTTTCTCTTTTCTGGCCGTGTAACGCCCTTCTTTTGGGTATAATGGTACGCTTTCCAAAGATTGAAACGTCACTCAGCTTACCTGCTATTTATAGTGGCATGGTACTGGCCGATCTGTTTTCCGGTACGCCATTCGTCATGTCGCTGACTTTAAATATTGCCAACCTCGCCTTTATCACCGTGGGTAAGGCGGTGCTGCTTGCAGATTCCCTGCAGCATCCCCGGCCACGACGGCTGCAGGCGTTGATGAGGGTATTTCCCGCTTCCATTCTCGGGGCGGGCGTCTGTGCGGCAGTGGGGTCGTTAGCCAGCCAACACTATTTTCATGACGATCTGCTCAAAGGCTGGATTTCCTGGTTTTGTGAGCAGGTATCGACCTCTATCCTGCTGCTGCCGCTGGCCATCACCCTGCCCCGCCGCGGAGAGCTTAGCGCCCTGTTAAGTGAGATAAAGCAAAGTACTTTGTTGCCGCTATTGTCCCTGGTTATCACTACCGTCACGGGGATTTACGTCGGCGGCGGCGGCAGCCTGATGTTCCCCCTGCCCGCGCTGATGTGGTGCGCCATTAGCTACCCGATCTTCTTTACCTGTGTGCTGACGGTGGTGACCGGAATTGCTGAAATCATCCTGGTGGCAGGCCATGTACTGAATATTCAGGGTGCAGACGACTTTTTCCTTATCGACAGCCTGGCTTCGGCGCGACTTGGCGTCGCGGCGATGACCATTAGCCCACTGATTGTTGCTCTCAGCACCACCACGCAGAAAAAGCTGGTTGCGCGCATGACTAAACGGGCTGACTACGATTTTCTTACCGGCGCGCTCACGCGCAGCGGGCTGTCGTCACGGTTGAATGCCCTGGCCGCTGGAAAACATAAGCAGGGCCATTTTTATGGCGCGGCGTTCATCATCGACATTGATCGCTTCAAAAGTATCAACGATACCTGGGGCCATGCGACGGGAGATCACGTGCTGGTTAAAACGGTTGAGTGTATCCGCCAGTCGCTACCGCCAACGGCTGTTGTCAGCCGCATGGGCGGTGAGGAATTTCTGGTACTGATTGAAGGCGTTTCACCACCGCGAGCCAGTATCCTGGCCGATCGGCTGCGCCGCAGTATTGAGCAACATACCATTATTCACGACGGGCAAATCCTCAATATTACGGTGAGCATTGGTGTGAGTGCGCTGGACATTATCGACTCTGACAGCCTGGAGGCGTCAATCAGAACGGCCGATGAACAGCTCTATATTGCTAAAAGTAGCGGCCGAAATCGCGTGAGTCCGGAGTTTACCCTCTGAAATGACACAACCCGCCGTGGCGGGTTGTAATCGAAGCCATTCAGGCTTCGTTATCGATGCGGTTAGCTTCGATTTCAATGTCCTGAATGGTGCTATCCAGCTCATCAAGTAACGTACCCTGCTTCGTCAGCAGTTCGTTCACTCTTGCAGCAAACTCCGGGTGCTTAAATTCGCCCTGATCAAAGGCCAGCCAGTGGGTTGACAGCGTTTCCGTATTGGTTTGTGCATAGTGGCGCATCTCTTTCAGCTGCGAGGTCACGTCACGTAAATGTTCGGTCGGTGATTTGCGTTCCTGATTATCGCTCATGCATTTATCCTTATCTGGTTAAAAAAGCGTTCATAAATTCTGACTCTTATGAAAGTGAGAAGTTCATTAACACTTTTTTAACCAAACCTTGCGGCAAAAAAAAGGCCGCCAGCGCAGGCGGCCTGAAGAGAAAAAATACTTAGAAGTAGGCAATTTTGCGATCCGTGCCATTAATGTTAACCGTGACATAGCCTGCCGCCGTGGTGGTGGTTGGAGCCGTTGCGCTAAGGGTAGCCAGCGTGAGCACGCCCTTCTCATTAGCCCCGACGCCCGCCAGACCGTTATGCATGCTCATACGGGCATTTGGCGACGTAGTCCCGATGGTACTGGTGTCCGTGACCTGCGTTAAATCAGGCGCGAACAGGTTACACTCCCCTGATTCAAAACGGGTTGGCCCGGTTGAGGTCAGGTTAAATACCATGTCACCACTGGCGGCTTTCAGCTTCACCCAGATTTCGGCATAGGTCAGGCCGATTCGGTTAAGCTTCACGTCCAGCACCGCAGGCGAACCTTTATGCTGGATATCGGCATAAATCGCCGTTGAGCAGCGGGAAATACTCAGCCAGGTAAAGCCGGACGCTACCGAGGTTACCGGACTGGTGGCCGTTGCAACCAGCACATCATTCGTCACCTTACTGATCATCTCGATAAGCCACTGCTGGTTATCCTTCGGCAGGTTAACTTTACCCAGCTTGTACCAGTTATCAGTTGCGGTGGTGTTAGTGACCTTAAAGCCGCTGTACCAGCCGGCCTTCATCGAACCGGTCATTATCGTGCCGAAGTGCTCGTCGCGACGCCAGCCGTATTCATAGCCTGACAGCCAGCGGGTGGAGTCGGTATCGGTCGTGATGTTACCGCCAGACTGAAGGTTAAGCTGTTTAAGCTGCAGACGGGTGTTGTTCATGTTCAGCGCATTGTCACAGGACTCGATGCTCAGCGCATCCACAATCCAGTTACCGTCGCTGAGGTTGCCGGGAAAGCGCGTATGCTCAATCCAGACGTTATGAAGCAAACCCTGGGTAACTCGCGGCATATATAGCGTCGCATCGCCGTAGCCGGTCTGGAAATTGGCGTTGGTCAGTTCGATAGCCGTTGAGTGGTCCCAGGCCCCTGCCGCCGTATCTGACCAGGTCACATCAAACACCCTTCCGTAAGTGTTAAGAGTGTAAATCTGGTCAAACTTGGTATCCAGCGTATCCAGCAGCTTGATCACCGTACCGCCGTTATTCTGCGCGCGGAAGCGTGAGACAATGACTGACTGACCGGCCACAATAGTGTTTTGAAAGAACGGCTGCTGGTTACTGCACATTGCTGCCGTAATCGCCACTTTATTGGTGGTCGTATCCGCTGACGCCTGCCCATCCCAGGAGATCCCTTCAATCGCTACGCGCCTGGCCTGAACTTTGAAAACGGGCGAGGTGGATTTATTGGAAATGATGGTCGTTCTGGGCAATGCGCCGTGTGGATTATCATCACCCGTCACATAGAAAAACGCCATCGCAGTTGCAGAATAGTCGATGGGGTTGATCAGGAACTTGCCTGACGGGAACCGGACGCCCAGGTCTTTCGCTACGCTGTTGAAATTTTGCGCCCAGTTCATCATCAACTTAAACGGCCCGCTGTCATCCGTTACGCCATCGCCCTTCCCGCCAAAATGGAAGATATTTAAATCCGCCGGGTCGCTGATAACGCGTTTCCAGTAAAAGCCACTGCCGACGGCATAGGTCCCTGAATCATCCGCTTGTGGAGAGGTGCCGGTAAACCCGACAAAATCACCGCCGCCGCGAAAAGACGAGTCTTTATCCGTATAGCGGCGTAACACGGCCAGATCGCCCGATTTGGTTGGTGCAGTCGTACGCAGTTCGGCAAATGAATTGACTTCGATCATAATAACCTCCGGGGCGATTGGCCATTGCGAATCGCCTTCATTGATATGTTTATTTAGGGAATAAATACGGGAATGATTAATTACGCCAGACTTTATTATTTGCTACTTCTTCCCTGTCGCAGTCATTAATTTTAGTTTTTAACTTTGCATAGCTTCGCCCAGATATCATTATGCAAATTAATTTCTTTTACCGTCCGAATATCCATGACCTGCCAGTCATTTCCATAGGTCCGTAAGGGAGAAAAATAGGTACATGAAGAGTCGATAATAACTTGTGGACTAGCTGTCACCGTTGATGGACGACTCGTGCAGCTTGCGACGAGCATCATCATCAGCGAGAGCATTATTAGCTGCCTGTACATCTTTCACCTCCTCTATTGTTTTTGCCTGTTTATTCGCGACCACTGCCACGCGATCGGCTTCTACTTTTGCGGCGGCAACATCAGCCCGCCCTTTCTCCTGCACCTTGCCAATTTTTTTTCCACCAAACCAGCTGACAATAAGCGCAACGATAACCACGCCTGCCCCGGTCAAAAGATGGCTACCGCTGTTAAACAGCGCGAGGAAACTGCTCATGATTTACCTCCTGTCATTACATTTTTCATTACCAGCAGGGGTTTTTGGCGAATAAATTGTGATACCACCGCCATTGCCACCATAAAAGAGGCAATAAACCCCAGGTAGTGCTGCGGAAGAATGGACTTCACGTCTTCCGGCAGGCCGTTCCAGGCGCTGATCGCCGAGTCTGGAAAGGATTGCACCCAGGCACCCGCGACCGATCCAATAGAGGCCAGCCAGACCGACCAGGTTTTAAAAAGCAGTTTGGCATGCAGCACAAATTCGACCTTGCCATGTTTCACTACCCAGTGAAGTAAGGCTACAACGATGATGACCGCCACTAAAAACATAAGAAATTTCATATAACCCCCTGATATGCATCATAGACCCCGCTGCGCATTACCTGTGCAAGCCGTTTCGCGCGGGCGGGCGTTTGCCTGGCCCACAGGCTGGCCAGCATGCCATCTGCTGCCGCCTCAAAATTTCCGTTTGAAATTAACACCAGCGTGTTTTTAAAGGCGCTTAATCCATCCACCCCCAGCTGGTAGGCCATGCAATAAAGCACATCTGCCCGGGCAGGATTACACTGCCGCAATGCAACAGCCAGTGAGGGCCTGGCATTCATGTCGCTTATTTTGTCATCCAGTAGTTTCTGCATCCAGATATCTCCCACGCTGTGAGGTACGCTAAACTGATAATGCGCCAGTGGTGCATCCTTTGGCCCAATAACAATTCCGCTTGCCACCGTTGGATAACCTTCCGTGTCAATATAAGGCTTTTCCTTATAGCCTTCCTCATAAGCCAAAATTTGTACTATTTTACTCATCTTTCATCTCCCAAATTAAATAACCGCTGCTGCGGCATTGTTATATGGACAGCTTACTGATAAAGGAAAGTCGCATTAAAATAGCAGGGGTTTATTATAATAGCGGCGCGGAAAAGAGTTTTGCGCACTGGGTAACACCCCGAAAAAAAGCCCTGGTTAATAACCTTTCCTGCCCTTGTTACCTTCGGGATGGAAAAGAATAAATTAACAAAAATAAGCTATCGCAGAATGAAGACCTTCCTTTTGCAGAAAGGAATCTCTGAATCAGAATGCCTTTTTAATACCTTAGAATGTAAAATGCGTACGCATAAAAATTTCTTTAATTTATTTTTTCACACTCAAGAACGACATCCATGGCACTCAGTGCGCCTTCAACGAACCCTTCGGCTGTTTGGACATTTTTTCGGATGGTGCCATCAGCACAGCGACGTCGTCGGGCAATTGATCGGAGTGAAATACGGTAGAGATAGTGCGCAACCAGCAGCATATGTTCATCGGAATGGTTTATCATAAGGCGGCTGATACAGCTGTCGAGAATCATCCCATCCCGATCGCCACAGCGTGGTCGACCCGGTGGTACTGAGGTAATCAATCCCCGGAAGCCAGCGGCAACATGAGGATAACTCACGCCGCTGCTTTCGGTGGCCGCCCAGCCTCCCCACATCTCGAGTAACCGTTTTATGTTTCGCATCGTTACCTCCTGCAAAATGGGTTTGGCACTGTTTGCAAACAATTATCCTGTGCTCCGCGGCCGGAAATGCTAATTTAGAATGGACCTGATTTGCCTTTTCTGACGCGCAGGAGCGTAAGGGTCGAAAATTACCTTTTTAAGGTATGCCAG
Source organism: Erwinia sp. ErVv1 (assembly GCF_900068895.1). Taxonomy (GTDB): domain Bacteria; phylum Pseudomonadota; class Gammaproteobacteria; order Enterobacterales; family Enterobacteriaceae; genus Erwinia. The sequence goes on along the minus strand of NZ_CDPK01000002.1, from coordinate 49,669 downwards.
CGATTAGGCTGGGCGGCCTGATTGTTAAAGAGCAGCGTACTGGAGAGCCGGCTTCCGGCCTCCCCTTTTAAACCGTTTAAGTATCAACTGAGATAAGTTATAGCATAGAGTATTAAAACACGCAATAGCAAAGCGTGTTTGACGAAAAATACGCATCGCTATAAATTCTGGTATATGAAACCGAATACACTTGCCTACCGGCTTAACATGGCTATGACCATGATGGGAATTACACAGGGTGCGTTAGCTAAAGCATCGGGCGTATCACAACCTACAATCTGGCGGCTGACCAAAGGCGAGGCTGAGGGCTCCCGCAAGCTGGTCGATATTGCTCGCGCGCTGGATATTAACGTCGAATGGCTGGCGAGCGGCGAGGGGGAGATGCGCGGAGCCAATGGCCTGACCGCAATTGATAAAGTGAAAAGTGGCACTACCGTGGCGGTATGGGGCCCCGACGGAAAGACGTCAGAGGCCGTCTCCACTCCCAATGGTGCGAAGGCGAAGAAGACCTGGCGCGCCTATATTCTTGACCGAAATAGCGGCTGTGCAGAGGCAACCGCAGGCAGTATCGTCATCGTGGACACCGACGTACCACCTGAATCTGGAGACCTGGTCATGGCCCAGGTCAATTCACGCGTATCCGTTTACCGTTATCTTGAAGGCCCCTCTAATGGTTTTTTAACCGTTGATGACCCCAGACTACCCGCTGTGGAGCTATCTGAAGGATCCGCACTGATTGGCGTCGCAATCTTTCTCATCCGTGATTTAAGGCGGTAAGTACTGATATCCTGCCCCTGCAGGATAGTTTCCTTATAACGGCCCCCGGCCACTCTATGCAGCACAGATATCATCAATTTAACCTCACAAATACCTGCCCACTGTGACTCATAAGCTACAGAGGGGCTTTGGCGTAATGATTCATTTGAATAGATTAGTAAAGCTTTTACTAATTTCGCTATAAAAAAGCAAAAAAAAGCGCCATTAAAGTTTTAAATCCAACTAAATCATACGCTTAATGCAATAACTAAAATTATTAGCGCGATAACTATTGATATTAATAATAACTATAGCTATCGTTTTTAACAGGAATACTTTACTGCCGCTAAACGGTTCTTCCGCAAAGCGCTTAAGAGTCTCCTCCGTCCTTATCACTACCTGTCTTCAGGGGGATTTATGACCATCATTATCTGGAAAAAAACCCAAACCGTGGGAACATCTCTGAGCCGTTATAAATCACGTCGCGCGGCCAAACTGGCCCTGCAGAGAGAGGAAGAGCGGCTGGCAAGAAAGGTTGCCTGTCTCCTTTCCGGTTGCAGCCAGCGTGTCCAGAGTGCAGTGCGGGAGTCGTCACGCGCTAAAATCCTGTAATAATAACTGGGTTTATATACAGTATTTAGTTTATGGGATGCGATCAAGGGGTATTAGTAGAAAGAGGGTCAGGTCGCTGTAGCATCAGACAATTTAAACTCAGTACAGAGAGCCTTAAAGATGAACGCATTCAGAACCGGCATAAGTGACCTGCATCCGGTTCGGGCGCGTTAGGAAAAGACGGGAGAAGATGAGAGGTTCAGCGATCCGCTTAATCTCTGACATACTCAGAGGATCGCTGTAAAGCTACTGCATATTAAGGTCGGCGTCGTTACGCCTCAGGGCTAGCCAGCGTAAACCCGGTAGCTAACGGACATTGATGATTTGCAAAAAATACAGTTGGCGCCGTGGGGATTTTTTGGCGAAACGTTGTGGGTAGAAAAGCGGAACTGGCATCCCTGGCATGTGGGACACTTGAATTTTATATTTGGAATAAGAACCTTCATTATCTGTTTTAAGAGACGCTACTGTCGCACTATGGCGCTGAAAAGTCAGTAACTTCCTGCGTGATAGCACGAATTGATCAGCGTGGAATTGTACAAGTTTGGTTATTGCATATAAGTTTACTGCCGCGGGATCCCATCCAGCCCACCCATGCCGCATCGTATGGCGTCTGATGGACAGGAGAGGTTCCTTTGTTGCAGCGTTTATGTTGTACAACTTTAAAAAAAACCATCCGGCCCGTCAGTTACGTGCGTCCTAACGAGCCGCGTTAACTGGCATCTGCCATTTTTGGAGATTCACACTTGCAGCAAAATTCATCTACCGGGCCAGCGCTGGCGCATATTTTCCAGTCTTCTGGCGGTTTGTTAAGCAGTGAATCTGAGGTTATCGGCACGATTATTGCCGAACTTTCAGCCAGTCATGGCTTTGTCTCTAACAAAGCCATCATCCTGAAGCTGTTGGAAAAACTGGAGCAGGAAACCGATATCATTCAGCTCGATATCTATCGTCACGCGCTGGAATATATTGTCCAGCAAACGCCTGACGATTTAGTGTGATCGACAGTAACCGGGTCAGCGCAGTGTGGCCCGGTTATCTGCCTCCTGGCGCGATCCGCTTCAGACAGCCGCGTCCTCCAGCACTTTGTGAATCACCGCCGAGAGCTGATTAATTTCAAACTTGGCCACGTAGCCATTTGCCCCCACCTTATGCACGTGGTCTTCGTTGGCGTTCCCCGAAAGCGATGAGTGGATCACTACCGGAATAGCCTTCAGATTCTGATCGGTTTTAATATTGCGCGTCAGGGTAAACCCATCCATTTCAGGCATTTCCAGATCGGTCAGCACCAGTCCGATTTTATCGCTAATCGGCAGCCCCTCTTCCGCCGCCTGGCGTGCCATGATCTTTATTTGATCCCAGGCTTCCTTGCCGGTGATATACATTAGCGCCGGGATCCCCATCGCCTTCAGCCCCTGTTCCAGCATCAGCCGGGCTACCTTCGAGTCTTCGGCCACAATCGCGACCGCACCGGGCTTCATTTTGAAATTGGTCAGGCTGATATCACCCTCTTTCACTTCCCGCACGGAAGGGATGATGTCATGAAGGATCTGCTCCACGTCCAGTACCAGCGCCATGGCTTTTTCATGCTGGGTGCCATCCAGCATCGCGATACTGGTGATATTCCGGCTGGCTACGCCCGATTCGGCGGTGTGAACCTGACTCCAGTTCAGTCGGACGATATCCTCAACGGACTCAACGGCAAAAGCCTGAGTACTCCGGGCATATTCGGTGACCAGCAGCAGATTAAGCCCGGTGGCGGGCGTACAGCCAGCCACCGCGGGCAGATCGATAACGGGAATAAGCTGCCCACGGATGTTTGCCATGCCCAGCAGCGGGGACTTCATGCCGGCAGCTTTGGTAATGGTCGGCATAGGTACGATTTCACGTAGCTTAAACACATTGATGCCATACAGTTCGGACTTGTTCTCCAGCGTGTCGGAACCCAGCCGAAACAGCAGCAGCTCGAACTTGTTGGATAATGCGAGATTGGCGCGCTCATCAATGTCTTTCTGAAAATTATCCACGTGAAACCCTCAATATTATTTTCATTGGCGTACGTCAGTGGCGAGTTCAATGTATTGCCGGTAAGGCACAGGGTGTCGCATGGTTACGCGTCCCGGCTATCCGCTGGGTTGAAATCACTCATAAGAGTTATCGGCAGGAACAGAAAAAAATAGAGGCCATTATTACGCATCGGACGAAGATTTACCGGGTCGCGACGGTTTAATGGCCTGAAAAGCGGAGAAAGAAGGTTTAGCTTTGCTTATAAGGATCCTTTTTATGATCCTCACTGTCGTCCCGCGTACGAGGAACTTCGCCATGCTCGTTGGGGTTATCTTTGGCCGGGTGATCGTCTTCCTCATAGGCATTACCTGCATTCGGCGCCACTTCCGGCAGACCTTTATGCACGTCCCCTTCATCTTTGCGATTTTTGTCAGACATCATGCTCTCCATCTGTTTGATAAAATGTAAGTGTAGTGGAGATTATGCACTGCGGCTTAGTGGTGGGCGATAAACAGCGATTTGCAGTGTGGGCAAAGAAGCGTCTGGTCTTTGGAGACTTTAGATAAAGAATGTTTGGATTTTTTTCCACAGACCGGACAGGTGGTATCAGAGTTGATTTTGCCTATTTGCGCCATTACGCGGTTGAAGTAAGACATGGTGATCGACCTTTTCGGTGAATGATGCTAATCATACCACCTCTGGCTAAATTTTACTCAAAAACCCTTCGCTTTATGGGCATTAACCCGTCGGCTCTGTGATCGCCATTGCAAAATCGCGATGTGACCTAAGGCGCTGTCTTTCGCTGGTTATACTCACTGAAACAATGTGATGGAAAAGGTGATTTATGCTGTGGTTAGAGTCCGGGCTTTACCTGAGAGTAAAAGAGATGGAAAACGGTCCGCGACCGTTGCCGCTACAGAGTGGATTCTCATCTGATACGGCCTATCGGGCACTGGGTTGCTTTAACCCTTCCGAGACGTCAGACGCCTACTATATCCTTTCCAATGACCGCGATGAGATCTGGTTTATCTGTAATCGCCATCTGCGTACGGTTTGCCTGTCTGGCGAACTTAACCTGTTCCGTATGCCTCTTTCCAGCGCCGGAGTCAGCTCTCCCGACGCTGTAGTAAGGCCGGGATCGCACTAATTCTGTATGCGCAAGAGCAGCTCACTACACCTGCATATTCATGATGTCGGTGTAGGCGCTGACCAGTTTGTTACGCACCTGAATCCCCATCTGCATGGAAACTGACGATTTTTGTAGATCGACCATCACATCATTCAGATTGATCCCCGGCTTACCCATTTCGAAATCCTGCGCCTGGGTGCGCGCGTCATTCTGCGTATCGCTGATCTTGTTGAGGGCAGCCTTAAGCTCACCGGCGAAATCCGCATGGCTGGATGCGTCGGTACTCTTGCCACTGGCCTGAATTGCTGCGGTTTGCAGCTGCTGCATTACGCTTTCAATACCCTGAATTGCCATCTCGTGCCCCGGTAAATGTTCAACGGTGATTTTGCTGTGTGAAAACTTACCACAGTGTCAATAAGACAAAGCCCCTAAATAAGCGCATAAAACGCAGCTTATCCAGCCATCGAATTTCGCGTAAGAGAAAATAATGACAGCTATTAAAGGTAGAAAAATTTTTGCCAGCGCATCCGGGAGTCAGTTTTGTTACGACACTACACGATACAGTCCGTTCAACTGTCACGCAGGAACGAGTCATGAATGCCACTGTTACGCAGGATCAATCTGAGAAAAAGGGGCTGAGTGACCTTTTCGCTCGCCTGCGGGCTAATCCTCGTATCCCTCTGGCCATTGCGGCTGCGGCGGCTATCGCCATTGTTATCGCCATGGTGCTGTGGGCCAAACAGCCTGATTACCGCGTGCTGTTCAATAACCTGAGCGACGAAGATGGCGGCGCCATCATTACGCAACTGACTCAGATGAACGTCCCCTATCAGTTCGATGATAAGGGCGGCGCACTGATGGTTCCTGCCGATAAAGTTTATGAGCTGCGCCTGCGCCTGGCCGAACAGGGTCTGCCGAAGGGCGGTGCCGTCGGCTTTGAGCTGCTGGATAAAGAGAAATTCGGCATCAGCCAGTTCAGCGAGCAGGTGAACTATCAGCGTGCGCTGGAGGGTGAGCTTTCCCGCACCATCGAAACGCTGGGTCCGGTGAAAAATGTGCGCGTTCATCTGGCGATGCCAAAACCCTCTCTGTTTGTGCGCGAGCAGAAATCTCCTACTGCCTCCGTAACCCTGATGCTTCAGCCGGGCCGGGCACTGGACCAGGGGCAGATTAATGCCATTACCCATATGGTCTCCAGCAGCGTTGCTGGCCTGCCGCCGGGTAACGTGACCGTGGTTGACCAGGCTGGTCATCTGCTGAGCCAGTCTGATAATGCCGGGCGCGATCTGAACGATGCGCAGCTTAAGTATGCCACCGACGTGGAAAACCGCTTCCAGCAGCGTATCGAAGCGATCCTGAACCCGATTGTGGGCAACGGCAACGTCCACGCTCAGGTCACCGCGCAGATCGACTTCAACTCGCGTGAGCAGACCGACGAGCAGTTTAAGCCCAACAGCGATGCTAAAAATCAGGCGGTTCGCTCAAGGCAGTCAAGCGACAGCGAACAGATTGGCGGCCAGTATCCAGGCGGCGTACCGGGCGCACTCTCCAACCAGCCTGCCCCGGCCAATACGGCCCCCATTACCACGCCGAATAACAGTGCGAACGGTCAAAACGCGGCCAATGCCGCCAATAACGGCGCGGCAAAACAGGGTACATCAGCCAGTACGGCCAGCAGCACGCCGTCAAATACCCGTCGTGACGACACCACCAACTATGAAGTCGACCGCACTATTCTTCACACCAAAATGAACGTGGGTGAAGTGCAGCGTCTTTCTGTTGCGGTGGTCGTGAACTACCGGGCCGATGCGGCAGGCAAACCGATTGCACTGACCGACGCGCAGCTGAAACAGATTGAAAACCTGACGCGTGAAGCGATGGGCTATTCGGACAAGCGTGGCGACAGCCTGAACGTGGTGAACTCACCGTTTACCGAAAGCGCTGAAACCGGTGGCGACCTGCCCTTCTGGCAGCAGCAGTCCTTTATTGACCAGATGATGGAAGCCGGGCGCTGGTTGCTGGTACTGATTGTCGCCTGGATCCTCTACCGCAAGCTGGTTCGTCCACAGCTGCGCCGCCGGGCCGAGCAGGATAAAGCCGCAGCCGACGCCGTGGCCTTTAATAGCCAGAAGCGTGACGAAGGTGAAGATGAAGCCGTCTCCGTCAAACTGTCTAAAGATGAAATGGATCAGGAACGTAAATCTCAGCACCGCGTGAGTGCTGAGGTCATGAGCCAGCGAATTCGCGAAATGTCAGAAAACGATCCTCGCGTAGTGGCTCTGGTCATTCGCCAGTGGATGAAGGACGAACTATGAGTCTCACCGGTACCGAAAAAAGCGCCATCATGATGATGACGATTGGCGAAGACCGCGCGGCAGAGGTGTTTAAACACCTCGATACCCGCGAGGTACAGCATCTGAGTATGGCGATTTCCAATATGCGCCAGGTTTCACACAAGCAGCTTATTGAAGTCCTGCGCGAGTTCGAGACCGACGCGGAGCAGTTTGCCGCGCTGAGCCTGAACTCCAATGATTATCTGCGCTCGGTGCTGGTTAAGGCGCTGGGTGAAGAGCGTGCGTCAAGCCTGCTGGAAGATATCCTCGAAACGCGGGATACCACCAGCGGCATGGATACGCTCAACTTTATGGAGCCGCAGGCCGCAGCCGATCTGATCCGCGACGAACACCCGCAGATCATCGCCACTATTCTGGTGCATCTGAAGCGCGGACAGGCAGCCGACATTGTTGCTCAGTTCGACGAACGTCTGCGTCACGATGTCATGCTGCGTATTGCCACCTTTGGCGGCGTACAGCCTGCCGCGCTGGCCGAGCTTACCGAAGTGCTTAACGGCCTGCTGGATGGTCAGAACCTCAAGCGGGCGAAGATGGGCGGCGTAAGAACCGCAGCGGAAATTATCAACCTGATGAAAACTCAGCAGGAAGAAGCGGTTATCGAAGCGGTTCGCGAATTCGACGGCGAGCTGGCGCAAAAAATTATCGACGAGATGTTCCTGTTCGAAAATCTGGTGGAAGTGGACGACCGCAGCATCCAGCGCCTGTTGCAGGAGGTGGAATCCGAGTCTCTGCTGGTGGCACTGAAAGGCTCCGAACAGCCGCTGCGCGAGAAATTCCTGCGCAATATGTCCCAGCGTGCAGCCGATATCCTGCGCGACGACCTGTCCAACCGCGGCCCAATGCGCATGTCGGCGGTGGAGAACGAGCAGAAAGCGATTCTGCTTATCGTTCGACGTCTGGCCGAAAGCGGCGAGATGGTGATTGGCGGCGGCGAGGAACAGTATGTCTGATAACGCGTCCCTCGCCTGGCAGCGCTGGCAGCCCAACGACCTGGCGGATCTGAACAAGCCCGTGGTGGCCCCCCTGCCCGAACCGGCTCCGCAGACGGAAGACCCGCAGGACCAGCAGCAGTTTGCGCTGGAGCAGCTGCAGACGCAGGTGCGCAGTGAGGCACAGGGCGTCGGCTACGCCGAAGGTCACCAGAAAGGCTTTAATGAAGGACAGAAAACGGGCTATGACGCCGGTTTCCAGCAGGGTCTGGCAGAAGCCCAGCAGCAGCAGGCACCTCTTCAGGCGCGGATGCAGCAGCTGGTCTCCGAATTTCACCATACTCTCGAAGCGCTGGACAGCGTGATCGCAGCAAGGCTGATGCAGCTGGCGCTGGAAGCCGCACGACAGGTCATCGGTCAGGCACCGCACGTTGACGGTACCGCCCTGCTGCGTCAGATCCAGAGCATGATCCAGCAGGAGCCGCTGTTTAGCGGCAAGCCAACCCTGCGCGTGCACCCCGATGATTTGCAGCGCGTCGAGCAGACGCTCGGGGCCACGCTCAGCCTGCACGGCTGGCGGCTGATGGCCGATACCAGCATTCATCCCGGCGGCTGCAAGCTCAGCGCCGACGATGGCGATCTTGATGCCAGCATTGCTACCCGCTGGCATGAACTGTGCCGCCTTGCCGCGCCGGGAGAGCTCTGATGTCGACCCGTCTTTCACGCTGGCTGGGTGCCCTTGACGCTTTTGAAGAGCGTCTGACTAAACTGCCCGAAGTCCGTCGCTATGGGCGTCTGGTGCGCGCCACCGGTTTGGTGCTGGAAGCGACCGGCCTTCAGCTACCGCTGGGCGCAACCTGCGTGATTGAACGCACCGACGGACAGCACGTCGCGGAAGTCGAGAGCGAAGTGGTTGGCTTTAACGGCCAGCGACTGTTTCTGATGCCGCTGGAAGAGGTTGAGGGTATTTTGCCTGGCGCACGGGTTTATGCCCGCGTGGCCGGAGATTCCCAGCACAGCGGCAAGCAGCTGATGCTCGGCCCGGAGCTGTTAGGCCGCGTGCTGGACGGCAGTGGGCGACCGCTGGACGGCCTGCCCGCCCCGGAAACGGGCTACCGCGCCCCGCTGATCACGCCCCCCTTTAACCCGCTCCAGCGTACGCCGATAACCGAGGTGCTGGATACCGGCGTACGCGCGATTAACGCCCTGCTCACCGTCGGGCGCGGCCAGCGTATGGGGCTGTTCGCGGGTTCCGGCGTGGGTAAAAGCGTGCTGCTGGGCATGATGGCGCGCTATACCAAAGCGGATGTGATCGTGGTTGGCCTGATTGGCGAACGCGGTCGCGAAGTAAAAGACTTTATCGAGAATATTCTTGGCACCGAAGGTCGCGCCCGCTCGGTGGTGATCGCCGCACCGGCCGACGTTTCCCCCCTGCTGCGCATGCAGGGAGCCTCCTATGCCACCCGCATCGCTGAAGATTTCCGCGATCGCGGCAAGCATGTGCTGCTGATTATGGACTCCCTGACCCGCTATGCCATGGCACAGCGTGAAATCGCCCTGGCTATTGGTGAGCCACCTGCGACTAAAGGCTATCCGCCTTCGGTTTTTGCCAAGCTGCCCGCGCTGGTTGAACGTGCCGGTAACGGCATCGACGGCGGCGGCTCCATCACCGCGTTTTATACCGTCCTGACCGAGGGTGACGATCAGCAGGATCCGATTGCCGATTCGGCGCGCGCCATTCTCGACGGACACATTGTCCTGTCGCGCCGTCTGGCCGAAGCGGGCCACTATCCGGCCATTGATATTGAAGCCTCGATCAGCCGCGTGATGGCTCACCTGATTGATGAGACGCACTATGCCCGCGTGCGCCAGTTTAAACAGCTGCTCTCCAGCTATCAGCGCAACCGCGATCTGGTCAGCGTCGGCGCCTATGCCGCCGGCAGCGATCCGACGCTGGATAAAGCCATCAAGCTCTATCCGGAACTTGAGCTGTTCCTGCAACAGGGCATGTTTGAACGCAGCACTTTTGACGACGCCTGCCTGCATCTGCAGGCCATTTTTGGCTAACGGGCATCCGCGCATCGGTCGGTTCCTGACGGGGGAAGTATGGCAAAACAAGCATCACCCATAGAGACGCTCTGCTCGCTGGCACAGAAGGAGTTGGAAAAAGCCGCCATCCAGCTGGGTGATATGCGTCGCGCGCAGAAGCAGGCCGACGAACAGCTGACGATGCTGATGGACTACCAGGATGAGTACCGTCGCTCGCTGAATAACACCCTGTCAGAAGGCATCACCAGCCTGCGCTGGCGCAACTATCACCAGTTTATTGAAACACTTGAAAAGGCCATTGACCAGCATCGCCAGCAGCTCACCCACTGGAACAGCCGCGTGGAAAACGCCCTGCGTTTCTGGCGTGACAAACAGCAGCGGCTGCACGCCTATGAAACGCTGCATGCGCGCGCGCTGGCGACAGAATTATTACAAGAAAACCGTCTCGATCAGAAACGGATGGATGAATTTGCCCAGCGGGCATCACTGAGGAAAGGCGAATGATTACGTTGCCAGTTGTAACGTCCGGGACCAAAGTCAGCAGCACCGCCACGGCCTCCGGCACGCAGGCGACCGATACCGACAGCGACTTCACGGCCGCCGGTACTGATGTAAAAGAGAGCGGCCAGGCGAAAAGCACACAGGGTTTCCTGGCCGTGCTGGGCAGCAAACTGCAATCGCTGGTTAAACAGAACGCTACCTCAGCTCAGACGACGGCTGCCACGGATGCCACCGACTCAACCACGCCGGCAAAGGCGAAGCTTAATGCCCTGCTGGCTGCACTGGATAAGCCCGAAACGCTGAACGCGCTGCTCCAGCCGCAAACCGCTAAAACCGGGGCCATCAGCACGGACACGGATAAAGAAGAGACGCAAAACCCGGCAACCGGGCTTAATGCCAGCGATATGCAAACGCTACAGGCGCTGTTTGCCATGCTGCCGCCTGCCGTTAACCAACCTGCCACAGCGGCAGCGGCCAAAGGTAGCGAGGCGCTGTCGGCTGATGCCAGCGGTAAAGGTACGCAGGCCACGCTCGGCTCCCTGCTGGCAGCCAGCGGCACGACCCCCGGTGACGCCGATAAGGGCGTGGATAAATCAGGTAAAACAGTCGCTGCATCCACGGCGAGCGCAGTCACAGCTACCCAGAACAGTCCCGCCGATACCAGCCTCAATGCCGCTTTCCAGCAGGTTCTGAGCCACGCCGGTAAGGAGGGGGAGAAAGATAATTCAAGTTCTGCCAGCGGCACGACGATAAACAGTAATGCCATCGCCGCGCTCTCTTCCGCCGCCACCCCAACTACCACGTCGCTGGTGACGGCACCGTCCACGCCTGCGCTGAATGCGCAGCTGGGCAGCCAGGAGTGGCAGCAGGCTCTGGGGCAGCAAATCATTATGTTCAGCCGTAACGGGCAGCAAACCGCCGAGCTTCATCTGCATCCGCAGGATCTGGGCAGTATTCAGATAAGCCTGAAGCTGGATAACGACCAGGCACAGTTGAATATGGTGTCCGGACATAGCCAGGTTCGCGCGGCGCTGGAAGCGGCCATGCCGCAGTTGCGCACTGCGCTGGCAGAAAGCGGCATCAGCCTGGGACAAAGCAATGTGAGCAGCGATGCGTTCCAGCAGAGCCAAAGCTCCGGCAGCCAGCAACAGCAGGAGAGAAATAATAGCGGCGGCAGCACCTTTAGCCTGTCGGGTGACAGCGACGGTGAGGTGACGCCGATTGCCGTTCCTGCCGCGCTACAGGCGCGTGCAGCCGGTTCCAGCGCGGTCGATATTTTCGCCTGATGGGAACAAACGCATAAGCTAGAGGCAAAACCCGCGTCTTATCACCCTATTGTTTGACGCAAGACGCGGGATAATCTGCTCATAACACCATGGGGCAGCGAACAGAGCGTTACCGCAACCCGAAAATAATCACAGGAAGTTATAGCTCTTATGACTGATAAAAAAGCCAAAAGCGGAAAACGTAAGCTGCTGATACCGATCATTGTGGTCGCAGTGCTGCTTGCTTGCAGCGCGGCGGGCTATACGGTCTGGCGCATGATGAAGTCCCCCGCTGATGCGACTCAGGCCGCCAAACCCGAGCCGCCACCCGCGCCGGTCTTTTTTGCCATGGACACCTTTACGGTTAACCTGATTAACCCGGATAACGATCCCGATCGCGTACTGTACATCGGCTTTACCCTGCGCCTGCCCGACGAAGAGACGCGCCGTCGTATGAATGATTATCTGCCGGAAGTCCGCAGCCGTTTGCTGATGCTGCTTTCTAACCAGAGTGCCACCGCGCTGAGCAGTGAACAGGGCAAACAGGCACTGGTTGCGCAGATCAAAACCGTACTGGCGCCTCCGCTGGTACCCGGACAACCTCAGCAGGTGGTGAATGATGTTCTGTTTACCGCCTTTATCCTGAGGTAGAGGTATGGCCGACAGCATTCTTTCACAGGCAGAAATTGACGCGCTACTCAATGGAGACAGCGACAGCGCGGCAGAAGAGAACGTCAGCAAAGTGGGCGAAGGTGACATTCGCCCCTACGATCCGAATACCCAGCGTCGCATGGTGCGTGAACGTCTCCAGGCACTGGAGATTATCAATGAGCGATTCGCACGTTCCTATCGTATGGCGCTGTTTAACCTGCTCAGGCGCAGCCCGGACATTACCGTAGGTGCGATAAAAATTCAGCCCTATCATGAATTTGCGCGCAACCTGCCGGTGCCGACGAACCTGAACCTGATCCACCTTAAGCCCCTGCGCGGCACGGCCCTGGTGGTCTTTTCGCCCAGCCTGGTGTTTATCGCCGTGGATAACCTGTTCGGCGGCGACGGTCGCTTTCCGACCAAGGTTGAAGGTCGTGAGTTTACCGCCACAGAACAGCGGGTGATCCGCCGCATGCTGAAGCTGGCGCTGGAAGGCTACAGCGATGCCTGGAAACCGATTTACCCGCTGGACGTCGAGTACGTGCGTTCAGAAATGCAGGTGAAGTTTACCAACATCACCACCTCACCCAACGACATCGTTATTACCACGCCATTCCAGGTGGAAATTGGCAATCTGGTGGGTGAGTTCACCATCTGTATTCCGTTCAGCATGCTTGAACCGCTGCGCGAGACGCTGGTCAATCCGCCGCTGGAAAACTCGCGGCAGGAAGATCACAACTGGCGGGAAACGCTGGTGAAGCAGGTGCAGCACTCTGAGCTGGAGCTGGTGGCCAGCTTTGCCGACGTTTCGATGCGCATTTCGCGCCTGCTGGCCCTGAAGCCCGGCGATGTCTTACCGATTGATAAACCGGACCGCATTATCGCCCATGTGGATGGCGTGCCGGTGCTGACCAGCCAGTACGGGACCCTTAACGGGCAGTACGCACTGCGCGTGGAACATCTGATTAACCCGATTTTGAATTCGATGAACGAGGAACAGCCCGATGAGTGACACGAATAAGCCGTCCGAAGACGACATCTCTGCGGACGACCTGTGGGCTGACGCCATGAATGAGCAGGCCACCACCGCCGCTGCCACCACCGAAGGGGTATTCAAATCGCTGGAAGGCAACGACGTGGCCGGGTCCCTGCAGGATATCGAGCTGATTATGGATATCCCCGTCAAGCTGACCGTCGAGCTGGGCCGTACCAAAATGACTATTAAAGAGCTGCTGCGCCTGACGCAGGGCTCCGTCGTGGCACTGGAGGGGCTGGCCGGTGAGCCGCTGGATATTCTGATCAACGGTTACCTGATTGCGCAGGGTGAAGTGGTGGTGGTAGCCGATAAGTATGGCGTTCGCATCACCGACATCATTACCCCTAACGAACGTATGCGTCGTCTGAGTCGCTAAATGAACCAGCCTACCCGCCAGGATCCGACACCGGCTGCCGGTCAGCAATCTGACCAAACGCTGCCTCCTTCACCCGGTCAGCAGACCGGGCAGGCACTGCCTCCGTCAGCCAGTCAACAGACTGGTCAGGAACAGCCTCCGTCAGCCGATCAGAAACAGCATCCATCAACGATCCAGCAGAATGGTCAGGTGGTATCTCCGGCGGTGAGTCAGGAACTGCGGCCTTCAGCCGGTCAGGTTCAGCATCAGCCGGTGGGCCAGCCTGCGTTATCAACCGGCTCAGTGCTGACGCAGGTTAGCAGCGTACTGGCGGGCATTATCCTGTTGATTCTGGCCTGTGCCTGGCTGGCTAAGCGTCTTGGTTTTGTACAAAAAGGGCAGGTTCGCGGGCTGAACGATCTGACCATCAGCGCAAGCTGCAAGATGGGTCAGCGCGAACGCGTGGTGATTGTTGATGTGGAAGATGCCCGCCTGGTGCTGGGGGTGACGGCGCAGCAGATCACCCATTTACATACTTTACCGCCGAAACCGCCGCAGGAACATCCGGCGCCGTCGGCCGTGACGGCAGATTTTCGTCAGGTTTTACAGACGCTGATCAAACGCCCCGGAAAGCCACAATGAAACGTTCTTTTATCCTGCCCGCCCTGCTTTTGCTGCTGGCACCCGAGGTCCATGCCCAGCTGCCCGGTCTGATGAGCCATCCGCTGGCTAACGGCGGCCAGAGCTGGTCACTGCCGGTTCAGACGCTGGTCTTTATTACCTCACTGACCTTCCTGCCCGCTATTTTGCTGATGATGACCAGCTTTACGCGCATCATTATCGTTTTTGGCCTGCTGCGAAATGCCCTGGGTACGCCGTCAGCGCCGCCAAACCAGGTACTGCTCGGCCTCGCACTGTTTCTCACCTTCTTTATTATGGGACCGGTGTTCGACAAGATTTATCAGGATGCTTACCTGCCGTTCAGCCAGGATAAAATCAGCATGGAGGTAGCGATAGATAAAGGTGCGCAGCCCCTGAGAGAATTTATGCTGCGTCAGACGCGCGAGGCCGATCTGGCGCTTTTCGCCAGGCTGGCTAATACGCCACCGCTTCAGGGGCCTGAATCCGTGCCAATGCGTATTCTGCTGCCTGCCTACGTTACCAGTGAGCTAAAGACCGCGTTTCAGATTGGCTTCACCGTTTTCATCCCCTTTTTGATTATCGATCTGGTGGTCGCCAGCGTACTGATGGCGCTNGCATCAGTTTAAACGGCAGCGAGATGGTGCCCCCGGCCACCATCTCGCTGCCGTTTAAACTGATGCTTTTCGTGCTGGTCGACGGCTGGCAGCTGCTGGTGAGTTCCCTGGCACAGAGTTTCTATACCTGATTCAACGCTGAACGCGCAGCCTCTGGTGCTGAGTAACGTCAGGCAGTTTATTCCGGTAAGTTTTCTATTAATGTGGAGTCGCGATGACACCTGAATCGGTAATGGTTATTGGTCACGATGCGATGCAGGTTGCGCTGGCGCTGGCCGCCCCGCTGCTGCTGGCCGCGCTGGCCAGCGGGCTGATTATCAGCCTGCTACAGGCGGCGACGCAGATAAATGAGCAAACGCTGTCATTTATTCCCAAAATCCTGGCCGTGGTCGCCACCATGGTTGTCGCCGGTCCGTGGATGTTGAACCTGGTGCTGGACTATATGCGCACCCTGTTTACCAACCTGCCGAATATGATCGGCTAATGATAACTTTTGACAGCAGTCAGCTGATGATATGGCTGGGCCAGCTGTTTTGGCCATTAGCCAGGGTAATGGCTCTCATCATGACGGCGCCGCTGCTGAGCGAAAAATCGATCGGTAAAAAGGTCAAAATCGGTCTGGGCCTGATGATCACCTGGACCCTGATCCCCTCTTTACCCCCTACTACGGTAACCTTGTTTTCAGCGGGCGGGTTCTGGCTGCTGATCCAGCAGATTCTGATCGGCATCGCCATTGGCTTTACCATGCAGTTCGCCTTTGCTGCCGTCAGAACGGCGGGAGAAGTGATAGGGCTGCAAATGGGCCTGTCTTTCGCGACCTTTTTCGATCCGGCCAGCAGACTGAACATGCCAGTGCTGGCACGCTTTCTCGATCTTCTGGTTATGCTGCTGTTCTTAACCTTTAACGGTCATCTTTGGCTGATATCCATGCTGGCAGACAGTTTTCACACTCTGCCCATCGGCGGCGAGCCGGTTAACGGCAATGCTTTCCTTGCGCTGACCAAAGCGGCCAGTCTAATTTTCCTTAACGGTCTACGATTAGCGCTACCGCTGATAACTCTCCTCCTCACGCTAAATTTGGCCCTGGGTTTGTTAAACCGTGTTTCACCACAGCTATCGGTTTTTGCTATTGGCTTCCCCGTCACCTTATCCTTGGGTCTGGTGTTTCTGAGCCTGATGATGCCCCTGCTGGCCCCGTTCTGCGAGCATCTGTTCAGTGAAGTATTTGATTTACTCTCCAGCATATTAAGTGAAATACCACAAGCCCGACCTTAACTATCACTTCTATAACAGGGTTTCATAGTTAAGCCATGAAGATGTGTTATTCCGCTTTTCAGACTTTCTTTATCAGAATTTACTTAAGGAAATTCTGATAAAGCCCCCTCTGCAATGAAAATTATTCTTATTAAAACGCAATTAGCGTATTTTAATTAACGAAACGGGTGGATCGTGACCTAAGCGACAGCAAAGGTGCGTCAAACAACCGTCTGTTTTTACTGGAAATTTCATTTGATGCGGTTTTTCTTGTATCAAACTGCGTTTTGCGGCATTGTCAACGCACTTTTCAGCGGCACTCATTCGCAGGCTGAATGTTTTTTAGGATTAATCCTATCAGTATTTCTTGCGTTCTGCGCGATAGTGACCAGCGTCTCAGGAATCGGACGGTATGCTGTACAAAAACAAATTATCCATCAGTTGCTCTGAAAAACTGCGTTTTTCATCGTGCTGCCAGGATTTTTGTCGTCTGTTCCGAAGACTCAGGTAACCAAAAAAGCCCGTTTCGACGCCTCAACGCAGGCAGGTAAACAGGCTGAATGAGTGATAATAACAAGATCGTAATTTGAATAATTTACTCTCGAAACTACACAAACGCGTAATTCATCGTTGATTTAAACGGATAACAATTTGGTGAGGGTTGCAATAATGCCAACAATTATAATGGATTCATGCAGCTATACACGGCTCGGGCTAACGGATTACATGTCAGCGAAAGGTGTAAAAAAGAAAAATATATCCACTGTAAGCGACATTGATCAGCTGCTGGATAAATGCGAACAGAGTCAGCCCGGCGTGGTATTTATTAATGAAGACTGTTTCATTCATGAGGCGGATGCCAGCCAGCGCATAAGAAATATTATTCTTCAAAACCCTGATACGTTATTTTTCATTTTCATGGCTATTTCGAATATTCATTTTGAAGAGTATCTTTACGTCCGCAAAAATCTGATCATTACGTCGAAATCAGTTAAGCCTGCAACGCTGGATACATTATTACATTCGTATTTTCAAAAACGCGTGAACGTTTCACCTCGCTACTCAACCGCTTTCGAGGTTCACCCCTTGACGCTGAGTCAGACCGAGTCGAATATGCTAAAGATGTGGATGTCTGGCCACGATACGATTCAAATATCGGATAAAATGCAAATTAAGGCCAAAACCGTTTCCTCTCATAAGGGGAATATTAAACGTAAAATCAAAACGCACAATAAACAGGTTATTTACCACGTTGTCCGCCTGACGGATAACGTTACCAGCGGTATCTATGTCAATGTGAGATAGTCCCGCCAGGAAACTGCCGACGAAAGTCGGCAGTTTCTTTTGTACTATCGCCTCATTTTGTTAACTGCGTCTCATTTTCTGCCTTAAGCCTTTTCATTCCGCTGCCGATGATTTGTAGACAGACCGAAGCTCCGCTTCGCTTACTACAAACTAAGAGCCAAAGGATATGAAACCAATTAACCTCAGTGTTGAATCAAACCGGGTCAGTTTCTGGCAGCACATTCGTCTCGTTCCTCTCTTTTCTGCCATTCTTGGCGGAATTTTGCTGTTATTTGCCCTCTGTATTGCCCTCGCCAGCTATTTTTTGATCCAGAGTAATCATTCGTTAAAAGACGTGACCGAAGAGATTCAGGTTCGCATGGCCATCTCCAACAGCTCAAGCCACCTGCGCACCGCGCGCCTTAATATTATTCACGCTGCCGCTGCGGCGAGAATTGGCGAGATGGACACATTCAATGCTTCTCTGGGTCAGAGCGAGAACCGCATCCGGCTGGCGTCAGACAGTTTCAAGAGCTATCTGCAACGTCGGGTAAAAACGGCAGACGATCAGGCGTTGGACGCGGAGCTTACCCATCGCTTTGATACTTATCTTAATCAGGGCCTGCTGCCCATGGTGAAAAGTGCAAAAGACGGCAGCTTTGAAGGGGTTATCGCCCAGGAAACAGATAACACCCGTAAAATGGATGACGCCTATAACGAGATATTGCTAAAGGCAATAAAGATTCGCACGCAGCGGTCAGAGCATATTAACCAGATTGCTCAGGCGCAGACGCACCTGAGCTTTATTATGATGGCCTGTGCCTTTGGCGCGGCACTGCTGCTAACGCTGGCAACCTTTGTATTCCTGCGTCGTATTGTTATTACACCACTTCGACAGGCCGTAGATCGTATTGAACGCATCTCCCATGGCGATTTGACCGTGCCATTGCAGCAGTGGGGAAACAGCGAAATTGGCACGCTCAGCAGCAATCTGCAAACCATGCAGCAGGCTTTGGTCAAAACGGTAGGCAGCGTCAGGGAAGGTGCCATCGCGATTTATCAGGGTTCAGGCGAAATATCTGCCGGAAATACCGACCTCTCTTCCCGGACCGAACAGCAGGCTGCGGCCCTTGAAGAGACGGCGGCCAGTATGGAGCAGTTAACGGCCACCGTTAAGCAGAACGCCGATAACGCCCACCATGCCAGCCAGCTGGCAGCGGATGCCTCCACTAAGGCACGCGAAGGAGGAGATATCGTTTCCGGCGTAATAGGGACGATGAACAGTATTTCCGGCAGCTCGAAGAAGATCGCAGAGATCACCACCGTCATTAACAGCATCGCCTTTCAGACCAATATTCTGGCGCTCAATGCGGCCGTTGAAGCGGCCAGAGCCGGTGAGCAGGGTCGCGGCTTCGCCGTGGTGGCCAGTGAGGTCCGCAGCCTTGCCCAGCGCAGCGCGAGTGCGGCGAAGGAGATTGAAGCGTTAATTGCAGAGTCGGTCGGACTGATTGATAAAGGATCTACTCAGGTGGGCCAGGCGGGTGAGACGATGACCGGCATCGTCGGCGCGGTCCGCCGGGTAACGGATATCATGGCCGAAATAGCGGCAGCCTCCGACGAGCAAAGTCGGGGTATTCAGCAGGTGAGCCTGGCGGTAACGGAGATGGATAACGTGACGCAGCAGAATGCTTCCCTGGTAGAGGAAGCCTCAGCGGCGGCGGCGGCACTGGAGGAGCAGGCTTCGCGGCTGACGCAGGCCGTGGCGGCCTTCCATCTGAGCGACAGCGCGACGCAAAATACTGTTCCGGTCGTCATGAAGTCTGACAGGCCGTTGCTACCGACCCCTGCCCGTCCAGCGCTGGCTGAAGCTGGCAACTGGGAGAGATTTTAACTCACGGGCTGTCGGGATGCGGTTCAACAAAAATCCCGTCCTGATGGCCAATTTCATTAAAGAACCAGATGCCCATGGGGTAATCATCCAGTGACACCAGGTACATGGTTCCCTCACTGAAATCCTCCACGGCCAGCACCCTGCCCGGCCGCCGTGGCCCGCCGTCAGTTTTCACCGTCACCCGATCGTTAACATTCATTCGTTTCTCCCGTGGTTAATCCCTGAAGTTTACCTTATTACAACCGCCTTACACAGCGCAGGATACCCGCGCTTAGCGCCGGGCAATAATCCATACCGCATGGACGATACCGGGGATGTAACCACAAAGCGTCAGCAGAATATTCAGCCAGAAAGCCCCGCCGAATCCGACCTGCATAAACACGCCCAGCGGAGGAAGAAGAATAGCCACTACGATACGTAAAAAATCCATTTTACCTCCAAAGCGTTGAATGAAATTTATAATACACTGATAATTATAGACCTTTACGACAAAGCCGCCAACTACCCGGCAGGTGCCGTTACCGGGCAGGGCCCGGAGATTTTCGTTTTCTTAACGTTTCGCAGGCAGACTTTTGACAGGGCGGGCGCTTACACTGTATTCACTGCACCAACCCCAAAGGCGCAGTCAACCTAAAAAGTAACAAGGATTTTTGCCCGCGCAGCGCGGGCTTTTTTTCGCCTGGCGAAACCTGCCTGTTCTGTAAAATGCCTTATGGCGACGCCCTTACAAATAAGCATTTTTTCATTCCCGGGTAACAGGCAAAAAAATCCCGGCCAGTGGCCGGGAATGAAAATTCATGATAATGAAATTCGGTACAGAGAAATTCTCTGACCTGAAAATGATAACGAATTTCACAACTAAGATAAATCTGAATAACCTGCCCGTAACTGTACAGTGAGTACTTTTCTGTAAAGCTTTTTCCTTTCTCTGCCTTGCCACACCCGAGCTGATAAACACTTTCTTAAAGAAGGGGTATTCACTCTCTGAGTTAATTTTTTAAGAGTATTCCTAACACCCAGGCCTTTTCTCCTGCGTGCTGAGATAAAGCCACCCTACTCAATTGCCAGTCGGCGCTATACTGTAATGATAATGCAGCATTTTTACATCAGACTGCTTGAGGAGGTAATGGCTATGCCCAGACTTTCAGACCCGCTGATGATAGTCACCGATTTGGATGGCTCACTGCTCGATCACCACACCTACAGCTGGGAGCCCGCACAGGCCTGGCTGGACCGCCTTATTGGGGCTGAGATCCCGGTGGTGATTTGCTCCAGTAAAACGGCGGCGGAGATCGCGCCGCTGCAGCGCGCGTTAGGCATTACCGGCATGCCATTTATCAGTGAAAATGGCGCGATTGTCGACGGTGGCAGCATGGGTAGCGTGCCGCCAGTGGCCCAGCAGGGTCTGGAGTACGCTGCGCTATGCGACAGGCTGGACCAGCTCCGAAGCCGGTATAATGCTAAATTCATTGGCTTCGCCGATGTCACGCAAAAGGAGGTTGCGGACTGGACGGGGCTCAGCCCGCATGATGCTCTGCTGGCGAAACAGCGCCAGGGCTCAGAGAGTATTATCTGGCGCGACACGCCGGAAAAATTCACCCTGTTTCAACTCTGGCTTGCCGATGAAGGGCTTGAACTGGTACAGGGAGGCCGGTTCTGGCATGTCATGAGTCAGGGAAGCGGAAAAGGCGCCGCGCTGGCGTGGTTACTTGAGCATCTCTCTCCGCCTTCCTCATCGCGCTACCTTACCGTCGGGCTGGGAGATGGCCCTAACGACGCGCCAATGCTTGAGAACACCGATTACGCCGTCATTATCAAAGGCTACAGTAAAACACCCGTCAGACTGTTACGACGCGATAGCGAGAATATCTTTCACAGTACGCACTTCGGTCCACAAGGCTGGAGCGAAGGGCTGACACATTTTATCACCCGGGATTAAGGTTGCCTGCTCGCACCGTTTTAAGGGGAATGCAATGAGTGATTTTTTCCAGAATGGGGTAATAACTAATTTTCATAATCTGACCGCCAGGCCCGTTGAAGACCTTGAAAAGGATTTAGTCCGTTTTTCTGAGAAAAGAAAAATGGCGCTCATTCTGCCCTCGCTTTTTTCGGAGCTGGAAGGGCCGGCGCTGGGTCATATTGTTGATGAGCTGGCAAAGGTTCCCTATCTTGAGGAGATCGTGATTGGCCTCGACCAGGCCGATCGGGAGCAGTTTCTCCACGCGCGTGAGTTTTTCTCTCGCCTGCCCCAGCGTCACCGTATTCTGTGGAATGATGGCCCCCGCCTGAAGGCGCTGGATGCCGAGCTGGATAAAGAAGGGCTGTCGCCCGCCCAGCCAGGTAAAGGCCGTAATGTCTGGTTCTGTACGGGTTATACGCTGGCATCCGATCGCTCGTCCTGCGTGGCACTGCATGATTGTGACATTGTCACCTATGAGCGCGGTATGCTGGCCCGCCTGCTCTACCCCCTGGCTAACCCCGCTTTTCAGTATGAATTTTGCAAAGGCTTCTATGCCCGGGTCGCTGATAACAAGCTTAACGGGCGGGTTGGCCGCCTGCTGGTTGGCCCGCTTCTGCGATCGCTCCAAAAAGTATATGGCCATTCTGAATACCTGGACTACCTCACCAGCTTCCGCTATCCGCTTTCGGGTGAGTTTGCCATGCGCACCCACGTGCTGAATGGCATTAAAATCCCCGGGGACTGGGGGCTGGAAATCGGCGTGCTGTCCGAAATTTATCGTAACTACACCACCCGGCAGAGCTGCCAGGTCGAAATTGCCGATAACTATGACCACAAGCATCAGCCCCTGTCGGAGGAGAACGGCACCGGCGGACTGCGCAGAATGAGTAACGATATCGTCCAGTCCCTGCTGCGTAAGATGGCGACGATGGGGGTGAATCTGACCAGCGATTCGTTCCGCGTACTGAAAGCGACCTACTACCGCAACGCACTGGATATGATGGAAATTTACCATCATGAGGCCACGATGAATGGCCTGAAGTTCGACCAGCATGCGGAAGAAGCGGCGGTAGAGATGTTCACCCAGTCGATTCTGGAGGCGGGACAGTCGTTTATCGAGCGGCCCAATGAGAAGCCGTTTATCCCCAGCTGGAGCCGGGTACAGTCTGCTTTCCCCGATATTTTACATCGTATCTATCAGGCCGTTGAAGAGGACAACGCAGGCAAGGTGTAGGGTGCTGCGGCAAGCGCAAATAGCGAATGCCGAATGCCGAATAGCGAATGGCGAATGGCGAATGGCGAATGGCGAATGGCGAATGGCGAATATAGGCTGCAATCAATCGCGGCAATAAAAAAGCGAGTAAGTCACCTTACTCGCTTTTTTTGTCCGCTCAGGCGCCAGAACAATCAGATTTTGCAGCCTTCGCAGTCCGCTTCATCACTGAGTTCTTCAGGCACTTCCGCGGCCTTTTTGCGGGCATTGGCTTCAGCCTGTTCCAGCTGCGCATCAATATCAAATTCAAAAATATCGTCTTTCATGGGTTCTCCGTAAACGGTAGCGGCTCAGCTGCTCTTTATACTGATTAACGGCGTACTCTGGCAATCAGATTTACCACCAGCAGCACAATCGACCCCACCACCATCCCGACAAGCAGGCTGGCCAGATTGGTTAGCAGAGAAGCGGTCAACCCGCTAAAGCCGCTGGTGTAACCTTCAATAAGCTGCGCCAGTGCGTGAACGCCATGCACGATAATCCCGCCCCCCACCAGAAACATTGCCAGCGTACCGACCACGGTGAGGATCTTCATCATCCACGGGGCCATTGCCAGCAGCGCACCACCAATACCCTGTGCCAGCGATGAGGGTTTCTCTTTCAGCCACAGCCCCAGGTCATCTATTTTGACAATGCCGGCCACGATACCGTAAACGCCGATAGTCACCAGTATCGCAATACCAGACAGGATCAGGACCTGATTTAAGAGTGGCGCTTCTGAGACAATACCCAGCGTAATGGCAACAATTTCTGCGGAGAGGATAAAGTCGGTGCGCACGGCCCCTTTGATCTTTTTCTTCTCGAACTCAGCCGCATTTTGCTGAGTGAGATTTTGCAGCCGTTTCTCGCGGGCCTCGGGCGAGTGCTCTGATTTGTCTTTACTCAGGCTGTGGATGACTTTCTCCATCCCCTCATAGCTGAGGTAGGCCCCGCCAAGCATCAGCAGAGGGGTTATCGCCCAGGGTGCCCAGGTGCTGATAATCAGCGCCAGCGGCACCAGTATCAGCTTATTCAGAAACGATCCTTTTGCCACGCCCCAGACCACGGGGATTTCACGGTTAGCCTTAACGCCGCTCACCTGCTGGGCATTAAGCGAGAGATCGTCGCCCAAAACGCCAGCCGTTTTCTTTGCTGCGACTTTTCCCATTACGGAAATATCGTCCAGCAGCGTGGAAATATCATCCAATAGCGTCAGTAAGCTACTTCCTGCCAAAATACCCTTCCTTATTCATGTCCATCATGTTGACAGCAGGGACATACCTGCATCTCTACCACCGCCATATCGGCGATGCCGTCACACTCCCACTCGACCCGTACCGGTTGCCCGTCGGCTTCCTGATGATGCAGATATTTGCTGACCGGGCTTTCCGTCATGCCGGTGACGTCTTCCGTCGCCACCAGCCTGTCGCCGACAAAAATACGCGCCGTGGCCTGCGTCCCGACCATGCGCTCGCCGTCGATTTTGTAGAGCCGACGCACCGTAAGTTTGATACTGCCCATCATCCACCGTGAGAGAATGTTAAAGAGTGTGATCTAAGCAATTATGAACGAGAGATGCAAATTGTCTTCTCCGAATCTGTTGAAGAGGAAAAAAAAGCGGCAATTCATCTGGTTGAACGGAGAAATTAGCGTTAAGTTAACCTACCATTAACAATTATGAAGAAAATCATGCTACGCCGCTCCCCTACTCTTCTCCCGCTACTTATCGCCTTGTTCGCGCTTTACTTTATCTGGGGATCGACCTACTTCGTGATCCGCATCGGCGTACAGAGCTGGCCGCCGATGATGATGGCTGGCCTGCGCTTTCTGCTGGCAGGGGGGGTGCTGTCGCTTTATCTGTTACTGCGCGGTGAGAAACTCCCCTCATGGCGGGCAGCGGGGAACGCTGCGCTGGTGGGCATAATGCTGCTGGCGATTGGCAACGGGACCGTAACGGTCGCGGAGCATCAGAACGTGCCATCCGGCATTGCCGCCGTCATGGTGGCAACCGTCCCCCTGTTTGCCCTGTGCTTCAGCCGCCTTTTCGGCATCCAGACCCGCTGGATTGAATGGCTGGGCATTGCCGTCGGGCTGGTGGGGATAATTCTGCTGAACAGCGGCGGTCATCTGGGCAGCTCACCGTGGGGCGCGATAATTATGCTGGGTTCAGTCAGCTGGGCGTTTGGTTCGGTATGGGGCTCACGGATCACCCTGCCGCAGGGGATGATGGCGGGGGCAATAGAAATGCTTACGGCGGGGGTTGTGCTGCTGATAGCCAGCCAGCTGTATGGTGAAAAACTTAGCGCCCCGCCTTCGCTACAGGGGATGCTGGCGCTTGGCTACCTGAGCCTGTTTGGTTCCGTGATTGCGATTAACGCCTATATGTTTCTGATCCGCAACGTAACACCCGCTGTTGCCACCAGCTATGCCTATGTTAATCCGGTGGTTGCCGTACTGCTTGGCATTGGCTTCGGCGGTGAAAGCCTGAGCTCGCGCGAATGGCTGGCGCTGGCGACAATTGTCCTGGCGGTTATCCTGGTCACGCTGGGTAAGTACCTGTTCCCAGCCGCGCCCAAAGTCCGTCGCTGTGAATGACTCACCTGCCGCCTGGCGGCAGAGTTACATCTGATGGATGCCGAATGCGTCGATTTCCGCATTCCCGCTCCCGGCACAGATCCACTCTTCCAGCCGGGACTGTAGCGCGCCCTGCTCAAGTCGGGTTTTACCCCGCAGGGCGCACTCCCACACCACCATCACCTTCCAGCCTTCGTCGGTAAGCTGCTGAATATAGCGCCGGTCGCGCTCGACGTTCCCCCCTATCTTCGCCATCCAGAATTGGGTGCGCGTCGCCGGCACCTTAAAGAGATGGCAGTGATGGTGATGCCAGAAGCAGCCGTGTGTAAAGATAATGGCCTGATACTGGCTCAGCACAAAATCGGGACGGCCAGGCAGGGTTTTATCCTGAACGTCAAAGCTAAAACCCTGGTCTGCCAGCAGTTCGGCAAGCCGGTTTTCTATTGCCGTATCTCGCGTGCCGATTGCGCGCATATTTTTAGTGCGAATTTCCGCGGAGTGTACATCAGCCATCACAATCTCCTTATGCCCTGGCTAAGTATAGACGCAGACTTACAGGCGATCCCGACGCTGCCCGACGGCCTGTGTTATCCACGGCAGCAAAAGCCTGGCGATGGCCGCAAAGGCCGGTACCACTACCGAGTTGCCAAACTGACGATAGGCCTGAGTATCGGAAACCGGGATGCGGAAGCGATAGCCGTCAGGCTGTTCAAACCCCATCAGACGGGCGCACTCGCGCGGCGTCAGGCGGCGCGGGCGACGCTGCTGGTTTTCGGCATTATCAAAATCGCGTTCGCCCAGCGCCCTGTCCCAGCCACGGTCAATCAGGATCTCCGACCCGTCTTTGTAATAGCGCGCAGAGAGGGTGCGCACCACGCCGTTTTCCCGCTGCGGATCCACCAGGCCGTAGCCGAAACCATTCCCCTTCGCCTGGTGTTTTTTCGCATACTGATAAAGATACTTCCACAGCGTCGGCGTCAGAATGTATTTTGCCTCGACTGAGGGTTCGAGCAGCGCCCTTAACGGCGTCCTGCGCGCAGGATAGAGTGACGAAAGCGCGTCCAGGCTAAAGGACGGCAGTTGAAGATCGCGGCGAAAGCCCACCAGCACGATACGTTCACGGTGCTGCGGCAGGAAATGCTGGCCGTCGACGATTTTAGGATCCTTCGCGCCGCTGATGTTCGCGTCAGCCACGTCATAGCCCAGCTCATCCAGGGTATCCATGATGATGCGGAAGGTTTTACCCTTATCGTGACTCTTAAGGTTTTTAACGTTTTCCAGCACGAAAATGGCCGGTTTCTTGGCGGTAATAATGCGGGCAACGTCGAAAAATAACGTGCCCTGCGCCTCGCACTCAAATCCATGCGCGCGCCCCAGCGCATTTTTCTTGGAGACGCCCGCCAGCGAAAACGGCTGGCAGGGAAAACCGGCCAGCAGAACATCGTGATCGGGAACCTGCTGGTCAATATGCTGGTAAGCCTGCTGTTCGCTGACGCTGGCATCATTGCTCAGGGTCACATCGCGAATATCCTGATTGAAGGTATGTGACTCGGGACAGCAGTACCAGTTGGCTTTATAGGTACGCACCGAGAATTTATTCCACTCACTGGTGAACACGCACTGCCCGCCCGCCGCTTCAAAACCGCTGCGAATACCGCCAATACCGGCAAACAAGTCGATAAAGCGGAACGCGTAATCAGGGTGATGTGCCGGGGGCGAAGGCAGCATTTGCCGGAGTTGGCTCAGTTCTGCTTCGGTAAGCGGTTTGGCCGCGCTGTTACCCTTCGCCCAGCGATTGAGCGCTTCGCGCGTCCACTCATGCTGACCCGGTTCACGCAGCGCCCGGGCAACGGTTTGCGGGTCGTAGATCTCCAGCACCCGCTGGAGCAGCAGACGATCCTGCTCAAATTTCTTCCGATCCTGCTCGCTTGTCTGCCCGGTCAGCAGCAACGCTGCACTATCAATCTCGTTCATAATGACTCAGTTAAGTGTTAAACGCGTGACAGTCTATCACTTAACTGTCCCGGAGCCAGGGGGAAGCATCCTTTAACTGTTCCAGGCTGCCTGAATCTGTATTCACCTTCCAACTGCTATCATCTGCTGTCTTAATCAGGGCTTAACACCCGGCCCCAGGAGAGATTTTTGTTCGCAGGAACGCCTTTTTCCCATTCCCGGCACCTGTGACCGTGACATCTTCCTTCTGCGCCCCTACACTAGCGCTGTTTTGAGAAACTATTGGAGCCTGCCGCCATGAGCGAAATCTCACGTCCCCTTCTGACCCTCCCCAATGGAGCAAAAAAGCTGCTGCTGCACTCCTGCTGCGCGCCCTGCTCGGGCGAGGTGATGGAAGCCATTCAGGCAGCCGGGATTGAGTACACCATTTTCTTCTACAACCCGAACATTCACCCGCAGAAAGAGTATCTGCTGCGGAAAGAAGAAAATATCCGCTTTGCTGAACAGCACGGTATTCCCTTTGTGGATGCGGACTACGATACCGATAACTGGTTTGAGAGAGCCAAAGGCATGGAGTGGGAGCCGGAGCGCGGCGTACGCTGCACCATGTGCTTTGATATGCGCTTTGAACGCACCGCGCTTTATGCCCATGAGAACGGCTTTGATGCCATTTCCAGCTCGCTGGGGATCTCCCGCTGGAAAAATATGGAGCAGATCAACGGCTGCGGCGTACGCGCTGCTGCGCCCTACCCGGATATGGTTTACTGGGAGTATAACTGGCGCAAAAAGGGCGGCTCCGCCCGCATGATAGAGATCAGCAAACGCGAGCGCTTTTACCAGCAGGAGTACTGCGGCTGCGTCTACTCACTGCGTGATACCAATCTTCATCGTAAAAGCCAGGGCCGCCCCCTGATTAAACTGGGCGTACTTTATTACGGTGATGAAGAGCAGTAATCACCCGCTAAAATAACCCGGTCCTGCCTCTTCTCTCCTCCCTTACCCTTTATGGAAGGGAGGAGAGAAATAAAAAGCTTATCCGCAGACGCCCATCATATTTTCTACTGCCCGCCGGGGCTAAATTCCTGCAGCACATCCTCATCGAGTCCACAAAAATCGCCTTTCAGCTCCGCGCACAGTTTTGCCATATAGGTCACCAGAAAATGGGTGTTATATTCCGCCAGCCGACGGCCTTCCGGGGTTTGCATCTGCTCCGGCAATTTCAGAAGCTTCTTCTGAAAATGGTCCAGCGCCCACTCCGCATCATTTAACGGCCTGTCACGCCCCAGCGGATCGGTGCTGTCAAACAGCGAGCGTCCCAGCGCACCGGAGACATAAAATACCCTTGCCAGCCCTATTGCGCCCAGCGATTCAAGCCGATCGGCATCCTGAACGATTTTTGCCTCCAGCGTTTCGGCCTCTATGCCCGCGCTAAAGCTGTGTGCATGAACGGCATGGGTCACCGCATCAATTTTTTGTGGGGGAAAGTCAGGAAAGACCTCCTGCAAAATACGTCGCGCCTCCACGGCAGCCTGAGCGGAAGCAAGGTGCCGTTCCGGGTGATTTTTAGGCAGGTTAACTATATCGTGAAAGTAACAGCCGGTGAGCACCACCAGCTCATCAGCTTCGCTTCCCTTCATTATACGCTGCGCCGTCTGCCATACGCGTCGCAGGTGGGCCACATCGTGTGCCTTGTCGTCCTGAGGCCAGGTTTCATGCAGCCAGCTTTCAAAGCGGTTTTGCCAGAGTATCAGGGACACAGACTTCTCCTTATTATTTGAACTTTTTGAGATGCCATTGGACCAGGGCAGGCGACTGCGTGGTATAGCGGTAAGCGGCGGCCAAAATGAGACCTGCATCATGTTTATAACGCTAAATTAAACCATTACACACTTTTTTCGTTGTTGCATTTTTTATTGCTAAAAAAATTATTTGATTGTTTTTCAGGCAGATGCTTAAACGGATATAATGTACGTTGCGAAATAAGTTTCCCGCTACTTCAATAAAATGCTTTAGAATTCTCACAAAGCACTTGATATAGCATCCCGATGCACCATATCTCTTGCAGAGTGCTGATAACGCCCTTCGCGTCTGTAAGGGACTGTAAAGAAGCAACTGTTGACTGAATAATCCCCTACACAAATAAGGGATATCGCCAGAAGAATAAGACTGAGCGTCTCAGGGGATTGTAAACGTTTACGTGCTAACCTGGTTAGACGCCAATTAAGAAGTATAATTAATGTATATTTACGCTCATCACAAAAGCGTTAAGTGCCAGGTTAAGGTTCAGATTTATCTGTATTGTATTTTTATTTTGGCTGTGATCAGCGTTTCAACCAGAAAGTTACAGGGGTAAAACCATGAAAGAACGCCCGATTTTGTTTAATGATCAACGGGTGCGAGCGCTGCTCTCTGACCAACAACGACAAACCCGACGCATTATGAAGTCACAGTTTTTGGGGCCGGGCCAGGATAACCATGAAGGCTGTTATGGTATTGACGTGCTCAGTAATCACCTGCAGGGAAACCGGGTGATGGGTATGGAAAACTTAAGTTATCATTGCCCTTACGGACAGCCAGGCGACAGGCTCTGGGTGAGGGAAACCTGGCGTGGCCCGCTTATTGATCAAAGCGAAATAGCCGAGTACGAACGTGCGCCCGCGCAGTTTAAAAACCCGCGCTACTGTCAGTATCGCGCAGATACCAGCCAGTTTTCTAACGCCGAAGACGAGGATCCGCATTTTGGCTGGCAGGCGGGCATTCATATGCCACGCTGGGCAAGCCGCATCAATCTGCTGATTACCGGGATTCGCGTGGAAAAAATTCAGGATATCAGCGATGACGACGTTATTGCTGAGGGCGTACAGACTGACTCTCATTTTCTGAATAATTTTTTCACCATGCACCATGAGGCCGTCTCTTCAAAAGATGCCTACCGTAAACAGTGGGCTTTGCAGTACGGCGGCACCAGCTGGGAGGTGAATCCCTGGGTTTGGGTCATTGATTTTACGCGCGTACAAAATTAACCATAACAAACGAGTGTGGGTTGATGATCAAATGGCCGTGGAAAAAACCGGATGCTGCTATCGCCCCCCTGCCCTGGCAGGAGGCGTTAGCTATTCCCATTTTGCGCGGCTTCGATCGGTCCGAACAGCTGCGTCTGACCGCACTGGCAGCCAGGTTTTTGCAGCAAAAGCGTCTGGTGCCGTTGCAGGATGTAAACCTGGATGAGCTGCAATGTGCCCGGCTGGCACTGCTTTTTAGCCTGCCGGTGTTAAACCTGGGTTATCACTGGCTCGACGGATTTAATGAAGTGCTGATGTATCCCGCGCCCTTCCGGGTCGACGATGAGTGGCAGGATGAGTATGGTCTGGTACACCGGGAGCAGTCAGTTCATGCCGGTCAGAGCTGGTTACAGGGTCCGATCGTTTTAAACTGGATGGATGTGCAGGATTCCTTCGATCTTTCCGGGTTTAACCTGGTGATTCATGAAGTGGCTCACAAGCTCGATTCACGCGGAAGCGGTTATACCAACGGCGTTCCCGCTATCGCGTTAAGTGAAGTGGCAGCCTGGGAGCAGGATCTTAACGCGGCCATGAACGCGATACGGGACGAGTTCGAGCTGGTGGGGGAAGCGGCGGCCAGTATGGATGCCCAGGCCGCCAGCGAGCCAGCGGAGTGCTTTGCGGTGCTGTCAGAATATTTTTTTAGCGCGCCGCATCTGCTGAATACTCAGTTCCCGTCACTCTATCGACGCTTTAGCGGGTTTTACCGCCAGGATCCCGCGGCGCGCTTCGGGCTCAACACGACGGTCCATACGGACAAAGTTGGCTATTAAGCCAGCGGGTTGCTTTAAACGCAGCCAGTTGAAAGCCCAAGTGTTTTTTGCTGTTGACAGCCCTGGGCACCCTCGCTAATATGCGCCCCATCGAAACCGATTCCTCTGTAGTTCAGTCGGTAGAACGGCGGACTGTTAATCCGTATGTCACTGGTTCGAGTCCAGTCAGAGGAGCCAAATTTGAGAAGCCCGCTCAGGGAAACCTGAGCGGGCTTTTTGCTTTTCAGTTTCTCCCGCCCTATCGCATATTTCTCTACGAGCTGAAATACCCTCTTTCAAAACAAGCCCCGAAAGGCTTAGGCGCAGCACGCGATAAAGGCGTGCATATTATGTATTAGCTCAGACCTGATCTGACAGTTACCGGTTATTTATACAGGTATCTGTCAGATTACATCTGGCTTAAATT
>NZ_CDPK01000002.1:18005-18222 GCF_900068895.1 Erwinia sp. ErVv1 | reverse complement strand
CGTCATCACTGGCTTTGCGTTCCAGTGCGGCGATCTGGCTGTCAGTCAGTTCGATACCCTCACGAGCCACTTTTTCTTCCAGTGCTTTCAGAGGCTTTTTGAAGTTTTCAAGATTGTGGCGCAGCCAAACAGAGCGGACACCACTTCCTGAGAGAAAAACGCCCTGTTTACGCAGCTCATTGCTGGTCCGGTGCTGACCATGTGCAGGGAACGCGAC
>NZ_CDPK01000002.1:2589-17962 GCF_900068895.1 Erwinia sp. ErVv1 | reverse complement strand
CCTCGTGTTTTGTATAAGGATTCGACACCTATATCAAAACCGGTAACTCTCAACCTTTCAAGGTCATATGTCAGATCAAGTCGCGACTAATACATTTGATTCGATATTTGATTCTTAACTTCATTCATAATCTCAAACAGACTTCCAGCCCTTTCGTCTCTAAATCTTTCTATTCTCTCATCATGTCCATGATAATTTGAAGAATGTTCAATAGCTTTGTCGAATTCACGCTCTAACACGTTTAAATCATCAATCAGCTTGGCTAGTTTTTCTTTAGTAGCATTCAGCTCAAAAATTTTACTATTCATTTAAATTTCTACATGAAATTAAATTATTCCTAAAAGAAAAATAAGGAATTGTAGCAAATGTTAGATGGTTAACTTATCACAGCCTTATATGATGGGAATACTCAGCCATCGTGAAATTAACAGAGTCGACAACTGAGGTATCCACTCTGCACACCTAACGGCGTGCATAAAAGCCAGTGGCAAATGCCCCGATGCGCCAGCTGATGCTGTTGGGGATGGTTGCACTGGATAGGAGACTGGCGTTATCAATGCTAACCATCGTGCTGGAATAGATAAGCAACGTAGCGAAAGCCAGGCGGTAAATCGTTGTCCCTTCTGCCAGACACTGGCTCTTTGCGTAAGACATTCGTTGTGCCGTAAACGAAAATTGACCATTAAGGCTCCACCGACATAGATTTCCCCGGCCCCAGCTTGAGCCTAAACTGTTAGTGCAATCCCGCAGTAAGCATCAGCCAACTGACTTTCGGTTTGTCTAAAACGGGTTTATATCAGTACAGCACGTGCACCGCGTTCAGTATTGTCAGTACTTGGCGAAAGAGAGCAAAACGGCTGAGCCTGCATACGTTCTGGAGCATCAAGGTCAAGAACGGGGGCATCCTGGCCGCTGTTACGAGCGGGGTGTGCTATGCCGGTATAAACGACGGCAAGAGCAAGTGCGCTAACGTAAACGGAAAGTACTGCCAGTCAGCAGAAAGGACGAATCAACATGAATAATTATTGAGTGATTAAGACACATAGGGCGCGTTCGGTTTTAAGCCAGTCCAAATATTTTGCTCATGCCGGGGGAAATTAAATTTCTTGAGTTTATTAGCCATCATCTGAATCATCTGGATGAGAAGAAAAGACATAGCTATCTGCTTAAGTAGTAGCATAGCGAAACCCCATTCATGTAATCTAGACGATCTTTACCTAAGTTATGTTGCATACAGCAATTAAAGAACTAAAAACGAGGAAAATCATAGATGAGCAAATGCTGGGAGCGAATGAGCATTAGCAAAGAAGATTACGATGAGCTTAGCTATAAACTTGAGCAAGCCATGACACAAATTACCCAAACTTTCTCCAGAGATACTCATGCATCTGAAGACAGTTTTTTCATTTCTTTCATGGCTGCCTTGAGTTTTACACTAATTACCTTTGGGGAACAATATTATTTAGAATTTAAAAGTTCTAAGACAAATCAGAATGGTAAAAATGCCCCTGAGAAAAAATATGGCTGCGATTTTGGGCTACGTGTAAATTTCAATGCTCAGTCAGTGAATCCATTTTCTAAAGCTATCATAGGGCAGGCAAAAAACAAGCCCAGAAGAGAGGTCGAAGGTGATAAAGGCGAGAAGGAAAGGCTGGTTCGACAATGCGAAGCAATGTCAGAAGTTACGAGTAATTATATAGTAACATTTCGCCCTTCTTCAGATGAAAGCATCCCTCTTGTTTACCTAGGCGATCAAAAAAATCAATCTTTTGAAGTAGAAGGAATAAGGTTTGATAAATATTTATTAGAATATGTATTACCTTGTTCACATGGTGAAAAAGATACAACAATCATGGGTTATATGATCTCATCGACCCATAAGGGCTGGAGCGACTACGTTAGAGTATTTGAAATTAATACAAATCTTCCGAAACCCAACCCAACGCCAGATTCAGCACCCGAACCCGATCCACAACCGAAAAAAAACCCTAGGAAACCCAAGAGATGAGATTAAATATGCAGTTAAGGGCCGCTCAGCGATGTTTCTGGGCTCCTGCCGTCCGCCCTGCGGCCTCTCTATTCACCGGCGGCACAAACCGCTGCCAGCGAATACGGAAGATGATTTAAACAACACCTAGCTCTATAACCCGATTAATTTTTTATGAGTCCCCTAATCATGAGTCACCATAGATTCATTAATCACCCGCAGAGCGGTTCAATAAGTGTGTTGCGTCCATTGGTTGAACTCACAGCCAGAAGCGGAAGTAGCGCATGAACTGTTATGGTAAATTTGAATGTCCGGCTTAATCACTTGAGGATAAGCAGAATGCTTCTGGAGAAGCTCAGATTGCTTGAGTGCAGCCTTCACGGCGACAGGCGCAATGATCCGGAGTGGCTGGAACTGATTCTTCATCCTGAATTCCGTGAAATCACCCGGTCAGGTGTGACGGTCGACCGGTCAGAGACCATTGCGTCGCTGCTAAGTGAAAAGGCTGCACCGTATATTCTCAGCAGCGATTTCCGTCTTACGGAGATGGACTGCGGTTACGCTCTGCTTCACTATCGGACGTTTTACGCTGATGGCAGCCATCATGCATTACGTTCCTCTTGCTGGATTTGTTCGGATGAGGGCCAGTCGACGCTGTTTTTTCACCAGGGAACGCCGGCTGCAGGCAATGCCGGGGTTCAGGGTTGAGTTGCACACTTAGGACAGAGAAAATGTGTTTATGCGGAAGATTATTGTTGTGCCATACGATGATAAATGGCCTGAGATGTTTGAAGCTGAAAGTTTACTGATAAAAACATTGCTCGGTGGAATGGCTAAGGATGTCCATCATATTGGAAGCACGTCAGTTCCTGGTCTCTCAGCAAAGCCCGTAATTGATATGCTACTTGAAGTTTCCGACATCAATGAACTGGATAAGTACCATTCAGCAATGGCCCACGCCGGGTATGTTGCTCGCGGTGAGAACGGGATTGCGGGGCGCAGATATTTCATTAGAGGTGGTGATCAGCGTAGTCATCAAGTCCATGCGTTTGCAGTCGGAGATATGCAGGTATTTAGACATCTTGCTTTCCGTGATTATCTTCGAAGAAACAGAGACATTGCAGAAGAGTATGCTGAGATAAAACATGCAGCTGTATTACTCAGCAAGAACGATGCTCATCGCTATAGTGCCCTCAAAGCGAAATTTATAGAGCGTCATCAACAACTAGCGCTAGCTGTCTGAGAACGATTGAGATTGAGTTCGGTGCCGTGAGGAGGTGTTTAATAACGATGAATTCACTGAGCAGTCATCAGTCAACGTCTGCTGTTCGCTCACAGCGGAACAAGGTTCGATCATTTGATGCTGACCTTCCTTAAGGAAGTTGACTGGCTCACTCTGCCTCGTATGCCTCGTAAAGGGGGTGTGAATAACCACGTGATAATTTCTATGTTTCTATCCGCCTTTCCGCGAGAGCATGTCTTGCTGCGCTTGATGCCCATTCATCAGATTGACCAAGGTGTTCAATCTCTGACTCTGCTATCGGCGTTACGCGGATCAGCGGAACGGAACCGAAAGGCAAATTATCAATCCGACGGCCATCACGGCTGAGGATGATTCGGGTCATTGGGTTATATTCGTCTGTAAGAGTGCAAAACAGGATTGCGCCATATTTTTCAACATCAGCAGCGACCTGATAGCCATCAGCAACGAGATCCCCCAAGCTGATTAATAGATGAGCCCAGTCATCAATCTGATGGCTGGTAATATCCGAAGCATCTAATTCCATGAAAAGTTCGCATCCTACGCCATTTTCCGGGTCTGCAATGCCGGCCCAGGGCGTCGAGAGGCCATCAGTGGCCAGCGTTAATTTGGTGCGGCTCTTAGTGCTGAGTACACGGCGATGCGGCCCGAACCATTTCGTCTGGTTGTGTATGTTTGCGTCACCTCGTTCAGCAGTAAAGCCATCAGACACGTCGCCATACATTTTCCAGAAAGCTCGCCTTGCTACAGCGGCAGCCGCATAAATCGGGTCTTGAGGATCGCGCGGCACAATGGTCTCATCGAATAGTGTGTCAACCGTAACGCGCCCCCTTATTAACGGTATTTTAGACCTTGTCCAGTGAACGATAACCTTATTAAAAGGCTGTATCCGTGATGCTTCGAGTTTCTCGACAACCTCCCGGACCTTCTCAAAGGAGTGGTTACCCCCTGCAACGTGACTCCCGTCTGCATACATGTAGCCTCCGGTTTGTGAGGAGACTCCAGCCTGTTCGGTGATAAAGAACCATTCTCCGTTCACAGCGCCAGCTGGTGCCTTGTCTAAGGCCGAGCGTAAATCCCTTGCCGCATCAGAGTTTGAATATGCTGTCATATCTGTCCTTTAGCTTCACGTCTTATGCATCATACTTAGTTTAACTTTTTCAAAATTATAGTATTAATTATCTTTCGGCCAGACAAACTGAAAAACGTCTACCGGGCTCAGCTCCCCTCTGCCTGCAGACTAGACCAGCCACTCAACTTTCTCTAATGACGCAGCACTTTACGTACACATTCCCGGCTTTGCGCGCATCAGTGCCAACGTCCGCTCCTAGCTCTTAACTGGCGGCCATACATGGTTGTGTGCTGTACGAGAAAGCCG
This sequence comes from Erwinia sp. ErVv1, assembly GCF_900068895.1. Classification (GTDB taxonomy): domain Bacteria; phylum Pseudomonadota; class Gammaproteobacteria; order Enterobacterales; family Enterobacteriaceae; genus Erwinia. The sequence continues at coordinate 13,336 of NZ_CDPK01000002.1, read as the reverse complement.
TACGGCGATATGAGCTAATGCAGTTAATCACATGGAGTAACTACACATCAATCCCTCCTTGGGGTTGTCTTAATTCCACTGCAGGAACATGACTGTTCGGTGCTCGCCCTGTCTGCGCCTCGCCTCACTCATGTCCCTACAGCGTTACTGTTTTAAACGGCCCCTACACGCAAAGCCGCATTCCTTTGCAGTGCATTCCCCCTTCAAAGCTTATCCATCAAATAACGATGAGCTTTTGATGCCGCGCTGGCGGCCTTGAAAATATAGCGTTTGTCGTTCTTCAGTGCTTTCAGCCAGGCAGCAATATAACTTTCATGCTGAACCTCTCCAGCGATACCCAGATCCGCCACCAGGAACGCGCTTCCCAGTTCGGCTATCAACTCCTCAAACGCATACCCCTCACTGCCAAACTTCCCTTTCATTTCACGATTCAGCCGACTTTTCGCTCCACTCCAGTGAACCAGCTCATGCAGGCCCGTAGCGTAGAAATTGATAGCATCGCTAAAAAGACGACGTTCCGGTAAATGGATTTCGTCGGTTGATGGTGCGAAAAAGGCGTTCTGTCCCTTCTCAATGATGGTTGCACCACTGTTACGGAAAAGCGCTTCCGCACGCGGCAACGGCTCAAAAGTCTCTGCCGGGAAAACTGTTTCGTCACTCAAATGCAAACCATCAATTTGCTCAACATTAAATACGGTAAACGTCTTAAGCATCGGGATATAGTCAGTTTCTCCGTCGTCATTCTCCTTCTCCAGCGTGGTATAGAAAATAGCTCTTGTTCCGTGTTCTCCCTTCCGTACCTGCCCGCCTTCCGCTTTTGCCTGTTTGTAGGTCATCCAGCGCGAATCATTGAATCCCTGCTTTGATGCACTGCCCCATAACAACATGATATTTATTCCGCTGTAAGCCATACCGGTTGCGTAATTACACGGTAAACCGGATATACCGGGGGTACACTGCCACGGACACGCCTAGGGTTTAACATTGGCTTCCAATGCCACAATGATGCTGTCAGTGACGGTCTGATAAATATCAGTTTTGGCTTTGGTATTTGAAAAATTCGTTTTTGAGGAGCCTGACGGGTCCAGCGGGGATACGCTGGTCGCCGCTGCGATGTTAGGGGCGCTAGTCTGGGTATGCAGGGAAATCGTCATATTTTTTCTCCGTCAGTGGTGTGATTTTCGTCTTCGTATCGCCTGACGGTTCGCTTTCCCTGCATCGTTCCGGCACGCAAGGGCGCAGAATGCGTGCCATTTACCCTTGCGGGACAGGTTGTGTTGGGAAACGATTAATCGGAAGTAGATACGGGAACGGAAGGCACGTGGGAGAAAAAAAATGCCCCCTGCATAGTCGGGCGAAGTGCCCATTGCTGAGCTGTGGAGAAATGGGCTAGTAATTATCAGTTGGGGAATTTTGACAGCCGGAACCTTAACCCTCTTTACTTAACAGAAAATAAACACACCAATAACATGTTGATTTGTTTCTTTTAATCTTCTACTATCATAAAAACATGTATTGATTGCGGTGGCTATAGTCAAAATCATCCCAAGCATGTATATATAACAAATAGAATTATCGTTAATTCTCTATTTATCCTAACAATTTAAATTAACACATTGGAAAAATAATGAATTTAAATATTGATGAGCGATATGACTTCTTAATTGAAAAGTCCTTTGATAATACCAGAGGCATGATTAAATACAAATATATTGACAATATTAACATTCGGACATTAAATAAATGGATAGATAATTTCCAAAGTCGAGATGAAAAATATCTAAGTGCAGCCATGTTAAATTCTTTAATATTCAGGAATGAGGAATCAGTTAAATCTCTAGGTGCTGATATATTTCAAGTCATGTTACCACAAATCCTTGAACAAGAAGAAATATATAAAGCAAGCAATATAAAAGACTGGATGAAACTCCTGAATGGTCGCAATTGTAAAAGTATCCCGATTAGATTTACAGCCATTGATGATGTGGATAATAAAGCAGTTAAAAGTAGTAGTGTCATCCTGAATACATTGCAAAAATTATTTTTTGATAGCACTCTTGGAATCAACTCTCACAATATCACACGAATTCAAAACAACAATATAAAAGCTATCGTTTTGTTTGACGATATAATCGGAACAGGGTCACAATTCGAAAGCTTTTTCACCAAAAGAAAATTTCATGAAAGTGATATTAAATTTATTTACATACCGTTCTCAGCCATTAATAAAACATATCTAGATCTTCAAGGAAAATTTGATAACTTGGTAATAAAGCCAGTAGAAATAATAGATGAATCACATGGTTTTTTTACTAAGGAAAATAAAATGTTAAGGGCAGTAGAGGGACTCACAGAGGAAGACTTCAAAAAATTCTATCTTCATGTGTGTAAAAGTAAAGGCATCAGTCTCAATGGAAATCTTGGGTATGGTGGTTTTGAGTTAACCTATTTATTTTCAAAATCAACCCCCAACAACAATATTTCCATGATAATGCATAAAGATGAAAACTGGAACGAACTATTTAAGAGGTAAAAATGGCTAACATGTTAAGTTCCGTATTTGCCAAAAATCGTACAGAGGAGTTTCCTGATGACGTATATTCAAAGTACGTTCTCCCTATAAATAACCATGAAATTGATATTAGTGATGCCTCAAAGGCCTGCGTGATCGTGGGGGGGAGAGGGTCGGGAAAGACTATGTATTTAAAATACTACTGTTTCCCAACAATTCTGAGCCCAAATAGATCTGATATTGATTTAAAGATGTTGAATAACCTGGGGCTTTATTGGAGGCCTGATACATCATTTACGCAGCACATATCGCAAAATTGGCTAGGGCAATATTGGTCAAGTGCGTTTAACAGCTATATGACATTGTCTATACTCATAGAATACAATAAATTACTCCAGGCGTTGATTAATCACAATCAATTGTCAGAAAATTCCAAAATAGCGATTAAAAATATCGAAATCCCGGAAAGCATAATAAATCAATTATCCGCCAGAAGTGATAAGATATATTTGTTTGAAGCAAAAAAAATATTACAAAATTCATTATTCACACTATGTAACTGGATCAATTCGCCATTCACAGAAACACCTCCTTTCTCGCTAAATACAAAAGGAACTCTAAATCTTATTGCTAATGAGCTAAATACAGCTGTTAGTGAACTTGAAAAAATAACATATCATATATTCGTTGATGAATTTGAAAACCTTACAGAGCCTCAGCAAGTAATAATAAACACGTTAATGAAACATGGGGAAAAACAGTTAATATTTAGCATCGCTCATAAGAAAAACGCTATCATATCTCATGATACCTTAGGCAACGAAAAAATTGTTGAACGGAATGATTATAGAACAATTGATTTGGAAAGACATTATAATAATAATTTTGATGTATTTGCCGGTGAAGTATTGGCATTAAGACTAGAGGAATTTTTTGATCAGAAGCAGCTTAATCTTTTTGTTCGTAAAGAAGAAAATCTAGAATACAGACAAACACATGATTATTTGAAGGAAATAAGGAATCTTGCTGAAAGATTTTTGCCAAGCTTAACGTACAGCGAAATGGCTCATAACATCATTAGCGATAATTCATTATATGATAAACTATTAGCAATAATAGCTGATGGTTTGGCTTTACATAAAAAAACAGAAACATTGAAAGCAGAACAATTTATTGACATGAAATTTCCAGAAGCAAGTTTAGTTAATGCAGCCATATTAAACAGAAACAATACTTTGCCTCATTCTTTGCTAGAACAATTCATAGAATACAGAAGTGGGACTTCTAATAAATATCAACAGTGGATTCATAACTATTTGGTAGGGGTAATTCTTCTCATTTATAAGAAATCACCTGCAAAAGATTGTCCTTTTTATTCTGGTTACAAACAATACGTCTTACTCTCAAGAGGTAACATTAGGCATTTTTTAGAGTTATGTCATCAATCAGTATTGTTGAATGAACAATTTAATGCAAAAACTTCCTCAAAAAGACTTGATAAAATTCCCGTAACTATTCAATCTAGGGCAACAAAAAAAACAAGTGGGCTAGAATTAGAAAAAATATCTGATCTAGGTTCACATGGCTCTCATTTAAAAAAAATAGCCACAAGATTGGGGAAAATATATTCATATAGCCAAATAAGAAAAAGTCAAAGTGAAGTAGAAATTAATCATTTCTCATTGGATCTATCTGATGAGACAGAACTTAACGAAGATACTCGCACGTTACTTAATGAAGCAATCATCTGGTCTGTTCTTATCGAGGAGCATAGTACTAAACAAAAAAACCTAGAATCTTTAGAGATCAAGGACTATGTGCTACACCCAGTATTGTCCGCACACTTTGGAATAAGTTACAGAAAGAAGAAAAAATTAAAATTAACCAAAGAAAGTTTGACGATTATATTCACTGCGGATGATAATAAGTTTAATAGATTATTAAAAAATTTCATTATTAAATGGGATTTAGATGAGGAGCCTTTAGAAAATACAAATGATGTGGTAAAACAACTGGGGCTTTTATGATCACAATAAATAGAATAAGGCAAAACCCTACTATTGATTCATGTTGCACTGAAGAATATGATGCTTTCTCTTGTGGTAAAGCAATTGATGAAAGAACAATCACAGTTTTAAATCAAGTCAAAATCACACCAAATTATGCGATTACGTTTGACAAGACTAATTATTCAATAACGATAGGCTCTACGCAGTATAAAATATTCAGATTGCAAGAATTCTTCATTTCATCCGATATTAACAGAGTTTTAATTGATTCAACTTCACTAGGGTTCCCTGAGCTTCTATACCTATTGGATGCAATGAATAGGTCAGGCAAACATTTATATTGCACCATAATATATGTAGAACCTAAAGAATATGCAAAAGAAGTATCTACAGAAGGTGATGACGAATTTGTACTGAGTGACAAACGTTATCCATTTATTGCATTACCGGCTTTTGCTCTAGATAATCAATCTAATTCGGATGATAAAGCAACACTTGTATCTTTCCTGGGATTTGAAAACTCTAGGTTAGGTCATATTTTAGAGCATGATGATGGTGCAAGTTATAAACAACTATTGGCTCACCTCTCTATCCCGGCTTATAAAGCCGGATGGGAAAATATTTCATTAAAACGTCACATGAAATATTTTAATATGTTGAACTCAGAACTGATAACATATCCAGGTTCCAATCCCTATGCAGTTAATGAACTCCTTAATGATATTATATCTGAACATAATAAAATTGTTATAACCTCTTTAGGAACAAAGCCTACGGCCATTGGAATTTGTGTTTTCCTAATAAATAACATAGCAAAAAACAACGTGGATAATCAAATAGGGGCCATATACGACTTCCCAGAAAAATCGGCTAACCGAAGTAGAGGGATTGGGCAAATTTACTCGTATGAATTAGAGATATATAATTAGTCAAATTAGAAAAGTGAAGTAAAGTCCTAGTCAACACTTTGCTTCACTTTTCGAGATAAATTTCATATCCGATGTAAAATATTTTTTTAATTTAGTTCTAATATAGCTTTTGAAATTTTCCAAACTAATATGCTTAGCACACGTTCCTGTCGCATGGCACTCTAACCATTGAATCTTATCATTTTCCCATGCCTTGAAAATATAATCTCTCATGGCTGGGTCATTTATTCTCAAACAAAAAACGCAATCACTCAATATCGCGTTTGTGCCTGTATATAGAATACTTTTCCCAAGAACTCTACTTCCTACTCGTGCGATCAAAATGTCACCAAATTTAACCATACTCTCGTTTGCTAGAGGTTCTACGCTTTGATAATCTGATGGGTTGCTATATGATGAAGTATGGAAAAATGATTTTTTAGACATTCGACACTCTTTACCAGTTTTCTTTCCTCTAAAAAGATGGAAATAACTATCAACTATATCACTCTTAGGGATTAATTTTTCATTAACAAATTCCTTATGGCTTAATGAAATAGTAGTAAAACCCCTCACTAGAAATAATCTTTCAGATTTTGAAGGACCATTCTTCTTAATATGGTAAATGTGCGTTTTAGCTTCTGTTTTTTTAAACGATTTGTGATTGCATTCAATGATTTTTTTAATTTCGAAATTTGAAATTAAAAATGATCTTAGCCAAACAAAGGACTTTGACGAGTAAAATACATCGGGAAGAATTATAGCTAACTCTCCTCCTTTTTTTATTTTCATAATATTTAATATTAAGAAAACTAGTTCCGCCCTAATTTTTTTTGCATTAATAACCTTCGATGTCATATTTTTAATTAAAGACAACAAATAATCATTAACTTCAATAAATTTAAATGGTGGATTACATATAGCAACATCGAATGATTCACATGGCACAAGAGTAAAAAATTCTGGAGTGGTCGAATCCATAAAATAGCAAATAGCGTCAGGATGTTTATTGCTGAGAAACTCTACGTTTCTCGCATCAATATCTACAGCCGTTATTTTAATTTTTGGAAAACGTTTTAGTAGGGCATCGATTAGAGCCCCCTCTCCTGCACTTAACTCTAGGCAACTTTGCGGATACGACTGCTCAATCAAGGATGCAAGCATCTCACTGACATTGCTCTCTGTATAAAACTGTTTAAATTCAACCACTTATTTATAATTCTACTGTTTATTTAATCCTTGTGTTATCTTAACTAAATTACTGTATATAATCAAAGAGATTGTTTATGACTACAAACAATATTGAAAATATCCCAGATGACCTTGATAGTTTTGAGTTTGAGGAAAGGGCAGACTACCTTCCAGATGATGTCCTTGTGCGTTGGTCTCCAAATAATAGTCATTTTTACTCAGTACAAAAAAAACTAACGCAAGTTGGCGCTAAACTATTGGTTGGACCGAGAGGGTCAGGTAAAACACATTATATGCGACACGCTTATTTAGAATGTAGAGAGAATAAATCACTCCCTCTTCCACTATATGTGTCATTCAATCATTATCTACGTCTAGAAACATACATCCACGAAACTTCAAATGCTATAGAGATTTTTCACACATGGGTTCTTGCTAAAATAATAAATGCATGCCATGAGGATTATGATGTTTTTCCATTTAAAGATATCTCTATTGTTGATATTAAAAACTTCATTATAGATATCGAAAAACAGAATTATTTGCCAGAGCATAACAATATAATTACATCACTTAATATTGATATTGTTCAATCAATAATTGATACCTGTGCGAATACACAAGGTAGAAAGAGAGCCGTCCTATTTTTTGATGATGCCGCACTTACCTTAACAAAAGAATATATGGTAGAATTTTTCGATATTTTCAGGAGCATTAAAACCTCAAGAATATCACCTAAAGCATCAGTATATCCAGGAACTACACAATATGGCCCGAGATTTCATTTAGGTCAAGATGCTGAACCTGTATTAATATGGCAAGACGTCGAACAAAGTGAATACATTGATTTCATGTATGCACTCGTCAAGGAAAGATTCAATAATCAAGTAGTTGAAGATAACCATATAAATAGACTTCTTATTTATGCATCATTCGGAATACCAAGAGCTTACATTAACTTAATAAGAGCTTATTCTGAGTCAAAGTCTAAAACTAAACAGGCAAAATTTAATCATGTTATTGAAGACAGATGCAAGTATACTTATGACGAGTATATTTCAATTATTGATAAATTACCGCAATATGGGCAGTATATTAAATCCGGCTGGCACATTTTCAATAAAATATTAATGGATTTGAAGGCAATTAATTATGAAAACATCCAAAAGGATAAGGTTAATTATAAAAAAACAGTTTCAGTCGGCATTGAAGATATGGATTCTGACAAAATAGAAAGAATAATTAGTTTCTTAATTGAGGCAGGTCTCCTTTATGAGCACACCAGCACCTCTCATGGCCGTGAGCGAAAATTACGCCGTTTTACACCACATTATGCTTTCCTTATAAAGGAAAAAACGTTTTCTATTAGCCGAGGATTTAGCGCAACAAGATTGGTTGAAATATTAACATCTCGTTCTGAAAAACACCCTCTGCGAAGATCTGTATTTTCGTTATTGTCTAAAGAAAATTTTGAAAAAATATCGTTAACATTACCTAACTGCTCTCACTGTGGTGAAAAACGGTTATCTGACAATCAGAAATTCTGTCACAAGTGCGGTAAAGAACTTATAGATGAATCATCTTTTCGTTTGTGTATGAAGAAAAACTTACTTGAACTACCTTTAACAAAATTTCAAAAGTTAGTAATTCAGCAAACTAATTTCAAAACAGTAGAGGATGTTATTTCATCTAAAAATACCGCGGCAGAATTTATGAAAGTCAGACAGGTAGCTCAGAAAAGAGCTGCTGCGTTAGAATTTAAAGTTCGTTCTTGGGTTAACGAATTTTTAGCTTAAATGGCAGAAAAATCATGAGTAACAATAAGTTTTCATATAATATCTCTGGGCAAAAAGTCACTCCAAACATTAACACAATCAATTTTTTTGATCAAAATTATCAAGAGCCTCAATCCTCTGCTATAGATATTTACAGTAGTAAAAAAAATATTCATATCAGATTACTGGGTGAACCTAGTGAATCAGATGAATGGAAATTACTTGTAAATCTTATCATGCTGGGATTTATATCATTAGTAGAAAGCTATTGTCGTTGTATAATACGTAGAGTGTTAATTGTTGATAAACAAGCAAGATCATTTAGTTTCAAAAATAATGTTAGCTATGCTGCGGCTGTTTATCACGAAAAAAGCATTTTACCAGAAGCTTTATTAGAAGATGCGACATTTATTTCTGAGTCAAATATACTGGAAACCATTAAGACATTTACTGGATTACGTATTGATAGACAAAAATCACCATCAGTAATATCAGCTTTACAGAAGTATGAACAAGTATGCCAACTGAGGCACTGTATAGTTCATCGTTCAGGTTTATTAGGTACAAAAAATGCTTTAAAACTCGGACTTGAACAACATTATACTTTTCTAGAAAAACCAATCATCATTAGTTATGATGCAATACAATCTATTGTTTCAGTATGTGATAACGTTGTAAAAGAATTAAATGATGAAATTTTCAATCTCCTCCTTGATGGAATTGCTCAGCAATTTGAATGGACTGGAGATCTTAGAAAAGATAAAAAAACATTCTCAAAGTATTTTGATGTATTTTACTCTTCAAGCGCAAATGCTGATAAACAATCTGAATTAAAAAAATGTTATCGTTCTTTTTGCAATCATTATGGATTTTAGATATTCCTCCCTCTATATGCCAAAACATAAATGAGGGAGGGGCTGAAAAATAATATCGCACATACCATTTCATGGCTATTTGCACGATGTGTGTTTTTGCTAAAAATACACATCGTGATATTCTTAATATCAATAGGTTAAGGATTTTTTATGAGCACAGTTAAGTTTATCTATTAATTTATTTCCATATATGCGGAATGATGTCGATAATATTGAGAGTCGATAACTTTAGCCTGCAATCGTTATGTTATTTATATAGACGCATTCACGTTCATTTATGGTGGTCACTTTGGTGGTCTTGACAAGAGCCGAATTCAGGTTTAGCTTTTTATTCAGCCAGTTATTGGCAAAGGCGATCCCAGTCAGAGAAGCCAAATTAAAGAAGCCCGCTCAGGGAAACCTGAGCGGGCTTCTTGCTTTCTATCAATTGGTTAACCCTTCTCTGGACTGCCCTCAGACCGTAACGGTGTTCACTGGAAGATTATCTGAAGCCAGAGTTGTACTGTTGCTGTTTGATGGGCTTAGAGCCCCATTCAGAGAAGATAATGAGGAATTAATCGACTGCCCCATCTTCCCTGTTGCGACGCTCAGTTGCTGCCTGCCAGCGTAAAAGTGGCAGATACTAGTAAAGCTGTAATCGTTTATTCATTTTAAAACTGGGTAGGATCAAAAAACTCACTGCACTGAGATTTTCATTCAGAAAAGTTAGTGATGTTGTTTTCCCTGGTGTCGGCAAAGTCATTAACGTGCAGTCGGACGAACCCAACTGATTTTATCTTTGGTTTTAAATTTCAGAATCATCAATGGGCCAGGCATTAAAGCGAGCAAAGTAATCACCAACACTGGCGTGGATTTGGTGAGACAGGCCATGAAAAATCCTGCAGAAATGCCAACTATCGTTCCAACGGCTACCAGCCCCTTCATGGTCTGCTGACTGACGTAGCCTTCTATCCTTTCAGCACCCCTGCACACTGACACATGCTCCTGCACTTCTGTACCGCAAAATGCACATTCTGACATACTCTTTTCCTCGCCAGATTAACTATAATCTATTGATAGAATTAACCTTAACAAAGCGGCTGTCATATCGTTTTCACCGATCAAATTCACAACAAATCATAACTAACGACTATCAATACTAATTTATCAATCGTTTTATACGATTGAGCGCCGATCAACTCCCGACTTTTAATCGATAAACTCTATCAATATACAATTACTTATCGATTCTGTAGATCAATAAGTTAATGAAATGTGAGATTAATTGACTGATTTTTCACTTCGAAAGCAGGCATCTGCTAAATCAGCCTGTTTCTGAACAGGCACTTATCTCAGAACACGTACCTTCCATAAGTAAATGAAACCTCTTTATAGCAAGCTGTCTGCCCCTGTGGCACACTTAACCCTTTCTGAAGCATACGGAACCTGCTTAATGTCTGAAAATCTCCCTCTCTGCGTTTTTACTGAAGGCCGCATC
>NZ_CDPK01000002.1:2176-2421 GCF_900068895.1 Erwinia sp. ErVv1 | reverse complement strand
GCGACCAACAGCATGGTGGAATGCGCTAAGGACGGTGGTTCACAGCAGATGGCCGAAGGCTCCTCACGCGTATTTATCAACGGCCTGCCTGCTGCCCGTACAGGTGACCAGACCACCTGTGGCGGAAAGGTCATGACCGGTTCAGGGAACGTCCGCATTGGCGGGGAGCCGGAACAGACACTGCCGATACAGTCAGAAGTCCCGGAAGGGCTGTATAAAGCCTCTGACCTGACGCTGTTATTTGC
>NZ_CDPK01000002.1:825-2068 GCF_900068895.1 Erwinia sp. ErVv1 | reverse complement strand
CGCATTGGCGGGGAGCCGGAACAGACACTGCCGATACAGTCAGAAGTCCCGGAAGGGCTGTATAAAGCCTCTGACCTGACGCTGTTATTTGCCGGGCTTATCGGTGGCGTAGGGGGTGCCGCGAAGGCCGGGGCGCTGGCGAAGCTGTTCAGTAAAATTCCGGGTATCAACAAACTGGCCCGTATCGCCTGCCGCGCTGGCGTGCTGATGACGGGTGCCGCTGCCGTGGGCATCATCGCGCGTCCGGTGGATATCGTCAGTGGGCAGAAGTTTCTCTCGGGTGATGACGAGCTGGATTTCGTATTGCCTTCCCGTCTGCCGGTGGTCTGGCAGCGTTACTGGCGCAGTGGCAATCCCGGCGACAGCGTGCTGGGCCNTCCCGTCTGCCGGTGGTCTGGCAGCGTTACTGGCGCAGTGGCAATCCCGGCGACAGCGTGCTGGGCCGTGGCTGGTCACTTTTCTGGGAAACCCGCCTTGAGCGGTATCAGGACGGGCTGGTGTGGCGTGCGCCGTCCGGCGATTACGTGTCATTTCCTCCCGTGCCGAAAGGACAGCGAACCTTCTGTGAACCGGAGAAGCGCTGGCTGGAACACCATCAGGACGATACATGGTCAGTGTATGATATCAGCGGCGAGCGCTGGCATTACTCATCCCTGCGGGACGATTCCCCTTCCCTGCCGCTACGCCTCACAGAACCCTGTGGTAACGATATTCTTTTTGACTGGAACGACGACCATACCCTGCATTCACTCACCGACAGCGCGGGGCAAAGTGTAGTCTGCCGCTACACAACCGTCAGCGGACAGGTTCGCCTGACCGGGGCCTGGCTGGATAATGAAGTCTGCCTGGTCAGCTACGGCTTCGATGATAAGGCCAGGGTGATTAGCGTCACCGGACGAGGCGGTCAGGTACGCCGCCGCTTTGGCTGGTATGACGACGGCGACGGAATGGATTTACTGCGCAGTCATGAGGACGGCAACGGGCTTGTGAATGAATATCTGTGGCAGAACATTGATGGTCTGCCGCGCGTGGTGGCGTACCGCAACAGCGCGGGTGAGCAGCTTGATTTTGAATACGATTTTGAAAATGGCACCCGCCGCGCCACCCGCGAGGATGGCGTACAGGCAGACTGGCTGGTTGACGACGATAATAACGTCGCCCGTTTCACAGATTATGACGGTCGCCAGACCAGCTTTGTTTACCACAACGGTGAGTTATGCGATGTCATCCTGCCTGACGGAGC
>NZ_CDPK01000002.1:443-694 GCF_900068895.1 Erwinia sp. ErVv1 | reverse complement strand
TGCGATGTCATCCTGCCTGACGGAGCCATGCGGCGCAGCCAGTGGGACCGCTATGGCCGCCTGACGTCAGAGACTGACCCGGCAGGCCGCACCACAGAGTATTACTGGTTTCGCAACACTGACCGCATCGCCCGCACGGTTTACCCGGATTCAACAGCCACACAGGCGACATATGATTTAAACGGTCGCCTGCTGTCGGAAAGCAACGCACTGAATCACACCACCACATACCATTATCCTGACGACGAAGA
>NZ_CDPK01000002.1:0-237 GCF_900068895.1 Erwinia sp. ErVv1 | reverse complement strand
CAGGCGACATATGATTTAAACGGTCGCCTGCTGTCGGAAAGCAACGCACTGAATCACACCACCACATACCATTATCCTGACGACGAAGAAACGCTGCCGGACCGCATCACCGATGCAATCGGCGGTGACGTGCTGCTGGTGTGGAACCGCCAGGGGCTGCTGACACAGCGCACCGACTGCTCCGGCAGCGTCATCCGCTTGACGTATGACCGGTTAGGTCAGCTCCTGAGCAGTGAG
>NZ_CDPK01000001.1:366986-367217 GCF_900068895.1 Erwinia sp. ErVv1 | reverse complement strand
GTAGGAGTCTGGACCGTGTCTCAGTTCCAGTGTGGCTGGTCATCCTCTCAGACCAGCTAGGGATCGTCGCCTTGGTGAGCCATTACCTCACCAACAAGCTAATCCCATCTGGGCACATCCGATGGTGTGAGGCCCGAAGGTCCCCCACTTTGGTCCGTAGACGTTATGCGGTATTAGCTACCGTTTCCAGTAGTTATCCCCCTCCATCGGGCAGTTTCCCAGACATTACTC
>NZ_CDPK01000001.1:125757-366755 GCF_900068895.1 Erwinia sp. ErVv1 | reverse complement strand
AAGACTTGATATTTTTTGCGCCTTGCGGCGCTGATATCAATCCTGCGAGTGCCCACACAGATTGTCTGATAAATTGTTAAAGAGCGGTGCCACATAATCTCGTGTGGCGCGGGGTGCAGATATTACGCTTTCCCGCTGAAGAGTCAAGGGATTTCTCACTTTTCTCTTCCTGACCCGGTGACCGTTAAGCCGTTGTTCCGTGTCAGTGGAGGCGCATTATAGGGAGTTCCTGACGGGTGACNTTTCTCACTTTTCTCTTCCTGACCCGGTGACCGTTAAGCCGTTGTTCCGTGTCAGTGGAGGCGCATTATAGGGAGTTCCTGACGGGTGACAAGCCTTTCTTTAAAAAAAAGATCTGACCGTCCTTTTTTTAACCGATCGGCGATTAATCACACACTATCGGGTTGTTATTGCACCATATTCATCCCAAATGCCCGTTCTGCCCTTTGTGAAATCCATAAACGGGGGTGCTACTCTTAAGCTACCAGGGTCTTTAAGCCACAATGAATAATAGAAAGGATGCCAAATGACAAAATCCGCGCGCAGTATGGCCGGACTTCCGTGGATAGCCGCCATGGCCTTTTTTATGCAGGCGCTGGATGCCACGATACTGAACACCGCTCTTCCCGCCATCGCGCAGAGCCTGAATCGCTCCCCCCTGGCAATGCAGTCTGCCATCATTAGCTACACCTTAACCGTTGCCATGCTGATCCCCGTCAGCGGCTGGCTGGCCGATCGCTTTGGTACGCGCAAAGTGTTTGTGGTGGCGGTTTCTTTATTTACGCTAGGTTCGCTGGCCTGCGCGCTCTCAGACTCTCTGGCCATGCTGGTGACCTTCCGGGTGCTTCAGGGGATTGGTGGCGCGATGATGATGCCCGTCGCCAGGCTGGCATTGCTCAGAGCCTATCCGCGTAGCGAACTGCTGCCGGTGCTGAACTTCGTCACTATGCCTGGACTGATTGGCCCGGTTCTGGGGCCGCTGCTGGGCGGCGTGCTGGTAACCTGGGCCAGCTGGCACTGGATCTTCCTGATAAATATTCCGATGGGCATACTGGGTATTATTTACGCCCGTAAATATATGCCGGATTTCACCACGCCCAAACGCCGCTTCGATCTGCTGGGCTTTATTCTGTTTGGTATAGGCCTTGTGCTGCTGTCGAGCGGGATTGAGCTATTGGGCGAGAAGATAGTGGCCAGCAGTATTGCTCTGGCCGTTACGTCGGGAGGGATAGTGCTGCTGCTTCTTTATATTGCTCACGCGAGGCGCCATGCGACTCCCCTCATTCCCTTACCGATGTTTAAAACCCGCACCTTCTCGGTGGGGATCCTCGGGAATATCGCTTCCCGGCTTGGTACCGGCTGCATTCCTTTCCTGATGCCGCTGATGCTTCAGGTGGGATTCGGCTATTCCGCCATTCTCGCTGGCTGCATGATGGCCCCGACGGCATTAGGATCGCTCCTGGCGAAATCAACGGTCACCCAGGTGCTTCGCTGGTTCGGCTACCGCACCACGCTAATGTGGATAAGCGTGATTATCGGTGCGCTGATTGCCACCTTTGCGCTACAGACGCCAGCAATGGGCCTGGTCGTCCTTCTGCTACCGCTGTTTATTCTGGGCATGGCCATGTCCACCCAGTTTACGGCGATGAACACCATTACGCTGGCGGATTTAAATGAGGGTAACGCCAGCAGCGGTAACAGTATGCTGGCCGTCACCCAGCAGCTGGCGATCAGCTTTGGCGTCGCGGTGAGTGCCGCGGTGCTGCGTTTCTATGAGAACTTCGATGGCACCACGGTGCAGCACTTCCACGCCACCTTTCTGACCATGGGCGTGGTAACCGTGTTTTCCGGGCTGGTATTCAGGCTGCTTAAACCGGGAGATGGCCGCCATCTGATTGCTGACCGGGAGAAGCGCAAAAAACGCGCTTAACGCTCTCCCACCGAGCCGCGCTCTACCAGCTCTGGCGTCAGAATCAGTAACTGCTGACTGTCGCCCGGCTCGCCGAGGCGGTGAAGTAGCGTATCAATCGCCAGCTCCCCCAGTTCATCTTTAGGCTGGTGAATGGTGGTCAAAGGCGGTGTCATATAGCGCGCCAGCTCGATGTCGTCATAGCCAATGACCGCAATATCCTGCGGCACCGACAGTCCGGCCTGGAAGAGCGCATGATAGCCGCCCACCGCCATCGCATCGTTGCAGGTAAAAACCGCTTCGGGCAGCGGGGAGAGCGATAGCAGCTGATTCATGGCGTTGAACCCGCCCTCAAACTCGAAATCACCGCTGACCACACAGGACGGCGGCACCGGTAAGCCCGCGCTCTTCATTGCCCGCTGAAAACCTTCCAGCCGCAGACGGGCAGGCGTTTTATCCTGCGGACCGGCAATGCAGGCAATGCGCCGGTAACCCCGGGAGATCAGAAATCGGGTCGCCATCTCCCCGCCCAGCAGGGAGTTATCCTGAATAATGTCGCTGCTGCCCTCAAAAGGGGCCCAGTCCATCATCACCGAAGGAATAGAGGGATAGCGGTTAAGAATATCCGCCGGGGGGAGATGACTTTCAGTACACATAATTAGCAGCCCATCCACCCGCTTCTGCAGCAGCGTTTCAAGGCTGCGGTTCATACGGTTTTCATCCCCTTCGGTATTGCACAGGATCAGGCTGTAACCGCGCTCATAGCAGCTCCGCTCGACGCCGCGAACCACTTCAGAGTAGAAAGGGTTACTACTGGCGGTCAGCAGCATACCGATGGTGCGCGTCTGGTTGAGCTTCAGACTGCGTGCCAGGGCAGATGGGGCATAATTCAGCTCGGCAATCGCCGAGGTGATTTTTTCCCGCACCGCCTCGCTGACGAAGCGGTTGTTGTTAATAACGTGGGAAACGGTAGAGGTCGACACGCCCGCAAGGCGCGCGACATCTTTCATAGTGGCCACGCGCTACCCCTGCTGCTGCAAAAAGCGATCGATTTCACTGCGCCAGGGTACGGATGGCTGCGCGCCGTGGCGGGTCACCGAAATAGCCGCAGCCGCATGGGCAAAGCGCACGGAGCGATCCATCGCCTGCCCTTCGAGCAGGGCGGCGATAAGCGCGCCGTTGAAGGTGTCGCCTGCCGCTATCGTATCAACCGCCTCCACCCGGAAACCGGCAATACGCTGGCCTTTACCCTGTTCACTCAGCCACACGCCGCGGCTGCCGAGAGTAATAAGAACGCTGTCGATACCCTTTTCATGCAGCACGCCAGCCGCACGCGCCGCCGCTTCGTCGGAATCAACATGCACGCCGGTCAGTATTTCCGCTTCCGTTTCATTGGGGGTAATCATATCCACCAGTCCCAGCAGCTCACCGGAAAGTGCGACGGCGGGCGCGGGATTAAGGATAACGCGCGTCTGATGCTGGCGGGCAATTTTTGCGGCGGCCAGTACGCTCGCCAGCGGCGACTCAAGCTGCATCAGCAGCGCGTCCGACTCCGCTATCGTCTGCTGGTGCTGGCTGACCCTTTCCGGCGTCAGCGCCGCGTTGGCACCGGCATGGATCGCAATACAGTTTTCGCCCGCACCGTTGACAAAAATAAGCGCCACGCCGGTGGACTGGTCCGCCACAACTTCGACAGGGGTGATATCGATCTGGTCGGTTGCCAGCTGCTGGCGAATGCGCTGGCCGATATCATCGTCGCCCACGCAGGCGATAAAGGCGATATCCGCCCCACTGCGCCCTGCTGCAACGGCCTGATTTGCCCCTTTCCCGCCAAAAGCGACCTGATACTCGCCGCCGGTCACCGTTTCGCCGGGCCGGGGGAACTGCATCAGGTTTAGAATATGGTCTGCATTAATGCTGCCAAGGACGGTCAGCTTGCCGGATTTTTTCATAAAGGCGTCCAGAAAAAGGCGCCACCCGGAAAGGGTGGCGCGTGCCATGCTTTTCTTTGATTTATTGCGTGACCAGCTTCAGGTCAACCGGGTTGATAGCCTGAACTTTCTGGCCCTTCAGCACTTTATCAGCCGTTTGCACGCCGATAACGCCGATTTGCTCCGGCTGCTGAGCCACGGTAGCGGCCAGCTTACCACCCTGAACGGCTTTTACCCCGTCTGCGGTGCCGTCGAAGCCGACGACCACCACATCAGATTTACCGGCAGTTTGCAATGCGCGCATTGCGCCGAGCGCCATTTCATCATTTTGAGCAAATACCGCCTGCACGTCAGGATGCGCGGTCAGCAGGTTCTGCATCACGTTCAGACCTTTGGTGCGGTCAAAGTCGGCTGGCTGGCTGGCGAGGATAACGAACTTATGCGCATCGGCAGCAGATTTAAAGCCTTCACCCCGCTCACGCGCGGCGGAGGTGCCCGCAATACCGGACAGCTCGATAATTTTCGCGTTCTCACCCACCTTCTTCGCAATGTAGTCACCCGCCATCTTGCCGCCGAAGCGGTTATCCGATGCAACGTGGCTGACCACTTTGCCCTGCGCTGCCATACGGTCCAGGGTTATCACCGGAATACTGGCCTGATTCGCCATTTTGACCGCATTGCCCACTGCGTCAGAATCAGTCGGGTTAATCAGCAGCAGCTTAGTCCCGCGTACGGTTAAGTCCTGAACATTAGCCAGCTCTTTTGCCGGGTTATTCTGTGAATCCAGCACGACCAGGTTGTAACCCAGCTTATCCGCTTCTTTTTGTGCGCCGTCTTTTAACGAGACAAAAAAGGGATTATTCAGCGTGGACACTACCAGTGCGATGGTGTCTTTCGCCATTGCGCTGGCGCTCAGCGTGGCGCCAAGCAGAACGGCAAGTGCAGTCAGTTTGGTCATTTTCATCATAATTTCCTGTAGGGATGAGTTATTTACTGCTTTTGTTATCTACCAGCACCGCCAGCAAAATCACCACAGCTTTGACGATCATTTGGTAGTAGGAGGAAACGCCGAGCAGGTTAAGCCCGTTATTCAGGAAGCCGAGGATCAGTGCCCCAATTAAGGTGCCCATGATTCGCCCCTTGCCGCCGGCCAGACTGGTGCCGCCCAGCACAACGGCGGCAATGGCATCAAGCTCGTAGCCCGTTCCCGCGGTCGGCTGTGCCGATGAGAGCCTTGCCACTTCGATGGTGCTCGCCAGCGCGGCCAGCATGCCACTCAGCGCATACACGACAATTTTCACCCGGCTGACGCTGATGCCGGACAGGCGCGTTGCCGCCTCGTTGCCGCCCAGCGCATAAATGTAGCGGCCCAGGCGGGTGTGATGCAGCATGTACCAGGCCAGAGCGAACACCACCGCCATCAGCCACACCGGCGTGGGAATACCCAGAGGGCGGCCAATACCGAACCAGCCAAACAGATCGGCATTGTCATTGAAGCCGGTATTGACCGGGCTGCCGTTGGTGTACACCATCGTGACGCCCCGCAGCAGCAGCATCATCACCAGCGTGGCGATGAAGGCCTGCACGCGTCCTTTCGCCACGATAGTACCGGTCAGGGCGCCAATGGCTGCGCCCAGCGCCAGAGAGGCGGCCACGGCCACCAGCGCGTTAACTTCCATCCCCACCAGCGATGCACCTACCGCACCAGTCAGCGCCAGCAGCGACCCCACTGAAAGATCGATACCGGAGGTCAGGATAACCAGCGTCATGCCGACCGCCATAATGGCGTTAACGGAGGTCTGCTGCAGGATGTTGAACATATTGTTCAGGGTAAAAAAGTTCGGGCTGAGGCTGGAGACGATAGCAATCAACACAATCAGCGCGATCAGGGATTTTTGCTCCAGCAGCCAGGTCTTGCTGAACAGCCGGTTAGCAGGGATCGTTCGGGTATTCATGGTCATGCGTGCTCCACACTCTGTAGCTTACCTACTGCCGCCGCCATCAGGACTTCCTGCGTGGCCTGTTCAATTGGGAAATCACCGCTCAGGCGCCCTTCGTGCATCACCAGCACGCGGTCGCTCATGCCCAGCACCTCCGGCATTTCAGAGGAAACCAGAATGATGCTCAGCCCCTCGTCCTTAAACTGATTAATAAGCTGATAGATCTCTTTTTTAGCGCCGACGTCCACGCCGCGGGTGGGTTCATCCAAAATGAGGACTTTAGGACGGGTCATCAGCCCACGGGCGATGGCCACCTTTTGCTGATTGCCGCCGGAAAGCAGGCCGATCGGCTGGTTCATCGACGGCGTTTTCACCTTAAACAGGGTGATAAAGTCGCTGACCGCCAGCTGCTCCTCTGCGTGTTTCAGCCTGCCGCCGCCGTGGCTAAAGTAGTCCAGCGCGGTCAGCGACATGTTCTCCTTCACCGACATGCCCAGCACCAGCCCGTCACGCTTGCGGTCTTCGGAGATATAGACAATGCCGTTTCGCAGCCCATCTTCCGGCGTGCGGGTGAGGATATTCCGCCCATCCAGCGTTACGCTGCCGTGGGTTCGGGCCAGCGCACCGTAAAGCACCTTCATCAGTTCGGTTCGTCCCGCGCCCATCAGCCCTGCCACGCCCAGGATCTCGCCCTTACGCAGCGTAAAGGTGACGTCCTCCACGCCCGGTCCGCTGAGATGCTCAACCTTCAGGCGAACTTCGCCGGGGGCTTTGTCCAGCCGTGGATACTGCTCTTCCAGCTTGCGGCCCACCATCATTTCAATCAGCGAATTCTCGTCCAGGCTCTCCACCGCGCGTTCGGCAATAAACTGGCCGTCGCGGAAGATGGTTACGTCATCGCAAATTTCAAAGATCTCTTTCATCCGGTGGGAGATATAGACAATGCCGCAGCCCTGCGCTTTCAGCTCGCGGATGACGCGAAACAGCGAGGCGGTTTCGGTATCGGTCAGCGCATCCGTTGGCTCGTCCATCACAATCACTTTGGACTGATAGCTCAGTACCTTGGCGATTTCGACCATCTGCTGGTCGCCAATCGACAGGTCGCCCACCAGCCTGTGGCTGCTAAAGCGCAGGTTCAGGCGTTTAAGCAGGACGTCCGCCTCGGCATGCATTTTTTTCCACAGGATGCGGCCAAAGCCGTTAACAAACTCCCGCCCCAGAAAGATATTCTCAGCAATGCTGAGCTGCGGGATCAGGTTAAGCTCCTGATGGATGATGCCGATGCCGGCTTCCTGTGATGCCTTTGGCCCGCTAAACGTGGTCTCGTTACCGAGCCATTTCACCGAGCCGGCATCCCGGGGGTAAATGCCGGTCATCACTTTCATCATGGTGGACTTACCGGCGCCGTTCTCACCCACCAGCGCCATAACGCGTCCGGGATAGACCGCCAGCGCGGCGCCGGAAAGCGCCTTGACGCCGGGAAAGGATTTATCAATGCCTTGCAGCTGCAATAAAGGTTGCATGACGGCCTCAGAAGGTCACGCCAGCGCACAGGATGATATTGGCATAGGGAGAACACTCCCCGCTGCGAATGACCGCCTGGCTACGCTGCGTTTGCTGTTTGAACTGTTGGTGACTCACGTACGAAATCGCGATGGTGTTTCCCTGGTGTTGTTGCAGTAAGTCGAGCAGAGCGGAGAGTTCACTAAGAAGCTGAGGATTATGGGACTTAATCTCCTCGGCGATGATGACACTTTCTACCTGCATCTCGTCGGTCACGGCTTTCACCACCTGTAAAAAGCTGGGGATCCCCTGCGTCAGCGCCAGATCAACACGCTGAGGGCCAGCCGGAATGGGCAGTCCCGCGTCACCAATTACCAGGCTGTCGGTATGCCCGAGCCTGGAAACCAGCGCCGATATTTCAGAATTCAGTAAGGTGCCTTTTTTCATCATTCACTCCAGAGCGAAACGTTTCGCTTGCGGGGAGTGTATGAAAGCCAGACGGGAAAACAATCACCATGCGTGGAAAATGTGATCGCTATCGAAACGTTTCGCCTGCGGCGATGCGGGTTTGACTTAGGAGAAGGGAATGGGAGGAAAAAGAACAGCAGACCGACCGGAGCCGGTCTGCAATACAGGATTAATTAAAGACCATCCCGCCGTCGATCAGCAGTGACTGACCGGTCATATAGTCGGAATCAGGGCCGGCAAGGAAGGCTACGCAGGCTGACACGTCTTCCGGCTCGGAAAGGCGGCCCAGGGTGATGCGTTTGGCGAACTCTGCCGTGCCGTAGCCCGCTGGCTGGCCTGCGGCGGCGGAAACCTGACGATCGATCTCCTCCCACATTGGCGTTTTCACGATGCCCGGACAGTAGGCATTCACCGTAATTCCTAACGGTGCCAGATCGCGCGCGGCGGTCTGCGTCAGGCCGCGCACGGCGAATTTACTTGAGCTGTAAACCGCCAGCTCAGGGTTACCGACGTGGCCCGCCTGGGAACAGGCATTAATAATCTTGCCGCCGTGGCCTTCAGCCTTAAAGGCTTTGATGGCCGCCTGCATGCCCCAGATTACGCCTTTAACGTTGATGTTATAAACTTTATCGACCGTCTCTTCGGTGATCTCTTCGATTGGCGTGGTCGGTGCGACACCGGCGTTATTGACGATGACGTCAAAACCGCCCAGCTCTTTACGCGCCTGCTCGACGGCAGCAAAGACCCGATCGCGATTCGATACGTCTACCGTCACGGCTAAAGCTTTGCCGCCGGCACTGACTATTTCATCCGCAACCTGACCTGCCGTCTGGCTGTTATAATCCGCTACCGCAACGGCGAAGCCGTCTTTTGCCAGGCGCAGGGCAATGGCTTTACCAATACCCTGACCGCCGCCGGTCACCAATGCTACTTTGGTTTTCATACCTTCTCCTTAAACGTGTGTTACAGAATCTGGCTCAGATGCAGTTGACCCATCAGCATCGGATTATCAGCATAGTCTACTGGCACGGCGACCACAGCAGGTCCCTGCACATCCATCGCTTTTCGCAGCGTCGGTTCCAGCTCGGCCGCGCTGTTTACCGAGAAGCCGGCGGCGCCAAACGCCTCGGCATAGACTTTGAAATCGACCGGACCGAATTTCACGCCTGACACGCGGTGATATTTCTTCTCTTCCTGCATCGCCACCATGTTGTAGGCCTCGTCCACCCAGATAATGTGCAGAATATTGGCACCGAGTCTGACCGCCGTTTCCAGCTCCATGCTGGACTGTAAGAAGCCGCCATCACCGGAGACGGAAACCACCTTACGGCTCGGATCCACCAGCCACGCGCCAATCGCCCACGGCAGCGCCACGCCCATCGTTTGCTGGCCGTTAGAGATCATGATCTGACGCGCGCGGAAGCTGTAAAGGTAGCGGGCGATCCAGATATGAAAGCTGCCCATATCCACGGTGAGGGTCACGTCGCTGTTAATGATGTCCTGCATGGCCCGCACGATACGCAGCGGATGCAAAGCAAACTGGTTAAGGCTCTGGCCCTGGAGCGACAGAAGCTGGCGCTGCTGTTGACGATCCTGAAGCACGGAGGCGGCCTGTTCGCTGAGCTGCAGCGGCGCGGTAATTTTATCCGCCAGCTTATCGAGGGTGGAGGCAATATCCCCGACCAGCTCGACATCCGGCAGATAGCAGTTGTCCGTATCGGCGGGCAGAACATCAATATGCACCAGCGTGGCGTTGCCGCTGTTCCACATCGCAGGTTCATACTCAACCGGGCTGTAGCCGATGGTGATAATCAGATCGGCCTGGCGCAGCAGGCGATCGCCCGCCTGGTTATTAAACAGGCCAACCCGGCCAGCGAAGCGGGAGAAGTGCTCCTGCCTGACGGCGCCGGCGGCCTGATAGGTACTGGTCACCGGGATATGGCTGCTGGCAAGCAGGCGGTGCAGCGCATCGCTGTTACCGGTCTGGCTGGCCATCAGGCCCAGCAGCAGCACGGGGTTTTTCGCGCTGGCGATGTGCTTCGCCACTTCATCAATGGCGGAGTCCGGTGCCGAGCCCAGAACCACATGGCCTTTACAGAGCAGCGGGTAGCCTTTGGCGGGCTGATCGACAATATCCTGCGGCAGGCTGACAAATGACCCACCCCCGCGGCCGTGTTCCGCATAGCGGAAGGCGTTGGAAAGCACTTCAGCCAGGGCATTTGAATCGGTCACTTCCGCAGCGAATTTGGTGATCGGACGGAACATCGACACGGTATCCATACTTTGATGGACCTGTTTAGCGCTGTCGGCGCGCTTAACTGCGCCGCCCAGCGCCACGACCGGATCGCCCTCGCTGGTGGCGGTCGCCATACCGGTGATCAGATTTGAACAGCCCGGGCCTGAGGTGACCAGCGCCACGCCCGCGTTGCCGGTGAGTCTGCCCACCGCAGCGGCCATAAAGGCCGCGTTGGCTTCGTGACGAACCGGAATAGTTTGGATGGTTGAGTCCACCAGCGAGTCAAAGACCTTATCGATTTTTGCGCCAGGAATGCCGAAAACCTGCTTTACGCCCTGCGCTTCAAGCTGCGCCACGACCAGATCGGCACCGTGCTGCCATACCGGAGTCTCGGTTGGATTTTTCATCATAGCTCCTAAAAAGGGTTTAGCTCTCAACAGAGCGAATAGCGGAATCCAGATTTTCAGGATTCAGGTCAGCCTTGAGAAAATCGCTGTCGTTGGGCAGATCGATAACCAGCTTGCTGATTTCACCGAAGGTCAGTACGCCCTCTTCCAGCTGATAGTCCAGCAGGTGCCCACCGCCCTGACGATTGTCGGTAATAAAGTGTTCGTGATAGCCCGCCACGTTGATGCCCTGCATGTATTGCGGGGTGCGGAAACCAATCACCACGCCGCGACGGTCGGTGAAGTGAAACGTGGGCTGCTGGCCCAGCACTTCCGGCATGGAACGATAAGGGCGATGCTGGCAGGGAACCGTGCGCGTCTGCGCCGAGGAGAAAAGGCCGTCAATGCGCAGCGCACAAAACTGGTTATCGGAAGTGACCTGCTCATTGATAATCTGATGAACAGCTTCACGACTGGCCGGGCCGTTCAGCACGTGACGATATTGCGGATTGAAAAACGTCATCACGGCAAACGGCGTTTTCTGCTGCGGATCGGCCGAGGTTGCGCTGCCGTCGGATCGCAGCTGGTAAACTTCTTTGTCGAAGGCGATCAGCTCGCCGTCGAGCTGATTAAAGGTGCCGAGGCCAAAATCGCCCTTACGCAGCAGGTCGGCAACGGTAGTGGTGCCATCGTAAACGCCACTGAGCAGCGCACTCATCAAAGAGGTCTGATAGATAACGCTTTCTGGTTTATGTTGCCGTAATGCACTGACGGTAGACGCCAGCTGTTGTTCGCACATACAGTCGGTTACAGAATGTTTCATCACGCCCCTCAGGATCTAAACAGTTAAGATTTGTTAACTGAATATTGACTCGATTCAGTCGGGGATACCAATATAGAAAAGCCACTACTTTGAGACGAATTTAATATGGAACTTCGCCATCTGCGTTATTTCGTGGCGGTTGCACAAACGCGCCACTTTACGCGCGCCGCCGAAATGCTGGGAATTTCTCAGCCGCCGCTCAGCCAGCAGATCCTCAGGCTGGAGCGGGAAATAGGTACGCCGCTGCTGAAAAGGCTGACGCGTGGGGTCGAGCTAACGGAAACGGGAGAGGCCTTTTATCAGGATGCCTGCCAGATCCTGGAACTGACCGGGCTGGCGCTGGAAAAGGCCAGGGGGATTGCGCGCGGCATTAGCGGAGAGCTGTCACTGGGGTTTGCCAGTTCCGTCGCCTTTCATTCCGCCGTTTTTACCCTCATCCGACGGTTTCAGGACCGCTATCCGGATATGACCCTGCTGTCGCGTGAGCAGAACATGTCCGCGCTGATGCACGATTTACAGGAAGGGTTGTTGGATGCGGCGATCGTGCGTCTGCCCTGCGAAAGCAGTAAGGCATTTAATCTGAAGGTGATCGCCACTGAGCAGATGCGGGTGGTGCTGCCCGAAGGACACGCCCTTGGCGGCGAGCCATGCCTGTCGCTGGCCCAGCTGGCGGATGAACCGCTGATTGTTTTCCCGCGTGAGGTGTCGCCCAGCCTGTATGAGATGGTGATTGCGGCCTGCCTGCGCGCCGGTTTCCAGCCGAAACCAGGCCAGCAGTCACCGCAGATATTACCGGCCATTGGCATGGTTGCTGCCGGGTTTGGCTTTACCATCGTGCCCGCTTCGCTGTGCTGTATCAGCTATCCGGGCGTCACCTTTCATCAGATCGATGACGCCACGCTCAATACCGATATTGCGCTGGCATGGCGGCGTTTTGACCGCTCACCGGCGGTCCTGCACCTGGTCGCGATGCTCACGGCGGAGTAATGCCCGCACGTTTCTTACCTGCGCCCTGGGATCAGCCCTGCACCTTACTGATGTGCTTCACGTCCAGCTCCAGGGTGCCGTGATCTTTATCGACTTTGCCCCGCAGCTCTACGTTGTCAGCGGGCGTTACGTTCTGCCCCTGCCAGCGTTTGTGGTCAATCTCAACCGTCATCGTGCCGGTTGCGTCGCGGAACAGATACTCGTTATCACCCACGCGTTTTTCAATATGCCCACGCAGGGTCACCCAGGCATCATCTTTCATCTCCAGCGCCTGTTTCACCGTGGCCTGAGTGCCGTCAGGGCCGCTGAATCCGCCCTGTTGTACGGCAGCCGCCGGCGCATTTGGGTCAACAAAGCCGCCGCTCTGGGCCGCGAGTACCGGCGTGGATACCAGGGCAGCAATAGCAAATAACGCAGCGCTCTTTTTCATCATATTCTCCTGTATTCCCTTGAGGCGCGGTAGTTTTTACCGCGCAGGCTGTGGTCTTCAGAAAGGATTACACCACAGCGTTCTTAACAGGATCTTAAGAGGGCGCCTGCGGTGAATTTTTTTCATTAAGTGGGGCAATATCCACGAAAAGCGCCGAACGTCCTGTACAAAACGTCACGCTGTTACGTATAAATCCTTAACGATATAAGGAATCCGCCAATGCGTATTTTAGTGATTGAGGACGATCGCCTGATTGGCGACGGCATCAAAGCCGGTCTGCACAAGCTGGGCTTCAGCGTGGACTGGTTTACCGATGGCAGCGAGGGGCTGTCTGCGCTGCTGGGCGCGCCTTATGATGCGGTGGTGCTGGATCTGAGCCTGCCGGGCATGGACGGGCTGGCGATCCTGCGCCAGTGGCGTCAGCAGGGCCAGGATATCCCCGTACTGATCCTGACGGCCAGGGATGCGCTGGAACAGCGGGTCGCCGGCCTTCAGCAGGGTGCCGATGACTACCTCTGCAAACCCTTTGCGCTGAGTGAGGTCGCCGCACGGTTACAGGCGCTGATCCGCCGCCGCCACGGTCAGTTACAGCCTGTCCTTAACCACGGACCGGTGTCGATGGAGCCTCACTCTCACCGCGTCACCCACAACGGCGAACCTCTGACGCTTAAGTCCCGCGAGCTGGCGCTGCTCGAGCTGTTTATGATGAACCCGTCCAGGGTACTGACGCGCGCGCAGCTTGAGGAGAAGCTGTACAGCTGGGATGAGGAGATCTCCAGCAATGCCGTTGAGGTGCATATTCATCACCTGCGTAAAAAGCTCGGCAGCCAGTTTATCCGTACGGTACACGGCGTTGGCTACACGCTGGGGGGCTCAGCATGAACTCCCTCAGCCTGCGCCTGCGCCTGATGCTGGGGTTTATTCTGCTCACGTTAATCTGCTGGGGCGTGGCCAGCGTAGGATCCTGGTGGCAGACGCGGGATAAAATCAACGAGCTGTTTGATACGCAGCAGATGCTGTTTGCTAAGCGGCTGACGGCGATGGATCCTGCTCAGCTAACCCGGCAACCGCTGACGCTGCCGAAAACAAAAAAGCTGCTGCGCCACCATCGCGGAGAACAGGATGATGATGTGCTGGCCTTTGCGGTATTTACCCGCGACGGCAGGATGGTCATTAATGACGGCGATAACGGCAGAGATTTTCGCTTTCAGCCATCGCGCAACGGCTTTAGCAACGGCAAATTAAAGGGCGAGGACGATCTGTGGCGACTGGTCAGGCTTCCCACGGCGGACAATCAGTTTGTGGTGATGGTTGGCCAGCAGTGGGAATACCGCAATGATATGACCCGCGATATCGTCCAGGCGAATCTGATCCCCTGGCTGGTGGTGCTGCCGATCATGCTGCTGCTGCTGCTGTGGCTGGTTACGCACGAGCTGGCCCCGCTGAAACGAATCGCCCAGCAGCTTCGCCTGCGCGCGCCCGCGGATGAGAGGCCGCTGGTTGAGCCTCGTGTGCCTCAGGAGGTGCGCCCGCTGCTGGATGAGCTGAACGCGCTTTTCGTCCGCATCGGCGAGATGCTTCAGCGCGAACGCCGCTTTACCTCCGATGCCGCCCATGAACTGAGGAGCCCGCTCGCCGCATTAAAGGTGCAAACCGAAGTGGCGCAGCTGGCGCATGACGATCTCGCCGTACGACACCATGCCCTGAAAAACCTGGATGCCGGTATCGATCGGGCCACCAGACTGGTTGATCAGCTGCTTACTCTGTCGCGGCTCGACAGCGATGAAACGCTGCAAACAGAGCCGATCAATCTGCAACAGCTCCTGCAACAGGCGGTTATCGACCATTACGCTGCGGCTCAGGATGCCGGGGTGGAGATAATGCTGGATGCGCCTGATTCACCGGTGATGCGGGCGGGTAACCCGCTGCTGCTTGCCCTGCTGGTACGCAACCTGCTGGATAACGCGATCCGCTACAGCGAGCCGGGCGGCAGCATCAGACTGGCGCTTTCTGCCCGGGGTCTGAAGGTGGTGGACAATGGGCCGGGCGTCAGCAGCACGGCACTGTCGCGCATTGGCGAACGTTTTTTTCGGCCGCCGGGGCAGGAGAAATCGGGGAGTGGGCTTGGCCTGTCAATCGTCAGCCATATTGCCCGCCAGCACGGTATGCAGGCGAGCTTCGGTAACCGCCCGGAAGGCGGCTTTGCGGCGGAAATCGGCTGGTAATCTGAGGTAGCGGGGCCAGGCCTTATGCCCGTCCCCTCTGTTATCAGATCTCGACCTGGGTACCCAGTTCAATAACCCGGTTGGGCGGGATCTCAAACTGGTCGGGCGCGCGCAGCGCATTCCTCTGTAGTGCCAGAAACAGCTTGCCGCGCAGCCGCAGATACCAGGGCCGCTTGCCAATAATCAGCGACTCATGCGACATAAAGAACGACGTCTCCATCATTCTGCAACTCAGCCCCTCAAGGCCGCAGCGGTGAAAAATCTCTTCCACATTGGGCGTTTCACGCCAGCCGTAGCTTGCCACCACGCGCCAGAAGGTGGGTGAAAGCTGTTCGATCGTCACGCGCTTCACGTTATGCACGTAGGGCGCATCGACATTTCGCATCGTCAGCAGCACCACCCGCTCGTGCAACACCTTGTTATGCTTGAGATTATGCAGCATAGCAAAGGGAATGACGTTCAGCGCACGCGACATATAAACGGCAGTACCCGGCACGCGTACCGGCGGGGATTTTTCCAGCGAGGTAATCATCGCCTCAAGGGAATTACCGTGCTCGTGCATACGCCGAAGCAGGCGGAAGCGCTCGCTTTTCCACGTTGTCATGACAATAAACATCACCAGCGCCAGGCACAGCGGCAGCCAGCCGCCGGAGAACACTTTGATCAGGTTTGCGGAAA
This sequence comes from Erwinia sp. ErVv1, assembly GCF_900068895.1. GTDB lineage: Bacteria > Pseudomonadota > Gammaproteobacteria > Enterobacterales > Enterobacteriaceae > Erwinia. Next base: position 351,239 of record NZ_CDPK01000001.1, on the reverse strand, counting down.
ACAGCGACACGTCAATGCATAACATCCCCACCAGCAGCGTCAGCACCAGATAGCGGTTCCAGTGCCAGTTCTTAATCGCCACCACGGAACAGAGTATGGCGGTCAGCACCATGGTGCCGGTCACGGCAATGCCGTAGGCCGCCGCAAGATTGCTTGAGTGCTGGAAGCCGAGAATGACAATCACGACCGCAAAATAGAGGATCCAGTTAATCACCGGGATGTAGATCTGGCCGGACTCCTCTTCTGAGGTATGCACGATACGCATCGGCGGCAGATAGCCCAGCCGCACGGCCTGCCGGGTCAGGGAGAAGACGCCGGAAATCACCGCCTGAGAGGCAATAACGGTCGCCAGCGTTGCCAGCACCAGCATCGGATAGAGCGCCCAGTCGGGTGCCAGCAGGAAAAACGGGTTCTTGATCGCCTCAGGATGTTTGAGCAGCAGCGCGCCCTGACCAAAGTAGTTGAGCACCAGCGACGGCAACACCACCACGAACCAGGCCAGTCGGATCGGCAGCTTGCCGAAATGGCCCATATCCGCGTACAGCGCTTCCACGCCGGTGATGGCCAGCACGACGGCACCCAGCGCAAAGAAGGAGACCGTTTTGTACTCCATAAAAAAGTGCACTGCCCAGTAAGGGTTCAGAGCGTGGAGCACGTCCGGGTTTTCCTTGATACTGAGCGCGCCAATTACCGCCAGTACCAGGAACCACACCAGCATCACCGGGGCAAAGAGTTTGCCGACCATACCGGTGCCGTGTTTCTGAATGACAAAAAGCAGGGTCAGGACGGCAATGGCCATCGGTACAATCCAGGTGTCCAGATTTGGCGCAGCGATTTCCAGCCCTTCAATGGCAGACAGCACCGATACCGCCGGGGTAATCACCACCTCACCGTAGAAGAAGCTGCCGCCGATCAGTCCCATGATCACCAGTATCGCCGTGGCTTTCGACCCGGTATTGCGGCCCGCCAGCGACATCAGGGTCAGGATCCCCCCTTCGCCCGCGTTATCGGCCCGCATCACGTAGCTGATATATTTCAGCGACACCACCAGCACCAGCAGCCAGAAAATCAGAGAGAGAAAGCCAAACACCGCATCGCGTTCCACCCCAAAGCCAAACTGGCCGGAAAGGCATTCACGCAGGGTATACAGGGGGCTGGTGCCGATATCGCCATACACCACGCCTATTGCCGCCAGGGTGACGGCACTCAGGGACTGCTTCTTTTCAGAACTCATAGAGTCATCTTTTGTTGGGGCCGAGGGTCGCTCAATCTTGCGCCGCTTATCTGGCCATCAAAAAGCGCACAGTATGCATGATTCATCATGAATGCCCACCTTAATTACGCAACAGGACGTCACTTCAATGGCCTGGGTCACCCTTTGAAAAGAAAAAAGCTGACGCGTATCAACTCTTTCAAGCATCATAGCCAGTAGTGTATGCGCTCGCCAGTCACCGTGCTGGCAAGACCGTAGAAAAGGATAAATGTTTGATGCCTCAGCCCCATCTCCTCGCCGAAAGGATTGGCCGCCTTAGTAATGCGTTAGAAAAAGGACTTTATGAGCGGCACCATGCCATTCGCCTCTGCCTGCTGGCAGCGCTGTGCGGCGAGAGCGTGTTTCTGCTTGGGCCGCCCGGCATCGCCAAGAGCCTGATTGCCCGCCGTCTGAAATATGCGTTTCAGCACTCGCGCGCGTTTGAGTATCTGATGACCCGCTTCTCCACGCCGGAAGAGGTTTTTGGTCCACTCTCCATCCAGGCGCTGAAAGATGAAGGCCGCTATCAGCGCTTAACTAAGGGCTATCTGCCCGATGCCGAAATCGTCTTTCTTGATGAGATTTGGAAAGCTGGCCCGGCGATCCTCAATACGCTTCTGACCGCCATCAATGAGCGACGCTTTCGCAACGGCGACTGCGAAGAAAAGATCCCGATGCGCCTGCTGGTGACCGCCTCAAACGAACTCCCCGAAAGCGACAGCGGCCTGGAAGCGCTATACGACCGTATGCTTATCCGGCTGTGGCTGGACAACGTTCATGAAAAGCAGAACTTCCGCAGCATGCTGACCCACCAGCAGGACGAAAACAGCAATCCGGTGGCAGAGAGTCTCTGCATCAGCGATGAAGAGTACATCGCGTGGCAAAAGGGCATTACCGAGGTTTCGCTGCCCGATGAGATATTTGAACTGATTTTTCAGCTGCGACAGCAGCTGGAGAAGCAGCCCGAAGCACCCTATATTTCCGATCGCCGCTGGAAAAAAGCGCTTCATCTGTTGCAGGCCAGTGCCTTTTACAGCGGACGGCAGAGCATTGCCCCCGTCGATCTCATTCTTCTGAAAGACTGCCTGTGGCACGACGTTGCCTCAATGAAACTTCTTGACCGTGAGATAGACAATCTGATCGTTCAGCAGGCCTGGCAGCAGCAGTCCATGCTCTTTAAGCTACAGCAAATAGAGTCGCGCCGCCTGGCGCTACAGCAGGAAAAGAGCATTGAGCAGGCTATCCGGCTGGAGAAACACGGCGGCATGTTTAGCCGTAAGCCCCATTACGAACTGCCTGCCAGCCTGGCGGAAGACACCCTGACGCTGATGCTGCAAAAACCGCTGATGCTGCATGATATGCAGGTCACCCACGTTGTTATCGCCCGTGAAACGCTGCACAACTGGCTGCTCAAGGGCGGCGACGTGCGCGGCAAGCTTAACGGCATCGGGTTTGCCCAGACGCTGGATCTGCACGTTGAGGCTAACGACTGCCTGACCCTGCGCGACGTCAGCCTACAGGTATCGCGTTTAATGCTGCCCTGCAAAGACCGACCCAGCGGCCTGCCGGAAGAGATCACCCAGGCGCTGGACGATCTGGAAACCGAGCTGCGCATGCAGAGAACGCGCTTCAGCCAGCATCACCGCTGTCTGTTTATCAGCGATGACTGGCTGGCCCGTATCGAAGAGAGCCTGCAGCAGGTTGCCGACGGTCTGAAGCAGGCGCGCCGGTGATCTCGCTCGACACCCTGAGCCTGTTCTTTTCCATCAACGGAAACGATCTGATTGAGGATCTGCTGGTCGCACTGATGGCCAGCCCGCAGCTGGTGCTGTTTTTCGAGGCGTTTCCCGGGCTGAAAAAGGCGCTGCTACAGGATTTACCCCGCAGAAAGGCAGAAATCCTTGAACAGCTTAAAAACAGTACCGTGCCGGACGATCTGGCCGAAGAGTTTACCCGCTTTCAGCACGTTCAGAGCCTCAGCCATGCGGATTTCTGTCGGCAGCTACCCGATCTGCTGCGCTATCTGACAGAACATCACTCCCCTTTTAGTGAAAAAGCCCGGGCGCTGGTGGATAACGCCGGAGCGGGCTATGCCCTGAGCTCGCCTCAGCACCAGCTGTTTATTCAGCGCTGGCGACTGAGCCTGACGCTGCAAACCCTGACGCTGAACCAGCAGGTCCTTCAGCAGGAGCGGGAGCGGCTGATGGCGGAGCTACAGCAGCGCATGGCAATGAGTGGTCAGCTCGCCCCGGTGCTGTCAGATAGCGACGAAGCGGCGGCGGGTCGCCTGTGGGATCTGACCCGCGCCCCCCTCCAGCGCGGCGACTATCAGCTGATCGTCGACTACGGCGACTTTCTGGCCGGGCAGCCGATGCTGCTCAGGCTGGCAGAACAGCTGGGCCGCAGCCGTGATGCCAAATCGGTGCCGACGCAGGACGCCCCTCCCGAGGCGTTTCACCAGTGGGTCAGAGAGCCAGAAAGCGTACCGGAGGAGGTAAACGGGCTGCACCAGAGCGATGATATTCTCAGACTGCTGCCGCCGGAGCTGGCGACGCTTGGCATCAGTGAAATTGAAATGGAGTTTTACCGTCGGCTGGTGGAAAAGCGCCTGCTGACCTACCGGCTACAGGGTGAAACCTGGCATGATAAAGTGACCCAGCGACCGGCCAGCCACCAGCATCATGACGAGCAGCCCAGAGGGCCTTTTATCGTCTGCGTAGATACCTCCGGCTCCATGGGCGGCTTTAACGAGCGCTGCGCCAAGGCATTCTGTCTGGCGCTTCTTAAGGTTGCCCTCGCCGATAACCGCCGCTGCTATATCATGCTTTTTGCCCACGAAGTGGTGAGCTATGAGCTGACCGCCGCAGACGGGATTGCCCAGGCAATCCGCTTTCTCAGCCAGCGCTTTCGCGGCGGTACGGATCTCACTGCCTGTCTTGATGAGGTACTTATTCAGCTGGCGACCCCTTTATGGATCGATGCCGATGCGGTGATTATCTCCGATTTCATCGCTCAGCGTCTGCCGGAAGAGCTGGTCAAACGCATCCGCCACCACCAGCGGCAGCAGCAACAGCGGTTTCACGCCGTTGCGCTGTCCGATCATGGAAAACCGGGCATCATGCGTATCTTCGACCATATCTGGCGCTTCGACACCGGGCTGAAAAGCCGCCTGCTGAGGCGCTGGGGGCGCTAACCCTTGCTCAGATAAAATCTGGCAATGCTTATTTGCTATAGTCATAGCTTCGCTTTAGCCAACCGGCGCACCAGGAGCTTAATGTGGCATTACACCAGCCAGAGATGATTTCGGCATTACCTGCCCCCACCCGTACGCTACTGCTCAACGGCGGCAGCGCTGAACAGAAACGTCACGAACTCCTCACTTACTTTACGCAGACCTGGACGCTGTATGAGAGCCTGTTTGAGTGCCTGGCTAACGAACAGGCTTACTACACCCGTGCCATCACGCTGCGGCACCCGCTGATCTTCTATTTCGGTCATACCGCCACCTTCTATATCAATAAGCTGATGGCGGGTGGCCTGATCGACAGCCGCGTTGACGAGCAGATCGAAGCGATGATGGCGATTGGCGTCGATGAGATGAGCTGGGATGACCTGGACACGGGCCACTATCAGTGGCCGTCCGTCTCGAGGCTGCGCGACTACCGCAGCCGGGTCCGCACGCTGGTTGAAAAACTGATTAACGAGATGCCGCTCACGCTGCCGATAGGCTGGGACAGCCCGGCGTGGATTATCCTGATGGGGATTGAGCACGAGCGCATCCACCTGGAAACCTCCAGCGTGCTGATCCGCCAGCTGCCCATCGGGGAGGTAAAACCGCAGCCCGCCTGGCCGATCTGCCCGGATGCACGTCAACAGCGCGCCGATGTGCCAGCAAACCGCCTGCTGGACGTGGCGGGTGGGCAGGTTGTGCAGGGAAAAACCGATGAAACCTACGGCTGGGATAATGAATATGGCCGTCTGGTCAGCGACCTCGCCCCGTTCAAAGCCAGCCAGATGCTCACCAGCAACGCCGAGTATTTTGAATTCGTCGCCGACGGTGGCTATCAGGATAACCGCTGGTGGGACGAAGAGGGGTCAGGCTGGCGGGATTTTGCCCGCGCCACTATGCCCACCTTCTGGCGGGGATCGCCCGACCAGCCCGGGAGCCTTACCCTGCGCCTGATGACCGAAGAGGTGGCGATGCCGTGGGACTGGCCGGCAGAAGTCAACCAGCTGGAGGCTGCCGCCTTCTGCCGCTGGAAAGCGGAGCAAACCGGTCAGCGCGTCCAGCTTCCCAGCGAGGCCGAATGGCTGCTGCTGCGCGAAAGCGTACCCGGCGACCAGCCTGACTGGGTGGCGACACCGGGCAATATCAACCTTGCCTGGTGGGCATCATCCTGTCCGGTCGACCGTTTTCCTCAGGGGAATTTCTACGATCTGTTAGGCAACGTCTGGCAGTGGACCACCACGCCGATCAACGGCCTGGACGGCTTTAAGGTGCATCCGCTTTATGATGATTTCTCCACCCCCACCTTTGATGGCAAACATGCCCTGATTAAAGGCGGCAGCTGGATCTCCACCGGCAATGAGGCGCTTAAGTCCGCCCGCTATGCTTTCCGCCGCCACTTTTTCCAGCATGCGGGATTTCGTTACGTCGTCTCTACGCATCAGGAGAAAAGCGTGGTTAACCCTTACGAAACCGACGTCATGGTCTCTCAGTATCTGGATTTCCAGTACGGTCCTGCCTGTTTCGGCACGGAGAACTACAGTAAAACGCTGGTCGATATCGCCTGTCGCCTGACCGACAGGCGCGGCAGCGCGCTGGATATTGGCTGTGCCACCGGTCGCGCCAGCTTTGAACTTGCCCGCCACTTCGATAGCGTAACGGGCATGGACTACTCGGCGCGCTTTATCGACGTGGCGCTGCAGCTGGCACGCGGTGAGACGTTCCGCTACGCCATTCAGGAGGAAGGGGATTTGGTCGCTCTGCGCCAGGTTAACCTCAGCGAGTCAGGCCTGGCTGGGGAGCAAGCCGGGCGTGTCCACTTTGTGCAGGGCGACGCCTGTAACCTGAAGCCGCAGCCGGACCGTTACGACCTGGTGCTGGCCTCAAACCTTATCGATCGCTTGCGCCAGCCCGCCCGCTTTCTGCATGATATTACGCAGACGCTACGGCAGGGCGGCGTGCTGATGATCTCTTCCCCCTATACGTGGCTGGAGAGCTTCACACCGAAAGAGAACTGGCTCGGGGGCATCCGTGAGAACGGTGAGGCATTAACGACCTGTCAGGCGCTTTCACGGCTGCTGGCCGCCGATTTCGAAGAGATCGCCGCCCCACAGGATGTGCCTTTTGTTATCCGCGAGACGGCGCGTAAATATCAGCACACCGTTGCGCAGCTAACGGTATGGCGTAAGCGCTAGTCCCTGTCACGGGTGCCGCCCGGCACCCGTCTTTATCATGATGAATAACGGAGCCTGCGTGGCTGAAAACCTACAAATTGATAACCTGGATCGTGGGATCCTCACGGCCCTGATGGCCAACGCCCGCACGGCCTATGCCGAGCTGGCCAAGCAGTTTGCCGTCAGTCCGGGCACGATCCACGTTCGCGTTGAGAAAATGAAACAGGCGGGGATCATCAAAGGGACCCGGGTGGAAATCGACCCCAAACACCTGGGTTATGATGTCTGCTGCTTTATCGGCATCATCCTGAAAAGCGCCAGAGACTACCCGTCCGCGCTGGCAAAGCTCGATATGCTGGATGAAGTGGTCGAGGCCTATTACACCACCGGGCACTACAGCATCTTTATCAAGGTGATGTGTCGCTCAATTGATGCCCTCCAGCAGGTGCTGATCAACAAGATCCAGACCATTGATGAAATTCAGTCCACGGAAACGCTTATCTCTCTGCAAAACCCCATCATGCGTACCATTACCCCCTAAGCTGTGTACTAAACTGTCCACAATTGCCTGCGTACCGGGCCTGTCCTGACAGGGCGCTGCGTGGCGCGGATCATCCCAGGTACAACAACGTAATAACCCCAATTATCCACAGGTAGATCCCACGTTGATCACAGCGTACAATGTTCGCCTTTGCGATACAGGGATCCCGTTATGGCTGATGTTACCTTAATCACCGGAAGTACCTTAGGCAGCGCAGAATACGTCGCTGAGCATCTGGCTGAGAAGCTGGAAGAAGAGGGTATTTCAACCGAAATTCTCCACGGCCCCGAGCTGGATGAGCTTGCCCTGTCCGGAATCTGGCTGGTGATCAGCTCGACCCATGGCGCGGGCGATCTCCCGGACAATCTTCAGCCGCTGTTTGATGAACTCACAGAGAAGAAGCCAGATCTCAGTGCGGTTCGCTATGGCGCCATTGGTATCGGCAACCGTGAATACGATCTGTTCTGCGGTGCCATCGAAAAAATGGACCAGTTGCTGACCGACTGTGGGGCAAAACGGCTGGGCGATCGTCTGGATATAGATGTACAGGAACATGAGATCCCCGAAGATCCCGCAGAAGCCTGGTTAACCGGCTGGAAAACGCTGATCGGCTGACGATCCTGACCGTCGATCAACATTTTCGATCGACGTTCAGGCAAAAAACGCGGGAAGTTTTGTAAATTATGCCCGTTTTTGCTCAATTAACTGGCGGCCACCTGTGGATAACTATGCTCATTTCACGGTAATAACCGGTTATTATCCCAGTAACAACCTGGCACCTTGCCGGAGCCTGTGCATAACATGCCATTTAGATCCCAGCTTATACGCCGCAGGATCACCGATCGTTCACAGCAAAGGATCGTGCTTAAGACCCTGATCGCTATGGGTAAAAAAGGCTTATCCACAGAGATCGTCGATCCTAATAGAAGATCTAATAAAGAGATCTCTAAATAAAAAGATCTTCTTTTTAATTACCTGTCAGGCCATGCGCTTTCGCCATCGCCTAAAGTTGAGTAGAATCCTCACCCCAGACAGCAATCACTCAATCGCACAACCGCGAGGTCCAGTACCATGTTCTATCCAGATCCTTTTGACGTCATCGTAATCGGTGGTGGTCATGCGGGCACCGAAGCCGCTATGGCGGCTGCCCGAATGGGTCAGCAAACCCTGTTATTAACCCATAACATTGATACGCTTGGACAAATGTCCTGCAATCCGGCGATCGGTGGCATCGGGAAAGGACATCTGGTGAAGGAAGTGGACGCCCTTGGCGGTCTGATGGCGCATGCGATCGACCAGGCCGGTATCCAGTTTAGGATACTAAACGCCAGCAAAGGGCCGGCGGTACGGGCAACCCGTGCTCAGGCTGACCGCGTGCTTTACCGTCAGGCAGTACGAACCGCTCTGGAGAATCAGCCAAACCTGATGATCTTCCAGCAGGCGGTTGACGATCTGATCGTGGAGAACGATCGCGTCGTCGGTGCTGTGACCCAGATGGGCCTGAAGTTCCGCGCAAAAGCGGTGGTACTGACCGTGGGCACCTTCCTGGATGGCAAGATCCATATCGGGCTGGATAACTACAGCGGCGGTCGTGCTGGCGATCCGCCTTCGATCCCTCTGGCGCGCCGGTTGCGTGAGCTTCCCCTGCGCGTTAGCCGTCTTAAAACCGGCACGCCTCCACGCATTGATGCCAGAACCATTGATTTCAGCGTGCTGGCAGCGCAGCACGGTGATACGCCCATGCCGGTATTTTCGTTTATGGGGAATGCGTCACAGCATCCCCAGCAGGTGCCCTGCTACATCACCTATACCAACGAAAAAACGCATGACGTCATCCGTAATAACCTGGATCGCAGCCCGATGTACTCAGGGGTGATCGAAGGGATTGGACCACGCTACTGTCCTTCCATCGAAGATAAGGTGATGCGCTTCGCCGATCGCAATGCGCACCAGATCTTCCTGGAGCCGGAAGGGCTGACCAGCAACGAGATTTACCCCAACGGTATCTCTACCAGCCTGCCGTTTGACGTGCAGATGCAGATCGTCCGCTCTATGCAGGGGCTGGAAAACGCGAAGATCGTGCGCCCGGGCTATGCGATTGAGTATGACTTCTTCGATCCCCGCGATTTGAAACCGTCGCTGGAAAGTAAATTTATTCATGGCCTGTTCTTTGCCGGCCAGATTAACGGCACCACCGGTTATGAAGAAGCGGCAGCTCAGGGCCTGCTGGCCGGTCTGAACGCCGGACGCTTCTCTGCGGATAAAGAGAGCTGGGCTCCCCGTCGCGATCAGGCTTACCTGGGCGTACTGGTGGACGACCTCTGCACCCTGGGAACCAAAGAACCCTACCGTATGTTCACCTCACGCGCGGAGTATCGTCTGATGCTGCGTGAAGACAACGCGGATCTGCGTCTGACAGAAGCGGGCCGCGAGCTGGGTCTGGTCGACGATGCCCGCTGGGCGCGTTTCAATCAGAAGCTGGAAAGCATCGAGAAAGAGCGCCAGCGCCTGCGTGATATCTGGGTTCACCCGGCGTCGGCCTGCGTTGAGGAAGTGAATGGCGTGCTGAGTGCGGCTCTGACCAAAGAGGCCAGCGGCGAAGATCTGCTGCGCCGCCCGGAAATGACCTACGCGCAGCTAATGACCCTGAGCACCTTTGCGCCCGCGCTGGATGACGATCAGGCAGCCGATCAGGTTGAAATCCAGGTCAAGTATGAAGGCTATATCGCCCGTCAGCAGGAGGAGATCGATCGCCAGCTGCGTAATGAAAATACCGCGCTGCCTGCCGGGCTGGACTACCAGCAGGTGAGTGGCCTTTCAAACGAGGTGATCGCCAAGCTGAACGATCACAAGCCGGGATCCATCGGTCAGGCCTCGCGCATCTCGGGGATCACCCCAGCGGCGATATCCATTCTACTGATCTACCTGAAAAAACAGGGATTACTGCGCAAAAGCGCCTGATTCACCGGACGGAACCTGCTTCCGTCCGCCTGTTTTTGTCGTGATAAACCAGGGCGACGCGTTCGCCCGCCTATTTTGGGCCCTTTCGTGATAAACAAACTTTCTTCGCTGCTCAGTGCGGCCAACATCTCTCTTTCCGATCGGCAGAAGCAACAGCTGGTGGACTATGTTGAGATGCTTAACCGCTGGAATAAGGCCTATAACCTGACGTCGGTTCGCGATCCGCAGGAGATGCTGGTACGGCATATTATGGACAGCATCGTGGTTGAACCGCATTTGCAGGGGCAGCGATTTATCGACGTCGGAACCGGGCCGGGCCTGCCAGGCGTACCGCTGGCGATTGTCCGTCCCGATGCGCACTTCACCCTGTTAGACAGCCTGGGCAAGCGTATACGCTTCCTTAAGCAGGTGCAGCATGAGCTTAAGCTCGACAATATTACGCCTGTGCAAAGCCGGGTTGAAGATTTCCCTGCCGAGCCGCCGTTTGATGGCGTGATAAGCCGGGCCTTCGCCTCTTTAAATGATATGCTGACCTGGTGCCACCATCTGCCGGGCGAAAATGGCCTGTTTTACGCCCTGAAAGGCACCGTTCCGCAGGACGAAATCGCCGCGTTACCTGAAGGGTTTACTCTTAGGAAGGTGGTAAAACTCACGGTGCCCCAGCTTGAGGGTGAACGTCATTTAATTATGGTGACCGGGTCAGAGCAGCGTCGATAATCGTCACTTATTTGCGCCCTTTTGCCGCCCCTGCGGCAAAGATTTTGCGCTAAATAACCCTCAATAATAGCCTGGATGCAGAGTAGCCTTACAAACACTAAGTGCTTTATATCACTCAAATTTAGTTACATTGAGTGACTACAGGGGCAGGATATCCAGTCGTGATAGAACCGATCTGAAAGACGCTGTTTGAAAAAACAGCTCTTGAGTGCTTTTCTTTATCACTTTTTTATTCGGTGAATTGTTTCATCCAGGTTAAAACGGAGCACTATAGTTCTGTGAATTACTTTGTTACATTTAACGTTAATTTCACATCTCATTATCATGAATATCACGTTGAGTAGGGGGAATGCTTAACGCGATAGTCACGGATGTAAATATATTCCCTTTATAAGTCCACAAGAGCAATGGATTACGTACTAATCCTGCGTGGCACAACCTGGTATTAAACACAAAGCAACCCAAATAACGGCCTTTGTTAACGTGAATTTTCCCAGTTAGTTGAAATGTAATGTTATTTATATTTTTGTATGCCCAAAACCAGGATTATTCCTGCCTGAATGGGCGGCAGTTAATTGCTGAAATGTGATCTCACGCACGCTTTGTAACCAATATTGCGGCCTGCCGGTGAAGAATTTACACCGAAATGACGATCTGCGCAGATTACTAAAATGGGCCTCTGGAAAGAAATTTAAATAATTGTTCACCTTTTCGCTACTTATCCATTGAAATCGCAGGGGCGCACCGTATAATTTGCACGTTTTTTGCTGCTTGACTCAAAAGAGCAAAGGCAGTTTTATACGACACGCGACATACCCCGGATGGGGCAGGAGAGTTTCAGCGTCATGTCAGTGTCCCTTTACAGAGTAAAATTTGCCCGAACCGTGCTGCTTCTTCAGCTGGTGACCTTTGTCATAATCGGTGCGCTGTTTGCCCTGAAAGATCTGACATGGGGCTTGTCCGCGCTTTTTGGTGGGCTGGCAGCTTGGCTGCCGAACGTAGTGTTTATGATTTTTGCCTGGCGCCATCGGGCAGGCGATCCCGTCAAGGGGCGAGTGGCCTGGAGCTTCGCATTAGGTGAAGTGCTGAAGGTTCTCTCCACCATTCTCCTGCTGGTCGTGGCGCTGGCGGTGTTTGGGGCGGTCTTTATGCCGCTCGGACTGGCCTGGTTATCGGTGGTGATTGTGCAAATCGTCGCACCGGCTGTAATTAACAACAAAGGGTAAGAGGCATCATGGCTGCAGGAGAAATCTCTACGCCGCAGGAATACATAGGTCATCATCTGAATAACCTTCAGCTCGACCTGCGTACCTTCGAGCTAGTGAATCCACACGACGCACCGGCGACGTTCTGGGTATTGAATATCGACTCCATGTTTTTCTCTGTGGCACTGGGGATTATTTTCCTGGTGCTGTTTCGCAAAGTGGCGAAGTCAGCCACCAGCGGCGTACCGGGAAAAATGCAGGCCGCGATTGAGCTGGTTATAGGCTTTGTCGACGCCAACGTCCGTGACATGTACCACGGTAAAAGTAAACTTATCGCTCCGCTGGCATTAACGATTTTCGTCTGGGTCTTCCTGATGAACTTCATGGACCTGCTGCCTATCGATCTGCTGCCCTGGATTGGCGAGCATGTTCTTGGGCTGCCAGCGCTGCGTGTGGTGCCTTCTGCAGACGTGAATATCACGCTCTCTATGGCGCTTGGCGTATTTATTTTGATTCTGTTCTACAGCATCAAGATGAAAGGCATTGGGGGCTTTACCAAAGAGCTGACTCTGCAACCCTTCAATCACCCCATTTTCATTCCGATCAACCTGATCCTTGAAGGTGTGAGCCTGCTGTCCAAACCGGTTTCTCTCGGTCTGCGACTGTTCGGCAACATGTATGCGGGTGAATTGATTTTTATCCTGATTGCCGGTCTGTTGCCGTGGTGGTCACAGTGGATTCTGAATGTGCCCTGGGCCATTTTCCACATCCTGATCATCTCGTTGCAGGCTTTCATTTTCATGGTCTTAACGATTGTCTATCTGTCGATGGCATCTGAAGAACATTGATACTTTTCTTAACACTACTGCGTTTTAACTGAAACAAACTGGAGACTGTCATGGAAAACCTGAATATGGATCTGCTGTACATGGCTGCCGCTGTGATGATGGGCTTAGCGGCAATCGGTGCTGCGATCGGTATCGGCATCCTCGGAGGCAAATTCCTGGAAGGCGCCGCGCGCCAACCGGATCTAATCCCTCTGCTGCGTACGCAGTTCTTTGTTGTAATGGGTCTGGTGGATGCAATCCCGATGATCGCTGTTGGTCTGGGTCTGTACGTGATGTTCGCCGTCGCGAAGTAACCGAGTACTCATCACAGGGCCTGGCCCTTGATGAGTGGGTTTAACAGATTGCTCTACTGATACTCAAAAACGTCAAGTTGTAGCAAGGCAGCTACCCGGTAAACCTCCAGGCGCTAACTTAAGTCAGTGACTGGAGTGAGAAAGGACCGCTAACGCAGCTACAGCTTGAACGAAAAGGGTAGAAGAAAGTTAACTTAACAAGAGGCATTGTGCTGTGAACATTAACGCAACAATCCTCGGCCAGGCCATCGCGTTTATCCTGTTTGTCCTGTTCTGCATGAAGTACGTATGGCCGCCGCTGATGGCAGCTATCGAAAAGCGCCAGAAAGAAGTTGCCGAAGGCCTTGCTTCCGCTGAACGTGCCAAAAAAGATTTGGATCTCGCGCAGGCTAATGCGACCGACCAGCTGAAGAAAGCGAAAGAAGAAGCTCAGGTAATCATCGAACAGGCTAATAAGCGTCGTTCGCAGATCCTGGACGAAGTCAAAGCTGAGGCTGAGCAGGAACGTAACAAGATCGTCACCCAGGCGCAGGCTGAAATTGACGCCGAACGCAAACGTGCACGTGAAGAGTTGCGCAGGCAAGTCGCGATGCTGGCAGTAGCCGGCGCCGAGAAAATCATTGAACGTTCCGTGGATGAAGCTGCTAACAGCGACATCGTTGATAAACTGGTCGCTGAACTGTAAGGAGGGAGGGGCTGATGTCTGAATTTACTACTGTAGCTCGCCCCTACGCCAAAGCAGCTTTTGACTATGCTGTTGAGCATCAAAGTGTCGATGGTTGGCAGCAGATGCTGGCGTTCGCTACCGAGGTAGCCAGCAATGAACAGGTAGCAGAACTTCTCTCCGGCGCGCTTGCGCCGGAATCGTTGTCTGCACAGTTCATCGCTATCTGCGGCTCACAGCTGGACGAAGCCGGTCAGAACCTGATTAAGGTCATGGCTGAAAACAAACGTTTACCTGCGCTTCCCGATGTACTGGCTCAGTTTATCCAGCTACGTGCCGCACATGATGCGACCGCAGACGTTGAGGTAATCTCATCCATGACATTGAGTGACGAACAGCTGACCAACATCAGCGCCGCTATGGAAAAACGTTTGTCACGCAAAGTTAAGCTGAATTGCAAAATTGATAAGTCTGTAATGGCGGGCGTAATCATCCGTGCGGGTGATATGGTCATCGATGGCAGCGTACGCGGCCGTCTTGAGCGTCTTTCAGACGCCTTGCAGTCTTAAGGGGACTGGAGCATATGCAACTGAATTCCACCGAAATCAGCGAACTGATCAAGCAGCGCATTGCTCAGTTCAATGTAGTGAGCGAAGCTCACAATGAAGGTACTATTGTTACCGTTAGTGACGGTATCATCCGCATAAACGGCCTGGCCGATGTTATGCAGGGTGAGATGATCGCACTGCCGGGCAACCGTTATGCAATCGCACTGAACCTGGAGCGCGACTCCGTAGGTGCAGTGGTCATGGGCCCTTACGCTGACCTTGCCGAAGGCATGAAAGTTAAGTGTACTGGCCGTATTCTTGAAGTCCCGGTGGGTCGTGGTCTGTTAGGCCGCGTGGTAAACACCCTGGGTGCACCAATCGACGGTAAAGGCGCGATCGACAACGATGGCTTCTCGCCAATCGAAGTGATTGCACCTGGCGTTATCGACAGGCAGTCGGTTGACCAGCCTGTACAGACCGGCTACAAGTCAGTCGATGCGATGATTCCAATCGGTCGTGGCCAGCGTGAGCTGATCATCGGCGACCGTCAGACCGGTAAAACCGCGATGGCGATTGATGCGATCATCAACCAGCGCGATTCCGGCATCAAGTGCGTGTACGTCGCTATCGGTCAGAAAGCGTCTACCATCGCTAACGTGGTACGTAAGCTGGAAGAGCATAACGCGCTGGCTAACACCATCGTGGTAGTGGCGACTGCTTCTGAGTCTGCTGCGCTGCAGTATCTGGCACCTTACGCCGGTTGCGCCATGGGCGAATACTTCCGTGACCGCGGTGAAGATGCGCTGATCGTTTATGACGATCTGTCCAAACAGGCCGTCGCGTACCGTCAGGTTTCTCTGCTGCTGCGTCGTCCACCGGGCCGTGAAGCCTTCCCTGGCGACGTGTTCTACCTCCACTCCCGTCTTCTGGAGCGTGCTTCCCGCGTAAGCGCCGACTATGTTGAGCGTTTTACTAACGGTGAAGTGAAAGGTAAAACCGGCTCCCTGACCGCGCTGCCAATTATCGAAACCCAGGCGGGTGACGTTTCTGCGTTCGTTCCAACCAACGTAATCTCGATTACCGATGGTCAGATCTTCCTGGAAACTAACCTGTTTAACTCCGGTATTCGTCCGGCTGTTAACCCAGGTATTTCGGTATCTCGTGTGGGCGGTGCTGCTCAGACCAAGATCATCAAGAAACTGTCCGGTGGTATTCGTACCGCGCTGGCACAGTATCGTGAACTGGCAGCGTTCTCTCAGTTTGCTTCCGATCTGGACGAAGCAACCCGCAAACAGCTGAGCCACGGTCAGAAAGTGACCGAGCTGCTGAAACAGAAACAGTATGCGCCGATGTCCGTAGCGCAGCAGGGTCTGGTGCTGTTTGCCGCCGAGCGTGGCTTCCTGAATGACGTCGAACTGGCGAAAATCGGTAGCTTCGAAGCGTCACTGCTGGCGTTCGCCGATCGCGATCACGCTGAGCTGATGGCTGAAATCAACCAGGCGGGTAACTACAACGGCGAAATCGAAGAGAAGCTGAAAGGCCTCCTCGAGACGTTCAAGAAAACCCAGTCCTGGTAATGTCTGGCGGCTTGTTCCTTAACGGACAAGCCGCAAGGCTTTGAGGAGAAGCTTATGGCCGGCGCAAAAGAGATACGTAGTAAGATCGGAAGCGTGCAGAACACGCAGAAGATCACCAAAGCGATGGAAATGGTCGCCGCCTCCAAAATGCGTAAATCGCAGGAACGTATGGCGGCCAGCCGTCCTTATGCAGAAACCATGCGCAAAGTGATTGGTCACATTGCGTTAGGTAATCTGGAATACAAGCACCCATACCTGGATGAGCGTGACGTTAAGCGCGTCGGCTATCTGGTCGTGTCTACCGACCGCGGGCTTTGTGGTGGTTTGAACATTAACCTGTTCAAAAGATTACTGGCTGATATGAAAGCCTGGTCCGATAAAGGCGTTGAGAGCGATCTGGCGATTATCGGTTCTAAAGGTTTGTCATTTTTCAGATCTGCGGGTGGCAACGTGGTTGCTCAGGTCACCGGCATGGGCGATAAACCTTCCCTTTCTGACCTGATTGGCCCAGTGAAAGTGATGCTGCAAGCCTATGATGAAGGTCGTCTGGACAAGTTGTTCATCGTCAGCAACAAATTTATCAACACCATGTCCCAGTCTCCACAAATCGTTCAGCTGCTGCCGTTACCGCCAGCAGACAATAGCGAAGGCGTGGTGAAGAAAAGTACCTGGGATTATCTGTACGAGCCGGATCCGAAAGCGCTGCTGGACACATTACTGCGCCGCTACGTCGAGTCTCAGGTTTACCAGGGTGTTGTAGAGAACCTGGCCAGTGAACAGGCCGCACGTATGGTGGCAATGAAAGCGGCCACCGACAACGGCGGAAACCTGATTAAAGAGCTGCAGTTGGTATACAACAAGGCTCGTCAGGCCAGCATCACCCAGGAACTTACCGAGATTGTCGGTGGGGCCTCCGCGGTTTAACCAGGTATACCCTGCAGCGGTATCAGGCTGCGGGGTATAAACGAATTAGGTAGAGGATTCAAGATGGCTACTGGAAAGATTGTCCAGGTTATCGGCGCCGTGGTGGACGTCGAGTTCCCTCAGGACGCAGTACCACAGGTGTACAGCGCGCTTGAGGTGCAAAATGGTGATGCTCGTCTGGTGCTGGAAGTTCAGCAGCAGCTGGGTGGTGGCGTGGTTCGTACTATCGCCATGGGTACTTCAGACGGCCTGAAGCGCGGTCTGGAAGTGGCAGACCTCCAGCACCCTATTCAGGTGCCGGTAGGCGTTGCAACGCTTGGCCGTATCATGAACGTGCTGGGTGAGCCAATCGATATGAAAGGCGACATCGGCGAAGAAGAGCGTTGGTCAATTCACCGCGAAGCACCTTCATACGAAGACCAGTCCAACTCGCAGGAGCTGCTGGAAACCGGTATCAAGGTTATCGACCTGATGTGTCCGTTCGCTAAGGGCGGTAAAGTCGGTCTGTTCGGTGGTGCGGGTGTGGGTAAAACCGTAAACATGATGGAGCTTATCCGTAACATTGCGGCTGAGCACTCAGGTTTCTCCGTCTTTGCCGGCGTGGGCGAGCGTACTCGTGAGGGTAACGACTTCTACCACGAAATGACCGACTCAAACGTTATCGACAAAGTGTCCCTGGTCTATGGCCAGATGAACGAGCCACCAGGAAACCGCCTGCGCGTTGCGCTGACCGGCCTGACCATGGCTGAGAAGTTCCGTGACGAAGGTCGTGACGTTCTGCTGTTCATTGATAACATCTATCGTTACACCCTGGCCGGTACTGAAGTATCAGCACTGCTGGGTCGTATGCCTTCAGCGGTAGGCTACCAGCCAACGCTGGCGGAAGAGATGGGTGTTCTGCAGGAGCGCATCACCTCAACCAAAACCGGTTCAATCACCTCCGTGCAGGCCGTATACGTCCCCGCGGATGACCTGACTGACCCATCGCCAGCCACCACCTTTGCTCACTTAGATGCAACCGTGGTACTGAGCCGTCAGATCGCGTCACTGGGTATCTACCCGGCGGTTGACCCACTGGATTCTACCAGCCGTCAGCTGGATCCGCTGGTTGTGGGTCAGGAACACTATGATACCGCGCGTGGCGTTCAGTCTCTGCTGCAGCGTTATCAGGAACTGAAAGACATCATCGCCATCCTCGGGATGGACGAGCTGTCAGAAGAAGACAAGCTGGTGGTTGCACGCTCTCGTAAGATGCAGCGCTTCCTGTCTCAGCCGTTCTTCGTGGCAGAAGTCTTCACCGGTTCTCCAGGCAAGTATGTGTCGCTGAAAGATACCATCCGTGGCTTTAAAGGCATCATGGAAGGTGAATTCGACCATATGCCAGAGCAGGCTTTCTACATGGTAGGTTCCATCGAAGAAGCCGTGGAAAAAGCGAAGAAACTGTAATAACGGTTTCGCGGGAGGTTATTGACTATGGCTATGACTTATCACCTGGACGTTGTCAGTGCAGAGCAGCAGATGTTCACCGGCACTGTGCAGAAGATTCAGGTGTCAGGTAGCGAAGGTGAACTGGGGATCTTCCCTGGTCACGCCCCGCTGCTGACCGCCATTAAACCTGGTATGATTCGCATCGTGAAGGAGAAGGGCGACGAAGAGTATATTTATCTCTCCGGCGGCCTGCTTGAAGTTCAGCCTGGCGCGGTCACCGTGCTGGCTGATACGGCGATTCGCGGTACCGATCTCGATGAAGCCCGCGCGCTTGAAGCGAAACGCAAAGCCGAAGAGCATATGAACAGCTCTCACGGTGATGTGGACTTTGCTACCGCGTCGGCTGAACTGGCTAAAGCGATCGCCAAACTGCGCGTGATCGAGTTAACCAAAAAAGCGATGTAATATCAGTGGGTGAAAAAGGCCGGCGAGATTAACCTCTCACCGGCCTTTTTTTTTGCCTAAAGTTTCCATTTCAATCTTCTTTATTTACATCCATTTGATATTATATTTTTAATAATTTTCCCCAAAGTTTCTTGCCTGAGTATGTCGCCGTTTAAAACAGTGACATTTAAATCATTGTACTTCTCTTTTAATTTTATCTTTCCTGCTTCTTTATTTGCCCAGAGACCGCATGCAGCATAGGCCTTGCTCTCTGGTGTAGAGGTGTCACTTTCCATCACGATTTCAAATAGGAATATGGCGTTTTTCCTATTTAAGGCTTTTTCATAGATTAATTGCTGTGGCATTTTTCTTGCTACAAATCCATTAAATCCAATAGAAAATAATCTAACGGATGATAATTCTATTTCCTGGTGAGGGGTGGCTGAGATTATCGTGGACCACATGATGGGAGCCATAAATAATAACGTCCATTTCATTGTCGCCTCCATTTATTAATCCATTATAACCATAGCTTCTTTGCATGGTTCTTATTCGTGCGTTCGCTCACGTTTTGTTAAATCCTGCCGTGTTCTTCTTGTTATGACTGACAGCTAACAGTAGTCTTGCGACCTGTAAACAAAAAAACCACCGCTACCAAATCTCTCTCCCGTATACCTCCAGTTACCAATAGCTGTTGCCAGTGACTGGTGTTTTGGCTGATGAGATAACCAGGTGCGATAGCGCCTTCGGGGAATTGCGGACGATGTGTGGTTTTATGGGAGTATCCGGGGCCGTCGCTGGAGCTGTAGCGGACTGATTTGGGTTAAGGACGGACGGGGGTATGATGCGGTGATTTTAACCTTTCAGATTAAAGGGATTTTTTATGGCGACAGACGAAAAAGACGTACCGTGTGATACTGGCTATTACCGGTATGAAATTGTCGGGGACAGCACCCTCCGGACCAGCGCTATCGGGACCGTAAAAACCGTCCAGTGTCGGAAAGTGCCGGTCAGGGGCGTGACGCTGACGGTGGGCGTGTTCTTTGACGGTACCGGCAACAACCGAAATAATTCGAACGACCTGCGGCTGGCCTACGCACAGTGCGCAAACCTGGTGAGTGAGGCGCGGGCAAAAGCCTGTGCGGAATACGAGACCCGCGCAAAACAGGGTCTGAGTAATCAGAGCTGGCAGGGCGGGCTGACCAATATATCCCGGCTTTACGATCTTTATCAGCGGAGTGATGAACTCACAAACAGCGAAACAGAGGCACAGGTAAAAGCCTACGTTAGCGGTATTGGTACGGCCGATGGCAAAAGTGATGCCCTGTTCGGGATGGCGCTGGGCAGCAGTCTGATCAGGCAGTTTGAGGGGGTGGTGACGAAGACGGATGAGGCGCTGGATAATATCAGCGCCGAGCTGGCCCGCTTTATCAAACTAAACCGCGACCAGATAGCGATAGCGAAGGTGCAGTTTGACGTGTTCGGGTTCAGCCGGGGCGCGGCGGCGGCGCGCCACTTTGCCAACCGGGTGATGAAGCAGGATACGGCGGTAGCCGCGGCGATAGACAAAGGGCTGGATCTGGCAGGACACCACGGAAAAGCAGCCGGAGAGGTGCGCTTTATGGGGCTGTTTGACACGGTGGCCGCTATCGGCAGCCTGCAGAATTTCTACAACGTCAATGGACGCAGCAATCCCGGCGTTAACCTTGAACTGCGGCCGTCCGTGGCGCAGAAGGTGTTTCAGATAAGCGCGATGCACGAGTGCCGGCACAACTTCAGCCTGAACAGCATCAAAGGGATGTGGCCGGAGCTGGCGTTGCCGGGGGTACACTCGGATATCGGTGGCGGGTACAACGCGGGGGAAAGTGAGGATACGCTGCTGACCATGCCGGATTTTGAGGTGGTGCGCGATGATGCGGAAGAGCTTCGTACCGAGGTTTACCGGAAGACGGAAGCGATGCGGGAGAAATTTTACAGCCTGCCGGCGCTGAAATACCTGCTGCCGCACGGTGACGTTAAAACGCGGATGATTTCGTGGCCGCTGGTGAACCGGGACAAGGCGCGGGCGCATATTTTTGAGAAGAAAGCCGGGGCGGCGGTGTTTCTGACCCGGGAGGCCATCCCGAACGACTGGGAAAAGGTGAGCCTGCGGGTGATGCTGGATGCGGCGCTGGACGCTGGCGTTATGTTTGGGGATATCGATCCGGAAAACCCAGATACATCCCTTCCTGCGGAATTGCTTCCTCTGTGCGATAAAGCGTTAGCGCAGGGCCGCGCCGTACGACGAGGCGGTGAGCCGGTGAGTTTTACCGCCGATGAAATGCACATCATCGGGCGTTACCTGCACTGCTCGGCGAACTGGAATATTGATTCCGACCGCAGCCTGTGGGTGGATCCGTCAACGGGGGAGGTTTTCCTGCGGAATCACTATGCGCCGACGGGGGAGCGGTCATTTGTCTGGCCTAACGCACCGGGTGAAGGGTGGGTTAGGACGGTGTGGCTGATGGACGACCCGCAGCAGTGGGAAGAGCAGCGAAAAGCTCATGTGGATGCACTGGACAAGGTTTTCGGATGAGAACATTACATATTGCTGTGGGGGCGCTCGGGGTACTGCTGTTACTGACGGGGTGCCACGACAGGCGGGCTGGCGTGACCACCCCGCCAGGGGACGGCGTAGAGCAGTGGGGCAAAAAGCTGCCTTACGATCACTGGCAGTTTAATTTTTTTTACCCTAAAAATCTGCCCGCACTGGTGACGCAGGTGTATCTGGAGGACGGGGATATCCGGGAAAGCATCTTCCGGCGGCTTGACCCGACAGAACCCAGCCAGAGTAGCGTGGGAGCATGGAGTCGGGTTGTTGGCGGTTTTTCTGCCAACTTTAATATCGGTAAGGCGCTGCCGGTCAGGATGTCAGTGTGCTGGGACTCGGTAATTGATAAAAAATCGTATGAGACGGAGATCTGGTTTGATCGGGAAACGTGGCGACAAATGACAACGGCTTATCCTGATAATTACAAACCTGGACAGGTTTATTACCGGGACAATATGATTATTGGTCTGGCTCCCGGAGGTACGGTGCGGATCTGGCTTGAGGACAACGGTAATCAGGTTGTACCCCAACACCCGGCCAGACAGTTCACCCTGACGGGAGATGATATGTTGATATGCAAGGGGATAACTAAGCACCCTAACGGGTATGTTTATTACGGAAAAACACCCGAGTTTATCAAAGGGAAAACCTATCCATACGGTAATTGGTAAGAGGTAACTCTCTACAAAATCAAAAGGATCTTCTTGAGATCCTTTTTTTCGGGCGTAATCTCCAGCTCAGTAAACGAAAAAACCCGGTCTGGCAGAAAGGGGCAAAAATCCGTTAGGGTGTATTAGTTGAAACCATGAGCTGGTATTCCTGTCATTGCGTTAATAGTTCACACAGGGCTCGTTATGGCCAGAACAACAAGCGTTACGATTGGCGACCAACTCGATTCGTTTATCAGTCGATTAATAGACAGTGGCCGTTACGGCTCTGCNATGGCCAGAACAACAAGCGTTACGATTGGCGACCAACTCGATTCGTTTATCAGTCGATTAATAGACAGTGGCCGTTACGGCTCTGCGAGTGAAGTTATGCGCTCTGCTCTGCGATTGCTGGAGCAACAGGAAACAAACGATGAAGTTATTCGCCAGGCTGTTATTGCCGGGCTGGAAAGCGTTGAAAGCTCACTATCACTACGGGATATTGCAGCACAAAGAAAGCTGAGACATCGTGTATAAACTCACCGCTGAGCGGATTCACGTTTGAATTCAGGACTAAAATTTCTTCTTTTCATTGGTGCACCTGTGCTGTTCTGAGGTGAGCATATCGCCTCTGTTCAGTTGGCCAAATCAGTAAACCCCTACAGATACGTCTAATTTCGGACCGAGAAAAATGTAGTAAACTCACGGCTAAAGCGCTTTACTTCAGTTCATTAACGGAACGATCGGAATTTCTATGTCTAACAGTTCAATGAGCGTGGTGATCCTTGCCGCTGGCAAAGGTACTCGCATGTATTCAGACCTGCCCAAGGTATTGCACCCGCTGGCTGGAAAACCCATGGTGCAGCACGTTATTGATGCCGCCAACCAGCTTGGCGCCGCCCATATTCACCTGGTGTATGGTCACGGCGGTGAGCGCTTACAGTCCACGCTGACCGACCCCGCGCTGAACTGGGTATTGCAGGCGGAGCAGCTCGGAACCGGCCATGCGATGCAGCAGGCCGCGCTGCACTTTACCGATGATGAAGATATTTTGATGCTCTACGGCGACGTGCCGCTGATCTCGGTCGGCACCCTGCAACGCCTGCAGGCCGCGAAGCCTGAGGGGGGAATTGCCCTGCTGACGGTAGTGCTGGATAACCCAGCGGGCTATGGGCGCATCATTCGTGAGGAGGGCTCGGTGGTAGGTATCGTCGAGCAGAAAGATGCCTCAGCGCAGCAGCTGGCCATTGATGAAATCAATACCGGTATCCTGCTGGCGAACGGTGCCGACCTGAAGCGCTGGCTAAGCAAGCTGACCAATAATAACGCCCAGGGTGAATACTACATTACCGATATCATCGCCCTCGCCCACCGTGAAGGACGCACGATAGCGGCGGTGCATCCTTCACGGGCTACCGAAACCGAAGGCGTTAACAACCGTTTACAGCTGGCAACCCTGGAGCGGGTCTGGCAGGCCGAACAGGCTGAGAAGCTGCTTCTGGCAGGGGTAATGCTCACGGATCCGTCACGCTTCGATTTGAGAGGCGAACTCATCCACGGCCGCGACGTGCTCATTGATACCAACGTGATTATTGAAGGTAAAGTCACCCTGGGAAACCGCGTGAAAATCGGCAGTGGCTGTATACTGAAAAACTGCACCCTTCATGACGATTGCGAAATCAGCCCCTACAGCGTGATTGAAGAAGCGGAGCTGTCCGCCGCCTGCACCGTTGGACCTTTCGCCCGTCTGCGGCCCGGCAGCCAGCTGGCGGAGGGAGCGCACGTAGGCAACTTCGTGGAAATGAAAAAGGCCTCGCTGGGTAAAGGTTCGAAGGCCGGGCACCTCAGCTATCTGGGGGATGCGAAAATTGGCGCGAACGTCAATATTGGGGCCGGCACCATCACCTGTAACTACGATGGCGTCAATAAATCGCTGACGGTGATTGGCGATAACGTCTTCATTGGATCGGATACCCAGCTGGTGGCACCGGTATCGGTTGCCGATGGCGCGACCATTGCCGCAGGTACCACGGTGATGAAGGATGTCATCGCTGAAGGGCTGGTGTATAACCGTAAAGATCAGAACCTGAAAACAGACTGGCAGCGGCCAGTGAAGAAAAAATAGCACCGTATCCGGGCCAGCGTTGCCCACTTTTTTTGCCGGGCGGAAAATACCGCCCGCAGTCAGGCAGTAATAAAAATAATCCCCACTCTCTACAAGGCTCGGGGAACCGGAAATTCCGGACTTATCAGGTCAGAAGACAAAGTTAATGGCCAGAACGGCCATAACGACAGGAATAACATTATGTGTGGAATTGTAGGTGCAGTTGCCCAGCGTGATATCGCTGAAATCCTGCTTGAAGGGCTGCGTCGCCTTGAGTATCGGGGCTATGACTCTGCGGGTGTGGCCGTGGTCACCGCAGAAGGTCAGGTCACGCGTCTGCGTCGGCTGGGTAAGGTGCAGAAGCTGGTGGAAGCCGCTGAAACCATCCCTCTGGTCGGCGGGACCGGGATTGCCCATACCCGTTGGGCAACGCACGGCGAGCCATCTGAAGCCAATGCGCATCCCCATATCTCTGAGCACATCATCATCGTCCACAACGGCATTATCGAAAACCATGAGCCGCTGCGCGAGCTGCTGATCGAAAGGGGCTACCGCTTTGCCTCTGAAACCGATACGGAAGTGGTGGCGCATCTGGTTCACTGGGAGCAGAAGCAGCAGGGCGGTTCGCTGCGCGATGTGGTGCTGCGGGTGATCCCTCAGCTGCGCGGCGCATACGGCATGGTCATTATGGACAGTCGCGATCCTTCGGTACTGGTCGCTGCCCGCTCCGGTAGCCCGCTGGTTATTGGCCGCGGCGTGGGTGAGAATTTTATCGCCTCCGACCAGCTGGCGCTGCTGCCGGTGACCCGCCGCTTTGTCTACCTGGAAGAGGGGGATATCGCCGAAATCACCCGCCGTAACTTCACCATCGTTAACCGCGAAGGGGAAGAGGTTCAGCGCGCTGAAATTGAATCGAATGTCCAGTACGATGCGGGCGATAAGGGCCTGTATCGCCACTATATGCAGAAAGAGATTTACGAACAGCCGATGGCGATTAAAAACACCCTGAGCGGGCGTTTCAGCCAGGGTGAAGTGGATCTCGCCGAACTGGGGCCGAAGGCGAACGACCTGCTGAGTCAGGTTGAGCATATCCAGATTGTCGCCTGCGGGACCTCCTATAACTCGGGAATGGTTTCCCGCTACTGGTTTGAAGCGCTGGCCAATCTGCCCTGTGACGTCGAGATTGCGTCGGAGTTCCGCTACCGCAAATCTGCCGTGCGTAAAAACAGCCTGATGATTACCCTTTCCCAGTCGGGTGAAACGGCGGATACGCTGGCCGCGCTGCGCCTGTCAAAGGATCTGGGCTACCTGGGGTCGCTGGCCATCTGCAACGTGGCGGGTTCTTCGCTGGTGCGTGAATCCGATCTGGCGCTGATGACCAAAGCGGGAACGGAAATTGGCGTGGCCTCCACCAAGGCTTTTACCACCCAGCTGACCGTACTCCTGATGCTGGTGGCGAAAATAGGGCGCCTGAAAGGCGTGGATGCGCAGATTGAGCACGATATTGTGCACGGTTTGCAGGCGCTGCCGAGCCGCATTGAGCAGATGCTGTCGCAGGATAAGCTGATTGAAGCGCTGGCGGAGGAGTTCTCCGACAAGCATCACGCCCTCTTCCTGGGCCGTGGCGATCAGTACCCGATTGCGATGGAGGGGGCGCTCAAGTTAAAAGAGATCTCCTATATTCACGCCGAAGCCTATGCCGCCGGGGAATTAAAGCATGGCCCGCTGGCCCTGATCGATGCCGATATCCCGGTCATTGTGGTTGCGCCCAATAATGAGCTGCTGGAAAAGTTGAAGTCAAATATTGAGGAAGTGCGCGCGCGCGGCGGCCTGCTGTACGTCTTTGCCGACCGGGATGCGGGCTTCAGCAACAGCGAAGGAATGCGAATTATCCCTCTGCCGCATGTGGAAGAGATTATTGCACCGATCTTCTACACCGTTCCGCTACAGCTGCTCGCCTATCACGTGGCGCTGATCAAAGGCACCGATGTCGATCAGCCGCGTAATCTGGCGAAGTCCGTTACGGTGGAGTAAGCCCTAAACGCTGTGTCATTTCCGGCTATCGTGCTCAGGCAGCGCGTTAGCCGGGGTTAAAGGGTATAAAACCGGCCATGCAGCAAAAGCATGGCCGGTTTTTTTTGGTATCAGACGCGGTGGTTCAGGCCGCCTGGCCGATCGGCCTGGGCCATATGCCAGCGCCCATGCCGGGCGAAAAAATTGTCAGCTCTGCGCCCAAACCCGCGGGGAATTGAGTTCAGAGGCGTCGCCCGACCCATTCTGCCCGTCATGCAAGGCGTTTTTAACGCCCTCCTTAGCCGCATCCTTAGCGCCCTCTTTCACCCCCGCTTTTACGCCTTCTTTAATGGCTGCCGTTGCGGCAGCGCGTCCCGCCGTTGCGGCCAGGCCCGCAGCACCCACGCCGGGGATCAATATCGTCAGACCGCTCACGACATAGCTCAGCGCTTCGAGCAGTTTCTTAAAGCCGCCCCCTTTCTTTTTCTTCTCATCGGGCTGGGTCTCCTGCCCTTCGGCCATCTCCTGCTGCGCAGAGAGATCGGCCGGGTTCAGTGAGGGCCTTGAGAGCTTATCCGGTGTGGCAATGGCGCTGTTCCCTTTACGAATAAAGGCATCCACATCGCCCTTGCTGATATTTTTATCGTTCGCTTCATTAAAGAAATTACCGCCCGCGCCGTGCTTGCCGTTATCCAGCATGGAAAACAGCATGGAGTTAGGCTGGCTGAGCAGATTTGCCGCATCGCGCACCTCCTGGCTGTTGCTGGAGTCGTTGGCAATATCCACCAGCTTGTCTTTCTTAATTCCGCCGCCCTTAAAGAAAATGTCTTCGTTATTTTTAACCGTTTCCAGTGCGTTATGCTCCTGAGGAGAGAGCGCGACATTGTAAGACGCAAGGTCACATAAACGGTCCCGTGAGACGCTGGCGGAAGGGTCATCCTTCCTGGTTAGCTGCTGCCATTGATCGGGATGATCGGTAAAGAACTTCGCGGCGGCGGCGACCTGAGGCGGACATTTGCCCATATCCTGCGATCCATCGGCGATTTTTTGCAGCGTTTCCTGACTGATGTTCTTCGGCAGGCTTTCTGAATAGAGATAGAGCTCACGCATCGCATCATTTGCGCTCATCTCACGCGAGGCGGAACCCGGCTCGGCATCAGAGGGAACATAGTTGTGTGTGTAGTCTTCAGCTTTGGCATCGGCATAGCGTCTTATCTGTGGATTTTGCTGCACCGTTTGAATATCTTTCGCGCTAATTTTACCGTCGGATTTTCCATTTTTAGCCTGATCGAGCGCCGCATACATCTCCGGATTATCCAGTATCGTACTCAGCGCCTGTTTCGCATCGGAGGGGGTTTGCGGGTCGTCGCGCAGTTTTTCCAGCCCCTCACGGTCGAGCGGTTTTTTGAGCAAATCTTCGTGGCGGCCAAGCGTGGTGGTCGCCTGCGCAAAGGACATCTGCCCATCCTGGCGGCTAAACAGTGGATTTTCTTCAGCACTGCTGTCGGATGTGGATGAAGCTGACGTGCCACCGCCAGACAGGCTGCCCGTTATTAACGACATTATCTGTTGTAGCAGGGAATCGATGGACGTATTGCTCTGCGACGGAAGCGCCGTTCCTGCTTCGCTGTCCGTTTTTTCGCCCGTCGCGAGTGAGGACCCATCGCCGCTTAACGGTAGACGTGACACAACGGAAAAGCCGTTTCCAGCCAGCCGGGTTGATGCGCCTTGTAACGGGGTGCTCACTCCCTCATTACCAGGATTCCTGTTGTGCGGCGTCGTCAGATTTTGTGATGAAAAACCAGAAAGGCGCATAACTCATTCCTTAGTTGGACAAAGTATGAGCACTAAGTGGGCGACAAAAGGCAAAGGTTCCATCGGGTGGTATTTATCCCCTCCCTTATCGCTTCCCAGACAGCGCTCCCCCTTATGTCCCGCGTCCGCATATTGCCGCTTTTCCCGAATGGATTTTGTTTCATGCCAAAACCCTAAACGGCAGTCCGTTTTTGTGATTCAAATCACATTTACATCATTAACAACACTTATAACAAATTTGTCTCATTAATGGTGTTGAATGATAATGATTATTATTTATAATACTATTCTCAATAACAAATAGCAGGATGGTGCGCTAAAGCCACACAAAGTGTCGTTTTTTTATCTTTAACAGGTAGAAAAACTATCGTGCTGGATCGTAGCGCTTCAGCCTTCCTGTCAGGTACTGACAAATCAACACTCGCGACTCGTCGCCAGGCGTATAGCGCTGCCATGTTCAGATGGCGGCAGGGCCTTTTATGTCTTCAATAAGGGAACAGGGTATGGTCTTACGTTCGCAAACTCAGGCAGTGCCTCGCCTGCATCTGCCTCATAGCGCTACCGATCCTCAGGATTATATTTTTAATGACCAGCAGCTGTCGGCCTGGGCACAGCAGACGCAGGACGTGCTGGCGCTGATGACCCGCACGCTGAAAGGCGTTGAAAAACCGTTCAGCGGTATTCTGCCTCACGAGCTTGCTGCGGAATTTAGCGATGTCGATCTCGACCGGCCGCTGGGCAGCAACGATGCGGCGCTGGAGGAGCTTAAACGCCTCTACCTGCGCGATGCCGTCTGGTTCCACCATCCCAAATACGTGGCACACCTCAACTGCCCGGTGGTGCTGCCGTCACTGCTGGCCGAGCAAATTATGGCGGCGGTAAACAGCTCCGTGGATACCTGGGATCAGAGCGCAGGCGGCACGCTGATTGAGCAGAAGGTCATTGACTGGACGCTGGGCCGAATTGGCCTGCCGTCCACCGCTGACGGGATCTTCACCAGCGGCGGCACCCAGTCCAATCTGATGGCGATGCTGCTGGCGCGAGACAGCTGGTGTGCGGCACATCATCCCGGCCACCTGATTAAGCATCAGGGATTGCCGCCGGATGCGGTTAAGTGGCGCGTTTTCACCTCAAAACTGAGCCATTTCAGCATTCAGAAATCGATGGCGATTCTGGGGCTGGGTTACGATGCCGTTATTGCGGTGGATCATGATGAACATTACCGCATGGATGCCGTTCAGCTGGAGCAGGAAATTCAGCGCTGCCAGCAGGCGGGCCTGATCCCTGTCGCCATCGTGGCCACCAGCGGCACCACCGATTTTGGCAGCATCGACCCGCTTGACGATATTGCCACCCTCTGTGAGCACTACGGTCTGTGGATGCACGTCGATGCAGCATACGGCTGCGGCCTGCTGGCGTCGGAAAATCACCGCCAGCGCCTCTCCGGCATTGAAAAAGCCCATTCCGTGACCGTGGATTACCACAAGTCGTTCTTCCAGACCGTCAGCTGCGGCGCGTTCTTTGTGCGTGATAAGCAGCACCTGAGTCACGTTACGCACCATGCGGATTACCTCAACCCGCTTAGCGCGCAGCAGGAAGGCACACCAAACCTGGTCAATAAAAGTATCCAGACCACCCGCCGTTTTGACGCACTAAAAATGTGGCTGACGCTGCGCATTATGGGGCCATCGGCGCTGGGTGAGGCTTTTGATCGCATTCTGACCCTGACGCAAAAAGCGCATCAGCTGCTGAGCGCCCATCCCTGCGTGGAGGTTCTTCATGCGCCAGAACTGACTACCCAGGTTTTTCGCTACGTACCCCGTCCCGGCATGGGCGACGCACAGCTTGATGAGATCAATGCCAGCATCCGTAAGGCGCTGTTCCGCTCCGGCAATGCGGTGATCGCCGGCACCCGGGTTGAGGGTCGTCAGTATCTGAAAATTACGCTTTTAAATCCCACCACCACGGCGGCTGACATTGAAGATGTCATTGCGCTGATTGTGCATTATGGCCGTGAGCGGGCGCGGGACGCTGCGCTGAATGCGGCTAACCAGTGAGAACTCCGTTATGAATAACACTCTCTATGATTTTATCGGCATTGGTATTGGTCCCTTTAACCTTGGTCTGGCCTGTCTGAGCGAGCCGGTTGAGGGGCTGAGCGGCGTCTTCCTCGATCAAAATCCCGGCTTTGACTGGCACACCGGTATGATGCTGGAGAGTGCCCATTTGCAGACGCCGTTTATGGCCGATCTGGTGACGCTCGCCGATCCCACCAGTCCTTACAGCCTGCTTAACTACATGAAGCAGAAAGGGAAATTATACTCCTTTTACATTCGTGAAGACTTTTTCCTGATGCGTAAAGAGTACAATCAGTACTGCCAGTGGGCCTGCTCTCAGCTGAGTAACCTGCGCTGGAATACGCGTGTGGATTACGTGAGCTACGATGATGCACGGCAATGCTATCGCGTGCGTACCCTTGATACGGTTAGCGGCAAACAGCAGGAATGGCTGGCGCGCCACCTGATACTGGGCACCGGCCCCAGCGCGTGGATGCCGGAGTGTAGCCGCCCGCATCGCGACCGCTTCACTCACTCAAGCGACTACCTCAGAAATAAAGAACAGCTCCAGAAAAAGCGTTCGATCACCGTATTGGGCAGCGGGCAGAGCGCGGCTGAAATCTATTACGATCTGCTAACGGAAATCGACCGCTTTGGCTATCAGCTGAACTGGATTACCCGTGCGCCACGCTTCTATCCGCTGGAATACACCAAACTGACGCTGGAAATGACCTCGCCGGAGTGGATTGACTACTTCCACAGCCTGTCACCAGCAAAACGGGACGAGCTCAACGCGCGCCATAAAAACCTTTATAAAGGCATTAACAGCAGCCTGATCAACGACATCTACGACCTGATGTACGTTAAACAGCTTGATGGCAGGCTGGACGTTAATCTCTTTACCCATTCCGAGCTAACCGATATGCGCTGGCTGCCGGAGGGCGAATTCGAACTTTCGCTGCATCAGCAGGAGCAGGATCGCGCCTTTACCCGCCGTAGCGAAGGGGTCGTCATGGCCACGGGCTACCAGTATCGCCCGCCGATGTTTATTGAGGGGATAGCACAGCGCCTGCGCTGGGATGAGAAAGGCCGCTACGACGTCCAGCGTAATTACAGCATCGATAACCATAATCAGGTCTTCGTGCAGAACGCCGAGCTGCATACGCACGGCTTTGTCACCCCGGATTTGGGGATGGCCTGCTACCGTAATTCCGTCTTACTGCGCGAGCTGACCGGGCGGGAAATCTATCCCATCGAACGGCAGATTGCTTTTCAGACCTTCCCGGCACAATCGGAACGTTGATATGTCTCAGAGCCCACTTTTCAGTACCGCCCGTCCGGCGGGTCATTTTACGCTCCGGCCGCTGCGCGCCGAAGATGCTTCACGCATTCACGACTGGGTCACCCGCGACTATGCCCGCTTTTGGGGGATGCAACACGACAGCCTTGAACAGGTCGCGGCCTTTTATCAACGGCTGACGGCCGCCCATCCACACGCCGCGCTCATTGGCTGCTGCGATGAGGAGCCGGTGTTCCTGATGGAGTTTTACCGTGCCAGCGAGGACGAGGTCGGCAAGTTCTACTCTGCACAGCCCGATGATTACGGGATGCATATCCTGATTGCGCCCGCCAGCAGGCCGGTTAAGCAGTTCAGCTGGCAGGTTTTCAACGTGGTGATGGACTACATGTTTAGCCAGCCCGGGGTAGGCCGCGTGGTCGTCGAGCCGGACGTACGCAATAACAAAATTCATCCACTCAACAAGCGCGCGGGTTTTCGCTACCAGCACACCATTGATATGGGCCACAAAACCGCCTGGCTGGCCTTCTGCCAGCGTGAAGATTATCAACAAGCCTTAATGAGGGAATCGCTGAATATGAATAACATCACGCCGTTACTGACCGGAACCCATCTGTCAGGTGACAACTGGGCGCAGGCTAACCGTCTGCTTATCCGCAAAGCGATTGCCGAATTTGCCCATGAAAAAATCGTGACGCCAGTCGAAGCCAGCGAGGGGCGTTACGTGCTCGCCGTGCCGGGTGGCGAAGCGCAATACCTGTTCAAAGCACACCGCCTGGCGCTGGATCACTGGGAAATTGAGGCTGATTCGCTGATTAAACAGGAGAACGGCCATCCTCTGACGCTGGACGCCCTGCAGTTCATTGTCGAATTCAATGAGCAGATAAACATTCCGCAGGCGCTACTGGCGACCTACATGGAAGAGATCAGCAGCACGCTGTGCAGCAGCGTCTACAAGTTGCAGAAGAACAACCCGGACAGCCAGGCGCTGGTCAAAGCGGATTTTCAGGCCGTTGAGGCCGCCATGACCGAAGGCCATCCCTGTTTTGTTGCTAACAATGGTCGCATTGGCTTTGATGCTCGCGACTACCTGGCGTTCGCGCCGGAAGCCGCCACGCCAGTTAACCTCGTCTGGGTGGCCGTGCATCTGCGCAACGCGCACTTTTCCAGCATCAGCACGCTGGAATACGAGCAGCTCATGCGCGACGAGCTGGGGGAGTCAACCCTGGACCATTTCAACGCGCTGCTGACGGAGAAAGCGCTGCCGGTCGATGACTATATTTTTATGCCGGTTCACCCCTGGCAGTGGCAGAACAAACTGCTGACCGTCTTTGCTGCGGATATTGCCAGTCATGATATTGTTTACCTCGGCACCGGCGATGACCAGTACCAGGCTCAGCAATCCATTCGCACCTTTTTTAACCGCAGTCAGCCCACTAAACGCTATGTGAAAACCGCGTTATCGGTGCTCAATATGGGCTTTATGCGCGGCCTGTCGCCTTACTATATGGCTACCACGCCGGCGATTAATGAATGGCTGGAAGAGCTGGTGGCGAAGGATGCGTGGCTACAGCGCTGTGACTTCCGCATACTGCGTGAGGTAGCGGCCGTGGGCTACCACAATCGCTACTACGAAAGCGCCATTAAGGGTGACTCGGCCTATAAGAAAATGTTCGCAGCCCTGTGGCGGGACAACCCGGTCGCCGATCTGCAACCGGGCCAGCGGCTGATGACCATGGCCTCCTTCCTGCACGTTGATCAACACCAGCAGCCGCTACTGCCCGCGCTGATCGCCGATTCCGGTCTGTCAGCAGAACGCTGGGTGGCGCGCTATCTGACCTGCTACCTCAGCCCGCTGCTGCACTGCTTCTATCAGTATGACCTGGTCTTTATGCCTCACGGGGAAAACCTGATCCTGCTGCTGGAAAACAACGTCCCCGTTAGCGCCTATATGAAGGATATCGGTGAAGAGATCGCCGTCATGAACCCGGATGCGGTACTGCCTGAGAAGGTCCAGCGCCTGGCGGTGGACGTGCCGGAAAACCTCAAGCTGCTGTCGATATTTACTGACGTTTTCGACTGCATTTTCCGCTTTATCAGCGCCGTCCTGCACCAGTCCGGCACGCTGTCGGAAGAGAGGTTCTGGCAGGCCGTTGCCGACTGCGTGAAAGAGTATCAGCAGGCGCATCCGCAGTTTGCCAGTAAGTTTGCCCGTTACGACCTGTTCGCTCCGGCGTTCACCCGCTCCTGCCTGAACCGCCTGCAGCTGGCGAACAATCAGCAGATGATTAACCTGACCGACCCGGCGGAGAACCTGAAGTTTGCCGGGACGCTGGATAACCCGATTGCCCGCTGGCGCTAACCTGCCGTTCAAAAGAGCGCACGGCGTAGCCGGGTAGGCAACAACGTGGCGCGGTATTACGCCCCGCTGTGCAGATATTTTCCTCTGCCCGCTAAAAAAGTGGTGTATGTTGGCGCGGTCGCTTCGGTGGCCGCGTTTTTTATCATTCTGTTTTGGGGAAGGAACCGCAATGTCTCTTTTTACACCCGTGTCGCGCCTGACCCGCCGACATTTGATTTTTCCACTGTCGCTGGTGCTGTTCGAGTTTGCCACCTATATCGCGCACGACATGATCCAGCCGGGCATGCTGCTGGTCACCAGCGAGTTTCACGTCGGGCCGGAATGGGTCTCCGCCTCGCTGACGGCTTACCTGATTGGCGGTATTGTTCTCCAGTGGCTGCTCGGGCCGCTGTCTGACAGGTTGGGCCGCCGTCCGGTGCTGCTCTCCGGGGTCGCCTTTTTCATGCTCACCTGCATGGCAACCCACTGGGTACAAAGCATCGAGCAGTTTGTTCTGCTGCGCTTTCTGCAGGGGATAAGCCTATGTTTTATCGGGGCGGTGGGCTACGCCACCATTCAGGAGGCATTCGACGAATCGCTCAGCGTGAAGATCATGGCGCTGATGGCCAACGTGGCGCTGCTGGCACCCCTGGCGGGCCCGCTGGCCGGGGCGGCGTTTCTCTCGTTCAGCGACTGGCGCACCATGTTCTGGCTATTCGGCGGCGTGACCGCCGTGGCGCTGATAGGTCTGTGGCGAACAATGCCTGAAACGTCGGGCGACAGAAATACCTCGCTGTCGGTCAAATCGCTCGCGGCAGGTTATTACGCGCTGCTGAAGAACCGCCAGGTGATGGGCGGTTCGCTGGCGATTGGCCTGGTGACCATTCCCTGCCTCGCCTGGGTCGCGCTGTCGCCGGTTATCCTGATGCATGACGAAGGGCTAAGCCGGATGGATTACGCGCTGCTCCAGCTGCCGGTCTTCGTGGCGATGATCGCCGGTAACCTGACGCTGGGTCGCCTCGCCAGCCGCCTCCCCATTGAGCAGCCGCTGCGGCTGGGGGCCTGGCCGATCCTTGCTGGCCTGGCAATCGCGGCCATCAGCACCGCCATCAATACGCACAGCTATTTGTGGCTGACCGCCGGACTGAGCCTCTACGGCTTTGGCACCGGGCTGGTTAATGCCGGGCTTTACCGGCTGACGCTGTTTTCCAGCAGCGCCGGAAAAGGCAGCGTGGCGGCGATGTTAGGGATGGCGAGTATCGTGGTCTTTGCGCTGGGGATTGAGGCTGCTAAAGCGGCTTACTTCAGCGGAGGCAGCGCGTGGTTCAGCCTGTTTAATCTGGTCTGCGGCCTGCTCTGGCTCTGGCTGGTACGGGCATTTCTGCGCGAGCGTCAGCGCCGCAGCCTGGTTATGCCGGTGACGTAACAATCTTTCCCGGAAACGGCACCGGCTGGGGGAATGATCGAGTCCGACATGATTGCCATCCCGCGGATGCAGGAAAAACTGGCGGAGCGTGCAGCCATAAGCGGGGCGCTATGGCTCAAAAAAGACAGCCACCTGCCCATTTCCGGGTCAATTAAGGCGCGCGGCGGTATTTATGACGTGCTTGCCCATGCTGAAAAGCTGGCCCTGGACGCAGGGATCATCCGTGCGGGCGATGATTACCGCGTGTTTCATACGCCGGCGTTCAGGCGCTTCTTTAGCCGGTATAAGATTGCGGTAGGGTCAACGGGTAACCTTGGGCTTTCGATTGGGATAATGGGCGCCGCGCTCGGTTTCCACGTCACCGTGCATATGTCGTCAGACGCACGGCAGTGGAAGAAAGAGAAACTTCGCGCACACGGGGTTGAGGTCATCGAATACGCCGAGGATTACGGCATGGCCGTTGCGCAGGGGCGACGTGCAGCGGAAGCCGATCCTGCCTGCTTCTTTATTGATGATGAGAATTCCCGCACGCTGTTTCTGGGTTATTCCGTGGCCGGGCTGAGATTACACCGTCAGATGCAGCAGAAGGGGCTAACCGTTGATGCGCAGCACCCTCTTTTTGTTTATCTTCCCTGCGGCGTAGGCGGTGGGCCGGGTGGTGTAGCCTTCGGTCTGAAGCTGGTATTTGGTGATAATGTTCACTGTTTTTTTGCTGAACCTACCCATTCACCCTGCATGACGCTCGGCATGAGCACAGGCCTGCATGATGCCGTCTCCGTTCAGGACATCGGGATCGATAACAAAACCGCAGCCGACGGGCTCGCCGTTGGCCGCGCGTCGGGATTTGTTGGCCGGGCCATGCTGCCGTTAACTGACGGCTGCTATACGCTGAGCGATCGGACGATGTATGACCTGCTGGCCATGCTCGATCAAAGTGAAAATATTCAGCTTGAACCCTCTGCGCTGGCGGGTATGGCGGGGCCATGGCGCGTCTCGGCCAGCCCCGACTATCAGCACTTACACGGGCTGACGCCTGAGGTGATGCGCCGGGCGACGCACCTTGTCTGGGCAACAGGCGGAGGAATGGTGCCTGACACCGAGATGAGGTTATATCTGGAAAAGGGAAAGCATTAAAATGACATTACCTGAAACCCGTCTGCCAGCTGTGCAAGCACGCTCTTCAGAGAAGGCAAAATAAGTAAACTGGCGCAGGAAATGTGTGCACTTTATTAATTCGTGGCCCGGCCTGGGGTTCGCGCAGCCGAATCAGGGCCACCCGCCTATATCCCTACACTTTTAATGAGAAAAGATAAGAAAAATCAACGCTTGAAAAGCTGAATAGGAAAGATAATAATTCTCATTGAGATTACACATATTCTTACATCTCTATAACGCGCGTCTTTCTACTTCACTCCTGCGAGACGGGAGCGATAAGCCTACTTTTTAAGGGATTGATAATGAGAATGCCTTTTATCCTGAAGCGTTCCGTTCTGCTCTGTTCTGTCGCACTTTGCACACCCGCTCTCACCTGGGCCGCCGATACCCTGGTCGTTACCGCACAGCCTGTCGAAACGGCTACTTCGCCGACCGAAGGCTATACGGCGAAAACCAGCAGCGGTGCCACCAAAACCGATCGCCCACTGATAACCACCGGCCAGTCTGTTTCCGTGGTGACCCGTCAGCAGATGGAAGATCAGGGCGCGATGGACGTCAACCAGGCGCTGAACTATACCGCCGGGGCCTTTACCAACTTCGCAGGGGCGGCCACGCGCTACGATACGGTTTCGCTGCGCGGCTTCCACGGCGGCGACGTGGACAACATCTTCCTTGATGGCCTGCGCCTGATGAGCGATCCCGGCAGCTACAATGTGCTACAGGTCGATCCCTGGTTCCTTGAGCGTATCGACGTCATCAAAGGTCCTTCCTCCGCACTCTACGGTCAGACAGTGCCGGGCGGGCTGGTGATGGAAACCTCTAAGCGCCCGCAGTTCTCCCCGCAGGGCCATTTCCGCCTGTTCACCGGCACCAACAGCACTAACGGCGCGGCCTTTGATTACACCGACGCAATCAACGAACAGTGGGCGTTTCGCCTGACGGGTATTACCCGCAACAGCGATACCCAGTATGACCATACCCGCGAAGAGAAATATGCTATCTCCCCGTCGCTGCTGTGGCAGCCGGATGAAGATACCTCACTGCTGCTGCGCGCCTATCTGCAAAAAGACCCCTCCGGCGGCTACCACAGCGCGGTGCCGGGTGACGGCAGCATCACCGAACATAATGGTCGTAAGCTGAGCACCGGCTTCTATGACGGCGACAGTTCGCTGGATCAGTTCAAGCGCAATGAGCAAATCTACAGCGCCGAATTCGCGCATCGCTTTAACGATACCTGGGCATTCCGCTCGAATGCCAGCTACTCGCACTCAAACGTCGATCTCGATCAGGTGTATCAGATTGGCTGGGACACCGCCAATCCTGACCTGCTGAATCGCTACTACTCCGGCTCCCGTTCCTCGCTGGACGCCTTTGCCATCGACAACCAGCTGGAAGCAGACTTCGCTACCGGCGAGGTTGACCACAAGGTAGTGCTGGGCGCTGAGTATCATCAGTATAAAAATGATCTGAGCGATGCCAGCGGCTATGCCAGCCAGCTGAATGCCGTTACCGGTCGGGCTGTGGGGCTGAACCCGGACTACGCCTTCAGTAAGTCGCAGCGCCGCTATTACCAGACCGGGGTCTATCTGCAGGATGAGATGGTGTGGAATAAGTGGCATCTGGACCTGTCCGGCCGCTACGATCGCATCGTCTCGCAGACGGAAAACTATGCTTACGACAGCAAATATCGTCGTCAGGATGACCATATTGGCGGTCGCGCGGCCCTGCTTTATGCCTTCGATAACGGCATTTCGCCTTACGCCAGCTACAGCCAGGCCATTACGCCGCAATCCCTCTCCGGTCGGGACGGTAACCTGCTCAAGCCAACGACCTCTGAGCAGTATGAGGCCGGTGTGAAGTATCAGCCGGTGGGTACCTCCGATCTCTACTCCATCGCCGTTTATGATTTAACGCAGAAGGATGTCGGCAACCGCGTGGTGGTGGGCTCCTACTATGATCCGGCAGGAAAAGTGCATTCACAGGGGCTGGAGCTGGAAGCACACAACCAGCTCACGCCGCGCCTGAGCACCCTTGCCAGCTATACGCTGAATCACGTGCGCTATAAGGACTCGGTGGACGGCAACGACGGACATACCCCTTACGTCACGCCGAATTCCATGGCGTCGGCCTGGGCTAAATACCAGTTTGACTATGGGCTGAGCGTCGGTGCGGGCGTGCGCTATATCGGCAAGCAGTGGGCAGATAACGAAAATACTACGCGCCTGCCCTCCGTCACGCTGTTTGACGCGTCAGTGCGTGCCGATCTGGGCGCCTGGAACAGCAGCCTGAAAGGCGCCTTCGTGCAGGTTAACGCCAATAACCTGACCGATCGTGACTACGTCTCGGCCTGTTACGGTACCGGTTACTGCTACTGGGGTGCTGAGCGGACTATTATGGCGACCGTCGGCTACGACTTCTGATGCGACGTCGCTGTTCCAGATAGCGTGCTGGGGTATGTGCAGCGGTAATACGCGCATTAATTCAGCGTAACGCCTCAGTCAGCCCGAAAACTCAGCGTGGGATAACCCTGCGCTGAGTTTTTTTATGCCCGGCAGTCAGTCACTTTCCGTGTCATAAAAATGTCATATTGCGTACATGTCACTGTCATCAAAATGTCCTATTTTCCCTCCAGCAGCAAAAAATACTGAGATTAAGACCGCGTGTAGTCTGACTTTTAATCCCCCGGAGGGAATATGACACTGGTACGCAAAACCCTGACGCAATTCGTCGCAGTAACCCTTTCACTCAGCACTCTTTCCGTCATGGCGGCCACCAATCTGACCGGCGCGGGCGGCACCTTCCCGGCACCGGTTTATAACAAATGGGCCGCAGAGTACAACACGGCGACGGGTGCGCAGGTTAACTATCAGGGCATTGGATCCTCCGGCGGTGTAAAGCAAATCATCGCGAAAACCGTCGACTTTGGCGCGTCTGACGCCCCAATGAAAGACGACGAACTGCAAAAAAATGGCCTGTTCCAGTTTCCTACCGTGATTGGCGGCGTGGTACTGGCCGTTAATCTGCCTGGGGTGAAATCCGGCCAGCTGACGCTGGACGGGAAAACCGTCGGCGATATTTATCTGGGCAACGTTAAAAAGTGGAATGACCCGGCTATTAGTCGCCTGAACCCTGGCGTTAAGCTGCCCGACAGCAATATCAACGTGGTGCGCCGCGCCGACGGATCCGGCACCTCGTTCGTCTTCACCAGCTTCCTGGCAAAGGTGAACAGCGACTGGAACAGCAAAGTGGGCAAGGGGAATACCGTAAACTGGCCGGTTGGCCTGGGCGGTAAGGGTAACGACGGCGTTGCTGCCTTTGTTCAGCGGCTGCCGGGCTCAATTGGCTACGTCGAGTATGCCTATGCGAAACAAAACGGCCTGGCCTGGACCAAACTGCTGGATGCCGATGGCAAAGCGGTTGAACCCGGTGAGCAGAGCTTCAGCAATGCGGCGAAAGGCGCAGACTGGCAGCGCTCTTTTGCTCAGGATCTGACGTTTCAGAAGGGCGAAAATGCCTGGCCGATTACCTCCACCACCTTCATTTTGCTGCATAACGTGCAGGATAGCGCCGACAAGGGCACAGCCGTGCTGAAATTCTTCGACTGGGCCTACAAAAACGGCAGCAAAACCACCACCAGCCTCGACTATGCGCCGCTGCCGGATGCGGTAGTTAAGCAGATCCGCGCCGCATGGAAAACCAACGTTAAAGACAGCTCAGGCAAGGTCCTCTTTTAGTCAAGGGGCTCGCTGACTGACCCCGGTACGGGGCGAGCCCTGGGCCGCCCCTACACTTCACCTACTGAGAACGCTATGGGTGCAACCACGCCGACATTCAGGCCTCCCGGCAGGCGGGGCGATATTATCTTCAGCGCGCTGGTTAAGCTGGCGGCGCTGATTGTACTGTTGCTGCTGGGCGGCATTATCGTTTCGCTTATTATCTCCTCCTGGCCGAGTATCCAGAAGTTTGGTTTCGCATTTTTATGGACCAAAACCTGGGATGCGCCCAACGAACAGTTTGGTGCGCTGGTGCCCATTTATGGCACCGTCGTCACTTCACTTATTGCGCTGATCATTGCCGTACCGGTCAGCTTCGGTATCGCCCTGTTCCTGACCGAGCTGGCGCCCAACTGGCTGCGCCGTCCGCTCGGCGTGGCCATTGAACTGCTGGCCGCGATCCCGAGCATCGTCTATGGCATGTGGGGTCTGTTTATCTTTGCCCCGCTGTTTGCCACCTGGTTCCAGACGCCGCTCGGCGATCTGATGGCGAATATTCCCATCGTCGGCGCACTCTTCTCCGGTCCGGCCTTCGGTATCGGCATTCTGGCCGCCGGGATTATTCTCGCCATTATGATCATTCCCTATATCGCGTCGGTTATGCGCGACGTCTTCGAACAGACGCCGGTGATGATGAAGGAATCTGCCTATGGCATTGGCTGTACCACCTGGGAGGTTATCTGGCGCGTGGTGCTGCCGTTTACTAAAAACGGCGTGATCGGCGGGGTAATGCTTGGCCTCGGGCGCGCGCTCGGTGAAACCATGGCGGTGACCTTTATCATTGGCAACACCTACCAGCTCGACAGTCCGTCGCTGTTTATGCCGGGCAACAGCATTACCTCGGCGCTGGCGAATGAGTTTGCCGAAGCCGAATCGGGCGTGCATACCGCCGCGCTGATGGAGCTGGGGCTGATCCTTTTCGTCATTACCTTTATCGTGCTGGCCTGCTCTAAGCTGATGATCCTGCGCCTGGCGAAAAGTGAAGGAGGGCGCTCATGACCGCGCTGGACATGCATACCCCTGACGGACTGGCGGCCTCGCGTCGCAAAATGCAGGCCTGGCGACGGCTGAAAAACCGCATCGCCCTGACGCTTTCGCTGATGACGATGGCGTTTGGCCTGTTCTGGCTGGTGTGGATCCTGTTTGCCACCGTTACGCGCGGTATGGATGGCCTCACGCTGTCGCTGTTTACCGAGAATACCCCACCGCCAAACACGACGGGCGGCGGCCTGGCGAACGCCATCGCGGGCAGCGGGCTGCTGATCCTCTGGTCAACGCTGGTGGGGACGCCGCTGGGGATCATGGCCGGCATTTACCTGGCGGAGTATGGCCGTAAATCCTGGCTGGCGGAGGTTATCCGCTTCATTAACGATATTCTGCTCTCCGCACCCTCTATCGTGGTGGGGCTGTTCGTCTATACGCTGGTGGTGGCGCGGATGCAGCACTTTTCCGGCCTGGCGGGCGTGGTGGCGCTGGCGCTGCTGCAGATCCCGATCGTCATCCGCACCACGGAAAACATGCTCCGGCTGGTGCCGGACAGCCTGCGCGAAGCGGCCTATGCGCTGGGTACGCCAAAATGGAAGATGATCTCGGCGATTACTCTGAAAGCCTCGGTTTCCGGCATTCTCACCGGCGTGCTGCTGGCGATAGCCCGTATCGCCGGAGAGACCGCACCGCTGCTTTTTACCTCGCTCTCCAATCAGTTCTGGAGCACCGATATGATGCAGCCGCTGGCTAACCTGCCGGTGACGATCTTCAAATTTGCCATGAGTCCGTTCACGGAGTGGCAGAGCCTGGCCTGGGCGGGCGTACTGTTAATTACGCTTTGCGTCCTTCTGCTGAATATTCTGGCGCGCGTGGTCTTCGCCAGGGGCAAACATTAATTAAGCGTGCGGCTGCGGCGGCATGAACCATGCGAGAAGAACAATGGCTGACAACTCCTCCAGTAATATGATTCAGGTGCGAAATATGAACTTCTGGTATGGGAAATTCCATGCCCTGAAGAATATCAACCTGGATATTTACAGAAATCAGGTGACCGCCTTTATCGGCCCGTCGGGCTGCGGGAAATCCACGCTGCTGCGCACCTTTAACAAGATGTTCGCGCTCTACCCGGAGCAGCGCGCGGAGGGGGAAATCCTGCTCGACGGCGAGAATATCCTGACCGCCAGCCAGGATATCGCCCTGCTGCGCGCGCGGGTGGGGATGGTCTTTCAGAAGCCGACGCCGTTCCCGATGTCGATTTACGAAAACATCGCGTTCGGTGTACGCCTGTTTGAAAAACTGTCACGTGCCGATATGGACGAGCGGGTACAATGGGCGCTAACCAAGGCTGCGCTGTGGATGGAAACCAAAGATAAGCTGCATCAGAGCGGCTACAGCCTGTCCGGTGGTCAGCAGCAGCGGCTCTGTATTGCGCGCGGCATTGCCATTCGCCCTGAAGTGCTGCTGCTGGATGAACCCTGCTCGGCGCTGGATCCGATTTCCACGGGCCGTATCGAAGAGCTGATCACCGAGCTGAAGCAGGATTACACCCTGGTGATCGTTACGCACAATATGCAGCAGGCGGCGCGCTGCTCCGATCACACCGCCTTTATGTACCTGGGCGAGCTTATTGAGTTCAGCGATACCGACACGCTGTTCACTAAACCGCACCAGAAGCAGACTGAAGACTATATTACCGGCCGCTACGGTTGATTGACGGGAGAATACGATGGATAACCTTAACCTCAACAAACATATCTCCGGGCAGTTCAACGCTGAGCTGGAGCATATCCGTACCCAGGTGATGGCCATGGGTGGGCTGGTGGAGCAGCAGCTTACCGACGCCATCACCGCCATGCATAATCAGGATGGCGAGCTGGCGAAGCGGGTCATTGCGGGCGATCAGCAGGTCAATATGATGGAAGTGTCGATTGATGAAGCCTGCGTGCGGATCATCGCCCGGCGTCAGCCCACCGCCAGTGATTTACGGCTGGTGATGGCGATCATCAAAACCATTTCCGAGCTGGAACGCATCGGCGACGTGGCGGATAAAATCTGCCGCACCGCCCTGGAGAAGTTTGGCCAGCAGCATCAGTCGCTGCTGGTGAGCCTGGAGTCGCTGGGCCACCATACTATTCAGATGCTGCACGACGTCCTGGACGCCTTCGCGCGTATGGATCTCAATGCCGCCGTCGAAATTTATCGCGAAGACAAAAAGGTCGACCAGGAGTACGAAGGCATCGTGCGGCAATTGATGACCTATATGATGGAGGATCCGCGCACCATTCCCAGCGTACTCACCGCCCTGTTTTGCGCGCGCGCCATCGAGCGCATTGGCGACCGCTGCCAGAATATCTGCGAAATCATCTTCTATTTTGTAAAGGGGCAGGATTTCCGCCACATCGGCGGGGATCAGCTGGATAAACTGTTAACGGATGACAATAGCTGATCCCACCGGCCTTAGTTAAGTATAATTATTCAAGCTTAAGAGGATGTTGCTTGAGCCCTTTAGGTAAATCACTGAGTATCCGATTTTTCGGTATTTTTCAGCCTGGTGAATATTTATCTAAAGGGAATGTAAGTTATGAAGTTGAAGATCCTCGCATTAGCTATTTCCACTCTGACGGTTACCGGTGCCTGGGCGCACGGTTATATTCAGGAGCCTGCCAGCCGCGCCTATCAATGTAAACTGGGCAAAAATCTGGACTGTGGTAATGTCACCTGGGAACCACAAAGTGTCGAGCAAAGCTCCGGTTTTCCGTTTACTAAGCTGCCACGTGACGGTGAACTGGCCAGCGCAAGTATCCCTACTTTTGCGCAGCTGGATCGCCAGTCTGCGG
Organism: Erwinia sp. ErVv1; assembly: GCF_900068895.1. GTDB lineage: Bacteria > Pseudomonadota > Gammaproteobacteria > Enterobacterales > Enterobacteriaceae > Erwinia. The sequence continues at coordinate 307,395 of NZ_CDPK01000001.1, read as the reverse complement.
ATGCATGGGCGAAAACGCCGTTTAAATCAGGCAAGCAGAAATTTACCTGGAATCATACCGCACTGCATAAAACCGTCAGCTGGACCTATTACATCACCAGGCAGGATTGGGACGCGAACAAACCCCTCACCAGAAGCGCCTTTGAGTTAACGCCTTTCTGTACCGTACCGGGCAATAATCGGGCACCTGCACGCTTCGTAACCCATGAATGTAGGGTTCCAGAACGTACCGGCTATCAGGTTGTTTATGGCGTCTGGCATATTGCCGATACGGTTAACAGCTTCTATCAGGCTATTGATCTGGACTTTGGCAGCGGCGGCGATCAAAACCAGACTCCTGCAGAAAGTGAATGGACGCAGCTGAGTGGTGTGCTTTACGGCAAGGACCTTAAGGTCGGTGATACTGTTTCAGTCAGCTTTTTCGATACCAATGGGATAGTTAACGCTCTTAAGTATCAGCTGAACATTACCAGCGAAGATTTGACTGACAAAAATCGCTGGTCAAAAGCCCTGGCGGAGGTGATTAACAAAGAATCTCAGGGGCGGCTTCAGGCCGGAGTGATGAACAGCACCACGAAAGCTATCGAGCCCGTATTCGGACATAACAACCTCTATTCCCGTAGCGATCTCTCAAGCGTTAAAAGCTTCGCACTCTCTTATAAGGAAACTCAGGCGCCGGCGATTCAGGAACGTATTACCTTAAGCCATCTCACGGCTGAAAAAATCAAAGGCGGGAAATCGGAGGTTAAATTTAATGTCCATGTGTCTGGTAAGCTGAATATTGAGGCAAAAGTTTACGATAGTGCTGATTTGGTCAGAGGGTATCTCAAATCCGAGCTGAATAATACCAACAGGGCGCTGAGTATTCACCTTGATGGTGTTGAAGCGGGGGAATATATTTTCAAGGTTATCGCAACTAACGAAAAAGGCGATATTCTGCAACCAGAATATATTAAATTCAAACTGGAAAACGATCCTTCAGATGCCAGGCCTGACGCTGAATTAAACGATCTGCCTGTCTTCCCGGCCGGTATTTCAGATTATAAAGCCGGGACGCGCGTTATTCAGCAAAAAAACCAGAAAGTTTATGAATGTCTGCCGTTCCCCAACAGCGGGTATTGCAAGCAGTGGAGCCAGAGCGCAAACCAGTTTGAACCCGGCGTGGGTTCGCACTGGCAGATGGCATGGAAACAGATTAACTGAGTTGATGCTGCCCTCGGGGCTGACCCCCTCGCGGGAGGAAAAGCTGGTTATCTTTCCTGACGGAAGATAACCCATTTTTACCCAGTGAACACGCCTGGCTTAGGGTGTTCACTGCCTTTATTTTGTGGTCAGATCCCAGCCGCGCGCCTTCCACAGCCCCGGCAGCTGCGCCATATCATTAAACGCGGTCACCAGCGGATGGTCGATCGGCTTATTATGGGCATCTGCACAGTAATAAAATACCGGGATACCCGCGGCAACGCCGGCGTTAGCGCCCGCTTCGGAGTCATCCACCAGAATACAGTTTTCCAGTGGCACACCCATCTGATTCGCCGCGTGGACCATCAGGTCCGGGTCCGGTTTCCAGCTGTTGATATCGTAGCCGCTGTACAACCGGTCATCAAAAAAGCGGCGCATCTTCGTCAGGCCCAGCGAATGCTGCATTTTCGGCACGGTGCCGTTTGACACCACGCAGACGGGCACGGTTATCTGCTCCAGCAGGGCATAAGCGCCTGATATCGGCTTAAGTTCAAGGTCAAAAAGGCGTGCAACTTCTGCCCGCCAGGCGGATTCAAACTCCTCCACCGGCACGGTCAGGTTAAACCGGTTAGCGACGGTTGGAATAATCTCGTACAGCTTGACGCCTTTATATTTCTCAAACATCTCCTGCAGCGGCAGCTCCGCCCCAAAGCGGGCAAAGATGTTGACGTAAGCCTGAGCACAGAGTAATTCGCTGTCAACCAGCGTCCCGTCGCAATCAAAAAACACACAGCTAACAGACATGGTGGGTTCCTGTATTCATTATCATCATGCCACTTTACCTGTCTGACACCGAAATGCGACCCGCAATTGTCAATTCCCGTTAGCGGCAGCGATCTGAAGGTAAACGCGGCGCAATCGGTTGCGAAAAAACCGCCCGGCCGTCTACCAATATTAAATTTTTAGGTTAGGATAGCCGACGATAACTTCTCTTCGTTCTGGAATCACACAATGAATAATCCTGGCCTGTTACAGCGGATCTTTAAACTGCAGGAGCACGGCACGACCGCGCGCACGGAAGTGATTGCGGGGTTCACGACCTTTCTGACGATGGTCTACATCGTTTTCGTGAATCCTCAGATCCTGGGTGCAGCGGGCATGAATACCCAGGCGGTGTTTGTCACCACCTGCCTGATTGCCGCGTTCGGCAGTATTCTGATGGGCCTGGTGGCCAACCTGCCGGTTGCGCTGGCACCGGCAATGGGACTGAATGCGTTTTTTGCCTTTGTGGTGGTAGGGGCCATGGGCATTTCATGGCAGGTCGGCATGGGAGCGATATTCTGGGGGGCGACGGGCCTGCTGCTGCTGACTATTTTCCGCGTCCGCTACTGGATGATCGCCAATATTCCTCTCAGCCTGCGGGTGGGCATTACCGCCGGTATCGGCCTGTTTATTGCGATGATCGGTCTGAAGAACGCCGGCATTGTGGTTGCTAACCCGGAGACGCTGGTGGCCGTCGGCCACTTAACCTCCCATAGCGTACTGCTGGGGGCGCTGGGCTTCTTTATTATCGCCATTCTGGCGTCACGCAATATCCATATTGCGGTACTGGTCTCCATTGTGGTGACCACGCTGATTGGCCTGGCCATTGGCGATGTGAAGTACGGCGGGGTATTCTCCGCGCCAACGGGCATCACGTCGATTATCGGCCAGGTCGATCTGGCCGGGTCGCTCAACGTCGGCATGGCGGGGATCATCTTCTCCTTTATGCTGGTGAACCTGTTCGACTCCTCCGGTACGCTGGTCGGCGTAACGGATAAAGCCGGTCTGACCGATGAGAAAGGCACCTTCCCGCGTATGAAGCAGGCGCTCTATGTCGACAGCATCAGCTCGGTGGTTGGCTCATATATCGGCACCTCTTCGGTGACGGCCTACATTGAAAGCTCATCGGGCGTCGCTATCGGTGGCCGCACCGGGCTGATGGCGGTGGTCACCGGGATCCTGTTCCTGCTGGTGATGTTCCTTTCACCCCTGGCGGGTATGGTGCCGCCCTATGCGGCAGCCGGTGCCCTGATTTACGTTGGTGTACTGATGACCTCAAGCCTGACGCGGATAAAGTGGGAGGATCTGACCGAAGCCGTTCCGGCTTTCGTTACCGCTATCATGATGCCGTTTAGCTTCTCCATCACCGAGGGGATCGCACTCGGTTTTATTTCTTACTGCGTGATGAAGCTCGGCAGCGGCCGCTGGCGTGAAATGAGCCCCTGCGTCATCGCCGTGACTCTTCTGTTTGTTCTCAAGATCGTCTTTATTGACGCACACTAAGATAGATCGCGGACAGCAGGTAAACCTGCCTGCTGTTGGTAAGCTGAGTCATTACGGCTCCCTGCGTTTTTCTGGCAGGGAGCTGATTAATTTCAACGTGCGCGGCCCCATCTTCTTCCCCTCGATAGCGGTAATAGAAACCCAGCGATCGCCCCCTTCATACTGCCAGAGATGCAGGCGTTCGCTGCCCGGAGAGCGTGCGCAGGACCAGACCATAAACTCCTCCGCATCAGAAATGGCCTGAATGTCGGGAAAGGCCTCTGAGCGCAGACGCCCCGATGCGGGAAACAGCCGTAGCGGCTGCGACGGGTCATTATCCGGAAGCTTCAGTATGCTCTGCCGTATCATCCATAGCTGGGCCGCCGCTTCATCCGGATCGTTTTGGGCGTTAATCCACGCTTTTTCGCCCGAAGAGAAGAGGGTGGAAAACTGTTTCTGCAACTGCCGACTGTGGGCCCGAAAAATATCCATTGCCAGCCCAACTGCACCCTCTTCATCAGCCAGCAGGATGCCGACAATATTGCCGGTATAGGCGATGCTGAAATCAGGAAGCTGCGGATCGACAAAGCAGGGGCGGCCACTGGCCGTCACGGTAAGCTCGGGCAGGGAAGTGATGCCATAAATGTGCAGCATCAGCTGTGCCAGCAGCGTGCGGGAAGCCAGATAGCGCCTTCGACGCCTGTCAGGCAGCCCGGCAGCATAGCGGATCAGGGTGGGCGGGAGGTGCTGCGCGGGTATCCCGGCCCAGTCGGGCGTCCAGCGCGCGAAATGACATGCCATTGGTCACTCCATGATAATGGTCGAGGGTCGTCTTCGCTATTGTAAGAATTTTCTTAAGCGATTACACGTCGCTTTGCCGGGTTCGGGATAAATTCGGATTATTGGCACTTTTGCCTCGCTCCACTGTTCTCCGCAGACGATGTTTTGGGGGGCAGTTTGGATATCGGAAATTATTGAACGTTTAGCACATTATTTAACCACGTCAGCCCGTAAGGGATTGATTTAGTACCAGTGGCTATAGCTTTTAAATTCTCGCCTTAGCAGTATCGCATTTAGGTTATCCGATTAGAAAAAACCCACGGCAAACGGCGTATAGCGCGGGAGTACACCCTATTGCGATAACCTGGCCTGTCCAAAAAACAGGCTTACCGTACAATAATTTCCGATCTCCAAACTGACCCCGGTATTACCGGCGTGAGCGAGGCCCGGTGCCAGTTGATACTGACGCAGTTGGTGATTGCAGGGCTGGCGAACCAGGGTCCATCGCTTAATGATACTGCCATGATCCCTGCAAAGTCGATTTCTGCAATAAAATATTAAATAACTCTATATAATATTTATCCAGTTATCAAAAAGAGGCAGTGATTATGAATATTTCACCTGGTCAAAAAAGCTTGTCATATTTACTTGAAATCCGCGATATCAGTGTTCCATCTCAAACTGAGGGAAACAGGAATGCTATTTTTGCGGGGAAGATTAATACCGTGACTAACACGCAATTTACCACGGAAGTGAAAAAGGTAGACCATCATGAAAACAGAAAAAAAGTAAATTTCGGTACTGAGACAATTATTTCTTTTCATGATACAGAAGAAAGAGAAAAGGGATTTAGGTTATTACATATAGAAGATGCATACAGAAGAGAAATGGACAAGGATGCTAAGAAAAACGGGATGCCGTTTGCTGCTGGTCACGATAGTTATAAAACGTCTCCTTATCCTTATAATAATGATCTGGCAGTGTCAGAATATAAAAAACTGGGTTAAATATCTGTCACTCGGGATCGGCGGCTGGAACTTACCGCAGCCTGACAATTTCAAAAGTATTTATAGTCTCACTTCGGTGGGCCTTTTTGCATTTCAGGAACCAACTGCATGAAAACGTATATTTAAACAGTTAAAAGATATACATGTTCAAATGAGATAATGGGAAAATTCCGACCTTCTTATTAACAGGATTATTGTTAAAGAACGTCTACCAGGGAGGATGAATTCTGCGTCAACGATTGATTTTAGATTTAAAGACAAGGCTCGGACATTAAAAAAACCACATAATTTAATACTAAAGTATAATTTCTAAAAAAGAAGAAGGCAGGTATTTTTACAAAAAATGTCGTTTATGGTTCATCTGTTGGTGCAAATACGTGCAATCAGAATATCCGTATCACGAAGCGTATAAAAAATGGCATGTCGCTGAAATTCAATGCGCATCACGCCAGGAACAGCATGGTAGTCCCGCCCCATATTTGGCATTCCGGACAGTGTCTCGAAAAATGCCTCAAGTGCGTCGGTATAATGGTCTGCCTGAACTTCACCAAATTTCAAGAGTGTATAATCATAAATCCCGGTGAAGTCGTCTGCTGCCCGTTCGGTGAGTTTATACACGATGTCTCAGCTTTCTTTGTTCTGCAATATCCCGCAGTGATAGCGAGCTTTCACCGCTTTCCAGCCCGGTAATAACAGCCTGGCGAACAACTTCATCATTTGTTTCCTGTTGCTCCAGCAATCGCAGAGCAGAGCGTATAACTTCACTCGCAGAGCCGTAACGGCCACTGTCTATTAATCGACTGATAAACGAATCGAGTTGGTCGCCAATCGTAACGCTTGTTGTTCTGNCGCAGAGCCGTAACGGCCACTGTCTATTAATCGACTGATAAACGAATCGAGTTGGTCGCCAATCGTAACGCTTGTTGTTCTGGCCATAACGCCCCCTGTGTGAACTATTAACACAATGACAGGAATACCAGCTCCTGGTGTCAACGAATGCACCTAACAGGATTTTGCCCCCTTCCAGCCAGACCGGGTTTTTAGCTTACTCTTAGCGGTGAAATAGGTAAGGGCGAAAAGCGCCTTTTCGCTGTAGTGCATTCAGTTGACTCCTTGCCTCCGGGCAAAGACCGGAGGTGCTACTTAAAGTTGTTGGGGAGCATAGCGGGGTCAGTTTGGCGATCTTTTGATTGCGGTTCAGCCTGTTTTAACTCAGGATCTTCACCATAACGCTGGATCACCTGGGGCGCGAGAAGGGAGATAAAACCTGTGCAACCTCACTATTTTCTAAGTATTGATGGCGGCGGTACGCGATGTCGCGCCCGGCTCACTGACCGTCAGAATCATCTGCTGGCCGAAGCGGTTGGCGGGCCCGCCAACGTCTGGTCACAGTTTGAGGCGGCGCTGGCAAGCGTGGAGGCACTGACAGAGCGGGTGATGACGGCGGCAGGTCTGCCACCCGCCGCGCGGGCACAAACCGCAATGGTTGCCGGTCTTGCGGGGGCCAATGTCGCCTCGGTCAAAGCCCGCCTTGCCGACTGGCAGCCCGTCTGCGCCTCTTTACGGGTGGTAGGCGACGTGGATATTGCCTGTCTGGGCGCACATCAGGGTGCGCCCGGCGCGGCGCTGATCGTCGGCACCGGCAGTCAGGGCGTCTTATGGGATGGCGAACGCTTTTCCCGGGTAGGCGGCTGGGGTTTTGCGCTATCCGATCACGGATCGGGTGCCGAGCTGGGACGCCGCACCCTGCGGCTGGCGTTGCTGGCACATGAGGGCATTGTGCCCGAAACGGCGTTTACCGACCGCGTGATGGGCAGGTTTGATCGCAGCCCGGAAGCCATGCTGCTGTGGACGCAGCGGGCAATGCCCGCCGACTGGGGCAGCGTGGTGCCGGAGGTGTTCGCGGCGGCGCAGGCAGGCGATCCCCACGCAAACCAGCTGATACAGCAAACTGCTGATGATATCGCGCTGCTGGTGCGGCGTCTGATGGGGGCCGACGGCGGCCGTCTGGCGTTAATGGGCGGCCTGGCAGAACCTGTCCAGCCCTGGCTTGCGCCCGACATTCTGGCGATGCTGGTACCGCCGCTGGGCGATGCCCTCAGCGGCGCAGGCTGGCTGGCGCGGCAGGATTAATACTTTGCTTCGCGTTAGGCGATCATGGGACAGTAACTACCGTAATTATCATTGCAGTAGCCGCGACTTTCCGGATTCAGCCTGCGCAGGCGGGCCGGTCATAATCTGGAACTTCTGACGAGTGTAATAACGAACTGCTTCGTTTCAGCAATATTCAGCAGGGATGAATTAAGTTTGTTTACGGAAAAGTGCGGCCAGTTTGCCGAGCTGCACCTGTAGGGTAAGATGACGACTCACTGCAATAAGCCTGATGCCCTTCCGGCGGGGTTCCTTGATGGATCATATTCCCTTCTTTGAACACCCATAAATACCAGGGTTAATGGTACCCAGGAATCGCGTCGTTTTTATAAATATCATCCCGGGGAGTAAATTATGGGATCAGCCGCACAGGGCTTATACTGTTTACTGCGGTGAGTGAACCAGCGTATATTTCGTTAGAAAACGCTCTCAACGTGCCGGGTTTAGATATCCAAACTCCCCCAGCAGATCCATGGCCTGAACAATACGAATAAAAAGCATCCTTAATTATCCATGAAATTACGGATGATGACACGAGCACAGGATCGGTGAAACTATCCTGCTCTCGAAGTATATTAGAAGTAAATATTTTTCATCATGAACAATTATCTTGGAAGGAACATTGCATTGTCGACTCTTTCGACCTCTTCAAGGGTGATATTGTAAACATCCGATGATGGCATTGTCATCTCGGTAACTATGAAATGAGCCTTAGGAGAATACAGTCTTTCTCCCTCACCGTGACCAAATGCCATGCCATTTTGAACATATATCATTGCCGCTGTTGCCTTTCACCGTGAACATCACTTTATCGCTACTCTGACTGCGGTTAGCGAAACCATTAGCAATTGTTTTAACGCTGGAGGTGGAAAAGAATTGTCCAGTCTGATAAACAGTATAATCTTTATGTTTCATATCAGTATTATATTGGCTGATTAAAGTGTTGATCGACTCATTCGTCATTCTCTGCCCACGGTAGGTGGTGCTCATTTTATTTGAAGGGGTATAAAAATCATTAATGGCGTTTTCAACCAGGTTTTTTAAATTATAACATTCAGTCTTGATAATGTCTTTATATTTCGCTCCACCACGGTTAAAAATATTATCACCATGGGCTCTGCAATATTCATCAACAACTTTATTGCCGTCCAATTTGCCACCTTCGCGCATCAGGCCATACTGGTGACGCGCTTCATGGTTGATCGCTTTACAACCCGCGTTACTATTATAGATCATTGAGAAATTTTCCCGCTTCATGTCTCCTTCTCGCTTCTCTTTTGTTAATTCTATATATGTTTCCCTTATTTCATCCAGTTCCAGGCTAATATGTTTTTCTTTTTCCGTTAATTCTTTAATTTTGAGGGCGTTTATGTTGTAGTCTTTTTTTAATTCATCCCTCTTGCTCATTTCATTATTTTTCTCTTTCTCGATAGTTTTAATTGCAATTTCAGCTGAGAGCTTATTGGTGCGGCGTTTTATTTTTTTTACGGCATCTCTACATTCTATTTTATATCGATATCCATGAAATAATTTTTTTAATAAATTACGAGGCTCCCCATATTTAAAATGATCTTCTTTCAGCCGCACGCGGGCATCTTTACCGTACTTATCTGCTACCTTATTAAGTTCTATCAGGGATAAATCATTAGAGGAAATAGTCTTTTCACAGGGATCAATTGTGCGAGCTAGCGTAGCTTGAGTGTTTTTTATTTCTGAGATCTTCCTCGTAATCTTTTTTTGTTCCGTCCTAAGATTATATATCGAAGTCGACACCTCATTTAGAGTGGGTGAGGTGTTTTGGTTAACAGCGCTAACTGGCATTTTTTTTCCTTTATTGTATAGATGTTGAGCAGCGCGAGATTGCACTAATATATAATTATTACAGATTTTTATATGAAAACTATTAAAAAGCGATTAAACGCCATGGAATAGCAGGCTGCCGGATTCAATTTTTCAGTGCAAAGCTAAGCAGCCAGTCTTAGCTCTGCCACGATTATTGAGGATTGCCGGGAGCCTGAACTCAGAGCAGAAATTTCATCTGTTAACTTAGAGACTCCGTCTCACTTCCCAATGCAGAAGCTGGAGAAAATCCGGCCTAACAGGTCGTCGGAGGTGAACGCGCCGGTGATCTCGCTCAGGCAGTTCTGGGCGGCACGCAGCTCCTCCGCCAGTAGCTCGCCCGCTTTTGCCCCCAGCAGCTGCTCGCGGCCGTCAAGTAAGTGAGTGGCCGCTAACTCCAGCGCCTGAAGGTGACGACGGCGGGCAAGGAAGCCACCTTCCATATTACCGGCAAAGCCCATGCTCTCTTTCAGATGGTCGCGCAGCAGGTCGATCCCCTCGCCGGTGCGGGCCGAGAGGCGGATAAGTGAGTGACCATTCACTTTCGTCATTCCCAGCGCTTCGCCGGTGACGTCCGCTTTATTGCGTACCACGGTTATCGGCAGCGCGGCGGGCAGGCGGGCAATAAAGTCCGGCCAGATGTCCGCAGGCTCGGTGGCCGTTGTCGTCGTGCCGTCAACCATAAACAGCACGCGATCGGCCCCTTCGATTTCGTGCCAGGCCCGTTCAATACCAATCCGCTCCACTTCATCGCCGGCCTCGCGCAGGCCCGCCGTATCAATAATATGCAGCGGCATACCGTCGATATGGATATGCTCGCGCAGCACGTCGCGGGTGGTGCCGGCGATATCGGTGACGATGGCCGCTTCGCGTCCGGCCAGCGCATTCAGCAGGCTGGACTTACCGGCGTTAGGACGGCCTGCTATCACCACCTTCATTCCTTCGCGCAGCAGGCTGCCCTGACGCGCTTCGGCCCGGACGGCCTCAAGGTCGCTAATCACCTGGTTAAGCAGGGCCTCGATTTTCCCGTCAGAGAGGAAGTCGATCTCCTCATCCGGGAAGTCGATAGCCGCTTCGACGTAGATCCGCAGGTGAGTGAGTGCTTCCACAAGATGGTTAACACGCAGTGAAAATGCCCCCTGGAGCGAGTTCACCGCCGAGCGCGCCGCCTGTTCGGAACTGGCATCAATCAGATCGGCAATCGCTTCTGCCTGGGCCAGATCGAGCTTATCGTTCAGAAACGCACGCTCGGAGAACTCGCCAGGACGGGCGATGCGCACGTTCGACATCGACAGGATACGCCGCAGCAGCAGGTCAAGTATCACCGGGCCGCCGTGGCCCTGTAGCTCCAGGACGTCTTCGCCGGTAAAGGAGTGAGGGCCGGGAAACCACAGGGCGATCCCCTGATCCAGCGTGCTGCCGTCCAGGTCGCGGAAGGGCAGATAATCGGCGTAGCGCGGTTTGGGCAGCTTGCCCAGCAGGGCCTGCGCCACGTCGGCCGCCTGGCTGCCGGAGATGCGCAGGATACCCACACCACCCCGGCCGGGCGGCGTCGCCTGGGCGACGATAGTTTCGCTTTGACTCATAATCCACTCTCGTTTAGGCAAAAAAATAAGGCGGTCAGTTGACCGCCTTATTCTACCATCCTTCATCTGTCACGTTGCAGGCGCGTTAGCGTTGTAACGCCCGGCCTGTCCATCGGCCCCATTCTTTCCTTATCGCCTGCATCCCGGACAATGACCGGACAGCGTTCTTATGCTTTCTTTTTGTCGCGGCTGTGAAGACCACGTTTTTCCAGGCCGCGATAAATCAGCTGCTGCTGGAGGATGGTCACCAGGTTACTGACGATGTAGTACAGTACCAGACCTGCCGGGAACCACAGGAAGAACACGGTGAAGATGACCGGCATAAAGGTCATGATCTTCTGCTGCATCGGGTCGGTCACGGTGGTCGGCGACATCTTCTGGATGAAGAACATCGTGATGCCCATCAGGATCGGCAGGATGTAGTACGGGTCCTGTGCAGAGAGGTCATGGATCCACAGGGCAAACGGCGCATGGCGCAGCTCAATGGAGCCCATCAGCATGTAATACAGTGCCAGGAAGATAGGCATCTGAATAACCAGCGGCAGACAGCCACCCAGCGGGTTTACTTTCTCGGTTTTGTACAGCGCCATCATCTCCTGACTCATACGCTGTTTGTCGTCACCGAGACGCTCACGCATGGCCTGGATTTTCGGCTGAAGCATACGCATCTTCGCCATCGAGGTGTACTGCGCCCGGGTCAGTGGGTACATGATGCCACGCACGATAAAGGTGATAACGATGATGGAGAAGCCCCAGTTACCGATAAAGCTGTGAATGAACTTCAGCAGCTTAAACAGCGGCTGAGAGATAAACCACAGCCAGCCGTAGTCAACGGTCAGGTCCAGATGCGGCGCAATTGCCGCCATCTTGTCCTGAATTTCCGGGCCAACCCACAGCGTGGCAGCCAGATTCTGCTGCGAGCCTGGCGCGACGGTGACGGGCGCAGACTTGTAGCCGACGGCGGCAATACCGTTACCGAGGTTGCTGGTGTACAGCGTATTGGTTCCGGCGGTGCGCGGTACCCACGCGGTGGCGAAATACTGCTGAAGCATCGCTACCCAGCCGTTGCTGGTGGTGGTGCTCAGGTTTTCGTTATCGCTGATTTTGTCGAATTTGTACTTCTCGTAGTTAGTCTCACTGCTGGAGTAAGCCGCGCCACGGAAGGTGTGCAACGCAAAGTTGTTGCTGCCGGTATCACGATGCTTAGGCAGGTCAATGGTCTGCTTCAGCTGGCCGAACATCGCCACTTCCAGCGGCTGCTGGGTGGTGTTGTTAACCTGATAATCGACGCCGACCGCATAGTCACCGCGCTTAAACACGAAGGTTTTGGTGTAGGTCGCGCCGTTTTCAGCAGTGAACGTCAGCGGGATACGCAGTTCGCTCTGGCCGTCAGCCATCTCATAGTTATCCTGAGAGGCAGTAAACAGTGGACGTGCGCCATTAGCTGGATTATCCGGGCCGTTACGACCGGTCAGACCGCTCTGTGCCTGATACAGAAAACCTGGGGTCGTTTCCAGCAGCTCAAATGGCTGTGAAGAACCCAGTTTGTCAGGGTAAGCCAGCAGCAGTGCCTGCTCGATATCACCACCGCGGGTGTTGATATGTAAAGACAGGACATCAGTCTTAACGGTGATCGTTTTGCCCTGGCCGCTGGCAGGTACACCCTGATTGGCGGCATCACCGGCTGAGCTGGTCGTGTTCTGTGTGGTCTGGGTCTGCACAGGCTGCGGAGCATGGTCCGTTTGCCAGGCTTGCCAGATCATAAAGGACACGAACAGAAAAGCGATGAGAAAAAGATTGCGTTGCGAATCCATCGTTAATGTTCTCTGGTATCAATGGTTATTTGGCGGCACCGGATCGTCACCACCCGGGTTTAAAGGATGGCATTTTAATACGCGTTTCATCGTCAACCAACTGCCTTTTATTACGCCGAACCTGCGCAATGCCTCAATACCGTATTGAGAGCAAGTTGGATGAAAACGACAGTGGGGTCCTAAGAGAGGGCTGATTACGCGCTGATAGACGCGAATCAGCCCAATCAGGAGCCGCGAGCCAGGCGACAGTGTCGACGCCATATCTTCTCCAACGCTTCCGCCAGCGCCTGGTTATCCAGGTCGGCAACCCCTTTTTTCGCCACCACTACAAAATCCATAGCGGGCAGGTCATGCTGACGCAGACGAAAGCTTTCGCGGGTCAATCGCTTGATCCGGTTGCGTTCATGCGCGCGCTTGACGTGTTTTTTGGCGACGGTAAGACCGATGCGGGGATGCCCCAGCGAGTTCAGGCGGCCGAGAATAGTAATTTGCGGCGTGCCAGCTCTTTGTGGCTGCTGGAAGACGAAGGTGAAATGAGTGGGAGTTAACAAACGTAACTCCCTGGGAAATGCGAGCTTAACCACTCAGCGGTTAGCTTTTATTACTTAGAAACGGTCAGACGTGAACGGCCTTTAGCACGACGACGTGCCAGAACCTGACGACCATTTTTTGTTGCCATACGAGCACGGAAACCGTGTGAACGGTTACGCTTCAGTACGGACGGTTGAAAAGTGCGTTTCATGGCGATTTCTACCTAAACTTGGAAAATTTCACTTGGTGACGCGTTTTCATGGTCAGAAAACCGACCGACGCCTCAGTGTGTCTTTAATAAAGAGGCGGGATTGTAATAATTGTACAGTCCGGAGTCAATTTACTTCGCGTTAAAGTCGCGTCTGGATGTCCCGTTCGACCGCAAAACCAGCCGGTTCGGGCCAGAGCGCTACACGCCGGGGCGAGAATTATACGGCGTTGGGGATAAAGCGCAAGGATCGACAGGGATCTTCTGGCGATCCCGTTGCAGAAAGCGTGCAATAATAACGTGATGGAAGCGTAAAAATCCTGCGAATGCAGAGGATCCTGAATGCCTTTTGGCCGTGAAGGGGTACACTTATCACCGCGCGTCAGTGCCTGTGGATAAAATGGATCAAAACTGTGTAGAAAGTGAAGATCTCTGCCGCGCTTTACGCTATGATCCGCCCTTCCGTTAGCGATCCTCAGGGTCTGCCCGCAACGGAGTAACCGTGGATAGCGGTTCGTATGTGCGTCATCTGCATGCGTCAACAATGATGAATTTATCGCTTCAGCGCCTTTTTTCTTATCGAATTTTTTCGAGTGGAGTCCGCCGTGTCACTTACGCTTTGGCAACAGTGTCTTGCCCGTTTGCAGGATGAACTACCTGCCACAGAATTCAGCATGTGGATACGTCCATTGCAGGCCGAATTAAACGACAACACGCTGGCCCTGTATGCACCAAATCGCTTCGTGCTCGACTGGGTTAGGGATAAATACCTCAATAACATCAATGGTCTGCTCAACGATTTCTGCGGCAGCGACGTTCCCCTGCTGCGTTTTGAAGTCGGTAGCAAGCCCGTTACGCGCCAGATTAGCCAGCCGGTAATGGCCAGCGCACATGCCAGTGCGCCGGTGAACCATGGCACCCGTCCGGCCCCTTCACGGCCAAGCTGGGACAGCATGCCTGCCCCGGCGGAGCTGTCATACCGCTCAAACGTGAATACCAAACATAATTTCGATAACTTCGTTGAGGGTAAGTCGAACCAGCTGGCACGCGCGGCGGCGCGACAGGTGGCGGACAACCCCGGCGGCGCTTATAACCCTCTCTTCCTTTATGGTGGCACGGGCCTGGGTAAAACCCACCTTCTGCACGCCGTGGGGAATGGCATTATGGCGCGTAAGCCGAATGCTAAAGTGGTGTATATGCACTCCGAGCGCTTCGTGCAGGATATGGTTAAGGCGCTGCAAAATAATGCCATTGAAGAGTTCAAGCGCTACTATCGGTCGGTTGATGCGCTGCTTATTGATGACATTCAGTTCTTTGCCAACAAAGAGCGGTCGCAGGAGGAGTTTTTCCACACCTTCAACGCGCTGCTGGAAGGCAATCAGCAGATCATCCTGACCTCGGATCGCTATCCAAAAGAGATCAACGGCGTGGAAGATCGCCTGAAATCGCGCTTTGGCTGGGGGCTGACGGTGGCCATTGAGCCGCCCGAGCTGGAAACCCGCGTCGCGATCCTGATGAAAAAGGCGGATGAAAACGATATTCGCCTGCCGGGCGAAGTGGCCTTCTTTATTGCCAAGCGTTTGCGTTCCAACGTGCGCGAGCTGGAAGGGGCGCTGAACCGGGTGATTGCTAACGCCAACTTCACCGGGCGCGCTATCACCATTGATTTTGTCCGTGAAGCGCTGCGCGATCTTCTGGCGTTGCAGGAAAAGCTGGTTACCATCGATAATATTCAGAAGACGGTAGCCGAGTATTACAAAATTAAAGTGGCTGATTTGCTGTCCAAACGGCGTTCCCGCTCGGTGGCGCGACCGCGACAGATGGCGATGGCGATGGCTAAAGAGTTGACCAACCACAGTTTGCCGGAGATCGGCGATGCTTTCGGGGGTCGTGACCATACCACGGTACTGCATGCCTGCCGCAAAATTGAGCAGCTGCGTGAAGAGAGTCACGATATTAAAGAAGATTTCTCAAATCTAATCAGAACATTATCTTCCTGACGCTATGAAATTTATTGTAGAACGCGAGCACTTACTCAAGCCCTTACAGCAGGTCAGCAGCCCACTCGGCGGTCGTCCAACGTTACCCATCCTCGGCAACCTGCTTTTACAGGTTAACGAAGGCAGCCTGCTGCTAACCGGGACCGATTTAGAGATGGAAATGGTGGCCCGCGTCGCACTGACGCAGGACCACGAGCCGGGTGCGACTACCGTACCGGCGCGCAAATTTTTTGATATCTGCCGCGGCCTGCCCGAAGGCGCGGAGATCACGGTTATTCTGGATGGGGAAAGAATGCTGATCCGCTCAGGACGCAGCCGCTTCTCACTCTCCACCCTGCCTGCCAGCGACTTCCCGAACCTGGATGACTGGCAGAGCGAGGTTGAGTTCACCCTGCCGCAGGCCACCATGAAGCGTCTGATCGAGGCCACGCAGTTCTCCATGGCGCATCAGGACGTGCGCTATTACCTCAACGGCATGCTGTTTGAAACCGAAGGGGAAGAGCTGCGCACCGTGGCAACCGACGGCCACCGTCTGGCGGTGTGTTCAATGCCGGTCGGGCAGGCGCTGCCCAGTCATTCGGTGATTGTGCCGCGCAAGGGCGTGATTGAGCTGGTGCGCCTGCTGGACGGCGGTGAAACGCCGCTGCGCGTGCAGATTGGCAGCAACAATATTCGCGCACACGTGGGCGATTTCATCTTTACCTCGAAGCTGGTCGATGGCCGTTTCCCTGACTATCGTCGGGTGCTGCCGAAGAATCCGGACAAAACGCTTGATGCGGGCTGCGACCTGTTAAAGCAGGCTTTTTCGCGCGCGGCTATTCTCTCTAACGAGAAGTTTCGCGGCGTTCGTCTCTATATCAGCGAAAATCAGCTTAAGATCACGGCCAATAATCCGGAACAGGAAGAGGCCGAAGAGATGCTGGATGTGACCTACGGCGGCACCGATTTAGAAATCGGTTTTAACGTCAGCTACGTGCTGGATGTCCTGAATGCGCTGAAGTGTGAAAACGTTCGCCTGCTGCTGACGGATTCCGTTTCCAGCGTGCAGATTGAGGATGCGGCCAGTCAGAGCGCGGCCTACGTCGTGATGCCAATGCGGTTGTAGTAGAATATCGGGCTAACTTACTTGCCATTTTAGGGTTGGGCAGTGCTCAAAATCCTCACGTACTTTGTGTACGCTCCGGTTTTTGCGCGCTGGCCGCCCCCAAACTGGCTACGCCGTTGACGCCCTGGCCTGTCGTAAAGAAAGGGCAGGATGCTGCTCTATCATCGCCTGTTTTGGAATTCCGTCTGTATGGCTTTGACCCGCCTCCTTATTAAAGACTTTCGCAATATTGAAAACGCAGACCTGGCGTTGGCTCCCGGATTTAATTTTCTGGTGGGACCAAACGGCAGCGGTAAAACCAGCGTGCTGGAAGCGATTTATACCCTGGGTCACGGTCGCGCTTTCCGTAGTTTGCAGGCGGGGCGTGTGATCCGTCACGACCAGGACGCCTTTGTGCTGCACGGTCGAATCGCGGGAATGGAGCGGGAAATCTCCGTTGGCCTGACCAAAAACCGCGCCGGAGACAGCAAGGTGCGCATTGACGGCAGTGATGGCCATAAGGTCGCCGAACTGGCGCAGATGCTGCCTATGCAGCTGATCACACCCGAGGGCTTTACCCTGCTTAACGGCGGCCCTAAATATCGCCGGGCCTATATCGACTGGGGCTGTTTTCATAATGAACCAGGTTTCTTTACCGCCTGGAGCAACCTCCGACGCCTGATGAAGCAGCGTAACGCCGCGCTTCGGCAGGTGTCGCGCTATCAGCAAATTCGCGCCTGGGATCAGGAACTGGCCCCGCTTGCCGAACAGATCAGCGCCTGGCGCGCGGCCTACAGCGATGCGATAGCGGCCGATATTAACGCCACCTGCGCGCAGTTTTTACCCGAATTCGAGCTGAGCTTCTCATTCCAGCGCGGCTGGGACAAAGAGAGTGATTACGCAGAGCTACTTGAGCGCCAGTTTGAGCGCGACAGAGCGCTCACCTACACCGCCAGCGGGCCCCATAAAGCCGATTTTCGCATTCGCGCCGATGGCACGCCGGTGGAAGATTTACTGTCACGCGGCCAGTTAAAGCTGCTGATGTGCGCCCTGAGACTGGCGCAGGGTGAGTTTCTCACCCGACAGAACGGGCAACGCTGCCTGTATCTGATAGACGATTTTGCCTCCGAGCTGGATGAAACGCGTCGGCTGCTGCTGGCCTCGCGTTTAAAAGCCACGCATGCCCAGGTTTTTGTCAGCGCCATTGGTGCCGAACACGTGTTCGACATGGCTGACGAAAAGGGCAAGATGTTCCGCGTGGAACAGGGTAAAATAGCGGTTCAACCTGAAGATTAAACGAGCGAGAAACGTTGATGTCGAATTCTTATGACTCCTCAAGTATCAAAGTTCTTAAAGGGCTTGATGCAGTACGCAAACGCCCGGGTATGTATATCGGCGATACGGATGACGGCACCGGTCTGCATCACATGGTATTCGAGGTCGTGGATAACGCCATCGACGAAGCCCTCGCGGGCCACTGTAAAGATATTGTTGTCACCATTCATGCCGATAACTCCGTTTCCGTGCAGGATGATGGCCGTGGGATCCCTACCGGCATTCACGAAGAAGAGGGTGTCTCGGCGGCTGAAGTGATCATGACCGTGCTGCACGCCGGCGGCAAGTTCGATGACAACTCGTATAAAGTGTCCGGCGGTTTGCATGGCGTGGGCGTCTCGGTGGTTAACGCCCTGTCTGAAAAGCTGGAGCTGACCATTCGTCGTGAAGGCAAAGTTCACCAGCAGGTTTATGTTCACGGTGTGCCGCAGGCGCCACTGAACGTAACGGGTGAGACAGATCTGACCGGAACGCGCGTGCGCTTCTGGCCGAGCCACGAAACCTTTACCAACGTTACCCGCTTTGAATTTGAGATCCTGGCAAAGCGCCTGCGCGAGCTCTCCTTCCTGAACTCGGGCGTGTCTATCAGGCTGGAAGACAAGCGTGACGACAAGCAGGATCACTACCACTATGAAGGCGGTATCAAAGCCTTCGTGGAATATCTGAACAAAAACAAAACCCCTATCCATCCGAACGTATTCTATTTCTCAACGGAAAAAGACGGAATCGGCGTGGAAGTCGCGCTGCAGTGGAACGACGGTTTTCAGGAAAATATCTACTGCTTTACCAACAACATTCCGCAGCGCGACGGTGGTACGCACCTGGTGGGCTTCCGTACCGCCATGACCCGTACGCTGAATGCCTATATGGACAAAGAGGGCTACAGCAAAAAAGCCAAGGTCAGCGCCACCGGTGATGATGCGCGTGAAGGGCTGATTGCGGTGGTATCGGTTAAGGTGCCGGATCCGAAGTTCTCCTCACAGACCAAAGACAAGCTGGTCTCCTCTGAGGTGAAAACGGCGGTCGAACAGCAGATGAACGAACTGCTGGCTGAATACCTGCTGGAAAACCCCTCGGATGCGAAAATCGTCGTGGGTAAAATTATTGATGCCGCCCGCGCCCGCGAGGCCGCGCGCCGCGCGCGTGAGATGACTCGCCGTAAAGGCGCGCTGGACCTGGCTGGTTTGCCGGGCAAGCTGGCTGACTGTCAGGAACGTGACCCCGCGCTGTCTGAAATCTACCTGGTGGAGGGTGACTCCGCAGGCGGTTCTGCCAAACAGGGCCGTAACCGTAAAAATCAGGCCATCCTGCCGCTGAAGGGCAAAATCCTGAACGTCGAAAAAGCGCGCTTCGACAAGATGCTGGCTTCACAGGAAGTGGCGACACTGATCACCGCGCTCGGCTGTGGCATTGGCCGTGATGAATACAATCCGGACAAACTGCGCTATCACAGCATCATTATCATGACCGATGCGGATGTCGATGGCTCACATATCCGTACGCTATTGCTGACCTTCTTCTACCGTCAGATGCCGGAAATCATTGAGCGCGGTCACGTCTATATCGCTCAGCCGCCGCTGTATAAGGTGAAAAAGGGCAAGCAGGAACAGTATATAAAAGACGATGACGCGATGGATCAGTACCAGATAGCGATTGCGCTTGACGGTGCCACCCTGCACACCAACGCCAGTGCGCCTGCGCTGGGCGGTGAGCAGCTGGAAAACCTGGTCTTCGAGTTTAAAAGCGCGCGTAAGATGATTAAGCGTATGGAGCGCCGTTATCCGGTGGCACTGCTGAATGCGCTGATCTACCACCCAACCCTGAGCGACGTCAGCGTGGAAGCGCCGGTGAAGAGCTGGCTGGATGGGCTGGTGGCTTACCTGAACGAGAACGATCAGCACGGTAGCTCTTACCTCGGCCTGGTACGCGAAAACCTTGAGCAGCATACGTTTGAACCGATTCTTCGCGTACGTACCCACGGCGTGGATACCGATTACCCGCTGGACAATGATTTTGTGGTGGGCGGTGAGTATCGCAAACTCTGCACGCTGGGTGAGAAGCTGCGCGGCCTGATTGAGGAAGACGCCTTTATCGAGCGCGGCGAACGTCGTCTGCCGATCGAAAGCTTCGAGCAGGCGGTAGAATGGCTGGAAAAAGAGTCGCGTCGCGGCCTCTCCGTTCAGCGCTACAAAGGTCTGGGCGAAATGAACCCGGAGCAGCTGTGGGAAACAACCATGGATCCGGAAAGCCGCCGCATGCTGCGCGTAACGGTGCGGGATGCGATTGCTGCCGATCAGCTGTTTACCACGCTGATGGGGGATGCGGTCGAGCCACGTCGCGCCTTTATTGAAGAGAATGCCCTGAAAGCCGCTAATATCGATATCTGATAGTTCTGTGGTGCCCCGGTCTTTGACGCCAGGCCTTTTGGTCTGGCGTCAAAGACCGCGTTTAATTGTTCAAATACCCCGCCAGCGCATACTGATAAAACTCACTGTTATTCTTAATGCCCAACTTACGCATCACCGCGCGCTTATGGGTGCTGATGGTTTTTACGCTCAGCTGAGTCAGCCGCGAAATATCCGTCAGAGACATCCCCTCGCTGGTATACCGCACCACCATCGCCTGCTGTTTGCTGAGCGGCGAACGCAGCTGGCTGCGATGCGATGGATTAGCGTTCATAATCGCCGGATTTCGCCGGGTAAACAGCAGCTGCAAACCTTTAGCCGACTCGCGCTTATGCAGATAAATATGATGCAGTGGGCAGTAGTCGCCATGTTCCTCACGACACTGTCGGGCGAAAAAAATTGTTACATGCCGCAGGATTATCCTGCCGGCCAGGGGGATTGCGCGGGGAAAATGGGTTTCCAGGGCGGGTGATGTCTGATTTACATCGGTGATAATAATGTCGGGGGTGAGGAACGAGTCTTCGGTCTCTGAAAGGATGAAAACCGGACCGGATATCAGATTGTTGGGCCAGGCCTGCGAAACCAGCGCCACGGCCCCGGATATAAAAAAGTGGTCAGTACTGACAATGAGTATATTCATGCATCTTTCCTCCATGAAAGGGTGTCTCCCTTGTGCCGTTCAACCTGAATGCCCTTCTGGGCGATAACGGCGACAATGCGCTAACGGGGATAACATCATCGGGGAGCAACCTTGTTCCCTGATGTTATTTTCCAGACTCGCAGCAGGTGTAAAGTTGACAGGCGTTGTAAACGTCACCTTCTGCTTAATCTTTATGCAGATTACTTTACGCGTAAAACAGGTATCCGCGCTACATTTTCCGCTTAAGTATTCTCACTTCTGCGAAGTAGTAAATAATCCAGCCTGTCACGCCCCAGTCCCTCAGTCCGCATCGGCAAAACCTGACGGCGCAGCCTCACAAAGCATCATCATGCTGGTCATGGTGCGCGTAATCGCGTTAGCATGAGGAAAACCCTTAGCTGACGAGGATGTAATGGCGATAAAACTGATTGCAATTGATATGGATGGCACCCTGCTTACCCCTCAGCATGAGGTCAGTCCGCGCGTCCGGCAGGCGATTGCAGCCGCGCGTGATAAAGGCGTGGCAATCGTGCTGGCTACCGGCCGCCCGTTTGTCGGCGTTCAGCAGTATTTGCAAACGCTCGACCTGCAGCAGGAAGGGCAGTTTTGTATCACCAATAATGGCGCGCTGGTACAACAGGCTGAAGATGGCGAGTGCGTGGCGGAAGTCGCCCTGACGTTCAGTGACTATCTCTATTTCGAAAAAATGGCCCGTGAGCTGGGCGTCCATTTCCAGGCACTGACAAAAACCCTGCTGTTCACGCCCAATAAAGATATCAGTCAGTATACCGTCCATGAGTCCTCTGTAACCGGTATCCCGCTGCGCTACCGTGCGGTTGATGAGATGGATGCGAACAGCACCTTTCCAAAAGTGATGATGATCGACGATCCAGATAAGCTGGACGAGGCAATATCGCGTATTCCTCAGGAAGCCCGCGATCGCTACACCATCATGAAAAGCTCGGCTTACTATCTCGAGATTCTGGATAAGCGCGTCAATAAAGGCGCGGGCGTGAAGGCGCTTGCAGACCGCTTAGGTCTGTCAGCTGAGCAGGTAATGGCGATTGGTGACCAGGAAAATGACATTGCCATGCTGGAGTTTGCCGGCACTGGCGTGGCTATGGGTAATGCCATTGAGAGCGTTAAGAAAGTCGCTCAGTTTGTAACGAAAACCAATATCGAAGACGGAGTGGCTCACGCCATTGAGAAATACGTACTGTAGCGCCAGCTGACACAGCGAAAAGGGCAAAGGTAAGCACTATGTCGGAACATCAGCTCACGTTTGATCAACGAAATCATCATCTCACCAATATCAATATCTGGACGGCTGACGGCCAGTGGCTGGCTTATGACGTGCGTCCTGACGGTGCCACCTTTACCAGCCTGACTATTGAGCGTGTGAACCTCAGTGGGCAGACCGAGGTGCTTTATCAGGCTACAGAGGGCGCGCACGTTGGCGTAGTCACGGTCAGCCCCGATCTCCCTCCCCGCTACGCCTGTATACATGGGCCTGAGCACCCGGACAGCCAGTGGAAATATGATTTTCATCATCGCCGTGGCGTTATCGTTCAGCATGGTCGGGCGGAAAATCTCGATGCCTGTGATATTACCGCGCCGTTTACTCCCGGCGCCCTGCGCGGTGGGTCGCACGTTCATGTTTTCAGCCCTGACGGTACGCGGCTCAGCTTTACCTACAATGACCATGTTATGCATGAGCTGGACGTGAAAGAGGATCTGCGCAACGTCGGCGTGGCGGTGCCTCTGCATGCGGTCTGCCCGCACAAACAGCATCCCCGGGAGTATGACGGCAGCCATTTTTGCGTGCTGGTCAGCCAGACCACCTCAACCCCCCAGCCGGGTAGCGATGAGATAAGCCGTGCCTTTGAGGAGGGCTGGATAGGCACTGAGGGATATTTGCAGCATAACGGCCATCGTCAACGCTGGGCGCTGGCGTTTATTGGCGAGACGCAGTCCCAGCAGGGTGAGAAAGTCTGCGAGGTGTTTATCGTCGATTTACCGGAAAAGCTGGCAGATTACGCGCAGCCGGGCGATCGTCCTCTGGAGGGCACCGCGAACCAGCTTCCGGCGCCCCCACGCGGCGTACAGCAGCGCAGGCTGACCTTTACCCACGCTCGCGCGTACCCCGGCGTGGTGACGACGCCGCGTCACTGGCTGCGTTGCTCACCGGATGGGCGGCACATTGCTTTTCTGATGAAAGACGACGGTGGCGTTGTCCAGCTGTGGATCGTGTCACCCGTCGGTGGGGAACCGCATCAGATCACCCGCGTCACCCACGATATTCAGTCGTCTTTTACCTGGCACCCGAATGGCCAGTCGATAGCGTTTATTCAGGACAACAGCGTGATGCTGTGTGAGATACCCAGAGGCAAATTAACGCGCCTGACTGAGCGAACGACGCAGGCACCGCTTGCCGACGCGGTTGTCTGTTCACCAGATGGTCAGCACGTGGCGTTCCTGCGCCAGGTTGATGGCTGGCAGCAGATATTTATCACTGAAACAGCCCAGGACTAAGGCGCGGTATTGACGGGCTTCCCGTTGATGGTCAGCGGTGCGGCCCCTGCCAGGCTTTCCTCAGTATGGTTCTGCTGTTCGCTGCGCAATACGCGCTCGCGCGGGGAGTCGCCAGTTCTGTCACTGTCGGAGCGGAAGTAATCCCACGGCAGCAGCAGCGTATCCAGCACGGCGGTAAAAGGCAGATCGAGAGCCGCCAGCGGGCGCATGACCCAACCATTGCTGCTATCGGCGACCACCTTTGCACCGGCGCGGGTTCCGGGATAGTAACCCTGATCGGGCCCGCTATGGGACATTATGCTGGCGCAGCCGGACGTTCCCGCCAGCGAAAGGCAGGCCAGCAGGCCAGCGAAACGGCACTTGTTTACTGCTATTACATAAACTGAAATATTCCTTTCAGAAATTCTCTTTTCTTTCATGAAATTAGTTGCTTATCCTATATTTCTTAAAATAATCATATCATTCGGTTCGGGCAAATTCCCTACTGACATACGATTACCGATATGATGCAGAATTGGGATGATTCTGATTACAGTGTATACGCCAGGCTCCAATCTTGCATTGGAGATGTGTCAAAGACATGAACCCGTTCACGCAACATTTGTGTACGAACGGAACAATTACCCTCAGTCGCGTCGGCGAGTGAATATTATAATAAAACGCTCTCTTGTAAGGTGACGGCGACCGCCTGTCGCCGCTGAACGTTTAGCGTTACCCGTAAGCCCCGTGGGAGCGAAGCTTAAAATGTGACATCTGTCAAGAAAGTCTAATGATGGGTTCACTCACATCTGATTAATTTGAATTTGATCTGATTAAGGAACATTAATCTGTGAAATAATTGCCATAACGGTTACCCGCTAATGATTCAGGGAGTAGGACGGTGTTCACAGGACCAGATTTTTGATGACAGGGACTTTTGGCTTTTACTCGCTAACGAGCTTTCCTTGCTCACAGGCATAATGGATACCGATCGTTTAGAGTCTGCCATTCAACTGATGTTCTGACAAATATAGGCCATTATCCTGAATAAATAATAAAATTACGTTTAGATACTTCTGAATATGTAGACGTTAGCAGGTATCGGAAGCTATTGGTGTGCCTGAGAAAGCAGTTCACACTTTTTTAAAAAAAAGCCGTTACGGAGGACGAATGCTAATAAAAAATGATAGTTTTCATAAAACAGTATATCCTGAAAAAAACAATTACGTGTCAAGAAGATATTCATTTTCCGAAGGGGATCAACGCTCATTCAAAAATGAACTAAAGGAGATAAACCACTCAACGTTGAATCTAAGGCGTAGTGAAGGGGTTTATAATCTTGCACTGTCTGAGAATAATAATATTGTAAACAACCTGGTAAGGGTTGATTTTAAAGACAGTAAAATAGAAGATATAAACGCCAGGGCTTATGTATATGGTGGTGCGGTAAAAACAATCCCCGTTAATAATTTTGGCATGTCTATCGATAATAGTGGTCGCCTGGTTTTAATTAAAGGGAAAAGTTATAATTTCATTACAGGGCTTATAAAAAAGTATACAACAGGCTATAGTTATAAGACTTCACAATTGATAAATAGTGAATGTGATATAAAATTCAAAAACATCTACATAGATGATAATGGTCTTTTAATAGGCACCGAGCTGAGTTCAGGTAAAAATTATCTGATAAAAATTTCTATTCCTGAAACCGATGTAAACAGTAAGGGGCAGTACATTAGTCTTGATTTCCTGGATTGTCCTTTGGGAAATAAAAGCGAAGACCTGACATATAAAATTGATGAGAATCAAAAAGTATCGTACTTTTTAGAAGATAAAAAGTTATACTTACAGGCAATTAAAAAGGGTGATTATTCAAAAGATTACTCATTTATGTTTTATGAAATTAAAATCCCATTGCGTCCAGGCTATAGTCTCTCAAGCATAAAAAAGTCAATGGGTCTTTTACAGGTAGAGGTCCAAAATAGGAATAAGAGGAGGATTCTCTATATCGACCCCTGTAATATATCACATCATACACTTGTCGTTAATAAAATAAGCCATAAACCCTCACGGGATTTTTCATCTCGAATAGGAAACGACCCTCATGAAAAATATCATGCGGGTTTGCCATTCACATCGGATCGTAAAGCTAATTTCAGTAGTAATAATATTCCTTTCTTCTCACCTGTAATCGATAAATTTAGAACCAACGTCAAAAAAGCCAAACAACATTCTGAAGAAGGTGATTATAACAAGGCTATGATAGATATCGCAAAAGCTCTTGATCCGGGCATAAGCAGTGTTTGCTCTACGGTTTCAGGCCTGGCTAAATCATCATCCTCAGCAGCTGAGAATGGTACTGATAGCAAAGAAAAATTGTACGATTATAATATAAGTAAATTTGTAGATCATTCTAAACCTTTATCAAAGGTAGTTAATGATGCTTTGGGAATAAAGTCAGCACTAAACCTTTCAGAATCATTAATAAATTTGGTCGATAATATAAAGCCCAGGGATACATTACATCTGACAAGTACTGACAGGATTGCGGCATTCTTTGGCATTGCTTCTGGTGGTTTACCCTTTGCACCGGGCTGGTTCGCTGGTATTGTCGCGGAACTATCAGACAGTCACAACCTGACACTCTCCAAAACGGAAACTGGCAATATCCGGGTATCATTCAACGATCGGCATAAGTTAGCTGGCACTGCTTTGGCAGGTACCGGACAAGGGCTGGAAAGAACCCTACTGAATGCGGGCGGGGTAGATTACATGACAGTAATGCCCGTCGAAGCAAATGCTATTATTGCCGCACAATGTATTATAGGTAGTGATTTCTCATTTGATATGTCAGAACAACACTTCAAAGAGTTTGCCACACAATTTTCAGAACCCAAAAGAGACTCTCCGTTTAGAGATACAGTTGTTACTGAAGCTGAGGCCGAAAAAATAAAAGAAAAGGAAGTTTTCATCAGACTCGAAGCCAAAAGTGAACTAAGAGCACAAGTCGGGAGTATGGTTAATCCCAGCACTTACATGGTCATGCCCCGAACGGCTGTGGGGGCGCGTCTGGCATTAGATTTATTAAAGATAAAAAGCAATGAGTCAGAAAAATCCGGTAAGAAGGATAATATTTTCTATCCCGGTAAGAGTAAGTTTAAAATTACAGCCCTCGACTATGAGGCTGCCTTATTCGCTGAGTGGAAGATAATGCCGATTGCTATGCATGGTGGAGGTGAGGATATACTCTGGTGCTACCCCCTCCCTTTACTGGAAGAAGGCATGACACTGACTCAAAAGACTAATGAAAAACCATTAACCCTCTTTGAAAAAGAAGTAAACGATCAGCAATCGACAATGCCCTATAATAACTTCTCTACAGTAAACAGTATTGATATTGTCAGGAATACACCAGTTTTTATTACTATCAATGATAAAAAAGGGATGAAGGCAGGGCTAAAGCTTAAAGAAGTAGCCAGGGAGGATAAATATATATGGTTTGTTAATGATAATCTTCGTGAATTAAGAAAGTCTTTAATTAATAAACAAAGGGATAGTGAGAATAAATCCAGTTCTATCAACGTAATTTCTCATTATGAAATCATTTCAAGCCCAATTATTCCTTCGAAAAGGGTAATGGACAACCCGTTATCAACATCTAATAATTCTGAAGCCAAATCTTATAGATTAAAGAAACTGGAATTCCGCATGAACAGTTCATTGCAACACAGAGATGCTACAGTTCCAATGCCAATTCTAAACTTATCAAGCGTTCACAGCATTAATTACGATCAGTTTTTGGGTGAAATGGAATTTCATTACAACAGTGGGAGTGATTTATCGCCGGCGAATATAAAAAGTAAGCTGACTATGTTGTATTGATATAGCTATTGCAGTATTGCCAGCCAGGCACCATCTTCCATTGGACATGTGTCAAAGACATGAACCCGTTCACGCAACATTTATGTGTGAACGGAACAATTACCCTCAGTCGCGGCAGGGATAAAGATTATGATGGCATACTGTCCTAAAGTTTGACGGCGGACCACTGGCGCAGGGTTAAAAAAATCGCATATTTGCCCCTTGAAAGCCGCCAGGCCGTCACCATTTTATTAGCAGGGTCACAAAAGCGAACGCCGACAGGGTTCCGCAATTGCGACCGGCGGCCTGTCCATTATGGAAGGTCAGAAACAGTATCTCGCTGACTATCAGGAGTTATCACTATGCGTAATTTCGACCTTGCCCCACTCTATCGTTCATCCATTGGTTTTGATCGTCTGATTAACCTGCTCGAATCCAATCAGGGCCAGAGCAACGGGGGTTACCCACCCTACAATGTTGAACTGGTGGCAGAGAATCAGTACCGTATCACCATTGCCGTCGCGGGCTTCGCCCAGAGCGAACTGGATATTACCGCCCACGATAATTTACTGACCGTACGCGGGGCGCATCCCGAAGAGCAGCAGGAGCGTACTTACCTCTATCAGGGCATTGCAGAGCGCAATTTCGAGCGCAAGTTTCAGCTGGCCGAGCACGTAAATGTGCGCGATGCCCGACTGGAAAACGGCCTGCTCTATATTGACCTTGAGCGCATCGTTCCTGAAGCGAATAAACCGCGCCGTATAGAGATCGTTAAATAACACGTGCCTGAAAGGCAGGTCGCTGGAGCAAAGTGATATCCACCCCGGACGCTTTCTTTAGCGGACAGAGCCTGAGCCCGTCATCCCGACGGGCTCAGGCGGTTTGATTCAGCCCTGATGTGCCCGTTCAACTTCCTCAGCCAGTATTGCAATGCCCCTCTCTATGGTTTCGCTATCCGGTACGTAATTCATGCGCATACACTGATGCGTGTGCGGCCATGCCTGTTCCAGACCGGGAAAGAAGAAGTGTCCCGGCACCATCAGTACGCCGCGCTTTTTCAGGCGCTGATAGAGGATCTCCGTAGAGATGGGCAAATCTTTAAACCACAGCCAGAGAAAAATCGCTCCTTCGGGTTTATGGATCAGGCAGCGATCTTCCGACAGGTAGCGGCGAATAATGGCAATGGTTTGATGAACGCGCTCCAGGTAGAAGGGCTTAATCACGGTTTCCGACAGGCGTAGCAGATCGCCACGTTCGATCATCTCATGGGCGATGGCCGGGCCGATACTGCCGGGCGCCAGGCTGATAATGCCATTCATGTTACCAATCGCGGAAATCACCTTCTCGTCGGCAATAATAATGCCGCATCGCGCTCCCGGCAGGCCCAGCTTGGAGAGGCTCATGCACAGGATGATATTGGGATTCCACAAAGGACGCGCGTCGCTAAAGATAATGCCGGGGAACGGAACACCGTAGGCGTTATCGATCAGCAGGGGGATATCATGCTGCTGCGCCAGTGCATCGAGCTTTATTAGCTCGTCATCGGTGATAACGTTGCCGGTCGGATTGGTCGGACGGGAGACGCAGATAAGACCGGTATCGTCGGTGATATGCAGATTTTCAAAATCGACATGATACTTGAACTGCCCGTGCGGCAGCATTTCTATATCAGGACGGGTTGAAACGAATAGCTCCTCATCCAGCCCGGCATCGGCATAGCCCAGATATTCCGGCGCCAGCGGAAACAGAACGCGTTTTTTACTGCCGTCGGCACAGCGTCCGGCATAAAGGTTAAACAGATAAAAAAAGGCGCTCTGGCTGCCATTGGTCAGGGCGATATTCTCCGGGCCAATCTGCCAGCCCAGCTCATCACGCAGCAGCGCAGAGAGCGACGCCAGCAGGGTACTTTTACCACGCGGCCCGTCATAGTTACACAGCGCCCCGGACAGGGTTCCCTCGTCATGCATCTGCTGTAACAGCTGCTGGAAGTATTCATCCATCGCCGGAATATGTGCCGGATTTCCCCCGCCCAGCATGACGGCACCTGGCGTGCGCAGGCCTTCACCCATATCTTCCATCAGGCGGGCGATGCCTGAATGGCGCGTAAATTTGTCCCCGAAAGCGGAAAAGCGCATAGCCTGTTAATCACTTGTTATATTCAAACAGACAACCACCTTAACGCCCCCGTCGGAGTGATGCAATCTTCAACGTCAGCGCCCGATGAAGTGCATTTTCTTAACGTGCTCTGGCAAAAACATGTGGCATTATTATCTGCTGGATGGATTGCACTATACCCCCCGAGAGGGAATTTAATTTTTCTGCGACCTGATGGTAATTTAAGAAGTTAACCTTAGTAACAGGAATATAATATACAAAGCAGAAAAATTATAACCCTGGTTATCATTATTTGACTTATTAAAATCCTGACTTTTCACCTCAATGAACGTTAAACGAACCGGCGTTAATGCTTAATTCAGCCACAAATCTGCGCGTGTTAAATAAGCCTGCCGTACATTTGGTAAAATTAGATCCTGTCTGCTAACTAACTGTTTTTATGTATTATAAGGTGAGTGATGAAAAAAGCAGTAAATAATAATAATAACGCACGTTCTTATCTGGATTAATATCCGCTTTAGTAATTAAATAAACCACCCTCGCTTTTTATATTTACATCATTAATCACTAAGCTAAATCACAGCATATCATAGTGTGACACCTGGTTTATTTAGTTGATAGATCTGAAGTTCTTCATTTCTTGCGGAAAATTAGCGAATATTTACCATAGGACAGGGCTATCAAATATTATTTTTATGATAGGTTAAAACGATTTAACATCATTCAGTGCCGGGTCTATATTTTCGGCGATTTCGAAAATAAGTTAATCTGATATCAGTATTTCTATCTTTAATTTCATATTTTTAATTTACTACGCTGACGTATTTCCGGAGGGGAAATGAAGAGAGTAATTTTGACATCAAGTCTGGTTTTTATGCCTGTAATGAGCAGTAATGTAAATGCGGCAAATGGGAAAGTCGCTTTTACCGGAGAAATAATTCAGTCTGCCTGTCAGGTCGTCTCTGGCGATCGTGATAAACAGGTATTTCTGGGGAAGTATGGGACATCAGCATTTCCTGCGACAGGTTCTACGACAGGTGCTAAAGCCTTTAGCGTTAGCCTGGAGAAGTGCGAAGCGGGTAATTATACCTTACGTTTTGATGGTCCAACCCCTGAAGGTCAACCCAACCTGCTGGCGGTCAGTAAAGCGTCAGGGGTAGGTATTGAACTGTTGGCGAATAACGATAAGGTGATCCCCATCGGGCAGGTTGCCGGTGATGACGCTTTATACCAGAGTATCGCCAGCAGCGGTGATGCCTCAGGAACGACGACGTTCAATCTGCGCGCCAGATATAAATCGTATCAGCAAAACGTTATAGCGGGTGAAGCAAACGCTAATGCAACCTTTACCGTAGAATATAAGTAAATATGATGAAAGATGACGCAACGATCTCTGCGTTTTTCAGGCGTTATAAATCTAAATTGTTTCTTATTTTTTTTTCACTCCTGATGGCATTTTCCTTTTTCGCGGAAGCGGGGGTACAGATTGAAGCAACAAGAATAATTTACAATGCAGATTCACGTTCAGCCTCTTTATCTATTAATAACGACAGTGACGATCCCTATATGGTGCAGTCATGGTTAGATAATGGCGATAAAGAGGCGATGAACAAAAATGTTCCTGTGGTGGTGACGCCACCCATACTGAAGCTTGCGGGACAAAAAGAGGCAATACTGCGATTTATCTATTCCGGTAAGGGGCTTGCCGCCGATCGTGAATCGCTGCTGTGGGTAAATGTACAGGAAATACCGCCCGCGCCACGGGAAGATAACGTTTTACAGGTTGCGATTCGTACCAGACTGAAGCTTTTTTACCGGCCCGCCAGTATAAAGGATACCTTGCAGCATGAGGCCACACGTTTGCAGTGGCGGCGCAGTGGGAATAGCCTTCGGTTAGTCAATAACAGTCCCTATCATATCACGCTGAGCGCTGTCACCTTAGGTACTGCCGATAGCAAAAGGGTAAAGCTCAGTGAAGATATGGTAAAGCCGTTTGGTGAGCTATCTCTGCCGGTACCACAAGGGTTATTAAACGTTAAAAAAATCAGTTTCACTTATATAAATGACTACGGTGGTCATACAGAAATTAAAGATGTTGATATAAATTGATGGATTTCGAAGGACCAGGGTAATGGCGTGCGACATGATACAATTAAGCCCGAATAAGATCATCAGGCTTTCTAATATCCTGATGGTCATTTCCTTAGGGCAATATACTCTATCCCATCCAGCTATGGCGGAAGATAAATTTAATTTATCGTTCATTCATGGTGATAATAATGCTACGAAGATCCAGTCAATGAGGGAGGGAGATGATATTATACCCGGCAAGTATCCCACCGATATTTATCTTAATAACCAACGAGTAGACCACCGGGTGCTCTCTTTTGCAAGAGAACACCCACAGGATAAGATCCTACCCTGCATTACTGCCGGGCTTTACCGTAATTACGGCGTAATCCTGCCAGCAGAGTATAGTCTGGCGAAGGAAGAGGTGTGCTTTGATATTGCAGCCCAACGTCCTGGCGCAATCCTGATAGCTGATCCAGCCAAACAGAGAGTGGATATTACCGTTCCCCAGCTGTTTATGGTTAGTCACGCTCAGGGTGCTCTCCCTGCGTCCGTCTACGACGATGGCATCAATGCTGGCTTCGTGAACTACAGTTTTAGCGGAAACAGGAATACCTATAATAATAACGCAAATCGTAATGTTTCTGAGTACGCTTTTATCAGTGTTAATAGCGGTGTGAATATTGGAAGCTGGCGATTTCGTAATAACTCTGTTTATAGCAAGCGTTCATCCTGGTCAGGAAAAGGGAAGAATATTGCTTCCTGGGCTGAAACCGATCTCACTGCTTTGCAAAGCCGTCTTACGGTGGGTAAAACCAGCACCGGCAGTGATGTCTTCGACAGCGTCCAGTTTATGGGCATTCAGGTAAGCTCGGCGAAAGAGATGCTGCCAGACAGCCTTACTGGCTATGCGCCGGTGGTGCGCGGTGTTGCCACCTCTAACGCGCGTGTCGATGTCAGACAGAACGGATACACCATTTACAGTACAAACGTGGCGCCCGGGCCATTTGCCATTTCTGATATTTATCCCAGTAATCTGAGCGGCGATCTCCATGTCACCGTGATTGAGGCTGATGGGACTAAAAACAGCTTTATCGTCCCTTATGCCTCCGTGCCCAATATGATACGTCAGGGTCAGTGGCAGTATCAGCTTACCGCGGGCAAATATCAGAATGGGTTTACCGCCTATACGCCCGATTTTATTGAGGCGACGGTTTCCCATGGTTCGCGCTACGATTTGACGCCGTATGGCGGCATTATTTTTGCTGAAAACTATCGCGCTGGCGTCACCGGGCTGAGTAAGAGCCTCGGTTCGCTGGGTGCCCTGTCATCAGCGCTCTCCTTTTCAGAAACCCATAGGGTAGCGGGTGACAGTAAAACGGGCACCGCGATGAAGCTTATGTATGCAAAATCTTTAGCAAAGACCGGTACTGAATTTAAGCTGACCGGATACCGTTATCCTGGCAGCGGATACTATGAGTATGCTGATGCCGTAGCCGAGCGCGATCGCTGGGAAAATGGGCGCTATCGGAATATCTACTGGGATAACCGTAATTATTACGACGACTCAGACACCACGGATAGCATGCAGGCTCACCGGCACGTTTATTATACCCGGCATTTTCCTACCCGCCGACAAAAGGTAGACGTTTATGTCAATCAGCAGATTGCCGGGAAGGCGAGCGTATTTATAAATGCCAGTGGTCAGAGTTATTGGGGGGCAAGCGGTATTGACCGGAGTCTCCAGATAGGACTTAACAATAGCTTCAGGGATGTCGTGTATGGCCTGTTTATTCAGGATACACAAAGTAACCATCACGACAATGACCGCAGCTGTAATCTTAGCGTTTCAGTTCCCTTTAATGTCGGTAAATCCCGAACCGTTATGGCAAATTTCAGCGCCAGTCATAATAAGGCCGACGGCAACGGATTCAATTCGGGAGCAAGCGGTTCTCTGCTTGATGATAATCGCCTGAGTTATTCCGTGCAGACGGCAAATGCCCAGGGATCCAGCCTGATCAATTCGGCAAATTTAGGCTATCAGGGCAGTATCGGGAATGTTGACGCGGGCTATAGCTACGGCGGCGGGACCCGGCAGGAAACCTTAGGTCTTGCGGGAGGCATCGTCGCGCACTCGGGAGGCATTACCTTAACGCAGCCATTACAGAATACATTTATTTTGGTTGAGGCAAAGAATGCCCGAGGCACGCGCTTAGAAAATCAGCCAGGCGCCGCTATCGACCCTTTCGGTTATGCCGTTATGACCTCTGCGGTGCCATATCATCATAACCGCGTGGCGCTGCGCACCGCAGATATCAAAAATGGTGTGGATATACCTAACGCCGTAAAAGATATCGTCCCCACCTATGGTGCCATTGGCCGTATTAAATATGACACGTTCACCGGGCAGAGCCTGTTAATACACAGTACTCATCGGGACGGGATCGTGCCGCCTCTCGGCGCAGCTGCGCTAAGTTCGGCAGGCATCAGTAAGGGTATTGTGGGGACAAATGGCGATATTTTTATTTCCGGTGCCAATGCAGGGGAGCGAATTTTAGTTAAATGGGGAGAGGGCAAAGAGGAAAGCTGTCACTTTCTTATCCCTGACTTACGTTCTAAAAAAGGCGAGATCACCGCGGGATATCGTGAAACAACTCTCGTCTGCGCGCAAAATTAAGGAGCTAACGTGCACCATTTTAAACAATGTAGTAAATGGCCGTTATTTAGCCTGTTGTTAATGCTCTCTATGGGATATTCAATTAAGAGTTTTGCCCTGGCGTGCCGGGGTGAATCGGGAAGCGTCAGGCAGGTTATCATTCTCGATAAACCCATTAATGTTTCAACGGCTAACAAAGCGGCAGGAACGCTGCTGTGGCGTTCACCCTCCTATACGTCTGAATTTACCTGTCAGGACGACCGTCGGCACCCTGAGGGAGAGAATGCCTATCTCTACTGGGATCCGGCTAATGCAATGGGACGGATCCATAATTCGATTGAAGTGGGCGTAACTTATCAATCTATTGATATTAAACCGGTTAAAGGTGCCAGAAGCGACGTCGGGCCTGCTACCCGATGCGTCCGGTCCTACTATGGCTGTCGCACACCCGCTGAACCCTTAACGGTGACCGTGACCTATTCCGTTTATATAAAAGCGACAGGCAATCCGCCGCCTGCGGGAGGTAAAATTAATGATAACGGAACCTACTCTCTTTTTCAGGTGGACGGCGTGCTGGGTCTCAACTCGATCAGGGAC
This sequence comes from Erwinia sp. ErVv1, assembly GCF_900068895.1. Lineage (GTDB taxonomy): Bacteria > Pseudomonadota > Gammaproteobacteria > Enterobacterales > Enterobacteriaceae > Erwinia. The sequence continues at coordinate 272,720 of NZ_CDPK01000001.1, read as the reverse complement.
AGTAATTTTAACGCTTATATCACCGGGCTGGGGAATATCAGGTTTATTTCCTGCAATCCTAAAATCACGATCGCGGGTAATAACGGCAGTACCGTTGAATTTGGTCATATATCACGACTGAATGCGGTGGCGGGTAAAATCGAGAAGCAGGTGCCTTTTTCAATCCTCACCAGCCTGGTAGACAAGGATTCCGGACAGGATTGCCAGGGCGAGACGCTGGAAGCCAGCTTTAGTACAACTTATCCGGTCAGGGATAGGAGCGTTATATTGCCGACCGATAAAAGTGGGTTTGGTATCGTTCTCTCCCAGGCGGAAACACCCGGAAAGGCGATTCAAATGAACACACCTGTCCCCCTCGGTGTGATTAATGGAGATGTCGTACAGAGGGATTTTTTCGCCAGTCTTAAATGGCTTAATACCAGTCCGCAGATAGGGCCTTTTTCTGCCTCGGCAAACGTGGATGTTACCTTTAAATAGTCGGGTTTTGCGTCAGTTTTTTAAGGTTTTATCCGGCTGGCAGGATTTAAAAAAAGCAGTTTCGGTTATTCGCATTAAAGGACATAAACCCAGTGCGGTAAATCTCCGGGAGGGATTTCCCATGATTTTATAAGGTGATAACAATGACCCGACATGAATTTCTGCTGCACTTTCGCCGCTGTTCCAGGCTCGAAACGCTCGAAAAGGTGTATGAGCACCTTATCCATACCCGTCCGGCAACGCTTGTCGATATCATTGCCAGCGCATACGACCACCGTAAGGCCGAACTGATCACCGGACGCCTGTACGATCGCGTCCCTGCGGCAGTGTGGACTTTTGTTAAATAACCTTTTCATCCCTTGCCGGGGCTGAGTGTGAGGGGGAAGGCGGGCAGCGTCAGAAAAGCCCGGGCGGATCGGCGATCCCCCCGGAGAGGTGATTACTTCAGTACCTGCGGATTGACGCAGTTTTTATCGACCTTGCCGGTCAGTGCGGTAATCAGGTTATCGACCGCATCCTTCGCCATGCCGTAGCGGGTTTCATGCGTGGCAGAGCCAATGTGAGGCAGGGCGACCACGTTGGGCAGCGTAAGCAGCGGTGAGTCGGCGGGAAGGGGTTCTTTCTCGAATACGTCCAGACCGGCGGCGTGCAGAGTGCCGTCGCGCAGCGCGGCGATCAGCGCCTCTTCGTCAACAACCGGCCCGCGTCCGGCATTAATCAGCACTGCGCTCGGTTTCATCTTCGCCAGCTGCTCGCGGCCGATTAAATGGTGCGTCTCTTCGGTCAACGGCAGGCTGATGCAGAGGAAATCAGACTCACGGAGCAGCCTGTCGAGATCGCACCAGGTGGCGTCAAAGCGCTGTTCGGCCTCTTCATGATGCCTGCGGGCGTTATACAGAATGGGCATACTGAAGCCAAGGTGAGCGCGCTGTGCCAGCGCCATGCCGATACGGCCCATCCCGAGGATGCCTAGCTTTTTATGGTGGACGTCAACCCCAAACCAGTCTGCGCCGATGCTGCCCTGCCACTCACCGGCTTTCACCCGATCGGCAACCTCAACAATGCGTCGTGCGGAAGTCAGCACCAGCGCCATCATGGTATCGGCGACGGTTTCCGTCAGCACGGTTGGCGTGTGCATCAGTACCACGCCGCGGGCGTTAAGGGCATCAACGTCGAAATTATCGTAGCCTACCGAGACGGTTGAGGCCGCGCGCAGCTTTGGCATTTTTTGCAGGAATTCGGCGTCAACTTTGCCACCGGAGCCCAGGATACCCTCCGCCTGCGCGAACGCGTCGGCATGCCTGCTCAGCGTTTCCGGACTCAGGTCGCTGAGTTCGGTTACCGTAAAATGGTCGTCGAGCTTTGCGCGTAAATCATCGGGTAAGGTCTTATACAACACCACTGAAGGTTTCATTCTTTGCTCCCTGTTTGCAAAAGGTTGGGGGTCAGGCTCAGGCATGTTTAGCGCCATTAGCCAGCGGCGGCTGTGTATTCGTGGCGGGCTTTACGATAAGCGTCAGCCACACGGAGATCAGCAGTGACGCCCCCATAAATATATACGATGCAGAAGGGCTGCCGGTGGAGCCATTCAAATAGCCCACCACCCAGGAGCCGAGGAACGATCCCAGTGCGCCCATGGCGTTAATCAGCGCCATCGCCCCACCGGCAACGTTGCGCGGCAGCATCTCCGGGATAATGGCGAAGAATGGCCCATAAGGGGCATACATTGCCGCGCCCGCTACCACCAGCAGCGAGAAGGAGAGCCAGAAGTGGCTGGCACCGATAAACCAGGAGCCTAAAAACGCCAGCGCCCCAATCAGCAGCAGGGGCCAGACGAACAGTTTGCGATTTTGTAATTTGTCAGACGCCCATGAAACCACCAGCATGGCGATCGTGGCGGCCAGATAAGGCACGGCGGAAAGCCAGCCAGCCTCAACCATCCCCATCTGGGTACCGTTGCGCAGAATCGACGGCAGCCAGAGTACAAAACCGTATACCCCGATACTCCAGGTAAAATACTGCATGCACAGAATAATGACGTTACGGGATTTAAAGGCTTCGCTGTAGTTGCGCACCGCCTTGATATTCTCCTGCTCCTTTTGCAGCTGCGCCTGCAAAGCAGCCTTTTCGTCGGCGCTCAGCCATGTTGCCTGTGCCGGTTTATCCTGCACCATAAACCACCAGGCTACCGCCCAGATCACCGCCGGAATGCCCTCAAAGATAAACATCTCCCGCCAGCCGAAGGCGTTAATCAGATAGCCAGACACCACCGACATCCACAGGACGGTGACCGGATTACCCAGAATAAGAAAGGTATTGGCGCGGGAACGCTCGGATTTCGTAAACCAGTTGCTGATATAGATAAGCATGGCGGGCATGACGGCGGCTTCCACTACGCCGAGGACAAAACGGATCACCGCCAGCATCGGGATATTACTGACCATACCGGTCAGCGAGGCGCAGACGCCCCACAGAAGCAGGCAGACAAACACCAGTTTCTTGACGCTGCGGCGCTCTGCATACACCGCGCCAGGGATCTGGAAGAAGAAATAGCCCAGAAAAAACAGCGCGCCCAGCAGGGATGACATGCCTTTGGTAATGCCGAGGTCATCGTTGATCCCCGCTGCCGACGCAAAGCTGAAGTTCGCTCTGTCGAGATAGGCCAGGCTGTAGGTAATAAACACGATGGGCATGATATACCACCAGCGTTTAGGCGCGATTTTACTCTTTTCCATCGTAATACCTCTTGAGTGAGGGGCTAACGCCGGCTGTGTCACTGAGTGAGTTAAGCGTTATTTTCCGGGTATCAATAGCTGTCACCCAGCGCGTCGCGGGTCGGTAAGCCTTCACTGTCACCGATGGCCTGAATCGCCAGTGAGCCGATTTTGTTGCCACGTCGGATAGCCTGCGGCAGCGTTTTTCCTTCCAGCAGGGCGCTAATGACGCCAACCGCGAAGCCGTCACCGGCCCCGACGGTATCCACCACGTTGTCGGTTTTAATCGCTTCAACGGCGCCTTTTCCGCCCTGCGAGGTCTTGTACCAGGCACCGTCGCAGCCGGTTTTCACAATCACTGCTTTTACCCCCTTATCAAGGTAGAAGTCAGCGATGGCTTCCGGCTGGTGGTGACCGGTCAGTATTTTGCCTTCGCTGATGCCGGGTAGCACCCAGTCGGCATAGCCCGCCAGCATATTAAGCTGTTTGACCATCTCGCGCTCACTCGGCCACAGCACCGGACGCAGATTAGGATCGAAGGATATCGTTTTGCCTAACTGCTTCATCTGCTGCGCAGCGTGCCCGGACAACGCCAGGGATGAAGCCGACAGGGCTGCCGACACGCCGCTAAGGTGCAAATGGCGGGCAGCACCAAAGTAGTCACGGTCAAAATCATCCACGGAGAGATGGCTCGCGGCCGATCCTTTCCGAAAATACTCAACCAGCGGGTCGGAACCGTCATCAACCTTCGATTTCAGCTGGAAGCCGGTAGGAAAGCGATCGTCCGTCGTAACCCGGCGGTAATCAACGCCCTCTTTTTCCAACTGCTGGCGGGTGAATCGACCAAACGAGTCATTGCCCACGCGGCTGACCCAGCCAACCTTCAGCCCCAGTCTGGCCAGGCCGATGGCGACGTTAAGTTCGGCACCGGCAATGCGCTTAACGAAGCGCTCAGCCGCTGCGAGGTCCCCGGTATCGCTGGCAACAAACATCGCCATCGCTTCGCCAATCGTGACCGCATCGAGCGTGCCGTTTTTATGGGTGGTCATCGGTTATTCCTCTCGCAGCAGATCAACGTAGTGTCGGGTGATGGCAACCAAATCATTGCCCTCCAGGGGGAATTCTATCGCGCGCGGCACATCGCCAGGCAGCCGCTCCAGGGTTTCACGCCAGAGGTTATCAGCCTCATCCAGCGCAATGGCGCGCCAGCCTGATTTATCTGCTACCGCCGCCTTAACGTGGATATAGCGGACAAAGCGGCTGAGGCGCGCCGCCGCAGCCAGGGGATCGTCTCCGACCCACAGCCAGTTGCCCATATCGAAGGTCATGCCCGTTTCATTCTGCGCGCCACCGCCGTCGTTAAACCAGCCCTCCAGCGCAGCAAGTTTGCCGTCGTCCGTCTGATCGTTTTCCACTAACAGTTCAACCGGCTGCCCGGAAAGATGCTGCTGTAGCTGCTGACGACATCCATCACGCGGGTAGTGTCCTAAGGCATATTTTAGCCGCTGCGCACCTAACTGCTGCGCCTCCGCAAGATGGCGGTCGATATGCGGGTTAAGCTCACCCTGAGCGGTAAACAGCGCTTCCGGCACCGAATAAACGGCCTTAAGCCGCGCCTGGGCAATGGCGGCACCTGTTTCAGCCAGATGATTCAGGGCCTCTGCCGTAAAAAGCTCACGGCGGATCTCCACGCCGTCTGCACCCGCCTCCGCAACGATCGGCAGCAAAGCCTGCTGGCCACCCCGTTGTTCAACACACTCGCGGCCATAGGCAGCGGTTACCACTATTATGTCTCTTTTCATCGCATTCTCCTGGCTCACACGGCCATGGCGTTACAAAAACGTTAAATGGAACCGGTTCCAAAGCAAAGGAGAAGAGTGTGGTTTTATGATCGCGCTCACGATGTAAACAATTTAATTTAAGGAAGTTCTGAAAAGCAGAGAGGGGTGGCATTCGGGGTGATTATCAGGGATGTCTTCGGGGGGCGATCTAAAGTCGCTTAGGCCTCAATAACGCAAAGTAGCGGGCAGAGAGCCGACCCTAATCCGGGCTGGCCCTCTGCCGCAGAGAGGCTAAACCTGAGCGGCGGCAATTCGCGCATTTAGCGTTTCACTGATCCTGTCGACCAGAGGCTGCATGCTTTCTCTGCTGCGCGTGTCGCGCGGCGCATCAACGTCAAACACATCGGTTATGGTGCCCGGTGTGCCGGTCAGCAGGTAAATGCGATCGCAAAGCGCCACCGCTTCTTCCACATCGTGCGTGACCAGCACCATAGATTTGGTCTGGATCTGGCGCCGCTCCCAGAGATCAATCAGATCCTGCCGCAGCTTGTGGCTGGTATAAATATCCAGCGCAGAGAATGGCTCATCCAGCAGCAGTAGCTGAGGTTCTACCGCCAGCGCACGCGCAAAACCGATTCTCTGGCGCATGCCGCCGGACAGCTCCTTTGGATAAGCCGCGGCGTAGCCGGACAGCCCAATTAGCTCAATCATATCTACCGTACGGCGTTCAATCTCATCCACGGGTAGCCCCTGGGCCTGGAGGCCAAAGGCGATGTTGTCAAACACGGTCAGCCAGGGAAAGAGTGCAAACGTCTGGAAGACCATACTGGTATCACGGCACGGCCCTGTTACCGGCAGGTCATTGCAGACGATAGAGCCAAAGCTGGGATCGACCAGCCCGGCAATCATGCGCAGCAGGGTGGATTTACCCGATCCTGACTTGCCCAGCAGGGCGACGATTTCGTTTTCGGCCACCTCCATATTGATATTTTCCAGCACCGGAAGCGCCTGGCTCCGATCTTTCTGAAACGATTTAGAGGCATTTTTGATTTCTAAAACAAGATGGCAATTTTTCATTGGGTCTCTCCCAGAGAAACAGTTTCCTGAACGTATCAGTCGAATTTGAAGCGAGTCTCGGCATAGCGATAAAGCGGCTGCCAGATAAAAATCACGCAGAGGGCCACCATCAGGCACATGGCGATACAGCCCAGGGCGGCCTCCGGATTCTGGCCAGCTTCGGTGGTGGTGGAGATAAAGGCTCCCAGACCCGTGGTTTTAAGCGTGACGCTTCCCCAGTTGAGCACCTCCGCCGCAATCGCGGCATTCCAGGCACCGCCGGCGGCAGAAATAATCCCCGTCACCAGATAGGGGAAAATGGCGGGCAGGATATATTTGGTCCACCACATCAGACCGCCGACGCGAAATACCCTGCTGACCTCCACCATCTGGCTGGGGATCATGGAGGTGCCCGCAATCACGTTGAACAGGACGTACCACTGCGTGCCCAGCATGATCATCGGTACGGTCCAGACGTCCAGGCTCTGGTGCCACGTCAGAATGATGACGGTGATCACCGGGTAAAAAACATTTACCGGAATGGCCGCCATTATCTGGATAATCGGCTGGAAAAAGCGTACCAGCTGCGGGCGCAGGCCGATCCAGACGCCAATTGGCGTAAAAATAACAATACTCAGCAGCATCGCGCTGATAACGCGGGCGGCCGTCAGGCCCATCCAGGCAGGAAACTCAGGCAGGTATTGCAGAGGCAGGTAAAGCCATAGCAGGTAGCTGCTGTAGAGAGAGGCCACCACGATGGCGAGATACCACAGGCTTGCCCATAGCCAGTTCATCAGCGACAGGAAAGAGAACAGGCTATGCAGTTTGAGCCGATACCAGGCTTTGGGCAGAACAAACAGCCAGAAATGGCAGAATTTGCTACCCAGACGTCCCAGCAGTTGCCCGGTGGCGGAGCGGGTCAGGCAGTCATAAAACCAGGAGGAGGGCTGCCGTGCAGAAGAGACATCTTCATACTTAAACTGGCTGGCGAAGCGAACCAGCGGGCGGAACAGCAGCTGATCCAGCACTACGATATTAACGATAAGCGCGAATACGCCCCAGAGAACGGCGTGAACGTCTCCGTTGCCGATCGCGACCCCCAGCCATGAACCGACCCCGGGCAGGTTGATATCGTGGCTGCCAATGGTCAGCATTTCTGAGGCGGTTAGCGCAAACCAGGCGGCAGACTGGGATACCATCGTATTCCACAGCAGGCCGGGAAAAGAGTAGAGAAAGCCCAGCCGCCAGAAGCGCTGCCAGGGATTACAGCGAAATGCCGAGGTGACTTCGGTCAGCTGGTGCGGCACCACGCGCAGCGTCTGGTACATGGTTAGCATCATATTCCAGGCCTGTCCGGTAAAGACGGCGAAGATTGCCAGCCCCTCCAGACCCATCACGCTGTGTGGATAGAGGTTAAGAAAAAACACCGTCGTAAAGGTTAAAAACCCCACGAGCGGCACGGACTCCATAAAGTTTACAAAGGGCAGGATCACGCGGCGCATGGCGACAAACTTTGCGGCAAGCACGCCGAAGACAATGGAAAATAGCAGCGAGTAGAGTAATCCCAGCATCAGACGCATGGTGGTGCGCAGGCTGTAATAGGGTAAGTCCTTATAATTCTGGCTGAGTTCAGGCAGAGAAGTGCCATTAAAAGCGACGTGCATCCCCTGCCAGGCATAGATAAATAAGCCGGTAATCGCAAGGAGGAGCGTAATGACGATAACATCGTTAAAGATAGATCCTTTTGGATGTATCCTGTTATTTATATGCTGCATGTAGATAAGCTCTTAGAGAATAAAAATAACCCGGTGAGGTATTCCATAGCCTGTTTACGGTAAATAGCGCGCACTTCACTAAGCCCTGTTTAATTCAGGGCTTACTCAGATGCAGGTATTCACCGCACTATCGGGTACATCAGCTTCAGGGCGAGTTAATTGCCAGGCTCTGAATAGCGATGTACCCGATGATTAACCATGCTTATCAGGGTAGAATGCTGTCAATATGCGCTTTAATGGCGCGCTGACGATTCTGCCTGAGCTGGTGCTTCAGGGTACGGTATGTATTTGAGATTCTGGAGATAACAGGCGTTATCAGCGCAGTGAAAGAGATCACGTCTGAATCCGAAAGGACAGGCAGGCGCGTATCGCTCCAGTGAGCGGAGATAACAGGTAACGCAGGGATTTTGAAAAGCATAATGCACCTCGATATAACAGCATCGAAATAAAGATAATCACTACCCCGGTTGCGGGGAAGTTATGTGCCGATTATCTCTACTGACACTATTAAGGTGCAGAGGATAATCAGCCGTGAATGACCAATCCCGACGGGGGTTCGTCGGCTATTTTATTAAACATAGTTTCCTCTCTCGACTTATTATTGACGCTCAGCAAGACTATCAGAACAATACTAAACCAAACATATACGTCAGGATGTTTAAGAAAAAATGAAACGCGTCGGGAAAACCGCTTTCCACTGCGAAGCATTATGGTGCACGGCGTGAATCCATCCCGGCGCCTGCACTCGCGCATCGCTGCACCCGCTGGTCTGCCTGTCGACGGAGCGCGACCTTTCACACTTTCTGGAACAGTGATTTAGCGGCCAGCACTCCTCCCCCGGCAGGGTTACAGAGGGCTATGCTACCGCCTATACCACGAAAGTGGCCGCGCATTTGGGGCGAAGCATCAGCACCCGCGATGCGATGAGCATAAACAACGGGAACCATTGATAGATTATTGACACTCACTGGCAGAGGAAATAACGCTCCTCTTGTTAACTATTGCGAATCCGACGACGGTGCGACAGGCAGGTCCGTTGGGTTTAGATGATGAAAGAGATATTAAGGGAAACGACATGCCTTCAGCTTCTCAGATTTTACGGCAGCTTTGCTGCATTCCCTCGAATCATCCTGAGGATAATTCATTAGATAAAATGGCCCGGCCCACATCTGTAAACCCGTTGCAGCAGCAAGGGTCGTCTGTTGCCCGTACGCCATCCTGTTCCACAGATAATGTGCACAATGTCTCGCCGGAGGAAAAGAAGCTTTATGCCGATACCTTTAGCTTTCGTCACCCCGAATATGGCTCAGTCGATATTCATCGTGATAATAAAAAAGATAGCGATCGGCAAATAATGTTAACCATAAAAATGGGTGATGAGAAACAAAAAACAGGATGGAGTAAAGAGATGTATATTTCCAACGAAGATCCGGAGCACCATGGCGATTCGACGGTAGGGTACAGCGATATTTTTCTCCCGGAGAATATGCGAAATAAAGGAATTAGCCACCTTTTACACTATGCCGCTACAGATGCGGCGTCGCGGTTAGGAGTGAAGAAATTTGTGATAGATAATGTCGTCAGTGTTGCGATGCATAGCGTTTGCGCACGTTTAGAAATGGAAGAGAATGGCCTATCATTTGGCTCATACTCCGGTAACCCGGACAGTATAAAAGACAAGTGTAGCGAGAATATGCGCAGGAAGGGCTGGATCAGAAATATCAGTACGTGAAACCACCTGATGTTAATGCACGGCTATGGCAAGCGCCGTAGCGCCCACCACAGATGACATCGGAAGTCATGACGCTATTTCGTGGAGCCGCGAATAATCAGCTCGCCGGGATAAACCCGCTCCTGGGGCGCGCGCGTATCACCCTCTATACGGCGTATCACCATTTCCAGTGCGGTATAGCCGATTTGCCAGGTAGGCTGTTTCAGCGTGGTGATGCCCACGCCGGCCAGCTCGGCCCACTCCAGCTCATCAAAGCCCAGCAGCCCCATTTGTTCACCCCAGTTCAGCCCCAGGCGCTTCATCGAGCGGGCGACCTGGAGGGTTAATGCCCCATTTACCACCATCACGGCGCAGCGTTGGCCCGAATGGCGCTGATAGAAATCCCCCAGCACCCGGTCAAGCGCGGCTGCATCACCGAGTGCGATTTCGGCCTGTTCGGCCTGACAATCCGCATAGCGGGACATGGTCTGTTTAAAGGCCTGCAGGCGTTCGTGGCGGGTATTAACCATGCCGAGCGGTTCGGTCACAAACATTACCGTCCTGAAGCCACCGGCAATCAGGTGATCGGTAGCCATGGCGGCAGCCCCGGCGTTATCCAGACCGACCACGTCACAGTCAAAGTCAGGGATTTTGCGGTCAATCAGGACCATTGGCAGCAGGGATTGCTGAAGGTGGCTTAGCGCCTCTTCGCGCATACCGACTGCGTTGACCACAATCCCCTCGACCTGATAGCTGCTCAGCAGATTCAGATAGTGCTGCTCCTGATCCACTTCATTATTGGTATTGCACATCAGCAGCGTAAAGCCCTGCGCCCGGCAGGCGGATTCAATGCCGTTCATCACGTCAATGGAATAGGGATTCGTAATGTCGGCGATAATCAGCCCAATCAGCCGGGTGCGGCCACGCTTTAAACCCCGCGCCATCTGGCTTGGCCGGTAGTTCAGTTCAGCGATAGCAGCTTCTATCCGCTGTTTTAGATCGGGGGAGAGGGCGTGCTGTTCACCGTTCAGATAGCGCGAGACGCTGGTTTTCCCGGTTTTAGCAGCGCTGGCAACGTCGCTAATAGTAGCGCGTGCGGCCTTACGGTTCATGGCGGTCCTTGGGCATTGGGGTATAACAAGCCTGGCCTCAGCTTTTACTGACGCGATTCATCTACTGTAGTTCGAATAAAGGCAGTTTGAGCGGGTCATCATAAAGCATAAGCGGTATCCCGCCCATCTCTCTGCGTCAGCCTGGGGTAACGGAGCCTGAGCAGCGCGGGGTTAAAGGGCAGAGAAGGTACAGTGGGGAGCAGAGAACCGGGCCATAGCGGAGCGGCCCGGTTTTCAAAGGTTACTGCAGCGGGCTGAGCGTAATCTCTACCCGGCGGTTCTGCGCCTTGCCATCAGCACTGCTGTTAGACGCGACAGGATTATCCGGTCCCCGGCCGATGGTGCGGAGACGACTGGCGGCTACGCCCTGGGTTATCAGCGAGCTGGCTACGCTGTCCGCGCGCTGCTGGGAGAGCGTCATGTTCAGCTGACGCGATCCGCTACTGTCGGTATAGCCCGCCACGTTAACCGCAGTTTTTGGATACTCTTTCAGCACCATGGCAACGCCGGTCAGGGTGTTAGCCCCTGCCGGTTTCAGGCTGCTGCTGCTGCTGTCAAAGGTGACGTTATTGGGCATATTCAGCACGATATTATCGCCCTGACGGGTCACGCTGACGCCGGTTCCGCGCATCTTGTCGCGAAGCTTGGCTTCCTGCACATCCATATAATAGCCTGCGCCGCCGCCCAATGCTGCACCGGCTGCTGCGCCAATCAGTGCGCCTTTGCCGCGATCCTTTTTCGATGAGGAGAGCATGCCGACGCCCGCGCCTAATGCGGCGCCCAGACCGGCACCCACGCCGGATTTCCCTGCTTCACGCTCACCGGTGTAAGGATTAGTGGTACAGCCCGGGAGGGCAAGTGTGCCGCTCAAAACCAGAGCGAGGGTGATATAACGCTTTTTCATTTTCTTTCTCTCTCAAAACACAGCGGCAGGCCATTTGGCCTGTAAAACGCCGATTATGAACGGGAAATGTGAGAATAAAACGGTTTAATCTTCTGAAAATGTAAGGATGCGCTACCTGAGATTATCGGGATGACAAAAGCAGCCGGTGGTATGGTCGTTGATCAGCCCGCAGGCCTGCATAAATGAGTAACAGGTGGTCGTGCCCACAAATTTGAAGCCTCTCTTCTTCAGCTGCTTTGACAGGTTGTCAGAAACCGGGCTGAAGGAGGGCGCAGCCCGATGGTCGTCATAGCGCTGGATCTGCGGCTGATTATCTACAAACCCCCAGATAAAGGCGCTAAAAACCTCACCCTGCGCCTCCATCGTCAGCAATGCGCGGGCATTGGCGATAATTGCGTTAATTTTGCCGCGATGACGAATAATGCCGCTGTCCTGCATCAGCCTCTCCACCTCGTCTTCCTCCATCAGCGCCACCGCCTGTGGATCAAACTGGTGAAAGGCGCGGCGGTAGTTCTCCCGCTTCTTTAGCACGGTAAGCCATGACAGCCCGGCCATTTGCCCCTCAAGACACAGCATTTCAAACAGCGAGCGGGTATCGGTCAGGGGAACGCCCCATTCACGATCGTGATAATCAAGATAGAGAGGATCCGGTGTTACCCAGCCGCAGCGCTGCATAGTGACTCTTCCTTATTAAAGGTGGCTAAAGTCCGCCCGGCTGGCATAAAAAGGCCAGAACCAGGCTCTCTTCGGGCCATGGGAAAGCGGTTGTCAGGATAATAGCAACTGCCGCCGCTATTTACCCCTCAAACCACCCCGGCAGGCAGCGCATGGGCGGTATTTTCCGGCACCGCGCCACGATATTTTTCGACTTCAAGCTGCGCCATATGGCCGCAGTTGCCCTGCGCCAGCTTTGACGAGCCGATATCGAAGGTCAGGCAGTTAACGTTGCCATTTTTGCATAGCGTGTTGGGCTGCGTCGCATTGAGCGGATCGTACCAGGCTCCCTCGCTGATGCGCACCACGCCCGGCCGGATATCCCCGGTTACGGATGCACCCACCAGAATCTGGCCCCGGTCGTTAAAGGCTCTGACCACATCACCGGACTGAATGCCCCTTGCCGCAGCATCCTGCGGGTTAATGAGGATCGCCTCCCGGTCGCCGATAGCATATTTCTTGCGCAGCGGGGTGTTATCCAGCTGCGAATGCAGGCGGTTAATTGGGTGGGCGGTATTAAGCGAGAGCGGATACTTCCGCGCCGCATCGCTACCGTGCCACTCGTGTGGCAGCAGCCAGCCTGGAAGCCCGGGGCAGTCCGCATAGTTCATCTCCGCCACGGTGCGCGAGAAAATTTCTATTTTCCCGCTTGGCGTACCGAGCGGGTTCAGCAGGGGGTCTTCGCGGAAGTCAGCGAAGCGCACCCAGTTTTTATTCTCCTCCGGCACCGGAAAGCGAATGTAGTTGCCAGACCGCCAGAAGTCGTTGAAAGGCGGTAGCGGTACGCCCACGTTTCTGGCCTGCGTTTTCATATTGTCATAAAGTGATTTCAACCACAGCATCTCATCCCGACCTTCGGAGAAGGCCTCATCCACGCCGAGCTGGGCGGCGATGGCCAGAAAGATATCGTAATCGTTGCGGGCCTCATGCTGGGGGGGAACGCACTGATGCATCGGGAAAACATACAGCTGTGAGTAATCACCCCCCATATCCATATCGTTACGTTCGTAGCTGGTGGTGCAGGGAAGAACAATATCGGCATGCTTCGCGGTGGCGGTCCAGTAGGGCTCATGTACCACGATGGTTTCCGGGTGCTGCCAGGCGCTGAGTAGATTATTGGTATCCTGATGGTGGTGGAACGGATTGCCCCCGGCGACGTAGACCATTTTCACATCGGGATAGGTAATGTCTTTGCCGTTAAACTGGATGTGCTTTCCGGGGTTGGCAAGACAGTCCGCGATCCGCGCGACGGGGACAGGCTGTGGCGAATTTGCCGGTGCCTTGCCGGTGCTCACCCCGGAAAGGATCCCTCCCCTGGCCGTCGGGCTGCCGCCGGACGAGTAGTGATAGCTGAAACCGAATCCGCCTCCGGGCAGGCCGATCTGCCCAATCATCGCCGCCAGCGTGACCAGCAGCCAGTGCGGCTGCTCGCCGTGATGCTGACGCTGAATGCCCCAGCCCGCCATAATCATGGTGCGTTTACTGACCATCTCACGCGCCAGGGCGCGCAGTTTCTCCGCCTCCACGCCACAAATTTCACTCGCCCAGTCGGCGCTTTTCGCCGTGCCATCGCTTTCCCCCAGCAGATAGGCGCGGAATTTATCGAACCCCACGGTATAGCGCTTGAGAAAAGCCTCGTCGTGGCGTTTTTCCGTCAGCAGTGTATGGGCAAGCCCGAGGATCATCGCCGCGTCGGTATAGGCCTCTGGCGCAATCCACTCCGCATTCAGCATCTTCGCCGTTGGCGTGTGGATGGGATCGACGGAGATGACCCGGGTGCCTTTTTTCGCCAGCGCCTCAATGCCCTCCAGCCCCACGTGGTCCGGCACGTTCCAGCCGATTTTCAGCGTCGTCTGCGGGTTACATCCCCAGAGAACCACCAGCTCGGCGTGAGCAACTACGTTGGGCCAGCTGGTTTGCTGTTCGTAAACCTCCATGGAGCCGACGACGTGCGGCATAATGACCTGGGCCGCGCCGGTGGAGTAGTCGCCGCTATAGCCGAGAAAGCCTCCTGCGAGGTTCATCAGCCGCCCCAGCAGCGACCGGCTGTTATGCAGCAAGCCGGTACTTTTCCAGCCGTAGGAGCCAGCATAAATCGCCGAAGGGCCGTACTCTTTTTGCAGGCGGCGAATATCGTTGCTGACCAGTGAAATCGCTTTATCCCAGCTGACCCTGACCCAGTCATCGCGTCCACGCAGGTCGCGGCTCCCGCCCGGCCCCTGTTCCAGCCAGCTTTTACGCACCATCGGGTATTTGATGCGGTTGTCGGCGTGAACCTGCCAGGGCGCCATCTCGATCAGCTCATTGGGCGAAGGGTCGTCCTGCACCGGCTGAACGCTGACCATCCGGCCCTGATCGACGATGGCTTCAAATGCGCCCCAGTGGGCGGCGGTGAGGATCCCTTTGCTCGCCGGACGCAGTGCGCTAAATAGCGGCATGGCCTGGCTGACGGCCTGCGCGACGGCCGATTTCATATAAAGCAGATCGAGCGAGCTGGCGGCCAGCAGCGCACCGCCAGCCTGTAAGAACCGGCGACGCGAAAGGGTTGAAAGCGGATTATTTTTCATCTTCGGTTCCTTTTGAAGGCAGCATATCCGGGGTCGGCATATCACTGGCGTGGTTCTGCACGTAAAGGGTAAGCACTCTTAGCTGCTCCTTATCCAGCGAGGTGCGCGCCGCCATCCCTTTCATCACGCCAATCCACTGATTAGCCGTAAAGTGGTTCGATGGGGTCAGGCCATGACAGCCGGTACAGTTAGCGGACATCAGGCCGGAGGCGTACTGCCAGATTTTCTGCTGGTCATCAATCAGTGCGCCGGGAGGGAGCCAGATATCAAGTGAAACCTGCTGCCAGACCGTGCCGGTCTGCGCGTCCGTCTGGGAAGCAAGAATGTTTATATGGCTGGAGGTATCTTCCTCAATGACCGCACTGATAATGCGCTTGCCGGGAGCGGCGTAGATAAGGGTGGGAACGTCCTGCTGCTGCCAGCCGCTGAGACGCGCTTCTACCTTACCCTGATCCCGGCGCAGAACGGTCAGCGGTGCCGCCGGAAACAGCGTGCCAGCGGGTGTCTCTGCCACGGGCTGCAGGTCGAAGGGCTGGGTCTGCACGCTATAAAGTATTCCGTTATCAACGCTAACCCCGGCGGCGGCGGCGATCAGCTGGCTTGCGCCTGAGGCGTTACTGGCGCGCATGTCCGGCAGGATATGGGCAACGCCGCGATGGCAGTCAATACAGGTTTTCCCGCTCCTGATGGCGACGGGGTGCGCCTTTCTCGCGTCCGGCTGCTGGGCAAGGATATCCATCGCCTCAAAGCTATGGCAGCTGCGGCAGGTCGCAGAGTCACTGGCTTTCATCGTTTTCCACACCGACTCGGCCATGGCCAGTTTTTTGGCGTTGTATTTTTCTTCGGTATCAATGGTGCCGGTGACTTCGCCGTAAACATCCTTAACGGCGGCAATCTTGGTTAACAGATAGTCAACGGGCTGGCTGGGGATATGGCAGTTAGCGCAGCTGGCGCGTATCCCGGCGTGATTCTGATAGTGCACGCTGCCCTGATATTCTGCCAGCGGCCTTTCCATACTGTGGCAGGAGACGCAAAAGGCCGTATTGCTGGTCTTATGCAGCACGGTTACGCCCCCGGCGACCACCAGCAGGGCGATAACAATGCCCAGTAAAACCAGTAGCATACCGCGCCACCCTCTGAACCACCTGAATACATTCTCTTTCCTGAGAAATCCCATAACTGCTCCTGTCTCTCTGATTCACTCTTTTGATGGGAGAGAAAAATGATAACCCTGCTAACTATCACACACTAATAGTGTGGTTTTATTGTGGCGAATCAAAAAGGCGGGAGGTGATGCCGACTAATGGGCAGAAGTGAGAGCGAGGTTCAAATTACAGAAAAATAGTGTTCTCCGCAGCAGAGGGAGGCCCGATTTGCGGGTGGTAAGGCAGGCCGTCAGTAGATGAAGGCCTGCGTGATGGCAGGCCTGTCATAAAACAATGCGTTCAGGGCGCAGGCGGAACCGTGCGGGCAAAGCTCTCGCGGGCAAAGAGTTTTTCTGCCAGTTTCACCAGTGCCGGGCGGTTAACGCACCAGTCTGGCACCACGCGGCGAAAGTTCAGATAGCCGAGCAGGCAGCCTGCCGCAATATCCGCCAGATTGAGGGTGTCACTGTTCAGCACCTTGCCCTCGGCTGCGGCTTTTTCCAGCGCGTCGAGGCCGCGCAGAATTTTGCCGCGCTGACGCACCAGCTCGCTCTCCAGCTGTTTATCAGTCGGACGCAACCCTTCACGCACCAGCAGCACCGCCGCATCGCCGATGCCGTCCGCCAGCGCCTGTAGCTGAAGCACGTTCATCGCCGCCAGCCTGTCACGCGGGATCAGCGCGGGTGCGATATCCAGCTGTTCGAGATAGGCCGCAATCACCGACGAGTCGTACCAGTACTCATCCGGGCCGGTGACCAGCACCGGTATCTTACCCAATGGGTTGTAGGTCGGTACCGGGCTGTCATCCGTCCAGGGCGACTGGTTAGCAAACTCAAAGGTGATGCCTTTTTCCAGCATAATCACCGAAATTTTACGGACAAACGGGCTGGCGTAGCTGCCGATTAATTTCATCCCACTTCCTCTAATGAACGGGTCCGGAAGGCCGGCCCGGATCGGTTTTGATTAGCGGAAGAGTGGTCTCTCCCGCCCTTTATTGCGCTCATTCGCCCGGGAACAGAAAGGGATTCAGGCTGCTGCGGGCAAATCCTTCCTGCTCCATACGCGCATCAAGCACCAGCGTAGCCAGATCGTCCGCGACCGGCTCCACCGCCGGATCTTTCTGCTGGAAGAACATCTTCAGCCAGGTGCCGCAGTCGCCGCAGCTCTCTGCCTGTACCGCCCCGGACTCACTCTCCAGCGACCAGTAGCTCAGGTCACGGGTGTGCTCACAGTTACTGCATTTACCCTGGGGGACATGCCACTCACTTTCGCACAGATTGCAATGCAGATAGCGTACGCCGCCCTGTTCGGGATCCAGATGGATCACGCTGGTCACCGGCACGCTGGCGCAGACCGGGCAAAACTGCCGCTGTTCGCCCTGTTCGGCGCGCGCCTTGCCCGGGATCAGCGCTGCCATCTGCGCCCAGTAGAGTGATAGCGCGGCCCAGATAAACGGCGATGTATCGCTGCTCACCTTCGAGAACTCATTAGCAAACAGCGCCGAGGCCATGGTTTCCAGCTCCTGGGCAGAGGCCTTTTCCAGGTTCTCCAGCACGGCCAGCGCCTGATCGCTCATTTCGGGCTTCATTTCGGCAATCAGAGAATGCAGCAGCCGCTGCCAGTGTGGATCTCGCGGCAGCTGGTGAATGTCCAGCGGAGGCTTACCGCCCGCGGCGGTTTCTGTCAGCCTTGCATGCAGATCCAGCCGCAGCGGATGATCGTAGAGTACGATTTCCTGGGCGCTGGCGATGACGGCGGCGAAGCGCAGATAATCGCCCAGCGGGTTTTTCTTCGCCAGCTGCCGGAGTCGTGCGGCGCGGCGGCTGTATAAGTTTTTCAGCCGGGGAAAAAGCAGCGGCGGGATGGCCTCTGCCCTATTTTGCTCGTGGTCTGTCAGCCTCTCGTTCGGGATTATGCGAATATTCATCAGGTTTTTTTCCTGTTTTTCCGACGGTTCAGCTGTCCGCCAACGGTATATCAACAGCGCGGATAGGGTATCCAGCCCCGGCGAAAAAAGGTCCGCCGGATAAGGGTGCTGCTGCCTGCAATGGCAACAGACTCAGGACAGAAGCCCAGATTACAGGCTTCTGCCCAAAATTATAGCCCCCGGTCTCCTCCACTTCATCGTTTCAATCGCTTTTATAACTATTCACTATCAAACAGGGCCTGTTGTGACGGATAAGATCCGGCCGCTTGCAGTGCTTCGCTCGGGGGTTCAGAATCTTATAAGCGATCCGCAAGCTATGGGGTCAGAGGCGTATTGCAGAGTGGAAAGGGTCAGCGTTAGCCATGGGTGATTTTCTGATGAATAAAGCGGGTGACGGTAATCCGGCTCTGGATGAGGCCGTCGGGCTGAGCCAGGTGAAGGTGTGGCAACGCATGGCGCTGGAGAGCGCAAAGGATGACTGGCTGGCAGACGAGGTGCCGGTGGCGCTGGTCTATAACGGCATTTCGCACGTGGTGATGATGGCTACGCCAAAGGATCTGGAAGCTTTTGCGCTGGGCTTCTCGCTCTCTGAGGGCATTATTGATTCGCCAGCAGATATCTATGGGATGGATATCCAGCCTTCCTGCGGCGGTATTGAGGTGCAGATCGAGCTCTCCAGCCGCCGCTTTATGGGGCTGAAAGCGCAGCGCAGGTCCCTGGCGGGCCGTACCGGCTGCGGCGTGTGCGGCGTTGAACAGCTTGCCGAAATCGGCAAACCGCTTCAGCCGCTGCCGTTCAGTCAAACCTTCGACCTCAACCAGCTTGATAAGGCGCTGGGCCAGCTAAAAAGCGTTCAGCCCGTTGGACAGCTGACCGGCTGTACGCATGCTGCGGCCTGGATCAGGCCGGACGGGGCGCTTTCCGGCGGCTGTGAGGATGTGGGAAGGCACGTCGCGCTGGATAAGCTGCTGGGATTGCGCAGCCAGCAGCCAGACTGGCAGCAGGGCGCGGTGCTGGTTTCCAGTCGGGCAAGCTATGAGATGGTGCAGAAATCGGCGATGTGCGGCGTGGAAATTCTTTTCGCCGTCTCCGCCGCAACCAAACTCGCCGTCGAGGTCGCGGAACGCAGCAACCTGACGCTGGTGGGCTTTAGCAAGCCTGGCCGCGCCACGGTGTATACGCATCCCCAGCGGCTGAGAGGCTAAGCCCGCTGCGCCGCCAGCGGCGGTCGGCACTGTGTACCCGCGGCGGTCAGCAATGCGTGCGCCCGGGCATCAGCGGCTGGTGGCCGGGGCCAGCACCACCTCCGGCAGCGATTTCTCAATCAGGGAAAAGGCGGGATTCTCTGCGGCCTCGCCGTCGGTGATTAATGCGCTCACCTGACCGAGCGTGGCGTAGTTGATCCGGCTGGTGAGGCCGAGTTTGCTGCTGTCGGCCAGCAAAATAAGCTGATCGGCCTGTTGTACCATCGCGCGGGCAATGGCCGCCTCATGCGGATAAAAACTGGTGGCGCCGCTCCTGCCGTCAATGCCCACCGGCGACAGCATCGCCACGTCGGCCCGATAGCGATAAATTTCCCCCACCGTCAGATCGCCGCGCGTCTCCTGCGCCCCGGCCAGCATACTGCCGCCGAGCAGGATGATGCTGTTATTCAGCGTTTCATGCTCCCCGGCGGCGCAGAGTTTTAGCGCCGCATTCAGGCTGTTGGTGACCACCGTCAGCCCGGAGAGGGTGCGCAACTCCTCAGCCAGCATGGTGGTGGTGCTACCCGCATCCAGAAACAGCGTCTGGCCAGGCTTTAGTCGTCGCGCCGCCGCACGGGCGATAGCCCGCTTCTCCCGGGCCTTAACTTCGCTGCGCACTACCAGAGGCGCTTCCGGTTCGGCATTCAGCGCCATCAGTCCGCCATGCACGCGACGCGCGACGCCCAGCGCTTCCAGTTCGATAATGTCCCGCCTGGCCGTTTCGCGTGAGATGCCCAGCTCCCTGATGATCCGCTCGGTACTGACGTGACCCAGCGTCGCCAGCAGCGCACGGATCCGGTGCAGGCGCGTTTCCTGTAGCATATCTGTCTCCTTTAGCCGTTGGACTGGGCATAGCCTAACCGACAATGGAGGTACGTGCATGTGTATTTTGTTGCATTTGTGTATTTTGTTGCATTTTGCCTGAAAGTTGCCATGATAAACGCAAGCGGGCTGCTGCTGCCCATCGTAACCCTTCATCGCAACGGGAGTGATCATGGCTACACGTTCAACCATTATGGATACCAACAGCTTTCGCGCCGAACATGCCGCCGGGCTGGATGCTGATGTTCGCAAGCTGACTGACAAGCGCAGCCGGGTACTGGGCGAGTCCTATCGTCTGTTCTACCGTAAGCCGGTACATCTGGTGCGGGGCGAGGGGCAGTATCTGTGGGATGCGGCGGGTGACAAATACCTCGACGTTTACAATAACGTCGCCAGCATTGGACACTGCCATCCTGCGGTTATCGATGCGGTCTACCGGCAGATGCAGCAGCTAAATACCCATACGCGCTATCTGCACGAGCGCATTCTCGACTACTCCGAAGCGCTGCTGGCCACCCTTCCCGCTGAAATCGACCGCGCCATGTATATGTGTACCGGATCGGAAGCAAACGATCTGGCCATACGCATCGCGCGTGCCTGGAGCGGCGGCACCGGCATTATCGTCACCCAGGAGGCCTACCACGGCACCAGCGATCTGACCTCCGGCGTCTCCCCCGCACTGGGCTCGGGCCAGCCGCTGGCCGCCACCACGCGCCTGGTACCGCCACCGGATTGCTATCGCGTGGATGCACCCGATTTAGGCGAGTGGTTTGCCAACGAAATACAGAAGCAGATTGACGATATGGCGGCCCACGGCATCAAATTTGCCGGTTTCCTTGCCGACTCGATTTTCTCCTCTGACGGCGTACTGCCGGGGCCGAAAGGTTTTCTGCAAAAAGCGGTGGAGGTGGTGCATAAAAATGGCGGTATTTTTATTGCCGACGAAGTGCAGCCCGGCTTTGCCCGCACCGGCGAGGCGTTCTGGGGCTTTGCCCGCCATGGCGTGGTGCCGGATGTGGTGACCACCGGTAAGCCCATGGGCAATGGCATCCCGGTTTCTGCTCTGCTGGCAAAAAGCGACGTTCTGGCAGCATTCAGCGACGATATCCCCTATTTCAACACGTTTGGCGGCAATCCGGTCGCGATGGCAGCGGCGCAGGCGGTGCTAACGGTGATCAAGGATGAAGGCCTACAGGAACACAGCCGCAAGGTGGGCGAGAAGCTGCTGGCTGCGCTGTTAACGCTCAAGGATAAATATGAGTGCGTGGGCGACGTGCGTGGAGCGGGCCTGTTTATTGGCTTTGAGCTGGTGACGGATAAGCGCAGTAAGACGCCGGACAAACAGCTGGCACTGGACGTCACCGAGAGGCTGCGTGAAAACCATGTCCTTACCTCGGTTGCCGGGCCTTATGGCAACGTGCTGAAGCTGCGCCCGCCGTTAGCCTTCCAGGAGAGCGACATCGACTGGCTGGTGGGCGCGCTGGATAAGTCGCTGGCCGCCTGCGGTCGGTAATGGGCTGGCGTAGAGGTGGATTATTGTTCCTTAAGCATTAATGTTGACCATGATGCTGTTAAGAAACCGTCGGCGGGACGGTTTGGAGCTGAATGGTAGTGGCAGAGTTAATCTGGCCGCCGAAACAGAGGCCACTTATCGCCTCTGTTCCGGTAACAATGCTTGCAGACATAACAGACGACATTTCGGACCCAGTCAGGCCTGACGCTGGTCAACTTAACATTACACCTTCGCAGTAACAGTCCACTAAAGCCTGTTTAAGTGTCGATAAGAGCTGCTAAATTTGGGCATTTAAGGTCGCAAGTTTCCGACGGTGCCATAGGTGAGGCATCATGGCCATCACTAACTCAGCGTTTGGGAGTGGTCTGCAAATACCTTCGCTAAAGCCACCATTTCAGTCATACCTATTCCATTTATTATTCAGGATTTTTCTTCGTGTTGACGGAACAATACTTATTCTCCCCCCTTTAATCACTCGGTGAAGTAGCCAAATATATAATAAAAAAAGGGGTTTACTATGCGATATAGTTCAAAAAAACTGATAGAAAATCATGCAAAATAAATATTTTGTTACAGCTCTTGACTTAAAATAACCTTGAATTAATAGTAGCTTACATAAGCGGGCAGACTCCGAGTCACCCGTAAAGTAATGTCTAATTAAATCCCTGGTAAGCTAATTATAATAATTGTAAATGGAATTCCCATGACTATGCCAGATTTCATAACTCCCCCTGATTTTTATAAAAAAAGAAAGCTCATGACAGGATGTTTGTTATCTTTTGTTTTTTATTAATACCGAATTTCTGTACTGCTCAGCAAGAAATTGATATTCCTGATGCAAGACCTTTCCAGATCAACCCTACCCTTAAAATCGATGGAGAGACTCTTTTTTTTGACGGTCTTATAACCAGAGCATCTCAGAAGGAAGTGATTAAGCTATTAACTCATAATGACATTAAAACCCTTTCAGTTAATAGCATGGGCGGGGATGTCCAATCAGCACTTGATATTGCAAATATTCTTTATACCAGGAAAATAAATATTGCCGTCCGTACAGTATGCGCTTCAGCATGTGCCAACTACCTTTTTCCAGCAGGTCAGGAAAAAATAATCGGAAACAATTCCTATCTTCTGTGGCATGGCAGCGCCGGTAGTCCTGCAGAACAGTTACGGATAACCACCGACAGTAAGACCTTATCCCCAGGTGATTTAGTCAAAATGCCTGAGTTTGTAAGAATAAAAAAACGCGAAAAAAACTTTTACAGTCTTCTGAAGGTTAATTATAAACTCCCTTTCTGTCCGCAGCTTCAGGATAATTATTCGGTGAAGTTTCCGGAAAAATGGTTTTCATACACTCCAGAAGATATGAGGAAATTTGGCATAAGAAATATTTTTTATGTCAATTCAGCTTCTCAGTGGGTTATCTCAATGAGAAATAAGCACGTTATTTTTGCCAGTTACTGTAAATAGGAGCTAAAACAATGCGTGAACTTTCGGTAAATGAAATGAATGTTGTGGCGGGTGGTTTTTCAATTGGCAGCTGTTCAGTGGGGGGCATCTTATTCCTCATCCCGTGACGGTCATGGTGGTTCGTCTAACTCGATGAGCATACATGCCGAGTGTGGTATAAACGCTCCTGATGTGGGCCGTTCCAGTACAGCTAAGGGCGGTAGCAGTCAATCTGGTACATCGAGCAGCAGCAGGCGCAGCGACGACCGGGGTGGCAAACACTAATTTAAAGTTTGACACTTTCAGGCGGCCGGTAAGGTCGCCTTATTTACGGCTTCGGCTTTACCAGCCTTCCTGTCAGGTTAATAATGAAATCCTTTTATCGTCAGGCGGCGCTTGATCATCGGTCATATGCCTGGAAAGGCAGGGCGCTGATGGTCCGTGGTCTTCCCCTATGGGCGTACCTCGCCTTTACCATCCTGTTTTTTACCCTGCTTGCCTCGTTTCTCTGCGCCGGCAGTTACACCCGTCGTGTTACCGTAAGTGGTGAGCTGGCCTCATTGCCCGGCCCGGTCAGAATCGTTGCGCCTGGTCAGGGGGTTATCCTCAGCAGGCTGGTCGGCCCGGGGGACCGTGTTAGAAAGGGACAGCCGCTTTACGAAATTGACGTCAGCCATACTGCTCGCTCCGGCGTGGTTAGCCTTCAGCAGCGGCTGAATACGCAGGCACAGATAAAAAGCGTGGACGGCATTATTAGCCGCCTGCAGGACAACCGGCGCGTTACCTTGGCGACGCTTGCACAGGAGAAAGCCAGCTATACGGCTGCGCTGATGCATTCGGCTGATGTTCTGAATCAGGCCTCGGAGGGATTGCGGGAAATGAAGCAGAACATGGACAGCTACCGCCGCTATCAGCGAGCGGGGCTGATAAATCGGGATCAGCTTTCGCAGCAAGCGTCTCTCTATTATCAGCAACAGAGCGATCTGCTGACGCTCAGTAGCCAGCGTGAACAGAACGCCCTACAGGTACTGGTACTGGAGGGCGATATCCGCACCCGTGCTGCAGACTTTGATAACGATATTTTTCGCATGGAGATGCAGCGCAGCGAGCTAGTTCGTCAGGATGCTGAGGACGACGCCGCCGGCACGCTGGTCGTTACCTCGCCGGTGGACGGCCGGGTGGATACCGCCGGGCCATCGCCCGGGCAGGCTGTCAGCGTTGGAGACGCGCTGGTACAGGTTATCCCCGGCGGTATGGTGCGCTGGCAACTGGTCATGTGGGTACCCGACGGCGTAGTGCCCTTCATAAGGATGGATGCCCCGGTAAGCATCCGCTACAACGCCTTCCCGGCAGAGAAGTTTGGCCAATTTCCAGGGCGCATTGCACAGATAGCTACCGCCCCGGCTACTCTGCAGGAAAGGATGGCCTGGTCCGCAGCGCCGTCAGCCGGCGTTGCCGGAACCTGGTACAGGCTCACCGTTACACCCGACGTGACGCACTTTGACTGGCAAGGACGGCACCTGCGTCCCGGAAACGGGCTGCGGGCGGAATGTACATTATTTATGGAAAAGCGCAAGCTGTGGCAGTGGGCGCTGGCGCCGCTCTATGAGATGCGTGACAGCACTCGGGGGGCAGCACATGGAAGGTAACGGCCTGAACTGGCTGCTGCGCCGACTCAACTTTTCTATGCGCCCGCGCGTACCACTCATCCTGCAGACGGAAGCCGCCGAATGCGGCTTGGCCTGCGTCGCAATGGTGGCAGGTTGGCACGGCCATTACGTGGATCTGTCAGCCATGCGCTGCCAGGGCAGTTTCTCGTCGCGCGGGGCCACGCTGGGCACGTTGCACACTCTTGCAGGTAACGCGGGTCTTGCGGGCAGGGCGCTTGCACTGGAGCTGGATGAGCTATCCGCCCTTCGCCTCCCATGTGTTCTGCACTGGAATTTCAGCCATTTTGTTGTATTGGTCGGCCTCTGTGGCGATCGGGCCATCGTACACGACCCCGCCTGCGGCAGACGAGTCGTAAGCCGACAGGTACTGTCGGAGAGCTTTACCGGGGCGGCGTTGGAGCTGTGGCCCGCCCGCGACTTCCGCCCCCAGAAAAGGCAGGCCCGCGTCCGGCCGACGGAATTAATGCAAAGCATTCGCGGCTTCGGCGCAGCGCTGTTCAAAATATTCTGCCTGTCGGCGATGACCGAAAGCATCAGTCTGATGCTGCCAGTGGGAACTCAGGTGGCTCTCGATCATGTGGTACCTGCCTCCGACCACGGGCTGCTGGAGCTGGTCTGTCTGTCGCTGGGCGCACTTATCCTGCTGCAAACCGGGCTGAATCTCATCCGGGCGTGGACGGTGATGGTGACTGATACCCTGACTGATGTGCAGTGGAAGGATGGCCTGCTCGGACACCTTCTGGGGCTACCTCTGCCATGGTTTTCCCGGCGTCGCACGGGCGACATTCAGTCCCGCTTCGGCTCGCTGGATGTACTGCGCGACACGTTCGTGCACGACATCACCGGCTGCGTCATTGACGGCATTATGCTACTCGGGTCACTGGCTTTGCTGGGCGCCTACGGCGGGGCTTTGCTATGTAGCGTGGTAGCGGGGTTCGTGCTACTTGCTATCCTGATGCGTCTGATTTCCTTTCCCCGGTATCGCCAGCTGACGGAGGAGCAAATGATAAAAAATGCTGCGGCTGGCTCCCACTTTACCGAGTCGCTGTGGGGCATTGCCACCATCCGCGCGCAGGGGCTGGCAGCGCAGCGCAGGCGTAACTGGCTGACACTGGAAGTGGATGCCGCCAACGCCGCTGTGAGCCGCCGGCGCTTTGATATCCTTTTTAGTACCGTCAGCGGTCTTACGGGTGCGTTGGACAATGTGGTTGTCCTCTGGCTTGGCGTCGGGGCTGTCATGACCCATCATCTCTCGCTCGGAGCGTTTGTGGCATTCGGGGTATTCCGCGAGATATTCACCGCCAGGGCCCTGTCGCTGACCAATATGTTCCTGCGGCTGGGAATGCTTTCTCTGCACGGGGAGCGGATTGCGGACATCGCTCACGCACAGCCCGAGCCTGCAGAGCCGACCGCTGACCTCTGGCCCGCAGGAACCGCCATGAGGCTGGAGGCGAAGGGGCTAACATTCCAGCATGATAAACAGTCGCCGACAGTTTTTCGCGGGCTTGACCTCATAGTGACCGCTGGTGAGAGCGTGGCCATAATCGGCCCGTCAGGGTGCGGGAAAACCACGCTGATGAAGGTGTTATGCGGTCTCATACCACCCGGGGGAGGCTGTGTGCTGGCCAGCGGACGCGACATTCACGCCGCTGGCGTGGATAACTATCGCCGCACGGTGGCCTGTATTCTGCAAGAGGACAGACTGTTTGCGGGTTCCCTGCGCGAAAACATCACCGGCTTTCATGAGGCTCCCGACGAGGCGTGGCTTCACGAATGTGCACACCTTAGCCATATCCACGAAGACATCATGGCCCTGCCGATGGGCTATGATACCCTGACCGGAGAGTTAGGCGAAGGCTTGTCGGGCGGGCAGCGCCAGCGTATTTTTATCGCCCGCGCCCTCTACCGTCGGCCAGGTATTCTGTTTATGGACGAGGCGACCAGCCACTTGGACGAATATAACGAGGCACTAATAAACGACGCCATACGCGGGCTGAGCGTAACCCGTATCATCATAGCCCACCGTTGGTCGACGATAGCCTCAGCTGATCGGACGGTAGACCTCGGTCTCCGGCCGCTATAAAAGGAACCTATTGCGCTACAGGAGATAATCACGCTGATATTGATGTTAACGTTGATCTTATCTCCTTCCCTGGGATCGTGCAGCAGTAGACGCTACCACGCAGATCAAAGCCATCCTGGCCGCAGCCGGCACGCCGATCGGTCCTAACGACACCGCTATCGCCGGCCATGCCGTAGCCGTGGGCGCCATTCTGGTAACGAATAATACGCGTGAATTTGTGCGGGTACCGGACCTTAAACTGGAAGACTGGAGTGAGTGACTGCCTTATGTTGTTAGAAACTGACCGCCTGCTGGCCCCTTACCGGTCCTGCCGCTCGCCCACTTTTAATCCCGCCGATCCCAGCTCGGCCTCTTCGCTCTGACGGACGATATCGCCGTTATTCATAATGAACATCAGCTTCCCCTCCCAGAACTCGGTGAGAAAGATATCCTCACGTTTCAGCTGACACCGCTCGACTTCCTTCAGTAGCCAGGCTTCGTCTTTATCAATCAATGCCAGATCGCCGGGCCGCGCCTTGCCGTTTTTCATGACGATCACCGAGGGCATCAGGCTACCCTCGGCAATGACCGTGACCTGGCCGCCCGGCTCAATCTGCGCGTAGCGCACTTCCTGAAAGGAGAGGATGCCCTGAGTATGGATCTGCGAGGCGACGCTCAGAATGTCGATCTTGTTCCGTCGGGCGAGAATATTGTCCATCAGGAACTGGCCATTTTTGATGATCGGAATGGGGTCGCCAATGGTGATGGAGCGAAATAGCGAAAAGTGCTTACTGATGGCGTTAAGTGAGGTGATAAAGGCCACGCCGATCAGCAGTAGCACCACATACTGGTACAGAGGAATACTGTCGCTGTAAATCACGCCGCCAATAATGCCGCCCAGCACAAAGTTGCCGATAAAGTCGACGGGCGTCATTTGTGAAAGCTGAGTTTTTCCGGAAAAATTCAGGTGGGTAATGACGATGGCAAAGCCAATAAAAAATTTGAGCAGAATAAATCCGTAGTACTCCATAAGCCTCTTCCCTTCGATAAAAGTTCTTCATTAGCGTAGCAGAAGCCAGGGATAAGTAGAGAAACTGTGCGGTAACACCTCAATAATAAACCCCGGTAAGAGTAAGGCATTGATAACCCTTTTACCCACCGTTTATTTAACTATAATGATCCGACTGCTTACGCGGAGCAACACAGCTACCGCCAACTTTTATGGAGATGATGAACATGAGTTATTCACTACCATCCCTGCCTTACGCCTATGACGCGTTAGAGCCACATTTCGATAAGCAGACGATGGAAATCCATCACACTAAACACCACCAGACCTATGTCAACAACGCCAATGCCGCGCTGGAAGGCACCGAATTTGCCAGCCTGCCGGTAGATGAGCTGATCGCTAAACTGGATCAGGTTCCTGCGGACAAGAAAACCGTACTGCGCAACAACGCGGGCGGCCACTCTAACCACAGCTTCTTCTGGAAGGGCCTGAAAACCGGCACCACCCTGAGTGGCGACCTTAAAGCCGCTATCGAAAAAGACTTCGGCAGCGTGGACGCATTCAAAGCTGAATTTGAGAAAGCGGCCGCAACCCGTTTTGGTTCAGGCTGGGCGTGGCTGGTTAAGAAGGGTGACAAACTGGCCGTCGTCTCTACGGCTAACCAGGACAGCCCGCTGATGGGTGAAGCTATCTCTGGCGCTTCCGGTACGCCGATTGTTGGCCTGGACGTGTGGGAACACGCCTACTACCTGAAGTACCAGAACAAACGTCCTGACTACATTAAGGCGTTCTGGGAAGTGGTTAACTGGGACGAAGCGGCAGCCCGTTTCTCCGCAGCAAAATAAATCCCTCCACGCTGATGCGTGAAGACAAACCGGCGAGAGGGCTTCGCCGGTTTTTTTACGTCTGTCTCCGGCCATCATCTGCGTAAAATCGCGTGTAATCCTGCCCGATCGGCTTCTTCCCCCCGTTTATGCTGATTATCCCCCGCAATCCGGCGTTAACCGCTTAAGTGTCCAGATGTCTGGATGGCTAATATCATTTTGTGTTAGCTTATGCGCTTTCGTTCGTTGTCAGCCGTGACAAACCATTAAAAAATGCGGCCAGACGTTTTTGTATTCGCCAGAGAATTTCGCTTATGAACGGGGTAAATCGCTTAGAAATGCGTCAGGTAGCCATTGCCTTTGGCGGTTTTTCCGCACTCAACGGCGTTGATTTCAGCCTTGAAGGTCATTCGGTTCATGCCCTGACCGGCGCTAATGGTGCGGGGAAATCGACGCTGATGGCCGTATTATCCGGGGCGTACGATCATTACAGCGGGGAGATCCTGCTTGATGGTAAGCCGGTATCCATCCGCACACCGCGCGATGCCCGACAGCTGGGGATCCATCTGGTGCAGCAGGAGGTTGATGTCGCCCTCGTACCGACCCTGAGCGTGGCAGAAAACATCATGCTCGACAGGCTGGCCGAAGGTGGACAGGTTTATCACTGGGGCGAGATTCGCCAGCAGGCCAGGGCACTGCTGCAACAGCTGGACGTCTCACTGGACGTGCGTCGCCGCATCGATCAGTGTTCGCTGGCGGAAAAGCAGCAGATTTTGCTGGCCCGCGCGCTCTCCCATCACTGTCGCTTTCTGATTCTGGACGAACCCACTGCGCCGCTGGATCAGCATGAGAGCGAGCGGCTGTTCGCCGTGGTACGCCGCCTGCAAAGCAGCGGGATCGGCGTGGTCTTTATCTCTCACCGCATTCATGAGCTGCGGGAAATCTGCGATCGGCTGACGGTGCTGCGCGACGGCCAGCTGGTTGAAACGGGCCCGATGGCGCAGCTTAGCGGCGAGCAGATCGTTGAGAAGATGCTGGGCCATCAGCTGGACGACATCTATCCGCCCCGACGCCCACCCTTCGGCAGGGAGACGCTGATGGCGGTGCAGGGGCTGCACGATGAGCACCTTTTGCGCGATATTTCGCTGACGCTGCGCAAAGGCGAAATCCTGGGCATTGCCGGGCTGGCCGGCGCGGGGAAAACCGAGCTGTGCAAGGCGCTGTTTGGTGTCAGTCGCAGCCGGATTACGCGGGGCGAACTGCACGGAAGGCCCTGGAAACCCACCTCGCCTCATGCGGCGGTGAAAAACAGGATGGCGCTGATCCCCGAGGAGCGGCGGAAAGAGGGCATTTTTATCGACGAATCGGTCGCGATGAACCTCAGCGTTACGGACGATAACAGCTTTTCCCGCTGGGGCCTGTTCGGGCACCGTCAGGCCTGGCGCTGGGCAGAAGAGATTATTCAAAAGCTCGGGGTGCGCACCACCGGGCCGCAGCAGACGCTCAGGCGCCTGTCGGGCGGTAATCAGCAGAAGGTCGCGATCGGCAAATGGCTGCGCAATAACGCTGACGTCCTCATTCTCGATGAGCCGACGAAGGGCGTCGATATAAAAGCCAAAACCGACCTGTTTACGCTAATTGACGGGCTGGCACGGCAGGGGAAAGGGGTCATCTACGCGTCGGGTGAATTCTCCGAGCTGGTTGGCCTGTGCGACAGGATCTGCGTCCTCTGGGACGGACGCATTGTGGCTGAAATGGCTGCCCAGGACGTTGATGAAGAAACACTTTTACTTTATTCCACCGGAGGAACGCCTGCGTGAGCAGCAATGAACTTTCCCTGAAGCGGACGCCCGTGCGTCACCAGCTGTTTGAATTTCTCTATAAGTGGGGAATGTTGTTAACCTGCGTGGCGCTCATCGCCGCATTTGGCCTGGCCTCGGACAGTTTTCTGGAGCCGACCAACATCATTAATATCCTGCGCTCAATCGCCATCGTTACGGTGATCGCCGTAGGCGTCTCGGTTTCGCTGACCATCGGCGGCTTTGACCTCTCCGTGGGGTCTACCGCGTCGCTGGCAAACTCGCTGGTTATCTCCCTGTTCGTCTGGTACGGCTACGGCAGCGCCGAGGCAATAGCGCTTACGCTGCTGCTCTGCACCCTGGTCGGGCTGTTTAACGCCTTTCTGATCGTTGTGCTGAAAATTCCCGACATGTTAGCCACGCTGGCCAGCCTGTTTATTGTGCAGGGGGTGGCAATGACCTGGAGCTTTGGCGGCTCCATTACGGAAAATATGGTAATGCCGAGTGGCGATATGGCCGAAGGGACCATCCCGGCCAACTTCTCCCTGCTCGGCCAGGTGCCGACCATCGTCATTATTATGCTGGTGGTCACCCTGGTGGCCCAGCTTGGGCTGTCGCTGACCAAACATGGCCGTCGGATGTATGCCATTGGCGGTAATCCAGAGGCGGCGCGCCTGTCGGGTATTCGTACGAATCGTTATCGCGTGCTGGCCTACGTTATTGCCTCACTGCTGGCGGGGCTGGGCGGCATTCTGCTGGCATCGCGCATCGGCTCATCGCAGGTCAATGCCGGTGGTGGGTATCTGATGGACGCGGTCGCCGCCGCCTGGATTGGATTCTCGCTGGCGGGTTCCGGAAAGCCGAATGCGCTGGGCACGCTGGTGGGGGCGGTGATCCTCGGCGTGCTGCAAAACGGGCTGGTGATGCTCTCCGTGCCCTATTACGCCATGGATATTATCAAAGGTCTGGTACTGGCCGTCGCGCTGGCTATCACCTATATCCAGCGGCGTTAGTCACCGTTAATGTTCCCCGGGTGCCGAAAGGCGCCCGAACCTGTGCTGAATCCGGCGTCTCTGACGCCCTGACTGTCTAAGAGGATAGTAATAATAATGAAAAAGCTCCCACTGGCACTGCTTGCTATCAGCCTGCTCTCCACCGCCCCGACCTTTGCCGAGACCGGCGCTGCCGTTCCGGCCGCCATTGCCAACCACGCCGGCCCGGTACGCATTGCGGTTATCCGTAATCTGGGATCGGATGACAACACCACCCAGTTTGTTGCCGGTGCCATTCAGGAAGGCCGCAGTCTGGGTTTTAAGGTCAGCACCTTTTTGAGCAACGGTGATGACGCGCGTTTTCAGGACTTCGTTAATCAGGCGATCAGCCAGAAATATGACGGCATTATCCTCTCTCACGGCAAAGACCCCTATTCGACCGGGCTGGTGAAGCGCATTGCCGATGCGGGTATAAAAGTCTCCGTGTTCGATACGCCGGTTAACCAGCCGGTGGAGGGCGTGACCGTCACCGCGCAGGATGATGCTTCCCTGGCGCAGCTGTCGCTCGATCAGCTGATCAAAGACACCAACGGCAAGGCGAATATCGTCAAGCTGTGGGTCGCGGGCTTCCCGGCGATGGATCGCCGTCAGGTGGTGTATGAGAAAGTGCTGAAGGCCAATCCGGGCATTCACCAGCTGGAGTCGATCGGCGCAGTATCCTCTGACGTGCAGGGCGACACCGCCAATAAAATCGGGGCGATTCTGGCCAAATACCCGAAAGGGAAGATCGATGCTATCTGGGGATCCTGGGATGCCTTTGCCCAGGGGGCCTACAAGGCTCTGCAGGAGAATGGCCGCACGGAGATCAAGCTCTACAGCATCGACGTATCCAATCAGGATTTGCAGCTGATGCACCAGAAGAACAGCCCGTGGAAACAGACCGTGGCGGTGGACAGCAAGCTTATCGGCGCGATCAATATGCGTCTGGTGGCGAATAAAATCGGGGGGGAAAAGACCCCGGCCAGCTGGCAGTTTAAGGCGGCAGCCATTTCTCAGGCGCAGCTTGCCAGCCAGCCGGGTGCGGTTAACGTCGCCAGCCTGAATAAAATCCTGCCGGGCTGGGGGGAGTCATCCGATTTTGTCGCGCCGTGGTTTGCCACGCTGCAGGCTAAGTACGCGAAAAAATAAGCGTTTTTTGTGCGATTCGGGTAATAACATTTCCCAAAATATTCTCCCCGGGAGAGGGCATTAAATTTATGATAATTGTTCTCTCCGTTTATTTAGAAGCTGTCTTAGGGTCTAACATGGAGTCACACCATGCTTTTACTTCTTTCACATGGGCTTGCAGAACTCTCCGTTCTTCTGATTCATTCTGCGGGGGGAGGGCGGAGTTACCATAAGTGATGAAAGAGCGTTCGCTGGTGATTTTTTTATTTGAAAGTGCTGTTGCAGCCTCAGCCATCTCCTTTCTTTCAGTCATTGAAAACGCACTCAGGTTGGTAACAATACTACGCATATCCGATTTAGCATTTTCGGTTGTTTCATCTAGTATCTTATTACAATGGTCAATGGTCATTTTGAGCATTGTGAATATAAATTCATCGCTATTCATAAATGCAGTAATCTTCATATGTTCATCGGTTTTTTCCTTAGTGGAATTAGAGGCAACGAACGGATTTATATTTAATTTATCTTTATTTGAATCAACAGGGTGGTTAGATACATTCGATAATCTGGTTATTCCAGATAATTTCGCTAATTTTTCAATATTTTCACCATATTTTTTCACATCAAACATTCTGGGTCTGTTAACAATGTTCTTTATTTTTTTTTCGAGCAACCTCTTAGCGAGGTCGATGTGTTTTTCGTCTTTTTGTGCGAGTTCATAAACTGCATCTGTTTTTCTGAATATGTAAGCTTTTATAATGTTTGTAATAGGCATTTTATTTTCATCCTTTAAATAAACTCCTCAACTCTATTTATTTTTTATGAAAAATAATATAAAAAAAGACTCATTTATGTTTACACCATTAAAAAAACGTCTGACGATCCTGGTGATAAAATCAGCAATAATGATTACACAGGGTGACACTGTGTTGGCGTGCGGGGATAAGGGAGCCTTATACCCGCAGCAGGGAGGTAAGGATTAAAAAGCCGTTTTAGCGAAGCCGGTCATTTCCTTCAGGCCCATTTCGCGGCCCAGCGCGGTCATGGGGTGTACCACGACAATACCGCGCACGCTTTTCTTCAGGGCGCCCATATTGGCCTGCTCTTTTTTAGTGATCGCCCGGCTGAACGGCAGCTGCTTCAGCTTCTGCGCTTCTTTGCTCAGGTTCTCATCGCGCACTTCACGCAGGCGCTCAATCTCAGCAATCAGCTTGTCTTTGGCTTCCTGTAACTCGCCAAGCTTCTCTGCATCGCCGGATTCCAGCAGCAGTGGCTCTTTATGCGTAAGGGCGTCCAGCTTATCGCTGAGGACCTTTATCTCTTCCTGAACGTGTTCTTTCATTATCATTAACCGTAGTGTGATTCATTGCTGCAAGGATACACGAAAGCGGCAGGAAGTGGGAAAAGCAGCCGGCTACTTTTTGAAAGCCTGCTTGAGGCTGATGCGGGAAATCAGTTCGGTCAGCGACAGGACCAGGGTGGAACGGACGACCTGCTGGTAGCGCTGCCGGAGCATGGCGACCATCTCCGGATCGGCGATGGAAAAATCGGGGCGGGGGGGTAAAGCGGTCACGCAGTGCAGCTCGCCAAAGGGTCCCAGCAGCTCATCATCGGTAAAGCGGTAATCGGTGCCATCGTCGTTAAGCGCCTCGCGCAGCGCCATCAGCAGTTCTGCATCTTCGTACTCGCTGCGGTTGATTACGCCAAGGCCATAAATCAGCTTCAGGCGCACCGACAGTTCACCCAGCGGCCCGTTGCCCAGCAGCAGAGGCTCGACCGCATATTTCACCGCATAATCATCCTTGCGGAAAACCTGAATCACCAGCAGGTTAACGGCTTCGGCCAGCAGCTCAACGGCTGCAATCAGAAAACTTCTTACCGAACGTCCTGCATTCAGGCGTTCCAGCACCCGATTCTCAAAAGCCTGTGGTTTTTCCATAAGAGCCTGCATATCAATCTCTGACCCTGCGGGGTGCCGCCTTAACGGGTACGGCGTTTGCCGTACCCTGTCCGTTCATCCGTTGAAATCGGAAGTGCGGGCATTATGCCATAGCGTTCCAGGCTTTAACTACGGCGGTGACCACTTCGCTGTCGGCATCAAGCCCGGAAATCTCCACCAGAGTAGCCTGCACCCCCAGCGTTGACAGCATCGTTGTCAGCTCCAGCGCCTGGGGGTCCTGGTCGCTGCGATAATGCATTGCAGCGGCAATGCCCGTCACCAGGTTATCGTGCGGCAGGCCATATTCCAGCGTACCCAGCGTGGGTTTGATCAGGCGGTCGCCTGCACTCAGCTTGCGCAGCGGCTGACGTCCCACGCGTTCGACATCATCCTTAAGCCAGGGGTTTTCAAAACGGCCAAGAATTTTTTGAATGTAGGCCGCATGTTTATCAGCATCAAAGCCATAGCGCCGCACCAGCACCGCGCCGCTCTCCTCCATCGCCCCTTTAACCACCTTACGTACGTGCTCATCCAGAATGGCATCACGGATGGTCTGGTGTCCGGCCAGCTGGCCGAGATAGGCGGTAATAGCGTGTCCGGTATTGAGCGTAAACAGCTTGCGCTCGACAAACGCCATCAGGTTATCGGTCAGCTCCATGCCGGGGATCGCCGGAAGGGGGCCTTTAAACTGTGTCTTATCGACGATCCACTCGCTGAATGTCTCAACGGTGACTTCAAGGGGGTCAGCCGTACCCGCCTCGGAAGGTGGCACAATGCGGTCCACGGCAGAATCGACAAAGCCAACGCTGGCATCGACCCAGGCGTGATACTGCTCCGGCAGCGCCTTGAGCACGTGCCCCTTAAGCTGGGTGGTGCCGCGCACCATATTTTCACAGGCAATGATATTTAACGGACGGCTATTGCCGCTGTCGCTGCGCGCGATCAGCCCTTTGGCGATGCCGCCTGCGATACGTTCGAGGATCTGCGGGCCCACTGCGGTGGTCACGATATCCACCTCCGCAATCAGAGGGATAATGTCATCGCTGGCGCTGCTGACCGCATTCACACCCTTCACGATCTCCAGCTGGGCTTCTTCGCCGACGACGCGAACCGGGTATTCGTGGCGCGCATTGAGCGCGTCCAGTACCACCTGGTTGACGTCAGCGAAGGTCAGCTGAATACCGGCGTCTGCCAGTAACTTACCAATAAACCCACGGCCGATGTTACCGGCACCAAAATGTAATGCTTTCATAACTTTTTCCCGTATTAACGATCGAGGGCCGGACAAACCCGACCCGGAAAATGGGCCGGGCATGCCCGGCCCAGGGAGGTCAATTCTGTCAGCCTGATGCGCTACGCTGTTTTTTTACCTGACAGCAGATCCAGCACTTCCTGCACACTGGAGGTGGTGGTCAGCTTAGCGATCACGCTCTCATCATCCAGCGCATTCGTCAGGCTGGTGATCACCTGAATGTGTTCATTATTGCGGGCGGCGATACCAATAACCAGCCGGGCAATATCCTCTTCCTCCTCGCCAAACTGCACGCCGTCAGGATACTGGCAGAACACCACGCCGGTTTTCAGCACGCGGTCTTTGGCTTCAATGGTGCCGTGCGGCACGGCGATGGATTCGCCCAGGTAGGTCGGCGTGAGCTTTTCACGGTCGAGCATGGCTTCAACATATTCTGGCTCAACGTAGCCCCCTTTCACCAGCTGTTCACCGGCAAAGCGGATGGCCTGCTCTTTGTTGCTGGCGTGGTTGCCGAGGAAAACGTTGCTGGCGCTCAGCCGGAACAGATGCTCCTGGCTGTCGTCATAGCTATCACTCAGGGCGGCACTCACTTTATCACGATGGCCCGCGCTGCGATTCGCCTCCACCAGACGCGATGTCAGGTCGGTATAGAGTCCGCTGTCGAGAAAGTTAGTCAGCGAAATGTGCTGGGCATGAGGAGCCTGACGCAGGGCGCGCTCGGTGAGGTCGCGGTGGGTAATGACCAGATCCACATCGCCTGGCAGATTATTGATGGCGGTATTGGTCACGGAAATATTCGTCAGACCGGCATCGTTAACCTTTTTACGCAGAACGCCCGCGCCCATTGCGCTGGAACCCATTCCGGCATCGCAGGCAACGATGATTTTGCGCACCAGGCTCAAATCACTGTTCAGACCGTTAGCGCCATTCGCGGCGGCAGACGACGTCCCGACCTGGCCTTTAGACTGCGCTTTCATATCGCTAACGCGACGCGCGGCCGCGTCGATATCCTCTTCTTCCTTCACCTTGCTGGTCTTCAGTAAGATAGCGGAAACCACGAAAGAGACGGCAAATGCGGCCACAATCGCCGCGATATTAGCGAAGTAGGCACCTTTTGGCGTCATCGCCAGTACGGCGAGGATTGAGCCAGGCGAGGCAGGAGAAACCAGACCGCCGTGAAGCAGCGTCAGGGTAAAGACGCCGGTCATACCGCCGAGGATAACGGCCAGAATCAGCCGCGGGTTCATCAGCACATAGGGGAAGTAGATTTCGTGGATACCGCCCAGGAAATGGATGATCGCCGCACCGCCAGCAGACTGTTTGGCATTGCCCCGGCCAAAGAACATATAGGCCATCAGCACGCCCAGGCCCGGACCGGGGTTAGCTTCGATCAGGAAGAAGATCGACTTACCGGCTTCACTCGCCTGCTGAATCCCTAACGGGGAGAAAATACCGTGGTTGATGGCATTATTCAGGAACAGAATTTTTGCCGGTTCAACAAAAATTGAAGTCAGCGGCAGCAGATTGTTCTGCACCATCAGGTTTACGCCCGCGGCGAGGATATGCGATAGCCCCTCTACCAGCGGACCGATCGCCAGAAACGCGAGGATAGCCAACAGCATGCCGATAATCCCGGCAGAGAAGTTGTTAACCAGCATCTCGAAGCCGCTTTTGATTTTGCCGTCGACCAGACGGTCGAATCTTTTGATGGCCCAGCCGCCCAGCGGTCCGGCAATCATCGATCCGAGAAACATTGGCATATCCGCACCAACAATCACGCCCATGGTGGTAATTGCACCGACCACGCCGCCGCGATCGCCGCCCACCAGTCGACCCCCGGTGTAACCAATCAGCAACGGCAGCAGATAGGTGATCATCGGTGCGACCAGTTTGGCCATGGTTTCATTCGGCAGCCAGCCGGTCGGAATAAACAGCGCGGTGATAATACCCCAGGCGATAAACGCGCCAATATTCGGCATTACCATGTTGCTCAGAAAGCGACCAAAGTTTTGTACTTTGATCTTGATATCTGATGAGGACATAAAAACACACCCCTTATTGTTCCGCGCTAACAAAAAAGCGCGCGCGAGAGA
The DNA here is from genome assembly GCF_900068895.1 of Erwinia sp. ErVv1. Classification (GTDB taxonomy): domain Bacteria; phylum Pseudomonadota; class Gammaproteobacteria; order Enterobacterales; family Enterobacteriaceae; genus Erwinia. The sequence continues at coordinate 235,002 of NZ_CDPK01000001.1, read as the reverse complement.
TTTTTTAGTTGAGGAAGTCGCGGTGGCACCGTCGGTATCACTGTATGCAGCCGGACTCTATCACGTGACTTTCTGCCTGCGTAGTGAGCAGAGAAAGTGTGATCCACATCACTAGATTCGGGTGGGGTATGGGGGGATTTTAGTGATAATGATCACAATAAAACGCTGTAAATAAAATACGCAGGCGGAATCTTTCACCTTAATCGGGAATAAATGTGATGAGTATCACATTATATATTTGGCTGTTTGTTTTGAAATTGTGATCTCATTCAAATTTTATTTTCTGCCTGGCAGGCCGAAAGGGGGGTTAATTAAAGGGCGGTGCAGGGGGATGTAAATAAGTTACTAACGGAGCAGGGGGGATAAAACGGCATCCTTGCCGTATCAGGGCGTTACTGGAAGGTAGTCTGTAACGCGCTCTGCGCCTGGGCCAGCGCCTGTGAATTGGCCGACAGGTTAGTCATCATCTGGTTGTACTGCGTAGCCTGCTGCTGGGTAGGAAACTGAATGGCCGGGCCATTAAAGGTCACCTGAGTACCCTGCTGTTGCAGGAAATCACCGGTCTGCACCGCATTCTGGCTAAGCGTTTGCAGGGCGGGCAGCAGCGGCATCAGTACGCTGACGGGCTGCGTCACCACTTTGTTATAAACGTTATCGTAAACCGCTTTCAGATCGGACGGCTGTTTCAGGCCAGCCTTACCGCTATCCGCCTGCGTTCTGGCCGCCTGAATCTGCTGCGTCAGCACGCCGAGCGAGCCGCTTGCCTGGCGCAGAGAATCACGGCGGGTCAGGTAATCCTGTGGCATACGAATGGCCGACAGCTCATCCACGACGGGCTTGATACCGGAATCGACCGCATGATTAACCTGCTGGGAAAAGCCGTAAATAATAGCGTAATCATTAACGTAAGGACCAAACTTCTGCTTTTGATCCGCGCTCAGCGCCGGTAAATGTTCGCCGCTGCGCTGGACGGTGTTTTGCAGGAAATCGATAAATGCTTTGCGCTGATCGGCTTCTTTATCGCCGCAGCCGGTCAGTTGCAAGACCAGAAACAGTGCCGCGAAAGGCACCAGCAGACGCGTCCACGCACGCGAGATTCCTGTCGTCATGGGAAGTAACTCCTGTAAATAATAAGGCTGTTTTAAGCAAGCATGAGGGCGGCAGACGCCGCGCCTAAAGAATAGTCCAACTCGGAGGCCGGGGATAGGGCTTAAACTTACTCTTAAGCATTACGCTTCAACCGCCAGCGGGCCGCGGTATAAGGCTGTTGGTCGGATATGGAAACATTTGCTAAAAGCAAGGTTGAAAAATAGTCTCAAATTACGACGCAAATCGCCAAATCTGATCTAATACTTATGATCCTGGCGTACCCCCGCGCTGTACTCTTTATGTATACGACGAGAGCATCTCCGTGGCAACTGGCCGCCAGCATTATGAGCCTGAGACTCAGGTTCTAACCCTCTGGCCGTTCACTATTGTGATTTTAATGAGGAGTGCTCTATGGAAATTAAAGATCCTATGTCCGAGCTGTTATCCAGCCTTGAGCATATTGTATTGACCCGTGAAGTGATCCAGTCCGCTCCCCCATTAAAGGGTGAAGTATTGATGCCCGAACCAAAACGTATCAGGGAAATTACCGGTCTGGAAATTGATGAGTTTGCCCTGGCCATGGGCGTTAGCGTTTCATCGGTGAAAAGCTGGGAAGCGAAGCGCACCAGGCCTTCGCGCAGCGCACAGAAGTTAATGCAGTTGATTCAGTCTAATCCGTGCCTCAGCCGCGAGCTGCTGGCATAAAAGAAAAACCCGCCGCTGGCGGGTTTTGTGTTTTACGAGCGCGAAGCCTTCATATCGATCACAAAGCGGTACTTCACGTCGCCTTTCAGCATCCGTTCAAACGCGGTTTCCACCTCATCCAGACGAATCACTTCCACATCCGAAACGATATTGTGCTGACCACAAAAATGCAGCATCTCCTGCGTTTCACGGATGCTGCCGATGGATGTGCCGGAAATGCTCAGGCGGCGAAAGACAATCGGCGCCACGTCCGGTGAGGTATGGGGTGCATCGGGAATGCCCACCAGCACCAGATGACCGTTCGCCTTCAGCGTGTTGAGGTACGGGTCCAGATCGTGCGGAGCCGCGACGCAGTCCAGAATGATATCAAGGCTGCTGACCTCTGCTGCCATTTGCGCGGCATCTTTAGAGACAACCACTTTACTGGCCCCCAGGCGGAGCGCATCGCTGCCTTTTGACGGCGACGTGGTAAACAGCACCACTTCCGCGCCCATGGCATGGGCCAGCTTCACCGCCATATGACCCAGTCCACCCAGGCCAATCACGCCGACCTTCTGGCCAGGCTGCACGTTCCAGTGCTTCAGCGGGGACCAGGTGGTCACGCCCGCGCACAGCAGCGGCGCAACTGCGCTCAGCTCAAGGCTTTCCGGAACGGTAACCACAAATTTGCTGTCCACAACGATGCTGTCTGCGTAGCCGCCAAAGGTTTTGCCGCCGATAACCTTCTCGTCGCCGTTATAGGTGGCCGTGTAGCCCGCTTCGCAGTACTGCTCTTCGCCCTGGTTACACTGTGAGCAGTGACCGCAGGAGTCTACCATCACGCCAACGCCAACCAGATCGCCTGCTTTAAACGCGGTTACGTCGCTGCCGGTGCTGATGACGCGACCAACGATTTCATGTCCCGGCACCAGTGGAAACTGGCTGACGCCCCACTCATTGCGCGCCATATGCAGGTCGGAGTGGCAAACGCCGCAGTAGTGGATATCAATATGCACATCGCCGGACTGAAGTTCGCGACGTTGAAATTCGAAAGGTTCGAGTGGCGTAGTGGCAGATTTTGCTGCCAGACCTGTTACCTGCATGTTAAAGCTCCCGGAAAGGTAAAGCGGCGTAGGGTAAAGAATTGTATCCATGGGGGCAAGGAGGAGTTGTAAGCGGAGGTGACGTATTGCAGTGACAGGCTGCCACAGGCAGGGTATGTACCCTTACAGGGTGAGGCTTAGCGTCATGCTGAACATAAACGGGCGGATAAAAATCCGCCCGTTTATGTTTACGTCATCACGCTAAGCCTTTAGGGCCTATTGCAGCAGCGAGATATCCGCAACCTGCAGGAACAACTCGCGCAGCTTCGCCAGCAGCGTCAGGCGGTTGATCCGCACGTCACGATCTTCCGCATTCACCATCACCTTCTCGAAGAAGTTATCGACGGCGGTACGCAGCTGTGCCAGCTCGACCAGCGCATCCTGATAGCGACCTTCAGCGAACCACGGCGCCAGCTTGCTGCTCAGGGCAGAAACATAGGTCGCCAGCTTAATCTCTTCGTTCTCTTTCAGCAGCGAGGCCTGCACGCTGTCGTTCAGCGGCTCGGTCGCCTTCGCCAGAATGTTGGACACGCGCTTGTTGGCGGCGGCCAGCGTGGCGGCTTCATCAAGGGTTCGGAAGTGTGAGACGGCCTGCATACGGGCGTTGAAATCAGCCGGACGCGTGGGACGTCGCGCCAGTACGGCCTGGATGGTATCCACGCTGTGGCCCTCTTCCTGATACCAGGTGCGGAAGCGACCCAGCATAAAGTCGATCACCTCGTCGACCACCTTTGCATTGCTCAGCTTGCTACCGTAGAGGCGCACCGCTTCTTCGGTCAGCGTTTGCAGATCCAGCGGCAGTTTCTTCTCGACGATAATACGCAGCACGCCAAGCGCGGCGCGGCGCAGGGCGAAGGGGTCTTTATCGCCTTTCGGATGCTGCCCGATGCCGAAGATCCCGGCCAGGGTGTCCATCTTGTCGGCAATAGCCAGCGCACAGGCCACCGGGTTAGACGGCAGCGCATCACCGGCGAAGCGCGGCTGATACTGCTCGTTAAGCGCAACGGCAACGTCTTCTGCTTCACCGTCGTGGCGCGCATAGTGCATGCCCATCACGCCCTGGGTGTCGGTGAATTCAAACACCATATTGGTCATCAGGTCGCATTTGGACAGCAAACCGGCGCGCGTGGCGTGGTTGACGTCGGCACCCGTTTGCCCGGCTATCCAGCCCGCCAGCGCCTGAATACGGTCGGTTTTATCACGCAGCGTACCCAGCTCTTTCTGGAACAGCACGGTTTCCAGACGCGGCAGATTATCTTCCAGACGCTTTTTGCGGTCAGCGTTGAAGAAGAATTCGGCATCGGCCAGGCGCGGTCGCACCACCTTTTCATTGCCGGAGATAATCTGCTGGGGATCCTTCGACTCGATATTGGTGACGAAGATAAAGTGAGGCAGCAGCTCGCCCGCGCTGTTGTAGACCGGGAAGTACTTCTGGTCACCCTTCATGGTGTAAACCAGCGCTTCGGCCGGAACCGCCAGGAATTTCTCTTCAAACTTCGCCGTCAGCACCACCGGCCACTCAACCAGCGAGGTGACCTCTTCCAGCAGGCTTTCGCTCAGATCGGCGATGCCGCCAATCTCACGCGCGGCGGCTTCCACACCGGCTTTAATCTGCGCTTTACGCGCCTCGTAATCGGCCAGAACTTTGCCGCGCTCCAGCAGGAGTTGCGGATACTGGTCGGCCCGGTCAAGGGTGAATTCAGGCTCGCCCATAAAGCGATGGCCGCGAAGGGTGCGCGCCGCCGTGACGCCCAGAATGGTAGCGGGAACAATCTCATCGTCCAGCAGCAGCGTCACGGTATGCACCGGACGGACGAACTGCACGTCGGAGTCGCCCCAGCGCATCAGCTTGGGGATGGGCAGTTTAGCAAGGGACGTGCTGACCATCGCAGGCAATAGCGACTGGGCGCTTTCGCCCTTCACGTGGGCGCGATAGAGCAGCCATTCACCTTTGTCGGTGCTCAGGCGCTCGGCCTGATCGACGGTGATGCCGCAGCCGCGGGCCCAGCCTTCGGCGGCTTTGGTGGCCGTGCCATTAGCATCAAACGCGGCCGCGATGGCCGGACCCCGTTTTTCCACTTCACGATCCGGCTGGGCGGCGCTCAGGTTAGCCACTTTCAGCGCCAGGCGACGCGGCGCGGCGTACCAGCTCACATCGCCGTGGGTCAGGCCAGCGGCGTCCAGTTCAGCGGTAAAGTTTGCGGCAAAGGATTCGGCAAGGCTGCGCAGGGCCTTTGGTGGGAGTTCTTCAGTGCCGATCTCCACCAGAAAAGTTTTCTCAGTCATGGCGGCCTCTTATTTCTTCTTATTGCACATCGGGAAGCCAAGCGCCTCACGCGACGCATAGTAGGCTTCAGCCACGGCTTTAGTCAGGGTGCGAATGCGCAGGATATAGCGTTGACGCTCGGTTACGGAGATCGCTTTACGCGCGTCCAGCAGGTTAAAGGTATGACCCGCTTTCAGAATGCGTTCGTAGGCCGGCAGCGGCAGCGGTTTCTCCAGCGCCAGCAGGCTCTGCGCCTCTTTCTCATACTGCTCGAAGCAGGTAAAGAGGAAGTCGACATCGGCATATTCAAAGTTATAGGTGGACTGCTCGACCTCGTTCTGGTGGAACACGTCGCCGTAGGTGGTCGTGCCCAGCGGGCCGTCGCTCCAGACCAGATCGTACACGCTGTCCACGCCCTGGATATACATCGCCAGGCGCTCCAGGCCGTAGGTGATTTCACCGGTCACTGGCTTACACTCCATGCCGCCGACCTGCTGGAAGTAGGTAAACTGGGTGACTTCCATCCCGTTCAGCCACACTTCCCAGCCCAGACCCCAGGCACCCAGCGTGGGGTTTTCCCAGTTATCTTCCACGAAGCGAATATCGTGGATGGTGGGGTCCATCCCCAGCTCTTTCAGCGAGCCGAGATAAAGCTCCTGAATGTTGTCCGGGGAGGGCTTAATGATCACCTGAAACTGATAATAATGTTGCAGGCGGTTGGGGTTCTCGCCGTAGCGGCCATCGGTAGGACGACGTGAAGGCTGAACGTAGGCCGCCGCAATCGGCTCTGGCCCTAACGCACGCAGGCAGGTCATTGGATGAGAGGTGCCAGCACCCACTTCCATGTCCAGCGGCTGAACGATGGTGCAGCCCTGGCGCGCCCAGTAATCCTGTAAGGTCAGGATCAGTCCCTGAAAGGTCTTGGTATCAAACTTTTGCATTTTGAATTCGCACGCGATACGAGAGGTGATAAAAGTGGGCGTCAGTATACCCTTTGACCGGGCGTTAGTCAGCCCGCAGTCGCGGACAACCTTATTCAGATCGGACTCTGGCGCGGCATCATCCCAGTCTGAATTCTATGATTTGAGGCTTGTTGAACGATCGCCGCCCGGCTACCCTCTTTTACGCACTGACGCAACAAGCAGGACAGATGAGAACAGAAATGAAGGATAAGATCGGCTGGATAGATAATTTGCGCGCGGTGGCCTGTCTGATGGTGATAATGATCCACACCACCACCTGGTATGTCACGCATGCTCCGGTGGTCGGCGAGCGAACATGGGACCTCTCCAACCTGCTTAACTCCGCCTCGCGCGTCTGCGTACCGATCTTTTTTATGCTCTCCGGCTATCTGTTTTTCGGCGAGCGTAGCGCGCAGGGACGACATTTTCTGCGCATTGCCCTCTGTCTGGCGTTCTACAGCGCGGTCGCGCTGGCCTATATCACCTGGCTGACGCCGATTAGCGAAGGGTTATCCCTTAAATATGTGTTTCAAAAGCCGGTGTTTTACCACCTGTGGTTTTTCTTTGCCATTATCGGCATCTATCTGCTGTCGCCGCTGATTCAGGTCAAGCCGGTAACCGCGGGGTATCTGGCGATGGTCACCCTGGTGCTGGCGGTGCTGGCAAATCCAAATACCGTTGACCAGTCGGTTGGGCGGGTGCACTGGCTGCCGCTGAATCTCTATATCAGCGGAGACAGCTTCTATTACGTGCTTTATGCGCTGTTTGGCCGCGCCATTGGCATGATGGACACCCACCGGCGCGGCGTGAACTGGCTCGCCGGGCTGGTGTTTATCGCCAGCGTTGCCGGCATTGCGATGGGAACGAAAAAGCAGATGGCGATTAACGGCGCATTTGCCGATACCTGGTATCTTTACTGCGGGCCGGTGGTGTTTATTGCCGCCGTCAGCCTGCTGATCCTGTTTAAGAACGGCCTGAATCAGCGCCCTTTACCGATCCTCGCCGCGATTTCGCGCTATTCCCTGCCCATTTATGGCTTCCATGCGCTGTTTATTCACTTTATGCGCACTCACGGCCTGGATAATACCCGCCATCCGCTACTCGACATTCCGCTGGTATTTACGGTCGCCCTGATGGGGAGCCTGCTGCTGGGCGTTTTTCTGCACCGGATTGATAAGCGGCGTCTGGTGAGCTGACGCGCGGCGGCGACGCTTTATTTTTACGGTGATTCGCCGCCGTCCGGGTCTTAAGCGGGCGCAGGCTACTGATGCGTGGCCGCAGGATCACGCCTGGCATGGCAACCAGCCTGCGGCGTATACGGTTTTTCCCCGGCCTTTCGTGATAAAGCTTGAGCAGGATCACCGCCAGCGCCAGCAGCGCCGTCAGCCCATTGGCCGACATCACCGGGATATCGCCCATGCGAAAGCCATACCACGTCCAGCATGAAACGCCGAAGAACAGCGAAGCCCACATGCCGAGCGACAGCCCGCTGGTATCTTTATTCCTGATGATGTGCAGCACCTGGAGGAAAAACGAGCCGGTGGTCACCCATGCGGCCAGCGTGCCAAGGGCAACCGGCCACGGCGAGAGGAAAACGATCGACAGCAGTGCCAGAATCACCGTTGCGGCGACAATCAGGATATTTTTCACGCCTGTTCTCTCCCCATAATTTGCAATTGCGTATCCACCCGCTGCACGGCATCCCGTAAATCGGCCAGCAGTTCAGGCTGTTCACTTAGCGAACCGAACAGTTTTTTTGTTTTTGCAAATGCGGCCAGCGGATCCCCGGCGCGGAATATCGCCGCAAAGTCTACGCTTTCCAGCGCGCGATCCTCATATTCAAAGCCCAGCGTCTCCCGATCCCGCTGCTGCATAAAGCGGAAATAAAGGGCGGGGAGGATCAGCGTCGCGCGGGGTGTCGCTCCCTGCTGATAGCAGGCTTTGAGGGTCGGCACGATAAATTCATGCAGCTTGGCGATGCTGTCGGAAGAGACGCGCTGGTTAGTATCACGCACCCACGGGTTGCTGAACCTGTGCAGCGTGGTCGCGCAGTACTCCGCTAAATCAATGTTGGTCGGAGGCAGCGCCGCGCTGACGTCCTGCATAACATAGTCAGTCATCCACTGCCTGACCTGTGGCAGCAGGCTCTCATCTATATAGCGTTTACCCAGCAGGGAACCCATCCAGGCCACGCCGCTGTGGCTGGCGTTTAACACGCGGATCTTCGCCTCCTCATAGGGAGTCACGTTTTCGGCAAATTCCACGCCCACTTTTTCCAGTGAAGGACGACCGGCGATAAAGTTATCTTCCATCACCCACTGGGAAAACGATTCACAGGAGAGCGGCGCTTCATCATCATGAATGCCATTCTGCGCCAGGCGCGTGTAAATCTCTGCGTCGAATTTGGGCGTAATACGATCAACCATGCTGTTTGGCGCACAGGTGTTTTGGCTGGCCCACGCCAGCAGCGCCGGATCCTGTTTTGCCGTGAGAAACGCCATCAATCCGCGATAAAAGCTATCGCCATTATTGCGCAGGTTATCGCAGCTCAACAGGGTGATCGGTCCGCTGTCGTGCGCCATTCTTGCACGCAGTATCTTTACCAGCGCCCCGTACAGCGTGATGGTTTCCGCCTGTTCTTGTAAATCCGAGGCGATAGCGTTGTCGGTCAGATCGAGATGCCCCTCATCATCGAGGAAATAGCCGCCCTCGGTGACGGTAAAGGAGATAATTTTTGTCTCAGCGCGCGCGGCTTCATCAACCAGCGTACGCAGTCCCGCATCCCAGAGAATGACGTTTTCAATGGCTCGCAGCGTCTGATACTGCTTTTGCCCCTCGGGCGAAATGATTTCCAGCGTGTAGCGACCCTGCTGGCGGGCAAGCTGTTGCAGGGTTTTTTGCGTGGCGCTGTTGCGGATATTCGCGAGAGAAAGAGACCAGCGGTCATCGCCCTTTTCTTTGAGCTGATTAAGATACCAGCTTTGATGCGCGCGGTGAAAAGCGCCTGAACCCAGATGCAACCATATCGATTTTTTTTGAGGATCAATACTCAAACTTTCTCCTTAAACCCCTTGCGGATTGTGCCAATGTTACCAGTAACAATAGCACAAAATGAGCACTGGATAAAAAATAGCCTGAACACAATTGCCTGCAAGAGAGGAAAATCGACAGGTGAATCACCCTCACCGCCGCGCTGATATCAGCCCAGTCCTACAGGCCACGGACAAATTCGACAGACCCCTAACTGCGCTCTGATATTTACTTTCCGCGCTTGCGCTCAAGATAGCCGACAACGATTTTCGTCCCTATCAGGAGCAGTTAATGGCGGTAAAAAAGCAGGCCAAAGCGACAAAAGCTCAGGCCACAAAGCAGTTTGGCGTTCTTGCCATGACGTTACTTGTCATCAGCGCCATGTTTGGCGGCGGGGTCTTTAATATCCCGCAAAACATGGCGCAGTCGGCGGCGTTGGGCGCCATTCTTATCGCATGGGTGATTACCGGGCTGGGGATCTTCTTCCTGGCGAGAACCTTTCAGATCCTTGCCGATGTGCATCCCGAAATGACCTCCGGGATCTATATGTACTCCCGCACGGGCTTCGGCAAGCTGACCGGCTTCCTGATTGCGTGGGGATACTGGATGTCAGCGGCCTTTGGCAACGTCGGCTACGCCGTTCTGTTGATGGATGCGCTGAACTTCTTTTTCCCACCCTACTTCAAAGGCGGTAACAGCTGGCAGGCCATCACCGTGGCGTCGGTCATTATCTGGGCGCTGAGTATTTTTGTGATGCGCGGCGTGAAAGGCACTTCGGTGCTCAATAGCATCGGCACCGTCGCGAAGTTTATTCCCGTTGTGGTGTTTATCGTCGTGCTGGCGTTCTTCGCTTTCAACCACCACCTGATGGGATCGGATTTCTGGGGCCACCTTCGCGATAATGCGCTACAGGACAAACCGCTGGGCGATATTTTTGATCAGGTCAAAAGCACCATGCTGGTAACGCTGTGGATGTATATCGGCATTGAAGGGGCGGTCGTGATGTCCGATAAGGCCGATGGACGTACCGTCGGTCGCGCCACCTTTCTCGGCTTTATCATTGCCACCGTCCTGTTTGTGCTGGTCAGTATTATTCCGTTTGGCGTCTTCTCGCAGGGTGAGCTGGCTGCCATGGCGGCGCCCTCCACGGCCTCGATCCTTAAAGCGCTGGTCGGACCCTGGGGCGGTATTTTTATCAATGTTGGCGTGATTATCGCGCTGCTCTCCTCCTGGCTGGTATGGACGCTGCTGGTGGCCGAACTGCCGTGGGCCTGCGCCAAAGACGGCACCTTTCCAAAATTTTTCGCCAAAACCAATGCTAACGGCGTCGCCTCGCACTCGCTGTGGGTGTCCACCCTGGTGATGCAGGCGGCGATGCTGCTGGTCTTTTTCTCCCACAATGCCTGGAACGTCATGCTGTCGATCACCGGCGTGGTGATCCTGCCTGCCTATATCGGCTCCGCGGCCTTCTTATGGAAGGTGCTGGCAACGGGGGGTTACCCGCAAAAGGCCCGGTTCAGCCGCATCGGCGCGCTTGTCACCAGCGTTCTGGCCACGCTTTACGGCATCTGGCTGGTCTATGCCGCCGGGCTCTCTTTCATTCTGGTGGGATGTGCCATTTACGCCATCGGACTGCTGGTCTTCATCCGCGCCCGTAAAGAGCAGTCGCCCGACCAGCCGGTGTTTACCCGCAACGAAGGCCTGCTGGCACTGCTTATCGTCATCGCCGCGCTGGTCGGTTTGTGGATGCTCTTTACCGGCCATCTGCCCCAGGTCTACCAGCCATCGTAATCAACCTTAATTTCATCGCTCGTTTATAAGTGGAGTTCCAATGAAAACTGACATAAAGCCCTGTAATAAAACCTATACCGTGGGGAAATGGATGCCCGCGGATCGGCAGACCCTGCATGACTGGATGCTGAAAATCATGCGTAAAGCGGATGAAAGCAGCGAGCCGCTGCTGCCGGTGGTCGATGCGTTCAAAACCTTTATCGAGACCGATCCCAGGGCCTGGATGCTGTTTACGCAAATGTTTGATGAAGTGAGCGAGGATGAAGCCCACCGGCTTTCGCCAGCCGGGCTGCCGCAGGTGCGCGATTATCAGCATATGCTCGCACTGATTAACGTCATCATGACGCATGCCCCGGAGTTCGATGAAACGGGCCTGGTCGGTTTCCCTTTCAATGCCATCCTCAACTGGTCAATGGCGACGCAGGGCGGCTGGAGTGGCTTCCTCGACGAGCGCATTAATCAGCATATCAAAGCGATACTCAATGAGTGGGCGGTCTTTCTGCGCTCGAAAGAGAGCGCCGCCGTACTCAGTGAAGACCCGCGCTCGGGCTGGTTTGGCGAAGATGCGCGCCGGGCGATGCCGACGTTTGTGGATGACTTTATCTGCGATCCTTCGCTTCCCCATCACGGTTTTACCTCCTGGGACGACTTCTTTACCCGCCGTTTTCGTGAGGGGGTCAGGCCGATAGCCGCGCCGGAAAATGATGATGTGGTGGTTAACGCCTGTGAATCTGCCCCCTATCGGCTGGCGAAGGAGGTTCAGCTGAAGGATAAATTCTGGATTAAATCACAGCCTTACGCGCTGCAATTTATGATGAACAACGATCCGCTGGCATCACATTTTGTGGGTGGGACAATTTATCAGGCGTTTTTAAGCGCCCTGAGCTATCACCGCTGGCATGCGCCCGTCTCGGGCCGCGTCGTTAAAACCCGCATCATCGACGGCACTTACTACTCCGAAACGCTGAGCGAAGGGGAAGATACGGCCGGGCCGAATGCTTCCCAGGGCTACATCACCGAACTGGCGAGTCGGGCGCTGATCTTCATCGAAGCGGATCATCCTGACATCGGGCTGATGTGCTTTATGGCGGTGGGCATGGCCGAAGTGTCGACCTGTGAAGTGACCGTCTATGAAGGCCAGACCGTCCGTAAGGGCGATCAGCTCGGCATGTTTCACTTTGGCGGCTCCACGCACTGCCTGTTTTTCGGACCTAAGGTGAACATTGAGTTTGACCTCAGGGGGCAGACCCCGGGCCTGGATAGCAGCAATATCCCCGTCAACAGCGCTCTGGCTCGCATTATCAGCCGCTAATTTCAACGGCCGGGGAGCATCCTCTCCGGCATTTTCTTCCCAATGCATACGAGTTCTTTATGAAAAAATCTCATTTCGCTGCCAGGCATACCTTCAAGGGCGTTGTGCTGTCGTCCGTTATTCTTTTTCTGAGCGGCTGTGCCTCCGTGCCGCAGAGCATACGCGGCGAGCCGGGGGCGATCAGTCCGGCATCATTCGAGAAAATTTCGCAGGCGCCTTCGTTATATCAGGGCCGTGAGGTGCGGCTGGGCGGTAAGGTAATAAACGTCATTAATCTGCCTGAAAAGACCATTATGGAAATTGCCATCCTGCCGCTCAATCGTTCGGCGAAACCTGTCCTGGGAGATAGCTATCAGGGGCGTATTCTGGCGTACAGTAAAAACTTTATCGATCCGGTGAATGTGCTCCATCGTTATATTACGGTCCTCGGTCAGATTGAGGGTACGGAGCCGCTAAAAATCGGGCAGACACCTTACCGATTCCTCAGGCTAAATGTCGCCGGTTATCAGGTATGGCAGCAGGAGGAGAACTTTATCCCCTTTGACGGTATGAGCTATGCCTGGTCGCCCGAGTGGGGCTATCCACTGCCGGGCGACGGCCTTAACGGCGTCTATCCGGTTGCCGATGGGTCGTATCTGGTCAGGTAACGAAAAAAACCAATCCGCGACGGGAAACCGTGGCGGATTTTTACTCCCAACCCCTTCAACGTTTACTTACGATCCCTTCAATATTAATTCACGACGCCTTCAACGTTTACTTACGATGCCTTCAATGTTTTCTCTCGTCGTCTTCAACCTCTACTTACCATGCCTGTTCCCTCAGGTCCGACCAGGAAAAATTAATCACGCGCAGGCCCTTTTCCGCTGCGTCTCTCACGATATGTACGACATGGTCTGACGGGCTTTCCTCTGCGGATTCCGGCTCGTTAATCATATTGATTTCCGGTTTTACCGGGGTAAGAGGAAGTTCCTCCGGGTCGGTAGAGAACCAGGTATAGAAGAGAAAGATAAATAACAGAGCGACGGCGACACTGCGTTTTTTCATGTTAACTATGTCCATTAATAAAAAATGCCAGTCTTAAAGACTGGCCTGAGAAGGTGCGAAATACTCAGCAGGAGGATTTATTACGCTGAGCGATCCGAAATAAAATCCAGCCACAACCAGCCTGTGCAGGCTAATCGGCGTTTTTCACCGCATCGACGACTTTCATATTCGGATTCGTTTTACACTGCCGGGTTAATTTAGGAATATAAAGGGTGTTGACCTGATTCATATCCACAAAATCTCCGCCCTTGAAATCAATATCCTTATTCAGCGCCCAGAAGGCGACGGGCGACATCGCTTTCGGGTTGAGGTTAATAAATTCTTTACAGCTCATCTCCGTCGGCGCAGATGACTCAGCCCAGGCGCTGCAAAATGGGGCTGAAATTGCTGCGCAGAGGATGAAAGCAGAAAGGGTGGTTTTTACGTTCATAACGATCTCCGGATTAATTACTCAGGGTTAAATTCTTGCAGGCAGCGCCTGACGCATCATCAGAATGCCCCAGGCGGTAAAGAGCATCTCAAGACCAATAAAGAGGGTGGTGATAATGAAGGTCTGGGTTTCACTGCTGGAAAGCCAGAGGACGGCGATAATGAGATCCAGAAGACCAATCAAAATTTGCCAGCCCGCACCGCTGCTTTTACGCATGCTGATCCCGGCGGCGATACGCGAAATGCCTCCGAAAATAAACAGAAAGCAGATTAGGGTAGTCAGCGAAATCATACCGTAGACGGGATTGATCAGCAGTGAATAACCCATAATCAGCCATACCAGACCAAATATAACCGTCAGCAGAAGCGCTTTCTTTCCCCGGTGGCGAAAGATAAAGCAGCTTCCCAGGGCATAAAGGCCGCACAGGGCGAATAAAAAGCCGACCAGATAGCTGATATATACCCCCATAATAAAGGGATAAACCAGGCAGCACATGCCACAAATAAGCAGCAGAACAGCCATGACGGTTGCTGAACGTCGATAGTGCTCGAATGCTTTAGTGCTTAGCTGATTCAGTTTCTCATTACTGATAATTATCATTATCCTTCCTTTTTTTATTAATCATTTTCTACCTGTTCCAGGGGGGCGTATTGACGAACCTTGGTAGGGTAATGCACGCGCTAACAGGGATAAATAAGAGAGAAGGGTGGGGGGTTTCAGTTCTGTCCTACAGCTGTAGGCGTAATCACTGATTATCTACGTCCGGCTCTGATTACGTCAGTCGAGGTTATTAATTAGTATTTTACTCCCACAGTTTAAATATTCAGAAGGATAAACAAATGAAAAAAATCATTATTGCTGGCGTACTGACCTCCATGCTGGCCGCCTCTCCGGTATGGGCTGCATCCACCGAAACGGCCTCATCCAGCGCCGCCGCTTCAGCGTCACTGCAGAAAGAAGTCACCGATGCACAGAATATCGCCACCCAGGGTATGATCGCCATGCGTGATATCCGCCTGGCGCGGGTCGCTATCTTTCAGGGACAGCCTGATATGGCCAAAAAGCTGACCGCTGACGCGCAAAAAATGCTGGCCGATGACAGCATCGACTGGACCCGATTTGAGAAGACCGACCATAAAGCCAGAATGATCGATGATAAGTATGTGATCATTAATGCCGCCATCGCCGTGTCAGAAAACTATATTGCAACGCCAGAGAAAGAAGCAGCCATTAAAAAGGCCAATGCTAAGCTGGCAAAAGGTGACAAGAAAGGTGCAGTGGAGACGCTGCGTGAGACCGGTATCGGTATTATGGAAAATCAGGAGCTGATGCCGCTGAATCATACGCGTCATGATGTGACTGAGGCCCAGCGCATGCTGAATGACGGTAAATATTACGAAGCCAATCTGATGCTCAAAAACGCGGAAGATGCCATCGTGGTGGAAAGCGATGTGGTTGTTGACCGCTAACCAAGATCGCTAACTAAGACCGCTAACTCGCTGCGCGTCTTACTGCATCCCCCGGTTTTATTACACGATGTGTCTGATGAAAAAACAGGGACGTTTTTTCTGCCCGGGACGTATCCGTGCATTTACGCAATTTTGAATCGCCTCGCCAGCTCGGCCTCCAGCTCCTGCACAATACGTGAGACCTCTGCAATTATCGCGTTGCGAACAGGGCGGGTAAGCTGGGAAGGAGATTTCTCCTCCACATCGCGACAGCAGCGTTGCAGCGCGTCAATTTCCAGGATCTGAGCCGAGCCGTGCAGGCGATGAATCGCCCGCTTAAAGCCAGCCCGATCGTCCTGCTCAGCCGCACGTTTTGCCGCCACCAGGTCTTTCGCCGCCTCCCTGCGAAAGGTGGTCAGGATCTCGTCCGTCAGGGCGCGGTTGCCCTGCGTATTCGCATTCAGCAGTGAGATCTTTACATGTTGAGTGTCGGGCACCAGAGGCTGCTCAGAGGGCAGCTTACACAGCGCCTGCGCGAGGTTTTCCAGTGAGAGCGGTTTAAACAGGCATTCATTCATACCGCTCTGTAAACAGGCTTCCCGTACCTGCGGCAGGGCGCTGGCCGTTAACCCCCAGATGACCAGATCGGCCTGCTGACCGCGCAGCGCCTGGGTCAGCATGAGACCATCTCGCTTCGGCATATTAAGGTCGGTGATAAGCAGGTGATAACGCTTTTTAAGACACAGCTGCTCCGCCTCCTCGCCGTCCCGCGCTTCATCAACCTCATAGCCGAGCGCGTTCAGCTGCCTTTTGAGCAGCAGGCGGTTCACCGGATTATCATCCGCGATCAAAATCGACAGGGCCGGCAGCGGCGCCATCATCGGGCGGTCACAGCGGGCACTCACGGGCGCCGCCTCGGCGATCTCAACGGGCAGAATTATCGTCAAGGTCGTTCCCTGACCGGGCGTACTCTCCATCTCCAGCGTACCCGCCATCAGGCTGACTAATTCCCGACAAATAACCAGACCCAAACCCGAACCGATCTGCTGCCGTCCCTCTTCACCCTGAACGTAGCGGTGGAAGAGGCGTTTCTGCTCCTCCTCATCGATCCCACAGCCAGTATCACGGATAACCAGCGCCAGGCGTCCCGAGGTCCCCTTAGCCGAAATAAGTTTTGCCGACACCGCTACGCAGCCCTGAGCGGTAAATTTCAGGGCGTTGCACACCAGATTGGTGACTATTCTCCGCAGAGCATGAGGATCGAGAAGCAGCTGAATGCCCGGCAGCAGCTGCATGCTGCACGTCAGGGCAATATCTTTGTCGGCAGCTTTAATATCAAACGTACGACAAATCTCACCGATCAGCGCCGCCACATCCGTCCACTGCGCCTCGCACTGATAATTTCCGGTCTCAATTTTATCAACGTCAAGGATGTTGCCAATCAGCCCAAGCAGAGACTGCGCGGTAGCGGTGGCCAGCTCAATAGCCTCCTGACTCTGCTGCGGCGTCAGGTGCTGTCGGGAAAGCAGCTCCAGAAAGCCGACAATCGAGCTGACCGGGGTGCGTATTTCGTGGCTCATACTGGCCAGAAACTGGCTTTTGGCCTGGGTGGCGTGTATTGCTCTGTTTTTCTCGGCTTCCAGACACTGCGAAAAGGCTTCCCGGTTTGCCAGCCGCTGCTGTAACTCCCGTTCACTTTGCCCGCGCTTGTGAAATTTGTGCAGCAGAAAGTAGCCCCAAAACACAATCAGCAGAAAAATAAAGGCGGCCACCGTCAGCATCAGATAAAAGGGCTTACTGTATAAATTCCATGTCTCAATTTCGACATTGGGCATCTTTGACCATTTCCCCACCATTTGCAGTATTTCACGCGGGGGGATGACCTGTAGCGCCTTATTAAGGATCGATTGCAGTTCCGGCTCCTGGCGGGAGGTGGCGATCCCCACCAGCGCAGAGGGAATATCGGAAAGTGGGGCATAGTGCAGGTTCTGGGGATAATATCGCGACACCAGATAGTTAGCGGTAATTTCCGTGGTCACCGCGGCATCCGCGCTCCCCTCCACCACCATCGACAGCGCCATGGAAGAGTTATCGGCCAGGATCCATTTTGCGTGCGGATAGCGCGCCTTAAGCTGCTCGCTGATGGCGAAGTGGAGGGGTATCGCAATCCGCTCAAGCTGTTCCAGCCGGGCCCCCGGGCTGACACTGAGCGGGGAGACGACCACATAATGCTGGCGGATCCAGGGGAGGCTAAAGTTTATTTGCGTCTGTCTCGCCTCACTCAGGGTCGCGGCCGCGATTAAATCCCCTTCATGATTAAGCATTTTTTGCCGCATCTCCTCGTTAGAATTGACGGCGACGGGTTCAAATTGCAGGCCTGTTTGCAGAGAAATGATATTCAGTAAATCGGCACTTACCCCACGCAGCGTGTTGTTTTGATCCACCATGGAGAGCGGCGGGTAATAGCGGTTAATCAGGACGCGAAGCCTGGGATGGGCTTTGATCCAGCTCTTTTCCCGCGCCGTTAAGGATAAGGGATTATTCAGAAATGAGAGGTTGCCCCGTTCCAGCCAGTACTGCGCCAGCTGATCGTGCTGTTCATTTGAAATAGCGGAAATAAACCGGTTAAGTACCTCGTGCAGTTGCGGCTGATTAGTCCGGGTAAGAAAAACGACTCCGCGTTGCTGCCTGTTAAGATAGCGAACAATCGTCAGGGACTGCGGGAAATACTTCTCGATGTTATAGCTCGCGGTGACGTTATAGCCGAGAAAATAGTCGCTCTCACCGGTAGCGACGGAGAGTAGCGCCTGATGTTCATTGTCGTAAAATCGGAGTATGGCCTTTGGAAAGTTTTGCGCAACCGCCCGGGCGGCGGGATAGCTGCGGTGAACGGCGACGGTGACCCGCTCCCGGCTCTGCGAAAGCGGTAGCGGAAGTGCACGATTTTGCGCGGCGACTAACGTAGGATGAAAAGTCATCAGCGCATGGGTGCGTTGAAACTGCTTCCCTGGCGTAACGTTGCTGTCGGGAAGAATAAGCAGCGCATCCACCTCGTTATTCTGCAATGCAGCGGAGGCCAGCGCCTGTGAGCCATATTTTTTAATCACCACGTTTATGCGCAGGCTGGAGCGCAGCAGAAACAGATAATCGGCCAGCACGCCCTGATAATCGTCGTCGGGATAATGAAAGAGAAGCGGCAAGACATCGGGCATCGCGATGCCAATAAGCAGGCGATCCTTTTTTTCCAGCCAGCGAGCCTGATCCCGGTTTAAGCGGATTTCTTTCACCGGGGTGATGTAGTGCCCTTTTATTTCAACGTTATAGGGTGATTCTGCCGCAAACGACGAACACATCAAAAAGAATAATGTTATCAGGAAAAGATGGAGCTTCTGCATTATTCACCAAATTTTATTCCGCTGCGCGAAATCATACAGTTCGATCAGAGATGAACAATCCAGCTTTTCCATTAATCGTATTTTATAGCTGCTGACGGTTTTATTACTGATAAACATTTTACTGGCGATGTCGGCGTAGCTGGTACCGTTCAGAATATAGCGCAGTACATTAATTTCCTGAGTGGAGAGGGAGTCCAGTTTTTTCTGCTCTGACGTGGCCTCACCTGAAAAGTGATCGAGAGAAAAGGGGAAGTAGCTATACCCATTACTGGCCGCTTCGACGGCGGCAATGATACTGTTCATCCCCTCTTTTTTGCTGATAAAGCCATTCGCGCCCAGTGCCGCGCTGCGCTTGCCGTAGAAGAGTTCATTCTTGGCGGAGATAACGATAATAGCCCCGGCATAGCGCCTTTTCCGCAGCTGCTCAAGCACTTCTATTCCACTGAGCGAAGGTAAGTCCACATCAATAATAACCAAATCGGGCTGGGTTATCTCCACGGTCTTCACGACCTTCGCACCATCATCCAGTTCAGAAATTACGTTGATACCCTGGGTATCAAGCAGATTGCGAATAGCAATCCGGGCAAGAGGATGATCGTCAACAACGATGGCTTTCAAAACACAATTTCCTTCTAAAAAATAAGCATGACAGAACCCTCACGGGGATATTCCGTCTTAATTAAGAAGAGTGATAGGTAAAGCTGAAGAGATGCTAAATGAAAGCGGTCATTCAAACTCAGAAGGTTACTATATCACAAACGGTAAATCCGCTGGCTCAATGAAAACTAAATGGGGCGAAATCAATTCGCCTGGATGATTATCAGTATCACCTAACGTATTTCCCGGCGTGGGTTTATCGTTAACAGAAACCGTTAACGATTTATTGATATTTTTATTCACCTGTTAAAAACCAGATTTTTCCGCGGGACGTAAGAAAAAGAATACGGCGCATACAGTATTGTCTGCTACCAAAAAAAAACGCATCCCTTAGTCTACACAGCGGTTCAAAGCGTACTAATCCTGTCATTTTACCGCCGTTGCCCTTTACTACGGCGAAAGAGAGCGTTGTGTGAAAGATTCTGGCATTGAAAAAGTTCTGTCGAAGGATAAAAAGGGCGTTATTGCCCTGCTGCTCGTTGTGCTGCTCTTAGGCGTTGCCGCCGCGGTCTATTGGCTGTTTATCATCAAAGATCGGCAAAGTACCGATGATGCCAATGTCGCGGGCAATATTAATCCCGTTTCCTCCCAGGTGGCGGGCAATGTGGTGACCATCAATTATGCTGACACCCAGAGGGTGATGAAAGGCGATGTGCTGGTAGTACTGGATGACACGGATGCGAAGATAGCCTTCAGAAAAGCACAAAGCGCGCTTGCCTGGACGGTACGCCAGATTCATCAGCTGGCCCTGCAGGATGGGCAGTATTCTGCTGATGCCGACCGGGCCGCCATCGCGCTGAATCAGACGCAAACCGATTTCAGACGCCAGCAGCAGCTCTACCAGAAAGGCCTGATCGCCCGTGAAACCCTGGAACATGCAGGCGATGCCGTGGCCAGCGATAAAGCGTCGCTGGCGGCAGCGGTACAGCTTTACCAGGCGAACAAGGCGCTTCTGCTCAACACCACGCTGCGACACAATCCGCAGGTTCTCCAGGCGGCGGATACCCTGCGTGAAGCCTGGCTTGCCCTACAGCGAACCAAAATCCGTAGTCCGGTTACCGGTTATATCGCCGGGCGCAGCGTACAGGTCGGACAAACGGTGACCGCCGGACAAACGCTGCTTTCGGTCGTTCCGCAGGATCAGATGTGGATCAATGCCAACTTCAAAGAGACGCAGCTGAATACGGTAAAAATCGGTCAGAAGGTCAATGTGGTTATTGATCTCTATGGCAGCAGCCTGGTATTTGAGGGGGCAGTGGAGGGGGTCGGCATGGGGACCGGCAGCGCATTTTCACTGCTGCCGGCACAAAATGCGTCAGGGAACTGGATCAAAGTGATCCAGCGCGTGCCGGTTCGTGTGGCGCTCGATCCCCGGCAAATTCAACAATACCCGTTACGCATTGGACTTTCAGCGACGGCGACCATTTTCACCGCGGGCGGTATCTCAACGGCGGACCAGGCGCTGGCGCAGAAGGTATCGCCGATTCCGGCGTGGCGCAGTATGGCTCTGGTGCTGGATACCGCCGACATCGACCGTCAGATTGAGCAGATCATTGCTCAGAATGGAGGGCTGTAATGGCCGCCGCTGCTGAGGCTCCGGCCCCCCTGAAGGGGGGAATGCTAATCATGGTCACCGTCGGATTAGCGCTGGCAACCTTTATGCAGATGCTTGACTCGACGATCTCCAACGTGGCCATCCCGACCATTTCCGGCTTCCTTGGCGCGTCAACGGATGAAGGAACCTGGGTGATCACCTCCTTTGGCGTGGCGAACGCCATTTCGCTGCCGGTAACCGCGCGGCTGGCGCAGCGGCTCGGGGAAGTCCGGCTTTTTACACTTTCGGTGGCGCTGTTTGCGATCGCTTCACTCTGCTGTGGTCTGGCAAACAGCCTCGATCTGCTGATCGCTTTTCGCGTGATACAGGGACTGGTGGCCGGACCGTTAATCCCGCTCTCGCAAAGCCTGCTATTGCGAAACTACCCCCCTGAAAAGCGCACGCTGGCGCTGGCGACCTGGTCGATGACGGTGATTATCGCGCCGATCTTAGGTCCGATATTTGGCGGTTACATCTGTGAGAATTATCACTGGGGATGGATTTTTTTCATCAACGTACCGATGGGTATCCTTGTCGTGGGAATGAGCGTGTTTCTGCTTAAGGGACGCGAGACGGTCACTCACCCGGTTAAGCTGAATCTTACCGGGTTGAGCCTGCTGGTGCTGGGGGTCGGAAGCCTGCAAATTATGCTCAGTAAGGGCAAAGATCTGGACTGGTTTAGCTCACCGGCGATTGTTGTTCTGGCTGCCGTTTCGGTCATTACCCTGACCTCACTGATTATTCACGAAACGCGCAGCGCGAATCCGATAGTGGATTTTACCCTGTTCAGGTCGCGCAATTTTTCGATTGGCGTACTTTGCATCGTCTGCGCCTATCTCATTTACTCCGGTGCGATCGTTCTTATGCCGCAGCTGCTCCAGGAGGCCATGGGTTACACCTCCTTATGGGCCGGACTCGCCTATGCGCCAATTGGTTTTATCCCGCTGATTCTGGCGCCGCTAATCGGCCGCTACGGTAACAGGGTGGATATGCGCCTGCTGGTCACCTTCAGCTTCATCGTCTACAGCATATGTTACTACTGGCGGGCGATCATCTTTTCCCCTGACATCACCTTTTCCGCCATTGTGTTACCGCAGTTTATCCAGGGGTTCGCCATCGCCTGCTTCTTTCTGCCGCTGACCACCATTTCGCTTGCCGGACTCCCGTCAGACAGGTTTGCCAGCGCGACCAGCATGAGTAATTTTTTGCGTACGCTCTCCGGATCCATCGGCACCTCATTAACCATTACGCTCTGGAGCCGGCGTGAAACGCTGCATCACAGCGAACTGAGCGAGTTTGTCCGGCCGGGTAATCCTGCCTGGCAGCAGACAGAGCAGGTTTTACACGGTATGGGGCTTAGCCCGGCGCAGACGCTGGCCTGGGTAGACCAGCAGATCACCCAGCAGGCGCTTATCCTCTCTGCCAATGAGATTTTTGCCCTCTCCGCCGCGGTATTTTTGTTTCTTACCCTGCTGGTGTGGTTCGCAAAACCCACCCTGGAGAGGGAAAGACATTAACCCCACGATCGGGATCGCCCTCCGGGAAGGCCCGCGGCACATAACAAAGCCGGCGGCGAAGGGGCAGGTGACATCAAAGGTGGGTTTTATTGCTTCAGGGTGGGTTAAGTTTCCTGTCAGGGTCTCAGATTGGCTACCTTATGTCCGTCTCTGGCAGGGGGCCGTTGCGTGGCTCGTTGCAGCATGGCCGCAGTGGGCAAATCGCGAAGGTACTCACCTTTACTTTGGCCGGGTGAATTTTAACCCTTGCCGGGGCGCATCCTTTAGAAAAAAGGTTATTGGCTGATTATGCTCGGTTTACGTTAGTAAAAAATCGAATTTTCACGCCCGCGCTGAGACGACTTTCTCACGGATGCGATCGGAGACATTAGGGGCTGGTCGGTCAGTAGGCCCCGTAACACCCCGGATACCGTCACTTAATTCGCAGGTATCCCTTCACATTTACCCCGTCGCATCAATTAACTTCATCAATTACTGCACCTTTGTATAAGACAGTTTTAACCATCTCATTAAAAACCCCTGTACAATAGTGGTTACCGACTTCTGTCAGTCGTGGAATTTTTGTTTAGTAAATTTAACGTAATCAGGGTGATGGAATGCTTGAATTTTTTGACGTCAGTTACGATGAACTTAAAGGCGTACAGTCGGATGAGCTTTACCGCCTGCGCAAGAAAACCTTTAGCGACCGGCTGGGCTGGGACGTTGTGTGCAACAGAGATATGGAATTCGATGAGTTTGATGCCCCGGGAACGCGCTATCTTCTGGGTTTGTATGAAGGCCAGCTGATCTGTAGCGTACGTTTTACCCCTCTCGACCAGCCTAATATGATAACCCATACCTTTAAGGCCTGTTTTGAAGATGTACCGCTGCCGCCGGGTGAAAGGGAGTCGAGCCGTTTCTTTGTTGATAAGGCGCGTGCGCGTCAGCTACTGGGCGAACGTTATCCCATTAGCCAGATGCTGTTCCTGGCGATGATCAACTATGCCCGCCACTATAGCTATAATGGAATTTACACGATTGTCAGCCGGGCGATGCTGACCATCCTGAAGCGTTCCGGCTGGCAGATAAAGCCGTTAAAAGAGGCCTGGCTCAGTGAGAAAGAGCGTATTTATCTGCTCTTTTTGCCGACAGACAGGGAGAGCCAGGCGCAGATGGCCGCGAAAATTAATGCCACGATCCACGCTTCTGAGCCGTCACTTGTCAGCTGGCCGATGTCACTCACGTCTACGACTGCGTCGGCGTAATCAGCTCCAGCTCAACGCCCAGCCGGATTGCCTGGCGGGCGTTACTCACCCCCAGTTTACTGACCACATTACCCATATGAAATTTGACCGTCCGTACCGAAATACCGGTAATGGTGGCGATTTCCGCATAGGTTTTTCCCATACTTGCCCAGTACAACACCTCATTCTCACGTGCGGTAAAAATAGCTTTATTGTTGCTCGCGTCCGCATGTCCCCGGCCCGACGAGACGGAGTGCACCAGCCGGTACATCTGCTCGTTAATCTCTATCAGATGCATCTGCATGGTGGCGCGGTCGGTTGAAAGAAGCCCTTCCAGATGGTCCTGCACGTTGCGGTCAATAATGATCGATAACAGCGCAAGGTTGTTAAAGTGGTCATGCAGGACAAAGGTAAAGCCGTTAAGGATGTTGTACTGCTTGGACAGAGAGAATATTTTCGTAAACTTCAGGTCGGACATCAGGGTGATATTTTCGTCCCAGGCAAAGGGAGAGGTCCGTCTGAACGCAGTCAGTATCACCGGGTCGGTATGCTGGAGGTTATTGGTACGGTAAAGGTTTACCCATTCGTCAGGATAACTGGAAATAATAAGAAGATTTGATGGATTTTTCTTGCTGACGACGGTGTATGCATACTCCGGGCTGCCCAGGTGTAAAAGTTTCCTGTCGATATAATTACGGAGCGTCTCCGTTATTATCTGATTTTCCTGAAATATTGAAAACATGTGGACTCCCTGAAGGTCTGAGCTTCCCTGTTTCAGCATGGTGGTGTACTTAAGTACAGGGTGATGCAGTACTTAAGTACAACTTACGGAATCAGGCTGATTACCTATAATGGACTCCGTAAGCTAGAGGCAAAAAAAACCTGACTTCAACAGTCAGGTAGCTAATTTAGCCGACACCAGGGAAAAACCTTTCCGGGCAGACGGGGCATAAAAAAAGCACTCGCTGTCCGGAAATTCTTACCAATTTAACACCCCCAATTTGTCCTTTCAAACCGTATGGCGTGCCATCCCGATAGCCAATCTCATGCATTTTCTTAAAGTTCAAACGCTTAGCCGTGAAATTCACTGATTAATTTTTTTTGATAAAAAGCACTGCAACAGTTTGGCTCCGTTACCTGTTCCTGATGATTTCAGCCCACGACCCTCGCAGATCGTTTACCTGTGGTGATGAAGAAAATCATCATGAGCCGTACGATTTACCTTCCCTCCTTTGCGCAGGCAGGTATCATAAAATGCTTCGCTGCGCGGCTACAGGGGTTGACTCTCTCTCCCTCGCCGACAGGCAACAGGATAGTAATAAATGTGGAGATACTATGAGTAAGTCGACGTCCGTATTGTTGTTTTCAGCCATCTTATTGGGTGCCGTGCCGCTGATGTCAACGGCCTTTGCCGCAGACGCGCAGCCTGTGCAGCCTCAGGCGACCCCGGACCAACAGGCGCCTGCCGCACAGTCCCCCGATCTTCAGGCCATTCCCGCACCGGCACCGCAGGGGCAAAAGCCTGCGCAGAGCCAGGACGGCGATAATACGGCGCAGCCCGATCCTGCACACCCTTATGAAATCACGTCCTTTTTTGCAGATTTCCAGCACTTTACACTCGGCAGCGTAGTACCGGACCGGTACCGTACCAAAAAATACGAGATTATCGACTGGAAAACCCGTCACCTTCCGGCACCGGACGAAGGGACCAGCTGGACCTATATGGGCGGAAACTACGTTTTGATTTCCAAAGAAGATGGCAAGATTGTAAAAGCAGAGTCGGGCGACATTTTCTACAAGCAGTAATCGCCCCACGCGGAAGCGATGCCGCCCCTCTCCCTTACTCTTCGCTTAGCGAAACCTGGCCCGCTGCGGTTAATGCGGGCCTTTAGCCGTGCCCGGAAGGCTGCGGGTCCTCTGACAGCGGGTATTTATTTTGCTGGAGCACAAACCAGGAGGGCGGAAAGTGCCAGGGTGCCTGGGTCAGATGGTCGATGCCGCGTTCAATAATGGTTGCCGCCTGCTGCCATAGATCACGATCGCCGGCGGTTAGCAGGGTGATCTGTACGCGCTTCTCAACCAGATAGACGCGGGCAAAATGGGCGTTAAATTGAATAATAGACCGGGTATTATCAATAATATCAGCAAGTTTTATGGTCTGCGCATCGGCTGATGCTTTTGCCGTATGGCGAAAGTGTGCAACCTTACGCGCCGCGCGATTTTTTGCCTGAGGCTGCGGCGCGTCTGTGAGCATTTCAACCAGACTGGCAACCTCGGGGCCAAAGTGGTTTTCGATATCGGCAAGCGTGCTGGGCGTATCCTCTACCGTGTCATGCAGCCAGGCGGCGGCCAGCATGACCTCGCTGTCGGTCACGCTGCGCACCCGTTCAACCACCGCAGCCGGATGCACAATGTAAGGCTCATCGGTGTATTTTCGTCGCTGCCCCGCCTCGGCATGGGCCTTAGTGGCATAACGTCTTGCCCGCTCTTCCAGTGAATGCATCGCCAGTTACCCCCAGAGATTAAAATTTGCTTGCAATTATGTAGTGTGCTATTTATATTTTTACCATGAATATCAAACAAGATGACAAAAAAGCGAAAGACACGCCACTGTTGCTCGATCAGCAGCTCTGTTTTGCGCTTTATTCCGCCAATCTGGCGCTGCATAAACTCTATCGCCAGCTCCTGACCCGGCTTGATATTACCTATCCGCAGTACCTGGTGATGCTGGTGCTGTGGGAGCGGGACGATGTCACCGTATCGGAAATTGGCGAGCGGCTGTTCCTGGACTCCGCCACGCTGACGCCGCTGCTGAAAAGGCTGGAAGCAGCCGGACTGCTGAACCGGCAGCGCTCGCGCAAGGATGAACGTCAGGTGGTGGTCACCCTGACCGAACAGGGCAAGGCATTACGCAATAAAGCGACGGGGATCCCGGAATCGGTGCTCTCTGCGTCATCCTGTGATGACGTGACGCTACAATCGCTGAAGCAGGATTTAGAAACCCTGAGGGATAACCTCAATGGGTGAGGTACTAAGTGTAACCCTCTCCTGAGTCTGTCGGCCAGATGACGCGTTTAACGTACTGGCCCGGATCCACGGAGGAGAGGCAACGGGATGCGCGTTATGCGCCATCCGGGTCTATAATAGTAAAAACTGGTTTATAAATCGTGCGCGATAGAATCGCACAACATATAAAATACCAACCCGCAGGAGTTTTATCATGTCTTTAGAAAAAGTCGTTTACCGTGCAAAAGCAAAAGCCACCGGTGGTCGTGATGGCCGCGCTACCTCTTCCGACAACGTACTGGATGTAAAACTGGGTGTGCCGAAAGAGATGGGCGGCGCGGGCGGAGAAGCCACTAACCCCGAGCAGCTGTTCGCGGCGGGCTACTCTGCCTGCTTCCTTGGCGCGATGAAATTTGTTGCGGGTCGCGACAAAATTGCCCTGCCTAAAGAAGCCTTCATTGAGGGCGAAGTCGGTATTGGTCCTATCCCAACCGGCTTCGGTATTGAAGCAAAACTGAACATTCATCTGGAAGGGATGGATGCAGCAGAGGCGAAGAAACTGGTCGACGCTGCGCATATTGTTTGCCCTTACTCTAATGCCACCCGCGGCAATATTGACGTGACGCTGAATATCATCAACTGATAGTTAGTGCTTACCAGGGCAGCGTCTGCTGCCCTGTATCGTTACTTTCTTTAACATAATTCTTTTCTTTTTCTCCTCGTTTATTTACTCAGCCCGACCAGACTTAACGGGCAAACGCGTTAAAACACGGTTTCCAACTCGTTCAGGAGATGAACATGATCAAGTCTCGTATTGCAGCTCTGCTGCTGGGTTCTCTGTTGGTCAGCGGCAGTACGCTGGCGGCAGACACCACCATTAAACCCACTCGCGGCACCATTGATTCCGTCAGCAACTCTGCCGTGCAGATAACCACCCGCCAGGGCGAGAAGCTGGATGTAAAAGTTACCGATCAAACCAAAGTCAACAGCGTCAGCAAAGCGCAGATGAGTGATATCAAGGCCGACAGCTATATCGGTACGGCCGCTGTGCCTATGGCAAACGGCGAGCTGAAAGCGCTGGAAGTTCACGTTTTTGCCCCGGATCTGCGCGGCAGCGGCGAAGGATTTAACCCCTTTGAATCCCCGGATGGCAAAATCAATACCATGACCAACGGCACCGTCGGCAAGCTGGTTAACAGCAATGGCCGTACGCTGACCGTTAAGGTTCACGACCAGGAAAAAACGGTCATCGTGCCTGACGATGTACCGGTGGTGCTGATTGAGCCGGGCAACCGCAGCCTGCTGAAAGCGGGCACCAAAGTTGTGCTGTTTGGCACCAAAGACGCGCAGGGCAACCTGGTGGCACGGGGCATCTCCGTGGGTAAAGATGGCCTGACGCCACCGATGTAACCCGGAGCGATTATGCCGAAATTAACCAGAAAACGCGTTCATCCCTGGCCGGTACGCCTGTGTCACTGGCTGAACGTGATGGTGATGGTCGGTATGGTAATGAGCGGGTGGGGCATCTATAACGCCTCACCGCTTTTCAGCTTCACCTTCCCAAAAGTGATGACCCTGGGCGGCTGGCTGGGCGGCAACATTGCCTGGCATCTGGCCGTCATGTGGCTGCTGTTTGCCAACGCCCTTTTTTACCTGATTTGGGGCGTAGTGAGTGGTCACTTCAAAAAGCGCTTTTTCCCGCTTTCTCTTACCCTGGCGATGAGTGAAATCGGTCTGGCCCTGCGTTTCAAACTTCCGCATCAGCAGGGTAAGTACAATGCCGTGCAGAAGCTCCTCTATGTCGCGGTGATCCTGCTGGGCGCGCTGCTGGTGCTCTCGGGTCTGTCGATATGGAAACCTGTGCAGCTAAGCTGGCTGGTGGCGCTGTTCGGTGGCTTCGATACTGCGCGTTACGTCCATTTTTTTGCCATGAGCGGCCTGATGCTGTTCGTGGTGGTTCATGTGGTTATGGTACTGCTGGTGCCGAAAACGCTGCCGGCGATGATTACCGGCGGTCGCGGGGAGGAGTCGGGCGATGAGTGAAAAACCAAAATTAATTCTTGAGCCGGACCAGCGCAAAAAGCTGGTGAATCTCGAGCGCCGTCTGCTGATCCGCTCCGGCCTGACGCTGGGCGCCGTTTCCATGCTGACCGGCTGTAATCTCCAGGACGGTGACCAGGTGGATAAGGTGCTGTGGGCGATGTCACGCTGGAACGACCGGGTTCAGGCCTGGCTGTTCAGCGGCAGCAGGCTGGCGCAAACTTACAGCGAATCCCAGATTACCCGCCCTTTCCGCTTCAACGCGTATTATCCCGAATATAACGTACCTGACATTGATATTGCCGACTATCGCCTGGAAGTGTCCGGTAAAGTTGAAAAGAAAGCGCCCTGGACGCTGGAGCAGTTGCAGCGTCTGCCGCAAACCGGGCAGATAACCCGCCTGATCTGTATTGAAGGCTGGAGCGCCATTGGTCAGTGGAGCGGCGTACCGCTGAAAATCTTTCTGCAGCACATCGGTGCCGATTTGACGGCAAAATACGTCGGTTTTAAATGCGATGATCGCTACTATTCCAGTCTGGATATGGCGACCGCGCTGCATCCGCAGACCATCCTTGCGCTCGATTTTGATAAAAAACCCCTGCCACCCGATTTTGGCTATCCGCTGCGCCTGCGCGTACCCACCAAGCTCGGCTTCAAGAATGCCAAACATATCGCGGCGATCTTTGTCACCAACGATAACCCCGGCGGCTACTGGGAAGACCAGGGCTACAACGGCTTTAGCGGCATTTAAAGGGCGGGTCTGGAACCGGGTGAGTCTCTGTCATCTCCCGATCGCTTTTAAGATAGAGCAAGCCATTAATACGAGGGTGCAGTGTGCCGGAAGCAGGAGAGCGCCATCACCAAAAAGATGCGTCTGTTGTCGTTATTGCGGCAGCATTGCATCAAAATACTTCATCTCTTCCTGGTAGTTTCTAACAAGATCCCGGCGTGCCTGCCCGGCGCCAGCAGACTACTCTGCGGCCAGAGGTTTATCGACCCGGCAGTCGAACTCTGTTGTAATGCGCTGGTCTGATTATCGTTTAAGAACTGTTTAGGTTACGCCAGGAAAAAAAGTTTAATGAATTATATAAAGTTACTTACGCAGCAAAAGCTCTCGCTTCTGCTGGCCTTTTACATCGGTATATTTCTTAATCTATCGGTGTTTTACCGTCGATTTGACCCGTTTCTGGCCCATTTTAAAGCCTCCCAGTGGCTGTCGGCCCTCGCCGAAGTCGCGGCGATCGTCCTGCTGACATTTTTTCTGCTGCGCCTGCTCTCGCTGGGTGGCCGGCTCTTCTGGCGGCTTACGGCCAGCGCGCTGCTGCTGATATCCGTAGCGTCCAGCTATTATATGAGTTTCTTCAATATCGTTATCGGCTATGGCATTGTCGCATCGGTCATGACCACCGATACCGACCTGTCAAAAGAGGTGATCGGCTACCACTTTATGCTGTGGATGGTGCTGGTCAGCGCGCTGCCCCTGCTGATGATCTGGCGAAACGCGCTGCGCTTTACGCTGCTCGAACAGCTCCAGACGCGCGGGCGGCGACTTGTTCCGCTGCTTACGCTGCTGCTGGCCGTCGCGCTGGTATGGCTGCCTATCCGCTATTTCGATAAGCAGCAAAACATTAATGAAAAACTGACCAATATCGATCTGCCGAGCTACGGCGGCGTGGTGGCGCACTCTTATCTGCCGTCAAACTGGCTCAGCGCGCTGGGGCTGTTTGCCTATACCAGCTTTGATGAGAAAATGGATAGCAAGGACCTGCTCGACCCGGCGAAGAAATTCACCTGGGTGGCACCCGCCGGACTGGATGATACCTACGTGGTCTTTGTGATAGGTGAAACCACCCGCTGGGATCATATGGGCATGCTGGGCTACGATCGCGACACCACGCCGAAGCTGTCGAAGGAGAAAAACCTCGTTGCCTTCCGTGGCGAGTCCTGCGATACCGCAACGAAGCTCTCCCTGCGCTGTATGTTTGTGCGTGAGGGGGGAACGGAAGAGGGGCCGGGCAGGACGCTGAAGGAACAAAACATTTTTGCCGTGCTGAAGGAACTGGGGTTCAGCTCTGAACTGTTCGCCATGCAGAGTGAAGTGTGGTTTTACAACAACACCAATGCGGATAACTTTGCATTCCGTGAGCAGATCGGTTCTGAAAAGCAGAACCAGGGCAAGTCGGTAGACGATATGCTGCTGGTGCCGGAGCTGCAAAAATCCCTTGACCGCCATCCACGGGGTAAGCATCTGGTGGTTTTACACACCAAAGGCTCACACTACCTCTATTCCCAGCGTTATCCGCGTGAGTTCGCCCGTTATCAGCCTGAGTGCATGGGCGTGGATGAAACCTGTAGTAAAGCGATGCTGATCAACGCTTTCGACAACTCCGTGCTCTACACGGATACCGTTCTGGATAGCGTTATTGACCGGCTACGGGACAAAAAAGCCATTATCTTCTATGCTGCCGACCACGGCGAATCCATCAGTGAAAATATGCATCTGCACGGCACACCGCGAAATATGGCGCCGCCGGAGCAGTTTCGCGTGCCGATGATTGTCTGGGCGTCGGATAAGTATCTGGCCGATGGCAATAATCAGCGTGCCTTTGAGCGTCTCCAGGCCCAGCAGCGCGCCGGGAAAACGCACCGCCAGGTTGAGCTATTCGACACCATTATGGGCTGTCTGGGCTATACCTCGCCGGATGGTGGCATAAAACAGAGCAATAACTGGTGTGCTGCCCCTGGCACAGCTGCACCCGCTGAAAATAAGCCCCAGGTGACCACTGCGGGATCCTAAGCGGGCGCTAATTAACGTCGTCCGTATCATCAGGGCGGGTGGGCATCAGCCACTCGCCTCCTGCCCGCACTTAATTTGCGCTGCGTTGCCCGAACCCGCGTTAATGGATTGTTGATCATTTCCTGAACCGATGTTGCAGCATATTTAGCTGCCCGCTGAGCCATAAGGAAAGGTTATCGTTCATAAAAGAGCCAATTCATGGTTTTTTTTAAAGGTTATTTTACGGTGAAACGTGCTGGCACCGCGACAGGCTTCCCCCACTTTGGCCTGTCTGAGCGCCGTTAGCCAGGGTATTCCGCTACATTTCTATCAGAATGCTTTTTTTTATATTTGCTTGCACTTACTCACACTCTGTGTAAATACCTGAGGGTTGTATTGACGTTCCCTGTAACTGTTGACAAATTGAAGCCTGAGTGAAAAAGGATGCAGATTTGTCTGATAGTGTTTCCTGCTTCAGCGTCCCCCATCCGGTTTCATCTCATCTGGGCCGACAGGCACCGCGCCATGCCATATTCAATAAAAAACAGGCAGGCGATAAGCACACAACACCACATCACTACTGGAGCAAAAGCATGAGTAATTCCCCGTCTAAGAGAGGGATGCTGAAGGTCGGTCTGAGTCTTATCGCTCTGACCGTTGCCGCTGGCGTGCAGGCTAAGACCCTGGTTTACTGTTCAGAAGGGTCTCCTGAAGGCTTCAACCCGCAGCTGTTTACCTCCGGCACGACCTATGACGCCAGTTCTGTTCCAATCTATAACCGCCTGGTCGAATTCAAAACCGGCACGACTGAACTTGTGCCGGGCCTGGCGGAAAAGTGGGATATCAGCGAGGATGGAAAAACCTATACCTTCCATCTGCGTAAAGGCGTGAAGTGGCAAACCACCAAAGACTTTAAACCCACCCGTGACTTCAACGCTGACGACGTGGTGTTCTCCTTTGAGCGCCAGCTGGATAAAAACAACAAATATCACGGCGTCTCCGGTGGTAATTACGAATATTTTGACGGCATGGACATGCCTAAACTCATCAGCAAAGTCGAGAAGGTGGATGACAACACCGTACGCTTCGTCCTGAACCGCGCTGAGTCGCCGCTCCTTGCGGATCTGGGCATGGACTTCGCCTCAATCTTGTCAGCGGAGTACGCGGACAATATGCTGAAAGCGGGCACCCCGGAAAAAATTGACCTCAACCCGGTCGGCACCGGCCCGTTCCAGCTGCTGCAATATCAGAAAGACTCCCGCATTCTCTACAAGGCTTTCGATCAATACTGGGGCACTAAGCCAAAAATCGACCGGCTGGTGTTCTCCATTACCCCCGATGCGTCGGTGCGCTATGCCAAGCTGCAGAAGGGTGAATGCCAGATCATGCCGTACCCTAATCCGGCGGATATCGCCCGCATGAAGGAAGATAAAAATATCAACCTGATGCAGATGCCAGGGTTGAACGTCGGCTATCTGGCGTTCAATACCGAGAAAAAACCGCTGGATAACCTGAAGGTGCGCCAGGCGCTGATTACCGCCGTCAACAAGCAGGCGATTATTGATGCGGTGTATCAGGGAGCAGGGCAGACCGCTAAAAATCTGATCCCGCCTACCATGTGGAGCTATAACGATGCGGTGCAGGATTACGCGTACGATCCGGCCAAAGCGAAAGCGCTGCTGAAAGAGGCCGGGATGCCAGATGGCTTCTCCATCGACCTGTGGGCGATGCCGGTGCAGCGCCCGTATAACCCGAACGCCCGCCGTATGGCCGAGATGATTCAGAACGACTGGGCGAAAATTGGCGTTAAGGCCAAAATCGTCACCTACGAGTGGGGCGAGTATCTGAAGCGCGCCAAGGCCGGTGAACACCAGACCGTGATGATGGGCTGGACCGGGGATAATGGGGATCCGGATAACTTCTTCGCCACCCTGTTCAGCTGTGCGGCGGCGAAGGATGGTTCTAACTACTCCCGCTGGTGCTACAAACCCTTTGAAGACCAGATTCAGCCAGCCCGTGCCGAGGCCGATCACAACAAGCGCATCGAGTATTACAAGCAGGCGCAGGTTGTGATGCATGACCAGGCACCGGCGCTGATTATCGCGCACTCAACGGTGTACGAGCCGGTCAGCAAAAAAGTCTCCGGCTACGTGGTCGATCCACTCGGTAAACATCACTTCGAGAACGTCGATATTCAGGAATAAAGGTTGGGCCGGTCCGCCGGCCCGGTTCCTGAACGCTTAAGGGCCGCGCCTGTCGGCCCAATTCCATTGCTGTATCGCTCGGAAGCAAAAATGGTAAAGGCGTCCTGCGGGACGTTGCGGTGAGGTTTACCCCGCCGCTGGATGTGAGCAAATATAATCCCTCCGGTCATGAGTCGGTGGGAACTGGTGAGAGTTATTATGCTTCAGTTCATACTCCGACGTTTGGGACTTGTCATCCCAACGTTTATTGGCATCACCCTGTTAACCTTCGCGTTTGTCCATATGATCCCCGGCGATCCGGTGCTAATTATGGCAGGCGAGCGCGGAATGTCTGCGGAACGTCACGCGCAGCTTATGGCCCAGATGGGTCTGGATAAGCCGCTGTGGCAGCAATATGTCTCCTACGTCTATGGCGTGCTCCATGGCGATCTGGGCATCTCCCTGAAAAGTCGTATCCCCGTCTGGCAGGAATTCGTTCCACGCTTCAAGGCGACCCTTGAGCTGGGCATCTGCGCCATGCTGTTTGCCGTGGCGGTGGGCATCCCGGTGGGCGTGCTGGCGGCGGTAAAACGCGGCTCCATTTTCGATCACACCGCCGTTGGCATCTCCCTGACCGGCTACTCCATGCCGATATTCTGGTGGGGAATGATGCTGATTATGCTGGTCTCGGTGCAGCTCAACCTGACGCCGGTATCCGGGCGCATTGGTGACACGGTCTTCCTGGACGACAGTAAACCGCTTACCGGTTTTATGCTGATCGACACCCTTTTCTGGGGCGAGGCCGGGGATTTCAAAGACGCCGTTATGCATATGATCCTGCCGGCCATTGTGCTCGGCACCATTCCGCTGGCGGTCATCGTGCGCATGACGCGTTCGGCCATGCTGGAGGTGTTGGGGGAGGACTATATTCGTACCGCACGTGCCAAGGGGCTGACCCCGATGCGCGTCATCGTGGTACACGCCCTGCGCAACGCGATGCTGCCCGTGGTCACCGTCATCGGTCTGCAGGTGGGTACGCTGCTGGCAGGCGCCATCCTGACCGAAACGATTTTCTCCTGGCCAGGGCTGGGTCGCTGGCTGATCGATGCGCTCCAGCGCCGCGACTACCCGGTTGTACAGGGGGGCGTACTGATGGTGGCGACGCTGATTATTCTGGTCAACCTGCTGGTTGATGTGCTTTACGGCGTGGTTAACCCGCGCATTCGTCACAGGAAATAGGGGGCCAGGATGTCAATTATCGATCCGGGCAGCGTACCCGCTGCACCCACGCCTATGACTCCTCCGCAGGAGTTCTGGCACTACTTTAAGCGTAATAAAGGTGCCGTCGTGGGCCTGGTTTACGTGGTTATCATGTTTCTTATCGCCATTTTTGCCAGCGTGCTTGCGCCCCATACCCCCTCGGAGCAGTTCCGCGACGCGCTGCTGCATCCGCCGGTCTGGCAGGCGGGCGGCAGCTGGCACTATATTCTTGGCACCGACGACGTCGGTCGTGACGTGCTCTCCCGCCTGATGTACGGCGCACGGCTGTCGCTGCTGGTGGGCTGTCTGGTGGTGGTGCTGTCGCTGATCTTCGGGGTGATTTTTGGCCTGATTGCGGGCTATATCGGTGGCGTCACCGATGCCATTATCATGCGCCTGGTCGATATTATGCTCGCGCTGCCCAGCCTGCTTCTGGCGCTGGTGCTGGTGGCGATTTTTGGCCCGTCGATCGTCAACGCCTCCATCGCGCTGACGTTTGTGGCGCTGCCGCACTATATCCGTCTGACCCGCGCGGCGGTGATGGTGGAGGTCAATCGCGACTACGTTACCGCCTCTAACGTGGCGGGCGCAGGTGCGATACGCCAGATGTTTATCAATATTCTGCCTAACTGCCTCGCCCCGCTGATTGTGCAGGCGTCGCTGGGCTTCTCCAACGCGATCCTCGACATGGCCGCGCTGGGCTTTCTGGGAATGGGTGCGCAGCCGCCGACGCCGGAGTGGGGCACCATGCTCTCCGACGTGTTGCAGTACGCGCAAAGTGCCTGGTGGGTGGTCACCTTTCCCGGTGTCGCGATCCTGCTGACGGTTCTGGCATTTAACCTGATGGGCGACGGCTTGCGTGACGCCCTCGACCCGAAACTCAAGCAGTAGAGGCATCCGATGGCATTATTAAATTTAGACCAACTGTCGGTCCACTTCGGCGACGCTAAGACGCCGTTTCGCGCGGTAGATCGCATCAGCTATCAGGTTGAACAGGGCCAGGTGGTGGGTATCGTCGGGGAATCCGGCTCCGGAAAATCGGTTAGCTCACTGGCGATCATGGGGCTGATTGACTACCCCGGCACCGTAAAGGCGGAAAAGCTGGAGTTTAACCAACGCGATCTGATGCGCATCTCCGAAAAGGAGCGCCGCCAGCTGGTGGGGTCAGAAGTGGCGATGATATTTCAGGATCCGATGACCAGCCTGAACCCGTGCTACACCGTCGGCTACCAGATTATGGAAGCGATTAAGGTGCATCAGGGGGGCAACCGCAGTACCCGCCGCCAGCGCGCTATCGATCTGCTGAATCAGGTGGGTATTCCCGACCCGTCATCGCGCCTTGACGTCTATCCGCACCAGCTCTCCGGCGGTATGAGCCAGCGCGTGATGATCGCCATGGCCATTGCCTGCCGTCCGAAGCTGCTGATTGCTGATGAGCCGACAACGGCGCTCGACGTGACCATTCAGGCGCAGATCATCGAGCTGCTGCTCGATCTTCAGCGTCAGGAGAATATGGCGCTGATCCTGATCACGCACGATCTGGCGCTGGTGGCCGAGGCCGCGCAGCATATCATCGTGATGTATGCCGGGCAGGTGGTGGAAACCGGTAAAGCAGTGGATATTTTTAAGGCGCCCCGTCATCCCTATACCCAGGCGCTGCTGCGCGCGCTGCCGGAGTTTGCGGCAGACAAAGCGCGGCTGGCCTCGCTCCCGGGCGTGGTACCGGGTAAATATGACCGACCAAACGGCTGCCTGCTTAATCCACGCTGCCCCTATGCTAACGACCGCTGCCGGGTTGAAGAGCCTGAACTACGTAATATTGCGGGGCGTCAGTCCAAATGTCATTACCCGCTGGACGATGCCGGGAGACCCACCTATGAAGCCTGAACAACATTCGACGCTGCTGATGCAGGCGATCGATCTGAAAAAACACTATCCGGTGAAGAAGGGACTGTTTGGCCAGGAGCGGCTGGTTAAAGCGCTGGACGGCGTCTCCTTTGACCTGGAGCGCGGTAAAACGCTGGCGGTCGTCGGTGAGTCCGGCTGCGGAAAATCGACGCTGGGTCGCCTGCTGACGATGATTGAAACGCCGACCGAAGGGCAGCTATTTTATCAGGGTCAGGATCTGCTCAGGCACGATCCGCACGCGCAAAAGCTGCGTCGCCAGAAGATCCAGATCGTTTTTCAGAATCCCTATGGATCGCTGAACCCGCGTAAGAAAGTGAGCCAGATCCTGGAGGAGCCGCTGCTGATTAACACCGGCCTGAACAAAGCTGAGCGCCGCGACAAGGTGCTGGCGATGATGGCGAAGGTGGGGCTGAAAACCGAGCATTACGATCGTTATCCGCATATGTTCTCCGGCGGGCAGCGCCAGCGTATCGCGATCGCCAGGGGGCTGATGCTGGATCCGGACGTGCTGATTGCCGATGAGCCGGTATCGGCGCTGGATGTCTCCGTGCGCGCCCAGGTGCTGAACCTGATGATGGATTTGCAGCAGGAACTTGGCCTCTCCTATGTATTTATCTCCCACGATCTCTCCGTGGTGGAGCACATTGCGGATGAGGTAATGGTGATGTACCTGGGACGCTGCGTGGAGCGCGGCAGTAAAGCCGCGATTTTTGCCAATCCGCGCCACCCCTATACACAGGCCCTGCTTTCCGCTACGCCGCGTCTGAACCCGGACGAGCGCCGCGAACGTATCAAGCTGACCGGCGAGCTGCCCAGCCCGCTGAATCCGCCGCCGGGTTGCGCATTCAATGCCCGCTGCCACCGTCGGTTTGGTCCCTGCACCCAGTTTCAGCCCAGCCTGAAGCAGTACGGGGATCAGCAGATCGCCTGCTTCGCCGTGGACAGGGATGAAGGCCAGCCGATCCCCGGCTGACAGGAAAAACCGGCGCAGACGATAAAGGTTCTGCGTCGGTTCTCATTAGTAAAAATAAAGCATTCGCGAAGCGGGATGACGACTCGCCCTGATCCTGGCCCGGCGGCAGAAAGGTTAAGGTAAATAATTACCTGGGTAAAATAAATGCGCTAAGCCAAATAATCTTAAGATCATTCTTCCGCCTGAATAATCCGGTTTTCAATTTTTACTATATAGTTAATTATTCAGCAAACTGATGTAATACAGGCGGCAAGAAGATTCTGATGCAAATAAAAATTGTATGTTATATTGCCGCGAAATTTCCTAATCAGCGCGGCAATTCCTATGAAAAGCTATGATGACCTGCAGCGTTTTAAAGAAAAAACGCAAACTAACCATATAGAATTCAAGGATATGTCCGACCAAACGCGGCATGCCGATAATACGAACTGGTCGATCATCCGGCAGTTAATGTCCGGGAGCGCAGAGTCCTCGCTGGGCAACGGTCAGCGTATTGACGTTGTTGTGCCGCAGCCCGCCGACGCACGGGCGTTTAGTCCGGCCAGCGTACCACCGCAAACTTTATCCGTGCAGGCTGCCCAGCCCGTATTACCGTCGCAAAACGCGCCAGCGCGGGCTGGACAGTCGGGGCTGTCACCGTTGCTCAACGCGCCAGCACAGGCTGGACAGCCGGTGCTGTCTCAACTGCTCAACGCGCCAGCACAGGCGGGGCAGCCGGAGTTATCACCGCCGCCCGCGCAGCAGCAGAGCGTGGCAGTATTTGCCGCCGCAAAGCCCGCCGCTCAGCCGGGAGGTTCGCTGCTTGACAATATTTCAGCCCTGCTCGGTCCGGCTGAACCGGCGTTGCAGCCACCCAACACACAGGATCTGGCCGCTGGCACGCAGCCTCCGTTTTCTACCGCTGACACCCAGCCCGCTGGCACGCAGCCTCCGTTTTCTACCGCTCAGACCCAGCCTGCTGGCACGCAGCCTCCGTTTTCTACTGCGCAGACTCTTGCCGCTGCTATGCAGACGCCGTTTTCTCGCACTCAGCCTCAGAGCGCAGCCGTTCCGCAGACGGAGCAGGCGCGCTTTAAACAGTTATTCAGCGCTACGCCTGCTGCATCGGCGGGACTGTTATCGAAAGACACCTTGCTACAACCCCTGCTGGAGAGAATCGCCTCATGCCGTTAGTTTGTGTTTGTTCTCCTAAGGGCGGCGTGGGTAAAACCACCCTGGCTGCCAATCTGGCCTATACGCTGGCCCGTGCGGGCAGCAAAGTGCTGGCCATAGATTTTGATGTGCAAAACGCCCTGCGCCTGCATTTTGGTGTGCCCCTGTCTGACGGGCGCGGTTTTGTGGCCAAATCGGCCGATGCGCCGGACTGGAGCCAGTCGATCCTCACCACCGGCGGCAATATTTTTGTTATGCCCTATGGGGAAGTGACAGAAGAGCAGCGTATCACCTTTGAACATAACCTGACCCACGACGCCAACTTTCTTATCCGCGGTCTGCACAGCGTGCTTAACTACCCTGGCCTGGTGATTGTGGCCGATTTTCCGCCCGGCCCTGGCCCTGCATTAAAGGCAATGTCAGCGCTTGCCGACCTGCATCTGGTGGTATTACTGGCCGATACCGCGTCGCTGTCACTGCTGCCACAAATCGAAAATGACAAAATGA
The DNA here is from genome assembly GCF_900068895.1 of Erwinia sp. ErVv1. Classification (GTDB taxonomy): domain Bacteria; phylum Pseudomonadota; class Gammaproteobacteria; order Enterobacterales; family Enterobacteriaceae; genus Erwinia. The sequence continues at coordinate 195,652 of NZ_CDPK01000001.1, read as the reverse complement.
TTGGCGGCGCGCTTAACCATCGTGCGGGGCACTATTTTGTCCTGAACCAGAGCGACAGCCGCCGTAATATCAGCCGTGACGTCACCGCTTTTATGCAGCAGCGGCTTGGCGACAGGTTATTAGGCGTGATCAACCGCGATGAAAGCGTAGCGGAAGCCAATGCTTCACAGCAGTCTGTTTTTGAATTTAGTCCGGTTTCCAGCGCAGCCTTTGATATTGAAATTATCAGCAAACGCATTGCCGCACTGCTTAATATCACCGTCGGCGACGGTGAAATGCACGCTCCGCTACGATAGCGCACGCAGCACGGCACTAAAGGCAGGGAAAGCCGACATCCCGTGGCGTGCCTGCGCTACGACACAGAATAATAGTTTCGTTTCCAGGATGACTTATGAAAAAAGGCCTGTACTACCTTCTGCTACTGGTGTTATTTCCGCTGGCCGCAGTGATTGTGATCACGCCTATGGACAGCCAGAAGCAGTATATTTTTGGCCTGATCGGCATCGCGATTTTATTTATGTTGGGCTTCAGCAAAAGCCGCAACGTCTCTATGGTCATGGTGTTTCTTTCTGCCCTGATGTCAACGCGTTATATATACTGGCGCGCGACGCAGACGCTGGCGTTTAATTCGGAAGTGGAAGCCATTCTGGGTATTGGTTTATTTATTGCCGAGCTGTATGTCTGGTTAATCCTCATTCTGGGCTACCTGCAAACATCATGGCCGCTAAAGCGAACCATTGAGCCAATGCCTGATGATATTCGCCTGTGGCCGACGGTAGATATCTATGTCCCCAGCTATAACGAAAGTCTCGACGTGGTGCGTGATACGGTGCTGGCCGCGCAGTGCATTGATTATCCGCGCGATAAAATCAAAATTTACCTGCTGGATGACGGCAAGCGTAGTGAATTCGCCGTTTTTGCCGCCGATGCTGGCGTCGGTTATATCACCCGCGATGATAACCGCCACGCCAAGGCAGGCAATCTTAACCATGCGATGCACATCACCAAAGGCGAACTGATCACCGTTTTTGACTGCGACCACGTGGCGACCCGCGCTTTCCTGCAGGCGACCGTCGCGCCCTTTCTGAAAGATCCCAAACTGGCGCTGCTGCAAACGCCGCACTACTTCTATTCGCCCGATCCTTTTGAACGCAATCTCAAAGCGGCGCGTGAAATCCCTAACGAAGGCGCGCTCTTTTACGGCCCGGTGCAGCAGGGGAATGATAACTGGAATGCCACCTTTTTCTGCGGCTCCTGCGCGGTGATCCGCCGTTCAGCGCTGGAAGAAATCGGTGGCTTTGCGACTGAGACGGTGACCGAAGATGCGCATACCGCGCTGAAAATGCAGCGCCGTGGCTGGAAGTCAGCCTTTCTTGCGCTGCCGCTGGCGGCAGGGCTGGCGACCGAGCGTCTCGGCCTGCATGTGGTGCAGCGTACCCGCTGGGCGCGCGGCATGACGCAGATTTTTCGCGTTGATAATCCCCTGCTGGGGCGCGGTCTGAAGTGGCAGCAGCGGCTGTGCTATCTCAATGCCATGCTGCACTTTCAGTTTGGCCTGCCGCGCGTGATCTTCCTGACCGCGCCGCTGGCTTACCTGCTGTTTAACCTGAATATTATTCACTCTTCGGCCAGCCTGATTTTTGCCTACGTATTGCCGCACCTGTTTATGTCGCTCTACGTTAACTCGCGCATGAATGGCCGCTTTCGCGCCACCTTCTGGGGTGAAATCTACGAAACGGTAATGGCGTTCCACCTGATTATCCCCACCCTGCTGACGATGATTTCACCGAAGCATGGCAAGTTTAACGTGACGGATAAAGGCGGGCTGCTGGATGTGGGCTTCTTCGACTTTAATATTGTGCGTCCGCACGTTATCTGCGCCACCCTGCTGTTTATTGGCGTGGTCTACGGCATTGTGCGCGCCGTGGCCCATGACTATTTTGGCGTCGATCCCTGGGTTATCGCGTTAAACGTCGGCTGGGCGATATTCAGCCTGATTATCCTGATGGCGGCCATTGCCGTCGCCCGTGAAACGAAGCAAACGCGTAAAACCATCCGCGTCGCGGTGACGCTGCCGGTGATACTCCACTACGCCAGCGGCATCAGCTCGCGCAGCAAGACGGTCAATCTGTCGATGGGCGGGGCGCAGGTTATCGCCCCGGACAGCCGTCATGAAAGTGACGCTATTGAAGCGATAGATCTGATGCTACAGTCCGGGGCGATCTCTATCCCGGTGGGGATTATCGGCGCAGAAAAGGACGTTATTCGCCTGCAGTTTGATGAAATTCCCCTTTCACGCCGCCGTGAACTGGTACGCGTGGTGCTCTCCCGCGCGGATGCCTGGATTCGGCCTGAGGGGCCAAAAGATAAACCGCTGCGTTCGCTGCTGACCATCATTCGTACCGTATTCGAACTGTTCTGGCTGACCTGGAAAGACCGACGCAATAAAGATCAACGTCCGGCCGCTAAGGCTGAAGAGGATGGCGTAGCATGAAGCGACTGATATCTGCACTCTGCGTTGGGGGTCTGTTGACCCTGAACAGCGTATGGGCTGCGCCTGACAGCGTCACGCAGGATAGCGGTGCGCTATCAAGCATTCCTCCGCCTGCCGACGTCAGTACCCCGGCAGCGCAGTCCAGTGCTGACGCAGCGCAGCCCAGTGCGAACGCGGTACAGAACGGCGGCCAGCCGCAGAGCAGCGCGACTCCATCTGTGGATACTGCGCCACTCTCGCAGAACAGCGCGACTCCATCTGTGGATGCCGCGGCACTCCCGCAGAGCAGCGCGGCTCCATCTGTGGCTGCTGCGCCACTCTCGCAGAGCAGCGCGACAGACGCGGGGATGCAGCCTGCCGCCACGCCGATGCAAAAGAGTCAGCCGCCCGTGATGAATACCGGGCAGCCGCAGGCAGTCGAGCCTGTGCAGTCAACACCGAACGGTAGCGCAACCCAGGCTGTGCCAGCGGGCATGCCACCGACCGAGAGTGCAACCCAGGCTGTGCCAGCGGGCATGCCACCGACCGAGAGTGCAACCCAGGCTGCGCCAGCGGGCATGACACCGACTGAGAGTGCAACCCCGGCTGCGCCAGCGGGCATGACACCGACCGAGAGTGCAAACCAGTCCGCCCCAGCCGACGCGGCACCGACTGACAGCGCGCAGCCCTCCGCGCAGGCGAGCTCTTCCCCGCTACCCGCTGGCTTGCCGCCGCTGCCGCCCGTGGATTCCGCCGCGCCGCCCGCGAGCAGCCTGATTATCAACCAGCCGCTCTCCACCACCGTGACGGTCGGACAGATGGGCCAGCCCAGAGGAATGCTGCTGACCGGCAGGCAGCTACAGTCCGGGATTGTTTTCACGCTGCCAGCGGATGAAGTGGTCACGAATGCGCGAATGAATCTGTCGCTTCGGGTTTCGCCCGCGCTGGCCGCCCGCAACACCTCGCTCCAGCTGATGCTCAATGGCCAGCCGCTGGGCACGCTGCCGTTAAGCGCCTCAGACAGCGCCAGCCAGGATTATCAGCTGGATATTCCTGCGGCGATGGTGGTTTCCAGCAATAACCTGAGCTTCAAAATCAATGAGGCCGACCAGCTGCTGTGCGAACGCGACAGCGGCAGCCTTTACCAGCTCACTATCCTGCCAAATTCGACGCTGTCGCTGGACGGGCAGCAGTTGAATATCGGCAACAGGTTGAGCAACTTCCCGCGTCCGTTTATCGATCCGCTGCGTATGACGCCCTCCAGCGTTTCAATGATCTTCGGCCAGCAGATTACCCCGGGGGAGGTCAGCGCGGCGGCCACCGTCGCCTCCTGGCTTGGTATACAAACCGACTATCGCGGCATCGACTTTCCTGTCGTTCGTAACGATCTGCCGGAAAAAAACGGCTTTGTTTTCGCCAGCCCCGGCGAGGTCATTGGTGGCCTGGTCGTTCCCCGCGTCTCAGGCCCCACGCTACAGATGGTCGACAACCCGCTTAACCCGGTTTACAAGCTGATGCTGGTGATCGGCAACAGCGACGAGGAGCTGCGCCAGGCCGCCTGGCGACTGACGCAGCCGCTGGACATGGACGCCTCGACGCTGGCCGTCGGGGTGCAGAACCTGCCGCTGCGCAAAGCCTGGGACGCCCCGCGCTGGATCAGAACCGATCGGCCGGTTCGCCTCGGTGAGCTGCTGCGTAAGGATCAAAGCCTGACCACCACCGGCATTGGGCACGATGCGCTGCGGGTAAACTTTCGGGCAGCGCCCGATCTGTTCCTCTGGGATGGCGATACGCTGCCGATCCAGGTGAACTACCGTTTCCCGTCCGAAAGCTGGATTGACGAGGATAAATCCTGGCTTAACGTCAGCCTGAACGGCACTTTTCTGCGCAGCCTGACCGTGAATAAGGTCGGCCTGCTGGAGAATATCTGGCACCGCCTGGGCGGGGATGCGCGGCTGGAAGAATATACCCTTAAACTCGATCCCTACCTGATTTACGGCGACAACCAGCTGCAGTTTTACTTCAACATCGCGCCAAAGGCCTCCGCGCCCTGTAGCGTGTTGACCAGTAATAACATTAAGAGCCATATCGAGGATGACGCTTATATCGATCTGAGCCATACCCGTCACTTTGCCCTGCTGCCCAATCTCTCCTATTTTGTCGGCGCATCCTTCCCGTTTAGCCGGTTTGCCGACTATTCACAGACCGTACTGATGCTCCCTCCGGCACCGGGCAACGCTGAAATTAGCACCCTGCTGGATATGGCCGGACGTTCGGGGAATGCCACCGGCGTGGCGCTGAGCAATAATGTGGTGATGTTCGGCTTGCCAAAGGACGGTCAGCGTGATGAACGGCTGCATAACAGCGACGTGCTGGCGGTATCGACCCTGACGCAAACGGACTTCAATCAGTCCATGCTGGAAGGGACGCGCTACAGGATAAACGGGCACCAGCTGGGGGTAGCAGAACCTGGGCTGCTGGATAACCTGCGCAGCTGGCTGACCGGTGACTGGTTTGGTCAGGCGGTTGATGCCGATCGCTATCTCTCTTCAAACGACGCCTGGCGCGGATTTATCAGCTATCGCTCACCCTGGAACAGTACGCGGCTGGTGGTGATGACGATGGCAACCAATGATAGCCAGCTTGCCCGGCTGCACGAGGATCTGACCCTGCCGCGCATTAACGCCGGTATAAGGGGCGATACGGCAATCATCACCGATGAAAACGGCATCCGCAGCTTTCGCGTTGGCGCACAGTTTCCGAGCGGTCAGATGCCGTGGTACATGATGGTCGTATGGTATGCCAGCCAGCACGCGGTCGTGCTGGCGGTACTGGCGCTGCTGCTCTGTGTGGCGGTGGGACTCAGTACCTGCGCACTGCTCAGGCGTCACGCCTGGAAACGCCTGAACCCACAGCAGGACGCCCGCTCCTCTGGCGAGAAGAAGTGAAGACGATGATGAAAATAAAAACGCTCTCCGCCCTGTGCCAGCGCTGGGTGCCTGGCCTGACCCTGGCGGCCTCCGCGCTGGTCTTTCCCGCGCTGGCCGCGGAGGCGAATCCGGCCATTCAGGCGCTTTTCGATCAGGCCAACTACTGGCATCAGAAAGCCCATGACGAGCTGGCGCGCGATGCGCTGAACAAAGTCCTGATGGTCGATGCATCTAACAGCCAGGCGATCTATCTGATGGCGCTCTGGGCGCAGCAGAGCGGCGATGAAGCCGCCGCGGCGAGGTGGCGTGCGCGTCTCAGCCAGCTTTCACCACAGGACGCCCGGCTCGCCGAGCTCGACAGCGCGCGCCAGCTGCGTGCTATTCCGGCGGCGGAGCTTACCCTGGCCCGTCAGCAGGCGCGCAGCGGCAACATCGCCGCGTCGTTACAAACCTGGCGTAACACCTTTAGCGGTAGCGAACCCCCCGCCAGCGTGGCTGCCGAGTATTATCTGACCATGGCGGGCGACCGCACGCTGCTGCCGCAGGCGGTGGATCACCTGCGCCAGTTTGCGGCTCAGCACCCTCAGGATACCGGGGCGAAGCTGGCGTTGGGTAAGGCCCTGACTTACCAGGAATCAACCCGGCGCGAAGGCCTTCAGCTGCTGGAAGGCATGGCTGACGGCAATGCGGATGCGGATCGTTCGCTGCGTCAGGCGCTGCTGTGGCTCGGCCCACAGCCGGAGGATGCGGCGCTCTATCAGCACTATCAGCAGCGTCATCCGCAGGACCGCGCGGTCGCCGATCGCTTCCGTAATGGCGTGGGAGGCGCCGAAAAAGGCGAGGGCTTTACCGCCCTGAACAGCGGTAACGTCACCGAGGCGCAGAGTGATTTTAATCGCGTCCTGCAAACCAATCCGCAGGATGCCGATGCGCTGGCGGGGCTGGGCTATGTTGCCCAGCGCAGCGGCAACTATGCGGCAGCGGCAGATTACCTCGATCGTGCGGCTAAGCAGGGGGGCGAAAGCAGCCAGCAGCGACAGCAGCAGGCGGATGATGCCCGTTTCTACGGTCAGCTGGCGCAGGCTCAGCAGGCGATGAAGGACGGTAACAGCGATCGGGCGCTGAGCCTGAGTGAACCCCTGACCCAGGCCGAAGGCGCGAAAGGCATCGCGGCTAAGCTGTTCCGCGCCGACGTACAGCGCCGCAGCAACCAGCCTGCGGCGGCAGAGCAGACCTACCGTGCGGTGCTGCAAAGCGATGCGGATAACCGCCCGGCGAAGGAGGGACTGTTTTACGTGCTGCGCCAACAGAATCGCAGCGCGGAAGCCAGTACGCTGCTGGCGTCGCTGCCGGACAGCGTTCGTGCCAGCGTGACGCCGCATTCCGGCGCAACCAGCGATCCTGTTCGTCGGCAGGCGAAGCAGGCCCTGGCGGCGGGAAATCCTCAGCAGGCGATTACCCTCCTCCAGCAGGGGATGGCGCGCTTTCCGGCCGACGCCTGGCTGCGCCTCGACCTGGCGCGAATTTACCAGCAGCAGGGCAATACGGCGCTGGCCTCCGGCGTGATGCAGTCTTCGTTCCGCCCGGGCGCCAGCGACAGCGATATCTATGCCGGTGCGCTGTTTGCCAGCGAAAACGGTGCCTGGCAGCAGGCCCAGTCGCTGCTGGCGCGCCTGCCCGCCCGGGCGCAGACCCGCGAAACCCGTCTGCTTTCCCGCCGGGTCAACTTTAATCTGCAAATGGCGGTTGCCCGGCAGTATCTGGCACAGGGGGCCAGTGTCGCTGCCGCCAATACGCTTAAAGCGCTGGCGGTCAACCCGCCGGAAAGCCCGGTCGATGCCGGAAATCTGGCGCAGGGGCTGGCCGCTGCCGGGGATCTGACCACGGCGATCGCCGTGGTGCGAAACAACATGCAGCGCGGCGTGCAGGGCAACGCGGGAGATTACGCCGCCCAGGTGGCGGTGCTGAATCAGGCGGGGCTGACGGAAGAAGCCGGACGGTTTCTCAACAGCCCGGAACTCCAGTCGCGCAGTACCCCTACTCAGCTGGCCAGTATTCAAAATGGCTATCTCATCAACGAGGCCGACCGCCTGCGTAATCAGGGGCAGTACGCGGCCGCATACGACAAGCTGATTGGTGCACTACAGCACGACCCGCAAAATGTTGATCTGATGTTTGCCATGGGTCGTCTTTATCAGTCCGGCAAGATGAACAAAGAAGCGGGCGTGGTTTATGACTATCTGATGACCCGCGATACGCCGGCTCAGGACGCGCGCGTAGGCGCGATCAACGTGGCCCTAACCAGCCACGATCTGCCGAAAGCGAAGAGGCTGATTGGCGGATTGCGCGGTGAGCAGACGCCGGATCGGCTGTTGCTGATGGCGCGCGTGGCGGAGGCCGATGGCGATCACCAGCAGGCGCTGGCTTATCTGCGCACCGCGCGCGGCAAGCTGACCGGCATTCAGGGTGCCGAAACCGGCACCACGCCGGTGATTGGCGGCATGGCGCTGGCGGATAATCCCTTTATCAACCGCACCACCACATCCCCGCGCCGCTCGCCTTCCACCTATGGCACGGTGATGCCGTGGCAGCAGGCCCCGGCAAACGATCAGGCTGCCGCGCAGACGGCGGACGTGGCAACCTCTCCACAGGATCAAACGCTGCATCAGGTGGATACCCTGATTGATGACCTGGAGACGCGAACCGGCAGCTGGATCCAGGGCGGTATGCAGGTTCGGGGACGCGATGGCGAATCCGGCCTGAGCAAGCTGACCGAGGCGAAAGCGCCGCTCACCTGGTCAACGGTGCCCTATGGGGATACGCGCTTCGACTTCACCCTGACGCCGGTCACGCTGAGCGCGGGCAGCGCGTCGGGGACCTCGGTTGCGCGCTTCGGTACCGGGGCGCTGGAGCAGGGCCGTATTGCCGCGCAAAACAACGTTGCTCCGGGCACGGTGAATCTGGACTCCCCTGGTTCGCAGAACGCCTCCGGCGTCGAGGTAAATCTGGGGCTGACCAACGATAATTTCAAAATCGATCTTGGCTCCACGCCGCTGGGGCAGGATCTGAGCACGCTGGTGGGCGGCATTCAGTGGTCGCCTAAACTGACGGATTACCTGACGCTGATCCTGACCGGTGAACGCCGCGCGGTCACCGACAGCCTGCTCTCCTACGTTGGCGTGGAGGACAAGCTGAGCGGCAAACGCTGGGGGCGGGTCACCAAAAACGGCGGTAACGCCCTGCTGAGCTATGATAACGGCGATGCCGGCTTTTACGTTGGTGCCGGGGGCTATAGCTACCTGGGTGAGAACGTTGAGAGTAACCAGAGCATTCTGGGTCAGGCGGGCGCTTACGTCAGGCCCTTCCACGACGACAGCAGCGAGCTGAAAACCGGTATCAGCATGAGCTGGATGGACTTCTCAAAAAACCTCAGCTACTACAGCTACGGGCAGGGCGGCTACTTCAGCCCGCAGGACTTTGTGGCGGTATCCTTCCCGGTGGACTGGAGTAAAAGCTACGAGGATATGAAAGTCAGAATAGGCGGCTCGGTGGGCTACCAGTCCTACTCTGAAGATCGCAGCGCCTATTTCCCGACCGATTCAGCAAAGCAGGCCGAACTTGAAAGCTACGCCAATGCGGGTTACGCCACGGAGGCCTGGTATCAGGGCAGCAGCAAAAACGGCATCGGCTATAATCTTCATGCTGGTGCGGATTATAAGGTAAATAAAGACGTTACTATTGGCGGCCAGCTTGGCTACGACACCTTTGGTAACTATAACGAAAGCACTGCACAACTCTATTTCCGCTATATGCTCGGGGAAAAATAAGCATGAGTGAACCGACCGACCGCACCCTGGATTACTACCGGCAGCAGCAGTATCAGCCGGGCTGGTTTGATCTGCTGAGCGTGATCATTAACGGCATGCTGCGTAATGCTGGTGAACGTGAAAGTCATGCCTTTCTGCTGCAAATGGGGGACAACCTGGCCACCCGCTACCCCCTGGGCACTGCGCAGACCGTGGCGGATCTGGAACAGCAGATTAATCAGGTGCTGGCACGCTTTAACTGGGGCTTTGTCGAGGTAGAGCCACGGGAGACGGCCATTGTGATTTGTCACATGGCGCTGCCGCCGGGCGATGACCAGTTTGATGCGCGCCAGTGGCAACAGGCGCTGGGGGCGGTACTGACCGGGCTATATGGTCGCTGGCTACAGGAACAGGGCGGTGCCCCAACGGTGCCGGTGGTATGCGAAGCGACGGATGCCGACGCCACGCTTAATTTTCGCTACCAGCGTTGAGGGTGATAATAATGAAGCTGCTGAGAACGAGCCTCATTCTACTGCTGCTGGCCATTGGCTGTGCGCAGGCCAGCGCGGCTGACGGCTGGAGTACTTTTAAAACGCGCTTTATGACCAGCGACGGGCGCATACAGGACACGGGAAACAATAACGTCAGCCATACCGAAGGGCAGGGATATGCCATGCTGATGGCGGTGTGGTACAACGATCGCAGCAGCTTCGACGGCCTGTGGCGCTGGACCCAGCAGCATCTGAAAAATCCGCAAAACGGACTGTTTTACTGGAAATACACGCCAGATTCGGCCAGGCCGATTGCGGATAGCAATAACGCCTCGGATGGCGACGTGCTGATAGCCTGGGCGCTGCTCAAAGCAGGGCAGAAGTGGCATAACAAAGCTTATCTGGACGCTTCGGACCAGATCCAGCGCGCCATTATCAGCCATAATGTTGTCACCTTTGGCGGCTATACGGTTATGCTGCCCGGCTCGCAGGGCTTCAATAAAACCAGCTATGTGGTGCTCAATCCCTCCTATTTTCTGTTTCCGGCCTGGCGTGACTTTGCCAGCCGCAGCCACCTGAAAGTGTGGGACAACCTGATCGACAGCGGCATGAGCCTGCTGTCTAAAATGCGCTTTGGTGAGACCGACCTGCCCGTGGACTGGGTGGCGCTAAACGCTGATGGTACGGTCGCCCCGGCAACGGACTGGCCTCCGCGCTTTAGCTATGATGCCATTCGCATTCCACTGTATCTGTACTGGTACGACTCGCAAAGCCTTCAGCTGGTGCCGTTCCAGCGCTTCTGGATGAACTTTTCCCGCCTGCAAACCCCGGCGTGGATTGACGTAATGAGCAACAGCCGGGCGCCCTACGCCATGGCAGGTGGCCTGCTGGCGGTACGGGACCTGACGCTGAACGAGACGGGTAATATCAGCGATCGGCTGGATAACAGCGAAGACTACTACTCGGCAAGCCTGCATCTGCTGGCCTGGCTGGCGATGAAAGATCGTTGAGTCGCCCGCCTTTTTCCTCGGAAAACACCTAATCCACCGGATGAAGTCAGGGAGAACTTAACAAGCGGCCGTCATACGATATACTCAGGACAGTTTTTACCGCCCGTCCGGGGCGGCATCCAGGATGTCGGAGAACAGGCTTGCGCGTCAGTCGGTCATTAACGATAAAACAGATGGCGACGGTATCGGGAGTCTCGATCGTCACCATCTCAATTTTTATCGTCATTCAGCTTTTCCATTTTGTGCAGCAGCGCAGGGTTGACTATGCCCAGCAGATGGAAAATATCGCCCACACCGTTCGCCAGCCGCTGTCGCAGGCGGTACTGAAGGCGGATATCCGTCAGGCCGGCGTCATTCTTGATTCGCTGAAGCCCGCGGGGGTGCTTGCCCGTGCGGAAGTGGTGTTACCTAACGGCCTGCACGTACTGCATACCGACTTTGCAGCGGAAAAGCCGGTTCCCCCTCTCATCGCCAAACTGTTTGAACTGCCGGTTCAGATTACCGTGCCGCTCTATTCCGTCGAGCCCGCTAACCCAAAACCGCTGGCGATGCTTCGGCTGCGCGCCGACTCCTGGCGCGTCTATCAGTTTATCCTCAGCGCCCTCTCGACGCTGGTAACCACCTATCTGCTGCTGGCGCTGACGCTTTCTGTCGCCCTGAGCTGGTGCATCAATAAGCTGATTGTTCGTCCACTGCGCAGAATAGCCAACGAGCTGCATGAGCTGCCCGCCCAGGATATTCTCGCCCATCGGTTGGCGCTGCCGCCCCGTCATCGGGACGACGAACTGGGGATGCTTATCCGCAGCTATAACTATAACCAGCAGGTTACGGCCTCGGCGCACACTGAGATGAGCAGGCAGACGACGCGATTTTCCCTGACTAACCTGCCTAACAAGGCGTTGTTCCTTGCGCTACTTGAAGAGCATCTGCAATCCGTCGCCGATGATGAGGTCTTTACGGTTATCGTGGTGCGGATAGAAACGCTTCAGGACGCGAACGGCGTGGTCACGGACGAACAGCGGGATGCGCTGCTCCTGACGCTGCTGGAGAAAATGCGTCAGTGCATTGATGAGCAGACGGTGCTGGGACAGCTCTCACTGAGTGATTTTGTGCTATTAGCGAAGCGGGCGAATAACCCCTTCCGGGCAATCCGGCTGGCGCGCCTGCTGCTGATGCGGCTGAACCAGCCGGTGGCGATCCAGCATCTCTCGCTGCGCCCGAATATCAGCGTCGGTATGACCCAGCAGGCAGAAACGCCGCTGACCGCTCAGGACTTCCTCAGTCGCGCCGCATCGGCGATGATGTCAGCCCGACATCAGGGGAAAAACCAAATCCTGTTTTTTGAGCCGAAGATGACCGAGCGGGCACATAAGCGCCTGACGCAGGAGCACGATATTTTGCAGGGGCTGGACGAGGGACAGTTCGCCCTCTATCTCCAGCCGCAGATCGATATGCGTAGCGGCGCGGTGGTTGGCGCAGAAGCGCTGCTGCGTATGCGCCAGCCGGACGGCAGCTGGTCGCTGCCCGAAGAGCTGATCGTGAATGCGGAAGAGATTGGCGTGATTGGTGCGCTGGGCCGCTGGGTACTTGAGGAGTCCTGCCGGGTGCTGGCCGCCTGGCAGAAGCGCGGTATTGACCTGGCGCTCAGCGTGAATATTTCTGCCACTCAGCTGCGCGAGCGCGATATGGTGGCGCATTTACAGGGGCTTATTCAGCGCCATCGGATTGACGCCGGTAGCCTGATGCTGGAAATTACCGAAACGGCGCAGATTGGCGAGCCCGCGCTGGCGCTGCGGCTGCTCCGCGAGCTACAGCAGGTGGGTATCAGGGTTGCGCTGGACGACTTTGGCATGGGCTACGCGAATCTGAACTGGCTGAGTCAGTTTAAGTCGGTGCCGATCAGCAAGCTCAAAATGGATCGCAGCTTTGTCTGTTCGCTGCCACAGGACGACACCATGGTGCGTATCGTGGCGGCTATCGCCAGCATCATCAAGATTGAGGTGATTGCCGAGGGCGTTGAAACCAGCGGGCAGCGCGACTGGCTGCTGGCGCGCGGCATCCATATCGGTCAGGGCTATCTCTATTCAGAGGCGCTGCCGGTGGCGATTTTCACCGAGCGCTATCTGGCAGGTTAGGTTCAATCCCTTCCGGCAGGGTGTGAAGTATCCCCTGTGGCAGGGTGAGTCGATCCCCCGTGACAGGATGGATTCAATGCTGGCTGACGCATCTCTCAATCCTCTCAGAGTGGCCCGCCACGGTCAGAAAAGGCCTCTCAGCTTTGCTTACGTGATGCAGCTCAAATAATGACATTCAGAGCGGCGGCAAATTGTGTCAACTTATATCAATCCCGTTAACAGGGTGTTATTTTCGCAGAGCATTGTGATTATAACGAAAGCGATTTAACCCGCTGCCACCTGCCGTTAACGGATATTCTTATGAAAACTTCTCTGTTTAAGAGCCTTTATTTCCAGGTATTAACGGCGATCGCCATCGGCGTGTTGCTGGGGCACTTCTACCCCGAGCTGGGTGCCCAGATGAAGCCGTTGGGAGACGGCTTCGTCAAACTGATTAAAATGATTATTGCCCCGGTGATCTTCTGCACCGTGGTTACCGGCATCGCCGGAATGGAAAGCATGAAGGCCGTGGGCCGTACCGGTGCCGTGGCGCTGCTCTATTTTGAAGTGGTCAGCACCATTGCGCTGCTGATCGGGCTGGTGGTAGTGAACGTTTTGCAGCCCGGCGCGGGAATGAACGTAGACCCCGCAACGCTGGATGCCAAAGCAGTTGCAGTCTATGCGCAGCAGGCCGAGCAGCAGGGTGTCGTCGCCTTCCTGATGGATATCATCCCGGGCAGCGTTATTGGGGCCTTCGCCAGCGGCAACATCCTCCAGGTACTGCTGTTTGCCATTCTGTTTGGCTTCGCCCTGCACCGTCTGGGCGACAAAGGCACGCTGGTCTTTAACTTTATTGAGGGATTTTCCCAGGCGATCTTCGGCATTATCAATATGATCATGCGCCTGGCCCCGATCGGTGCTTTCGGCGCGATGGCCTTTACCATCGGTAAATATGGCGTCGGTTCACTGGTGCAGCTGGGCCAGCTGATCCTCTGCTTCTATCTGACCTGCATCCTGTTTGTGGTGGTGGTGCTGGGGCTGATTGCCCGCGCGGTCGGCTTCAATATCTTCAGGTTCATTGCCTATATCAAAGAGGAACTGCTGATCGTACTGGGCACGTCCTCTTCTGAATCCGCGCTGCCGCGCATGCTGGATAAAATGGAAAAGCTGGGCTGTAAAAAGTCCGTCGTCGGGCTGGTCATTCCGACCGGCTACTCGTTCAACCTCGACGGTACCTCTATTTATCTGACGATGGCGGCGGTATTTATTGCTCAGGCGACCAACGCGCATATGGATATCATGCACCAAATCACGCTTCTGGTGGTGCTGCTGCTCTCGTCAAAAGGGGCCGCAGGGGTGACCGGCAGCGGGTTTATCGTGCTGGCTGCCACCCTTTCAGCCGTCGGGCATCTGCCGGTGGCGGGGCTGGCGCTGATTCTGGGTATTGACCGTTTTATGTCGGAAGCGCGCGCGCTAACCAATCTCGTCGGCAACGGCGTGGCGACCCTGGTGGTGGCAAAATGGGTTGGACAGCTGGATGAGCAACAGCTCAAAGCGACGTTAACCGCCTCTAAAAAGGGAAAAAAGTTGCCGGAAACCACGCTTTAATTCGCTAAATCGCTAAATATTCCCCAAAATGCCCGTCGCGACTTGCCCTCGCAGCGGGCATTTGCATAATAACCTGCATATCTTTTTAAGATTTTTCACTCAAAAATGCGACATCCTCGCCTCGTCGCGGTCTAAAAAGCTGCTTCGTTTTAAAAACAGCGGTTTTACAGAGTTATCCATCCTTGTGATAACCACAGGCCGCAGATTGTTAGTCATTTTTGGGTTTGTGATTGATTAGGGGTTCACATGCAGGGCACCAGAATTCGTCTTTTGGTTGGCGGGATACTGCTGGCCGTCGCCAGCATCACTGCGCAGGCTGAAACGCTCCAACCCGATCCTGCCTGGCAGCAGGGAAAGCTTGATAACGGGTTTAGCTGGCAGGTTCTGACCACGCCGCAGCGGCCGAGTGACCGCATCGAAGTGCGTTTGATTGTTAATACCGGATCGCTGGTTGAAAATACCGAACAGGCTGGCTTCAGCCATTTACTTCCGCGTCTTGCGCTTGTGCACAATGCGAAGCTCGACCCTGCCCAGCAGCGCGCGCTCTGGCAGCAGGCCATCGATTCTGAACATCCTCAGCCGCCCGCCGTCACGTCTTATGATTTTACGATCTACTCCCTGAGCCTGCCGAACAACAGGCCGGAGCTGCTGAAAGAAGCCATGAACTGGCTGGCGGCAACCGGGGGAAATATGACGATTAACGAGCAGACGGTGAACACTGCCCTCCAGGCTGACGATCCCGGCGCCAGCTGGCCTACCGATCCGCGCGATCCCTGGTGGCGCTACCGCCTGAAGGGATCGGTGCTGCTGGGTCACGATCCGTCGGCGGAAACGCGAACGCCGGTCGATCCCGACAAGCTTAATGCCTTCTACAAGCAGTGGTATACGCCGGATGCCATGACGCTGCTGGTGGTGGGTAACGTCGACAGCCGTGCTCTGGTCGAGCAGATTGGTAAGACGTTCTCCCCACTCAGCGGTAAGCGTGATGTTCCTTCACCGATGCCCACGCTCTCCCCTCTGGCGCAGAAGCCGATCAATCTGGCGGGTAACAACACCCTCGGCCAGGATCGCCTGTCACTGGTGTGGGATACCGCCTGGCAGCCTATCCGGGACTCGCAGAATTTGCTGCGCTACTGGCAAAGCGACCTCGCTCGCGAGGCGCTTTTCTGGCACGTGCAGAAGATGCTCGCCGATAATAAAGCGCAAAAAGCCCAGGTGGGGTTTGACTGCCGCGTATTTTATCAGCGCGCCCAGTGTGCCATTAATATGGAAACGGATAACGCCGCGCTGGGAAGCAACCTGACGTTGATTGCTCGTGAGATGGCGAATATTCGCGACAACGGCCTGCCGCAGGATGAGTTTGATGCACTGATGGCGCAGAAGACGGCTGAACTGAATAAGCTGTTCGCCACCTATGCGCGAACCGGCACTGACGTGCTGATTAGTCAGCGGCTGCGCTCGCAGCAAAATGCGGTGGTGGACATTGCGCCTGAGCAGTATCAAAAGCTGCGTCAGAGCTTTCTGGCAGGTTTGACGCTGCCGATGATGAATCAGGAACTGCGCCAGCAGCTTTCACAGGAACCGACGCTGGTGCTGATGCAGCCGCAGGGAGAAGTGGAAAATAACGTTGCCGGGCTACAGGATATTTGGCATAAAATCATGACCCCAATGCAGGCGACGCCATCGGGCGGCATTGAGGATACCCGTCCTGCGGTTTCCGATATCCCCCCCGCGCAGAACTAAGGCTTAAGGGCGGCGACAGGCCGCCCTTATTACGTCAGTCGCGGCCTAATTACGTCAGTCGCCGCTTAGCCACCTCTTACCAGCTTCGCGCGCGCAGCCATTCGTTCACCAGCATTGGCCAGCTGGCCAGCGGCAGGTCGGCGACGTTACGGATGCCGAAGCCGTGCCCGCCTTTTTCGTAAAAATGCAGTTCGCAGCTGACGTGGTGTTCACGCAGCGCGCTGAACATTACCATACTGTTATTGACCGGCACTGATTCGTCGTTAACCGCGTGTATCAGCAGCGTTTGTGGCGTTTGCGCCGTGACGCGCGTCTCCAGTGAATAAGCGTCGATCTCCCGTTGGGTAGGGTGCTCGCCTAACAGCCTCAGCCGCGAACCCTTATGTGCCAGCCCCTCACGCATACTAATAACCGGATAAACCAGCACCAGCGCGTCAGGCTTCGCCGCCAGCGAATCGGCGATATCCTGTACCGGATAGAGTTTTTCGCTAAAGCGGGTCCCTGCGCTGGCGGCGACGTAGCCCCCGGCAGAAAAGCCCATCATCACGATACGCTTACCGTTCAGACCGCGAGCCGCCCGGTGGCGCAGCACCCGAACGGCACGCTGGGCATCCGCCAGCGGGGCGTCTGCGGCTTCATGATGGCCATCCTGAGGAAGACGATAGGTCATCACCGCCAGCGTATAGCCCATCGCCGTAAAGAACATCGCCAGCGCGCTGCCCTCTTTATCAATCATAATACGCTCGAAGCCCCCGCCCGGCGCGACCAGCAGGGTCACGCCGTTGTCGCTCTTCTCCTCGGGATACCAGAACGCCAGTTCCGGGCAGCGCACGCCGCTGGCGGCACGATCGAAAGGCTCATATTCTCGCGCCAGGTCAATAATCTGCGGTTGCGCCCGTGAATCGCTGGCGCCGGGTGCATCACCCTGCGGCCAGATATTTATAATTTCAGTTCTCATGGGCGCTCCTGATTTATATTATTTGCAAAGGTGAGCCGCGAAGAAAAACGGGGCAGCAGGTCATATCGAATGGCTGAAACATTGCCCGTTTATTAATAAAGCGTCCAGTTAAACAAAGGCGGGAATAGCCAGTTTCAGACTTATACCCAGGTATAATCGGAGGCGGATTTTCCTCGCTTAATCAGGGTGGCATTCACGCGCGAATAACGCTAATCAATGTCTGATAAGTCGAATGATAAATTAATAAATATGCCCGGGCAGGTTTGTTGCTGGCAGTAGAGTTAATCTGCTTTACGGATTCAGCGTAATATATTTCCTTCACGCAAATTAACAGGTATTACCCTGTGTCGATCAAGCGGAAATAACGAATATGGCGAATTGCCCCGCGGCTACTTTTTTCCGCTCTTTATCCATCCGCTTACCATTTTCAACTGGCCCGCTCAGCGGTAGAGTGAACCTCTTGAACCTGAACCTGAACCTGAACCTGAACTGGAGAGCAGCCAAATGGGTCGACTTGTAACGGTTACATTGGCACTCCTGCTGGTTTGCCTCTGCGCCCGGGCGCAGCAACCTGCCTTTATGGATATGCGCGTGCTGGCAGAGGTAAAGGCACAGCTTCAGACCCACCGCGCCTCTGCGCAGACGCAGCTGGCATGGGAAGAGCTTCAGCGTCAGGCTGACCGGGCACTGGACGCTCCGCTCATGAGCGTAACGGAAAAGGGGCAGGTGCCGCTGGGCGGCACCAGGCATGACTATCTCAGCATTAGCGCGTATTGGTGGCCGGATCCGCATAATCCGCAGGGGCGCTGGATACGACGCGATGGGGAAATTAACCCTGCCAGCAAAAATAACCAGTCGGATGGTGTAAGGCTGGCCGCGTTTACCGCCCGTCTGCAATCCCTTACCCTGGCATGGTACTTCTCCGGACAGCCCCGCTATGCGCAGAAAGCCCTTGAGCTGATGCGACACTGGTTTATTGAACCGGAAAGCCGGATGAACCCCAACCTGAACTGGGCGCAGGGCGTTCCGGGTATGGCGACGGGACGGTCGACGGGGATTCTGGACGGTCGCTACTTCGCCACGCGGGTGGTCGACTCGCTGATCCTCCTGCGACAGGCGCCTGGCTGGCATGAGTCTGATGAACAGCAGATGCAGGCGTGGATGACGGACTATCTGGGCTGGTTACAAAACAGCCCGCAGGGAAAACGCGAGGCCCGGGCAAAAAATAACCATGGCAGCTGGTACAACGTTCAGGTGGCGGGGATTGCCTGGTATGTGCGGCAGCCCGCCACCGTTCGTGCACAGGTTACAGCGGCACGGGCGCGAATGGATCACCAGATTCTGGCGGATGGGACTCAACCTTTGGAGCTGGCCCGTACGCGCTCTTTTCACTACAGTATATTCAATCTCCAGGCATTGGTCGCACTGGCCACGCTGGCGGACAAAAGCAGCGCGGATGATCTATGGCGGCCAGCGCGGGCGGGCGGCGTCGGTATCCTGACCGCGCTCGACTTTATGGCCCCCTGGACCGACGATAACCGGGTCTGGCCTTACCCATCGCGCGATCGCATTAGCGCCCGGCTCATCCCGCTCCTTTCGCAGGCGGACAATCATCTGCACAGTCTGCGCTATCGGCGCGATATCGAAAAGGCTACCTTTACGCCGGGACAGACTGATAGCGGGCATGCGCAGCGCGGCGCGCTAATCAGCGCCCGGCGTGATACCTGGCTGCTGGCGCTTCCTGATTTTAGCCCGCATTAATGTGACCGCGTTCGCAGGCTAAAACCTTGCTAATCAACCCTGTCGGGTGCCGTTTCCTGTTCTCTGGACTATCTTTAGTGAAAGCCGAAGCGAGCAAGGAGACCAGGTATGTCGCGTACGGGAAAAATAATTAGCTGGATTGTCGGAATAGTGCTGTTACTGGTTGTGGTGATTGTGGTGATCATCGCCCTGTTTGACTGGAACCGACTTAAGCCCACCATAAACCAGAAAGTTTCAACCGAGCTGAACCGGCCCTTTGCCATACGCGGCGATCTGGGCGTCAACTGGGCGCGTAATCGGGAAGAGCATGGCTGGCGCAGCTGGGTTCCCTGGCCGCAGGTACACGCGGAAGATATTATGTTGGGTAACCCGGCAAACATACCTGAAGTCACCATGGTGCACCTGAATCGGGTGGATGCCACGCTCTCGCCGCTTGCGCTGTTAGGCAAGGAGATTTACCTTCCCTGGATCCGCCTGACCCAGCCGGATGCCAGGCTGCTCCAGACCGCTGACCATAAAAATAACTGGACCTTTAATCTGGCCAGCAGTGAGAATGCAGACCCGAACCAGCCTCCCTCTGCCTGGACATTCCGTCTGGATAACATCCTGTTTGATCGTGCACAGATTGCCGTGAAAGATGCTATCAATAAGGCCGATCTCCAGGTGACCGTGAATCCGCTGGGTAAACCCGTGCCTTATGGCCAGGTCGCCGGCAGTAAAGATGATTCCGGCCAGAAGGGCGCATCCGACTTCGTTTTCGGCTGGAAAGCAGACGGAACTTACAACGGCGAAAAGCTTAACGGAGAGGGTA
The DNA here is from genome assembly GCF_900068895.1 of Erwinia sp. ErVv1. GTDB lineage: Bacteria > Pseudomonadota > Gammaproteobacteria > Enterobacterales > Enterobacteriaceae > Erwinia. Next base: position 175,947 of record NZ_CDPK01000001.1, on the reverse strand, counting down.
AAATTGGCGGAATGCTCTCGCTGCGCAGTAAAACCAACCCATTCCCGCTACAGGCCGACGTGCGTAACGGCAGTACGCGTGTCCAGGTGGCGGGCACCCTACAGGATCCGCTCAATCTCGGCGGGCTGAATATTCGCCTGCGCTTCTCGGGCGACACGCTGGCTAACCTTTATGGCCTGACCGGGATTGTGCTGCCCGATACGCCTCCTTACGAAACCGATGGTCACCTGATTGCGCATTTCCAGCAAAAAGGCGGCCCGGTGTTCAACTATGAAAACTTCAACGGCCATATTGGCGACAGTGATATCCATGGTTCCATGACCTACACCCAGAGCAAGCCACGGCCCAAACTGGAAGGATCGCTGGAGTCGCGCCAGCTGCGTATGGCCGATCTTGGCCCGCTCATAGGGGTTAACTCCGGCAAGAACAGCAGTAAGACTGAACAGGCTAAGGCGAAGCGGGGCGATGTTTCAAATCAGCCCGCTGACCGCGTACTGCCGCACGACAAGTTTGATACCAAAAGCTGGGGCGTGATGGATGCCGACGTGAAGTTTAGCGGCAAGCGCATTGAACACAGTACCTCGCTGCCGCTAAGCGATCTCTATACCCATCTGGTATTGAAGAACGGCGACCTGCTGCTCGATCCGCTGCGCTTCGGCGTGGCGGGCGGCAGCCTGAACTCCACCATTCATATGGAAGGGAATCATACGCCGATGCGCGCGCGGGCCGATCTGCACGCCCGTAATCTGAAGCTAAAGCAGCTGTTCCCTAAAGTGGCGGCAATGCAGAGCAGTATGGGACAGATGAACGGCGATGCCAGCCTGAGCGGCACCGGCAACTCCGTGGCGGATATTTTGGCGACCAGCAACGGCGATTTGAAAATGCTGATGAACGACGGCGTAATCAGCCGTAGCCTGATGGAAATTGTCGGTCTTAACGTGGGTAACTACGTGGTGGGCAAGCTGTTTGGCGACGACCAGGTACGTATTAACTGCGCCGCAGCCGATCTCAACGTCAGGAACGGACTGGCCACCAGTAAACTCTTTGTTTTCGATACGGAAAACGCAGTAATTAATATTAATGGCACCACCAATTTTGCCAACGAGAGAATGGATCTGTCGATCAATCCGGAGAGTAAAGGGGTGCGCATCGTCACCCTGCGCTCGCCGCTCTACGTACGCGGCACCTTTAAGAAGCCCGACGCCGGGGTAAAAGCTGGCCCGCTGATTGCGCGCGGTGCCGCGGCCGTCGCGCTGGGCGCCGTGGTCGCACCCGCAGCGGCGCTGCTGGCACTGGTCTCGCCCAGCGATAACGAGCAGAACCAGTGTACTAACGTGCTAAAGGAAATGAAAAGTAAGAAATAACCGCAGCGGGCCAGGGACTTAATCTGGCCCGGCTTCAGAAGACACAAAAGCCTGCTCAATGTGTGATTGAGCAGGCTTTTTATTGACCAGGATAATTAGTCGTAGAGCGTTTCGTGGCGCGTCTCTTTGCAGGCCAGCAGGGCAATTAACGTCAGGCAGGCCATTGCCGCAAGATAGATGCCCACTGCGAACAGACCGTAGTTATGCGCCAGCCAGGTGGCGATCCAGGGGGCCACGGAGGCACCCAGAATCGACGACAGATTGTAGGAGAAAGAGGCTCCGGTATAGCGGACTTCCGTGGGAAACAGCTCCGGCAGCAGGGCGCCCATTGGACCAAAGGTCAGCCCCATTACGCTCAGGCCGCACAGCAGGAACGCCATCACCAGCAGCTGGTTGCCGGATCCCAGCATGGACGGGAAAATCAGCGCAAAAAGAATAATCATCAGCGTAATCACAATCATCGTCCTGCGGCGGCCGAAACGATCGGCCAGCAGTCCGGCAATCGGGACCATCACGCCAAAGCCAATCACCGCCACCATCAGCATCCACAGCAGCGTATTGCGGGGGAAACCTAACCCGTTGGGTACCGGGGTGGTGCCGTAAGTCATGGAATAGACAGTCATAATATAGAACAGCGTATAGGTCGCCAGCATAATAAAGGTGCCGAGAACGGTGGCCTTCAGATGCTTTGTCAGCAGCGTACCGATCGGCACCTTAACCTGCTTATGCTCTTTTTTCACCCGGGCAAACACCGGTGATTCATGCAGCGAAACGCGAACGTACAGGCCGACCAGCACCAGAATCGCCGAGAGAATAAAGGGTACGCGCCATCCCCACTGAATAAACTGCGCGTCGGTCAGCAGCCAGGAAAGCAGCAGGAAGGTTCCGTTGGCAAAGAAAAAGCCAATAGGCGCGCCAAGCTGTGGAAAGGAGCCATACAGCGCACGCTTCTTTGCCGGCGCATTTTCCGTCGCCAGCAGCGCCGCGCCGCCCCATTCTCCGCCCAGCCCCAGGCCCTGTCCAAAGCGCGCCAGCGCCAGCAGCAGCGGGGCGAACACCCCGATGGTGTCATAACCTGGCAGCAGGCCAATCACCACGGTTGAGATGCCCATGGTAAGCAGCGAGGCCACCAGCGTGACCTTGCGGCCCACGCGGTCACCAAAGTGACCAAACAGCGCCGAGCCGATTGGACGTGCAATAAAAGCGATGGCAAAGGTCGCCAGCGACTGGAGCGTCGCGGCGGTGGCATCACCCTGTGGGAAGAAGATATGCGGGAAAACGATTACCGCAGCGGTGGCATAAATATAGAAATCAAAGAACTCAATGGCGGTACCAACCAGTGAAGCGATCAGGACTTTACCGCGTGAGTTTACGGGGGCGGCATCGGGTTGGCCGGCGGAAGCAGGTGCGATAGAGGCTTGCATAGCAGTTTCTTATTTTTAAGACGTGTTACAGAATTTTACGCACTGCAACGGCCTCGTTCAATGCCGAAAAGCCCGCTGGGCAGGGCGTTGCCCGCTGAAAAGTGAATTGTTCGCATGTGGGAATATTTGCTGGCTGATATCAGGGTGAAACCTCTTTTTGCTGGCGGTAACCACTGTAAAACGGACAATAAAGAGTGCAGGCGTCGCTGCACAGACGCGATCGGGTAGGGGACGCGTTAGGAGGAAAGTCGCAGTGAGAAACGGATGGAAGGGTTAGCACAGGTTAAAACCGGGTTGTGAGTGGCATAAATAACGCGCTGGTTGATAAATCGTTTAAACAAATCCTGATGGTTAGTTACCGGATGTTATTAGGTAATCCATTGTTAGTTAAACTTTTTTTAAGAAATAACCTCTGGTTTTCGGTCCGGATATTTCCAGTTTACTTCTGTTCAGGCCGGGCTTATAGTGGCGGCGAATTTCACAATGGAGTCAAAAATTGGACAGTCACCCTTTAGGTTATACGCGCTAAGGTAAGCCAACTCCGTTGTTTGCTTGCCGACCGTCGGCGGGCAATGTTTCACCTCCTCTCAGAGCTGTCGCATCCCCGAAATAACCTTTTTTGTACTGGCTACGCCGTACAGGAATTACCTGCGCCCAGCCTCGTAATGCCCGCGTACGCAAATTTTTCCTCCAGCCAGAACGTTACTGGCCGCGCCACAGGCTTATTGTCATGTGGCCGACATCGGTAATTATCGCTGCCCGGCAGCTGGCCTGTTATCTCTTTTAGGAGCCTGTGATGAAAGAACCTCCGTCCAGCGATGGGCGAAGAGAGCAGCGTAGCGCCGGGAGGTGGCCTAACCCATAACAACCTCCCCGCCATGACATCGCCTCCTTCGTCCCGATCTTCACGCTTTTAAAACATCCTCACATGCAGGACAGCGTCCCCACGCCTGAATAAAAGAAGAATAAAGGATCTGGCTGATGAAAATGAATAACGCCAAATTAACGCTTGCCCGCGAACTGGCAATTGGCAGCGAGCTAAAACAGAGCCTGGACAACACGCTTGCGCGACTGGGTTCCCAGCGTAACGGCCTGACTCAGGACGATGCCGCAGAGCGGCTGCTGCACTACGGGAAAAATCAGGTCGCTAATGAGAAAGCGCCGCACGCACTGGTGCAGCTTTTTCAGGCCTTCAATAATCCCTTTATCTGGGTTCTGGTCATCCTGGCGGCGGTGAGTTTTGTTACCGACTACCTGCTTCCAGCGCGCCGGGGGGAAGAGACCGACCTGACCGGTGTCAGCATTATGCTGTGCATGGTCATGCTTAGCGGCCTGCTGCGCTTCTGGCAGGAATACCGTACCAATAAAGCGGCGGAGGCACTGAAATCACTGGTGCGCACTACCGCGACCGTGATCCGTCGCAGCGGCATCATGGGCCAGCCCCTGAAGATGGAGATTGCCCTTCAGGATGTGGTGCCTGGCGATATTATTTTTCTCTCCGCTGGCGATATGGTTCCAGCCGATGTGCGCCTGCTGTCGTCCCGCGACCTGTTTGTCAGCCAGGCTGCGCTGAGCGGTGAGGCCATTCCGGTTGAAAAATATGACCCGCTAAGCGCGCGCGCGCAGGAGTCGGGCGCGGCGGACGAAGTGGAGGATAATATCCTGCATGCTCCCGGCATTTGCCTGATGGGAACCAGCGTAGCCAGCGGGACGGCCACTGCCGTTGTGGTGGCAACCGGCGGCCACACCTGGTTTGGCTCCCTGGCGAAGTCAGTGGTGGGAAGCCGGCCCCAGACCGCTTTCGATCGTGGGGTGAACAGCGTCAGCTGGCTGTTGATCCGCTTTATGCTGGTGATGGTGCCTGTCGTTCTGCTGATTAACGGCTTTACCAAAGGAGACTGGACCGATGCGCTGATGTTTGCGCTGGCGGTTGCGGTTGGCCTGACCCCTGAAATGCTGCCGATGATCGTCAGTTCAAATCTGGCTAAAGGAGCGATTGCCCTGTCGCGCCAGAAGGTGGTGGTCAAGCGGCTGAATGCGATTCAGAATTTCGGCGCGATGGATGTCCTTTGTACCGACAAAACCGGCACGCTGACTCAGGACCGCATAATTCTGAGCCAGCACCTCAACGTTCAGGGTCGTGCCGATGAGCAGGTTCTACAGCTGGCGTGGCTGAACAGCCGTCACCAGAGCGGCATTAAGAACCTGATGGACAAGGCGATTCTGCGCTTCAGCGAGGGCAAACTGGCCACCAGCGGACTGTGGCGCTGGCGCAAGGTCGATGAGCTGCCGTTTGATTTTGAACGCCGTCGCCTGTCGGTGGTGGTCGCCGACGAGCGAAATCAGCAGAAGCTGATCTGCAAGGGCGCAGTGGATGAAATGCTGAAGGTGGCGAGCCACTGGCTGGATAACGGCCAGCGCTGCGAGCTGGATGAGGCCGCGCGCCAGCGCTGGTTGCAGCAGGCTGAACATCTGAATCAGCAGGGCTTTCGCGTATTAATTATCGCCGAACGCGATCTGGGAGATTCGCCGCTGCATCTCCCGCTGCACAGGGATGACGAACGCGATCTGACCCTCTGCGGACTGCTGACCTTTCTCGATCCGCCGCGTGAAAGCGCAGGCGAGGCAATTGCAGCACTGATGGAAAACGGCGTTACGGTGAAGGTGCTCACCGGCGATAATGCCGTGATTACCGCGAAAATTTGCCGTGACGTGGGGCTGGAGCCCGGCGAACCGCTGACCGGCGGGGAGATCGATCGTCTTGGTAATGAAGCATTACGGGCAGAAGTTGAATCCCGTACGGTGTTCTGCCGCCTCACGCCGCAGCAGAAATCACGGGTGCTTAAGGCGCTGCAACAGAATGGCCATACGGTGGGATTTCTTGGTGACGGGATTAACGACGCTCCCGCGCTACGTGATGCGGACATCGGTATTTCGGTAGACACCGCGACGGATATCGCCAAAGAGTCAGCCGACATTATTTTGCTGGAAAAGAGCCTGATGGTGCTGGAGCAGGGGGTCATTAAGGGCCGGGAAACCTTCGGCAATATCATCAAATACCTGAACATGACCGCCAGTTCTAACTTCGGCAACGTCTTTTCAGTGCTGGTGGCCAGCGCCTTTATTCCATTCTTACCGATGCTGGCAATTCAGCTGCTGCTGCAGAACCTGCTGTATGACCTGTCCCAGCTGGCGCTGCCGTGGGACAAAATGGACAGGGAGTTTTTACGCAAGCCCCGCAAATGGGATGCGAAGAATATTGGCCGCTTTATGCTGTGGGTGGGGCCCACCTCCTCATTGTTCGACATCACCACCTTTTTGGTGATGTGGCATGTATTTGCTGCGAACAGCGTTGAACATCAGGCCCTGTTCCAGTCCGGCTGGTTTGTGGAAGGGCTGCTGTCACAGACGCTGGTGGTACATATGCTGCGCACGCAGAAAATCCCGTTTATCCAGAGCCGCGCTGCGCTGCCGGTCATGCTGATGACCGGGCTGGTCATGGCGTTGGGTATTTATCTGCCGTTCTCGCCGCTGGGTCATGCCGTTGGCCTGGTGCCGCTGCCCTGGTCTTATTTCCCGTGGCTGGTCGCTACGCTGTTCGGATATTGCATCGTTGCCCAGAGCATAAAACGTATTTATATGCGCCGCTTTGGTCAGTGGTTCTGAAGAGGATTAAAAAATGAAACACAATAACGCGGTAACCGCTATCGTGCTGTTCTTCGTGGGGCTGATGATACTCTCCAGCGGGCTGCTAATGATATTTAGCGCGTAGGCAGGTGAGCGGCTAACGGATATTCAGCGGGCAGGTAATAACAGGCGGCTCACAATATTCAGCCTAAGCGCGATAGCCAGCCAGCTGATGCTCAGCAGTAAAATTTGAAGGGGCGGGTCTGTGACTCGTCCCTTTTTTGTGGCTAAACCTTATAAAACTTCAGCCAGAGAAAGCGAATCACAAAGTATTCCACCGCGCCCAGCAGCAAAAACCACAGGCAGAACACCAGCGTATAGAGCTGGCCGATATCGCTCAGGTGAAACATCTCAACCAGCCTGTGGGTGAGGCTGAGGCCGAACCACGGAGCGGGCAGCAGCAGAGCCGAGAGAAAACCCAGCATCAGGGTGCTCATGGGCATCAAAAAAGTCAGAAAGGGATTTTTCATCGGATTTCCATCACGGGTCATTGCGGGCTATTTTCCGGCAATCGTTGCCAATCTTCAATCCCTGACGTTCCTCGCGGTGCAGGGCGGATCTTTTTTTCCTGTCAGAGAAGAAATGGCGCTGCTTAAAGAAGGGGCAATTCCCTGCGGTTTTAGGGGCGAAACGGGTAAAGTAGTAATTCTTTTAGGCTTTTTGGCCTTTTTATAGGCACGAAATTAGCATTCGTTAAAAAGTATAGCCGATGCTATAATTAAATCCCTGATTTTACTGTCTTTTTTTTCAAGGCATCCCATGGTAGCATGCGTCCCACATTAACCTTCTCGCCCCATTTTTTCAGCGGGATCTGTTCTTTTGATGCTTTGAGCGGCTGTTACGCTTCCGGGCCGGTATAACCACAATGAATCTATACGCTACACTCATTCTTGCTTTCGGTATGTCCATGGATGCCTTCGCGGCGGCAATCGGGAAAGGTGCCAGCCTGAACCGTCCGGGCCTGAAAGAAGCTCTCCGCACGGGGCTTATCTTTGGCGTTATCGAGGCGTTGACGCCGTTGATTGGTTGGGGCGTGGGTATTGCCGCCAGCGGCTACGTGATGTCATGGGACCACTGGGTGGCGTTTATTCTGCTGTTCATTCTCGGTGCGCGAATGATTGTGGAAGGCTTGCGTAAGAAAGTTAACGCGCCGGAAGAGGCCCCTGAGCGTCACGGCTTCTGGCTGCTGGCCGGTACCGCCGTTGCCACCAGCCTGGACGCGATGGCCGTCGGCGTCGGGCTGGCTTTCCTTCAGGTTAATATTGTAACGACCGCGCTCGCGATTGGCGCTTCAACCATGATTATGGCCTCTGCCGGTATTCTTCTCGGCCGCTTCCTGGGTCCGATGATGGGGAGATGGGCGGAAATTTTTGGCGGTCTGGTGCTGATAGGTATTGGCAGTAATATCCTGATTGAGCACCTGGGTCTGTTTGCCTGATTAAGGGGGCCGCGCTTATCTCTGATAGCCTGGCCGTCCGCAGTCACTTCTACAGGGCTTAACAAAATGCGATTTGTTAAGCCGCTGTTTACTTCGATAAATTCATAATTCCGCTGATTTTCTGTGATCCACTTCAAATTAAATTGCCTGAAAAACCCACCGGCTGTATAATTTTTGTGTTTTATTAACAAAAGTTGATACAGGCAGGCTTATGAAAAAATTCCTTAAGTACGTGTTTCGCACCTATGTTGAAACGTTCAAACACGTACCGCCGGGCGCACTCTCCTGAGGCGTTCTGGCCCGAAACCCTCGATAGTCACGGTCATGGAAGGACCGCTGGCTATCACTTAATCTCCCTCTGTTAACTGCTCCTGTTATTTATCTCTGCCCCGTCACCGGCTGACTCCTTTTACTGTCCCTGTCAGGATGGAATGACAACCGTAATTTCACCGTTCTCTCTTTTCACCCACTCAATAGCTGGCTACTATTCATTCGGGCTTTGCGCCGCTTCGTCGATCCCGTCTGACACCGATTAATCCTTATCAGGGCTGGGGACAGGAGCCAGGGCGCAGTGGAGTTCGATGGAATGAGCCGAACTTATATCGACTAAAATAATGAATATAAGGTGATAACAGATGGAATTTAAAGACTATTATGCGCTGCTGGAGGTGGAGCCGACAGCGGATCTCAAGGCGATTAAAACCGCCTATCGACGACTGGCGCGAAAGTATCATCCTGACGTCAGCGATGAAAAAGACGCGGAGAGTCACTTCAAAGCGGTTGCTGAAGCTTACGAAGTGCTTAAGGACAGCGAGCGCCGCGCCGAATACGATCAGATCAGGCTTCATCGCAACGATCCGCGTTTCTCCGGCGCTTCTGCGGGTTTCGGCGGCGAGAGCTGGCAGCATACCCAGGGAAGTGGTGCCGGGTATTCTGACTTTTTTGAATCCGTTTTTGGGCAGCGCTTTCATTCGGCACAGCAGGGGGCCACGCGCCGTCAGCCTCGCAGAGGTGAAGACCTTGAGATGGAAGTGCCGCTGTTTTTGGAAGAAACGCTGGCCGAAGAGACGCGCTCTGTTTCCTATAAGCTACCCATTTATGATGCGCTGGGTCGCCAGACGGATGTTAAGGTCAAAACCCTTAAGGTTAAAATTCCGGCCGGCGTGGTTGAGGGTGAGCGTATACGCCTGAAAGGTCAGGGCGTGGCGGGGACTCAGGGGGCGGCAAATGGCGATCTCTATCTGGTGATACGTCTGGCCCCGCATCCACTTTATGAGGTAGCAGGACAGGATCTTCATATCATCGTGCCTATTGCCCCCTGGGAGGCGGCGCTGGGCGCAACGCTTCAGGTCCCGACCCTGAACGGAAAGATTGCGCTCACTCTGCCTGCGAACAGCCAAAACGGTCAACGTCTGCGGATAAAAGGTAAGGGACTGGCCAACAAAAAAGGGACCGGCGATCTCTACGCCATACTCAACGTCGTGATGCCGCCGAAAGGCGATGATAAAGCCAGTGAACTGTGGCGGGAACTGTCACGTCAGGCCGCCTTTGATCCCCGTGCCGCATGGGAGAAACCCTGATGACTGAACTTACCCGGTTTACCGTCACTGAACTCTGCCAGGTGGTAGAGATTTCACAGGACGATCTGTACGAAATTGTTGGCCTGGGGGTCATCTCCCCGCTCGACGCCGAAGCGATCTGGCTGTTTGATTATCAGGCGCTGAGCGCGCTACGCCGCGCCAGACGGTTGCGAATTGAGCTGGATCTGGAATGGGCAGGGACGGCAATGGTGCTGACCCTGCTGGAAAAAATTGACCGCCTTGAGCATGATAATGCGCAGCTACGGCGACAGCTGGACCGACTGCTTCAGGTGTAAGCCGCTGGATCAGGCGTTAATCCTGACTCTGATACTCATTCAGGGTGGCATCGTGGCAGGCCTGTTCGCTCTGGCGCGCCTCTTTTTTCTGCGCATCGTTCAGATTCATCCATGCTGCCACCACGGTTCTGGCCTCATCTTCGTCAAATTGTGACGTATTCATTGATGAGGAGGAATGTCCTCGCGCGTCCAAATCTTTTAGCTGGTTGATGTAAGCATCAGCTGTTGCAGGGCTCTTTTCCTGCGTCACTATCGTGCAAAGATTGGTGATATAGCTCTGAGAACCATCATCGGTTCCCTCATCGGCCTGGGCGCTGCCTGCCATCGCTACGGCGGCGAGAAGCATCAGTACTTTTTTCATTTTCGCTCCTTGTTACGAGATTAACGAGGGACTCATTTTAACCTGTCTTACTGAAAAGTTTAGCGGCTTAGCGAATGATGCGCTATCCAGGAGGGAAGGCGCGGCCGCCTGCTCGTTTTTTGAATCCAGCGCTCATTCTTTACTGAAATCAATCTTCAGGCTAAAAATTATCTGTATAGTTAGCAGGGAAATCAATCCTGAAAAGTGAGGGAAAGGCTATGAAAGCTGCTGTGGTAAATAAAGATCATACAGTCGACATTGTTGAGAAAACACTGCGTGCCTTAAAGCACGGGGAAGCACTGCTGAAAATGGACTGCTGTGGCGTATGCCACACCGATTTGCACGTTAAAAACGGTGATTTCGGCGATAAAACCGGCGTCATTCTCGGCCACGAAGGGGTGGGTATTGTTAAAGAAATTGGCCCCGGCGTGACCTCTCTTAAGGTGGGCGATCGCGCCAGCGTTGCCTGGTTCTATAAGGGCTGCGGCCATTGCGAATACTGTACGACCGGTAACGAAACGCTGTGTCGCGACGTGCAAAACGCTGGATTTAGCGTCGATGGCGGCATGGCAGAGGAGTGCATCGTTGTTGCGGACTACGCGGTCAGGGTGCCGGACGGGCTGGACTCGGCGGCGGCCAGCAGCGTGACCTGTGCAGGCGTTACCACCTACAAGGCAGTTAAGGTTTCAGGTATTCAGCCCGGTAAGTGGATTGCTATTTACGGCCTCGGCGGTCTGGGCAACCTGGCGTTACAGTATGCAAAAAACGTCTTCAATGCCAAAGTGATCGCGGTTGATGTGAATGATGCGCAGCTCCAGTTTGCCAGTGAAATGGGGGCCGACCTGGTCGTCAACTCCCTGAAAGAAGACGCGGCGAAGGTTATTCAGGAAAAAACGGGCGGCGCTCATGCTGCCGTAGTGACCGCCGTGGCAAAGGCTGCGTTTAACTCAGCGGTGGATGCGATGCGCGCCGGTGGCCGCATCGTTGCCGTTGGCCTGCCACCAGAATCAATGAGCCTGAATATCCCGCGTCTGGTACTCGATGGTATCCAGGTCGTTGGCTCACTGGTGGGCACCCGGGAAGATCTGGCCGAGGCGTTCCAGTTTGCCGCCGAGGGGAAAGTCGTGCCGAAAGTCACCAAAAGGCCGGTTGAGGATATCAACGCGATTTTCAGTGAGATGCTGGACGGCAAAATTAAAGGACGCATGGTGATTGATTTCACCGGGAAATAGCCCGTGCGATAGCGAATAATTCGCAGCGCCTCAAGCTTCGGCTGCCGATCGGAAAGAATGGGCGGCCGGAGCGGCGGGCATATAACGGCGTCAGGCTTGCATATAAAAGCTGGAGCGCTCGGAGGCTCTGGGTTCGAGAAGGGTATACAGGCGTAGCCAAAGCAGTGAAACCAACCAGTTCGTGTTACTCAGCATGAGTGTTTCCTTGGTACACGCAGATATTCCCATAAATGTAACCTGAAAAGCCAAATCTGCCAGGGGTTGTCGCTTTTTTTGTTAAAGAATATGAAATTATTTCTATATCTTTCCCCAAATGAGCCTCTGTATTGCCATCAATAGTCGTGAAATTTCGCACTCACCCGCTTCTCCGCCGTGCCTGAAATGTAAAAATCAGCATTGTCTGTTGCAGACCCATCAACATCTATAGCGAGGATCCCCGTGCTAAGACGCCTTTACTGCCTGCTGATGCTGGCGGCGATAACGCTGCCACCCCAGGTCACTGCTCAGGTGAATATATCCCCCCCGACGCCAGCCTATGGCCCCGAACTCCAGGGTTTTTCCTTCCCTTATCCCGTGCAGAAATTTACCTTCACCTCGCAGGGCCAGTCGCTCACGATGGGGTATATCGACGTCAAACCCCAGAACAGGGCCAACGGCCGCACGGTGGTGCTTTTGCATGGTAAAAATTTCTGTGGCGTAACCTGGCAGCAGACAATTGAAGCCCTGAGCCATGCGGGTTACCGGGTCATTGCGCCGGATCAGATTGGCTTCTGTACCGCATCCAAACCTGCACAGTATCAGTACAGCTTCCAGCAGCTGGCGCTGAATACGCATCAGCTGCTGGAGAGTCTGCACCTTGATAACATCGTCCTGGTGGGTCACTCCACCGGCGGCATGCTGGCAACGCGTTTTGCGCTGATGTATCCGCAGGCGGTGCAGAAGCTGGTGCTGGTGAATCCCATCGGTCTGGAGGACTGGAAAGCGAAGGGTGTACCCTGGCGGAGCGTAGACGACTGGTATCAGCGCGAGCTGAAAACCTCCGCCGCCAGCATTAAGAAATATGAGCTGAACACCTATTACGTGGGCCGCTGGAAACCGGAATATGACCGCTGGGTAAACATGCTGGCCGGGCTGAATAATGGCCCGGGCAAGCAGGTCGTGGCATGGAATTCCGCCCTGTTGTACGACATGATCTTTACTCAGCCGGTTTACTACGAATTTCGGGATCTGAACGTTCCGACCACCCTGATGATTGGCACCGCTGACACCACCGCCATTGGCAGCGATATTGCCTCTCCGGCGGTAAAGGCGACCCTGGGCCACTATAACGAATTAGGCAAACAGGTCGCTGCCACTATTCCGCACTCCACGCTGATTGAGTTCCCCGGGCTGGGCCATGCGCCGCAGATGGAAGAGCCTGCGCGTTTTAACCAGCGGCTGATTGAGGATCTGAAACGGCCTTAATGCGGCTAATGGCACTGTGAGGTGCAGGCCTGTATACACGCCTGCATCTTCGCTCCACAGCCGCTGCTGTCATTACGATCGCACTGGCTGTTCTGGACGTAGCAGTTTTGTTGGCACAGGCTGACATCGCATTTTGCCGCCGCCGGAGTGAAAAGCGTGCTGGCTGGCTTCGGCTGAAATACGGAGGCGGGAGGAAGCTGTGAACAGCCCACGCCCGGCAGGGCGAGGCACAGAATAGCCAGAATGCCGCTGAGTTTCATAATCTGCTCCAGTAGCCAGTCAGTGAGGTTTGACTTAAGTATAGTTTACCCCCGGGAGTCGTGTTTACCGACGGGCGTGACAGACCCTCGCTTTAGTTCTCTGGCCCCTGGCCCTGTAGAATCCTTGCTGCCTGGGTTTTGTTCAGATCGTAGTTAAAGAAGCGATGATAGAAATCCTGCGTCGCTTTCACCATATCCAGGTCTTTAAACAGCGCCGGATGCAGCAGCTTAGCGGCCCACTGGATTTGCAGCGCGGCCTCGGTGCCGTAGCGATCCCAGGGGAATACCCCGGCCGGATTCTGGAATACCTGATGGTTTTTCACCGCGTTAAGATTGCTGAACAGCGAAGCATAGTCCGACGCCTCTATGGTGCCCGCACCGGCACCGATGATGATGATATCCGGCTGCCAGAACAGGACGTTCTCCGGCGAGGTTTCCTTCATATTGCCTTCCACCTCCGCCGCCGCGTTGCGCCCGCCCGCCAGTTTAATCCAGGTATCAATCAGCGTATTGCGACCGTCGACCTTAAGGGGATGAAGCGACTGAATATGCAGGACGCGCGGGCGCTGGGCCTCGGTCAGGCTGGCGGTTTTCGCACTGATGGCCGCTATCTCGCCGTCGAGCCAGGCGTTATACGCTTTTGCGCGCTGCCTGGCGTCGTCGCTGCCGATAACTTCAGCAGTGGTCAGCAGTGAGCGCTTCATCGACGGGAAATCATCAAAGCGCATTACCAGCGTCGGCAGACCCGCCTGGCGATAGGCGGCAGCATCGGCATCTTCGGCGGGTACAAAAACCACATCGACCTTACGCGCCAGCAGCGCCTCGCTTTCAAAGCTGCGGCCATGCACCGACAGCGCCTGATTCAGAGAGGGCTGGATTTTGAACATCCAGGGCCGGTCCTGGGGATGATTGACCGTGGCGACGATGCGATCGCCCGCCCCAAGCGTCATCAGCAAGGAATGATGTGCATACCAGGCATCGGCAATGCGATGCGCTTCCTGCGGCACCTCAACCCGGTTCCCTCCATCATCCGTCACCGTGCGGGCAACCGTGGCGTGGCTGACCGCCGTCAGGCTCAGTGCCGCCAGCAGCGGCAAAATCAGACGCTTTTTCATCATATCCTCATCAGAAACTCAGCTGCATGGAAACCTGCACCATCCGCGGCTCACCAATCTGCGCGCTGGCATAGCCCGCGCCGCTGTAGCCATTCAGGCCACCCGGCACAATGTTAGTCCAGTAGTGGCGGTTCGTCAGATTGGTCATATCCAGCCGGAACGTGGTGTCGGTATTGAACAGGCGGGTTTTGTAGCGCGTGCCCGCGTCAAAGGTGGCGTAGCTGCCCACCCAGCTGTCATTAGCATTGTCGGTGCTGCGTCGGCCTACGTAGCGCATGCCACCGTGCAGGTCGGCACCGCGAATAAAGGGCAGGTCCCAGGCGGCGAACAGGCTGGCGGTATAGCGTGCCAGACCTGTGATCTGCTTGTCTTCGGTGCGGGTGCTGGCGGTATCACGCAGGCGTGGGTCGAGCCACGTCATGCCGCCGTAAAGATGCAGATTATCGCTCAGGTCGCCGTCGGCCATCAGCTCCAGTCCGCGGTTGCGCTGATTACCCTCTACCGCGTAGTCGCCACGGGTGGTGGTATAGGCAAAGGGACGGTCAATCTGGAACAGGGCGGCGGTTAGCAACACGTTCCCCACGGCCAGCTTGCTGCCAGCCTCCACCTGCTTACTGCGGTAAGGAGAGAGAATATTGCCCGCGTTGCTGGCACCCGCGGGGGCGGTATCGCCCTGTTGCAGGCTGTCTGCGTAAGTGACGTACAGCGTCAGTGGATCGACGGGTTTATACATCAGGCTGGCCGACCCGCTAAAGCCGCTGTCGCTGGACTCGCTGGTACGGCTGCCGGTTTTGGCGTAGTTGGCGGAGTTAAGCAGACTCTCGCTGCCCGCCAGCAGCAGGCTCCACTGGGGGGAGAAGGTCAGGGTATCGCTGAGCAGTAATGACTGCTGCGTGGCCGTCGCCGAGTGATAGCGTCGGGTAAAGTCAGGGTAATTCGGCTCGGCAAAGGCCTGTGGATTATCCAGCGAGGCGCTGCCCAGCGTGAATGTGCCGCCGCTGCGTGGATTTTCGTTCTTCAGCACAAAGCCGCGAACGCCAGTTGAAATCTGATGATGCAGCCAGCCGGTATCCACTTCGCCATTCAGGTTAGCCATATAGCTGTTAACCGTAAAACGGCTGGCGGTGGCAGAGGAGGTCGTGGTTTTGTAATGACCGCGGTTATCGGTAAAGGTATTGGTGACCGCCGTGGACTCGCGGTCAGCAATCTGGCGCAGTACGCCCACCTCGCCCTGCCAGTTGCCGTCAAAGTCATGCTTCAGGTGCAGGCCGGCGGTCAGCGTATGATTATCGTCCCCGGCATAGTACTGGCCAAGATTTTTTGTTTTAGGGTTCGGTGCTGAGGGGAAAGAGAGCCCGCTACCCAGCGCGAATTTTCCCGGCAGGCCTTTATCGTAAAAATGGTAGTAGCTGAAGTTAGTCTCCAGCACCGTTTTATCGCTCAGGTTAGCATCCAGCGCCAGGCTGAAAAGCTGGCGGCGCTTTTTGCTGCCGCTAACGTAGCCGCTTCCCTCGTCATCAAGGAAATTGGCGCGATAGCGCAGGCGATCGTTATCATCCAGCGGGCCGCTAAAGTCGCCGGACACCAGATGGCTGAGGCCGGTGCCCGCACCCACCGTCAGGCTGTGCTGCGCGATATCGGTCGGACGCTTAGCGACAAAGTTAAACAGCCCTGCCGGGTTGGCCGGGCCGTAAAGTGAACCCGCAAGGCCATTCAGGACTTCAATATGATCGAACTGTTCGGCGGCATAGTCAGTGGTGGATACCACGTTTAAGCCGTCGATCATCGAGTTCTGCACCACGCTCCCCTGCATGCCGCGCGTTTGGGGCCGGGCGCCATCGCCCTGTACGGACGGCATATAGCGATAGATATCGCTGACGCTCTTAAGCTGCTGCTGCTTCATCAGTCCCGGCGAAATAACCTGCACCGAGTAAGGCGTATTGCGTACCGCCTGCTTACCCAGATTACCGAGCGTTGCCTGCTTATCGGGGGCGGCAACCTCCGTGGTGGGGGCGGTAGCCTCTACCGTTAATGTCTTGTCCTGCGCGGCGGCCTGAGCCTGTAGCGCAAAGCAAATTAACACGCAGAGCGCGCTTTTCCCTGCCACCAGGGACGTTTTTACCACTGCCATTTAGATACCTTAAAGAGACGGTGACGACTCGAACGGTCGACTGCGCCGGGGATGCTGTCAAAAGAGCGCAAAGATTAGCATAACGCTATGTAAGATTATATATAGCGGCATGCAGCTAACATAATGGCTGCAGAGTGCTTTCCATCCCGGCCGTCGAATGGTTAAATCAGGGTGATATGTTTTTTCAGGAGAATCTATGCTGCCATCGCAAACCATCAGTATGACCATTCCCCGTAACTGGGTTGATCTGTATGAAACCATCTGGAAGCCCGACTATTTTCCAAAGTGGGCCTCGGGCCTGAGCCAGTCGACGCTGGTACAGGAAGGCAATTACTGGAAGGCCACCGGAACAGATGAAAACGTAAAAATCCGCTTCACCGACCACAACCCTTTCGGCGTGATGGATCACTACGTGGACAGCGGTTATGGCAAAGAGGTGTACGTACCGATGCGCGTGGTGGAGAATGAAGCGGGTGCGGAAGTGCTGATTACCGTATTTCGTCAGCCGCTGATGTCCGACGAGAAATTTTCTCAGGACCTGGAGTGGATGAAGCGTGACCTACAGGCGCTACATACCCTGCTGACCACCTGATTATCAGAGCCAGCGGCCGCGCTGCTGGCGATATAATGTTGCGTGCGTTCTAAGGCCTGCTTATTGCCATAGCCCCACCTGTGGCGCTATGTGGAACCGCTATTTAGTAACCCATGACATTCTGACAGATAGCTGTTTCAAAAATAAAAGCGTTAGTTTAGTACCGTTCAGGTTCCCCTGTTGCAAGGATAAGCACAGCTGACAAGGTTGAAAAATATCCTGGTTTTTGTTACTTCGGCATTAATCTACTTATTCATTCTTCCTGAGGTGCTATTCAGATTTTTGTCGAGTGCCAGCTATCACGTCATTGTTAATCTTACTAATCCATTTAACCTGTTTGGCTCAACGGCTAATTCTTTGATCGTCGCCCTTGTGGTTTGCCCTTTACTATTGGCAGGGTTAACCGTATTTCTTATAAATAAAGCATTCACAAAAAAATAACCGCCGCGTCGCGCTTCAGTGTGCATGACTGCACCCCTATCCTGGCTTTCGTTGAAGCCACTTCACCTCCAAATTTTTATACTTTTTTTACGCCGCACCCCGCCATTTTTACATTAACTTTTCATCCGTCACGCCACACTAACGCCATCTGAAAAGGCTCTGGAGGTGTGTTGTGAGCATGGCGTTAATTGCCGGCATTGTGCTGGTTTTTCTGCTGATGGGCTATCTGGTCTATGCCCTGATTAATGCGGAGGCATTCTGATGGCTGCCAGCGCATTTTTACTGATCGCCAGCTACATGGTGATCCTGATTGTCCTGGCCAGGCCGCTGGGAACCGGGCTGGTTCGTCTGATCGACGACCGGCCCATGCCGGGTCTGGCGGGATTCGAGCGGCGACTATGGCGCGTCAGCGGGGTCGATGCTAAGCCAATGAGCTGGCAGCGCTATCTGCTGGCCATCCTGCTGTTTAACCTGGGCGGCCTAATCCTGCTGACGGTCATGTTGATGACCCAGGCCTCACTACCGCTTAACCCGCAGCAGCTGCCCAATCTTAGCTGGCATCTGGCGCTAAACACCGCCGTCAGCTTTGTCACCAACACCAACTGGCAGGCCTATGCGGGCGAGAGCACCCTGAGCTATTTCAGCCAGATGGCTGGGCTGACGGTGCAAAACTTTCTCTCCGCTGCCACCGGTATTGCCGTGGCCTTTGCGCTGATCCGTGGCTTTGCCAACCGGTCACTGGGCACCCTCGGCAATGCCTGGCGGGATATGACGCGCATCACCCTGTACGTTCTGCTGCCGATCTCGCTGCTGATGGCGCTGTTCTTCGTCAGTCAGGGGACGCTGCAAAATTTCAGCGGTTACGTTGACCTGCATACGCTGGAGGGTGTGAAGCAAACGCTGCCGATGGGACCGGTCGCCTCGCAGGAAGCGATCAAAATGCTGGGCACGAACGGCGGCGGCTTCTTCAATGCTAACTCGGCGCACCCGTTTGAAAATCCTACCGCCCTGAGCAATTTTGTGCAGATGCTGGCGATCTTTTTGATCCCCGCCGCGCTCTGCTTCGCCTTTGGCGAGGTGGTGAAAGACGGTCGTCAGGGCCACGCGCTGCTGTGGGCGATGTCGATGATGTTTATTGCTGCCGTAGTGGTGGTGATGTGGGCCGAGCTGCGGGGAAACCCTCATTTCCTCAGCCTGGGCGCCGACAGCGCGATCAATATGGAGGGCAAAGAGACGCGCTTCGGCATCCTTAACTCCAGCCTGTTTGCGGCAATCACCACGGCGGCCTCGTGCGGGGCGGTCAATGCGATGCATGACTCCTTCACCGCGCTGGGCGGCATGGTGCCGATGTGGCTGATGCAAATTGGTGAGGTGGTATTTGGCGGCGTGGGCGCGGGGCTGTACGGCATCCTGCTGTTTGTGCTGCTGGCGGTGTTTATCGCCGGGTTGATGATTGGTCGTACGCCGGAATATCTGGGCAAAAAAATCGACGTCTGGGAGATGAAAATGACCGCGCTGGCCATTCTGGTTACGCCCGCGCTGGTCCTGCTGGGCACCGCGCTGGCGATGATGACCGATGCCGGACGCAGCGGCATCTTCAACCCGGGCATTCACGGCTTTAGCGAGGTGCTGTATGCCGTTTCTTCGGCGGCGAACAACAACGGTAGCGCCTTTGGTGGACTGAGTGCCAATACGCCCTTCTGGAACCTGCTGCTGGCGTTCTGCATGCTGGCTGGCCGCTTCGGTATCATCATTCCCGTGATGGCGATTGCCGGTTCGCTGGCGGTGAAAAAGATCCAGCCTGCGGGCAACGGCACCCTGCCGACCCACGGCGTGCTGTTTATCGCGCTGCTGATTGGCACCGTATTGCTGGTTGGCGCGCTCACGTTTATCCCTGCGCTGGCCCTCGGGCCGGTGGCAGAACATTTGCAAACGTACAGTCATTAATGCCGGAGAGAAAGAGAATGCGTAATCAACAGGCGCTGTTTGATGCTGCGCTGATGCGGACCGCCGCAGGTGATGCGGTGAAAAAACTCACCCCCCGCGTACAGCTGCGAAATCCGGTGATGTTTGTTGTCTGGCTGGGTAGCGTACTGACTACCCTGCTGGCCCTGGCGATGCTGGCCGGTAAAACGCCCGGCAGCGCGGGCTTTACCGCCGCTATCTCGCTGTGGCTCTGGTTTACCGTGCTGTTCGCCAACTTTGCTGAAGCGCTGGCGGAGGGACGCAGTAAGGCGCAGGCCAACAGCCTGAAGGGCGTGCAGAAAACCAGCTACGCCAAAAAATTGGCCGGGACGCGCTACGGTGCGCCTCATCGTCAGGTTTCGGCAGATACGTTGCGTAAAGGCGACGTGGTACTGGTGGAGGCCGGGGACATTATTCCGTGCGATGGTGAAGTCCTGGAAGGCGGCGCGTCGGTGGACGAAAGCGCCATTACCGGTGAATCCGCGCCGGTGATCCGGGAATCCGGCGGCGACTTCTCTTCGGTGACAGGCGGCACCCGTATCCTCTCTGACTGGCTGATTATTCAGTGCAGCGTTAATCCCGGCGAGACCTTTCTTGACCGGATGATCGCCATGGTAGAAGGGGCGACCCGCCGTAAAACGCCGAATGAGATTGCCCTCACTATTTTGCTGGTGGCGCTGACTATCGTCTTCCTGCTGGCGACCGCCACGCTCTGGCCTTTTTCCGCCTGGGGCGGTCATGCCGTCAGCGTAACCGTGCTGGTAGCGCTGCTGGTCTGCCTGATCCCCACCACCATCGGCGGGCTGCTGTCGGCGATTGGGGTGGCCGGGATGAGCCGCATGCTGGGGGCGAACGTGATCGCCACCAGCGGTCGTGCGGTGGAGGCCGCCGGTGACGTGGATGTGCTGATGCTGGATAAAACCGGCACCATTACCCTCGGGAACCGCCAGGCCACGCAGTTTATTCCCGCGCCGGGGGTCAGTGAAGAACAGCTGGCAGACGCGGCGCAGCTGGCCTCGCTGGCTGACGAAACGCCGGAAGGGCGCAGCATTGTGGTGCTGGCGAAGCAGAAATTTAACCTGCGTGAGCGCGATCTGACCAGCATGGGGGCCACTTTTATCCCGTTCTCGGCACAAACCCGCATGAGCGGCGTGAACGTCCAGGATCGAATGGTGCGTAAAGGGGCGGTGGATGCCGTGCGCCGTCATATCGACAGCGGCGGCGGACAGTTCCCGCTGGAGGTCAACCGTCAGGTTGAAGAGGTGGCGCGCGGCGGTGGTACGCCGCTGGTGGTGTGCGACGGCGCGCAGGTGATGGGCGTGGTGGCGCTTAAGGACATCGTTAAGGGCGGCATAAAGGAACGCTTTGCCGAGCTGCGTAAAATGGGCATCAAGACCATTATGATCACCGGCGATAACCCGCTGACCGCCGCCGCGATAGCCGCCGAGGCGGGCGTGGATGACTTTTTGTCCGAAGCGACGCCGGAGGCCAAGCTGGCGCTGATCCGCCAGTATCAGGCTGAAGGACGGCTGGTGGCGATGACCGGTGACGGCACCAATGATGCGCCCGCGCTGGCTCAGGCCGACGTGGCGGTCGCCATGAACTCGGGCACCCAGGCGGCAAAGGAGGCGGGAAATATGGTCGACCTGGACTCCAACCCCACCAAGCTGCTGGAAGTGGTGCATATCGGTAAACAAATGCTGATGACCCGCGGCTCCCTGACCACCTTCAGCATCGCCAACGACGTGGCGAAGTATTTCGCCATTATCCCGGCGGCGTTTGCCGTGACCTATCCACAGCTAAACGCCCTGAACGTGATGCGGCTGCATTCGCCGGACTCGGCGATCCTCTCGGCGGTGATCTTTAACGCCCTGGTGATTGTCTTTCTCATCCCGCTGGCGCTGAAAGGGGTGAGCTATCGCCCGCTGAGTGCCGCCGCGCTGCTGCGACGCAACCTGTGGATCTACGGCGTTGGCGGCCTGCTGGTGCCCTTCGTGGGCATCAAGCTTATTGATATCTTGCTGACCCTGACCGGTCTGTTTTAAGGAATTATCATCATGAGTCAGTTACGACCCGCAGTGATTTTGCTGCTGCTACTAACCTTAATAACCGGTTTACTCTATCCTCTGATGACGACCCTGCTGGCACAGTGGTGGTTTCCCTCCCAGGCTACGGGCTCGTTGCTCTACAGAGAGGATAAACCGGTTGGCTCGACGCTGATCGGGCAGAATTTTAGCCGACCGGACTATTTCTGGAGCCGACCCTCCGCGACCGGCGATTCTCCTTATAATCCGCTGGCTTCGTCAGGCAGCAATATGGCGGTCAGCAATCCGGCGCTGGATGAGGCGGTAACACAGCGGGTGACGGCGCTTCGTCGCGCGAACCCGCAGGCCAGCGACAGGGTGCCGGTGGACCTGGTGACGGCTTCCGGCAGCGGGCTGGACCCGCAAATCTCGCCGCAGGCGGCGCTGTGGCAGGCGGCCCGGGTCGCGGCGGCCCGTAACCTGCCGCTGGAAGAGGTAAAGCGGCTGATTAACGACAATATCCAAACGCCCTTTCCCCGCTTTATCGGCGAGCCGGGGGTGAACGTGGTGACGCTGAACCTGGCGCTGGACGATCTGACGGCGCAGTGATTAAGCGGGAACGATAAAGGGTCTGCCAGTCATAAGGAACAGGATGAACGATGAACTTCAGCGCCCGGATCCGGACGCACTGCTGATGCAAACCCGCGACACGGGGCGCGGCAGGCTGAAAATCTGGTTCGGGGCCTGTGCGGGTGTGGGCAAAACCTGGGCCATGTTGCAGGAGGCGCAGCGCCTGCGGGCGCAGGGGCTGGCGGTACTGGTGGGCGTGGTCGAAACGCACGGCCGGGTCGAAACGGCGGCGTTGCTGGAGGGGCTAACCCTCCTGCCGCGCCGCGCCACTGGCCAGAACCGTCATCCGGAGTTTGATCTGGACGCCGCGCTGGCCTGCCATCCGGCGGTGATCCTGATGGATGAGCTGGCGCATACCAATGCGCCCGGTTCGCGTCATCCTAAGCGCTGGCAGGATATTGATGAGCTGCTGGAGGCGGGGATTGACGTAATGACCACGGTCAACGTTCAGCATCTGGAAAGCCTGAATGATGTGGTCGGCGGCGTGACCGGCATCCGCGTGCGTGAAACCGTTCCCGATCCCTTTTTTGATGCCGCCGACGAGGTGGTACTGGTCGATCTGCCCGCCGACGATCTTCGTCAGCGCCTGAAAGAGGGCAAGGTTTACATCGGCGAGGGCGCCGAACGCGCCATTGAGAACTTCTTCCGCAAGGGAAATTTATATGCCCTGCGCGAACTGGCGCTAAGGCGCACTGCCGATCGCGTTGACGATCAGGTGCGTGCGTGGCGCGACGGCCAGGGTCGGGAAAAAGTCTGGCATACCCGCGATGCCCTGCTGCTCTGCATTGGCGATAATACCGGCAGCGAAAAGCTGGTGCGGACGGCAGCACGGCTGGCCGCCAGGCTCGACTGCGTATGGCATGCCGTCTACGTTGAGACGCCCCGGCTCTACAAGCTGAATGAAGCGCGACGGCGCAATATTCTGCGGACGCTAAGGCTGGCGCAGGATCTGGGTGCCGAAACGGCGACCCTTTCCGATCCCAGCGAGGCGGTGGCGGTGCTGCGCTACGCGCGCGAAAATAATCTGGGGAAAATCATTATTGGTCGCCGGCCGGCACGTCGCTGGAAGCGCGACAGCTTCGCCGATCGCCTGGGCCAGCTCGGGCCGGATCTCGATCTGGTCATTGTGGCGCTGGATGAGTCGACCCCACTGCCGCCCGGCCCGGCAGAGGGTCAGCGCCTCACCCAGGATAAATGGCGCATGCAGATGAAAGGCTGCACGGCGGCAGCGGCGCTGTGCGCGCTGGTTACGCTGGCTGGCCGTTGGCTGCTGCCGGGCGTCGACTCGGTTAATCTGGTAATGGTCTATCTGCTGGCGGTGGTGGTGGTGGCCTTGCGCTATGGCCGCTGGCCATCGGTGGTCGCGACTATCCTGAATATTGTCGCTTTTGACGTGGTTTTTGTTATGCCGACCGGCACCATCGCGGTGTCAGATGTGCAGTACCTGGTGACCTTTGGCGTGATGCTGGCGGTTGGCGTGATTGTGGGTAATCTGACGGCGGGGGTACGCTATCAGGCGCGGGTCGCCCGCTACCGCGAACGGCGTGTTCGGCATCTCTATGAAATGGCGAAATCACTCAGTCGCGCACTGACGCCGCAGGACATTGCCGCGGCGCTACAGCGCAGCGCGCACATTACGCTTCAGGCGCGTAGCGAGCTGCTACTGCCGGATGAGCAGGGCGAACTTATCGCAGCGGGCGTGCCAGAACTCAGTACCGTCCCGGACAGGGCAATCGCGCGCTGGAGCTTTGATCGGGGCCAGCCCGCCGGTGCAGGAACCGATACGCTGCCGGGCGTACCCTGGCAGATCCTGCCGCTAAAAAGTGGCCCCGGAACGCTGGGGCTGCTGGTGCTGGAGCCCGTGAACCTGCGCCAGCTGATGATCCCCGAGCAGCAGCGGCTGATTGAGACCTTTATCGTACTGATCGCTAATGCGCTGGAGCGCATGGCCCTCAGCCAGCGGGAAGCCGCCGCGCGTCTCGCCGCCGAGCGGGAGCAGTTGCGTAACGCGCTGCTGTCGGCGCTGTCTCACGACCTGCGCACGCCGCTGACGGTACTGTTTGGCCAGGCGGAAATACTGACGCTGGATCTGGCCACGGCGGGTTCTGAACATGCGCCGCAGGCCAGCGCGATGCGGGAGCAGACGCTGAATACCATCCGGCTGGTGAATAATCTGCTGGATATGGCACGCCTGCAGTCCGGTGGGTTCAGCCTGTGTACCGAATGGATGGCGCTGGATGAGCTGGTCGGTAGTACGCTGAGAATGATGGCATCGTCGCTGGCCGGACGACATATCGCACTGGATCTGCCGCCTGAGCTCGTGCTGATTCAGGTGGACGGCCCGCTGATGGAGAGGGTGCTGACCAACCTGCTGGAGAATGCGCTCAAGTATGCCGGGCCAGTGGCTGACATCGGCATTCGCGCGCGCGTCGAGCCACAGATGATGGCTGGCGAAGGCCAGAGGCCGGGCGGCTCAACAGGGCGCGATGCTGGAAACCGGATGCAGCGTGGGGCAGCGATGAACGAGGCTGAGAACCGGATGCAGCAGCTTACCCTTGAGGTCTGGGACGGCGGGCCGGGGATCCCCGGTGGGCAGGAAGCGCAGATATTTGAGAAGTTCTCACGCGGGGATAAAGAGTCAGCGGTGCCGGGCGTCGGTCTGGGGTTGGCCATTTGCCATGCCATTGTTGATATCCACGGCGGGCAGATCCGTGCGGAGAACCGCCCTGAGGGCGGTGCCCGTTTCATTATTACCCTGACGATGCAGACGCCGCCGATGATTGAAGAGTATGAGCCGGGTGAGCAGCGCTGAGTATACGTCGGGATTTAGCTTCTGAAAAACTCGGCAAAGCGCTGACGATTTTCCACCAGCCAGCCAGGAAGATTCTCCTTTGTCACCGGGATGATTTCCATTCTGCGAGGGCGGTTCCAGATATCAATATTATTTTCGACACAGCGGCGAATATGGTCCGGGTTATTAAACTCCGGCAGGTCATGTTCGGTATGGGCGATGGTAGACATCTTCTCGCTGATACGGGCATCGGTCATTACCCATGAGAAATGCCAGCCTCCGTTATTAACTACCTGGGTTCGGTATTTTAACCAGTTCCAGCGAAACCAGTTATCACGAATGGGATTGCCCCGGCGTTTCACATTCCTCAGCAGTTCGGGTTGCCCATAAAAGAAGTCGCGTAGCGTACTGAAATGCACCATTTTGGTTAACGTTGCGCAGCGGGGGGAGCCGTCATCATTAAAAACCTGTACGTTGAATTTATAGTTATGGAAATGTTGATAGAGCGTGGTGCACAGGTGCCGTGGGCTGAATCGCGCGATGGCTTCCGGGCGGGGTATCTCATCAACATCGGACACAATGATGATGTCGTTATCCTTCGCACAGGTTAATCCGCGCATAATCGCGTTGCGCGCCACCCTTTCGTTTTCCCAGGGATCGGATTCGCCAGGGGCAATAACGGATCCATTCGATACAAATTCATGCTGATGAACAGTTGGGACGTGCTCATTAACGACATAAATAATTTGATCACGGAAGCGGGAGAATTTTTCAATATCGAAATTAAGTTTTTCACGTTTTTTACCTGTAAAGGTGTAACGCGATTCAACGATAACAAACTTATCAACGTGCTGGTGAAGGGTGTTAAGACGTAATTCCAGAAGCATGTCTTCATCATAATAGGTGAAGCAATCATAGATCATAGTGTTAAGGCCTGTTTTTCTTATTTGCCATGTCGTACGTAGCCAGAAGCGCTTAGGATATTACCAAACGTAAGGTTAGTGCGCAAAATATGTAAGCTTTGTTTAAGGACCATTTCACCGGCTTAACGGGTAATGTTGTTAAAGGCGGACCGGGTTCACAGAGAGTGTGAAGTCATGGATGTCATCAAATAGGGTGTGGTATCGGATTTATACACAGCCCAAATGTCCACCTTACGACGCGTCAATGGACTAAAATTAATTCCTTTAGCCGTAGATGTGAGCCTTAACTATGCTGTACAGCCGCTTTGAACGACTGATTGATATCTTCCGGGATGCCCCTGCTTCTACGCCGCCCAATAGCGTCTGGGCCTTTTATGTCTACTACCTGCGCCAGGTATGGCAGAGTTTTGCCCTGCTGCTGGTCGTGGGGCTGGTTGCCTCGCTGATTGAGGTCGCCCTTTTTCGCTATCTCAGCACCATTATTGATATGGTCAACGCCACCCCGGCCGCGACCTTTTTCAGCGATCATGCGTCGACGCTTATCTGGATGGCCGTGGTTGCGCTGGTATTGCGGCCACTCTTTATCGGCCTGCACGACCTGCTGGTGCACCAGACCATTAACCCCGGGATGACCAGTATGATCCGCTGGCAGAATCATAACTATGTGCTGCGCCAGAGCATGAACTTCTTTCAGAATGATTTTGCCGGACGCATTGCGCAGCGCATCATGCAGACCGGCAACGCCCTGCGCGACTCTGCGGTACAGGCGGTGGACGCTTTGTGGCACGTACTGATATACGCCATCACCGCGCTGGTGCTGTTTGCCGAAGCGGACTGGCGGCTGATGATCCCGCTGCTGGTCTGGATAGTGGGCTACATCATCAGTCTGATCTACTTTGTGCCCAGGGTAAAATCCCGCTCGGTGGCCTCTTCTGATGCCCGTTCAAAGCTGATGGGCACCATTGTGGATGGCTACACCAATATCACCACCCTTAAGCTGTTTGCTCACAGCGATCTGGAACGTCAGTATGCGCGTGAGGCGATTGGCGATCAGACCGAGAAAACCCGCCAGCAGGGCCGTATGGTGACCAATATGGATGTGGCGATCACCACGCTGAACGGCCTGCTGATCGTCGGTACTACCGGCCTGGCGCTCTGGCTGTGGACGCAGTCGCTGATAAGCGTGGGGGCCATTGCGCTGGCGACCGGGCTGGTTATACGCATTGTGAATATGTCGGGTTGGATCATGTGGGTGGTGAACGGCATTTTTGAAAATATTGGTATGGTACAGGATGGGCTGAAAACAATTGCCCAGCCGGTCAGCGTCACCGACAGACCCCAGGCGCCAACGCTTAAGGTCCACAGCGGTGAAATTCGCTATGAGAATGTTGATTTTAACTACGGTCACGACCGCCGGGTGATTGATAACCTTCAGCTGACTATCCGTCCGGGCGAAAAAATTGGTTTGATTGGCCCGTCCGGAGCGGGTAAATCGACTCTGGTAAACCTGCTGCTGCGGCTGTATGACCTGGATGGCGGCAGGATTTCCATTGATGGACAGGATATTTCTCAGGTCAGCCAGGAGAGCCTGCGCGCACAGATAGGCATGGTTACTCAGGATACCTCGCTGCTGCATCGCTCGATCCGCGACAATCTGCTGTATGGTCGGCCACATGCCACTGAGGAGGAGGTGCTTCAGGCCATCCACCGTGCCAAAGCGGACGAATTTATCCCTCTGCTTTCCGACTCCGAAGGACGTTATGGGCTGGATGCGCACGTTGGCGAGCGCGGCGTAAAACTCTCTGGCGGCCAGCGGCAGCGCATCGCTATTGCCCGGGTTCTGCTGAAAGATGCCCCTGTCCTGATTATGGATGAGGCGACCTCCGCGCTGGACTCCGAGGTGGAAGCGGCGATCCAGGAGAGCCTGGAAACGCTGATGGGCGGTAAAACGGTAATTGCTATCGCCCACCGTCTGTCCACTATCGCGAAAATGGATCGACTGGTGGTGCTGGAGAAGGGCCGCATTGCGGAGATAGGAAGCCATAGCGAACTGCTGGCGAAGGGCGGGCTATATGCGCGGCTGTGGCATCATCAAACCGGTGGATTTGTTGGCGAGTAGCCAGAGTAGAATGACATATTGACTACGGCCTGGCGGAACGATGGGAATTAAAGGATTAAGTGTGCTGCTGACGGTTAATTCTGTCGTTTCCTGCCGTGAAGAGAAGTCTGTTCACTGGCTTCTCTTGAGCCTCCACTAAGCAGTGACAGACACCAATCTCATTATTAACCGCTGAAGCATAGAGCTAAATATAAATTTTTTTACATTCTAAATCTTCCTGTCAGCTGATGCTTTTCCCCATGAGAACGTGGGTAATATAAACAGAATAAACAAGCTGGTGGCATGGCTAAATATTACCGTTCAGTTGGCCTTTCCACTGGCAATTACTTTTACGCCGATTATGGCGGCTATCGTGTTCTGGATGAGATAACCAAATTAGATATGAAGGGCAGAGCATAAAAACCGGCCTGCATCGACCTTCAAATGACCCTGTAAATAATTCTGGGTAACTGCCACCGCATTAAAGGTGATCGCTCCGGCGGTCACCGAACTCGATAATAAAGTGACTCATCGCCAGCAACCCGTTATGGAACGGCCTATTCCATTTTTTAGGCGACAGTCTTCCCAGATAAACAAAGCTATGTATCAATGTGTTCGACGTTAACACTTTAGTTTTTATATTTCCTGGCGGGCAGCCGAGGAAGGTATTGATAATTCCCCAGTACGCACGCCAGCTCTCGTTGTCTTGTGGAGATTGAACTTGCCGGAAACTTATGTGATTTTTCGAAGTCATTAGCTCAGCATCTTCTCTTGCTGCCTGATGCTACGCTTTCAGCCCGTCCACGCCGATAATCAGGAAATCCGGTGATTTTAGATACCCGAGTGCGCGACACGTCGGAATCGTACATCTTTGTCAGTAAGTTTAATCACCATAGTGGAAAAATGATTAAGATTAGCTTCGGTGTTAAGGTCTTTAACTCGTTCAGCCGCAAGGGTTTTAGTTTCTTTTGTTCCATACAAAATTCTTTATCCCCGTTATTGGAATGATGATATGAAAAACAGGCAGATACGAGATTAAGAGTACAGGCTCCTCAGTGACAGATCATTATTAGTAAAGCTGTATTTAACGAACGACCTTGAATATGTTGACAAATTTTGCATAATCTCTTATGAATCCTTACGGGTGATTTTGAAAAGAACACTGAGAAACTTATCCTATATCAATTAGTGTTTGTTTTTTTTTAAAAAAACGATGTTATGTGAGCACATTTACGATAATTTGCGCATATCTGATTATTTTTACTCTTAATGCCTTAATCTGTCCAGACCTGGAAACATCTGGCAGAACAGATACACTCCCTCTGAAAATATAAAAGATTCTAATGTATTATGAGGCTGGTATAATAATGTTGAAAAATCACTTTATAAGTAAGGAGAATAAAATGGTCGCTCCATTTCTGTGTAATGCAAATATGAATTAATCTATAACCGTTTTTATTGTTAAATAAGGCATCAATGTTTTTACTTAAAACTATTTAAAACAGTAATTTATGCACGTCAGGTAAGAAAAAAAAGGACCATTAATTGCTACCGCGCATGCCAGGACATCGGGAAAATGTCGAACGTCTGGTCAGGCTGGATAATGTGCAGCGGCATTCAGACAAACCATTAAAAGGAATTATCATCATGAGTGCAATTTACTATGAATTTGATCAGTTTCGCTTCATAAATGGGCGTTTGCTGAGTAAAGATAAAGGAGAAATAGCGCTGGCCCCCAAAGAAGCATCGGTTCTACTTTTTTTGTTGGAGCAGGCGAATACAGTAATTTCTAAAGAAGAATTAATCCGGGATGTCTGGAAAGGAGGAGCGGTATCAGATGAATCATTGACACGCTGTATCTATGTGCTGCGCCGTGCCCTTGGTCAAACGGATGGCAGGCGTTTCATTGAGACAGTTTATGGAAAAGGTTATCGGTTTCTTGCTCAGGTGAATGTAACAGAGGTACAGGAGCTGGAAAATAGAACCCACTCAGGTACACTTCAGGAGGATTTAGTCAAAGAATGCAGTATTGCATTGTTTCCTTTTAAAATGAAGCGGGAAAACACAGCGATTTGTCTGCATGATCAGCTGGTTGAATGGATGCAATATTTAAAAAAAGAAAATGATTTGTCAATTCAGCTTGTCTCTTCATTTTTTATTGAATCCCTGAAAAGCTACAGTAATTTCCTATTGCTTCTTGAAAAATCGAAGGCAGATTACTATATTACGGGCACTGAAATTAGTTATAAGGATCAAGGGATTATCAGGATGGAGCTGGTAAGAGCAAAAGACCATTCCGTCGTGCAGCGCGAAGCGGTATATTTATATGACGATATGAATATTTACTATCAGGCGCTTCTTTCAGTGATTATGACAATGATTTCATCAATTAATCCTGATGTTGCATCGAAGATAAATATCAAATCTAAGTTAGAACGTCTCGTCCAACTACCCAGCATAAGGCATGTTTCCGCGTTTTATATAAGTACTCAGTGACGTATTATGAGAAAATATTCTCTGTAAAAGAGAATAAGGGGCTGTGAATGCAGGGGAGTCGTATAAAAGGATATTGCTTCGGGGATTTCTACTTGAAATGTAACGAAGTTTTATATAAATCTCAGCAAGTCGTATCTGTTCCACCAAAGGAGATGCATCTCTTGAGCATTTTGGTGGAATGCGCGGGGCAGGTAGTTAATAAAGAAGAGCTTATTAGAACTATTTGGAGGTATGATGAAGTAAACGGAGAGTCACTTACACGATGTGTCTATGCCGTAAGAAAAATTCTCGGCGAGAACCCAAAAGGAAAGTATATAAAAACGCTTTACGGTAAAGGGTATGTTTTTGTATATCCTGTCAGCGTTGCGAACAACGCTAAAGTGACACATATACCTGAAATTGTGGGGTTGGTTAACGTTTTAAATGAAGGGGAGGCGACATTCGTTTCTTCTTTGCCACTGCCTAAAAACATCGCTCATGATGATGAGTCTGCAGTTATACTTTATCATTCATGTCAGCTCAACAGGAATGATAAGATAAAAATAGCGATCAACCTGGTTCAAGATCTTGATAAAGATCAATTATATTCTTCTCGGGTGAAATTGCTAAAAAATGAAATTATAAAAAAATTGATTACAATTGGAATGTCAACTTAACTCTGTGCTTTGAAGTCTAAGCTAATATGGTTAACATTGACCCATGTAAACCTCTCCTCCCGGGAGTAGGAGCCGTTACCGTAACGGCCCAGATTTATCGGATTTTTTCGGCGGTGAGGCATTGGGCTAAAGTTATTTTTTCTTATTAAATTAGCGCTATTATAAAAGTTGTATACATAATAAGATCTGTTGAATAGGTATCTCATCATTATTTCATCAGGATTGTACTCTCTTAACTATCTATACTAAAAGTATGATATTTGTTCTATTAAAGAGACAGTGATGAAAAGTAACATCGAGAGCGATTGCTTAACTTTTGGGGAGAGTTACGAATTCCCAGGTCACTCTTTGCTGCTTATCAAAGCCGGTCACGTTGGGTGTGATATAAGGATCAATTCAAGAGACAAAGAAGAAAGACTTTGTATAGAAATGCATGAGGGCGGAATGCTGGTATTGACTCCCTGCATGCTTACCCTTGAAATGGGTAATCTGTTTTATACAATGCTTGATCTCCCTCACCTGTCCAAACTGCAGGTTTTTATTGATAAAGCTCAGAGTAATAAAAAAGAACCCCATAACGCGACATATGGTTATTTGCCAGCGGACCTGAGTATGCAGCCGACGACAAGGGAAATTGAGTATTTTTTCCTGAATCAATCACTGACAAACGCTGATTCCATCAAGTCATTCAGCGAGGCATTAAGAAATAATGAATGGTACGATCTGGTTGAATTTCTGCTGGATGAGTCATGTGAGAGCTCAACTCAGCGCATAAGTACCCTTAGCCTACGTTATGGGTTATCTGTGTCCCATTTCCGGCGGCTTGCCCGTCAGGCTTTAGGAAACACGACCAAGGTAGAAATGCGCGACTGGAGGCTGGTAAGAGCAATACTGGATCTCATTGAAAGTAAAAATAACAATCTGACGACTATCGCGTTGAAGCACGGGTACGCCTCCCTGTCTCATTTCTCTAATGAAGTAAAGGAAGAATTCGGAGTGTCTCCGCGAAAATTAAAAAATTTACACATGCGAGATGATTCATGACCCTATCCCAATGGCATATAAGATTGAGTATTGTATTTGCTGCCTTACTGGTAGTTTGCGCGCCGCAAAACGGTTATGCCACTGAGCAAAATCAACAGGGTTATATCGCGCGGGAAGAGG
This sequence comes from Erwinia sp. ErVv1, assembly GCF_900068895.1. Classification (GTDB taxonomy): domain Bacteria; phylum Pseudomonadota; class Gammaproteobacteria; order Enterobacterales; family Enterobacteriaceae; genus Erwinia. Next base: position 143,815 of record NZ_CDPK01000001.1, on the reverse strand, counting down.
GCGTCAAAGGTATATTTGACGCCATCTCTTCAATCATGCGTAAGCCTGTTATATTGAGTAAAGTTGCCGTTCGCAAGAAAATTAGCGGCGAGTTTGACATAACCAAACCTCAGGGAGTACTTACGGCTATATCCGATCAGCTTGGTTTGATCTGGTATAACGATGGTCAGGCTATTTATGTTTACGATGCATCAGAAATTCGTAATGCCGTCATTGTATTGCGTAACACATCGTTCAGTGTGGTTAGTGATTTCCTGAAAACTTCTGGCTTATATGATACACGTTATCCGCTTCGTTCTGATCTGCGTAACTCAACATTTTACGTTTCAGGGCCACCGATCTATATCGATTTAATCTCGAATGCAGCTAAGTATCTTGATCAAAAAAGTGATGGTTATGATGGGCGAGAAAATATCGCTGTAATACCTCTTTATAATACTTTCGTTGAAGACCGGGAATATAGTTACAGGAATGATAAAATCATCATCCCTGGAATATCCTCTGTGGTTAATCGTGTCATGACGAATGGTAAGAGTTCGGGAGGACGTATTCAGAACACAAAAACGAAGCTGGCTGAATATGATGATATGGGGCTACAGGATTTTCCTGATTCAGTAGACGCGGTGGTCGCCAGAGATATTCAGATGCTTGATGGGCAGGTCCGAACCCCGCTAACGGGTAATGGTATGAGCATAATTTCTGACCCAGGAACGAACAGTCTTTTGGTAAGGGGAAGCGCAGAGCAGGTTGATTATATTCGTAATCTGGTAAGTTCATTAGACAAACAGAAACGACATATAGAACTCTCTGTATGGATTGTTGACCTGCAAAAAGAGGCTTTTGAGAACTTAGGTGTTCAGTGGACCGGAAATCTCAATGTGGGTTCGAATCTCGGTATTTCATTGAATGGCGGCTCCAGCACCATAGATGGTGCAAGCTTTATGGTAACGGCACTGGCGTTAAGTGAGAAAAACCTGGCGAATATTGTGTCTCGGCCCATGCTACTTACCCAGGAAAATATTCCTGCCATATTTGATAATAGTCGTACCTTCTATTCTAAACTGGTGGGAGAGCGTACCGCACAGCTTGAAAGTGTGACTTACGGCACCCTGGTCAGTGTACTTCCTCGTTTCACTGCAAACGGCGAGGTTGAGATGATGTTGAACGTCGAAGATGGCAATCAGTACGATAACGCGCAGGTCAAAGTGGGTGATTTACCGGAGGTAGGCCGCACGAATATCAGTACTGTTGCCAGGGTACCCAGGGGTAAAAGTTTGCTGATCGGGGGGTATACGCGTGATGAAGATACCAGGGTTGAGGGAAAAATTCCCTTACTGGGCGATCTCCCCTGGGTCGGAAAGCTTTTCCGCTACTCGCGAGACAGGACGTCGAACATGGTGCGCGTTTTCCTGATTCAGCCACGTGAGATAGAAGCTCCTCTCAGTCCGGACGCAAGCACCCTGGTCGGCGAGATGAAGAATGATTTTGCCAGTGACAAGCTTCAAAACTGGATGATGAATTACCTGGACAGTCAAAAATGGCGCTAGGGATAGGTAAAGACGGCGCGGGCATGCAGCTTTATATGCAGCGCAGAGACAAACTTTCTACGGAAATGGAAGTGAACTCAGATCTGACAGAGCGGCGTGATGTTCTTTCAGAAGGAGAGGTACAGATCGCTGAGGATGAGTCGCCGGCAGCGATGTTGCAAAAATTTGCGCAGGCTACAGATGAAATGTCAGCGGCAATGGCGCAGTTTCGCAACCGGCGTGACTATGACAAAAAATCGGGCGCTTCGGGCGATACTGTCTTCGATCAGGTTTTGGATGAGGACATTGCACCGAAATTCGATAAGCTGGTGAAGATTCTCAAGGGTGCTGAAGGAAGCAATATTGAGAATCTACTTCGCCAGGCGCGAGCTTTTTTTCCTGATGATAGCGATCTTGTACTCGTTCTGCGCGAGATGCTGCGGCGAAAAAATCTCGATGAAATTGTCCGTAAGCGACTCAAAAATCTTCTCTCTCAGGTAGAAAAAGAGGCAAATCCCAAACGCTTGAAAGCGGGCATCAACGTTGCGTTGAAGGCGCGTTTGTTTGGAAAGAAATTGATGATGAGTCCCGCCCTGATGCGTGAAAGCTATCGGGACTTTCTGGAAAGTAATGAGGGCGAGATTGAACTTTATAAGGAGTGGATTAGCCTCTACGGAGTAGAAAAGCGTGGGATAGTTATTAATTTTATGGAAGATGCTGTACTGGCAGATATTGATTCAGCCGATCCAAGCTGTAGTCATATTGAATTTGGGTATCTTTTGGGCCGCATTGGTCAGATAAAGCTAATACGTTCATGCGACATTATCTTTATTAATAATATTGTTAATAACATTTTAATACGTGATTTTAACAAGGAAGAGTGTGACTGGATATATTTCATGTTTGGTGTATTGGAGAACCCCAGTCATGTCAGTTCACTTTTGATGGATATATTAGGGGGTTACCTTAGTTTTACCAGGAAAAATGATCGCGCAAAACTCTTGCAAACTATTTACATGGCCTGTAAGAGGATCCCGCATGAAGCTTTCAGCGAGCCGGGAAATCGGGAAATTATGCTGAATACGTTTGAAAATATAGCTGACAAAACATTGCTTGAAGAGAATATTGAACGTCGCCAGGAAGCAGAATAAATTCTAAAATGGATGCGTAATAAATGAATAGATTTTTAAGTAAAATAAGAAATCATCCAGAATTATTTATACTGGTGCTGGTCGTTGTTATTATCTCAATGCTGGTTATCCCCCTGCCTACCTATCTGGTCGATTTTTTAATCGGGTTGAATATGGTTCTTTCAATCATGGTATTTCTGGCATCATTTTACATCGACAGGATTTTGAATTTCTCAACCTTTCCTTCGGTGCTGCTTATAACGACATTATTTCGTTTAGCGCTGTCGGTAAGCACCAGTCGTCTGATTTTAAATGATGCAGACGCAGGTGAAATCATTGCCACCTTTGGACAATTTGTGATTGGTGACAACCTGGTGGTGGGATTTGTCATCTTCTCAATTGTCACCATTGTACAGTTTATGGTTATCACCAAAGGCGCGGAGCGTGTTGCTGAAGTGGCGGCACGTTTCTCCCTGGACGGCATGCCCGGAAAGCAAATGAGCATTGATGCTGATTTGCGTGCTGGATCAATTGATGCTGCTGGCGCATCAGAACGCCGGAGCGTGGTTGAACGTGAGAGTCAGTTATATGGTTCATTTGATGGAGCAATGAAATTCATCAAAGGAGATGCCATTGCAGGTATTATTGTTATTTTTATTAACTTTATCGGGGGAATTAGCGTAGGGGTGTCGCAGCATGGCATGGATATGTCAAGCGCGCTTTCTACTTATACTTTGCTGACTATTGGCGATGGTTTAGTCGCACAGATACCTGCATTATTGATTGCTATTGGTGCGGGATTTATTGTTACGCGCGTTAATGGCGATGGCGACAATATGGGCCGAACCATAATAAATCAGCTTTTCAAGAATCCCTCTGTGCTGGTTATTGGAGCAATCATTGCGCTTGGCATAGGCAGCTTACCTGGTTTTCCTTTTGCCGTATTTCTCATTTTAGCTGCGTCACTTACCAGCATTCTTTACTATCAGTACTGGAAAAAGAAGAAATCTCAGAGAGAATCAGACGTGCAGGTAGAAAGTAGTTTTGATCCTGATTCAGCCTCGGGCGACAGTGAGAGTTCTCTTGGCTTTATAACTGATCTGGACAGTATTCGATCTGAAACAGTACCTGTAATTATTCTTGTCAACGAAAGTGATGTAGCTATTTTCGAAAAAGAGAAACTTACCGATCGCTATCGCAGCCAGTTCTTCATTGATTACGGTATAAATCTTCCTGAAATCACATTAAAACCCTCGGTCAACACTGAACCAGGCACGGTAATAATCCTGATTAATGAGATAAAGGCCGATCAGTTTCGCGTAAAATTTACCCATTGTCGGGTTGTTAACAGTTCTGACGAACTGAAGCACATGGGAATCCCCTTTGTCACAATCGATAATATGGTGTGGGTTGACAAAGGGCAGAAAAAATCGCTTTCTACGCTAGGGTACCAATTACGAAATAGTATTGATGAAGTTTACTACGCGTTCTCCGCTATTATGATCAGGTATATTGGCGAGTATTTTGGTGTTCAGGAAACTAAAAATATGTTGGACAAACTCGAAGAAAAATATCCTGATTTGATGAAAGAGGTGATGCGGCATGCCACCATACAAAGAATTTCTGAGGTATTACAGCGCTTGCTAAGTGAACGTATTTCCGTGCGTAACATGAAACTTATTATGGAAGCTATTGCGCTATGGGCTCCGCGAGAGAAGGATGTTATTTCGCTGGTTGAACATATTCGAGGAGCGCTGGCTCGATACATTTGCCATAAGTTCTCGGCGGGAAGCACATTACGTGTAATCATGCTTTCGAGTGATTTTGAAGAGAAAATCAGGCAGGGGATCAGGAATACCTCTACAGGAACATTTCTCAATCTGGAGCCAGCAGTCGCTGACGAGCTTATGGATAAGTTTTCACTTGCTATGGAAAGTGTGACAATTTCATGTCTCGATCTTGTCGTTCTGTCTTCCGTTGATATCAGGCGTTTTCTAAAAAGATTTTTAGAAGCGCGATTTAAAGATCTTGAGGTTATGTCTTTTGGTGAGGTAACCGATACAGTATCAATTAGTGTTATTAAAACTATTTAATAGGGAGTAAAAAATGTATACGGACATTGTTTCATTGATTCGCGGGGCTTTACTTGAAAATGGATGCGATGAATCCTTACTAGGTGATTTTGATAGCCATTCAACAATTTCCCTCGATTTTGAGAAACATCCAAGCATGTTTATTAGTGTAGATGATAATTATGTCTGGATTTGGTCACGGCTTTGTGAAGTTAGCGACAGCATTATGCAATATAAAGCGAGTGCTCTCCTTGAAAAAATGATAGAGGGATGTCAATTCTCAATCACCGGTCAGCTTCATATTTCTTTAAATGAAGGTTATATCGAACTTAAAGGGATGGTGCATCCAAACTTTCTGGAAAACAGCTCACGTTTTGCAGAAGCGTTAGATGAATTTTTCACTCAGCAGGAAGCATTTCTGGGGATCATTCGGTAATGGCAACGCGGGCGTTATTACGGCATCAGGCTCACCCATTACGGCTTTCAGGTCCTCTTATTGAAGCCGTGTTACCTCATGTGAAAGTGGGGGAGCTTTGTGAAATCCGCGAAAGCTGGAGTCAGTCAGCGGTTGTGGCTCGTGCCCAGGTACTAGGGTTTAATGGCGAACGTACCATTTTGAGCCTGATTGGTACCTCAAAAGGCCTTTCCCGCGAGGCAATTATCAGCCCAACAGGATCAGGACTCTCCGTAATACTTAGCCCGGACTTACTGGGTTGTGTACTGGATCCTTCGGGCCGGATTGTGGAGCGTTTTGCGAATAATGCAGGGAGATTCGTTACTGAAATCAGACCAATAGATTCACCACCTCCTTCGTACCAGGATCGCGTCGGCATTCGTCAGCCCTTTTACACTGGAATACGTGCTATTGATGGACTGATTACCTGCGGTATCGGCCAGAGGATCGGGATCTTTGCTTCAGCGGGCTGTGGCAAAACAACCCTCATGCACATGCTGATTGAGCACTCGGATGCGGATGTCTTTGTTATCGCTTTGATCGGCGAGCGTGGGCGAGAAGTTACTGAATTTACCGAAACCTTGCGTCAGTCGGGTCGTCAGCAGAAATGCATTCTGGTCTATGCAACGTCTGATTATTCATCACTTGACCGTTGCAACGCAGCGCTCGTGGCTACCACAGTTGCAGAGTATTTCCGTGATGCTGGTTTGAGCGTGGTGTTATTCTTTGACTCTATAACCCGGTATGCCAGAGCATTGCGAGATGTAGCGCTGGCTGCGGGGGAATCTCCGGCGCGGCGCGGCTACCCTGCTTCGGTATTTGACTCCTTACCCAGGTTACTCGAGCGGCCAGGTTGTACGCACTCTGGAAGTATTACGGCATGGTTCACAATTTTACTTGAAAGTGATGATGAACCCGATCCGATTGCCGATGAGATTCGCTCCATACTTGATGGGCACATCTATTTGAGCCGGAAATTAGCTGCACAGAATCATTATCCAGCAATAGATATTCTGGGCAGCATTAGTCGCGTTGTTAGTCAGGTCTGCGAACCAGAGCATTTACGTCTGGCGGGTGAGGTACGCCGTGTTTTAGCAAAGCTTGCCGAGCTCCAAATATTTATAGATTTAGGTGAATACCATCCGGGAGAAAATAAGGAAAACGATCGCGCAATGGCTAAGCGTGATGCCGTACTCGCGTGGTTAAATCAAAAAGGCGATGAGCATGCGGATTTTAGCGATATTATGCAGGAGTTAGCACACCTTGCGTCTTAATATTAAAAATTTAATGGTTCGTTCAGAATTAAAAATTGAAATGAACGACCTCCTCCTTGCCAGAAATGAGAGTGAGCACCGTACCATAACTACGCGCATTGATTCTATTAGAGAAGAAATGATAGCACTGGTTAACCTTAGCCGTAGCCTTTACCCGACGGGGGAGTTGACCAGGGAGCAGTTGCTATCTATTCAGCGTCGTCAGGGGGGGATTAAGAGAAAACTGGCAGATATGAAAATGCAGAAGGCTCAGATTTCGCTTGAACTTGAAGCCTGCCAGCAGGAAAAAGTCGAACTTTCTGACAAAAGAAAATCCCTGATTAGGAAGAAGGATAAATACAGTTATCTGCATACAACCGAGCGTCACAAAAAACGTCTCAAAGATGCACGAATTGAAGAGTCTGAAACAGAAGAGAGGATTTCATGGCTACGGTGAATAGTGTCAAAACTACGGATAGCAGTTTTCAGGAGAAAGCAGGCGAGACGGTTTCAAAAAGTCTGGATGACATCGTCAAGAGAAAACTAAAAGGCAGTGCCAGCAAAAAAACTGTCTTGCCTGTGCTTCAGCACGTAGACCTACCACCGCAGCGTGAGGTCAGGGAGGCCTCTTTATCTCAGCAGGGCGGGACATTGGCTGTGATCAGGGCTAAACAGGCGCATAACCCAATGCTATCCAGGATTCTGCGCTTACAAGAAAACGCTGAGACTAGTCCAAAAAGCAACGGCATTACAGTGATGGAGACTGAAAAGAAAAAAACGACTACGGGCCTTTTGCATGACCGGATAATGATTAACCCGGAGCAGAAAAAGCAACCCCAGTCTGTCACAGACCGATCAGACGCTATAAAGGCAGCGAACGGAACATCTCTGCATCCTTCGCAGGTTAGTTTAGCTTCGTCATCAATAAGAGATGAACCTGTCACAAAAAAAGTTGAAGCTGCCGAAAACAGAGTAGTGCCGCAAACCCGTGACAGGAAAGGACATTCTGAGAGGGAGAATTTGCTACACCACCTATCGGGTAATACATCTGCCCTGTCCCAGCGAGTCAATGACCCAGTACAGGAAAAAGTTCTTAAGCAGACGGATGTGGCAAAGGATGCCGCTTCATGGGGCAGAATGGTTGAAACCCCACGGGTTGCTGATACTCCTTCCGGGGTAAATGAGGGGTCGGGAAACAGTAAACTGACTTATACCTTCTCGGATTGGGGGAAAGGCCATCAGGTTAACGTCCAGATTAATAGCAATCAGGGTTTACCTATTGTATTACATCCTTCTGACACGCTCGTACATCAACGGCTGTCTGACCAGGGTGGACAGCATCATGGTCAGCCTGAATGGATTTTTGACGATGAACATGAGCAATCACAACGTACGCCTAAGCAACCTCAACCGGATGAGGAACAAACGTGATCAGACATCACTTTCGCCACTATTCAACTAATAAGCTATTAGGGCGTCAGCAGATTTTAGCCTGGGTAAAAGAGGGATTTAAAGTTCAGCAGAATATGCCGCCGGGAAAACGTTTGTTCCAGTTTACTAGCGATACGGGGTGGGAGGGGATCATAGATCTTCAAAGCTGGTTTGCAAGCGTAATGCCACAGAGTGCAAAAATGGCAAGTCGCTGTTGGTCTGTGAACCAACTTGAAACCCTGTTCATCAGCTGTGAACGCCCTCTTGAAGGATTACCTGCCGAACTTGACTATCAACGAATGGAAAGTAAAGGGAATATTGATAACACGCAAATAGTCAATTCAATGTATTCATTATTGACCCCGCAAGGCCGCGTGTGGATCAGCAAAATGCCCAGGTTTACACCCATTATAAACGAGCAGGAACGGATATTATTAGACTACGTACCTGTTGATATCCAGTTTGAGATAGGGCATAGCGCTATCTCCGTTGCCCTGCTAAGACAGGTGCATCAGGGTGATTTGCTACTCATTAGCATTAAAAAAAATTTAATTATTAATAACCAGGCTGTAATAGGCAGTTTTGTCTACGGTGAGGAAGGTTTTATGTTTAAAGAGGATAATGAGGAAATGCTTTCTGATGCATATGAGGAAGAGGCGTTGGGTGATGAATCCGTTAATAGCGATTCAGAAAGACTCATTCCCTGCGACAAAATATCAGTTCGGCTGGGGTTTGTTCTGCAACAAAAAAAACTTTCCATTAGCCAGCTTGAATCGTTATATCAGGGTGAAGTGCTGCCTTGCCAAATAGATGCTGAAAAGAATGTAACAATCACTGCGAACGGCGCCGCGATTGCCCGCGGTGAACTGGTTTGGATCGAAGATCGCATGGGAGTTGAAATTAAAGAGCTTTATCAAGAGGCCAGTGATGGTTCAAGGTAATGATATCTCACTTATAGCGCTGCTGGCATTCTCTACGCTGCTCCCTTTTATCATCGCGTGTGGTACATGTTATATTAAGTTCTCTATTGTATTTGTCATGGTACGTAATGCGCTGGGATTGCAGCAGATCCCATCGAATATGACGTTGAACGGCATTGCCCTGGTTCTTGCGTTTTTCGTCATGATGCCCGTGGTCAAAAATGGCTATGAAGAGTATCAGCATTCAGGAAAGGATGTGGATAATCCGCAGTCTATGGCCTATTTTATTGAACATGGGTTGGACAGCTATCGTAATTATTTGGAAAAACATTCCGATCCTGAGCTTGTTAATTTCTTTGAACACGTGCAACGTCAACGCGATAGCCAGGAAAATGGGACTGCTGAGGAAGAGCAGCGAGCGTCTATTCTTTCTTTGCTACCAGCATATGCCTTAAGCGAAATAAAGAGTGCTTTCAAAATAGGATTTTATCTCTATTTACCTTTTGTCGTTATTGACCTGCTGATTTCCAGTATATTACTGGCTCTGGGGATGATGATGATGAGTCCGGTAACTATTTCTGTGCCTATTAAGCTTGTGCTTTTCGTCGTGCTGGATGGTTGGACCTTATTATCAAAAGGCCTAATACTGCAGTATATAGAGCTGGCCTCCTGATAAGTCGGACTAAACTATGAACGAAATTACTTTTGCAGGCAATAAAGCGCTCTATCTGATATTGATGCTTTCCGCTTTACCCATAGGGGTTGCGACGATAGTAGGACTTTTAGTTGGCCTTTTTCAGACGGTCACACAACTGCAGGAGCAAACGCTGCCCTTTGGTCTGAAACTATTAAGCGTGACCTTATGTTTGTTTCTGGTCGCGGGCTGGTATGGCGATGTGCTGGTGAGTTTTTCACGTGAGGTAATCCGCATGGCATTGGTTCGTTAAAGATGTCTACTGCATTATTTTTTAATGTACATACCTGGCTATACGAAATGGCAATGGTCTCCGCCCGACTAATGCCCGCTTTTATTTTATTGCCTTTCTTCAATACTAATACATTGACGGGTGCAATCAGGCTGCCCGTGGCGATGCTCGTGGGTGTTGGATTGTGGCCACATGCCGGGGGGCCTGTTGCTGATTATGATAATATTTGGTTTTTAACCCTCATCGGAAAAGAGCTGGCCGTAGGTCTTATCATTGCCTTTTTCCTCTGTCTGCCATGTTGGGTGTTACATGCAGCAGGTAGTTTTATTGATAACCAACGAGGAGCGACTTTGAGTAGTAGTATCGATCCCTTATCGGGTGTCGATACTTCTGAGCTGGCCAACTTTTTTAATTTGTTTGCTGCCGTGGTGGTATTACAAAATGGTGGCTTACTTATCATGCTAGAAGTATTTGAAAAGAGTTATCTACTGTGGGAACCCTACCAATTAAGTATGCCAGCCCTTAATGTTGTATTGGAATTCCTGAGTTTGATGGTCAGGAATGCCTTTATTCTGGCCAGTCCACTCATTGTTGTTTTTTTACTTTCGGAATTATGTCTGGGACTGCTGGCACGATTTGCTCCCCAGTTAAATGCGTTTGCGTTGGCACTGACGGTGAAGAGTATAATTGCTTTCTTTTTATTACTTATCTATTTCACACCAGTATTGCCGGGGAAAATTATATTGTTGGAATTGCTCCCTGATACGCTAACTGGCTGGTCAGGTAAAATTTTCTAATAAGCTGAAAGATTCTTATTATGAGGAGAGATTAATGGCCGGGAGTAAAACAGAAAAACCAACCCCTAAAAAGAAAAAGGATGCCGCAAAGAAGGGGCAATCTTTCAAAAGTAAAGATCTAATTATATCCTGCCTCATTCTGGTTGGCGTGCAGTATCTTGTTAATTTCTCTGATGTTATGGAGCTTATGCTTTTTTGGCGCCGCATTATTGAAAACAACTTTACGAATAACATGGAAAGTTATGCACGGGCTGTACTGTGGACAGGTGTTAAAATATTCCTACCATTTCTTATATTATGTGTGGCTGCGTCAGCTTTGCCCACTCTGTTACAAACTGGATTTATGCTTGCCAGTAAGGCACTAAAAATCAACTTTGGTGCGCTAAACCCTGTCAATGGATTTAAGAAATTATTTAGCCTTCGAACAGCTAAAGACGTTATTAAATCATCGCTGTTCCTGACAAGCTTTATCGCAGCCGCCAGCATATTCTGGAATAATAATAAGTCTACTATATTTTCTCAAGTTAACGGCACTGCTCGGCATATTCTACCTGTATGGGGTGAACTCTTTAGCTCGTTAGTTGAATTGTGCCTGAGCTGTGCGCTATTGGTGTTAATTCTGGATGCCCTGGCAGAATACTTTCTACATATCAAAGATCTCAAAATGGAAAAGCAGGAGGTAAAAAGAGAATACAAAGAACAGGATGGTGATCCGGAAATCAAAGCCAGACGTAAAGAACTTCATATGGAATTGCTTTCTGAACAGGTTAAATCTGATATTAATAATTCCAAAGTTATTATCGCTAACCCCACTCATATCGCCGTGGGCATCTATATGAATAGGGATGTAGTGGGTATACCTTTTATCTCGGTACTGGAGAAGAATCAGCGGGCACTTGCAGTACGTGCCTACGCTGAGAAAGTGGGGGTACCGGTGGTGGAGAACGTTAAACTGGCGCGACGTATACTGAAATCACATCGCAGATATTCTTTTGTAAGTCTGGAAGAACTGGATGAGGTCATTGACATCTTGATTTGGCTTGAGCAGGTAGAAAATGCCTGGGTAAATGAGCACCTCCAACCGGATCACGAAGAGAATAAATGAGCGTTATCTATGAGAACATATAACACATGCATGGTTTAATGAGGTCATCAAGGCTTGAGGTGGCCCTACCTGGGAGAGAAAGATGAGCACGATGAAGGGTAATATCACTGAAAAAGAAGCTGAGCTAATCATGACGGCGACAATGGAGCATGGTGCAACATTACGTGAAATTCACGGGATTCCGAATGATGTAATGGAAAATATCTATGCACATGCTTACCAATATTATAAAGAGGGGCGCCTTGATGAGGCGGAGAATTTTTTCAACTTTCTTTGTATGTATGACCTGAAGAATCCAGATTATTTTATCGGTCTTGGTGCTGTTAACCAGTTAAAGAAAAATTATATTAAGGCTTGTGATTTCTACTCTCTTGCTTATGTTATGGCTGAAACTGATTTTAACCCTGTTTATTATTCAGGTCAGTGCCAGTTATTAATGGGTAATGTAGTTAAAGCCCTGCAATGCTTTGATATTATTTGCCAGCGTTGCCCCGATGAAAAACTGGTGACAAAAGCAAAAATCTACATGGATACCATCCGACTGAACAAGGATGATCTCCAGCGAGATGAAAATACGGAAATTTACGAAGAAAATATCTAGCAACGATATTAAGGACAAAATATGGATCTGAGCTTTTCTAAAACGGCAGGCCTGGCCAATGAACTCCCTAAGGCTGCTCCTTTGCTTGACAGTTTGGTGATTAATAAAACACATATTTCGCCTTCAAATGGGATGAGATTACATATTAAAGCCCAGGAAAAAAAACTGGAGGCGTTAGCGAAAAGTATTTCTGAAGACTATGACCGCAGTATTGAGGATGATAATGAACAGCCCGTTCTTAGACCTTCCGAAGGTCGGCTGACGAATAAGGCTCAGGTGCTATTGGCAATGGCTCGCTACCAGTCACTCAGCGATAATATGGATCAGGATAAGCTGGCTAATGCGTTAGCAGTATTTTTAGCTCAGTCAGAGGCGAAAATCCATAAAGCACATGAAATGTCAGAATATCTGAATAGCCTGCATCAAGAATTCGATGCATGTGAAAAAAACATCATTACAGCAAAGGAAAATGAAAGTAGTGCGCAAGCGCAGTGGAGTGACGCTAATGAAAAGCTAAGTGAAGCGAAAAAAAATCTTAGTAATCTTCAGAATGACAAAGATGCCAGCCCTGACGATATCGCCAATGCGGAAAAACAGGTCGCCAAAGCGTCTGATACTGTAGCTGAAGCAAAAAACATTCTCGTTGTCGCCGAAAATAAAACGCGGAAAGCCCTGGAGGCCGGACAAAAAGTTATTGATGTCATTAATGCTAAAACGGCCGAGATGAATAAAGAGTACGCCGATATTATTTTGCCCGCCGCGAGCCCGGTCAGTACCGCAATGGCACAATCGGAAAAGGCAATGACTCGCACTTCCATCATGATCATGTTGCTTACCGAATTCATCATGAAAATGGATGAATCTGCTTCGGATAAGCTGCAAAGCGATCTCGAAATGAACCGCATTCAGATGCAAGCTCGTCAGGCTGAAATGAAGCGTAAATCTGATGAGTACGAAGAGCAGGTTCGTAAGGCTGAAGAAGCACAAAAAATGGCCGGTTGTATTGGTAAAATTCTTGGCGGTATTGCCATCGCTCTGGGAGCGATAACTACATTATTCGGCGGAGGTGGAACGGCTTTAATGGCAGTTGGCATTGCATTAATGATCGCTGACCCTATTGTTGAGGCCATCAGCGGGCAATCTCTTACTGGAATGATTATGAACCCATTGATGGAACATGTTCTCATGCCTCTGATGAATTTCCTGGGAGATATCGTTTCAAAGATTTTTGATTCCACCCCAATTGGGCTGCTGTTAAAGGCCATTGATCAGGCAACAGGCGCGAATATGATGGACACTATTCATACCATCGTGACGGCAGCGGTTGCGATTGCAGCTATTGTAGCTATCGCACTTGTTGCTAAAAGTGCAGCGAAATTCTTGATCGAAAAAATGACCCAGGCAATGACTTCTGCAATTATGCAGGCGATAAAAAGTGCTATTGCGAAAGTTATTAAAAAAATCATCCCCAAAATTGTCAGAAACGCTGCAAAACAAGGCACCTCCGCACTGAGCAACGCGGGGAAAGCGGCTGCAAAAGAGATCAATAAGCTTACCTCAGAGATTACAAAAAAAATTGATAAGATTTCTGAACAGGTCACAAAAAATATTACTGGAGTATTAAAAAGTAGCGATTCGGGAGTAATGCGAAATTTGGCTGAGATCAATTTAAATCATATTAATATGCTTCGCACTGGAGTGGAAGGCTCAAATGCTATTGTTCAGTACGGCATGAATATTAATATTGCTAATATTCGTTTCGAAGCTTCTAAAGCATTAGCGCAATTTCAGCTTGCTAATAGTGATGTAAAAATTTTACGCGACTTGTTGTCTACAATTTTTTCCCGCTTCCGAGAAGATCAAAAGCTCATTCAATCGGTAGGGCAACAGCTTAATCATAGCTTGCAGAATGCAGATTCTTCAAGCCGCTCCATAGTGAGAAATATAAAAGCTTAGCATTAATTAATAAGGAAAATAATATGAGTTTTATATCTGAAGCTAATATGAAAGTAACAGTCCCAGGCTATGACGTCCATGTGCAACCTTCACGATTAAGTAACGAAACGGTTCCAGTAGGTAAGGGTGGCTTTAAAAATGATGTATCTAAGGAGTCCGTAGACTCTATTATCAGGGCTGCCGTAAATAATATTGAAAATATCAATAAACTGGCTGATGAGGCTCCCGACCTTCGTGAGTCTCTGAGAATAGCAGACCCAGTTTTGCTGGATAAACAACTTTCACAGTTACTACCTTCATTCGCAAATTTACCTCAGCAGAGGAGAGATCAAATAATTGAGACTATGCAGAATGACGTTAAAGAATTATCCGAAAAATCTAAAATAAATATTTCAGCGCTTGCTAACGGTTTCACCGGAAGAGTGGTGGATTTGATCCAGGTTATTTTTGCGACCGAGCTTAAGAATACACAAAGTATTACTAATCAAGCTAATGCGAATAATGAGATGGCCCGAAAACAGGCGGAGAACGGTGCTTCGGCTATCGTTGATGGTGGCCAGATTAGCAAGAACGCGGCTCTAACGCAGAGCGCTGTGGGTATTACCTCAACCGCATTATCAACTGGTTTTCAGATTAAAGCTTCTAACGCTAAGAATGATGCAATTAAAGTACACGGGAATAAATCAAACGAGCTTAAGCGCGAAGCGACAAAGCTAGAAAATCAAACTGTTCCATCAAAAATTGCTAAAACGGATACTTCATTAGCATCAGATACAAAGATTCTGAAAAACACTTCGGACAATTTGGCATTCAATGCCGCAGCCCATGATTTACAGTTACAGCTACGAATGAACGATGCCAATAATCAAGCGAGTATTGGGATGGCGACAGGTCAGGTTGGAAATAATAGTGCCGGGCTTGTCACTGCGAATAGTCACGTTGCCAAAGCAGAGGCTGAAGCTAAAGCCAGCTTGTCCAGCACAGATCAAGCTATCTATCAAGCCGCTAAAGAAGCTGATGAGCGCCGTGCGCAATTTTCAATGCAGTTCAGAGCATTGCTGATGGAAATGTGGTCACAGGTGGCTCAAAATAATTCCAATACCATCAGTGCAATGGCTAGTAACATCAAAGGATAGCCTATTTTCCCTTACCTACTAAGGCAGCCTTTTGCTCATGCAGGGGGCTTTTTTCGAGAAAAAATCATGAAAATACAGTCCGGCTTCTCTTATTCAGCTCATGCCACTTCAGAAAAATCATCAGACAAAATCAATATTACATCAAATAAAGAGTCAGAGATTCTACTAAGAGATGTTCCTCGCACAGGAACGGCACGTACATCTCTGGATAAAAAAAACCACCAGGATCTTGAATCCATAAAGGCAAGTCTTGCTCTGGAAAAAAAACAAAGAGAAGTACAAATTACCGTGCTTAAGGCGTTAGTTAAATTAATGCATTCTGATATTTCATCACCTTATTCATCAGACATGTTGAAAATTTACCAACCTCTTACTACATCTACAGATGCGCTTAGCTTTGGTCAAAACCTACGAAAGTTTGATCCTGTTCGGTCGGCGCCTGATGAAACGAACGATCCACTATATCGGCCTGACAGTTTGAGTTCTATGGTTAAGGCAGAACGGCCCGGTCCCTCTTCAAGTTGGGAAATATGTGATTCCGTAGCTGATTCTATCGGGGCCATGGGAGAAGATTATCTCGATGTCTTCCAGCAGGCGGTTGAGAAAAATGCTGAATTTTACAGTGACTTTTCTGATTTCATGTCTAAGCTCAGTCAATTCATCAAAGCAGATGGCGATAAAACAATTCTCAAAACCGCAGCCTTTGCTGCAGAACTTGATAAACTAATCAATAAGTATAAAGTGCCTTCTTCCGCAACAACTTTATATCCTGTACAAAGCGGCAACGCAGTGATTGGTGGTGATAAAGAAGAATGTGAGGCATGGGCAAAAGAAATGGGTCTTAATTCGGATAAAAGTGTTACACGACTTGCAGATGGAAGTTATATTGTTCACATCGATGTGTTACCTTTGGAAAATATAAAAAAGACGTTGCCAGGTTATAGCCATTCATGGGAGGACATGAAGTGCAATTCTGCTCAATGGGCCGCCTGGCAAAGTGGTTTTGATATGCAAAAAGACAGTATACAAACTGCAATGCAGACCCTGACGCAAAAATATTCTAATGCTAACTCCACCTTTGATAATTTAGTCAAGGTGTTGAGTGGTACTATTTCATCTTTATTGGAATCTGATAAGTCGTTCTTTAATATTTAATAGGGGAGAGGTAAATGACAAAAATAGCTGACGCAAGTACAAAAGTACTCATCCCAAAAGTCCAACATTATGGAGCTAATTCTACCTTATTAAGTGAGGGGCTTAATGGTGTAAGCAATACGCTCATAACTAATAAATCACCTGCCGCCTCAAATGCCAATAAGAATGATTTAGTCAAGCACATATCTGAGGGCATTGAACATATAAATATTCAGAAACAAAATTTTTCAAATGTTTATGGCCCGCATCAGACAAAATCTCCGCACGTAGCAGCAGGAACTGATAAAAGTGAAGAATGCCGAGAGGAATTGCCATCATCACACACTTTTTACACAGAAAAATTAAATACTGCTCTAGAAGATGTACGTAATGGTAGTAGTAAAAAAAATTCACACGTTGATAAAGCTCTCAAAAGATATTATACAGATACTAATCAAAGTGATACAGCGCGTAAACGTTTCGAATTTTTTTTAATTCTGCGTAAAGAGATTAAGAATGATAATCTGGTTAATAATGACGAAGTATTAAAAACCCTTGATGATCTGTCGAATAAGTTTATTAAAATTATTGCTGCTGACGGTTTTGGTATGGACTCTTATGCTGCAGGATCAATGAAGTCTAATGGCTCTGGCAAGAATAAATTAAAGGAATTAAATAAAGCCTGTAATGAAATCGCTATGTTAAATAAGCCTTCAAAGGGGGTGGTGTTCAGTTTCAATGAGCAGCTATCAAAACGTATTTTAGGCCACGTCGCCACTTTTGAACCTGATAAATTGATAAATGGTGATCCCATCGGGGATATATTTCGATCATCATTTGAACAGCATCAAGAAATGTGGAATCAAACGAATCAATCAAATTTGGATCCTTTTGAGGCGATGCAATCAAGATTAGGGCATGAACTTCTTGTCCTTGATTTACTAAAAGGGCTTGAGAAAAATGGTGCTGATCCTGTCTCACCTACAGCAAAAACTGTGGACCCAACAGAACCTTCTCCCACTCAGCCCCAACAGCCCCAACAGCCGATAATTTATGTTAATTATGCGCCTGTTAGTACCGTAAATATAAATAATACTACTGCGAGTCCTAAAGACGCGGAAGTTAATGTAGATAGAGGGAAAGAAAACCCTCAACCCCAGGGTGCATCATCTCAAACAGATGATGTCATAGACGGTCGGCTGAAAAAACGGGCCTTTAAGAATATAAATGCCGATGATATGAAAAATGAAGGTCCAGAGCAGTATGATGTCCCGGATGGCGGTCTGGCTTCAGCGGACAGGAATAACACAGCAGGACAGGGCTCTCAAACCGACAGGCAGACTGCAGGGCGGTCCGTGTCGAAGAATGATGCCGGTACCGGAACGGATAATGGCACCACNACCGACAGGCAGACTGCAGGGCGGTCCGTGTCGAAGAATGATGCCGGTACCGGAACGGATAATGGCACCACAGACGGGGCCGACAGCAGTGACGGGCCGGCTTCCACGCCGGGTAACCCGTCAGACAGGCCTGGCAGCAGGCGGGGCGTAGACGGTGCTGCAGATCCCCGGGGTGGTGGCGGAGTGAACGCGCCGGTGACTCCGGGCGCTTCAGCGG
>NZ_CDPK01000001.1:125267-125591 GCF_900068895.1 Erwinia sp. ErVv1 | reverse complement strand
ACCGACAGGCAGACTGCAGGGCGGTCCGTGTCGAAGAATGATGCCGGTACCGGAACGGATAATGGCACCACAGACGGGGCCGACAGCAGTGACGATCCGGCTTCCCAACCGGCTTCCCCACCGGGTAACCGGGCGGGCGGACGGGGACGGGGTAATCCGCCAGGCCGGTCCGGCAGCAGGCGGAGCGTAGGCAGTGCTGCAGATCCCCGGGGTGATGACGGCGTGAACGGGCCGTTGACTCCGGGCGCTTCAGCGGACAGGAATAACACCGCGGGACAGGGTTCCCAGACCGACAGGCAGACCGCAGGGCGGTCCGTGTCGAGG
>NZ_CDPK01000001.1:52754-125175 GCF_900068895.1 Erwinia sp. ErVv1 | reverse complement strand
GCCGGTACCGGAACGGATAATGGTGCCACAGGCGGGGCCAACAGCAGGGGCGGGCCGGCTTCCACACCGGGTAACCGGACGGACGGACGGGGACGGGGCTTTGTGGGCGGCGTGGGTTCAGCGCAGGCCAGCTCGGTGCTGTCCGACGCGAGCAAAGATCTGTGGGAACAACCCGGTTCACACCTGCCGATCCTGAACCGTTTCGGCACGACTTTCCAGGGCATGATCCACTCTTCATCATCTCAACCGGGTAACCGGGCGGGCAGTCCGGTATGGGGTAACCCGTCAGACAGGTCCGGCAGCAGGGGGGGCGTAGACGGTGCTGCAGATCCCCGGGGTGGTGGCGGAGTGAACGCGCCGGTGACTCCGGGCGCTTCAGCGGGCAGGAATAACACCGCNACGGGGCTTTGTGGGCGGCGTGGGTTCAGCGCAGGCCAGCTCGGTGCTGTCCGGCGCGAGCAAAGATCTGTGGGAACACCCCGGTTCACACCTGCCGATCCTGAACCGTTTCGGCACGACTTTCCAGGGCATGATCCACTCTTCATCTATACCGGCGCAGGGGGGCCTGCGCCAGAACGGTATTCCGTCAGGTAAGGCGGCCAGCAAAGACGGGGACGCTTCGACGTTGGTTAATCTCGCAGGCGGTTTGGCAGGCGACAACCCGGTATACGACTTTGTGAAAGGCTTACGCCAGCCCGGTAGCCCAGTAAGGCAAGTGCAGTCAGATACGGTGAATAAAAAGTTTGACATTAATCCGGTAGCGGAAGATAAGATCAATCTTGATTCATCTGCGACTGGTCTGGATAAATGGGGTAAGCGCACTCATCTCCAACAGGGAAGTAAGGGGTATACAGGAAGCCGCGGATCGTCCACGGCACTGCCCCTTTTTAATGGTCCCTCTCAGGTCAGTAAATATAAATAAGAAATAAGGGAGTTGCCCTCCATCAGTAAGGTGGAGGGCGATAAAAAGGATGTTATGGAAGCTAATAAACAATTAATTCAAAAGATTAACGATGTTGTCGCTACGACGCTTAATCACCCACTGTCCGAAATTCTACCTGATAAACACCTTTGTTATGACTTGCTCGCTGATTCACTGGCCTTGCTGGATCTTGTGCTGGCTTTAGAGGATAAATTTGAAATCGAGTATAAGGAAGAATATCTGGCTGACACTGAACATGTTAAGGATTTGTATCGTGTTGTTAATAAATTACTGAGTCAATAAATGATTAGCTAAGATAACAAGTTGCAGGTTGCATTATAATTTTATGCAACTTAGGCGTTCATGGGGCAGCAAGATACAACGTTATGTTGTCTCAAACTCCCTTGATGCACAGATACCTTACTGATAAGAAATGCATAAAATACTGGAGTATATTCTCATCATAATTGAATCAGGATCTTCATCGCTGCATCCTATATTCTGACGTCAGGTCTGATGGATCATTGTATTCATCCTTGATAACAAGGGTATGTGTTTCATTATGTTACAAGAAAAAGAAAACCTCGAACTTACTAATAAGATAGTAGTGAGGTTGATAAACGGTATGCTACGTGGATGTGAGTTCACACTGGCATCAGGTAGGACCTTATTTATTGTTAGTGATGACAATACTATTCGGCAGCAACATCAGGGAACCCTTTTACCCGATAGTACTATTTATATACCGGCAAAAAGTAATGATGTTAATTTTGAGATAATGGTGCCTGAGCAGGCTGACCAGCAGGTGATACTGAGGGAGTTGAGGGAAGAAGAAACGCCGAAAAGGGTTGTTGTTTCTAATGAAATCATCACTGTTGGCGGGCAAAGAATTAGCTGGCGTCATGAAGCCGTCCCGTTTTCTGATGAGGTGCTGGCGTATAACACTGACGAGGCCATGCCGTCATTCGGCACACAAGGCGATGAGGTCAAGCGCTTTGGGTCCATGTGGTGGAAAGGGGCGATGGTATTAGGTATCGTCGGATGTATCTCCTTTGCAGGTTATACTTACCTCACCGAAACTCAGCGGCAAATTACCTCTGTAACTGCTTTTTTGGAAAGTGGTATCGGTAACTATCATATTGTTTACGGAAGCGATAAAAAAATCTATGTCCTGGCGCTCACCGATATAGCGGCCCAATGGGCACTTCAGACCATAGTTCGTACCCCCCAATCTTATCAGATGCAGGTACTTACACTTAAGGCAGAAGAACAGCGCATCAGCAAATGGATAGCAAGCAACTGGCCACAGGTTAAATTCCATCGAGTTATACTGGATGATCCAAAAAAACCTGTTCTGCAAATTAGCGCTGAACGCACCAGGCTAAGTGAATCAGAAAAAAAACGTTTAATGAGTGCGTTGTCGGAAGACATTCCATACTCAAGCAGCGTGGTTATTGAAAATCTGGCTGATAAGAAAGTTAAAATGCTGGCTATTGAAGGGTTGCAGAAAATGGCACTGCTATTTACTGAAATCGACAATGGCAGTAGTACTACATTCGTGATTCGGGGAGCCATCGAGGATGGGGAACTGGAACGGTTGAAAAATTTCATTACGCAATATTATCAAACCTGGGGTGGCGAATATATACAGTTCGCACTGGAACTTAAAAATGACTGGCTGAAAGGTAAGTCATATAAGTACGGTGCGCAAGGCTATGTAAAACTCGCACCCGGACACTGGTATTTCCCAAGAAACATACAAAAGGATTTATAACATGAGCATTTCAAGAGTTGATGAAAGTACCGCTAACTGGAACGGTTTCTTATCCGCTACGTCCGGTGATTTCGATACCGGTGTGACTAAGCTCAATGAAGAGCTGAGTGAGGCGCTGGATAAGCTGAAGAGTGATCCTTCTAACCCTGAATATCTTGCTAAATATCAGTCCCGTTTGTCGGAATATACACTTTATCGTAATGCTCAGTCGAACGTTGTGAAAGTGTATAAGGACGTTGCGTCTGCTATTATCACCAATTTCCGATAACCCCTTTTTAACGGAAAGTATGTTATGAGTATTATAATTAACCCAATTCATGCGTTATCTGGTCAGACATCCGATATCACCATGTCCGAACCGTCACCGATTTCGCTGGAAGATAGAATGATTCAGGCCTACGCGAGAACTGCATCAGAGGCTCAGGCGGAACAGGCAGATGTTATTAGCAGATTGCAGATGAGGGAAGTCACCTCCGATCCAGCTGAATTATTCAGACTGCAACAACGAACCTCTGATTATAACCTGCAGGTTTCCATGATCAGTACTTTAACTCGCAAAGGTGTCAGTGCTGTAGAGACTTTACTGCGCTCCTGATAATGAAAAAATTTTATTTAGTTTTGCCACTAACCGTCCTTCTCCTTACCGGGTGTAAGCAGGAAGAGTTATTGAAAGGTCTCGATCAAAGCCAGGCAAACGACGTTATTGCGCTATTACAGCGTAATAACATTTTGGCGATGAAGAAGGGGGCAATGAAGGAGGGTTTTAGCGTTTCAGTTGAACCGCGTGATTTTGCCGCCGCCGTGGATCTTATGGCTACCTATGGGCTCCCGCGGCAGCCTAATATGGAAATAGCGCAAATGTTTCCAGCTGATTCACTGGTATCCTCTCCGCGCGCGGAAAAAGCGCGCCTATATTCTGGCATAGAACAGCGACTTGCGCAGTCCTTGCTGTCTATTCAGGGTGTTGTCTCAGCACGCGTCCATGTTAGCTATGATTTTGACGCGGGCGAGGGCGAAAGGAAAAAGAAACCGGTTCATTTATCATCATTACTTAACTATGATAATCGTATCGTCGATACCACGCTTTTAATTGGCGATGTTAAGCGCTTCTTGAAAAATAGTTTTGACGATATAGACTATGACAACATCTCCGTGGTGCTTTCAAAAGTGGATGATGTTCAGCGCATTCCACCCGTCCCCTCATCTGCAAGCTCTCCTTCCCATACATCATGGCTAATGATAGGGGGACTGTTAATACTGAGTTTGATGATGTTCTTTATGTTATTTGTAAAGAAAAGCAATCATTCTCTGGCAACAAAATTAAAAAACCGCCATGAGTTTAAGAAGGAAGGTTTTCTCCGTAACACAGAGACGTTTAATGGAGAAGTGCAAGATAATAAAAGTTCATCGGCCAGCGTTTATGAAAATGTAAGTACTGTAGGGGATGAATCTGATGTGAAGGGTGGGAATAATGTACGTTAATGTGCAGAGGATTGTGTATGATCCTATCTCGTGGATTCATCCACAACGATTCTCAGTGCCTGAAAAGTTAGCCTCTGTGAGATGTCGCAGTATTTTGAATGACATTATTTTAAGCGAATATAACCTTTCAACCGGAGAGCTGGCGCTCAGTAATAGCACAGAACACTATCTTGCCAATCATTGGTGTCTATTACCGAGAGCAGCTTTTATGGCTATATGTCAGCGTCATCGATCAAGTCTCGCCTGGTATGGAAATCTGAGTAAGCTTGATAATGTAACGCGACAATTTGCACTATCTGATATAACGGGATCCAAAGACGAGTTTAGAGGGAGGTTCACATTTGACCAACTCTGGGGGATGGCCTGCCGGGAGTTATTAACATTCTGCGGTCCAGTATCGAAAGTGATGAAAGAAAGAATTCCTCTTTTGTTCCCCTGGGTGCATCAGGAAAATATGGCACCCTTTTTTCCATCAGATGATAATGAATTATTAATAAGAATGGCCATTCAACATGCAAGCCGAAACCAATAATAATCTTTTCCAGACAGCACTGGAAAATGTCCTGGTGCCGGGATCATCCTTTAGGAAAATGAGGAAAAGTGATGACATTATCGCTAATGCGGAGTCCAGGGCTAGAAAAATAGTCAAAGATGCAGTTCGTGAAAGCGAAAGTATTCGTAAAGAATCGTATCGTACAGGCTACGAAGACGGATTACTGATGTCTGTAGATTCTGTCTGCCAATACATCAATAACAGTGTTCAATATGCCGAGACACTTTATCTACAAATAGAGAGTGACATCAAAAAGTTATTGACAGAGTTGTTTGATGAAGAAAGCGTGTTGCTTAAAATAGTCAATGAATGGATTGACGCATTAGATAAGAGAGATAACGATTCGCCTTTGTATGTTCTTATGCCATATGCGAACCGAAGATTCAAAGTTACTCTCACGGAGGCTATCAAAAGTAAGCACCCCGGGGGCGCTATTTTTCAGTACCATCAGGAACCTCGCTTTGTATTTAAGTACAAAGAACATTTGGCCGAATTCTATCCTGAAGAGCACATCGCTTCTACCATTAAGTCATTAATGGATAATCGTGATTTCTATTATGACAGTCATAAAATTTCCGCTGAGGCTATTCAGAATTTACATCAACGGATTACACTTTACTACCAGCCGGTTGATGACGTAATTAACATCACAGAAAACTAATGAGAAGGATTAACGGATGACGGCAATTAATTCTTTGGGTAGCATGCAGCCTGCCCCCGGTAGCTCTCGTACAGACGAAATTTACTCACTTGATGATGTTATATCTAAAGAAATTTCAGAAGCAAGCTTTGGTTTTACGTTGATGTATGAAGAATGGAAGCAGAAAATCCTTTTATCTGATGGAGTGAATGATGACCAAAATATTGAATGGTAGATCCTCTCTTAGATTAGTGGTGACTTTGTCATTCTGTGTATTGATGACCGGTTGTCAGTCAATGACAATGACTAAGGAAAATACTGTGACAGGGTCTCAAGGGATCAAGGGCGAATTTTGTAATAATAAAGTGCCGAATAGCCCACCTGTTTATCCGAAGGCCCTTTATCAGGCAATGAACGAATGCGTTAATGCAGGTGTTTTCGATAATGCGGTCTTCTTTTACGCGCTAGCGGGAAGTTATACCTGGTATGATGCTATGCGGGTGAATACCCAGTATGCACGCTCAATCCATGGACGGCTCCTGAAAGAAAGTATCAATCAACTTGATGATGTTCAAAAGAATAGGCTTTGGGAGCAGATTCAGAAAGGCATGAAGGATCCACATAAAAAGAGCGCGCTATGCCGGAAAGTGAAGGGCATTGGTGCGCCAGATTATCAGCCAGGTTATATGCTGATCAATCCTTCCGGGCCTGACAGCCATGCTTTTTCAGAGAGCGTGAACTGGACTGAGGCTGTGAACAGTTATATGGAATGTCCAAAATAGAATGATTTCGGACAGGTTCACAGTAACCCTATCCTCTACCTCCAGGCTGCTGGGGCAGGATCCTGCCCCAGTCGTGGTTTGTCGTGCCTTTATCAGCTTTTCAGCGGCTTCAGCTCCAGTCCATAGGTTTTTCCGTTTACCAGCACCTGCAGGCACTGCGTGGCGCTATCAAAGGCACTCATGTTGGCCAGCTTGCCCAGTATGAGTAGTTCATCGTCATTATTAAAACCGATCCCGACCCTGTCCCTGCCCAGCCAGTGCTGATGAAAACAGTTATCAGCCGTAGCATCCAGCTGCTTAATCTCGGCTGCCGTAGCGGGGGTGTACGCCTTATAAAAGCGGAAGTGGATACCTGCGGCATAACGGTCGAAGGCATTGGTGTCCATCAGTGCGATGCAGTAGCCGGTATATTTGGCGATTTTGACATACATTTTGATCTTCTCGCCGCTGCTCCCGGGCTGTAACAGTACGCGCGTCACCGGCACGGACCCTTCACCGACCCAACTGCCGATATAGTTCTTATCGCCGATTTTTTGCAAATAAATATCCGCGCCGCCCTCTGCGGTACGTTCTGTATAGCCTTTCTGAGTGGTGCCCGCGCTGTTGTAGAAGGCAGAGCCCACAATGCGGATATGCAGCTGGGCGGTGTTTTGTGACAGGAAGAATTCTCCCAGGTAGAACCACTTCTCTTTATCAGAGCGGTTATCCATTCTGTCGGGTGAGGTAAGATACTGGTAGTTAACCGAACCATTAACGCTGATGCCGTGATTCTCAATCCGCACGTCGCCCATTTCGTATTCGGAGATTAAAGCCCAGCGATCGCCCTTTTCTGAGAAATCCAGGCCCTCACCGTTTTGCTGGTTGAACTGGATATTGACAACGCGGCTGTAGTGGCATGCCAGCGGGTTTTTGCATGTTTCGATATTCAGCGCGTACAGGCTCCAGTGGCCGTTAGAAATATTACCGGGATAATCGGTATGCTCAATCCAGCCGTTCCAAATTAGCGACTGGGCTGCACGCTGAAGATCAATTGCCGGGTTGGTGGTGCAGTACTGAATATTGAAGTTTGACAGCTCAATGGCGGTAATATGATCCCACTTGCCGCTGGGATTATTAGACCAGGTGGCATAAATCACCGTGCCGCTGCATTTTTTTGCGAACCACTGATCGATTTTACAATCAAGCGTATCGATCAGGTCCAGCCCGCGACCACCAAGATTAACGAAGTTAACGCTGGTGACGCGAACAAACTGACCCGCCGTAATAATGTTTTTATAGAAACCTTTCGTATTCGGTGAAC
Source organism: Erwinia sp. ErVv1 (assembly GCF_900068895.1). Lineage (GTDB taxonomy): Bacteria > Pseudomonadota > Gammaproteobacteria > Enterobacterales > Enterobacteriaceae > Erwinia. The sequence continues at coordinate 117,722 of NZ_CDPK01000001.1, read as the reverse complement.
CGCTGCTGCTCTGACCATCAATCTCCAGGCCGGAAATCACCATATAGCGTGCATTAACCCTGAACATCACCTCGCCATTTTTTTTATCTGAAATAAGTTTCGTGGCAGGGTAATAACCGGAGTTGACATGTTCGCCGACCAGCCTGAAACGGTTAACCTCTTTGTCTGAAATATCGAAGCGGGAAATTAAAAAAGTGCCAGCAGGAAACTTAATGCCAATATTCGGGTTGTTAGCCTGTGACCAGGACCACATGCGTTTTACTGCCTCCAGACAGTCAGCTTTTCCACCCGGTATGGCACCAAAGGCGATGACGTTAACGTCATTTTGGTCGTTGATCGATCGTTTCCAGCGCGCCCCTTTCGGGCTGACAATGGTTAAACCATAATCCTCTTTGCTGGTGGTGTCGCTGACGTCGTAAACAAATACCCCGCCACCATTGTTGCTACCTTTCGCATATTCCAGCACCACCACAATTTCTGCCGGGGAGCGGGGTTCAAGGGCGCGCAGGGCAGCGATGTCTGCAACAGTCGTTAATACACCGCCATCCACCCCTTTTAATGAAGCCAGTTCCAGAACGACTTTGCCGAATTCGATAGCCTTACCGCTCTGATCAAGCACCTGCAGTTTATTGTCGGGCTGGGCTGCGCGCACCGGCAGTTTTTTTACGCGACTGTTTTTTCGCTCAGGCGTCATAGTATTACCCTCGTTGTAAAGCGCAGGCTCGCGAAGCTTCCCGTGGCTGCTGGTTTTAATTTCTGATATTTAATTATTTTTTATTGAAATATAAAGGCTGTTGTCGGTTTTATTTTTCCGGGATGTTTATTTTAGAGCGGCGGAAAAGCTAACCTGATTTGAGTATGTACGTTAAATAGTGCTTGCGCACGAGGTGAATAAAATAATCTGGCTATTATATTTGATACGAAGGGAATATATTTTATGCTGGACGGTGGAAGGGTAAAGCCAGCCGGGCTTCTTCCGCCCACGCGTGGACGCCTTCTCGCTCCTGCTGCAAAAAGTCAGCCACCGCGTCATGCAGGCCTTCATGGCGCAGCAGGTGCCAGGACTCGGTGATAACCGGCTCAAAGCCCCGTACCAGCTTGTGCTCACCCTGCGCACCGGCGTCAAAGCGTGACAGGCCCTGCGCAATGGCATACTCCATCCCCTGATAGAAACAGGTTTCAAAATGCAGGTGGTTAAACTCTTCCAGGCATCCCCAGTAGCGACCATAGAGCGATGAACCGTCAATAAGGCTGAATGCCATCGCCACCGCCTGGCCATGCCGGGTTGCCAGTACCACGCGGATGGCCTCAGGCATCCTTTCCGCCAGCAGGCTAAAGAAGTGTCGGGTCAGGTAAGGGCGCTGTCCCCGCACCGCATAGGTATTGGCATAGCAGGTATAAACAAAATCCCAGTGTGTCTCACTGAGCTGGTGACCCGCCAGCCAGCTAAAGTCGAAACCCTGGCTGGCAACCCGTTCGCGTTCGCGACGAATCTGCTTGCGCTTGCGTGACATGAGCTGGTCGAGAAAGTCCTGAAAATCCCGGTATCCCGGGTTACGCCAGTGATACTGGCAGCCGAGGCGCAGCAGCCAGCCCGGTTCGTCCTGCATAATCGCGTGGGTGTGCGCGTCGCTAAAGTTGATATGGGCGCTGTATCGCTGCTGCTGATGCAGGAAGTCCGGGATCGCCTGTAACAGTTTCTTTCCGGCCGCTGCCTCACCAAGCAGTCGGCCGCCCGTGACCGGGCTAAAGGGGACGGCGGCCAGCCATTTAGGATAATAGGGTATTCCGGCGCGCTGGCAGGCATCTGCCCAGGCGTGATCAAACACGTATTCGCCTCGGGAGTGCGCTTTTCGGTAGCCGGGCACGGCGGCCAGCGCCTGACCCTTTTCACTCCACAGCAGGTGTTCCGGCTGCCAGCCGGTGCCTTTACCCAGACAACCACTCTCTTCCAGCGTGCTGAGAAAAGCGTGACGAGTAAAGGGACTCGCGTCCGGAGTGAGGGCATCCCACTGGCTGGCGGGAAAATCGGCCAGCTGCGTCAAAAGAGTCAGTGACATCGGTGCGCTTCCTGTTTACGGCGGGTTGGCGGCGGCGACCTGACGCGGATTATCTTCAGGCGTGCTCAGATAAGGTTTTTAGCCGGGGTAGATTCGGTATGAAAACCGCAATGAGTCTAGGTTAAGACGCCTTTTTGCACAAATCATACGGCCGCCTTATCAGGCTTACGCCTCCGTCAGGGTTCAATCATCCCAGGCCCGGTAATCCTTAACACATCATAAAACCAGGTTTTGGCGGTGATATCGCCAATTTCGGTATGACCATAAAGGAAAACCTCCTGATTAGGCACCTGAAAGGGCAGTTCAAGAATGCGTCCATTGCCCCGACGGGCATAAATTTTAGCGGCGCTGGAGGGCAGGGTAACCAGCAGCTCGCTGGAGGCGATAAGTTCGCCAAGGGCCGCAAAATGCGGCACTTCCACCGCAATCTCACGCTCGAAGCCAAACTCTTTTAGCCGGTCCTCGACAATATGATGCCCGCTGGTCGCTGACACAATCACGTGCTGTGCGTCCAGGTACTCCTCCAGCGACAGCGTCTCGCCAATGCTGGGATGATGGATATTCAGCAGGCAGACGTAGCGCTCGTAGAGCATCAGTTCGCGCTGGGCAGAAGAGACGGATTCATTGCGGCTGCACAGCGCGGCATCAATACGGCCGGTCAGCAGCCACTCATCCAGACGCTCCATATCCACCGGTAACACCTCCAGCTGGATATTCGGAGCCGCCTGCCGCAGCCAGGCTACCAGCTTCGGCAGCAGCAGCAGTTCCCCTAAGTCCGACAGCGCCAGGCGAAATTTATGCCGCGAGGTTTCCGGAGAAAAGGTACGCGTTTCCGCCACGGCTTTATCAATGCCGGTCAGGGATCTCTTGAACACCTTATACAGCTGAACTGCCGTGGGCGTCGGCTCCATGCCGCTGCGGCTGCGCTTAAACAGCTCATCATTGGTCTCATCCCGCAGCTTTGCCAGCGCGTAACTGGCCGAGGGTTGAGTAATATACAGTCGGTTTGCCGCCCCGCTCACGCTGCGGGTTTCATAGATAGCCGTAAAGACGCGCACCAAATTGAGATCGAACATGATTAACCTGTATAGAGATTATCTATAAATGGACATTTATATTATCTATTTGAACTATTTTAAGCTTCTTTATACCATCCACGCCATTACATTTCGATTTGCCGCCGATCTTTCAGGCATATCAAATGATATCTCTTATAAATCAATAAACTATAATTATCATCGTTATTCCCCCTGCGGGAACGGCGGCGTCATATGCAGGATGGCCGCCGAAGGAGAGAGCAAGTGAAAGGCGAAATTGTAGACGTAATTATTGACTGGATCGAAGATCACCTCGATGACGGGCTCAATATCGAAGCCGTCGCGGCCCGTTCAGGTTACTCAAAATGGCATTTGCAGCGCGCGTTTAAAGAGAAAAAAGGCATGACCCTGGGCTCGTTTATCCGCTGCCGCAGGTTGGATCAGGCGGCAAAAAGCCTGGTCAGTTCGCATAAAACCATTATGACCATTTCCATGGATCTGGGCTTTTCCTCCCAGCAGTGCTTTCAGCGCGTGTTCAAAAAGCACTTTAACGTGACCCCCAGAGACTATCGCAATCAGTACCGCGAATTTCACTGAGTCCGACCTTCGCGCGCGGTGAACCATAACGGGAAAAGATAACGTATACTGTTGGCCGATCTACTACGCTTACGGAATGCTATGGAACGTTTCACTGAAAACCTTATTTATGCTTCGCGCTGGCTGCTGGCGCCCATTTATTTAGGCCTCTCACTGGGACTGCTGGCGCTGGCCATTAAGTTCTTCCAGGAGGTTTTTCACCTGCTCCCCAACGTGCTGGCGATGGCCGAAAACGATCTGGTGCTGGTACTGCTGTCGATGATTGACCTGACGCTGGTGGGCGGCCTGCTGGTGATGGTGATGCTGTCCGGCTACGAAAACTTTGTTTCCAGATTAGATATCGCCGAACACAAAGAGAAGCTGAGCTGGCTGGGTAAGATGGACTCCGGCTCGCTGAAAAATAAAGTGGCGGCATCCATTGTCGCGATCTCATCCATTCACCTGCTGAGGGTGTTTATGGATGCGAAAAATATCCCTGATAACAAGCTCATGTGGTACGTGCTGATTCACCTGACCTTCGTCCTTTCCGCTTTTGTGATGGGCTATCTCGACGGCATGTCGCGCCGGGAAAAGAGCTCCACTCACTGATCCTCTCTGCCCGGTGACCTGCGGGCCGTGCTGTTTTTTCCCCCTGATGATGGATATTGCTTGATCCCCGGGGGGAAATCGCATAAATAGCGGTAATTGCGCTTGAATCCTCTTTGTTACTGAGAATGACGGGAATGTCAGATGATTAGTCGTCGTCGGTTGATCCAGGCCTCCGGCGCCGTATTGCTTGCGATGACCACCGGTAAAATCTTCGCGCGGGAGGATATTATTCCTCTCTGGCCCGACGATCCCCCTGGCGGTGGCGGCCCCAGCGGCAACCTGCACGTTTCGGTTAACGGCTCCTGGTCAAATATCGTCAGCCCGGCCATTCAGCGCTTCCAGCCCGCAGAGCCAAACGGATCGGCGGTGCTAATTGCCGCAGGTGGCGGCTATCGCTGGATAGGCATGGGCGGTGAAGCCTGGCCGGTGGCGCGCTGGCTAAATGCCCGCGGCTATACCGCCTATGTACTGAGCTATCGCCTGCCGGGTGAAAAATGGCGGGCCGGGAGCTATGCGCCCTTGCAGGACGCGCAGCGGGCAATCCGGCTGGTGCGCTCAATGGAAAAGAAGGTGCATCTGCTGGGCTTCTCGGCCGGTGGTCATCTGCTGGGTCTGGCCGCCGCGCGCCCCGACTTTGCCTCCTACCCGCCTCAGGACCCCCTTGACAGCGTCGTACCGGTGGTGGACAGCGTGGGGTTAATTTATCCCGTTATCACCCTTGAGCCACCCTACACCCACACCAATACGCATCTTCAGCTGGTGGGAAAAAACGCGTCGAGAAATGAAGAGGCCAACTGGTCGGTAGAAAACTATGTGACCCATCGCTATCCCCCGACCTTTTTGGCCCAGGCAGAGGACGATCCGATCTCCAACCCGCACAACACGGTGATCATGCACGATACCTGCCGACGGATGGGCGTCTCCGTCGAGCAGATTAATATTACCCGGGGCGGCCACGGGTTTGGTTTGGGCAGGGCGGGTTCACCTGCCGCTATCTGGGATGAAGCTTACGCGGTCTGGCTGGCCTCGCGGCGTTAATACCGCTGAAGACGGATTTATCTACCTTCCCCATCCGGGTTATTTATCAGTAGTCTGTCGAACCTGGTCAGGCAACGTCTGGCCGTGCCGGATCCATGCTGCGGTAATAAAGGGCGACATAGTGCCCGTTGAGCCGTTCAACGGTTACCGGCGTGTCGAATATGGCCTCAAGATTTTCCGCCGTCATCATCTGCTGCGGGCTGCCGCGCCGGATAATTTCGCCCTCCTTCATGGCAATAATGTGGTCTGCATAGGCGGAGGCAAAATTAATATCATGAATAACCAGCAGGACTGTTTTTTGTAATTCATCCGCCGCGCGACGCAGTTCGTTCATCATCGCCACGCTGTGCCGAATATCCAGGTTGTTTAACGGCTCATCAAGCAGCACGTATTTCGTATCCTGACAGAGAACCATGGCCACAAAGGCGCGCTGCCGCTGGCCACCAGAGAGCTCATCAAGGTAGCGATCGCGCAGAGGATGCAGATTCAGAAAGGCCAGTGCACGCTCGATATGCTGACGATCCTCTGCCGTCAGGCGCCCGCGTGAATGCGGATAGCGGCCAAAGCCGACCAGGTCGCTGACCGTCAGACGGCCCATCGGGTGATTTTCCTGGCGCAGGATCGACAGCACCTTCGCCAGTTCGCTGCTGGATTTTTTACCCACCACCTGACCGTCAATGCTAACGCTGCCGGCATCGGGCGTGAGCAGGCGGCTGATAACCGACAGCAGCGTGGATTTTCCCGCGCCGTTAGCGCCAATGATCGCGGTGATCCCGCCTTCGGGCAGCGTTTCGCTGATCTGCTTTAGCACTCGCGTCTGCTGATATGTTTTTGTCACATCGCGAATTTCAATCATAACGGCACCTTTTTAATCAGCAGGTAAAGAAACAGTCCACCGCCGGTGAATTCAATCACCACCGACAGGGTGCCGGACATATGCAGCAGGCGCTCCAGAATTAGCTGCCCCCCGACCAGCGTCACGATCCCCGTCAGTACCACTACCGGCAGCAGATGCTGATGCCGGTGTGAGCCAGCAAGCTGCCAGGTCAGATTGGCCACCAGCAGTCCAAAAAACGTCAACGGCCCAACCAGCGCGGTGGATATCGCCACCAGTACGGCGATCAGTATCAGCAGCACCAGGGTTTTCTGCCGCCAGCAGACGCCAAGGCTGATGGCGGCGTCGCGCCCCAGCGCCAGTACGTCAAGCTGGTGCCGCATTCGCCAGATAATCAGCGTGATCACCAAAATAACCGCAGCGGCCAGCGCCAGTACCTCGGGGGCGGCGCGGGTAAAGGTGGCAAACATCCTCCCCTGGAGGATGGCAAACTCACCGGGTGAGAGCAGGCGCTGCATCAGGCCGGAAAGGCTGTTAAACAGCGTGCCAAATACCAGCCCGGCCAGCAGGACCCGGTGCAGATCCACCCCGACGCTGGCAAACAGCCAGCGATAAAGCAGCATCGAGAAAATCACCAGCAGCAGCGACTCGCAGACAAATTTCCCGACAGTGCCCAGCGAGCGCAGGGCGTCAGCGTCAATAAAAAAGACGGCCAGCGTCTGTATCAGGATAAACAGCGACTCCATACCCATAATGGACGGCGTAAGAATGCGGTTATGGGTGACCGTCTGAAACAGCAGCGTGGCGACGCCCGAGGCAAAGGCGACCAGCAGCAGGGTCGCCAGAACCTGCCCACGATGCAGCAGGATATAGCGCAGGTTGCCGCTCAGGTTGAGGGTCATATAGATAATCATCACCCCCAGCGCCAGCACGGTCAGCAGCAGCAGGCGTCTTACCGGAGTGGCGAAACGCCCGCTGGCCGGTGGCAGAGCGGGGCGGGTGGGGCGCGTATTAACGGACATGGCGTTTTTTCCTCAGCAGCAGGGTGAGAAAAACGACCGCTCCCACTACGCCAAGCATTGCGCTGGCGGGGACTTCAAAGGGGTAGCCGATCAGCCGACCTGCGATATCGCACAGAACCACCAGTCCACCGCCGCACATCGCCACCCACGGCAGGCTGCGGCGAAGATTATCGCCCATTGCCATGCTGACGATATTCGGGACGATCAGCCCCACGAAGGGCAGTACGCCAATGACCACCACCACCACGCCGCAGACCAGCGCAATAATTGTCATGCCGGTCAGCATCACCCGGGGGTAATTCAGGCCGCTGTTGACGGAGAAATCCCGCCCCATGCCGGCGAGGGTGAAACGGTCTGCAATCAGCATCGCCAGCAGCGTCAGCCCTCCCACGCTCCACAGCAGCTCATAGCGGCCCTGCATTACGCCGGAAAAATCACCCGAGGCCCAGCCGCCCAGCGACTGGAGCAGATCGAACTGCATCGCCAGGAAGGTGGTTATCGCGCTAAACACGGCACCCAGCATCATGCCGGACAGCGGAACCAGCAGGGCGGATCGGATGCGCATCCGCTGGATAAGCAGCATAAAAAGCAGGGTGCCTGCCAGGGCAAACAGTGTGGAGACCGCCATTTTGGTGATGACCGGGGCTGACGGGCTGATCAGGGTCACCAGCAGCAGGCCAAGGCTGGCCGACTGCGTGGTGCCAGCGAGGGTAGGCTCGACAAAGCGATTCTGCGTCAGCATCTGCATAATCAGCCCTGCCACGCTCATCGCACAGCCCGCCAGCACCAGCGCCAGCGTGCGCGGAACCCGGCTGATAAGGGCAATTTCCCGCATCTCCGCATTGGTCCACAGGCCGCTAAGGGTAACGTCTCCCGGGCCAACGCACAGGCTACCTGCCATCAGGGCAAGCATGACGGCCAGCCCGACAAAAATATTACGCGTCATAGGTTAGGGGTTAAGGGCTTAGTGCGCTATTGATACTGTCCATAAGCCTGCTATAGCTTTGCAGGCCTCCTGCGATATACAGCGACGCGGAGTCGAGATAAACGACATGCCCCTTCTGCCACGCTGAGGTTTTGCGGATCAGCGGATTATCCAGCACCTGTTGCGCCGCCGCGCCCGTCTTGCTGCCCGTTGCGCTGTCGCGGTCCAGCACAAACAGCCAGTCAGGATTGGCATGCAAAATAAATTCAGACGACACGATGCTGCCGTGTGTACCTGTTTTCTGGAGGTTAACCGCAGGGGCAAAGCCCAGCGCATCGTAAATAAAGCCGAAGCGCGAGCCGGGCGTATAGGCGGACATTTTTCCGCCGTTAACCATAATCACCATAGCGCTGCCCGCGCTGGCTGATTTGACTTTAATCGCCTCCGCTTTGGCAGTAAAGGCCGCCAGCAGCGTTTCCGCCTGTGCCTGCTTACCAAATATCGAGGCCAGCTGGTGGGTGCGTTGTGAAAGGCTGGCGATAAAGTGGGCGGGATCGATCTCCAGCGACACGACCGGCGCTATTTCGCTGAGTTTATCCCGGGCATCGCGTGCGCGACCCCCGGCAAAGATAATATCGGGGCTGGCATGACTTAAAGCTTCATAATCCGGCTCAAACAGCGTACCGGCATTCAGCCAGGCTGCGCCCTGATACTTTTTGAGAAATTCCGGCAGATGGGAATTGGTTTTGGGTACGCCTGCGACGGGAATATCCAGCGCATCGGCGATATCGAGCGTAGACGGGTTGAGGATAATGACCTTTTTGGGATTAAGCGGCACCACCGTGGTTCCCTGAGCATGTTCAATGCTCAACGTCTCGGATTGCTGGGCGGTAGCAACAGAACCAAAACCACCACCGATTAACAGTCCAACAAAAACCAGTGACGAAACAAACGACTGAGGTAATTTCATGACCCTTTCTCTCCTGAAAGTGAACACCAATAGCAGCGAAGTAAATGTAACTCATTCGCATTTCCAGCAGGGGCATCATACGCGGCTGGGGCAGAAAATAAACAGCGTTAAAAAGGACGTTCGGGCAGCTTTTGCTGGAGTGGGTAAAATTTCCGGTCAGAGAAAGCAGAATGTAAAGTTCTGTCCTGTCGCAGCGGCTTGATGGAGAAGGGAAAGCAGGGAAGTCAGATGAAAAAGAGTCTGTTTTTTACCCAATCGTGGAGGAATTATGGATTTTGAGTCAGGTCACCGGGTTGATGCCTGACGGAGGGAACGGTGCCAGTCGTCAGGCACAGGCGTTGAATAGGCTCACAGGAAGCTAACGCGTGGCAGAGATGACTTAACCCGCGAACTCTGACGCGTTAGGTGAAGCCGCCGCCGACGGGGCTGTTTTTTGCATTGAGAGGGGAGACCGGGAGGGGGAATAACAGACAAAAAAAAGCCAGCAAACGCTGGCTTTAGGGGGGTGTTCACCGCGCCGTTAGCGCATGGTGACAAACTCTTCAGCGCCGGTCGGGTGGATCGCTACGGTGTTATCGAAGTCCTGCTTAGTGGCACCCATTTTCAGTGCGACCGCAAAGCCCTGTAGCATCTCGTCCATACCGTAGCCGATACCGTGAATACCGACGATTTTCTCTTCCCTGCCAACGCAGACCAGCTTCATGCGGCACGGCTGACGGTGCTGGGTCACGGCGGTGTACATGGCGGTAAAGGACGATTTGTAGACCTTCACTTCGTCGTCGCCGTATTTCTCACGCGCCTGTGGCTCGCTCAGGCCAACGGTGCCGATCGGCGGATGGCTGAATACCACGGTAGGCACGTTGCTGTAATCCAGATGCTCTTCCGGCTTGTTGTTGAACAGGCGCTCGGAAAGGCGACGGCCTGCCGCGACGGCGACCGGCGTCAGCTCTACTGCGCCGGTGTTGTCACCCACCGCGTAAATGCCAGGGACGTTGGTATTCTGATATTTATCAACGTTGATATAGCCTTTCTCGTTCAGCTCAACGCCGGTAACGTTCAGGTTCAGATTATCGGTAGCCGGCTCGCGACCAATCGCCCACACCAGGCAGTCAACAGTTTGCTCTTTACCGTTTTCAAGCTGGAGCGTCAGGCTACCGTCAGCGTTTTTAACGATCGCTTTCGGCGTGGAATCCGTGTGCAGCGCCGGGCCTTCGGCGTTCATCACCTCAACCAGGGTATCGACAATCAGCGGATCGAAGGTGCGCAGCGGCGCATGCTTACGGACAAACAGGTGCGTTTCTGAACCAAGCGCATTAACCACGCCTGCAATTTCCACGGCGATATAGCCTGCCCCGACAACGGCCGTACGCTTCGGCAGCGCATCCAGCTCAAAGAAACCGTCGGAATCAATACCATACTCTGCGCCAGGAATGGAAGGCAGGCTCGGACGACCACCGGTGGCGATCAGGATATGGTCTGCGGTAATTCTTTCACCATTCACTTCAACGGTATGAGCGTCGATGAAACGGGCAAAGCCCTTAATCACATCGACGTTGTTTTTGCCCAGCACGTTGTCATACGACGTGTGGATACGATCAATATAGGCACTGCGGTTTTTTACCAGCACGGACCAGTCAAAATGGTTAACAGTGGTATCGAAACCGTAGTCGGGACCGTAAAGGTGAATGGCTTCAGCAATCTGCGCGGCATGCCACATCACTTTCTTCGGGACACAGCCAACGTTGACGCAGGTGCCGCCCAGCGCTTTGGCTTCGATTAACGCGCACTTCTGCCCGTACATGGCCGCGCGGTTAATTGAGGCGATCCCGCCGCTGCCGCCACCGATGGCTAGATAGTCATAATGTTTGGTCATCGAGAGTGTCCCATAAGTCAGTGAAAGTAATAGCGCCAGATTGTAACGCTACAAACGTAATTGCCGCAAAGTTTACGTCTATGATTGTGATAGGGCATTGGCACGAAAATCGGCCATAATCACCGTTTAAATGCGATGGCGCTCACTGTTTTTACCTTTACTCAGCACAGAGAGATTTGATGGAACTGCTATTTTTAGGCACCGGCGGGGGCACGCCCAGCCGCCAGAGAAACGTGACCAGTATCGCCCTGCTGCTTCAGGGCGCGCGCAGCGGCTGCTGGCTATTTGACTGCGGCGAAGGCACCCAGCATCAGATCCTGCGTTCGCCCGTGAAGCCTGGAAAAATCGAGAAGATCTTTATCACTCATCTGCACGGCGACCACGTTTTCGGCCTGCCAGGATTGCTCACCAGCCGCTCGATGAGCGGAATCAGCGGGGCGATGACCCTGTATGGCCCTAAAGGGCTTCGGCAGTTTGTAGAAACCAGCCTGAGCCTGAGTGGTTCATGGCTGACCTTTCCGCTGGAGATCGTCGAAATTGAGGCAGGCGAGGTGCTGAACGATGAGCAGTTTCGCGTGGTGGCGTATCCGCTGACCCATCCGGTTGAGTGCTACGGCTACCGAATTGAAGAGCATGATAAGCCCGGCGCGCTGGACGCGGCGCGTCTGCTGGCCGACGGCATTAAGCCCGGCAGCCTTTTCCAGCAGCTTAAGCAGGGCAAAACGGTGACGCTGGAGGAGGGGCGGGTGGTTAACGGCAGGGATTACCTGGGGCCCTCGCTGCCGGGACTGACGCTGGCGATTTTTGGCGATACCAGCCCAACCCCTGCCGCGCAGGCACTGGCCGCCGGGGCGGACGTGATGGTGCATGAGGCCACGCTTGAAGCGGCGCTGGAAGAGAAGGCTAATGGCCGGGGGCACTCATCCACCGTGCAGGCTGCAACGGTAGCCAGAGATGCCGGGGCGAAAAAGCTGATTGTCACGCACTTAAGCTCTCGCTACCTGCGCGAGGATGCCAGCCGCCTGCTGGAGGAGTGCCGCGCCATCTTCCCCAATACCGAGATGGCGCATGATTTCTCCCTGTTCAGGATAGAGACGTAGAGCGGGGCACTGATGCCCCGTCAGGGCGTTATTCCGGCACAATCCAGCTGATTTTGGTATGGCCGGTACCGGCTGGCACCAGATGCTGGTGCAGCCAGGGCAGCACGTTGTTCATCTGCTGTTCCAGCTTCCACGGCGGGTTAATCACCACCATGCCGGAGCCGGTCATGCCAAAACGGTCACTGTCAGGGCGCACGGCCAGCTCGATCTGCAGGATACGGCGAATACCGGAGGCTTCCAGCTCGGCAAACATGCGTTTGATCTGCTGGCGCAGCACGACCGGATACCACAGCGCGTAAACGCCGGTACCAAAACGCTTGTAGCCTTCCTGAATGCCTTTCACCACCGCCTGATAGTCAGACTTGATTTCGTAAGGCGGGTCAATCAACACCAGGCCCCGGCGCGACAGGGGCGGCAGCTTAGACTTCAGCTGCTGATAACCATCGCTGCGTTCGGTGCGCGCACGGTCATCTTTCGCAAACTCGCTGCGCAGCATCGGGTAGTCGCTGGAGTGCAGTTCGGTCAGGCTGAGCTTGTCATAAGGGCGAAGCAGGTGACGCGCAATAAGCGGCGAGCCTGGGTAGAAGCGCAGCTTATCGTTAGGGTTGAGCGCCTTAATGCAGGACATATAGCTCGCCATCTCTTCCGGTAAATCATCCCGCTGCCAGATGCGTGCGATGCCTTCCATATATTCGCCCGTGCGTTCGGCATGTTCGCCGCTCAGCAGATAGCGGCCTGCGCCCGCATGGGTGTCCAGATAGAGGTAAGGTTTATCCTTCTCGTTCAGCGCCTCAATAATCAGGCTCAAAACGGTATGCTTAAGCACGTCGGCGTGGTTGCCTGCGTGGAAACTGTGTCGGTAACTGAGCATCTTTATTTATCCTGTTGAATTTATAAGGTTTTAATTGATGGTAAATCAATCTATAACAATTATTACCTCACGAATTACCCACAGAACGACGCACGGCAACGGATGCAGGAAAAGCATGAGAACCTGGTAAGGCGGGCGATTATATCAGGGTTAAAAGCGAATGCGCGAAAAGCCGCAAAACAAAGTCGGCGCATCAGTACACGTGCTCATGACTTTTTCCGACGGCCACGCCGGTGTAAGCCCCGGACAACGCAGCAGGGCTCTAAGGCGGGCGCATTCCCTCGGGGTGTGAGCTGGATCGCTTCTTATTAATCATAAAGTTACCGTTTTTAGACAGGTCGGGGCATTGTTGATTTTAATCAAACGGGATAAGCCTTGATGCTCTAAAGTGGTTTTTCGATCTCAAAGCCAAAAAGGAGTTTGCACATGGCCATTCCCGCTTATCTGTGGCTTAAGGATGATGGCGGCGCAGCGATCGGAGGCTCCGTAGACGTTCAGCACCGGGAGGGGAGTATCGAAGTGCTCAGCTTTATGCACGGCGTACGTATTCCCACCGATGCCCATACGGGAAAACTGACCGGAACGCGGATCCACAGCGCGCTGGAATTTGAAAAGGAGTTTGATTCATCCAGCCCCTACCTATATAAGGCCGTCACCTCGGGTCAGACGCTGAAAAGCGCGGAAATAAAATGGTATCGCATTAACTATGCCGGGCAGGAGGAGGAGTACTTCAATATGCTCCTGGAAGAGGTAAAAGTGGTTTCGGTTAATCCTCTGATGCACAACATTAAATCTATCGAGAATATGAATCATCTAGAATCCGTTACGCTACATTACGAGAAAATAACCTGGAAATATTGCGACGGAAATATCCAGCATTCTGACTCCTGGAAAGAACGGACATAGTTTATGGGCGTTATCGCGCCCATGGCATAAAAAGGAATATTTATGAGCTGGGTCTATGATGTAAGGAAAAGATCCTTTACGTGGAACGGGGAATATCAATTTAGTGCAAGATACGCAGGCGCTGAGGGATACAAAGATAATCCCGATTTTGAGTGTTTGAAAGACAAAGGGCCTTTGCCGCGCGGGAAATACCGCATAGGACGGCCCATAGCTCTCCATCCGAAAGCGGGGCGCTATGTCTTAAGGCTCACACCTTACCCCAGTAACAATATGTGTGGAAGAACAGGCTTTCTTATTCATGGTGACAATGGACGTGGAACAGCGTCAGAGGGATGTATCGTTTTAGCCAATAAGTTCAGGCGAGATATTGTCAATAGTGGCGATAACGAATTGGTGGTTTTATGAGGTCAGGTTTCCTGATTGCGGTATGTGTCTGTTGCTCCTCAGCTCATGCAGTTCTTCAGGCAGATGCCTGTATGGGTATCCACGGAAGTATGGGTTCTGGCATGACCGACGCAATGATTGAAGATTTCAGTTTGTCGGAAAAGCAATTTATCGTGGGTGAAACGAAGATGGAAATCGTGGAGGACGTCCCTGTAAATTATCCTTTAGCCGATTTTTATGCAAAAAGAGATCGGGCTGAAGAAGCAATCCACTTCACGAGCTTAAACGAAATCAGATCAATCTATACGGAGTATCACCCAAGAAATATTATTGTTAAATTCACTTATTACAATAAACGGGGTGAGAATAATGTTTTCCTCACGTCATACGTCATAAACGATTATGAATGTTCAATTCGATTTAACGGCTATATCATCGTCAAGCGTGAATTTTAACGCCCGTACTGTTAGTTCGTATCATTGGTGGTAAAGAAGGCGGAGTGTGATTATAGGAAGTTACAGATTTATTCTGTTAAAAGGGATTTTTATGAGCTGGGTTTATGATGTAAGGAAAAGATCCTTTACGTGGAACGGGAAATATCAGTTTAGTGCAAGATACGCAGGCGCTGAGGGATACAAAGATAATCCCGATTTTGAGTGTTTAAAAGATAAAGGGCCTCTGCCGCGGGGGAAATACCGCATAGGACGGCCCATAGCTCTCCATCCGAAAGCGGGGCGCTATGTTCTCCGGCTGACGCCCCTCGCGGGGAACAGTATGTGTGGCCGGGACGGTTTTCTTATCCACGGTGATAATGGAAAAGGTACTGCATCCAATGGATGTATAGTGTTAGAGCCTGCATTCAGAGCATTTATTGCGGACAGTGGCGACACGGAGCTGATTATTTTATGAACCGAAATCTACTGTTTCTCACCTCAATGCTCTTTATCAGCTTTTACTCTGTGGCAAAAGTCACTCCTGAATCCTGTCTTGATATCAGCAGAAGTGTTGGCGTTAGCATGACTGATGCAATGGTTGAAGACTTCAATATCAGGGAAAGCGATCTGATGCTGCACAAGACAAGGCTCACTCTGTTGGGGGAATATAATGTTACGGGGGAAATGGCTCGCTTTTTTGCTCAACAGGACCTGAAAGAATTAGGCTTACCTGATGAAAAAATCAATGAGTATATTGGTATCTATAAAGGTGATAATCCAAAAAATCTGATTGTTAATTATGATTATGTCAATAAGCGCGATAAGCATAATGTATTTATCGCCTCACTGTTAATCAATGACTACGAATGTAGCCTCAGATTCAACGGCTATATCATCGTCAGACGCGAATTCTGAATCAGCAGCCGGAACGGGAATGACCCCGTTCCGGTTTTACGTTAACCCGGCAGGCGGTGCAGGACCGGATAGGTGAAAAAGAGCAGATGCAGCATATTGAATGCGAAATGCACCAGCGTCGACACCCAGATACGCCCGCTCCAGAGCCAGGCCAGGCCGTAGATGGCGCCAGCAAGGGTGGCAAAAAACACCAGCAGCAGGCCGCCGGAGAGATGCGCCAAACCGAAAAGCAGCGCGGCAATCACCAGCCCCCAGCCGTTACCCAGCAGCTGGCTTAGCCGCTGCTGTAGGTATCCGCGAAACAGAGCTTCTTCTGCCAGTGAAACAAAAAACAGGTTAGCCAGCATAAACTGCCCCAGCCAGACGGGGTGGTGCAGCTCAACCTTCAGGCCACCGGCCAGCGTGGCAACCAGCAGCAGTACAGGCATCGACATCAGCAGCACCAGCCACCACAGTCTGTTTTTCGGCGGGGCGGCGGGGCGTTTTAATAGCGTCGGCAGGCAGGCCAGTAGCACAAACGGGATCAGCGCTTTATCCAGGTTGTAATAGAAGGAAAAGGGGGCGCTTTCCGGACCGGCCTGAACCCGTGAAGCAATAAGCTGATTATCAAAGCCGGGGATCAGATGCAGCATCAGCGCGAACGCGCTGGCCACCAGAATTACCTCACCACCCAGCGACAGGGCCGTTTGCTCCCGTTGTCGGGCGCGATAAATCGCGACCACGGTCATTAGCAATAGTGCGATAATGCCCGTTGGCTGAAGCGTGCTATCCCACACGGCGACAATGAGCGTCACCCCCAGCAGCGCAAGCGAGGCGCGTAGATAAAAAGGCAAAAATAATAACGAGGTGGCAAGCAAATACCACATACATACGCTCCCTGTTTACGTTGAATACAGACCAAAAACGATGTCACAAACAAAGCCGCAGAAAGTATGCTCCCAGGCCGGGTAGCAGGCAAATCCTTCTGTTTCCTCCCTCTGCGCCACGTCACGCCATTGAATTTCGCTACACTTAGCCTCATGTTAACGTAATCGCGCGCTTAAACCGCGCCACATACACGACTATGATTACAAGGACTGCGCTATGACCAATCCGCTACTCACATCTTTCACGCTCCCTCCGTTCTCAGCCATCAAACCCGAACATGTAGTTCCCGCCGTCACTAAGGCGCTGGAAGACTGTCGCGCGGAAGTCGAGAAAGCCGTGGCTCAGGGCGCCCCCTGGACCTGGGATAACCTGGTTCAGCCGCTGGCAGAGGCCGACGATCGTTTGGGTCGTCTCTTTTCCCCGGTCAGCCATCTGAATTCGGTAAAAAACAGTCCCGAGCTGCGTGAGGCCTATGAGCAGACGCTGCCGCTGCTGTCCGAATACAGCACCTGGGTGGGGCAGCATGAAGGTCTGTATCAGGCTTATCGTAATCTGAAAGAGCAGAGCTATGACGGGCTGGATCTGGCGCAGAAGAAAGCGGTTGATAATGCGTTGCGCGATTTTGAGCTGTCCGGTATTGGCCTGTCGAAAGACAAACAGAAGCGCTACGGCGAAATTGCCGCCCGCCTCTCCGAGCTGGGTTCCACCTACAGCAATAACGTGCTGGATGCCACAATGGGCTGGAGCAAGCTTATTACCGATGAGTCAGAGCTGGCGGGCATGCCGGAAAGCGCCCTGGCCGCCGCGAAAGCGCAGGCTGAGGCCAAAGAGCAGGAGGGCTGGCTGCTGACGCTTGATATCCCAAGCTATCTGCCGGTTATGACCTACTGCGATAACGCGGCCCTGCGTGAAGAGATGTACCGCGCCTACTCCACTCGCGCCTCCGATCAGGGGCCGAATGCGGGCAAATGGGATAACAGCGATGTGATGGCCGAGGAGCTTGCGCTGCGCCATGAGCTGGCCGGGCTGCTGGGCTTCTCCTCCTATGCGGATAAATCCCTGGCGACCAAAATGGCCGAAAACCCGGCTCAGGTGACGGATTTCCTGACCGATCTGGCGAAGCGCGCCCGTCCCCAGGCAGAAAAAGAGCTTGAGCAGCTGCGCGCCTTTGCGAAGAAAGAGTATGGCGTTGATGAGCTGAATCCCTGGGATCTGACCTGGTACGGCGAAAAGCAGAAGCAGCATCTTTACGCCATCAGCGATGAGCAGCTGCGCCCTTACTTCCCGGAGGAGCGGGCGGTAAACGGCCTGTTTGAAGTAGTGAAGCGCATTTATGGCATCACGGCGAAAGAGCGTAAGGACGTGGACGTTTACCATCCCGACGTGCGTTTCTTTGATCTGTTCGACGAAAGTGGCGAACTGCGCGGCAGCTTCTATCTTGACCTCTATGCGCGTGAGAACAAGCGCGGCGGTGCCTGGATGGACGACTGTGTGGGCCAGATGCGCCTGGCCGACGGCACGCTACAGAAACCTGTTGCTTACCTCACCTGTAACTTTAACCGTCCGGTGAGCGGCAAGCCTGCGCTGTTTACCCATGATGAAGTGACCACCCTGTTCCATGAGTTTGGCCACGGTCTGCATCATATGCTGACCCGCATTGAAGCCCCTGGCGTATCCGGTATCAGCGGTGTGCCGTGGGATGCGGTCGAGCTGCCAAGCCAGTTTATGGAAAACTGGTGCTGGGAGCCGGAAGCGCTGGCGTTTATCTCCGGCCACTATGAAACCGGCGAACCGCTGCCGCAGGCGCTGCTGGAAAAAATGCTGGCCGCGAAAAACTATCAGGCGGCGCTGTTTATCCTGCGTCAGCTGGAATTTGGCCTGTTTGATTTCCGCCTGCATGCGGAGTTCGACCCGGCTCAGGGTGCGCGCATCCTGGATATGCTGAAAGAGATTAAAGCGCTGGTGGCTGTGGTGCCGAGCCCATCCTGGGGCCGTTTCCCACACGCGTTCAGCCATATTTTTGCCGGTGGCTACGCGGCGGGTTATTACAGCTATCTGTGGGCCGACGTGCTGGCGGCAGATGCCTGGTCTCGCTTCAAAGAGGAGGGTATCTTCAACCGTGAAACCGGTCAGTCATTCCTGGACAATATTCTGACGCGCGGCGGGTCGGAAGAGCCGATGGATCTGTTCAAACGTTTCCGTGGCCGTGAGCCGCAGCTGGATGCCATGCTGGAACATTACGGTATTCAGGAAGCGTAAGTGAACATCTGTTTAATTGATGAAGCGGGCGCCGGAGACGGCGCCTTATCTGTTTTAGCCGAACGCTGGCAGCTGCAGCACGATGAGCGGGCGCCGATGGCGCTGGTGATGACCGCCAGCCACCTGGAGCTGCGCAAGCGTGATGAGCCAAAGCTGGGCGGGATCTTTGTGGATTTCGTTGAGGGCGCGATGGCTCACCGGCGTCGTTTCGGTGGCGGTCGTGGTGAAGCCGTCGCTAAAGCGGTTGGCGTTAAGGGCAGTTATCTGCCGGTGGTTATCGACGCCACGGCCGGGCTGGGAAGGGATGCGTTTGTACTGGCCTCGCTGGGCTGCCGGGTACAGATGCTTGAGCGGCATCCGGTGGTGGCAGCCCTGCTGGATGATGGCCTGCAGCGAGGCTATCTCAGCCCTGAAATCGGCCCCTGGCTGCGTGAGCGGCTGACGCTGCTGCATGCATCTGGTTTACAGGCGCTGGCGGATATCAGCATCAGGCCGGATGTGGTTTATCTGGATCCCATGTACCCCCACCGACAGAAAAGCGCGCTGGTAAAGAAAGAGATGCGGGTGTTTCAGTCGCTGGTCGGGGCGGATGATGATGCGGATGGGCTGTTGGAACCGGCGCGCAGGCTGGCAAAAAAGCGGGTGGTGGTTAAGCGGCCCGACTATGCGCCTCCGCTTGCTGGCGTGGTCACGCAGTCGGCAGTAGTGACGAAAAGCCACCGCTTTGATATCTATCCTCCGTTAGCCAGCGAGGTATAACAACCCTGTCGCACGGCTTCTTTCCCGTGCGGCAGAGTCGCGGCTAAGCACAAACCTTCACGCCCGGTCATTCTGGCCGGGCTGTGGCTTACTCTTCGTTGTCATCATGCAGTGGAACAATCAGCATATCGATGTGAATGGTGTTAATCAGCTGACGTGCTGACGACATCAGCTTGCTCCAGAAGTCCTGATGGTGACCACAAACAACCAGGTCAACATCATACTGCCGGATAGCATCGACCAGCACCTGGCCCAAATCACCACTGCCGCTCAGCGTTTCAGAAACCGGGTAGCCGGCGCTGGTGGAGAGTTCGGTGAGTGCGGAATGTGTCTCTTCCGAGATGCGTTTTTGCATATCGCCGAGGTTAACGTCGATCAGCCCGGTATAGAGATCGGAATAATTAACGTCGACGTGGATCAGGGAAACTTTGGCGTTGTAAGGGCGGGCCATTGAAACCGCTTTTGCTACCAGCAGTTTACTTTCCGGTGAAAGGTCTACTGCGATCAGAATGTGTTTATAAGACATAACGATACTCCTTCCTTTCGTTGCGGCTGCGTAATCGCCAGCAAATTCGTCTTTGATGCATCATACGGTGAAATCCATTGCTCAGGTTTAATACGATGCGGGATTTCACAGAGGCCTTCAGGCTTTGATCCTGCCTCCTGATTTTATTTTCGCTATGCAGTATAGACTGAATTGTTAACAGAATCTGTGTTACGGCGCGTCCTTTGCGAGCGGGATCAAAGTGAAAACGCCCCTTTTTCAACCGAAGCCGTAAACAACGCTGGAACTATTTTAATCAGATCTCCTACACTGTTAATGACAGTACGCCATGCGCTAATGGCGGGCAGGTTGCTGTGACAAAAAAATTCCGTGGTTTTCAATTCTGTATTTGGCGATTCATCGTGGGAGCCGGGCCGGCTTTATCCTGCGTCACATTCACGTTGATGAATTGTCGGGAGGGGATCATGATCAGCACCATCGCGCTTTTTTGGGCTCTGTGTGTAGTTTGTGTTGTGAATATGGCACGCTACTTCTCTTCGTTACGCGCGCTGCTGGTGGTCCTTCGCGGATGCGATCCCTTACTCTATCAGTATGTGGATGGCGCGGGGTTTTTTACCTCGCACGGGCAACCCAGTAAGCAGGTTCGTCTGGTACGCTACATCTGGTCGCAGCGCTATCGTGACCATCATGACGATGAGTTTATCCGGCGCTGCGAGCGCGTACGCAGCCACTTTATTCTGACCTCTTCACTCTGTGGGATGGTGGTGATTAGCCTTGTCGGGCTGCTGATTTGGCACTAATAAAAAAAGGGTGGAAGCCTGGCTTCCACCCTTTTTGTCTCGCTGTGCGTTCGTTACGGCAGGAGCTTAAGCGCTATCCAGTACAGGCCACCTGACAACAATATCGAGACGGGCAGGGTAAAGACCCACGCCAGCAGGATATTTTTAATCGTACGCCCCTGTACGCCGCCGCCGTCAACCAGCATGGTACCGGCAACGGAGGAGGAGAGCACGTGGGTGGTTGATACCGGCATGCCGGTATAGCTCGCCACGCCGATAGAGACGGCTGCCGTCATCTGCGCGGACATCCCCTGCGCGTAGGTCATGCCTTTCTTACCGATCTTCTCACCGATGGTGGTCGCAACGCGTCGCCAGCCCACCATGGTACCCAGCGACAGAGCCAGCGCGACGGCAAAGATAATCCACACCGGCGCATACTCAACGGTATTGAGCAGGTCACCCTTCAGCTTATTCAGGAAGCGCCGATCGTCCGGCTGCGTTTCTGACAGGCCTGCGGCTTTATCGGCGGTATCAGAGATACACATCAGCAGGCGACGCAGCTGCGCGCGCTGGTCGACGTTCAGCGTATCGTAGCTTTGCAGATTGTTGAGCAGGCCCTGCGCGTGTTTAATCGCCGGCATCGCACGGGCGGCATCACAGTGGAACTCCTTTGGCCCTCCCGCGTTTTCTTCCGGCGTCGGTACGGCAGGCGGCGTCAGTTGCACAATATGGCTCAGTGAATCAGCATGCTGCTGATAATACTGTTCCAGATGGTTTACCGCGTCGCGGGTGCGGGTGATGTCGTAGCCGGAGGCATTCATGTTGACCACAAAGCCTGCGGGTGCCACGCCGATCAACACCAGCATAATCAGGCCAATGCCTTTCTGACCGTCATTAGCGCCGTGCGAGTAGCTCACGCCGATGGCTGACACAATCAGCGCGATACGGGTCCAGAACGGCGGCTTTTTCTTGCCGTCGAGCTTTTCACGTTCCGCGGGCGTCATATGAATACGACGACGCTTTTTGCTTCCGCTCCAGTAGCGACGCAGGATAAACACCAGGCCGCCCGCCAGCACGAGGCCAACGATGGGGGAGATAACCAGGGACAGGAAGATGTTGATCATTTTCGGGATATTCAGCGCGTCGACAACCGACGTGCCGGTCATCATGGCGTTGGTCAGACCAATACCGATAATGGCCCCGATCAGGGTGTGGGAGCTGGAGGCCGGAAGCCCGAAATACCAGGTGCCCAGATTCCAGATAATCGCCGCCAGCAGCATGGAAAACACCATCGCCAGCCCGTGCGCCGATCCAACGTTCAACAGCAGGTCGGTCGGGAGTAAATGAACGATAGCATAAGCAACGCTTAGCCCGCCCAGCAGTACGCCAAAGAAGTTAAATATCCCGGCCATTGCCACCGCCAGTTGCGATCGCATAGCGCGGGTGTAAATCACAGTTGCCACCGCGTTTGCCGTGTCGTGGAAGCCGTTAATAGCCTCGTAAAACAGAACAAAGAGCAGGGCAAGCACCAGTAACAGGCCGGTTTGGTAATCAAGACCAGCAAACAGATGTAGCATAAGCGTTACGCCATTTTTGGAGGACATGAACGCGGCGCATTATCAGCGAGAAACCGCGCCAGGGGAAAGAGAAATATAGACTTTTTTTGAGGTCATCGCGTCAGAAAGGCGGAATAAGGGGGCAAATGTGTTGAAATTTCACTCAGTTACAAAATGTTTCCGTACGGTGTCCTGTTACGCTGGTATCGGTTCGGGCAACTCTCTACAATCAGCGTTTTTGTAGGGGCAGGGCGAAATTGTGGAAAAATTTGACGTTATTATCATCGGCGCGGGTGCAGCCGGATTGTTCTGTGCCGCGCAGGCCGGACAGCGCGGCAGGCGGGTGCTGCTGCTGGATAACGGCAAAAAGGCGGGCCGTAAAATCCTGATGTCCGGCGGCGGTCGCTGCAATTTCACCAATCTCTATACCGATGCGTCGGCCTATCTCTCTCATAACCCTCATTTCTCTAAATCGGCGCTCGCGCGTTATACCCAGTGGGACTTCATTGACCTGGTCAACCGCTACGGCATTGCCTGGCATGAGAAAACCCTGGGCCAGCTATTTTGCGACGATTCTGCACAGCAGATTGTCGATCTGCTGCTGAAAGAGTGCGACGCGGGTAGCGTCACCCTGCGGCTGCGCAGCGACGTGGAGAGCGTCACGCGTGATGAAGAGGGGTATACCCTGCAGGTAAACGGCAGCCCGGTGCGGGCGGAAAAACTGGTGATTGCCTCCGGCGGCCTGTCGATGCCGGGGCTGGGGGCGTCACCGTTTGGCTATAAAGTCGCCGAGCAGTTTGGTCTGAGCGTCTTCCCTACCCGGGCCGGACTGGTGCCCTTCACGCTGCACAAACCCCTGCTCGAGCAGTTGCAAACGCTCTCCGGCGTGGCGGTGCCGTCCGCAATAACCGCCGAAGACGGCACCCTGTTCAAAGAAGCGCTGCTGTTCACCCATCGCGGCCTGTCCGGCCCCGCCGTGCTCCAGCTTTCCAGCTACTGGCAGCCGGGGGAGTTTGTGACGATCGACCTCTCGCCCGAGCGCTCACTTGATGATTTTATCAGCCAGGAACGTGAGGCGCACCCTAACCTGAGCCTGAAAAACAGCCTGGCAAAAGTGCTGCCGCGTCGCCTGGTCGAATGCCTGCAACTGCTGGGTAGCGTACCGGAATGCACGCTGAAACAGCTTAACAGCCGTCAGCAGGCCGATTTGGTAGCTTCTCTGCATCAATGGCGTATCCAGCCTAACGGCACTGAAGGCTACCGCACCGCCGAGGTCACTCTGGGCGGCGTCGATACCCGCCAGCTTTCGTCAAAGACGATGGAGGCAAAGACGGTGTCGGGCCTGTACTTTATTGGTGAAGTGGTGGACGTGACGGGCTGGCTGGGAGGCTATAACTTCCAGTGGGCGTGGGCGTCGGCCTGGGCGTGCGCGCAGGCGTTATGATGAAACCGTAATGGGCGAGGCTTCCCCCGCCCGGATCCGTTACATAATTCCGGCAACAGATTTAGCCAACTGCGCTTCCAGCACCGGCTTTGCTTCCTCAAACTTCAGGTTAACCTTGTTGGCATTAGAGACCACGCGGGTCTGATACTTCATCCGGTTACCTTCTTCGCTGCTGGTCTGGATCTTCACGCCCGCATTGCCCTGACGCAGCACCCCGAGGTTATCCGTCGTGACCGCGGCCTTGCTGCGTTCGCTAATCTGCAAATCGGTGACCATGGTGTAGTTGACGTCTTCAACCAGCGCGTCCGCAGCAAGGCCAACCAGACCCACCGCCAGACCCACACCCAGCGCCGCGCCGCTGGAGTTACTGTTATAAGCGGTAATTCCCGCGCCGAGTGCCGCGCCGGTCGCCGCGCCCTCATAGCCTTTACCCAGCAGGCCCTGTGCTTCACGCAGGTCCATTTTATCGGCCTTCAGGACGTTTGCCTGAATCCAGTAGTAAGCCGCATCGGGTGAGGAAGTCACGGTGTAGCCTTTGTTACGCAGATCCTGCGCCAGCAGCGTTTGCAGGTCGCTCATATCCTTGTCAGAGGTGTTACGCACCTGAATGTAAACGGTTTTATCCGAAGAGGGCTCAAGCCAGACGGTTTGGCTCATCTGCGTCTTTACCTCAAGGTTACGCTTTTTGATGGCGGTACCCATGGCGCTACAGCCGGAGAGCACGAGACAGGAAGCGACCAGAGCCACCACCAGTTTTTTTTGGTTTTTCATCTAAAAAATCCTTGTAAAAAACGGGGCATGCACGCCCCGAAATACTACAGAGTCAGTGAGTTATCAGGCAGGGAGGAGATAATTTCCCCCTCCGGCTGTATGACGGAAGGGTTATCGGCCGAAGGACGGGATACTTAACGCTTTTTAACGGATTCCGATCTTTTAGCTGTCCAGGGCATTTAGGGCATCCAGGATATTTAATGCATTTACATATTTAAATTTATAAATATAATGGCCGCATTCTTCCCCAATGGAACGCTTAACGTTATGACCCAGACCACACTCTTCAGCCCCCTACAGCTTGGTGGATTCACCTTACGCAACCGCATAGCACTGCCACCGTTAACCCGCTGTCGCAGCGAGCAGCCGGGCAATATCCCCGGAGCGATGATGGTGGACTACTATCGCCAGCGGGCCAGCGCCGGGTTTATGATCACCGAAGGGACGCAGATCGAGCCGCGCGGGCAGGGCTATGCCTGGACCCCAGGTATTCACAGCGCAGCGCAAATTAACGGCTGGAAAAAGGTGACAGAGGCGGTGCATCAGGAAGGCGGCGTGATTTTTTGCCAGCTCTGGCACGTAGGCCGGGTCTCCCATAATCAGCTACAGCCCGATCAGCAGTCCCCGGTAGCACCCTCTGCCGTTGCTGCGACCGGCGTGCGCGTCTTTATCGAAACCGGGCCGGGCGAAGGGATGCTGACCGCACCTTCCACGCCGCGCGAGCTGTCCACCGCCGAGATAAAAGAGATCGTCCAGCTCTACCGCAAGGCCGCTGAAAACGCGAAGGAAGCGGGCTTTGACGGCGTGGAGCTGCACTCGGCAAATGGTTACCTGATTAATCAGTTCATCTCCGAACACAGTAATTTCCGTACGGATGAATACGGCGGCTCACTGGAAAACCGCCTGCGCTTTCTAAAAGAGGTAATTATTGCGGTCAGCGACGTGTTCGGCAGCCAGCGCGTCGGCGTACGCTTTGCGCCGCTGTTTACCAGTACCGATGAAGAGCGGGTGTATCTGGGCCTGGTGGAGAGCGATCCGCACAGCACTTATATCAGCGCCGCCCGGATGCTCAGCCAGCTTGAAACGGGCTATCTCTCGATTGCCGAAGCCGACTGGGACAACAGCCCGGAGCTGCCGGAGAGCTTCCGCGTTGCGCTACGCGACGCTTTTCAGGGGCCGATTATGTATTCAGGACGCTACACCCAGCAGAAGGCGGAACGCGTGCTGGAGAACGGCTGGGGCGATCTGTTTGGTTTCGGTCGAACCTTTATCGCCAACCCGGATCTCCCGGCGCGGTTTAAACAGGCCCACCCGTTGAACCCGGTTGATGCCGCATCCCTGTATGGCGGTACGCGTAAAGGATATACTGACTACCCGGTTTATCCTTCCTGACGATGTGAGGCTGCATGTCACCTGAAAATGCCATGAAACTGTTGGCTAACCCAACGCGTATGGCAGTACTGAAATGGCTGCAAAACCCGGCGGAAGCCTTTGCCGGTTACAGCCAGCTTTACGACTACGATCGGTACGGTGTGTGTGCCAGTCTTATCCAGGACAAGGCGGGACTTTCTCAGCCCGCCACCTCGCTTTGCCTCAAGGTATTGCAGGAGGCCGGGCTGCTGGAGGCGATAAAAGTAGGCAAATGGACCTACTTTCGCCGCTGCGAACCGCGCATTCTTGAACTCCGCGAGTCAATAAAGGATTTCCTCAACGGCCTGTGATACCCCATGATTCTACAGGTCCAGAATAAGGTTCGGCGAATGGCTGCGCGAGCAGCAGAGGGCAATTTGCTGAACCGGCGCGGCCTTTTCCTCTGTCGACTGCACCGTATCACGGTGATCGACAGCGCCGGCAATGACGCCGGTCAGACAGGCGCCGCACATCCCCATTTCGCAGGAGAGCGGCACGTTAACGCCATTTTCCTGTAGCACGCAGGCGATGCTCTTGTCGGCGGAAACCGGCCAGCACTGGCCGGTGCTGGCGAGCGTGACGGTAAAGGCATCGTCAGGGCGTTCCGCGGCGGGCAGAGAGGGGGGAAGAAAGGCCTCCGAATGCATACGCGACTCCGGCCAGCCCTGTTCAGCCGCAATACGGCGCATATGATCCATAAACCCTTCCGGCCCGCAGAGGTAGAGATGCCGATCCCCGTCAGCCGATAACAGCTCCGGCGGCAGATGCCCGCGTGGGCTATGCCCCTCGCTGCTGTACCAGATATGGCAGCGGCCATGGCGGAACGTGCGGCTTAGCTCGCGCACGAAGGCCGCGTTGTGCTTCTCACGCACGTAGTAATGCAGCACAAATGGCGTGGCAGAAGCCTCAAGCGCTTCGACCATGGCGAAAAGCGGCGTGATACCTATTCCCGCCGCGACAAGGATAGCCTCACCGCCCGCTGCCAGGGGGAAGACGTTTCTCGGCGGGGAGACGGTGACCACCTGTCCGGGCCGCAGACTGTCGTGAATATAGCGGGATCCCCCACGGGAGTGGCTTTCGCGGGCCACGCAGATCACATAGCCTCGCTCGCCGCACCCTGGGCCGGTCAGCGAATACTGACGGGTAATGCCGTTATCCAGGTGCAGATCGATATGTGCGCCTGGCTGCCACTCCGGCAGCGGCTGACCGTCTTCTGCGACGAGGTGGACCGCCAGGTTATTGCGTCCCTGACGGATGAGTGCATCGACGACAACCCGTAGCCTGTTCATTATTGCTTCCCCTCAGACCAGAAAGAATTCACCAAACCCCATCTTTTTCAGCCCACGACGGTAGGCAATGGAGCTGCGATCGGCAGGAATATGGGCCTCAAGCGTCAGGTCGAGCGGCAGGCGCTCGGGGCGCTGCGTTTCCACCATCAGCCGGTCCTCTTCAAAGACGCGATGATTAAAGGCGTGAACCTCCTCAACGGGAATATGCAGATCGAAATTGCGGGCGATCGGCGCAAACATGCGCGTTTTACGTGCCGAAACCGGCGAGGCGGCGTTCATAATCACCAGCCGCGCTTCGCCAGGGAAATGGATGGTCAGCGTGGCGGTGAAGGGCAGGTGCATCTCAAAGTGCCGCAGCCAGCTAAACCCCTCCGGGGCGCGAAAGTCGGAGCTGGCCGGATAGTTACCCACCGTGCTCCAGTAATCGACCGTAAAACCGTGCGCCGTTTCAACCGGGTTATAGGCTGGCACCACCTGATTGTTGGGGTCGGCAAAGGTGTCGGTATGGATCCATGCAAAGTGCGCCACGTCGAGAAACCCCTCCACCTGCCGCCCGGCAAAACCCTCTACGTCGAACGGTGGGCAGGTGATCTGCTGAAAACCGTCGTCGAGCCAGTGGGGCATCTCCGGTAGTGGGGCCGGGCTGCCCTCTTCGGGCGCCAGGCAGACCCAGATCAGCCCGTAACGCTCTTCCACCGCGTAGGGGGTGAGGTTGAGTTTGGCCGGTATCGGCTGATCGGGGCTGGACGGGATGCGATTACAGCGGCCATTTTCACCAAAGCGCAGCCCGTGATAAGGGCAGATAATTCCCTCCTCGTCACTGAAACCCAGCGTCAGGGGCACGCCACGGTGCGGACAGACGTCCCTGGCCGCCACAACCTGGCCTTTCACGCGGTAAAGCACCAGCTGCTCATCCAGCAGCACCGCTTTGGTCGGGGCGGCGCTGACGTCGCAGGTGCGCGCGACGGGATGCCAGTGGCGGGCAAGGCGCAGCCAGTCATCTGGCTCAAACGTACAGTGTGCGGGAGGCGTTGGGTTCATAGTGCATTTTCCTGTCGGTGGCTCACAGTATGTCGGCGACGTTGGCTGACGGTGTTATTGTCAGTTCATTCTGTGCGGATAAGGGTGTTGCAATCCATCAGCAAATATTCACTATGGTGTTGCAAAAAAGTTTACAGGAGCGGCTATGAGCCCATTTTCTCGCTTTGCTATCTACTTTGCCGAAGTGGCTAAAAGCGGCAGCCTCAGAAAGGCCGCGGAAAAACTTCACGTTTCCGCTTCGGCGATCAACCGACAGATCCTCCAGGCGGAAGCCGCCTTTGGTACGCCGCTCTTCGAGCGCCTGCCCGAGGGGCTGAGGATGACCACCGCCGGGGAACTGCTGTATGACAATATCCTGCGCTGGCAGCGGGAGTTCCGCGTCACCCGCCAGCGTTTTGACGATATTTTAGGGTTGAAGCGGGGGCATGTGAGCATCGGTATGATTCAGGCGCTTAACGAAGGCTGCATGGCCGATGCCCTGGCGAACATCGCATCAGCCCACAGCGGGCTGAGTCTGGACCTGACGGTAGGTGACAGCCTGACCATCAGCCAGCGTATCCGGCAGTCGGAAATTGATTTTGGGCTGATCCTCGATCCCCAGGGGCAGGGCGGGCTGGAGGTGGTTGCCTTTACCGAGCTGGAGATGGGGGTGGTGATGCTGCCTGACCACCCACTCAAAGACCGCGAGGCGCTTTCCCCCGCCGAGCTGAGCGGCGAAAGGCATATTCTGCCTGGCGAACCGCTGGTGGTGCATGAGCGGGTCCGATCGCTCTATCGCTATCATAACTTCGCGCCTGAAAATGCCATCGTCTGCAATGATATCAGGCTGATAAAATCGCTCATCAAACAAGGCGGTAGCGTCTGCGTTCTCAGCCTGCTGGACGTGCTGGAGGAGGTCAGGCATCGTCAGCTCAGCTTTGTTCCGCTGAAGGGTAAGCATATCAGGCCGCTAACGCTGGCTCTCTGTATTGCCCCTTCACGCCAGCTTTCCCGGGCGGCGCAGATGGCGATAAAAGAGATGGCCGCAGCGATTGAAAATATGGCAGTTGGAG
The DNA here is from genome assembly GCF_900068895.1 of Erwinia sp. ErVv1. Taxonomy (GTDB): domain Bacteria; phylum Pseudomonadota; class Gammaproteobacteria; order Enterobacterales; family Enterobacteriaceae; genus Erwinia. The sequence goes on along the minus strand of NZ_CDPK01000001.1, from coordinate 88,435 downwards.
GGGATACACGCAGTTAATTAAATTGATAATGCCAATGATAGTGATTACCATTCGCGAACAAAAAATAACGTTCGCCTGTGTAACTCATCTTATGAAATCACTTTTATTGGTTCGCTCTGCTTTTAATCGCCTCACCGGGACCTCCTGTATGATCGTGCTGACTGCGCTGCCCTGCAGCGGAGTCGCGGTCGCGGAAGAAAACAAAGATCCTACGCTAACCGTTACCGCCGATGCCGCCAGCCAGACCGGCAGCTACGCGGAAGATAGCGCCACCACTGCCACCCGCACGGCTGCACCACGCAGTGAAACGCCGCAGTCCGTTAGCGTGGTCACCCCGCAGGTCATCAGGGACTATCAGGTCAAAAGCGTCAACGACGCGGTTAAGTTTGTCAGCGGCGTCACTCAGGGGAACACCCTTGGCGGCACCGAGGATGGCTTCGTTAAGCGCGGCTTCGGCGCGAACTCCGACGGCTCCATTTTTCTTGACGGCGTACGCAGTAATCAGGGGCTGTCGATGGACGCCACCATCGATCGCGTCGAAGTGTTAAAAGGGTCGGCTTCGCTGCTCTACGGTATTCTTAATCCGGGCGGGGTAATCAACCTGGTCAGTAAAAAACCGCAGTATGAGTGGAACACGCACGTCAGCGGGGAAACCAGCAGCTTTGGCGGGGGGTCCGGCGGGGTGGACGTTACCGGCCCGCTGGGAAACGGCTTTGCCTTTCGGCTGATCGCCGAGCGCCAGCGCGAAGATTACTGGCGCAACTTCGGCGTTAATGAACATACGTTAGTCGCGCCCTCACTCAGCTGGTTCGGCGAAAAAGCGTCGTTCAATATCAGCTATGTTGAATATAAATATGACGTGCCCTACGATCGGGGCACCGCGTTTATCAACAAGAAACCGGTCAACGTACCCTATAACCAGCGGCTGGATGACAGCGCCAACCACGCGTGGGGGAAAAATAAGCGGCTGAACGTCAACTACGCCTGGGCACTGGATGATATCTGGGACACCCACCTCAACTATGCCTGGATGCAGCGCCGCTATGACAGTAACGAGGTCAGAGCGACGGCGATTAACACCACCACCGGCATTGTTTCCCGTCGCGCCGACGCCAACCGCGGCTTTAACCACCAGACCACTTATCTGTCCTGGGATATCGGCGGCAGCCCCACCCTGTGGAACAGGCAGCACGATCTGGTGCTGGGGGTGGACTATGAGCAGAACGAAACCTACAAAGCCCGCTCGTACCGGGGCAAAGTCTCTAAAACCTTCAATATGTACGATCCGGTCTATGGTGAGGAGCCGGTGCTGAACAGCAGCACCTATGCGGATTCCGTCAGCAACATTCGCACCAACCTCTACAGCCGCTCCCTCTTTGCGAAGGACAGCATTCACCTCACTGATAAGTGGATTGCGGTGCTGGGCGGACGCCTCCAGCGCTACACCCAGACGGCCAGCCATGGCGTTGACAACCCGGTCACCACCCTTAACGATCGCGGCGATGCCTTCTTACCGCAGATGGGGCTGGTCTATAAAGTGCTGCCTGACGTTTCGCTTTACGGCAGCTACAGCCGCTCTTTTACCCCCTCGACCCAGACGGACGATAACGGCAATGTCGCCTCGACCGAGAAAGGTACGACGTGGGAAGTCGGCGCGAAGTGGCAGGCCATGCCTGCGCTGTCTGCCACGCTGGCGCTGTACCGGATTGATGAAAAGGATATGTCGGTGTTTATCAACGGCGTGACGCGAGACATTCCTAAAGCGCGCTCAACCGGGGCAGAGCTTGAGGTCAACGGCGAGCTGGCAGAGGACTGGAACCTGATTGCCACCTACAGCTACGACAAAACCGAGATTGTTGAGGACGGCGTCAATCCTGAAAACGTCGGTAACCGCCTGGTCAACGCGCCGCGCAATATGGGCAGCCTTTATCTCAGCCACGCCATGCGCTTCTCCTGGCTACCGGGGGAACTTCGCGTGGGCGGCGGTGGCCGCTACGTCGGCAGCCGGGCGGGCGATCCTGAGAACAGCTTTACTATGCCGGACTATACCGTGGCCGATGCGTTTATCGCCTGGGACAGCAGGCTGGTGGGTAAACATACCCAGCTCAAGCTGAATATCAACAACCTGCTAAACAAACACTACTACGAGTCCAGCGCGGGTAACCTGCGGGTGATTGAGGGCGAGCCGAGAGTGGTATATGTGCAGGCATCGGTAGATTTCTGATCGCTTTCCGGAGGGCGCAATGAGAAAACGTTTATTTCTGCTGCTGATGCTGATCGGCAGCCTGGCCCAGGCCAAAACCATTACCGATATTTTGCAGCGCAGCGTGGTCATCCCTGACGATCCCCAGCGAATTATTGTGGGGGAAAGTCGGATGATTTATACCCTGGCGCTGGTTGAGGAGGGCAATCCGGCGAAGCGGGTGGTGGGCTGGCCCGGAGACCTGAAAAAGCTGGACAGCCAGAACTGGGCGCGGTACACCGCTGCCTTTCCGGAGATTAATGCCATCCCGGTGATTGGTCAGGCGAATTACGGTCAGATCAGCGTGGAAAAGGCGATCGCCCTGAAGCCAGATCTGGTCATTCTGCCGGTATACGCCAAAAAAGGGAGCAATCACGACGACGTTCAGGCTCAGCTGACCCGTGCGGGTATCCCGGTTATTTATATTGATACGCGCGTTGACCAGCTCGCCAATACCGTCCCCAGCCTGAGGATCCTCGGCCAGGCCCTTAATGACAGCGCGAAGGCCGGGCGCTTTATTGCTTTTTACCAGCAGCATATGCAGCAGATCAGGCAGAGGTTGGATCAGGCGCAGCCAGAACGGCCCGGCGTTATGTTACAGCTGCATATCGGACGGCGGGAAACCTGCTGTACCACGGTCAGCCACGGCAATCTGGCCGATCTCATCACCTATGCCGGGGGAAATAACATTGCGGCAGGGCGGTTTGCCAGCGTCTTCGGGCAGCTCAGCCCGGAGGCGATCGTTACGGCCAATCCGACGCTCTGGCTGGCCACCGGCATGGCGGGGCCGGGACAGAAGAATCAGCTGCAGCTTGGCCCTGACGTTAGCGCCGGGCAGGCAAGGGCAAGTTTTCGTCAGGTGCTGAGCCGCGATCCCGTCGTCTCCCAGCTGTCGGCGGTGCGCAGTGGCAGGACGCTGGCGGTGTGGCACAATTTCTATATGAGTCCCTGGCATCTGCTGGATGTAGAGATTTTCGCGAAATTCTTCCATCCCCAGCTGTTTAGCGATCTGGATCCGCAGCGAACCCTGGATGAAATGAACCGTGACTTTTTGACGGTGCCACAGACCGGAACCTACTGGACGACCGCGCAGTGACAGACCAAAAAAAACTGCACCTTACTCAGTTGGCAAGCCAACCTTTGGGGTGCAGTCTGTGTTAAGCGCTTATTGCGCTTCGGCGTGGATTACTCGTTGATATTCGGATGCTGGTTGATCAGGTGCTTACGCTTCTCTTCCAGCTCGGCAATCTGCTCGCTGATATCACCGATTTTAGTCTCGATGTTATCGTGATGCTCCTGCAACAGCTCTTTTGCCTCGGCCATATCTGAGGCCGCTGGCGTGGCACCGCGCAGTGGCATATTGGCCGTCTCTTTCATCATGATACCGGTTACCAGGCCCACGATGGCAACAATCATCAGATAATAGGCAGGCATATAGAGGTTGTTGGTCGCTTCAACCAGCCAGGCGGCCAGCGTTGGCGTCAGACCTGCCACCAGAATAGAGATGTTAAAGGCACTGGCTAAGGCGCTGTAGCGGATGTGCGTAGGGAACATCGCGGGCAGCGACGAGGCCATCACCCCGGTAAAGCAGTTAAGCACCACCGCCAGAATCAGCAGACCGGCAAAAATCAGCGGCATCACATTGCTGTTAATCAGCATAAAGCAGGGAATGGACAGACACAGCAGGGCGATACTACCGATGATCACGAAGGGACGACGACCAAATTTATCGCTCATCAGGCCCATAATCGGTTGAATAAACAGCATACCAATCATAATGGCAATGATGATCAGCACCCCGTGATCTTCAGAGTAGTGAAGATTGTGGGTGAGGTAGCTTGGCATGTACGTCAGCAGCATGTAATAGGTGACGTTGGTGGAGAGCACCAGACCGATACAGGCCAGCAGGCTTTTCCAGTGTTTGGTCGCAATCTCTTTAAACGAAACTTTAGGACCGTCAGCCAGCCCTTCACGATCGCCCTGCTCAAGCTTTTCAACGTGCTGCTGGAAGGCCGGTGTTTCTTCCAGCGCGCTACGCAGGTAAAGCCCGACAAGACCCAGCGGCAGGGCGACGAAGAACGGCACGCGCCAGCCCCACTCCAGAAACCTTGCTTCGCCAATAACCGTTGATATCAGCACGACGAGGCCGGCACCCAGCACAAATCCTACAATTGAGCCGAAGTCCAGCCAGCTGCCCATAAAGCCGCGCTTGCGGTCCGGGGAGTATTCGGCAACGAAAATGGATGCACCGGTGTATTCGCCCCCGACGGAAAAGCCCTGAGCCATTTTACACAGCAGCAGTAGAATAGGCGCCCAGATGCCGATGGAGGCATGGGAGGGGATCAGGCCAATACAGAAGGTACTGACCGACATAATAATGATGGTAATGGAAAGGATCTTCTGGCGGCCATATTTGTCACCCAGCCTGCCAAAAAACAGTCCACCCAGCGGACGGATAAGAAAAGGTACCGAGAAGGTCGCCAGTGCGGCAATCATCTGCACGCCCGGATCGGCGCCGGGGAAGAACACCTGACCTAGCGCAAAGGCGACAAATCCGTATACCCCAAAGTCGAACCACTCCATCGCGTTACCCAGCGAGGCGGCGGTAATAGCCTTGCGTAACCTGGCATCATCAATGATCGTTACGTCTTTTAAGCCCATTGGCTTAACACGCTTCCTACGTAGCTTCATAAAACCCCTGTAATAGTCTGTTTCCCAGTTAGAATTCTCCCATAAACCGTCTGAAATGAACGAATTACAGCGGTTCAGGGTACAAATTATCTGTGGTCTATAGCCAGGCAGAAAGTGAAAAGCGGCGGGTGGAATCGTCTATCAACCCGCCCTTTTCTGTTATCAGTATATCGTTTTCTGGTCGCGTAACATAATTTCTGACGGGATCCGACGCGGCTTAACCACATAATCGGCCCGTGAGATCGTCCCGAACGCGGTCAGATTTATAGCGGATAAGGCGGGGCTGGGTTTGTGCTCTGCAACCACGCCATCAGCGCACTGCTGGTCATAGGGTGAGCAAAGAGATAGCCCTGAATATGGATAACGCCGCGTGCTTTAAGGTAGTCGAGCTGGACCGGCGTTTCGACGCCTTCTGCGACAATTTTAAGCCCCAGCTTCTGGCTAAGATTAATAATCGCATCCAGAATCGGCGCTTCACCCCCGGCAAACTCGATGGCGTTAACAAAGCCGCGATCCACCTTGAGGTAGTCCAGCGGAAAGGTCTGGAGATAGCTCAGCGCACAGTGCCCGGTGCCGAAGTCATCAATCGCGATATGAATGCCTTCCGCACGCAGCTGATGCAGCTTCTTCACCACGTCATCGCCATCGGAGATCAGGCTCCGCTCGGTCAGTTCCAAAGTGATATTCAGCTTTTGGGCAGCAAGCTGCGCGGCAAAGCCGCGGATATCCTGCACAAAATCGGGGTGCTGAAGATGCTCAGCCGCTACGTTGATCCCAAGGTGGAATCCAGGCGGTACGTGCCAGTGCTGGACATCTCTGATAATCAGCGTCAGCAGATGCCGCGTTAGCGGCACAATCATCCCCTCTGACTCTGCGGCGCTGATAAAGCGGTCCGGCTTTGCCCAGCGGCCATCCGGCAGCTGCCAGCGCATCAATGCTTCCGCCCCGCCGTAGCGGTTGGTTTCAAGATTAAACAGCGGCTGGTAATTAACGGAGAACTCGTCACGCGCAATGGCGCGGCGGATCAGGTCGCCGTAGGAGAGCCGCCGTTTAAGCCAGTTGCTGGTCACCGTCATGAGCAGGAGCGAAAGGATGAGCGCCATCGGCAGGAAGGTATACAGTCCCTGTCGCCAGGTATAGGCGGTATCCGCAGGCGGCGAGGTCACACTAACGACGATAGGGTAACGTTTGGAGGTCGCGGTATAGGTGTTGGCGTGAATAAACCCCTCGCCCGCGCTGGGGATGTTGCCGCGCGTAATGCGAAATCCGCCGCCGAACTGAATGGCGATACGGTAGCCGTGGCTTTTACCTACTGCGTTCATAAAATCGTGAAGGTACTGGCCATCGACCAGGGCAAAGCTGCTGGAGCCCTCCGGCCCGTCGCGGACAAAGATCACTGCCGGACGATCCCTGACGCTATAGGTGCCCGCCAGAGAGAGGACCCAGGAAGTCCTCCGGTTTTCAGGCGGCGGACGCTGAAGCAGGATTGTAATATTGCCCTGCTTGCTGCCGAATGCGGAGGAGCAGGTGATGGTATCGTGCTGGATAGTGCCTACGGAGCGGAAATAGGGGTAGATAGCCGAAAAGCGCTGGAGTCGATCGTTAATCTCTTCACAGGGTTTTCCGGAGAACTGCTGTAGCTGGGCAATCATCTTCCAGGCATGATCGCTGATGGCCTCGGACTGGTTTAACAGCATTTCGGCGGTGACGGCCTGCTGGCGCTGGATAATCTGCGTGGCTTCGATACCGGTAAAAACAAGACAGAGCAGCAAAGGCAGCAGGCCCGCCAGTGTCAGGTAAAGTCCCTTACGTTCACGTCCCTTTAATAAAAGAGAGTCCATATCGTCTTCCTGTTTTCACCCAATTTTATACGCACGGTTGGCGGTAAAATAGCATGTCCGCTGTGCCGACAGATAAATATTGGCGGGCAGTGGAAAAATAAACTTTGTGCATATTCCTTAGTCAATATTATGCAGTTTATTGTCATATTCATTATTTCCCCGGTATTTTCTCCTGTGCCAGGATGCCCTGTCCGCGGCCCGTCCGCGTTTAACAGGTCAGGAGAAAAATGAATGGCAGAGGTTACCGAATTGAATGCGGCAACGGGTCTGCGAGCCCGTATTTCCGATGCGGAGTGGCGAGCACGCGTTAAACTGGCGCAGTGCTATCGCCTGGCGGCAAAATTGCGCTGGACGGATCATATTTATACTCACTTCTCCCTGCGCGTACCGGGTGAACTCCCGCATTTCCTGATCAACGCTTACGGCCAGACCTTTGATGAGATTACGCCTGAAACGCTGGTCAAAATTGATATTGATGGCGAAATTATCGACGATCCTACCGGGTCGGGGATCAATCCTGCGGGTTATGTGATCCACAGTGCGATTCATCGCGCCCGCCCGGAAACCCACGCCGTCCTGCACACCCATACTGCGGCGGGCATAGGCGTAGCGGCTCAGCAGCAGGGGCTGTTGATGATCTCCCAGCACAGCACGCGCTTTCACCGCCGTCTTGCCTATCACGATTATGAAGGGATTGCGCTGGATCTCGATGAGCAGCAGCGCATCGTGGCCGATTTGGGCGATCTCAACGCGCTGATCCTGCGTAATCACGGTCTGCTGACCTGTGGCCGGGATTTGGAGGAAGCGTTTTACAATCTCTACTATCTGGAGCGGGCGTGCGTTGCGCAAATAGCCGCACAGTCCGGCGGGGCTGCGCTGAGTATTATCCCGGATGCGGTAGCGGAAAAGGCCGCGCTGGCGTTTGATAATGGCATCAGAAACAAAAAGTATCTCCTGCACTGGGATGCTTACGTCCGTCAGCTACAGCGAAACGCACTCTGACAGGGGGAAGAGACACCATGTATAAATCGCTATTGACGGCTTTACTGCTCTGCGTTTCCGTTACTGCCAGCGCGGCAGAGGATCTCTCCGGCGTCACGCTGGTGCTGGGCGATCAGGCCCGTAATTTGCGTTCGCTGGTGGAGGCATCCGGCGCGATGAAAGGTGCGTCTTATCACTATCGCTGGGCCAATTTTCAGGGCGCCGCACCGCTCTTTGAAGCGCAGCGGGCGGGGGCGGTTGATACCTCTTACGCCGGAGACCTGCCGGTACTGATGGCTGCCGCTGGCGGGGTGGATCTTAAAATCATCGCAACCAACGTGGGAGACGCGGGATCTAACGGGCTGATTGTCCCGGCCGATTCTCCGGTCCACAGCGTGAGGGATCTGGCAGGGAAAACCGTTGTCGTTTCCTCGGCGCGCGGCAGCATTTCGCAGCATCTGCTCTATGGCGCGTTGCAGGAGGCGGGCATCAAAAGAGAGGCGGTCCCGGTTCGCTTTGTCCTGCCCGTTGACGCCAGCGCGGCGTTTAACTCCGGTCAGATTGCGGCCTGGGCCACCTTCGATCCCTATCTGGGCATCGCCGAACAGCACGGCGCACGCCTGCTTCGCGACAGTAAAGGGCTGACGACCGCACTGTCATTTGTGACCGCCACCGACAGCTCGCTAAAAGATCCCCTTAAGCGGCTGGCTATTGCCGACTTTGCCCGCCGACTGGCGAAGGCGCGGGCCTGGGGAATTGCGCATCCCGACGACTATAATCAGGTTTATGCTGCGCTTACCCGTCTTTCACCGCAGGCGTCGGCACCGATCACGGCGCGGATTTCTCACGGCATCAGGCCGGTCTCCGCAGAGGATATTAAGAAAGTACAGGGCGTCTCCGATCTGTTCTCTTCGCTGGCGATTCTGCCGCAGAAGGTGGACGTACAGGCGATCACCGATACCAGCGTCTTTGAGGCCCGGCTACAGTGAATTGCGGTTTTTTTATCGTTGATCGGGCGGCCCGGTCCGGTCATCCTCAGGGGTAGACCGGAGCGGTGAGTGATCATGGCAACCGGTTCAGGGTACGCGTTAGCTATCGCTGTAAAAGAGTTGTTGAAGCGCAACCTCAACGCCGCGAACCTCTGCCAGTCCTTTAAGCCGACCAATGGCAGAATAGCCGGGGTTGGTTTTTTTATGCAGGTCGTCCAGCATCTGATGCCCGTGGTCGGGCCGCATGGGAATAGGGCGGCTATCACCCTCCCGACGACGACGCTGCTCCTCGGCCAGAATAGCCTTAACCACGCCCACCATGTCCACGTCGCCACCGAGGTGGGCGGCCTCATGAAAGCTTTTCGGGTTGTCTTCGCGCTGCGTGGAACGTAAATGCGCGAAATGGATCCGATCGGCAAAGGTCGCGGCCATGTTGACCAGATCGTTATCAGCCCGAACCCCAAGCGATCCGGTACAGAAGGTGAAGCCGTTATGACGGCTGTCTACCGCCTCCTTCAGCCACTGGAGATCTTCCTGGGTAGAAACGATGCGCGGCAGGCCGAGCAGCGATCGCGGTGGATCGTCCGGATGCACCGCCAGCCTGATGCCTGAAGCTTCCGCGACCGGTACAATCGCCCGCAAAAATTCTGCCATGTGCTCACGCAGTTTGGCTTTATCGATCCCCTCATACTGCGCAAGCTGCGCCTGAAACTGCACCAGCGTATAGCCCTCTTCCGCACCCGGCAGACCGGCAATGATATTGCGGGTTAGCGTTTCCACATCGTCAGGGGTCATCGCGGCGAAGTAGCGAGCAGCCTGCTCCCGTTCCTGCGGATCGTAATCCTGCACGGCACCGGGGCGTTTGAGTATGTGCAACTCAAATGCGGCAAAGGCCGTATCATCGAAGCGCAGCGCTTTGGCCCCGCACGGCAGTGGCCAGGCGAGGTCGGTCCGCGTCCAGTCCAGCACCGGCATAAAGTTGTAGCAGACGGTATCTATCCCACAGTTGCCCAGATTTCGCAGAGATTGCTGATAGTTAGCGATAAAACGCGGGTAATCGCCGCGATGCGTTTTGATCGACTCATGAACAGGGATGCTTTCCACCACTGACCACACCAGGTTTTTCTCTGCCAGCAGCGCCTGGCGGGCTTTGATCTCCTCTACGGGCCAGACATCGCCGTTGGGAATATGGTGCAAGGCCGTCACAATGCCGGTGGCGCCAGCCTGCCGTGCATCATCCAGCGAAACGGGGTCGTTCGGGCCATACCAGCGCCACGTATGTTCCATGTTCAGCTCCTGTATCATCGAAGAGTTAAGGCAGAAAGCCGCTAAACACAGCATAAAGCGCAACGGCAAAGGATGCCGTGATGACGATCGCAGTGGGCAGGTAAGAAGCGCCTGAAGGGTTACTTCAGGCGGACGGTACGAGGCCTGCCGTTGCCAAGTAAAATCGCCAGCTTGCTGCCGCCTGGCGTCGTTTCCATCAGGATTTTACAGACGCAGGTCAGCGGAACCGACAGCAGCATACCGATCGGCCCCAGCAGCCAGCCCCAAAATATCAGCGACAGGAACACCACCAGGCTGGAGAGTCCCAGGCCTTTCCCCATAATCCGCGGTTCCAGCATATTGCCCAGCACCATATGAATAACGGTAAACAGTGCGGCGACCAGTGCGGCGTCAAAAGGCGTGTTAAGCAATAAAGCCTGAAGCAGAGGGGGGATACCGGCAATCACCGGACCGATATTAGGAATAAAGTTGAGCACAAAAGCCACCACGCCCCACAGCAGCGCAAACTTGATGCCCAGCAGCAGCAGCACCAGCCAGACCGCAATACCCGTTATCAGGCTAAGTAACGTTTTCAGCGCCAGATAGTGCGTCACGCCTTTCAGTGCCTTATGCAGGCCGGCAATGCGAATTTTCGGGTTAACCAGGGCGAAACGCAGCTTATAGGGCAGATGATGAACTTCAAACAGCATAAAAACGACCGTCATAAACAGCAGCACGGTCCCGGTCATTGCACCGGAAAATTGACTTAGCAGGGTACCGGCCAGATTCATCATCGAGCTGGGATCGAGACGTTCAATAATGCGGTCGGTAGAAAGATTAATATGAAAGGGTGCGGCAAAATGCTGCAGGATAGCGAGTTTTTGCGCCATCTGACTGCGGATCTGCGGGTAAATATCGCTGAAATCATTGATTGAACCGGCAATCATTGCCACCAGCAGTGCAATAATAACCAGCATGGCCAGCGTCACCAGCGTAATCGCCAGGCCGCGTCGGACCCCGCGCCGCATCAGTATCGTCACCAGCGGATTCAGCACTATCGCCAGAAACAGTGCCAGCAGAAAGGGTACCAAAATTTCCGAGGCCGCTTTGATCCCGGCCAGAATGACGACCAGCATGGCCATTTTCAGCAGCATATTCTGCCCTATCTTCTCCTGCTGCAGCTCGCTCATGGCTTCTCCGGGCAATAATATTGATACAAAGCTTAGCGCCTTTACCGGCTAACTTGCTGAATTTAAGAAAGTTCGTAGTACTTAGCACGTTTATTGACCGTTAATGTGTATCGGCAGTGGCCTTTTCGCGTCAGTCAGGCTCTTTTTCTGACTTACGCTGGCCCCTTTGAGGCTGGTTGCTGACTCCCTTAAAGCCTGGTTTAGGGGGAGCAACAGACAGAGGAGTGATCTTCGCCGTTAAAACCAGGTATAGTGCAACCTTGTGCTTTTCCTGAAAGGGTATCGCTTTCCATGCCTGAACAACCCGGAGCGGAGGCGGCCCCTAACGCTTTTCGCCTGAATCTGCGTATTATCTCCGTCGTGATGTTCAACTTTGCCAGCTATCTGACCATCGGGTTGCCGCTGGCCGTTTTGCCCGGCTATGTACATGATGTCATGGGCTACAGCCCTTTCTGGGCAGGACTGGTTGTCAGCCTGCAATATTTTTCCACGCTAATCAGCCGGCCTTATTCCGGGCGCTTCGCCGATCTGTGGGGCGCTAAAAGAGTGGTCATCATCGGGCTTTGCGGCTGCTTTCTGAGCGGAATTTTCAGTCTGCTGGCGGCGCTGGGCGCAGGGATCCCCATTCTGAGCCTGCTCCTGTTATGCGTTGGCAGAGTGATTCTGGGGGTTGGACAAAGCTTCGCCGGGACTGGCTCAACGCTCTGGGGGGTCAGCGTGGTTGGCTCGCTGCATATTGGGCGAGTGATCTCCTGGAATGGTATTTTCACCTACGGGGCTATGGCGGTGGGTGCGCCGTTGGGCGTGGCAATCTATCGCTGGGGCGGCCTGCTGCTGCTGGCCTCGGTGATCGCTGTTATCGCCTTTGTGGCGATTGTGCTTGCGCTGCCGCGAGCGAGCGTGAAAAGCAGCAGGGGCAAGCAGCTGCCTTTTCGGGCGGTGCTGGGGCGGCTTTGGGGCTACGGTTTTATTCTTGCGCTGGGGTCGGCGGGATTCGGGGTAATAGCCACTTTTATTACGCTGTTCTATCAGGATAAGGGGTGGGACGGTGCCGCCTGGGCGCTGACGCTGTTTAGCGCCGCGTTTGTGGGGACGCGACTGCTGTTTCCTAACGCTATCAACCGCCACGGTGGACTGGTCGTGGCGCTGGTGTGTTTTGCCGTTGAGGCGGCAGGATTATTCCTTGTCTGGGGTTCAGCCGAACCCTGGGTGGCAAAGCTGGGTGCTTTACTCACCGGAGCCGGGTTCTCACTGGTGTTTCCGGCCGTGGGCGTAGTGGCGGTTAAAGCCGTACCACCCCAGAATCAGGGCAGTGCATTAGCAACCTACACTGCCTTTATGGATTTGTCTCTGGGCGTAACCGGCCCGCTTGCCGGATTCGTGATGAGCTATCTGGGCATACCGGTTATCTACTTGCTAAGTGGACTGCTGGTTTGTCTGGGCATGCTGCTAACCTGGAGGCTGAAACGTCAGTCGCAGAGTAAAAGTGAGGAGTGTATCGAAGGGGAATAGGCTAGCGCCTTTTCCCCTGTTCTGACCAGAAGCGGTACTCAGCCACCAGGCACGCTAACAGACCAGCCGCTCTCGTATTAGGGTGTTTAGCCCTGAAGCAGCGCCATGCTCTGTTGGATCTCACGCACGATGTCTGCTTCGCTCCAGTTTTCCATTGCCGTTGAGAAGGGTTCAAACGCATAGATGCCTTTATATCCCATGGCTTCCAGGCGACGTACCTGAGACACACTCTTCAGCAGGTCGCCCTCGCTGAGCATAATGCGTTCTTCGTCCGTCAGTTCACTGGTCGGACGGTCATCCTCCACGCCGGAGAGGTGAACAAGCCCGATACCAGCAATATCAATACCGCTCTCAAACTCTTCTTCCGCCTTTTCGTACAGATGATGATGGAAGGTGTCCAGCAGCAGTTTAAAAGGAACGCGCGCGTCGCGAATTAGCGCCTGCGTCTGCACGGCAGAACGCAGAGAGCTGATGGGGAAGCCCAGCGGCTCAACCAGCCCTTCAATGCCATATTTCTCAAAAAGCGGCGCCAGCTTCTGCAATGCGCTGACGGTTTCTTCAGGACTAACCTGCGTCCCGTCGTTCAATGGACAGAGTACCAGTGCCTTTGCCCCCACGCCCCTGGCGTCTTTCAGCAGGCCTTCAGTTTTCGCTAACAGCGCATCGTCAGGCTGGTTAAAGGGATAAACGGCGTTGATGGTGACAATCTCCAGGCCATAACGCTGCGCCAGCGCGCTGACTTCGGCATAGCTCAGATGATCCGTTACCTTACCGCCGCGCATATCATTGCGCAGTTCAACTTTGGTCAGGCCAAGACCGTGGACCATTTTAAAAAATGCTTCTATCCCCAGGTTAGGGGCGATTTTACGGTTTACACAGAAACGGGATGATTCGATGGCCATTTTGCAACTCCTGCTAAATGTAAAGAGAGTAGGGTGAATCCCTGCGAGCCTGATTTCTGACGGTCAGTCACCTTAGATGGGCATAAGAGAACATTTATTTCACGAATGGTGAATATTGAAATTTAAATTTTTAGATCGCCCTCTCAAATTTTCGCCTCTGGCCGGTTGAAAGGGAGCAAAAAGCCCAGAGTATGGCTTGCCGAAGAGGCTGATTATGTCGTCTCCATCTGGCCGCTAACTCCCCTAAAACTTAAGATAATTCCTTAGGTTAACGCGGGTCAGGCGGGTTCACCGCCTCTTTAGTAATTGATTGCGTTCTAAAAAGTGAAAATGCGATCCACTGCACTAAAAATGAATTTTCTAAAGTTTAATATTTGAAAAATTCATTCCAATATAATACTGTCATTTCACGCATTCGGCAGTTATCCAGCCAGGCAACGGACGCTTACCAGCGGCTGCCTGCAGGGAATACCCACATCTAAGAGGCCAGAACATGACTATCGTAGGAAATTTTATTGGCGGGAAAACGTCTCTGAGCGCCAGCAATGAAACCATTCCGGTTTACGATCCGGCCACCGGTAAAACGGTTCGTGAACTGACACAGAGCACCGCAGAAGAGGTAACTAAAGCGATCGAAGTGGCACACAATGCCTTTGAAGATTGGTCCCGTACATCGCCTTTGCGCCGCGCTCGCGTGCTGTTTAACTTTAAGAACCTGATGGAACAGCATCGGGAAGAGCTTGCAGCCCTCATCGTCAGTGAACATGGAAAGGTGTGGTCCGATGCGCTGGGTGAGCTGACGCGCGGAATTGAGGTTGTCGAGTTCGCCTGCGGTATTCCTCACCTTATAAAGGGTGAAAATTCAGCTGACGTGGCAACCGGGGTGGACAGCTATTCCCTGATGCAGCCGCTGGGCGTGGTCGCCGGTATTACCCCCTTCAACTTCCCCGCGATGGTGCCGCTCTGGATGTTCCCCATCGCACTGGCCTGTGGCAATACCTTTGTCCTGAAGCCCCCTGCGCTGGACCCGTCTGCCGCAGTGCGCATGGCGGAGTTGCTGACCGAAGCCGGCCTGCCGGATGGGGTATTTAACGTTGTTCATTGCTCAAATGAAGATGCAGAGCAGTTGTATAAAGACCCACGCGTACAGGCGGTAAGCTTCGTTGGCTCGTCTGGCGTAGCTGAACATATCTATAAAACGGCCAGCGCTCACGGTAAGCGTGTGCAGGCTTTTGGCGCGGCGAAAAACCACGCCATCGTCATGCCCGATGCGGATTTGGACGCCACCGTCAATGCCATCATGGGGGGAGCCTTTGGCTCGGCGGGCGAGCGCTGTATGGCGCTGCCGGTAGTGGTCGCGGTCGGGGACGATACGGCGGATAAGCTGATTGCCGCCCTGACGCCGAAAATTAAGGCGCTGCGCGTTGGCCCAGGTATCCAGAAGGGTAGCGAAGAGAATGAGATGGGACCGGTGGTGTCCGCCGCGCACCAGAAGAAAGTGCTGGGCTATATCGACAAGGGCGTTGAAGAGGGTGCGAAGCTGGTCGTGGACGGACGTAACTGCCAGGTCTCGGGCTATACCGAGGGTTACTACGTAGGCGGCACGCTGTTTGATAACGTCACCGATGAGATGGTTATCTGGCGTGAAGAGATTTTTGGCCCGGTGCTGAGCATCATGCGCGCCCCGGACTACGCCAGCGCGCTGAAGCTGGTCAACAGCCACGAGTTTGGCAACGGCAGCGCCATCTTTACCAGTAACGGTCACACCGGACGCGACTTTGTGCGTGAGGTTCAGGCGGGCATGGTTGGCGTGAACGTACCTGTGCCGGTACCCATGGCCTTCCACAGCTTCGGTGGCTGGAAGCGCTCCGTATTTGGTGCGCTAAACGTCCACGGGCCGGATGGCGTTCGTTTCTACACCCGCATGAAAACGGCCACCGTACGCTGGCCGAGCGGGCAAAAGACCGTATCTGAGTTCAGTATGCCAACGCTGGGATAACCCCCGTTTATAAAGCACAGGCGTTGCGGTAAGGCGTTAGCAGACCGGCAGAGCGGGATTTATTGCCTCGGTTTTGTTGATGCCGCCGCCGCGCCTTTTTGGTCACAATATAAGGAGCAGCAGAATGTCATTGCTATCCAAAGTACAGCAGCCGGATGCGCAGGGCCGTATCCAGCACGTTACGCCGGAAAGTGCGGGCTGGCGCTACGTAGGCTTTGATGCCTACCAGTTGAAAAAGGGTCAGACGCTGAATCTTGAGAGCGGCGACAGGGAACTTTGTCTGGTACTGGTCGCCGGTATTGCCTCAGTTAAAACGCGTAATGCCGAATTCCCCGGCATCGGCAAACGCATGTCCCCGTTCGAACGTACTCCGCCCTATTCAGTGTATGTTCCGCATAATGACAGGGTTGAGGTCCGGGCTGATACCGACCTGGAACTGGCCGTGTGTAACGCACCGGGCCATGGCTCTCTGCCCGCCCGCCTGATTTCCCCCGCTGACGTAGGCGTTGAGCAGCGCGGTAAGGGCAGAAACAAGCGTCTGGTACATAATATTCTGCCCGATAATGAACCAGCCGACAGCTTGCTGGTGGTCGAAGTGTATACCGACGAAGGTGACAGCAGCTCTTACCCCAGTCATAAGCATGACCAGGAAAATTCAAACGAAACTTACCTGGAAGAGACTTACTACCATCGATTCGATCCCGAGCAGGGCTTTGCCATGCAGCGTGTTTATACTGACGATCGCACGCTGGATGAATGTATGGCCGCCTATAACCGGGATGTGGTAACGGTGCCACGCGGTTATCACCCGGTAGCAACGCTCGCAGGTTACAATAACTACTATCTGAACGTTATGGCCGGTCCGATCCGCCTGTGGAAGTTCACCTGGGAAAAAGACCATGCCTGGGTTAATAGTGATGCCTATCCGCGCTGAGTCTGGCACCCATTCTGCTTAACAAAAGGGGCATTTGCGCGTTCGCCCCTTTTAAAAGGCCCACGCGGCGCCCAGTGTGGCAGCCCAGGGCGACTCAATATTTTTCCCTTGTGAATAGCTGAAGCCACTATGCAGTGACAGCTTTCCCTTCGTTCGGATATCAATCCCTGCCTGATACACACCCCGTGTACCACCTTTACGGTGAGTAAAGTGGTTATTAACGATGGTGACACGATTTGAACTGATGGTGTCATGAAGCGCAGCAGCCCTGGCGTAAGGTTTTACGCTATTGCCGCTGACCATAACAGGAAGACCAAGATTTATTCCGATTTCACCGGTTACATTGCGTTGAATACCATTATTAGCCCTCAGCCCATTTGAGAGTTGATAGGTGTTATCGGAATGGTTGGCCAGGGCCGTCACTGCGCCATAGGGCGCGAGATAACCCCGAGAGAAAGTAAAGTATTTCCCCGTCTGGATATTTATGCCCATATCAGTTGCCCGAAAGAGGCCGTTGGCTGCGGTGCCACCATTCATAAAGGCGTTGATATCGTTGATGAAGCGGCTGAATTTTACGATACCTTCGCCATAGTATCCGCTGCTATCAACATAGCTGAGATAGCCTCCCGCGGTGTAGGCATCCACATGACCTTTTCCACCCCGTTTAAAGTCAGTGGTCGCGCGATCGAAGGCCATGAATAGCCCACGGGTAAGTGATCCTGAGCCCGCATCAGACGTTGCATCGATGCCTAACATAATGCCGTTCTGTTTCAGCCTGTAATTGGCATTTTCAATTACGCTGACGTCGTAACGGCTATTATTGAACCTTCCCCACACTTCAGTATCGTGTGGAACGCGCCTTATTTCTTCCAGGCGTCCACGGGCTGTATTCATCTGCTCACTGGAAATAATGTTATCGACGGTACTCATCGCAAGAATAGCGGCGGCACTGGGAGTAACCGTCTTCTTACCGTTATCGGGCTGGTCTGGAACAGGAGTGGGAGGGACGGGTTTATCGCCCGGGTCTTCTTCTGGCGGCAGAGTATCATCGGGATTATCAGTATCCGGGTTATCCTCCGGCGGCCCGTTATCATCTGGGTCATCGACATCCGGCGTATCGTCATGCTGATAGGGTGAAAGTGCCCAGCCATTTTTACCCACTCTCACCAGATAATATTGATAGGTTCCAACATCAACGACCTGATTTTCGTTTAGCAAGGTGAACTTAGCGCTCCCTCCACCCGTTTGAATAATCTGAAGACTGGCATCCGTCAGGGGGTTTTCTCCGAAGTCATAAACCATAATGCCAAATTCACCATTTGCACGTCCGGTAATGTTTAAAAAGTCCCCCTTCAGTGATGCCAAATCCGTGATGATTTCAAACGTGCCCTGACCTGTAAGCGTAGTGGTATTTAACCGGGTAAACCAGGGTTTATCTTTTAAATCTAAGTTGTAAAGTGTCATTATCCCATCGCGGAGATTTATCGAGGCTATAGTGTATTCTGCAAGGGTGTTAAGATACCCTCCATGAAAAAAAGCCTCGCTTTTATCAAGCGAAAGATGCATGGCGTGAGTGTCAGAAGTTATATCAATCTGTATAAGCGATCCGTTTTGGAGATAAACCTTTCCAGAGGCGACTCCTCCCATAAATACTTCCATTTTACCTTTGTAAAGCGTGGCGTTATTGACCTGCCCTCCAACGCCGATATTATAGATCATACCCTCACTAATACGATAATCATCGTACAGATATACATCAGACGAATAGCCTCCTTTCTCAATTATCTGCATTCCCTTCGTTATGACAGTATTCTGCGCCGATCCCCCTTGTTGTATGATCTGTCTTCCATCCCGAATGTTGCTATCAATCACATTGCCGAGCACTATTTGCCTGCCATAAATCTGCTCACCCACAATATTTTGACCCGGCGCTACGATAGAAGGCAGTGCCTGTGCCTGGTAACTTCCTGAAAAATAGAGTAGTAGCGCTGCCCAGTGGAGGCGACGGTTGCGGGTTCTCATCATCATTAATCCTTAATTTTCAAAACGCCGGGTGGGGTTATCCATAAAGGCGATATCTGGCTCTACGGGTATACCGGAGTCTGAGCCCCTGATTTTTGCGAAAATACCTACTTTAGGGCTATTACTGGCGCGACTTTTACCTTTTTCCAATAAGGCTGGAGTAATAATCAGGTGTAAAGCATCGCCGGCGTGAAGGCAGTGCTGCCCTGAGTTTATGATCTTTACTTTGTTCTAAAATTAATAAGCGATATTTGTATTTTTTCGGATAAAAGTATATAGATAAAATTCTAAATAATTCCATTCAAACGCTCCAGATTATGGAGGGGGTGACCTCAGGTTTCCTGTAATCAGGTCTGTTTATAATATGTATGGAGATCTCGCCCCATAATGATGCTGGTTTTTTAATGTGCCGTTAAATACTTGTTATACGATGTCATTACCTGTTTAGTTAATTATTTCAAGGTAAAAGTTTAGCAGGTGTGAATATATCCGCTTTATTTCTGCAATGATTTTTTACGCAGGCGTTTATATGACTTACGACACTGAAGAATATTTATTGAGAACAGGAGCGTGTTGATTAGGTTGTGAGGGGGGGGCAGTCGGCTGCCAGGTTCATCAGAAACAGAGCGGGGTTTATGGTATATAACGATGTGAATTCGCTGCGAAGAGCAGTGCTGGGGCGTTATCAAAACCCAATGCTGATGTGCCGTTGGGGGAGTTCGGCGGCACCAGAATGGTGGGGTATAAGGAGGGCGAAATGCTCTGGCTGGCTATAAAATATGCCGTTACGGCTGGGATGATTGTACTTATTTCAGAGGTGGCGAAACGCAGCGATCGTCTTGGCGGCCTGATAGCGGCTCTGCCGCTTGTCACCGTGCTGGTGCTGATCTGGATGAAACTTGAGGGGCAAAGTCAGGAGAAGATCGCAGCACATGCGTGGTATACCTTTTGGTATGTCGTTCCCACACTCCCAATGTTTATCATGTTCCCTTTTTTTTATCAGCGCTGGGGATTCTGGCCTACGCTGGCTGCCAGCTGCGGTATAACGATAATTATTTTCTTTTGCTGGGCCATCCTGCTCCGACGCTTTGGTATTGATTTGATGTGAGGACGGCACAGCACGTCGCCGCCCGGCAGTAAACTCGCGAGGCGAATCAGGACTGGCGTCTTAAGTGAGTTGGCAGGGGCTGGGATCGGTGTAACGGGCACAGAAAACGTTATGCCCGGCTTGCGTCCGGGCCTTCAGGCCTCAGCATTATTTAGCGCCAGCGAGACGGCCAGCGTTTGAGCAAGACAAAGTGAAGCCACCTGTGAGCGGAAACCGTCTACCTGTGCTTCACGTATCACAAAGCATACATCGCTGAAGGCCGCCAGCGGGCTGACCTGGCTGTCGGTAATCGCGATAAGATGCGCGCCGCGTCCGGCACCCAGCTCAACCAGTTCTACGGCCTCACGTGCATAGGGAGAATAGCTGATGGCGATAACCACATCTTTTGGGTTAACCATGCTCAGCTGCTCGGTAAACATTCCGCCCAAGCCATCAATCAGAAAAGCACGGCGCTCAAGGTGTCGCAGCGCGTAGGTCAGGTAGGAGGCCACGCTGAAGGAGCGGCGCAGGCCAATAACATAGATATTCTCTGCCTGATCCAGCAACTCTACGGCTTTATCAAGATGCTGTGGGTTGGTTTGCATCGCCAGCTGCTGTAGCGCCTGTGAGTTTACCATGGTGAATACATTGAGGATTTCTGCGGGCGTTTCCGGTGGGGTTGCCGTTTCATCAATGGCTGTCTGGCGGAAGAGTCGTGCGCGTTCGGTATAGTTAACCGTTTCCTCCATCAGATGCTGACGGAAAACCTGTTTCATTTCATTGAAGCCGCTAAAGCCAAATGCATTGGAAAAGCGGATCAGCGTAGAGGGCGGAACGTCTGCCTGCTGAGCGATAGAGGCAACGGTGTCGAAAGCGATGCTGTTGCTGTTATCCAAAATATAGCGGGCCACCTGTTTAAGGCGTTTACTCAGAGTATCGTATCGACGACGAATGTCGTCCTGTAACAGGGAAAGCTGCGTCGAGTTATTAGTCATTACTTCGGCTCGCTGGTCAAAAATTGTGATGTTCTTC
Organism: Erwinia sp. ErVv1; assembly: GCF_900068895.1. Taxonomy (GTDB): domain Bacteria; phylum Pseudomonadota; class Gammaproteobacteria; order Enterobacterales; family Enterobacteriaceae; genus Erwinia. The sequence continues at coordinate 67,747 of NZ_CDPK01000001.1, read as the reverse complement.
TGTCCGTTATTCTATCAGATGAACAAAAAATTTCACTTGCTAACGCAAATACGGTGCTTTATTTCATCGGGATATGAAATCAATCACAAAACATCGGACCAGTTATGCGTAAAACATTAACCGGCACGCAAAATCGGGATAACAGGGACAATAAATGTAGACAGACTGGAGGTTCATTAACGTGGAGTGTGAAATGGCGAAGGGAAATAAAGGGGCGGTGTTTACCGCCCCTTACCTTCTGGAAGCGCTATTCAGGGCTGGTGCGTTGGCCGTACCTGACGCCAGTAATCAATCAGCGTCAGATAGTTGGATTTAACCTGGGCAATCAGCGCGTCATCGTCCAGCTCACCCTGCAACCACTGACGCGAAGGCTGGCCGAAAATCGTTCTTCCTACGGCGAATCCTTTCACCCACGGGGCTTTAGCCGCCGCGGCAAAACCCGCTTTAAGTTTCTCTTCCGACGCGTCCAGCCCCAGAATCAAAATACCGCGGCAGTGAGGATCCTGCTGCTCAATCAGACCACTTATGGCTTCCCAGCTCTCCAGAGAGAGCGGCGGCAGCTTCCACCAGTCTGGCTGAATACCCAGCGAATAAAAATGGCTCAGCATGTCGAAATAATACGACTCTTTTTTATCCGCATTGTCCTCGGGAAGGATGACCTCCAGCAGCAGTTCATGGCCAGATTTGTTGCACCCCTTCCAGACGTCAAGAATTAGCGCGTCCTGTTCCTGGCGCAGACCGGCTTCATCGTGTGGATGGTAAAACACCAGGCATTTCACGACGTGCTCCTGAGGCCAGTCAATCAGCTGTGAACCAATATTACCGTGTTCCAGCCGCAGTGGGCGGGAACCCGGCATCTCAATCGGACGTCCAATCCACCATCCTTTACCCGTAATGGCATTCAGGGCGGGCTGACCGTAAGTCGTATCGGCCAGTATGCCGCTGCGGTTATCCAGGCCGGCTTCACCTGCTGCTTCCTCTGCGGCCCTCAGCAGCAGCGTTTTCAGCTCCGGCAAACGGGAGGCATCCACGCCTGCCTCATCGGCCATATCAAGCAGTTGCTTACGATGGTCAAAGGCAAAGACGCACAGCTCTTCCCATTTTTGCTTACGCGAGGTGACGCGGTGGAGGTGGTTAAGGCGGTTGTCCAGGTCGGGTCGCTTCACCTCTTTATCGCGGCTGAGGAAGTCATCAAGTTCAGCCCGGGTCGGCATAGCAGGCGCACAGCCGTGGCGTGATACCACCAGCGCACCACAGGCATTGGCGTAGCGACAGGCCTGCTCCCAGCTTTCATCATTAAGCCAGCCGCGCAGCAGACCGGACATAAAGGCATCCCCTGCGCCGAGTACGTTCAATACCTCAACGCGAACGCCGCTCTGTAGCGTCGTCTGCTCCCAACTGTCGGGTATTGCGCCTTCCAATACCACGCAGCCCATAGGCCCACGTTTGCAAACCAGCGTGGCTTTAGTGGCCTGTCGCACATTTTTTAATGCGGTAATCGTATCGGTGCTGCCACCGGCAATATGAAATTCTTCTTCCGTCCCCACCACCAGATCGAAGTAGTGCAACACTTCCTGTAACTGCCGCGTGACATGCTGCGATTCAACAAAGCGCGTCTCGCCGTCGCCTAATGAGGTCAGCCCCCACAGAACCGGGCGGTAATCAATATCCAGCGCGGTGCGCAGGCCGTGACGGCGGGCGATATCCAGCGCCTTAAGCACGGCGGCACGGGTATCGGGATGCGACAGATGGGTGCCGGTCACCGCAACGGCGCGGGCGGAGGTGATATATTCTTCGTCGATATCGTCAGGGATCAGGCCCATATCTGCGCAGTTATCACGGTAAAACACCAGTGGAAAGGTGTCCTGATCCTTGATCCCCAGGATTACCAGGCCCGTCAGACGTTTTTTGTCCGTAATCAGGCACTGCGTATCAGCTCCTACCCGCTGAAGCTCCTCCCGCAGGAAGCGGCCCATATGTTCATCGCCAACGCGGGCCAGCATACCGGACTTCAAACCCTGAATAGCGGTACCGTAGGCGACATTGCCAGACGAGCCGCCAAGGTACTTAGAAAATGTGCTCATATCCTCAAGGCGGGCACCGATTTGCTGGCCATAGAGGTCAACGGCTATGCGCCCGATACAAATCACATCAAGCCGTTTTTCTTGTGTACTCATACCTGTTTTTCCTTCTGTCATAAGCCACCTCTGCCGCGCCTCTCCAGCGGGTGTCTGGAGCGCCACGTGCTGGCGATTGGATTTGCTATGTTCGTCAGTATGGGGAATGAATATTTCAATATCAATATAAAATGAAATTAATACCCCAAAAATGTGAGGTGGATAAAACTCTGGCGAGGGAGATTTAGCCAGTGAAAATCTCCGGAAAAGGTCAAAGATTTGGGACGGTTTTTTTAGGGAATAAGGAGGAATCTGTAACGTCAGGAAACGATTGAAATGAAATGAGTTTCCCGCCTTAACAGGCCTTCGTTCTGCGGGCTTTCATTTTTGCAGGTGAGATCGCACTGGTCGCGCTGCTTTTCACTGAGAATTTGATCTCACTCGCAAAATGAAACGTTTCTTCTGTAATTGTGTTTAGTGGAAAAAATATTTGTTTATAATCGCCTCACGTTTCATTTACAGCCGTCGCCTTCATGAGCATCCGTGGCGACCACCAACGCGAATCACGGCTGGCCTTTGCGCCGCTGTACCGTTAAGGAAGAGCAAATGGGTAAGATCAGATTAACCACGGCACAGGCGCTGGTAAAATTCCTGGATAACCAATACCTCTCGGTAGATGGCGTTGAGACCAAATTTGTTAAAGGGATTTTTGCCATCTTCGGCCATGGCAACGTGCTGGGGCTGGGTCAGGCCCTTGAGGAAGACAGCGGCGACCTGGTGGTGCATCAGGGGCGTAACGAACAGGGTATGGCCCATGCTGCCATCGGCTACGCCAAGCAAAAGCTGCGTCGCGAGATTATTGCCTGTACCTCTTCGGTAGGGCCGGGTGCGGCAAATATGATTACCGCGGCAGGCACCGCCACCGCGAACCGCATACCTTTATTACTTCTGCCGGGCGATGTCTTCGCCACGCGCCAGCCCGATCCGGTTTTGCAGCAGGTTGAGCAAAGTCATGACCTGAGTATCAGCACTAATGATGCCTTTCGCGCCGTCAGTAAGTACTGGGACCGCGTTAACCGTCCGGAACAGCTGATGACTGCCTGTATCAATGCCATGCGGGTGCTAACCGACCCCGCAGAAACCGGCGCGGTAACGATTTCGCTGCCGCAGGACGTACAGGGCGAAGCCTGGGACTATCCCGATTATTTCTTTCAGAAGCGCGTGCACATCCTCGACCGTCGCCTGCCGACCGAAGCGCAGCTGGCGGTAGCGTTAAAGCTTATCGCCGGCAAGCGCAAGCCGCTGATTGTCTGCGGCGGTGGCGTTAAGTATTCGGGAGCGGGCGATGCACTGCGCCAGTTTGCCGAACGTCATCAGATCCCCTTTGCCGAAACGCAGGCGGGTAAGGGAACGCTGATCTCTGACCATCCGCTCAACGTCGGCGGGGTCGGGGAAACCGGCTGCCTGGCGGCCAATTTATTGGCTAAAGAGGCCGATCTGGTGATTGGCATTGGCACACGCTATACCGATTTCACTACGGCCTCAAAATGGATTTTCCAGAATCCGGACGTCAGCTATATCAATATCAACGTCAGTAATTTCGACGCCTGGAAGCTGGACGGCGTACAGGTGGTGGCCGATGCCAGAGAGGCGATCACCGCGCTGGATGGACGCCTGGCGGCTCAGGGCTTTACCAGCGGGTGGGGCGAAAAAGTGGATCAGGCGCAAAGCAGACTGCTGAAAGAGACCCAACGCGTCTACCAGGCCGTCTATAGCAATGAAGGCTATGTACCGGAAATTGACGATCATCTGGATCGCGAAGCGGTCTTTGCTGAATTTAACCGCTTAACCGACTCCTTCCTCACCCAGAGCAGCGTGCTGGGAACGCTTAACGAGCAGCTCCCAAAGGACGCAGTGATCGTCGCCGCTGCGGGTAGCCTGCCCGGCGATCTACAGCGCGTCTGGCGCAACAAAGATTACAACGGTTACCACGTTGAGTATGGCTACTCCTGTATGGGGTACGAGGTCAACGCCTCGTTGGGGGTGAAACTGGCCGAGCCGCACCGCGAAGTCTACACCCTGGTAGGCGATGGTTCGTTCATGATGCTCCACTCAGAGCTGGTCACCTCGATTCAGGAAGGTGCCAAAATCAACGTGGTGCTGTTCGATAATATGACTAACGGCTGCATCAACAACCTCCAGATGGAGCACGGTATGGACAGTTTCACTACCGAGTTCCGCTTCCGTAATGCCGAGGGTGGCAAACTGGACGGGGGCTTTATACCGGTCGATTTCGCCGCGATTGCCGCCGGATACGGTTGTAAAACCTGGCGTGTCTCTACGCTGGCCCAGCTTAAGCAGGCGCTTGAGGAGGCAAAACGCTCACCGGTTTCCACTCTGATTGACATCAAAGTGCTGCCGAAAACGATGGTGCACAAATACTTTAGCTGGTGGCGAGTGGGTGGGGCGCAGGTATCGAAGTCTGAACGCGTCGATGCCGTAGCCCGCATGCTGAATGAGCATATTGATCAGGCACGTAAATACTAATTCTTTCATCTTAACTCTGAATGCTCTGCGCGGTGCTCCGTTTTGAGATCCGCGCGACACCCTACATATCAAGGAGACCGTATGACTTTGAAACTTGGCGTAATCGGCACCGGTGCAATTGGTCAGGAACATATTCGCCGCTGCAGTAAAGTCCTGCAGGGCGCGAAGGTTGTTGCCGTGTCTGATATCAATCTTGATGGTGCGCAAGGCGTCGTCAGCCGTCTGGGCCTGGAGGCAGAAGTGTATGCCAACGGCCACGATGTGATTAACGCTGCGGATGTTGATGCCGTAATCATTACCTCCTGGGGGCCGACTCACGAAGAGTTTACCCTGGCTGCTATTGCCGCGGGCAAACCGGTATTTTGTGAAAAACCGCTGGCGATGAGCGCCGAGGGTTGTCGCCGGATCGTTGATGCAGAAGTGGCTTATGGCAAGCGTCTGGTTCAGGTTGGATTTATGCGCCCCTACGATGCGGGCTATCGCGCACTGAAATCGGTGATTACGCAGGGTGAAATTGGCGAGCCGCTGATGTTGCACTGTGCCCACCGTAATCCGGCGGTGCCGGAAAGCTATACCACCGATATGGCCATTACCGACACGCTGATCCATGAACTGGACGTACTGCGCTGGCTGACAGATGACGATTATAAATCTGTCCAGGTAGTCTTCCCGCGCTCCACTAAAAACTCCCACGCAAAACTGCGCGATCCGCAAATCGTCCTGTTTGAAACCCACAAGGGCGTGCGTATTGACGTGGAAATTTTTGTTAACTGCGCCTATGGCTACGACATTCAGTGTGAAGTCGTGGGTGAAACAGGTATTGCCCGGCTACCTGAGCCCGCTTCGGTCCAAATGCGCAAAGAGGCCAAACTGGCGACAACCATTCTGACCGACTGGAAAGACCGCTTTATTGATGCCTATGACGTTGAGCTCCAGGCTTTCATTAACGATATTGCCATCGGCCAGCTTCAGGGTCCTTCAGCCTGGGATGGCTTCGCCGCCGCCGTGGCCGGAGATGCCTGCCTGAAGGCGCAGGAAAGCGGACAGATTGAACCCGTCGAAATGCCACCACGCCCGGCTTTCTACAACCGCTAATGTTTCACTGGCGCCCTGCTTAGTCCGGGCGCTTATAACAGATCTACGTTCGGGAGTTTGCGATGAAAATTGCTTTTGATGTGGATGTCATCAGGGATATGGGCATCACCAAAATGGTCCATCAGGTGGCCGACTGGGGTTATAAATATATTGAACAGTCCCCCCACCCGCAGATCAACCCATTCTACAAGCATCCTAAAGCCAGCCGTGAAATCATCACCGAGTATAAAAACGCGCTGCGTGAGACCGGGCTGGAAATTTCGTCCTACATTGTGGTCTATCGCTGGTCCGGGCCGGATGAGGCGCGTCGCCAGGCTGCGGTACGTAACTGGAAAAGAATGATCGAAATCGCCGTTGAAACCGGCGTTCAGGTGATTAATACCGAGCTTTCAGGTACGCCTAATGAGCCAGAAATTTGTGAAGAGATGTTCTATCGCTCAATGGAAGAGTTGCTGCCCATTGTCGAGCGCGAAGGTATCCGCATCGAAATCCAGTCTCACCCCTGGGATTTCTGTGAAGAGAACAATGAGACTTCGGACCTGGTGAAATCCTTCCGCAGCGAGAATGTGAAATACCTCTACAGTGCGCCCCACACCTTCTTTTATGACAAGGGAAAAGGGGACGTCAAAAGTATGCTGGAGTACGCAGGGGCTGACCTCTCACACGTGCTGATAGCCGATACCATGAACCACACTAAGCACTGCCGCTATATCGTTAATCCGCCGGGGGTTGATGCCACCATTCACCAGCACGTAGGCGTTGGTGAAGGCGAAGTGGATTTCGATACGCTTTTCCAGACCCTCCGTGAGATGGATTTTGCCAACCGCAGCTACAAGGTGGGCGGTGAGTCGATTATTGCCTCTTCATTGTTTGGCTACCCGGAAAAAATGAAGTATCAGGCAGTGGAAACGCGTGAACTGATCGAGCGCGAGCTGCTTAACCGATAATACCGGGCGGCATGGGCCGCCTTTGCGAACGTTGAGGCATAAAATGAACAAAGATCACGTGAAGCTGGCGATAGCGCCAATTGGCTGGACTAACGACGATATGCCAGAGCTGGGTGGAGAAAATACCTTCCAGCAGATCGTCAGCGAAATGGCGCTGGCTGGCTTTACCGGCAGTGAAGTGGGCAGCAAATATCCCCGTGACCCGGCCGTGCTTAAACCCATGCTGGAGATCAGAGGCATAGAGATCTGCAATGCGTGGTTCAGCACCTTCTTCGCAGATGGCGAGCGGGCAAAAACCATCGACGAATTTATCAACCATCGTGATTTCCTCCATGCGATGGGCGCAAAAGTGATTGGCTGTTCGGAGCAGAGTAAAAGCATCCAGTGCACCACGCTGGGCGTCCTGGAAGAAAAGCCGACCTTTACTGATGCCCAGTGGCAGCTTACGGCACAGGGCTATAATGAGCTGGCGGCGCTGGCGGCTGAAAAGGGCATGCAGGTTTGCCTGCACCACCATATGGGTACAGCTATTCAGACCGCGGAAGAGATTGACCGCTTCATGGCGATCACCAATGACAACGTCTTTCTGCTGTTTGATACCGGCCATGCTTACTACTCAGAGGGGAGCCAGGAAAAAATGCTGGCTATCCTGAAAAAGCATCTGCCACGCATTAATCACGTCCACCTTAAGGATGTAAGGGATGACGTGGTATCACGGGTACGCAGCCAGAAACTCTCTTTCCTTGACGGGGTAAGAAAGGGCACTTTTACCGTGCCGGGAGATGGCGTCATTGATTTTATGCCGGTCTTTACGCTACTGGATGAGGCGGGCTACAAAGGCTGGATGGTGGTTGAAGCTGAACAGGATCCTGCGATAGCGAACCCGTTTGAATATGCGGTAAAAGCCAGGAAATATATTCGCGAGCATGCCGGGCTGTAAGCATTAAGCGGTAGCGGTAATTAGCGAAGCAGTAATCGATAAAGCAGTATTCGATAAAGCAGTACTCAATAAAGCGATATTTAACAAAGCACTCTTTAACATAGCACTCTTTAACAAAGCACTCTTTAACATAGCAGTAATCAACAAAAAGCCCCTGTCAGCCGGCCGCCCCCTGGTGAATATTCAAAGGGGGCGAGTCAGCAATTCCAGGGGCTTTTATGTTATTTCAGCGCAATGGTATTGATGATTTTTTCTGCATCGGTCTGTGACTGCTGCTGATTATCTGCTGGCAGCGTAATTTGCAGCGTTACCAGTTTGCCATCAGCCTTAGCCAACACCACGGAGGACCATGATGACTGGTTCTTAGCGGAAATCACCGTATCCAGCTGCTGTCCAGGCTGCCCCTTCAGGTTTACAGACTTATTGCTGACCACCTGCAACTGCGGATCGCGGTTACGCTGCTGCTGTTCCAGGCGGTTGGACAGTGCGTCCAGGCTTTCGGTAGTGGTATCGCCTTCAATCACGATAATCGCCTTTTGGCCTGAAGCATCGGCGTAAACGTGCATATTATTCGCCTGGGTGCCCAGCTTGCCGCTCTGATCGGACATGCCCGCTGGCAGGGTGAAGCTCAGTTTTCCATCCAGCAGAGTCACATTCTGGCTGGACTGGCTGCTGCTCACGCCATTGTCATCGGCTGCGGCTTTATCATTTTTGCCGTCGCAGGCGGTCAGTCCAACCACCAGCAGGCCGATTCCGGCATATTTCAATAAATTACGCATCGTGATCCCTTTTACGTTAGTCATATGACTGATTTAGCTAACCATAAAATCGCAATCGGCGGCTAAATGCAACCGACTCTATTTTAAGAAAGCAGCTTAGCCGAAGTTAACCTGTGCGCCAGTGGATTTTTCCGCAAGACGCTTTAGGAACGCGTTTAGCAGCAGGCCATAGGCAGGCAGGAAGAAAATCATGCAAACGATCACTTTGAAGCTGTAGTCCACCAGGGCAATTTCCACCCAGTTTTGCGCCATAAAGGGATCGGGACTCTTGTAAAAGGCGATGAAAAAGAAGGCGAGCGTATCGCTAATGTTGCCCAGAAACATTGCGGAGGCTGGCGCTATCCACCAGCGCGGTAAGCGCCGCAGCCGGTTGAAGACGTGGACATCCAGAATTTGCCCCAGGGCGTAAGCCATAAAGCTGGCGCAGGCGATACGGGCGACAAACAGGTTTGGCTCTTTCAACACGGCAAAGCCCTGCCATTCGCCCTGATAATAGAGCGCGGAGACCGCGTAGGAGATAATCAGAGCCGGGACCATTACCGCCAGGATAATTCGGCGAGCCAGCGGAGCACCGAAAATGCGCACGGTCAGATCGGTGGCCAGGAAGATAAAGGGAAAGCTGAATGCGCCCCAGGTGGTATGCAGTCCAAAGACCGAAATCGGCAGCTGCACCAGGTAGTTACTGGAGGTAATCACCAGCACGTGGAATAGCGAGAGCCAGACCAGCGCAAACGTGCGCTCACGGGGAGTAAGTGGAATCATTATATGACCTTTTTGAAAATTGGGGTGAGGGAACCCAAAAACAGGCTTAACACTAAGCAGTGCGCGAGATCTTACCGAAACAGGTTATCAATGCAATGGATAATTTTTACGCAAACGTTTACTCCTGAGGTATGCCCAGATAAATACAAAAGCACCGTTCGAGCGATAAAGTCTATATCAGTGGAACCAGCAAAACGGGCAGCCTTGCAGATAGCGCCACGGCGGGTAAAATAGTCGCCAGATTGAACGTCCCCCTGATGAGAATACTATGAGCGATCGGTTCGCAAATCCTGACCAGACCCTGAATGCGCTGGGCCTTCGCTGCCCTGAGCCGGTAATGATGGTACGTAAAGCCGTGCGTCATATGCAGGAGGGTGACACCCTGCTGATAATTGCGGACGATCCTGCCACCACCCGTGATATCCCGGGCTTCTGCCGTTTTATGGAACATACACTGCTGGAGCAGTTTACCGACGAGCTGCCCTTTAAATATCTGCTTAAAAAGGGGCTGTAAAAGAGCGGCCAAAATGCGGAAGAGCATTCTGGCCGGTGAGCTAATTTTTACGTAAAAGCCGCAGTGCGTTAGCCGTCACTAATGCTGTAGCGCCTGAATCCGCGAGTACCGCCAGCCATAACCCGGTGAACCCCAGCAGCGTGGTCAGGAGAAATATTCCCTTCAGCCCCAGCGCAATAGTGATGTTCTGCCGAATATTGGCATGAGTGGCGCGCGACAGGCGGATCATGGCCGCAATCCCATTAAGGCGGTTATGGGTCAGTGCCGCATCTGCTGCTTCCAGCGCCACATCGCTTCCGCTTCCCATCGCAATGCCTATGGTTGCAGCCTTCATTGCTGGCGCATCGTTGATGCCGTCACCGACCATGGCCAGCGGCTGCTGGCTTAGCCCGGCGATGACTGCAACCTTATCGGCGGGCAGCAGTTCCGCACGATAGTCAATATTGAGCTCGTTGGCGATGGCCGCCGCGGCGCGGGCGTTATCCCCCGTCAGCATAATGCTGTGAATATTCATGGCGCGCAGCTCTTCCACAGCGGCTTTAGCATCCTCCCGCAGGGTATCGCGCAGGGCAATCAACCCGATCGGCTGGTTGTCTTCAAGCATCACTACGACCGTATTCCCAGCCGACTCAAGCTGGAAAACCTGTGCTGACTGTTGCTCTGTCAGCCTGTCTTGCGGCAGCCTGGCCGGTGAGATTATCAGAAGTTTGTGCCCACTTACTATCGCCTCGACGCCCGATCCGGTAAGCGTTTTCTGCCCGGATACCAACGGGACATTTAATCCCAGTTCAGCGGCTCTGGCGACAATAGCCCTGGCAAGAGGATGAGAAGAACCGGTTTCAACCGCTGCTGCTTTTGCCAGCAGTAGGTTTACATCATCCTGATTAAGGGCGATAAGCGTCGTGACCACCGGTTTACCTGCTGTCAGCGTACCGGTTTTATCGAAGGCGATAGTGCGAATAGCGCTGAGACGCTCCAGCGCGGCGCCGCCTTTAATCAACGCGCCACGTCGGGTTGCCGCAGCCAGCGCTGAGGTGATCGCCGCCGGGGTTGAGATCACCAGCGCGCAGGGACAGCCAATCAGCAGCAGCGTCAGTCCTTTATAAATCCATGGCTGCCAGTCGGCGGCCAATAATAAAGGGGGAAGGATTGCCACCAGCAGCGCCAGCGCCATGATGGCTGGAGTATAAATACGGCTGAAGCGGTCGAGGAAGCGGGCAATCGGTGCCCGACGCTCCTCAGCCTGCTCGATCAGATGGAGAATGCGGTCAATGGCGCTTTCTCCGGGCTTTGAGGTAACCGTAAGCCTGATCGGGCGATCGATGCTCAGGCAGCCTGCGGAAATCGACTCCCCCTGCTGCCGCTCTACAGGCATAGATTCACCGGTAAGGGCGCTCTCGTCGAAGCTTGCGAAAGCATCAAGGAGTTTTGCATCGGCCGGCAATCGCGCGCCCGGCGCCACTTCGATAATATCTCCAGGATTTAGCGAACTGACCGCGACGGTCTCCCGGCGCTCGCCGTGCAGGCGTACCGCCGTATCCGGTTGCAGTGCCATCAGGGCATTTACCCCGCGCCGTGCGCGACCGGCTGCGAAGGCCTCAAGCCGTTCGCCCAGCATATAGAGTATCAGCACCGTGGCGGCTTCCGCAGTGGCACCAATCAGCAGCGCGCCTGATGCAGCAATAGTCATCAGGGTTTCAATGGCGAAAGGCGAACCGCTTTTTATCAGCCGAAAGGCCCGACGGCCCGTGGGCCAAAGACCGAATAGCGTGGTCAGGGTGAAGGCAATTTGTCCGGCCTGAGCACTCACTGACTGAATGAGCCAACTGGCAAGCAGCAGCAGAGCGAACAAAATTAGCGTGCGGTTTTCCCGCCAGAACCCGGCAGGCTCAATATGTTTCATCGGCGTACCGCTGCGCGTCAGGCTGAAACCTGCATAGCGGACGGCATCTTCAACCTGTACACGGACATCCTCACTCGCTTTTACTATCAGCTTTTGCGTGGCAAAGAGGACCCGTCCCTCGGTGACCGCGCTGAGCTGCCCCACCGCCGTTTCGATTTTCCGTGCGCAGGCGGGGCAGTCCATGCCCGAAATTCGCCAGCTGTAGCCTTCATGCTGTGCTTCACTGTCGCTGTCATTGTCCGGGTCGCTGGCAGGTACAGCGCTGCTATGGCAGTCGCTGCAAGGGGTATCTGGCGAGAGAGTATTAACTGACGTGATTTTTCCCATCGCAACCGGAGGCCGCGGATGAGAACTGAATGTTGTCCTGGTCAGGCACTTCCCGCAGGCGCAGGGCGTAGCGTGCTGATGCATATTGCCTCCTGATGAAACTGGCGGGAACGTCCCGCCGGTGACATCTTACACTCTGGAGTAGACTCCAGAGTCAAGGCTTAGCGGTTATGAGAGATAAAGTGAGCGTACGATCATAAAGTGTCCCGCAAAATAGCAGGCGGCAACGATGGCGCTGTCAGAGGTAAACCGACGGCGGTAATGGCTGATAAACCAGACAATATTGGCCAGCAGCAGCAGCGACGTGCCCACCATAATAGAGAAACTCTCATCGCCGGGGCGGAAAAAGTACTGTTCTGCGGCCAGCCAGACCATCAATAACGTCATGCCAATAAAAGTACATACTGGCCAGCGCAGCTCCTCCAGACGTGTCCAGATGCTGGCGATAAGCGCCACGCCAATAATCAGTACCACCAGCGGGATCGGCCAGAAAAAGCTCAGGGTCATATGACTGGCAAAGCAGAGGGTATAAAGCAGATGCGACAGGAAAAACGCCCCGATGGCATACAGCATACGGCGATTGGGCAGTAGCGTCAGCGCATCACCAATCAGCGTGGCGAGCAGCCCGAAAAGAATCAGATAGTCGGTGGTATTAAGGACCGGTGCCTGCCACGCCAGTGCGAGTAACAATAGCAGGGTAACGGGTTTGAATACCCAACTCTGCCACTGTGGTCCCCGATAGGAAGCATCAACGTACAGCCAGCCGGAAAAAAGAACCGCCAGAAACGACCAAATCATAATGTGTCCCTTTGTTTTTTAGAGGTAAAACCTCACAATTCTCACTCCAGTCTAGGTCAGGTCAGACCGATGTGACAATGGGAGCGGTCTGGTTGTATCCTTACTGACCGTGAAATTTATTGCTTAGTCTACGAAAGAGGACGAAGAAAATCATGAAGCCCCCCCTCATTTTTATCATCATACTGGCGGTGATTGCCGTGATGGCCACGCGGCAGTTTATCCGGCAGCGGCGTGAGGTTGCGGTTAACGATGCTTCTCCCGTCAGGGCGTTGCCGGTAATGGTGAAGGAGAAGCGAGAAGTGCCCGTGCCAAACCGGCGTTCACGCCAGCGGGAAACGATTCCGGTGGAGGCGATGCGCTATGAAGCCTGGTTTCGACCGCTCAACGGCGCGGGTGATTTTAAACTCGTCCTGCAGGCGGGCGATTTTCATCAAATTGATCGGGGAGTGAAGGGCGAACTGAAGGTAAAAGGGACGCGCTTTATCTCTTTCTCACCCCGATATGATGCTGTGCGATAAAACCAGTCGGCAGGTATACGTGACCTGAAATGGACTTTTCAGGTCAACGCGTGAGAACGCTTCTTTTTGCGAAGATTACTTTTTCGGTAGCTGTTTTTTTTGCCATGCAAGCAGTTCAAATACGCCGAAAAAGAAGATTTTGACCTGCACCAGCCCGCTGAGCGCTGGCCCGCCTTTCGGCTGGGTGGCCCGCATCAGTACCAGCTGTAAGCCATGCATAAGCACCATAAAAATCAGCGCGACGTTAACAAAATACTTCAGCGGCGTGGGGAACGGGTGTACCAGGTTAAGCAGCAGAAATGCCCACACGCCCGTCATCAGTATGCGTCCCAGATTAATCAGCATCACTCTCTTCCTTTGCAGTGGTATGGCGAATATACAGGCGATAAGCAACCTGGCCGGCGATCTTTTCCCGATGAAGCTGCCAGCTGGCGGGAACCGGCGGCAGTCCGTTTTCTACTTCACTCTCTACGTATATCAGGGCTTCATCGGCCAGCCAGCCCTGGGTTTCCAGCAGCGTTAGCGTCTGCTCCAGCAGACCCTTGCGAAACGGCGGATCGATAAATACCAGATCATGCGGCTCGCCCTGCTTTGCCAGCCACTGTAGCGTATTGGTGTGAATGACTCTGCCGGTTTTTGCCCCCAGCGTAACCAGGTTCTTCTCCAGCTGCTGCGCAACCGGACGCTCCAGCTCCAGCAGAGTGGCAGAGGCCGCATGGCGTGAAAGCGCCTCCAGGCCCAGCGCGCCGCTACCGGCAAAGCAGTCAAGGCAGCGTGCGGCCTGAATATCGGGTGCCAGCCAGTTAAACAGCGTTTCACGCACGCGGTCGGTGGTTGGGCGCAGGCCTGCGCTATCCGGTACGGGAAGTTTCCTGCCACGCCACTGGCCGCCGATAATACGGATCTGCCCGGCGCTGTTGCTGCTGTTCTTTTTATTCATGCTGCTGAACTCTTCATAATTTGTTGCACAGTTTAACGGGCTTACCGGGCTGAGGAAACGTAAAAAGGGTGCTGTGTTGCGTTAGCAGGAAAGTGTTAGACTAGGGGATTAAGATGATTTTCAGAGACCTGACGGATTTTCCCCCGCGAGGAGTGTGGTTGCACCATGGCAAAAAATAAAAAACGTGGCTTTTTTTCCTGGCTGGGATTAGGACGCGAAGAAAAAGCGCCGCAGGAAGAGACGAAAGACGCGTCCGGCGACAGGCTTTCCCCGGCTGAAGAAACGTCCGCGCATGACGGTTCTCCCCCTCGTGAAGCAGAACAGCGTGCCGATGAGACGGTCGCGGTCACCGAGGAAGTTGCGCATCAGCAGGTGGAACATCCTGAATCCGTCCAGCCTTCGGTACTGGTCGAGCCGCGTGAGGACGCCACCCTGACTCAGGATAGCCCTCTGGCAGTAGAAAACCTGCCGGAAGAACGCCCTGAAATCCAGCCCGAGCCGGAAGCCGTGCTGCTGCCGGAAGAACGCGCTGAAATCCAGCCCGAGCCGGAAGCCGTGCTGCTGCCGGAAGNCTGAAATCCAGCCCGAGCCGGAAGCCGTGCTGCTGCCGGAAGAACGCGCTGAAATCCAGCCCGAGCCGGAAGCCGTGCTGCTGCCGGAAGAGCGCGCGGAAATCCACCCCGAGCCGGAAGTCGTGCTGCTGCCGGAAGAACGCGCTGAAATCCAGCCCGAGCCGGAAGCCGTGCTGCTGCCGGAAGAACGCGCTGAAATCCAGCCCGAGCCGGAAGCCGTGCTGCTGCCGGAAG
>NZ_CDPK01000001.1:0-52635 GCF_900068895.1 Erwinia sp. ErVv1 | reverse complement strand
CTGAAATCCAGCCCGAGCCGGAAGCCGTGCTGCTGCCGGAAGAACGCGCTGAAATCCAGCCCGAGCCGGAAGCCGTGCTGCTGCCGGAAGAACGCGTTGAGATCCAGCCCGAGCCAATCGCGCCAGAAGACTCGATCGCTGCGGCACTGGCAAAGGTTGAGAACACCGAACACACCGAGCAGGAGCGCCCCAGCAAAGAGGGCTTTTTTGCGCGTCTGAAGCGTAGCCTGGTCAAAACGCGGCAGAACCTGGGATCGGGCTTTATCAGCCTGTTCCGGGGTAAAAAGATTGATGACGATCTGTTTGAAGAGCTGGAAGAGCAGTTGCTGATTGCCGATGTGGGCGTTGAAACGACCCGTCGGATTATCGGTAACCTCACGGCTCAGGCCAACCGCAAGCAGNTGTTTGAAGAGCTGGAAGAGCAGTTGCTGATTGCCGATGTGGGCGTTGAAACGACCCGTCGGATTATCGGTAACCTCACGGCTCAGGCCAACCGCAAGCAGCTTCGCGATGCCGAAGCGCTTTATGGCCTGCTAAAGCAGGAGATGGCCGAAATTCTGTCGAAGGTTGAAGCACCGCTGGATGTCGGCACGAAGTCGCCGTTTGTCATCCTGATGGTTGGCGTGAATGGCGTGGGTAAAACCACCACTATCGGCAAGCTGGCGCGCCAGTATCAGGCTGAAGGAAAATCGGTCATGCTGGCTGCTGGCGACACCTTCAGGGCGGCAGCCGTTGAACAGCTCCAGGTGTGGGGCGAGCGTAATCATATTCCTGTGATTGCCCAGCAAACCGGTGCCGATTCTGCTTCAGTTATCTTTGACGCGATCCAGGCAGCAAAAGCCCGCCACGTTGACGTGCTGATTGCTGATACCGCAGGCCGCCTGCAAAATAAATCGCATCTGATGGAAGAGCTGAAAAAAATCACCCGCGTGATGAAGAAGCTCGATGAACAGGCGCCGCATGAGGTGATGCTGACCATTGATGCCAGCACCGGACAGAATGCTATCAGCCAGACCCGACTCTTCCATGAGGCGGTTGGGCTGACGGGTATTACGCTAACCAAGCTGGACGGCACCGCAAAGGGTGGCGTTATTTTCTCGGTAGCGGATCAGTTCAACATTCCCATTCGCTATATCGGCGTGGGTGAAGGCATTGAAGATTTGCGATCGTTTAAGGCAGACGATTTTATTGAGGCACTTTTTGCCCGAGAGGACTAATTAGGATGATTCGCTTTGAAGAGGTCAGTAAGGCTTATCTCGGCGGTCGGCAAGCGCTTCAGGGGGTAGATTTCCATCTGCGTCCGGGGGAAATGGCGTTTCTGACCGGGCATTCGGGAGCGGGAAAAAGTACGCTGCTGAAACTTATTTGCGGCATTGAACGTCCCAGCGCCGGGCATATCTGGTTCAGCGGGCACGACATCAGCCGCCTGAAAAGCAGCGAAGTCCCTTTCCTGCGCCGCCAGATTGGAATGATCTTTCAGGATCACCATCTGTTGATGGACCGCTCTGTCTATGACAACGTGGCGATCCCGCTGATTATTGCCGGGGCGAGCGGTGAAGATATCCGCCGTCGCGTATCGGCTGCGCTGGATAAAGTGGGCCTGCTGGACAAAGCGAAGAGTTATCCAATCCAGCTCTCCGGCGGTGAACAGCAGCGGGTGGGCATCGCCCGTGCGGTGGTGAACAAGCCCGCAGTTCTGCTGGCCGATGAGCCTACCGGAAATCTGGATGATGCGCTGTCGGAAGACATTCTGCGTCTGTTTGAAGAGTTTAACCGCGTTGGCGTCACGGTGCTGATGGCCACCCATGACCAGGCGCTGATCGCCCGGCGTAATTACCGCCTGATGAGGCTCAATCAGGGACGTTTACACGGAGGTCAAGGTGGCCAATAAACGCAATACCCGCGCACCGGCGCCAAAAACCGCGAAGCCAAAGCAGCCCTCTAAAAGTCAGGCGTTAAAGGGAGGGTGGCAGGAGCAGTGGCGCTATGCGCTGCGCGGCTCGCTGTCGGACATGTGGCGTCAGCCGCTGGCCACGCTGCTCACGGTGATGGTGATCGCTATCTCACTCACCCTGCCGAGCGTCTGTTTTATGGTGTGGAAAAACGTTAGCCAGGCCGCTGAACAGTGGTATCCCGCGCCGCAGCTGACCGTTTATCTCAGCAAGACGCTGGATGATGACGCAGCGGAAAACGTGGTGGCTCAGCTGAAAAAAGAGGACGGCGTGGACAAGGTGAATTACCTGTCACGCGAAGAGGCGATGGGCGAGTTTCGTAACTGGTCCGGCTTTGGCGGCGCCATGGATATGCTGGAGCAAAACCCGCTACCCGCGGTGGCGATTATCACGCCTAAGCTGAATTTCCAGAACTCTGACACCATGAATAATCTGCGCGATCGCGTGGCGAAGGTGCAGGGTATCGACGAAGTGAAAATGGATGATAGCTGGTTCGCCCGGCTGGCGGCGCTGACCGGTCTGGTAGGGCAGGTTGCAGCGATGATCGGCGTGTTGATGATCGTGGCGGTATTTCTGGTCATCGGCAACAGCGTGCGGCTCAGCATTTTTGCCCGTCGCGACACCATTAACGTGCAGAAACTTATCGGCGCGACCGACGGGTTTATCCTGCGGCCATTCCTGTACGGCGGTGCCCTGCTGGGCTTTACCGGGGCGCTGCTGTCGCTGGTGCTGTCGGAGGTGTTGGTATTCCGTCTGGAGTCCGTCGTAACGCAGGTTGCCGCCGTGTTTGGCACCACCTTCAACCTGCACGGCCTGGCCTGGGACGAGAGCCTGCTGCTGCTGCTGATTTCTGCCATGATTGGCTGGATCGCGGCCTGGCTCGCGACGGTACAACATTTACGTCGATTTACGCCGCAGTAACCCCTTTTCACGATTTTTTGTTATAATCTTCCTCTGCTGTTTGAGTAAAGCCACAGAGGAAGCGTGAGTTTCAGCGTCTTCCCGCATCGGCTCCAGCCCGCCAGAAGCTGTGTTTAATTTATGCACACTTAAAAGTGAACTTGTGGATAACTTTGCAGTCGAAGTAGCACGGATTGCTTTAACTTATGACCCGCGTTCACGTAGTCTGGTAAATTGTGCAGGGAATGGCACAGCAATAATGCTTATTACAGAGAGGGTTTGAATGACCAAAGAAATGCAAACTTTAGCTATTGCTCCTTTAGGCAACCTGGATTCCTACATCCGGGCCGCCAATGCCTGGCCTATGCTGACGGCAGAAGAGGAAAAAGCGCTGGCTGAACGGCTGCATTACCAGGGCGATCTGGATGCGGCTAAGACGCTGATCCTGTCTCACCTGCGCTTTGTTGTTCATGTTGCCCGTAACTATTCGGGCTACGGCCTGCCGCAGGCTGACCTGATTCAGGAAGGCAATATTGGCCTGATGAAAGCCGTACGCCGCTTTAACCCGGAAGTGGGTGTGCGTCTGGTCTCCTTTGCCGTTCACTGGATTAAAGCTGAGATCCACGAATACGTGCTGCGTAACTGGCGTATCGTCAAGGTTGCGACCACTAAGGCACAGCGCAAGCTGTTCTTTAACCTGCGTAAGGCTAAGCAGCGTTTAGGCTGGTTTAACCAGGAAGAGGTTGAAATGGTGGCCCGTGAGTTGGGTGTTTCCAGCAAAGACGTACTGGAAATGGAGTCGCGTATGGCGGCTCAGGATATGACCTTTGACCCAACGCCTGATGACGAAGGTGAAGGCCGCTCAATGGCGCCGATGCTCTATCTGCAGGATAAGTCATCTGACTTTGCCGGTGGCATTGAAGAGGACAACTGGGATGCACACGCTGCTGATAAGCTGAGCGATGCCATGCTGGGCCTGGATGAGCGTAGTCAGGACATTATTCGTGCCCGCTGGCTGGACGACGATAATAAAACCACGCTGCAGGAGCTGGCCGATAAATACGGCGTTTCCGCCGAGCGCGTGCGTCAGCTTGAAAAGAACGCCATGAAAAAGCTGCGCGTGGCTATCGAAGCCTGAGAAGCGTAGCCTGGAACATCCGCGCTAAGCGAATCATCGCCCCCGCCAGGGGCGATGATCTGAACCCGCCGTAACTTACCCACTTCTGTTAAACCGTCTTAATCCTTCTGAATTACCCCAGCCCTTCATTATTTAGCCACGCTGACATGCATCAACAGGATATCGGCCGCTTCCTTCACCCTTTTTAGCGTACAGGGCAGCGTGCGGAAAATTGACCGGCGCGCATTTCGTTAAAGTAAGGACTGGCTCAGGCTGCTATTTACGAAGGCACACCCAGCCGCCATCAGCAGGCACAAATCCGGCCTGATGCATAAAGGCCGCAATAACCTCGGGATCGCTATCGTCATTCGTTGCCATCCACCACCGCGTCACCGTCGGATTCTGCGCCAGCGTGTCGGCCAGCAGATAACTCCCCACGCCGCGACGACGCGTCACTTCACGTACCATCAACGCTTCAAGTTCGCCCTGCGCGCCTTCAATCGTCAGCCTGACCGCAGCAAGCAGGCGCTCATTGAACGTGGCGGCGTAAAGCTGATGCTGCTCATCCAGCCTCCTCTCCAGCGCATCCAGCGAGGTGTCGGGCCATATTTTCCCCAGGTCCAGTCGGTCCTGCGCAGATAAGTGGTGCAGTCTGATAATGGTAAGTTTCATAATTCCGATCGGGTCAAGGTGAAAGGCCTGGTTTATCTAAAATCCCTGTTAAAGGACAGTTTAACTTTTGCTAATCTGAAAACAAAGCATTCGCTCTGTGCCGCGCCGCTCCGGCAGAGATAAGCTTAAATAATCACCGAAAAGCCAGCATAACGCGCTGGATAACTGCTTACTATGCCACCGTTTCTGCCAGTGAATACGTCCGTTAAGGGCAGAGTTTTCTTAATATGTCAGTTGCTTTGCAGAAGAAAACTCCTGTTTAATGGACTGATAATAAAGAGTTATTAATAAAAATGGCCTGAAATCTCCTAACGCCTTATTCCTAAAGCGTTTTACGTAGATTCGATGGCTATAAAAACAGCAAACACAACAGGCGGGGTAGTCGAGGATGAAAATCGTTAAAGGTAGCGCGCTGCTGGCAGGATGCATTGCGCTGGCAATGAGTCAGGCGGCGGTAGCGAAAGAGATTAAAGTGGCTATTGTCGGAGCCATGTCGGGTCCGGTTGCACAGTATGGCGATATGGAGTTCACCGGCGCGAAGCAGGCCATCGCGGACATTAATGCAAAAGGCGGCGTCAACGGCGACAAGCTGGTTGGCGTTGAATATGACGATGCCTGCGACCCCAAACAGGCCGTAGCCGTAGCAAACAAAGTGATCAACGACGGCATTCACTACGTGATCGGCCACATCTGCTCCTCTTCCACCCAGCCTGCGTCGGATATCTACGAAGATGAGGGTGTGCTAATGATCACGCCCGCGGCAACCAGCGCCGAGCTGACTACCCGCGGCTATAAAATGATTATGCGCACCACCGGGCTGGATTCCGATCAGGGGCCGACTGCGGCGAAATATATCCTCAGCGTGGTTAAACCGCAGCGGATCGCCGTAATCCACGACAAGCAGCAGTACGGTGAAGGCCTGGCGCGGTCCGTGCAGGATAGTCTGAAAAAATCCGGCGGCAACGTGGTGATGTTTGAAGGGGTCACCGCAGGAGATAAAGATTTCTCTACCCTGGTGGCCCGCCTGAAAAAAGAGAACGTCGATTTCGTCTATTTTGGTGGTTACTATCCGGAAATGGGACAGATCCTTCGTCAGTCTCGCGCAGCCGGTCTGAAAACGCAGTTTATGGGTCCTGAGGGCGTCGGCAACTCATCGCTGTCGAATATCGCGGGTGCGGCTTCCGAAGGGATGCTGGTGACGCTGCCGAAGCGCTACGATCAGGAGCCTGCCAATAAACCGATCGTTGATGCGCTTAAGGCGAAAAAACTCGACGCTACCGGCCCATTCGTCTGGACCACCTACGCTGCGCTACAGGCGCTGACTACCGGGATGACGCGCAGTAAGAGCGCAGAACCAGCGGACATTGCGAAAAACCTGAAGGAGGGTGCGCCCGTGCCCACGGTGATGGGCGACCTGAGCTGGGATGCGAAAGGGGACCTCAAAGGGTTCGAGTTTGGCATATTCCAGTGGCATGCTGACGGTTCCTCCACGGCGGTGAAATAAAACCGGCGGCTGGCCAACACACCGGCCAGCCTGTTCAGATGCCAGGCGTTTTTATTCTCTCCGCCGACGCGGGAGGAAGTAAGGTATTCAGGTATGTCCGAGCAGCTCCTCTATTTTTTGCAACAGATGTTCAATGGCGTAACGTTAGGCAGCACCTACGCGCTGATCGCCATTGGCTATACCATGGTGTATGGCATCATTGGGATGATCAACTTCGCCCACGGCGAGGTCTATATGATTGGCAGCTACGTATCCTTTATTGTGATTGCTGCGCTGATGATGATGGGTATCGACGTCGGCTGGATGCTGATTGGTGCCGGATTTATCGTCGCCATCGTGATTGCCAGCGCGTACGGCTGGAGCATCGAACGCGTTGCCTACCGTCCGGTACGATCCTCAAAACGGCTGATTGCGCTGATCTCCGCCATCGGCATGTCCATTTTCCTGCAAAATTACGTCAGCCTTACTCAGGGATCGCGCGACCTTGCGCTGCCGAGCCTGATAACGGGTCAGTGGATGCTGGGCGAAAGTAACGGCTTTTCCGCCACGCTCTCAACGATGCAGGTTGTTATCTGGCTGGTCACCTTCGTGGCGATGCTGGCGCTGACGCTGTTTATCCGCTATTCCCGGATGGGACGTGCCTGCCGCGCCTGTGCCGAGGATTTGAAAATGGCCAGCCTGCTGGGCATTAATACTGACCGCGTCATCTCCCTGACGTTTGTTATCGGGGCCGCAATGGCGGCGGTGGCGGGTGTATTGCTGGGCCAGTTTTACGGCGTCATTAACCCCTACATTGGCTTTATGGCCGGGATGAAAGCATTTACTGCTGCGGTGTTGGGCGGAATAGGGAGTATTCCAGGGGCCATGGTCGGTGGGCTGATCCTTGGTATTGCTGAAGCGCTGACCTCGGCTTACCTCAGCACGGAATACAAGGATGTGGTCTCTTTCGCGCTGCTGATCGTGGTGCTGCTGGTCATGCCGACCGGTATCCTGGGGCGTCCAGAGGTGGAGAAAGTATGAAACACCTCAACCTGCTTAACGCCCTGGCCTCCGCCGCGATGCTGTTGCTGCTGGCCGCTTTCTTTATGGGCATGCGCCTGGATCTGGACGGCACCCGGTTGGTGGTCAACAACGCCGGAAGCGTGCGCTGGAACTGGATAGCAATCGGCTGTGCGGTGGTCTTCTTCTTTCAGCTGCTGCGCCCACTGCTACAGCACGGCCTGAAAAAAGTCTCTGCGCCGTCGCTGGTATTGCCGGGGATCGACGGTTCAACGCGAAAGCAGCAGCTGTTTATGCTGCTGCTGATCGTTGCCGCCATTGCCTGGCCCTTCCTGGTGACGCGCGGCACGGTGGATATCGCCACGCTGACGCTGATTTATGTGATGCTGGGTCTGGGGCTGAACGTGGTGGTGGGTCTGTCAGGCCTGCTGGTTCTGGGCTACGGCGGCTTTTACGCCATCGGTGCCTACACGTTTGCGCTGCTTAATCACTATTACGCACTGAGCTTCTGGGAATGTCTGCCGCTGGCCGGGCTGGTGACGGCACTGTTCGGACTGCTGCTTGGCTTCCCGGTACTGCGGCTACGCGGGGATTATCTGGCAATTGTTACGCTCGGCTTTGGGGAAATCGTCCGTATTTTGCTGCTCAATAATACGGAGATTACCGGCGGTCCCAACGGCATCAGCCAGATCCCTAAGCCAACGCTGTTCGGACTGGAATTTAACCGCAGCGTACGCGATGGCGGCTGGGATACCTTCCATCATTTCTTTGGACTGAAATATGATCCGAGCGATCGCATTATTTTCCTCTATATGGTGGCGCTGTTGCTGGTGGTACTGACGCTATTCGTGATTAACCGGCTGCTGCGGATGCCGCTGGGTCGCGCCTGGGAAGCGCTGCGCGAGGATGAAATCGCCTGTCGCTCCCTGGGGCTAAACCCAACGCGCATCAAGCTGACCGCCTTTACCATCAGCGCGGCCTTTGCCGGATTTGCCGGCAGCCTGTTCGCCGCCCGCCAGGGGTTTGTCAGTCCGGAATCCTTCACCTTTGCGGAGTCTGCCTTCGTGCTGGCTATCGTGGTACTGGGCGGGATGGGATCGCAGTTCGCAGTGATCCTCGCGGCCGTTCTGCTGGTAGTTTCGCGCGAGCTGATGCGCGATCTGAACGAGTACAGCATGCTGGTGCTCGGCGGGCTGATGGTGCTGATGATGATCTGGCGCCCGCAGGGGCTGCTGCCGATGAAGCGACCGCATCTCAAGCTGAAAAGCGTGGAAAAAGGAGATGCCGTATGACGCCGGTCTTGTCCGTAAGCGGCCTGATGATGCGCTTTGGTGGCCTGCTTGCCGTAAACAATGTCGAGCTGGAGCTGCGCCCACAGGAGATCGTTTCGCTGATTGGTCCAAACGGGGCGGGTAAAACCACAGTCTTTAACTGCCTGACCGGCTTTTACCGGCCAACCGGCGGCAGCATCAGGCTGCGCGATCGCGAGCTGGCGGGTCTGGCGGGACAAAAAATTGCCCGAATGGGCATCGTACGCACCTTCCAGCACGTACGGCTGTTCCGTGAGATGACGGTAATTGAAAATCTGCTGGTCGCCCAGCATCAACATCTGAAAAGCGGGGTATTTGCCGGACTGTTAAAAACGCCCGCTTTCCGTCGCGCGGAGAGCGAGGCGCTGGACAGGGCGGCGACGTGGCTTGAACGCGTCGGCCTGCTGGCGCTCGCCAATCGTCAGGCGGGCAACCTCGCCTACGGTCAGCAGCGCCGGCTGGAGATTGCCCGCTGTATGGTAACCCGGCCGGAAATATTGATGCTGGATGAGCCCGCAGCGGGGCTGAACCCCAAAGAGACGCATGAGCTGGACGCGCTTATCGCCGAGCTGCGACGTGAACATAAGGTGTCGGTATTGTTGATTGAACACGATATGAAACTGGTGATGGGCATTTCCGACCGGATTTATGTGGTTAACCAGGGTACGCCGCTGGCGAACGGTACGCCGGATGAAATCCGTAACAATCCGGATGTGATCCGCGCTTACTTAGGGGAGGCATAAGGTGAATCCAATGCTATCTCTGCAAAATATCAGTGCCCACTACGGTAAAATCCAGGCGCTGCACGACGTTAGCCTGCATATTAACCAGGGCGAGATCGTTACGCTCATCGGCGCCAATGGGGCAGGTAAAACTACGCTGTTGGGCACGCTGTGTGGCGAGCCGCGCGCCACCGAAGGTAACATCATTTTTGATGATAAGGTCATAACCGGCTGGCAGACCGCGCGCATTATGCGCGAGGCGATTGCCATTGTTCCGGAAGGAAGGCGCGTATTTGCCCGCATGACGGTGGAGGAAAATCTGGCAATGGGCGGTTTTTTTGCCGCTCGCCAGCAGTATCAGACCCTGATCGCGCGCGTCTATGCGCTCTTCCCGCGGTTGTATGAGCGCCGGACGCAGCGTGCGGGGACCATGTCCGGCGGCGAGCAGCAGATGCTGGCGATTGGCCGGGCGCTGATGAGCCAGCCGCGTCTGCTACTGCTGGACGAGCCTTCCCTTGGCCTTGCGCCCATTATTATCCAGCAGATCTTCGACACCATCGAACAGCTGCGGCAGGAGGGCATGACGATTTTCCTCGTTGAGCAAAACGCCAATCAGGCGCTAAAGCTGGCCGATCGCGGCTATGTGCTGGAGAACGGTCGCGTGGTGCTGGAGGACAGCGGCGACGCCCTGCTGGCTAACGAGGCGGTCAGAAGCGCCTACCTCGGCGGCTGATAAGCCCGTCCCCCAGGGCCAGCCAGCAGGCTGGCCTTTTTACCGCAGCGTGATCTGCATCACGCCTCAGTGCGTCACCCTGCTGTCACCTCACCGTCATCATCCCGTTATTTTTCTGTCATTTTTCCATGTCATGTTACCTGCCGGATACCTTTAGTGCGCGCTATTGCGCACCTTACCCCGGGAACAGGAAACCACTATGTCATCACGATCATTTCGTCATACTGCACTCAGCATGCTGATGGGGCTGACCCTCAGCGGACAGGCGTTAGCCGTAACCGAGATCCCTTTCTGGCATTCGATGCAGGGCGATCTGGGCGTAGAGGTCGATTCACTGGCTCAGCGTTTTAACGAATCGCACCCGGAATATAAAATTGTCCCGACCTGGAAAGGCAACTATGAACAGAGCCTGGCGGCGGGTATTGCTGCCGTGCGCTCGGGCAAGGCGCCGGCGATCCTGCAGGTCTACGAAGTGGGTACGGCAACGATGATGGCATCAAAAGCGATTGTGCCAGTCTATGACGTTTTCAAAAACGCCGGGATCCCCCTTGATGAGAAACAGTTTGTGCCCACGATCGCCGCATACTACAGCGACGCCAAAACCGGCCATCTGATATCACAACCGTTCAACAGCTCCACGCCGGTGCTCTATTACAATAAAGATGCGTTCAAAAAGGCCGGCCTTAACCCGGACAAGCCGCCAGCAACCTGGCAGGAGTTACAGCAGGATGCCGCCGCGCTGCGTAAAGCGGGAATGATCTGCGGCTACGCCAGCGGCTGGCAGGGATGGATTCAGATTGAAAACTACAGCGCCTGGCACGGCCTGCCGGTGGCGACTAAAAATAACGGCTTTGACGGCACCGATGCAGCGCTGGTGTTTAATCAACCGGCTCAGGTGCAGCACATCGCCATGCTGGAAGAGATGAACAAAAAGGGCGAGTTCAGCTACTTTGGCCGCAAAGATGAGTCCACGGCTAAATTCTATAACGGCGACTGCGGCATCACGACCGCCTCGTCCGGCTCGCTGGCTGATATCCGCCATTATGCCCGCTTTAACTACGGCACAGGCATGATGCCTTACGATGCCTCCGTTCCCAATGCCCCGCAGAACGCAATGATCGGCGGTGCCAGCCTGTGGGTCATGAAGGGCAAGGATGCTGAAACGTATAAAGGGGTTGCTGAATTTATGCAGTTCCTGGCCCAGCCGGAAATTGCTGCGGAATGGCACCAGAAAACCGGCTACCTGCCGATTACCACGGCGGCATGGGAGCTGACCCGTCAGCAGGGTTTCTATGACAAAAATCCCGGAACCGAAACCGCTACCCGCCAGATGCTCAACAAACCGCCGCTACCGTTTACCCGGGGAATGCGTCTGGGCAACATGCCGCAAATCCGCACTCTGATTGATGAGGAGCTGGAAGGGGTCTGGACGGGTCAGAAAACGCCGCAGGCCGCACTGGATAACGCGGTACTACGCGGTAACCAGCAGCTGCGTCGTTTTGAACAGACGGCCAGGCAGTAGCCGCCTCCGCCCGCGCCCATGCGCGGGCATTAAGCGCCCTTTCTCAGAGTAACGCTATGTCTTCTTCTCGCCCCGTGTTCCGTTCCTGCTGGCTGCCTTATTTACTGGTGCTGCCGCAGCTGTTGATAACGATAGTCTTCTTCCTCTGGCCTGCGGGTGAAGCGCTGTGGTATTCGGTACAGAATGTCGATCCTTTCGGTATTACCAGCTCCTTCGTCGGTCTGGAAAACTTTCGCCGTCTGATCGGTGACGACAGCTACCTCGCATCATTCTCGACCACGCTAATTTTTAGCGGCCTGGTGACGGCTATCGGTCTGACGGTATCGCTGTTCTTCGCCGCGCTGGTGAACCATGTTCTGTGTATGAAGCGTGTCTGGCAGACGCTCTTTCTGCTGCCTTATGCGGTGGCCCCGGCCATCGCGGCGGTTCTGTGGATGTTTTTATTCAGCCCTGGCCAGGGTCTGGTGACGTGGCTACTGGGTCAATTCGGCTACAGCTGGAACCACGCGCAAAATAGCGGGCAGGCGATGTTTCTGGTGGTGCTGGCCTCCGTCTGGCAGCAGATGAGCTACAACTTTCTGTTTTTCTTTGCCGCGCTACAGTCAATTCCCCAGTCGCTGAACGAAGCGGCTGCCATTGATGGTGCGGGGCCGGTGCGGCGTTTTTTTCAGCTCTCCCTACCGCTGATTACACCCGTCGGCTTTTTCCTGATGGTGGTGAACCTTGTCTATGCCTTCTTCGATACCTTCCCGGTGATTGACGCTGCAACGGGAGGCGGGCCGGTTCAGTCCACCACCACCCTGATTTATAAAATCTATCGTGAAGGATTTGCCGGTCTCGACCTCTCTTCCTCCTCCGCGCAGTCGGTGGTGCTGATGGTACTGGTGATTATTTTGACGGTGATTCAGTTTCGCTACGTGGAGAAAAAGGTGCGCTATCAATGATTGAGAATCGACGCGGGCTGACGATTTTTAGCCATATTATGCTGGTAGTTGGTGTACTGACGGTGCTGTTCCCGCTCTATGTGGCCTTTGTTGCCGCCACGCTTAACAACAGTGAAGTCTTTCAGGTGCCGATGACCCTGATCCCCGGGCAGCACCTCTGGGACAACATTGTCGATATCTGGCATAACGGCGTGGCGCAGAACAGTGCGCCCTTTGGCGTCATGCTGATGAACAGCGCCATCATGGCGCTAAGCATTACTGCCGGAAAAATCACGGTTTCAATGCTTTCAGCCTTCGCACTGGTGTGGTTTCGCTTCCCGCTGCGCGGTCTGTTTTTCTGGATGATCTTTATCACGCTTATGCTGCCCGTTGAGGTGCGCATATTTCCGACGGTGGAGGTGATCGCCCGGCTGGATATGCTCGACAGCTACCAGGGGCTGACGCTGCCGCTGATGGCGTCGGCCACCGCCACCTTCCTGTTTCGCCAGTTCTTTATGACGCTCCCCGATGAGCTGGTTGAAGCAGCACGCATTGACGGCGCCAGTCCGATGCGCTTTTTCCGTGACATCGTGCTGCCGCTGTCGAAAACCAACCTGGCGGCGCTGTTCGTCATGACCTTTATCTACGGCTGGAACCAATATATGTGGCCCCTACTGATCGTCAACGATACCCATCTGGGTACCGCCGTGGCGGGNATTCGCAGCATGATTGGCAGCGGGGATGGCGCGACGCATTGGAACCTGGTGATGGCAGCGATGCTGCTGACCATGTTACCGCCCATCGCTGTAGTTTTACTGATGCAACGCGCCTTTGTGCGCGGGCTGGTTGAGAGAGAGAAATAAACGATGGCAGAAGTCAGTATTCAGGCTGTAACCAAGTCCTATGATGGTAAAAATCAGATTATTCAGCCGCTTAACGTGACCATACATGACGGCGAGTTTATGGTGATGGTGGGGCCTTCCGGCTGCGGTAAATCGACCCTGCTGCGCATGGTGGCCGGACTGGAGCGGGTCACCAGCGGCGATATTTATATCGATGGCCAGCGCGTTACCGATCGGGAGCCGAAAGATCGGGGTATTGCGATGGTGTTTCAAAACTATGCGCTTTATCCGCATATGAGCGTCGGGGAGAATATGGCCTACAGCCTGAAAATTCGCGGCATGGGCAAAACGCATATACGCCAGCGCGTACTCGACACGGCGCGCAGCCTGGAGCTTGAGGCGCTGTTGGACCGCCGTCCACGGGAGCTTTCCGGCGGACAGCGTCAGCGGGTGGCGATGGGACGGGCCATCGTCCGCGAGCCTGCCGTGTTTCTCTTCGATGAGCCTTTATCCAACCTGGATGCCCGTCTACGCGTGCAGATGCGGCTGGAGCTACAGCTGCTTCATCGGCGTCTGAACACGACCAGCCTGTATGTTACGCACGATCAGGTCGAAGCCATGACGCTGGCGCAGCGGGTGATGGTAATGAACAGTGGTGTGCTGGAGCAACTGGGTACGCCGGTAGAGATCTACGAGCGCCCGGCAACGCGCTTTGTCGCCAGTTTTATCGGCGCGCCAGCGATGAACCTGCTGGAGGGGGTGATCAATGCGTCAGGGACGCAGCTGGTGATGTCGGGTGATTTTTCCCTTCCGCTGGTGGAACAGAAAAGTGGCTGGGCAGGGCGTGCATTGACGCTGGGTATCCGTCCGGAGCATATTAAGCTCTCTACGGCATCGGCAGGTGGCCTGCCGATGGTGGTGGAGTCGCTGGAGATGCTGGGGGCAGATAATCTTGCCCATGGTCGATGGGCGGGTAGTCGTGTGATAGCACGTCTGCCGCATGATCAGCGGCCTGTGCCGGGCAGCACGCTCTGGCTTCATCTGCCGCCTGACGCGCTTCATTTCTTTGATACCAGTAACGGACAACGACTCGAATGACGTATGACATCTGGCCCTATCCTCACATTGTCGCCCATCGCGGGGGCGGTAAGCTGGCCCCGGAAAATACCTTAGCCGGTATTGATACGGCGGCCAGGCTGGGGCACAAAATGATTGAGTTTGATGCAAAGCTTTCGCTCGATGGCGAAATATTTCTGCTGCACGATGACACGCTGGACCGCACCAGCAATGGCTGGGGCCTCGCGGGGCAGCTTCCGTGGGAAAAACTTTTGCAGCTGGATGCCGGCAGCTGGTTTAGCAAGGCTTTTGCTCATGAACGGCTGCCGCTTATGGCGGATGTTGCTGAGCGCTGCGCGAAATATCAGATGATGGCGAATATCGAGATCAAACCAACGACCGGCCTTGACGCTGAAACCGGTCATGCGGTGGCGGTGGCGGCGCGTGACTTCTGGCATACGCAGATCCCACCGCTGCTCTCCTCATTTTCCACTCAGGCGCTGGAATCGGCAAAGCAGGCCGCACCCGAGCTTCCGCGGGGCTTGCTGCTGCATGAGTGGCGCGAGGACTGGCTCTCACTGATACAGGAGCTTGACTGCATCTCCATTCATCTTAATCACAAAATTCTGGATGAAGCGCGGGTCGCGGTTTTGAAAGCGGCGGGGCTGCGCGTGCTGGTGTATACGGTGAATAGCCCAGAACGGGCGAGAACGCTGCTGAAGTGGGGGGTAGATGCGATTTGTACCGATCGTATCGATCTGCTGGGACCTGATTTTAGCTGACCCTTTTATTACAGGGGTCTGCCAGGGCGGACGGCAGACCCGTCGATGATCGGTTGTGGCTACGCTTTCTTTACAGGCCATCTTTATTACGTTCGGCGTGAAGACTTCATTATTTTCGCGGTCATGAATGGAGGGCATGGGCGATTGTATAATATTAAATATCCAGAGCATATTCACGGCAATGAAAGATAAATATCCTTTCAACTTTCAACTTTCAACTTTCAACTTTCAACTTTTTTACCTTAAATTTAACACTTTTTTCTTTCTCTTTCCCTTGGGGTGAATATTGGTATAACTTTCGTTTCCTGATATTAACTAATAGTTTCCGGTTAATATTTTTCACAAAGGGTGGGTGATAATATTGTGGCTATTCATAGCCAGAGGCGACCCGTCCGTGAAAAAGAAAACAAGCACTCCCATGCCCCACGATGCCATATTCCGCCAGTTTTTGGCGCAGCCGGAAATTGCCCGTGATTTTATTGAAACCCACCTTCCGGTAGCGCTGCGCGAACTTTGCGATCTCAACACGCTGAAGCTGGAGTCGGGCTCATTTGTTGAGGATGATCTTCGCCAGTATTTCAGCGATGTGCTCTACAGTCTGAAAACGGTGGCGGGTGACGGATATATCCATGTCCTGATTGAGCATCAGTCCACGCCGGATAAACATATGGCATTCAGGCTACTACGCTACGCGGTGGCAGCAATGCAGCGCCATCTTGAAGCCGGCAACCCCAAACTGCCGCTGGTGATACCGATATTGTTCTATGCGGGTAAACGCAGTCCATATCCCTATTCCACCAACTGGCTGCAGGAATTTGCGGATCCGCAACGGGCAGGTAAACTCTATAGCAGTGATTTTCCGCTGGTTGACGTCACGGTTATTCCGGACGAGGAAATAGCCGGTCACCGCAGTATGGCCGCCCTGACCCTGCTGCAAAAGCACATTCATCAACGTGATATGGCGGAGCTGACTGACAGACTGGCTGCAATTCTGCTGGCCGGATATCTTTCTTCAACGCAGGTAGTATCGCTGATACACTATATCGTACAGGCAGGCGAATCGTCAGATGCAGAAGCCTTTATATGTGGACTGGCACAGCGGGTGCCGCAACACGGAGAAGTACTGATGACCATTGCACAACAGCTTGAAAAAAAAGGCATTAAAACGGGCCTGGAACAGGGTCTGGAACAAGGTCTCCAGCTTGGGAGAGAAGAAGGGCGTTTTGAAGGCGAGCGTAAAGCTACGCTGAAAATCGCAATGGCCATGCTGCAGAATGGAATAGATCGCAATACCGTGATGAAAATGACCGGACTTTCAGAAGACGAACTGGCTAAAATTCAACATTGATCGGCCTTATTAGTTATGTTTATCTGATGAGTCGGAGCGCTGCCGGATAACGTAAATGCGTCACATCGGCCTGACAGAAGAAATGAAAGTTTTTTCACCGTTGGCGGCGAAAATAACAGGAGTATCTGCACAAAAAATATATTCTCGGCAGATACTCCATCAATATTAGTTGCTGTTCTGCTGCACCGGAGGTTGAGTATTGCTTCCCGGCTGCGATTTCAAAATACGCTGCGAAGCGCTGTTACGCTGCTCCTGAACTTTACGCTGTAGATCCTGGCTCTGGCGCTGCTGATCGGCCTGCAGCTTGAGCTGTTGCTGAGCCTGCTGTGTCTGCATCTGTGACTGAACGCGCTGCGTGCTCGGGTTATACCCCGGCTGATTTGGATCGTTGGTGTTGTTTAGCATGTTTGCCATGCCGCTTAGCGGTGCCAGTGCGGCAAAAATGATTAGCCATTTCATAAAACGCCCTCCTTGTTTCGATACCTAATTATATCCCAGACATACCTGCGTCACTCCAGGAGTTGACTGATTTAGACGAGACTTCGCCTTTTCTGTTATTTCGTGCACACTTAGCCTGGGTAAATAAACGTAAATAATAATGTTAAGGGGTATAAATGAGCAGACAGGGCATGATGGGGCGGTTTGCAGGATCGCTGATAGTGAGTGTGTTATTTTTACAGGGCGCAACGGCCGCTCCTGCGGCAGCGCCCGTTTCTTATGGCGTGGAAGCGGATACGTCCCACCCGGTTAAGGAACAGCACGGGATGGTATCGTCGGTTGACGCCCTGGCGACCCAGGTTGGCGTGGACATTCTAAAACAGGGCGGTAACGCCGTTGATGCCGCCGTTGCCGTAGGCTATGCGCTGGCGGTGACCCACCCTCAGGCTGGAAATCTTGGTGGTGGGGGATTCATGCTGCTGCGCACCGCCTCCGGGCACACCACGGCCATCGATTTCCGCGAAATGGCACCGACCCATGCCAGCCGCGATATGTTCCTTGATGCTCAGGGTAATGCCGACAGTAAAAAATCGCTGACTTCGCCCCTGGCCTCCGGTGTTCCCGGTACGGTTGCAGGCCTGGCGCTGGCGAATAAAGAGTACGGTACGCTGCCGCTCAGCCGCCTGATCGCACCGGCCATTGCGTTAGCCCGTAAAGGGATTGTGGTTGACCAAGCGCTGGCAGACGATCTTAACGTCTATGGCAAAGAGGTGTTGATAAATCATCCCAACAGTAAGGCAATCTTTTACCGCCCGGATGGAACGCCCTGGAAGCGTGGCGAAACGCTGGTACAGCGAAATTTGGCGCACAGCCTGACGCTGATTGCGAGGCAGGGACCTGAAGCCTTTTATAAAGGTGAAATAGCCGACCAGATCGCCAGTGAAATGGCGGCCCACGGTGGCCTGATTGGCAAGGCGGACCTGGCGAACTACCGGGCCATTGAACGCAAGCCCATCAGCGGCACCTACCGTGGATATGAAGTCTATTCCATGCCGCCGCCGTCCTCTGGCGGGATCCATATCGTGCAGATCCTGAACATTCTCGAAAACTTCGATTTGGCGAAAATGGGCTTCGGAAGCGCAGATGCCATGCAGGTGATGGCCGAAGCGGAAAAATATGCCTACGCCGATCGCTCTGAATATCTTGGCGATCCCGACTTCGTTAAGGTGCCGTGGCAGGCGCTGACCAGCAAAGCATATGCTAAATCGCTGGCGCAGAAAATTGACGTAAATACGGCACGGCCTTCCGCGGAAATAAAGCCGGGCAAGCTGGCCCCCTACGAGAGCAACCAAACCACTCACTTCTCCGTCGTGGACAAGCAGGGGAATGCGGTGGCGGTCACCTACACCCTGAATACCTATTTTGGCAGCGGGATCGTCGCGGGCAACAGTGGCATCCTGATGAATAATGAGATGGATGACTTCTCCGCTAAACCGGGGACACCGAACGTTTATGGCCTGGTCGGCGGTGAAGCCAACGCCGTACAGCCTTACAAACGACCACTATCATCTATGTCACCGACCATCATCGCGAAGGGAGGGAAAACCTGGCTGGTAACGGGCAGCCCTGGCGGCAGCCGCATCATTACCACCGTGCTGCAAATGGTCGTGAACAGTATTGATTTCGGCATGAACGTCGCCGAAGCGACCAATGCACCCCGATTCCACCATCAGTGGTTGCCCGATCAGCTGCGCGTGGAGAAAGGATTTAGCCCTGATACGTTGAAGCTGCTGGAAGCCAGAGGACAGCATGTGAAAGTCATGCCAACCATGGGCAGCACCCAGAGCATTATGATCGGCCCGGACGGTATGCTCTATGGCGCATCCGATCCGCGCGCGATTGATGACCTGACGGCCGGGTATTAACCTTACTCCTGCCGAATGACGTGCTCATTACTGCCAAACGGGTACGTCTGACCAACAGCGACGGCGTCCGGATTGCCGTCGCTTTTCTTTTATCTCACCGGCAAAAGAAAAGCGACCCGAAGGAGTTACTCCTTCAGGCGGGCCATATAGAGGGCATCGGTCTGCTGACCGTTGCGTACGGCGAAGCGTCGTGCAAGCCCTTCGGTTTCAAAACCAAAATGCTGATACAGCGCGATCGCACGGGCGTTATCCGCAAACACCGTCAGCTCAATACGATCGACGCTCAGCCAGTTATCGCAGAGATTAATCATCTCCTGCATTAATGCCCGTGCAACTCCCTTCCCGCGATGATGAAAATCCACGCACAGACCAAAGGTAGCGGAATGGCGACGCCGCGCCCGCTGGTAAACCTCCAGGGTGAGATCGCCCACCACCTGACCATCAATACAGGCCACCAGCCGCTGCGTGCCAGGAGGAGTATTTTCCACGCGTTCCTGCCACAGCTTGAGTGAGGGGTGAGGGATTTGCAGCGTGTCGGCATAGGTTTCCGGCTGGCTCAGGATGCGATGCAGGGCGGCGGCATCGCCACTCAGGGCATGGCGAATCACAATCTCACTCATTTTATCTCCTTTTTTTAAACGGGCAATCCCCTTAAACATCAGGGGCATTGACAATAAAATCAAGAAAAAAACTTTACAGACGCGAATGATAATGATTATTATTGTCATGCGTTTTCGACATGGGCTTCACGGACCAGTCGGAGAAGCACGACATTGCTCACATTGCTTCCGGTATTACTTAGCCAGCTCGGGTGCTGGCTTTTTTTTGCCCGTCATATCTCCACGTCAAAATGTCTGAAAAGCGCCGCTTTTCTCTGTCGAATTATTTGAACAGAGAAGACAATTTTCTCCGCTATCATCCTGTTCATAACCGGTCCAGACTGGATTAAAACATTGAAGAGGATTGAATATGATCTATATACGTAAGGCACAGGAGCGCGGCCACGCTAATCACGGCTGGCTGGACAGCTATCACACTTTCTCCTTCGCTAACTATTATGACGCTGATTTTATGGGCTTCTCGGCGCTGCGGGTTATTAATGAAGATGTAATCGATGCCGGACAGGGCTTTGGTACCCATCCGCACAAAGATATGGAGATCCTGACCTACGTGCTCTCCGGTACCGTTGAGCACGAAGACAGCATGGGCAATAAAGAGCAGATCCCGGCGGGTGAGTTCCAGATTATGAGTGCCGGTACCGGCGTGCGTCACTCTGAATACAACGCCAGTGAAGAGGTGCCGCTGCACCTGTATCAGATCTGGATCATCCCGCAGGAAACCGGGATTGAACCGCGATACGCACAGCGCCGGTTCGATGATGTTCAGGGGCGTCAGCTGGTGCTGTCACCGGATGCGCGCGACGGTTCGCTGAAGGTTTTCCAGGACATGACGCTCTCTCGCTGGGCGTTTAAACCGGGCGAGCAGGGGAGTGCTACGGTAGATGCGGGTCGCCGCATCTGGATCCAGGTGGTCAGGGGTGATGTCACCGTTAACGGCGCAGCGGCATCTACCAGTGATGCGTTTGCCATCTGGGATGAGGAACTGCTGAGCATCAATGCCGCCAGCGAGGCTGAAATCCTGCTGTTCGATCTCCCTCCTGTCTGATCCGTCACACTTTGGGCGCGGTTATCCGCGCCCTGCACCGTTTTCCCTTCAGTTTTGTTACACTCACCCTATCTCCCTCCATGACCTGATATAACCATGAAGAAAAAAAGACCGGTGCTACAGGATGTTGCCGATCGCGTGGGCATCACCAAAATGACTGTGAGC
This sequence comes from Erwinia sp. ErVv1, assembly GCF_900068895.1. Taxonomy (GTDB): domain Bacteria; phylum Pseudomonadota; class Gammaproteobacteria; order Enterobacterales; family Enterobacteriaceae; genus Erwinia. Next base: position 32,060 of record NZ_CDPK01000001.1, on the reverse strand, counting down.
CGCTATCTGCGCAACCCTGAGCGGGTTTCTGCCGCTCTGCAAATCCGCATTGCTGAAGCGCTGGATGAGCTGGGCTACATTCCCAACCGGGCGCCGGACATTCTTTCAAACGCCACCAGCAGGGCGATTGGCGTACTGCTGCCCTCGCTGACTAACCAGGTATTTGCCGATGTACTGCGCGGTATTGAAGCGGTGACCGATGCGGCGGGTTATCAGACCATGCTGGGCCATTTCGGTTACAGTCCTGAAAAGGAAGAGCTGCAAATCCGCTCGCTGCTGGGCTGGAATATTGACGGGCTGATTCTGAGTGAACGCACCCATACCCCAGCGAGCCTGCGCATGATCGAAACGGCAGGCATACCGGTGCTGGAGATGATGGACTGCATCTCTCCCTGCGTGGATATGGCAGTCGGTTTTGACAACGTTGAGGCCGCGCGCCAGATGACGCAGGCCATTCTGCGTAAGGGACACCGCAATACGGTCTATCTGGGCGCCCGGCTGGATGAGCGTACCCTGCTTAAGCATCAGGGCTACGAGCTGGCGATGCGGGAAGCTGGACTGACCCCACGCAGCGTGATGATGGAAGAGGCGTCATCGTTCTCAATGGGCGGCCTGCTGTTAAAAGAGGCTCAGACACGCTATCCCGATGCCGACAGCCTGTTCTGTACCAATGACGATCTGGCAGTCGGCGCGATGTTTGAATGCCAGCGGCAGGGATTACGCGTACCGCAGGATATGGCGATTGCGGGCTTTCACGGACACGATATTACCCAGGTAGTCACCCCGCAGCTCGCGACAGTCATGACCCCTCGTGAGCAGATGGGAAAGGCGTCGGCTGCGCTGCTGCTGGCGAGGATCCGCGGTGACCATGCCGAGGCGGAGCCGATAAATGTGGGCTTCACCCTTTTCGAAGGGGGCAGCATTTAACCCCCGTTGTTGATTCCTGTGCCTGAAGGGGCAGCATTAAGCTGCTCACCCGCTGCTTTGATCCTTTGTGCGAAATTGTTCCTAAACTGTCAATTGTTTGAACCACTTCACAGATACCAGCTTTTTCCTCCACAGCTGTTGCCCTGGCAGGCGCGCCACCAGACAATGTTACCGATAACACCCTGAACCTGATTGCGAACCTTAAATCAGCCGGGTCACGAGAATTACCTGCCGGAGCAACACTCATGAAAACATCCCCTTCGTCCAATCACGTTTTTGTGCTGATGGGCGTATCCGGAAGCGGCAAATCAGCCGTTGCCAATGCCGTGGCGCACCAGCTGAAAGCGGCTTTCCTCGACGGTGATTTCCTTCATCCTCGCGCGAACATTGAGAAAATGTCTGAAGGACATCCGCTGAACGATGGCGATCGTAAACCCTGGCTGACGGCAATTAACGATGCGGCATTCGCGATGCAGCGCACCAATGCTGTCTCACTGATCGTCTGTTCTGCGCTGAAAAAGAGCTACCGGGACATTCTGCGTAAGGGTAATGAAAACCTTTCATTTGTTTATCTGCGTGGAGACTTCGACACCATCGAATCGCGCCTGCGTGCGCGTAAAGGTCATTTCTTTAAGCCACAGATGCTGGTGACGCAGTTTGCCACGCTGGAAGAGCCCGCAGGCGACGAGCACGACGTGCTGGTTGTAGACATTAATCAGACGCTGGATGAGGTTGTGGCGAACACCATTACCACCATCAACGGCGCAATCAATAAGACTCAATAGGCTGCCATGGCTACTGCAACGCTGGTTTTAACCGCGGCAGGTTCCGTATTGCTGCTGCTGTTTCTGGTCATGAAAGCGCGGATGCACGCCTTTGTGGCGCTGATGTTAGTTTCGGTGGGTGCCGGTCTGTTCTCCGGTATGCCGCTGGATAAAATTGCCGACACCATGCAAAAAGGCATGGGCGGCACGCTGGGCTTTCTGGCGATTGTGGTCGCGCTTGGCGCGATGTTCGGTAAAATTCTGCATGAAACCGGCGCGGTCGATCAGATAGCGATTAAGATGCTGAAAACCTTCGGCGAAAGCCGTGCGCATTACGCTATGGGGATCGCCGGACTGATCTGCGCGCTGCCGCTGTTTTTTGAAGTGGCTGTCGTCCTGTTGATAAGCATCGCCTTTGCGGTCGCGCGTCGTACTCAGGATAATCTGGTCAAGCTGGTTATCCCTCTGTTTGCCGGGGTGGCCGCGTCTGCTGCCTTTCTGCTGCCGGGGCCGGCACCCATGCTGCTGGCGTCGCAGATGCATGCGGACTTCGGCTGGATGATTCTGCTGGGCCTGTGTGCGGCGATCCCGAGCATGTTAATTGCCGGGCCGCTATTCGGTAACTTTATCAGCCGCCGCGTCACCTTTTCGCTCCCGGCAGAGACCAGCCATCCTGAATTTGAAGAAAGCAAGTTGCCCTCTTTTGGCTTTAGTCTCTCGCTGATCCTGTTTCCACTAATCCTCGTCGGACTGAAAACCATCGGGGCGCGCTTTACCGAGCAGGGCAGTACGCTGTATGAGTGGCTGGAGTTTATCGGGCATCCCTTTATTGCCATCCTGCTGGCCTGTCTGGTCGCTATCTACGGCCTGGCTTACCGTCAGGGAATGGATAAAGAGCGGGTGATGCAGATCTGCGGCAGTGCGCTTCAGCCTGCGGGAATTATTCTGCTGGTGATTGGGGCCGGTGGCGTGTTTAAGCAGGTGCTGGTGGATTCTGGCGTCGGCCCGGCGTTGGGGAATGCCCTGACCGGCGCGGGTCTGCCAGTGGCGCTGGCCTGCTTTATTCTTGCTGCCGCGGTGAGGATTATTCAGGGCTCAGCAACCGTTGCCTGTCTGACCGCCGTCGGTTTGATTATGCCGGTGATTGAGCCGTTGCATTATTCCGGCGCGCAGATGGCCGCCCTGTCTATTTGCATTGCCGGTGGTTCAATTGTGGTGAGTCACGTTAATGATGCCGGCTTCTGGCTTTTTGGCCGTTTTACCGGCGCCACGGAAGCGCAAACGCTGAAGACCTGGACGCTGATGGAAACCATTCTCGGCACCGTTGGTGCAGTGGTCGGTATGATTGCGTTTGAGATACTTTCCTGACGTTTGAGAGGGTATTAACAGGGGCGTTGGGATGATATCTGCTGTTACGGTGAATAATCTCAGCGTTCGCAGGCCAGTCATACAAGCTGCACTATTCGCGATGCCGGTGGACAATCCCAGCGTTCGCCGGGCGTCCTCACGCCACGCTCTGCGTGGTGCCTTTGGCTCCGGCTCCGGCCCGGACGGCCCGGTCGCGAGCGGGCATCCCTGCCCGCCGCTCCCTGAGTGCAGCATCCCTGCTGCCCTCGCCTGGCCCCACCCGTAGGCGATGCCACTGAACTTTGCAGCACCGGGCCCCACCCGTAGGCGACACCCCCGAACTTCGCAGCACCGGGACCACCCGTAGGCGACACCTCCGAACTTTGCAGCACCGGGCCCCACCCGTAGGCGATGCCGCTGAACTTTGCAGCACCGGGTCCGCCCCCAGCCTCACCGCTAACGCGGCAAAACGCGTTAAATCTTCAGATAGGCGCGGATCCCATCCAAAAACATCTGGGTCGCCAGCATAATCAGGATCAGTCCCATCAACCTCTCCAGTGCGTTAACGCCCTTCTCGCCCAGCAGGCGTAAAAATAGCCCCGAAAGCAGCAGAATCACTACCGTGGTCCCCCAGGCAAACAGCAGCGCGCCCACAAGATAGCTCATCCGGTCGGGGTACTGATGTGAAAGCAGCATCAGCGTAGCCAGCAGGGAAGGGCCGGCAACCAGGGGGATCGCCAGCGGTACCAGAAAAGGCTCTTCTCCCGCAGGCAGTCCGGTACTGCTACTCTCCGGCGAAGGGAAAATCATTTTGATAGCGATCAGGAACAGGATAATTCCCCCGGAAATCGACACGGTCTCGGTACGCAGATTCAGAAAGACGAGAATTTTCTCGCCGGCGAATAAAAACAGCAGCATGATCACCAGCGCAATCAGCATTTCGCGGATCAGCACCACCCGTCGACGTTTCGGCTCCAGATGTTTTAAAACCGACATAAAAATCGGCAAATTGCCCAGCGGATCCATAATAAGCAGCAATAATATTGTTGCCGAGATCATTTCAGTCATCGTTGTTGTTCTCGTATTTGCGCAGTTTGCCGCAGGATATAAGCAGCATTGCTAAAAATTTGCCTGCAATCGATTTAATTCACTTGCCACTTTTCCAGCATTTTGTAAGGTAAACGTCAGATCGATCCCTTATCCATTTACTCTAACAGGTCAGGCGCGACTGTCGCAGTCAGATTGCTTACCGCCCGCGCGTTGCGCCCTCCGCGACCTTATCGTTGCGTCACAGGCGCGAATCGCTGCCGGCGAGCAGATGCCAGTAAAGCCCCTGAAGCAGGTACAACATGAAATCAGTTGGATTAATAGGCTGGCGCGGCATGGTTGGCTCCGTGCTGATGCAGCGCATGAGCGAAGAGCGCGACTTTGACGTGATTCGCCCGGTGTTTTTCTCAACCTCGCAGTACGGCCAGGCCGCTCCCGAATTGGGTAGCCAGCCTGCGGGTGTGCTGCAGGATGCTTTTAATATTGATGCGCTGATGGCGCTCGATATCATCATTACCTGTCAGGGCGGGGATTATACCACTGAAATTTATCCAAAACTGCGTGCCGCAGGCTGGCAGGGGTACTGGATCGATGCGGCGTCGACGCTACGCATGGACGACGATGCGCTGATTATTCTCGATCCGGTTAATCACCAGGTTATTCGTCAGGGGCTGGACAAAGGCATTAAAACCTTTGCGGGCGGCAACTGCACCGTCAGCCTGATGCTGATGTCACTGGGCGGCCTGTTCGCCAGCAATCTGGTCGAGTGGGCTTCGGTAGCGACCTACCAGGCCGCATCCGGCGGCGGCGCTCGTCACATGCGTGAGCTGCTAAGCCAGATGGGCATGCTACATAACCATGTGGCGAAAGAGCTCCAGAATCCGGCCTCCGCCATTCTGGATATCGAGCGTAAGGTCACTGAAATGAGCCGCAGTGGCGTATTGCCGACGGACAACTTCGGCGTGCCGCTGGCAGGCAGTCTGATCCCGTGGATAGATAAGCAGCTCGAAAATGGTCAGAGCCGCGAAGAGTGGAAAGGGCAGGCGGAAACCAACAAAATTTTGCAGCCGTCCACGCTTATCCCGGTTGACGGGCTCTGCGTACGCGTCGGAGCGCTTCGCTGCCACAGCCAGGCCTTTACGCTAAAGCTGAAAAAAGACGTGCCGCTGCGTGAGATCGAACAGATGCTGGCCGACCACAACGAGTGGGTTAACGTGGTGCCTAACGACCGCGAACTGACGATGCGTGAACTGACGCCTGCCGCCGTTACCGGTACGCTGAAAACCCCGGTTGGCCGCCTGCGTAAGCTCAATATGGGGCCGGACTATCTGTCAGCCTTTACCGTGGGTGACCAGCTACTGTGGGGTGCCGCCGAACCGCTGCGCCGTATGCTGCGCCTGCTGGTCGATTAACATTATTTTTCTCTGCCGGGCAGGCGAAAAACCTGCCCGGCCGCTCCCGCGCTTTACCCCCACCCGCCCACAGCACGTTGTGTTCAAACGCCATTAGCTAAGTTTATCTGTAGCGCTGGCGCGCCTTCACTCGCTTTCTTCCCTGAATTCCCATCGCCAATCTCTGAAAGTTTGATCTGGAAGTCATATTTTTGTCGTTTCGGTGAGGGCTTTAGTGGCGGCTTAGCTATGCTTAAAAAATAGCGTCTTTTAAACATGACTGGAAAGTTTGCCCGTTCTGGTCCAAAAAATTTTTTTGAGTATCCAACTGAATTTGTCGCACGCTGCGGCGGTTTTTCCCACTGGATGGTCACCTCTCCCGTCAGCGTGCTTTTGCTCAATGAAGAGCAGTTCATTCCTGAAATAATTGGGGATCGTCTGCCCTATATCATGGGAAGAAAGTCATGTCCGCGCCTACGGATCGTCAGCTTATTAATGCATTAATTTCGGGTCACTATGCTGATCCTTTTTCGTTACTTGGCATGCATCAGACTGAAAACGGTCTGGAGGTCAGGGCATTGCTGCCTGATGCTACCGAAGTCTGGGTGATTGAAACCAATACCGGGCGTAAGTGCGCTCAGCTTGAATGCCTTGATTCACGCGGGTTCTTCAACAGCGTCATTCCCCGTCGCAAAACGCCCTTTCGCTATCAGCTGGCCGTCACCTGGCATGGACAGCAAAACCTGATTGACGATCCCTACCGGTTCGGCCCCCTGCTGGCCGAGATGGATAGCTGGCTGCTGGCGGAGGGTACCCATCTGCGTCCGTATGAAACCATGGGCGCCCATGCGGATGTGATTGATGGCGTGCCCGGTACCCGTTTCTCAGTATGGGCACCGAATGCCCAGCGGGTCGCAGTGGTGGGGGATTTCAACTACTGGGACGGCCGACGCCATCCCATGCGTTTTCGTCGGGAAATTGGCGTCTGGGAGCTGTTTATCCCCGGCGCGGTGACGGGACAGCTCTATAAGTTTGAAATGATTGATGCGCACGGACAGCTGCGCCTCAAGTCGGATCCCTACGCCTTTGAAGCACAAATGCGGCCGGAAAGCGCGTCAATGATCTGCGGGATCCCGCCCAAGACGGCGATGACGGAAGCGCGTAAGCGGGCGAATGATTTTGATGCGCCGATCTCCATCTATGAAGTACATCTGGGATCCTGGCGGCGTCATACCGACAATAATTTCTGGCTGAGCTACAAGGAGCTGGCCGAGCAGCTTATCCCCTATGTGAAGGAGATGGGCTTTACCCATCTGGAGCTGATGCCGATTAACGAGCATCCGTTTGACGGTAGCTGGGGATATCAGCCTACCGGCATGTATGCGCCAACGCGCCGCTTTGGCACCCGCGACGAGTTTCGTAATTTTATCGCCGTCGCTCACCAGGCGGGGCTGAATGTCCTGCTGGACTGGGTGCCGGGCCACTTCCCGTCCGATGATTTCGGTCTGGCCAGGTTCGACGGCACCGAGCTCTATGAGCATGGCGACCCGCGTGAAGGCTACCATCAGGACTGGAATACCCTGATCTACAATTTTGGCCGCCGTGAGGTCAGCAATTACCTGGCCGGTAACGCGCTCTACTGGATCGAACGCTTTGGCATAGACGGGCTGCGTGTTGACGCCGTGGCCTCAATGATCCATCGCGACTACAGCCGCGCCGAAGGGGAGTGGGTGCCGAATCATCTGGGTGGGCGAGAAAATCTCGAAGCCATCGAATTTCTGCGCTACACCAACCGAACGCTGGGCCAGACGGTTCCTGGTTCGGTCACCCTGGCCGAAGAGTCAACTGACTTCCCGGGCGTAACGCGTCCACCTGAGTCGGGCGGCCTGGGCTTCTGGTACAAGTGGAATCTGGGCTGGATGCACGACACCCTGGATTATATGAAGCTGGACCCGATATACCGCAAGCACCATCACAACAACCTGACCTTCGGCATGCTCTATAACAGCACCGAAAATTTTGTGCTGCCGCTTTCGCATGATGAGGTGGTCCACGGTAAAAAGTCGATCCTCGGCAGAATGCCCGGCGATGCGTGGCAGAAATTCGCCAACCTGCGGGCCTATTACGGCTGGATGTTCGCTTATCCGGGCAAAAAGCTGCTGTTTATGGGCAACGAATTCGCCCAGGGCAAGGAGTGGAATCACGATATCAGCCTGGACTGGCATCTGCTGGAGGGCGGAGACAACTTCCACCATGGCGTGCAGCGGCTGGTGAAGGATCTGAACCACACCTATCGCGATAATCCGCCGCTCTATCAGCTCGACTTTGATCCCGCCGGTTTTGAATGGCTGGTGGTGGATGACTTTGAGAATTCCATTTTTGTTTTTGTCCGTCGTGACCGCGAGGGCAATGAGCTGATCGTCGCCAGTAACTTTACGCCGGTCACCCGACATCACTATCGCTTTGGCGTGACACAGCCGGGTAGCTGGCGTGAAATCCTTAATACCGACTCGGGGCATTATCACGGCAGCAACACGGGTAACCTGGGGGTGATTCACTCCGAGGCACATCCCAGCCACCATCGCGATCATTCGCTCAGTATGACGCTGCCGCCCCTGTCCACGGTGTGGCTGGTCAGGGAGCCAGCGTGAATCGGGTCCTGCCGGGAAGATCCGCGCCAGCCGGTGCCGTTATGGACGGCAATGGCGTTAATTTTACGCTGTTTTCCCGGCACGCCGAACGCGTGGAGCTCTGTCTGTTTGATGAGCAGGGCGTGGAGACGCGCAGAGATTTACCGGGCCGTACCGGTGATATCTGGCACGGCTACCTGGCGGGCATAGGCCCGGGCCAGCGCTATGGTTATCGCGTACACGGCCCGTGGCAGCCACAGCAGGGGCACCGCTTTAATCCGTTTAAGCTGCTGGTGGACCCCTGTGCGCTGGCGATTGAAGGCGGCGTGCCGGACGACCCGCGCTTTCAGTGTGGCGATAGTGAAATGGATCAACGCGACAGCGGCCCGGTTGCGCCGAAAAGCGTGGTGCTGTCCGGTGACTTCAACTGGGAGGGCGACAGCGCGCCGCGCGTTCCATGGGGAGAGACGGTTATTTATGAGGCGCACGTTCGCGGCCTGACTCAGCGCCATCCGGGCATTCCGCCTGAGATACGCGGCACCTATGCCGCGCTGGGCCATCCGGTGGTGACCGACTACCTGAAGCGCCTTGGCATCACCAGCCTGGAGCTGTTGCCCATCGCCTGTTTTGCCGATGAGCCGCGTTTGCAGCGCGCCGGGCTGACTAATTACTGGGGCTATAACCCGCTGGCGCCCTGGGCCGTTGATGCCCGCTACGCCTCGGGCGCGAATGGGGCGGATCCTCGTAGTGAATTTCAGCAGGCGGTCAAAGCGCTCCATCTGGCAGGTATCGAGGTGATTCTGGACGTGGTGTTTAACCATACCGCGGAACTGGAAGAGACTGGCCCGACCCTCTCCGGCCGCGGCGTGGACAACAAAAGTTACTACTGGCTGGGTGAAAGCGGTGAGTACGAAAACTGGACCGGCTGCGGCAATACGCTAAACACCAGCCAGCCCAGCGTCATGCAGTGGACGCTCGACTGCCTGCGCTACTGGGTGGAGGTCTGTCATGTGGACGGTTTTCGCTTCGATCTGGCCCCGGTGCTGGGCCGCACGCCGGAATATCGTCGTGATGCGGAAATGTTGCAGCTGATCAAAGCCGATCTGCTGCTCGGCAACTGCAAAATTATCGCTGAACCCTGGGATATCGGCCCGGAGGGGTATCAGCTGGGGCAGTTCCCGCCGCCGTTTGCAGAATGGAACGACCAGTTCCGCGACGTCATGCGCCGCTACTGGCTGCATGGCGATATGACCAACGGGGAGTTTGCCAGCCGGTTTGCCGCCTCCAGTGACCTGTTTCAGCAGGATGACAGGCGACCCTCGGCGACCATCAACCTGATTACCTCCCATGACGGCTTTACCCTGCGTGACGTGGTCAGTTTCAACCAGAAGCACAACGAGGCCAACGGTGAAGATAACCGTGACGGGCATAACGCTAACTTTAGCCATAACCACGGGGTGGAAGGGCTCGATGCCCCGCAGGCGGTCAGGGAACAGCGTCGTCGCAGCGTACAGGCCCTGCTCACCACGCTGCTGCTGTCGCAGGGTACGCCGATGCTGCTGGCCGGTGATGAGCACGGCCACAGCCAGCACGGCAACAATAATGCCTACTGCCAGGGTAACGCGCTGACCTGGCTCAACTGGGATGATAACGATAGCGAACTGTTCGCCTTCACCGCCGCGCTCATCCATCTGCGGCGACGTATTCCGGCGCTCGGCTGCGATAGCTGGTGGCAGGAGGGCGATGGGAACGTTGAGTGGCTCGGCCAGCATGGAAAGCCGCTGGATGCCAGTGCGTGGCAGGAGGGGCTGCAACCACTGCAAATCCTCCTCTCGCAGCGCTGGCTTATTACCATGAACGCCACCGAAGAAGTGTGCGAACTGATATTACCCCTGGGGGAATGGCGCGCCATCCCTCCTTTCGCCGGGGATGATAACCCGATTCTGTCAACTGTCTGGCATGGAGCCGCGCACGGCGTGTGCGTATTCCACAAACAATCATAACAGGAGTCAGACATGGTCAAATTAGATAAGAACGATCCCCTGATGCTGGCAAGACAATTGCCATCTCAAACTGTTGCCCTGATCCTGGCGGGCGGACGAGGCACGCGATTGAAAGACCTGACCGCGACCCGCGCCAAGCCCGCCGTCCACTTCGGCGGAAAATTCCGCATCATCGATTTTGCTCTGTCGAACTGCCTGAACTCCGGGATCCGACGGATCGCGGTGATCACCCAGTATCAGTCCCACACGCTGGTGCAGCATATTCAGCGCGGGTGGTCCTTTTTAAATGAGGAGATGAACGAGTTTGTCGACCTGCTGCCCGCGCAGCAGCGGCTCTCGACCGAGCACTGGTATCGCGGCACCGCCGATGCCGTCACCCAGAATCTCGATATCATTCGCCGCTATCAGGCGCAGTACATCGTGATCCTGGCCGGCGATCATATCTATAAAATGGACTACTCACGGATGCTGCTGGATCACGTGGAGAACGGCGCGAACTGTACCATTGCCTGCCTGCCGGTTCCCATTGAAGAGGCCAGCGCATTCGGGGTGATGGCGGTCAGCGACGATAACAAAGTGGTCGGCTTTCTCGAAAAACCCGCCGATCCACCTTCGATGCCGGGCGATAAAACCCAGGCGCTGGCCAGCATGGGAATTTACGCCTTCAACGCCGAGTATCTCTATCAGCTGCTTGAAGAGGACCTGGCGCTGCCGGAGTCGAATCACGACTTCGGCAAGGACATCCTGCCCAGGGTCGTGGCAACCGGCGAAGCGCTGGCCCACTCCTTTAGCGACTCCTGCGTGCAGAGCGATCATAGCTCACTGCCCTACTGGCGTGACGTGGGTACGCTCGAAGCCTACTGGAAAGCTAACCTCGATCTTGCCTCAGTGATGCCGGAGCTGGATATGTACGATCGCGACTGGCCGATCCGCACCCATATGGAGCCTCTGCCGCCTGCGAAATTTGTCCAGGATCGATCCGGCAGCCATGGCATGACGATGAATTCGCTGGTATCGGGAGGCTGCATTATCTCGGGTTCGGTGGTGGTCAATTCGGTGCTGTTTTCCCGCGTGCGCATCAACTCATTTTGCAATATTGATTCCTCCGTTCTTTCGCCGGACGTGGTGGTTGGACGCTCGTGTCGCCTGCGCCGCTGCGTGATTGATCGTGCCTGCGAACTTCCGGAGGGGACCGTCATTGGTGAGAACCCGGACGACGACGCGCGCCGTTTTTATCGTTCTGAAGAGGGCATTGTTCTGGTGACCCGCACTATGTTGGCGAAGTTAGGCTGGCGGAACTGAAGCCTTTAACAACGCTGGGCCGTAATAAGAAAAAACATCTGATGCGGGTCAATGCGTCAGCATACAGTTAAGGGGTTGATAATGCAGGTGTTACATGTCTGTTCAGAGATTTTTCCACTGCTAAAAACGGGTGGACTAGCTGATGTTGTCGGAGCATTACCTGCGGCGCAAATCGCAGAGGGGATTGATACCAGAGTGTTGATCCCGGGTTTCCCGGATATTAAAAAAGGGGTGAAGGATACCCAGGTTGTCGCCACGCTGCAGACGTTCGCGGGCAGAGTAGAGCTGCACTATGGAGAATTTGCAGGCGTAGGGATTTACATCATTGATGCGCCGGGGCTGTATGACCGGCCAGGCAGTCCCTATCACGATGAATCGCAGTACGCCTATACGGATAACTATCTGCGCTTCGCGCTGCTGGGCTGGATGGGATGTGAACTGGCCTGCGGCGTGGATAACCTGTGGCGACCGGAAGTGGTACACGCGCATGACTGGCACGCGGGCCTGGCCTGTGCCTATCTCGCCGCGCGCGGACGGCCTGCTAAATCGGTCTTCACCGTGCATAACCTCGCCTATCAGGGGCTGTTTGCCGCGCACCATCTGGAGGAGATAGAGCTGCCCGCCGCCTATTTCGATATGTTCGGCCTGGAGTTTTTCGGTCAGATCTCCTATCTGAAGGCGGGTCTGTTTTTTGCCGATCATATTACGGCGGTTAGCCCAACCTATGCGCGGGAAATCACCCTGCCTGAGTTTGGCTACGGCATGGAGGACCTGCTGCGGCAGCGGCAGATGGAAGGGCGACTAACCGGCATCCTGAACGGTGTCGATCCGGCCATCTGGGACCCGGCACACGATCTGCTGCTGACCGCGCGCTACAACCGCGATGTCCTTGATGCGAAGGTTGAAAACAAGCGCCAGCTGCAAATTGCCATGGGGCTGAAAATAGATGAGAAGGTGCCGGTCTTTGCCGTCGTCAGCCGCCTGACGAAACAGAAAGGGCTGGATCTGGTACTCGAGGCGCTCCCCGGCCTGCTGGAGCAGGGTGGTCAGCTGGTGCTGCTGGGGGCGGGCGATGCCGTTCTGCAACAGGGCTTCCTTGCCGCGGCGGCGGAGTATCCGGGGCAGGTGGGCGTGCAGATTGGCTATCACGAGGCGTTTTCCCACCGGATTATGGGCGGAGCCGACGTGATTATGGTGCCGAGCCGCTTTGAGCCCTGTGGCCTGACGCAGCTCTACGGGCTGAAATACGGCACGCTCCCACTGGTCCGGCGCACCGGTGGCCTGGCGGATACCGTCAATGACAGCTCGCTGGAAAACCTTGCCGACGGCATTGCCAGCGGATTTGCCTTTGAGGACAGCAACGCCTGGTCGCTGCTGCGCGCCATCCGCCGCGCCTTTGTTTTGTGGTCCCGTCCCTCGCTGTGGCGCTACGTACAGCGCCAGGCGATGGCGATGGATTTTAGCTGGCAGGTGGCCGCGCTGGCCTACCGCGATCTTTATCAGCGGCTGTTGTAATCAGTGAATGGGAAAATTGCTATGAAGGCTCCTTTTACCTACACCGCCCCCACGCTCAGCGTGGAGGCGTTAAAACATTCCATTGCCTATAAACTGATGTTTACCCTGGGTAAGGATCCGGTCATCGCCAACAAGCATGAATGGCTGAATGCTACGCTGCTGGCGGTGCGGGACCGTATGGTTGAGCGCTGGCTGCGTTCCAATCGCGCGCAGCGCTCGCAGGATGTTCGCCAGGTCTATTATCTGTCGATGGAATTTTTGGTCGGGCGGACGCTCTCCAACGCGCTGCTCTCCATGGGGATTTACAACGATGCCCGCGACGCCCTGAATGAGATGGGGTTCGACCTGGAGGAACTGATCGAAGAGGAGAGCGATCCGGGGCTGGGCAATGGGGGGCTTGGGCGGCTGGCAGCCTGTTTCCTGGACTCGCTGGCGACGCTGGGGCTACCGGGACGCGGCTACGGCATTCGTTATGATTACGGCATGTTCAAGCAAAATATCATCGACGGACGCCAGGCGGAATCACCGGATTACTGGCTGGAATATGGCAATCCCTGGGAGTTCCAGCGCTACAACACCCGCTACAAGGTGCGCTTCGGCGGCCGTATTCAGCAGGAGGGCAGTCGTTCCCGCTGGCTGGAGACCGAAGAGGTACTGGCCATGGCGTACGATCAGATCATCCCCGGCTATGATACCGATACGACTAACACGCTGCGGCTCTGGAGCGCGCAGGCCAGTAATGAAATCAATCTGGGGAAATTTAACCAGGGCGATTATTTTGCGGCGGTAGAGGATAAAAACCATTCAGAGAACGTTTCCCGCGTACTCTACCCGGACGATTCTACCTACTCCGGACGGGAGCTGCGCCTGCGCCAGGAGTATTTTCTGGTCTCGGCGACGGTACAGGATATTCTTGCCCGCCACTGGACGATGCATAAAACCTTCGACAATCTGGCAGACAGGATTGCTATTCACCTGAACGATACTCATCCGGTGCTGGCCATCCCCGAACTGATGCGTCTGCTGATAGATGAGCATAAATATAGCTGGGACGATGCGTTTGAAGTGACCTGCCAGGTCTTCTCCTACACCAACCACACCCTGATGCAGGAGGCGCTGGAAACCTGGCCCGTGGATATGATTGGGAAAATCCTGCCGCGCCACCTGCAAATTATTTTCGATATTAACGATTACTTTCTCAAAACCATTCAGGAACACTATCCCGACGACTGGGATTTGCAGGCGCGCATTTCGATTATTGATGAAAATAACGGACGTAAAATACGGATGGCCTGGCTGGCAGTCGTGGTCAGCCATAAGGTTAATGGCGTCTCTGAACTGCACTCTACGCTGATGGTCCAGTCGCTGTTTGCCGATTTTGCCGCGCTGTTTCCCGGCCGCTTCTCCAATAAAACGAACGGCGTGACGCCGCGTCGCTGGCTGGCGCTGGCTAACCCGTCGCTCTCCGGCGTACTGGACGAAACGATTGGCCGGACCTGGCGTGTGGACCTGAGCCAGCTGGACGAGCTGAATCAGTATATTGACTACCCCAGCTTTTTGACGCAAATCAGCGATTCCAAGCTGAAAAATAAGAAACGCCTGGCAGAATATATTGCGCAGAAAATGGATATTGTTGTTGATCCCCACGCGCTGTTCGACGTGCAGATCAAACGTATCCATGAATATAAGCGCCAGCTGCTTAATGTGCTGCACGTCATTACCCGCTATAACCGCATTAAGGCCGACCCGGATGCAGACTGGGTACCGAGGGTGAACATCTTTTCCGGTAAGGCCGCCTCGGCATACACCATGGCGAAGCATATTATCCATCTGATCAATGATGTGGCAGAGGTGATCAACAACGATCCCCAGGTACGCAATAAGCTGAAGGTGGTCTTTATTCCCAACTACAGCGTCAGCCTGGCGCAGATCATTATTCCGGCCGCCGATCTCTCTGAGCAAATTTCACTGGCGGGTACCGAGGCTTCCGGCACCAGTAATATGAAATTTGCCCTTAACGGCGCGCTGACCATCGGTACGCTGGATGGTGCCAACGTTGAAATGCGGGAGCACGTTGGTGAAGAGAATATCTTTATCTTCGGAAATACCACGCCGCAGGTAGAGGCACTGCGAGCGGCTGGCTATAACGCGCGCGAAATCTATGAGCAGGATGCCGAACTTCATCTGGCGCTGACGCAGATTGCCACCGGGCAATTCAGCGCACAGGATGCAGGGCGTTACCGGAATATTTTTGATTCCCTGGTAAGCCTGGGCGATTACTATCAGCTGCTGGCGGACTATCGCAGCTATGTGGACACACAGGATAAGGTAGATGAGCTGTATCGCAATCCCGACGACTGGACGAGAAGGGCGCTGCTGAATATTGCCAATATGGGCTATTTCTCTTCTGACCGCACCATTCAGGAATATGCGGATGAGATTTGGGGGATAAAGCCGGTACAGCTTTAGGTTTAGGCGGGGGGGCACACCGGACCGGTTCGCACTGCTGTCAGTTATGGCTGACAGCAGTCTCCTGACCAGGTATTAGTTAATGCTGACAGCAGTTTTACCCCGTCCCGCTGTTATTTCGTCATTAAGAAGCCAGCGATAGCGCAGGCTTTTTCGCATGCTGCGCCAGCCATGCCCCAACGTGCGCGCGCTGCTCATCATTCAGCCACATACCCAGCTTGGTACGGCGCCACAGTGCATCATCCTGCTCACGCACCCACTCATTGGCTACCAGGTAGCGCAGTTCCGCTTCATACAGATGATGGCCAAACAGCTCGCCCAGGTCCTCCAGGCTTTTGGCCTCTTTCAGGAACAGCTCGGTGTTGCTGCCATAGGTACGGGCATAGTGACGCGCCATGGCCTCACTGATAAACGGATAGCGACGACGCAGGCTGGCGGCGTAGTCTTCACGGGTGCCGGCAATATCGCCCCCGGGCAGCACGCAGGATTTGGTCCATGCCGGGCCTGCTTTAGGATAATACTTCGCCAGCTTTTCCATCGCGTGTTCAGCCAGCTTGCGATAGGTGGTCAGCTTGCCGCCAAATACCGACAGCAACGGTGCCTGGCCGTTATCATCGCGGACGTCGAGCGTGTAGTCACGGGTGATAGCCTGAGGCGAATCCGATTCATCATCACAGAGCGGACGGACACCGGAATAGGACCAGACGATATCCTCAGCGGTCAGCGCCTTTTTGAAGTGGCTGTTAAACACGTTCAGCAGATAGGCCGTCTCTTTCTCATCAATATGCACGTTTTTCGGGTCGCCCTTATACTCGACGTCGGTCGTGCCGATAATGGAGAACTCATCCATCCAGGGGATCACAAACACGATGCGGTGATCTTCATTTTGCAGGATATAGGCCTGCTTCTGGGTGTGAACGCGCGGCACCACGATATGGCTACCTTTGATCAGGCGGATGCCGTAAGGGGATTTCAGCTTCAGGCCGTCGTCAAACAGCTCTTTAACCCAGGGACCCGCAGCATTGACCAGACCCCTGGCCTGCCAGGTAAAGGTTTTACCGCTGTCGACGTCTTCCGCTTCCACCATCCACAGATTGTTTTCACGCCATGCACGGGTCACTTTGGTACGGGTACGGACTTCGCCGCCGCGCTTTTCCACTTCCTGCGCGTTTAACACCACCAGGCGGGCATCATCAACCCAGCAGTCTGAATATTCGAAACCGCGCACGATCTCGGGCTTTAACACTGAATCTGCACCAAATCGCACACCTTTACTGCCGGGCAGGCTGGTACGCTTGCCCAGGTGGTCATACATAAACAGGCCTACCCGGATCATCCAGGCCGGACGCAGATGAGGACGATGTGGCAAACGGAAACGCATAGGGAACGCGATATGCGGGGCCATTTTCAGCAGGACTTCACGCTCCGCCAGCGCTTCGCTGACCAGGCGGAATTCATAGTGTTCCAGATAGCGCAGGCCACCGTGGATCAGTTTGGAGCTGGCTGAAGAGGTGGCGCAGGCCAAATCTTGCGCTTCCAGCATCAGTACTGACAGGCCGCGTCCAGCAGCATCTGCCGCAATCCCAGCGCCGTTGATACCGCCGCCGATTACGATCAAGTCTTTGGTTTCCACGTCATCCCCTCCGATGTTCGGAATAGTTCTCAAATGTTCGTTTTCGAGCATAATAATAATCGCAAACCAACATTGATGCCAGCGTTAACCGAATAAAAACATTTATGCGTGATGCAGGTAACAAAATTGCCCCCAGAAAAGAGGATTAACCCTGCGGCTATCCGGGTTATAGTCTTCATCGTTCGCGTTACAATGGATCTTATTTCGCTCTTACGGGACACCATCATGGATCAATTTCAGTGCATCAGCGTGCAGCAGGCCCAGGCACAGCTAATCGAAAAACAGGCGCAGATGGTCGATATACGCGATCCGCAAAGCTATGCGGTGGCACACGCCACCGGTGCGATCCACCTGACTAATCACTCACTGAGTGCCTTTATTGAACAGACCGATGTGGCCACGCCGGTGCTGGTCATGTGTTACCACGGCATCAGCAGTAAAAGTGCGGCGCAGTACCTGCTGACTCAGGGTTTTACTGAGGTCTACAGCGTAGATGGCGGGTTCGAGGCCTGGCAGGCCGCTTTCCCGCTGCGGGTGGAAAGCCTGGCATAAGGGGTGAGCGCAGGTTGGGTGTAACAGCCTGTACCCGGTAAAACAGTAAGATATCCCCGTCAAATTTCAGGTTGCAGGGGTGTTGGCTGCGTTCACTCACCCCAGTCATTTACCTTTTTAAGCTCCCGGGGATCCACTCTCTTGCCGCCTTCCTGCAACTCGAATTATTTAGGGTATATACTGTTCTTTTTTGATGATAAACAGGGACTTCCACGGTGATGATGCGCATTACTGAATTTTCCAATCCCCGTATGGCGCAGGCCTTTGTGGATTATATGGCTACCCAGGGCGTAGCGATCAGGATTGAACACGAGAACCAAAGCATCCTGTGGCTGGATGATGATACCAGGGTCAGCCTGGTTGAAAGCGAACTTGAGCGGTTTATCCGCGATCCTAATCACCCACGCTACCAGGCCGCGAGCTGGCACTCTGGCACCACCTCCAGCGGCCTTCGCTATCAGGGATCGTCGCTGATGGCTAACATCACCCAGCGCGCGGGACCGCTTACGCTGACGGTTATCGGTCTTTGTGTCCTGGTTTTTATCCTGATGCAGCTGCTGGGCGATCAAACCGTCATGTCGTGGCTGGCGTGGCCCAGTGAAAACCAGCATTTTCAGCTGTGGCGCTGGTTTACCCCGGCTCTGCTGCACTTCTCGTTTCTCCATATCGCTTTCAATCTGCTGTGGTGGTGGTATCTCGGCGGGGCCATTGAAAAACGTCTCGGGGCCGGTAAGCTCTTTGTGATTTTGGTGATATCCGCCCTGCTCAGCGGCTGGATGCAGTCCCGCTTCAGCGGCGTAATGTTTGGCGGACTCTCCGGCGCGGTCTATGCGCTGATGGGCTATGCCTGGCTCAGAGGCGAGCGCGATCCCGATAGCGGCGTGTATCTGGAGCGTGGGATGATGGTCTTCGCGGTGGTCTGGCTGGTGGTAGGCTATATGGGGTGGTTTGGGCTGTCCATTGCCAACGCCGCGCATGTGACCGGGCTGCTGGTGGGGCTGGCAATGGCCTTTGTTGATACCCGTAATGTCAAATGAGCCTGTAGGTATAGCGGGCACGGTCGCGAAAACAGGAGAGCTATGTGAAGCAGACGCAACGTCATGACGCCATCATCGAGCTGGTGCGTCGTCAGGGGTATGTCAGTACGGAGGAGCTGGTGGAGCATTTTACCGTCAGCCCACAAACGATTCGCCGCGATCTGAACGATCTGGCTGAACAGAACAAAATTCAGCGTCATCATGGCGGCGCGGCCCTGCCGTCCAGCTCGGAAAATACGGCCTGGCAGGATCGCAAGAGAATGTGGTCGGCGGAAAAGGCGCGTATCGCCCAGCGGGTCGCCAGCCACATTCCCGATGGTGCCTCTCTGTTTATTGATATTGGCACCACGCCTGAGGCGGTGGCCCATGCGCTGCTTAATCACAGCAATCTGCGGGTGGTGACGAATAACCTCAACGTGGCGATGCTGCTTATGTCGAAACCCGACTTCAGCCTGATTATCGCTGGCGGCGAGGTACGCACCCGTGATGGCGGTATCATCGGCGAAGCGACGCTGGACTATATCTCCCAGTTCCGCCTGGATTACGGCATTCTGGGCATTAGCGGTATTGATATGGATGGCTCGCTGCTTGATTTCGACTACCACGAGGTGCGCACCAAGCGGGCAATTATCGAGAACTCACGCTGCGTGATGCTGGCGGTCGACCACTCCAAGTTTGGCCGCAATGCGATGATCAATCTGGGGGATATGGGCCTGATCGATTATCTGTTTACCGACGAAGCCCCGCCCCCTGGCGTGCTGAAGATGATTGAACAGCATGATGTGCATCTTGAGCTTTGCTGAAGTTTGACCCTTATCAAGTTGTAGCATGGATGCTGCTCCGCTTTCAGAACGTTGCCCTCACACCAGAATATCTTCTCCGCCGGGAAGCTTTTTTATCCGATCCGGTCTTAACTGTAAGAGCCTGTAATTGTGTTTTTTATCAACGGTGAACCACAGCGTGGAACGCGCCTTTCATCATGATCAACAGCCTGTCAGGCAGGGCAAACCGTAAGGACGGGACAATGGATAACAAGTTTGAGCAGGCTTCAGCGGCAGCGGGAATAGCCGCAAACTATATCAATGCAAAAGGTGAACCCGAGGCAATAAGCCAGCAGGTTCGTCAGCGCCTGCTGGCTGCAATGTCTGAAGCTGGCAGGACGAAGCCTGGTCCGATCCCGGCCTGCAAAGTGTTTACCCGTCGGCGCAGCGTAAAGGTCGATATTGCCGGACGCGGCGAGTATCAGTGGCAGCTGGTGTTGGAAAGCGGACGGGAATACAGTGGCCAGGTAAGTGCGGGCCAGGCGCTGCCGCTGCCGGGCAGCCTGCCGTTTGGCTATCATCAGCTTCATCTTCACCAGGGTAAAAAAGACTGGACGTGCCGGATTATCGTCGCGCCAACGCGCTGCTTCGAGCCTGAACCGCTGCGGCAGGGGGCAAAGCTGTGGGGTGCCTGCGTGCAGCTCTACACCCTGCGGTCCGAAAGTAACTGGGGGATGGGTGATTTCAGCGATCTGAGACAGATGCTGGCGGAGCTTGCCGATCGCGGCGGTGCCTTTATTGGACTCAATCCAATTCATTCGCTTTACCCTGCCAGCCCGGAAAACGCCAGTCCATACAGCCCTTCATCACGGCGCTGGCTGAATGTGCTCTATATCGACGTAGCGGCGGTGCCGGACTTCCAGCAGAGCGTCGCTGCTCAGCGCTGGTGGCAGCAAAAAAACACCCAGGCGCAGCTGGCGAAGGCCAGACAGAGCGACTGGGTGGACTACTCCCGGGTGGCAGAGCTGAAAATTGCCGGCCTGCGGCATGCCTGGCAGCAGTTTGAGCAGCGCACAGCAGATGACCCGGCCGTTAGCGAATTTGAGGCGTTTATTGTCGGTGGTGGATCAGGTCTCTGGTGGCAGGCGACCTACGATGCGCTGCATGGTGCGATGCTGCAGGAGGATGCAGCACGCTGGGGCTGGCCAGCCTGGCCGGAGGTGATGCAGGATCCCGGCGGCCAGGCGGTGCAGCAGTTTTGTCAGCAAAATAAGCGGGAGATCCGCTTCTGGCTCTGGCTTCAGTGGCTGGCCGCAGGCCAGTTTGACGCCTGCTGGCAGCTTAGCCAGCAGCGGGGGATGCCGGTAGGATTATATCGCGATCTGGCGGTTGGCGTTTCAGAAGGCGGAGCGGAAACCTGGTGCGACAGAGCGCTCTACTGCCTGGGGGCGTCGGTTGGCGCGCCGCCGGATATCCTCGGCCCGCTTGGGCAAAACTGGGGGCTGCCGCCGATGGATCCGCATGTTATGGCCGCGCGCGGCTACCAGCCCTTTATCGACATGATCCGAGCCAATATGGCGAGCTGCGGCGCCCTGCGCATCGATCATGTTATGTCAATGCTGCGCCTGTGGTGGATCCCCGCCGGGGAAACGGCCAATTTTGGTGCCTATGTCCATTACCCGGTGGAGGATTTGCTGGCGATCCTGGCGCTGGAAAGTCAGCGCAACCAGTGCATGGTGATCGGGGAGGATCTGGGAACCGTCCCACAGGAGATCGTCGCCCTGCTAAGGGACAGCGGTATCTACTCGTGGAAGGTGCTCTATTTCGAGCAGCAGGATAAGGACAGCTACCGTTCCCCCGAGGCCTGGCCACGGCAGTCAATGGCCAGCGCCACGACGCACGACTTGCCTACCTTACGGGGTTTCTGGACGGCAGATGACCTGGCGCTGGGCGAGCGGCTGGGGCTTTACCCGGACAAAGTCATCCTGCGCGGACTTTATGAGGACCGCGCCCGGCAGAAACAGGCCCTGCTGAATGCGCTGCATCAGTATGGCTGCCTGCCAAAGCATAGCGGTAAAAAAGCCAGCCGGATGAAAATGAGCCACGAACTGAATCGCGGCATGCAGCGATTTATCGCTGATAGCGAAAGCGCTTTACTCGGCCTGCAACCGGAAGACTGGCTCGATATGGACAAGCCGGTTAACGTTCCCGGAACCACCGAACAGTACCCCAACTGGCGGCGCAAACTGAGCGCCACGCTGGAGGAGATGTTTGCCGATCCGCGCGTTAACCGCTTAATCAAAGATGTTGATCGCAGACGGTGACGTTTTAGTAGAAAGAGTGCTCGCCGCGCTGATGCTCGGTCAGGTCGCGCACGCCCTTAAGTTCAGGGAAGGCCACCAGCAGCTCTTTTTCGATGCCTTCTTTCAGGGTCACGTCAACCATTGAACAGCCGTTACAGCCGCCGCCGAATTGCAGAATAGCGTAGCCGTCGTCGGTAATTTCCATCAGCGAAACTTTGCCGCCGTGGCTGGCCAGCTGCGGGTTAATTTGTGCCTGTAGCTGGTACTCCACGCGCTCGATAAGCGGGGCGTCATCACTGACCTTACGCATCTTGGCATTGGGTGCCTTAAGCGTAAGCTGAGAACCCAGATTATCGGTAACGAAGTCGATTTCAGCGTCGTCCAGGTACGGCGCGCTCAGTTCGTCAACAAAGGCCGAAAGCTTGTCGAACTTAAGTTCAGTATCGGTGGCTTCAATGGCATCGGGTGGACAGTAAGAGACGCCACATTCCGCGGTCGGCGTACCCGGATTAATAACGAATACGCGGATCTGGGTGCCCTCTTCCTGTTTCGAAAGCAGTTTTGCAAAGTGCTCTTGCGCAGAATCAGTAATTCGGATCATGGCGATTGCTCAATAGTTGACTAATTTAGTTGGTTATAATACGCCCATCGCCGACGCTCTACAAGGTTCGGCACAGGCACCATATCTCTACGCTGGCCGCACCGGCGGCCAGCAGTATGCGGCTAATTTCCTGAGCGGTACTGCCCGTGGTGACCACATCGTCCAGCAGAGTGATATGCCGCTCCCTGACGTCAATTTCAACCCTGAATGCACCGCGTAAATTACGCCGCCGTGCAGATGCAGTTAAGCGGTGCTGGATTTTTGCCTTACGGGTGCGTTTAAGAGCTGCGGGGAGATAGCGGCAGCCGCAGCAGTGGGCCAGGTAGCGGGCGATGTCATCCATCTGATTAAAGCCCCGCTGCCAGGCGCGATTCTTCTGTAACGGTACCGTCATCATCACATCAGGTCTACGCAGCCCGTGCTGACGGCGGGCTGCGAGCCAGGCGAGCAGCATCAGCCTGGCCAGCATCAGCGAAAGCGCGGTGACGCGATAAAACTTCAGGCGCTTAACCAGCGCCTTAACGGGCGGCTGCCAGTCGCAAACCGCAACGATCCTGCTCCAGGCCGGGGGGTGGACCAGGCAGCGACCACAGGGGGTTCCCTCATGCAGAGCGGGCAATCCGCAGCGTGGGCAGCACGGGGGCAGACGGGGCAGGTGGCGCAGGCACAGGCTACAGCAGCCATGATGGGCGATGGCTAACGGCATCTGGCATAGCCAACAGAGGGCAGGGATTGATAGCATAGCGGCCTCCATGGCAAAAACAGGATATTAACGGATGACTCAGCTTTACTGGCAGACTATCGGCGACGGCGATCGCGATCTTGTGATGCTGCACGGGTGGGGGCTGAATGCGGGCGTATGGCAGCATCTCATTGCGCGGCTCAGCCCTCATTTTCGTCTGCATCTGGTCGATCTGCCGGGCTACGGTCGCAGCCAGGCCTTTCCGCCGATGCACGTTGAGGAGATGGTTGAAACTCTGTTGCCGCAGGCTCCTGCGCGGGCGATATGGCTGGGCTGGTCACTGGGTGGCCTGGTCGCCAGCAAAATGGCGCTGCTGCACCCCGGGCGCGTAGCCGGACTGGTTAGCGTGGCGTCATCACCCTGTTTCACCGCCGAAGAGGAGTGGCCTGGCATCAGGCCTGAAACGCTAAGCGGCTTTCAGCACCAGCTTAGCGAAAATTTTCAGCGCACCGTTGAGCGGTTTCTTGCCCTGCAAACGCTGGGTACGGAATCGGCCCGTCAGGATGCGCGCCTGTTAAAGAGCGTGGTACTGGCCCTGCCATCCCCGTCGGTTGAGGTATTGAATGGCGGGCTGGAAACGCTGCGCACCCTCGATCTGCGCCAGGAAATGTTGACGCTCAGCGTGCCGCTGCTGCGTATTTATGGCGCCCTTGATGGCCTGGTCCCGCGCCGGATAGCGCCAGTGCTGGATAAAGCATGGCCCGGCAGCCGGTCGGTTATTATTGAAAAAGCGGCACACGCGCCCTTTATTTCCCACCCGGACGTTTTTTGCGATCGACTTAAGGAATTCGCCCTTGAAATCCCCCATTAATTTTCGCTTACAAAACTGGCAATTTATTCGTTTCCGGTAATAATCAGTGAGGTGAGCAGGGGCGCTTACTTTTACCTCTGAGCTGTCCAGGGAGCGGGCCCGGGTTTCCTCCCTGTCTGATCATCAAGCGGCTGCTTATTCCTTACAACAATATTAACTGGAGTATCTTTGATGAAAATGATTAAAACTGTTGCGATTGCTTTAGTGATGGGTTCTGTTTCTTTCGGTGCCTTTGCGGCAAAAGAAGTCACCAAAGAAGAAGTGAAAAGCATGAAGCTGGAAAAAATTGGCACGGTCAATACGACGGCGGAAACGACGTCACCGATGGATGCCAAACATGCGTTATCCAAACTGGCTGATGAGAAAGGCGGTAAATACTATCTGATTATCGCCGGTCGTGAGCACGGTAAATTCAGCGCCGTTGCAGACGTTTATAAATAATATGGCGGGCGGGGTCTCCCCCCGCCCGACTCCCCTCAGGCCCGTTGTGGGCAGCTTTCCAGCCACAGCCAGTGCCATGGGGCCAGCGTCAGTTCCGCCTCGCTCTCTATAATGACATTGTGATAAATATCACGGTAGCGTTCTCTCTCCGGCGGTGACCAGGTTATTTCCCGACTGCTGAGGTTGTAAACACAAAGCAAAGCCTCCCCCCCCTTAACTGCCTGCCTGCGGAAAATAAACAGGGCATTATCGCTCGCCAGTACCGTCATTGGATTATCAGGGTGCAAGGCAGGCTGGCGGATCCGCAGCTGAATCAGTCCGCTGAGTGCGTAATAAACCCGATGGCGCAGCGTTTGCTTATTGGCGAGCGCCGCTTCAATGTCGTGGAGCGCATATTTCTCGCGGTTAACCGCCCGGTTATGCCCCGCCGCCTTAACCCCCGCCATATCATTCCGCGAGCCGAGAATACTCTGAATATATATCGCGGGAACGCCAGGGAAAGCCAGCAGTAGCGCATGCGCTAGCATAAAGCGTTGCAGGCGAATATCGTCACTCTCCTCTTTGCTGTTTAGTGCGTCCATATAGGTGACGTTAATTTCATAGGGACTGGCGGTGCCGTCAGGGTTATTTTTATAAGAAATCAGCGCGCCTTCCATCGCCAGATCCCGCACCAGCGACACTATTTCCGTCTCAGGTAAAAGCCCCCTCAGTGGATTCAGACCGATGCCATCATGGGAAGCCAAAAAATTGAAATAGGTGGTCCTGCCGTCGCCCGCTGGCAGCGAGCTGGCCCACTGCTTCAGCGCGCGGGACGAACCGTAATGGATGGCATGCAGTACCAGCGGCGGCAGCGAAAACTGATACACCATCTGCGCCTCGTCCTGCCCGTTGCCAAAATAGCTGATATTGTCCCGGTGCGGCACATTGGTTTCCGTCACAATCACCGTACCGGGCGCGACCTCACCGGCGATAGCGCGAAATAATTTAACCAGCAGATGGGTTTTTTCCAGATGAATGCAGGCGGTACCGGGGGTTTTCCACATATAGCCCACTGCATCCAGCCGGACATAGTCTGCCCCCTTCGCCAGATAGTCCAGCAGCACCTCCACCATCATCACCAGCACCCTGGGATTGGCGAAGTTAAGGTCAATCTGGTCCGCGCTAAAAGTCGTCCAGATAAACCGCGTGCTGCCATCGGCCAGCGTAAAAGGGGTGAGCAGAGGGGAGGTTCTTGGCCGGGTGACGCTGCTGAGATCGGTCGCCGGGGGCATACTGATAAAGAAATCATCCCAGCCGGGATCCATTGCCAGGTAGTGTTTGAACCAGGCGCTGTGCGCTGACATGTGGTTGCAGACGAAATCAAACATTAGCCGGACGCGCTGATGCAGCGCGGCGACATCGGACCATTCGCCACAGGCCGGGCTGACCTGATGGTAATCCATTACCGAAAAACCATCGTCGGACGACCAGGGAAAAAAAGGCAGCAGGTGAACCAGGTTAAAGCTGGCGTGAAGATAGCGCTGATAAAAACGGCAGAAGGTTTGCAGAGTGGGGGCATCACTTTCACGAAACTGATCGGCATAGGTGATCAGCACCACATCTTTTTCATCCCAGTGGGCCTTGCGCGGGTGGTTGATGGCGCTGCGGGTATGTTGAATGCTTTCTGTCAGCCTTTCCCGACAGGCGGCGGGAAAGGCATGGTCATAGATTTTATCGAGCAGGCTGTTGATAATTTCCATTTTTATACAGTGCGCCACCGCATTTTTGGACAGCTACGTTAACTTTCACTGTAGACCCTGGAAGCAAAACCGCAACTGCAACGAAGCGGTCGACAAGGGCATGATGCCGCTAAATCAGTGACAGCTGCCGTTACGGGGGCAGCCGGGGCAGCCCTTTTCAGCAACGGGCCTGACCGCCAGCGGCGATGCAGGGAGCGTGATACTCCGCAGCACCAGCCACAGCACGACATTAAAGGCACATACCGCCAGCAGCACGATGGTGCTGTACTGAGGATGTTCACTAAAGGTCGCCACCTGATAAAACAGCGTTGCCAGGCACCAGGCCAGGTTCAGCCCCCAGAATATAGAGAACAGCATCCAGCGGCCGCTGCTTTCACGGGCAATCGCGCCCATCACCGATACGCAGGGCACGTACAGCAGCACGAAAATCAGGTAGCTATAGGCGGCGGCATCGTTGGCAAATTTGCTGTGCATCACACCCATCGCCCCGCCGGCCATCTCGCCGTCGCCTTTGCTGGCCTCAACGGGATTAGACAGCACGCTAAGGCTGAACGCCTCTTTTACTCCATCCCAGGTTTCCTGGACCGCCGTCGCCAGCTCCCCGGTCAGGCTGAAACTGGCGGCATCAAACGGCTCTTCATGCAGCGCCTGTGCGGTATAGAGCGTATTCAGCGTGCCGACTACCACCTCTTTTGCCATTGCGCCGGTGACCAGGCCAACCGTTGCCTGCCAGTTATCATCATGTATGCCCATCGGTGACAGCAGCGGCGTCAGATGGCGGCTGACGCTGGCCAGCGCGGAGTCATTAATCGTGGATACCGGCTGTCCGCTGAACGAGAAGCTGTTCAGGCCGCCTATCACCACGCAGACCAAAACAATCACTTTCCCGGCCCGCAGCACAAAGCTTTTCAGCCGCTGCCAGGTTTGTAATAGCAGGGTTTTCAGGTGCGGAACGTGCCAGGTGGGCAGCTCCATTACGAAGGGCGTGGCCTCGCCGCGCAGAAGCGTATGCTTTAACAGCAGCCCGGTGAGGATGGCCACGGCAATGCCCAGCAGATAAAGGCTGAAAACCACCAGCGATCCCCGCTGACCAAAAAAGGCGGAAGCGAATACCGCGAAGATAGCCAGCCGCGCGCCGCAGGACATAAAGGGCGCCATCAGGATGGTCAGCAGGCGCTCACGCGGGGCATCCAGCGTACGGGCGCCCATGACCGACGGGACATTACAGCCAAAACCGACAATCAGCGGCACGAAGGATTTACCCGGTAATCCTATCGCCTGCATCAGTCGATCCATGACAAAAGCGGCTCTGGCCATATAGCCGGAATCCTCCATCAGGGACAGGAACAGGTACATCAGGCCGATTTGCGGCACCAGCGGCATCACGGTATTGATGCCACCACCAATGCCCTGTGCCAGGAACAGCGTCAGCGGCAGTGGGAAATGCAGCACTGCGCCGATCCACTGTATGCCATGAATAAAAATCGCCGCCGAGCCAATCTCAAATAGCGGCTGTAGCGCCCCGCCGAGATTAATGGCCAGAAAGAACATCAGGTACATCATCAGCAGAAATATGGGCAGTCCAAGCCAGCGATTAAGCACCAGGCTGTCGAGGCGGGCAGAGAGGCGGTGCGGCGTGGCCAGGTGCGTATCCGTTACGGTGCGGTAAACGGCCTCAATGGCCTGATAACGGGCAGAGACAATCTTTAGCGGGGCATCGTGCAGATTAAGTGCATCAGGCGATCCTGCGGGTGTTGCCACCCGGGCCAGGCTGTAGACATCCCCTTCCAGCGCCTGGAGCGCCAGCCAGCGCTGCTGTACCGGGGGAAGGTTTTCCGGCATGGCGTCGCACAGCTGCCGGACGCGAGCCTCGACATCCGCGGGGTAGGGGATGTTAACGTTACCGATGGAGCGATGAGCGTCGTCAATGGCTTTTTTCAGCCTGTCGATGCCCGTTCCCCGGTTCGACACCATAGGGATCACCGGGCAGCCGAGCTGTTTTTCCAGCGCGGCAACGTCAGGCGCGATATGCTGATTTTCAGCAATATCCAGCATATTCAGCGCAACGATGCAGGGTACCCCCAGTTCCTGAAGCTGGAGGGTAAGGTACAAATTGCGCTCAAGATTGCTGGCATCCACGACGTTAATGACCAGGTCAGCTTCGCCGCTCAGCATATAGCGACAGGCGATCTGCTCGTCAGGCGAGGCCTGTTCCGATACCGTCGTCAGGGAATAGGTACCGGGCAGGTCAATCAGCCGCACCTTGTGCTGAGCGGTGGTAAAGGTGCCTTCCTTGCGTTCAACCGTTACCCCAGCCCAGTTCCCGACCCGCTGCCGCGCGCCGGTGAGCTGGTTAAACAGCGTGGTTTTACCGGCGTTAGGGTTGCCAATCAGCCCGATGGTATACGTTTTCATCCTTACCTCCGCCTCAGTTCAGGGATTCAAGGCGAAGAAACGCCAGATCTTTTTTACGCAGCATCAGGCTGACGCGGCGCGTTTCGATTTGCACCGGGTCGCCAAAGGGCGCTACGCGCTTTACCTGGAAGGTCGCGCCGGGCAGCAGGCCGTGTGACAGCAGCTTCTGGCGAAACGCGGTATTGATGGTGGGCGAGAAACTAACGATTTTGTAGTGCTGCAAGGGTACAACAGGCATATTTTTACCCCGTGGCGTGGAAAATTGCCGCATCGTGATAATTGAGGGGGGTAATTATAATGAGAATTATTCTCGTCGGTATTGACGCAAAACAATTTTCAGGGGAGTGGGAAGGGCGGATACGGCGATCCGCCCTGGGGTAATGCCGTTATTTTTTGCCGAACGCCGCCGCCAGCGCATCGCCCATAGCGCTATTGCTGGCGGGCTGTGCCGGACGCGGACGGGATTTCGCCGCCGGACGGCCTGCATCACGGTTGTTGCTGGCCGGACTGCGGCGCGGTGAAGCGGCTTCACCCGGCTGTTCGTCCAGACGCATGGTCAGCGCGATGCGCTTGCGCTGCAGGTCAACCTCCATCACCTTGACCTTAACGATATCGCCCGCTTTCACCACCTTATGCGGATCGTCGACAAACTTATCGGAGAGGGAGGAGATATGTACCAGCCCGTCCTGATGAACGCCGATATCGACAAAGGCGCCGAAGTTAGTCACGTTGGTAACCGCCCCTTCCAGCACCATACCCGGCTGCAGGTCGTTCATGGTATCCACGCCCTCAGCGAACTGCGCCGTCTTAAACTCCGGACGCGGGTCACGGCCGGGTTTTTCCAGTTCCCGGATAATATCGCTGACGGTCGGTACGCCGAACCGCTCATCGGTAAAGTCCACCGCGCGCAGGGTGCGCAGCGCCGTCGGATTACCCATCAGCACATCCAGCGACTGTTCGGTGGCGGCCAGAATGCGCTGCACGACCGGGTAAGCCTCCGGGTGAACCGTTGAGGCATCCAGCGGGTTTTTACCCTGGCTGATGCGCAGAAAGCCAGCGCACTGTTCAAAGGCTTTTGGCCCCAGACGGCTCACCGCCAGCAGCTGCTGGCGGTCCTGAAAGCGACCATTCTCATCACGCCAGCTGACGATATTCTGTGCCATCATTTTGCTCAGCCCGGCCACTCGGGTCAGTAGCGGCACCGAGGCGGTATTCAGATCCACGCCGACGCCGTTTACGCAGTCTTCCACGACCGCATCCAGCTTTTTCGCCAGCTGGCTCTGGCTGACGTCGTGTTGATATTGGCCCACGCCGATCGATTTCGGGTCGATCTTCACCAGTTCAGCGAGAGGATCCTGCAGGCGGCGCGCGATGGAGACGGCCCCACGGATCGAGACGTCCAGATCCGGGAACTCCAGCGCAGCCAGCTCGGAGGCGGAATAGACGGATGCGCCCGCTTCGCTGACGATCACCTTCTGCGCCTGTACCTGGGGGAATTGCTTCTGGACGTCGATAAAGAAGCGTTCGGTTTCACGTGAGGCGGTGCCGTTGCCGATCGCCACCAGCTCCACCTGATGTCGGGTGCAGAGTGCGGCCACCGCGGCGGCCGCTTTCGCCGCCTGCCCGGTATGCGGGTAAATGGTGTCGGTGGCAACCACCTTGCCGGTGGCGTCAACGACCGCAACTTTTACGCCGGTACGCAGTCCAGGATCCAGGCCCATGGTCGCCCGCATCCCGGCGGGTGCCGCCATAAGCAGGTCGTGCATATTGCGGGCAAAAACGTTGATTGCCTCATCTTCAGCGCGCTCGCGTACCGTACCCATCAGCTCGGTTTCCAGGTGCAGAAGCACCTTAATACGCCACGTCCAGCTGACCACGGCCTTACGCCATGCGTCCGCTGGGGCGTTATTCAGCCGCAGGCCAAGGTGGTCGATAATAATCTGCTCGCCGTGGCTTTCGCGCGGCGGCTCGTCAAACTGTGGGTCCGGATTAAGCGATAGCTGCAATATGCCTTCATTGCGGCCGCGAAACATCGCCAGCGCACGATGGGACGGCACGGATGCCAGCGCTTCATGGTGATCAAAGTAGTCGCGGAACTTCGCGCCCTCTTCCTCTTTGCCTTCCGTCACGCGCGAGACCAGGTGGGCGTTCTTCCACAGCCAGGCACGTACCTGAGCCAGCAGCGTGGCGTCTTCTGCAAAGCGCTCCATCAGAATGTAGCGGGCGCCGTCCAGCGCGGCTTTGGTATCGGCAACGCCCTTATCGGCATCTACGAAGCGGGCGGCCAGCGTCTCCGGGAGGTGAGATGGATCCTGCCACAGCGTCTCGGCCAGCGGTTCCAGACCGGCCTCAATGGCGATCATTCCACGCGTACGGCGCTTTGGCTTATAGGGCAGGTAGAGGTCTTCGAGTTCGGTTTTGCTCAGGGTGTTGCTGATGGCGTTAGCAAGCTCGTCGGTCAGCTTGCCCTGGTCGCCGATGGATTTGAGAATCGCCTGGCGGCGCTCGGACAGCTCGCGCAGATAGCCCAGCCGGGTTTCCAGCTGGCGTAGCTGGGTATCATCCAGGCCACCGGTCACCTCCTTACGATAGCGTGCGATAAACGGCACGGTGTTCCCTTCATCCAGCAGACGAACAGCGGCATCAACCTGCTCTGTCCGTGCCTGGAGTTCATTTGCAATTATGCGGCTCAGTGATTCTTTCATCATCGGTTACTTTGTGGCTTAAGAGTCAGCGGACAGTTATACGGATTGCGGGCAAAAATTGCCAGCGGCGGGGCGGTAAATCCACGTCATTAGGAATTGTTCNCCTGTTCTCCCCGGTTTGTTTCAGCGTGAGCCGTCACTGGCGTAGTAAAAGCGTCGGCCGGATTAAATAAAAAGTACCCCGGAAAAGGAACTTAAGGATGAGTAAAAAGGAAGGAAACCCGCGCTCGCGGGACATTACCCCCATTTATCTGGGCGACGGAAAGTTTCAGTTTAAGGGCCCCCAGAAAGCCTGCTATTTGACATTAATGAATGGCGGAAGCTGGGCATGGGTTATGGACAGAGGTGACGGGGGCATTGCGTTTTGCATGCCTTTGTCAGACAGGGAAATTAAGCTCGCCCTGGCCATGTTGGGCGTTTCAGAGTCACCCCGGTATACCCCGGAAACGGTTAAAGCGGCCGAAGCGTCTCTGACTGCTGCTGGCGCGCTGGCGCTGGCGCGAGCCCCGGGCGCGGTACAGCTGGCAATCGCCGGAGAAGGGGTGATGGGTGCTGCCAGCTCCTTGCTGGCCGCGTTAGGCCGGGCCGCCTCGGCTGTGGCCGCAGGCGCGGCAGGCGGCATTGCGATTGCCGCCATTTTCCATTCTCCGGAGGTGGGGGCTGGCAGCGACAGAGTGCCGGGGCGTGATGTCGCTGCGATGTTCGCAATGCCTGCCAGCACTCTGTTACCTAACAGGAAAGGGCTGGAGCCGGGCGTACGGACGGCAGACCTGGCGGTACGCGCTTCGCTGGTGATGAGCAACGGTGAGCTGGCGTTAAAACTGCTGAAAACCGGAGAGGGTGGATTACCGTCGGCGGTACCGGTCCTGACGGCGGTGCGGGATGCAGCGACAGGGCTGGATATCATCACGCTGCCTGCGGTAGC